>NVSG01000008.1 GCA_002401155.1 Hyphomicrobiales bacterium
CAAATCAGTGCCGGAAATCAGGAATTTATTATCCGGGTCGTTTATGATCGTATACGTGGCCGTATCACCGGCATCGGGGTCTCCGCTGCTGGAGATCGTTGCGATTGTATCACCGATTTCGGCGTCTTCAGAAATCGTTGTGGCATTAAGGGAAATGTCAGTTGGTGCTTCATTCACATTTGTGATCGCGATGAAAACCGTTTTTGAATATGTGTTTGGCGCGCCATCTATGCCTTCAATAGCGATTGGGTAGGAAGAGGTGGTTTCATAATCAAAACTGGCGCCGCTTGTCACCCGCAATTCATTGCCAGTGATTTCAAAAAATCCGGATGGATCAGAGATAATGATGAACGAAGCAGGTGCTACGTAATCATCACCAATGATTGAAAATGTTGCGGCAACCGCCCCCTCGCTTGCTGTTTCCGGCAATGCGTTGATGCTGGCCATAAGCAAGGTGATTGACGATTGGGCTGTCCCGTTAACACTGAGTTCTATACCCGTTCCTTTTGGCAATCCGTGCATCGATGTTCCTTTCAAGATTGGCTATTTTGTATCTGCAAATTGTTTGAACGACATTCTCCGGTTGCCCGGCGACCTTCAGCGTTCGTTGCAAATAAATTAGTCTCGGATATGGAGGCGGGGGATTACTTTTCTTGGGCTTGCGCATTATTTAGGGGAAATCTCAAGCAGAGCCCCCATATGATATATACTTTTAAACCCGAAACAGGAGTAGCGCCATGAACGCCTTTGCGAAAATTGAAGTTCCACCAGTGGAAGGGGCGATCCGCAATCCGGGTAATCCTCACCATTTCATGGTGTTAAAACCTGTCAAAGGGACCGTAAGCATCTTTCGAGGCGAAGATTTGCTGGCAAGAACCACCAACGCCCTGAGACTGATAGAAATTGGCAAGACGGTTTACGATCCTACTCTTTATATCCCCGCAAAGGACGTGGTAATTTCGCTCGAGGAAATTGACAAAAACAGCCAATGTCCTTTGAAAGGGCAGGCAAGTTACTATGAATATGAGGGTGAAGAAATCGCCTGGTCATATACAGAACCATATGATTTTGCCGATGGCCTTAAAGACCATTTTTCATTCTGGGCTTCAAAAGTCTGGATCGAAGAGGGAGAATAGACTTTATATATGGTTAGTTCACATATAAAGTAATGACATCGTCATTATTTGTGAGTCCCTAGCCTCAAAATGCGCAGCATAATTTCCCGGATCACTGGCCTGTCCGCCAGTTGGCAAAGCCTGCCGCCAACCCTGCGCGGCATTGTTTATATGTCGGTGTCGACAGTTTGTTTTACCACCTTGCACGCAATGGTGCGGCACATTTCAGACGAGCTTCATCCTTTTCAGCTGGCATTTTTCAGGAGCATTTTTGGCTTGCTGGTGTTTCTGCCGGTTCTGTTGCGTCATGGCGTTGAGCCCTTCAAAACCAAACGCCTGTCGGTTCATTTTTTGCGCGGTGGGCTAAACATCATAGCAATGCTCGCATTTTTCTATGCGCTCAGTATTTCACCGATTGCACGGGTAACGGCCCTTGGGTTTTCTGCTCCGATCTTCACGGCATTTTTGAGTTTTTTTATCCTGGGAGAGCGGTTCAAACTACATCGATGGAGCGCGATATTGATGGGCTTTGTGGGTGCATTGATCATCCTGCGCCCCGGCATAATTCCCCTTGATCTTGGATCATTTCTTGTCCTTCTGTCCGCGTTCATGTGGGGCATCACAATGATTGTCATCAAGGTGTTGGCCAGAACCGATTCAAGCATGACCATCACCTGCTACATGGGATTATTATTGGCCGCTTTTTCGCTGGTGCCAGCCATCTGGGTCTGGCGTACGCCCCAGTTCGAAACATGGTTTTGGCTGATAGCGATTGGGGTAGTTGGAACTCTTGCTCAACTAACCATCGTGCAGGCATTGAAAGAGGGTGAAACCACAGTGGTGCTACCCTTCGATTTCCTCAAAATGATCTGGGCAACCATGTTTGGTTATTGGTTGTTTAGCGAAACCGTCGATCTGTGGACGTGGATAGGGGCTGCCATCATCATTGGCAGTGGCATCTATGTGGCCTACCGGGAACGGCTTGCAAGGCTGCAGGCATAGCCATCATTCACAGCCGATATGGAAAAAGAGTTTGTCAAATATGTTGAAATTGGACAGCCTGGATATCCGGGATAAACTCAAATTTTGATTTTACAGATATCGAGGAAATTGAGCAGATTTAAGCCTGTAACGGCAAGTATTCATCAATATAAGTGAGCCAACGTCACCCATGTCCCTCACGAAAAAGAGATAGGACTTTCACCTATGCATCCCCGTGACGAAACAAATTTAACTTGTAAATAATGGGGGGGAGTGCTTAGATTTTCGCGTTATGAGATTTATTTCAATGACCATTCATTGATATTTGGAGGAAGTAAGATGACAAAAGAAACATTAAATCGCAGAAAGTTTCTGAAAGGTAGTGCTCTTGCAGCAACTGCCTCAGCTGCAACGCTTGCTGCACCTGCTGTTGCACGTGCCGAGCCAACCGTACTTAAAATGCAGGCTGCTTGGGGCGGCGGGATTTTCCTTGAAAACGCTCAATCATATGTAGAGCGCGTTCATGCAATGGCCGGTAAAGATCTGAAAATTGATCTGCTGCCAGTAAACTCCGTTGTTAAAACAAGCCAGATGCAGGATGCTGTTCACCGCGGCGTTCTTGATGCTGCACACTACGTGCCTGCATATTGGTATTCAAAATCAAAAGCAGCGTCGCTGTTTGGTACAGGCCCATGCTTCGGCTGGTCCTCTCAGGAAGTTCTGGGTTGGGTCAACTATGGCGGCGGACAAGAGTTGTTCGACGAACTGATGGCCACTCTTGAACTCAACGTTGTTTCCTATTTCAACAGCCCGATGCCTGCTCAGCCACTTGGCTGGTTTAAAGAGCACATCACCGACGTTGCCCAGTTGAAAGGTCTTAAATACCGGACCGTTGGTCTGGCTGCTGACGTGCTTCTGGAAATGGGCATGTCTGTTGTTCAGCTTCCTGGTGGCGAAATTCAGCCTGCCATGAAATCTGGCCTGATCGATGCTGCCGAGTTTAACAACCCGACATCAGATCGTGACTTTGGTATGCAGGATGTATCGAAAGATTATCACCTTGCTTCATTCCACCAGAGCCAAGAATTCTTTGAAATCACCTTCAACAAGAAGAAGCACAACGCTCTGCCATCCGAATTGCAGGCTGTGTTGAAATATGCTTCCGAAGCTGAGAACTCAAACTTCTATTGGCACAACACAAAACGTTATGCTGACGATCTAGTGAAGCTGCGTGATGAGCAAGGCGTGCGCATCCACAGAACTCCGGATTCAGTAATGGCCGGACAGCTGGCCGCTTGGGACGTTGTGGTTGATCGTATCTCTGCAGAAGATCCATTCTTTGCCAAAGTGATTGATAGTCAGAAAGCTTACGCCAAAAACGTAATGAACTATCTGAACCTCAACACGCCAGACTACAAACTGGCTTATAATCACTACTTCGGCTAAGAGTTACCGAATTAAGATATGGCTCCGGGGGTCGATACCGACCTCCGGAGTTTGTTAATGTCTGGAGAAAACTGTGACGACAAAGATTATTTATGCAATCGAAGGATTGAGCATCTGGGTGGGACGAGCCTTTGGTTGGTGTATTTTGATCCTCACCCTGTCCGTTTCCTATGAAGTGTTTGTTCGTTACGTACTGAATTCTCCAACCGTGTGGGCCTTCGATATGATGGTTCAGATGTACGGTGCGCTATTTTTGATGGCTGGCCCCTATGCACTCGCCCAGGATACTCACGTAAGAGGCGATGTTGTCTACCGGCTATTTTCCGTTCGTTGGCAGGCGAGGGTGGATTTCACCCTTTATATCCTGTTCTTTTTCCCCGGCATGTTCGCGCTGTTCTGGTACGGCATCGAAATCGCTTCCGATAGCTGGCGCTATAAAGAGGTCAGCTGGAACAGCCCGGCCCGAATTCAGATTTACTTCTTCAAAACATTGATCCCGGTCGCCGGCTTCCTGCTGATGCTTCAAGGCACAGCGGAACTCATGCGCTGCTGGAAAGCGATAAAAACCGGCGTCTGGATGAAGCGTCTGGATGATGTCCATGAAACAGAAGACCTGTTGATGAATGAAGATTTACCGGAACCCTCCAAGGGCTAATGTCCGCTAAGTACGAAATTTACACTTTAGAGAGATAAGTATGACCAATCCTGAAATCGCCATCGTAATGTTGTGCCTGTTTATCGTGCTGGTGCTATTGGGCTTCCCAATCGCCTTCACGCTGTTGGCCATGGGCGTTGCCTTTGGTTATTACGCTTATTATCAGGGTGGCATCGAGACATTCTCCGATATATTCAACAACAACATTTTCTACCTGTTGAACCAAAACACCTATTCGGTGATGGAAAACGATACGCTGGTGGCAATTCCGCTCTTCCTGTTCATGGGGTATGTGGTGGAACGTGCCAATATCGTCAGCAAGCTGTTCTTTTCCCTTCAAATGGCAGCCCGTAACCTTCCCGGTTCGATGGCGATTGCCGCGCTGATTACCTGCGCAGTGTTCTCAACCGCTTCCGGCATCGTTGGTGCTGTGGTGACTTTGATGGGGCTGCTGGCATTCCCGGCCATGGCCACTGCCGGCTACAACAAGGAATTTGCCGCAGGCGTTATTTGCGCCGGTGGTACGCTGGGCATTTTGATCCCGCCATCCATTATGTTGATTGTTTATGCAGCAATTGCAGAGCTTTCACCGCTCCGTCTTTATGCTGCCGCGGTTTTCCCGGGCCTGATATTGGCTGGTCTTTATATCGTCTATGTGATCGTGCGCGTTTATATAAATCCGGCACTGGCACCAAAACCCCGAGAAGAAGATGTGCCGCCAAAAGCTAAAATCTATATGGATTTGCTGATCTCTTTCGTTCCGCTAACAGTACTGATCGCATTGGTATTGGGTTCCATTCTCGGCGGCTTGGCTACACCGGCAGAAGCTGCCGCAATGGGCGCATTGGGTGGTCTGGTTCTGGCTGCAATTTATCGCGCGCTGACCTGGCAAAAAGTAAAGGAAAGCGTGTTCCTAACCGCAAAAGCTACCGCAATGGTTTGCTGGCTTTTCGTTGGTTCATGGACTTTTGCCTCGATCTTCTCCTATCTCGGTGGCCACGACATCATCAAGGACTGGGTACTCGGCATGGATCTGGAACCATGGCAATTCCTCGTCATGGCCCAGATGATTATCTTCTTCCTCGGTTGGCCGTTGGAATGGTCCGAAATCCTGATTATTTTCGTACCGATCTTCCTGCCAATGCTTGAGACATTCGGCGTTAATCCGTATTTCTTCGCAATGCTGGTTGCGCTTAATCTGCAAACCTCATTCCTTACCCCGCCAATGGCGATGTCGGCGTACTACTTAAAAGGGGTGCTCCGAGACCAGATTGAGCTGATGGAAATTTTCAGGGGGATTATGCCTTATCTTGGCATCGTGATTTTCTCCATGGTGCTGATGTATCAGTTCCCGGGCATCGCGCTTTGGTTCCCTGATTATCTGTTCGGCGTGTATATTCCTTAAGCGAGTATCAAAGGAATCTGTCCATGCATTATGAGCTATCCGCAGTCGATGCTGCCCGCAAAATTCGCGAAGGTTTAATTTCCTCGGCCGAACTGGTCCAGTCCTGTCTGGACCGGATCGAGGAAACCGATGGCGAGCTAAAAGCGTGGGCGCAACTCGATACCGAACACGCCCTTGCTCAAGCAGCAAAGCTGGATGAAATCAGAAAAGCAGGCCGTCCAATCGGCCCGCTGCACGGTGTTCCCGTCGGTCTCAAAGACATTATCGATACCAAAGATTTGCCCACCGAGCGTGGCAGCACAATTTTTGCCGGGCGCAAACCCGATGCGGATGCGGCAATCGTTGAACGTCTGATAGATGCAGGCGCGGTCATCATGGGCAAAACCAAGACCACCGAACTTGCCTTCGTGCATGCAACCGATACGGTTAACCCGCATAATTCTAAATATTCTCCCGGCGGTTCTTCGAGCGGTTCCGCTGCTGCCGTTGGTGCAAAGCAAGTGCCATTGGCCATAGGCACCCAGACCAATGGTTCCGTTGTTCGACCGGCATCCTTTTGCGGTATTTACGGTTTTAAACCCACCAGAGGCGTGATCTCGCGCAGGGGCGTTTTGCAAACCTCAAAATCGCTAGATCAGCTAGGCACTTTCGGAAGAAGCATCGAAGATGTGGCGCTTCTGGCCGATGTCATTGCGGGCTATGACCCAACAGACAATCTTTCCTACGCCCGTCCGAGACCCAAGATGCAGGACGGTGCCAACGTCGATGCACCGGTCAAACCTGATCTGGTATGGTTCGAACTTCCCTTCAATGAYCGCCTCAGCGAAGAYGCRAAAGACGGWCTGGMYGAAGTTYTGGGYGCATTRGAKGGMMRSGTYGAAAAACTGCCTGTGCCKTCSGCKTTYCATAGTYTGGTCGARGTTCAAAGAACCATCCAYGAATATGAAATYTGCATGCATYTGAAAAAYGAGTTCGATAATCACTGGGATCAAATCAGCGATACTYTGAAACCRGTRRTCGAACACGGCAGAACCATWWSYGWYRCKMAATATGAAGAYGCCATGGGAACCATGGCTGCGGCAGAYGAATTYTTYGCCAGCTTCTTCAAYGATTACGAYGCCATCATWACRCCAAGYGCHRCRGGCGAAGCRCCAAARTTRGGYARTGGMACAGGCGATCCRATATTTTGCACCCTATGGACRCTGGCAGGCTTACCGGCAATTAATTTGCCRCTTCTAATGGGATCRAACCAATTGCCAATYGGTGTTCAAYTGGTCGGYGCKGCRGAAGAAGAYGAYCGYTTGYTAAGAACRGCAAGYTGGGTAATTCAGGAATTGCGGCCACAAGCCGATTAGAGTATRATTTGATGAACAGGAGAAACAACAATGCTATCTAACRGGACCAAAATCATTGTTGCCAYAATTGGCACYSKYTTGATGGTCACATTYATYGTGGGCATCGCCTATAGYATCTCCACCGGTTTTGCCGGGTTCTGGGGCGGYTTRCCATTCTGGATCATTTCGCTGWCAGTRATGTCRATGGCATTWTACGATTTCTGGGACGAGTGYCTGCGCAAGAAAAAGCCAGCGACTAAATAATAGCGCCAGCTTTCATCACCATGGCATGATTGTCACAATTTGCCACCATCTCGATATCTGCTGACGGGTCACCRTTCACCACCARAATATCKGCKGCYTGTCCYGGYTCAATCAWSCCGTGTGCATCSAGMCCCATCAGGTCKGCACCGTTGAAGGTTGAAAAGCGCAGRGCRTCCACATTGCTMAYGCCRTTATCGCACATCAACCGTARTTCATCRGCGTTCTTGCCRTGCTTATTGTGCGGWGTRCCYGCRTCCGTRCCCATAGCAATCTTGCCGCCAGCTYTATAAAAAGCCTTRATGGAWGCCTGATGGGCTTCMCCGACACGGCGGCATTTTTCRATCACAAAATCCGGAATTTTSGGRCCATCTGTATTRTCWGCATTGGCCAGAATATTATGTARGGCKGCAAARGTCGGCACGAGATAGGTGCCAGCTTYCAGCATYTTATCGATGCATTCCTGCGTCAGAAAAATACCGTGTTCRATACTRTCWATGCCWGCRTGAAYRGCATTCAAAATMCCTTCMGTRCCCTGCGCATGGCTRGCSGTRCGTTTATGAAAACGATGSGCYTCATGGACGCCGCTKACCATTTCTTCWGCACTRTAATGGGCATCTTCCGGGTTTACGCCGGGGGTCATCACACCGCCGGTTGCCATGATTTTTACCAGATCGCAACCCTCTAATATCTGCTCCCGAACGGCCTTGCGCACATCTTCAACCCCATCAGCCACACGGCCATGAATATGGCCATGCCCACCGGTCATACAGATAATTTTTCCCGATGCATAAATGGTAGGGCCAACAAATTCGCCGCGGTTGATTGCATCGCGCACACCAAATTCTGTATATTCACGCCCACCACAATCACGCACAGATGTGACGCCGCCGCGAAGCGTAGCCTGAGCATTTTTAAGAGCGGTCAACGTAAATTGCGCCTGCCCCATTTTGTCCCCATCTGCGCGCGGGTCACCCGAGGCCGTATAGCAAAGATGCACATGGCAATCGATCAAACCCGGCAAAATGGTCTTGCCGCTCATATCGAGTTCCCGGCCAGTAAAACCGGTAAACGTATCGTCATTCCCGACCTGACTGATTTTGTTACCCTCAATCAATACGGAACGAGTGCCATCAAGCATTTGCTTGCCATCAAAAATTTTGCCTTCACGTAGTAAAATTGCTTCAGTCATTATCTTACACCTCTTACATCTAAATAGGCTGAATAAAGCGATGTGGTTCCGGTGATGAACAGGCGGTTGAGCCTAGCTTCACCAAAACACACATTGCTGACCAGTTCCGGGATATGAATTTTGCCAATGAGTTCGCCATCGGGATTAAGACAATGAACCCCGTCGCCAGCCGACGACCAGATACGACCATCCGTATCCAGCCGGAAACCATCAAACAGACCATTGCTGCATTCTGCAAACAGCTTTGATTCCCCCAGCGTCTTACCATCGGAATTAACCGACACTTTGCGGATATGAGTCGGGCCATTTTTTATATGTGATCCACCGGTATCTGCGATAAACAAATGGTTTTCATCAGCAGAAAATGCCAGCCCGTTGGGCTTCACAAAATCCGTCGCAACGGCTGTGACTTCAGCAGTATCCGGGTCAACGCGATAAACGTAACAAGCCCCAATTTCGCTATCTGCGCGCCCACCCTCATAATCTCCAAGAATGCCGTAATCAGGATCAGTAAACCAGATTGAACCATCCGATTTCACCACCACATCATTGGGAGAGTTTAATCTCTTTCCATCGAACTTATCGGCAATTACCGTGATCGAGCCATCAAACTCTGTCCGCGTAACGCGCCTGCTGAAATGTTCACACGAGATCATACGACCTTGTGCATCGATGGTATTACCATTGCTGTTATTTGAAGGTTCGCGAAAAACCGAAACAGAGCCATCGGTGCCGTCCCAGCGCATCTGCCGGTTATTGGGAATATCGGACCAGACCAGATATCTACCGGCGGCAAACCACACAGGCCCCTCCGACCAGCGCGCGCCCGTCCACAAACGTTCGACGCGGGCATGGCCCACAAAGGTCTCGCCAAAGCTCTCATCAATGATCTCGAAACTGGTTCCTTCAACCTGACCGTAAAACATGTTGCTCCTCCCAAATCACAATAAGTTCTAAATCCGCCTTCGCTCAAGGAAAGCTATAATTTATGCCCTCCAGCAAATGCCGGTCGGGGCCCAATATCTATCCAGAATACAAGTTCACACTACAGCAGGCTGGTGAGGATTTCACCCTCTTTGTGGGCGTTTGATCGATTCATGGGTGTTGCATTTTTTGCACCACCTATAGGCATTTTTGGCAGAAGACAGCATCACCTCCATTGTCTATATAAATTTGTGCGGCGCAATAAAATTTCCCAATTTTGCCGCTTTGCCCAAATTTATCATGGAAGAAGTTATGTCAGTTTTTATCACCAGTTCGATTGTTACAAAATCCAAGAATTCATTTGTCGTTCTGTCCAGCATTGCGACCCTATCCCTAATCGGCTTCCTTGCCACCCTCCACTGTGCGCATGCAGAAATGCTTGATGTAGAAAAAGACGAGCTAAAGCTCGGCTTCATCAAGCTAACGGATATGGCACCTTTGGCGATTGCCTATGAAAAAGGCTATTTCGAAGATGAAGGTCTCTTTGTCACGCTGGAAGCGCAGGCAAACTGGAAGGTTCTGCTCGACCGCGTCATAACAGGCGAACTGGACGGCGCTCACATGCTGGCCGGACAACCGTTGGCTGCCACCATCGGCTATGGAACAAAGGCTCATATCGTAACGCCGTTTTCCATGGATTTGAACGGGAATGGTATCACGGTTTCCAATGATACATGGGCGTTAATGAAGCCGAAAATTCCGCATAAAGACGGGAAGCCGGTTCATCCCATCAAGGCCGATTCCTTGCGGCCCGTGATTGAAAAATACCAGAATAAGGGACAGTTCTTCAAAATGGGAATGGTGTTTCCCGTTTCCACCCACAATTACGAGTTGCGCTATTGGCTTGCAGCAGGCGGCATCCATCCAGGCTTTTATTCGCCAACGGATAATTCCGGACACATTCAGGCAGAGGCACAACTCAGCGTGACGCCACCGCCACAAATGCCTTCCACTATGGAAGCCGATACCATTGCCGGATATTGCGTCGGCGAACCATGGAACCAGGTCGCCGTCTTTCGCGGCATAGGCGTTCCGGTGATCACCGATTACGAAATCTGGAAAAACAATCCTGAAAAGGTTTTTGGCCTCACCAAAACCTTCACCGAACAAAATCCAAACACCACTCTAGCCCTCACCAAAGCCCTGATCCGTGCGGCCAAATGGCTGGATGAAAACAACAATGCCAACCGGATGGAATCGGTCGAAATCCTCTCCCGGCCAGAATATGTGGGGGCAGATGCCGAAGTAATTGCCGCTTCCATGACGGGCACATTCGAATATGAAAAAGGCGATAAACGCCAAGTGCCTGATTTCAATGTCTTCTATCGTTATTTCGCGACCTATCCCTATTATTCTGACGCCATTTGGTACCTGACTCAAATGCGTCGCTGGGGACAAATTTCCGAACATAAAGATGACGGCTGGTACGACGAAATTGCCCGGTCTGTCTATTTGCCAAAAATCTATCTGAAAGCTGCAACAATGCTCATAGAAGAAGGGCACGTTGCAAAAGCAGAAATCCCGTTCGGAACAGACGGTTACAAAGCGCCGACATCGGCCTTTATCGATGGCATTGAATATGACGGTCACAAACCCAACGACTATATCGACGCTCAAACCATCGGGCTCAAATCCGGACAGAAAGTCGAAGGTGACGAGGTGGTTGGCGGATAATTCCGAAGCCGTCTACCAATACTATTTTTACTAAATAGAGGAAGAATCCGTGTCAGAACTTACTCAGATCATTGAAAGTCCCAGCCGCCACAGGCAGGAAAAATTACTCTCCGTGATCAATAAATTCGAGGGGTGGTTTGGAGCGTTGGGGCTGGCGTGGCTGGCTCCAATGCTCAAAATCGCCATTGGGTATAATATCAGGATTCAATTGACCGAATTACGCCATACCCTACTTATTCCATTAGTGGGGATTCTTATTTTTCTGGGGGCATGGGCAATTTTAGCCCCCAAGGTTCAAACGTCCCTTGGCACGATTCCGGGACCCGTTCAGGTTTGGGAGCAGGCGGGAAATCTTTGGGACGACCACGTGCGCACCAGAAAAAAGGCGTCGGCCTTTTATGCAAGACAAGATGTGCGCAATGCCAAACTGGTTGCTGCGGGTAAGGAAGATAAGGTCAAACATCGGATTTTTACCGGCAAAGCTACCTATTTTGACCAGATACTTACGTCGCTGGTAACGGTGTTGGTCGGTTTCCTATTTGCCTCCGCCATTGCCATTCCGCTGGGAATTGCATCTGGACTATCGAAATCCGTGAACGGCGCGATCAGCCCGCTGATCCAGATATTCAAGCCGGTATCGCCGCTGGCATGGTTACCGATTGTGACCATGGTGGTATCAGCGCTCTACGTGGATACCAGCGACTGGCTGCCAAAATCCATGGTGGTTTCCGCGGTCACCGTGACCTTGTGTTCCATGTGGCCAACTCTGATCAACACGACCCTCGGCGTTGCCTCCATCGATGAGGGCTTGATGAACGTCACCAAAGTGCTGCGCTTGCCCACATGGCAAACGGTGACCAAACTGGTTTTGCCATCTTCTTTGCCGTTCATTTTCACCGGTCTGAGACTTTCACTAGGTGTTGGCTGGATGGTGCTGATCGCCGCAGAAATGCTGGCGCAAAATCCGGGTCTTGGAAAATTTGTCTGGGATGAATTTCAAAACGGCTCCTCCCAGTCTCTGGCAAAAATCATCGTTGCTGTTTTAACCATCGGTATTATCGGCTTCTTGCTTGATCGCGCCATGTTCGCGCTGCAACAGGCCTTCACCTATTCAAGCAGCCGATAGGAAACCCCCGATGTCGATATTGAAAATATCCGGTCTGTCAAAACACTACGGCGAAGGCAAGAACCGCATCGATGTGCTCGATAATATTTTCCTAAATGTAGAAGAAGGCGAGTTCATTGCCATACTGGGGTTCTCCGGTTCCGGTAAAACCACATTGATTTCTGCCCTTGCGGGCCTCATCAAACCCGATGAAGGGGGCGTGATTTATAAGGGCAAGGAAATCGATGGTCCCGGCCCTGAGCGCGGCGTGGTGTTTCAAAATTATTCCCTCATGCCCTGGTTGAGTGTTAAGGCGAACGTGGCCCTAGCAGTTGATCAGGTGTTTGCCAATAAGAGCAAAAGCGACAGACAAGAGATCGTCGATAAATACGTCGAGATGGTTGGATTGACTCACGCGGGAGACCGCAGGCCAACCGAATTGTCAGGGGGAATGCGCCAGCGCGTTGCAATTGCGCGCGCGCTGGCGATCCAACCGGAAATACTGTTATTGGACGAACCTCTATCAGCGCTGGACGCTCTCACCAGAGCCAACCTTCAGGATGAATTTGCTAAAATTCACAAGCAGGAAAAGAAAACCATCATCCTGATCACCAATGATGTAGACGAGGCGATTTTGCTGGCCGATAGGGTTATTCCGCTCACCACCGGTCCGGGTGCCACTTTGGGCGAAGAGTTCAAAATCGATATTCCTCGTCCCAGAGACAGAACAGCTATGAACAGCAATGAGGCGTTCATAAAATTGCGCGGCGAGATTACCGACTACCTGATGGCAGAAGGCAACAAGCGTCGTAAATCGGTTGAGGTGACTTCTCAAGCGCCCAATGTGGTGCCAATCAACCGTACCGCAAAATTGCCGAACGCCTATGTGGAGGCTGCGAAATCTCACCGCGAAAATCGCTATATGGAATTTAGCCAGATCAAAAAAGTGTTCCCCACACCCAAGGGACCACTCACCGTTGTCGATGGTTTTGATTTGAAGATGAACAAGGGTGAATTCATCACCCTTATCGGCCATTCAGGCTGCGGCAAATCAACGGTGCTTTCCATGGCCGCAGGCCTGCAGGACGCAACCGAGGGCGGCGTAATTCTTGACGGCGCCCATGTGCTTCAAGCGGGGCCTGATCGTGCGGTGGTATTTCAGGCACCTTCGCTCATGCCGTGGATGAGTGCCTATGAAAATGTGATGTTAGGCGTCAATCAGGTCTATCCAAATGCCAGCAAAGCGGAACGCCGCGAGGTTGGTGAATATTACCTTTCCATCGTTGGGTTAGGCGATGATTTCCATCGCTCTGCTGCCGACATGTCAAACGGCATGCGGCAAAGGGTCGGCATTGCACGGGCCTTTGCGCTTTCGCCCAAACTGCTTTTGCTGGACGAACCTTTTGGTATGCTCGACAGCCTCACGCGCTGGGAATTGCAGGACGTATTGATGAAGGTCTGGAAGCAGACCAAGGTCACGGCCATTTGCGTCACCCACGATGTGGATGAAGCGATCCTGTTGGCCGACCGTGTGGTGATGATGTCCAACGGACCAAATGCCAAAGTCGGCAATATTATGAAGGTTGATCTGCCACGCCCCAGATCACGCAAGATGCTGCTCGAACATCCAGACTATTATGCCTATCGCGAGGAGCTGCTCGAATTCCTCGATGCCTATGAAGGCGGCGCTGATCCAGGCGAAGAACAACTCCAGCAAATTCAACAGCGACGCGCCACGCGCATCACCCGTCAAGGTTCTGCGGAAGACGCCGCATGACAATGCCTGCCGCAAAAATTGGTGATGAGGTGAAAACCACCTGCCCCTATTGCGGAGTAGGCTGCGGGGTGATTGCCAAACGCAACAAGGATGGCACGGTAGCTGTCCGCGGCGATCCCGATCATCCGGCAAATTTCGGTAGGCTTTGTTCAAAGGGTTCCGCGCTGCATGAAACCGTCGGATTAGATGGGCGCTTGCTTGCGCCTGAAATCAACGGACGCAAAACCAATTGGGACGAAGCGCTGGAGAAAGTCGCTTCAAAGTTCTCTGAAACCATCGCAGAACACGGCCCGGACTCCGTAGCGTTTTATGTGTCGGGCCAGATACTGACCGAAGACTATTACGTTGCCAACAAGCTGATGAAAGGCTTCATTGGTTCGGCCAACATCGACACCAATTCACGCCTCTGCATGTCATCATCGGTTGCCGCCCACAAACGTGCCTTTGGTTCAGATACGGTGCCGGGAATTTATGAGGATTTGGAACTTGCTGATGTGGTGGTTTTAGTGGGTTCCAATTTAGTCTGGTGCCATCCGGTGATCTATCAACGTATCGCGGCCGCGAAGGAAAAACGCCCTCATATGAAAATCGTGGTGATCGATCCGCGTCGCACCATGACCGCTTCCATCGCCGATCTATTTCTGCCTATTCGCCCTGATGGGGACGTGGCGCTGTTTGCAGGCTTGCTGCAATATCTGGCGGAAAATGGTGCGCTAAACAAAGACTATATTGAACAACATACCAATGGATTTGAAGACACATTGAGAACCGCCAAAAAGCAATTCTCAATGAATGATATTGTAGTTCAAACCGGGCTTTCTTTGGAACAAATCAAACAATTCTACGAGCTGTTTTCTGCCCATGAAAAGACCGTTACGGTTTTTTCCCAAGGGGTAAACCAATCCGTTTCCGGCACCGATAAGGCCAACGCAATTATCAATTGCCATATGGCTACAGGTCGCATTGGTAAGCCGGGAACGGGACCATTTTCAATCACCGGCCAGCCCAACGCCATGGGAGGACGCGAAGTGGGCGGGCTAGCAAACATGCTTGCCGCTCACATGGATATTGAAAACCCGGAGCATCGAAATATCGTACAGAAATTTTGGCAATCACCGACGATCGCTACCCGGTCTGGTCTAAAAGCCGTCGATATGTTCAAGGGCGTAGCGGACGGGCGTATCAAAGCGATCTGGATCATGTCCACCAATCCTGTCGTAAGTCTTCCAGAGGCAGACAGCGTGGCTCAGGCATTAGCGGATTGTCCGTTCGTCGTAGTCTCGGATGTGCAGCGCGAAACGGATACAACGGCTTATGCAAATGTTCTGTTGCCTGCCAGCGGGTGGGGTGAGAAGAACGGCACAGTCACCAATTCCGAACGCACAATCTCCCGGCAACGCGCCTTTATGGCAGCACCCGGCGACGCACGACCCGATTGGTGGCAGATTTGTGAAGTTGCCAAGCGCATGGGATTTGAAGATGAGTTTTCTTACGACAATCCATCAGAAATTTTCGCCGAACACGCAGCTCTTTCCGCCTTTGAAAATGATAGAAAGCGGGACTTTGACATTGGCAATTATGCAGCAATATCGAAATCAGATTATGAGGAGCTAAAGTCGTTTCAATGGCCCCAACCCAAACAATCAAAATCGGTGACCACGCGCTTTTTTGCTAACGGAAAATTTTTCACACCGGATGGTCGGGCACGGTTTATCAGCGCCCAACCTGTTGTTGCAAAACCGGTTGATGAACAATATCCATTCACGCTCAATACCGGACGCATTCGTGACCAGTGGCACACCATGACAAGGTCCGGAAAATCGCCTCGATTATCCCAACACATCAGTGAGCCTTTCGTTGAAATTCATCCCGAGGATGCGGTTGAACTCGGCATCACCAATAGCGACGTGGTTCAAATTTCAAGCTCCCATGGAAGCGTGTTGGTTCGTGCTTCAATCACCGACCAAATCGACCAAGGTAATATTTTTGTTCCCATTCACTGGACGGATCAGTTTGCTTCAAAAGCCCGAATTGATAGCTTGATACCGTCAGATCTCGATCCCGTTTCCGGTCAGCCCGCAACTAAAAACTCATCGGTTTCAGTCGAAAAATTCGCAGCCCTTCAATATGGGTTTCTAATTTCAAAGAGAAAACCCAAGCCAATCAAAGCAGATTACTGGGCGCTTGCCAAAATCGAAGGTGGCTGGCGTGCAGAATTTGCCAGTGCAAAATCTATCACATCGATAACTGATTTTGCTGACGATATTCTCGGTGCAACCGCAAATCTGCAGAGCCTGCGATACACAGATTCCGTCACAGGCAGTCAGCGCATGGCATTGTTTCGGGATGAAGCTTTATCTTGTGCAATCTATTTGTCCCGGTCGCCGCTCACGGTTTCACGGTACTGGGCAACGCAACAATTATTGACAGTTTACGAAAACGGTATGCAAAAGCAGCGCCTGCTGGCAGGTCGTCCCGGTACAGATTTACCGGATCATGGAGCGATAATCTGTTCATGCTTTTCAATCGGCATAAACCAAATCACCAAGGCAGCCCAAGAGGGGTGTGCAACGGTTGGTGCTATCGGAGATAGGTTGAAAGCCGGTACGAATTGCGGCTCATGCAGAACAGAAATTCAAAAATTGCTCAACACAAAGACGCTTGAATTGGCTGAGTAAATTCAAACAGTCCAATAGAGCCTATCTGGATTGGTAATCAGCAGTTTTTCCATCACGGCTGAATTCTCGCAAATTACTCCCAGCCGGTCCACCAGCAGCCCATCGTCGGGCGCGTGAGATTTCATGTTTGGGTGGGGCCAATCTGTGCCCCATAGCACCCGATCTGGCACAATCTCGATTAGCTTCTTTGCTACCTCGTCCACGTCATCGTAAGGCGGGCCCTTTTTAGAAAGGCGCTCTGGGCAGCTGACTTTAATCCAGTAATCTTTGTTGTTCTCAAGCAGGCGTTGAACGCGAGTAAACTCGGCACTTTGAATGCCCTTCTCGACCGGTACACGTGCCATGTGATCAAAGATGACCGGGATGGTGATGCCGTCAAGAAATGCTTCAACCTCATCCATGTCATCGGGTTCAAGATAAATAATAATATGCCAGCCAAGCGGCTGAATTTTTTCCACAATGGCTTTGCGTTCTTCCAAAGTTTGCTTGGCCTTCAGGCGTTTCACAAAATTGAAACGCACCCCGCGCACGCCCTTTTTATGCATTTGGGAAAGTTCGTCTGCGGTAATATCGGAAGCAACAATTGCGACGCCGCGATAGCGTTCAGGATATCTAACCAGCGCATCAAGCATCGCGCTGTTATCGGTGCCGTGGCAGCTGGCCTGAACAATAATCGCCCGCGCCAGTCCCAAATGGTCATGGAGCTTCACCAGCGTTTCAACTGGGGCATCAACCGGGATATAGCTGCTGGTTTTTGAAAAGGGAAATTTATCCACCGGACCAAATACATGGCAATGGCTGTCGCAAGCATGCGCAGGTAGAACGATATCAGGTTTGCGAGGATTGGGGTGAAAGGGAAGATAACCAGCCGTAACCATTTTCAACTCCAAATTCAGATAGTCGCAAAAATACCGGCGCCGCGATCAGCGCCGCCGGTATGGTTTAATTATTTGCCAACAGTAATGTTATGTTCAGCAAAGTATTTTAGAGCACCGGGATGATATTCAACCGCAGTAGCAGGAGCCATCTTTGCAAGATTTGCCCGTTTGAAAGCGCCAAAACTTGCACCAAGTTTTTCTTTGTTTTCGGCGATCACTTTGGTCATTTCATAGACCAACTCGTCGGAAACATCTTTATTGGTAAGCATCACCCATGGAATTTCCACCAGGTTTGCGGCTTCGCTCATGCCTGGAATATTTTCATTGGCTTTGATCGTAATGATGTTGCCGGTAGGCATCAGTTTTTTGAAACGTGCTTCTGCTTCAGGGGATGTATCAAGGGAAACATATTTCAAACCGCCGCGACCCTGCAGCTGCGCGTTGACCTTTTTACCAGCGCCTGAATTGAGGCTGATCAAAGTCACGTCTACCAAGCCATCGCCAAGAGCAAAAATGCCTTTCACGAAATTGGAAACAGGTACTTTTTTGAAATCATCATAGGTCATGCCGCCATTGGCCAGCGCGCCCATGATGTAATAGGGGATGATTGTGGATGCGGTATATTCTGATGAGATCCTCAAGCTAGAAGCTTTGGCTTTGAGGTCCGCAATGGTTTTAATACCGGTATCGGCTGCCACCATCAGGCCTGTGCGCAATGGGAACATAACACCCACCATGCGAAGGTTTGGATTGGCTCTGCCTTCAAAGTTTCCTGTGCCGGTAAGCGCATATTCAGACTCAACGGAATTGGCAAAACCAAATTCAATTTCGCCATTATTGATCAGCGGAATATAGGCAGCGGTTCCTGCATGAGGCTGTGTGCGAGCAATAATACCTGCTTCCTGATTGGCAATTTTAGCAACAGCCTGACCAGTATTATGGCCAAGACTTCCCGGTTGACCGGATGCAATGCCGACAACTTGAGCCATTGCGGCCCCGCTCATAAATGCGCTGCCGATCAGGGCTGCGGTTAGTAGTTTGATGGATGTTTTCATTTTATTTCCTCCAGTTTATCGAGTGCCCTGTGGGGCAGGTGAGTTGGTTGGCGATTTTTTCGCCGATGTAATGAGGTAGAATGCCAGCGGGATTATAAGCGCACAGCATATGAGATTGACGTGTCCCCAAGTGGCCGGAGCCAATGCAATGGGCAGACTGCAAATTCCAAGGATTGCAAAAGTCAGTCGCAATCCAACGTTCAGTTTCTTGCCAAGAAATCCGACAATACCAACTGAGACAGCAAATACGCCCGTGGCAGCTTTGCCAAATGCGATGCCGATATCCAGCCATTCCCCATCCATCAGTAACGCCGGGGTGCAGACGAAAATGAACGGGATGATATAGGCAGCCCAGCCAATGCGCATGGCTGCAAGGCCGGTATCGAGAGGATTGGATTTGGTGATCGCCGCAGCGGCAAACGCTGCAAGTGCAATCGGCGGCGTGATCATCGACATCATGCCGAAATACAGGATGAACAAATGAGCAGCGATTGGCGAGACACCCGCTTCCACAATTGAAGGTGCAACGAGCGCTGCCAGCAAAACATAAACGCCGGAGGTCGGCATTCCCATACCCAGCAAGATGCAAATGAATGCCGAGACAAAGAGAATGAGGAATATGTTATTGCCGATGGAATCCACCAATAGCAGCGTCAATGCAAAGCCAAGCCCGGTAATATTCAAAATCCCGATGACAAAGCCAGCTGCCGCAACAATCAGGATTAAATCCACCATGGATTTCCCGGTGGAGATAAAGACGTTCAAAAGCTTCGTCAGGGTTAGACCATCTTCTCCGTATTTGCGGAAAAACCCGACAGCAATGATCGCAACAGATGCCATCAGGGCGCTATCCGCCGGGTCCCTTCGAAGCCAGAATAAAGCCCCGAGCAATACCGCAAACGGCACCAGAAAATGCCAGCCCATGGCGAGCACTTCGCGCACTGTCATAAGGTCATCATCGACGGTTGTGATATTATCCCGGCCTGCTATCAAATCCACCTGAAGGAAGATGCTGATATAATAAAGCATTGCCGGAATGACCGCGGCCGCCGCAACCGTCATGTAAGAAATATCCAGAAACTCCGCCATCAGGAAAGCGGCCGCTCCCATGATTGGCGGTGTGAGCTGCCCGCCAGTGGAGGCAATGGCTTCAATCGCGCCCGCATCGGTTTTTGAATATCCACCGCGCCGCATCAGGGGAATTGTGATCACTCCGGTGGTGACAACATTGGAGACGGCACTTCCCGAAATCGAACCGAACAATGCTGATGCAATAACAGAAATTTTTGCGCTTCCACCGCGTGTGCGCCCCGTCGCCGCCATGGCCAGATCGGTGAAGAATGCACCACCGCCAGCTGCAAACAATAGCTGCCCGAAAAACACGAATAAAAGAACGATGATCGTTCCAACGGCCAGAGGTGTTGAAAATACGGCACTTGGATCAAAGCCCACATATTGAACAAGTTTAACCGGCGACATTTCGCGGCCAATCAGAGGTCCGGGAACTTTATGGGCAAACAATGCATAGGTGAAAAATACCGATACAATGAAGAATAATGCCCAGCCAGAACGGCGGCGCACACCTTCAAGAACCAGAATGACAACCACCGATCCAATCAGGGTCAGGATGGGCGGGCGGTAAGCCTGTTCACTGAGTAGTTCTGCATAATAAGCAGCGGCATAGAGCAGTACGCATAAGCCAATAATCGCGAGGCATATATCGATAATTCCCGGAGAGCTAACCCCATCCGGTTCCGCTCTTTTGAAACCTGAAATCAGAAAAACGATACAAATAGCAAGCCCAAGCTGGAGCGCCATATATTGTTCGGTCAGCACCGCAACACCCATACGCGTCGGTGCATCAATGTTCCAAAGGATGCAGGCAATCGTCATGATAACGGCAAGCACTGATGCTACTTTCGAAGCCATCACACCCAATTTATTGTCGATAACTGACGCCATTATGTCTGTCTCTCTTCGGTCTTTGTAACGGGCGTATCATTGTTGTTCTGTAGATCGCTGAAGGCTGCGGCAAAGGAATGGGATAACTCATCAATGGCGCGGTGGTGGTCTGCTCCAGAGGAATCTCCGTGAGTAAGGCGGTCAATCCGCTCCCCGCTGACCAGCGTATAATAGAGCGAACCAAGTAGGAAATGGCAACGCCACACCACCGAACTACGGTTTGCCCGGGGACAACATTCCAAAACCGCATCGACAAAAGCAGCACTGGTTTCATCAAAATTGCTGGCAATAATTCTTTGGGCAGCTTCATTGCCCTCCATCGAAAGAATGGCACGCACACGGGTAAAGCGAGCGCCGCCGCCTGAGACATCCGACTGAGAAGAGAATGCCGGCACAACAAAAGCCCGGACAATCGCCAACAGTCGTTCGCTCAAATTTGTAATGCGCGCAGCCTCGGCCAATAAATCGCTGCGCCGCAAATTCATCGGTTGGGCATGGCGCTCATAAATTGCTTCGAGAAGATTTTCCTTGGTGCCAAAATGATAAGTGACACTGCCCAGATGCACCTCAGCCAAGTTGGCGATCTCGCGAATGGAAACCCCGTGGAAACCACGCCGCGACATCAACTCTTCCGCCGCGTCCAGAATCAGTTCCGGTGTGTTTTTTGATGCGGATTTGTACGATCGTACATTTTTCTTGTTCAAAGAAGCCATAATATCGTTGATATGTACATATTCAAGTCATGTCAACACGTCTAAAATGAGAGTTAGGAAAAATTCATTTGTGATATCAATTAATTACGCGGCTAAATACTTTTTAGCCGGTTCCAGAACCTGCATATGCCTCGTCCACATCGCAGATGAGCATGGAGCCGGGGGCATGGGTGATACAAAACGGAATTTTTGCCCGAATGATCGCTGCTTGTGGCGTCACTCCGCACCCCCAAAAGACCGGAACTTCATCCGGTGATATTTGAACCGCATCTCCCCAATCGGGTTTTTGAATGTCGTCGATGCCGATCTCTTTTGGGTCTCCCACGTGGATCGGTATGCCGTGTGAAAGGGGGTAGCGGTCGCAAATTTCAATGACTTGATCAACAGCCGTTTTTTTAATCGGACGCATCGAAACAACCATACCCCCATGAAACGGACCCTTGGCAGTTGTCTCAATCGAAGTTCGAAACATCGGCACGGTGATGTTCTGCACCAAATGCTTCATGGCTATGCCAACCTTCATCAAGGCGTGCTCGAATGTGAACGAACAACCAATGGCAAAAACCGTCAAATCATCGCGCCAAAATGCGGAAATATCTGAAACCTGTTCACTCAAAACGCCATCGCGATAGATAAAATATTGCGGCAAATCCGTGCGGATATCAATATTCTCCCCTAAATCCGGCACTCTTGCGATGCCTAAATCGGAGACTCCGGCAAGAGGACATGGCTTAGGATTTGAAAGGCAAAAGTCTAAGAAATCATCTTTATATTCGCTGGGCAGAATTGCCAAATTGCATTGCAAATGCCCGGCAGCCAGACCTGATGTGTGACCACAATATTGCCCTTTGCGTATCACCTCGCGCACCTTTTTTAGGTCGATCCCGACCAGTGTCTGGTAGTCAGTCGAATGCGCCTCAGCCATGTTATGCCCTTTTAAAAGTGCCTGTAATTACAGTCTGCAAATCGTGACAGAAAATGTCAAACCGCAAGATTGAAACAGGTTTTCTCATTCCCCCATCAGCCGAACAATCTGAAACTTGCCTCTATCATGCTGTTGCATAATGTGTTTCGCTGATACATGATAGCGGTAACATTTTGGAAAATAATCATTAACCTGTTCGATGTTGAGGCCTGATTTCGATGCGATATGGTCAGAATTGATACAGTAATTTACACAGTTAAAAATCAGTGGAGAAGAAAATGAGCAATGAGAAATTGGGTTTTGTAGGTGTGGGCAGAATGGGCGGCCCAATGGTCGAGCGGTTGCTGGCAGCGGGCCATGAAGTGATCATTTTTGATGCCAATGAATCGGCCATAGATGCGCTTGTTGAGAAGGGTGCAGAGAGGGCGGCCTCTTCTGAGGCCGTTGCATCAGCCGTTGAAATCGTAATGACCAGCTTGCCAATGCCGCAGATTTTGGAGCAGGTTGCATTAGGAGACGCAGGCATTTCTTCCGGCACCAAAGTAAAAATCATGTTGGATTTATCCACCACCGGACCGGGCGTTGCAAAGCGTGTGTCGGAAGCTTTGGCTGAAAAAGATATCACTTGGATAGATTGCCCTGTGAGTGGCGGAGTTGCCGGTGCTGTCGCCGGAACATTGGCGCTTATGTTGTCCGGACCAAAAGCTGTCTGCGAACGGGTTGAGCCACTGGTCAGTAATTTTGGCAAGTCATTCTTTGTTGGCGAGGACGCCGGAATGGCGCAGGTGGCAAAACTTGGAAACAATTTGCTCGCCGCATCAGCGCTTGTTGTCTCGTCAGAAGTGATGGCAATGGCCGTGAAGGCTGGGCTGGATCCAGATGTGATGATTGATATTATCAATGTCAGTAGCGGGCGCAATTCAGCCATTCAGGATAAATTTCCCCGCGCTGTATTGACCGGAACTTTTGATTTTGGTTTCGCCACCGGCCTTTCCTATAAGGACGTGCGCCTCTGCATTGATGAAGCCGAAGCCATGGGCGTGCCGATGGTTGCAGGTGCAGCAGTGCGCCAGATGCTTGCCATTACCAATGCCAAGTTTGGTCCGGAATCTGATTTCACCTGCATCGCAAAAGTGGTTGAGGAATGGGCAGGCGTGGAAATTCGCAGCGTCAAAAAATAGAACAGCACTTGGGGAGGAGACCGCAATGAGCAACGACACTTATGAAATCTATGCCATCAATTATGCAAGGCTGGATAAGAGGCGGACGGAAAATTTTCTTGGCGGTGACCCCCATGACGGGCCGATGCCGCTACAATATTATGTCTGGGTCGTTACCAATGGGGATCGTACCATCATTGTCGATACAGGTTTTGACCAGCGTGGGGCAGAGCTGCGTGGTCGCACCATCACCAGTCCAGTGGTTGATGGTCTGAAGGCGTTGGATATCGATCCATTGAACATCGAAGATGTCGTGATCACTCACATGCATTATGATCATTCGGGCAATAACGATCTGTTTCCTAATGCACGGTTCCATCTTCAGGATACCGAGATGGCTTATTCTACCGGTCGCTGCATGTGTCACCATGAATTGCAGCACCCGTATGAAATGGAAGATGTGCTGGCGATGGTGCGCCGTGTTTACAATAAGCGCGTCGAGTTTCATGATGGTGATGACGAGCTTTTTCCCGGCATTACCTTGCACCTGGTTGGTGGTCATGCGCGCGGATTACAGATAGTGCGCGTCAAGACAAAACGCGGATACGTCATGCTGGCCTCCGATGCATCACATTTTTACGAGCATATCGGCAGTAATCGCTGTTTCACGGTTGTTGAAAATGTTGGCGCCCTACTTGAAGGCTATAAAACCGTGAGGAAGCTGGCGGAGTCTCCCAGACATATTATTCCGGGGCACGATCCGTTGGTTGGTTCGATTTACCCAGCTGCAAAACCCGGTATGGAAAACTGGATTATGCGATTGGATATTGATCCTTCAAGTTCTCCGCTATAGGTTCCGCGAGGCGTGATTTAGAGCACTTCCCGAAAAGTGGGAACCGGTTTTCGGACAAGAAGTGCGTGAAACAAAAGATTAGAGCACGTGAGCGTTTCGTAGAAATGCGAATGTGATCTATCTTATGGAGTAATCAAGCCGGAAATGAAAAAAGCTAGCCGTTCAGGAGATAACCGTGGGGTGTTGATGAATGATGTGGCACGCCGCGCCAACGTCTCGCCTATGACTGTCTCGCGCGCGTTGAGTAATCCAAAAATGGTGTCTGAAAAGACACGCACCAAAATACTCGATGCGATTGAACAAACAGGCTATGTGCCTAACCGCCTGGCAGGCAGTCTTGCTTCCAACCGCTCCAATACAATCGGCATTATATTACCCAGCCTTAAAAATTCCCTGTTTGCCGAAACCATTCAGGCAGCTTCTGATGTTCTTTCCAAAAAAGGATATCTGCTACTGATTGCCGACAGTGGCCACCTTTTGGAAGAAGAGGAAAAGCTGGTCGAAGCTTTTCTTGGCCAAAGGGTTCGCGGCATGATCCTGCACAACACCCTGCACACAGAACGCACCATGGCGATGATATCAAACTCGGGCATTCCGGTTGTCGAAACCGGCGATTTGCTTGCCGAGCCGATGGATATTTCCGTTAGCTATTCCAACTTTGAAGCATCAAAGGCAATGACAATGTTCCTTGCCAAAAAGGGCTATAAGCGCATTGGTTTTGTGGCCATGATTACTGAGAATAACAACCGCGCCAGACTGCGCCGCGATGGATATCTGGCCGCTTTGAGTGAACTGAACATCGGGGTTGATGAAACTTTGATGATTGAGGCAGCTTCAAGTCTGGAAGCGGGCCGGGATGCTTTAACAAAATTGCTGGCAATAGAGATCAAGCCGGACGCCGTCTTTTTTGCAGGAGACATTATGGCGGCAGGGGCGGCGTTTGAATGCGAGAGTTTGAACCTCAAAATTCCGGAAGATATCGCCATTGCAAGCTTTGATGATCTGGCAATATTGCAGCACATGACCCCCTCTATTACCTCGCTGCAAATTCCCAGAATTGCCATCGGACATGAGGCAGCTGAAATTATTTTGAACCGTATCAAGGGGCAGGAGACGGGCGTTGTCAGCAAAGATCTTGGCTTTGAGATTGCCCAGAGGCAAAGTACTTAAATATCGTATTTTTATAGTATGGCGTTGTTTGAGATAGGAAAATTGCCGGTCGCTTGACAAAATGTTACCGCTACCATAACCTTTCATAAGGTAAGCTGATAATCGCCTGGGGAGGTGCTTTTGAAGGGTAGGACAGTCCTTATCACGGGGTCGACAGCCGGAATTGGTTTGGCTGCTGCCCGTTCGTTTGCCGCCGAGGGATGTAATGTGGTTCTCAACGGCATCGAAGGCGAAGAGATGGGCTCTGCTCTTGCGCAATCCATTCAGGATGATTTTGGCACGGACGCTTTTTTTGATAGTGCCGATGTCGGTGATCACCATGCAATCGAAGAAATGTTTGCAACGGCAATTAATCGATTTGGCAAGGTGGATATCGTCGTCAACAATGCGGTCGTCCGGTTTTTTGGGCCGGTGGAGGAAACTGAGCCAGCCGACTGGGATCGTGCGATCTCTGTCAATCTCACATCTGCTTTTCACACCATACGTCTCGCTCTGCCTGCCATGCGTAAGCAGGGCTGGGGGCGCATCATAAATGTCTCGTCTGTTTTTGGCACTTTGGCAACGAGCGATCGCGCCAGCTATATCACAACCAAAACTGCGCTTTTGGGTCTGACCAGAGCCATCGCTATGGAGACCTTGAGTTCCGGCATTACCTGCAATTCGGTTTGTCCCGGAGCAGTGAATACATCGCGAAGCGGAAGCATGATTGATGCGATGGTTGCAGATAGCGGCATCTCTGAAGACGAAGCCAAAGCAAAGTTTTTGGTAGGCCGCCAGCCCGATGGAAGCTTTGTTGAATCCGATAGCGTTGCCGCCATGATGGTGTTCCTTTGCGGTTCTGCCAGCGGCAGCATCACCGGCGCATCCTTTCCGATCGATGGCGGATGGACAGTTACCAGCGTGGTAGGGCAATGACACTTTCCGCGATCAATCCAGCCATTGCGACAGATGAACTTGCTGCATCGGAACCATCAAAAGCGCTGGCGCAATTTGTGATTGATTTTACATCCGACCAAATGACCGACGCGTTGCGCCACGAAAGCAAACGGGCGCTGATGAACTATTTCGCCGTGGCACTGGTTGGTGCAGGCGACCCCACAATTAAAAAAGCTTACAGCGTCCTTTCGAAATTTGCCGGGAAACCAACGGCCAGAATAATTGGCCGTAATGGCAGGACCGACAGCTTAAATGCAGCCTTCTTTAACGCTGCCAGTGCCAATGTATTCGACTTCGATGACACGCATTTCCCGACCATTATTCACCCGACTGCACCAGTTGCGGCAGCGCTATTTGCTTTATGCGAACAGCGGCAAATTTCCGGCGAAGAATTCATGCAAGCCTTCATTCTTGGGGTGGAAGCAGAATGCCGGATCGGTAATGCGGTATCGCCCGATCACTATAAACGCGGATGGCACATCACCGCCACATGCGGCGTATTCGGTGCGGCCATTGCGGTTGGAAAAATCATCGGACTGACTGGTCAGCAAATGGTTTGGGCGCTGGGTTCAGCTTCTGCACAGGCTGGCGGTCTTGTAGAAAATCTCGGTTACATGGCCAAAAGCATGGGCGTTGGAAACGCCGCACGCAACGGTCTGCTTTCAGCTTTGCTTGCCAAGCAGGACTTTGATGGTCCGCCCCGACCACTCGAAGGGGAGCGCGGTTTCCTACATGTTACGGGTGAAAATCCCGACTATGCAGCAATCACCCAAGGGCTCGGTGAGCGCTGGGAAGTGTTTGCCAATACGTACAAACCCTATCCGTGCGGCGTGGTGTTAAATCCGGTGATTGAAGCCTGCCTGAACCTACATACACAAGCCGAATTTGCTATAGATGAAATTGAAGAAATCACAGTCTCCGGCCATTCCTTGCTTGGCGAACGCGCCGATAGACCGACGGTCGCCAGCGGTCGTGAATCTCAGGTTAGCGCGCAACATGCGGTGGCGGTCTCGCTGCTGTTTGGCAAAGCCGGCATTGATCAGTTTAGCGATCAGGCCGTTGCCGCCCCTGCTGTTTTAAACATTGCCGCCAAGGTTCAAATTACCGAGAACCCATCCATTTCAATTGAGGGCATTGATATAAAAGTGCGTCTCAAATCCGGAAAAACCATTTCCGAATTGATCAGCGCCTCAAAGGGCTGCGCCGCCAACCCATTGACGGATCGAGATTTAGAAAACAAACTTACAGAATTAGCCTCCCACAGAGGCGGATGTGACGACCCCAAACGGCTCATCGATGCAGTTTGGGCAATAGACAGCGTGGAGGATATGAGCGCTTTGCTCGATTTAGCTGTGCCGACGCCCTGACGGGTGAATATTTTGAACAAAACAAAAAAGGGAGAGAGAGATGTTCAAGTCAAAGAAAATACTGGTGGCAGCCTTTGCTACCGCAGCAATGGCTCTTGGCCTGCAATCAGCATCTGCTGAAATTCAGGAATATAAGTTCGATGTGGTTGGAACCTGGGGGAACCTCGAAAACTACAAGGAATTTGAACACAAATTCTGGACTGAAATTCTGCCAAATGCTTCCGGCGGCAAACTGACTTCCAACACCAGACCTTATACAGAGCTTGGTCTAAAAGGCTTTGAAGTTATGTCTGGCCTTAAAAAAGGTGCCTATGACGCGGTGCATGCGCTGACATCATACAGCGCCAAAGCAAGCCCTGCGCTTGAAGGCATTGATCTGGCCGGTGTCATTCAGGATTTTGATACATACCGCAAAGCAGTGAACGCCTATCGCGGCGTTATCGCTCGTGAAGTTGCAGAAAAATATAACGGCAAGGTTCTCAATATATATCCGTTCCCCAGCCAGCAGCTTTGGTGCAATCTTGGTGATCGTTCCAATACGAGCGTCTCTTTGAAAGATCTCAAAGGCAAGAAAATCCGCACCTATAGTCGTACCCTTGGTGACTTCATCGAAGGTCTTGGTGCAAGTGCTGTAACGATTTCCTTCGCGGAAGTTGTGCCTGCGCTGCAAAAAGGCGTTGTCGATTGCGGCATCACCGGCACCATGCCAGCTTACAACGCCAAATGGTGGCAGGTCGTGACGCACAACATCCGCGTGCGCGTGGGTTATGCTGCAACCTTTACTGCTATGAACATGGACACATGGAACAGCCTGAACAAAGAAACTCAGGAGCTGATTTCATCAGAAGCCATGAAGCTTGAGGATGATCTTTGGGTATATTTGAAAACCCTCGATCAAATCGGCATGGATTGTAACGCTCAAGGCCCTTGCGACAAAGGGGAAGTCGGCAATATGACGGCAATCATCCCTTCTGTGGAAGATCAAAAAATGCTCGAAGATATCGCCATTAATGTGGTGGTGAAGCGTTGGGCAAAACGGTGTGGCGCTGCTTGCGTTGCCGAGTGGAACGATACAATCGGTAAAGCCATTGGCGTTACCGCATCCGCTGAATAGCCCTTTCTGGCTTAACTAAAACTTCCGGTTCCCAGTAACTGTTTTCGCTGGGGCCGGATACTTTCCTTCAGAATTTTTGAGGCCGGTTTCAATGTTGGACAAAATTCACAACCGCTTGTTTGGTATTTCCCGTGTCGCCGTTTGGGTTGGCGGAGGCGCACTTTTATTGTCCGCGTTCATGGTGACGCTGGATGTCATTTCACGAAAAATATTCGGCATCACGATGAGCGGCTCCGATGAAATCACCGGCTATGTATTTGCCGCAAGTACCACATGGGCCTATGCGTATTGCTTGTTCATGCGCAGCAATATTCGCATTGATGCCCTCTACAATCTTCTCGGCCTTAAGACCAAAGCGCTGCTTGATATGCTTGGTCTGTTTTGCCTGCTTTATTATATCTATCTGTTGACCACCAATGCGTGGGGGATGTTTCTGGAGAATTGGGAATTTAATTCTTCGGCCCAAACCACGTTGGCGACGCCTCTATGGATCCCTCAGATTTTCTGGATTTCTGGGCTGGCGTTTTTCCTTCTCTGCCTCGCTTTTCTGAGCGTTTATTCGATAATTTGTATGACCCGCGGTGACTGGAAAACCATCAATAATATTGCTGGTGTGCGAACCATCGAACAAGAAATCAGCGATGAAACCCATGTTTAGAATAATGTTTAAATTACAATCAACGGATACACCCCGATGCCTTTAATCATTCTCACAATGCTGCTTGCCCTTATCGCATCCGCAGTGCCCGTTGCGTCGGTGTTGGGAATATTGAGCCTATCCCTCGACGAAATATTTACGCGTGGACGACGCTCATTAATGCTGGGCGATTTTGTCTGGGAACAAAGCATCGAATATATTCTGGTCGCCATTCCGATGTTCATTTTATTAGGCGAGATCATGCTTCGCTCCGGCATGGCCCAGCGCATGTATAATGCCGTGGCTCAATGGCTATCGTGGCTGCCGGGTGGACTGATGCACGCTAACATTGGCTCGTCCGCAATCTTTGCCGCGACCTCCGGTTCCAGCGTTGCGACCGCCGCAACAATCGGCTGTGTTGCGTATCCCGAAATTGAAAAACGTGGGTATAATGAACGATTGTTTTTAGGTTCGCTCGCCGCTGGCGGTACGTTGGGAATTCTTATTCCGCCCTCTATCAATTTGATTATCTACGGCTTGTTGACGGATTCATCCGTGCCCGAGCTTTACCTTGCAGGTATTTTCCCCGGTATCATTCTTGCTGTTTTGTTCATGGCAATGATCGTTATCGCGGTTCTTCGGAAACCTGAATGGGGCGGAGAAAAAATGGAAAGCACCTGGGCCGAACGTTTTCGCGTATTACCTGATCTGTTACCGCCAATGTTGCTCTTTCTTGTAGTGGTCGGCTCAATCTATGCAGGCGTCGCCACTCCCACAGAAGCTGCCTCCATCGGTGTGATTTTCGCGTTGATAATTGCCGCATGGAACAAAGCTTTATCGGTAAAAATGTTGTTGGAAGCCTTTGAAGGCACCATGCGTTCAAGCGCCACCATCATGTTGATTATTCTGGCAGCAGTGTTTCTGAATTTTGTTCTTGGTTTCATGGGGGTGACCCAAGCATTGCTCGGAGCAATCGAGGATCTGGGTTGGTCGCCGATGCAGACCATGCTCGCCATCATCGGGTTCTATCTGATCCTTGGTATGTTCATGGAAACCCTGTCTATGATGTTGACCACTATCCCTGTCGTTTTTCCCATCGTTATCCATATGGGATTTGACCCGATTTGGTTTGGCATCATGATCACGGTTCTGATGGAAGCAGCTTTGATTACGCCGCCAATCGGCATCAATTTATACGTGGTGCATGGCGTCAGAACGCGCGGGGGCAAGTTCAACGACATGAGCATCGGTGTGATTCCGTTCCTGATCGCCATGCTGTTGCTGATCGCGCTTCTATTGGCGGTTCCCGACGTTGCGATCTGGTTGCCAAACCAGTTCTATTGATCTTCGATATGAGGAAAATTTGATATGGCCAAACTTGCAGGCAAGGCAGCTTTTATAACCGGCGCAGGCGGTGGTCTGGGTGAAGCCATAGCACGGGCAATGGCAGCCGAGGGCGCAAATGTCGGCATGCTCGATTTTAACGGTGATCTGGTAAACGCCGCCGCCAAGGCAATTCCCGATGGTCGGGCAACACCCTATGTAGTTGATATAAGCGACCGGCTTGCGGTGAAAGCTGCCGTTGATGATTTTGCCGAACGCCATGGCAGGTTGGATATTTTGGTGAATAATGCGGTTAATTTCAATTACGGCCCACTCGCTGAAATGCAGGAAGACGTTGTCGACCTCATGCTCGACGTTGGCCTCAAAGGCGTCTTTTGGTCGTTGCAAGCAGCAACGCCCCATCTGATTGCCGCAAAGGGTGGCGCGATTATCAACCTCTCGTCAATTGCCGTTTCCTTTGCCATCAAGAATGCTGGCGTCTATTCATCCATCAAGGGCGCGATAGATGCGCTGACAAGACAACAAGCTGGTGAACTTGGCGAATATGGCATCACCGTCAATGCACTCGCGCCGGGGTCTGTTGTCACGCCGGGGGCAAGTTCTGTAATCACCGAGGAAGGCTGGAAGAACCGTGCCGCAAGCACGGCCTTGAAACGTCTGGCAACACCTGAAGATATCGCAGCAGCAGCCGTATTCCTTGCCTCGAACGAAGCAACTTCCATCACCGGTGTCACCCTCAAGATTGATTCTGGAGTGACGATTGCAGGCGTTTGATCTGTTGCAATCTGAAAGAATATTATGAGTCCTACAATCGAAGAAATCAGAGCGGAAAGCGTCGCCGGACGTATGATTGCGCAGGCAATGAATGCCGGTGGATTCGATCAAACGGTCTATGACAAAGCGCAAATATGTCTGCTTGATTATTTTTCGTGCGCTCTGGAAGCACGCGACTTGCCATGGGCAAAACAAGCAGCTTCTCTCGCTACGAAACAAAGTTCGGGTGCCGCCTTGATTGGGCGGGAAGGGTTTGCCAGTCCCCATGATGCCGGTTTCGCCAACGGAGTTGCGGGTCACGGTCTGGTGCGTGAAGATATGCACACTGGCGCCATTGCCCATCTGGGTGTGGTTATTTGGCCCGCTGTTTTAGCGGTTGCTGCTCGCGAAAAAATCAGCGGGCAGGATCTGCTCGATGCAGCAATCACCGGCTATGAAGTCGGTGCCCGGCTCGGACGTGCCATCATGACAACCGAGCTTGCCCGTCTGTTCCGGCCAACAGGGTTAATCGGAGCGGCAGCCAGCAGCGTCGCAATTTCCCGACTATATGGCCTCACAGCAGATCAGGCATTGAGCGCCTTCGCTTTGGCAATCAACGCAAGTGGCGGGCTAAACCAATGGCCCCATACGGGCGGATCGGAGATGTATTTCCATCCGGGTTTTGCAGTGCGAAATGGCATTTCCTGCACGGACTTGGCACGCGCCGGAGCTGTCGCTTCCCATACAATTTTAGAAGGTGAGGCGGGCTTCTTTAAAGCCTATGCTCGCCAGTCATTCGACGGCGAAATTGATTTATTCCCTGATGGTCAGGTTGAAATCATGACAGTCTTCAACAAGCAGGTGCCAGCCTGCAATTTTGCCCAAACCCCATGTCAGGCAGCAATACTTGCTAACGCCAAAACTTCAGGACGACAGGTAACCGGCATTCACATCGAGGCGTCAGAAGCAGCTGTCCGATATCCTGGTTGCGACGCTAAAGACGGCTTCAATTATGCCCTTCAAGCCAAGATGAGTATCTTGTTCGGCGTGGCAGCGGCCATCGCACGCAATGAGATTACCGAGGAAAATTACAGCCGTCTTGAGGATGCTGAAATTCACCGTTTGATTGAAGCTTCCACGCTGGTTGAAAATCCAGAATACACCTCGGCCTTTCCCGCTCGGCAGGGGGCCACGGTCACCTTAACGCTTGAGGATGGCGAAACCGTATCGGCAAGTCTGGAAGATGTAGTCGCTGCCGATGCTGGTGAAATCCGTTCCCGATTCTCCAAGATCGCTATAAATACGCTGGGCGCAGAACGCACCAACGCCATTATTGCGACCATAGATAATCTGAGAAATGAACCTCTAGCCGAACGGCTAGATTCCCTTTCTGCCTTGCCGGAGCATTCAAATTTGGCAAAGGAAATTACCCGCTAATTTTTAAAATGGATGCGGCGTGTGGGTTAAGCGTCGACATTCCCCGTTTAATTTTAGACCCAACAAACTGGAGATTATTATGAGTAAAGAAACATTCGATCGTGGATTTGAAATTCGCAAAAAAGTACTAGGCGCTGAATTCGTAGAAGCATCATTCGCTGCTGCCGACGATTTCAACAAACCCATGCAAGAACTGGTTACTGAATATTGCTGGGGAGCCGTTTGGGGTCGTGAAGAGCTGCCTCATAAAACTCGTTCTATGTTGAATTTGGCGATGATCGCAACACTCAACCGCCCGCACGAACTGAAAATGCACATTAAGGGTGCTCTGAAAAATGGCGTAACCAAAAATGAGATACGCGAAATTTTCATGCAGGTCGCAATCTATGCAGGCGTTCCAGCCGGCGTAGATTCTTTCCGCATTGCAAAAGCAGCGTTTGAAGAATTAGATAATGCGTAATTGGAGCTGATGACTTCCAAATAAAGATCAGATGGTACGCAACAAATTGCGTACCATCATCAATCAGACCTATTCAACAATCGGAAGTTTTGTAACGGAATAGTTTAGCTGGATTTTTCTATCCAGAACCGGGTCCACCAATTCCATTCTATATCGCGAGGCAGGTCGCACGCCGCCAATCGCACCAAGCGTGCCGCATAGCATGGCCGCATTATCACCAAACCCGGAATTACTGATGAGTTCTGATAATGGCCGAATATTAGAAAGCTCTCCCTCCTGATAAAGGCCCCATTTGCCACCCTTGTCCGTCCAGCAACGAAGGATCAGTGAATCAAGGTGGTCCTCAACCTCCGTCAGTCGCCACAACTCACTGGCCACAGGTTTTGGGCAGGCCTGTTTTGAAGCGGCAACGGAATGCGTTTCCAAATCTCGATCTGTGTGATCGGAGGCAAGCCCAATCCAGATTTTACCATCTTTTTGAATGAGCAAAGGTTCAACTTCGCCGGAGGTTCCAGCTCCTAACACATCAATCGTGGTGGCTTGCGTTAGCAGCAAGCCGGACACTCGGTAATAAAGCGGAACCTGCGAAGGAGGCGAAATTCCCAGTGCGCGCAATTCTTCGATATGGTGATCAACGGCTTCTTTATTCCGCCCGGTCCACCCAGCAACAAAGAGATGGTCAATGGTCAGGTCAATATCAGCGTCCAAGGTTTTAAATTTCACAATTAGCTCTCCCCAAAAAAATTACAGGAGTGAATGATGAAATCGTTGGTCAAATAAATCAATGATTTAATTAAGAAATTTGTTGACCAGACGCATAGTAACAAATTTGCCGTTCACCATGGCAAAAATATCCTTTGTCGCTGAGAACTTGGCGCCCCCCTTTCGGGGACGATCTACATTTGTATCAGTGACTGGAGTTTCGGGCCTTGCCCCACCAATGGAGTAGCTATGCAGTATGCCTCGGTCGAATTTTTTTAGAACTTCTTCAATTAATTCCTCATTTTTAATGGGGTTTGTTTGTAGAACTACGCCGCTAGTTTCAGTTTCATTGCAGGTGTGATCGCATCGATGGCCATATTGGGCCGGTCATTGTTGTAAGTCCATAGCCATTTCGTGGCTTGTTGCTGTGCCTCCTGTATTATTTTAAAGATATTTTGATCAAGCCATTCATGACGAACGGTGCGATTGTAATGCTCTATATATGCGTTTTGCTGTGGTTTTTCTGGTTGGATATGCTCAATATGAATGCCAAGGTTTTCAGCCCAAGCCATGAGCATGCCACTGATATATTCCGGGCCATTGTCAACCCGAATGATCTCTGGTTTTCCGCGCCATTCAATAATCCTGTTGTCGCTATGAATAACCCGTACAGTCGGTAAAGAAAAGTCCACTTCAATACTCAGTCCTTCACGGTTAAAGTCATCAAGCATATTCAAGGTCCAGAACTTCCGCCTATCTGCCAATTGATCGGCCATAAAGTCCATCGACCATGTATGGTTTGGAACCTCTGGAACGGCTAGTGCATCCGGCTTTTCTCTTTTTAACCGTTTGCGTGGCCTGATACGCAGATTAGCTCCAACTCTTTGTAAATGCGGTACACGCGCTTGTGGTTCCATTTAAAACCCTTCACGTTGCGCAAATACAAGAAACACAGACCAAAGCCCCAAGTACGTTGGTTGGTCGTTAAACGAACAAGCCAGTCGCAATTAATGCATTTTCGTCGCCCAGCTTGCGTTCATAGCGATAACAGGTCTCGCTGATCTGGAATGTACGATAGGCAAAAGCAATGCTCACATGCCTGTTATTAATAGCCCCAATGGCCATCTCACGCCTTTGAGACGGCCGCGTCACTTTTTTCCAAGAGCTTCCTTCAACAAATCATTCTGCATACATGTGTTTCAGACGCCGATTTTCCTCAGACATCGACTTCATTTCTGATACCATTGAAGTATCCATACCGCCAAACTTGGCCCGCTATTTATAAAACTCGCAATACTCATGCCATGTTCGCGGCAAAGTTCCGTGACAGGTACCCCGCCTTCAGCTTGTCATAAGATGCCCATGATCTTGGCTTCGCTAAATCGTCCATTCTTCATTCAAAATCTCCTCAAATTAGCATGATGAGAAAATTCTACTTTTAAACACTTTTAATTTCAGGGGAGATTACCATAGGTTTCTATTTTGGATCCTTGAAATCCGAACTGACGACGGCTATGAGTTCCAAGTCAAATTTCACTGGTATTCAGAAGATAAAGGGGTGGTCAGTCCGCTATCTTGAATGTATAGAGGAAATTCGTCGCGGAAATATCGAAGGTGCAAGAGGATAAATTGATTGCGCATTCTGGTGAATGGTCGCTGTGGCCTGTCGAGCTGTAGTTAACTGAATTAGGTAGTGATGGTGTTTGTCCAAATAGAAAAAGTTCTTCTGCTTGCAGATCAACCGATGCGTGCTGCGATTGAGGCAATTGATAGTAGTGGATTGAAAATCGCAATCATTGTAGATACCAACCGGCAATTGTTGGGTATGGTCACTGATGGTGATATCCGGCGCACTTTGTTGACGGGGCGCGGGCTTGAGACGCCAATTTGTGAGTTCATGAATACGACTCCGCACACGGCCTTTATAGGGTCTGAGCGCAGTGTTCTTCTCAGTCGCCTGCGCCAAGAGCAAATACTTCATATGCCTTTGGTTGATAGCGAGGGAGTTGTTCATGATCTTGCTTATTTGCCTATGCTCGAACAGCAACCCAATAGGGAGAATGAAGTTGTGATCATGGCTGGAGGTTTGGGGACGCGCTTGCAACCTTTAACCGAAAAAATTCCAAAGCCGTTGGTCTCGGTTGGCGGTCGTCCCCTCATCGACACGATTATTGATAGGCTTGTTTCCCAAGGGCTGACGCAAATAACCCTATGTGTAAATTATTTGGGCCACTTGCTCAAAGAGCATTTGGGTGATGGGTCACGCTATGGTGCCAATGTGATGTTCGTACACGAAAACAAACGTATGGGAACGGCTGGCGCACTTTCTTTGCTTGAGCGGCGTCCTAAAGTTCCATTTTTCGTAATGAATGGTGACATATTAACTTCAGTTGATCTGATGGCGATGCACGATTTTCATCAGGAAAGTGGTGCTAAGGCAACGATGGCGGTTAATAATTTTAGCCATGAAGTGCCTTTTGGGGTGGTTGAGTTGAGCGGTAAAAGAATCACGTCGTTACGTGAAAAGCCGCAATATAATTATCTGGTGAACGCAGGAATTTATTTGTTTGATCCAGAGGTGCTCGACTACATGCCGTCTGACGAATTTTATGAAATGAACAGCTTTTTTGATCGATTGATCGAAGTCAATGTCCCGGTTGTAGCCTTTCCCCTGAGAGAGCATTGGCTGGACATTGGCCGGCCTGATGATCTCGAACGGGCCAACATCACGTATGATGAGATTGTTGGCCGTAAAAGTGAGCCGGGCGAGGCCTGATTGAAGAAGCATGTATTTATAATTTAACGAAGGGTGAAATCGTGCCACATACACTTGCCAGCCTTGCCACTGGACGTTCTGTCTCGTTGTTTGCAGAAGATGTTGTAAGATTCAGTGACGCACTGAACGAAGCGATCAAAGGAAGCCGAGTCTTGGCCATTGGTGCGGCCGGCTCCATTGGCTCATCCACTATTGGCGTTATTGCTGATTTTGCACCGGCGACCCTGCACGTTGTTGACCAAAATGAAAATGAACTCGCTGAATTGGTTCGCACGTTAAGATCCCGTGAAGAATCGCTCGCAGTTGAAGATTTTCGCACCTTACCTTTGGACTATGGCTCGCCTGCGATGCGGCTGTTACTGCATACTGAAGCGCCTTACGACATCGTACTGAATTTTGCTGCGATCAAGCATGTGCGCTCTGAGAAGGATGTGTTCTCCATGTTGCAAATGTTTGACACAAATTTTGTCAAACAGGCCAAGCTAATGCGTTGGTTGAAAGAAACAGCGTTCTCAGGCCGCTTTTTCTCTGTTTCGACAGATAAAGCAGCCAATCCAAGTTCCATGATGGGGGCCAGCAAACGCCTAATGGAGCATGTCTTGTTTAGCGGTGAGGCGTCAGAGGGGCTCAATGCCAAGATTACCTCAGCAAGATTCGCCAATGTGGCTTTTTCAAATGGTTCCCTGCTTCAGAGCTTCCAGCGTCGGTTACAGCAGGGGCAGCCCCTGGCAGCACCGAGTCAAACGCGTCGCTATTTTGTTTCCCTCGAAGAATCTGGCCAACTTTGTCTTTTGGCATCTGTTTGTGGGCCCGACCACCATATTGTCGTCCCTAAACTCAATCCAGATGAACACTTGATTCTTTTGGAGAATTTGGCGGCAAGATATATTGAGAGCATGGGTTTCATACCTGAAATTGTTACAGATGAAGAAGAGGCCCGCGCTTCAGTTTCACGTTTGAGTGCCCAGGGTCGTTGGCCATTGTTGTTGACCACGCTAGATACTGCTGGTGAGAAACCTTACGAAGAATTTGTCGCAGAAGGTGAAGCCACACTGGAAGTTGGTTTCAAAAACTTGCTGGCGCTTGATTACAAACCTACTGACAGCGGGTGTGTAGCGGATCTTATTGAGGAAGTTGAGATGTTGTTTGCGGAGATGGCAAGCGCTTCATGTCCGCCAAGTCTCGACAAAGATTATTTCAAGAACCTGATTGCGCGCGTCGAACCGTCGTTCCTCCAAACCCACAAATCTAGTGATAAGTCACTCGATCTTAGAGTGTAACTCAATGATTTCTTTAGCTATTCCAAACCTCATTGGTCGTGAAGCTGAATATTTGCAGGAGTGCATTTCCTCAACTTTTGTGTCGACAGTTGGACCGTTTGTAGGGCGATTTGAGGAAATGGTTGCCGCTGCCTCCGGTGCAAAATATGCAGTTGCAACATCTGCTGGGACTACGGCGTTGCATGCAGCGCTTGTTGCGTCTGGGGTTGTGCACAATGATCTTGTTATTGCTCCATCTTTCACCTTCATTGCTTCGGTTGCTGCCATTGCGCACTGCGGCGCGCAGCCTTGGCTTTTTGATATTGCGCCCCATAGTTGGACGCTGGACCCGGTTCTTTTGGCTGAAACCCTTATGGAGCAAACAGAGCGTGCACCTGATGGTAGCTTGCGTCATAAAGTGACGGGACAGCGAGTAGCCGCTATATTGCCAGTCTATACGCTGGGCATCCCTGCGGATATGGACCCAATCATCGCTCTTGCGCGGGAATATAGTTTGCCGGTGGTCAGTGATGCTGCGGCGGCGCTTGGCACCAGCTACAAAACCCGATCGTCCGGTTCTTTGGGGGCCGATTTTACCATGTTCTCGTTCAACGGAAATAAAACAGTAACTGCAGGCGGTGGCGGTGCTATTGTGACGAATGATGAAGAAAAAGCTAAATTGTTTCGTCATCTTACCACAACTGCACGTGTGGGATCGGATTACGACCACGATATGGTTGGTTTTAATTATCGTATGACAAATATTCAGGCCGCAGTTGGCTGCGCCCAAATGGAGAACCTTGATGTTTTCCTCACGGCAAAGCGACGCATAGCTTTGACATACCGCGATGGCTTGCATGGCATTGATATGTTTGAGGTGTTTCCTGACCCTGAGTATGTGCGCAACGGCCACTGGTTCTCGGGGATTGTTCTCAATTCGGATTTTGCACGCCATCTGCCCATATTGCGCAATCGGTTGCGCGAAGCTGGCATTGACGCGCGTCCGTTCTGGAAACCTGCACATTTGCAAATTCCCTATGCAAATGCACCTGCGACTTCGATGCCTGTCAGTGACGGTATCTGGCCACGTGTTCTTACATTGCCATGCTCCACCGGATTGACCGAAGATGATCAAGCGAAGGTGATTGATGCAGTGAAATTGGAATTTACGCGATTATGATCCAGAAAATTGAAAGAAAACCGCTTTTCATTATATTCGGGTTGATCATGGCAGCGGCTATTTTGGGTTATTTGTCATTTCCCGGTAAAATAATTATCCCGGTACAATACGGTAATCTCTACAAACTTCCCCTTATAGATGGTTGTTATCAGATACTTAAGAGTGCTTATATTGATAAGCCTGGCTGCTATACTGTTCAAGAAGACTTGTTTCTTGAGAAGAGTAACGATTATCTAGCTTGGATTAAATCTGATAACGTTTCAATAAACTTGAACGGTAAAACAGTTATGGGACCTGGTGAAAACAGCATTCAATCTGGAGTATATATTGAGGGTGGCAATGACATCGCGATCAGCAACGGTATTATCGATGGCTTCATGTTTGGCATAAGGGGTGCGGCTGATGCTCAAGGAAACCCGCTCAAGGCAGTCAGTGTTGCAAATGTAACTATTTCAAATTCCTCGCTCATCGGCATTCAATTGGCTGCTGATAAGGTTCGCATTCTTGATAGTAAAATTGTTCGTTTAGAACACAAAACGAGCAAACACAATTATGTATTGGATATACAGCTAACATCCCCTGAATGTTATTATTCTGGTGTAGTTGTATATGAGAAAATGGGGTCAAACGTCATTGATCCGTTGATAATTCTACCCACGGATTGTAAAGTCAAAAACTAAATTTCGTAATTTTTCTGCAAATCGTAATCCAGCTGGTGCGTCGGTGTGGTGTTGCCGTTGAAGCTTGCTTCAGTAGCAATAAGCATTTCTCTAAGGCGCACCGAAAAATTTCCATCTATGTTGCCCCAGTTTTCACAATCATCGCGAGCAATACCTTTCAAACGGGTCAACTCAGTTGAACCCAGAGTATTGTTGATGATTGCTTCAAAATTCGCAATGTCATCTACTTCACGAATGCCTTTGGCGCTGTTAAAATCACCATAGTCATAACGATAGCTGTCATAATTTATCACGGGAATGCCGAGCGCCAGCGCCCATCTAATTGTTGTGGATATGGATGCGACATAGAGATCCGCAAGCGGGAGTATTGTTTCGAGGTTTTCGTCCGCGATTTCAAACTTGCCTCTAGCAAAAGGTCGGATAATTTCCGCGTCCAAACGTGGGTGACGCACGACAATGACATTTGCCTTTTGGGACACTTTTCTTAGAATGCCAAACCAATTGTTGCACATCTCTTTATAGGTCGGGAACTCAAAATTATCTGTAGATGCTGAATATTGGTCTGGCGGAAAACCGCAGATGATTAATGGCTTTTTTGGATCAAGGTTATATTTTTTTTCCAAGTCTTCCCGTTTTGAACTGTAGTCCTGACGAACCTGATAAAGAGTATCTTCTACAGCACCACCAATTATTTTCAGTTTCTGAGGTAGAAATCCAAGTTTTTCATAATGCCTGAGCGATCTTTTGCTTTCGAGTAAAATTATCTCGGCGAAGCCCGCATTCAATATCCATGGCTGGATAGAGGTTTGTCCTCGCAGCCATTGATTAAAAACAACTTGCGGCGGCAATCGAAGTAGATTTTTGCCATCGAATTTAAATACCCAGCGCGGCGCGACGTATTTTACTAGACGACCTGAAATCGTATCCGCCAAATGATACAGGGTGTTGGAATAATGTTGAGCCGGTTCTGCGGGGTTTGGTATGTAATCGGGTAAAATGACATAGGGAATGTTCCGCTTGCGTGCCTGATATGACGCAAGTCCAGTAAGGCCTTCCGCGTTATCTTCAAGAAACACCAAAAGGTCAGGATCTTTGGAAAAGACCTGGCTATTTATGTAATGAAGCGAAACTCTCTCTGAGATGTATTTTCGCACGCCAAAACTAAACCATAGGTAACTTGCCGATGAGGTAAATCGTCGATATGGGCCGGTTATAAACCTGTAGCTATTCGAGCGGAGCCGCCTTAATGTTGCGGTATACTTAAGTCTAAGTTTAAGTATGAGCGGTCTGTATTTGCGTCTAAAAACATGATAATATGCCGTGAACTTTACTAATACATGATTTGGTATGAATAACCTCAAGAGATAAATTGGTGCGAAAAGTAATTTTGAAGTCCATCGTTTGTTTGCGATAAACATTGAGCGTTTGTTTGCGATAAACATTGAGATACCAGCACCTGAAGCGCTTACATCTACGTATTCAACCTTGATTTGGGAAATATCTGAAGTGGCCGCTCGCACAATATCCACATATTTATGTTGGTGTGCGGCATTTATGAAAATAACTATTTTCATTTCGTCTCATCTTCCGAAATTGCTCCGACCATCTCCCGGTAGAAAGAGTCCTTTTTAAGGAGGGTTTTATGATTACCGCTAGCGACCAAGTGGCCATTGCGTAACACGAGAACACGGTCTGCGTTTCGAATTGTCTTAGGACGATGGGCGATTGCGATGATGGTATGTTGTTCATCATGCAGTTTAGTAATGCTTTGGGCGATTTTCTGCTCAGTCTCGGCATCGAGCTGGCTCGTTACCTCGTCAAGAAGGATGACCTGTGGGCGATGATAAAAAGCCCGAGCGAGGGCAAGACGCTGGCGCTCACCGCCTGAAAGATTAGAACCAAAATCGCCTAGTGATGAGTCGAGTTGGTTTGGCATACGTCGAACAAAATCCGCGGCGACCGCCTTTTCGAGTGCATCCCAAATTTGAGAATCTTCAGGCTCGCCAGACCTTCCAAAATGGATGTTTTCTCGAACAGTTGCGTTAAAGATAGGTACATCCTGGCTGACTATACAAAGTTGATCCCACCAAGTGCGGATCTGTAAATCATTAAGCGGATGACCAGAGATTAAGATTTCTCCTTCTGTTGGACGCAGTAAACGAGACAACAGATGAAAAATTGTCGATTTTCCTGATCCGGAGGGGCCTACAATGGCAAGAAATTCACCGGGTCTTACTGTGAATTCAAGGTCGGTTACACCAACCTCTGTGTCGGGATATCTGAAAGAAACATTGCGGAAAGTAATCTCCTGCGGTATTTTTGGTAGTGGAGTATCTCCATCAGTGTCGCGGTTGCGAGAGGCCTCTTTGAGGAAATAATCCATCTGCCTAACTGGATCAGCATGGATGGCGAAATGCATGCGTGCGATATGGACGATGCTGAAGGGGCCGAGCATCCTTGTAGAAGCGACAAGAAAGAGCAGAAGTATGCCCAATAGGCCTTGGGCCTCATCCGGATTGGCAAAACTTGCAGCCAGCACAAGGCCGCAAACAAGAACGCCTGATAGGGTGGCAAAAAAAGGATAAGTTGCGTTCTGAACGGCAATTGTTTGCGTTTGCACGCCGCGGAGACGCTCTAACAGCTTTTTAATGCGCGCCAAAAATGTATCCGTTGCATTGAAAAGACGAATAGTGCGTTTGTTGTTGACGGCCTCAAAATAGGCCTGAGTGAATTCTTGCTGCGAGGCCGTCATTTCTTGGTTAAGACGACTTGCAAGCGGGCCGGTAAGGCGCTTGAAAAGTAATGACCCGATAATCACAAATGTAACTAGCCCCATGAGCGCAGACGGCGTGATGGCAACAAACAGCGCAAGCATGATAAAAATGGTGATGGCGGCAGCTGTCCCTTGAATCAGGAATCGCAGGGCTAAGCCTGCGCGTGCCGGGAAGGAGGCTGTGTAATTTCCGATATCACCTGTTGAAAGGTTTTCGGCAAATGAAAGGTGACTTTCCATTATCGCAGCGAATGCGCGCATTCGTAGGTCACGCTCAAGCCGCAATGGTAGTATATAGATCATCACTTCGGTGAAGTATTGTACCGATGATTTGATGAGGATTATGACAAGCAAAATACATGCGACCCATCGCAATCGGATTTCTGGCGAGAACGCGACAAGAAGTTGTCCTACCGAATCCAGCAGTGGAACACCTGAAAAAATGCTGTTGGACGAGAATGATTGAAGAAGCGGCACAATGAGCATGATTGAGAAGCTTTCGGTAGCCGCATTAATGATGGCGAGCGCAATATAACCGGCGACGAACAGCCAATGTCCCTCGGCCAGCCTCATTGTTAGAAGCATCACCTCAAAGGTGCCACGCAAAGACGCAACCTTTGCGACACAGAAATTCTTAAGCCATCGTGTTGCGCTGCCAAACATTAAAGGATCCACCAAATTATTTCCGTTTTGAAGCGAACCTCATGTTTTCAATGGGTTCTCTTATTCTTCATATAATGACGACGGGTACTTTTACATGTTGGAGTACCTTAAATCTAGCCTGTTGTTTGTTTTCTAATTACGTTTTATCGAGCGCAATAGAGTGGTTATGGGTAAGTCCATTTATTGAGCATAGGACAGAACCGCTCGCTTATAGTTGTAGTTTCATACCATTCTTACGTGCGTCATTTACTGCATCGGTTCATTTATCTGTGCGCGGTGAGACATTGCTGGAAACTGGCGGGCATGTAGTCTGGCTGTAAATGATTGCCGGCCTCCATTATTTTTGCATGCGACCGTCAATCCCCATCAATAGGTCGCGACCATGTTCTTTTACACCAGAGTGGATGCAAACTCGAAGCGTTGACATCGCCATAGACTGCAAGTAGTGCCGCTATGAATTCTGAAAGCAGTTCCGATAGGGTCGACAAAGATGACACATCTATCACTGGGAGTAATTACATTCACGCGAGCGGGAGCAGCAAAATTCGGTCCAGTCCCTCATAGGCAAGGGTGTTTCCTAATCCTTCACCACCCGTTTTGCCGTTGCATTGCCTGAATTGCCAGCTGATGCTTTCAATCGTTCCTTTATTGCATCAAACGATTGGGAGGAGCACCACGCTATTGTCGCTGTACACGCAGGTTCGGGAACATTCAAGTAGTCCCGCGCTGCATATTAATATTGCCTCATAGCCCATTAGGCGATGGGGAGGGTTAGGTCGGTCGGCAATTCTTCCTTTCGCAAGTCAATTGTCTCACCTCCGCGTGAATTGGAAATATGTGCCGCGATCAATAGTTTCATTGCCAGCAGCCCATCTTCCCCATTCGGAAAGTTCTCTCCCCTGAGCAGGCTTTCCAGAACAGCGCGTGTTGGCGCTACTGCGTCAGCTGGGGTGATGGTCCGTGCACCTTTGTCGTAAGGCATGCCGTATTGTGTTGTGGGTTGGTTGCGATGTTCAGGATGGCGTGCGACATAATACATTGAGCCATCAAGTTCGTCGATAGTAATACGTCCGTTGTGGCAATTATAGGTTACCTGCATTCCATGGCCCTGATCGGAAGAGCAGTCCATATAGAAGCGCTTTCCAGAAGGGGTTTCAAGTCGAATGCTGCCTGCAACGTCCTTAAATTGAGCGCCACGCGGGTTTTGAAGGGTATTGTCAGAGAACCAAGCACTGACGAGGACCGGTTCTTCATCTGTCATATAGCGAAACATCTCGAAATAATGCGTTCCGTTCATAGCCATGCCGAAATTACCGGCGCTTACAATAACGCTCCCGATCCCGCCAAATTCGGGGGACGCAGCCATATGTTTGGGAATGGTGTATTGTTCCATTGAGCGCATTTGGTGATTAACCGCAAGTTCAACACCAGCTGCATGGCAGGTTTTGACCATGTTTTGGCATTCAGCAAGGTTGGTGCCCATAGGCTTTTCGCACAGTATTTTTCTAACCCCAGATTTAGCTGCCAGGATCACCAGGTCGTGATGGCTTGGCGCTGTAGTGGCGATGATCAAAAGCTCGGGTTGAATTGTCTCAATCAATTTTTCACCGGATACAAATTGATTTTCGGGTGCCACGTCAAACTCTTCGCCTGCCGTTTTGCAGGCTTCCGGGTTCAGATCGCTTATAGCGTCTATTCTGAGCTCGCATTGACGCAGAACCGTCGCCTGCCGCATCCCCATTCGTCCAAGTCCAATAAGTGCAGTTTTCATAAGATGCCTAAGCCTATAAGTGTTAAATCTAAGTGTTGTGATAATGCTTGTGGGGAGTTCAGTCAAACCTGAATTGAACGTATGGCAAGAGCGATAGTCTGTTCCCACCTGTGCCATTTTTCCAAAAGAATGTTGAACTTATGCCTTTCGGCCTGCCATACTTGATTTTCAGGTGCTCTTGATAGTTCAAGAATAGCAATGGCGTTGTAGCAGCGACAAAGTCCGACTGTGACAATGTCAGTTGCCGTTGCGGTAAGGAAGCTTCCTGAAGCTTTTACGTAACTAGAAAGAAAGCCACGTACCTTTTCGTCGCTGAGCTCTGGCAATAAGCAGAAACGTTCAAGGCTTGCAGAAATATCGACCAGAGGCGAAGAAATTGTATCGACAGCATCTTCAAAATCAATGAAGGCGGCAACCTTTGAACCCTCATAAATGACATTTCCACGATGTATGTCATTATGGGCCATCTGATTCGTGCTGCGTGCGAATGCTTCTCCTGCAGCTGTTAACAAGCTACGATAGTCGCTGGCAAAAGAAACATTTGGTATTAACATCAACCGATCTTCCCAAACTTCAAAAAGATGCCGTTTTTTCTCAGTATCTTTCGGCAAATCCCGCATTCTCATGTGGAGCAACGCAAGCGATTTTCCTAAGCTTTTTGTGCCGTCAAGACTCCCGTCAAAAAATGCTTGTTCAAGCCACGGATAGACGAAAATACTTAAATCCTCATCACGGAGGAACGTACTCCGGTTTAACTTAAGCGAAGCCGCACCTAGTTGATAAAGGCTTGATGACAACGCCGCCGCTTTTGCTTCCTTTGCAGCTTGCTTACCTGTCTTTACTTTTGCAAACAACAACCGGCCATCTGCTGTTTTCAATCGGTAGTACCCAGTTTCGACTGGCACAGCGAGGTAGCCAGCTTTTTCAACGCCGATGACAGAAAGTTCTGTAAAAGCTTTACGCAACCAGCCAGCCGTGACATTCGAAAATCTCAGCGGGCGCGGAGCGATTTCCAGGTGAGCCGGAGCATTAAAATTTGATTCACACATCGTTGTCTTGTAAAGGTTGTCCGGCAGCTACATGTTTTTTTACCGGCATGCCGATTAGCCTGTCCCAGTGTTCTGAGCCAATACCAAGTGGAGGGAAAGCAAATCGAACATTGCTGCGAGTTAGTTTCGTGCCAACTGGAAGATCAACAGCAGCCACCATGCACATGCGATCTGGCGGTATTTGGTGGTCTGTCGGTAAAATTCTTTCTCGAGCACCCAAAGACTGATGGAAAAGCTTCATTCTCTCGAGGGCGGGCCCCACTTTTGATATTGGCAATGCGTGGGCGATATCAATGTCGCTCGTCGTGCCATCAAGGCAGACGCCTTTTTCAATGACGTCGGCATCAAGGGCAGTCGCAACAAGCATCATGTCTGTACCCATGTAATGGTCAGAAAGACCATCGTGACAATCATACTCTTCACCGAGGGCAGTCATCATGTTGATGTTAAAATCGTTCACATTTGCAGGCGGGCCTGGCGGGCTGTGTTCTATGATAAGGGTTGCCGCGCCAGCTAAACGTGCCCAACCGACAGCACGTTTTATTTCCGACATGCTTGATCGACCTGTATCAAGAATCAGCGGTAAGCCTGCTGAGGCCGCGTCTTGTATTAGTCGCGCATGCGTAATGTTGCTGCTCGGGATTTTTAAAGCTGCCGACTGAAGTTCGAGTGCCAGTTCAATACCCGCCTCATCATAAATGCTAAGTATTAAATCAAGATCGCGGTCTCTTGCGTCGGAATAAATTCGTCGAAAAACATCAAGTGCTACCACGTGGCGCTCAATCACCTGCCGGTAATTCTCTTTTTTGACTCCCTCACCAGGCACGAAATAACCTATATCACCTTCTGGAAGGCAGATTTCTGCATCGTGCAGCAGCGCGCCTTTCAATGTGGTAACGCCCATGTCTGATAACGCATTGATAAGCTTGTACGCACCGTCAATATCATGTTTAAAATAGACATCAATATCTGGAAGGAACAGCGGCAACTCGCCAGAACCTATATATTGGGTGCCAATTTTTTGCCTCGCTTTTTTGCTCACTTTGTGCCTCCCGATACGGGTGCCAAGGTCAAAGTGAGTAATTCAAGATTCAACGGCATGATTCCGTTGCGAAATTGGCGTTCACCGCCCTCACTTGGCAAAGTCCACGAACGAATTGGATCTTCCTGTGAATCAAGGTCGAAGGGGAGTGAGAATTTTTCGAAGGAATAATCGGCAACTTTAGGCTCTCCTGCTAGAAAAGCACCGACGCTTGCTTTTGAAAACAAATTGTAGCCAGGGTGCCAATCATCTTCGAACCGTTCGGCGTAGCGCCAATGAATCCGAGCATCGACAGGGAAGTCATTGAACAAACCGGTAATTAAAACCTTGCCGTCAGGGTTTGCAACGCGAATACATTCGCTAAATGAAGGCCGAAAATCGTCGAATATACTATGAGTGCCCGTCAGGAAAACTGCATCGAATGTGTTGGTTTCCAGTGCCGCCATATTGTTTGCATCGCCATGATGAAGCTTATTCTTAGTGTCCTTGCTACGACCAAATTCAACAAGTTCATGGTCATATTCTAGCCCTTCGCAAGCAGCGTCAGGAAAGCGGGTTGAGGCGTAGCGCAGAAAATCGCCAGTGGCAGCCCCTACATCGAGAATGCGCGATGGCGCCTTGTCCGCGGTTTCCAGCCTGTCGCAAAGCCAAACGAACATGTGCTTTGGTTTCGCTGCTTCGGGGCCGGTGTAGACTTCTGTTCTTTTGTAGCCAGATGCCATAAATTCAATCCCGTGCTTTCTTGAAAAGTGATAGAGCAAGCTTGGCAAGGCTCATTTTGTCTGCCGCTTCTTTCTTTAATTTTCTGTGGTTCTGCTTTAATTTTCTGTGACCCTGAAAAGTCTGCCAAATTCGCTCAAAATTTTGACCGTCCATCATTCCCCATTCTGCACTGCATTTGCTGACGTCTAATGCAGCCAAATGGTAGCTTTCAGGGCTAGCGAGTATGCCTTTCAGGTTTTCCATAGCGACTTTCAACTGTTTCGTGGTGAAGACTGGCGTTGATTTGTCGTACGTTAGAAAGCCAAACTGATATAGATCGTAATTCACAATTGGCTTTTTTGCCATCAGTGCCCAACGGATCGTGCTCGAAAAAACAGGTATAAAGGCGTCTGTCTTGGCAATGAGTTTCAGGAGCCATTCATCTGAAACCTCATCGGCCAAATCGGAAACTATCTGTCGTGTGGCATCATCTGTGGCAGGATGCACTGAGACCGTTATGTGTGCCCTTGGATGGGCTTCCTTACAGCCACTTAGGAGCAGTTCAACTGTTTCCTGATAGGTTTCAAATTCTGCTTTGCGTTCACCATGGTAACTTGGAGGCAGAGCAACGAGAATTTTTGGGTTATCAGGGTCAATCAGGCTCGCCGTCTCGTAAGCGCGCTTGAGAGCCTCATCTTTGAATATCTCATCATAGACTACATCCGCATAGCAAGAGCCTGTCATGACACGCTTTTCCGCGGGCACGTTTTCGCGTTGGTAAATATGTTCCATCGCTTCTGATTCTGCAAACATGACGTCAGAAGTGCCCCCATGCACGACCCAAGGCTCTGGCAGATCTAAGCCCACCGCAATCCGCGCCAATACAAATTCTGAGGCAAAAAGTGTCAGGTCTCCATGGGCGGAGGGCAATATCCACTTGGGAGCATATTTACGCAACGCCGCCCCAATTTTATCTTCTGAAACCAAGTTAAGGCTGTTCTCTTCAGCACGATTTTCGAGATACATTTCATAGTCATGCATTTCACCAATACCGAAGGGCATATCTGCGACCAATTTGCCCATGTCTTGCGCTACAGAAATAAGCGCTGAACAGCCACCCGGGCCGTCTTCGCAAACAATAACTGTATCAATTTGGCCTTCCAAAAGAAACCTTCTACACGCTGCCTTTTGCCTCAATAGGATGTCACAATAGGTCAAATTGAGCGGCATGCGCTTTGCGAAATCTATGAAGTTTGATTTTTTGCGTTCGGCTTTGATTTCGTCAGAAGTTGTTGCTTCGCAAAGTTGGGAAAGAATTTCCAAGCGAGTGGATAGACGTTCGGCTGACCCATTCAGAGTTTCATTTACGCCTCCGTCATCATTAAATGATAGAAAAAGGAATGTTTCGGATTCAGGCATTCTCCTAGCAAATTCCTCGAATATGCGAATTTGGGAAACGGAGTAGATACAAAAAACAATCATCGATTAAAAACCATAAATTGATAAGAAGGCAATTGACTTGCCAATTGAAGAACCTTTTAGTTTGCATTATATAGCCATTTATAATGGCTTTACATTCTGCTGCAAGACTCTTTACCTACGATTGATGCGAAATAGAAAAACCATACTTTTTTCAGCTCGAGATGCTGCTGCTGCTTTATATGCAGCTCCGATTATCGAGACGGCACTTGACGATGTTCGCTTTAGGGTGGTCGTGGTGGCGCAGGAACCAGCTCTGAATATTATGACAAGGCGGGGGATCAAATGCATAACTATAACGACTTCGCCGGTGGACGATCTACATGGAGCAGAAACTCAAGCGCTGTTGCAAGAAGCTGAATGCATTTTGAAAAACGAGCGCCCTGATTCAATCGTCGCAGGTCTCTCTTCTCCCGGGCAGGGTGGGATAGATGAAGCCTTGATGCGGATGCGGTCCTGCAAGGGGTTTTTATTACAAGATTTTTGGGGTGAGTGGAACTGTTTCTTCGACAGAAAACCGGATGTGTTCTTAGTTCTTGATCGTGCAGCTGCCAAACTCACAATGGCAAGGCACGGCGTGGGTTCTATTGTTGTAGGCTCGCCTCGTCACGCTGAATATGCCGGACTTGATATTGCCAGCATGCGGCAGAATGCGCGCCTCCGGCTTGGCCTGCTGGGAGGCCCGGTAATAGGTTGGTTTGGCCAAGCACTGCATCATTTGCCCGGATATGCCCAGACTATTACCGCTTGGTCCAGCGCGATTCGTGATCTTCCTGTCGGGGTTGAGGTCGTCTACAAACCGCACCCTCGAGAAAGTGAGGAAGAGCGGCAAGCGACGCTGGAAATCATCAGGGCGAGTGTCCCCAAAGTGCATTTTCTGGAAGGTTGGCCGGTTGAAGATGCGCTTGTTGTTTGTGATAGCGTGTGCGCGATCATGTCCAATTGTCTCTACGATGCGGCTTATCTCAATTTTTATTCAAACGAACCGGTGATAACACCGGTAGCAATACTGCAGTCCGCTTTGCTGTATACACATCTGGTTGACCAAGTCAGCTTTGAAGTTCTGCCTTACGGCGCGCTTGGTTTGGCAAATGTTGCTCTTCCAGAAAATGATCTTAGCGCGCAACTATTAGCGGCGCTGGGTCCCTCGGATATGCGTGATTGCTGGCAAGCAGCGAAGAAACATCTTGCTTCGCCGGATCAAGCGATCGATAATGTTCTGAATGCTATCATGGCGCAATTTGACGAGTCATAAGTTCGAAATTCCGCCTCAAGTGTAAAACATCTCCTGCCATGCCGATGCAGTTATTATAGATTGCAAAATTGGTAGAGCCGGACGTGCTCAGAACTCTTCCAGTCTCACCTCCAGACACGATATGCTTAGTTGTTTGGCATATGTATAGGTCATATGAAGGTTGATGGGCAGGCTAAGCTTTGGGTATCTCAGGGCGTCTCGATGGGAACTTGAAAGCTAGAAGCTGCAAGAAGTGGCAATGCAAGGTTCAGTGTGTTCATTTAAAGTTCTGATATTTAACATGGGTGCTTTTTGATGCCATTTCAGGGTGTGGATATATTATTCAGTTTTGGGCCATCCAAAATGATGATGCGCAACAAATGCAGTAATGGCAAAATCCAACGGCGTATCAATATCAAAATTGCATTCATCCGACATGAGCCAAAAGCCTGTTTTTTCTGTTAAAGCGGGCATTTCCTGTATGATCGGCTCGCGCCGCCAAGCATATATCGAACCGTTAAGTTCATAGCAAGTAGGAAGGTCCTGGCGGCGTCCAAATCGACCTTTCGCAGACTTGGAAAGAATGATTTTTTTATCCTCTGTTTCCTCGACTAGAGTATAATAGGGAGAGGCTTTTGCCTCACTCACAGAAACCACATTATTAAGTTCGGGTCGTTCCTCTAGTGTGCGTGCGGCCCCCGGAATATCAGCGGGTGTGCGCAGAGGGGATGTTGGTTGCAGATCGAACAACATGTCCATTTGCTGCCCAGCTTCATGCTCCGCTGCTTCCAGAGCATGTCGGAGCACAGGTGGTTTGCTAATCGTGTCTGATGCAAGATGATCAGGACGCTTGATCAGCAAATTGGCCCCGGCTTCGCGCCCGATATCCAGATATCGATCACTGTCACTGGTGATCGCCACGAAATCAAAAATGCCGGAAGCGCATGCCTGTTCCACGCTATGGGCTAGCAAAGGCTTGTTAGCGAGAAGCTTTATGTTTTTGTTTGGTAGTCCTTTTGATCCAGCCCTTGCGGCCACTACGCATATTTTCATCCTATTCTCCTTGTCGACAAATGCCTAATTCGAACCATTTATGAACCATATTGGATTGGAATGCGAGGCCTCCCCGAACCAGCGATTGACATGGATGAATGCCTGCTTTACGCAATCTGTCTTGAGATCAATGTGATGTGAAAGTAATGTCATGCCAGATGTAGCTGCCTGTCGTATTGCTTTTGTTGGCGCTGGTGGAATGATTGCCGAGCACGCAAAAGCGTTTGCTGGACTGGAGAATGTTGAGTTTTCCGCAATCTACAATCGTAGCAGGGGAAAGGCTGAAGAACTCGCTTCCAACCATGGTATTGGTACGGTTTTTGATGACCTGGATACGATGCTTGATACGGTGAAGCCGGATCTGGTGATTATGGCCGTGTATGAGCCGGCAATTTTTGAGGTTGCCAACAAAATCCTCAATCGCTCTGTTGCTCTTTTTATGGAAAAACCAATCGGGATGAATCTGGCCGAAGCGCGCAAGCTGCATGCTCTGGCAAAAGAGAAGGGCAGAAAGGTTTGGGTTGGCCTCAACCGGCGCACACTAGGTTCCACGCAGGCTGCACTGTTTGATCTTGCTGAGAATAATGGGCCGCGCTTTATCCATGTGCAGGATCAACAAAGCCTTGATACCGCTCGTGCCATTGGCCACGTGGACGCAGTTGTTGAGAATTGGATGTATGCCAATTCAATCCATCTTGTTGACTATCTATTGGCTTTCGGTCGTGGTGATGTGAGCAAGGTGAGTGTGCTGCAGTCATGGGATGCTGAAAACCCTGGAGTGGTCGTGGCGCATGTTGCGTTTTCTTCCGGTGACACAGGCGTGTATGAAGGGATCTGGAACGGTCCTGGCCCATGGGCTTGCACAGTCTCTGCTCCGCATCGGCGTTGGGAAATGCGCCCGCTAGAAAAAGCTATTTTCCAGAATGCTGGAGAGCGCAGCCTCAACGACGTTCTGTTGCCTGAAGTTGACACTGCTTATAAGCCCGGCTTTCGCCTCCAGGCCGAGAGCGTTCTTGGTGCATTGCGGGGTGAAGTAACAGGTGCAGCTACACTCGATGATGCGTTGAAGAGCATGGAACTTGTGGCGCAAATTTTTGAGATTGTAGATCGATAGGATTATGAACTGTTCTAACATCTGCATTGCGACTGGAACGCGGGCCGATTACGGCCTGCTATATTGGTTAATGCATGATTTGAAAAATCATCCGGATTTCAAGCTCAGTATCATTGCATCAGCAATGCACCTTGCGCCAGAATTTGGTGAAACAGTTAATTTCATCAGACAAGACGGGTTTGAAATTGATGCTTTGGTTCGGTGTCTTGATGAGGATGACAGCGACATAGGCATGGGGCGTGCTTATATGCGGGCCACCAATGGGTTTCTGGATGCGTTCGATAAATTAAAGCCTGACTTCCTCATTGTTTTGGGTGATCGTTTTGAGACACTGGCGGCTGCTACCGCCGCCACATTTCTGCATATTCCAATTGGACATATCCATGGTGGTGAGGTAACACTTGGTGCAATTGACGAAGTGTTTCGCCATGCCATAACGAAGATGGCCCATCTTCATTTTACCGCAGCAGAAGATTATCGCCGACGCGTCATTCAGATGGGCGAAGCTCCTGAGCGGTCCTTCAACGTTGGCACAGTTGGGCTGGATAATTTTACTCGGCTTGAGTTATCCTCAAAGGCTGATTTGATGGCGCATCTCGGTCTTCCTGCTCAATCAGATTATGCGCTCGTGACCTATCATCCAGCCACGATGGAATCGAGTGGGCCCCAGGCAGGTCTGGAGGCGCTGATTGAGGCATTTGACGCATTCCCTGACCTCAAGCTGATCATTACTAAAGCCAATTCTGATCCAGGTGGTCGACGTATTAATGAGCGGCTTGACGCATTTATGGCTGCAGAACCTGATCGGGTACGCCTTGTTACATCGCTTGGTCAGCTGCATTATTTGGCCGCCATGAAAGCTGCATCCATGGTGGTGGGCAATTCCTCATCAGGTATAATTGAGGCCCCAGCTATCGATGTGCCCACAATAAATATAGGGACACGGCAGGAGGGGCGATTGCGAGCTGACAGCATTATTGATGTGAACGAGGACATAGCAAGCATTAAGGCTGGAATTTTTCAGGCACTGGATCCGGTGTTTCGGGCAAACTTGAAAGGAAAAAAACCACCCTATGGCCGACCAGGCAATGCGACGGGCCAAATTATATCTATACTGGAAGTAACCAAGTTTAATCAGCTCGTCCGCAAGCCATTTACTGACTTGGTTAGTTTTGGGCAACAAGGGTAGCATCGGACAAATGACAGATGAGATAGCCAACACCAACGGTACCGAGGGAGAAAAAAGCAGCTCATCCGAGCGCCTTCTGGTTATTGGCGGCGGTGGGCATGGCCGCGTCGTTGCTGAAGCCGCGCACCTTTCGGCGCAGTTTAGCCAAATCGTGGTTGTTGATCCTTATGCCATAGATAGTTGGACGTTGCCGTTTTGCAAATGCGTTGCGGCCGAGGCTGCCATCGATGCTGATCCGCAAAGCTGGGACTTTGTCTCCGCTGTTGGGGGGGCATCGTTGCGTAAACGGTTATTTGATGAATATTCGGCAAAAGGATTCACTCCTGCTCGCGTCATGCACCCGCGTGCAATAGTCAGCCCCTCAGCATACCTCGGCAGGGGCGTAGTGGTACTCGCTGGCGCTGTGGTCGCCACTTTAGCGAGCATTGAAGATGGTGTTATTGTAAATCACAATGCCGTGGTCGAGCATGATTGTAAGGTTGGTCAGTTTGCGCATCTTGCGCCCGGGTCTATTCTCGCAGGAGGTGCTTGTCTGGAGGATAAAGTCTTTTTAGGGGCTGCGGCGAGCGTGCGCCATGGAGTGCGTGTTGGAGCTGACATTGTAATCGGCAATGGAGCAGCTGTTGTGGCTGATATTTTTCAGCAGGGCGTATACGTAGGAACGCCAGCCAGTCTAATTAAATCCACCAGTACTTTTAAGGAGAACGACAATGAGCGATAAGAAGTGTTTTGTAATTGCCGAAATTGGCGTCAACCATAATGGTGACATGAATATTGCTCGACAGCTTATTGATGTCGCGGCGGATGCCGGTGCGGATGCAGCAAAATTTCAGACATTTCGCGCTGATGACTTGATTGTCGAAGGTACCAAAGCTGTTGCCTATCAGAAGAAAAGTGATGCAACCCTCGATCAACATAAACTCCTCAAGGGTCTGGAATTAAGCTTTGAAGATCATCGGGAGCTCATGGCCCATTGTGAAGCTCGTGGCATTGAATTCATGTCGACTGGATTTGACAAAGGCTCGTTGCGTCTTCTCCTTGATCTCGGCATTAAACGCGTCAAAATAGCCTCTGGTGAAGTTACGAACACGGTGCTTGTTGAAGCATCTGCCGAGGCATGTCTGCCAATAGTTCTTTCCACAGGCATGGCTACCCTTGAAGAGGTGGCCGAATGTGTTCACACAATCAGGGCATCATGGGATGCTCTGGGGTACGCGGGTGATTTGATTGTGTTGCATTGCACGTCTGCCTACCCCTCGCTATTGGAAGACGTTAATCTTTTTGCCATGGGGACATTGGCCCAGGAATTTGGTGAAGCTGTGGGATATTCTGACCACACGACTGGCATTCTTGTTGCGCCGCTTGCCGTTGCTGCGGGCGCTCAATTGATCGAAAAGCATATCACTTTGGACCGCACCATGGTGGGGGCGGATCATGCGGCTTCATTGGAGCCTGATGAACTCAAGGCAATGATCGCAGATATTCGGCAGGTTGAAGTAATTAATGGGGATGGGGTAAAAGCGCCACGCGCCGCAGAGTTGGAAGCCCGATCTCTAGTGCGAAAAGGGTTGAAATTTGGACGAAACTTGTCGAAAGGGCACATTATTACGGAAGACGATTTGGTGCCAATGAGGCCTGAAACTGGTTTGCCGCCATCGCGCTTTAAAAGCATGTTGGGCTTGTCCTTGAACAGAGATGTTCTTGCTTTTTCTCCTGTTGATGAAGCTGATTTAGGTTGATTTGACCTAGGTCACGGTTTTTGATCTTGCATTGATAAGGCTTTACAGTTAACCAACCTCTAAATTGATTACATGAAGGACAGATTTTGCATGGGCCATATCCATTCGGATCCACGTAAGGATCAACTTGATTTGGCGAAATACGCACCGAACGTTGACGATCCTCAGACTTATTATGGTCTTCCGCAGGGCGTCGCTTTTTGTTCCAGATGTGTAATTTCTAACCAGCGACCGAATTCTACGGTTGAGCACAAGCACACCAAAGACAGCAAGAAGCAGACGATCAATTTCGATGCTGAAGGGGTTTGCGATGCCTGCCATATGGCTGAACGCAAGCATGAGGACATCGATTGGGAAGAGCGTCGCCGTGAATTGCAAATCCTGTGTGACAAGTCCCGGTCGCGCAATGGTAGTTATGATTGTCTGGTCCCAGGCTCGGGTGGTAAGGACAGTTTCTACCAATCTTGGATGCTAAAATACGAATTCGACATGAACCCACTCACAGTAACTTGGGCGCCTCATATTTATACGGATTGGGGGTGGCGGAATTTTGACCGGTGGGTTCATTCAGGCTTTGACAATTATCTTCTGACTCCGAATGGTCGTGTAAAGCGCCTGATTACGCGTCTGGCTGTGGAAAATCTGTTTCATCCGTTCCAACCGTTTATCTTTGGGCAAAAATCCTACGCACCAAAGATGGCTGCACGTATGGGCATTTCGCTTATTTTCTACGGTGAAAACGAGGCAGAGTATGGAAACCCAATCTCGGATAATACATCAGCGAAACGCGACTTTTCCTATTTTTCTAGTTCGTCTGATAATGAGATTTTCCTTGGTGGAACGTCGATCCAATCATTGCAAGATGACTACAAGGTTCGCCCTGCTGATCTTGATGTTTATCGTCCTTCTAACCCGGAAGAGCTCAACAAGCAGGGCATAGAAGTGCATTATCTTGGTTATTACTTGAAATGGCATCCGCAGGCGGCCTACTACTTTGCTGTTGAGAACGGTGGCTTTGAAGCTTCTCCCGAGCGAACACCAGGTACGTATTCGAAATATAATTCGATTGATGATCGCATTGATGACCTGCATTACTACACAACTTTCGTCAAATTTGGCATCGGTCGCGCGACTTATGACGCTGCTCAAGAAATTCGTTCAAACGACATTGAGCGTGAAGAGGGTGTTGCTTTAGTGCGCCGTTATGATGGTGAGTTTCCAGATCGCTTTGTGGATGAGCTTTTGGAATATCTCAGTTTGCCTGAGAAAGAGTTTCCGAACGCGTCCAAGCAATTTGAAGCACCTGTTATGGATCGAGACTATTTTGATGCACTGGCAAATCGCTTCCGCTCACCACATTTGTGGGCTAATGAAAATGGCGTATGGAAGCTCCGCAGCCGGGTTTTCGATGGAAATTGATTTTACGTAACCGAGATCAAAAATGAACATACGCCTAATAGCACGTTTGGACGTCAAGCTTCAGCACCTTATCAAAGGAGTGCAGATGGAAGGCTGGCGCAAAATGGGCAGTCCTGCAGAGCGCGCTAAGCTGTATTATCAGCAAGGTGCAGATGAACTGCTTTATATGGATGTGGTCGCAAGCCTGTATGAGCGTAACAACCTAAGCGCGATTGTACGTGAAGTGGCGCAGCAAGCCTTCGTTCCTATTACTGTAGGCGGGGGTGTTGCTGATCTTAAATCTGTCAAGCAATTGCTTGATGTCGGGGCAGACAAGGTGGCTATCAATACAGCTGCGACTAAGAATCCGGATATTCTAAGAGAAATCTCCGATACTTATGGTTCGCAGGCGACAGTGCTTTCTATTGAAACCAAGCAGCTGCCGCAGGGTGGTTGGGAAGCCATGACCGATAACGGGCGTAATCGCACAGGGCGCGATGTGGTCGCCTGGGCAGTTGAAGGCGCGCGTTTGGGCGCAGGCGAAATTCTCATCACCTCTGTTGATCGTGATGGAACGATGAGGGGTATGGATCTAGATTTGATCGCAGCGGTGGCGTGTGAAGTTGATATTCCTGTTATTGCTTCGGGGGGGGCGGCGGGAAGCAAGCATGTTGCTGAAGCTGTAAATTCAGGGGCTACCGCCGTATCGATTGCAAAGGCGTTGCATACTGACGCAATAACATTTAGTGAGTTGCGGGAGGATCTGGCTGAGCTGTCGATCCCAGTGCGGGCGCACAAACCAGAGATGGAATCACTGTGAGCAAATCAGTAGTTGTTATAGATTACGGCATTGGGAATGTCTTTTCAGTTTGCAATGCGCTAAAGCAGTCTGGCTTTGAGCCGAATCTGACGCGGAATGCCTCTGAAATTCTTGCCGCCGACAAGGTCATTTTACCTGGAGTTGGTGCGTTTGGCCGCGCGAGTGCTGCTTTGCGCGAATACGGTCTTGATGAAACTTTACGTCTTTATATCGAAACCGGACGTTCGTTTCTTGGAATTTGCATTGGCATGCAATTGCTGATGGATGTGTCTACCGAATTTGGTGAAAACGAAGGGCTTGGTTTTATTCCAGGGCGCGTTGAACGCATTCCCGGAACGTCAAAGGCTGGTGAAACATTGCGTGTGCCACATATCAGTTGGGGTGAAGTTAAGTCGGCTAAAGGCGTTTCGCAATTTGACTGGAACAAAACGCCATTGGCCAATGGCGGCGAAAACGATTCATTTTATTTCGTTCATTCCTATCACGCCGTGCCAGCAGATGAGTCTCACTTGCTGGCAGTAGTTGACTATGGTGGGCACTTAATTACCGCAGCGGTGAAACGCGATAATCTCATGGGCTTTCAGTTCCATCCCGAGCGCAGTGGACCTGCAGGTCTCAAATTGCTTGAGAGATTTGTTAATCTCTAAAGCAATGGAGGTCTTTGAAACCGGGGGCAAGGCTCAAGTATTTGCTATTGCAAAACCCACTATAAGTTGATCAATACGTAGGGATACAAACGATGTTAAATTTTGCACTGGTTGGTTGTGGTCGGATTGCAAAACGTCATTCCGAACTTCTTGGTCTCGATCAGATTCCTGGTGCGCAGCTTGTGGCTGTCTGTGACATTGTAAAGTCCAAAGCGGTGATGATTGGCGACCGGTTCAATGTGCCAGCTTTCACCGATATGCACGATATGATGTCTGGCGGTGATATTGATGTCGTGGTTGTTCTCACAGAAAGCGGCCATCACGCCAAGCATATAAAGGAACTGGCGAAATATGGTAAAGTGCTTGTCGTCGAAAAGCCTATGGCGCTGACGCTTAATGATGCTGATGCTATGATAGCCGTGTGCGAGGCATCAGGTTCGCGTCTTTTTGTGGTAAAACAAAATCGTTTTAATGTTCCTATTCTCAAGCTGCGCGAGGCTCTAGACGAAGGGCGTTTTGGAAACCTCATCATGGGGACCGTTCGGGTGCGTTGGTGTCGCGATCAGTCTTATTATGATCAGGACCCTTGGCGTGGCACTTGGGCCATGGATGGCGGCGTTTTGACCAACCAGGCAAGCCATCACATTGATCTTCTCGAATGGATGATGGGAGAGGTGGAAAGCGTGTTTGCCAAGAGCACGACGGCACTTGTTGATATTGAGGCTGAAGACACAGGAGTTGTGCTTCTTAAGTTCAAAAGTGGCGCGCTTGGTTTGATTGAAGCGACAACTGCCGCCCGCCCCAAGAATCTTGAAGGTTCAATTTCTCTGCTGGGTGCAACTGGAACTGTTGAGGTTGGTGGATTTGCGGTCAACAAGCTCAGGACTTGGAACTTTGCTGATGGTCGCCAGGAAGAGGAGGGACTTATGGAGACATATTCCGTCAATCCGCCAAATGTTTATGGCTTTGGTCACGAGATGTATTACAAGCATGTGGTCGATTGCTTGGTAAATGATAAGCCGCAGTCAGTTGATGGGCACGAGGGGCGTAAAAGCATTCAGCTCATCAATGCTATTTATGAGTCTATTGAAACTGGGAAAGAGGTTTTCTTGCCAATGAAACCAGTTCACTCTCGGCTCGGGCGGTAAGCGCGTTGTCCCCCCCGAATATAAAGCAAGTCGGAATTGCGCCAGATGTGGATTTTGGTGATCGTGTCACCGTTATCGAACCTGCAAATCTCTATGGGTGCAGCATTGGCGATGATGTTTTTATTGGTCCGTTTGTTGAGATCCAGCGTCATGTTAAAATTGGGGCACGTACACGTATTCAGTCTCATAGTTTTGTGTGCGAGCTTGTCACAATTGGTGATGATTGTGTGGTTGCCCATGGTGTAACGTTCATCAATGATTCTTTTGATGCGGGTGGACCGGCGCGTGGCGACAAATCCAAGTGGTGCAAAACACTTATCGGAAATAATGTGTCAATCGGAAGCAACGCCACCATACTACCTGTACGTATTTGTGATCATGTTGTAATCGGGGCCGGTAGCGTTGTGGTCCGTGACATTACAGAACCTGGTCTTTATGCTGGGAACCCTAGTCGAATGCTTAGAAAGTTGCCATGATTAAGTTTGTCGATCTGACGTATCAGTACAAATCCATCAAACAAGATGTGGATGCAGCGATTGCCAACGTGATTGCCGATACGGCCTTTGTTGGAGGTGTTTATGCGAAAAAATTTGAACAAGAATTTGCCGAATGGCTTGGTGCAGACTGGTGCATCGGTGTGGGCAATGGAACTGATGCCATCGAAATAGCCCTTGAAGCGCTAGATCTTCCTGCGGGCTCTGAGGTGATTGTTCCTGGTAACAGCTTCATTGCGAGTTCGGAGGCCGTCACGCGCGCGGGCTTAAAGGTGGTTTTTGCTGATGTGGATCAGGAAAATTACACACTCACGGTTAAAACAATTCGGGCAAAGCTCTCTCCTCAGACGTCGGCCATTATGGCTGTCCATCTTTACGGCCACCCATGTGACATGAAAGCCTTAAGAGCCATCGCAACCGAGGTGGATCTGAAAATCATTGAGGATTGTGCCCAGGCGCACGGTGCTTTGAGCCACGGCAAGGTTGTCGGTACGCAAGGTGACATAGCCACATTCAGCTTCTATCCCGGTAAAAACCTGGGTGCTTATGGTGATGCTGGCGCAATTGTTACAAATGATGCCAAATTGGCTGAAAAGGCTAGAAAAATTGCCAATCATGGACGAATCGCCAAATATGATCACGAGTTCGAAGGCCGAAATTCACGATTAGATGGCCTTCAGGCCGCGGTGTTGTCGGTCAAGTTGCCACATCTGAATAGTTGGACAAAGAAGCGTATTGCGCTGGCTGACCGTTACCTTGCCGAACTGTCAGATCTCGAAGATATTGTGCTTCCGCGACGGGCAAGTTGGGCACACCAAGTCTACCATTTGTTTGTAATTCGTACCGAGCAACGCGACGAACTCAAAGCACATCTGGCGGATCATGATATTGAAACAGGCATCCATTACCCGGTCGCGCTGCCCAAATTACGCGCCTATGATTATTTGAATCAAGGCAATGAAGATATGTTTGTCAATCGCTCAGACAAAACATTACTTAGCCTGCCAATAGGCGAACATATGAGTGATGCTGATGTCGTAAGAGTTAGCAAGGTAATTCGTGCATTTTATAGCTAAAATGATAGATCATAAAGTTTTGCGGTCGGTATTACTGTTTACTGTCACAAATGCCGCTGCTGCTGCTATGCCGCTTTTATTGTTGCCAATTCTTACTCGTGTGCTGACACCAACGGATTATGGCATCATCGCCATGTATTCGATTGTTATCACAGCATTTGGGGCTTTGACGGGATTGTCTGTTCACGGCGCCGTGGGAATGCGATATTTTGATCGCGATGACTACGATTTTAAACGCTATGTTGGAAATTGCTTTATCATTCTCACTCTGAGTAGTCTTACGTTATTGGGACTTGTAGCTGTTTTCCATACGTCGCTGGAAGAACTGACTAAGTTGCCTGCAAAATGGCTGCTGATTGCGGTCGGTGTTTCAGCGGTTCAGTTTGTTTTGCTTATTCGCCTTGCAATTTTCCAATCTGGAAAGAGAGCGGGAGCTTTTGCTACCTTTCGGGTAGGGCAAGCTGCAGTTGATGGGACTTTGTCATTGATGCTTGTCGTCGGATTTGCAATGGCTTGGGAGGGTCGACTTATTGGTATCTCAACTGGAATCTTACTTTTGGGTCTTGCTGCCGCAATTTCACTTGCACTGCACGGCTATTTCAAGTTCGTTCCCAGCCGTGAGTACATGGCCAATGCGTTGAAGTTTGGACTGCCGCTAATTCCGCATGTTTTGGGTGGTATGTTACTGGCTATGGCAGACCGTGTCATGATTTCTAATGTTTTAGGTGTTGCTGAGACCGGTATTTATATGGTGGCTGTACAGATAGGCCTTGGTGTTTTTCTTCTTGCGGATGGATGTAATCGTGCCATTTCTCCCTGGTACCTTGAAGCGCTCAAAAAAAATGACTCCTTAGTCGATGTAAAAATTGTGCGCTATGCACTGGTCTATTTTATTGGTTTGTTGGTTTTTGCTCTCACTGTCGGGTTGGCAGCACGTTGGTTTTTACCCATGTTGGTTGGTCCGGCGTTTGTGGATGCCGCTGGACTGATTTGGCTTATTGCTCTTGGTCAAGCCTTTGGTGGTATGTACCTTTTGGTATCCAATGTCGTATTTTATAAAAATAAAACATTATCACTCTCACTGGTTACTATTTCATGTGGTATTTTCAATGTAGGCTTATCATATTTGCTGCTAAACGTGGTAGGTCTTGTAGGCGCCGCACAAGCGTATGTCATTGCTCAAATTTTGATGTTCGGCGCCGTTTTCGTTCTGTCTCAAAGGCTACGGCCTTTACCTTGGATGACTGCCATATTCTTTTTAAGGAAAGCAAGAGTTGATGGATTCGCAAAAGAAGCTGACGGAAGCTGAAGTTTCAATCTTCATCAGGAGTTTTGAACGCCGTACAGGTGTATTTACGGAACGCGTAAAAGACGTTTCAATCTGGCAGCTTATTAGATTCGAGATTTCCAACAGATTACAAGGGCTTAAACTCGAAAGAGAGCATGTTGGTAGGTTGCGCCTAATTATGAGTCTTCTCCGTGGGCCATTACAATTTTTACGATTGCCGCATGCCACCTATTTTTGCAAAACTTTCGATACGGCTTATCGCCGCCAGACCCAAGAAGGGTTTGAAGATATCTATTTCGACGATTTGAAGTCAGTCATGCCTGGCATGGTCAAAATATCGTCATGTGATGCGGTCGGGTATCATGAGAAAGTAGGTAAGGCTGTCATGCGGCCGATTTTTGATGATACCTCAGTTTTAGCGCTTAGCGCTATCTTAGGTCGTATTTTTCCATTAGTTCGTCGGGACCCAGTTTTCACTAAAATCTCTGATGTTATTGTTAATGAGTTAAAGTTCAAAGACTATACGCCTGCCCGTATTCGTCGTGTTTATAATGTCTTCCGATGGCGCGTTATGTTATATAAATTGTTGCTGTGGCGCGTTCGGCCACAAGCCGTGCTTTGTCCTGATAATGGACAGTTTGGCTTAATGCGCGCGGCGCAACTGACCGGAGTTCCCTATATTGAAATGCAGCATGGTGTTTTCACACATGCGCATCCCAATGTTCTTCCTCAGGATCTCTCTGATGATGAAGTAGTAGGGCTCCTCATGCCTGATTCATTAGCGGCTTATGGTCAGTTTTCAGCAGAAGCTTTGCGTGAATCTCGGCTCTATATGACGAATAGAGTTGATCCTGTTGGTGCACCGTTTCTAGAACGTGCGCGGGCAGTTCGCAAAAATGAATATCTGCCCACTAGCAAGATACGAATAACGTTGAGTACCCAAGGCATTGCTCGAAATGAACTCAGCGATTTCATCAAGAAATTTCTTGAGATATATAAGGGTGAATTAGAGCTCGTCATCAAACTGCATCCCGCATATGACCACGACATAAGTTTCTATGAGAAAAACCTGGGGGCCGATTCACGTGTGGTTATCGATGCTGGAGATTCCACAAATAGTACGCACACTTTTATAGCGCGCTCTGATTTGCATCTCAGCATCTCCTCTACCTGCCACTATGATGCTCTTGGCATTGGAACACCGACAGGTATTCTTGCCCTAGAAACACATGAATCAGTAATTGAGCTGCTTGATATTCAGGGGGTCTGTTTGATAGAGACACCGGAAGGTTTGGCTCGGATTGTAAATGAACGAGCTTTCGGAGTTGTAACGGATAAAGTAAGCAGATACTTCTTTGAAAATAATTTTCCCAACAAGGTTGAGGCTGTCTTGACGAGATTATGTGGACCAGTCCCCTTGGACAGTGAAGATTTCGCCAAATGATGCCAATTACCATTATCGACTATGGCACGAGCAACTTGGGTTCGATGAAAAATATGCTGAAAAAACTCGGCGTACCGTCACGTTTTGCGACCACGGCAGATGAGGTTATGGAAGCAGAAAAATTGATTTTGCCTGGCGTTGGTGCTTTTGACAGCGGTATTCGCACCTTAAGATCCAGCGGCATGGTTGATGCTCTAAATCAAAAAGTGCTTAAAGAGCAGGTACCCATTTTGGGTGTTTGTCTTGGAATGCAGTTGATGACAAATAGAAGTGAGGAAGGAATTGAGGCGGGGCTTGGTTGGCTAGATGCACATGCAATTCGGTTTCGAAGTGAGGATCATCCAGGGATGCGAGTGCCGCATATGGGCTGGAATGAAGCACGCGCTTTGAAGTCATCGCCATTGATTGAAGAATCACCAGAGCGCTTTCGCTTCTATTTTGCTAACTCTTATCATGTGGTATGCACTGATCCAAATGATGTCTTGCTAGAAACTGAATATAGCGGTTTTCATTTTGCCTCGGCGTTTGAAAAGGGACATATAAAGGGTGCGCAATTTCACCCGGAGAAGAGTCACCGCTTTGGTATGTGGTTTCTCAATAATTTCGCTTTGAAGGCTTGAAACTGACATGTTGAGTACGCGGGTAATTCCTACATTGCTACTTAAGGGCGCGGGCCTCGTAAAGACGACAAAATTTAGGAAACCTGTCTATATTGGCGATCCGATCAACGCGATCAAGATCTTCAATACCAAAGAAGTCGATGAATTGATTATTCTTGATATAGCAGCTTCCAGCGAAGGTCACCCGCCTGCTTTTGATACAATCAATGATATCGCATCAGAGTGTTTTATGCCGTTAGCTTACGGCGGTGGAATTCGCTCCGTCGAAGATATTCGCTCGATTCTCAAAGCAGGCGTTGAGAAAGTGGTTCTAAACCATGCTGCTCTGGTTACACCAAATTTGGTGCGCCAGGCAGCTGACGAGTTTGGCAGTCAAGCGATCATCGTTTCGATTGATGTAAAGAAAACTCTGTTTGGGAAGAGCCAAGTATTCTCCGCTAGTGGTGCGCAGGTCAAGGAGAAAGACCCTGTAAAGTGGGCGCTTCAACTTCAGGCTCTCGGTGCAGGAGAGATTTATCTCACCAGCGTTGGGCATGAGGGTACGATGACCGGCTACAATCTTAATCTTATTGAGGGAATATGTTCCGCTGTTAGCGTGCCTGTCATTGCCGCAGGTGGAGCAGGAAATATAGAGCATTTTGTTGCGGCAAAAAAACGTGGTGCCTCTGCACTTGCGGCCGGTGCCATGTTTGTTTTCCAAGGGCCGCATCGAGCAGTACTTATAACTTACCCCTCACGTGAGGAGATTGACCTTATATGATTTATGTAATTGTCATCTTCTTTGATCTTTTGGCACCTTGGATTGGTGTTATTGGCATGGAGAACGGCGCATACAGTCTTACTGCATCTGAATATGGATATAAAGTGGGCGCTACACAGGCTTTTCTTATGCATATTGTCCTGATTGCGCTCACAATATACGTTCTTAACAATTTCAAGGTTTTTAAAAAAGGTAATTTTAAGTTGCCAGATGCATTTTTTTCCATGGAGAACAAAATTGGAAATCAGAATGTCGAGTTGATTGCTATTGTTTTCTTAAGCGCACTCTTTGCATTTCATAACTTGATTTTGGCGGGTGGATTGAGCGTTGTGGAAGGGATGACAGGGAGAGGTGAATTTCGAACCGGATTAGGAGGGAATGGGGCGTTATCATATCTTGTGATAAAATGGTACGCACCTGTTTTGTTGGCTTACTCCTGTGTGGTTTGCTTTAGATCTTATAATTTTTGGTCTTATGTTTTGACCTCGATTGTTTTTGCATTTTGTTTGATGTCTTCGATGTCGTTTGGATATAAAGCAGCTATTGTTTTGCTTGTTACGCCGAGTTTAATGATTTTGTTTTGGAAACCAAAGATCGTAACGCTCTTACTATTTCCTAGTTTTGGCTTAACACTCATAATCGGCGGATATCTATTTTTCGGAACCGATAAGGTTGGATCTGCAGCGAATGGTTTCTTAAAAAACGGTGTGCTAGATCAGCTTATTTACAGGGTTTTTGTTCTTCAAGGTGAACTTCCCTGGAAGATTTGGGGTGAATATGTTCTAGGTAATGAGTTGCCGTCGTATGCCGTGACTTTGAAGTCTCTATTGGGTGGGCGCCTTGGCGGATTGTTGTTCGGAGCTGGGTCACAAATGCCCGAAGCAATCGTAGCAACAAATTTTGGAATGATGACAACACATTTTGCGGGATACCCAATTGAGGGCGTACTTGCTGGAAACAATGCGACTGCAACAGCTTTTTCAGAAGGTGTTATTGCCGGTGGAATCCTTGGGGTCATTCTGGTTTCAATTCTCGCTGGTATTGTGATCTATTCAGTTTACCGAGCTTTGGACTTTTCCATTGCAAATAAATACAATATTTACTCTTCAGTTTTGTCTGTATACTCAATTTTTGGTGTTATGAGTTGGTTAATTGGCGGGGGAATTTCCACTTTGATTCATATTTCAGTCGTATTTGGTTTTATAACGTCTATCTTGATGCTTATGGCTATTAAGAGTTTAGCTCGAAACTAATCGTGTAAATTCAAACCGTTGCGATTCGCCTTGTTACCAGCTTGATATGTGCGATGAGCAACCAGATTTCTGCAGAGAGGTTGGATTTTTCCCAATCTTCTGCATCTACCGAGCCATGCGAATGTGCGTTCGACAACCCAGCGATGTAGAATGACTTCGAAGCCTTTTGCCTTGTCAGAACGTTTGGCAATCTCCATTGTCTAACATCCGATTTTCTCCAGTTTGCCTCGCAGTTTTGGCCCCGCGTAACCACCATCCGCAAATACATGTCGCAGCCATGGGTGTGTGCGGCGGATTGAATTAAGGACGTGAACCGCTCCATCACGATCCTGAATACCTGCTGAGTGAATAACAAAGCCAATCAGAAGACCGATGGTATCGATGATGATATGCCGCTTGCGACCCTTGATTTTCTTACTTGCGTCATAGCCGCAAACCCCGCCATTTTCGGTTGTTTTCACAGACTGTGAATCAATCATACCGGCACTGGGAGATGCTTCACACCCTTCAGTTTCTCGTACCACCATCACAAGCGCATGATTGATCTCATGCAGCAGACCATTGTCGCGCCAATCATAGAAATAGCGTTGCACTGTGGAGAGTGGTGGGGAATCTTTGGGGATCATCGCCCATTGGCAGCCGGTTGAAGCCATGTATTGGATCGCATTCCACACATCACGCAGTTTAGTTGTGCACCGGCGACCAATTCGTTTCTCAGGCGGAAGAAATGGCTTAATCAATTGCCATTCTTTATTGCAGCAATCACTTGCATAGCGGTCAAATTTGCGCTCATATTGCGGGCAGGTGATATCAGTCTAGACCATGGTGCCCTCCGTCGAATCGTTGAAAATCCGACTGAATCACAAACCACTGATATCACTCAATTAGTTTCGGGTTGAATATTGAGGAAACTCCAAAATCATGAAGATTCTTTTTATCCATCTTACAGGAGCATTTGGTGGCTCTTCGCGAAGTTTAATTGAGGCAGTCGGCGCCTTTCCAGATAAGGTTGATGCATATTTTTTGACGCCTAGAGGAACCGTTGAGACGTTTTTCAGTAAACTTGGTAAAGTGCTGGCGGTCCGTGGATTGAGTCAGTTTGATAACACTCAGTATAGCTATTATCGTGGGTTCCGGTGGTTGGTGGCTTTGCGAGAGATCGCCTATTTGCCTGCAACTTTTGCAGCAATTCGCCAAGCGAGGCGTCAATGGCCGGATATCGACTTGATTCATGTCAACGAGTTTACCGGGCTCTTGCCCATGTGGTTGGCCAAGCGTCAGTTTGGTGTGCCGGTTGTTGTGCATGTTCGTTCGGTCGCACGGTTGGACAGTCAAGCCTGGCGCACTCGTTTCGTTAACAAGGTCATGCGCGACAATGCTGATGTTATCGTCGCCATCGATGAGACGGTTCGCCAGAGCCTCCCTTCAGATCTTCCCATAGAAGTCATTCATAATGCCTTTACGCCTCAGCCTGTCGGACAACTGGACAAAAACGTTCTGCGCGCAATAGAAAAATTGCGCCCTGGTGCGTTGCGCGTTGGCTTTGTTGGAAACCTTCTCAAGGTTAAGGGCATACAGGACCTTGTGGAGGCCGCACGCATTGTAAAACAGTGCGGCGGCGATGTTGAGTATGTTATCGTCGGCGACGATGCGCGCTCGTCGACATCCCTTAAGGCGCGCCTGCTGCATGCATTTGGCCTCAATCAAAACATCAAGGCACTGGTGGAGAAGAAAATCATTCTTCACGGTCTGAGCGATAATTTTCATATGCTTGGCTTTATGCGTGATATTGCTCTTGCCTATCGTTATTTCGACGTTTTGTGTTTTCCCTCCCATTTCAATGCGCCGGGGCGCCCGGTTTTTGAGGCGGCTTTTTCTTCAGTGCCAAGCATAGTGGCCGTCACGAACCCCACTAACGATACACTGATTGACTCAGTTACCGGCTTGGCTGTTCCGCCACACGCGCCGCAAAAGTTAGCTCAAGCCATTTTGGATTGCGAAGCTGATCGCGAGAAAACCAAATCCATGGGCATTGAAGCTCACAAATTGGCAGAGCAAAATTTTAGCGTTGGTCGAAATGCCGCCAAACTTTTCAGTGTTTTTGAAACATGCCTTAGAGTCTAGCTCGAAACTAATCGTGTAAATTCAAACCGTTGCGATTCGCCTTAAGACAAACGCCAAGAGACCGGCCTGCCAACGAAACAAACCCAATCCCAACGTACCGAGCAGAAGTGGGTAGATGAGGTAAAACTGCTCTTCAAGCGATCGTGACCAAAAGTGCAGTAGCGGTACCAATTCACTAGCCTCGGAGAAATAGATATTTGCAACAAATGCCAACGCGCTCCGATCTAACTCTTCGAGCGCATCAGGGGACAGAGTAAGCCATCTGACCAAAAGAGAAATTGTAATCAAGCCAAACTGTGCCGGCAATATTCACCTGACTCTGCGCCTATAAAGGCTGGCCAATGAAAAATGCTCGGTCGCGACATCCTTTTGGATCAGCCGAGTGATAAGATAACCGGAGATGACGAAAAAGACATCAATACCGATGTAATAACCGTTGGGAAGCAGTTTCGTCCCACCAAAAGAGACATCTACATGAACTACTATAACACCAATGACCGACAATGCGCGGAGCCCATCAATTTCCGATCTATATCTCATAAATCAGCCAACATATCGACGAGTCGCATTAACCACCTTTTTTGCGTGTTCGAAAATCTTGTGGCTGGTGCGGTAATCTTCGAAAGTCTTTTTGGGAGCAGACATTATCGCGTTGAACTCGGTTTCGGAAAACCCAAGTTTTTTAATCACGTATTCGCGATCCTCTTCAAGAAGATTTTCCGGATAAACTGGAAGTTGCATCTGCGAGAAAGCTTCCTCTCGGGTCATTTGGCCTGACAAGATAAGATTTGAATAATGAGCTTTGCGTTTATCAATGTTGAATTTTCGCGGCAAAATATAGGTTTGGTAGAAACGAGTGTAGATGGATTCATAGTGCTTCCCGCCATAATAAACCCAACCAAGCTGGTTTTTCAGCACATCCATTGCGTCTGACTTGTCATAATTCACGTAGTTGAGAATTGAGACCAAGCGAATACGGCGAAGGAACATATAATAGGCAAGCTTGAACAGCGAGAAATGAGGATAGGTAGACAGACGGGATGTGCCAAACCGCCTATGCACATCCTTCACATAGTGCCAATCGAAATAGCCGTAACCCCATTTTTCAGGCAATACCGCCTCTGATACTACATTTGTGCCGGTTATCACATGTTTTAGGCCATATTTTGCAGCCAGCTGATACAGGAGAGCAAAGATGGCATGATCAGTGGGCACTTCACCATCTGGCGTTGACGCTCTGAGAAACGAAGTCTGCAAGTTTCGGAACTCTTCCCAATTCATAACATGGGTATGAAGATCGATGTTGAGCGTATTGAGTGTCTTTTCTATATTAGCGACCGCAAGTTCTGAATTCCAGCCATTGTCCAAATGAACTGCCAGAGGGCGTAATCCCATTTTCTTAACCAGCCAAGCGACGTATGTGCTGTCTACACCGCCACTTACCCCGATCACGCAATCATAGGGCTTGCCTTCTCCCACTGACTTTATTTCCAAGATCAGTGCCGCAAGCTGCTCATCTCGTTCTTCAAGCGGGATGAGGCGAGTCTTTGAGACGAGATCATAGCGGTGGCAATGATTGCAAACCCCTTGAGCATCAAAAGTGATATCTGGATCAGTGGTATCCATGATGCAGCGTGTGCAGATTGTCATTCGATTACACTCTCATGAAAGGGGTAAATAATTTTCAGCTGATGACCGCGTTTCTATATTGTTTTCTCAATTTTAGCAGCAATAAAAAGAGATGCTACCTCAATATTCAACCCGAAACTAATTGAGTGATATCAGTGGTTTGTGATTCAGTCGGATTTTCAACGATTCGACGGAGGGCACCATGGTCTAGACTGAT
>NVSG01000001.1 GCA_002401155.1 Hyphomicrobiales bacterium
ACTTGCTGGCAAGAGCATTACAAAGTGGGCAGAAGACGCTTTAGATAATGCTGCCGCATCTTAAATCCGCACGTTTAGCAATGCTATGTCTCATAAAAAGGCCCCGCATTGCGAGGCTCGGTTAGTTGTTTTGTAGTTGGGGTTCCCCGCTTCCCCCGACAGGTGGCATAAAGAGAGGATGACAGAAATCATCAAAATTGCTGCTCATTTTGCAACACACCATTTTTATAACCTATTGATATAACTATGTATTTTGGCATATAAAATTTCAAAAGACGGACTTCCTCTCTGTCACTTCTCCAGATTTATCTAGGGTGTGAACCCAATTCATATTGTTGATTTAGTTTAGCAAATCAGATTCAAGACTTCCAGATATGGAGGTTTTGATGGCACGGTTTGATTTGAGTGATGAAGAATGGGCAGTTATTTCGGATCTGCTGCCTAAACAATGGCGAGGCCCCAAGCGTAAAGATGACCGGAAAATACTGAACGGCATCTTCTATATTTTGCGTACGGGAGCGCCATGGCGCGATTTACCAGAACGCTATGGCCCGCGAACAACCGTTTATAATCGGTATATAAGGTGGGGTGAGCGTGGCATCTGGCGAGGGATATTTGAATCGCTTGCCCAGGAATGTGAAGATTCCCTGATCTTCATTGATGCTTCAATCGTCAAGGCTCACCGCGCAGCGGCTGGGTCAAAAAAAGGAACTGGCAGAAGGTATTGGCCGCTCACGAGGCGGTCGCACAAGTAAGATTCACGCGGCTGTAGATACCAAAGGGCGTCCATTTCGATTGGCAATCAGTGGCGGTCAACTTCACGACAGTCAGATGATGGATACCTTTCTTGATTGGAAAATTCCACCGCTTGCCATCGTAGCAGACAAAGCCTACAGCAGCGTCAAGATCAGGCAACAAATCGCCGACGAGGGCGCACTGGCCGTAATTCCATTAAAGAGTAATGCTCGCATCCCAATACCCCATGACAAAAATCTCTATGCTATGCGTAACATTGTCGAGCGCTTCTTTTGCAAGATGAAGGATATGCGAAGACTGGCAACACGCTTTGAAAAGAAGGCCATAAACTTCTTATCCATGATACACCTCTTCGCAATCAGGTGCTGGCTGAATTGAGTCCACACCTAGGAGCGGATGAACAAGTAGTTTTCGCAATGTATTTGGCGGGAGCACCCTCAACAGCTTTACGCAATATCCAGATCAGCACAGCGGAATGCTTGAGAGCACTAGGCGCAGGGGTTTCAAGTGATTGCTTCAGAGACTGAAAGTTATCTGACATTTCGCCAGATCCATCGTTTGAATTTGTCGTGCCAGCAACCAAACAAACCAATTACAAACAGCATAGTAACAACCCTTGAGCGATGAGCGGTTCGGCGACCGGGAATATTCCGAGATAAAGCTGTAGGAAAGGCCATTCGGGGAAACCTGGTACTGGCGTGGCACTAACAAAGCTGGCTGTCTGCAAACCGCGTATGCCAGCGTCAATAAAGATGATTGAAAGGGCCATCAATAGAAAACCGGTTGCCTTGAAGAAGGTACTTATCGGAAGTTTCAGACCCAGATGAAGAAGCGCAAAAGCTATGCCTGCGGTCCCAATTAAACCGGTGCCGGGGAAGTATCAATCATCAAAGCCTCATAGAAGAGGACTGTCTCGAAACCTTCGCGAAAAACCACAAAGAAACTCAGCGTCGCAATTGCTGTCAGATGCCCGTTGGAAGCAGTACCATGAACTTTTTCTTTAATGAAGCTCATCCAGTCGGTGACATAGACCTTGTGGAAGATCCAGCGGGTTACATAAACAAGAACGCCAGCGGCAAGAAGTGCAGTCACGCCTTCAAGCAGCTCCCGCTTGGCCGTTGATATGGATAGGATTCTGCCAACCGCAAACCACAATGCAAAGCTTGCAACGATACCAGCGCTAACGCCACCCCAAATGTATTTTGCAAAGGCAGTTGTTCCGGAGGTCCGCAACGCGCCAATTAGTGCAGCGATTACCAATATGGCTTTCAGCCCCTCACGCAGAATAATGGCAAAAGACTGGATGAAGGCGCCGGTCGGTCCGAGTTTGGTCTGAAGCAACTCGCTTGCCTTGTTCAGTTCTTCTTTCATTTCTACGACAACTGTTTAAAATTGCTCTTCCCGCGCCTGAAGTTCCAGCAACCGGCCAAGTCCGGGGCGTTTGGCATTACCCTCCCAAAACAGGCTTTCCAACTTCAACGATAATGTTGGGGAACGTGGCACCAGCCGTTGTTCGATATCTGGATCAAAATATGAATAGGCTTCGAGCCTTTTTAACTCAGCCCCGGGATAATCGCCGACGCGGACAAGCCATTCTAAATCAACGAGAAAGAATCAAACAGAAAACATTCGAAACACGGCGCTTGCAATATCGCAAAGCTGCCGCATAAAATAGTAACCAGATGAACCAGACACTCTCGTAATTTAAACCACTACTGGTGCCAAAAACTTTGACGATGGACAAGTTACGGCAGGCTATTTAAGTCACCTAAATTTAAGTGACTTGGCACGTAAATTGGAAATCGCCCGCAGCGCAAAAGACAGTCATAGGGCTCCATCACAGGAACAACTACAAGCGAGGGTCAATGGCTTCATAGATATTGGCGTTGACGCCAAATCTCAACAATGACGGTTCTCAAGAGTGTTTGGGATTTCGGGTGCGTTATACCATCGCCTCACACTCGCGCCGTAACTTCACTGCGTTTAAGCTCTCGTCAATCTCAACATCATCATAGGTCAGGATCTTATCAATGGGAACATCGCGGAGAAGCTTGATATCGCCCGTAAGTCCCAGTGGCAAGGCACGCATCGGCACTGAAATCCGGCTGGGACGCAATTGGCCTGCGACGCAGTATCCGCCTTCGCCATCGAGCATCTCACCCGCCTTCATGTCTTTCTTCGAGACGGCGACAACATCCGACCGGAACTCTTTGCTTGCCCCTGTTGCCTCCTTGCGTAAGCCAACCGACCCCACGCTGAGACCCAATTCCAGCCCGATCAAATGAAAGCGCCTGAAGTTACAGTAGTAGAGACCGCTGTCATCAGTCGAGACCATGTATTCTTCAAAGCAGTTTTTCTGGTATTCCGACGTTGCTTTCACGACGACCCATACGCCGTTGCGGATGTCATTGGGGATCATTGAACCGTCGTCTGCGATGGCGGAAATCACCTCGACCATCCCAGCTTCTTCCAACACACCGCCCTCATTGCGGGGTCTCATCAGAGATGGAATGTCGTCAATGGAACCTGAAGGATACGACAACCCATTTACAGGTGCATTCAGACCTGTGGCGTTGGAAATCGCAGCACATTCAATGGCTGGTTTTGTACCGTCGAGAAAGCTGTTGAACATCTTTGGGTTCAAGCGCCCGCGTTCGGCCTTTTCCGCCGTCACGCCCCAGTAATCCCAGATCGTATCAGGAGTGGAAAAGCGGTATTCTGGCTTCCACTTATGCCCACGCCCGGCAGCTGCGACTTCGAACCCGCAAGTGCGCGCCCAATCCACAAGATCTACCGTCATGGCAGGTTGATCGCCATAGGCCAAGCTGTAGATCACACCGGCTGATTTTGCCCGTGCAACCAATGCAGCACCGCAGACTGCGTCCGCCTCAACTGTGGCAGAAATGACATGCTTGCCGGCTGCGAAAGCCGCCAGCGCATGATCGACGGCGATCACCGGATTGCCAGTGCATTCGACAACGATATCGATACCCTGATGGTTGATCATTGCAATCGCGTCTTGCCCGATATGCGTCTCACCAGAATGAAGGGCGGCATCAAACGAAGCCGCCTCCAACTGCGCTGCAGACCATCCTGCATAGATCATGTTGGATTTGGCCACGTCAACCCTCAGGTCAGCAACACCGACCACATGAACACCGGGAATGCGCTGGACCTGCGCCAGAAACATAGTGCCAAACTTGCCCGCACCGATAACGCCAACACGTATTGGATTTTTCTGTTCGTGGCGTTCCTGAAGTTGTTCGTAAAGGCCCATAGTCGTCCCCCCCTTTTTTGGCGCAATCGACTTGAGATTAAGTCGCATTGAAAATCACGCCGAATTTAAACTGGAAGGTTCCAGTTATCTTAGCTTGGGTCAAGCGAAAGCTTGCGTCATATTTAATGGCACCATAACCAATGTCCGCAAGGCACTGATGGCGTAGTATGGAGGGTTGGCTCGGAGAAAACACATGATTACTTCCAACCTTCCTGTGATTATTTCACCACGGAAAGCATAGAACCGCAGTAGCATTGCCAAAAATTCTGACGACAGACAATTGTTCCAACCGGATGGCTTCACATACACCACGAGACAACATTACTTGTTACTTGCTGTTGCCCTGGCCAACCCATCAACTACGGCAGTGAAAACGGCTGATGTATGGAAATTTGCGGTTGGAAAAATTTGCTGCATAGAGGTTCTTACAAATCCCATCAGGCTGGACCCGCCAACGAAAATGACATCGGTAACTGACTCAGGGGCGCTGTTGCCTTTTTTCAAAGTCTCAAGAGCTGCCTGTGTAATTTTTTGTTGCGCATTCTTCATGAGGTCAATCAGGTCATTGCCAGATATGGCGCAGCTAAGATTGGCCTCAATCAAATCCAGATTAACTATGGTCGAAATGTCTTTGGCGTCATTGGCTGCAATTTTTGCGCGCTCGGCCGTAAAGGCTAGTTCGTGACCCCGACGGTTCTCGATGAGATTTCGCAGCCTGCGAAACAGTGTTGGATTTATTGCCAAGTGCTCATAATCTTTTATTTCGTATAGCGTTTGAGGCGTGTAGAGCAACGGAATTGTTTCCCACGTCGCGAGGTCGCTAAATAATCCGATTGGAGCTTCCAAAGTACCCTCCGCCATTGGTCGGCGAAGAGTTGAGTCTTTGCCCAAAAATGGCATGAAATGACGGAGACTCAATTGTTTATCAAAATGTGTACCGCCCAGACGAATGCCATGCGAGGCGAGAATATCAAGTTGGTTGTGTTGTGGATTTGTATTTTTCGCACGTTGAAAAAGCGTGTAATCCGAGGTGCCGCCACCAATATCGACAATTAAACCAAGCGCATTGGCGGAAGAGTCTTTTTGACCAAAAGCCGTGCTTGCAACGGCCGCTGCCTCTGGCTCAAACATAAAATCGACATGGCGAAACCCGGCGCGTACATAGCATTCTTTTAAGTCGAGCAATGCTTGTTTGTCGCGTATCGCATCATCGTGAAAATGCACTGGCCGACCGGACAGAACAGACTCAAATTTTCTGCCCTCCAGCGCCTCTGCGCGGGCTTTGAGTGCCGAAAGAAAAATTGAAATAATGTCATAAAAATCAAAATAGCGGCCCATAATCAGCCGCCGTTCCTTCATTAACGAGCTGCCTAATACGCTTTTAAGCGAGCGCATATACCGCCCGCTCGCTCCCTCGATCAAGTAGCGCGTAGCCTCTGCACCAAAGAGAATTTCTTTTTCCTCGAAATCAAAAAATATTGCGGTCGGAATCGTATCGGCCCCTTGATCCATCATCAAGGGTTTCACCTGGTCCCCATTGAGTACGGCCACGGCACTGTTTGACGTGCCGAAATCAATTGCTAATCTCTTGTTCATAGATAGGGTCGCTCACAGTTTATTTCATAACCCTATTTAAGGCAGGCGTTTCTTCTAGCCATTTGAATTGAGTTGCGCAATGTGAAAATACAACGTCAGAGCTATATCTGTCTGGCCATCAAATTCGGCACGGTGTTCGCTACGAATTTTCATGTAAGCTCACGCAATTTTACCATTACAGACCCACAGCAGACATTGGATATGGCTGCTGATTGCCACATCAATTAAGTGTCGAAGGAAGCGACCAGAGTCTCCTTCATGCCAAAGAGAGTATCAGGCGCAATATAGGAATCGTCCCCAACAAAAGTGTGGGTTATAAATTTTTGATACCCCGACGCGATGAACATGAACTTCAATCTCCGCTGATAATTTCTTCCAGCCGTTTATAGTCGTCTTCACGGTACTCTTGAATAACACTTGCGATTTCATCTGCATTTACATCAAGTGATGACAACACAATACTTCCCAATTGAAGGCTGGACTCAGCGGCTTCTGAAACCACGGCTGTTGCTCCGGCTTTTTCGAGATGCGCCATGTGTTGCCGGTCTCTTGCTCGAACATAAATTGGCAAGTCTGGATAATTATTCCGTAAAGCAGTCACGACCTGACTTGCAGATTTTTCCCTGTCGAGGGTAATAACAGCCATTTTAGCCCGCTCGGCTCCAGCGGCATTGAGAACCTGAATTTGGTCCGCATCTCCAAAGTACACCGACATACCTTTTGCCCGACATTTCGTAACCCGGTTTTGATCAAGGTCAAGCGCCACATATGATATTCCAGCATCGGAAACTACTTTGGCAACAGTCTGACCAACGCGGCCAAAGCCTGCAATCAGAACATGGTTGCTTGCCTCTTCTATGTCAGCATCGAAAGCTTCATGCGGCTTGTTATTTTGATTATCCAATTTGGTGGAAATGTATTGTCCCACATAAAACATCAATGGAGTGGCAACCATGGTCAGGGCAATTACCGCCAATAAGACCTGCGCCACAACTGCGGGCATAAGGCCCATGGTCAATGCCGCACCAAACAGCACAAAACCAAATTCCCCGCCCTGGGATAAGGCAAACCCGGTTCTGATTGACGTACTGAGTGATGTGCCAACAACACGGCACAACCCTGCCGTAATAAGTGTCTTACCAATCAGCAGACTGACAACAATAAGAGTGATCAGACCCAGTTGGTTTACAATTAGGGCAATATCAATCGACATGCCGATGGTCATGAAGAACAAACCAAGCAAGATGCCACGAAATGGTTTGATATCAGCTTCAATCTGGTGGCGATATTCGGTTTCAGCCAATAGAAGCCCTGCCAGTAATGCACCCAGTTCCATCGACAATCCGGCGATGGACATGAGCCAACCCATGCCGAGTATCATGAGCAGCGTTGTTGAGACAAAGAGCTCTGAGCTACGGTTAATAGCGATTATCCGGTAGAGTGGTCTTAACAAATAACGACCAAACAATATAACGGTGATTAAAGCTGCGCCACCTTTGATCGCCGCCAGCCCGATCGCTTCGACGAACGATGATTCAGCCGTTCCGAGTAAGGTTATGAACACCAAAAGCGGAACCACCGCCAAATCCTGCAACAGCAAAATAGAAAAAGTGGTGAGCCCAAAAGGCGTTGATCGCTCGCCGCGTTCAACGAGCAATTGCAAAACAAATGCAGTGGAGGAGAGCGCAAGGCCACCGCCAATAATTGCGGCCACCTCAATTCCAAAACCAAGGAACCAGACGATAAGGCCAATCACAGAGCCTGTAATTATTACCTGAAGCGAGCCCAGCCCGAACACTTTGCTCCCCAGCATGCGCAAACGCCCGAAAGAAAGTTCCAGCCCGATCATAAACAAAAGGAACACAACGCCGAATTCGGCAAGTGTGTGGGCAGCTTTCGTATCGCCAATGACAGCAAAACCATGCGGACCGATAATGATACCAGCGGCGAGATAACCCAAAATAGGACTGGAGCGGAAATGCTGAAAAAGTGGGACGACAGCAATTGCAGCAACCAGAAAAATCAAAATGTCTATTAGATATTCAGAGTGGTTCAACCGATTGCTTCCTAATTTTTTTCCTGCAATGCAATGCTACCAATTGCATCGGACTTCAAACAAAACAAACCAATTATTGTAACGTGGAATTTTAGGGCAATGTGAAAAATGGAGTCAATCAAATGTGCCTGTGTACAATTTTTGGAGGACATCAGCGCCCGAATCTTGGTTGCTGTCATTGATTGTAACATATTGAAGGTAGCCCTCGTCACAGATCGTACTATTCTGATGTTTATGTCGGTTAATGAGACAAGGCAACCGACAGACACAACACACTCAGCGAATTTCTCAGCCGAGGTATGATTGGTTGCAATGATGAATGATAAATTAGCGTTCATGGCCCGTAACAGACCCTCAGTGCAAACGGGAAAATTTCAATTGCTATGTGCAGAAAAATCATCGCTGGCTGCATTCAAATCGCAAGAGCCAAGGAACATAGATATGCGTTCTCATCTTCCTGCTTGCGAGCAGACATCAAGTATTGCGTCCATGCGAGCGTCTCACGGGCAACCACACTCATTTCCCAAACACAAAATGTTCCTTTGTGTTGCTCCTCTTGCGGGAAAGGCGCAAAATCTCCCATCTTTTCAACATCAAGATAGCAAACCGTTTTCCATAGTTCATTAGAATTTCGCCACGTACAAAGCATTAAAAAATAAAAGCTTTCGCCGCACCGATGCAGAAGTACAAAGCCCAATTCATTTTTATATGGAACGTCCGTTAAAGCCGCCTGCCCTTCAAGGAATTTTTGTGCAAGATTACGAATAAAAGCGCTGATTGATTTGTCTTTGCTGGCAATATCGTACCATTTCAAACGGCTGTTATTTGGGCGAATAATTCCATGCGACACGACAGTTTTTTCGTAGTGGCGATAAGCTGCGTCAACCGTTTTGATTTCAACACCTTTGTTCATTTTTGTCATGTCCGGCTTGTCCTTGTTCGATGCCAGATCAGATTATTAACTGCATCTTCTACTTGGATTAAATTTTGGTGAGTTCCATTATCCAGTTTACTTCCCATGTCACACCACCATCCCAAGAATATGAGTTCCAATGTTGGTGATTGAGGATGTGCTTGCCATTCAAAACGAGCAATTACCGGAAGGCCATCGTCAATCTCGTCACCAAAAAACAAACCATGACAGCCGTTAAAGCCGCCGATCACGGGACTAAACAATTGGCCTGATGTGGAATTGATCCGGTAGATGGACCAAAGGCATGTTTCCAAATTTAAGGCTCGCATGCCCATGCGTTTAAATCCGCGTTCGGAACAATTGAACTCATCAACATTTGCGACTCCGTCAAGCAAAATCCAGCATTTCTGCGTCGCTGAAAATTCATCCTATGTGTTCGAATTTACGTTTCGTTGCATAAGCTTGCGATTTTTGATGCTCCAGTTACCCGCAAAAAAAATCAAAATCACTTGGCTTGCCGAGGTAATCCGTCATCTCCGCTCGTAGTTGATTGGCGTTCACCATTGATTAGTCCTATCGGCAATGTGCACTTATTTTTAATTCATGAAGGAGCATTTCGTTTCCAACATGCATTATTTTTGTTTTTGTATGTCTTCACCATGTATCGCAAAACATGACATTTTATGTCATCATAGTTAGATGGCACGCGAAAATACCTATGACCGTCTGCGACGGCTCGACCTCCTGACCAGTAGGCTAAAGGCAGATGAGCAAATGACAATTGGAATGTTGGCTGCTGAATTCAACGTCAGCCGTCGTACATTGTCTCGGGATATAGCCGTTTTGCGAGATCGCGGGTTGCCGATAGAAGCTGATGCAGGCCGTGGCGGCGGGATACGGCTACACCGAACATGGGGAGTGGGGCGACTTACGTTAAACTACCAAGAAGCAATTGAATTGCTGTTTAGTATAGCCATTGCCGAGAGGCTTGAAGCGCCTTGGATGTTCATGAATTTCACTTCGATTAAGCGCAAACTTACGTCCTCCTTTTCATCTACTTTGCGTGATCGTATTAAAGGACTGAGGCAGCGCATCCATGTCGCAGGAACAACATCGGTTCAAATTTTTTCAAGTTTTAGCCCTCCTCAAACAGATTGCATGGCGGCAATTTTTTAAACTTTCTTGGAAATGCAAAAGCTGAGAATAACTTACATAGACGTAGATGGAAATTGCAGCGAACGAACTATAGAACCTCACCACTTGCTGCTTTGTAATCCCGTCTGGTATCTCTACGCTTGGGACAGCGAGAAAGACGCGGTCAGGTGTTTCAGATGCGATCGGATACAAAGCACATCCTTTGAAGAAACGCCCTTTCCTGAGCGGCCATATCATTTTTTTGAAAGCGCAATCGCAAGTATGGGCGCGGCGACAATCTAAGCTTACCGTTCACCTTAAAATCAACGATAGCCCGTCGCCGGCCTTTTGGGGCACGCCAATGAAATTAATTTCCAGTTCGAGAAGCATTCATTCCGTAGAGATTGACATTGCAACTGTTTAAATGGAGGCAATACGGACAAATTAACCACCAACTAACCGATGAATATTCATTCATCGGCACGATTGGTGAGTCTGTTTTGTTCCACAATCAGTCATTCATGCCAATCACAGTGAAGAGCAATTCCCAACCCAAACTTGGTTTGTGTTGCTGTGTCACAAGTTTTCGTAGATACAAAATAAAGCGGAAAATCTGGTCATGGAAGTTCAAATGCAACAACGTGGAATTCTGTTCGAGCCACTAAAACTGCCCTGTGGAGTAACCCTGAAAAATCGGATTGCGAAATTAGCGATGTCGGATTCCTTAGGTGATGGAACCAGCCATCCGGCAGATGAACAGATCAGACTATATCAGCGTTGGACCCGAGATGGATTGGCCATATCAATTATTGGCGAGGTACAAGGAAGCTCAGGTTACGCAGAGAAGCCCGGCAATCTGGTGCTCAACGAAACTTCCGATCTTGCCGTTTCCGGGAGCTTGCCCAACAGGGCGGTGAAAATGGCACTCAGCTCTGACTGCAACTCAGTCACGCCGGGGCACTTGCCTACGCGCAGATCGGTAACCCCAGAGGCCCGAGTGTTCTCGGCCTGCCAGATCTGTGCTGCGCCGAACTCACAATAGATGAGATACATCAATTGCCCTCGGAGTTCGCGAGGACAGCCCGGTTAGCGCAACAGTTCGGGTTCGGCGGTGTACAGGTTCGCGCGGCGCACGGATTTCTGCTCAGTCAATTCCTTTCGCCCCTGTTCAACAAGCGGAGCGACACATACGGAGGAACAATCGCAAATCGTATGCAACTTTTGCTGAAGACTATCGAAGCCACCCGCGCCGCTGTCGGGCCGGATTTCCCAATAGCTGTGAAACTCAATTCATCAGACCAACTCGAAGTGGTGGCGGCACAGGACCAATCGTCGGTTGACCTGGTCGACATCAGCGGTGGGACATATTTCCCCGGAGCCGAACCCGCTTCCGAAGGAGCAGGACGTGGGGCCTATTTCATAGAGTTCGCAAAGCGTGCCCGCGCGTCAACGACCAAACCCCTGATGCTGACGGGCGGGTTCAAGACGCGCATGCAGGCCGAGGATGTTGTGGCCAGTGGCATAGTCGATATTGTCGGTCTTGCCCGTATGCCTGTCCTTGAGCCTACACTTCCCGACCTTTGGAAAGAGGGTCAGAGACCTGAGCCTCTTTCCCAGATTCACCCCCAGAGGGCGGAGTTACCGCTTGGTATACGATACGGATGACCGAGATCGGCACTGACAGGGAAAAGCCGGTTTTCGGCGACCTCGGGCAAGCTATCCTCGATTATGAAACCCGCGACAAAACCCGAACAAAGATTTGGTTACGTCACTTCGCCGATGATGTCGTGGGACAAACTTAAATGGTGGTTCACATCGTCCGATCTGTCGCCATTTATCCAAGGTGGGTAGACCGGTGGTTATAGGTCACGAGTAGACATCACCGCTATTTGTTTATCCAATTGCAACACGCTCGCCATTTCTGCCGAGAGCTCGATGCGGTAATTTAGCATGTCACAATTGTATGTGTTTAAATCCGGATTCTCGGCCTTTAGCGGACCATCGTCAGCTTGATGAAAAACGGCCCGATAATCACCCAGAGAGCAAATCGCTGAATCGGGCGTTAAGACCGATGGTCGTGGAAAAGCAAATAAGAAGGGTGTCCCGCATATCAAGCTCGAAAAAGAGTTCTATGTCAAACGCAGAAAACTGATACGGTGCGCAGGTATCCTGCCAACGCAAAAAACCAAAATGCCGATGGTGAAAGCTAGAAAACTTTGTATTTCAATCATCAGGATTTGCATGCGTATCCTCGGTGTTTTGCATCAAAATTTAGTTCGCAATTTTGTTGTGACTGAATGAACCTAGCCTTTGACCAATGAGTTCTCTTGCTAGTGCTAAATTAAGCACGCATGTGACAATATTTTTTCGCTCTACCCGCAAAAAAGTTGCCCAACCCTTTCACCCCAGTCAATTCCGCTGGCGCAGTGAAAATAGAGCAGAGATGAAACTTTCTCCTAAAGGCATTTATTGTAGATCGCCGCATCATCGAAACTGGCTAAATAGACGGCTTATGTTTTCACCAAATTTCAGTCAGTTTTCATGACGATCACCGGGCAGCGAGCAGCGTCCATCAATATTCTAAGCCCCATATCAAGCAACCTGCTTTTAGAGAGCAAAACGGCTATTGGGCTTCTTTTACTTAAATATTCCAACACTTCGTCAGCTCCAGAAACAATACTAATATGAGATTGGTCCATATTCATCCGATTCAGATACTTCGCCACGGTTTCATTGATGCTTGGCGGTAACAAAATAACCAGAGGTAACCGACGCTCAGCTGCAATCTTTACAGCAACATTTATTAACGCCTCTGGAGCAGTCACATCATCGCAAACAACAATGATTTCACCCGGCGATAATTTTGCTCTGCTATATCCAAAAAGCACCATATCTCCGGCGTTCGTGGTCCTGTCAATGAGAGACGTGAATTGCCCGCGCCACGATTGAAACGTCCAAGTCACGAAAGCATCTCCGGCGGATGCAGAAAGCATTTTTTTAAACGCACTGGCATCGCGGCGAAATGCGTCCAGCATCTTGCCCTGTGTCACTCTCTCAATTGAGCTTCCTTTTAGGTTGACCACTCTTGCCGAGGGCGATGCTGCATAATCGAGGATCGCTTCATCTTCCACAAGCAGGCCTTCAATTTCACCGTTGGACTGTGAGGCAAGTTGAACAGCAATCGGTATGGCCGCGTTTGCATCAATGAAACAAGTTGCGCCAATGATGATGCGCCTGACCGGTGGCCTCTTCATGATGATTCTCTGGGCAACGAGGAATCCTCATCATCTTTTTCTGTCGCAAAAGCCCTGCGAGTGTTTGCAAAACTTCGCAACTTGTCTTCAACCAATCGATTAATCGTATCCTTTGGAAAAAGACCTTTCTTCGAGCGATTTCCCGCTTTTCTTCCCGTTAGAAGCTCTATCCCCTGATCGATCGTCTCAATCGGAATGATGTTGAACTTTCCCTGTTCAACGGCATCAACAACCCGTCTTCGAAGCACCAGATGTTTAGTGTTGGCCTTGGGAATGATCACACCATGCTGTCCGCTCAATTGGCGGGAAACACAGATATCAAAGAACCCTTCTATTTTCTCGTTCACACCGCCAATGGCCTGTATCTCTCCAAATTGATTGACCGAGCCCGTGACGGCAAAAGATTGAGATATAGGAAGGCCCGACAATGCAGATAAAAGGGCAAACAACTCGGCCGCCGATGCACTGTCCCCATCAATCCCGCCATAGCTTTGTTCAAAGACGATACTCGCCCAAAGGGACATTGGCACATCCAGCGCATAATTCGTCGCAAGATAGCTCGCAAGGATCATCACACCCTTGGAATGCAACGGCCCGCCCAATTCGACTTCCCGTTCGATATCAATCAGTTTTCCACTGCCCATCCGCACACGCGCGGTGATGCGTGACGGGCGTCCGAAACGATATGACCCCATGCCAATCACCGATAGAGCATTGATCTGGCCAATCTTTTTCCCATCTGTATCGATAAGAAGGATTTCGCGGGTAATGGCTTCCTGCGACAGGCCCTTGATTCGGTTAGCACGCCTGTCGGCTTCGAAAATTGCCTTTTCGATATCCGTTTCGCGAATATGCTTTTGCCCAATCTCGCTCGCCCAGAAATCAGCTTCACGCATGATATTTGAAAGTAGATCTATATTGAGGCTCAATCGCTCGGCATCCTCGGCAAGGCGCGCGCTTTCTTGAATCATCCGGGCAACAGCGTCTGAACTGAGAGCCTTCAATCCCTCGCGTTTGGCAATCGCGCCCAGCAGTCGAGCATAAAGTTGCGTCGTCTTCTTTGTAAGCACTACCTCATCATCAAAATCCGCCTGAACCTTGAACAGAGTTTCAAAATCCGGGTCCAACGCCGCCAGAAGAAAATACAGCCGGCGTTCCCCAATCAGGGCAACCCGGACACTGAGCGGGATTGGATCAGGTTCAAGCGAAGTTGTAGAAATTAAGCCAAGCCGTTCGCCAGCGGAGGTAATCGGTATCATTCCGGTTTTGAGGCAATTTTTTAAAGTTTCCCAAGCCAGCGGCTCGCTTAAAACCTGACGTGCCTCAATGATCAGATTACCACCATTGGCACGGTGCAGCGCACCGGGCTTAATCATAGTGAAATCCGTGACCAGTGCACCCATTGTAGAAAGGTGTTCAATCCTGCCAACAAGATTGGCCATGGTCGGCAAATCTTCTTCCACGACGGGAGCCCCGTCCATTTCATCGGGAGAATTAGAAACCATGATATTAACCGCATAGCGAAGAAATTGCGGTTTAGCGTAGTGCTTCGTCGTTGCAACGGGGAAAGCATCGGTGGTGGCATCCGGATCAATCATCAGGAACAATTCGATATTTTCCATCAAGTCAATTCGGGCATCCTCCAGATATGAGGCTACCAATTTCAGGTCACCAAATTTGGCAAGCACTTCATCGATTGAAACATCAACAATTTGCTTTGCCATGCTGGCATTCAATTCTTCAATTTCCCGCCGGTGAGCTTTTTGACGTTTTGGGAATGCCTTGAGGACATCTTTTAATTCCTGCTCCGCGATACTGACCGCTTCATCGACCAACTGTCGTTCTTTTGTTGATAGTTTATCATATTGTTCCGGAGTTAGAATCTCTCCATTTCTCATCGTAGCCACGGCAAAGCCCATAGGTGTTCGCAAAATCGCCAGCCCTTTATCATGGGCTTTCTTTATGAAATTATTGAAGGTTTGCTCGTGTTCTTCACTATAGGTCTGCTCAATCGACCCGCGCTGCATTTGATAATCTTCGGTCTCAAACACCGCTGGAATATCATTTGCTATGTCATCTACCAGAGATTCCATTGCCGATTTAAAGCCAGTCGCCTCGCCCGGCGGCAGGCTTAACGCTTTGGGTTTGTGAGAATTTTGAAAATTATTCACATACACCCAATCCTCCGGGATCGGTTTTTCACCAGCCTCATCGCTCAGCAATTCGCGGGCAGCCGACCGGCGACCGCTGCCCTGCACGCCCATGACATACATATTAAAATCATGGTGGTCGATCTTGGCCGACATGCGGATCGCATCCAAGGCCCGGTCCTGCCCGATCAACCCGTCCAATGGCGCAAGTTCATCGGTCGTTTTAAATTTGAAATTTTTGGGGTTACATACCGGACATAACTTGGATGCCTTCAGGGGAATTGGTTTCCGCGTCATTTGGTAATCGCTTTACTTGATGCTCGTTTGGTTATTTTTTCCGGATTGAGACACGCTTGGATTTCTTCTGCATCAAGAGTTTCCTCAGCTTCCAACTGAGTTACAAGCAGATCAATTTTCTTTCGATTTGTTTTAATCAACTGAGCAGCAGTTTTATCCGCATCTTTCAACAGAGCAATAACGGCATCATCCACGCGAGCCGCCGTTTCATCGGCAAAGGTTCGAGGCTGGGCAATCGACTGACCAAGAAAAGGATGGTCTTCGCTCTCACGCAAATTTATCGGCCCAATCTCGGCATCCATCCCCCATCTCGCCACCATTGAACGCGCCATTTCAGTCGCGCGTTTGATATCATCATCAGCGCCAGAACTGACCGAACCCAAAAATATTTTTTCCGCCGCACGGCCAGCCAGCAGAATTACCAATTGCGTGCGAAGATATTCTTCCGGTAGTGTATGGCGTTCTTTTTCAGGCAACATATGAGTTCCACCAAGACTGCGACCACGCGGGATGATCGTCACCTTGTAAATGGGGTCAGCCAGCTTGGAGAAGAAAGCAACAGCCGTGTGGCCGCACTCATGCACCGCGAGACGGTGTTTTTCCTCGGGTAAAATCGCCAAAGTACGCACGGTGCCCATTACGATTTTATCGCGCGCCTCGTCCACATCATCCATGGTAATCTTGCTTGCCTCTCTGCGGGCAGCGGTAATGGCAGATTCGTTCAAAAGGTTTTTCAAATCCGCACCGGAAAATCCCGGCGTGCCCGCAGCAACCGTCTCAAGATCAACGCTCTCACCCAGCGGCAAACCTTTGGCGTGAATTTTCAAGATGGCTTGCCGCGCCATTTTATCCGGCAATGAAAGGGTCACGTGCCGGTCAAAGCGCCCCGGTCGCAACAGCGCCGGATCAAGTACATCGGGCCGGTTGGTTGCAGCCAGCACGACCACAGCCTCGCGCGGTGAAAACCCATCCATTTCGGCCAATATCTGGTTTAGGGTCTGTTCGCGTTCATCATGCCCGCCGCCCAGTCCGGTGCCTCTGGTGCGACCGATACTATCGAGTTCGTCGATAAAAATAATGGATGGTGACTGTTTTCGGGCAGCTTCAAACATACGGCGTACCCGCCCTGCCCCGACCCCCACAAACACCTCAATAAACTCAGAACCCGATGTGGAAAAAAATGGCACATCCGCCTCCCCGGCCAAAGCTCGGGCCAACAAGGTTTTTCCGGTTCCGGGCGGTCCCATCAGGAGAACTCCATGGGGGACTTCGGCACCAAGTTTCTCAAAACGCTCGGGATTACGCAGAAATTCGACAAGTTCTGACACTTCTCGTTTCGCATTATCCAGCCCCGCAACATCATCAAATGTGATGCGCTTGGATTGCTTGCTGGGTTTTGTAAAGCGCCCGCCAAGTAAATCTTTCAGGCCGTTGGGCATCCCTCCGACACCGCCAACGCCACCGGACATTCGCCGCGACATCCAGTAATAAAAACCAAGGATCATTACCCAGGGCAATATATAACCAATGATGGAATTACCGGCAGGAGCTTCAGCGGTGATATCTACCTTGTGTTGCTCCAGCAATAGCAACAATTCCTCGTGACCCTGAACGGGAACAACCGCACGCAGATAGGTCTTCTCCTTCGATTTGTCAGATATCAGCTCTGCTTCAATACCGTGCTCTGACAAAACAACCTGATGCACTTCGCCACTGCTAATACGGTCTTTGATCTCGCTATAGGACACTGTCTGAGCGCCATTTTGATTTGTGAGATTGAAAAACGAAAAGAAAATCGTAAAAGCAAAAAATACAAAAAGAGGCACGATCCAGCGGTTAAGCGGGTTTGGGTCCGAGTTCTGAGGTGGCATGCTGTGATTTCCCATTTGCTCTCTTTGCTACAAGTTTAATGCGAAATGCGATCATATGGCGTTACCGGGACAACACTTTGATACACATCAAAGCAAAGCGCCTAATCTATTTGGGCTTGCGAATAAAAACGAACCAGTAAGGCAGGGCCACCATCACAGCACCGCCAACAATATTTCCTGCCGTCACAAAAATCAGGTTCCAAAACAAACCGGTTAAATCCAAATCAACAAACCCACCCAACATGGCAACGGGAAGAACATACATATTGGCAACAGAGTGTTCGAACCCAACGCCGACAAAAGCTGCGATTGGCAGAATAATCACCGCCACCTTGCCAACAACGGTGCGAGCAGCAAACGCCATCCAGACAGCAAGGCAAACAAGGATGTTGCACAAAATTCCGCGAAAAAAGGCCTGCATAGGACTCATTTGCAATTTGGTTTGGGCAATATCGGCAACCTTATCCGAAAGCGCCCCGGACACCATCGCCCCCGCAAGCACAACACAAATGGCGATTGCCATAGCGCCAAAAAAATTCCCGAAATAGACAATTCCCCAATTTCGCAAAAGGCCCTTTAGGGTGATTTCACCATCAACCCATGCAACAACCATCAATGCATTGCCGGTAAACAGTTCAGCCCCGGCAATCACCACCAGAACCAGACCGAGCGAAAAAGCAATACCACCAAGCATCCTTGTAGGACCTGCACCAAAGGCACTGTCGGCAACAACCAGCGTATAAAACAAAGCCCCCAACGCAATGAAAGCACCAGCCAATATAGCCAACACAAAGAGTTTCATAGCAGGAAGATTTGCTTTCAGAACGCCGCTCTGGCGTACTTTATCTGCAATCATTTGAGGCGAACGCGCATCTATTGTTGAGACATCGTGTTCCATTGGATCAGGCATAGGTGTTGTTTATCCCAATTTGGTGAACTGCAATTGATAGTCAGAATCTACCATAAAAACATTACCATCAGGTATTGCTTTCCAGCCCGTTTCGGCAGTTAACGGTTCCGAGGCAATTTCTACCAAACGATAATGTGCGCCGGTTTTATGATGGACATGTGACTTACCACAGATGGCGCAGTGAAAGACAGCATGCCTTTCCAGATACCACAGGCTGCGACCAAAGCATGATCCAACCATCCTGTCGCCGTCGGTCAACACAATATTGAGGGCTGGCGGTGCATCGGGGCTAACAATGGCGCACCACTCAATGATCTGGTTCAGACCGATACGAACGATCTCCTGAATATCGGTTTCAGGGTTTTTTGCGTGCAACGACAGCAGATAGTGGAATACATGCTCGCTGTCAGTAGTGCCTTTGATAAGCCCACGCTGGTATGAATCCATAGCATCAAGCAATGTGTCTCGGACCTTGTCGAAATGACGAATGGTTCCGTTATGCGCAAAAATCCATCGTTTGTGAGAGAACGGGTGGGTATTTTCAATGGCGGGTTCCCCTACCGTTGCGCGGCGAACATGGGCAACCACTGTATAGGCGTAAACCTTTGCTGCTTTTTCGGCAAAATGTTCACCGTGAAAGGCCGCCCATACCTGCTTTTCAATAATCGGCATACCATCAGGATAATCGGCAACACCCCAGCCATGCCCATGCACCATCCCTTCGCTATCGCCCTCGCTCTGCGACATTAGAGCGTTTTGTGCTAGCACCAAACTACACTCAACACGGGTCGGTTCATTGGCATGCAAGGCATAAAGACGGCACATATATACGCTCCTGTTCAATGCCCACTATAAGCATTTTTCAAAAATCCAAATGACCCAGATCAATGCAGGAACGCCAAAATCCAAGAGACTGAATCGCATGGAGGCAATTTTAAGATCATGATTGATCCAACAAAGAGTGCGAACCGAAATTTATCATCATCAATACGACAATCCATCCCGCTCAGAGCAGGATTTCGTATCGAGCTTAATGCTGCCTTGCGCAAGCGCTTATCAAAAATTGCAGATAAATTTCTTGATAATGAACCGGCTCTTTGTTCCACCCAATATTTCGGTTCGCAGGTAAATTGCGGATTACACAGCGAGGGGCCTGCCCTGCTCATTGCGGATCAAAGTGAAATTGCGCTATTTGGCGAACCGGAAAGCGGGTTGCTGGAATATCGCATGGCGTTGCTTGGCGAACCGGGCGACATGCTGGTTCTCTCTCATGACCGCAACGAGGATTTTGAAGCCTATCTTGGTGATTATCTGGGTATTGATGATCTCGAGGTGCTGCTCGCAGAAAAATCTCTCCCCCGCTGGCCGTTAGCGAAACGTTGCCAACATAATACCGAGTTGTTTGAAGCCATTTGCCGAAAAGCACGTGATACCGGTGTGCTGAGCATTGTGACCTATATCACCAGCGGTCACATCTGGAACCTTGCTGCCCGCATTGCTAAAGAAACATCTGCCCAAATAATGGTGGCCGGTCCCCCGCCCCGCCTTGCAAAACGCGTTAATGACAAAATCTGGTTTTCCAATTTGGTAAAAGATGTGCTGGGCCAATCCGCCTTATCGCCCAGTATTGCAGTTTACGGCCCTTGCGCTCTGGCTGGAAACGTAAAGCGTTTGGCGAACAAAACAGAACGACTGGTCATCAAGGTCCCAAACAGCGCCGGAGGGCATGGCAATTTTTCCATAGAAGCAAGCATGTTTCGTGACCTGAGCCTCACTTCAATCAGAACCAAACTGCTGGAAATATTGTCCGGGCTGGGTTGGGCAGGAAATTTCCCCCTCAAGATAGAACTGTGGGAAACATCTGTTCTGGTGAGCCCTTCTGCTCAAATATGGATTCCGCGTATCAACGAGGGGTTGCCAATAATCGAAGGTCTGTTTGAGCAAGTGGTTGAAGGGCCAGAAGGCAAATTCATCGGTGCGATCAAAAGCCAGTTGCCCAAGTCGTTACAACAGCTCATGGCAGAACAGGCCATGGCATTGGCATATGTGTTCCAGCAATTGGGATATTATGGCCGCTGTAGCTTTGATGCCCTTGTCAGCGGGACCAGTTACGATGATGCAAAATTACACTGGATTGAATGCAATGGAAGATGGGGCGGCGTTTCAATTCCGATGACAGCTGCAAACCGGTTGATGCCCGAAGGTGAAGAATATCAATTTATGGTCGTACAGAAATCCGACTTGAATTTACCACCGAGACCTTTTCAGGGAGCGCTCAATGCTCTGCGAGATATTTTATTCAAACAAGGCTCACGCGAAGGCGTCGTATTTCTAACCCCCACCAGTTATGAAAGCGGGAGCGGCATGCACTATATGGCGATTGCTGAAACTCTGAAACGTGCTCGCGATCTTTCCCGCCAGACAGGTCAACGTCTCATGGATTAGACGTCTCTTTCCCCATCTGGATTTCGACAAAAGACAGTTGCAATTCCAAGCGCGATAATCGCACCACACACGGCAAGCGCCATATCTTTTTGAGAGTCGAATTCATCGCCTTGGGTGCCAAGATATGCAGCACCCGCTTTGGGGTCCACTATCCTCGCCACGATCCATTCTACAATCTCGAAACCACCAGAATAGGTAAAGACCAGCGTCAGCGCAAAAAACGAGGCAAAAACATACCTCTTGGTGACAAGACGATAAACCACTTCCTGAAATGGATAGGCAAGCATCAGGCCAAAAGCAAAGTGAACCACCCGGTCATAGTGGTTACGTTCAAGATCAAGCGCCTGTTTAACCCAATCACCGAGCGGAACTTCGGCATAGGTATAATGAGAGCCAACAGTATGCAGAGACATGAAAACAAAGATCAACACATAAGACAGATTGGACAAGGGGAAACGCCGGTAAGTTGCCACAAGAACAATGGCGGCAACGATCGTCAGAAGATTCTCAAGAAACCAGTCAAAGGGGTAAACCGGATTAATCGCTGCCCAGATCCAGACGCCCAAATAAGCCACCACCAAGAATTGCAGCAATCTGTTGCTTGCAAAGTTCGGCTGCACCATGGTCGGGAGCATTGTCATTGGAGTTTTTGGTCCTTTGTTGTTGGCGTATCTTTAATTACGGTACTGCATCAAGGTAGTATCTGCATTATGCGTAATAAAATGTTTCTTCGATAGGCAGAAAGAGCGTCACATAAAAATGCCGAACGCACCCCATCAAAAATTAGCCACAACCCGCATCCAAAAAATTGGTTTGATCATCGGGCTTTTGGTGTTTGTTGTCATGGCGATGTCTCCTGCTCCATCGGGTTTAACCAACGGCGCTTGGACTGTCGCAGCCCTCGCTTTGTTGATGATGATCTGGTGGATGAGTGAAGCACTGCCACTCGCAGCAACCGCGCTCGTACCTCTCGTTGCTCTACCATTTTTGATGGAAGCACCGATTGAAACGGTAGCACAGGCCTATGCCCATCCACTCGTATTTATGTTTCTAGGGGGCTTTTTGATTGCCAGCGCTCTGGAGCGGTGGGACTTGCATCGCCGGATCGCAGCGCGTGTTCTTCGTTTGAATCACAGTGGGCTGGCCGGGCTGATTGGCGCATTGATGATATGCACTGCATTTTTAAGCATGTGGATCACCAATACAGCAACGGCAATGGTGATGATGCCAATTGCGAAATCGCTCATTCAATCGATGCGAAGTGAAAACACCTCCAAAAGCGAGTGCGATACCTTCGCCGCCGCCCTCATGCTGGGCATAGCATTTTCTGCGACCATTGGCGGCATGGCCACCCTGATAGGGACACCGCCCAATGCACTTCTTGCAGCCTACGTCCAAAATGCCCACGGCGTGAAAATCGGCTTTGGCCAGTGGATGTTAGTTGGCATTCCCATACTAATTACCCTGTTACCGCTGACATGGTGGCTACTGACAAAAATTATGTTTCGACTTGGGGAACACAGCGAAACCGTCCTGAAGCGGATGATTGAGGATGCGCAGCCAACCTCGGCAACCCTGTCAATTGGTGCAAAACGCGTTGCAATTGTCGCCATACTTGCGGGACTTATCCTTATATTTCGCCCCTTGCTGGAAACAGCAATGCCAGCTCTCCCATTAAGCGATTCCGGCATCGTCATGGCTGCTGCCCTTATTTTATTTGCACTGCCTTCAGGAGAATCTGACGGGGAAAGGCTTCTCCAATGGGAGAATGCAAAAACCATCCGTTGGGACGTACTGATCCTGTTTGGCGGCGGACTTTCGCTGGCATCGGCGATTGATAGCAGCGGACTTTCATCTGCCATTGGCGCGGGTTTGGTATCGCTTGAAACATTGCCTATGGCACTAATTATTCTAATCGCAATGGCCACCATGGTTTATCTGGGCGAAATCGCCAGCAACACCGCTATGGCAGCAGTCTTCCTACCAGTGGCGGGCGCGGCGGCAATCGAATTGGGCGTTGCACCGCTGGAACTGGTTCTTCCAATTGGTCTCGCAGCTTCCCTTGGTTTCATGTTACCCGTCGCAACACCTCCCAACGCAATCGTTTACGGCAGCGGCGATGTGACTGCTCAACAAATGTTAAAAACCGGAGCGATTCTCGACGTGCTGGCCATCTTCATTGTTTATGCAATCGCCATGACACTCGGGCCTTGGGTCTTTGTTTTTTAAAAAACAACCGTTTGGAGAAGTTGGAGCCCAACTGCCGACAGCACCGTCAAAGTAAAATGATCGAGATCAAGGCACTCATCTCAAATACTGTCAATTTAGGGGCATCACCTGATCGGAAGGAACCCCAGATGAAGCATGACAGGATATGGATTGTTGTTGCAGATGGCTCGCGTGCGCAGATTTTTCTAAACAGCGGCCCAGGCACAGGACTGGTGCCAGCGATGCAACATGCGTTAGTGGCCGATAACCGCCCGAGCGGTAGTATTTCCAGCGACCGCCCCGGCAGAACATTTGATAGTGCTGGTTCCGGACGCCATGCAATGGAACCTTCTACCGATCCACATCGTCATGCGCAAATATCCTTCGCCCATGACGTCGCGGAATTGTTGGAGAAAGAGGGCAAGGCAAAAGCATTTGAACAAATCTTAATCATCGCTGCCCCAAGAATGCTGGGAGATTTACGATCAGCACTCGGAGAGGAAACCAAAAAATTGGTTATTGGCGAATTGGACAAAGACCTGACCAAATTATCGATTAACGATCTAAGCTCTCATCTGGAAGACATGGTAAAACTGTAATTCATTCCAAACTGCCCGCGTGATCAAGGAACAATTTTCTTCCGATGAATAACGGCTGCGAACGCGCGTCTTAATCTTCCTCCACATCCAGTTCAAGTTTGCGTGTGTCAGACTGAGCCGGGGGCTCCTTGCCTACTTCCTCTGCCCGATGGAGATGGTGTTCAATGCGCCAAAGGTGGTAGGAGACCCGGTGGAGCCAGCGGATACTATCAAGCCTCTCAAGCGCGGTATGCGCGCTCATTTGTTGCCGCGCACTGTGTTCCACAATACGATCACGATACACACCTCTCTGCTTCAAAAAGATGCTGTGAACCCGCTCCAGCCTCCCCTCCTCCAGGGATGAAACAGGATTTTCAAGTAAGGACATTATGGTATTGCGCAACATTCCCGAAAGCCGATAAAGCCGCGATTCACTTCGCAGAGTTTCAATCCTGTGTGTCTGCGTACAGCGATGTGAAAGACGAATTAAATGATCAAGCGCATGCACTGTTGCAAGGTGACGATTGTGAACACGTTTCTGCGCTGGGTCTGTCTGAATTTTCTCAACAAAACGATAGGTCTCCGCTAACGCTTCATCCACTGATTTTAGTTGAGCTGCATCGAAATGCATTTTCCTTTTCGGATCAAGTAACTCGCTCATTATCCCAATAATCGAACCCAGAATATCGCGAATTGTTGCGATTACCGCATCGACTGCACTGGCCGGATCGCTCAGCAAATGCTCATCAAGCCGCTGGAGTAATGGCGGCCCGCGCTCGGGAACAATCCTGACAATCAAACGCGCAAAGGGACTGGCAAATGGCAAAATCAGAAGCACCCCCAAAACATTGAATGCCGTATGGAATGCGACCAGTGAAATCTGCGCACTGCCGGGACCGCCGGTTGCAATGAATGTATCAGCAAACCCGGAGAATGGTCCCAGTAAGAAGAAAGCCATAATGCCGGTCATGGCGTTGTAGATAACATGGGCATATCCCGTTTGTCGTGTCGCTGTTGAACCACCAATTGTGGCCAGCGCTGCTGTAAAAGTGGTTCCGATATCCATCCCGATAACCATTGCCGCTGCTTGAGAAAAAGTGACAGAGCCGGCACTTAACGCGACAAGAGCTGCCACAACACCTGCGCTAGACGACTGGGTAACCAGTGTAATAATCGCACCGATAGCAACGAGTTGTAGGCGTCCAAAAAAAGTGTCATCGGGGAAAACAGACGGGGTGATAATGCCTTCATATGGCGCCATGCCCTGCTGCATGGATTCGATACCAATGAATAACAGGCTGAATCCTGCGAGCGCCCAACCAATTTGCCCCAACCGCGCATTGCCAAACAATTTAAGCAAGACACCAATAAAAATGAACGGAAGAACAATCTGGCCCATATGCAGTTTGAAGCCAAGGATAGCAATGATCCAGCCGGTGACAGTCGTTCCAATATTAGCCCCAAAAATGATTCCCAGAGCTTGAGGAAACGTGAGCAATCCTGCCGCAACGAAGCTGACTGCCGCAACTGTGGTCGCACTTGAAGATTGAATAACAGCAGTTGTAAGTGCGCCGGTGATCGCTCCCGTCACAGGTGTTTTCGTAAACCGCGTAAGAACCCGGCGCATAGCACCACCCGCCAGACCGCGCAGGCCCTCGGTGAGAATGATCATTCCCAGCAAAAAGAGGCCAACACCTCCAATGAGAAGTAACAGTTCCTTGTCCATAGCCTAGGTTAAAGCACCCACATATATTGTGCTGCCTTGATTAAGATCAATATGTCGATTTCATTTGTAAACCAAGCTCAAAAAAATCTGTCATCTGAACGAGTGCTGAATTGCATTTCGTTTTCATCTAAAATTTGCAACAGGTACCGGATGGTCTTCGCGCTAAGGGACTTCACTCAGATCGAACTTCAATCATGATGTTATTTTTCACACGATCACTGGGGAAAACAATGACTTTATCACCTTGATCGAGACCAGAAATAACTTCCGCATGGGTTAGTGAAAAATTTCCAAGTTCCAAGGTCTTCAATGAGGCCATTCCGTCCACATCGACATAGCTTGCCCATTGATTGTCTACCCGGAACAGGGCGCTGATCGGAATGCGTAGGACATTGGTTTTATGAGAAATTATCAGTCGTACGGTTACGCGATAAGAATGACCAAGTTTTTCCCAAACCTCCCTCGGATCGATGATATCGAGAACCACGTTAACCCGCTGTTCTTCTATACCAAGGGCCGAGACCTTGGTGAAACCAGCGGGGTCAATGCTTCGCACCTTGGCGTTTAGCACCTTCTTGCCACCCCATCCTTCAATACGCGCCAGTGTACCCGCAGAAATCACCACCGCGTCAACGGATAACAGATCAACCACCACCTCAAGATTTTGCAAATCTCCCACATTCAAAATGTGACTTCCGGCCTGAATCACCCGTTCACTTTCGGCCAATAGCTGCAATACCGCCCCGGAAACAGGCGTGACGATAGCGACGCAACACTGATCCTCCCTCACCGCAGTCGACATCTGCATGGGTTCCAGTTCACGCGCATGGGCAGATTCAAGCTGGCGTCTGCGCAGTTCAAGATTTGCCTCTGCTTCTGTTACCAGAGATCCCTTAACTGCCACATCCAGTTTCGCAAGATCTAACCTGCGAACGGTAATTGTGCTTGATTCAAGTAAGCGCCTTGCACGATTAAGTTCAGAGCGCGAAAATATGAATGCTGATTTTGCCTTCGCAACTTCCGCATTGGAGAGTTGTACCATGGCACGTGCGGCTTTGGTGGCAGCAGCCAATTCCCGTCTAGTACGCAAATCACGGATGGGCGGATCAACAGGTCTAATTCTGGCGATGCGCTCGCCTGCAGAAACAAAATCACCCACGCGAACTGAAAGACGTTCCAGTTTTCCAGTCATTGGCGCGTATATTTGATAAATATCCTTGACCCGGGTTTTTCCCTCTTCATCGACAGTGGTTTCAATTTCACCGAAGGAAATTTCCACCACGTCGACTGGAACCGGCTGGGTTTTGATCATCGAATACCCCCCTGCCCCCACAGCAAGAACCAAAACCAAAAGGCCAAGACGCTTTATCCAAGTTGAAAACATTTTTATTCCTTTGTCTTTAAGACGCGGATCATATCGAGATTTTGTACGCGGGCGAGAACAATCAAAGCGGAAACCGCTGAGGCAGTCAGCACGATGATGCTGGCCCACCCGAAAGCAGCAGTTTCCATAACAAATGGCATTCGAAACAAATCATTTTGAAAGCCTGAAATAACGGCCCATGCTAACCCATAGCCGAGCAACCAGCCCAAGGGTTGCGCAAGCAGGGCAATCACCACCAACTCAATAATGAGAACCGAGGAGACTTCCCGCTTAGTAAACCCAAGCACACGCAGGCTTGCAAGTTCGCGTGCTCGTTCCGACAATTGAATGCGCGCGCTGTTATAGACCACGCCAAAAGCAATAATTACTGCCAGAACGATGTAGACCGTTGTCATTGTGGAGATGTTTTTTTCAAGAGTTTCTCGAAATTTTTGCAGGGCCGTTGACTGTAGGGCGATGGATGCAACAGCCGGGAGGGCCTTGATAGCTTTGTAGGTTTCATCAAGTTTTGCTGTATCAATCTCCACATAAACGCCGGACCGACGAGGCCCAATGCGCGACAGTTTGTCGAGTGCCGCGAGGTCCATATAGGCGCCCAGCCCCACGAAACTTTGCACGACATCGACAACCGGAGCCTTGGTGTCGTACCAACCTTCCCCAAGCAGTTTGATATCCAGAATATCGCCGCGTCTTGCATCCAACTGGTGAGCCACCCGCTCCGTTAAGATCAGGCCCGAAGAAGGTAATTCGACCGGATTTAAGTCTTGATCAAGAACTCTGCTGAGACGCATATCATTCGGTTTGCCGGTAATTGTAAGGCGACGTTTGCGCGATCCATTGGTGAGTTCAACGGACACCACTCGAAATGGTTCGACCGATAAAACTCCGGGCAACCGCTTCATGGCAAACACTGCTGATGGCGATAATGGCGTTGAAAATGTAATGGTAGCATCCTGCCTTTCCGTTTGAAAAAACAAAATGTCGATCATGGTGTTTACGGAACCCGATATGAACAATGCGGTTACCAACAGCGCCACCGCTAGCGAACTTCCAAGCATCGTCATTCCGGAGCGTATTGGCCAGCGAGTCATGTGCCGAACGGACATCACGCTCAACTGGGAGAACATGTTTGATATGGTCTGCCCCAACGCGCCTGCACGGCGGTATTGTGGCGGGGATGCCGGGCGCATTGCCGCAGCGGGTGGCAGGGCTGCGGCTGCCTGGACGGATTTAAACGCTCCCAGAAGCGCCGCCGTCACGGTAACGCCTGCGGCAAGCGCGTAGACATCCAAGCTTCGTCTAAATACCAAAAACGGGAAATTGAAAAACTCCGCGTAAAGCCGTGTCATGCCATTGCCAAGCCAGGTTCCCGCTGCAAATCCGATCGCTACGCCAAATGCGACAATGATCAGCACCAGTTTCATATAGTGCCCCGCAATGCTCCATCTGCCATATCCCAGTGCTTTCAAAAGGCCAATTTGCTCCCGCTCCAAAGCGATCAATCGGGACAGGATCATGTTGACGAGAAATGCTGAAACAAACAGGAAAACCGGCGGGATAACCTTCGCCATGGCGCTTAATTGTTGTAGCTCACTATCGAGAAATGCATGCGATAACTGATCCTTACGCCCATATGCCCCTGTTCCACCAAAGGGACGCAAAATCTGATCCAGCTTCTGGATGATATCATCTTTTGATGTTCCGGGGAGCAAAGACAGGGAGATCGAATTAAACGCACCATCTTGATCCGTTAAATCTGCCAATTGCTGATTGCGCATCCAGATCACCGCAAACCTGCGGTAATCGGGAACAAAATCACCCGGTCCGAGTGCGTAAATGAACTCCGGCGATAGCACCAATCCGACAATTTGAAAATTCACCCGGTTCCCCCGAACAGTCGCAGCGAAGGTAGAACCGGGATGAAAACCGTGAGCTTCGGCGAAATTTGCCGATACCACAATTTCATCTTTCTTACCTGCCTCCGGCAACCTTCCTTCTTTGATATAGAGTTGATTGAGCAAAGACTTCCCATAGTCCGGAATGGATATCACCTGCCCGGTCGCCGGCTCTTTCATTCCGGGTATATCAAGCAAAGCTGATTGAACAATGCGCGGCTCAACAGCCGTCACGCCGGAAAAATGACTGATCTCGCGCGCCACCGAAAGCGGTGCGCGCGTTGCTGATGCAAAAATTGAAGCGAAACGATAGCGCTCATAATAAGCCTGACGCGTTTCATCCAGCGAACGGTAAGAACCGACTGACAGGATCAGCGTTGCAACGCCGCAACTCAAAACCAGCGAAACGGCAAGCGCCTGAGGCCAAAGTCTCAAAAAATCGCGCCACAGTTTTTTGTCGAGCACTCTCATAATATCACCAGACAATCTCTGCAGGTGTCAGTTGTTTTTTATTGACCTCTTCACGGACAATTTCACCATCGGCGAAATAAAATGTGCGATGGGCAAGCTGGCGAATGGATGCGTTATGAGAAATGATTGCGATGGTTGCACCGAGTTCTTCATTGATTGTGGTCAGCGCTTCAAGCACTAGCCTGCCAGTGGTGGAATCAAGCGCGCCCGTGGGTTCGTCACAAAGGAGCACTGCAGGATTTTTTGCAATTGCACGGGCAATCGCTACCCGTTGCTGTTCACCACCTGACATTTGCGAAGGGAAATGATCCATCCGGTGATCCAGCCCGACCAGAGCAAGCGCCTCCTCCGGACGCATGGGATTAGTGGAAATTTCCGTCACCAACGCAACATTTTCACACGCCGTGAGACTTGGGATCAAATTATAAAACTGAAAAACAAAGCCCACATAACGCCGCCGATATTGGGTTAATTCAGCTTCGCTGGCCTTGGAAATATCAAGGTCTTTAAACCGTACATGGCCGGAAGTAGCCGTATCCAGACCGCCGATAATATTCAGAAACGTTGACTTACCACTGCCTGACGGCCCAAGCATGACGGAGAGTTCCCCCTCATAAAGGACAGCATTCGCCCCGCGCAATGCGTGGACTTCCACATCACCTGTTCGATAGGTTTTCGTAAGGTCTTTAATCTCAAATATGACATTGCGGTCCATAGTCACACCAATCCTTCGAGCATCATCCATTCTTTGCGGCAAGTTTGCAGATTTGCAGAATAGAGGTGATGGTAGTCTTAGCCAACACTTTATGATTTGATTTCAATCAACAAGGCGTTGGCAAATATCAGCGTCTAAAATCGATGCGCAATAACGTTTTCAGACCTGTTGATGTGGTTCTTAGCGCCAGCCATGTATGGGATTTTCTACTCTTGATTTTTAAATCCAACCAACCATTTACCTCGGCTTTTGCTATTTTCAACCCAAACCGGATGTATTGTTTTTTGGGTTGCCCAGCGGAGAGAACCAACGTCCACCCTGTCTCCTTGTCGGACAAATTCCCGCGAAACATTTTTGAATGTTTTGAATAGGATATCTTGCCTTTCGCATCGATTTTGAAATCGACCGCTGCACAACGAATATTTGCGTCGACAAGCGTGTCAGACACAGGTGTATAAGTAACACGACAGGATAACTTCTCTTCCGGCTTGCCTACTTGCAGGATAATCACGCCCTTGCCCCGCCACTTTCCATATAGCGAACCAAACATGTTATCGGCCGGAGAGCTTGCAGCCATGGCGCTACCTGCCAAATTGAACAACATCAAAGCTACCGCAATTGGGGCAAACTTTCTCATATTGAACTCTTCATAAATCGCCGAGCCAATACAATGGCTGCGGGTAGAATAACCAATTGGGCAACCAGTGCGGCTATCAAAGTAATCCCGCTCAGCTGGCCGAATACCCGCAGCGATGGCAGATTGGACAAAATGGTAATGCCAAGCCCTACCGCCAGCACCATGGTTGTGAGAATGAGCACTGGGCCAATCATCACAGCAGTTCGTGACAGGATCGCTTCAGTTCCTTCATTATTTTTTTTGGCAATCCGCGCCTCAATATAGTAGCGATTGAGAAAATGAATGGTGCTATCGAGCGCCAGTCCGAAAGCGACCGTAAGCGCGATCATTGAAGCAAAGTGCAGCCCCTGCCCGGTTACATAGAGTATCGCGCCAGTGGCCAGAATGGGAATAAGGCTCGGCAATATTGCAACCACACTGGCAAACAGCGAGCGAAATGCAATTCCCAACAACACGATGACAATGACCATATCGCTGACGAGACCGATATTGAGTTCCCAGATCATCTGACCACTATTTCTGGCGGCAATCACCGCAAGCCCGGTCACATGAATGCTGAACTTAGGATGTGCCAGACGTACCGGTTCTAACGCCTCATCAAGCCTCATCACAACAGGCAATATTACGCTGGCATCTGCGTCAGGTACCCGCCCGGTAACCACGGCTGAACGGGTCGATGGAGAAATAAAACGCTGCTGTAAATGCACCGGAAGATAACCGACATATTGCGCCAGTTTTGCAGGTGCCAAATCACCAGCTTCTTCAAGCCATCGCCTCAGGGAAGACAGCGACCAGACATTGCCAATGCCCGAGACATTCTCCACTACCTTATGAACATCTTCAATCGTCTCAAGCACAGCAGCAGAATAAAGTTCGCTTCCTTGTGGCCATTCGATCATCACATGCACCGGGTTAGCGCCGGAAAGTTTTTCGTCCAGACGACCCGTGGCAACCAGTGCCTGTTCTTTGTCCGGCACCTGATCCGCCATTCGGTAATGGGGCTTGAGATTGACATAAGCAACACTGGTCAGCGCGACAAAAACGATTCCCATCAGAACAATCGCAACAGCGTTTCTACCAACGGCTGCGAACAGCCAAACCGAAAACCGCGCCAGCATATTCAATCTATCTTCGGGCTGATCTTCACCCGCTTTTTGTGGTTCGTTGCGGATCAATAAAACCGCCAGTGTTGGCACCACAATCACAACCGCAACATAGGCAAGCAGCACCGCAATAGTTGCTGCAATACCGAATGTTCTGATCAATGCAGATTGCGCAAACATGAACGAAGCGACAGCAATCGCGGCGGTAAGTGCGGTGAGAAAACACGCGGGAGCCACATTGAGGATGGCATTGCGGGCAGCAATTTTTCGGTCAATGCCAGCCATCACATCACGGCGAATGTTGTAAACCAGATGCATGCTGTCGGAAAACCCGTTGACCATGATCAGCGGCGTGATGACATTGACAAAAAGATTGAGTCGAAAATCAAGCATACCCACTGCACCAAGCGACCACAGCACCGCCGTTGCGGGCCCGGCAGCGGCAATGATGGTAAGCGTAATACTTCTAAAAAACAGAAAGGCAATCAGCGCTCCAAGTGCAAAACCAAGGCCGTTATATAAAATTCGGTCGCGCTGAACAGCGTTGCGGATTTCCAATTGCATCACCGGTGCCCCGGTAAGTTTCCATGTTAGGCCGCTTCCCTCAAGTCCTTCATCGACCAGTTGGTTGAGTTCTTTAACCGAAGCTTTCAGCCCGATTTCCTCAATAATATTCTCATTGAGTGCCAGCACGACCAAAGCCAATGTACCGTCATTTGATAATAGTTTTCCCTTGACGATTTCGTCGGCACGCAGTTCCTCCGTCAGCCGTTTGAAGGCTTCACCTTCAGGAAGCACCGCAGGAAAAAGCGGCGCTGCAAACCCATCCTCATCCAACATTCGGCGGGTGGAGAACAAAGATACGATGCCGTTCACCGCCTCTCCCAAGCCGAGTTCCAAAATCGTATCCCGCAAGGACTGGAGAGAATTTCGTGAAAGCAAATCAGGGCCTTCAACAACCAGCAAAACATCAAATTCCGACGAGGGAAAACGTTCAGATACCAGCTCGTAGCGCCGAAATTCTTCGGAATTGCTGCGAAATAATTCACTTAGTGAGTCATCCACCGAAATGCGCAAAACACCGAATACAGCAAAGATGGAAACTACAATAATCAATAGGACCGAGACGATTGGCTTTTTCAAAGCCAGCAGGCCCATTCGTTCCATGCCAAAAGAGAACCAAAGCGAATTACCGGACGCAACAGCGTTGGTACCATCGCTGTCAGTAACAGATTTAGCCTCTGGTGTGGTCACAACGCCGTTCCTTGAAATTGCTAATTACCCCGGAGTCGTAGCACTGAAACACCTGCACCAATTTGACTTGGATCATAGCAATAGCCGCAACCAACTCCGAACACAGCCAACACCTCCTATGAGAAGCAATAGTTCCTTGTCCATAGAACATCCGCATATATTGCGCTGCTTTGATTAAGATCAATATGTCAGTCTCATTTATGCTCCAGCATCGAAGAAACCATATCAACGTGAAAGGAAACCCCATGTCATTCAAGACGATTTTTTGCGTAACCGACGTGAACGATAATGATGATGCACTCGCGGGCGCGATCCGCCTTTGCGAACAGACCAATTCTCATCTTTCAGTCATGGTTATTGCTGTTACGCCCGCCCCCGCGATTTATGCTTATGGTTCTGTACCGGATCATGGATGGGCAACAGATTATGCAGCAGGAACCGCCAAGGTGAAGCAAAGGGGTGATGCTGTAGAAAAACAACTTCAAAAAGCGGACATTTCGGGCGATGTGTGTACCAGCTATATCGATTTTTCCCATGTTGACGACATGATTGGTGAGCGGGCAAGCTATGCAGATGTGACCCTGATTGGAACAACAGCAGGCAATGAGGGCGAACTTCGCGATAAGACTATTTACGGTGCTTTGTTCCATTCAAACAAACCCCTTTTGATATCGCCAGCATCTGGAATTCAGTCATTTGATGTGAAAAAAGTAATGATCGCTTGGGATTCAGGACTTCCTGCATCTGCAGCCGTCAATCATGCCTTGTGGCAGATGAAGAACGCAGAGGAGGTAAACATCGTAATGGTTGACCCTGTTGCATCTGCCGCTGTAAACGGCGGTGAGCCGGGGGCTGATATGGCTCAATATTTGGCGCGGCACGGTCTGAATATTAATGTGACGCAACTGGCGAGCGGTGGACAATCGGTAGCCGAAGCGTTGAAGCAGCACGCCATCGACATGAATGCGGATCTGATTGTTATGGGAGGGTATGGTCACTCTCATTTACGGCAAATGATATTTGGAGGAGTGACATCTGACTTCCTGAAAGACACCAATATTCCAGTGTTAATGGCTCATTAAAATGATGTTGTGCCTTCCTTGCTCGTATGGGCGGGCTGGGTGAGCCAGCCACACGAAACTTTCAAAAGACGTCGTGTGAAACGAGCCTATGTTACTTTCAATAATGTTTCGAGATAAATGAACTCAGGAGTAGGAACGATATCAATTCCAGCCTGTGCCCTGACCATGGCAGCAACGGCAACAACAGTCTTTGCTCAGGCAACAAGTACTCCCACACGTGATTTCGGCCACTACCACGGTCCGGGAATGATGTGGGGCGGAGGTCAATGGGGTGGGTCCGGCATGATCCTTGGTCCTTTATTCATGCTTCTGCTGGTAATCGGCATCATCGCTGCGATTATTCTGGTGTTGCGTTCATTGGGTATTATTGGAACATCGCAAGCTGGTAGTAAGTCAGCGGCCAATGGCAACAATGCGTTTGATATTCTAAAAGAACGCTTTGCGAAGGGCGAGATCGATACCAAGGAGTTTGAGGAACGTAAGCGGCTTCTGACAGAGTAACGAGCTCTAGCCGTGAGTTGGCCATGCTCTGTGTTCATCATCTATTACAAACACATGGCGGTGATGGTTTCCCTCGCCTTGATACCCCTCCAAATGCGGGTGGTCCAATGGTAGATTGGGATGATCATGGAGCAACTCTTTTGCTTCATTGGCTGGCCAGATGAACAGCGCCAGAATGGCCCCCGACAGTGCAAGGATGCCGAGGACAGCCATGGTAACAGGCAAGCCGAATGCTTGTCCTGCCCACCCCGCAATCGGATAAGTCAGCAGCCAGCAGGCGTGCGAGAGAGCAAACTGTGCCACAAAGATTGTTGGCCTGTCTTCTGCATGCGTTGAACGTCTCAACAGGCGGCCAGACGGTGTAAGAATTGCCGAGTAAAGTATGCCGCTCATCCCCCACACAAACAAAAATGCACTCCAAACGGCCCAACCATCTATCATAACATAAACCGCATGCCCAATTGTCAGTCCGGCAAGAAGAAATGCCGCCGCAACCATAATCAACCGGTCGGAGATAGTTTCAAGGAGACGAGGCAATGCCAGAGCGGAAAGCATCGATCCCCCCCCAAAAGCGGCGAGTGCATAGGCTACATCAGTTTCCGTCGCATCATATTCACTTCGTACAATCACAACGGTGTTGACGAGGACGAAAGCACCCGCTGATGCTGCTGTAAAATTGAGAGCGAGCAATCCGCGCAGTCGCGGAGTTGCAAGGTATATTCGCGCACCCCTTGTCAGTTTTTCCAAAAACGGACGTGGTTTTTCCCTCCGATCAGATGTTGGAATGGGGGTAACTAAGACGAGCACGGCAGATCCTATGAACCCTATGACCGTTCCACCAAACAGCCAGTGATAGCTCATGACGGCCAGCAAAATACCTGCCAGAGCAGGACTAATCAGATTTTCCAGATCATACGCCAACCGTGAAAGTGACAGAGCTTTTGTATAGTCTTTTTCATCGCTCAGGATATCGGGAATTATGGCCTGAAACGCGGGTGTAAAAGTGGCTGACGCTGCTTGGAGAACAAAGATCAGCAAATAGATTTGCCACACTGAATCGATGAAAGGCAGAAAGACAGCCACTGACGCACGCAACAGATCAGCACCAATCAAAACGGCTTTGCGCGGTAATTTGTCGACTACAGCAGCAGAAACAGGAGCAAGCCCGACATAGGCAATCATTTTGATAGCAAATGCCGTCCCAAGAACTGCCCCGGCCTTATCACCAGCCAGATCAAAAGCAAGCAAGCCAAGTGCAACGGTCAATAAGCCCGTTCCAAGAAGGGCAATAATTTGCGCACCAAAGAGCCGCGCATAAACGGGATGTTTGAGAACATCAATCATAACTATAATTTATACATATTTCACAAATGAGGAAAGCTGTCTGACACGACATGCTGGGTCAATTTTGGAGAACATTCTCATCTAATCCCATTGGCACTGACCTCAGCCATTCTAACTACGCATTCGGCAAACTCAAATTTGTTGGCATCAATGGTTCCTATATCTTCGACATAAATACTAATGCGCTCTTTATCCAATTTGCTTGGCAGCTCAATTGAATCTGCAGCAGCGTCAGTAATCAAAGTATACCGATCACTGGAGATGCTATTCTTCATCATGCGATACAACACAATAATATCCTGACCGAAGTGATCGGTTGAACCACGAAACTTGAAACGTGTTGCTTTGCCGCGATGTACAAACACTTTGATATCCAACTCCTTGATATGCTGACAGGCTTTGCATGAGCAAAGATTGGATGCCATTAGGCGCTCTCGCTCAATATCAAACGCATTGAAGATATTTACTAAGGTAGCACCAATAACTTGTTTTAAATATTTCTCGGCATCCACAAAAAACAGCACCGCATCCCCCTCCACTTTGGATAGTTCCAAAGTCTTTGTCGCCGCTTTGATCATCGCATTAATCAGAGAAAATATGATAAATTGCGCTGCCTGATCAGTGAAATGATTGTGGGCCATAAACCGAGTGTAGTGACTAATATCGGGCAAAACAAATATTGTATCGCGCGCCTCCGACATGCCTTGCTCATCTGGAATAGCACCATTACTGATTTTTGCAGATCGTGGCACCAAATTGGTATTCAAATAATTTTCTGCACGTTTGCGGTGCAATCTGACCATAGAAAACAAGCCTAATAGAATTACAAACAATCCGGCCAACGAAAACACAATGTCGGTGTTGTGTTGCCAATCATGCCACATATGCTCATTCATTGATTCAACCAATGGACAATCCAATCAATATCAATGCACGTGAGCTGTGGCCGTTGTGGTGAAGTTGGAAAAGGTCAGCATGAATTCAACATTTGTTCCTGAAACGAGATCGGATACAATTTCACCTAACTCCCCTTTCAGGTGAGCCGCTGAAAAATCCAGTGTTTCTTCGCTTAAAATTGCCAACTCCGAAACGTTTCTCGGACCTAATTCCGGTATAATCATCACCATGCTGCCTGTTCCGGCAAAGGGTGCATTCAAGCCAACCAATGTGACGTGCTTCCGTCCAAAATTTGTCACCTTAAACCTAAGGATCGCTGTTCCTCCTTTCTTTGCCGATGTGATTGTTGCGTCTTCAACATAGATGCCGTCAATGTGTTCAGAAATTTCGTCAGCAGAAACAGCCGCTTGGGAAAGCGCTAGCATCAACACAACGCAACAAAACATTGAAAATCGCACAATTGATCGCTGTGGGAAAAGTATGTTCATAGCAATTTCTCGTAATCTCAAAGTTAGAGGGTCCAACAAGCCGTGGAAACGAACGGCAAATTAATTGGAGCCCGCCATTGCCAGCGGGCTCCCTGTTTCGATTTATTTCAATTCCATAACAGTCAGCTTGCCTTTCACCCGATCAGCAACAAATTCAATTTTTCCGCCGACTTTCATTTTGTCGAGCATGGCATCGTCTGCCATTCGAAACACCATGGTCATGGCAGGCATGCCAAGACCCTTGAGTTCCTCGTGGATGATGGTCACCTTGCGGGATTTCATGTTAATTTTTTTCACGACACCTTTGGTGTACTGTGCCGCCATTGCATCATCATGATGCCCATCGGCATTATCATGCCCATGCGTTTCTTTTTTTACTTCATCGTGACCGCCGGTATGGCTGCCAGACGCAAAAGCATTTCCTGATATTAGAAACAGTCCGGCTGTAAGAATGAGTAATTTTTTCATTGTATTCTCTTTCTGGAATTTGGGCATACGCCCGGTTAGGCGTTTAGCCATTGTTATTTGGTTTTGGGGTAATTTTTGTTTTGGCATCAGCGGCCTTCGCGTGGTCAGGTAGCTCACCAGTCCACTCATAGGCTTGCGTACCGGGTGGATTCTTGTACCAGCCCGGATCTGAATAATCGTCGGCGCCAATCCCCTCACGAACCTTCACCACCGAGAACATGCCGCCCATTTCAATCGGGCCATATGGTCCCCATCCGGTCATCATCGGAGTGGTGTTGTCAGGAAGTTCCATCTCCATGACGCCCATATCCGCCATGCCGGCCGTGCCCATCGGCATATACTCCGGCTGCACTTTGCGAATTTTTTTCGTGACTGCAGATTTATCGACGCCAATAAACGTCGGCACATCATGTCCCATGGCATTCATTGTGTGGTGAGATTTGTGACAGTGAATTGCCCAATCACCGAGGTTATCAGCGACAAATTCATAGGCCCTCATGCCACCAACCGGGATATCGATAGTTACCTCCGGCCAGCGCGCTTCCTTGGGAACCCAGCCGCCATCCGTACAGGTAACTTCAAAGTCATAACCATGCATGTGAATCGGGTGATTGGTCATCGTCAGATTACCGACCCGAACCCGAACACGGTCGCCTTTGTTGACGACTAATGGATCAATGTCCGGGAATATCCGGCTGTTCCAACACCACAAATTAAAGTCATTCATGGTCATGATTTTGGGAACGTAAGAACCCGGATCAATGTCGAACGCATTCAACATAAAGACGAAATCGCGATCCACCGGCATAAAGGTCGGATCTTTTGGATGGACAATGAACATGCCCATCATCCCCATCGCCATTTGCACCATTTCATCCGCATGGGGGTGATACATAAAGGTGCCGCTTTTGGTGAGATCGAATTCATAGACAAAGGTTTTTCCCGGCGGGATACCCGGATGGCTTAGCCCACCAACACCATCCATCCCTGATGGCAAAATTAGCCCGTGCCAGTGAACCGTTGTGTGTTCGGGAAGCCTATTGGTAACGAAAATCCGAACACGGTCTCCCTCAACAGCCTCAATAGTGGGGCCCGTTGATTGGCCGTTATAACCCCACAGATAGGCGGTCGTGCCTTCCGCAAGTTCGCGTTCTACAGGTTCGGCAATCAGGTGAAATTCCTTCACCCCGTTATTCATGCGAAATGGCAATGTCCAGCCATTCAACGTGACAACCGGCTGATATGATTGACCAGTTGATGGGTGCAATGGATTTTGCGTTGCCGCAGTTTCCATAATTGCAGCTTCGGGAAGGCCCATATTTGTAGTCTTGGACCATGCGGTTGATGAAACCAATGCAGCACCTGCCGCACTTGCTCCAATAAGTTGACGTCTGTTTATCATGTTGAAATCCTTTCTAATGTCCGCCGCCGCCGCCAGAAGCAGCAACGGTCATTTCTCCACCCTCTCCAGAGCCTGATGATCCCCCGCCACCGTAAATTGCGGCGGTGAGTTCAGCATCAGCAATCCAGAACTCCCGTTTCGCCTGAACAGATAGAAGGACGGAATTAATTTTCGCCCGGGTATCAGCGAGCAGTTCGAACGTGTTGGTGATCATGCCATTATAGGTAAGCAGGGATTCTGCCTCGATCTTGGTTCGCAATGGCAAGACGTTGTTTCTATAGTGACGCGCGATCTGATAAGTAGAACGATAAGCCATATATGCAGATCGGGCCTCTGATCGAATATTGATCGCCTTTTCCGCCAGCAGATTTGCAGCTTTCATATAGGCAAGCTCGGCTTTGCGCATTCTGGCTTTACCGGTATCAAAAATTGGAATGACGAACTCTAATTCCACCTGCGGCGTGGTAGTGGTTTCTCTACCGTCGTCACCAATTTCACGTTCTTTCTCAAAACCTGTGATAATTTCAAAATCTGTCACATAACGTGTGGCTTCTGTCAGTCCGTAAGATTTGGCAATGGCTTCCAGTTCCAGTTTTGCAACTTGCAAATCCACCCGCTTATGAAGCGCATCCGACTCAATCGCCTTTTTTCGCTGGAGCTTGCGCGGATATCTGGGAAGTTTGTCCGGCACGAAATAATCGACCTCGGTGCCCCACAACCCCATAATCCTTGTGAGCTGTTCCTTTGCCAGTTTAGCGGCAAGACGAGCCTTGGCTTTCTGGCCGGTGAGTTCGGAATAGAAGGCATGTTCGCGAGCCTGTCCGCCCTTTGCAAGGGCCCCACTTTCACCCAATTTCTTGGCAAGTTCTGATGCAGCATCCGCTGCGACCTGCGCTTGATTGAGATAGTAGATATTCTCAAAAGCTGAAACAGCGTTGATCCATGCCTTGCGGGTTTCACCAGCTATAGTCAGTGTTGCAAGGGCTGCTTTCAACTGTGCCTGTCTGAAACGGGTATCAGCGACGGCGATGCGTTTATCTCTTGTAGCCAGCGCCAGAATATTGGTGGCTAACATGCCTTCAATTGCCCGGAATGCACCTAATTCAGGATGAGCAATGCCGAGAATTCCAATTGAAATTTTCGGATTTTCCAGCATGGTTTGCTGCCACGCTTCAACTGCTGACATGCCAAGATCGGCATAAGATGCCTGTAGGCCCTTGTTATTCAGCAATGCAACTTGAACAGCCGTGTTAACATTGATCGTGCGCTTATGGACAAGGCCATGAACGCGCTTCGAAAGCGCATCTGCTTCTTGTTGGTTCTGCACCCAGACCGTTTGCTTATTGGTTGCCTCACGGGTTTTGTAGGAGACCGTTGAGAACCCTGCATCAAGTGCTGAATATTCTTCAATATTGGCGTTGGTCACACAACCAGACAAGGCCAGTACTGACACAGACATGATCATCAGGTTTTTGATTGAACCCATCATGACTTATCTCCTTTTACCGGAGATTGCTCATCATTGAGCTTGCGCCATGGTCTTGGATCGACTGGGTCGCGATGATTATAGTCACCGATTATATTTGTTGGATTGGTATGCCTGATCCCAACATGGGCATCTGCCGCATCGCGATATGCCAACACCTCCGGGGGAAATGTAGACGCACAGCCACCCAGACCTACGGACAAAAGCCCGACTAATACTATTTTTCTCATTGATTTTGTTACCTGAAAATGCACTTCGAGTTCATCTGCGGCGAAAACTAATTCCAGCCACAAATGTCAAAACCTCACGCGAGGCTAAATGTATTCAGGTTTTTGGTGGGCGAAGTTGCGTATCCCACTCAGACGGCAGAAGCAATCTACGAGCAGGCAAAATGTATGATTCTGATGGGTTCACAATAATTTTAGACCGGGTATCAGCAACAATTGCCACGCCGCAATTGAACGAGCAGCAATCACCCAATGACATTCCATCATGCATGTGCGAACCATTCACCGTCATATCCTCACTATCGTGAATAGGCAGATTTTGCTGAGCATCATGTTGCATTTCAATTGTCTGTGAACAAGTTTCAGATTGTAGTAAATTTAATGCGTTAGAACTTGAAACAGGTATCAGCACCAGTGATAAAATCATCACCAGCGATACCTGTATTTTAGTCCAATTCATAAATTTTAATCTGATCAACATAATTTCACGTAGTTACATTCCAAAAAATAATCGTCAACTAACAAAACCGTAATCTACCGCAAGTTTCTGTGAGGATACCGATTCCATATCGCAGAAATGCGTAGATAGAGTTTCCACCTAGGGGAAGGTCAAGAGAGTTGGAAAAATAAAATATTAATTCATAAATGGCAGGAGAGCCTTACAAAAATTTAATTTGAGGGTTATTGACCTTACAGCCGCAGGAACGTCTATATTTCATTCCATGATCGTGAATGAGGCTATTGCCGAATCAAAGCTATTGGGTAAACGGCTGCCAACTTCAAGTGAGGTTGGGATGCTGGAAACGCTATTGAAAAAAGCGAAATTGTTGGGTTTTTCCGAGAATGAGATTTTAGTCCTTCGTCATCAATACGAACGCAGCCCGAATAGAATTATTTAATGACCGGCATTCCTAAAATAAACGCTCATTTGAATTCCCTTGGCAACTTTTTTCATGTGCTTGCTATGTTGTCGCTGATAATTGCAGGTGGAAATTATGCTCATGCACTTGAGCCGGATCAAAAACATCATCATGTAACTCAACAGTCTGCCGTTGATGAAATCACAACTCACCAGCATCTGGAAACGTACAATTCCACGGCAGGAATTTCTGCTACCGACATGCTCCATTGTGGTGGTGATATATTGGCACTGGCTCCAGAGTTTGTTTACTTAATGCATGTGACAAGCACGAAACCTCCTGTGGAAACACATCTCACAAACCAATTCTTGTTACCGCCACAAGAGCCGCCACCTCCGCGTATCCTAGTCTGAAATTCAACCGATTATTGCGATCTGACCAGATCGCACATTTCAGATATCCAGGATTAAATTATGAAAACGAAAACCACATTCGTTGCTGGCCTGTTTACAATTGGCACAGTGATAACTGCTCTTGCGCATGGTGGTGCAACGGGCATCGTTAAAGAACGCATGGACGCAATGTCCGTAATGGGAAAAACTGTCAAAACCCTTTCCTCCATGATGAGAGGAGAAATTCCATTTAATGAAACCGCCGTAATAGAAGGTGCCTTAGCAATTAAGGCACATGCTGGCGAGAAACTAACCGGGTTATTTCCCAAGGATAATCATAACACTGGTTCTGAAGCCCGCGACGAAATTTGGTCCAACTGGGATGAATTCAAAGCCATATCCAACCAATTGAGCGTGATGGCCGATGGGCTTGAAGCAGCCGCCGACAATGGGTTGATGCATTCTACCAAATCCAAATCCAGCACCATGATGGGCACCGGCGCTTCCATGATGACCAAAGGCGATGGCATGATGGGTAACGCCAGCAGCATGCCTGATCTGGCATTGCTTGCAACAATGCCCACAGACGGGGTGTTCAACATGCTGACGAAGACATGTTCTTCTTGTCACACAAAATTTCGGCTTGAAAAGAAATAACCGATGAAGCGCTTATTGAGCCTGTTTATTTTCGCCCTGACGTTAGTCGGGGCGGGAGTAATCGCAATGTTCGTTTGGCCTTTGAACTCGCAGTATTCAAAAATATCTGAAATTGGAGATGCAAATCGGGGAGCTTATCTGGCCCGCATGTCTGGATGCATTGCATGCCACACAAACACGGAAAAAAATGGCGCGCCACTCGCCGGTGGTTTGTCCATCAAAACCGCTTTTGGCACTTTTTATTCACCTAACCTGACAACCGACAAAGAGTTTGGCATTGGAGATTGGAATGTCGAACGGTTTGCTCTGGCTGTACGCAAAGGTATTTCTTCTTCAGGAGAACCCTACTACCCGGCTTTTCCATATCCATTTTATTCAAAGCTAACGGATCAGGATATTGCAGATTTATGGGCTGCATTCCAAACTGTTCCTCCCGTTCAAACTGCTTCGAAATCTCAGGACATGAGTTTTCCCTTTAATTTCAGATCAGGATTGAAACTCTGGCGCGCTGCATTTTTGGACCAATCCCCCTTTATTTCAGAACCAAATAAAAATGAGCTATGGAACCGTGGAAAATATATCGTGGAAGGTCCTGCCCATTGCGGAGCATGCCACACGCCTCGAAATTTTGCAGGTGCCAGACAGGAGGAACTACAACTCCACGGGGCGTCAGATCTACCAAACGGTGGGAAATCTCCACCAATCACGCCAGAGAAGCTTCAAGATAAAGGGTGGACGATCAGCAATCTCAAATACGCTCTCAAAACCGGGGTACTGCCTGATGGCGATGCCTTCGGTGGAACAATGGGCGAAGTAGTTCGAGATGGCACTTCGTTTTTGAACGATGATGATCTGACTGCAATTGCAACTTATTTGCTGGACAAGGATTAATCTTATGCAACCAACCCGTAGGCAATTTCTCAAAACTACACTTGGCGCAGCGGTAATAACAATTGCTCCACCCAGCTTTCATGCGGCACTCGGCGATGATGGTTATTTAGAAATAACCGCCGGTCCTTCCATGAAAAAACTCTTCCGCACAGATGGGCCGGAGTCACAATTATGGACTTATAACGGCACATCACCCGGCCCCGAAATCAGGGCCAAGCGTGGAGAGCGAATTAAAGTTCGTCTGATAAATCAACTTGAGGAACCGACGTCAATTCACTGGCACGGTATTCGCATCGACAATGCAATGGACGGCGTTTCGGGATTGACGCAGAAAGCCGTCCAGCCGGGGCAGACATTTGAATATGACTTCATAGCGCCAGATGCGGGCACCTATTGGTACCACGCGCACAATAAGAGCTGGAACCAGGTTGCTCGCGGGCTTTATGGCCCACTGATTATCGAGGAAGACGATCCTGCCTTCGACCGCGAGCATGACCTCACTCTGCTTATCGATGATTGGAGGTTGAAACGAGACGGCACGCTGGATCTTGCGAGCCTTGGTTCATTAATGGATTGGACCCATGGAGGGCGTTTGGGAAACTGGCTGACGGTGAACGGGCAATCGGCACCGACATTCAATTTAAATGCGGGTGAGGCTTATCGGTTGCGGCTGATAAATGCATCCAACGCCAGAACGTTTGATATCGATCCGAACCGATTTGATGCAACTGTTATCGGGTATGACGGACAAGCGTTGGATGAACCAGTGAAACTCAACTATTCGCCTTTGCCGCTGGGTTCTGCCCAACGGGTTGATCTGCTGGTTGTTCCAAAAGCCGGAGCCGATTTTGCAATTGAACAAATTTCATCTGGCAAGCCCTATCCTTTTGTTCATTTTAAAGTGGAAGGTGAAAACAAGAATACAATTCCTAACATTCGCCTTACGCAAAACAATCTTCCCGAGCCCGATCTATCTAATCCGAAAAAATTCAAACTGAACATGTCTGGTGGAGCGATGGGTCGAGGTGGAAAAATGATTTACAACGGAAAAGCTCTTGAGGGGACAGACTTCCAGACCCTCAAACAATTTTGGGCATTTAACGGCGTGGCCAATCTTGCAGAAGCACCATTCTTCAGCGTTCAGCGTGGTGAAACTGTAGTCATTGATCTGTTTAATGATACAGCTTTTATGCATGGCATGCATGTACATGGTCATCATTTTCGCATTCTCCATCGTGCAGGCCGTAACATCGATGAAGGAAAACCCTGGCGGGATACTTTCATGATTGGGTCGACACAAACAACGCAAATTGCCTTCGTTGCAGATAATCCCGGAAAATGGCTTTTGCATTGTCACATGCTCGAACACGCCGCCGCGGGGATGACCACTTGGTTCGAAGTGACGTAATTCATCACGTTTGATTGAACACTAATGGATGGAAACGCAGAATTGATTCCGAAACAAATAAAGATAATGAAAAAACTGATCCTTATTATGATTCTGATTGTTTTTTCGGCAACCCAAGGGTTTGCCGGAATTATCAGTGCTGATCATGGTTCTGATGCCGCGATGACGAGTTCTATCGATCATTCCAAAACTTGCCATGGTGGATTGATTAGTGACATCAACGATGAAGATTGCGGCCATCGGCACTCGATGAAGGGTGAAATTGATGCCTCATATTGTCAGGTCGATTGTCTTCTTTATTTTGTTGAAAAATTTGCGTTGAAACCGATTCCTCCCGGCACCCATGAAGCTGTACCGACAATATCGTTGAGTGGGACTGACATCAAGGCCAGTTTCCGTCCCCCCATATCCTGATTCCTTGTTTTTAATCGCGTTCCAGTTTTACGGAGCGCAGCAAATTATGGAAATTCAGGAGTATCGCCGTGTTTACACGCAGAAATTTACTACTAGGCACGATGGCCAGTGTGGTCGCTTTGCCAGCCCAGGCTGATAAAGTCAAAACCAAGAAAAAGTTTAAACTCAACCCGATCTATTTGCCGCAAATGGTGAAGTTTTCCGGCTATCCGTCCGGGACCATTGTGGTCGATCCAGAGTCACATTTCCTTTATCTCGTATATTCCAGAGGCAGGGCCCGCCGCTATGGTGTCGGCGTTGGTAAGGCTGGATTAAAATTTAAAGGAACAGCACGTATAGGCAGGAAGTCAGTTACCAAACCAGCGAACCGGTTGGCAGCATCATTGTGGATACCAAAAAGTTTTTCCTCCATTTGGTTCAAGAGAACGGCAAAGCCATTCGCTATGGCGTGGGTCTGGGGCGAGAAGGGTTTGCATGGTCGGGCCATGCAAGAGTTGGCTGGAAACAGGAATGGCCGAAATGGACACCGCCTGATGAGATGATCGAACGACAACCAAAATTAGCCCAATACAGTGTAACAAATGGTGGGATGAAGCCGGGCATTAACAACCCACTTGGTGCTCGAGCCTTGTATATCTTTCAGGGAAAAAAAGACACTTTGTACCGCCTGCACGGAACCCGTGAAGATTGGTCAATTGGCAAAGCTGTATCAAGTGGCTGCGTGCGACTTTTAAACCATGATGTTATTGATCTTTACAGACGGGTGCCAAATGGTAGCCGGATATTGGTGGTATAGAATGATGATTATAAACTCACACTTTCTTCGCAGGCTTTTGCTCTTGATCGGTATCGCAACTATGGCTCAAAGTTTTACTCAACCTGCAAGCGCCGAGGCGTTGTTAAAACCCGATGAAAAAACAACAATGGAATTTGGTAGCAACATATATCAGGAACAATGCGCATCCTGTCACGGAAACAATCTCAAAGGGCAGCTGGACTGGCAAACGCCTGATGCGAATGGATTGCTACCAGCCGCACTATGAAACAGGTCATACATGGCATCATGCCGATGCATTGCTTTTCAAACTAACAAAGTTCGGAATCGCAAAAATTGCAAATCTGAAAGACCATAAAACCAGCTTCATCAGGTATTTCGCCAACACAGCAATGGCCAATATCACCAATACTGCAATCAAAATCATACCGCCCCAGCCAAACCACATATTGCCGTCAGCCATCATACCATCACCCATCATGCTGATGCTCCCTTGCCGATTGCGAAATTTGCCGTCGTATGAACCACAAAACCAAAAGCGGTATGAAAATCCATTGCAGGAGCGGGCTTAGCCCCGTTCCAAATGGCGGGACCAACGGCATAAGGTCTGAATAGGTCCATCTCAGTGAGATGTTGGTGTAATAATACTCAAACCCGACCGTGAGCGCGATTCCAATTACCAGAAATAGCAATAATTGCGCCATAGATGGATTGAAAACCCAGTCACGCGAACGGGCAAACAGGCTGGTTAAAACATACGCTGTGATTGCAAAGCCAACATCACCGAATGTCGCTGACATGCAGAGTTTAATACCTTCCCAATGGTTCATTTCAACCATCCCGGCATAGGTGGGGGCCTGAACAAATTCCCAAACAAAGTGCAACAGAAATGAAAAAACAATTAGATTGAATTCGACCGTATTAGTTATTCTATTCAACGCATTCATCCAGAAACGCTCCTATTCCATATGAGAGTATAAACATTCCAGTAGATGGAAGCTCAAGTCGATTATGGAATATTAGCCTCGGCAATCATGTAATGCCAAATTTATTGCTAAGACTTCCGGTTTCGTCTGCCAATTCCTAGGGGCTGGCTTGAAAAGCCATTCAACGAGGATACATCTGCTTTGCTCCTACCGCAGTTTTAGAAATTTATATGGCCGCTTTGCTGACAATAGAAGACATAGCAGTAAAATTCATGAAGGTCTGCTCTCTCCCCCAAAACTTGCCGTTTAGAAGAATGTTCAAATATTCACTTTCTACCTGCACCAACACACATTAAAACCCGAAATTTGCATGTAGAACATGGATTATATTGGGTGGCTTTTGATTATGCACTGCACGGATTTTGCACGGAAATTCTCATAATCTGTTGTTTTAATTTAGTTATTTGTAACTCCCATCATGGATGAAACGTAAAAACGTTGCCCGAAATTTTGAAGTCTCGAGGTCAAAAATATATGATTTCTGTTGGGCGCGCACTTACCGCACACACAATTTAATTTTGACAAACTTGTCACCACCGCCGGTTGAATGCCAGAACCATAATACCAAGCTGATCCAATAGGCCTATCAGCATACGGAGACGTCTGGCCAAAATGTACATGGCAGATAGAAGCATTTCCAATGCCTAGAAATTGAAATAGATAAATTCGGTTAGCTCGTCGAGCCTGTAAATTTGAATGATGCCAATCAGGCCAACAGCAAGTATGGCTGCTGACCATCTGGGGGATGGTCGCCAGATGAATACTTGTTGCCAATGGGCAGAAATTCCAACGGCTTTTCTCAAGAACTTTTTAACCCCGATAACCGGTCGATAATTTTTGACGATCTCCATCGAGTTCGGCAACCAGACTACAATCATGGTGAGTACAATCGTCTGTATCCAGAAAACATCGCTGCTCTGCAAGACCTCCGACCACAGTTTTTCATCCGGATAGACGGAAAAGCCGAACATGCCCTTCAACACGGCACCTGCTCCTGAAAAAGTTTCGGCGCGGAAAAACACCCAGGCAACAATGACCGATAACAATGTCAGGGATTGAGCCAGAAACCGGCTCACAAAAGGCGGTAAAATTGCCTCCTTCCGATCACCTATGACAAAGGTGGACCAGAAATTATTCGCGGCAAGATAAAGGCCATGCAGCAAGCCCCAGAAAACAAAGTTCCAACTTGCCCCATGCCAAAGCCCGCCTAGCAACATCGTGGCGCCCAGATTAACATAACGTCGAACGGGACCTTTGCGATTTCCTCCCAATGGAATGTAAAGGAAGTTTCGCAGGAAGGTAGAAAGCGTGATGTGCCAGCGACGCCAGAAATCAACGATATTCAAAGCCTTATAGGGAGAATTGAAATTCAACGGCAAACGTATCCCGAACATCCGCGCCAGCCCCAACGCCATGTCGCAATAGCCGGAAAAATCGAAATATATCTGAAAACTATATGCCAGCGCACCCATCCACGCAGCTTCAAACGGCACTGCCTGACCGGTCTCCGCGAGCCCGTAAACCGCATTGGCAACAGGTGCGACCCCATCGGCCAAGACAATTTTCTTGAACAGACCAATCATAAACAAGGTGCTGCCAACCGAGAGATTTACTAGTGCTCGTTGACGGAAAACAGGTAGGATAAACTGAGGAATTGTATGCTTTTGTAAAACAATTGGCCCGGCAATCAACTGCGGAAAGAACACCACAAACAAGCAATATTTTGCAAAATCACATTCAGCAATTTCACCCACATAGGTGTCGTATAAAAAGGAAATCTGCTGGAAGGTGAAGAACGAAATGGCCAACGGCAGAACAATATTCAAAAGAGAGGCTTCCGACCCGGTGATAATATTGAAATTACCAATCAGGAAATCCGCATATTTAAAATAGGCCAGTGTCGCCAGATTGGCTGCTATACCAAATGCCAAAATGCGTTTGCTTCCGGTTTTTAATATCAAACGATGCAGGCCATAATTTATCCCGACAGACCCCAATAACAAGATGAGATGCAGCGGACTCCACCATGCGTAAAACGCCAGCGAAGCCGCAATCAGCCACCAGATAATTCCCTTCTCCCATTGCATATGACGCAGAATAAAAAACACCGCCAAAACGGGGGGTAGAAACAGATAAATAAATTCAAGTGAGCTAAAAACCATGATCTTCTCCTATGAGCCCTTCGAAGAGGAATTGATGCCCGGTTGAACACCCAGCAGTTTTTTCAATAATGTTTTTGATCCAGAATGCCCCAATTCGCTTCCTAACCTAGCAAGACGAACGGCTTCGGCATGATTTTGTGCAACCAGTATTCCTTGTTCGTGAAGTCGCGCTAATTCTTCCATCGCACCACCATGTTCAAGCGCCACGGCCTTCTGAAACCAGTCAACGGCACCAAATAGCTTCAACCCATATTTCTCTTTCAAATGAAATCGCCCAAGCGCAGTCATTGCACCGCCATGCCCCTGCTTTGCAGCAAGTCGCAGCCACGCCAGTGCCACATCATTTTCTGATTCATTTCTTGGGTCATAGAGCATCAAATGTGCCAGATCATGCATGCCGCCAGTGCTTCCAAGCCTTGCAGCACGAAGCAGCCATTTACGAGCGAGCTTCAAATCCACAGGCACCAATTTGCCTTTACGGTAAATACGTCCCAATTGTTTAGCGGCGCTACCGGAACCACCCCGCGCTTTGCTAGCAAGGGAAACCATCGCCCGTTCGCTCAGTTCAAATGCCCGCGCCGGATCTGAAACAACCCCATAGCGGCCTTCCTTCAACAAACGCGCATATGTAAGCATGGCCTGCTCATAGCCGGCACGTATGGCCATTTCATAATACACCCTCGCCTGCTTGATATCTTGCTCAACGCCAAGACCTCTTTCATAATGAAAGGCCAGTTGCATCGAGGCTTTTTTGAAGTTCCATTGCAGCGCCTTTTTGAACCATTGGACAGCAACGCTGTTGCAATCAGGTCCATGGGACAGCTGAAACAATCGTCCAAGCGCATAGGCCGTTTCGCCGCGATAGGAAAATCCATATTGAACTGCCCGGAGGGAAATTTCACGAGCTTTCTCAAGGTCCGGCTTCACCCCCCAACCGCGCGCATATGATTTTGCCGCATAAAACATAGCGTCAGGGTGCCCCTGCCCCGCGTATTGTTCAAAAATCACAAATGCTTCTTTCAGCTTACCTACCTTTTGCAATGCGCGTGCCTGAGCTATGGCCTCATTGACCAATGGGTCCACCGGCGCACTCCTGGATTGCCAGTCTGCGCGATTGATGCGTGCCATGAGAACAATAATTATGACAGCCAGCATCAGCATCATAGCGGTGACGGTTTTGGAAATGTTACCCATGACGCGCCCTCCAGATTCGGCAAGACTGTCCTTCGATCACTTCCATAAAATCGTCTGAAATTTTGTTGGTAATGTCTTTTGGCAAAACAGGACAGATGATGTCCTTGCGTCGTTTTCGTGCCTTAGCGACGGCCTTTTCGTCGTTGCTGACAAGCTGTAATATCTCGCCAACAATCAACCTCGAAGCCTTATAGTTAAAATGGTATGCATCGGTGAACCGCGAAAGGTCTCGGGTAAAGGAACTGTCAAAATCAAAATCAACCACGTCACCTAAACGCGAAAGGCGTTTACGGAAGTCATGATTCAGTTCGCCATAGCCAAACTCCACAACCCGGTTTTGCATTTCTGAAATGGTCGGCGGGATAACAAAAATCAGTTGAACGTTGTTCTGCTTCGACCATTTGGAAATTTCCACGAGATAGTTCCAGCTTTTCTCGGAAAACTTGAACGCACGCCAATCAGATTTGGCATTCCGGGCAATCTGTTTCTGAAACTTTTCTGTTAATTCCCGATCAATATTGATGGGCAACCAAAGCCTGCTCCATATGCCCAGATCAACTCCAAAATAAGTATCTTGAGCAATTGCTAAAGCGGGATGAACAGATGAGGTTACATTCTCAGGCAGCATGCAGCTTTCGCAATTTTCAGGATCAAGTAACTCGCCAAGCGAAATATTGTTTTTCTGAGTCGCACCCTCTGCATGCGCTGAAGAAACAACACCCAGTTCAGCTAATTTTGAAATGCGTGGTCCAAATTCCTTTTCCAAAAGCTCAACGCCCACGCGCGAAACAAACCAGTTTGAATAATATTTCAAAGGGTTTTGGCTTAGCTTGATCGCTTCAGGAACACGGTTTAGTCCGCCCCTGTCGTTCTGGCGAAAACTTCTAAGTTGCACGCCAATGACTAGAGATTTCAGATTTTTGTTATCTTTTACAAATTGAAAAGTGTCATAAATTTCGCGCACGGTGGCACCGCCATAAGCAAAATTATAGGCTTCGGAATATCCAAACCCCTGCCAGTATTGATCACGCAACGAGCGCGCACGACTATCCCCAAGAACAATGACTTCAGGTGGTTTCGCAGGATAATGGGTAACTTTCCAAAGCGGGTAATGAGCCTTTTCACTGATTTTCTTCTTATCAAACCCGGCATCAACAACCCTGTTCATTTCATATGGATCAACCACATAATTGAACATGAACGGGAGCAAACCCATAAAAAATGTAAACAACATCATGAAGCAGTAAAAACGAGTTTCTTCAGAGTATTTGTGGTTGTTTGTACCGGCCATTCATCCATCTCCTTGTTTCCTTACCTAAAAGGATCGCAAGAAGTGGGCCAAAGCCGATGGTCACAAAAATACAACTATTTCAGATAGTTACCAGAAACATAAGTGTTGATATTTTGGAAAAATTGCAGTTTGACATTCAAATTGGAAAATTCAGGCCAGTCCCAAGGCTAGAGCCACCAATGTCATTGAGGGAAACCCAACCAGCCCTGAATAATGCAATGTCGTGAGCACAAGGAGAAAAACGGAGATCAGCGTACACCAATTGGCCATACCGTTACGTGCGACCTCCACAATCCCCTTGGCATCAGAACCGGAGACCTGATTACCACGATTAGACCATTTCTGCTTTGAAAGCCGGAAAATACAATAAACCTTCACCGCAGCATTGATCAGTTGATTGAGATACAAAATCCATGGATAAGCCATTTCGATTTTTCGCGAATAGCGAAACAGGAAAAGCGAAAGCAACATCCGGCTAACCGCGATAAAAATCAGATAGGAGAGAAAGTATGCAGGCCCGACAATCAGCGTTCCAAATATCGCCAGAACCGGGCTGAACAGCATCGTCCACATGGACAGGCGTTGATCGATCAAACACCACCAGATGAAAAAAGGCATTCTCTTGGGACCAAGCGCGATTGCCCTCGCCCCGTTGCGCAGCATGTTACCGGACCAACGCCGGAAATTCTGCACCATACGGTCCATGCCCGAACCATCAATGACTTCCACCGTATAACCCAGCGCATCAGGAATATAGAGCATTTTGACGTTGTGTTTGAGCATATAATACCAAGTGCTTTTATCGTCGCCCGAGAGAAAACGAAAATCTCCCCAAAGCCAGTGGTTCAAATGATCAGCTTCCAGCAAACGAATGAATTCCAGCTTGCGCAAATGAGATGCTCGGAAGACCGACATGCGTCCGGTGAGTGTCAGAACCCGGCCAGACAACGCATGGGATTGCATGGCAAGCCGGCGCTGGGAGAAACGCATCTTGAGCCAAATCTCCACCCAGCGCGGCCCGATGCAAATCACCTCTTCATCCGTCGTACAGGCCTGCAACTCTGGATATAGTTTGAACAACGGCATGCATCGGCCAACTGCACCTTCTGCAAAGATGAAATCGCCATCCATAAAAACAACGAGATCATCCCTGCCAATACCCGCACGGCACATGGCACGCAAAACCAATCCAATCGCCGCACGTTTGCCTTCTACATTTTGTCGAATGATGCGCAAGGTAACATCAAGATCATCAGCTTCTCTGCGAATAAAATCAGAGGCGATATCTTCGTCAAACCGATCTGCTGATCCCAGCCATATCGTACCGGGAACGCCAGCATTTCGAATTTCCAAAAGGATAGAACGGATCACCTTTTCAGTGATATCACGATGCTCCTTATAGGTCGTCATCATGAAATGCATATGTGGTGGACGCCAACCCCCATCCCAAATCTCCTGTCCCTTTTTGCGCAGGGCCGGGTAAACAAAATGCCCGTAGATAAACGCGCGCACCGCATGGGTGAACCACCAGCCATAGCGCCAGATGCCCAGCGAACCGATAACAAATGTAATCTCCCGCACCCCCGGATCCCATATCCGGTTCGGCAACAACATGATCGCCAGATAACAACTACAGAAATAAAACCCGATGCTGAGAAGCGCCCAAAAGTTCCATTTAGCAAACCCTCTCGGCCAAACGCTTGGGTCGTCCACGAAGGAACGGCGGTCAGATTGTTTTATCTGTTTCATTGCTCCGCTCCTCCTTCCCGCCAACAAACCCCTTAATTGTCGACCAGATATCATTGGTCTCGCGCCGATCAAAAATGACCACCACGGGAAGCCCTGCCCTGATTTGAACAGCATCAACATCGCTAAGTTGCAAATCCAGAGTCACTGCCGCTGTGCGGTCTTTGTCATCATGCCAGGTATATTGCGTAGCGTTTTTATTGAGATTGAGTGAGGAGCGATCTACCTTGATAACCCGCGCCAATATGTGACGATTCAATGCCGGGATGAAAACCTTAGCCTCATCATTTAAGCCAATCTCCAATATCTCTTTTTGATTAAGATAGGCAGTTACCGCGGTCGGATTATCGCGTTCCAACAGCACCAACGGCTCGTTGCGAGAAGCGTTGGAATGCGACGTTAAGTACAAAGAGACAATACGCCCGTCAAAAGGAGCTCGAATAACATTTTTGGCCTTAACCCCATCGAGATAATGCAGTTTTTGAACTTCCACCTTCAGTGCGCTATAGGCCACTTCCATTTCAACCGCCAACATATCAAGATCGGTGATAAATACCTTGTGATTGTAATGGCGCCGACTGGAAGCTTCGTTCATTGCAGAATCTCTCTCCAATAAAAGCTCTGCCTCTTTCACCCTAGCAGCAGCGGAAACTTGCAACTTCTTGGCTTCCTCAACCTCGGTTATCGTGGCTACATCAGCTTTCCGTAGCTTGATTATGCGTGCATAATGCGCGTCTGCGGCATTTAATGCTTCACGCAAAGCTGAGAGACGTGCTTTAGCTATATTCTTGTCCGTACGGCTGACGATTTGATAAAGTTTTAGCCGTTCAGTTTCAATTTTGTGCTTTTGGGTCACTTGCCAAACCGTGCTCTTGGCCTCTTCAATTCGAAGTTTCGCAGCGTTGATTTGCCTATCCAGTTTCAAGTCATCAATCTGAACAATTCTGTCCCCGGCTTTTACGTGTTCGCCCACGCTGAAATTAATCATCCGAATAACACCGTCCATGGGCATTTTAAGCGTCTGCAATTGCGTAGAAACTACCGATGAAGAAATCTCCATCCGCATGAAATTTGAATAAATCAAAATGGCAGTATGGGTAAAAACCAGCAGTCCGATGACAATATATAAAATCGACATCGCGATCGTCCTTATTGGCAATCGGTAAATTGGCGTTTCTGAAATATGATCGGCAGAGGGTTTTGTAGAGATCGGCGTTACCGGAACATCAATCCGGCAAATACTATCATCAACCGTCCCCATCTGTCCGCGAATAAGGTCTTCAGAAAAGTAACTGAGAAGATCATAAGAACGCTCAGGCAGGTCCACATATTGAAACCCGATCAGGGCTTCTTTCTTATCCGTGCGAACAACTTCGGCTTCCACATCGAATGATATGTCGTATCCTTGAAAAGGCAGCATCATGTGGAGACTGAATTTACTTCCAGCTTTCGGCAACTTGCCCTTAACACCCGCAAGACCAATGCCCCCAAGGCTCCAGTCTTTCGCACGTATTTTTTGCCCTTCGAAAGTCACAAAGAGAGGCGCTGTCAGGCGAAGGTGTCGCCGTTGACAGGGTCGATCTCTCTCAATTCTCATGGCTTCCTCCTAACGCAAACCATCGTGTGTTCCGCTGTTTGCTAAGAGAGGTGCAATTTGTATGCCGTTATTTGGGAAATGAGAATTTGCACTGAAAACGGCTGAATTTCAACGTTGAGAACTTAAAATTTGATAAAATTATCAATTTGTTCTTGGAAAAAATTCGCAATTTGCAACTATTTGCCAGATTGAAAAATTACTCAATCAATCATAAAAATCAACGCCGGGGTTTCCAGCAAGGATTTCAATTTCTGCACAAAGACCGCTGCTTCCCAGCCATCAATCACCCGGTGATCAAAGCTGCATGAGAGGTTCATCATTGTGCGTGGTACAAACTCTGCGCCGTTCCACATGGGCCGCACCGCCATCTTGTTAACACCGATAATCGCCACTTCCGGATGGTTGATAATCGGCGTGGTGGCCAATGCTCCCAATGGACCAAGCGAGGTGACCGTTATGGTCGAACTGGTGAGCTCTTCACGTTTGACATCCCCTGTGCGCGCAGCCTCTGATAACCGGGTAATTTCTGCCGCAATACTCCAAACGCTACGTGCTTCCACATGGCGAACCACTGGCACAACCAATCCCTTATCCGTCGCCGTGGCAATCCCTACTTGCACACCACCAAACTGGGTAACCACCCCTGCCTCATCATCAAAAATCGCGTTCATTTCCGGATTTTCACGCACAGCTCCCGCAATTGCAGAAAGAATGAACGGCAACACAGTTAGCTTTACCTTGTCCTCTCGATTGTCATTGAGCTTTGCACGCAGCGTCTCAACTTCAGTTACATCCACTTCTTCAATGATAGTGATATGAGGAATACGGGTATTTGCTGTCGCCATACGGTTCGCAATTTTACGGCGCAGACCAACGATTTTTATGTCGTTCACTGACGTATTCTTTGCGCGCCCGGAGCCTCCACTAACCAGCAAGGCATCAAGATCAGCATGGATGATCTGCCCATCTTGCCCCGTGCCTGAAATCTTATGTAAATCCAACCCGGCTTCCTTCGCACGTTCGCGAACAGCAGGAGCAGCCAGTGGTTTTTTGCCTTTGCTAGGAGGTGCCGAGGCTCGCGCTTTCATAGATTTGGTAACCGGCACCTTGATTTCCTTTTTTGCTTCAACCTTTTTAACAGGCTCAGGTGGTTTTTCTTTCGGCGCCTCGGTGACTACGGCTTCCGCAGTTTCGATCTTCACCAGTTCCGAGCCGACGGCCAGAATTTCTCCTACTTCGCCGCCAATCCATGTGATTTTTCCATCACAGATAGACGGAATTTCGACAGTGGCCTTATCGGTCATTACATCGGCTAACACATCATCTTCACGCACCAGATCGCCAACTTTGACATACCATTCAACCAATTCAGCCTCGGTGACGCCTTCGCCAATATCGGGAAGTTTTACTGAAATCGTGTTCATTTAAGCCTCCAATGTTTGTTGCAGCGCTTTGGTCACCCGCTCGGGTCCGGGGAAATAGTCCCATTCCTGCGCATGGGGATAAGGTGCATCCCAACCGGTGACACGCACAATTGGCGCTTCAAGATGATAAAAACAGGCCTCCTGAACCTCGGCAATTAGCTCCGCCCCAAAACCAGAAGTACGGGTCGCTTCATGAAGCACGACACAGCGCCCAGTCTTTTTCACAGAAGTGACAATGGTTTCAAGATCAAGTGGCAGCAGGGTTCGCAGATCAATGATCTCCGCATCAATACCACAGGCTTTCACTGCAGCTTCCGCCACATGAACCATGGTTCCATAAGCCAGAACCGTCACGTCATTTCCGGGCCTAGAAATATTGGCTTTGCCCAAAGGCACGCGGTAGTGACCCGCTGGCGCTTTACCCTTGGGGTGTTGTTTCCAGCCAATTGCTTGGCCGGAGTGATCGCCACCAAACGGCCCATTATATAACCTCTTAGGTTCTAGAAAAATTACAGGGTCAGTATCTTCCATCGCAGAGATCAATAATCCCTTTGCGTCATACGGGTTAGATGGCTGAACCACCTTCAATCCTGCCACATGGGTAAACAATGCTTCTGGAGATTGACTATGGGTTTGCCCACCAAAAATACCACCACCTGTGGGCATACGTATCACGATCGGACAAGTGAAATCACCATTGGAACGATGACGGATACGCGCCGCCTCCTGCGAAATCTGGTCAAAAGCCGGAAACATATAATCGGCAAACTGCATTTCCACACAAGGGCGCATGCCGTGAGCCGCCATGCCAATCGCCATGCCGACAATAGCACTCTCATTGATCGGTGTATCAAACACCCGCTCCTGTCCGTATTTCTCCTGAAGCCCCGCCGTACAACGAAACACGCCACCAAAATAACCCACATCCTCACCGTAAATCACCGTGCGATTATCCCGCTCCAACATGATATCCATGGCACTTCTGATGGCTTCGATCATCGTCATTGAAGGCATATCAAGATCCCATCTGCTGGCGTTGACGGCGTAGATGTTCCGGCATTTCCGCATAAACATCACGCAAAATATCTGCTGGCGGCATGGGCCGTGGGTCAACAAAGGTACCGTGAGATTCAACCTCTTTTTGAACAGTGCGAACTTCGTCCAAAACCTCCGCCTCGGCCTGAACGTGACGTTCCTGCGACCACGCATCTTTCAAAATCAAATGGGTTTTCAGCCGCTCAACCGGATCACCCAGCGGCCACGCGGCAGCTTCACGTTTGGAACGGTAGACAGATGGATCATCGGATGATGAATGGGCCGCAGCGCGGTATGTCAGCCATTCAATCAGGATTGGGCCATCGCCTCCCCGTGCACGATCAATCGCCCATTTTGAAGCAGCAAGCACCGCCAGATAGTCATTACCATCCACACGAATGGATGGAATACCATAGCCAAGACCACGCTCGGCATAAGTGGCTTTCCCTCCACCTGCAAACCCCGTGCAACTGGAAATCGCCCATTGATTATTGACCACATTTAAAATCACCGGGGGCTTATAGACCGAAGCAGTCAGCAGCGCTCCGTGAAAATCATTCGAGGCTGTTGCACCATCGCCAATCCAGCCAGCGGCAATGCCATCATCCTTCATCAGCGCTGCCGCCATCGCCCAGCCCACAGCCTGCACATATTGCGTACCGAGATTGCCTGAAACTGTGAAATAACCATATTCGCGAGAAGAATGAAGAACTGGCAATTGGCGCCCTTTGAGCGGATCCATCGAGTTTGAATAAACCTGCCCGATCATAAGTTCGAGCGGGTAATCCGATCCCACAAGCAGCGATTGTTGGCGATAGGTAGGAAAATTCATATCCCCCTTGCTAAGCATTCGCGCAAACCCGCAACCGATTGCTTCTTCGCCTGTACATTGTATGTAAAAAGATGTTTTGCCCTGACGTTGGGCAATCTGCAAACGCTTATCGATGGCCCGCATCATCAGCATATCACGCAGGCCTCGCCGCAGAATTTCAGCGCTTCCTGTGTCGCCAAGATACTTCGCCCAAGGCCCAACAGCCTTCCCTTTACCATCCAACACCCGGATCAAACCATGTGCATAGGGAGCAGCATCTTCTACCGACATTTTAACATCGGGAACAGCTAGAGTGCCAGCTTTAGGGATTTTCAGATAGGAGAAATCCGGTGTTACACCAGGCCGTGATGGAGGATGGGGAAAGCTTAGTTTTGCAGTTTGCGTCATTTTTCGATTTTAGGCCATTTAGCACAAAATTACTTTCCAAAATAGTGAAAAAACTATCCTTTTAAAAAATATTCATCTGTGATATCATGCTTTACCAGAATATTATTTTACACAATGAGGTAATCATGAAATTACTGGATGATATTGATCGAAAAATCCTCCGCGAACTTGAGCTGGATGGGCGCAAGTCCAACAATCAACTTGCCGAAGCGGTTGGGCTATCCTCAAGCCCTTGCTGGCAGCGCGTTCGGAGACTTGAAAAAGATGGCATCATCAAGGGATACAGCACCATCATCGATCAACTGCAATTGGGATATCCCGAAACAGTACTGGTTGAAATCACGCTGGAAAGAAACGGCGATTATCTGTTGGAAGAAATATGTCAAAAACTGGCGAACATCCCCGAAGTACTGGAGGTTCACATTACCTCAGGCGAGTTCGATTGCTTCATAAAAGTCGCAGTAAGCGGCACTCAAGGCTATGAAGAATTCCTTCGCACAAAACTCTATAAAATCCCCGGCATAAAGCATTCCCATTCGGTTTTTTCATTGCGTTGCTTCAAGAACAATCTCTCATTCGTTCCTTAAGAAAGCATTCAACGCATCGGCCGCCATTTTACCTTCAATAGAAATCCGTGCGGCATTCTTCGTAATGAAATCTTCATCGCCATTTTTTGAGGCAAGTTCCAGATCACCAGCCAATTGATGAAGCCGTACCGCACCGAAAGTAACCGCGCTCCCTTTTAAGGCATGAGCTTCGCTTTCTAATTGTACCAAGTCCATTTTTTCCGCCGCAGCGATAATTTTTAGAAACCGCCCTCGCGCATGGGTGATGAAGGTATCAATCAACTCCGGCAACATCTCCGCACTTGTATCTTCAGCCATTTGATTGAGCGCGGCATGATCAAGAATCGCATCATCAGGCGGAGTTATATTTTCATCAACAGCCGGCTCATCATCAACTCTGCCACCTGTCCATTTCTTCACCATTTTCAGTAATTGCGGTTTTGAAACGGGCTTGGGCAGATAATCATCCATGCCTTTAGATAGAAGACTTTCACGATCACCCCGCATCACATGAGCGGTCATAGCGATAATTGGAACGCTGGCATGCGTCCCCTCAATTTTGCGTATCTCTTCAGTTGCTTCAACGCCGCCCATTTCCGGCATGCCCACATCCATCAGCACCACATCATATTGACGCCGCCGAACAGCCGCCACGGCCTCAATGCCATTTGCCACCACATCAACTTTAAGCCCTGCTTTCTCCAAAACGGTTCGTGTGATCATCGAATTGGCGGGATTATCTTCAGCAAGAAGAATGTTGCCAGATAGTTTGCCCTCAATGGCTGGTTGTTTGTCCCGGCTAGTTTCCTTGTAATCTTCAATTTCCGTGTCGGAGAGTTTGGGCAAGGTAACTTCAAACCAGAACACACTGCCCTCTCCAAATTTACTGGAAAACCCGATCTCGCCGCCCATCATCTCCACCAGCATTCTGGAGATCGCCAGCCCAAGGCCGGTACCGCCAAATTTTTGGGTATGCGCAGGCGTAAGAGTCATAAATTTAGTAAATATCCTATTGTGATTTTCCGCACCAATACCAATGCCGGTATCAATCACCTTAAAGAGTATGGTGCTTTCACCAGCAGCCTCAGCGCTCACCGATACCGAAATTTTGATGCCTCCTTTATCGGTGAACTTGACTGCATTGCCGGCAAGATTGAGAAGGATTTGACGCAACCGCCCCGCATCACCGTTGAAAAATTGCGGCTCAGCCTCCCCCAAATCCGTACGAATGGAAATCCCTTTTTCTTCAACGCGAGGTTCAAGCACATCAACAATACTCTCGACCAACTCGTTCAGTTCAAATGGCGCATTTTCAAAATCAAGTTTACCCGCTTCCATCTTGGAAAAATCGAGAATGTCATTGATAATTTCGAGCAACGCCTCACCGGATCGCCTGCCCGTATCCGAATATAGCTGCTGCTCTTTATTAAGCTGCGTATCGTCAAGAAGCCCGAACACCCCAAGCACGCCATTCAGCGGCGTGCGGATTTCATGGCTCATCATGGCAAGGAATTGTGATTTTGCCTGATTGGCAATTTCAGCCTTTTCGGTTGCTTCGCTCAACTCCTGCTGGCGTTGCTTCATTTCTGTTATATCGACACGATAGCCGACAATGCCGCCATGGCTGGTCTTGCGCTCCTCCACCCGAAGCCACCTACCATCAAGAAGTTCTTGCTCGGTCGGGCCTGACGGATTGAGATGTTGCTTCATGCGCTGGGCTACCCATGCATCGACATCCATATCGCCAGTGTTGAGTTGCCCCCTATCCACTCCCTGACGAATGATTTGTTCAAAACGCGCACCGGGCACCAGTAAATCTGCGCTTTTATGGTAAAATTCCTTGTACTTCTCATTACAAATCACTAGCCGATCATTGGCGTCATAAATAACAAATCCATCTGCAAGAGATTCAATCGCATCGACCAGCAGTTCCCGCGCCGCACTCAAATGGTCCTGAAATTCCCGGCGCTCGGAATATAACTCCAACAGTCGTTGCGCTGCATTTCCAACGTCTACCAATTCACGCGCTGTATGGCCGGGCAATGATGCCATATCGATTTCACGACCTTCGGCAGCAGCCTGCATACGATGATGCACTTCACGCAAGGGACGACCAATCAACCACTGCATAGCGGCCATAAATATCGCCGCCAAAAGCAAAATCCCTCCAACCACATAGATCTGCATGGTGAAAACGTGCTCTTCAATATGATGATGGGACTCCGTCAAATCCCATTGAATTTTGATCAATCCGAACCGCTCACTCTCAAATACAATATCCTTCTCCAGATTGAGTAAATCAGAAGGCTTCGCCGTGTTGGCTTTCGACCAGTGGGCAAGGCTCTGACCCTGTTCGTTGAAGACTTCTGCTTCATTGATTTCAGGAAGAACGCTAACGCTTCGTGATATTATGGTTTCAATCAGAGCCCGATCTTCAGTAACAATCGGGTCAACAATCACAGCCGATATCAGCGAAATCATCTGTTCGCTGCTTGTGTGCAATTCTTTCTGCAACTGGCGAGCCTCAAACCAGCGCACCGCCTCCCCTACCCCAAAAGCGCAAAGTAAGGTTGCAATCGCAAGCACAATTAGGATTTGATGCGAAAGCCGCCAATATCGTTTGCCGCTCGAGCGAGCATCTTTCTTAAGCCGCGTCTCTTCAAGGTTCATCTTTAACTCCGAAGGAATTGTACATGTGTGTAATATCGAATCTCGAATCACATCCAGTAGTTTACTTGCATATATTTCAATCCTGAAACTGGTCATCTTCACTTGTCAAAAAACAACCTGTTGTTTGCAATCGCCATTCGCACGCCGTCATAGTCACTATCATCGCCGGGTATGAAGCAATCTTTCTTGATCAGGTCCAAAACCTGGACCCCACGGAGAGAAATCAAAGCTTGACGGATTGCAGATTTCATCTCAACTGAAAGTCCACTTCGGGCAACCCATGGCTTAGTGACATTCGCAAACGATGCAATCGCGCGAATTTTAGCGCCGCGTTTTTTCAAATCTTCATAGACCCATTTACTCACCGCCCCGGCGTCATAGTTGCCATCGGACACTGCCCAGCCGACGCGGTCATGACGCCGGAGATAAGAGTATCGTGACAAATTACGAACCGTAATGCCGCGACTGGCCAAAAAGTGTTGAGGAAAATATCGGCCGGTTGTCGAATATATGCTGCCAAATGCAAAACTCTTTCCAGTCAGATCATCCAGTGAAAATATACGGGAATCATTGTGAACGATAATGACGCTTTGAAATGTCTTTTTCTTCTGATCTCCCTCCGCGGCCAGAATATCCAGATCAGGATTTTCATCCTTGGCAAGCACATAAGCTGCCTGCCCATAGCGACCAAAATCAACACGCCCCTGCGCCAAATCCTGAATTGCCCTGTGATAATTGCGAGCAACTTGCAGTCGTATTTTGACAGGTCTGCCTAATTGTTCCTGCAATCGGATTTCCAATGCATCCAGTATCGGGCGCATTTTCTGTACCGTCGTTGTCGGCTTTTCAAAGGCATAAGTCCCAAAAACCAGAGTTTCATTTGCCTGGGCTGCCATCATGCCGATAGCTAAAATACAGATCGCCAGAAAGCCCTTCGCTGCTGTTTGAAAAATTTGTCCCATCTCTTTTCTCCATCATGGTCATTTGCTTATGAAGAAGACAACGCAAAGAGCGTACCAGCAGGGTTTTAATTAGGAATTGGGGCCTGCCGCCATTTTGGGAAAGCTTGAATTTTCAGAATGCAAATTACCCGTATCAGATTGTCAAACTGACATGCTGACTGACAAAATTGGAAAAGTTTTCGAGTATCCGGCAGCGACCCTATACGAGGTCCAACGCACAAAAGAACATTCAAAGTTATCCTCACAAGCCCTGTTCACCTTATGCTTCAGCTAAATTTTACACACGATCGAACCATGAAGATTATCCCAGTTCCATCAATTGGCACACCTGTTGCAACGTGGATGGCAATCGCAACCGAACATGGAGGTAACTATGAAACAACCTATCAAAACAACAATTACAGTCAGTGCCATATCTGTGGCCATGTCGCTTGCAGTAACCGCCAGCACGTTTGCAGCCCCAACTTGCGGCACTCACGATCTCATCACCTCCACCCTCGCAGCACAATATAACGAAATTCCACTCCATCGTGGCCTGACACCGAAGGGCACAATGGTTGAAGTGTTCTCGTCAAAAGCAGGGACATTCACTGTGGTTATCACCATACCAACCGGCAGGAGTTGTCTTGTGACAGCGGGAACCCATTGGCAGGAAATTGATGCAGCGTCCCATGGTGGCGATAAAGACACTAGCGGGGTTTTAAATCGGGAATTTTAAGAATACGAATACCAGCTCCACTCCCGGCCGCCAGCGGTCTCCGAACTCCCTCCCCCTTAGTGTTCGGCTCAAAGACCGCTGGCAAGCTGCGTTTATTTACGTAGAGGAACCGTGGATAAAAAGTGAGGGTTTACCGAATCGCCGTTAAATGTGATGTAGTGACCATGTCACAAAAACAAAATGTACTTTTGGTTGAAGATGATCTTCCCATTGCGCGAGTCTATCAAGAGTATTTGAAGAAAGAACCCTATGCCCTCACCCACGTAGACTGCGGCAAGGATGCTCTCGACTTCATCGATCAAAATACCCCGGATGTGGTTATTCTTGATCTCAAGCTTCCCGACATGGATGGCATCGAAATTCTCAAACATATCCAGCAGCGCGCCATTGCGACGGCAGTTATTGTGATCACCGCCCATGGCTCAGTAAATTCTGCGGTAGAAGCCATGCGCGAGGGCGCGGCAGATTTCATGATGAAGCCATTCAATGCCGACCGGCTGATTTTCACCTTGCGCCACGCATTGGAACGCCAGCAACTCACCCAGATTGTTCGCACATTGAGCGTGGATAATACGCGGACGCAATATTGCAAGTTCATCGGCTCTTCTGCGGCCATGCAATCGATCTACCGCACAATAGATAATGCGGCCCCCAGCTCTGCGACCGTTTTTATCACAGGTGAATCGGGAACTGGCAAAGAACTATGCGCCGAAGCCATTCACCAGCAAAGCCCGCGAAGCAGCAAGCCATTCGTAACGCTGAATTGCGGTGCCATCCCCGAAAACCTGATGGAAAGCGAAATCTTCGGCCACGTCAAAGGTGCTTTTACCGGTGCCATCGCCAATCGTGATGGCCTGGCAAAACAGGCCAATGGCGGGACTCTATTTCTCGATGAAATTTGCGAAATGAGCCTTACGCTTCAGGTAAAATTATTGAGGTTCATTCAGACCAAAACCTTCCAGAAGGTGGGCGGATCCGAGCTTGAAAAGGTCGATGTGCGCTTTGTCTGTGCCACCAATAAAAACCCGTGGGGCGAAGTCAGCGCCGGAAACTTCCGTGAAGACCTTTATTACCGTCTCCATGTGATCCCTATCCACTTACCTCCACTGCGCGACCGCGGTGACGACGTGATGAAAATCTGCGAGCAATTTCTGGAAGCATTCAGCAAAGAAGAAGGAAAGAAATTCACCACCTTCAGTGACGATGCGCGTGAGACCATCACAAATTATGAATGGCCGGGAAATGTCAGGCAACTTCAAAATGCCATAAGAAACGCAGTCGTTCTTCACGATGGCGAAGAACTCACAGCAGCGATGTTGCCACCGCTTGCTGGCGGGGTAGACATCGCAGCCGCAGCAGTTTCAACCTCACCCGTATCACCAGCAGCGGCAGCAACCTCCAACATCGTGTTGAGGCCCATGTGGCAAGTCGAACGTGAAATGATTGAAGCGGCAATGGCCGAGTGCGGCGACAATGTACACAGAGCCGCCGCTTTACTGGAAATCAGCCCTTCGACAATCTACCGCCGTATTCGCGACGAGGAAAACGGCGAAGACCAATTGTAGAAAATTGCTTGATCTCCGTGAACGAAATCACCCCGCCCCATAAGAATAGAGGGCGGCGATAATAGAGTTTCTGCCGATAGGTTCGATCAAAGTTACAAATGGCCATGAGACTATTCCGCCGCCAATGGCGATGACGGGTTCTCGACGCGTCCATAAATATCTTCGAGCCGAACGATATCATCTTCACCGAGATAAGACCCAATTTGCACTTCGATCAGATGCACAGGCACCGTGCCGGGATTATATATACGGTGCACAGCGCCTAGAGGGATATAGATCGATTGATCAGGCTTGAGCGTGAGCACATCATCGTCCAGCGTCACCTCGGCGACCCCGCGCACAATCGTCCAGTGCTCGCTACGGTGATGGTGATATTGCAACGATAGTTTCTCACCGGGCGCCACCACAATATGTTTCACCTGATGTTGCAGGCCCCAATGCACACCTTCATAGCTACCCCATGGGCGATGAACCTTGCGATGTAATTTCGCAACTTCGCGGTCCTCATGCTTGAGCTGTTCCACGATTTTTGTCACATCCTGCGAACACTCTTTGCGCATCACCAGAAGCGCATCAGCGGTATCAACGATAACAAGATTGTCCAACCCAACCGTCGCGATCAACCTATCTGAGCCATGCACATGCAGGCCCGAACAGTTCACCATTATGGAATCACCAACCGCTGAGTTACCCGCATCATCTGTATCCATGCATTCAGCAAGAGATTGCCACGAACCAATATCGCTCCAGCCAATATCAATAGTAACAACCACTGCATCTTTGGTTTTTTCCAACACGGCATGATCGATTGAGATATTTGGCACACGCGAAAAGGCTTCGGCTGCGGGCTTAATCATCCCATTTTTGTTGGAACCCGTTTCAAAAGCCTCAATGCAATGCTCCAAGATGTCCGGCGCATATTTTTGCAATTCATCTAAGATTTTCTTGGCTTCAAACATGAAGATGCCGCTATTCCAAAAATGCCCTCCCGCTTCAAGCATCTCACCAGCCTTATTCAGATCCGGTTTCTCGATGAACGCATCAACCTCGAAACACGTATAACCATAAGAAAGCTTCTTTCCCTGTCGAATATATCCATATCCAACCTCCGGACGATTGGCCGGCGTACCAAATGTTACCAGCGAACCATGCGCTGCCGCTCGCGCACCCATTTGGGCCGCAATATGAAGCGCCTTGGAATTTCGGATAAGATGATCGGACGGTAAAACCAACAACAAGCCTTCTGGATCATCGACGCCAATCGCCAAAGCGGCCAACGCAATGGCCGCAGCGGTATTGCGCCTTTGCGGCTCAAGAATTGCCAGCCCCGGTTTTATACCAATATCTGCAAGCTGCGCACTTCCCATGAACCAGAATTTTTCATCGGTAACAATCACAGGTGCCTGGAAAACATCGTTATCAGAAACCCGCTTTACCGTCTCCTGCAACATGGAATGCTCAGAAAGCAATGATTGAAACTGCTTGGGCCTACCTTCCCTTGATAAAGGCCAAAGCCTTGATCCTGATCCACCACACAAGATGACAGGATAGATATTTCGGTTGGATACTGTTGATGGGGGCATTTTCATTTTCCTTCATATAACAGCACGGCTCATATGCCTGCTTCCTGCAAATGAAGGTTCAAAAAACGTGCCAACCATGGTTAGCAAATGGTTGACGGACGATTTTCGTGCGTGAGCATTGATAGTCAATGGTTTCAGGCAATTCTCACAATACGCCCAAGAAGCTGAATGAAGGCGTTTCCACTATAAAATTGTCAATTTGCCACGCAGATCGACATAAATCAGCCTTTCCCTCCCCCAACATAGAAATCACAGGACCCAAAGCTCCGTCTCACCAACAGTTTCAGGAGAAAAAGGCTTCTGGCACAATATCTGCAATCTCCTAAGGCACAAACCAAAAAACCGTGGAGATGAATTATGACTACCATTATCAACTTGCCATATAGCCCAGATGAAAAAACAAATTTTGGGAAGAAGAAAACCCATGCTCGCATCTCCATATTTGGTCTTGGTTATGTCGGGCTGGTTTCTACAGCATGTTTTGCCGATTGCAATTATCATGTGATCGGTGTCGATCCAGACGTCAAAAAACGTTACATAATCCGCGAAGGAAAATCACCAATCGTAGAACCGGGACTGGAAAAGTTACTGGCACGCGGCACATCCAATGGCCACATAAGAGTGATTTCAGACGGTGAAAATGCAGTCCTTAATACAGACATTTCATTCGTATGCGTTGGCACACCAAGCAAGGCCGATGGCAGCTGTGATTTGAAATATTTGCGCACGGTTTCCCGCCAGATCGGCAAGGCGTTGGCTAAAAAAGATAAATACCATGTGGTGGTATTTAGAAGCACAATCCCTCCGGGCACCACCCGCAATGTATTGCTGCCAATTCTTGAAAAAGCCTCGGGCAAAAAAGCAGGTGACGATTTCGGCGTAAGTTTTCATCCAGAGTTCCTGCGTGAAAGCACGGCTATATCTGATTTTTTTGATCCGCCAAAAACCGTAGTTGGAGGCATTGACGAACGCTCGCGCCAGCTTGTCGCCGCCTTCTATCATGGCATCGATAAAAACGTCATTGAGACAAGTCTCGAAGTTGCAGAAACCGTAAAGTACGTGGACAATACCTGGCACGCTTTGAAGGTTTCGTTCAGCAACGAAATTGGCAACATCTGTCAGGCACTAAAAGTCGACAGCCACAAAGTGATGGACATCTTTGTTCAGGATACAAAGCTGAACATCTCGGCCACTTACATGAAACCGGGTTTTGCATTTGGCGGTTCGTGCCTGCCGAAAGATGTGCGTGAAATCAACCATCTTGCAAAGAGTTTGAATGTACCAACCCCGGTGTTGGGAAGCATCATTGAATCAAACTCAAATCAGATTACTCATGCCGCTGACATGATCAAAATCTCGAAACCTGACGTGGTAACGTTTCTCGGCATTACCTTTAAGGCGAATACCGATGATCTTCGCGAGAGCCCTGTCCTGCCGCTGATTTCACAACTGGTAGCTGAAGGCATCAAGATTAAGTTCTTTGATCCCAATCTCAATTTGGATAGTTCTGTTCGCCACCATCTCCAGCACTCAAAACATGAGAAAGACAGCATCGATCAACTGATGGAATTTCTGCCTGCGATGGCCAGTGTATCGATTGAGGCTGCTTGCGAAAACAGTGATGTAATCGTGGTTTGCCACAATGACATGGCTTACCGCTCAGCAGTCATAGACCGGGAATCTCATCAAAAAGTTGTTGATCTGGTCCGCATCTTTGGTGGTCAGGACAATTGGCAAGAACTTGCTGCGGTCGGCATGGACGATTATGTCCAAAAACCTGCAAGCCTTGAAACTCTGCAACTGAAAATCAACCAATGGACCCGTCCCACCGAAAAAGCCCTGAATATTCTTCTGGCGGAGGACGAAGTTGCCAACGCTGCTGTAATCAAAGCCAAACTAGCAAAACTGGGCCACAATGTGCGCATCGCAACGACTGGGTTTGAGGCATTGCGCGCCGCTCGTTACGAGCCTTTCGATTTGATTTTCATGGATATCAAAATGCCGGAGATGTGCGGCAAGGAAGCAACTTCGCGCATCAGAGCACTGGATTCGTCCCATGCCAGTGTACCAATTGTTGCCCTCACGGCACTCGCAGCACCTGAAGAAAGCGTCACCTATACCGGCATTTGCTGGTAGAAGCTGCGCCCCAAAATTAAATTATCCAAATCACGAAAGAAGAGTGCCATGCGATATTTCAACAAACCTCTACGCGCAGATAAATGCTGTAAACTGAGTTGCTTTACCGCCTATGATGTACGTGGAAAACTCGGCCCGGAACTCAATGAAGATATTGCCTATCGGATCGGGCGGGCATTTGCCCAGCATCTAAAAGCACGGTGCGTGGTTATCGGCGGCGATAACCGCCTGACCAGTGAGAAGTTAAAAAAAGCAGTATCACACGGAATAATGGACGCTGGCGCAAATGTAATTGACTTGGGCATGACAGGGACAGAAGAGGTCTATTTCGCCTCATTCCATCTGGATGTAGATGGTGGCATAGAAATCACAGCAAGCCACAACCCCAAAAATTACAATGGCATGAAATTCGTTGGTCGTGGCGCAAAACCAATCAGTAGCGACAATGAACTGGCTTCAATTAAAGCATTGGCAGAAAGTCAAAATTTCACGTCGGCTCGCAAACGCGGCACCCTTACCCATAGGTCATTACTCAATGCTTATCGAGACCATTTGCTTGGCTTTATAACACCTAAGAAATTGTCTCCTCTTAGGCTGGTGGTCAACGCAGGTAACGGTGCAGCCGGCCATGTCATCGATACTATCGAAACACAGTTTTTGAGTAATGATATTCCCATCGAATTCATCAAAATTCACCACCGACCAGATGGCAAGTTTCCTCATGGTATTCCAAACCCACTATTGCCGGAAAACCGCGAAGTAACCTCCCAAGCCGTGAGAGAACATCACGCAGATATGGGTATTGCCTGGGACGGCGATTTTGATCGTTGCTTCTTCTTTGATGGGCATGGTGATTTCATTGAGGGCTATTACATTGTTGGCCTATTGGCTGATGCGTTCTTACATCAACACCCCGGCGAAACCATCATTCATGATCCGCGCCTGACATGGAATACCATCGACATCGTAAAAACAGCTGGCGGCGTACCTGTTTCATCCAAAACCGGCCACTCATTTATCAAGCAATGCATGCGCAAAGAAAACGCCATCTACGGCGGGGAAATGAGCGCCCACCACTATTTTCGCGATTTCGCCTATTGTGATAGCGGTATGATCCCATGGCTATTGTTGATTGAACTGATCAGCAATACGGGAAACTCATTAGCAGAATTAGTCGAAGAGCGCATCGCTGCTTTCCCCTGTAGCGGCGAACTCAACTACAAGGTTGCTAACGTCAAAAAAGCAATCAAACGGGTACGCAACTATTACGCTACGGAGGAGCAATCCTGGTACACAGACGGTCAGGAAGTGCCCGATTTGGATGACATCGATGGGCTGAGCATAACGTTCAGCGACTGGCGCTTAAACTTGCGCGCATCGAATACCGAGCCACTCTTGCGTTTGAATGTTGAGGCAAAAAACGACCGCCAATTGGTTCGCAAACACGTGGCAGAAATTGAACATATAATCAGAGAACACTAAACCGATAGAAAATTACGGTTCAAAAATCGGAGGTAATTCCTGTTATTTCGCTCGCCAGCGACATCATTAGTCTGCAAACAATCAAACCAAAATCCTTGAATATTATGGATGAAATTTGATCTTCTAGTGCATATACAACATACACAACACGTCACAACCATTTGATTTATATAATTTTTTACACCCAATCTATCATTGCGCAATTGAGAATATTCAATATGTATTTTTCAAAAAATTTATGACACATTACAGATAGTTAGCTTTAAAGTATTTTCGAACTAAATTGGATCAAATTGCACGGTTTTTACACCACTCGAAAGGACTACACGGCGGATGGCTACCATATATAAAACAAAGGCTGGAAATTGGAGGGTACAAATGCGCCGAAAAGGCAAATATGCCTCCCAAAAATTTCTCCCTCAGATTTTACTATGACTCTAGAATCCCATCTTTCAATTTTCTAATTCCCTCGATTGCAAGGGTCGCCGCAAGATTTGCGTATTCAAAACGGCTCATGCCACGGTCGGAATTGAACCACATAAAGGCCCAATTCAACATCCCTAGCAATGACATTGTAATGGGGATCAGAAGCGTTCTTGATTGTTTGAGTTTTGGTTCAAATTCAATGATGACATTCGTAAACACATCAACAATTCTTCGTTCGCATTGACGAATTTCTGCAGCCTGATCCTTAGGCAAATTATTGAGTGAATTCATCTGCACACGGTGTAAGTCGTCCGCATCCTTATATTGCTCAAGCAGAGCAACGCAAAGACTGCGCAATGTTTGCTCCGATGTACCAGAACGATCAACGCCCGCCAGAGCTTCCTCAATCCCGGTCAAATGGGTGCTGATAATGTCAAATATCAGGTCATTCTTACCATCATAATAATGATATAACAGTGCTTTTGACACACCACACTCGCGCGCAATATGGTCCATGGATGCGCGGTTACCGCCCGCATTGGCAAGCACTAAAGCCGCCTTCATTCTGATGGCATCCCGCTTGTCGTTATAGTCGTCTGCACGAACGCGTGCCATTAGCTTTCCATTCGGGGTTTAAAATCAGGAAGTGACAAATGCTTACTCAATTCAGCTAAATTGCGGACTGACAATGCCGGAAACCCATGGCCTGAATTATCCTTCGAGCTGGCTTGCAGACCTATAGCTACTAATCCGAAACCGGTCAATATTTCACGATATCTTGTCCTCCTACGCACCCAGGTATGCCTCCCGGATACGGGGGTCATTTATCAAACTATCCGCGTCTCCTGAAAATACTATTTTTCCGGTTTCCAGAACATAGCCACGGTCCGCGACCGAAAGGGCAACATAGGCGTTTTGTTCCACCAAAAGAATCGTCATACCGCGTTCACGCAGCAAAGCGATTGTCTCAAATATTTGATCAACAAGAATAGGAGCAAGCCCCATGGAAGGTTCATCAAGAAGCAGGAGTTTTGGCCGAACCATAAGGGCACGACCAATCGCCAGCATTTGTTGTTGGCCGCCAGAGAGCCCACCGGCGTGCAAATGGCGTTTCTCGTATAATACCGGGAACATTTTATAGACATCATCGATGTCAGCCTGAATTTCGTGATCACTCCTGTGATAAGCACCAAGGGTCAGGTTTTCTTCAACAATCATATCACCAAATATATGACGCCCCTCGGGGGCGTGGGCGATGCCCAGCCCTGCCCGCTTGTAATCGGGCATGGTGTGCAACGGGATATCATTGAAACTGATTTTACCCGCAGTAATGGGCTGAAGCCCCGAGATACAGTGCATCAGGGAGGTCTTGCCAGCACCATTTGCACCAATAAGGGTAACGATCTCCCCTTCAGCAATATAAAAATCAATGCCGTGGAGAACTTCAATCGGACCGTAAGCGGTTTTGAGGCCGGAAATATCAAGCAAGGGCCGCCCCCGCTTCTTTCGCGCCGTGAACACCCAGATAAGCTTCAACAACCTGAGGTGATTTGCGTACGGTTTCCGGCGTTCCTTCAGCAATTTTGCGCCCATGATCCAGCACGATGATGTGGGAAGAAATACGCATTACCATCCGCATATCATGCTCGATCAGGATCACAGCTGCGCCATCTGATGCGATAGAAGAAATCAAATCATCAATTTCCCTCGATTCAACCGCATTGCAACCGGCAGCCGGTTCATCAAATAAAATAAGACTGGCTTCTGTTGTTAAAGCGCGGGCAATTTCCAACCGTTTTAACTGACCATAGGAAAGATCGCCCGCAGGCCTATTGGCAACGCCACCAAGACCAACCCGCTTGAGGGCTGCTTGCGCTGCAATGGCACTTTCTCTGTTACATTTACGGCTAGACGGCAGCCCAAACATATCGGCCAACACATTGCGCCTTTCATGCAGGTGCCGACCCGCCATGACATTATCAAGCGCACTCATCTGTTCAAAAATCTGCAAGTTCTGGAAGGTTCGCGCCATGCCTCTTCGTGCAAGGTCGTGCGGAGCTTCTCCTGTAACATCAGTACCATCAATCAGCACCTTGCCAATATCCGGTTGATAAATGCCGGTGATGATATTGAACAAGGTGGTTTTTCCCGCGCCATTAGGCCCGATGATCGACGTGACTTCACCAGAGTTAGCCGTAAAACTAACGCCATCCAATGCGCGCAATCCACCAAATGAAATGCCGATATTTTCGAGGGTGAGACTGGTCATTTTCGCCCCCGTGAAAACAATTGCGCAATGGCTGGCGCCAAACCTTGCCGCATCAAGACCATCGTAAGGATCATAATGGCGCCAAACATCATGTTTTCGTATTCTGCAAACACCGTCAGCATTTGTGGCAGACTGGTTAGAATAAGCGCCCCAATCAGCGCACCATAAACGCTTGAAGCTCCACCAAGCACAGTCATGGTCATGATTTCGATGGAGTGCAGGAAGTCCGCCGTATCGGGTGTGACATAGCGATTGAATAACGCCAGAAGCGATCCCGCAACCGATGCATAAACCGCAGAAATAATGAAAGCGGTGAGTTTCGTGCGCGCCACATCAATGCCAAGCGAAGCTGCGGCAACATCGCTCTCATGAACTGCACGCATGGCGCGTCCAGCCGGACTGTTTGCCAAATTGGTCGCCAGAACAATGCCAATGACTACCGCAACTGCGCATATCCAATACCAGGCAATGGCGGTTTTAATTTTGATACCCAAGAGTTCGAAGGGAGCCTTCACATCAATGCTCTCAACCACCATGCCGTCAGGGCCTCCGGTCAGCCATGCCTCTTTGGATAAAACCATCCAGACCAGCATTCCAAAACCCAAGGTGGCGATGGCCAAATAATGCCCTTTGAGGCGCAAAATTGGTTTACCAATAAAAGCAGCAACCAGCGCGGCACCTATTGCGCCAACCAATATGGTCAATATTGGCGGTATGCCGTAAGCTGGCAAAACGGCAGTGGCATAGGCACCAATCGCAAAAAATCCGGCATGGCCCAGACTAACCAGACCGACATAGCCGAGCAGAACAACCATCCCCGTGACTGAAAGCGTGTTGATTAATACCAGCACGCCAATGCGGTAATAATAGACCGAAGGAAACAGCAAAGGTGCTAGCAGGAGCAACGCTGAAATGATCAAAAAGGCACGTAATACAGGGCTCATTCAAACACGCTCCACCCGGACCATTCCAAACAGTCCACCGGGCATGAAAAACAGCACCAGAAAAATCACCAAAAACGCTGCGGCGTCCTTATAGTCAGACGAGATATATCCAGCGGTAAAGGCTTCAATCAGGCCGATTAAAATACCGCCAATCAGCGCCCCGGCTGGCGATCCGACACCTCCCAGCATCATAGCTGCAAACCCCTTGAGCGCCATCAACACCCCTGCATCATAGCTGGTGAATGTAACAGGCGTTGCCAAAACACCGGCCAGCGCGCCCGTTGCAGCAGAAAGCGCGAATGCCAGCATCATGGTCGAATTGGTGTTAATTCCTGCCAGCTTGGCCGCCAGAATATCGGATGACGTGGCACGAATTGCGTTACCCGCTTTGGTTCGGCTCAGGAACCATACCAGCAAAACAAAAACAACGAGAGAGCCACCCAATATCCAGATGCTCTGGGGCAGCAATGCTGCACCAAATATGGCGATGGATTGCTCACCGGAAAAGCCTTCATAGCGGTGAATCTGTTTGTCGAAAACGGTTTGCATCAGGCCGCGAAGGAATATACTTGCTCCGATGGTGATGATAATGAGCGTCACCAGCGGCGCGCCTCGCGCTGGTTCAATAGCAAGTTTATAAAGTGTCATTCCTGCGATGACAGCGGCAATTATGGCAATGGGGGCCGCCAACCAAATAGGCACGCCGGAAGCAATTAGAACCGCAGTCGTCATGCCGCCGATCACCACAAATTCTCCCTGAGAAAAATTTATGACGCCGGAAGCATTGTAGATTAGCGTAAACCCAAGAGCGACGGAGGCGTATATTGCGCCAACCGTCAGTCCTGAGAAGCAGAATTGAACAAATTCTGACATCGTTTAGCCTTTACAGATCAAAATATCTATTTGATATCTATTTGGCTGGGGTCCAGCCACCATCACGAATTTCAAGCATTCTGAATGCTGAAAGGTCCAGCCCCAAATGGTCCGTCGCACTGAAGTTAAAAACTCCGGTCACTCCGGCAAAACCCTGAATTTCTTCAAGCCCATCGCGGATATCTTTTGGTTTGCTCGAACCTTTGGCTCTGATTGCTTCCAACACAAGACGCAACCCATCATAGGCATAGCCACCAAAGGTTGAAACCGGTTCACCAGTCATCTCTGTGTACGAAGATATATAGTTTAAAACGACTTCTTTTTGAGGATCGTCAGCGGCCATTAGATCGGGGATCAATAGAGCAGTTGCAGGTAATCTAACGCCTTCCGATGCTTTGCCTGCCAGCTCAATATAGCTGTTAGAAGCAACCCCATGACTTTGATAGAATGGCAACTCAATACCAAGTTGCGCGTAGTTGCGGGTCACCACTGCCGGGCCTTGGCCAAAGCCTGGATTTATGATGGCCTGAATACCTTCAGCGTTGCGTATATTGGTTAGCTGCGGTGTCATATCGGCATCTTTTGGGCCATATGTTTCATCGGCAACAACTTCAATCCCTGTTGCTGTTGCAATTTCGAGACATTGTTTGCGCATGGATGCGCCAAAGCCGCCTGTGCCTGAAATCATGCCTACTTTTTTCATGCCGCGTGCTGCGATGTCTTCAAAAATTTTGCTGCATGCCATTCTGTCTGTATGCGGAGTTTTAAAGACATATGATTTCACCGGATCAATGATCGCGATGGCACCGCCCAGAGAAACGAATGGAATTTCAGCTTCTTCAAATAGAGGTATCAGGGCCATTGTTGTGCCCGATGTGCTGGCACCAACCACGGCAACTACTTCGTCTTCTTCAATTAGACGTATAGCAAAGGTGCGGGCTTTGTTTGGGTTTGCGCCATCATCATAGATAATGAGCTTGATCATTTCCCCGTTTATACCGCCAGCCTTGTTCACTTGGTCGACTACCATTTTCAGGCTTTTTGCCTCAGGATCGCCTAAAAATGAGGCTGGGCCAGTAATGGCCAAAGTGGCACCAATTTTTATTTCAGCGATTGCCGGTGCGCATAAAGTCGCAAGAATAGTCGTTGCAGCTAGAAAACGTTTCATCAGTTGTCCCTCCCAGGAAGTTCTCTGTTTGATAAATAACTCGAATTTCCAATCATTGACCATTCGGTTGGTCTATGCAAGATATTTTTAATACATGACTGTTTTTGATAGCTTTCCCTACAACATCGAACGTCGATATTTCACTTTGTTTCGCATCAACACAAAGACTACACTGATGTCATACAAGTCAGAAATCAATATGTTACCGTTTTTTCAATTATAAAAATTTATGTAACATTTTGTTGCGTTGCCATCAGACTTAGCGTATCGTTGACCAAATGGTCTGGCATTAATGCGGTCGGCATGGACCAAGCGTGTCGCCCCTTGCAGTGGCATCCCACGGTCATTGGAATAATCTGAGGAGATAACCCAAATGTATGCACAAGTAGTAGAATCTACTGGTAAGAGCGTTAAATCTCCAGAGGAGATGAGCGAAAAAGAACGTGCGTTTCAGGCTCGGATTGATGCAGGCGAAAAGATCGAGCCCAAGGACTGGATGCCCGATGATTATCGTAAAACTCTGATCAGACAAATTGGCCAGCACGCTCACTCAGAGGTCGTCGGACAATTACCAGAAGGTAATTGGATCACCCGCGCGCCAACTCTGGAGCGCAAGGCCATTCTTCTTGCCAAGGTGCAGGACGAAGCCGGCCATGGTCTTTATCTTTATTGTGCCGCAGAAACCCTCGGCGTTAGCCGTGATGATCTGACCGAACAGTTATTGAGCGGCCGGATGAAATATTCCTCGATCTTCAATTACCCAACCCTGACATGGGCCGATATGGGCGCAGTAGGTTGGCTGGTCGATGGTGCAGCGATCATGAATCAGGTGCCATTGCAGCGCACGTCATTTGGTCCCTATAGCCGCGCCATGATCCGCGTTTGCAAGGAAGAGAGTTTCCATCAGCGTCAGGGCTACGACATCATGATGAAGATGGCCAATGGCACACCAGCACAAAAGGCCATGGCGCAGGACGCGCTCAACCGGCTCTGGTATCCATCGCTGATGATGTTCGGCCCCTCGGACAAGAACAGCGTTCACTCCGCCCAGTCCATGGCGTGGAAAATTAAGATCGACAGCAATGACGGGCTTCGGCAAAGGTTTGTAGACCAGACCGTGCCGCAGGCTGAATATCTCGGCCTCACCATACCCGACGATAATTTGCGACTCGATGAAGAGACTGGACATTACGAATTCAGCCAGCCCGATTGGTCGGAATTCAACGATGTGCTTCGTGGCAATGGCCCCTGTAATACCGAACGGCTAAACGCCCGCAACAAAGCATGGAATGATGGCGCATGGGTCCGCGACGGACTAATGGCCCACGCCGCCAAAAAAGCCGCAGCGAAAATTGCTGCCGAATAATCACACGATTTGAGGAGAACCCGATCATGAAAAATGAATGGCCCCTTTGGGAAGTTTTTATCCGTGGAAAACACGGCACCAGCCATCGTCATTTCGGCAGCCTGCACGCGCCGGATGCAGAAATGGCCATCAAAAACGCACGCGACGTCTACACTCGCCGCAATGAAGGCGTCTCGATCTGGGTGGTGGAAGCCGAACACATTTCGGCCTCCGCACCCAGCGATAAAGGCCCGCTCTACGAGCCTTCAAATGCCAAAGTTTATCGCCACCCAAGTTTCTTCGACATTCCCGACGATGTAGGGGCAATGTAATGCCGAAACAGGACGAAGCTCTATTCCAGTTTCTTTTGCGCATGGGCGATAACACGCTTGTGCTCGGTCACCGCGTCTCTGAATGGTGCGGTCACTCGCCGGTTCTGGAAGAAGATATTGCGCTTGCCAATACCGCGCTTGATCTGATCGGCCAAACTCAATTCTGGTTGGGTCTTGCCGGTGAAGTTGAAGGCAAGGGACGCAGTGCAGACGATCTTGCCTTCCTGCGCGATGTCTGGGATTTCCGTAGTATTTTGCTGGTCGAATTACCAAATGGCGATTTCGGACAGACCTTGATGCGGCAGTTTTTATTCGATGCATGGCAATCAATCATGCTGGGACGACTGATGTCCAGTTCCGAAAAACGCGTGGCCGACATTGCAGAAAAAGCCAGCAAGGAAGTTGCCTATCATGTGGAGCGCTCGGCAGGCACCGTCGTCGGTCTTGGCGATGGCACAGAGGAAAGCCACGAGCGCATGCAAGCAGCACTCCAACATCTATGGCCCTATGTGGGCGAGATGTTCATGAGTGATGACATTGATGCTGAAATGGTCAAACGGGGCATTGCACCCGACCCAGCCAGCCTGCGCGAAGAGTATGACGCATTGGTCGGTCGGGTTCTGAGCGAAGCAACGCTAACCATTCCAGATGATCCATTTGCTCATAAGGGTGGCAGGACCGGCAAGCAACACAGCGAACATCTCGGCCACATCCTGACCCAGATGCAATGGCTGCAACGCGCCTATCCCGGCGCAAACTGGTAGGTCAAAAATGCGCCCTTCCCCCGATCAAATCCGCGACTGGCTGGACGCCGTACCAGACCCGGAAATTCCGGTGATTTCCGTCGTCGATCTGGGCATTGTGCGCGATATCCACTGGGAGGATGACACGCTCAACATCGCTATCACCCCGACCTATTCCGGTTGCCCCGCAACCTCTGTTATCGCTATGGATATAGAAACAGCGCTGCACGAAAAGGGCTTGGATAAAATCGTCCTGAAGCAGCAAATTTCACCCGCTTGGAGTACGGACTGGCTATCGGAAAAAGGCCGCGCCAAGCTGGAAGATTACGGCATCGCCCCGCCGCAGGCCGCAGGTGGCCCTGCCCGATGTCCCAATTGCAGCGGCACCAGCCTTGAAAAGGTCAGCCAGTTCGGCTCGACCCCCTGCAAAGCACTTTGGCGTTGTACCGAATGCCTTGAACCCTTCGATTATTTCAAATGTATCTGATGAGGACCCTATGCCCAGATTTCATTCGCTGACTGTTACCAACATTTCAAAAACTATCCGTGATGCAGTGGTGGTTACCCTTGCTCCTGCACCGGATGATAAAGATGCATTTGATTTTCTTGCCGGACAGTATCTAACTTTCCGTCACGATTTTGACGGCGAAGAATTGCGCCGTTCTTATTCCATTTGCGCGGGCAAGGATGAGGGCATGTTGCAAGTGGGCATCAAGCGTGTGGATGGCGGTGCGTTTTCCACCTGGGCCAACACAGAAATCAAAGTCGGCGATACGCTGGAAGCCATGCCACCCATGGGAAATTTCCATACTCCAATTGAACCGAACAGCGCCAAAAACCATCTCGGATTTGCCGGTGGATCAGGTATCACGCCAGTTCTGTCGATCATCAAAACCACTCTGGCGCAGGAACCCCATTCCTCTTTCACGCTGGTTTATGCAAACCGCGCAGTCAACACCATCATGTTCCATGAGGAGTTGGAAGATTTAAAAAATCGCTATATGGGTCGCCTGAGCATCGTTCATATCCTTGAACATAATGCAGAGGAAAGCGAACTTTTCACCGGGCTTATAGACGCAAAAAAATGCGGCGAACTATTCAAACTCTGGATTGATATCAAAAGCGTCGACACCGCTTTTATCTGCGGCCCGGAACCAATGATGTTGGCAATCGTTGACGCGTTGAAAGATCAGGGTTTGAGCAAAGAGCAAATCAAGTTCGAACTATTCGGCAGCAATCAACCCGGACGCGCGGCACAAAAAGCCGATACTATTGGCGACACCAAAGCCGGTGAACAAGTGGAAGCGACAATCACGCTGGATGGCACCACAAGAAATTTCACCATGTCTATGAGCAGTACCGTACTTGAAGCTGCACGGGCCAATCAGATGGACGTACCCTTCGCCTGTCAGGCGGGCGTGTGCTCCACATGCCGCGCAAAAATCATCGAAGGCGAAGTGGAAATGATGAACAACCATGCGCTGGAGGATTACGAGGTAGAGCAAGGCTACGTGCTCACCTGTCAATCTCTCCCAAGGAGTAAAGTGGTGGTGGTCGACTACGACCAGTGATCAGAATCTGTCTTGGTTAGCTTGAAGCATTTGATAGTTTAGGTGGCGAAGAGCCACCCGGCGCTAGCTGCGCCGCGCCTCGCAGGCCCGAGTGAAACGAGGATCGTCGTGAGAGCAAATAAACCTATATTGAGTCCGTCAAAGACGGAAACGATCTAGCGTTCGGCGGGTCGGTTATCCACAACGCGGATCGCCTTGCCTTGTGATCGCGCTATTGTATCAGGGCTACCAACCACCACATCTGCGGAAACGCCTACCAGATCTTTGATGCTTTTGGCTAATGTTTTTGCCGCAACTTCGCGGCTTGCATCATCTGCTGCATCCCGGGTTGCTTCCACATGAACCCGCATCGCATCCATCCTGCCTGATCGATAAAGTTCGATTTGGAAGTGTGCGGAGAGTTCCTTGATTGCCAGTATTTGCTCTTCGATTTGTGTGGGGAACACATTGACGCCGCGCAATATGATCATGTCGTCCGTGCGCCCTGTTATTTTCTCCATCCGCCGCATGCTACGCGCAGTACCTGGAAGCAATCGACTAAGATCGCGGGTACGATAGCGGATCATCGGCATGCCTTCTTTGGTGAGCGTGGTAAAGACCAATTCGCCCATTTCTCCGTCTTCAACAGGTTCCCCGGTTTCAGGGTTGATGATCTCGGGATAAAAATGGTCTTCCCAAATATGCAAACCATCCTTGGTCTCAACGCATTCACTGGCAACGCCCGGGCCCATAATTTCTGACAGGCCATAAATATCAACCGCATGCATATCGAACGCCTGTTCAATTTCCTGACGCATGGCGTTAGTCCATGGCTCAGCCCCAAAAATTCCGACCTGAAGCGATGATGCGCGCGGGTCCAAACCTTCTTTATGAAATTGCTCTAGAATATTGAGCATATAGGAAGGCGTCACCATGATCGCCTCAGGTTTAAAATCATTGATCAAAGTCACCTGCCTTGCGGTCATACCACCCGATACCGGCACAACCGTTGCCCCCAGTCGTTCAATCCCGTAATGCGCGCCCAAGCCACCGGTAAATAATCCATAACCATAAGCGTTGTGCACCATTTCGCCGGGCCGAACGCCAGCCGCCCGCAGGGAACGCGCTACCATATCGGCAAAGATATCGATATCCTTTTTTGTGTACCCCACCACCGTCGCTTTACCCGTGGTGCCGGAAGAAGCGTGCAATCGCATGATTTGTTCACGCGGCACAGCAAACAGACCAAAGGGATAATTATCCCGAAGATCAGTTTTCACCGTGAAGGGAAACTTTGCCAGATCCTTCAAGCTTTTCAGATCGTCAGGATGGACACCATGTTCATCAAACCGCTTGCGATACATCGGTACGTTGTCATAGGCATGACGCACTGACCATTTCATACGCTCAAGCTGCAGCGCGGAAATTTCGTCGCGTGATGCTATCTCGATAGGGGCAAGCTCAGATTTTTTTGGTGTCAGGTCTTTCATTGTACCATTCCTCTAAGGATTTATTCTGTCGGGGCTTCATCAAAGAGCGTTCCGCCGATGGAACGCGACAGTCCGCGAAATTCCGCAATAACGATGCCATCCTGATTTCGCACAACAACGTCATAAATGCCACTGCGCCCGGTCAGATTCCGCTCTGATGCTTCTGCGGTTAGATGATCCCCAACACGTCCCGGCGCCAGATAAGTGATTGAATTATGCTGTGCCACGGTAACCTGATTACGGCTGTTACAGGCAAAAGCAAAGGCGCTGTCAGCAAGGGCAAAAGTAACTCCGCCATGGCACGTGCCGTGGCCGTTGGCATGGTGAGCTTGCACGGTCAAAGACATGCTTGCTCGCCCCTCGCTAACGTCGCCAAGTTCAAATCCCATCCATGCAGAAGCATTATCGCCCTTCCACATGGCTTCCGCGGCCGTGCGTGCGCGCTCATCAGCTGACATTATCATGATTTAACCCCTGTAAAATTGGCCTTACGCTTACCCAAAAACGCAGCAACGCCTTCAGCATAGTCTGGTGTCTCACCGCAAATTTTCTGTAATTTAGCTTCCATATCCAATTGCTCATCAAGTGAATTGGTGGCGGCGGCCTGAATTGCCTGCTTAGTCAGGCCCAGCCCGACCGTAGGCCCATTGGCCAGATTTTTGGTTAGTTCACGCGCTTCTTCCATAAGCGTCTCGCCCGGAACTGCTTTCCATATCATTCCCCATTGCTGGGCTTGTGCAGCTAAAACCGGTTCTGCAGTGAGCGCAATTGCCTTGGCACGCGCCTCACCAATCAAATGAGGTAGCGACCAACTACCTCCAGCATCAGGCACCAATCCCACTTTGGCAAATGACTGAATGAATTTGGCACCTTCTGCTGCCAACACAATATCGCAGGCAAGGGCAATGTTCACCCCCGCGCCAGCCGCAACTCCGTTGACGGCGCAAATCACAGGAAATTCCAATGACCGGATCAAGCGTATTAGCGGGTTATAGAATGTTTCAATGGTTTGGCTTAAATCCGGTTTTGCATCCATTTTTTCTGGATCGCGATCGCCAAGATCCTGCCCGGCACAAAAACCGCGCCCAGCCCCCGTTAAAAGGATAGCGCGCATACCTTCATCACGCGCATTCTCGAAAATTTTGCGTAAAGACAAATGCATTTCATCGTTGAAACTGTTCAATCTCTCCGGGCGGTTTAGTGTAATTTCACACCAATTTTCGTGGGTAACCACAACTATGGAACTCATCAAATTGTCCTCCCTGAACAAAATTTCAGTTAGAGTATTTACATAGACCGACTAGTTGGTCAATTATAAAACCATTGAAAATTATGTTACAAAAAATCCGTCACACCTGCTTTTGAATAGAACTCTTTCTGGTTAAAAATCAATACTCTGCTTCGTGACATCAGCTAGTCGATTAGCGTAATCGATCAAACATTTATTAGTCTCATTCAAGTTAGGACATTGCATGACAATTCAGGACATTAGCAGTTTTGCGGCAGGGTCGTGGGTGCCTCCGGGCAACGATGCCAGAACAATTTTTAGCGCCGTTACCGGCGAAGCGATCGCGCGGGCAGGCAATAATTCTCTGGATGTGCAGGCCATGCTCGATCATGCAAAAACACTTGGTGGGCAGGCATTGCGAGACATGACCTTTCATGATCGTGCGCGCATGTTAAAGGCGTTAGCGCTACATCTGGAACAGCATAAACAGATGCTTTACGAGTTGTCCTTTAATACCGGCACCACCCAAAATGACAATCTAATTGATATTGATGGCGGTATCGGAACGTTGCTTGTTTACGCCTCAAAGGGTCGGCGGGAACTACCGGATTCAAAAATCTATCTGGACGGCGATATCGAGAAATTATCGCGTAAAGGCAGTTTTCTTGGCCAGCATATTGCAACACCGCTGCAAGGGGTGGCGGTGCACATTAATGCCTTCAATTTCCCGGTCTGGGGAATGCTGGAAAAGCTGGCCCCTACCCTGTTGGCCGGTGTTCCAGCCATTGTAAAACCTGCTACGACCACTTGCTATGTGACAGAACTGTGCGTGCGCTTAATGATTGAAAGCGATATTCTGCCAAACGGTGCATTGCAATTGGTTGCTGGAGGTCTGGGCGACATGCTGGACCGGATGACGGGGCAAGATGTGGTTGCCTTTACCGGCTCTGCCGATACAGCTCTAAAGCTGCGCTCCAATCCAAATATCTTGAAAAATTCCGTCAGATTTACGGCAGAACAGGACAGCCTGAATGCTTCAATCCTTGGGCCTGATGTAAACCCAGGAACAGAAGAGTTCGATCTTTTCGTCAAAGAAGTCGCCCGTGAAATGACCACGAAAGCGGGTCAAAAATGCACAGCAATTCGCCGGATCATTGCACCAGAACATCATGTCGAAGCGGTAATTGAGGCCGTCTCCGGCCGATTGAGCAAAACAACGATTGGCGATCCAAAACTAAAAGACACCCGTATGGGCGCGCTTGTTTCTGCCGAACAAAAACGCGACGTACTTGAAAAAGTTGCAGCCATTGCCGAGGAAGCTTCCCGGGTATTTGGTGATCCGGATAGTTTCGAAATTAACGGAGCAGATGCTGAAAAAGGTGCGTTTGTGCCGCCAATGTTGTTCCATTGCTCCAACCCGGACAAAGCAATAAACATCCACACAATAGAGGCTTTTGGCCCCGTTTCCACAATTATGGGATATCGCGATCTTGATCACGCAATTACGCTCGCAAACAAGGGCGGAGGCAGCCTTGTAGCCTCGGTTATCACCAATGACGTTGATGTTGCAAAACAAGTGGTGTTGGGAGCAGCCTCCTTCCATGGCCGGCTATATTTTAACAATGCCACATCCATGAAAGAAAGCACCGGGCACGGTTCTCCCTTGCCGCATATGGTTCATGGCGGTCCGGGCCGTGCTGGAGGCGGTGAAGAACTAGGCGGCATTCGAGGTGTTATGCACTACATGCAGCGCACGGCAATTCAGGGTAGCCCGGACATATTGACAGCAATTAGCGATCAATGGGTGCCGGGGGCTACAGAAATTCAGACAAGCGATCACCCCTTTACCAAACGATTTGACGAATTGCGGATCGGCGAAACCATTCACACCAACCCTCGCGAAATTCTGGATTCCGATATCAAGCATTTTGCCGAATTTACCGGCGATAACTTCTACGCGCATATGGATGACGAGGCCGCCGCTGCAAATCCATTCTTCCCGGGCCGTGTGGCCCATGGGTATTTGTTGTTATCCTTTGCTGCCGGATTGTTTGTCGAACCAAATCCCGGGCCGATTTTGGCAAATACCGGGCTTAACAATCTTCGTTTCATGAAACCGGTCGTGCCCGGAGACAGTATTCAGGTACGCCTTACCGTGAAGAAGAAAACCAGACGAAATGATGAATATGGCGAAGTACTCTGGCATGTCACGCTAACTAATCAGAACAGCGAGATGGTTGCGGAATACGAATTATTGACAATGGTCGCCTATTAGAATGGGTACTCATTTCATCGATGTTCATATTTAGTAGCGATACGGCCAATGGCTCTTTATAACACTCATATGACAGGTGATGAATTGCGTTTGGTTGACTATACAATATCGGCTTTGGCACATCGCGAGCAGACAAAAGTCTGGTCGGTGATCGTCACCATTTTTGGTGACCTCACGAAGAATCAGGGCGATGAGATCAGCGGCCCTCTCCTTTCAATGATTATGGAAAAGATCGGTATTCGCCCCGAAGCGATGCGGGTAGCCATCCACCGTTTGCGCAAAGATAACTGGATTGAAAGTCGCAAGGAAGGCCGTGTCAGCCAGTACCGCCTCTCTGCAAAGGGCTATGCTGAATCCGAAGCTGCACGCCCAAGAATATATGCAAGCGTTCAAGCGCTGGACCAAAACAGTGGCAAAGACTGGCATCTTTTGTTGCAGGAACCGGGGAAGGATTTTGGGCAAAGAGATCCCAATCAAATTGAAATTGTTCCAAACACCTTCTTGGGAACGGGACTGGCAAAGCAAACCCCTTCTGGAGCGTTTGTAATTCAATTTACGGACCTCAATGCCCCTGAGTGGGTAAAGCAGAAAATTTTACCCAATGCGCTGCTATCAGCTTATGAACAGTTTCAGCTTTCATTGACCAAAATATCTGAAAAGCTCCTTAGTCAGTCGCAACCAAATCGATTGGAAGCGGCAATTATACGGATATTGATTATTCATAACTGGCGCCGGCTTTTGTTGCGTCACCCTGAGGCCGCTGATGCTTTCTTCCCAGATAGCTGGGCTGGTAGGGAATGCCGCAAACTGGTCACATCCATTTTGGCAAAATTGCCTGAAAATAATTTGGATGCTCTATCTCGGGAATTGGAAACGAGTCAAAAACCTACAGTTAGAAAGTTATGAGAACGGGAAAATGTTAAACAAATATACTAATATTGAAACCGCCCCAGAGACAATTCTGAAGTCCTTTGATCTTCGCGACTTGCCCACTTCTTTCTATGACAATCCGTTTCCGACCTATCATATGGCACGACGCGAACAGCCAGTGTTCCATTTGCCTGATGAGGGTGGAATATTTTTGACGCGTTTTAAGGATTTAGACCGTGTCTACAAAGATACCGCCATTTTTTCTTCAGACAAGAATATTGACTTCAAACCGAAGTTTGGCGACAGCCCTCTCTTTGATCACCACACCAGCACTCTGGTTTTCAATGATGCTCCCCTTCATACGAGGGTTAGAAAAACCATCGTTGGTGCCCTTGCTCCGCGAGCACTAAAACCTCTAGGACCGCAAATTGAAAACTACGTAGATGAAATCTTGACCGGGATTAATGAGGGCGATGTTTTTGATGCAGTAGACGATTATGCATCATTGCTGCCAATTCGTGTGATTGGCGATATGTTGTCAGTACCAGAAGATGAACGTGATCCTTTGCGCAATTGGTCGTTGTTGATTTTGGGGGCACTAGAACCAAAAATTTCTGACGAACAATTTATAAAGGGCAACGAAGCCGTTTCTGAATTCTTACAATATCTGGAGGAAATTGTTGCGCGGCGAAAAATTGAAATGAACGATGATGATGACGATTTGCTTGCCCGACTTATCCGCGTTGTCGAAGGTAATGACGGTCTGTTGCACCACGAATTGCTGCAAAACTGCATTTTTCTTCTGAACGCCGGGCACGAAACCACGACCAATTTAATTTCTAGTGGTCTGCTTACTCTGTCCCGATTGCCAGAAGTCATCCGCGAATTGAACGACGATCCCTCTCTATGGGGAAAGGCGGTAGAGGAGATATTGCGTCTGGAAAGTCCAAACCAGCTCGGCAATCGCCGTGCGGTGGTGGAATTTGAAATTGATGGCCAGACCTTTCCAAAAGGGACGCCCGTCACCTTGTGTATCGGAGCTGCAAACAGAGACCCAGACGTCTTTGATCAGCCTGACAATTTCATTCTTGATCGAGGACGTTTCACTCATTTTGCGTTTGCCGGTGGCCCTCACCTCTGTGCAGGCCTAACCGTTGCCCGAATTGAGGGGCGCATTGCTCTTTCCAAGATTTTTGAAAAATTTCCAAATTTGCATGTGGACGGTACCATCAAACGCGCCAGGCGGGCCCGCTTTCGTGGCTTTGACTACCTTCCCATGAAAGCAGCAAGATAACTTAGAAAATGGTATCAAACAGACAAAATAGCCAGCATTTTGAATTTCGCAACCTTGTCTAAATTCCGAATTATGACGAAATTTGCAACCCTAAACAGCCCCTAGTTTTCTAGACACCTTGTCGGTTCAGTTTCTGTTGTTTTTCAAATTCGATTGGCGACAACATGCCATTTCTAACATGCTTGCGTTTTGGATTGTAAAACATTTCGATGTATTCGAACATATCCTGACGCGTTTCATCTCTGGTTTTGTACAATCTCCGACGGATGCGTTCACGCTTCAGTAGATTGAAGAAACTCTCCGCAACTGCGTTATCCTCTGCCCGGCAGGCAATGCTTGCATTGCTGAGAGGGATGGCAGTTTCCGCGCCTGCTCATGTATCACCCGGAAAGCGATGCATGGCATCGCTGAGAGGGCTGTATTCCAAGTTTTGATGTTTTAGAAACAAAAACCATTCAATGCTGGTGAATTGTGATCCTTGGTCCGAGTGTATCAAGACCTTACTTTTCGGTTTTCTACACCATACCGCCATCAATAATGCTTGTATGACAAGTTCCGTGGTTTGGCGACTTTGCATGGCCCATCCCACAACACGTCGAGAGTACAAATCGATAACAACCGCTAGATACGCGAATCCTTCATAGGTTTTTATGTACGCGATATCAATAACCCAGAAGCGATCGGGGGCGCCGGCATTAAACTGCCGATCCAGCGCATTCTTGATCACGGCAGAAAGTTTGCCATCATTCAGACATCGTCCGAAACATACGAAGACGTTTGCCAATTTAGTCGGCCTTCATGTCAGCGATATGCATGAAGGCAAAAGCCACTCCGACGTTCCAAAGAATATGCTTTGTAAAAACTGAAGGTTGAACATTGAACGACAAATTTCGACGGGCTTAGCCTGTAACTCATTACCCATACCGTGACGGTCTCCGTAAGGTGATGCTCCATTGAGAGCCCCTTCTTTAGCGCTTCAAACTATCTGCGGCTTACTTGAGTCTGAGCAATCGGAATTTCAACTTCCATATCACGAAGCCCATTTTTCAACTATACTTCCAGTAGAAACGTCGTATTCAGACATGTACATGGCGGTTGTGTTTTATGCCTTAAGCGCTGCGGTGCTACGCTTTACATGCCGTAGGGAGACCCATAGGGACGGCCAAGAAATGGGAGATGCCGAGGAAATTGGCGCGGACAAAATGTTATTGAGAGGACAATGACATGACTGACAATTCTAGCATTCCGGCGGAGAAAGCGCCGACACCAATCAAGACAGACTATAAACTTGGGCAAGACAATATCACCCCGTTCGGGCTTGATATTCACAACCCCGTATTCTTAATTTCAGCTTTATCCATCGTTGCCTTCGTGCTCGTCACTTTGATGTTCCAAGAAGGCGCGACAGAATTCTTTGGCTGGTTACGACCCTTTTTAACATCCACCTTTGACTGGTTTTTCCTGAGTGCTGCAAATATCTTCGTGATATTCTGCATCTTTCTCATGGTCACCCCCATGGGCAAAATCCGTCTCGGCGGCAAAGACGCAAAACCCGATTATGGTTATATGGGCTGGTTCGCCATGCTGTTTGCGGCGGGCATGGGCATCGGCCTGATGTTCTTCGGCGTATCAGAACCCATGTCGCATTTCGCATCATCCATGGGCGGCACGGCGCTCGATGGCGCCATGCGAACCGATTGGGCACCCTTGGGCGCCGCAGCAGGTGACGCAATCGCCTCACGCGATCTCGCCATGGCAGCAACCATTTTCCACTGGGCACTACACCCATGGGCAATCTACGCAGTCGTTGCACTGGCGTTGGCATTTTTCAGCTTCAATCGCGGCCTGCCGCTCACCCTACGCTCCGCATTCTACCCGTTACTGGGCGAACGCATATGGGGTTGGTGGGGACACGTCATCGACATTCTGGCGGTATTTGCCACCCTGTTCGGACTGGCAACATCGCTCGGTTTCGGAACAGAACAGGCGCTTGCCGGTATGAACTTTTTGTTCGGCTGGAGCACAGGCGGCGGCGCGAAAGTCATATTGATCGCAGTTATTACTGCACTCGCACTCATGTCCGTTTTGCGCGGCCTTGATGGCGGCGTGAAAGTGCTTTCAGAAATCAACATCGCCCTCGCGGCCCTGCTGCTGGTATTCGTGATAGCGGTCGGCCCAACCGCCATAATTTTTGATACCATCTTCTCGGGAGGCGTAGCTTACGTCAAACAGATCGTTCCGCTCTCCATGCCATTTGGCCGTGAAGACTCGAACTTCTCCCAAGGCTGGACGTCGTTTTATTGGGCGTGGTGGATTTCATGGTCGCCATTTGTCGGCATGTTCATCGCAAGGGTATCGCGAGGCCGCACCATACGCGAATTCATATTCTGCGTCATCGTCATCCCGACTTTGGTCAGCGTATTGTGGATGGGCACCTTCGGCGGCATAGCCATCTCGCAGGTAATGGCAGATGCGGCAGCCCCGGTAAAAGACGCAGCACTCGAACTAAAACTGTTCGAAATGCTGAAACCTTTACCGTTTGCCTCGATAACATCCTTCATCGGCATCGTGCTGGTTTTGGTGTTCTTCGTCACCTCGTCGGATTCAGGTTCCTTGGTAATCGACACCATAACCGCAGGCGGCAAAACCGACGCCCCGGCCTCACAACGCGTATTTTGGTGCACGTTCGAAGGCTTGGTAGCAGCCACCTTGCTGCTGGTAGGAGGATCAGGAGCACTCACGGCACTACAAGCCATGGCAGTCTCCACAGGCTTCCCCTTCACCATAGTGCTACTGGCCATGTGCGTAAGCCTATACATGGGCCTGCGACAAACCATGAAAGAAGGCGGCTAGTTCTAAGGTTTTAAAAGAAGATAATTACGCCAGGCCCTGCTCAGGAAACGGAGTGGGGCTTGGTGTTTTTTTAGAGAGATATTCTACCAAAACCCTCAAACAAGAGAAGTTCAACAATAGAAAAGCTGCTGCTTTTGACCCAAAGCCGGAATTTTACCCGTATGGCAGAAATCGACATACCTTTTGCCATATGACCGACTCAGTCCCATGAAATAGGGTACATAATCATCCCTGAACCGCGCCTATTTCCGAGTATCCTGTTTGACGCGCTTGATCATTTTTCCGAATGTTTTGTCCTTCGCGCGGCGCTCAATCAAGCTTTCCGTATTGTAGGCGTCTTCTGCGACTAGCTTTTTCCATCGTTGCAGACGGTTTTCATCAAGTTCACCAGCCTCAACAGCTGCGCGTATCGCACACTCAGGTTCCGTTTCATGCGCACAGTCCCGAAAGCGGCAGGATTGAGCCAATTTTGTAATATCGGCAAAAACCTCGCCCAATCCCGCTTGCACATCTGTCAATTGGAGTTCGCGTATTCCCGGAGTATCCAATAACCAGCCTCCGGTGTGCAGGAGATGCAATTCACGGCTCGTTGTGGTGTGGCGCCCTTTGGCATCATCTTCGCGAACATCCTGTGTTGCAATCTGCTCCATACCTGTAAGGGTATTGATAATGGTGGATTTCCCAACCCCTGAAGATCCAACGAAGGCAACAGTTTGCCCCTTCCCACACCAAGGGAGGAGCCGTTTTACATCATCAGAATTTCGAGCATCCAGTACGACCACAGACAGATTTTGGATCAATTTGGCCGCATCTCTTTCATAGTCCTCCGGCACATCAGTTAGGTCCGCCTTCGTCAGGACAATGACTGCAAGGATGTCGGCATCAAGCGCTAATGCCAGATATCGCTCCAGTCGGGCTATATTAAAGTCCTGATTACATGAGGACACAATAAAAAGCGTATCAATATTGGCTGCAATCAGTTGAATTTTTCTACCAGTTCCCGGTGCGAACCGCTTGAACAAGCTTTTTCGATCCAGCAGGCGTTGCGGTTGAAGGGTTTCCCTATCAAGCAATAACCAGTCACCAACGGTAGCTTGTGCTTCATCGTCACCATCCGGATCGTAGAAAGGTGGAACAAGGCAATCCAGAGAAGTGCCTACCACACGTAAATTGTTGCGATGAACCTCTGCCACTTTTACGGGGAAATGCGTCTCCAGATCAGTTGTATCGAGTTGTGAAGAATAGAAGGCAGTCCAGCCAAGATCAGCCAATTCAGAAATTTTATATGTCATTGATTTATCGCCAGTTTCTGCGTGCATTTCAAAATATTTCCGCAGAGAAATTCCAAGTGTTCGCGAAGATTTTGCCAGATGCAGATGTTTTCGATATCAGCGAGGTCAAGAGAATTCAACGACAATCATAAAATATCCTTTTCAGATTCCTGTTTGTAATAACATATGACGCCCATGTGACACTATTCAATAGAACTTCTGTGCACACCGACATTGTGCTTCACAGGTTGCCAAACTCCGTTTTGGAGTCAATAGCGAAGACGACCAAAATCACAAAATATTCAACTTGCATCCCATCAAGACCCGGCAGCAATGGGCACAAAACGATGATTTAACTTATCACAATCGCAAGTGAATAATCAGCATCCAGCCATAGCGGTCTTTCGGCGGTTCAACCAAATTCGACAGCGCTGAAGCCAAAGCTGTCGTTCAGCAAAGATGTGCGTTGCGAAGTTTGAATGGAGGCTATGTGGACAGAACGATAGCCCTTGCATTTATGTGGCCTGCCTTGCAGCTTTGAATCCGTCGAGTATCATTTAAATATTGTATCCAATAATGAAATTTAATTCAAAGATAAGTGTCGACTCGGCAACAAATGGTTTGCGAGAACTCATTCTTTCGCAGGAACTCTCTGCAGGCGCGCCTATCAGGCAAGATGCGTTGTCAGCAAAGCTTAGGGTAAGCAGAACGCCTTTAAGACAGGCATTGCAAACCCTTTCCGAGGAAGGGCTGGTCACACAGTCAGATTATCGTGGTGCCAGAGTGCCATGATTAATCCAGAGTTTTGACATGCGCTTGGCACTAGAACCCATCGCTCTTGGTTATGCCGTTCCGTTGATGACCAAAGTTCACTTCGCACAAGCGGAGATGATGCTTTCAAAATTGAATTGGCGTTTTCATCAAACTCTCTACGCACCCTGCGGACGCCATATGCTGATGGAGATGATTGAAAAGCTCAATCGCTGCGCATCACGTGCAGAAATCATAGCTCTATCTATCAAAGAACGCATTAAGCATTCCGTAATTAAGTACGAAAAATTACTGCAGGCTTGTCGTGATGGAGACGCAAGCAAAGCAAAAAAATCCTTATCAATCACCTGGAAGCGGCGCGCATCGATGCCATAGCCGCTGTTGAAAACTCTTTGGTGAAGAATTAGTGCCCGTAAACAATAGAATTGCCTCATTCCACGATGACATGGTGAAATGAGGCAGCACCTGCATGAGCATCCCGAATTGTCTTACCAGGAATTTGAGACCGCAAATTTTGTTGCTGAGAAGCTCTCGTTCTTTTGGAATCGAGGTCACGCAAGACATAGGAGGAACCCATATTGTCGGTGTTCTTGAAGGCAACAATGGAAAAGATCGTTCCATTGACTTGCGCGCTGATATGGATGCGCTTGCGATCACTGAAATGAATGACTTTGATCACAAACCAACGAACACCGGTGCCATGCATGCATGTGGCCATGATGGCCATACCACCATGTTGCTAGGTGCGGCTCGGTATCTGGTAGAAACGCACATTTTCTCCGGCCGCATCATCTTTATATTTCAACCGGCAGAAAAATGGGCGGTGAAGACGGCGGCGCAGCGCGCATGATCCGCGAAGGACTCTTCGAGCGTTTCCATTGCGATGAAATCTATGGGGTTCACAATTGGCCTGGAATGGATGTTGGTACATTTGCTGTTAAAGACGGCCCGATGATGGCATCGGAAGACGGTTTTGATATTGCTGTTCGATCAAAAGGGATGCATGCAGCGCAACCTCACAAAGGCTGCGATGTGATTTAACTGCGTCACACATTATCATTGCCTTACAGCAACTTGTAGCACGCAACACCGATCCGCTTGATGCCTTGGTTGTAAGTGCTACGCAAATTCATGGCGGCGACGCCTATAATATGCTTCCCAATGAGGTGACTATTCGCGGCACTGTACAAGCGTTCAACCCTGAGGCTCGTGCCAATGCCGAGCCAAGTTTATGCAGGATTGTTGAGGGCATTTGTGCCTCTACAGGTGCGGAATGCGAAATCAGCTACACCCGCCAATACCCAACGCTTGTGAATGAGAAAACATCAACGCAGATTGCTGAACAAGTGGGCAAAACAGTGTTCAAGGAGGTGAATACATCGCCGCAGCAAACAATGATTATTGAAGGTTCTGCCTTCATGCTGGAGAGTCAACCCGGTTGTTATGCCTGGATTGGCAACGGTTCGGATGACGGTGGACGCATTCTCCATAATGCTTGGTTTGATTTCAACGATGAGGTTTTACCTTTTGACGCATCATATTTTGCAGGATTGGTTGAGTGTTCGATCTGATTGAGATCAAGCAATCTCCAAATGAAGAAATAACGGTATTTTCTTCCGTATTACTTAGAACTCAAGCGAACCTTGGCGATTTGTAAATACTGTTCTATTTGCAACCCGCAATCATATCAGCAGAATAACCAGTGCATATGATGTACATTGGATATTCCAAATTGACCGCTTTAATTTTGTTGTATGTCAGGCGGATTTATCAGAAACCCATCCGAAGAGTTCCGAGGCCATAACGAGATTGCGGTCTATGAAATTTTCCATGTGCACTACCGTTGAGTTTTCATCTGCAAGAATAACCGCGATTTGGCCCGGACCTTCGCGGCGAGCAACAAGTGCCGGGATTGGTCCCGAAGAGGTCTCAAGAGTTGGCTCAATACTATAATGGCACCCGGCAAAGGTGCAGAACGGGATGCTTTTATATGTACCCGAGGTGGTCATATGGACGTGGCCTGATATCACTTGGCGAATATCCGGGTGGGATGAAACAATTTCAGCAAAGGCAAGATTATCTTGAAGAATTATAAAATCGGTCTGGACATGAAACTTCGTGATGTTGTGATGAAGGATAATGATCACCGGGATATCTTTTGCTTCATCAAGTTTTGATTGTAGCCATTCAAGCTGGCTCGGTTCCAGATGTCCGGCACCACCAGCTTCCGAATCAGAGCTATCAAGCACAATTATACGATGCCCGTTTGCGTCAATAACGTGGTTCACATTGCCCGTATCATCGGCTTGTTCAGCACCAAAGACTTCCAGAAAAGTCGGGCGGTGATCATGATTACCCAAAGTCAGAAATGATTTGATTTTCAACTTTTCCAAAGTGCTTTTGAAACGCTCATAAGCAGCCCGTTCCCCATGATCGGCAAGGTCTCCGGCAATCACCACGAAATCTGCATCACCATGATTGGAATTTACAAATTCAATAGCCTGTTCAAACCGATCATTGGTATCCAGTGAATGGGATAATTTACCTTCGGCAACAATATGCAAATCGGCCATTACAATAAATTTTAACATCAGTATTTCTTTCGGATGAGATTATGAATGCGCCATTTCCATCAGCCCCAAATGCCGGGCACCGGAGATGAGATCAGTGGCAATGTGATGTTTCAGGGCAACAACTTCCGGGCTGGGCGATATCAGATCTGGCACTTGAACAGTGCGCGTGCCTGCAGCCACGGCCGCACGCGTGCCCGTATCAGAATCTTCAAATGCTGCGCAAAGATGAGGCTCTATGTTCAATGCCGCTGCTGCTTTTAAATAAATATCCGGGGCCGGTTTTCCGTTTTCAACCTGATCCCCGCCAATTACGATTGGGAATAAATCTATCAGGCCTGTCAACGTTAGATGGTGCTGTGCTTTTTCTGTCTTGGTGGCAGTCGCAATGGCATAGGGCATCTTCAGGGATTGCAGACGATCTAAAAGATCGTGCACACCCGGCTTGATCGGTATTGGCTGCATAAACAGCACCTCAGTTCTTTGGCGCCATTCTTTATTGAAAGCGTCAAAGTCCACATGTTCCTCTAGCCCGGCGGCAAGTTTTATTTCTGTTTTCTCCCGATCCAGACCGATCAGGCTGAAGAAAAGTTCATCATTCAAATCAAGGTCAAATGCAGCCCGTGTTTGGCGCAGACCCTCCAGATAAACCCGTTCGGTATCAAGTAGCAGGCCATCCATATCAAAGATTACTGCGTGTATTTTAGAACTCATCCTTTAACTCCGGTCATGGTAATGCCGCGAATAAACAGACGGCGGGCGAATAAAAAAGCAATGACCATGGGCATCGTCACCACCGTGGCCGAGGCAAATATCCGACCGTGATCAGTGCCAAAATCTGACTGGTATTGCATAATGGAAAGGGTGGCCGTCATTTTGTCCTGCGACTGCACAACGATCAGCGGCCAATAAAGATCATTCCAGTGAGCGACGAATGAAAACACCGAAAACGCAGCGATTGCCGGCACGGCGCTCGGTAATATGAGCCGTAGGATAATTTCGATTTCGCTGAAACCATCCACCCGTGCCGCCTGAATGATGCTATCTGGGAAGCCTTTGAAAAACTGCCGGAATAAAAAGATAGCAAAGACCGAGATGAAGAACGGAAACATCATCGAGATATAAGTATCGAGCAGACCGACCTTAACCAGCCCCACATAGATCGGAATTGAGGTGACGTTAATGGGAATAGTAAGGCACGCAATCACCGTTCCAAACAAAATGGTGCTACCTCGAAACTTTAGTTTCGCCAGCGCATAAGCTGCGGGAATAGCGGTCAGCAATTGCACCGCCAAAATGCCCGTGCAAACGATCATGCTGTTCAAGATAAACATCAGATATGGCTGCTCAAACATGACATTATAATAATTCTCAAAACCTTTGAAGGTTTTGGGAATGATCGTAAAATCGCTGTCATAGACCTCATCGGTCGGTTTCACGCTGGAGGAAATCATCCAGATAAAAGGAAAAACCATCACCCATGCACCCAGAAACAAGATGCAGGTCGTGATGGCACCGCCTACCGACTTTGGTTTCAACCGGGATAACCATCGGGGAATTGTGGGGCTGGAGCTTATTGCGATGTCACTCATTGGGTGGCTCAATATTGTACGTTACGGTCGGCAAAAAACGCTTGAACAAGCGCGAAAGTGAAGATGATGCAGAGGAAGAAAAGAGACAGGGCGGAGGAATATCCCATGTTGAAATATTCAAACCCTTCCAGAAACGCCAGATAGAGGAACACCTCGCTGGCATGGTCCGGTCCGCCTTGGGTAACAATGGCGACCGTGTCGAAAAGTTTAAAAGCGGTGATGGATGTGGTCACCGCAACAAACATGGTCGTTGGCCCGAGCATTGGCCATGTTACGCGGAAAAATTTATCAATTGGGTGACTGGCTCCGTCAATGGCGGCGGCCTCATACAGGTTTTGTGGAATGGAAGTCAGCCCAGCAAGAAACAGCACCATGTTAAATCCGATAATGCTCCATAGAGAAATGATGGCCAGCGAAAACAGGACTAAATCTTCACTGCCAAGAAAGTTGATTTTTTCCAGACCTATTGAAACGATCACATGGTTGATCACCCCCTGCCCGCTATCCATCAGTGCAGCCCAAACAATCGCCATAGCGGCAAGCGTGGAGGTGACTGGCAGGAAAAAAAGCACTTCCAGCACGGAGCGGAATTGTTTTTGTTCCTGAATGGCGATTGCGAGAACCAGACTGACAATGAATGCTGCAGGCAAAAATATCGCCGCATAAATCAGTGTGTTGACCAGAGCATTTCCAAACGCCTCGTCGGAAAACATTTTCTCGTAATTTTCCATACCAACGAATTCGTAATAATCGCTGACCAGCGAGTAATCCGTGAGGCTCACGAAAAAAACAATAATGATCGGCAGAATATAGATGACCAAAATAAGAACCGCTGCAGGCATAACGAGCATATAAGCCAAGCGCGTCTGCTTGCTCTGCATCAGGGAAGCCATGGCAGACATTAAGCAGCTCCCACCAGTTCAACCGGATTGTTGTGGGTTGGTATTTTTAATTTGCTCGAAATTCGCTTGCCGGAAGGGTCGAAGAACAAGAGTGAAGAAGGATCAATCTGAACATCAAGTTGCGAGGTTGAAGCAAACAATTCTCTTTCGCCATAATTTTGGCTTTTCTGGGCACGAATGCGAATGCTGCGGTTGGGTTCAACTGCAAGGGCTCCATGGATCAGCACCTCCGGCCCAAGGTCTTCCACCAACCGTTTATTGAATGACATTTGAATTGTGCGTTCCGATTGGTTGGCAAATGCCAGTCCCGGCACACCGTTGATGGTAATTGCTTCCGGTCGAATACCGATCTGTACGGCTCCATTGAAGGGGGCATCAAGCGCTATGGGTAAAGCAACATTTCCAATTGAAACCTGATCGGATGTAACGGCTCCCTTGATCATATTTATTTCGGGGCTGCCGATAAATTTTGCCACGTCGATATTGGCAGGATTGGCGTAGAGATCATTGGGCGCACCCACCTGCAAAAACGCTCCGTCCTGCATCAGTGCAACCCGATCAGACATGGTCATTGCTTCGGTCTGGTCGTGGGTCACATAGATGAATGTCAGACCGGAGCTTGCGTGCAGTTCCGTAATTTCAGAGCGCACCTCAACCCGCAATTTCGCATCAAGATTGGACAAGGGCTCATCCATTAAAAATACCTTGGGATTGCGAACGAGTGCACGACCAAGCGCCACCCTTTGGCGTTGACCGCCGGAAAGCTGGGCGGGCTTGCGTTGCAACAAATGTTCAATGCGCAATTGTTTGGCCACCTTTTCGACATCGGCATCAATGCCCGGTTTTTCTCTGCGGTGCGCGGGTGTAAAATGGCGTATGCCCGGCAAGCGTGCGTGCATGGGAAGCCTCGCCATGATGAGGGGCATCGACATATTTTCGCCAACGCTCATATGGGGATAAAGCGCATAATCCTGAAATACCATCGCGATATTTCGATCCTTCGGCTCTCTCCCGTTCATCGGCGCGCCATCGATCAGAATGTCACCGGCATCCTGCGCTTCAAGTCCGGCAATAATGCGCAATAAAGTTGACTTGCCACAGCCCGATTGGCCGACCAGCGAAATGAATTCACCATCTTCCACATCAAGCGATATATTCTTCAATACCTCGGTAGAACCAAATGATTTCTTGATGTTTTTAAGACTGAGTTTAGCCATTTTGCACCCCAAATTTCCTGTTAGAAACACAATGAGCGGCACCCCCGAAGGCATGCCGCTCAACTCTGCTACTAAACGCTATCGCTTCATTAGTTTTTCGGCGATTTTTACCAGATCTGCTGCGCCTTCTTCTGGTGTTTTCTTTCCCAGCATTACTGCGCGGATGGTTGATTTTTGATCACGCCAGATTTTTTCCGATTGTGTACCCGGATAGCCAGCCCATGCACCAGCACGTTGATACTGTTTGGACGGGGTAGCGTAATATGGGTTTTTTGCGTAAAAATTTCCCAAATATTCCGGTGCCAGCGAGCCTTTATTGGTAGGCAGGTAACCAGTGATTTTTGCGGTGATTTCCTGACCTTTGGGTCCGGTTACAAATTTGAGGTATTCCCATGCGGCGGCAATTTTGGCCGGGTCTTTTGCTGTGATGATTGCAGCGTTTCCGCCTGTTGGCAGACGGCCCATTTTGTCATTCCAGACCGGGAAAATTGCGGAACGCAAATCAAAGGCTTCGCCAACACGTTCTTCAGCATTGCGCGCACCAGCTGGTGACAATGCCCACATACCCATGCGACCTTCAGTGAAAGCAGCGAACTGGGTTTTGCGGCTCTGATTAACAACGGCACCACCTTCGGTTACCAAACGGCGAGCCATTTTCATGGCATTCACATGGTAATTATTTTCGTTGAAGGCGATGGACTGGCCATCATCGGACATCATCCGCCCGCCTTGTTGAAGGATCAAGGTCTGAAAGCCCCAATCGTCTCCGCCCAGTAAATACTGGAACATTGGCATAATATCATCGCCAAGAGCGTTGATCTTTTTAGCGGCAGCGAATAACTCATCATAGCTGGTTGGAAATTTATCAGGGTCGAGACCTGCTTTTCTAAAGAGATCGGCGTTGTAATAATACTGGATCACAGATGCGTTGAACGGCATGCCATATTGCACGCCATCGACGCGGCCCAGATCAAGCATTTGGCTGGTAAAGTTTTTGTCTTTCCAGTCTGCGCTTTCTTTAGCCATCAACTCATCAAGATTGACAACCTGCCCGCGTTTAACAAGTGCGCGAGCCAATGAAGGCAACTGATTGTAAGCTTCAAATGCGCAATCAGGCAAAGTGTTGGTTGCAGAACCACGGAACAGTTTCAAATGCGTATCTGAATAGTTCTTCGCAGGTGCTGCATATATAACTTCGATCTCGTCCTGCATTGCATTGAACTCTTTTGCGAGGGGTTCGTGCTGGCGAGTGAGATGCCCTGCATTTGTCAGGCAGGTAATTGTAACTTTTGCTTCAGCAACACCGGCAAAGGCGACGGTCATTGCAAGGGTGGTAAGTATCTTCTTGAGCATGGGGTAACTTCCATTTCAGCAGTTGGACAATTGGATTTTTCCGGCTCGTAAAATCATTGAATAAATTTAGGAATAAATTTCACGGGCCTACGCAGGCACTACCAACCTGAATGCGTGACACAGAGATGACACTTGCATCCCGCCCGATGATTAACTTGAAAATTTCGCGCCAAGTGACAAATTTGGCGAAGTCGGCTTGGTCAATGAGGCTTTATATTTTCAACTGTATATAATCGCCACGTCCAATGATCTCGGTCACTTCCACCACGTTATCGTCCGCATCAACATTGCGTCCACGCAATTGCAGAATGGGTTGTGAGGGAGCGATGTTAAGCTGCTCAGCCTCAAAGGAGGTCGGTAGCCTGCTCTCCACACGTGTCTCTGCGCGTCGATAATCTATTACCCCAAAATTACTCAACGCTTGCGGGGCCGACTTGGATTTAAGCAAATGCGTCAATATATTCGGGAATTTTTGCGGGCTAAAATAATGTCGGCCAATAAGAGTGGGGCTTCCATCCACATGATGGATCATCTCCCCAACATCGATCAGATCAAGATGTGAAGCACCCAGCATTTGCGTAATTTCAGTTGGTGCGCGTTGTGCAGGTCGAAGAGACAGAATTTCAATCTGAACATGCCTGCCGACTTGTCGCAGGTCTGTACCAAATTTCGTTCTTTCGTTTATTTCATAAATTAATGGCTGGCTGCGCACATAAGCACCACGTCCCTGCCAGCTATCAATTAGTTTTTCTTCCCGCAATCGATCAAATGCACGACGAACAGCATAACGCGGCACACCATATTGCTCAGATAATTGAGATTGGGAGGGGAGCTGCCGACCTGATCCCAGCTGTTTTTGTTGAATGCGTCCGCGTATGTCGCGGTAGATGGTCATCCAATGGGGACTGATCTGTTCCATTTTTTTGTCCGATCATTTATGAGAGACTTTCAGCCACATAATTCATAAAATGCGCGATGTTCGGGGTAGTGAGGTCCGGGTCTTTGGCTAAATCATCCCACACCCGCAGACGAACCGCTTCCTTATAATAGGTGTTGGCCTCAAACGTCTCGACTTCATCATCAGACATTGGCCCACCCTGCAGTTTAAGCGAGTGAACAGAGGCCTGAGATAATTTATCGAAATAGCGATCATTGGTTGCGCACAAATATCGCTTTGCATCCACATGCAATTTCACGGGCTGGCACACTTCTTCGCCAAACCATTTAATCAGAAATGCCTCTCCAAGATCTTCGTGGCACATATCTTCATTCCCTGCATGCGCCAACTCAAAATCATCTTCCAGAAGATGTCCGACATCATGTAGCAAACACGCGGTAATAAGCTTGGGCTTTGCACCGGCATTTTCTGCCAATGCGGCACATTGAAGGGCATGCTCGGTCTGGGTTACAGCCTCTCCGCCATAAAGGCCGTGCCCTTTATTCGTCAGCATGTGTGAAATTCGCTCAATGATTATTTCAGTCATTGCCTGCTCCAGATTGGCTATCTATCCAAGACCTAACGATAGCGATTGCATATGACCTCAATGTAACAAAGATACTTGTACTTCCCCAACCAACAATCAAAGCTGCAAATTGTCACAAAAATGATATCTGGCAAAGCTAGGCAAGTGTATCAAATTTTCACAACAGGAATCTGCGGTATGAAACTCAAATCACTTGGCATCTTTTCCTTTCTCGCACTTGGGCTGACATCATCACCCGTATTGAGCGAACCAATTTTCAACCGAATAGCTTCGTTTCCTGTGAACACAAATTTATCTGCAACAATTGATCAAAACACCGAAACATCTGCTGAAATCATCGCTGCCAGCAAAGATGGCATGACACTGGTTTATTCAGACAGCCCATTGGGTGCGGTTGGATTTGTGGACATTACCGATCCTGCCAATCCCAAGCCTGCGGGCACAGTATCGCTTGGCGGGGAACCCACTGCTGTTTCTGTTGCCGGCAACAAAGTTCTGGCCGGGGTCAATACATCTAAAAGTTATGCTGCCCCGTCGGGCCATCTGGCGGTGATTGACATGGCTTCAAGAACCATCGAGATGACCTGCGACCTTGGAGGCCAACCGGATTCTACCGCTGTTTCACCGGATGGGTCCATCATCGCGATTGCCATTGAGAATGAGCGTGACGAAGATTTAAACGACGGAGCCTTGCCTCAACTTCCCGGTGGTTCGGTTGCAATCTTCAAACTCAACGATGGGGTGCCCGATTGCGCCAGCATGATCATGGCAAATGTCACAGGCCTCGCCGAGATTGGGCCGACAGACCCGGAACCAGAATTTGTCGATATCAACTCAAAAAACCAGATTGTTGTAACGCTGCAGGAGAACAACCACATTGTTATTCTTGATGGCAGCAACGGCAAAGTCATAAGCCATTTCTCCGCTGGCAGCGTTGATCTAAAAAATGTTGATCTGGCAGAAGAACGTGCTTTGACTTTTGACGGCGAACAATTAGGACGCCGCCGCGAGCCGGATGCCGTTCAGTGGCTGGATGACGAACGTTTGGTCACAGCCAATGAAGGCGATTATAAAGGCGGTTCCCGTGGGTTCACGATTTTCGATACATCCGGCAAAGTTCTTTATGACTCTGGATTGGATTTCGAATACAGGGTCGCGATGGCCGGTCATTATCCCGAAAAACGTTCCGGCAATAAGGGCGTTGAAGCTGAAGGCATGGAAATCAAGAAATTCGGTGAGAACACCTATATCTTTGTTCTCTCCGAACGGGGCTCGGTAGTGGGCGTTTATAAAGACACCGGCGGTGATCCCGAATTCGTCCAGCTTCTGCCAACCGGTCTTGGTCCGGAGGGAGCAATTGCCATTCCGTCTCGCAATTTGCTGGCTGTGGCAAATGAAGTTGATCTGATTAAAGAGCGCGGCGTGCGTTCTCATGTCACCCTTTATCAATATGCAGAGGGCACTTCGAGATACCCAATGATCGAATCCGTTATGGATTCAAACGGCCGTCCGATTGGTTTTGGTGCTTTGTCCGGTCTTGCAGCTGACCCAGACAAACCCGGAATTCTATACGCGGTCAATGATAGTTTTTACGCCATGCAGCCAACCATATTCACCATCGACGCAAATCAGACACCGGCAAAAATAACCAAGGCCACACGCGTAACTCGTAATGGTGCCAATGCACAATTGCTCGATCTTGAAGGCATTACTTCCGATGGCAAAGATGGTTTCTGGCTTGCGTCCGAAGGCCGTCTTGGCCGGATGATCATGCATGGTCTCTACCACGTCAACGCCAAAGGCGAGATCAAACAGCAAATAGCCTTTCCCGCAGAATTACTGGCGGTGGAAAAACGTTGGGCATCTGAAGGGGTGACAAAGATCGGAGACACTTTATGGATCGCCATTCAGCGTCAATGGCAGGACGATCCGAAAAACACCGTAAAATTAGTATCCTACAACCTCAAAACCAAAGAATGGGGTGCGGTGCAATATCCCACAGAACCTGCGGTACAAGGCTGGGTTGGACTATCCGAAATAACCTATCACGGCAACTATGTGTATATCATCGAACGCGACAATCAGATTGGGGATAACGCGAAAATCAAAAAACTCTTCCGTGTCCCTGTAACTGATTTAAAACCCGTCAAAATCGGCGAACCATTGCCGATGGTGCACAAAGAAGAAGTGCGTGATTTCATCCCTGACCTCAAATCAACCGGTGGTTATGTGGTCGATAAAATTGAAGGCTTTGCCATTGATGCTGCGGGTAACGGGTTTGCAGTGACTGACAATGACGGCGTAGACGGCTCAAATGGTGAGACATTGTTTTTTGCCATAGGTCAGATGTAACTCGCAATAAACACCCGCAGAGAAGGTGCGCCGTCGTCCCATTAACGGCAACGCTATTCGGCAGCTCGGCAGCTAAGTGCACCCTTATTTTCTAGAATATTTTCCAACCATAGATAATTGTTATTCCGATTGTATAGGCTGCAAGAATGCAGACATTAACCGGATTGCCGGAAAGCTTGGGAGTTTTGATTTGCGACACATTCAGGGCTGCAAGTCCCAAACCACAAACACAGAGAATGATCGAAAAAATTCCCTCGTTGAACAATCCATCAAACAAAAATACAAAAACCAAAAATATGCTATTATTGTCGATGGCTAATCCGGTATATTTAGAACCATCGGCAAGGCCAAACGTACTGAAATAGCTCAACCGGATGACACCAGCTACGAGCATTATGAATGCCACGGGGAGAAAAATAGGATCAAATTTCCCATAGCTCAAAATCAAAATAGCCGGCGTGATACCATAGCTCACAATGTCTATCAGCAGGTCAAGCTGTCCTCCAAAAGCACTATCTGAACCTGTTCGCCCTTTCATTCTGCGCGCAATCAGCCCATCAGCCCAATCAAATGCAACGGCCCAAATCATCCCAATCATCGCTGCGGGATAAATCCCTATAATAATAAAATATATAGCGAGAAGAGTACAACCAAGCCCTGCAAGTGAGCAGAGATTGGGAATATCCATGATATAAGAGAGAATTGGTTTGGGTTGCAGATTTTGAGACGCTGAGTTTTCAGTTGCCATGACAAGCCTTATAAATTACATAATGATGAATACCCCTGCTAGATGACGGGTATGATCTGCGCTTTGCCCAAATATTTGCAAGCTCTCGGCTTTAGAAAAATTTTTCTGTTACAGACTTTTTTTGCAAACCTGTAACCTCCTCAATTTAACAATTGGGGAAGTGGGACTGTTTGTTTGTAGGCAAAAGCAGATGTCGCTTAGTAGCATCGCGAACGACCATGATAAAGGATAAAATTAAAGAATGATTGTCTATACAGTTGGTACATTTGACTTATTGCACGTTGGCCATCTTGCCTTGCTCAACCACTGCAAATCACTGGGTAATGTTGTTGCCGTTGGCGTTGCCTCGGACGAAGTTGTAAACAGCTATAAGCCAAACACCCCTATTGTCCCTCTAAACCAGCGCATAGAGATGTTGGAAGCATTAAGCTGTGTCGATGTTGTACGCCCATATCATGAACTTGAATATGTTTCTGGGTGTAAAGAATTGAATGTTGATATTTTTGTAATAGGCGAGGATTGGGGGCGTAAGCCGCACAATCTGGATGTAGAATCCTACTTGAAAAAATCAGGGAAACAGATTGTTCAGGTTCGTTATAATCCCCGAACTTCATCTACAAAAATAAAACAGACAGCCATTGCCCAGTACAAAAAGAACTAACTATTTTGGACGTCACGGACTAAACAACAAAATGATGAAGTAACTCACAGGATCGACATGTTCATGTTATATGCACCTCCCCTCAACAAACTGAACAAACAAATTGTTGCCGCGCGAGGATGACATAAAGCTCACTACTTACCTGCTACCTGCACCAGCTCATACCAAAGTACCTGTAAATTAGGTGCAGATCATGTTCGATACTGAATTATTTTTAATTTCCCATTACGCGGTAATTGCACAGCACCCCACCCAACATATTAATAATATTAACTTGTTAGTCCGCCCTATCATCGGGACAGTAGAGAATGCTTTTAATGACGTATTGCAAATTACCCAATTCAACTGAACACGCACCAAATCTACATAACTCGCATGATTTACACGTTATTTGATATATTTACGCATGATTACTGCATATTCAGCACTCGTCGTTAGAGAGTACCTTACTTGGTGCTAGCTGGTTTGCGTTTTTTTGGGCCAAGATAGAACACCGAAACCATCGAGAGTATCACCAAGGCGATGGCAATAGGGTGATGGAGAAAAGCCATTATTTCTCCATCGGTAATCAACAATGCATGGGATAGCGAACGCTCCAATTGAGGGGTCAGGACGTAACCAATGACAAAGGCAACAATCGAATACCCAAACGCCCGCATGAGATAACCAACCACCGCTGCAATGAGCATAACAAACACCCCGAAAAAACCGCCCGAGGTGATATAGGAACCCGTCATACAAAGCAGTAACGCACTCGGGAAAATAATTGAATTGGGTGCGCCCACCGCAAAAGCCCATAAGCGCATGCCGAATTGACCGACAAACAGATTGGCAAAATTGGCAATAAGCATGGCGCCAAAAAGTCCGTAGACCAACCGCCCTTGTTGTTCAAACAATAGCGGACCGGGTTGAATACCGTGAATGATGAAGGCACTTACCAACAGCGCTGCAGAAATATTGCCGGGAATTCCCAATGTAAGCAGAGGAATAAGGTTAGCCCCTACCACAGCACTATTCGCGGTCTCCGCAGCAGCAATGCCCCGCGGGTCACCCGTGCCAAAAGCTTCAGGATCTTTGGCAGCCTGTTTGGTAACCGAGTAACTCAGAAAGCCAGCCGTCGCAGAACCAAGTCCGGGGATAGCACCAATCACAGTACCAAGAACAAAGGCGCGTATCGCAACCCCCTTATTGGCAAGAAACTCTTTAAGAGTAACCGTGTTATCTTCCGGATTATCCGAATTGATCTGGATCGGGGTCCCGGTGCTCGCATCCTTCGTGGCGCCAGCAATTTGAGCAAAAATCTCACCAACAGCAAGCAGGCCAATTGTAAGAGCTGAGAGAGGCAGGCCATCATAAAGATCAAGCATGCCAAAGGTAAATCGCGGCGTTCCCTGCGTAGGATCAATGCCGACAGATGCAACAAGGAACCCGAGAGCTGCCGCAATCAATCCCTTGACCATAGAGTCTCCCACGAGACCTGAAATCACTGTGAAAGCAAGGATCATCAGTGCCAGAATTTCAACCGGTCCCAGCTGGAGCGCAATCAGGGCGAGCGGTGCTGCCACCGTAATCAGAACGATATCGCTGGAGAGATCACCAAACACCGAATAATAAAGCGCATATTTCATCGCCTTCATCGGCTTGCCCTTTTTGGCCATCGGATAGCCGTCAAGCGCCGTTGCCGCAGATTCCGGCGTGCCCGGCGTATTGAGCAAAATGGATGGGATGGCACCCCCGACAGTGCCCCCCTTATTAACGCTGATCAGGAAAGCCACCGCCGTCAATGTATCGAGTGAATAGGTAAGTGGAATGGCAATTGCCAAAGCCATCAAGATAGTCAGGCCGGGAATTGCTCCCACAATTTGACCAACGGCAACACCGGCAAAAATGTAGAGCAAATTGGTCAGGGTTACCGCATCAAGCAGTCCTGCAATTATGATATTTAGATCAGGCATAATTTGGTTTCTTCGCTCAAAACAGCATTGGTGGTAAAGGACGGCGCAACAATAATTCAAAAACAAGCCACACACAGATCGGCATCACAATAATCGTTGCCACCAGCCAAATAGGGCGGCGCTCATACATAAACATGGTAAGTATCGCCATGAATGCTGTCGCTACGATCAAGAACCCGAGCCATTCCATAGCTAAGATTGCAGCCAGTACAATCAGCGCAATCATGCCGGAACGAATGAACTCTCGTGCACTCGGCAATTTGAGCGGCTCACTTGACGTAATCGCCTGAATCGAACCAAAAAGAATAAACATCCATGCAGCGATTGAGGGAAACAAAGTGGGGCTCATCATCCCATCTGAATCGGTCACAAAATTTGGAATAAGGTAGAGAAGGAGAAAGGCGCCAAATATTGCAGCGCCTCCCCCCAAAATGCGTTCGATATTCATTGAACGATCAACTTCTTCTTGTCAGGTTTCTTTGCAATCGACCTATTTGGCGAGTGCCTTTTTGTAGACCGCAGCATTCTTGGCAATGGTCTCTGTAATACCCTTTGGCCCAAGATTGAGTGCGGTATTTTCCAGTCGGGTCATAAGTTCACCAAACCCGTCGGACTTTACCGCTTCATCAAGAGCTCCAGCAAGGCAAGTCTGAATGTCGGCAGGCACACCTTTAGGCAACATGAAAACCGTATGACTTACAATGGTCGCATCCAGCCCGCTCTCAATCAAAGTTTTTGAATCAGGCGCATAGTCCACCCGGTGATCAATCAAAGAAGCAAGCTGTTTCATTTTGCCGGCTTTGATCTGCTGAACATGCTTTGCACCCTGAATGGTCGCATCCACATGGTCGCCCAAAGCCTGCTGCAACGCATCGGCAGAACCTTTACCCCGAAGGATAACCAGTTTTGTACCGTATTTTTCATTGATCTGATCAACCAGAAACTGTTGCGCAAAACCTGCAACAGAAACCGTTGCACGCCCTTTTTTCTTGGCAAAGTCAATAAATTCTTCGAAAGTATTGTAGGGTTTATCGGCTAGTGCGACGAGACCATAATATGTTTCCATACCCGATCCCAAATAATCGAAATCCTCATAAGTATATGGGGTATCAACGCTGTTATATGGGTTGAGCGCCACTGTGCCCAAACTGCTTGTGCCAACTGTATAACCATCCGGCTTGGCTTGCATCAGGCCAGCTGCCATAACGCCGCCACCGGCACCAGGCTTGTTGTTTGACACAATGACCCAGCCTTGCTGTTTTTCCAATGCCGCAGCAACCGCACGAGCAATGGCATCTGTGCCACCCCCTGCACCATAACCAATAACAAAATTAATTGGTTTGTTTGGATAGCCCTCCGGGCATTCAGCCGAAAAAGCACTACTCGGAATCACAACCAAAGTTGCAACCAAAGCAGCCGTGCGAAGTAATTTTTGTGAAATTTTCATGTATTCCTCCCAGTTGATTGCGAACAATTTCGCTATATATATCTGCGTCCCTGTACCAAACTTGGTGTATTGCTATGGTAACAGATCAGTTCTCTTCCTCGTGGCATTCAGCTTTCACATTCCGCAATGCGAAATATCGATTGAACAATCACAAAAGACCTCCCCGCCTAACGTCTAGTCTAAGAAGTCATCCATCTCGGCCAGCAAGTCATTGCGTCCGCGCTCAGGCCGATCAAGCATGACGTATTGGGTTGTATTGGATGGCGCGTATAAGCGAACCTCTTCCGCATGCACCAGATCAGCCATCAGAACTTCAATGTCTGGCATGCGCGAAAGCGTGTCATATTCTGGCCTGACAATCATCACACGGCTATAAACCTGACTTGCATGCATCAGCTTATGGCCGGTCCCCATCATATAGAGATCTTCAAGCATCCCATTAGGGCTTCGATAAGTTGGCGGCGTGCGATCCTTCGCAGTCGGGTCGCCGTCAATTAATGCCTGTTGAAATGCCGCCAGCATATCAGGGGCTCGCCACGCATCTTTGTCCTCAATCGGAATTTGACGCGCCCAGTCAGCGCCCAGCATATCGACGGCGTTATATGTGTAATTACCAAATTCATCCTGATTAAAACGCCCGGGCTCCTTGGGATCATCCCATTGAGAACCTACACGAAACCTGTGATGCCCCCCTACTCCGCCATAAACAGGACAGTAAAGTATGAGATGGCTAACCTTCTCAGGCCACAAAGCCGCATACATCATAATACCGGTGGCCCCAACGCCCCAGCCCATCAGGGCCACCTTTTCGAAACCCGTCTCAGCGCGCGCATGATCAACAGCGGCATCTATATCCCGGGTAATTTCTAACGTCCGAACAATTGGACGATTTTTTGTTCTTGGTTCTGACATTTCCGCAGGGCGATCCGAACGACCAAACCCTCGCGCATCAGGAATGAAACACCGATGTCCCTTAGCTGCAAGGTCTGCGGACAGCGAGCCATTTTCAACAGGCAAGTCATATTCAGAGATGCCGGGAATGCGCGTACCATGCATCATTATCATCGGAGTTCGCGCACTCACATCCGCAGCATGAACATCGCGTATCGCAATCCGCACATTATCGACTGTGCGGACGTGAATATCGTTTCTTGAAATTTCAACCATGCAAGGGGCATTCTCTGTTTTACTAAATAAGATGCTTCAAACTAAACAGGATTTTCTAATTCTGGCGAATTCGAATGACACAATTACCTTGTTAAACTATTCATTTCACGCAATTGATAGTTTTAAACCAATATGAAACCAACAAACAACAACCCATAACATATTGAAAATAATACAAAATACAGACAAAATGCATGTAATTTATTTGTGCAAAACATAGGATTAACACACGGCATGATTGCACCTTCAGAGAACACGCTCCTTGATGCGGACCTTCCCAACATCAAACACCTCCATGCTTTATCGGTCATCGCACAAACCGGCAGCGTGACTGCCGCTTGTGAAAAAATCAATTTATCTCAGCCAGCATTGACCCAGGGCATTGCCAAATTGGAGGCCGGTTTGGGTGTAAAACTATTTGATCGTCAGCGCGGCATGGTGCTGACACCAGCAGGAAAAGTATATTTGAAACGCATAAAGCGTGGGGTGAATTTGTTGAGAGAGGCTGCAGATTTTCTCGGACGCTTTGCAACCGATATAAATCCCAATCTCTATCGGCTATTCACACTGGGGCAACTCCGGGCACTCATTGCAGTGGTCGAACAGGAAAGTTTTAAATTGGGTGCAATGAGGCTGAGCGTCCAACCATCTACGGTTCATCGCGCATGCCAAAGTTTGGAACAATTGGTAAATTGCAAACTTTTCGAAGTAACCACCAATGGCCGACGTCCCACACGGCAGGCAGAAAAGCTATTTCAGTTATCCAAACTTGCATTGGGAGAATTTCAACAGGCCGAATTTGATTTGCTTGGTTGGAAAGGACGTTTTATTGGCCGCTTCGCGCTTGGCTGCCTGCCATTAGCTCAGGCCACCTTAGTGCCAAGAGCCCTTAATCTTTTGGCAAATGAATACCCCATGATCGACGTAGTGGTGATTGATGGCTCCTACACCGTTTTGAGCCGTGCGATGCGCCGCGGTAACGTAGATATTATTATCGGGGCATTACGCACTGATGAAGTATTGCAAGATATGGAACAACAAGAGCTATTCAAGGAACGGCTGATTATTGTTGGTCGCAGCGATCACCCCCTTGTAGGCGACAAGGAAATAACCCTAAAAAAACTAGCGAAATTTGCATGGGTCGCCCCTCGCGTAGCATCTGCATCACGCCCATATTTTGACAAGTTCTATAAACGACTGAATCGCACGGAAACAGCCGCCCACCCTATCAAGGCAAGTACGCTGGGAACCATACGCGGCATTTTACTTGAAAGCGATCGACTGGCAATTGTCTCGGCACTACAGGTGGATTACGAACTTCGCGGCCAACTTTTATCAAAGATACCTTATGAGCTTCATAACAGCGATCGCGCCATCGGCGTTATCAACCGTGAAAACTGGCTACCAAGTGTTCCCCAACAACGCTTCTTACAACACTTGCGAACAATTTTGAAAGACGGCGACCTCGTCGTGGAGCAAAGCCCATAATCAGGTTTCTAATTGTGCCGTTTCTTTCAAGAGTTCGATGAAAACCCGCTGCAAATGAGTTGGCTGCCAATTTCGCCTCGTGGTTATTCCAATCGGGCGCCGGGTGAAGGGCAGCGCCATCGGAAGGGATAATAACAAACCTTGCTGGTCCTCATAAAGCTCGCGCCGCCGCGACATTAGGGCCAGTCGGTCACTCTTGGAAAGCAGAGCCCGCAACATAATAAGCGAAGAACTTTCAATCAATCCGTATTTCAAATCAACATCGGCAAACAACGTATGAAAATGCTCACGGGTAGGACTACCATGGCGCGGCACAACCCATGGGAAAGCAGCAAGGTCAGCAACATCAATATCCTCCCTTGCAGCCAGCGGATGACCGGCCCGGGCGATAATAGACAGCTCATCCTCAAACAACTTTTCCTCCGAGACTTCCGGCGCAGCAGCACCCTCTCTCAACGCGCTGACGATGACATCCAGATTACCGTTCTGCAAAGAATGTAACAGCGTTTCGTATGAGCCCTCGACGATCTCCACCGAAGTATAAGGTTCCTGAGCGCACAGGCTAGCAATTGCCTGAGGCAGAATATCCGTTCGGGCAAGCGGTATCGACCCAACACTGATACGACCTCTATGGGCGCCTTTTGATTCAGCAATTTCTTCAAACGCCGCAGAGATTTCGTACAAAGCCAGATTGGCAAACTTTGCGATATCCTGACCGGCTTGTGTCATCTCGATGCCGTAACTTACCCTTTGAAAAAGCTTCACCCCAACCAGTTTCTCAAACTCACGGGCTGCCCGATGGACGGTGGGTTCTGAAATGCCCATCTGACGAGCGGCGGCGGAAAAGCCACGGGCATTGGCAACAGCAATAGTTACCTGCAATTGCGCACTCGATACCGTGCGTTCAATGGAGGTTTTTGTGGAGGTTTTTGTTTTACCGCGCCGAAGCAGATCAGCCCTGCTTTGTATTTTTCCGAGAAGATCGATCATACGTTTGGCGCGGTTATAAATGATCTGTCCTGATGAATTAATCTGCATGCCTGCGCGACTGCGCTGAAACAGCTCGCAACCAAATTGCTCTTCAAGACGGGCAATGCCCTGCGTCACAGCAGGCTGCGTAAGCCCCGCCTGAATTGCCGCACCACGCGTGGTGCCGATTTCAACAACCAAAGCAAAAAGACGCAGATGCCGAAGGTTGACCTGTAGGTGCAGCTGATCGGAATTTTGCACCATCATTAAAATAAGGGACCGGAAAACACCAAAATAATACTCACAATTATTATACCTTCTTATCGATACTGTTTGTAAAAACACAAATACATTCATGCAATTATTACAGGGTATCAAACACTTTGGCCATGCAATAAATCATTGCCATAGCTAAAACTTATCATCCATGTGCAAGATTCAATTTTCCACGGCCATCCAAGCCATTTAGGTTCGCTCAATGATCGGCTTGGTTGGGGTGTCTATCGTCGACCTTCACAAAGAGGGGCGCAACCGATGTCATAAGTCGTCGGACATGCATCAGAAAAATGGGACAATAACGGAAACATGCAAAGCATCAGGCAAAATATAACAGCCCTAGCTGTAGGCTCAATCATCGTGATCATTGGCCTTGCAGCCATTTGGATTGCGCAGGACTACCAGCTTGGAACGCTCACCCGTATGGGCCCCGGATTTTTCCCGATTGTTATCGGAATTCTTGTTGTGGTGTTTGGTGGTGCGGCAGTCTTGGGCGACATCAATGCAGAAAAACCAACAGCCGATTTCAAGTTCAGGCCCGTAATCGCGATCTGCGCTGGAATGCTGGCATGGACATTGCTCATCGATTCCTACGGTATCCTGCCATCGACATTCGCCCTGATCGGCATCAGTTCGCTGGCCCGATCTCCATTTCGCCCATGGTCAACCTTGGCCTTATGTGTTGGCCTTTGCGTCGCTGGCTATCTTGTTTTCGTAGTAGGCCTCGGCATGCCTCTTACATTGTTGGGGCGCTAAATCATGGATACATTCTCTAATCTTGCGCTCGGATTTCAGGCGGCCATGTCCCCTGAATCCTTGATGTTTTGTTTAATCGGGGTGACTCTTGGCACCTTCGTGGGCGTCCTACCGGGGATCGGAGCGCTCGCCACCATTTCCATGTGCCTGCCGCTTACCTTCTATCTGGAACCAATGCCCGCGCTAGTGATGCTGGCAGGTATTTTTTACGGCGCCCAATACGGTAGTTCCACCGCGTCCATTCTGCTTAATCTGCCCGGCAGTGCACCAGCAGCAATTACCTGCCTCGACGGCTATCCGATGGCCAAACAGGGACGCGCAGGCGTGGCATTGTTTATAACCACAATCGCTTCTTTTCTAGGCGGCTCTTTTTCAATTCTGTTGATGATTGGCTTTGCCCCCGCTTTGGCAAGATTCGCCATTAGTTTTTCTTCAGCCGACTATTTTGCAATCATGGTGTTGGCTTTAACCGCAGCCTCAACCCTCTCTATAGGTTCAGTGACAAAAGGCATGGCCATGGTAGCGCTTGGCCTGTTGCTCGGATTGGTCGGCACCGATATCAGTTCAGGTGCTGCACGCTATACCTTTGGCATGATCGAAGTTTCTGACGGGGTCAGCCTTGTAGCTCTTGCCATGGGGCTTTTCGGTGTCTCTGAAATTCTGACAAACATCATGCGCGGCGACGTGGTTGTGGTAGATGCTAAATCGATAACCATGCGCTCGCTAATGCCCACGCGCAAAGACATGAAGCGTTTTTGGCCAGCTGCCGGACGCGGCTCGATCATCGGCGCAATCGTCGGCATGCTCCCGGGAACAGGGCCAACCATCGCAACTTTCATGTCCTATTCAGCGGAAAAACGGCTGGCGAAAGATCCTTCGATTTTCGGCAAAGGAGCGATTGAAGGTATTGCCTCGCCCGAAGCTGCCAACAATTCATCTGTGCAAGCAGCGTTCATTCCAACCCTCACGCTTGGCATTCCGGGAGACGCAATCATGGCGGTGATGCTGGGCGGAATGCTTATCCATGGCATCACACCCGGCCCCCAGCTTATTTTGGAAAATCCGGTATTGTTTTGGGGCGTCATTGCCAGCTTCTGGATTGGCAATGTCTTTTTGCTGATCCTCAATATCCCGCTTATCGGCATCTGGGTTCGCCTGCTGACAATTCCCTATCATATGCTCTATCCAGCCATGCTGTTTTTCATCTGCATTGGCGTCTACAGCGTCCATAACAGCACTTTCGATGTGCTACTAACCCTGATTTTCGGAGTGCTTGGCTTTGCCTTGAGCAGATATGGCTATTCCCCTGCCCCACTATTGCTTGGGTTCGTGCTGGGGCCATTGCTCGAAGAACATTTCCGCCGGGCACTGGTGCTTTCGCGCGGCGACCTTTCGGTATTCATCGAGCGCCCGATCAGCCTGATCTTTCTCATTCTTACCAGCGTCGTTCTTTTAATGTCCGTCGGCTGGTTCCGCACGCTAGTCGGTCGCTTGTCGCCAAAACGCCTGTTTCGCAGACCAACCAACGAATAACCCATTGCTTCAATCAAATGGGACACCAATCAAAAAAGGGAGAAGATAATGACTAACAACAACATTACTAAAAACACTTTGAAACGCACGGGAGGGCTCTTGCTTGCTGCGGCCATGTCAATTTCCATGGTCTTTGGCGCAGGGCAAGCGCTTGCTGATACCGACTACCCAACCAAACCGGTTCGCATTCTGGTGCCATTTGGTCCGGGCGGACTTGCAGATATCACCATGCGTCTTGCAGGCGAAAAACTTTCCAAAATTCTGGGACAACAGTTCATCGTGGAAAACCATCCCGGTGCAGGCGGCGTTGCTGCAGCAAATGAATTGCTGAAGGCGGACCCCGATGGACATACACTGGTTGTCATGTCCAACGGCACAACGATTGCCACTTCACTGTTTAAGAAACTATCCTACGATCCTCAAAAACAGTTTGCACCAATCTCGACCCTTGCATGGTTTGATCTTGGTCTTTTTGTGAACCCGGATTCATCTTATGATACGTTGCAAAGCCTCGTTGCCAAAGGCAAAGCCAATCCAGATAGCCTCAACATCGCAACAGTAAGCCCCGGCAGCACCCAAAATCTTGCTGCTGAATTCTTCCTGTCGGTCACCGGAATTAAAGCAAATATCATTCCTTACCGTACATCACCGGATACGCTTGCTGCATTGTTGCGCGGAGATGTTGATCTCGTCATTGAATCGCCTACCGCTTATTCTGGCGCAATCAAGGGCAAACAAGTACGGGTACTGGCCATAACCGGAGCTAAGCGCAACCCATCCCTTCCAGACGTTCCAACTGTAAAAGAAGCAGGTGTTGACGGCTACGAAGTTTCCGGATGGAACGCGCTTTATACCCGCGTGGGCGTGCCAGATGATGTAATAGCCAAATTAAATGCCGCCATCACAGAAGTTGCCAACATGTCTGACATTCAGGAAAAATTTTTCGACCTTGGCATTGTGGTGGGCGCGCTTACCCCTTCTGAAATGGCTGACCGATTCGAAGCAGATCGCAAAAAATGGTCTGCGGTGATTGAAAGCGCCGGCATCGAAAAACGCTAAACCCAAGGAAACTAAAATGACAAACGAAGTGGCAAATATCAGCCCCAAAGAGCTCGTCGATGCTCATGCTCACGTCTTTCTGGCCGGTATGCCACTTCGTGACAATCCGCGTCACGCGCCAACATATGACTTCACAGTCGAGGACTATCTAAAGATACTCGACGATCACGGCGTTGGACTTGCTGTTCTTGCAGCGGCAAGTCCGTGGGCGGATTATAATGACTATCTGATCGACTCTGTTCGGAAAAATCAGGACCGCCTGCGCGGCACAGTGATCCTTGAACCAACGGTAGAGCGTTATGTTCTGGAGCAAATGAACAAAGACGGCATTGTTGGCGTGCGCATGCATTTGATTGGTTTGGATAAGCTGCCCGACATCACCACCTTTGCATATAGACGCACCTTCCGCCGCATCGCCGATCAGGGCTGGCACATCCATATTCATACCGAAGGTAAGAACCTGCCAGATTTAATGCCACTGTTTGAAAAGACCGGGGCCAAACTGGTCATTGATCATCTTGGTCGCCCCGACCCCGCCGAGGGTATCAACAGCGAAGGCTTCAAAACCATGGTGCGCTCGCTCGAAACGGGAAACACTTGGGTAAAAGCATCAGGCCATCACCGTCTCGGCGCAAAAGCTTCAGATTATCTAAAGGAATTGATCCGGCTTGGATTTGTTGACCGGCTTTTATGGGCCAGTGATTGCCCTTTCGTGGGCGATGAAGGCACGCCGTATAAAAGCACCATAGACTGGTTTTTAGAAATCGTTCCGGACCCCGACCATCGGAAAAAAATTATGGGGTTGAATGCTCTGGAATTATATTTCTCTTCAGTAACGTAATAATTAGTGAAGTCTCAAACATTCAATTTTTTAATATATAATGCGTGACAAGGCACGTTTCAATATAACTAGGACCGTTGTTGTGCCCGTGCGAGGTCTCGGGGCGCCAGATCATATTTCCTACGGAAAAGCGTACTGAAATGTGCAGAGCTGTTAAAGCCTCGGTCGTAGGCAATCGTCGTTATCGATCTGCCATCACCCTTCGCGATATCATCGTAGCAAAGTTGTAGACGCCGGTCCCATATCCATTCCGAAGCAGACATCTCGCACTGCCGAAAGAGAAGATGCAGATAGCGCAACGAAATTCCATTTGCTCCGGCAATTTTCTCAAGCGATAGACTGGGGTTTCCAATATGGGTTTCGATCCATTGCTGGATAGATCGCAGACGTGCTCGTTGAACCGAGCCATCTGATCCAGGAACGTCTCCGTCGCTGGAAAGAAGTGTGAATGCGAGCAGATCCAAGAGTTGGTCGCCAAGATAGGCTCTGTCATCATCATCCAGTCTTGGACCTTCGGTTGCAAGCATAGTACAAAATTCTGTCGCTATGCGGCCCATTCCCTGAGTGCTATTGATCGTCGCCGAAACCGGCACCTGCTGCCCCGGGAAGCGTTGAGCAAAGTCTTCTCTTGGAATTTCGAGATAGAAAGAGCGAACCTCACCGACACACTCAAGCTCATAGGGTTCGGTCGCGTAAAAGATTGCACCTCGTGCCGCATTCGATACATGCGTTTCCCCTCGCTGCAAGACATTAACGCTGCCGTGATGCAAAAATTGAAGATAGTAACAATCTTTGTCGAGGCGCGAGATATGCTGACTGTTGCGCTTAATACGCTGTTCTGAAATCAAAATATCCGTCAGTACAACGCCGCCAAAATGCTCTTCACGGATGAAACCTCGGTAATCATCAGGACGTGTCGCATCAACGTCTACGTGAACATATGAGTCACAGATAGCATCACGCCACGCGTTGTAGCGTTTGGCCCGAACAATTTCCTTGGTCGAGAAAACGACGTCCATTAGTCCCTCCCCTAGCCATGCACTTTAACCCGTTTGAAACGGACGAAAGCTGTTCGTCCACCGGTTCCTCCACTCATGACACCGTTATCTTAGCCCTATATTTGGCTTTCTGGCAAGGCATACATCGAATGCACTCTCAAGCAAAAATACTGCATCCTCGGAGAAGAAACAATGATCGAGAGCCAATAGCCTTTGCCAGTCCGGTCATCATTTTGAGGTTGAGACGATTACACTGGTGAGGAGGGCAAACATGAAATTTTTCGGGCGCGTAAGCCAAGAACAGATCGTATTTGGACTGGCTGCACTCCTCTGCATCGGTTTTGCCATTACCCTTCAGGGGTTTCTTACACCCAACAATATATTGAACCTTATCAGAAGCGTTTCGATCCTCGGCATCCTTGGCGTTGCCATGGGCCTCGTCGTTATTGGACGCGGAATAGACCTCTCGCTCGTGTCGGTAATGGCAATTTCTATCGCATGGACCCTGCAATTAGCAACAGACGGAATGTCCTTGCCACTGGCGCTTGCTCTGGGGCTTACCTTCGCCCTGATTGTCGGAATGACCAATGGCTTCCTCATCGCCTATATCGAAATCCCGCCGATCTTCGCAACCTTGGCCATGGGCACACTGATCTATGGCTTCGGTCGATACTTTTTCTTCGGCCTTGATGTAATGTACATGCCGGATGACGCACACATCCTCACCTGGTTTGGTCAAGGTGTCCTCTTCGGTGTCCCCGTGCCCATTTTCCTTTTTGCTGGCGTTTGTTTCGGCGCTTTCCTCTTCCTTCGCTACACAAAATACGGGCGCTACTTGCGTGCTGTAGGCGACAATCAGCTAGCAGCGCGTATTACCGGCGTCCCGACGCGGCCGATCGTCGTCTTGCAATACATGCTTTCTTCGCTGATCGGGTTCATTGCCGGCATCGTCACAGCTGCATCTGTTTCAAGCATGAACACTCGTGTAGCGAACTCTACCTTCATTTATGACGTAATCCTTGTGGTTGTGCTCGGCGGCATCGGCCTTTCCGGCGGGCGTGGCGGTATCCGCAATGTGATCGTCGGCACCCTGCTTATTGGTGTCCTTCTCAATGGCATGACGATCATGGACATTCAGTACACCGTTCAAAACGTCATCAAGGGCGTCATCCTTCTTACCGCAATCGTGATCGACACGATCCTCAACCCCCGTGATGAGCAAACCGCTCAGCAAGGGGACATCTAGTCGTATATTAAATGGGAGAAAAAACATGCGATTCATAAAAACAGCATTACTTGCCTCAGCCTTGGCTCTTAGTGCCAGCGCCGCCTCAGCACAAGGCATCGATGATCCAACACGGGCACCTTACTATGACTCATTCAAAGGCAAGGTCGTGGCATATGTTCCGGTTGCCATGGGTTTCGACCTTACTGAAGGCTGGGCTGCTGGCCTGAAGGAGGCTCTTGAACCCCTCGGCATCAAAATTGATATACGCGATCCAAACTGGAGCACAGACGTTGGCGCTCAGGCAATCACGTCCCTCATCACCGAGAAACCAGACGTATTGGTCGTGCATAATCCAGACGTATCATCCTATGCCCGCCTGCTAAAAAAGGCCGAAAAAGCGGGCATCTATGTGGTGCAGGTCAACATGCGTTCTAGCTATTCTACAGACGCTTTCATCGGTGCCGATTATGTCACCATGGGCGGGCAGATTGCTCAAAGATTGATCGATAAATGCTCTCCGAAGAATGGCGGAAGTGGCAAAATTGCCGTAATTCAGGGCGTGCTAACAGCTGCCGCAAGCGCCTACCAAATGCAGGGCATCAGCGACGTTCTCAAAGAGCACCCAGAGATGAACCTTGTGTCAAACCAAGCAGCAGACTGGGACGCAACCAAAGCCAAAAACATCGCAGCAACCGTGCTTCAGCAGCATCCTGACCTATGTGGCATTGCAGGCTTCTGGGACGTCATGGATATCGGAACTGCGGCAGCCATCAAAGAATCCGGTCAAGACGTTTACCTGATCAGTCAGGGCGGCGGAAACCAGTCAGCATGTGATGGCCTCAACAATGGCACATACTCCGAGGTTGTTGTTTACAACGTTCCAGGACAAGCACGCGATATGGCAAATATCATCAAACAGCTGCTTCAACATAAGCAGACACCGGGCTCGACGAAGACCACACTCTTCACACCGCTCGAATTCCTGACCAAGGCTAATATGAAGCCGGGTTCCTGCTGGAGCCTTCCTAAAAAGGGCTGATTGCATCAACACCGATGCGGGCCATTCATCTGGCCCGTATCTTCTTTTTGTAGACAAAGGCAATTCTCATGTCCGTATCCGAGACAATCGTGCGTTGGCGCTACCGCTTCGTGCCCGACCATCTGGTTGGCGAAATCCTTTCTAAAAACTGGATCGATAACGCCATACCCCTAATATTTCTGATGGTCGTGGTGACTGTCTTTGGATCGGCTATTCCTGACTTCTTCGGAGCCGCCAATATAGCAAACCTGATGCGGCAATGGGGTGAGTTCAGTCTCCTTGTATTGGCGCTAACCATCGTGATTGTCGCCGGTGGCATTGATCTTAGTGTCGGCTCCACCTTCGCACTCGGCAATATCGTAGCCCTTGCCCTACTCAATGTTGCCGAATGGTCGATGCCTGCAGTCGTTGCAGGAACCCTTGCAGCTGGCGCTTTTGTCGGCCTCATCAATGGTGTTTTGGTCGGCTATTTGCGATTACGCGCCTTCCTTACAACGCTCGTAACACTCATCATTGTGCGTGCCGTCGTTGATATGTTGCTGTTGAATTATTCGGTCAAAATCGCTGGCTCATTCATTGACTCCGATGAGTGGTATTTCCTGGGTGAAGGCTCAATTCTCGGGACACCTTTCAGCGTTGTCGTTACAGTCTCACTCGCTGTCATCTTGCATTTAGTGCTCAGCCGTACACGTATCGGCTGGCATATTCTGGCAATCGGCGGCTCACGCAGGTCCGCACACAATGTGGGCATTCCAGTTCGCAAGGTTGTTTGCGCTACCTACATAGTATCTGGAACTCTGGCCGCCCTTGCAGGGCTTCTTTTTGCATCCCGCCTCGGCGGAGCCGGAGCAGATACCGGCATCGGACTGGAAATCACGGCGCTAACTGCGGCAGTTGTTGGCGGTAACAGCCTTGGCGGCGGAAGAGGTTCCGCGGCAAAAGCCATCATTGGTTCCATCACTGTGATGTTAATGGTCAACAGTCTGGTGCGTCTGGGTATAACCAGCGGTGCAAATTCACTTCTGCTCGGGCTTGTTCTTTTGTTAGCCGTGGCCATCGATGTGAGATGGGTCAAGAACCGTCACAAGGTTCTGTCAAACGTCTACGTATCTCCAACACTGGCGATATTACCACCAGCACCTGCCACCGAAGCGCCCTCACCTTATGCTCTCAATGACGGGCTAAATCCCGTTGAACAAATCGGATTAAATGAGATCGATGGTCCGGAGGACGTAATCCTCGACGACGACGATCATATTTATTCGGGAAACCGAACCGGCGATATCATAAAGTTCTTCGCCCCTGACTATAAAAAACATGAAGTCTACGCCCATATTGGCGGACGTCCGCTGGGTATGGCTTTCGCCCATGATGGTTCCTTGCTGGTCTGCGTTGGCGGCATGGGTCTTTACCGCGTAACCAAGGATCGTGAAGTTGAAAAGGTCACCGATGAGACCAATCGATCGTGGTTTTCAGTCATTGATGACTCACGGTTGAAGCTTGCTGATGATCTTGATATAGCGCCGGACGGTCGGGTCTTCTTCAGTGAGGCAACGGTCCGTTACGAAATGCACGACTGGCCCGTTGATTGTCTGGAATCCCGTGGCAATGGTCGCATTGTTTGCTTTGATCCAAACACCGGCGTGACACGGACAGTCATGAAAAACCTCCTCTTCCCCAATGGCATATGCATGACCCATGACAGTCAATCATTCCTGTTTGCCGAAACATGGGGCTGCCGCATCTCGCGTTACTATTTCGATGGACCGAAGGCTGGAACCGTTGAATCTGTCATCCCCGATTTGCCCGGCTATCCGGACAATATCAACCGCGCATCGGATGGCACTTACTGGCTCGCATTGATCGGCATCCGCACACCATCGCTCGATCTGGCGCTCAAAATGCCCGGCTTCCGCAAGCGTATGGCCCGCAGGATTGCTCCAGATGAATGGCTCTATCCGAATATCAACTCCGGTTGCATTGTGCGCTTCAATGAACAGGGCGAAATTCTGGAAACCTTATGGGATCTAGGTGGCGAGAACCATCCAATGATCACTTCCATGCGCGAACACAAAGGTCACCTTTATATCGGCGGCATCTTCAATAACCGCATCGGACGACTGAAACTGGAAGGGGCAGATACTAATTGGACCGGCCCTCAATCCTACAGGAGGCAAACATGATTGACGGACTAACCCGTGCATGGGACAATTTATTCGGGCTCGGCGAAGCAGCTGTAACCGTCCCGCCACTGGATGGTTCGTTGCTTGCGAACCGTAAACTCGACGAAGCAAGTGCGCGATTCCCACTTGATGGCGTTGACAGCCTTACGGTCGTTGCAGGCAAGCTCCTCGCATCCTCGGGAAATACGCTCTACGCGCTTAAAGGTGGAAAAAACTGGAACAAGCACAGTGAGTATGAGGCCGATATCGCATGTATCGCAACAATCGGCAACAAAGTGCTTGCTGTCGCACTTGTGACCGGTGATATTCTGATCAAAAAGCGCCAGTATAAAATTGCCGAAAACGTCCGCTGCATAACGGCTATCGCGTCTTCCGACACTCATCTCTACATTACCAACGGCTCAGCTACCAATTCGCCCGATGACTGGCAACTTGACCTGTTGCAGCGCAATGCGTCAGGGAGCATCTGGCAGATTGATCTAGAAAGCGGTGAAAGCACCCAAATCGCGGATAATCTTGCCTATCCGGCTGGCCTCGTGGTCGACGGCACAACGCTCGTTTACTCCGAGTCATGGAAGCACCGACTTGTGAAGATTGATATTTCCAACCCTAAACAGAAGCAGATCGTCCATGCAGATTTGCCCGGTTATCCCGGCAGGATCAAACATGCTGATGACGGTTATTGGCTGACGGTATTCGCACCGCGCTCCCAGCTCGTCGAATACGTACTCAGGGAAACAGCCTACCGCAAACGCATGGTTGTCGAGGTGCCAAGACCTTACTGGATAGCACCGAAATTACGCTCAGGCCGCAGCTTCTATGAACCGCTTCAGGGCGGAGGCGTGAAGCATTTCGGTCTTCTCAAGCCGTGGGCTCCAACGATGTCCGCTGGCCTATGCGTCAAGCTGGATAGTGCGTTTCAGCCCAACCTCAGCCTTCACAGCCGCGCCGATGGAACAACACACGGCGTAACAGACATTACTGAGTATAAGGGCAGCGTTTACGCCGCAGCGCGTGGCGATAACATAGTCGTCTCCATTCCGCTCAAAGACGTGGGAGACGAAGAATGACACCACTACTGGAACTCAGAAACGGCACCAAGGAATATCGTGGCATTCCTGCGGTAAAGGACGTCACCTTCACGCTTTATCCGGGCGAAGTGCACGCACTTCTCGGAGAGAACGGTGCCGGCAAATCAACCCTCACCAAAATGCTCGCCGGTGTCGTAGAACCAACAGCTGGCGAAGTCTGGATGGACGGGAAAAAGGTAGAACTGAAAACACCATCCGAAGCCCTCAAGAGCGGCATAGCAATGGTGTATCAGGAAACGAGCCTTGTGCCCTCGCTTACGGTTGCTCAAAACCTCTACCTTACCGATGACAAGCACTTCCATCGGTTGCGGGGAATATACATTGCCGGTCAGCAATTCCTGCAATCGCTGAACTTTCACGTCGATCCAACCGCTCTGGTATCCAGCCTTGGCGCAGGACAAAAACAGATGGTCGAGATCGCAAGGGCCGTCCACCACAATGCCCGCGTGATCATTTTCGACGAACCAACCTCTACGCTCACACCTGAGGAGAAATACCAGTTCTTCTCTCTGATCGACCGGCTTCGCAAGAACAACGTCTCGATCATCTTCATTTCGCACGCCCTTGAGGAAGCCCTGCAAATTTCTGACCGCATTACCGTGATGCGAGATGGCGAACATGTCATCACAGATGATACCTCGAACTTCGACAGGGATAAAATCATCAGCGCGATGGTCGGGCGCTCACTCTCCGACGAGCTTCACGGCACCCATAAGGAACGCAAAGTCCGGCGTGCCGGAGAGAAAGTCCTAAGCGTCCAGAACCTTTCGATGCAGAACATCGTTCGCAACACATCCTTCTCGGTGTTCTCCGGACAGATCACCGGAATATTTGGCCTGATCGGTTCAGGCCGTACCGAGGCGGCAAAGGTCGTTGCCGGTGTCATGAAACGCAATTTATTCCATGGCGGACAAGTGCGCCTGAACGGCAAGCCGGTACGCTATCGCGTACCCCGCCCAGCCGTACGTGACGGCATAATTTATGTGACCGAAGACCGGAAGACCGAAGGCTTCTTCGAGACAATGTCTATATCCGAAAACATCTATCTCGGCGCCCTAGCTGGCGGTCAGACCAGTGCCCGGGGCGTAAATATGCGTGAGATGAAAACAATCGCCGAGAAGTGGATTAAAGCCCTGAGCGTTCGGGCCATCAATGGTGATGCAAGCGTTATCGAACTTTCCGGCGGCAACCAGCAAAAGGTCGTTATCGCCAAAGCGCTGGTTCAAAAACCAAAACTTGTGATCTTCGACGAACCAACCCGTGGCGTTGATGTGGGGGCAATTGTCGAAATTCACCATCTGATTGATCGCCTCGCTGACGAAGGAATTGCGGTCATGGTTATCTCATCCTACCTGCCGGAAATCCTGCAATTATCAGATCGGATACTGGTATGCAGACAAGGCCGGATCGTCGAGGAATTCGCAGGTCAAAAGACCGATGAAGAAACCATCATGTACGCGGCGGTGCACTGATGACAACACAATTAAAAACAACACGACCGATACTCGAAGTCCGCACAATCGAAGATATAGTCGCGATCGAAAACCACCCATACGACGAACTTGTAACCGCCAAAAACCTCTATGATTTATTCCTGGCAACGGCAGAACATGTCGGGGGCTCCAAAGCACTCACGGTTTTGCGGTCAGAAGACCCTATGGATGTAGGCGCATCCTGGACCCATCAGGAATTTCTATTCGAGATCACTCAAGCAGCCAACATGTTCCGAACATTGGGACTTGCGCCGGGAAAAGGCGTTGCAGCATTTTTGACACCTACACTACCGGCCCTGCCCCCACTGCTTCTTGGGGCTCAGGTCGCAGGCGTTGCGAGCGCACTCAACTATCTTTTGAGCCCCAATGCCATTTACGATCTCCTCAACGCGCAGAAGGCAACAATCCTTGTTATCCCGTCTAGGGAACTTGATGAAATGTGCTGGTCGAAAGCTGATAACGTGTTTGATCACGTGTCCACACTTCGCCACGTCATCGTGATCGGCGATGAAACAGAAGATATTTCCGGATTTATTGGTCTGGAAGAAATATTCACCAACGCCAACAAAACGACGCTCGATTTCCAGCCGACCACGGACCGCGATACCGTCTGCGCCCTGTTCCATACCGGCGGCACGACCGGTAGTCCGAAACTCGTCCAACTAACCCACGGAAATCAGATTCACGCGGCCTTCAGTTTCGCGCAGGTGTTCGGCTACAACGAGAATGATATCGTCATAAACGGCTTTCCATTCTTCCATGTGGGCGGAACGATGACGGTCGGCCTGTCGGTGATTGCAGCGGGTGGACACATCGTTGTGCCTTCGCCCTACGGCCTACGCCCGCCATCTGTCGTCGAACGATACTGGGACATCGTTCAACATTTCAGGGTGACGGTGGTCGGCGGTGTCCCTACTTCGATTGGTTCTCTTTCAAACTCATGGGTTGAGGGAAATGATGTTTCCTCGGTGAGGATAGCTGTCACGGGCGGAGCCATTCTTCCTAAAGCCGTCGGCAGTCGGTTCGAGGAGACAACAGGAATTCAACTATTCGAAACCTACGGAATGACCGAAACAGCTGCGGCCATCGCCTTTAATCCGGGGCGCGGCGAACCAATTTCCGGAAGCGTCGGCTTCCGTGCGCCTTACTCGGAGACCCGTATTGTCAGTCTCGACACAACAGAATTGAACCTGTGCAAACCAAACGAAAGCGGCGTTGTTCAAGTGCGCGGGCCGCAGGTCTTTCCCGGTTACGTAGATGCCGCTCACAATGAGGGAACGCTTGGAGAAGACGGCTGGCTCACCACAGGGGATGTCGGATATTTAACCGAAGACGCCCGTCTTGTTCTCACTGGCAGAGAAAAGGATTTGATCGTGCGAAGCGGTCATAATATTGACCCGACCGCCATCGAAGACGTGGCCAACCAGTTCGAAGGTGTCGCCATCAGCGCGGCTGTCGGCATGCCCGATCAATATGCGGGTGAAATTCCCGCGCTGTTCGTGGTTCCTGAGCCGGATACACAAATTGGCCTTGAGGCCCTGAAGACCTATCTCGGCACGCACCTTCACGAAGCCCCTGCCCGTCCAAAGACCATAAAAATCATCGATGCTCTTCCGGTGACAGCGGTCGGCAAGATTTTCAAACCTACGCTACGCGAATTGGCGATCAAGGAAAAAGTCCGTTTGGAAGTTTTGGAAATATGCGGACCTAACGCCTCAGCAGAAGTTACAGTGGGTTTCGATAGCCGCCGAAACACGATGGTGAATATCCTTCTGAACGAAGCCGAACCGGGTACTATTGCCAAACTTGAATATGCATTGAAACCTCTTCAGCAGACATACATCATACAACCATCCGAAGCGGTAACACTGGTAATTGATCAAAACATCGCCACGCTGACATTGAACCGGCCCGCGGCCCTGAATGCCCTTTCACACGATGCGATGAGCAGCCTAAAACGCCACCTGAAAACGCTTGCTGATCTTGCCGACCTCCGCGTGGTTGTACTGACTGGATCAGGTCGTGCATTTTGCGCCGGAGGCGATCTGATCGAATTCGAAGAAGCACTCCTCACCGACAAGAAAACCTTGCTCGACTATCTACGTTATAATCAAGAAGTGCTTCAACAGGTAGAAGACCTACCCGTCCCGGTGATTGCCGCCATAAACGGTTTCGCCGTCGCCGGAGGTCTGGAACTGCTTCTTTGTTGCGACATTCTCATTGCGGCAGAACACGCAAAGGTCGGTGATGGCCATACACGTTATGGCATCATTCCGGCAGGCGGAGGAACTGTGCGCCTAATGGAGAAATTATCTCCATCCCATGCCGCTCAACTTTTCTACACAGCCGAACTGGTTAGTGCCGAGACATTGCACGATTGGGGGCTTGTGAACGAAGTTGTATCAAGCGACCAACTAATGGACCGCGCCATGGAAATCGCACGAGAAATCAGCAAGCGCAGCCCCGAGGCGGTCCGGCACACAAAAGCGTTGATCAGGCCCATCATCCGCTCAGTTGAACGAGACAGTCGGATTGAAGCTGAACTTGAGCGTTTTGCCAAGCACGTCGACGGTTCAGACCTTGCAAAAGGGCTTCAGGCATTCCGACAAAAACAAGATGCCCAATACTAAGCAAACATGCCTCACCGAAACAAAGACACCCAATAATTAGCCCCGCGATAGCGATAGCCATAATCAAAACGATCAAGAATACACTCAGCCAAGAAGCATGCGGGCTTTGGAATGTCCCATTGCGGCGGCGGCTTTGGCGATTTCCACACATTGACCGGTCTTGTTTTCCGGTGACATCAATGCATCTATTTCTACCGAACTCAGATTATCGGTCACGGTTTTTTCCTGCCGTAACAAGGTGCAAAAAGGCGTCTCGGATTGTGCCGCTTTTGCGACCAGATCATGGATTAAATCATGGGCAGCACTTCGTCCAAGATCTGACGCCAGCCGCATCATCAAACCTTCCGTCGCCATCATCTCATGAGATGCGAGAAAGTTTACTTTCATCCGCTCTCTGTTCGGTTTGATTTTGCTCAGTACGGAGTTGAATTTGGCAACAACGAAAAGCGCTAAAGGACAGGTTTCTTCCAGTGTTATTGCCAGTTCACGATTGACCGCTGCATCGCCCTCATGGCTAGGGCTTGGGTAGATCAAAACAGCAGCAGCTTTTCCGCGCAACTGGTTCGAACGTGCCCGTAATTCTATGATGATTTTTGGATTGGATTTTTGCGGCATGGTTGAGCTACCAACAACCTTAGGCCCAAGCCCTTCATAAAATTCACCAATCTCTTCAGTCATAGAAAGGTACAACTCATTTGCCACCCGCCCCGTTGCAACACCGATCATCGATAGTTTCGTTATATATTCAATCAGAGGATCAATAGCAGTACGATTGGGCACCAGAGAAGGCACCAAATTTAGCTTAGCGGCGAGCTTCTCCGACATTTGTGGTCCGCTCTCTCCGAAACTGTGATAGCCACCAATTGCGCCACCGAACCTCAATTGGAACAGACGCGGTTCCAGCTCCATCATCTGATCAGCAACACGGCGGCGTTGACATGGAACCCGAATTTGAAACCACATCTTCTCTTGTGGTTCTGTCTTTGTGCAAACAGGGGCTTGGCGTTTCGCTGGTCCCGTCAATCTATGTGCACGGACTGAACGACAGTGATTTAACAAGCCGTCCTATCAATCCCGAGCGCTGGATTTCCTTTGGCGCTTTCACAGCAAAATCCAGCCCTTCCTCCGATATACAGCGGGAATTCATTGCAAACCTGAAAGAGGGTGCCCTTCATTGGCCGGGCGCAAGATTGGAAGATTAAGCCCATCGACTCTTCGTTCTTTTCACCATTAATCGATTATCTCAAATTTTTGATTCATCTTGTTTGGGAAAAGCTCGGGGTCCATAGCCACACTCTGATCCACATAGTTTTGGAAGTGAACAGCACAGTTAAGTCCATCAGACATTATTACAGCGTATTGAGCAGGCGCTTCAAAGCTGGTTTGCTGACCTGTACGTCCCCGCAAGAAAGGTTCGACCCTGTGCTGATTGCCAGAAATCGTTGCACATGGATATCCACCCCAGCTACCGGCAGAAGAGATATGACAGTGCCCGGCCAGAATTTGTATGATGTCAGCACCACTCTCGTGAAGCACCTTCAATAATTCCTCCGGATTTGCCAATCGATAAGTATCCACCGGCATCTGCAATGCGCAGGGGTTGTGGTGCAACAAAAGAATAACTTTGAGACCTTGAGCCTTTGCCTCAGCCAAACGTTCTGCGGTCCACGCAAGCCGCTTCTCGCATAGGCCACTGCGAAGCACGCCGGGTTCCGATGTATCCAGCATTAGAATTCTGTGGCCCTTGATGTCATCATACCCCTGAACGAAATTATTCTCATCAAGCATGGGGTTTCCGGCATGCTCCAAATAGACATTTCGATCATCGTGATTGCCCATCATCACCCGTTGCGGCAAATCAGTGCCCGCGCGTATTTCATCAAAAAGCACAAATGCTTGTTTGTCTGCTTTTTCTGTGATGTCACCGGCAAATACACATAGATCGGCATCACTATGAAACTTGTTGACGTCTTCAATGGCGCACTCAAAACGTGGGGCCGTATCCAAGCCACGTTTTATTTCACCGCGCGGCAAAAGATGGATATCGCTCATAATAATAAGTTTTAAAAGGCGGTCCGTATAAGCACTCATAATATCAATCCTATCTCCAAGATCACAGGCCTCTTCGCCCAGAAAATTATAGCGATTATGCACTCAAAACAAAGCCCAACCACACATAAAAATGGGTAATTGGCTCTATTAAAGATCAGATAACCTTTAGTTATCGGCCTTAGTTAACTTTTGGAGGTACACGACAAACTTGGCATTGCAATCGATCATTTTTAGCTGTTGCCACATCGATAACTAAAACTATCAAATTTCCCAGATGTTAACATTGCGCTCAACGAATGTATCGACGGATGTAGGCTCTCGACCTGTAAGAACTTTCACATTGCCCGTTACACGATCTTCTGAACCTCCGGCGATTGTGTCGTCCATGGCTGCAAGGGTGTTAGCGTAGCTTTCCGGAAACCCGAGATCGAGAAAGCGTTGTGCGATGCCTTCCCTGGTCAGGCGCTTATGTTCTATTGTTCGTCCTAGTTGGCGCGTGAGAATCTCGGCTACAGAATCGTAGGAAATAACCTCGGGGCCAGTCAGGATATAGTCGGTGTTTTCAACCTTTGGCGCAGTCAAAAGGACAGCCGCACAACTCGCAATATCTTCAGCATCGATAAAGCCGACACATCCATCCTGAGTGGCGGTGTAGATGGCAGAGTCATCAAGGATCGGGGCAAGGTGCTGTCCTTCTGAAAAATTTTGCATGAACCATGAAGGGCGCAAGATCGCCCACTCAGGCGCATTCGCCCGCAACCACCCGTGAACGGCGCCCATCATCGGCCCCCCTTCCTCGATAGAGGAAGCACTGAGCAAGACAAATCGTTTAACACCGGCCTCAATTGCGGCTTCCAGTCCGGGTTGCATCGCTCCCATCGTGTCTAATGTGTCTGTCGGAGCCACTAAATAGATGGCCTGAACACCCCGAAATGCATCCTCAAACGTTGTGGGGTCTTGCCATTGAAAGCGCACCGCGTCCTCATCTTTCGGGCTGCGGGTTGCGATGCGTGGTGTTAGCCCTTCGGCACGGAGACGTTCCGTCACGCGGCGACCGGTTTTGCCAGTACCGCCAGTTACAAGGATATGCTCAAACATTGATAAACTCCTGAAAATTAGATGTGAGAGGCTCTACGCCGCCAACGGCTTCGAGCAGGATAAGCGGATTCCAATAGTCGCGATAATGAACAATCCGACCACCCTGAACCCTGACGACCGAGATGTAGTCCTGATCGTATCGAGCACCTGTGCTCACACCGCTGCCTTTGCACGAGAATTCAAGAATGAAGGTTTCACCATCCTTGGAAGCATGAACGATCGGCGTCCCCATAGACTCAAACGCGATTAGCGCCCCGACCTTGGGAAGATAATCTGCGATGGTATCTTTCCCTTGCAATTTGGTCACAGTTCCAACCGGTGCATAGGGAAACTGGAACACGATATCCTCGGCACACATGGCGAGAAAATCATCACCCGCCTCTGCAGAGACTGCATCGCCTAAGGCATAGCTGAGCATGGCTCCAAAACTTGGAATGGTATCGGTTTTCGACATTTTATTCTCCTGTTTACTCAATTGAATTGCATTGCGACGACGACGCCGATGACAAACACCGTTCCAAGGATGCGGCTAAGATCAACAGCATGTCGGGGAAAGCCGATAAGGCCAAAGTGATCTATCAGCAAAGCCATGATCATCTGCCCAGCAACAATTGCGGCGATGAAGCGCGCGGCGCCAAGACGAGGGGCAAGCATCATGGTTGCGATGACATAGACAACCCCAATAGCCCCGCCAAACCACACCCAAAAGGGTGCGGCAGTAAGGGACGTCCATGTTGGCAAGGTTGGCTGAAACAGAATAACCACCAGAGCGAGGCAGGCGAACGATACGCCGAAAGACAAAATGGTCGCCCAGAACGAATGACCTGCCACCTGACTGAGGCCGGCGTTCATCCCGGCGTGTATGGGAATGAGTGCGCCACAGGCGATGGCTACGGGTAAAAGGGAAGATATGTTCATTACATTTTAACCTAAGGTTGTGGAACCGCCAGCATTCCGATTGATTTGACGGCGAATTTCATGCAAGATCGTCGGAACGGTATAGTTCCAACGATATAAGGACAAACACAATGGAACGCAATAGTTCCGACGACAATCCGGCAAAAAAATCTCGCAGAAAAGTTTCCGGTGCTGCACTTTTACAGCCTTCCGTCACAGCCGCTTTGCATCGTGCGCTGTTTGAGGAATGGGCAGAAACCGGTTACGCCGTTTTAAGAATGGACCGTATTGCGAAGCGAGCTGGTGTCGGAAAAGCAGCGCTTTACAGACGTTGGAAATCCAAACGGGAGCTTGCATTCGAGGCGGTCAGTGCAACAGCACTTACGATCACGCCTATTCCCGATACCGGATCATTTAAAGATGATGTTCATGCCATCACACGGGCTTTTGCTATAGTGCTTCGCCACCCGCTTGTCCGACGCATACTCCCAGACTTGCATGCCGAACGCGCCCGGTCGGATGAATTGGCTGATCTAATTGAACAAGTAACCCGAGATAGGCGCGCGCAAGCAATTGTTTTGATCGAGCGGGCCATCAAGCGTGGTGAACTGACTGAGAAGACCGACCGCCAGCTAGCTTTGGACTTGCTCATCGCTCCGCTCTATTGGAGCAGTATTGTGCAACGGCGCATAGCGACAAAAAGGGAAATCAACAGGATCGCAAAAGTCGTGACGGCATCTATTCTTTGTATTCCCCGATAGTTCGTGATCCTTCAACCAAAGCCGAACGGCCACGCCAAGTTCGCTAAAGGATAGGAACAGCCGAAACGCCCGAACAGAGCAATTTTCCACTTTCCCCATTGTCGCCGTTCGAATACCCCTTACCCTTTAAGGAGCAGCATCGCATTGTAAATCGCGAAGCAGACCATCTTCCAGCCCATAAACCCAACCGTGAATATAGATTTCCTTACCGCGCTGCCATGCAGATTTTATGATTGGGGTGCGGCGCAGGCTTTCGACTTGCGCTTCGATTGAAAGTTCACATAGCCGGTTCATGCGGTCTTCAGGGTCAGCAATTTCTTCAAGATGATCCTTGGCGCTTTCTGCCACATCGCGCACGGGTTGTAGCCAGTGATCGATGATGCCGTGACGATGGCCATCCATCGCCGATTGCACCCCGCCACAACCATAATGGCCACATACAATGATGTGCCTTACTTCCAGTGTTTCCACCGCAAATTCCAGCACTGACAGCAAATTGATATCGCCGCGATGCACGAGATTGGCAACATTACGATGGACAAATACCTCACCCGGTTCAAGCCCGGTAATCACATTCGCCGGCACCCGACTATCGGAGCATCCGATCCACAAATATTCAGGACGCTGCAACGCTGATAGCCGTTTAAAATAGTCAGGGTCATTTTCTCGTTTACCTTCTGCCCAACGCACATTGTGAGCAAGCAAATCTGTAAGGTCACGGCCTTCAGGTCTCTTTTGCTCGTCGTTCACGCCAGCACGCCTATTGAACCAGCGAACCATCAACAGCCCCAAGGTCAATGCCATCAATCTCGGCCTTGCTCACCAAAATCCCGATATATTGCGAAACCGCACGGCTCCAGCTCGACGCCTCCAGCCATGCCGCGATGCGTCCACGCACCATATCAAATGGCAGAGTTTTTCCTTCAATGACACGATCAAGTTGAATGACGTGATATCCAAAAGGCGTTGGCACCGGAACCGGTGAAAGCTGCCCCTCTTCCAGCGTAAAGAGCACGGTTTCAAATTCAGGCACGGTAGACCCTTTAGTCAATTGCCCCAGATTGCCACCCTGTTCTTTCGACGGGCAGGCCGAAAGAGCAAGCGCAAGAGATGCAAACTGCGAAGGATTGTCAACAAGCGTAGCAATGGCAGCTTCCGCCGCAGTTTTGGCATCGGCACGTGCAGTTTCATCGGAAGGAAGTGCAGCAAAAAGCATATGCCGCGCTTCATAGAGCGTTTCAGAACAGAACTTGTTCGAATGGTTTTGATAATAACGTTGGCAATCGGCTTCTTCTGCAGTGGGCACAATCACTTCCTGCTCCAACAATACCCGGATGGCAGCATCCTCGTCGGTTTCTTTCAGGCCATCTCCAAGCGCTTCAGCTTCAGCAGCGATGCCTTTGACTAATGTTTCCTGCCGCAGCAATTCACGAATAACCAACGCTCGTGCAGCCTGTTCAAATGCCTGAACGGGCTTGTCTGAAGGATGGTTTTGCGCTTCACTTCGAACATCGTCGATCGCAATTTCGACACCGTTGACCACAATCGGCGGGCGCGATTTTGGTTTTGGCGGCACTTTCACCTTGCCATTTGGCAAGACGTTATTGGTTAGATCTAATACTGTTGTCATGCTCAATTACTCCGCTGGGGTACGTTTTTTTGTGCGCACGACCTGATATCCCGGCCGCCAGAGGTATCGGATTGGCGCACTCAACATGTGCACCAGACGAGTGAAGGGAAAGAGGACAAATATCGTCAGCCCCAGAAAAATATGCGCCTTGAAGATCGGGCTGGCATGAAGCATGTGGCTCGCAGCTTCCGGGTTAAAGGTGAAAATACCCTGCGCCCATGTCATCAACTCAACCATTTCATGGCCGTCCAGATGTTGCAGCGAAACAAAGATCGTTCCCAGACCAAGCGCCAACTGCACCCATAAAATAAGGATGATCATATTATCAGCGAAGTTTGACGTGGCACGAACCCGTGCATCGAAAAACCGGCGATGGACCAGAAGTGTTGCACCGATAATGCCCATTACTCCGGCAATACCGCCAGCAATAATTGCCACCCATTGTTTGGCTGTATGAGTCACGCCCAGCATATCCCAAACCCATAACGGAGTGAGCAAGCCAACTATGTGACCTGCAAAAATCATCAGGACGCCCACATGAAATAGCACCGACCCCATCACCAATTGTTTGCGGCGCAGAAGCTGGCTTGAACCAGCTTTCCACGTATAGGGTTCATGGTCATAGCGAACGATAGTACCCAGTGCCAAAATGGTTAGCGCCAGATAGGGGTAGTAACCGAACACAATGGTGTTGATTGTATCTGCCATTTGTTCGTCTCCTTAAACGTTTGGTTGTTGATCGGGGCGGCGTTGATAGGCGCGCAATTGCGTGCGTAGCTTATCCGGCCCACATTGGCCTTCACCGGCGTTCTGACCGAAAGTGACGGCTTCTTCTTCCCAAATCTCATCAAGAGCTTCGAGATCGTCAGGATCAACTTCCGGCTCTTTCAGAATTTCAGCCACAGCCTTTGGATCAGCAGTGGTTCCGGCAATCGCCTCAAGCGCCATTAAAGCATTGGCATAAATGCTGTCACGTTTTTGCAAGCGCTCGCGCAGAGCTGAAGTAATGTGCAAAGTCTGCCCGAGCAAATTATGCACTTCCTCTCCGGACTGGGTCGAAAGATATTCAAGAAACAGCGGGATATAATCCGGTAATTCCTTGGCATCGATATCAAACCCTTGCGCTTCATACATGGTCGCAAGATCAACCATCGCCTGCCCACGATCACGGCTTTCACCGTGAACATGTTCAAATATATGCAATGATAATGTTCTTGTGCGATCAAAAAGCTGCACATAACGCTCTTCGGCCTCATAGATATTGAGGGCAGCAATATCCTCAATCAATGCATAGAGCCCGGCTTTTTCTTTCTTGCCCAAATTCGTGTCGCTTGCCAGAACTTCGCGCAATTCCGGTCCGGCATCAATCAATGCCTGACTTGGATAAGAAAGCAGCGCCGAAATAACTTTGAGTGTGTTTGCCATTATATTCAGCCCCTAATCAGATCGGTTGGAGTATTTACTGTGCGTGTCTTCTTCGCTCCGAAGAGATCGAAGTCCGACGTACCGCCCGAGCAACCATTGCCGAAGGAGAAACCGCATGACCCATGCAGATCATAAGCATCTTCCCCAATTTCGCGATGGCTGGTTGGAACAACAAACCGGTCCTCGTAATTAGCAATCGCCATGATATGATACATATCTTCAATCATCTGGCTGGTAAGCCCGACACGACCGGCAATTTTCTCATCAATCACCCCATCGACGGTTTTGGAGCGCATATATGAGCGCATGGCTAACATGCGTTCCAGCCCGGTAACTATCGGTTCATCCTTGCCTGCGGTTAGCAGGTTAGAGAGATAACGAACGGGAATACGCATGGCTTTCACATCCGGCAAATCGCCATCCCAACCGATTTTTCCAGCCTCAGCCGCATTTTGTAGCGGTGAAAGTGGAGGCACATACCAAACCATTGGCAGGGTGCGATATTCAGGATGCAGCGGGAACGCTACTTTCCAATCCATCGCCATCTTATAGACCGGAGATTTCTTGGCTGATTCCAGCCATGCATCAGGAATGCCCTGTTTGCGTGCTTCAGCAATTACCTCAGGATCATGGGGATCAAGGAAGACAGAAAGCTGAGCCTCATAGAGATCTTTTTCATCTGGAGTGGATGCAGCTTCTTCAATGCGGTCCGCATCATAAAGCAACACGCCCAGATAGCGGATACGTCCAACGCAGGTTTCCGAACAAACCGTTGGTTGTCCAGCTTCAATACGTGGATAGCAGAAGGTGCACTTTTCTGATTTGCCTGAAGACCAGTTGTAATAAATCTTCTTATACGGGCAACCGGAAACGCACATGCGCCAGCCCCGACATTTTTCCTGATCGATCAGAACAATACCATCTTCTTCGCGCTTGTAGATCGCACCTGACGGACAGGCAGCAACACAAGTTGGATTGAGACAATGCTCGCAAAGACGCGGCAGATACATCATGAAAGTGTTTTCAAATTCGCCGTAAATCTCTTTTTCGATGCCTTCGAAATTATAGTCGACAGAACGCTTGGAGAATTCACCACCGAGAATTTCTTCCCAGTTCGGACCCCACTCGATCTTTTCCATACGCTTGCCGGTAATCAGCGAGCGCGGCCTTGCGGTTGGAAATGCCTTGCTTTCACCAGCGGTTTGCAAATGGCCATAATCAAAATCAAACGGCTCGTAATAGTCATCGATTTCAGGCAAATCGGGGTTGGCAAAAAGCTTTGCCAATATCCGCCATTTTGCACCCATTTTCGGAACGATTTTACCGTTTGGTTTACGGGTCCAGCCACCATTCCACTTTTTCTGGTTTTCCCATTCCTTGGGATAGCCAATACCGGGCTTGGTCTCAACATTGTTGAACCATGCATATTCGACACCCTCACGGGTAGTCCAAACGTTTTTGCAGGTGATCGAACAAGTATGACAGCCGATACATTTATCCAGGTTAAGCACCATGCCGATTTGTGCGCGTATTCTCATTCTGCTGCCTCCGGTGTGCTGACAAGTGGTTCTTCAAGCCAGTCAACCTTGTCCATTTTTCTAATGATTACGAATTCATCACGGTTGGAACCAACCGTGCCGTAATAGTTGAACCCGTAGGATAGTTGCGCATAACCACCGATCATATGGGTCGGTTTGATAATCGTCCTTGTGACCGAGTTATGAATACCGCCACGTTGTCCGGTTTGTTCAGAACCCGGCACGTTCACGATTTTTTCCTGCGCGTGATACATGAACAATGTGCCCTCTTTCATGCGCTGAGAAACAACCGCACGGGCAACAAGTGCACCGTTTGCGTTGTAGGCTTCGACCCAGTCATTATCGACAATCCCGGCCCTGGCCGCATCGACTTCCGACAACCAGACGACCGGCCCACCACGGTTAAGCGTCAGCATTAAAAGGTTGTCTGAATAGGTGGAGTGAATACCCCATTTTTGGTGCGGCGTGATGAAGTTCAACACAATCTGTTTTTGACCATTGGGCTTGGATTTAATCACCGGATTGATGGTCTTGGTATCAATCGGCGGGCGATAGACGCAGAACGCCTCGCCAAATGCCCGCATCCAGAGATGATCCTGATAGAGTTGTTGTCGCCCCGAAAGCGTGCGCCACGGGATCAACTCATGCACATTGGTATACCCGGCATTATAACAAACATGCTCGCTCTCAATGCCCGACCATGTGGGCGAAGAAATAATTTTGCGTGGTTGAGCTACAATATCGCGAAAGCGGATTTTTTCGTCTTCCTTGGGCTTTGCCAGATGGGTGTGATCAATACCGGTGAATTCCGAGAGTTTACCCCAAGCTCTAACGGCAACTTCGCCATTGGTTTCAGGTGCCAGCATCAACACAACTTCACTTGCATCAATGTCGGTTTCGATCTTCGGCATGCCCTTGGAAATACCTTCCTCGGTGACAACGCCATTGAGTTCGCCAAGCAGTTTTACCTCTTTCTTGGTATCCCATGAAATGCCCTTGCCGCCATTACCGAGTTTTTCCAACAATGGTCCAAGCGCGGTGAAGCGTTTGTAGAGGTTTGGATAATCACGCTCGACCACGACAACGTTTGGCATGGTCTTGCCGGGAATTGGATCAGCTTTGCTGGTTTTCCAATCATCCACATCGAATGGCTGGGCAATTTCACCCGGCGTATCGTGCAGGATCGGCACAAGCACCGTATCTTGTTCCACCCCAAGTACTTCAGGAGAAACTTCGGAGAATTTCTTGGCGAGGCCCTTGAAGATATCCCAGTCACTGCGCGCTTCCCATGCCGGATCAGCGGCACTTGAAAGCGGGTGGATGAAGGGGTGCATATCCGAGGTATTGAGATCATTTTTCTCGTACCAAGTGGCCGTCGGCAAAACGATGTCGGAATAAACACATGTGGTCGACATGCGGAAATCCAATGTCACCAGAAGATCAAGTTTTCCTTCCGGCGCTTCATCATGCCAAACGGCTTCGGTAGATTGTACCTTACCCTCTTCGCCCAAATCTTTACCGAGCACACCATGTTGGGTGCCAAGCAAATGCTTGAGGAAATATTCGTGTCCCTTGCCTGATGATCCAAGCAGATTGGAACGCCAGACGAACATATTGCGCGGCCAGTTAACCGGGTTATCCGGATCATTGCAGCTCATTTTAAGCTTGCCGGATTTCAATTGCTCGGCAACATAATCCTTTGGATCTTTCTTGGCCTTGGCCGCCATCTTAGCAATATCCAGCGGATTGGTTTCAAGCTGCGGCGCAGAAGGCAACCAGCCCATGCGCTCGGCCTTGATATTATAATCCATCAGCGTTGCATTCCACTCGCCCTTCGGCGCGGTGGGCGACAGGATTTCATTGACGTTCAATGTCTCATAGCGCCACTGATCGGTGTGGGCATAGAAAAACGACGTTGAATTCATGTGACGCGGCGGACGCGACCAGTCGAGCCCGAATGCCAATGGTTGCCAGCCGGTCTGTGGACGCAATTTTTCCTGCCCCACATAATGGCTCCAGCCACCACCCGATTGGCCCACACAACCGCACATAACGAGCAAATTGATGATACCGCGATAATTCATATCCATGTGGTACCAGTGGTTTAGACCGGCCCCCAGAATAACCATGGAACGCCCGTTGGTTTTTTCTGCATTGGTGGCAAATTCGCGAGCAACCGTAATGATATGATCGGCAGGAACACCGGTGATTTTTTCGGCCCATGCAGGCGTATAGGGTTCCATCTCGTCATAGCTTTTGGCAACGTTGTTGTTACCGATGCCGCGATCAAGACCGTAATTGGCAGCAAACAGATCAAACACCGTTGCAACCATTTCGTCCTTGCCGTTGAGCTTGATCTTCCTAGCAGGCACCGAGCGCACCAATACGCTTTCATGGTCGGTTCCTTCGAAATGATCGTGCTCACGATTTCCGAAATATGGGAAAGCCACATTAACAATGGCATCGCGATCCTCTTCAAGAATCAGGCTCATTTGCAATTTAACGTCATCGTCCTTGCCGTCTTTTTCCTGAAGGTTCCATTTTCCTTTATCACCCCAGCGGAAACCGACGGAGCCTAGCGGTACAACCACCTTTTTGGTTGCGGAATTGATAGCAACAGTCTTCCATTCAGGGTTATTTTTCTCGCCCAGATTACGCGCAAAATCGGAAGCGCGTATCTGCCGGTCCGGCACATAATGTCCGTTCTCTTTGCTGAGTTTCACCAGCATCGGCATGTCGGTGTATTTGCGACAGTAATCTTCGAAATATTCGGCTTGCCGGTCCAGATGATATTCGCGCAGGATCACATGGCCCATGGCCATGGCGAGCGCGGCATCGGTGCCAGCTTTTGGGTGCAGCCATAAATCTGCAAACTTGGTTGCTTCCGAATAATCGGGGCAAACCACAACGGATTTCGCGCCTCTATAGCGCGCTTCCGTATAAAAGTGCGCGTCCGGTGTGCGAGTTTGCGGAACGTTTGATCCCCAAAGCATCAGGAAGCCGGCATTATACCAATCTGCACTTTCAGGCACATCGGTCTGCTCGCCCCATGTCATCGGCGAGGATGGCGGCAAATCGCAATACCAATCGTAGAACGACATGCAGGTTCCGCCCATCAAGGAGAGGTAGCGTGATCCTGCTGCATAAGAGACCATCGACATTGCTGGAATTGGCGAAAAGCCAATCACCCGGTCCGGGCCGTGTTCACGCACAGTATACGCATTGGCTGCGGCGATAATTTCATTGACCTCATCCCAAGTCGCGCGAACGAAACCGCCGTGCCCGCGAATACTGGTATAGGATTTACGTTTTTTAGGATCTTGAACAATTGATGCCCATGCAGCAACAGGTTCACGCATCACGCGCGCTTCCCGCCACAGTTTAACCAGACGCGAGCGCACCAACGGGTATTTCACCCTGTTTGCAGAATACATGTACCAAGAATAACTGGCACCACGCGGACAACCGCGTGGCTCATGGTTTGGAAGATCAGGCCTTGTGCGTGGATAATCGGTTTGCTGGGTTTCCCAGGTGACGATCCCGCCTTTGACGTAAATCTTCCATGAACATGAACCGGTACAGTTCACCCCGTGGGTTGAACGCACGATTTTATCATGCTGCCAACGCTTGCGATAAGCATCCTCCCAACCTCGGTTTTCATTGGTGGTCACGCCGTGACCATCAGAAAAAGTACCGACATTCTTACGTGAGAGAAAGTTCAAACGATCGAGTAGATGACTCATATATTCATTCTCCTGGCTCCAGGGCCTCGGGGCTTGCTCCGGCAAACTATTTTGCCGGAACGTTAGCTTTGGTAGGGTCTAAGGGTTCTTGATGTAAGCGTCTGGGCGCAGGTAGAACCAGTAGTTGATGAAGATGCAAAGCGTGTAGAACGCCGCAAAACCGTAGAGCGCGTATTCCGGTGTGCCTGCACCCATCTGCTCGCCAAACACTTTTGGGATAATGAAAGCGCCATAGGCAGCAACCGCAGATGTCCAACCCAGAACTGGACCAGCCTGTTCTTTGTCGAAGGCAAAAGCGATGGTTCTAAAGGTTGATCCGTTACCGATACCGGTTGCAGCAAAGAGCAAGAGGAACAGCCCCATGAACGGTACGAAGAACGTTTCAGGTGTAGCCGAAGAATAAGCTTGCTTCAGGATATAGGCGAGACCAAGCGCTGAACCGACCATTACAAACGAGATCATTTGGGTCACCTTTGCACCACCCATTTTATCAGCCATCATGCCACCGATTGGACGGATCAATGCACCGATAAAGGGTCCCATCCATGCGTACATCAAAGCTGATGGGCCGTTAGGGTTCAGCGTTTCATGGGTCATCAGACCGCCAACTTCAATATGGCTAAAACCGAACACCACTTTAATGGTCAGCGCCAATGCAGCTGAATAACCGATGAAAGAACCGAAGGTCATCGTGTAGATTACCGTCATCGCCCATGTGTGTTTATTGCCGAAGATTTTGTATTGCCGGGTCAAATTCTGCCCGACCTGACCGGGGATCAATTTCAACAAGAACACCGTTAGTGCGATCACGATTGGCAACACGATCCATTTGGAAACATCAAAACCTGATCCACCAAATTTTGCAGGCAACATCAGCCACAAACCAAAGGCAGCCGTAGCAAAGCCGATAATCAACATGAAGCTGATAATGCCAAACGCTCCAAGCGGAGATGGAATATTCGGCGAGACGTGCTCGTCACGAATATTATTCAAGCCGAGCCAGCCAACAATCGCCAGCGGCACCAGCGCAATCAGCCAAACGAAACCAGCATTGTGAATATAGGTATCCGTGCCAGCTGGAATTTTACCAATCAGCGTACCGGAAGTATTTTCCAACACCATCGGATCACCACCAAACAGACCGAAGGTCATGACCAACGGGATTACAATTTGCATTGTAGTCACGCCGAAATTACCCAAGCCAGCATTCATTCCGAGCGCATAGCCCTGAATTTTTTTCGGAAAGAAGAAGCTGATATTGGACATTGAGCTGGCAAAGTTACCGCCGCCAATGCCTGACAAGAATGCCAGCACCTGGAATTTCCAAAGTGGCGTATTAGGATCCTGCAGCGCATAGCCCGCACCGATCGCCGGGATCATCAACAGCGCCGTGGTAAAGAACAATGTGTTCCGCCCACCCGCGATACGAATGAAAAATGTTGAGGGAATACGCAACGTTGCCCCGGTCAAACCGGCAATGGCAGCCAGTGTAAACAACTCTGATTTTGCAAAATCAAAACCAAGGTTGATCATCTGAACAGTGATGATGCCCCAGTAAAGCCATACAGCAAAACCGCATAGCAGGCTCGGGATTGAAATCCACAAATTGCGAGTGGCGATGGCTTTACCGGTCTTTGACCAATATTCCTCGTCCTCAATGTTCCAGTCTCTAATGTCTTGTCCCATGCGTTTTCTCCCACGAGAGGTTGTGGCGGACCGTCGGCCCGCCCTTTCTAATTAGGTTAATTGTCCGTGCTTACGGTTGAACTCTTCTACAATTTCAGATGAATGGCGCAGAGCCGCATTGGCCCGGTCAGCCCGTATTTGAAGCGTTTCAAGATTGCCTGCTTCAAGCAGCGCCTGCTCTTCTTCTTCCTGTTCAGGAGAGAAGCGTACGAAGAAACTCAGCACCGATGCGCAAACCACGACGATCCCGATGACAAAGAACACATCGTTCCATTCCATCGTGCCTTTAAAGAGGAAACCAGCGGCCACTGCTCCAGCATTACCGCCAGCACCCACAACACCGGAAACCGCACCAAGCGCTTTCTTATTGATGAAAGGAACAACGGAATAGGTTGCGCCTTCTGCCATTTGGGTAAACAGCGAGAAGATGATCAGCGCCGGGATTGCCAGAAAAAGGACATTCATTTGGCTGAACAGCATCAGTGCCAGTCCCTCGCCCAAAAGCACAACGAACAGCCAGAACGACCGGCCCTTGAGACCCCAAAGCGCGCCAAAGTTGTCGCCGAAGATGCCGCCCAATGTCCGGGCAAAGATGTTCATCAAGCCAAACGAGGCAGCAACACCACCAGCAGCCACAAGGCTCAGATCGAAATAATCATAGAAATAGAGAGCCGCAACGTTGTTAACGGTCAGTTCAATTCCGAAGCAGGCACCATAGATAAGGAACAGGATCCAGACGCGATAATCTTTCATCGCATGGAAATAGGCTCCGGTAACTTTTTCCTTTTTCTCCAGCTTGCCTTGCGCACGTAGTTCTTTGTAGTTTCCTTCGGGGGCATCCTGCGTCAGGAAATAATAGGCGATGCCGGTGACAAAGATAACGCCACCAACAACGACCATCGCCATCCGCCAACCTTCCGCACTGGTGAAGCCAAAACCCACCACAAAGACGGAGAAGACCATCGGCATGGCCAACTGTGTGACGCCCCCGCCAAGATTACCCCAGCCAGCACTTGTTGCATTGGCCGTACCAACCACATTGGGCGCGAACATAACGGATGTATGATACTGAGTGATAACGAAGGAAGCGCCGATCACGCCGATTAACAGGCGGAAGAATAGGAAGCTCTCGAAGCTGTCGGCCAGTCCGATACCAGCAACTGGAAAGGCACCCAGCATCAGCAACCAAGTGTATGACAACCGCGGTCCGATCCGGTCACAAAGCCAACCGATAAAGAAGCGGGCAAAAACGGTTACCGCAACAGAAGCGATAATCGTCCAACCAACCTGACTTTTGGTGAGATGCATCTCTTCGCGCACGATAATCATCAATGGCGCGATGCCAAACCATGCAAAGAAGCAAGAAAAGAACGCGAACCACGTCATGTGGAACGTTCTGATCTGTACCATCCGCACGTTAAAGAAATTGCGCCACAGACTGGTGGCTTTACCTTGCAGCTCCATTTGACCCTCCAAGTGTCGGCGGATATCCCGCCATATTGAGCTCTGCCCTCAGTTCGGCTTCACGTAGAAACCGATTTGGGAATTCGTTCAGGTTAAAATTTAAGATTGAGACATTCAGAAAACTTGGCAGTCAAAACTCGCCGCTCGGGCGAAATTCCGAAGAGAGCAATCATGTGAAACAAATCCCCATACTTAGTGAAACCACTGTTGGTTTTCACTTGAATGAGGTGACATTGGCTATCGCGTGAATAGCTGACTTGATGCAGATCAAGTCCAATGCATGATCCCTAATATACAAGTGATGTTGAGAAAATAGTCAGGCATTTTGCGTCATCAAAACAAATAAGCTCTTTAAAAAATGGACATGCACAAAAGAATTTAGACAAGATACGACTTGATATTTATCAATAATGGAGAATCAATATGCGTCTGGAAAATTTACCCGAGATACGTAAATTCAAACTTTTCAAAACCATGAGCGAAGAGAATTTCGACGCAGTGATGCAAGCTGCTTACCTGCAAAATTTCCCGGCACAGGTCAGGCTTGTTACCGAAGGGGATGAAGCAGATTTCTTGTTTCTGGTTGTCGAAGGATGCGTTGAGCTTTTTGCCACGGCAAACGGGCGTGAGGCGACAATGGCTATGATCAAGCCAGTTGGTTCATTCATCCTCGCTGCGGTGATTAAAGATGCAAGATATTTGATGTCCGGTCGTACAACCGAAAAGTCCCGTATATTAATGATCCCGGCGAAAAACATTCGCGACTCGTTTGAAAAAGACAGCGCATTTGCTTTGGCTGTCGTTACCGAGCTGGCCGACTGTTACCGCTCAGTCATCAAAGAATATAAGAACCTCAAACTGCGCACGGCCGTTGAACGACTGGCCAACCGCCTGTTGGAATATCATTGCGAACAGGGCGAAACTGGCGTTATTGAACTGCCCTACGACAAGAAACGTCTGGCGGCGCTATTGGGCATGACACCGGAAAACCTTTCCCGTGCCTTTGTAACGCTTAAACCCTATGGGGTAACAGTCAGCGGCAGCTCTATCACCCTCAGCGATATGAAAGGTCTTATCACCTTGGCAAAACCAAATCTGCTCATCGATCGCCATGCGGGTTAGCTTTTAAAGGCCTATTCAGCCGCTTGGGCAGAGGTCAAAGAAGAAAGACACCAATCCAGCCCACCATTGTTGTCATGCGATATTATTTGGGCATACTCTCCACCAAACTCTTCCCAAGACGCGCGGTAAGCGTCGCGCACGGCGGTAAGAACAGGAATGTTCAACTCCATCGCCTTCTGGATAACGGCCCGAAAACCCTGTCCTTCAGACTCCCCTTTTCCGAACCGGTTGAGAATCAGAAGATCGATTCCCTCTTCCAATTCGCCAATCAAAGCGCTGGATGCTTCAGCCAATCCATTCCCGTCCAAACGGCAACCCCGTGCCCCGGGCCCAAGGGCTTGCGAAATACGAATTTTGGTTCCCTTGGCAATGCTTTCAAGGTCTGTAATGGAGCAGCAACTATCCGTTTCAGCGGTTTCCCGCTGCAAATATCCGGCAACTCGATATCCTCTTGCCTGTAACTTGCAAATAATCTCTTCAAGCACAGCATCAATAGCCTTCCCCTTATCAAAGGACATGGCAGCAATTTTGGGAATATCAAATTGTTCATGTTGAAGCATTCTCGTCCATCATTCATTTGCGTTGAAACGAGAACAACTTAGTCGTTGCCAATTAATTAGATTTGACCTGAATCAATCCATCATGACCGCTACAGAAAATCTGTATCTGAAACTTTGAAAATCATAGAAGCCAAGGTGATCTAACCGGCATCATCGCCGCATCAACGACCTAGACCTCAAGCCATTCTTTACGGACATCGTTGTTTTTTTCAAAATCAGCGGATTTACCTTCGAACACAATTTTTCCATGCCCCATCACATAGACGCGGGCAGAAATCTTCAAAGCAATGGTCAACTTCTGTTCCACAAGCAATATGGATACACCGCGCTTGGCGATCTGTTCGAGCATTTCACCAACTTGTTGAACCACTTTGGGAGCAAGGCCTTCGGTGGGTTCATCGATCATAATCAAATCCGGGTCACCCATAAGCGTGCGGCAGATGGTGAGCATCTGTTTTTCACCACCTGAAAGCACGGATGCTTCAACATCGGCACGCCTGCGCAAGTTCGAAAACATGTCGAACATTTGTTCCATCGTCCAGCGACTGTCTTCTTCCTTCTGTCCGGGCTTGAGGCCCAAAAGAAGGTTTTGCCTTGTGGTCATGCCGGGAAAAATATCCCGGTTTTCCGGAACATAGCCGATACCGGCCTGAGCAATTTCAAAGGACTCCAATCCAACCAGTTCCTTACCACGAAATTTAACGGACCCCTTCGGCGGAACTTCTCCCATGATCGCCTTGCAGGTTGTCGAACGGCCAACGCCATTTCTGCCCAACAGCGAAACGATTTCACCCTCACCAATGGTCAGGTTTACACCCTGTAGGATATGGCTTTTGCCGTAATAGGCGTGGAGATCTTTTACTTCCAGCAATTGAGAACCTCATTTGATTGTAGCAGGTGGGCAGATGTCATTTTACGTCTCAATCTTCTTCTGATGCAGCGCCAAGATAGGCTTCCTGCACCTTGGCATTGGCCCGCACTTTTTCCGGCGTGTCACTGGCAATGAACTCGCCATAAACCAGCACAGAAATCTTATCGGCCAGATCGAAAATAACCCCCATATCATGTTCCACCATGACAAGGGTTTTTCCCTCGGTCACATCACGGATCAAATCAACAATATGGTCGGTTTCGGAATGGCTCATCCCAGCGGTGGGTTCATCCAGCATGATAATATCGGCACCACCGGCAATGGTAATCCCGATTTCCAATGCACGCTGTTCTGCATAGGTGAGAACGCCAGCGATATCATCACGCCGCTCAGTCATTTTGATTTTTTCGAGAATTTCTTCCGTACGCTCGGTCAAATGGTGCTGACGGCTTACCAGCGTCCAGAACGAATATTTATAGCCCATGGTCCACAACAGACCACAACGGATATTTTCAAAAACCGTCATCTTGGGAAAGATATTGGTAATCTGAAAACTACGAGAAAGCCCACGTCGGTTTATCTGATAGGGCTTGAGATTCTCGATGCGCTCTCCGTGCATCGAAATCGTTCCCTCGGTAACATGGAACCGCCCGGTAATCAGATTAAACAGGGTGGATTTACCCGCACCATTCGGCCCGATTATGGCGTGGCGCTCACCCTTCTCGATTTTCAAATCGAGACCACGGATGATCTCTGCAAGGCCAAAACTCTTTTTCAGACCCCGAAGTTCAATTGCTGGTGCGCTCATGACCTTGGCTCCAAATAGTTTGCGTCGTCCCATGCTTCCTTCAACTCCGGCGCAAGTCGTTTAACTAGAAACCCACTACCAAGAACCAGCACAACGATGACAACCCATGGCAGCACACCGTGTGAATCAAACACAATACCGAACAGGTTCATTTCATTCTCACCAATCGGTGCATGTCTGGCGTGGAAAGCAGTTTCCAGCAACGCGGCAATTGACAAAAAACAAACCAGTATCGGCACCAACATGCGCATATATGGTCGTAGCAACAGTGAGGATTTTCCCAATTTAAAGGGCTGAATATGCATTGCTAACAGACCGGTCAGGCCAGCGGGAAAGAACATCACCGTAGCCACGAACAACGCCCCGAGATAAAGCTGCCAAATCTCTGTGTATTGGCTCAAAACCGTTTGCAAGAGAGTGAATACGACAGCCCCGACAATCGGTCCGATGAAAAACCCGACACCGCCAAGGAAGGTGACCAACAAGATCACACCGGAGGTGCCCAGATTGAGGTTTTCCTCGGTCAATATCTCGAAATTGATGGCAAATAACCCACCGGCAATACCGGCAAAAAAGCCGGAAGCACAAAAAGAAATCATCCGTACATAACGCTGGGAATAGCCGAGAAATTCCGCACGTTCTTCATTGTCACGTACAGCATTGGCAATCCGCCCGATTGGCGTGCGCGAGAACAGATACATTGCAGCGGCAGAAATAACCAGCCAGATCGCGGTGAGATAATACACCTCTAATTGGGAGGCAAAATCGAACCCAAACGTTTCCGGCCCCATGGTTCTATCTGCACTGATGCCTTCTTCACCACCAAAGAACGCAACAATGATAATTGAACTGGCAGCAATCAGTTCACCGACCCCAAGGGAAATCATGGCAAATACGGTGCCTGCCCTGCGGGTTGAGAACGAGCCAATAATGATGGCGAATATCAGCCCAAAAAACCCACCAAAAAGCGGCAATAGTGGCAGGGGCAACCACAGGCCATCAAATTCAACCATGTTCATTAGATGCACACAGAAGAACCCGCCAAGCCCCATATAGACTGCATGGCCAAACGACAGCATACCCGCCTGCCCCAGCAGCATATTATAGGCAAGGGCAAAGACAATGGTGATGGCCATCTGGTTCATGATGGTCAGCGCTGAGCCGGAATTAAATATCACCGGCAAAAGCAGCAAAAACAAAATTGCAATCAACCACGGCGCAAGCTGCGGCAATGAGATTAGTGGGGTAGCGCTACGCTGGCTGGCAGTAGCTTTTGTTGTGGTATTCATGATTCACGTTTCCCGAACAGACCTTGCGGTCGAATTGCCAATACAAGCACCATAAGCAAGAAGGGCAAAATCGGCCCGATTTGCGAGACCGTCAGGGTCCACAAATCCCTTAACGCACTGTCATCCAGATTTTCTGGTCTGGTAAATCCAATCGATACCAAAACATCCCCAATGACAATATTGTAAGACGCGGCAAATGTTTGCAGCCAGCCAATCAAAAGAGAAGCAATCAGCGCTCCCCAAAGCGACCCCAGACCGCCGATAACGATTGTGACGAAAACGATACTGCCCAACACCACCGCCATGCCGGGGAAAGTACCCAACACCGGCCCGGCAATCACTCCGGCAACACCGGCAAGAGCCGTCCCTACGCCGAACACGCCCATGAACACCAGCGGCACATTATGGCCGAGGTTCTGCACCGTATTAGGATAAGAGAGAGCCGCTTGAATAATCAATCCAACCCTTGTGCGGGTGAGGATATAGAGCAGCACCAGAAATATCCCCATCGCCACAAAAATCATAAAGACCTTATAGGCAGGGAAGGCATTTCCAGCGATGGAAAAAGCGACGAAATTAAGGATATCTGGTTCATCATAGGCCATTATATTTTTGCCCCAGAAGAACTGGATTATTTCCTCAATCAACAAAGCAAGGCCGAAGGTGAAAATCAATTCAGGAACATGCCCGTATTGATGAACCCGTCGCAGGCCATACCGCTCGACCAGCGCGCCCGCAATACCCACCAAAATCGGCGCAAAAATCAGGCCAGGCCAGAAACCAACAAAGGTACTGATCTCGTAGCCAAAATATGCACCCAGCATATAAAAACTTGCATGGGCAAAATTCAGCACGCCCATCATAGAGAAAATCAAAGTGAGGCCACTGCACAACATAAATAACAGCAAGCCTGTAACCAGTCCGTCAAGGATGTTTACAAAAATAAGTTCCATATCGGACGCCCGTCGCAGGAAAAGAGAATAAAAAGACGCGATCCACAAACGCAATCACAGCTGAATTAAGAGCCGTTGGTGAAGCACGCAAAATTAATTGCGTGCTTCAAAAAACACCAGACTATGGGCGTTTCATTTTGCAGCTTGTTGGAGAGTCCATACCGGCATCCACAACAGTATTTTCTGTCAGCAGGCCGTAAGGCGAGTTATCCAAAGCATGCGTCATGTTCTCATCTGTGTGAGCCAGAATATAAACATTCTGGATTGCCTGATGGTCGACTTTGCGCATTTTAACTTTGCCGCCCCAGATGGAGTCTATTTCCATACCTTCAAGAGCATAAGCAACTTTAATCGCTTCAGTTGACCCTGCTTTATCGATGGCTTTAGCCAGCATTTCAACAGTGTTGGCAATACGCAACTGAGAGACATTGTTATTCGGGTATTTCGCTTTGAAAGCATTCACATATGTTGTCACCCGATCAGAGATAGGCGGATTAAGAGTGCCTTCAGAAACAACGCGGATAACACCTTTGCCTGCCGCTCCAAATGCTTTTGTGATGCCGCTGGAAGCAGCATAATAGGTGTAGATCGGACCAGTATAACCAGCTTTAATGACAGCTTTGCCAAGGCCAAGCATGTCAGAACCCCAGTTACCGGTGATCACTGCATTTGCGCCTGATGCAATAATTTTGCGGGCATAAGGTGTGAAATCTTTCACTTTTCCGATTGGATGCAATTCATTGCCAACAATTTTAGCGTGAGGCATTTTTGCCTCAATGTTGCGAACAGCTGCTGCTGCAACCGCTTTACCGAAGGAATAGTCCTGACCGATGATGTAGACTTTATCGATCGCTTTATCCTTGGCGATCACATCGATCATCGCATCCATTTTAATATCAGCATTGGCATCAAAACGGAAATGCCAGAAGTTGCATTTATCGTTCGTCAAAGCTGGATCAACAGCTGCATAATTCAGGAAAATAACCTGCTTGTCCGGGTTACGTTTATTATGCTTTTTGATTGCACCAGTTAGCGCATTTGCAACGCCGGAGCTGTTGCCCTGAGCAATAAAGCGAATGCCCTGATCGATAGCAACCTGAAGCTGAATAAGAGATTCTTTCGGGCTGATCTTGTTGTCAAAGCCGATAACTTCAAGCTTGGTTCCACCAAGAACGCCGCCTTTTACATTGACCAGATTTTCAACCGCAAATTTCCATTCAGCCAAACCGTTTGTACCAGTTGTAGCAAATGGTCCGGAAAGCGGATCGATAAAGGCGATCTTGATATTATCTGCCGCAATTGCAGCCGTTGCAGTAAATCCCAGCACACCCGCCATCACGGAGCCTAGAATCATTCCTGTAACTTTTTTCATTCTCATTCCTCCCATAAAGTAATTTCATGTCTGATTTTTCAGACAAACATTTAGTAAAATCAGCACGCTTGCACAGCCGAACTGACACTAACGGAATTTAATTCCATTAATTCGAATTAGTCAACTGTTTGAATGCGTTGAATCAAATTCGAAGGGAAAATTTGTACAGATTTATTTTATATCTGGAACTTGCCATTTGAGAAATTTTCATAAACCCTGAGACAAATGACAACTGCCGGACAACCTTCCGGCGTTCCGGAGATACCCAAAATGCCCCCTCTTTTTGCCCCCGCTGCCCCTGAAGCCTTGCCTGAATATACGGTTGTTGAACTGATAAAACACTCAGCACTTATCGCTCCAAATGGAGAAGCCGTAATCTGTGGAGAACACCGCATTAACTGGCAGACATTCGATCTTCGGGTCAACAAAGTTGCCAATGCGCTGATTTCAGCTGGCATCAAAAAGGGAGACCGGGTAGCAATTCTCGCCTCCACGTCCATCGAATATGTCGAGATATTTATGGGAACGCTCAGAGCAGGCGCATGCATCGTGCCGCTTTCAACCATGTCCACGACTCAGGCGTTGCAAAAAATGGTCGAAGATTGCGGTGCAAAAATATTTTTTCTCTCCCAGTCCATGCGAGAACTTGTGGAAGATTTTTTACAAAGCCTTCCAAGCATTAATCCGGGTAACTTGATCGCACTCGATTTCGAAAACAGCGGGTGGGAAAATTACGAAGAATGGCTATCCGCCGCTTCCGATAAGGCCCCGAATATCGAAATCGACTACGATGATCTTTTCAACATCATTTATTCCTCCGGCACTACCGGCACCCCAAAAGGCATATTGCACGACCATATGATGCGGGCCAATCAGATGGCTCGGGTGCAGGAGCACGGCTATACCAATGAAACCCGCACTCTGCTTTCAACACCACTCTATTCCAACACCACCATTGTCGCGCTATTACCCACATTAGTGGCCGGCGGGACGGTAGTGCTGATGCCGAAATTCGATGCATCCAAATATCTGGAATTGGTAGAGAAGGAACATTGCACCCACACCATGCTGGTGCCGGTTCAATACAAACGGATCATGGATGTACCGGAGTTTGATACCTTTGATTTATCCAGCATGTTAATGAAATTCTCAACCAGCGCGCCCTTGCGAGCAGCTCTGAAAGAGGATGTTTTAAAAAGGTTCCCCGGCGGACTAACCGAATATTATGGGTTAACTGAAGGCGGTGGAACGACCGTTCTTCTCGCCCATCTTCACCCGGATAAACTTGCCTCGGTCGGGCAGCCTGCACCCGATGTAGAATTAAAATTTATCGATGATGAAGGGACTGAAGTCGCCAAGGGCAAGATGGGCGAAATTTGCGGTCGATCACCAGCAATGATGAGCGGCTATTTCGGCCGCGACGACTTAACCAACGAAACCCTGTGGCAGGACAGCGAGGGAAAGACATTCTTTCGCTCCGGTGATCTGGGTTACATTGATGAAGATGGTTTCGTATTTTTGGGAGACCGGAAAAAAGATATGATTATTTCCGGCGGCCTAAACATTTATGCCAATGATCTGGAACTGGCGCTTTTGCAGGATGACGATGTGGAAGATGCCGCCGTCATTGGAGTCCCAAGCGAAGCATGGGGCGAAACACCATTTGGATTTATTGTTGTGCGCAAAGGCGCGACACGCGGGGAAAGCGACATTCTGGCGACCGCCAATAATCAGTTGGGAAAAAGCCAACGATTGTCCGATGTAAAAATAGTCCAGTCCCTGCCCCGCAGCCAGATCGGCAAAATTTTGAAACGTGAGTTGCGAGCAGATTACGAAAAGACGGCTTCCCAACAATAATATTTTTGATCATAACAGGAGAATTAAATTGACCGACACCATGCAACGCATTGTTCTTGCCGCCCGCCCCGTGGGCGACCCGAAACCATCAGATTTCAATCTGGAAACTGGCCCCATCCCCTCACCTGGTGACGGCGAAATACTGGTGCGCATCATCTGGCTGTCTCTTGATCCATATATGCGTGGACGCATGAGCGATGCTAAATCATACGCCCAGCCGGTTGAGATCGGCACCACCATGGAAGGCGGCTGTGTAGGCGAAGTGATTGCCTCAAATAATTCCGGTTTTTCCGTAGGCGATTTCGTAAATGGCCCGTTTGGCTGGCAGTCCCATGCAATATCTGACGGCGCCATGGTTCGCAAACTCGACCCCGCTCTGGCCCCCATTTCAACAGCAGTCGGCATTTTAGGCATGCCCGGCATCACCGCCTATGTGGGGCTGAACACCCACGGCAAACCAAAGTCCGGCGAAACACTTGTCGTCTCCGCAGCAACAGGTGCCGTAGGCTCACTGGTAGGCCAATTAGGCAAAGCGCAAGGCTTGCGGGTTGTCGGAGTCGCAGGCGGCGAAGAAAAATGTCGCTATGCTGTGGATGAATTAGGCTTTGATGCCTGCCTCGACCATCATGCAGCAGCTGATAGCAGCGCCCTACGAAAACAATTAGTCGAAGCATGCCCGGACGGCGTGGATATTTATTATGAAAGCGTTGGCGGCAAAACATTGGAAGCAGTAGTTCCTCTAATGAACGTCTTTGGACGCATTCCTGTTTGTGGAATGATTTCATGGTACAGCGCCACCCAGGCGGACGGTCCAGACATGCTACCCATGGTATGGCGTTCGATATTGGTCAATCGTCTCAGCATTCGGGGCTTCATCATTACGGATCACTATGACCAGTTCCCTGCATTTGTTGAAGAAGTCTCCGGCTTAATTAAAACAGGCAAGGTGAATTATCGCGAAACCATTTCCGAAGGGTTGGCTTCCGCGCCGGAGGCCTTCATCAATTTGCTAAAGGGCGGCAATTTCGGCAAGCAACTTGTCAGTATTTCCCCAGATCCAACACGAAAATAAGTGCGTAATTCCATTTTGCGGAATTTATTTCCACAAAATAGCCTCCGTCATATTGACGGGGGCATGTGCTTGACTTTACCCTCATTCCAACTTGGAGAGAGGGATGGTTTCCGCGCAAATTGCGGATGCTGATCCCGACAGATAATTGTCACGGGAGAAATGATGAGCAACACATCCACAAACGATCTGATTGCAATTGAACGTGTGGGTGACATCGCCCTCATTTGCATCAACAACCCACCGGTTAACGCGACCAGTCAAGCCGTTCGGCAGGGATTGCAAGATGCGATTGCTACGCTGAACGATGATAGCGGCGCCAAAGTAATTGCGATTTACGCCGCTGGCCGCACTTTTGTTGCCGGCGCTGATATCAAGGAATTCGGCAAACCACCAATGCCGCCTTCATTGCCTGATGTGTTGAATATAATCGAGCAAAGCGCACTCCCCGTTATTTCCGTCATGCATGGTACTGCCCTTGGTGGCGGATTTGAATTGGGCCTTGCGACCCATGCCCGCATTGGCGTCGAAAGCATGCGTGTTGGCCTACCTGAAATTCATCTGGGTCTTTTACCTGGTGCTGGTGGTACACAGCGCGTCCCCCGTCTGGCCGGCATTCCATTCGCACTCGATATGATTCTTTCGGGTCGTCAGGTGGGCGGAGCCGAAGCACTGGAGCATGGCCTGATTGATCGCCTTGTTTCCGGTGACCCACGCCAGATAGCACTAGATAACGCACAAGACGTATTGGACGGCAAACTTGCCACACGTCGCACAGACCAAATCGGAACAATACCCGATCAAAAAGCACTGGATGAAGCCACTGCAATGCTTGCAAAAAAGCTGCCGCACCTTTTCTCCCCGCATAAATGCGTTGAAGCCATTACCGCTTCGACCGGACCGCTGCTTGATGGTTTGAAAATTGAACGTCAGGCTTTCGTTGACAGCATGCAACAACCGCAATCTGCCGGTTTGATTCACGCATTCTTTGGCGAAAGAGCCGTAAGCAATATCCCTGAAGCAAAAGGCCCATCGCGCGAACTCAACAAAATTGGCATAATCGGCGGCGGCACAATGGGGTCAGGCATTGCAACTTCATGCCTGTTGGCTGGTATTCCTGTGCGACTGATTGAAGTGGCGCAAGATGGTCTCGACCGGGGCATCGCTACCATTACCAAAAACCTCGAAGGTGCCGTTAAACGCAGCAAGTTGAGCGCCGAGAAATACGAATCAACTTTGGCCATGCTCACCCCATCCCTTGAGATGGAAACCTTGAGCGATTGCGACCTGGTAATCGAAGCGGTGTTTGAAGACATGGACGTGAAGAAGGAAATATTCACCAAATTGGATGCCATCTGCAAAGACGGGGCCATTCTGGCTTCCAATACTTCCTATCTGGATATCAACGAAATTGCCGCTGTTACCAAACGCCCTCAAGACGTCATCGGACTACACTTCTTCTCGCCTGCCCATGTGATGCGCCTGCTGGAAATCGTTGTGGCCGAAAAGACCGCACCAGATGTAGTTGCCACAGGTTTTGCACTGGCAAAGAAACTGAAAAAGATTGGCGTACGTGCAGGAGTTTGCGATGGCTTTATCGGCAACCGCATTCTCGCCCATTACGGCCTTTGCGCCGGCTACTTAACGATGGATGGTGCTAGCCCTCAACAAATTGATAATGCTCTGGAACAATTCGGGTTTGCCATGGGGCCATACAAAGTTGGCGATCTGGCAGGCCTGGATATTGGCTGGATGACGCGCAAACGCAAGGCAGACACACGCGATAAAAACCAGCGTTATGCTGGCGATATCGCCGACCGCATTTGTGAAAATGGCTGGTTCGGCCGGAAATCTGGCAAAGGCTATTACGTTTATGATGATGCCACTCCAGTTCCCAATCCTGAAGTAGCAAAAATTATTGATACCGAACGAGCTAAATCCGGCATATCCCTACAGGAATTCAGTGATCAGGATATCGTTGATCGCTACATGACCGCGATGATTGTTGAAGCTGCCCGCGTTGTTGAAGACAAAACCGCGTTGCGCCCAGTGGACGTGGATATGGTATTCCTCTTCGGCTACGGCTTCCCACGCTTCCGTGGCGGACCGCTGCATTATGCCGATACAATCGGCGCAAAAGAACTCGTGAGCCGCATCGAAAATTACGCCTCGGAAGATGGTCATTTCTGGCAGGTTCCGAACTTGCTTCAAAAGATGGCCGATGGCGGCTCAAAATTTGCAGATTTAAACTAAGGAGGCCGATATGGAACTTGCCTATTCGGATAAGGAAATTGCATTTCAGGAAGAAGTTCGCAACTTCTTTACCAGCAATCTTCCCGCAGAAACTGTCAACGCAGTGCGCAGTGGCAGCGAACTAACGAAAAAAATGATGGTTGAATACCACGCCCTCCTCGCCAAGAAAGGCTGGCTTGCCTCCACATGGCCAGTTGAATTCGGCGGCCCCGGCTGGACACCTGTAGAGCGTCATATCTTTGAAGAAGAAGCCTGCCGCTGTTATGCGCCTCGCACTGTACCTTTTGGTTTGGCCATGCTTGGTCCGGTGTTGCATAAATTCGGCACAAAGAAACAGCAGGATGAAATTTTGCCACGTATCATTTCCGGCGAAGACTGGTGGTGTCAGGGATATTCTGAACCCGGTGCCGGTTCCGACCTTGCCAGCCTAAAAACCAGCGCTGTGCGTGATGGCGACGACTATATTATCAATGGTCAAAAAACATGGACCACGCTTGGCCAGCACGCCAACAAGATTTTCTGCCTCGTACGAACCAAAGCAGATGGCAAACCACAGGCAGGCATCAGTTTTATTCTGGTTGATCTCGATACACCCGGTATCGAGATGCGCCCAATCCGTTTGATCGAAGGTGGGCACGAGGTGAATGAAGTCTTCTTCACCGATGTGCGTGTTCCTGTGGAAAACCTTGTTGGCGAAGAAAACGTTGGCTGGACCATCGCCAAATATCTCCTCACCCATGAGCGCACCAATATTGCCGGTGTCGGTTTTTCAATGCAGGCGCTGGAAGAAATCAAAGCGCTCGCCCGCAAAGTTCAGCGCGGCGGCAAACCACAAATCGAAGATCCACTTTTTGCCGCTCGCATCGCACAAGTCGAGATTGACCTTGAAGCAATGAAGATCACCAATTTGAGAATGCTGTTCAAGGCGCAAAAGCAAAATGGACCGGGGCCAGAAACCTCAATTCTGAAAATCAAAGGCACTTTAATCGGACAGGAACTTCGGGATTTGGCCCGCCGTGTGCTTGGCCCTTCGGCAGCCCCCTTCCCCGGCACCATCACCGATGGCAATCTGGCGCTCGCACCGGCTAATGCCGCCAACAATGCAGCACGATATTTCAACAATCGTAAAACCTCGATTTTCGGAGGATCAAATGAGATCCAGCGCAATATCCTGACCAAAACCATGCTGGAGCTTTAAGCCATGAATTTTGATTTGACTGACGACCGCCGCATGCTGGCGGATACGCTAAACCGTTATTTGGCCGATAAATACAGCGCCGAACATCGCGCTAATGTGGCTTACGACGCCCCCTATCACGATCCAAAAAAATGGGCCGAACTGGTAGAACTCGGCATCCTCTTTGCCCTTGCACCAGAAGAAGCCGGAGGCTTTGGCGGATCGGGTTTTGATATCTCGGTGGTGTTTGAAGCGCTTGGCCGAGCCAATTGCCCTGAACCTGTATTGCCTGCCCTACTGGCAGCACGACTACTGATATCAGCAGGCGAAAGTTTAGAATCGCTTCTCTCAGATGAGAAACACTACGCCGCAGCCCTTGGGGAAATCGATGCTCCCTATGATTTGAGCGACATTCAAACAATTGCCGTCGCAAATGATGGCGGCCATAGCCTCTCAGGCCGAAAGAGCGCCGTTTATGGTGGACAGATCGCCGATATTTTCCTCGTTGCAGCAAAACTCGATGGCAAATTAGCTTTGTTTGAAGTTCAAGCCAGCGACGCGCAGATCGAAACCTATGGCATGATTGATGGCGGCGGCGCTGCCGAATTACTGCTTGATAACACACCAGCACGCCTCGTCATGAATGATGCGGAAGCAGCGCTTCAAGACGCCATGAACGCCGGTGCACTTGCCGTATGCGCCGAGGCAATTGGCTTGATGGATGTAACCCACGACACCACCGTCGATTATATGAAAATACGCCAGCAATTCGGGAAGCCCATCGGTACATTTCAGGTGTTACAACACCGTGCTGTAGATATGCTGACAGAGATCGAGCAGGCTCGTTCAATCGTCATTAAGGCAGCAAGCGAGCTGGATGGCGAGAACGCCAGCCGTTACGTTTCAATGGCCAAAAATCTCGTTGGACGTGCTGCACGCCTAAACTCTGAAGAAGCAATTCAGATGCATGGTGGTATTGCTATGACTTGGGAATATCCCACCTCTCATTACGCCAAGCGGTTGATCATGATTGACCATCAGTTCGGCGATACAGATTTCCATCTTACGCGGATAATGAACGATCTTTGATCAGCCAGTGCGATAACGAAAAACGCCACTTGCTGTTGCGATCAGAACACCTTCGTCGTCGCTAATTTTAGCGTCGGCGAAAAAGGTCTTTCGTCCACCACCGGTTCGAAAACCCTCGCCGATGATCAGCTTGCCTTTCATCTGGGCAAGATAACTCACGTTTAAAGAAAGCGTCATGGCCATCTTTCGGCTTTCCGTATCGCCAGTATAGCAACCACAAAATCCCATCACCGTATCAGCCAAAGTGGCATAGACACCGCCATGGGGAATGCCATAGCGATTGCCGAGAAAATCCTGCATTGGCAATTCGAAACGGGCGTAGTCTTCTTTCCAGTCCACCATGCGAAACCCAAGGTGTTTTTGCAGAGGATAAGCATCCTCATACATTGCATGATTCTGGGCATGGTTCGGTTCATTCGTGTCGTTCATGATATTCCTGTTAGACTGTTTTAGCCGCATTCAACCCAGCTTCGGCAAAGCGTGGTACAAACCCACCGACCCGTAGCGCGCGTTCTGGGTTCGAAGCATTGCCTTCCAGCGCCCGTTTTTTGACGCCTTGCAAAATGCCAGCCATGCGGAAGAATGTGAACGCTAGATAGAACCCGAATTTATCAATTCCAGCCAATCCGCGCCGTTCACAGTAGGCTGCGATGAATTCCTCATCTTCCATCAACCCTTCAGCGTGACGATCAACCCCAAGCAAGCCTCGCCCTTCACCTCCGGTTGGCATTGCCCATTGCATGATGACAGCTGCAAGATCGGCAAACGGATGGCCGATGGTGGAAAGTTCCCAATCAAGAATAGCCACACATTCAGGGCCATCATTGGAGAACAGCATATTGTCGATCCTGTAATCCCCATGCACCAGCGTGCGCTGACCATCGTCATCAGGAATATTATTATCAAGCCACTCCATTAGCTCTTCCATTGCGGGAATTTTTTCTGTCTCTGAAGAGCGATACTGCTTGGTCCAGCGATCAATCTGGCGACGATAATAATTCCCCTGAGGCCCATAATCTGAAAGGCCCGCTTTTTCAATATCCACGTCGTGGATGGCCGCCAGCACTCGGTTCATCTCGCCAATAATTGCCTTACGATCTTCCACCGGTACTTCCGGCAATCTGGGATCGTCAAAACTGCGCCCGTCAATCTCATCCATAATATAGAAGCTCGAACCAATGATGCTGTCATCCTCACAAAGCACATGCATTTTCGATACTGGAACGGCGGTATCAGCCAAGGCTTTTTGCACACGAAATTCCCGATCAACGGCATGGGCAGATTTCAGCAATGTGCCCAGCGGCTTCCGGCGCAAAACATAACCATGATCCGGCGTTCTCAAACGGAAGGTTGGGTTGGATTGCCCATTGGCATATTTGTCAACTTCGATCGGCCCCTTGAAACCATCCAAATTTTCCGACAGCCATTTGGTCATGGCATCGATATCGAATTGCCCTGCTATTTCTGTTGCCACAAATTGTTCCTCCTCAGCTGTAGGTTAAAAGCTCGTCCTGATTTTCAGCATTGATATGCGGGGTTTCATTGTAACCATGAAAATAGAATGAACGGTCAGAATATACGAAGCGGTTCACAGCGCAATTCTTCATTTGGAGTTGTAGCCTAATTTGTTCGCCCTGCGGAGCCGAGAGAGTTGCGGCAATCATCTGGCTAATGGCACCACCCGAACTGACGGCCAACACCCGCTCCGCACCAGAACGGGCAAGAGAGCTTCGTGCTTCCATCACCCGGCCAGCAAAATCTTGCCAGCTTTCCGGCGGTTCATCCACATCGCCGCGCTCCCATGCCAGCACGGTATCACGAAGCACCCGAAAATGACTACGGCGATCTGTGTGCATGTCTTCCACCGGCGGCGTGTGCCGATGAGCTGCATCGAGCAGTCCCTTGAAATCAAATTCATTCAGGCCAGGATGAATTTCATGCTCTTGCGGTGGCAAGCCCATGCCTTTGACAATGCCCTCAAAGGTTTCACGATGACGACGCTGCGCACCGATAATAAAGAGGTCAGGCTTAACGCCTTGCACGGCCAATGCCCGACCAAGAGCTTCAGACTGGATATGCCCTTTGTCGGAGAGCACATCGTAATCGGCCGCACCAAAGGACGCTTGAGCGTGTCGCACAATATATAGTTCAGACATGATAGAAAGCTTTCAAAAAACAAATCGGCGCGGAAAACCCTCCCGCGCCGATCATTCAGACCATATTAAAGAACTTCAAATAATCCAGCGGCGCCCATGCCGCCGCCAACACACATGGTGCAAACAACGTATTTCACACCGCGACGTTTGCCTTCGATAAGGGCATGGCCAACCATACGCGCACCGGACATACCATAAGGGTGACCAATCGAGATCGCGCCGCCATTTACGTTTAGCAGTTCCTCAGGAATACCCAGCTTGTCGCGGCAATAAATCACCTGAACAGCGAAAGCTTCGTTCAATTCCCAAAGACCGATATCATCCATCTTAAGCCCATGTATCTCCAGCAATTTTGGAACCGCAAAAACCGGACCAATGCCCATTTCGTCAGGCTCACAACCAGCGGCAATCACGCCCACATAACGACCGAGTGGCTCTAGGTTACGACGTTCAGCTTCCTTGGCTTCCATCAATACAGAAGCAGACGCCCCGTCTGAAAGCTGGGAGGCATTGCCTGCTGTGATGAAAGTCCCTTGATCGATCTGCTGCCCGCCCTGATGTACCAGTTTAAGTGATTGCAGACCTTCCAGATTGGTTGACGGGCGATTGCCTTCGTCTTTTGCAAGAGTGATCTCGTGGTCAGAAACTTCCTTAGTTTCCTTATCCATCACTTTCATCGAAGTGGTGATTGCAACAATCTCATCATCGAATTTCCCTGCATCCTGCGCAGCGGCGGTACGTTGCTGGGATTGCAACGCATATTCGTCCTGCGCCTCGCGGGAAATGTCGTATCGTTTGGCAACAATCTCAGCAGTTTCAAGCATCGACATATAGATTGCCGGTTTATTTTTCTTGATCCACGGATCAGCGGCGCGGAACATATTCATTTTGTCATTTTGAACAAGAGAAACGCTTTCAACGCCGCCGCCAATAACCACATCCTGTCCATCAATGATGATCTGTTTTGCGGCAGTCGCAATCGCCATCATGCCAGAGGCGCATTGTCTGTCGAGCGACATGCCCCCGACGCTTACCGGCAGGCCAGCACGAATAGCGGCCTGACGCGCGATATTGGAACCGGTCGAACCCTGTTGCAGGGCTGCACCGATAATGCAGTCTTCAACTTCAGCGCCTTCAAGTCCGGCTCGGGACACAGCATTTGATACGGCATGGCCAATCAATTCCTGTGCCGGTGTGTCGTTAAAAGCACCTCGATAGGCTTTGCCGATTGGGGTACGGGCGGTGGATACAATCACAGCATCACGCATATTCATTCTCCTTTGGGATTATAATTTTAAATTTCGAAAAGATTGTTCAGGCAATGGTTTCACCACCATCTGCCACAATGGTTTGACCGGTAATAAAGGCCGACGCATCGCAAGCCAGAAATAAAGCCGTTCCAGCGATATCATCGGGCTTACCGATACGACGTAATGGTGTGTGGTTTTCAGCAATTTCCAGCCGCTTGGGATCTTCCCAAAGGGCTTTGGCAAAATCTGTTTTCACAAGTCCCGGTGCAAGCGCATTAACGCGAATGGCTTTTGGCCCCCATTCCACAGCGAGGTTTCTGGCAAGCGCTGCCTCGGCCGCTTTGGAAATACCGTAAGCTCCAATCACGCTATTGCCACGCAGGGCAGCGATCGATGAAAGCAGGATGACCGAGCCACCACCATTTTCAGCCATATCGGGCAAAACCATGTTGCATATATTAAAAGTCGAGCGGACATTGGTGCCCATGATTTTATCAAATGCTTCATCAGACAAATCACCAAGCGGGCCATAAGCCGGGTTAATCGCAGCGTTGCAAACCAGCACATCGATCTTGCCCCATTTTTCCTTCGTCTTATCCACCAGTGCTTGAAGCTGTTCTTTTTTACCGATGTGACAAGGAATGGAAATGGCCTCTCCACCAGCGGCAAGAATTGCCTCAACCACCGGAGCGCAGGCTTCCTCCGTACGCGAAGAAACGACCACTTTAGCCCCGACTTTAGCAAACATTTCTGCAATTGCACGGCCAATACCACGCGATGAGCCTGTGATGACAGCGACTTTATCTTTCAAATCAAACATGGGATTCCTCTATATTCACCAGCGAAATTATTACGTGAATTATAGGCCGAGTCAACGATGCGGAACCAATTTTCATTGTGCGGAATATAAACTTTTAGCAGTTGCATTTGATGAGCAGTAAATCTCTGTATATCCACCTAGCAGAAAATAATTTCGCATGTTGACCCGATTTTTTCTTTATGCTTTTCTCGGTTTCGGGAGGAATATCTGGTGAAATTTAAGAGCAAAGTCGCAATTGCAAGCAGTACGCCCAATGGAACGAAGGGAGACTTATGACCAATCTTCATAAATCCGTTTGGCCGGAGGGCATTCCCCACCATCTGGACTTACCACAACACTCCCTTGCGCAAAATCTGGTCGATACTGCCGCGCGCGATCCTGACCATATCGCAACGGTTTTTCATGGGGTCACGCTTACCTTTAGAGAGCTAAATGACCGTGTAGAAAAACTGGCTGGTTATCTCCAAAACCGTGCAGGCCTTAAAAAAGGTGACCGGGTGCTGCTCTATATGCAGAACAGCCCACAATATATGATCGGATATTACGCGATCCTTCGCGCAGATGCCATTGTTGTTCCGGTAAACCCAATGAACCGTCAGGATGAACTGGAATATTTAGCCAAAGACACAGGCGCAAAAATTGCACTTGCGGGACTTGAGCTTCTGCCCTCCATCCAACCCCTATGCGAATCTGGAAAACTGGATTTGGTTATTGCCGCGGCCTATGCAGACATGGCGGATTCAACCTACGATCTGCCTTTGCCGGAAACTCTGGCAAACCTCACTGATAAAAACCTTACAAGCACCGGCATATTACCTTGGAGCGAGGCGATTGCCGCAGGTGAAACACCCGGTCCAATTACATGTGGCCCCAATGATCTTGCAGTGATCCCATACAGCTCCGGCACCACAGGGCAACCCAAAGGATGCGTCCATACCCACCGCAGTGTGATGGTAACGCTGATTGGCGGCATTGTATGGCGCCCACCCGACGAAGAGGATGTCTCTCTCGCCAATTTGCCGATGTTTCATGTAACAGGCATGCAGGCCGTAATGAACGCACCATTTTATTGCGGCACAACGGTTATTATTATGACACGCTGGAACCGTGAGCTCGCAGCTGAGTTGATCAAGCGCTACAAAGTAACGCGTTGGACATCCATAACCACCATGGCAATTGATCTGATAAATGACCCCAAATTGGATAGTTATGACCTGTCGAGCCTCACCCTAATCGGCGGCGGCGGCGCTGCCATGCCGGAAGCAATTGCTACCAAATTAAAAGAGTTGACCGGACTTGATTACATCGAAGGTTATGGCCTGTCAGAAACGCTGGCAGCCACTCATATCAATCCCCTCACAGCTCCCAAAAAACAATGTCTGGGCATACCGGTCTTTGACGTGGATGCGCGCATTTTAAGTCTAGAAGATGATCGCGAGCTTGGCCCCAATGAGCCCGGCGAGATCGTCATGAACGCCCCGCAAGTGTTTCAGGGCTACTGGAACAATGAAGCAGCAACAAAAACTGCCTTCACCGAACTCGACGGCAAACCGTTTTTCCGTACCGGCGACATCGCCTATTACGACGAGAATGGTTATTTCTTCATGGTCGACCGCCTAAAGCGCATGATCAATGCATCGGGCTTCAAGGTCTGGCCAGCCGAAGTAGAAGCGCTGATGCATAATAATCCCGACATCGCAGATGTCTGCATTATCGGGGTCACTAACCCGCGCCGGGGCGAAACCGTCAAAGCTGTGATTGTGCCGCAAAGCGCTGCAAAGGATAAGCTTACCGAAGCCGCTGTAATTGCGTGGTGCAAAGAGCACATGGCCGCTTACAAATGCCCGACAGAGGTTTCCTTCATTGGACAATTACCAAAATCCGGAGCAGGAAAAGTATTGTGGCGCGAACTCACAGAACGCGAAGCCGCAAGAACAAAGACAATGAAAGCATAGACACAAGTCTAACTGGCCAAAACTTGACCCGTTAGTCACTGTAAAGTAGTTGTGCCACTTTTAGCGGGACAAACTCGGAAATCAGGCCCGAAAATCAGGATCATATTGTGAGAAAACGAACGACCGATACCAAATTGCAGCCTGCACAACAGGACACCGAAAACGACCGTCAATTTGTGACGGCGTTGCATCGTGGTCTCGAAATTCTTCGGGCATTTCGCCCAACAGATCGCTCGGGCCTCGGCAATAGAGAATTGGCAGAACGTACCGGACTTCCCAATTCCACAGTGTCGCGTTTAACTTTCACCCTGTGGAAGCTGAATTACATAACCTACGACGAAGACACGGGCCGCTACAGAATGGGCGTACCTATTTTAAGCCTCGGTTACGCTTGCCTTGCCGGCATGCAGGTGCACGAGACTGCACAGGTCTATATGCAAGAACTGGCAGACGAATGCGGAGATGGTGTCATGATCGCCCTTGGTGGGCGCGATGATATGACAATGGCTTATCTGGCATGTGCTCGATCAGTCGGTTTTCTCTCGCTTCAATTAAGTGTCGGCTCGAGAATATCCCTACCCCGCTCGGCAATGGGGCGCGCTTATACCGCAAGAACATCCGAGGAAGAGCGCAGCGAAATCTTGAAACAAATTGATGCGCGCGGTGATGCTGACTATGCCAAACTTATGCGGGACTCTATTGATGAGGCCCACAAGCAAATCGAAGATCGAGGTTTCTACACCAACATCGGTGGCTGGCAGCCGGACGTAAACTCGGTCGCAGTCCCCTTTCGTCCACTCGATGGCAACACTCCGATGATGTCTTTCACTTTGGGGGGGGCCGCCTACAGTCTGCCCAAAGAAAGAATGGAAACCGAACTCGGCCCGAAATTAGTTGAAATGGTCAATAAAATCGGGCGTATCGTTTAGCTCGACACGGTTGTTTTTTACGATCCGCCTTGAGTTTCAACAATGGCCGCAAACTTTTTGAAAAATTGCGCCGAGAGTTTTTTGGCCGTGGAGTCTATCAAGCGGCTGCCGAGCTGAGCGAATTTACCCATGATTTTTACGGAAACATTGTATTGTAAAATAGTGTCTTCGCCGTCAGCCACCAAAGTCACATCGGCACCGCCACTGGCATTTCCTGCTATCCCGCCCTTACCTTCTCCTGAAATGGTGTAACTCTCGGGCGGATTGAGGTTGGAGAGTTCGATAGCGCCTTCAAACTTTGCTTTCACCGGACCAATTCTCAAAACAACCGTAGCTGTCATTTCTGTATCTGAAGTCTTCTCGATTGCTTCACATCCCGGGATGCATTGCCTCAACACTTCCGTATCGTTGAGCGCGGCAAAAACAACTTCTCTGGACGCATTAATCTTCTGTTCGCCGATGAGTTCCATCTGGCAGCTCCTTCTAATTTATTTGATTTTATTTTAAAATTCAGACAGAAATTTCTTTTCCCTGCACCACGAATTGGCGATGGTGCGCAAGAATTTCGCACATCACTGCCATAGCGATTTCTTCCGGCCCGATAGCGCCAATGTGAAGCCCCGCAGGTGCGTGCAATTGCGCAAAATTGGTCTCGATTTCTTTCGTTTCACTGACCAGTGTTTCCTTCAGGCTTTTGAGCTTTCTACGGCTGCACACCATGCCTTTATATCCAGCGTTTGAGGACAGCACAGCGCGCAAAGCATTTCGATCCTGCTTGCCCTGCGTCATGACAATCGCAGAATCATTTGATGTTAGGTTCAATGTTTCAGGCTCAAAATTATCCAGATAAAGCGCCGCTCCGGGCATTTTTTCGTGGTCTTCAGACAAGGCCGCAACAATCACCCGATGACCCAGCCCTTTGGCCAAAGGCAGAACGGCCTGCGCGATAGGAGAAGCACCGCAAATCAATAAAGTGCGCGGAGATTGCATCGGCTCCAAAAACACTTCAATGGTGCCACCGCTCGGGCAACTGGATTTATGGAGTTGCACCCCGTCTGTATCAACCAAAGAAACCACATCGTCCTTGGGTTTGATCCGGATCATCTTTGGAACATTATCCTTCAACGCTTCAAGCGCACCACGACGCACCGCACCGGTGACGCAGCCGCCGCCCACATACCCATAAAGATCACCATCCATCGCGATCACAGCTTTTGCACCGGGCCGTGCCGATGTTGAATCAGCAGTACGCAAAATAGTGGCAATGCAAAAGCTTTTCCCCTCGGTTCTAAACCGTTCGATAAGATCAAGAATTTTATCCGATGTGGTCATGGTTGCACTCTCAAAGTTTCATCAAATCAGGTTCAATTGCCGCAAGGGATTCAAGTGTATTTGCTACTGCAAAGTGATCGATCAACGGGCGTGCCATTTTCATGGCAGCAGTGACGGGTTGATAATTTTCCCAGCCAAGCAGTGGATTTAGCCACACCAATCGCCGCGCCCGCTTCTTGATTTTGGCAAGTTGCTCGCACAAATGTTCCGGCGTTCCAACTTCATAGCCATCGCTAAAAATCATAACGATCGAACGACTATTCAAAGCCTTTTTTGCATATTGACGATTGAAGGTTTCGAGGCAGTCACCAAGCTTGGTTCCGCCTCCAAATCCGTCCGCCATCAGCGACAGTCTGGTCATGGCGCGAAGCGAATTGCTGTCACGCATAACATCGGTGATGCGCACCAATCGAGTGTGAAACAGATAGGCATCCGTTTGCGTCCACTGGCAAACCAGGCCTTTGACAAATTGTAGGAAAAATCGGGAGTAATGCTGCATTGAACCAGAGATATCGAGGAACACAATGATACGAACCGGTTGTTCCGGCTTTGCCTTGAAACGCAAATCAATCGGCGTACCACCATACTTAATATTGCTGCGAATGGTGCGGCGCAAATCGAGTCTCGTGGTCTTTTTAGAATTGTAATAACGCCGCGAAAGTCGATAACGAATGGCGCTGGCCAAACGATAAGCAAGCGCTTCGGCGGCAGCAATTTCGTCCGGTTCCACAAACTGCCGCATGTCCGTTTTCATACGGGTATTGCGATCAACAGCGATCAGGCGACCAGATGCTTCTTCTCCGAAACCAGCATCGCCCTCACTTTCAATTTGCGGAGCCTTATCCGCCTCGTTTTCTTCGCCAAAATGATCCTTCCACGCTGGTGGTAAGTTTTTTGACGTGCGCGTCGATGGTGTGGTTTTTTTGAGCTGTTCGCGAGACTTGCCAGCACCTATCCAATAGCTTTCGAACAATGCATCAAAACTATCCCACTCGTCTTTGTTACCCGTTAGCAGAGCTTTCATTCGGTCGTGATCCACCGCTCGTTCGCCAGTGGTTTCCAGCATAATACTATTCAGACAGGCTTGTGTCTCCGCCGGACCAAGAACAAAACCGTTCAGCCGTAAGTGGTCCATAAAACCGATTGTCCTGCTGGTAAGGGGATGAGTTTGCATCATGCCGCCTTCCCCGCCAACCGACCGGTCACTTCAGGTACAATCGATTTCAGATCGGACTCGGTTTTCAACAAGCAGATCAAAGTTGATTGAACCTTCTCGGGTTCTTCAAGTAAATTGCCAATATCCATATTGCAAAGAGCTGCGGCCCAATCGAGAGTTTCGGCAATACCCGGCACCTTCTCCAATTCTTCCTTGCGCAGAGCCTGTACAAATCTGGCAATTTGCCCGGCAAAATCCTGTTCGATATTCGGCAGACGAGCCAAAATAATTTTCAGCTCATGCTCCATGTTGGGGAAATCAACATAGGAATAAAGACACCGCCGACGCAGAGCATCGGAGAGTTCTCGTGTGCCGTTCGATGTTAAAATAACATGCGGAATACTGGTTGCATGAATGGTGCCGAGTTCAGGCACGGTGATTTGAAACTCCGACAGGATTTCCAGCAAATAGGCCTCGAACTCCATATCAGCACGGTCGATTTCATCAATCAAAAGAACCGGAGGTTTGCTTTGTTGTATCGATTGCAGCAATGGGCGCGCCAACAAAAAACTCTCGGAAAAGATATGATCTTCCAGCTCGTCCGCATCACGATCAGAAAACTCGGACGCCTTGATCGATAATAACTGCCGCTGATAATTCCACTCGTAGATAGCAGAAGATGCATCAAGCCCTTCATAACATTGAAGGCGAATGAGCTTTGTATCGAGTATCTTTGCCAGCGAATTGGCAATCTCGGTTTTGCCAACGCCAGCTTCGCCCTCAAGCAGCAACGGGCGACCAAGATCAATCGCCAATTGCAACGCTGTTGCCAGAGCATCAGTGGCAAAGTACCCGACATCAGTGAGTCTGGATTTGATGTCGGGATTATTGCTTGTCATTATTCGGTCAAACCCAAACTCTGGGCTGTTTTCCAAACACGCCAATGATCGTGTGGCATTTGCGTATGGGTTAGCCCCTTGTGAGCAAATGCATCATGGACAGCATTGGAGAGCGCTGGCACACCGCCAACATTAGGGCTTTCACCCACACCCTTGGCACCGATCGGATGATGCGGACTTGGGGTTTCGGTAAAGCCAGTTTCCCAATTTGGCGTTTCAACCGCTGTCGGCAAGAAGAAATCCATCAAGGACGAACCGGACATATTGCCGATTTCATCATAGGAAATATCCTGCCCCATGACGATTGCCAGAGCCTCGGTTAGGCCACCATGGACTTGCCCTTCAATAATCATCGGATTGATGCGTGTACCGCAATCGTCGAGCGCATAAAAGCGCCTCACATCTACCTCACCGGTATCCACATCGATGTCGACAACACCGATATAGGCACCAAACGGATAGGTCATGTTTGGTGGATCATAATAAGAGACCGCTTCAAGGCCCGGCTCTAAACCGGGGATTGCCTGAGTATAGGCGGCAAACGCAATCTCTTTCATGGTTTTGTGCAGCTCAGGATTTCCCTTCACCTGAAAGCGATCCACATCCCATTCCAGATCGCTGTCATGCACTTCCAGCAAATAGGCCGCAATCATCTGGGCTTTCGCCTTGATTTTACGCGCGGCCATGGCTGTCGCGGCACCGGCAACTGGCGTAGAGCGGGAACCATAAGTTCCCAAGCCATAGGGCGCTGTATCGGTATCGCCTTCTTCCAACGTAATATCTTCCGCCGGAATACCGATTTCAGAAGCAATGATCTGCGGGAAGGTTGTGGCATGTCCCTGCCCCTGTGAAATAGTGCCAAGGCGAGCAGTTGCAGAGCCGGTTGGGTGTATCCTGATTTCACAGGAATCAAACATACCCAAACCCAGAATATCGCAATTCTTGACGGGTCCGGCACCAACAATCTCGGTAAAGAAGGCCACACCGATTCCCATCAATGTGCGGGTTTCACCGCGATCAAAGGCAGCACGGTTCTCGGCCTGTTCAGCACGCAACGCCTTGTAGTCAATTGTATCAAGCGCCTTTTCCATAGCGGTATGATAATCGCCTGAATCATATTCCCAGCCCAGAGCTGAATCGTAAGGGAACTGCTCTTTCTTGATGAAATTCTTCATGCGGATTTCGGCAGGGTCCATATCCAGCTTGCGGGCCAAAATATCAATCATGCGCTCAATAAGATAAGCAGCTTCCGTCACCCTGAACGAACAACGATAAGCAACACCTCCCGGCGCTTTGTTGGTATAAACCCCGTCAACGCCCACATGGGCAACCGGAATATCATAGGCCCCGGTAACGATGGAAAAGAAACCGGCTGGAAATTTGGTCGGGTCGGCACAGGCGTCAAACGCGCCATGGTCGGCCAGCACATAGGCGGAAAGACCGGTAATGATACCCTCTTTTGTCGCGGCCAGTTTTCCGGTCATGTGATAGTCGCGGGCAAAGGCAGTGGCAGTCAGGTTTTCAATTCTGTCTTCCACCCATTTGACCGGCGCACCGGTAACAATCGAAGCAACGATTGAACAGATATAGCCGGGATAGACCCCAACCTTATTACCAAATCCGCCACCAATATCTGGCGAGATAATACGGATATTATGTTCGGCAATATTGGTGATCAAGGATGCAACCGTACGAACAGCATGGGGTGCCTGAAAGGTTCCCCAGACGGTGAGCTTACCGGTGATCTTGTCCATCGATGCGACACAACCACATGTTTCAAGCGGGCAAGGATGAACGCGTTGATAGGTGATTTGTTCTTCAACCACCACTTCCGCATCGGCCAGAGCTTTGTCTGTGCCTTCCTTGTCGCCTTCTTCCCAGAAGAAAATATGGTTATTGTGTTTTCTGGCGCCATGGGCACCTTCCATCTTACCTGCAATATCTTCGCGCAGGGTCGGAGCATCATCGTCCATCGACTTATGCGGATCATTGATTACAGGCAGCGCTTCGTAATCAACTTCGACCGCTTCCACGCCATCAGCCGCAGCATAGCGATCCGTGGCAACCACAAAGGCAACTTCCTGCCCCTGAAACAAAACTTTTTCATCAGCCAGCACCGCCTGCACATCACCCGCAAGGGTAGGCATATAGTGTAGGTTCAACGGCTTCAGATCTTCTGCTGTGATGACAGCTAAAACACCCGGTACTTTTAAAGCAGCTTCGGTGTTGATTGATTTGACGTTGGCGTGACCATAGGGGCTACGAACAAAATCTCCGAACAACATGCCCGGCAATTTTATATCGTCGACATAATTACCCTTGCCCTGCGTGAAGCGGACATCCTCAACCCGTTTGCGGCTGCAACCTTGTCCTTGAAGTTTTTCAATGCGCTGTTCGCGCGTAATTGGTGTTTGATCGTTCATGTTATTCTGCCGCCTCCTTAACGCTGGATAATTCTTTAGCCGCAACCTGAATGGCTTTGACGATGTTCTGATAGCCGGTGCAACGACACAGATTTCCGGAAATTCCGTAACGAATTTCTTCCTCGGTTGGATCAGGGTTTTCCTGCAAAAGTCGATAGGCCCGCGTGATCATTCCGGGAGTACAGAAGCCACATTGCAAACCATGGTTGTCGCTAAATGCAGTCTGCAAAGCATGCAATGTGCCATCAGCCTCGGCCATACCTTCAATAGTAAGGATGTCCTTGCCATTGGCTTGTCCTACAAAGACCGTACAGGACTTAACCGACAGGCCATCCATATCCACGGTGCAGGCACCGCAATGGGTGGTATCACATCCAATATGGGGACCGGTGAGCAATTGGTCTTCCCGCAGGAAGTGAATAAGCAGAGTGCGTGGGTCCGCCTTGCCTTCTACTTTTTGACCATTAATAGTCATGCTAATATCAATTTCTGACATTTGATTTTCTCCAGCTTGGTGGATTAATTATTTGGCACGGGACTGGGCAAGAGCGATCGCTCGTTGCACCATGATGCCTGCAATATGTGTGCGAAATTCTTTGGGGCCGCGACCGTCCGAAGCCGGATCAGTAATCGCCCTTGCAGCTTCCATAGCCTTTTTAACCGTGTCATCGTCCAGCGATGAACCAACCAAAATAGCACTGGCTTCCTCAGCCAAAAGCGGCGTATCGCCCACATTGGTCAGGCCAATGGATGCAGCGGTACAGTTGCCACCGGAGATTTCCAGAACAACCGCAGCAGCAGCGGTTGCGTAATCTCCAATCTTGCGCTTTTGTTTCAGATAGGCACTGCCATGCCCCTTTGCAGGAGCGTCAAAACAGATCGCGGTAAGAATTTCATTGTCTTCACGAGCGGTGAAATAGGCAGCTTCATAAAAGTCTTTGGCAGCGACTTCGCGTTCGCCGTCCGGACCGGTCAACATATAAGTTGCACCCAATGTCTGCATCACTGCCGGCATATCGTTACCCGGATCGCCATTTGCAACATTGCCGCCAATGGTTCCCAGATTTCTGATTTGCGGATCAGCGATTTGCAAAGAGGCCTCTTTAAGAAGCGGGCAAATTGCGCATAACTCTTCGGACGCAATCAGCTCCGCCTGTGTCACCATCGCACCCAGAGCAACTTTACCGCCGTCTATTGAAATAGACTTCAGGGACTGCACATCCTGCAAATCAATCAGATGTTCAGGTGCCGCCATTCTAAGTTTCATCATGGGGATTAAACTGTGGCCACCGGCCACCAGCAATGCATCCTCGCCAAGCGACGACATCAAACCGACGGCATCATCAAGCGACGACGGACGGTGATATTCAAATGAACCTGGTATCATAGTTTCCTCCAAAACTTCTCCTGAGGAACTAAGGCTTGGAAAAACAAAAGCTAGATAGCGCTAATCATTGGCAATCAGAAATCCTGCACGAAATGCAGATATATTGCACCAAATGCAAATTGGAGTTTAAAACTCAACCGGATTGCAGTAGAGTTCGCAGATTGGCTATTTGCGAACGGGCAACTGGAATTTCCAGTTTATTGCCCTCACCGATCACGCAAAAAGACTTGTCTCCATCGCGTCGCAGACCAACAATATGACTTTTATTGACCAAGAAACTACGATGTATTTGGATAAAACCTTCAGAGTTCAAATCGTCCTTCATCCGCGAAATTGACCACGGGCAGAAGAAATTATCTGTGCCATTATATATGCTGGTGTAATGCCCCTCAGCCTTTATCGCATGAATATTGCTGGCCGATATGAATTTAACAACGTTGTTTTGTTCATAGGGAATTTTGTTTGATTTTGTTGCATTGATTTTCTCGGGCAGTTCAGAAGGTTGCGCCACATCCGACATCGGCATATTCCCCAATGAAACATTAGCATCCACCTCATCCATTGAAACATCATCATTTTCAGCCACTTTGTTGGCCGCAGGAAATGCAAGGAGCAAGAACAATCCACATAATATAAACGACGACACCATAACAATTAATGCCAGCGCTTCATCATTCAAAAGCGATTCCGGAACATCCAATATTCGTTCATTTTTAGAGAAGGTGGTGAAATACATCGCCGTATGGTGCATCGCAGAGATGGCAAGCCCCAATATCACCGAACCAATTGCAATGCTTAGGAGAGATCGGTCCCCATAGGCCAGTTCAAGCGCCGCGATCGATGCCAAAACTCCGACGCCAACGGCCAGCGCGATACCGTATGGGCTATAGGACATCACTACGTTTCCCGAGATGGCGCTCATACCCAGATAATGCATGAGCGCAATTCCAAACCCAGTCAGAACGCCCGCAATCAAAATGGTCTTTTTTGTCCGAACGCCAAAATGCAATGACAGGAAGGCAAGCCCCACAACAAGCACTGAGATCAGGGCCGATGCTAATGTGAGCAGCGGATCATAGCTGATGGGAATAGGTAATTTCATGGCCAACATGGCTATGAAATGCATCGACCATATGCTGGTCCCAAGCGCAAATGCTCCCTGAGAAACTCTGATTTTACGTGTTTCAATTGGGATATTTCGAAGATTGGAAGTAAGGCGCAAGGCGGTAAACGCACCCATTATCGAAACGATAAAGGAGCCCAACACCAAAAGATGCGAATGGGTTACCTCAATTGGCATATCACCTCCCAGATATAATGCCAGAGCCAGAAAATCTAACCTATAGCAAACCCGGAATCAATAAAAGTGAAATTCCACCTGTCGCAAATTGCCTGATGCAAATCAGATAATCAAAGTATCTGGCTGAGAAACAACTTTGTGCGTGCGTGTTGAGGGTTACCAAAAAACGCATTGGGTTCGTTTTCTTCGACAATCACACCCTCATCCATAAAGATCACACGGTCCGCAATGGTTTTGGCAAAACCCATTTCATGGGTAACCACAATCATGGTCATTCCCGTATTTGCCAGTTCAATCATAACATCGAGAACCTCCTTGATCATCTCGGGGTCAAGGGCTGAAGTCGGCTCGTCAAACAGCATAATTTTCGGGTTCATACACAATGAGCGGGCGATGGCCACGCGTTGCTGTTGACCGCCCGACAGTTGAGCGGGGAACTTATCTGCCTGCTCAGGAATCTTCACTCGTTCGAGATATTCCATGGCGCGTTTTTCTGCCTCGATTTTGGTCAGTTTACGAACCCAAATTGGTCCCAGCGTCAGGTTTTCCAAAATTGTGAGATGGGGGAAAAGGTTGAAGCTTTGAAACACCATGCCAACCTCGGTGCGAATATGATCGATGTTTTTGAGGTTTTTATCCAGCGTGATACCATCAACCACAATCGAACCATCCTGATGTTCTTCAAGATTATTGATACAGCGAATGAGGGTTGATTTACCAGAACCGGACGGGCCGCAAATAACAATGCGTTCGCCCTCATGCACCACGAGATTGATATTTTTTAATACGTGGAATTCACCGTACCATTTGTTGACCTCAATGAGATCAATAATAACTTCGCTGGAAGCTGCTGAGGCCAGTTGCCCCACGGCGGATTGACGGGTTTTAGTTTTTGTGTTGCTCATATTCTCTCCCGGTTTTCCAGATCAATTTTTGTGGCCGGTTGCAAGCTTTGCTTCCAGATGGCGACTGTATTTAGACATAGCAAAACAGATGATGAAAAACAGTATCGCGCCAAACACCAGTGGTTCTTTATGAAGCCCGATCCAAGGCGTATCTTTACTGATTGCTCGCAAAATATTCAAAATATCGAACAGACCGATGATTGAAACCAGAGTTGTATCTTTCAACAGGCCAATGAAGCTACCAACGATATTCGGGATCATATGCTTCAAGGCCTGCGGCATGATAATCAGCCCCATAGCCCCCCAATAACCCAGCCCAATAGTGTGAGCACCTTCATATTGCCCCTTGGGTATCGCCTGCAATCCGGCCCGAACAATCTCTGCGATATAACAGGCATTGAACAGACAGACCGCGATGATAACTTGTACCAGTTTGTTGAGTACAAAGCCTTCAGGCACAAACAACGGGAACATTGTAGTGGCCATAAACAACACCGTTATCAGCGGCACTGAACGAAACAGTTCGATAAACGCTGTGCTGAGAACGCTCACCACAGGAAGTTTTGAACGACGACCAAGGGCAAGTATAATTCCGCCGGGCAGCGCCGAGGCAATGCCAATACCGGCGATGACAAATGTCAGGAATAATCCGCCCCATTTGGTCCATGTTACGTTTTCTACTACCCAGCCCATCTGCCAGACAAATACCGCCACAAAGGCAATAAGGAGAATCGCAAGAAGGATATTACGCTGTTGTTTTTCAGGCGCATCGCTTTTACCGATTTTGCGAAGAATGAAACTCGACAGGCTCCCTCGATTGAAATATCCGGTGACCGCATTTGCAACATTGACTGCGAGGCCAACGATTGCAGCAGTGATCATCACCTGCATGAAGATGCCTTTTTCACCGCCGGAAAAAAGATAACCGGCAAGAAATGGGTAAAGGGCAACTACAGACAGCCCAACGAAAATCTTACCCCGCACACGCGGCAACCAAAGGGGCAGCATCCATAGGATCAAAAGCAAGCCGCCAAGATTGATCCGCCACAATTCCTCACGGGGGTAGCGGCCATAGAATATATTATCAAGCCAAGCGATGACCCCGGCCCAGCAGGCGCCATCAATGTTGATTTTGAAACATTCTCTTCTTGTTTCTGCGATCCAGACCCCGTCAGAAATTCCCCAAATCCAAAGAGATTTAACGGCAAAGAAAATGGCAATCAAAACCAGAATCGTAAGAACACTGCTAAACAGCGTATCGAACAAGTTTATTTTCAGCCAACCAAGCAGTGAGCTTTCGTTCAACGGTGGCTTTCTGGTCGGAGTATCTTTTGTTCGGACATATTCCATGATCAGCGCTCCACCAGTTGGACACGTTTATTGTAAATATTGAGCAAGAACGAGATCGTCAGACTTACGACCATATAAAAGCCCATGGTCATGCCGACGATTTCAACCGCGTGACCTGCCGTATTCAACGATGTCTGCATATAGACCGCCACCAGATCAGCATAGCCAATTGCGGTAGCGAGAGACGAGTTTTTGACAACATTCATCCACAGACTGATCATTGGCGGCACAATTGCCGGCATTGCCTGTGGAATAACAACCATCCTCAACACTTGGTTCTGTCGAAGACCACTTGCCAGTGCCGCCTCAGTTTGCCCTTTGTTGACGGACAGAACCCCGGCGCGCACAGCCTCTGCCAGATAGGCCGAATGATAGATAATCAGCGCTGCCAGCAATGCAATAAAGGCCCGGGGAAGCGATGCTCCACCGGTAAAATTGAACCCGTCTATTTTTGGAATATCCCATGTTAATGGCGATCCGGTCATCAAGAACACCAATCCAGGAAGGATGATGATCATTGCAACAATAGGCAGGAAAGTCGGTATATTCTGGCCAGTGTTGTCCTGACGTTTTTGCGCCCATTTTCTGTAGATACAGGCAGCAATTGCAGCAATCGCGAGGGCGACAAAGGTCATCCAGAGCAAACCGCCCGCGATTGGCCAAGGCACGTATAATCCACGGATGTTTAACAGCACCAACTCCGCACCCAGCGAGAGATCAAGGCTCTGCTTGATCCGGGGCAGCACGGCATAGATCACCGAATACCAAAAAATTATTTGTATCAACAACGGAATATTACGGATGATTTCCACATAGGCCAGAGAGACATTTGCAATCAGCCAGTTTTTGGAAAGCCTCATAATGCCGACGAAAAATCCCAAAAATGTGGTTCCGACAATAGCAAGAAATGACACATAGAGCGTATTAAGAATTCCGATTAAAAAGATACGGCTATAGGTGTCTTCGCCAACGGCAAAAGAGATTAATTTGAAATCAGGATCAAACGGCGCGACCACATCCAGAAAACCCAGCCCAAAACTCAAACCGCGCTTTTCGAGATTGTCCGAGGTGTTGGAAATCAAAAACCACGCGACCCAGCCAACGGCCAGTGCAGTAAGAATTTGATAAAAGACTGAGCGAACGCGCTCGTCGTGAAAAAAATTGAATTTTTCAGCAGGCTTTGCGCGTACGGTTTCTTTGCGATTATCGTTGATCGCCACGATATATTTCCCCGGATTTTTCTTATTATTACTTAATTGACCGATACCGGATCAATTCAAAAATCGACCCGGTATCAGTTGTTAGTTCAGTCCGCCTGTATTGCGACTAGCGCATAGGAGGGGAATACATCAGGCCGCCTTTGGTCCAAAGGGCGTTGGCCGATCCTGCACGAGGAATACCGATAGCATTTTCGCCATCACCAATATATTTCTCATAAACTTCGCCGTAATTGCCGACCAGTTTGATGATGTTGTAAGCCCAGTCTTTATCAAGACCAATGCCTTCATGAATATTACCTTCAACGCCCAATACGCGGCGAATTGACGGGTTTTTAGAATTGGCGCGCATATCATCTACATTAGCGCTGGTAATGCCAAGCTCTTCAGCATTGACCATTGCGAACTCGGACCATCTGACAATATCTGCCCACTGATTATCACCGTGACGTACTGCCGGTGCCAAAGGCTCTTTAGAAAGTGTATCAGGCAAAATCAGGTGATCGCCAGGAACAGGGAACGCGGCCAGATTGCCAGCCAAAGCTGATTTATCTGCAGTCACCGCATCACAACCGCCTTGCAAATAGGTTTCATCGCGAACGTTAAAATCTTCAAATGTCACCGCACTGATATTGAGATCATGTGTACGGCTGAAATCGGCAAGATTTGATTCTGTTGTGGTTCCAGAGGTCACACATACTTTAGCCCCCTTCAATTCAAGAGCGCTGGTGATGCCGCTTTCTTTACGAACTGTGAAGCCCTGACCATCGTAAAAGTTAGGTGTCAAAAAATCTATGCCAAGCTGTGTATCGCGAGACATTGTCCATGTTGCCGTACGTGACAGCAGATCAGAATCGCCATTAGCAAGAGAGGTAAAGCGCGCTTGACTGCTGACCGATTGAATTTCCAGTTTTGTAGGATCACCGAAGATCGCGGCAGCAACTGCCTGACAAACAGTAACATCAAGGCCCTGCCAATCGCCTTTGGAATCAAGGAAATAAAAGCCCGGTGAAGCCGGTCCAACCTGACAACGTACGTGCCCGCGCTTTTTAACAATTTCCAGTGTGCTTTCAGCAGAAGCCGAAGTGGCCCCGGCAAGCACCAGCGCTGCAATAGCCGCAGCGGATGTGAGTAATGTGGTGAATTTCATCTTAGTGTTCTCCCCTTATTGGTTTTTGGTTTATAAGTAATCAGTAGGAGCAAATAACAATGTTTGGTGACAGGTTTATGACCTCACCAATTATATCCACTCCCTCATATCCTACAAAAAAGTTATTGTGAGGATCGCTCAGGGTCCAATACCTTTAATAAAAGAAAGTCATGCAAAATTTGCATGACTTTCTTCATTCTCATCTTTTGATATCAGTACTTGCCAGAATTTTTCGGTTTTCGGTTCTGCGTTTGGCTCATACCTATAAATTTTGATATCCAGTAGAATATCATCTTCTTCAGTTGAGGCCCGCACCAAACGCCCCTCGGCAAGATCATCGGCAACAATTGATTTTGGCACCCATGCAACGCCATACCCTTCAAGAACCATGGCTTTAATCGCCGCAGCGATTGAAGATTCATACATAGGCTCAAAATTCAAATCGCTATAGCGCTTCTCGATATGAGCCTTAATCGGCCAGACCAGCGGATTGGAATAGGTATGCAGATAAGGAATGGAACTGCCCGGTTCAGCCGATGGAAGCCAAAATCGCGGCCCGCCGTTCTCGTCAGGGCTGACAATGGGAACTAATGTCTCTGAACCCAGTAAAAGGGAATGAAATTTCTCGGTATCATTGAAAATAGTTCCGGAGGGATCTTCATAACAAACAAAAAAATCAACCTGTCCCTCCTCCAGAGCACTGAGATATTCATCAACATTACCGTAGCCGGTCCTGACGCTGAACGCCTCAGTTTCAATCGATGATTGCAAATCTTTCAACCATGCGGGGATGAAAAACTGTGCCAGAGTACTCAGGGTCGAAAACCTGATTTTCTCGTTTTCGGTTGTGATTTGCTTTTTGACATCGCTTCGCGATTGCTCCGCAAGATGAACGATCTCTACGGCAATGGGTTTGAACACCTCGCCCGCTCTAGTCAATCTGGTGGGTTGAAAAGACCGATCGATCAATTCCGCTCCGACCCAGCTTTCCAATGATTTAATACGTCTGCTGAAAGCAGGCTGAGAGACACACCGATACCCGGAGGAAATACGAAAATTTCCCGTTTCACAAAGAGAAAGAAAATCCTCAAGCCACTTAAGTTCCATTATTTTATCCGTTTCGATACGCATTTACACGCTGACAACGAAATGCGTGCAGACCACATTTAGGCTGATAACGCCCTACTGCCAATGGTGGCACCCATGATTTTGCCTTCTTGGGGCAAACCGAAGGCTCTCACGCGGCTGTATAAAAGCGTTGTTTTGGTGACACTATTATTTCTGAGGATGAAGTAAAAAAAGTACTTGCCATCAATCTAGAACTGGTTTCGTATGGCGGTCGAAATAATTGGATTTAGGGGCGTTCGCGCGCAATTTACTGTCTATCTGTGACGTACTTGTCATATTAACTGTCTATGTGGCTTGTTCTTCTCGTTAAACGGTGATTTCGAAGGTAAATTAATGACCGACATATCTCCCTTCTCTTTGCCCGGACGCTTCTGGCGCGGCAATCTCCATACCCATTCCACGCTCTCTGATGGCGCTTTACGAATAGAAAATGTGGTCGAATCCTATAAGAATGCCGGCTATGATTTTCTCATGATGTCGGAGCATTTTGTTAAAGCGTTCAAATGGCCGATCGCCGACACATACGCCATGCGCTCGAATAGTTTTACCACTATAATCGGGGCGGAACTACATGCACCAAAAACCAGCATAGGAGAGCTCTGGCATATTCTGGCGGCAGGCCTGCCGCTGGATTTTGAACCATGCGGCGAGAACGAAACTGGCCCTGAAATTGCCAGAAGGGCGGCTGATGCCGGAGCTTTTGTCGCCATAGCGCATCCCGCATGGTCACAGCTGACATTAGAGGATGCCTATAGCATTGACGTGGCCCACGCGGTCGAGATTTATAACCATGGTTGCGCGGTTCAAACCGACCGGGGCGATGGATGGTATTTACTTGACCAGATGTTGAACAATGGAAAACGCCTTACGGGATATGCATCAGACGACGCGCATTTTGCCAGCGGAGACGATGATGCATTTGGTGGTTGGGTTCATGTAAAAGCAGAAAGTCTGCAACCCGATGACTTGCTTAAAGCACTTAAAGCAGGAAATTATTATTCCAGTCAGGGGCCGCAAATCCATTCCCTGTCAATTTCTGGTAATCAACTGGATATTGAGTGTTCACCGGTGGATTCTATCTCAGTTGTTGGCGGCACATCACGATCCGTAAAAGCCAGCGGTAAATCCATCACCAGAGCAACGCTCAATCTGGCTGAACTTGATGTTGGCTGGCTGGTGCCGGATAGAAGCCCGTGGCTACGGGTAACAATAATCAACAAAGCAGGACAACGCGCCTGGACCAATCCCATCTGGCAGGACGAGCTTTAAAAGCTTTTAAGAGTAAATAATGTGCTGGTCCGCCTTATTCATTAGTCCGCTCTTTCCTCATTGGCAGCCATTTCCGGCCACATGAGAAATGCACCAATGAAGAAGCAACAAGCACCGAGCAAGGTGAGAACCGTTGCCCAAATCGCAAATATTGCAGGAATGGGAACGGGCATGACAAAAGACAAAATTGCTGAAAGCAAAAAGGCCACACAGCCGACAAAGTTGATGACGCCAATCCACCAGCTGATACTTTGAAAATTCCAGCACCACCATCTTTTGCAAAGGTCTTTCATGGCCAGACAGCCCGATATCTGGAACAGGATGGAACCCAGAATATTGGGAGTCCAGATCAATAAATCCTGCTCCATCCAACCCAAATCAAAAAACGCGTCAAACGTATTCATGTTGAACATCAGTGTGCCGAAAAACTGACTCAGAGCTGAATAAAAGACCGTTTTGTTGCCATTACGCGACTGGTGAAACTGGCAATAGGCCGCCGAGGTGAAGAAGAGCGACCCGACAAAGAAAACGCTGTCCAAAATAAGCTCATGCTCAATCGCCGCGAGATACAATACGCAGCCAAGCGCAAAAAGAGCTGCACCAATCATAAAGAGAGTGGCGACCCACCATGTCAGCTGTTTTGGCTCCCACACCCACAAGCGATAGGATTTATCAGCCATGCTTGAAGCCACTGCCTTCTTCTTCCGTGAGCGATGTGGTGACCGGATGGCTGTTAAGATGGTTTAACGCCCGTTTACAATCATCCAACAGTAAATCAGCCATATCCCGGCTGAACCCATGACGCACCAAAATGCGCTGGATGACTAAATCTTCGCGGTTTGGCGGCAAGGCGTAAGCTGGCACCTGCCAGCCCCGTGTCTTCAGTCGATCAGCAAAATCATAGAGGTTGAATGTATGTTCAACGCCCTCTTTGAGCTTCCAGCTAAGAGCGGGAATACCATCACTGCCATCATAGATAATTTCGAAGGGGCCAAAATCACCAATGCCATCGGCAAGATATAAAGCGATGTCTCTGCAGGTAGAGTGAATGCGGCGATAGCCCTCTTTGCCAAGGCGCAGAAAATTATAATATTGCGCCACGACCTGACTACCGGGGCGAGAAAAATTAAGTGCGAAATCCACCATATCGCCGCCCAGATAATTCACCCGAAAAACCAGATCCTCCGGCAAGTCTTCCGCATTGTGCCAAAGTATCCAGCCAACACCAAGCGGTGCCAAACCAAATTTATGACCCGATGCGTTGATTGATTTCACCCGGGGCAACCGAAAATCCCAAACCAGTTCCGGTTGCAGGAAAGGCGCAAGAAAACCACCACTGGCACCATCAACATGGATGGGAATATTCAGCCCCGCATCTCCTTCGAGCTTATCGAGCGCATCGCTGACTTCTTTCACCGGTTCAAACTGCCCGGTAAAAGTGACGCCCAGTGTGGGCACAACACCGATGGTGTTTTCATCGCAACGCTTGATAACTTCATCGGCATTCATGATGTAGCGATCATTTTCCATCGGAATTTCGCGAAGCTCGACACCCCAATAACGGCAAAATTTATGCCAGCAAACCTGCACTGGTCCGGTGACCAAATTGGGTTTTTCGATGGACTTACCCTGTGCTTTTTGCCGGGCGCGCCAATTCCATAGCAATGCCATGCCACCCAACATCGCAGCCTCACTTGAACCTGTGGTTGAAGTTCCGGTGGCGTTTGCAGAATCTGGAGAGTTCCACAGATCGGCAAGAATATGGACGCATCGTTTCTCGATCTCAGCCGTTTGTGGGTATTCATCTTTATCGACCAGATTTTTGTCGACAGTAAGCGTCATCAAATCGAGGACTTCCGGCTCCAACCATGTCTGGCAGAATGTAGCAAGGTTCTGCCGGGAGTTCCCATCAAGCAAAAGTTCATCAGCAACCAGACGGTGAATAACACGAGGATTATGCTCCTGTTCAGGCATTTTGTATTTGGGCAATCTCACCGAGGCATCAAGCGACGCAAAAATATCGTCATCAAGGCGTTTTCCAACAGAATCCTTATCATGCAGCATCGTGAATTATTTCCTCTTTTATGTATAAGCCAGAAACATTTTTCCGGGGATGAACTTGATATTACTGTGTCATTATCATCTTTTGTAGTTTGTATATATCATCGTCGAATGCTAATCGACACAAAAGGCCATCGCGTTTAGATAGTGCATCACATTTATTGATGGAGACCAGTCATTCGTTTTTCAACTCCCCTTCTTGTCTTGATGATTTTGGTTCTTACATCCTGCGCTACAACCTCACGTATATTGCTACCATCTGATTTGGTGGCACAGGAAGATGTCGTCGGTATCAAGAGCCAAAAAGTTCGCATATGGGGTGATGCAACCAAAGCGGAAATTGCCGCAACCCTTGCCGCGACCGGCAGCCAAATTAACTTCATAGAAAAAGGCAATCGTTCAAATCAGGAAAGCTATCTGGTTCTTTCTGGTGGCGGACAAAATGGTGCTTTCGGTGCGGGACTACTCAATGGCTGGACGCGTTCAGGAACACGGCCGGAGTTCAAAATTGTCACAGGCGTAAGCACTGGCGCTCTGATCGCTCCCTTCGCGTTTTTGGGTTCAAGTTATGACGCAACAATCAAGGAATTTTACACCACGCATTCAACCAAAGACCTCGTGAGATATCGAGTGGCATCGGGATTGCTCGGTGGCGTATCATTCGCAGATTCAAAACCGCTGGCTGGTTTGATCGCTAAATATATTACCCATACCACCCTCCGAAAAATCGCGATCGAGCATCAAAAAGGACGTTATCTTCTCGTTGGAACCACCAATCTGGATGCCGGAAGGCCTGTCATCTGGAACATGGGAGAGATCGCGCAAGTGGGCGATGATCGCGCCCTAAAGCTATTCCGCTCGGTCATTTTAGCCTCAGCATCAATCCCCGGCGCATTTCCGCCAGTGATGATTGGTGTGAGCGCTGATGGCAAAACGGGACAAGAGATGCATGTGGATGGAGGAACGACCGATAATGCCATATTGCTGCCGTTCCACGTCAATCTCAAGCAACTGTATAAACGTCTTAAATGGAAACCGAAACGCAAACTCTACGTTGTTATCAATTCAACGTTGACTCCACGAAGAAAGAGCGTGAAAGCCGATACTTTCAGCATTGCCGGCAGATCAATCGATACACTCATCAAGCGACTGACCATCAGTGATACCCAGCGCCTTTATCAATTTTCCCAGCGCAATGATATCCAGTTTAATATCGCGAGCATTCCCGAACGGTTTAACGAAAAGCCCGAAGAACTCTTCGATCGCGCCTATATGATAAAGCTGTTTTCTCATGCCTATAATCTGGCAAGCAAGGGATATAAATGGGGCAGAAAACCACCCGATACCTGATCTAATAACCTAAGAACAAATCAGACGTGCCGAGATAACGAACAACATCAAACTGAAGCCAATCAGGTATCTTTCATACAGGCAATAAGCGTTTCCGAGAATAAAACAATGCCCTGCCCGATCAGTTCATCAGGAAAGTCATACTCAGGTGTATGAACCTGCGGACATTCTGTACCCGCCCCCAAAAACAACATCGCCGATGAAGCATTGGCTCCGAACCTGCCAAAGTCTTCCGACGCACGATGCGGGGCTTCCTGTGGCTGGTGCTCCAAATTGGCTTGTATGAGACCAGAATGCAAATATTGGGTTGCTTTGGCGTCATTTGTGCAGGCCAAAAAAACATCGTCATATTCAATATCAAAATCCAGATCATATTCTTGAGCTACCGATTTCACGCGTGCTTCTACTTTTTTACAAAGTTCTGCCATTTTGGCATCGGCCACAGTTCTCAATGTCGCAAGAATTTTCGCTTCTGCCGGTGCCACACCAAATGAGACAGCACCCATTGAAGCGTGTGTAACAGTGATCATTGAGAAGTCTGCTTCAAGGGTTCCGCCAGAACCAAAGTCTTCCATGGCAGGCATCAACCGGGCGACTGCCCTCATTGGCGAACGTCCCGATTCTGGTTTCGCCGCATGGGCCGTACTGCCGGTCAGGCGAATAGAAATTCCGCGCGATGCACAATTTGCCGGACCACTTGAAATGACACCAACGCCAATCGGCGTACCCGGACTATTATGCAACGAGAAAGCAAACTCAGGCTGGATATCCACAAAACGCGGGTCGGCAATCACGGCAGCGGCGCCCACGCCATTTTCTTCGGCTGGTTGAAAAAGCAGAACGACCCGCCCAGTCGCCGGACGGGCATTGGCCAACTGCCGGGCAAGCCCGAGTAGAATCGCAGAATGACCATCATGCCCACACAAATGTGACTTACCCGCCACAGTCGAGCGATGCGGTATCGAGCCTAGCTCCTGAATTGGCAGCGCATCAAGTTCACACCGAAACAGCACTGTAAGCCCCGGCTTGCCGCTATCATAGACAGCCGCAACCCCATGCCCGCCAAGCTGCTTCATCAACTGATCCGGCTTGGTTGGTGCAAGCATTTCACAAACACGCTGAGCCGTTTCTTTTTCTTCTCCCGACAGCTCAGGATGTTTGTGAAGTTCATGGCGCCACGCAATCAACTCCTGAATATCCAAATCCGAGGGAGAGCCTGCAGTAAATATTTTCATATCAATTCTCCACATGCCAAAGCATGAGTTGTACCCCCATATTAGTGCCAACAAAGGGGATATCGGTTCGACCAGATTACAGATGTTTTCTAGCAATCCTTTCTTGAATAGCTCTATGTTTTCCGCACCGGCGTCAAGGACTTCACACACCTCTATCGTAACCAGCTCTGAGAGCCATCAAGCACGTTATCCACAGTCATGCAGCTGTCATATAACCTTTGTGAAGTTGTCACATGCGCATGCGAGGAATTGGCCATAACAATTTCGGAGCATCGGCATGGATCAAAATGCGGTAGAAGTGACAGAGCTTTGCAAATCCTTCACCAAGGGAACAAGGGCGCTTAATGGCGTCTCTATAAAGGTGAAACGCGGAGAAATGATTGCTCTGATCGGTGCTTCGGGGTCTGGAAAATCCACTTTGCTGCGCCATATTGCCGGGCTTGTGGAAGCTGATAAAAAAACAGTTTCCACCATCACAATATTTGGCGACACCATTTTGAAGTCGGGTAAGATTGCGCCCGATGCAAGAGCCATCCGCGCCTCAATCGGCGTGATCTTCCAGCAGTTCAACCTTGTTGGTCGCCTATCTGTTCTAACCAATGTTCTCATCGGCTTTCTCGGACAAATGCCGGTTCTGGCTGGCACTTTAGGCCTGTTCAGCAAACAGCAAAAATTGGTCGCCATGCAAGCTTTGGACCGGGTCGGCATTGCCTCGCACGCCTTGCATCGCGGCGCGGATTTATCCGGCGGGCAACAGCAACGCGCAGCCATCGCACGCACGCTCGTACAAGGCGCTGAAATCATCATTGCCGATGAACCGATAGCCTCATTAGACCCATCTTCTGCTCGCAAGGTGATGGACATATTGGGCAATCTCAACCGAGAAGATGGCACGACAATCATCGTATCCCTTCATCAAGTTGAATACGCCCTGAAATATTGCCCAAGAACCATCGCGTTACGCGCCGGTGAAGTCGTCTATGACGGCCCATCCAAAGCGCTAACACCAGCTTTTCTGGGTGAATTATATGGCGCAGAGAGCGAAGAACTCTTCCTGCCCGGGCTTGAGAACACACAAATCGAAACAACCAAAACAAACAGCGCTTCGCAAGAGTTTGGTTTCGAGCATTCCATAGGTGTTCCGACTCCTGCGACGATTGCCCAATCCGTATACCCCCTTCCAAAAAATACACATCAACAAGGAGAAATTTGATGCTAAGAAAACTAACCGGCGCAGCGCTCATTGCTGCTTCACTTCTTTCCGCTTCGTTTGCGCAAGCCGCTGACACTGTTAATTTCGGGATTATCTCAACAGAATCCTCAACCAATTTGAAAAAAACATGGCAACCATTCCTCGGCGCCATGAGAAAAAGCACTGGCCTTGATATCAAAGCCTTTTTCGCTTCAGATTATGCAGGCGTCATCGAAGGCATGCGTTTCAACAAAGTGCAGATCGCCTGGTTCGGTAACAAATCCGGTATGGAAGCAGTTGATCGCTCCAACGGTGAAGTCTTCGCACAAACCGTCGACGTAAGCGGCAATCCCGGTTACTGGTCTTTGCTCATCACGCAAAAAGACAGCCCGATCAACAATCTTGATGACCTGATGAAATGCGACAAGAGCATCAATTTCGGCATCGGCGACCCTAACTCCACATCAGGTTTCCTCGTACCAACCACTTATATTTTTGCAGCAAGAAACATCGCTCCCAAGGAATGCTTCAAAACCGTTCGTAATGCCAGCCACGAAGTAAACGCCCTGTCCGTTGCAAACGATCAAGTGGACGTTGCCACTAACAATACCGAAAGCATGCGCCGCATCGAAATCACCAAACCGGACGCTTTCAAGAAAATCAAAATCATCTGGAAATCACCTTTGATCCCATCCGATCCGCTCGTATGGCGCAACGATCTTGATGATGGCGTTAAATCCAAAATCTACAAATTCGTGATGTCCTATGGCCGTAATGGCTCGCCTGAAGAAGTAGAAGCTGCCCGTAAAGTTTTAGCTGAATTGCAGTGGGCACCATTCAAGCCTTCTTCCAATGCGCAACTTTATCCAATCCGCATATTGGCCATCAACAAAACCATCCTTCAAATCAAGGGTGATAAAAAAATGACTGCCGCCGAGAAAGAGACAAAAATTGCTGAACTCAACGTCAAAGCCGCAGCAATTGAAAAATTGGTTGCCGTTGTTCCCTCCATGTAACGCCCCTCGTTCGAGGCAACAACGTTTGCGCCCGCTTCCACCCCGGAGCGGGCGTTTTTTAAATGAGGACCATCATGCAAACAGCTCAAAATGTAGATACAAAAATTGAAATCCCTCGAGCCGGTCTATGGGAAAGAATGAAACCAACACTCGTTGGATTGATCATTGCTGCCATACTGGCTTGGAGCTGGATGCCAGCAGAGATGTTCAACGTCATCTCTCTTTTCAATGATGCTGGCAATATGGTTGAATTTGCCAAGGATTTCAGCCAGCCCAATTTTCGCGATTGGGATATCTATCTTGAAGAAATGCTAATCACGGTCAACACCGCCATATGGGGAACTTTTCTGGCGATTGTTGTCGGCATCCCCTTCGCAATTCTTTCATCCAATAACATCGCCCCAGTCTGGATCGTTCAGCCCGTACGCCGCCTGATGGATGCCAGTCGCGCCATCAACGAAATTGTCTTTGCCTTGCTGTTCGTGGTCGCGGTCGGCCTTGGCCCCTTTGCCGGCGTAATGGCTCTGTTCGTTCACAATGTGGGTGTGATCGCCAAATTATTTTCAGAAGCCGTGGAAGCGATTGATCCACGTCCGGTTGAGGGCATCCGAGCCACCGGAGCCGGCAAATTGCAGGAAATTGTATTCGGCGTCATTCCGCAGGTGATTCCATTATGGATTTCGTTTTCCCTCTACCGCTTTGAAACCAATGTTCGCTCAGCAACTGTATTAGGCATTGTAGGCGCCGGTGGAATCGGGCAAATATTATGGGAGAGCATGCGCGGTTTTATGTATCCTGAAACCTCTGCAATCATCATCATCGTGATTTTGACAATTTCAGTCATCGATATGATTTCCCAACGCTTGAGAAAATGGGTCACATGATTTCAAAAAACGAACCAAAATATTCCCGCTACGCGATATATTTCAATCCGAGAGTTGGTTCAGCTCTGGCTGAATTCGGGCAAAAATGGTTTGACGACACTCCGTCAAATCAGTTCATTGCCGGTCCCAAAAGATATGGTTTTCACGCCACTTTAAAAGCACCGTTCCAATTGAATAGTCAGCGTACGTTTGAAGAATTGGTTATCACAATCAAACATCTGGTCGGTGACTTCTCTCCCGTGGACGTAGGCCCATTAGTGCAAACACATATGGGTGGTTTCATAGCTCTAGTGCCTAAAATAAAATGCCCTGACCTCAACCAATTGGCCTTTGACTGGGTACGCCTGCTCGACCCCTATCACGCTCCGGCCGATGCTGCCGAACTTGAACGACATCGCACCGCAGGTCTCAGCGAAAGCCAGGAAGAAATGTTGCAAAAATGGAGTTACCCCTACGTGGATAAATGCTTCCGCTTCCACATCACGCTGACAGAAAAATTGAACTCCGAAGAAGCCAAAAGCATTCAACCTACACTGGATGAATTGCTAAAACCTGTATTGGAAGAGCCATTGGTAATCGAAGATGTCTGCCTCTTAGGCGATCCTGGAAACGGAGAACCCTTCATGCTGCTTGAGCGTTTTTCCCTGACAGGATAGTCATAAACTGCTCCACACCAACGCTGACTTCGCGGTCATTGATAATCTCGCTGACCGGCGCAATTGTTCCCAGATCTCCGACAGAACGCGACATACGTTCCTCGATATCAAGAAGCGTTTCGCGTCCACGCTGGCGCAATCGTTCTTCAATGATAGATTGCGATGCAGTGACGTGAATAACATGCACATGGGGAAATCTTTCAACCGCATCACCAATCGCACCACGTGATAGATTGACCACCACATTCACCCCTTGCTCGGTCAGTGTACGAATACCCTGAGCAATGCCATAATGCAGCCCATGGGCCTGCCAGTGAAGAACAAAAGCATTTTGCACAGTAAGAGCATCAAACTCTCGTTCCGTCACATTGATGTGGTTTTCACCTACGGAATTTGCGCCGCGAGTAATGTGGCGTCTGGCAAAGTGCCAATTATCATCGCCCTCAAGCAATTGCCGGGCAAGATCAATCAATGTGTCTTTACCCGCGCCACTTGGCCCAACCACAGCAAAAAGCGTACCAGCAGAAACGGGTTTGTTTTCAGGCAACTCGTTCTCCTTTGCGCCAGACCTGTTGCACAATCGGTGCATTTTTCTGACGGTTAAATAAAACAATATCCGCCTGCTTGCCCACTGCCAAGACGCCGCGATCATTCAACCCCACTTTACGAGCAGGAACACTCGTCACCATCGAGATCGCCTGCGGCAAGGAAATGCCCTCAATATTTTCTTCCAGTACAAGGCAAGCATGAAGCAAAGAGGCAGGAACATAATCAGATGAAATAATATCCAGAACACCTGCCTCGGCAAAATCTCGCGCTGAGGCATTACCGTTATGGGATTTACCCCGAACAATGTTGGGAGCTCCCATCATCACCGCAAGACCGGCCTTGTGAGAAGCATGCGCAGCTTCCAGCGTCGTCGGAAATTCCGCGATGGCAACATCATCGGCAATCGCCTCATCCACATGAGCAATAGTCGCATCATCATGGCTGGCCAATTGGATACCGCGATCTCTGGCCGCATTCACCACAGCACGACGATTGGGCTCGCTATATTTCACCTGCGCACTCATCTGCACGTCAACAAATTCGGAAAACTCAGCATCGCTCATTTTATATTTAGTCTGATAATAACTCTTAAAACTATCAATCGTCACAAACTGGCGTTGGCCGGGAGTATGATCCATCACGGAAACCAGCTTGGCCAAATCATTTTCCAGCAGAATAGAAAGATGATCCATCAAATTTTCCACCGAAACCTCACAGCGCAGATGCAAAAAGTGGTCCGCTTTCAAATGGCCTTCTGCCTTGGCAGCTGCCACCGCATCGCAGGCATCTTTCATATGTTCATGCGAGCGGCCACCAAACATAGTATCGCCCACATATAGCGCATTGAATACCGTGGTAATGCCGGCACCGGCTATCTCGCGATCATGATTGATGATTGCACTGCGCGCCGGCCAGAACGAATTGGGCCTGGGGTTGAGATGCCGTTCCACATTATCGGTATGAAGCTCAACAAACCCCGGGCAAAGATAATGTCCTTCGCAATCAATGGCATTTGGCAGGCTGCTGTTCCCGGTACTGATCTCTAAAATCTTGCCGTCGCGGATTTCGAGACTACCCTCAATCACCGCATCGGCAGTAATAATTTTAGCATTGGTAAAAACCGTATTCATTACGCAGCTTCCCTAAAATTTGCGAGATTGCATTCGCCGGAACTCACTTTTTCGCGGTCTTCGATATTGTGATAAACGCCGAGGATGGCAGAACCCTCTAAGCGGGCTTCATTGATCATATCAAGCACCACAGCGCGATTGATCGCATCCAACGATGCGGTCGGTTCATCAAGCAATAATAGAGGGCGGATTTTGGCAAAGCCGCGAGCGATGTTCACCCGTTGCTGTTCACCACCGGAAAATGTCGTTGGTGATAATTGCCACAAATTTTGCGGAATATTCAGTCGTTCCAACAATTCACCCGCACGCTTTTCTGCGTCTAATTTCCCCAGATGTAAAATAGGTTCGGCAACGATATCAAGGGTCGAAACACGCGGGATTACCCGCAAAAACTGGCTGACATAGCCAATCTCAGCTTCGCGAAGAGCGATCATTTCGCGCGGCGAACAATCTGGAATATTGCACCACTCGTCCTGGTGCTTAACCAAAACCTCGCCGCTATCCGATTTATAGCTGCCATAGATGATTTTGAGCAAGGAACTCTTCCCCATACCCGACGGCCCGGTAATGGCAATCGCCTCCCCGCCCGACAATTCAAGATTAAGATCGCTAAACACATCGATCTTCGTGCCCCCTTGCGTATGCAGCACGAAGCTCTTGCAAAGGTCATTTATCCGTAAAATTTGGTTCATAAATTATACCTGTAAAACCGAAGAAACCAGAAGCTGCGAATAGGCGGCCTGCGGATCATCCAAAATCTGGTCGGTCAGTCCCTGCTCGATCACTTCACCGCGCTGCATCACCATCAACCGTGTGGAAAGCAGCCGCGCTACGGCCAGATCATGGGTGACCAAAATCACCGACAAATCGAGATCACGCACAAGAGATCGGATTAAATCAAGCAACCGCGCCTGCACCGAAACATCCAGCCCGCCCGTCGGCTCATCCATCAAAACCAGACGAGGCGCAGTCACCAGATTGCGGGCAATCTGCAAACGTTGCTGCATACCGCCGGAAAAAGTATGGGGTAGATCGTCAATGCGTGAAGGATCAATCTCCACCTTCTCCAGCCATTCAATCGCCTGCTCGCGAATATTGCCATAGTGCCTGGCGCCGACCGACATCAAACGCTCGCCAATATTGGCCCCGGCCGATACGCCCATACGCAAACCATCGCGAGGGTGTTGATGCACATAAGCCCATTCCGTACGGGACAAATAACGCTGTTCCGCTTCGCTCATAGCATCAAGTGTTTTTGCTTCGCCTGAAGCAGGCAGATAGCTAACGCTACCGCTATCAGCCTCAATCAAACCATTGAGGCACTTAAGCAAGGTAGTTTTTCCAGAGCCGGATTCCCCGACAATTCCCAAAACTTCACCTGGCCAAAGTTCGAAACTGATATCGCGGCAAGCAGCGATAGAACCGTAAGCCTTGTTCAGGCCTTCAACCTCAAGAACCGGTATATCCGTCATTGTGCTGCCTCCGCTGCATTTTCCAACTCGCTTCGGCAATGGTCTGTATCGGAACAACAAAACATCCGGTTTCCGGAATTATCAAGAATAACTTCATCCAAATAACTACCAATTGTGCCGCATATGGCACATGGTTCGTCCCATTTCTGCACTTCGAAGGGATGATCTTCAAAATCAAGGCTCTTCACACGGGTAAAGGGCGGCAAGGCATAGATACGCATTTCACGCCCCGCACCGAACAATTGCAAAGCAGCCATTTCGTGCATTTTTGGATTATCAAATTTCGGAACAGGCGATGGGTCCATCACATAGCGATCCTCCACCAAAACCGGATAGGCATAGGTGGTTGCGATCTGTCCATTGCGAGAAATATCTTCATAGAGCTTCACATGCATCAGCCCATATTCTTCCAGCGCATGCATTTTCCGGGTCTCGGTTTCCCGTGGTTCAAGAAAGCGCAAAGGCTCAGGAATGGGTACCTGAAACACCAGAATCTGGTTGGCTTCCAACTCTCGCTCGGGAATGCGGTGGCGGGTCTGGATGATGGTCGCATCCTTTGTCACTTCGGTGGTTGCAATACCGGCGGTCTTCTTAAAGAAATCACGGATAGAAACCGCATTGGTTGTATCATCCGCTCCTTGATCAATAACTTTGAGCACATCATCCGGTTTCAAAATCGAAGCCGTTACCTGAACACCGCCCGTACCCCAACCATAGGGCATCGGCATTTCACGACTGGCAAAAGGCACCTGATAACCGGGAATAGCCACAGCCTTCAGTAGTGCGCGACGGATCATCCGTTTGGTTTGCTCATTGAGATAGGCAAAATTATAGCCGGTTGAAGAGACGTTCATTCTGCGGCTTCTTTCATGACTTGACTGGTCGCTCTCATTTTACGCACCAATTCCAGCTCGGCCTGAAAATCGACGTAATGGGGTAGTTTGAGATGCTCGACAAAACCGGTAGCTTTGACATTGTCGGAGTGTGAGAGAACAAACTCTTCGTCCTGCGCCGGAGCAATTTTTTCTTCGCCCAATTCATCGGCACGTAACGCGCGATCAACCAATGCCATCGACATCACCTTGCGCTCCACCTGACCAAAGGCCAGACCATAACCACGTGTGAATTGCGGCGGTGCCGATTTTGATCCTTTGAACTGATTGATCATCTCGCATTCGCTGACGATGATCTCGCCAATTTCAATCGGGAAACCAAGTTCTTCCGGCGCAAATTCCACAGCCACAGCACCAATGCGAATTTCGCCAGCAAACCCGTGATTGCGCGCATAGCCACGCTGGGTGGAATATCCCAGCGCCAACAAAAACCCCTCATCGGCACGGGCAAGATTTTGCAACCGCAAAGAGCGGGTCGCAGGAAAATCCAGTGGATCACGTGTCAGGTCCGGCGGTGGAGTGCTCTCATCGCTCTCCATAGACGCCGGCTCAATCAGGCCTTCATTATTGAGGATATCAAGAACACGCGGTATTTTATCATCCAGCACCTCATCGCCCTGAATTTCATCAACGCTTTCACTCGGCAATTTTTGCTCTGCAAGGCTAAAATCCAGCAAGCGATGTTGATAGTCAAACGTCGCCCCCAATATCTGCCCACCAGGAATATCCTTATAAGTAGCAGAAATCCGGCGTTCCACTTTCATCTTCGAAGTATCCAGCGGTTTGCTCGATCCATACCTTGGCAAGGTGGTGCGGCTGGCGCGAATGAGAAAAATGGCTTCAATCAAATCGCCCCGAGCCTGTTTGATTGCCAGCGCCGAAAGGTCAGGATCGTAAAGCGAACCCTCACTCATCACCCGGTCAACCGAGAACGACAATTGTTCCCTGATTTGATCCGGTGTGATTTCCGGAACAGAGACATCACCGCGTCGTTTTTCATCAAAAAGCGCATGCGCATTGCGAATGGCTTTTTCGCCGCCCTTAACTGCTACATACATTAGACAGTTTCCTCCAGCATAACCGCAGAAGAACGCGGACACGCGGCAATACCTTCCGGCAAACAAAACACGAAATCTAAACCCAGCGGAAACTTGCTGTTATTGCTCCGCACCTTCCGCCAAAATTTCCCATCCAGACCCGGCACAGAAAATTCCTGCTTGTACTCAATTCCCGGCCCGGTGAGATTGATCGGTAAGGCGTCACCATGACCATCAATCTGGATAATCATCGTCGCCGAACGATCAGGATACTCAGCAGTCCCCGTTTGAAACTGATTGAGATCAGGAATATCACTGGCCAGAAACACTGCAAAAGCGGCATCAGATGCATTTTCAACCAAAGCAGCTCCGGTATGAAACTTCAGATATTGAACCACATTGCCACCCATCAGTTCCGGCGCAAGCCAGAGCGGCGTATCATTATCTACCAATGTCAAAATAACCGCCGCACATGTAGGCGAAAGTGGCGCTGGCGGATGCAAGTTTGTTGACTGGTTCTGCATCGTGCCAGGATGCGACATGGCATCAAGCACGGCCCTAAACACACCGGCGCTTTCCGTGGGAATATCATCAAAACCGCCATCAAGGCTGGCTTTGTTTGTAAGGTCGTCCATTATTCATCCTCCCCGCGTACAACGGTGAAAAAATCCACCTTGGTTGTTGCAGCCTTAGCCGATTGCTTTGCAGTCGCAGCGCTCGCAAGCCTTTTCAATGGATCAATGACATTGCGGGCAATCTCGTCATGACGCTCGCTCTGCATCAATGCGTCACAAATCGCTGCAATCTCTGCATGTTGATAGTTACGGCCCATAATATAGGCATGCCCCACCTCACCCGATTGCAGCCCCACGGAACATCGGGTCACGGTGGTTTCACCAAGGTTAAACGGCGCACCAGACCCGCCCGTTCTGCCTTCAACCATCACCAATCCCATCTCGGGTTTGCGCAACAATGTATAGGTGGAAGAAAACGGAATATCCTTCCACATCTCTTCCAAATTGCTCCACAAAGCTTTAGCCAATACCGCCATCCACTGCTGGCGGTATTGAATATCAGCGTTGAGAATCTTCTGCGTCATGCCATCTCCAAAGAATCATAATATTCGTTTGAGATACAAAAGTTTGATAACGGTTTGATGACAGGCTTTAATGAACTTCAATAAATGGCTGGGTCAATCTGACCTGAAATTTGTCATTAAAGGTTTGCAATGGACTTCTACCAGAAAGAGCTGTCGGCATAAGCCGGTGCACAATTCCAAAGGAGAGAAAAATGGACAGGAAAGAAATTTCATTTGACGATTTCGACGAAATCGTAAATCCGGCTGAGGAAGAAAATGATTTTGACCAAGTGGTTGAAGCCTCCATCAGTCGTCGTGGATTAATTGGCGGCGCTCTGGCATTTGGAAGTTGTGCTGCCCTTTGCACCACATTCACACCAAATCTCGTTGAAGCTGCCACCAATCGTTTCGCCTTCAAAGCAATTGCCGCCAACAGTCTCGATGCAATCACTGTTCCAGAAGGCTATATTGCCGAGGTTGTTGTACGCTGGGGTGATCCGCTTTGGTCAGATGCAACAGATTTCAATCACGCCACCAGAGGCGATGCAGCCAGCCAGTCACGCGCTTTCGGCGACAATATCGACGGCATGGAAGTCTTTGCTCACGGGGATAAATCCTTGCTGGTGGTCAACAACGAATACACTAACCGCAGCATCATCTGGGGCAACCGCACTGACGGAAAATCCGAAACCGATGACGATGTGCTTAAAGGCAAAATGGCTCACGGCCTAAGCGTTATAGAAATCGCACAACAAGACGGCAAATGGAGCATTGTCAAAGACAGTCCATTCAATCGCCGGATCACACCCGACAGTGAAATGGATCTGACAGGCCCGGCCGCCGGTCATGATCTGTTAAAAACCGCTGCCGATCCAACGGGCACCAAATCCCTGGGCACATGGAATAACTGCGGCAACGGCTCCACTCCGTGGGGCACATATCTGGCTTGCGAAGAAAACTTCAACGGCTATTTTTCTGCAGCAGATGAAGATCATAAAGTTTCAGCAGAATTGAAACGTTACGGCATTTCATCAAAAGACTGGGGCTATGGCTGGGCCAAAGTGGATGAACGCTTCGACGTTTCCAAACATCCAAATGAACCAAACCGCGTCGGCTATGTTGTCGAAATTGATCCACGTGATCCAAACTCCACACCGAAAAAACGCACAGCCCTTGGCCGCTTCAAACATGAAAACGCCGAAGTTGTGGTCAACTCAGATGGCCATATTGTGGTCTATATGGGCGATGATGAGCGCGGCGAGTTCTTGTACCGCTATGTTTCCAACGGCATTTACGCACCGGGCGGAGAAACCGACACACTATTGGAAGATGGCAAACTATATGTAGCCAAATTCCACGATAGCGGCGCCGGCGAATGGCTGGAACTAACACCGAAAACAACCGGCATGGCGGATATGGCCGAAATCTGTATCCATACCCGTATTGCTTCATCTGCCGTTGGCGCAACAACTATGGATCGACCAGAGTGGGTTTCCGCACATCCGCATACTGCGGAAATATATTGTGCCCTCACCAACAACAAAAACCGTGGCATCAAGCCAAATGCCGGTGGCGATCTAACTCCTATTGACGGTCCTAACCCGCGTGAAGCCAATAAATTTGGACAAATCGTGCGCTGGCGGCCAAATGGCAGCGATCACACAGCCAAAGGCTTTGCATGGGACTTGTTCGTACTGGCTGGTAATCCAAAAGTGCATTCCGATGCAAAAGCTGGATCAAAGAACATCACTCCGGATAATATGTTCAATTCCCCGGATGGTTTGAATTTCGATTCAACCGGCATTTTGTGGATCCAGACCGATGGCAATTATTCCAACGAAAAGGATTTCGAAGGTCAGGGCAACAACCAGATGCTTGCTGGTGATCCGGTGACCGGCGAAATCCGGCGTTTCCTCGTTGGGCCAAAACAGTGCGAAGTCACCGGCCTCACATGGAGCACCGATCGCAGAACCATGTTTGTCGGCATCCAGCATCCCGGCGAACGCGGCGACAGCCATTGGCCTGAAGGCGGCGATGCCGTGCCACGCTCAGCCGTAATCGCTATTCGGCGTGAAGACGGACAGCCTGTTGGCTAACGCCAGATAACTTCCAAAACATCATGTCGGCCCGCCCACTGGACGGGCCGATTTGCGTTGAACCTGCAAGATTTTCAACTGTCACATAAATGCAATGTGAATCAGTCAAAATGCCATTAGAAACAATGGGAACCGCGGCCAGGGCTTGACATGAAAAAATCGAACCAACCTCGAAAAACCTATCGCACTCTGTTTTTATCGGACTTTCATTTGGGAACAAATGGCTGTCAGGCAGAGCAAATTCTCAAATTCCTGAAAGCGCACGATGCGGAGGTATATTACCTCGTCGGCGACATCGTGGATTTCTGGCGTCTGCGCAAAAGGGCCAATTGGCCTCAGGCACATAATGACGTGCTGCAGGCATTGCTGCGCAAGGTGCGCAAGGGCGCGCATCTCTATTATATTCCCGGAAATCACGACGAAGCCCTGCGCGATTATTGCGGCAATCATTTCGGTAATATCGATATCGTTTCCCAAATTATCCATGAAACAGCCGACGGACGGAAGTTTCTGGTGATCCACGGCGACGAGTTCGATATTGTCGTGCGTTATGCCAAATGGCTCGCATACTTGGGCGACTGGGCCTATGAGATGTCAATCATCGCCAACGCCAAATTCAACTGGGTTCGCAGGAAATTACACCTCCCCTATTGGTCGCTGTCTGCGTGGCTCAAGCAAAAAGTGAAGACCGCCGTCAATCTCATCGGCGAATTCGAAAACGCGCTCGCCACTGAGGCCCGCCGCCAGAATGTAGACGGCGTGATTTGCGGCCATATCCACCATGTGGCAATCAACAAAATCAACGAAATCGAATATGTGAATACCGGCGACTGGGTAGAAAGCTGCACAGCCATCGGTGAAACCAGCGATGGCAAATTAGAGATCATTCGCTGGCTGGAACAAACTGAAACTGATCAGGAGCAGGCATATGAGCCAAAGCAAGATCAATCCCAATCCGAGTTACAGACAGCGGCTTAGAAAATGCGCATCCTGATTGCAACTGACGCCTGGCACCCGCAAATCAACGGCGTGGTACGCACCAATGAACAATTGCGCGCCGGACTGAAACGCTTCGGCGCAGAAGTCTCCTTCATCGCGCCAGTGAGTAATCGCTCCATACCTTGCCCCACCTATCCTGAAATACGATTGTCCTACATCACACAGAGGCATATCCATCAGGCGATAATGAAGTTCCGGCCGGACTATATCCATATTTCGACAGAAGGCCCAATCGGCTTTGCTGTACGGACCTATTGTCTGGAGCGACAGATTAATTTCACCACCAGCTACCATACCCGTTTCCCGGAATATCTAGCCGCCCGTTTCCCCATGCCGCTTTCATGGAGCTACGCATTCTTGCGCCGGTTCCATAATGCAGGAACGGGCCTGATGGTCGCAACAAAGTCATTGGCCAATGAGCTTACAGATCGTGGCTTTAATAATATTTCCATCTGGACGCGCGGCGTCAACACAAGCGTATTTCGCCCCAACAACTCCAAATTATTTGGCACAAGGCAACCAGTGTTCCTTTATGTTGGCCGTGTCTCGATAGAAAAAAATATCGAGGCCTTCCTGAACCTCGACCTGCCGGGAATAAAAATTGTGGTGGGTGATGGTCCGCAATTGCAGCAAATGAAGCGGCGCTATCCTCATGTCCTTTTCACCGGCAATAAGGAGGGCGAAGAACTTGCCCAACATTATGCCTCGGCCAGCGTGTTCGTATTTCCGAGCCTGACCGATACATTTGGCGTAGTGCTGTTGGAAGCGATGGCATCAGGCGTGCCGATTGCCGCTTATCCAGTCACCGGTCCCAAGGACATCGTCCTTCAGGGGGTAACGGGAATTCTCGACAATGATTTACGCAGCGCGGCTTTGAATGCCCTCAGTCTGGACAGCAATAAATGCCGGATGGAATCGCTTAATTATAGCTGGGCAGAATCAACGAAACAGTTCCTGAATAACATTAAAAACAGCCATTGGGTTCCCGAAGAAGACATCGACAGGATCGGGCAACTCCAATCTCACATTCCGTAATTTACGTAAGCGTAGGCGTCCAAGCGTAACCAAAATCAATTCCAATCGAGGAACATAACCATGCCAAGACACAGGATTTTGATGCAGCACCAACCCCGCAATTCAAAGGAACAAATTGAGCTGCTTTGCCTGACAAACAAGCCGGCCCTTCCCCCGAATACTTTCCTGTGCCTGCCTCGCCACTATCCTCCCGCATCATAGAATTCTATTCGTCGATTAGTGACAAAGAAAACCCGGCTCAAAGGCCGGGTTTTTTAATGCAAATAAAACTAAAAATTATTTCCCGCGCGTCAATACAGCATAGCAGGCATAATCATTATAGAGGCTTTCAAACCGCAAGGTCAGCGCATCATCCTCCGTCAGATATTCAACATAGGATTTCAACTGAATGCGGGGCTTCACGCTAAACCTGTTGAGCCAGGCTAAAAAACCACCACGAAACCATGACGGCATTTTTTGCTGATGATGAAAATCGACAATGTGGAGAGACCCACCCGGCGCTAGAGATTTTACCGCCTGTTGCAATATTTTCCGCCATTGAGGGATCATCGACAAGGCGTAGGAAATGAAAATACGATCAAACTGCTTTTGCCCAAAAACATGTTCTCCATCAAATTCAACGGCATCAGCAAGCGCCAACCTCACACAGTGGCGAAACCCTGAATGCTCGATTGAAGCAGCGGCAGTTTCAAGCATCTCTCTTGAAACATCAAAACCATAAAATTGCCCATTTGGATAAGTTCGGGCAGCCGAGATCAAATTACGACCAGTACCGCAGGCAATTTCCAGCACGTGCCCGTTATCGGGAACAGCCAGTTCGGATATCAGTTTATCGCGGCCCAGCAAATAAGGCTTGCGGGTAAAATCGTAGATATGCCGCTGAAAGCGATAGATTTGATCCATATGGCTGGCGGCATTCGCAGTTTGATCAAACATCATCATCCTCCGGCAAAGTATAAAGATGAACCGTGCCATAGATTGCAGAACGGTCGCGGCGCGTTAGGTCTTTGCAATAATCTGCATCATAATCCCAACGGTTCAAAATCTCGTCAGGTATCCGCCCGGGCAATAAACGTTCTTCGGCAGCGGTGCGGAACAATACGCGCGCACCAGGCCGCGCGGTTCTGGTAATTTCACGCCACAGTTTTGTGAGCGTCTCATCATCCATCCAGTCCTGCGCATCCAGCAATATGAAGCGATCAAGACTGCAATCTGCTCGGCCCTTCAGGAAGTCCGTATAAGATGCGTGCGACACCGTGACCCGGTCGGCACGATGTCTTATTACACCATAATTCTCCCGCTGAAGATAAGGCGGCAGTGGCCCCTCACCCTGATTGGCATAGCGCCTGCCAAAGGCCTGCCACGCAAAATAATTATCGCCAATGTCAAAATCACAGGTGAGTTTTTCCAACCGTTGGCGAAGCACCAAAGCCATATCACCATTACCCGATGCAGCAAGAGCGCTATATTGCGCAGGAGGAATACCAAGGCCATAAAGAGATGCTGGTTGGCTAACAATCCAGCGCACAAATTTCTTGTCAAACAAGGGCGCGATCTGCTGTTCGAAATAGACCCGTTGTTCTGCAATCGATGAAGTGGACAAAATATTTTTCAAATTCCGGCCATATAATCTCGCAAGCACATGACTGGCTCCAATGAATTTTCCAAGCAGTCCGGCATGGTAGAAATTCCGCGCAAACAGACTGATCCGCCGCCGTCCGAACAGATCGCGCGACTGCCAGTAATTGCGACTTTCCAAATCCAGACGGGATTTCAAAACAGCATCGAACGCCCGAACATTTTCCTGATTATCAGCCTGACCAAAAAATCTGAAAAAATCATCATATCCATGCAAATTCTTTGCTGCACACAGCTTCAATCGGGTCAACGCCACATGGGCCGTATTAAGATCAACCGCCGTAATATGCGCCGGATTATCAATGAGATAATTGAGTACATTGCACCCACCGGATGCAATCGTCACCACATGACTGTCGCGCTGGATATCCAGCGCCTCCATATCGACTTGCGGGTCTTCCCAGATTTGCGGATAGACCAGACCTTTAAATGCGGTGGTAAACACACGCTCTAACAGACCACCTTTCGACATTGCTTTATTTCGATGAACGGCCTCGTTTAATTTGAGATTACGTTTTTGCATTGCCAACATATTTCTCCGAAATGAATCACTAATATCTGCACTTAGCGGATGCCTAGCCTCCCCAGATGACAGGTGCGTGACGCGCGCCCTGTGGACAAAAACCTCTGTCATATAAGTGTTAATTCATCCTGTTAGCGTTTGGCCAACTGAGATCCTTCTGGGGGACATCATGGCTAAACTGAACATATCAAATATCGAAAAATCATACGGCGATGCTCGTATTCTTAAAGGCATAGACCTCGACATTGAGGATGGCGAATTCATTGCTCTGGTAGGACCATCAGGATGCGGAAAATCGACACTCCTTCGCATCATTGCAGGCCTTGAGATCCACGACGGCGGAACCGTTTCAATCAACGACAAAATGATTGATGGCCTACGGGCCAGCCAGCGTAATCTGGCCATGGTGTTCCAGTCCTACGCTCTTTACCCCCACCTCAGCGTGTTTGAAAACATCGCGGTTCCTCTACAAATGCGACGCCTGAACGGTTGGCAACGCCTACCATTCATCGGGCCTCATCTACCCGGTGCACGCAAGCAACTGGATGATATAGAAACGATAGTACGCGAAGCTGCCGAGACCCTAGACCTCGTTCATCTGCTGGAAAGAAAACCGGGTCAACTTTCCGGCGGACAACGCCAACGCGTAGCAGTGGGCCGCGCCCTTGTGCGCGAACCTCAGGCCTTCCTCCTCGATGAACCGCTCTCCAATCTGGATGCAAAATTGCGCGTTCATATGCGCACAGAAATCACTGAACTTCACCGCCGGTTAAAGGCAACTTTTGTCTACGTCACGCACGACCAAGCCGAAGCCATGACCATGGCCGACCGCATCGCAGTGATGATGGATGGAGAGCTGTTGCAGGTAGATACGCCGAGTGAAGTTTACCACCGCCCGGTAGATGTGCGCGTTGCCGAATTCATTGGCTCGCCCAAAATCAATCTGTTGGTAATTGGCCATGATGGTACAGGCAATCTAACGGTCGCGGGACAACCAGTGCCGTTTTTATATTCTGACCCGAGTGTCGTAACACTGGGTGCCCGGCCAGAAGCGCTTTCAATTGTCACTTGGGAAGCTCATTTGAAAGGCCGCGTTGCCCATCTGGAAAACTTTGGGGCAGAAGCATTCTTCCATATCGTTTTAGAAGGGGTTGAGAACCGTATTGTGGTGCGCGGCCAGCCATCCCTGTTGGAGACAGTCGGCATTGGAGACAACGTAAATCTGGAACTTGATCCAGAGCAGGTAATGGCCTTCGGCAATGATGGCAAGCGCATGGATGCACAGTTCACCGTCAACGAAAAACGCGAGGTCGCGTAATGACGGTAGCATTGGCAACCCAATTGCCAGCTCCACCATCAAGCCCGGCCGCAAGCCCGAAATTCTCGCCAGCCAGCATGAAAAAACGGCGCGTGGAAGCGGCCACCACCCCTTGGATGTTTGCCGGACCGGCAGTCTTTCTCATGGTGATAATCCTTATCGTGCCAATCCTGTTGGCGCTCTATCTCTCCTTCACCAATTACTCTCTGGGTGTCATCGATTTTGAATGGATCGGCTTTCAAAATTACGAACGCATCTTCACCCGTTCCAGTTTTTCAAAAATGTTTACCGCCACCTTCATATACGTGGGTGTGGTGGTACCCGGCTCAATCATAATGGGTTTGCTGGCAGCCCTTGCCATCAATTCTCTAACAATCGGCAGAGGGTTTTACCAGACCATCTATTTCCTGCCGGTAATGGCAACACTGGTCGCCATGGCCATCGTATGGGAATTGGCCCTGCACCCTTCAATCGGCATCATCAATCGCTTCTTTGAAGCCTCTTGCTCCGTGCCTATCCTCTCCGATTTTTTAGCCATGGAATGGGTTCCATTCGTTGACAGCGCCACCACTTTTTTCGGTCATGGTTGTGCAACTGGCTTTCCTAACTGGCTTGGTGACCGAACAACAGCGTTGCCTGTCCTTTGCTTTATCGGCATCTGGCAGGCAGTCGGATTTAACATGGTGCTCTATATGGCCGGTCTTACATCCGTTCCGCGCGAACTTTATCAGGCCGCCGAAATGGACGGGGTGATCTCCCCATGGTCGCGCTTCTGGCTGGTCACATGGCCGATGCTCGGGCCAACCAATGTATTTGTGATCACCATTACCGCCATTCGCTCCTTCCAGTCCTTTGACACCATCGAAGCGCTGACAAGGGGCGGTCCATCCAAATCCACCTATGTGATGATGTACGCCCTCTATGAAAAAGGCATAAAGCAGAACCTGATTGGCATGGCCGCAGCCATCACCATCATCTTCCTAATCTTTGTGTTCTTGCTCACCATGGCCCAGCGCTACTTCGTCGAACGTAAGGTCCACTATTCATGATAAATCGCTCTTCGCTTCCGATGGAAATTGCGCGTCACATCCTGCTGCTTGCAGGTGCCGCAATCATCCTTTTACCATTTCTCTATATGGTCTCCGTATCGTTCAAAGCGCCTTATGAGATCATCGATAATTCAGGCGGTTTTTTCGGCGCGCAAATCCCCATGCTCGACGAGCTTTGCTCCATAACTGCCAAAGATGTCGCCGATTGCATGATGATGCCCGCATTGCATAATTATTACAAAGCACTGATTGAAAACCCGCTGCCCCGCTATTTGTTCAACGGCATCGTGGTCACCGCTTCGATATTCTTCATTCAGGTGATCATCGCCCTACCCTGCGCCTACGCACTGGCCAAGCTTAAGTTCTGGGGTCGCGATTTCGTCTTTGCCATGGTGCTGTTCTGCCTGCTCGTGCCGGTACACGCCATCGGCATTCCGCTCTATCTGATGCTGGCAAAAATCGGCCTGTTAAACTCCTATGCAGCGCTGGTCATTCCATGGACCATTTCGGTTTTCGGCATATTCCTGATGCGGCAATTCTTTATGACCGTGCCTGATGATCTCGTTGATGCCGCCCGCATGGATGGCATGTCGGAATTCACCATCGTTTGGCGGGTGATGGCACCCACCGCAGTTCCGGCCCTCATTGCCTTTGCCATCTTCTCGGTCGTTGCCCACTGGAACGATTATTTCTGGCCGCGCATTGTGGTCACCAGCAACCAGAACCTTTTCACGCCACCACTGGGCATCCGTGAATTTCGCAACGGCATTGATGGCAACCAGTTCGGTCCATTAATGGCCACCGCGACAATCATCGTCATTCCCATGGTCGTGGCCTTCCTTCTAGCACAACGCCGCTTCATCGAAGGGATCACGCTTTCCGGAATGAAGTGAGCAACTGAAATTCGGCAATTCAGCCGAGTATGGAGACGCTTGGAGTTAAGTTTGATGACCACTCCAAACGCCTCGGACAATCAACCAATGGAGAAAACAATGAAACGCCTTCTCACATCTGTTGCTGCCCTTTTGGTAGCAGCGACTACTACTGCTTCGGCACAGCAAGTGACCATCGAAGTCGGATATCCTTATTCCGGTCTTTTCGACGTGACCTACAAAGCCATTATGGAAGAGTTTACGAAAGAACATCCAGAAATCAAAGTCGTTTTCCGCGCCGCTTACGAAAATTATGAAGATGGCACCAACACCATTCTTCGCGAAGCAGTAGCCGGTGAATTGCCAGACGTTACCATGCAGGGCCTGAACCGTCAGCGCGTGCTGGTCGAGCGCGGCATTGCAAAATCCCTAGAGCCACTAATTGCCAAAGAAGCCAACTTCGCCAAAGAAGGCTACCATAAAGCAATGCTGAACCTTTCCACATTCGGTGGCAAAGTTCACGGCCTGCCTTTCTCGGTTTCAACCCCGATTGGCTATTATAACATGGACATCATGAAAGCCGCTGGCGTCGATAAAATCCCGACCACTTGGGACGAAGTGATTGTAGCTTGTAAAGCCATCTCCGCCAAAACAGGCAAAGAGCCTATGTTCTGGGGCTGGAATATTACTGGCAACTGGTTCATGCAAGCCATGATGTGGAGCCAGGGCGAACCTCTGCTCAAAGACGATAAAATGAACTTCAACACACCTGCTGGCTTGAAAGCACTGACCACATTCAAATCATTGGTCGATGAATGCGGCATGGAAAACTATTCAACCAGTGCAGCACAGGCTTCTTTCTCTTCAGGCGAAATGGGCATGTTCTTCTGGTCAACGTCTGCAGTTGGTTCTGTTGAACGCGATAAGGGCGATAAATTCACCTTCCACACAGCGCCGTTCCCGGGCATGGGTTCAAAACCGTCCAACCTGCCAGCTGGCGGCAATGCTGCAATGCTGGTCTCTACTTCCGACGATCCAAAAGAAGTAGCTGCTGCTTGGACATTCCTGAAATACATCACTTCCGGTGTGGGCGCTGCTAAAGTTGCGGAAACCACAGGTTACGTTCCACCTAACAAAGCCGCGAACGATGTAATCCTGAAGGATTTCTACGTCAAAAACCCGAACAAAGCGACCGCAGTAAAACAGCTTCCGCTGCTTTCTGAATGGTTTGCTTATCCCGGTAATAACGGCCTCGCCATCACTCAGGTAATCTACGACAAGCTTGAATCTATCGTTACTGGCGAATCTCAGGACATGAAAAAACTTCTGAATGAAATGGACGAAGAAGTTTCCGACCTGCTGTAGTCGGCACGTCTCAAAACACAGTGTGCCGGGCAAGATTATCTATCCGGCACACTTCTTTGGTAGAGAGGAAGTGAAATGAAATTCATCCACATGTCCGATATCCATCTCACCGTTCCTGGCGAGATTATCGATGGCCTCGACCCTCACAAACGTTTTCGTCAGGCGCTTGACCATATTGAAACGCACCATAGTGACGCCGAACGAATTATCATTACAGGCGACCTCACCCATTGGGGTGAATGCGAAGCTTACGAAGCGTTGAATAAAGCCATCGAAGGTTTCCCAATTCCTGTTCGGTTATTGCTCGGCAATCATGATGACCGTGAAGCTTTCATCCAAATGAACCCAAACCACCCACTCGACACCAATGGTTTCGTAAATCACGGCGAACAGGTCGATGATATGACCTTCATCTATTGTGATACCAACGAACCAGAGACCCATGCAGGGCATTTTTGTGAAAACCGGCTGGCGTGGCTGCAAGGCATTTTGACCTCACGGGCGGATGATTGTGTTCTCTTCTTCCACCATAATCCGCGCCCCTTACACCAACCAGCAATGGATTCAATCGGCCTTGTTCCCGCCCATTCATCTCCCTTAATGGTTTTGATCAGGCAGCATCGCCGTCACATACGCCATATGTTTTTTGGCCATACCCATTTAACGGTCTCCGGAATTTTTGCAGGCGTGCCATTTGCCTGCGTACGATCCACTTTGCATCAGGGCATGCCGGAGTTTTCCAAAAGCGAGTGGCTGCACGGCGCCAATCTAGCTCCTCATTATTCAGTCGTCTTTATGGAGCCTGATAATACAGTCATTCACCAGATTCCATTCACCTATGACGGTCCCATAAAACTTTCCGGTACTGGCTGGAAAGACTGGGCAAAACAGGAAAGTGTAGCATGAGTTTTTCAAAATTTATCCATCTCACAGACTGCCATGTGGTAGGTGGTGATGCCATCCTATACGGCATGAACCCGCGCGCGCGGCTGGAGCAGGCTGTAGCAAGCATCAACGACGAACACGGCGATGCAGAATTCGTCGTGGTCAGCGGCGACCTCACCCATTGGGGTGATGAGGATGCCTATCTCGCTTTCTCCGAACAGATAAACCGGCTTTCAATGCCTTATATGTTAATGATGGGAAATCACGATAATACCGAGGCGTTCGCGCACTTTTTCCCTGATTCCTCACGTGATCATGCGGGATTCATCCAATCTGTGCATGAAACAACCTTCGGACGCTTCCTGTTCCTCGACACATCAGTGACCGGCACCCATGCAGGCGGTTATTGCCAACAAAGGTTGGATTGGTTGGAAGAACAGCTTGAAACATCACACGATCCGGTATTGATTTTCATGCATCATCCGCCCTTCCCCGTCGGGATTAAGGGAATGGACGGCATCATGATGCAGGACAGCGAAGCCTTTCATAAGGTGCTGGCCCCCTATAAGGAAATCATCCGCCATTTATTCTTCGGTCACATACACCGCCCCATATTCGGCAATTGGCGCGACATTTCGTTTTCATGCATGCGTGGCCTGAACCATCAGGTGGCCCTTGATCTCAATGCACCCGACACCATCGTCCACGGCAATTTCGAACCTCCAGCCTATGGCATAGTTTTGGTCAATGACGATCAAATTGTCGTCCATATGCACGAATTCCTAAACACCTCGCCCCGCTTTACTTTAGCACCGCCCGAGGGACAGAACGCACGCGAATATGCACTTGGATTCGCCCCTGTCTTACTATGAGATATTGACGCCTTCCAACAACTGACTTACATCTGATCGTAGTGGTTTTTCCGATTCCGGTCGGAAACTAAGAGGGAATTCGGTGGAATGCTTTGATCAGCATCAATGCCGGAGCTGCCCCCGCAACTGTAAATAGTGAGCCGCTGTCAAAAAGTGCCACTGATGCGAATTTTGCATCGGGAAGGCGAGACAGCAGCATTGAACTATGAGCCAGGAGACCTGCCACAACGATTGAAACGTCCATGGGCGGGGTGTCCACAGGTGGTTCGCATGTATAAATGCTCGCGGCACTAATGCCTTCGACGTATTTTACACGGCGCGTCCCCACTCGGCCCCAGTTCATGACCAAGCCTGCAAACATCACGGGGTTACCGATGTCACTTACGAACCAAGCTAAACCAAAAGCCAAAAATACAGATTTATCTCCAACACCGCCCTTGCCCACAGGCACCCCAAAGGAATTGGGGCTGTCGCCTAAAGGATTGCAATCCATGAAGGATGCAATCTCGCGCGAAATCGATAAGGGCACCATGCCCGGCGGCGTCATCATGATGGGGCGTAAAGGCAAGGTCGCGATTTTGGAAGCCATGGGCAAACAAAGCCCAACATCCGATGCTCCCATGCGAACGGACAGCGTCTTTCGCATCTATTCCATGACCAAGCCCGTCATTTCTCTCGCCATCATGATGCTGATGGAAGAAGGCCGCATTCTGCTTACTGAAAATTTGAGCAACTTCATACCCGAATTCAAAAACATGAATGTGCTTGTTCGTGAAAACGGCAAAGTCAGTCTGGCTCCGGCAAAACGTGAAATAACCATCGCAGACCTTTTAATGCACACAGCCGGTTTCGCGCATCACGCAAATAAGCCGGGCTATATTCAAGAACTATATGCAAACTGGGACATAACCCGCCGCAACCAAACCAATGAAGAACACGCCCACACCCTCGCCAAAATTCCGCTCATCAGTCATCCGGGAGAAGAATGGAATTATAGTCGGTCATCAGATATTCTTGGCCGTGTGATTGAAGTTGCCAGTGGGCAAAACTTAGGTGAGTTTCTCTCTGCCAGAATTTTTCTCCCTCTTCAAATGCATGACACCGGCTTTCACATTGATGAAAAGCGCGGTTCCGGTCGGCTAGCAGAACCATTCTCACCGGACCCGTGGGATGGCACTGAAGTGACTGCTTTCGACATGCACGAAAAACCCGTTTTCGAAGCCGCCGGCAGTGGCCTCGTATCCACAGCTCCAGATTATGCTCGCCTTCTCCAAATGTTTATCAATCGCGGGGAACTGGATGGAATACGTCTTGTTGGCTCAAAAACCGTCGAACTCATGACTGCCAATCACCTCGCATCAAATATAAAAATTGATTCCGAGCTAATGCCGCCGGGATACGGCTTTGGTCTTGGTTTTGCCGTACGCACCCATGTAGGATTGGCGCCCTTCCCCGGTTCCGTCGGTGATTGCTACTGGACGGGTTCCTTCGGCACCCAGTTTTGCATCGACCCCAAAGAGAACATGTGGGCGCTGTTCCTGATGCAGGCCCCCGGCGCACGGTTCCATATCCGCATCATGATCCGAAATTTGGTTTATGCAGCGCTGGATTCATAATCATTTCCATTTGATTTGGATCAAGGTGCGCGGTTTTTAATAGAGACATATTGTATTCTCCATATGTGTATCATTACATATACATCAGGGACGAGTCTTTCGCCCACAACGGAGATTACAATCATGAGCTACACAATGGATCGCATTTTTGAGACCGAAAGTTTTGATAAAGTCGTCGAACGGACCCGCAAGGCGCTTACCGATAATGGTTTTGGTGTTCTCACAGAAATTAACGTCAAACAAACTCTGAAAACAAAAATTGACGCCGATATCAGCGATTATCTAATTCTGGGCGCATGCAGCCCCACCATGGCTTATGAGGCAATAAAAATCGAACCACGCATTGGTTCAATGCTGCCCTGTAATGTGATCATCCGCACTTTGGATGACGGCCAAATCGAAGTCAGCGCAATTGATCCACAGGCATCCATGCAGGCCGTTGAAAATGAGCAATTACAGGCCGTCGCTAGCGAAGTAAAAACCATGATGCAGAAGGTAGTTGATAACATTTGACAATGAGGAACTTTTAACAGGCAACCAACCGCAAGGAGGAAAAGATGGCTAACATCGTAATACTGGGAGCGGGCATCGGAGGAATCCCGATGGCCTACGAAATGAAGGAACACGCAGGCAAAGAGAACAAAATTACGGTAATTTCGAACAGTCCGTATTTTCAGTTCACGCCGTCAAATCCGTGGGCCGCAGTAGGTTGGCGAAAAAAAGAAGACATTACAATTAATCTAGCGCCAGTGCTGAAAAAGCAGGGCATTGATTTCATCGTCGATGGTGCCGCTAAACTTGAACCCAAAAAGAACAAAGTCACTTTGGAAAGTGGACGGGAAGTCGATTACGATTATCTGGTCATTGCGACCGGCCCCGAATTGGCCTTTGATGAAATCGAAGGCTTTGGTCCCAATGGTGGCTTCACCCAATCCGTATGTTCGGTAGACCACGCAGTAAACGCCGCCGAAGCATGGGAAGTCTTTTGCAAAGACCCCGGCCCCATTGTCGTTGGCGCAGTACAAGGCGCATCCTGCTACGGCCCGGCCTATGAATTTGCCATGATCATGGATACGGAACTCAAACGCCGCAAAATCCGCGACAAGGTTCCTATGACATTCGTTACTGCCGAACCTTATATCGGCCACCTTGGTCTGGGCGGTGTAGGTGATACTAAAGGTTTGCTCGAATCTGAAATGCGCAATCGCGATATCAAATGGATCACCAATGCCAAAATCGACAAGATCGAAGATGGCAAAATGGATGTGAGCGAGCTGTCTCGCAATGGTGAAGTCGAGCATACGCACAATCTCGATTTCAAATATTCAATGCTTCTGCCCGCCTTTCGCGGCATTCCGGCATTGCGCGATATCAAGGATTTGGTAAATCCGCGTGGATTTGTCATCGTTGATAAACACCAGCGTAATCCGACCTTCACAAACATCTTCTCCGTCGGAGTTTGCATCGCAATTCCACCGATTGAAGCAACACCGGTGCCGGTCGGCGTACCCAAAACCGGTTATATGATCGAGAGCATGGTCGCAGCAGCAGCAGCTAATATCGGCGAATTACTACAAGGCAAAGAGATGAGCCATGAACCCACATGGAACGCATTTTGTCTGGCAGATTTCGGCGATAGCGGCGTTGCCTTTCTGGCCCAACCTCAAAACCCGCCCCGCAACATGAACTGGGCTTCGCAAGGCCGGTGGGTTCATTGGGCAAAAATCGGTTTTGAAAAATACTTCATGCACAAGATTCGCAAAGGTCAAAGCGAGCCATACTTCGAAAAAGCGATCATGAAACTAACCAGCGTGACTCGCCTCAAGGAAAAGATGTGATGGAAAAAACATCGCCAAGATAATTTTAAAAGATTGAGTCACCAAGACTCAACAAGGATAGACTAAATGACAAACCATAAAGTGGCGCTGAGGCCATGCATCAAATCCATTGTCTTCATGCTGGCTATGGTCTGTTTTGGGGCATCGGCAAGCGCCGCTGAATTCATCGTCAAGCCAATCATCATCGATGATTTAAAGGCGGTGTTCGGCAGCGTTGCGAGTAAAAACCTGCAACCCGCACGCGCCCGTATTGGCGGCACGCTGATCAGCATATCTGTCGAAGAGGGAAGCACCGTTATAGCAGGCCAGACGGTGGCCGTCATCGCCGATGACAAGCTGACGTTAAAGCTCGATGCGGTAGACGCAAATATCAGTGCCCTATCCGCAAGCCATGCAAATGCCCTCAGAGAATTGGAGCGCGGACAAAGCCTGTTCGAAAAAGGGCTGACTTCCAAAGCCCGCATCGATCAATTGCAAACTCAGGCAGATGTGCTGACCAATCAAGTAAAAGCCAGCAAGGCCGAACGATTCGTGATTGTCCAACAAATAGAGGAAGGCAAAGTACTCTCCCCATCCACCGGGCGCGTTCTCAGCGTACCGCAAACCCGAGGCGCAGTGGTTCTTCCGGGCGAGGCAATCGCAACAATTGCCGGTGGAGGTTACTTCCTGCGCCTTGCCTTACCTGAACGACACGCAGCTTTCATCAGCGAGGGGAACACAGTCATTGTAGGAAAGCGCGGTCTTTCCGCGTCTCCTGATGAAAAGAGAAGAATGGGCAAGGTCGTCAAAGTTTACCCAAAACTGGAAAATGGTCGAGTAATCGTCGATGCCGAAGTGCCGGGGCTTGATGATTTTTTCATCGGCGAACGCATTTTAGTCTGGATACCCGTCGATAAGCGCCGCGTTCTTGCGGTGCCGCCGGAGGCCATCACCACACGCTCAGGCATTGACTATGTCACCATATCAACGACTTCCGGCGAAAGTGAAATTGCAGTAATCCCCGGTCAAACCATCAATACCAAGGATGGGCCACGCACAGAAATCCTCTCCGGCATTTCTTTCGGTGACAAGGTGATGCTGCCATGAAACTTGGAATTGCCGGTGCACTGACCCGCACTTTCATTAATTCACCGATCACGCCGCTTTTTCTGATTGCCTCACTGCTGCTCGGCGTTTTGGCATTGATCGTCTTACCTCGTGAAGAAGAGCCGCAAATCTCCGTGCCCATGGTGGATGTCCACGTGCGCGCCGATGGCCTGAAGGCACCCGATGTTGTAAAACTGGTGACAGAGCCGCTTGAGGCAATTATCAAAAGTATTGATGGTGTGGAGCATGTTTATTCCCAGACGCAGGATGATGGCGTTCTCCTGACCGCGCGTTTTCTGGTCGGCACCAGTTCAGATGCAGCCAATTTACGTATCCACGAAAAGATTCGCGCCAACATAAACCGCCTTCCCTACGGCATCCCCGAACCGCTCATCATTGGCCGCAGTATTGATGATGTGGCAATCGTCGTGATCACGCTGGCACCAAAACCCGATAAAGCAGAACACTGGACCGCCAACGGGCTAACGCGCATCACGCGCGAATTGAGGGTCGAGCTTGCAAAACTCCCCGATGTGGGGCTGACTTATATTGTCGGCGATCAACCCGAAGAAATACAGATAGAACCAGCACCGGAAAAATTATCGCTCTACGGCGTAACCCTGCAACAGCTCACTGCCAAAATTGAAGGTGCCAATCGATCCTTTGTGATTGGAAAAATCCGCGATGATGGCAAACAGGTCTCTCTCGTTGCCGGACAAACCCTGCAAACATTGAGCGAGATCGGCAATATTGTCATCACCACCCGCGATGGACGCCCCGTCTATGTTCGCGATGTGGCAAATATCAGCCTTGCCACAAGGCCAAAGGAAACCAGCGTATTTCATGTGGCCAAACATGATGGCGAACTAACACGCGTTCCTGCCGTATCACTGGCCATCGCCAAGCGAGCAGGCACAAACGCTGTGGTCATTGCCGAGCACATCACCCATCGGCTTGAACAGCTCAAGGGCAAAATCATTCCCGAAGACATCGAAGTCAGCATCACCCGAAACTATGGTGAAACCGCCAATGAAAAAGCCAATGAGCTGCTTTTCCATCTAGGCCTTGCGACCGTTTCGATTGTTATTTTGGTGATGTTTATGATTGGCTGGCGCGAAGCAATCGTTATTGCAGTCGTCATTCCCACCACCATTTTACTAACGCTATTTGCAGCGTGGATCATGGGGTACACATTGAACCGGGTAAGCTTGTTTGCGTTGATTTTCTCAATCGGCATTCTGGTTGATGATGCCATCGTGATGATTGAAAACATTGCCCGCCACTGGGCAATGCCTGATAAACGCCCGCGGGTTCAATCTGCCATCGAAGCGGTGGCCGAGGTCGGCAATCCAACCATCGTTGCAACCTTGACCGTAGTGACGGCCCTACTACCGATGCTGTTCGTTTCCGGCCTGATGGGCCCTTATATGAGCCCGATCCCATCCAACGCATCCGCCGCAATGATCTTCTCATTCTTTGTCGCGGTGACCGTAACCCCGTGGCTGATGATGAAGGTAAGCCCGTCTTCCGGCACAAGCACCCATGGCGACCATAAAATGGACCCGCTTGGCCGCGCCTATCTGGCGATGGCCAAACCAATCCTTGCCTCGCGCAAACGTTCTTGGACATTCTTAATTCTCGTTGGCATCGCGACAATGGGGTCTATGGCCTTATTCTATACCAAGGATGTGACGGTAAAACTTTTACCTTTCGACAATAAAACAAACCTGCAAATCGTGGTTGATCTCCCCGAAGGTTCATCCGTCGAAGCGACCAATCGCGCCTTGCAAATGGTGACAATAGCTCTGGCGAATGTGCCGGAGATAAAATCTTTCCAGACCCATGCAGGAACAGCATCACCTTTCGATTTTAACGGCCTCGTGCGCCACTATTATATGCGCGATGCACCAGAACTTGGTGATGTGGTTGTGAACTTAACGTCCAAAGAACACCGCGATCGCACCAGCCATGATATTGCCCTTGAGCTGCGTGAGCTTCTTGCTGATATAGAGATCCCTAAAGGCACCTCGATCAAAGTTGTCGAACCACCGCCCGGCCCGCCAGTGCTCGCAACCCTGCTTGCCGAAATTTACGGTCCCGACCCGGAAAGCCGCAGAACAACTGCCGCTCTCGTTCGAAAAGCCTTCGAGACAATTCCCTATCTGGTGGATGTGGACGATTCTTTCGGCACGCCAGCCATGCGCACAAGGATTGCCATTGATCAGGATAATCTTGAATATCACAGCGTTGATCAAAGTGACGTCTACGACACATTGCGGCGACTCTATTCCTCGGCAACGATCGGTTATTCTCAGCGCGGCGAAGGTCGCCAGCCTATCCCCATAACCCTTGGACCTTCAAAACAATCACGGGTTCTGAACGAACGTGCCTTGTCTACACCGGTTCCAGCCAACGCGCTTCCGGGAGACCGAAAAATCGTTGAACTGGGCGATGTGGTCAACATTTCCAAAGAACGCGCATCCTATCCGATTTTTCGCCATAATGGTCGCGCCGCTGAAATGGTCACCGCCGAACTTGCCGGAGCATTTGAAGCCCCGGTTTACGGCATGATCGCAGTTGCCGAAGCCATCGACAAAGCAGATTGGGGCGATGTGGAAAAGCCCGAAATTTCACTTCACGGCCAACCGGATGATGAATCAAAATCCGTATTGCTGTGGGATGGCGAATGGGAAGTCACATGGGTAACCTTCCGCGACATGGGCGCCGCCTTCATGGTGGCCCTGCTTGGAATTTATGTTTTGGTGGTCGCCCAGTTCGGTTCGTTCAAATTGCCCCTCGTGATCCTAACGCCAATTCCCCTGACCTTCATCGGCATCATGTTCGGTCACTGGGTATTCGACGCAGCCTTCACAGCCACCTCGATGATTGGCTTCATCGCATTGGCCGGCATCATCGTGAGAAACTCAATCCTGCTGGTTGATTTCATCCGCCATGCAGACCCCAAACAATCCCTTCACGAGACATTATTGGAAGCAGGAGCAATTCGCTTCAAGCCAATCCTGCTAACGGCAATTGCCGCAATGATTGGTGCTGCTGTTATTCTGTTTGATCCGATTTTTCAGGGACTGGCGATTTCATTGCTGTTCGGGCTGGCATCTTCAACACTGCTAACCGTGCTCGTCGTACCGGCAATCTACATCGTGCTACGTAGTCCTCCAACTCCGCCAAAGAAGAAGGAAATCAAGGAAGAGGTTGAGGAAGAGAACGCTTAACGTCCTGAGTTGCTGTATTTTCCAAATGCGCTGTGACCATATTGGTGACGAAGCTTGGCAATCTCGGGTTCAGAAAAGCCCAACAATCTGGCTTTTTGCAACAACACTTCCAACATCGTAATCTCCACAGAAGCGCGGTGTCGCTTTCCCATGCTTTCAAAATCATTGATTGCTTCATTCTTTTTCATAGAGATTTATAAACCTTCCTACTGCAGGAAGATCAAGCAACCACATCTTGAACTTCTTATGCCAAAAAGGCCCGCAAATTGGTGCAGGCCTTCTTAATGTCGGGAATATCATCCTCAATAATAAGGTGAGATGCATTGACGACGGCGCCCATTATACGGTTGGTAGGTGTTATCCCAAGCCCGATAAGAGCGAAACCGGCGGTAACACCAATTCTCATGCGCATCACCTCGATAAATTCTTCTATCCCGGCGATAACGACGCCTATCTTGATTGGCGATAATCGCACCGATGATAGCTGAACCGATAATAGCCCCGGCAACAGCGTTATTTCTTCTGCGCCGACTTCCCCGCCTACGGGATCGAACTTTAATAACACTGTCCTCAACCCCGACGTCACCGACACCTGCCATTGTCAAAGGGTCTTGCAGAAAGCCCTGAGCATTTGCAGAAATGGGTGAATTCACCATCACAGCAACTGAAAGCATTGCGGTCATGGATAATGCCAGAAATTTATTCATTGGATTCTCCTTCCATTACAATTTTTCTGGTGAGGTAGGATGGTGGGCAATTCCGACAGATCGAGGTTCAGCGATTATGCCTTGAACCTTCGTTTATTTCGCGCACCCCACAAAAACTCGTCGGAGTACTCTGAAACCCTGCGATTCTGAAAAGCGAAATAACGATAACTGCCACATCCATATAACGGATAGACTTGAGCAAGGAGTTCAATTCGTGACCCCCCAAGCTCAATCACCTAAACTATAGGTTATAGCATTTCGGCATCCATTGATGCAGGTCAAACAAAACTGTTTTGAACGCCAGAATTAAGAAAGCTCCCAGGCCACCTCGCAAAAAATGAAGCGGTCTGGAAGCAATATTATCGAGTTCTAACTGGAAGCAAAACGCTCCCGGCAATCAAACCTTTGTTGTGCGTAGATAAGGGCGAATTTCATTCCAGCCTTGCGGAAAGAGGTCTTTGGCAGCGGCATTATCGATGGACGGCGGAATGATTACCTCATCCCCCGGACGCCAATCGGCCGGCGTCGCAATGCTTTTTTCATCACCAAGTTGCAGCGCATCAATCACCCGCATAATTTCATCAAAATTCCGACCCACATTCATTGGGTAAGTCATCGTCAAACGCATTTTCTTATTTGGATCGATGATAAACACCGAACGCACAGCAGCCGTAGCACTCTCGGCCTCGTGAATCATTCCGTAAAGCTTTGCAACTTTCAAATCAGGGTCCGCAACAATCGGAAATTTGAGCGTTGTGTTCTGAGTATCATCAACATCCGCAATCCATTTTTTATGCTCATCAACCGTATCGGTGGAAAGACCAAGCGGCTTAACGTTACGTTCTGCAAACGCCTCAGCAAGCTGGGCTGTACGCCCCATCTCTGTTGTACAAACCGGGGTAAAATCAGCAGGATGGCTGAAGAAAAACACCCAGCTATCGCCAATAAATTCATGGAAATCTATTTCACCATTGGTTGTTTCAACGGTGAAATTCGGGACGGTTTCGCCAATTCTAATTGTCATATTCGTTTCCTTTTATTGAAGCATATTCTTACATCTGGAGCAAAAATCCCCATATATTGTATATATGCACGCGCGCATAAAAAACAATTGATCCAAATCATCGCACCCAATCTCTACACAATGCATGATGATCAGCGTTAGGAGACGATCATGGCCTTTGAACGACTTAAAACCGAAATATCCATGTTGCTAAGCGAAATGGAAAACCAGCCCCAAGACCAGTGGGAAATGCATGAACTGGTGTTAGAAAAGCTCAACGAACTCCGCGCTTTCGATCTGCCATTGCCACAAGACTTGCTGGATCTGGAAAAGAGAATTTCGAAAGATCTGGAAGACGCGGGGCAAATTCATACAATGCCTTCATCCAGGCCTTCATCCAGCTCAAAATCTGACGAATAGCTTCTTAATCTTCCTAAGACATTGGTTCAAAAATCAAATTTGAACACTGCGATAATTCGTGTAACATAAAACCTCAAAGTCAGAGTGCAATATTGGGGAAGTACAGAGTTTGCAGCGTAGTGTTATCATCGGTGCCCGTGGTGAGATCGGTTCGGCGATCGTTACCGCTTTGAGTGCGCGGGGCGACAAAGTTGTCGCGCTGGATATTGCGCCACCCATTGGCATCAAGAACGACAACATCTTGGAATCAACCATTGACGTCCGCAACAATGACAGTGTGGAAACCGCCATTGGCAACGCCAATGATTGGCTCGGCGGCATTGATGTGTTTGTGAATGCAGCAGGCATCATGCGGCGTGGCTCAATATTCGAATTATCCGACACCCAGTTTGAAGAAGTCATCGCCATTAATCTGGTCGGCGCATTCCGCACCACCCGCGCGGCAGCATCCCATATGCTGGATCAAAAGTCCGGCAGCATAACCCATATCTGCTCACTGCATGCACTGGTTGGAATGCCAGACCGCTCCGCCTATGCCGCATCAAAAGGCGGGCTTGTGGCTTTCGTAAAAGCACTGGCGGCAGAACTCGGCCCCAAAGGAATCTCAGTCAACGCATTAGCCCCCGGACCAATTGGCTCTGGCATGGGCGACCCGGCCCCCTCAAGGGTAACCATCGTTGAAGCAACCCCATTGGGCCGCATAGCCAGTGCCGAAGAGGTCGCAAATTATGCAACCCACCTATCCAGTAAAGACGGAAGATTTATCACCGGACAGGTCATCGCAATTGATGGCGGCGTCTCGACAACCTTGCTAACATGACATCAAACAGAAAATTATTTTAACCAGGAGAAGAACCATGAAATTTAGACTTGCCGGATTATCCGCAGCCCTAACCATCGCCCTTGTGGCTACCCTGCCCGCACAGGCAGAAACCCGCGTAACTTTCAAATCAGCGAAAACAACTTCGTCATATTATCAAATGGCAGTGCAAATTGCCGAAGCCATTAAAAAAGGTTCCAATGGCGAGATCATCGTCACCGTTGAAGAAAGCCAAGGCTCGGTTCAAAACGTAAAAGAAGCCGCCAAACGTTCCGGCAATTACGTTTTCACCACACCGCCCGTTCTGGTCAGACTTGCCCAAACCGGCAAGGCCATGTTCAAGGATAAAATGGACCCGAAATTCGACGAAATTCGCGCCCTGTTCCCAATTCCATCTCTGACCATGCATTTCGTCGTTCGCTCCGATAGTGGCATTTCAAAATTCGCTGACCTCGAAGGCAAAACCATCCTGATTGGCAAAGGTTCTTTCGGCGCTCGCGAAGGTGCTAAATATCTAAAACTCTTCGGTCTTGAAGGCAAAGTCACACTGGCAAATGTTGAATTGAATGCAGCCGTTGCCGCTCTTAAAAACAAACAGATTGATGGTTTCGTTACCGCCGGCTCTTTCCCGGCTCCAAACGTTATTGAAGCTGCAGCAAGCACCGGTGTTAACGTCCTTTCACTCGATGAAGAGCAGATCGCAAAAACCAAACGCACACGTCTGGTCATTCCTGCGGGCACTTATGCAGGCGTCGATAAAGAGATTGTTACTACATCGCTTCCGGTTATTGCTCACACGACAACAGCCATGGATGAAGCCACCGCTTACGCACTGACCAAAACCTATTGGGAACAAAAAACCGATCTCGGCAATGCAGCAGCTTGGTGGAATGGCGTATCACCTGACATGCTCTCTAATGTGTACGGAAAACTGCACGCTGGCGCTGTGAAATATTACGAAGAAATCGGCGTAAAAATTCCAGATGGTTTGAAGTAAGCCTCGGCTGATTTTTGGCAAACTAACATGAGCCAAAACGAACAAACTCCAAGGCTGCCCCGGTTAATTTGGGTTGGCCTTGGCGGTCTTTCTATCGTCTTTCATATCTGGTTGATATTTTCCGGCCTTGTCCCAAACCTAGTAAGCCGCCCTCTGCACATGGCGCTGGCTTTGCCATGGGTATTCATCTTTCTCGCCACCGGAACAATCGCCCGATGGACCGGCGCGATATTTACATTTATCGGCCTGATCTGTTGCTCTTATATCGTCTATTACGAGGCAGCACTTTCCGATCAATATGGTTCGCTTGAAGGCGAACTGCAGGTCTGGATTTCCGCCGCCCTGATCATCACCGTTCTGGAGATGGCACGGCGTGCCATCGGGTGGCCTTTGCCAATCATCACAGTCATCGCACTTACCTACGGTTTGCTGGGTTCCCATTTACCCGGAGAATTCGGCCACCCCGGATTGCCCCTTGGCAGTTTCCTAGGCACAATCACCGTCGCTGAAGGCGGTTTATGGGGAAGCCTTACGGGCGTTTCCGTCAACATCGTTGCGATCTTCGTCATCATGGGCGCGGTGCTAAATGCCGGAGAAGCCGGTCAAGGCTTTATGAATTTGGCGATGGCTGCCGCTGGCCGCCTAAAGGGTGGCGCTGCCAAAGTATCAGTCCTGTCATCAGCATTATTCGGTTCCATCTCAGGATCAGCATCAGCCAATGTTGCCTCCACTGGCGCAATCACCCTGCCGACAATGACCAAGCTCGGCTACCCGCGAAGACTGGCAGGCGCAGTTGAAGCAGTGGCATCCTCCGGCGGACAAATCATGCCGCCTCTAATGGGAGCAGGAGCCTTCGTGATGGTGGAACTCACCGGCACCCCCTATACGCAAATTATGATGGCCGCGCTATTGCCAGCCATTCTCTATTTCTTCACCGTATGGGTCGGCATAAACGCCTACGCAGACCGTTATGACTTGCAACCATTACCCACAGAACAACAACCTTCACGACAACAAGTGATCGTCACGGCATCATTCTTTCTGGTGCCATTCATCGTGCTACTGGAACGCATGTTCAACGGCGGTTATACCCCGCAATATGCAGCCGCTGGCGCAATTCTCGCAGCATTTATACTATTGTTCTTTGACGCCAAACTCTCCCTGAGTTGGTCCAGAACCATTTCACGCCTTGAAGAAGTAGCCCTCGCCACTGGCAAGCAAATAGCCATCATCGCTTCAATCATCCTATGCGCTGGTTTGATAATCAGCGTGCTGGCTCAAACCGGGCTGGGCATCAAAATCACCTCGCTAATTCTATCGGCAGGCGGCGATCAAATTTGGCCGGCATTACTTCTAACCGCCCTCGCCTGTTTGATATTGGGCATGGAAGTGCCTACCACCGCAGCCTATGTCATTTGTGTTTCGGTGGCAGGCCCTGCCCTGCAAAAACTAGGTTTGGAGCCTTTGTTGGCGCATCTATTCGTATTCTGGTTTGCACTCCTCTCCACCATCACCCCGCCCGTTTGTGGAGCCGTATTTATTGCTGCTGGCATGGTGGGTGAAAACTGGCTCAAGGTCGCGCTGACTTCAATGACGTTAGGGATCGGGCTTTATATTATCCCACTCGGAATGATCGCGAATCCAGCCATCATCGAAATCATCGATTCCCCAGTGATGGCTCTTTTGATGTTCGTAAAACTGGCAACAGGGCTGGCAGCCATATCCTACGGCTTGATCAGCAACCGCAATATTGCGGTGAGGCTGGCATTAGTTGCCGCTGGGCTGGTAATTGTCTTCATTTAAAAAATGAGACCAGATCATTCCTTGTAACTTGTCTTACTGGGGCTTGAGCCGGGAGCAGTACAAACAACCAGAATGCGCGCATCCTTATCCCCGTCAGAAGCATAAAGATGCCCGATTGCGCTATCGAAATAGATGCTATCTCCCTGTTGCAGAGTAACGGGCTCCCCGCCCTCCACATGCACGGTAACAACGCCCTCCATCACCACTAAAAACTCCTGCCCGGGATGGCGGACAAACGCATCAAATTCCACCAACTCATGCGCCTTTAACGTCCCCAACATCGGGCTCATGGATTTATACCACAGCTCGGGAAACAGCATTTCATAGACGTAATTGGTGGTTTCCTGACGGCGGAATTCACCCTTACGGGCAACAGCAAAACTGCCCGGCGCAAACGTTTTGCCTTCAGCTGCAAAGAACGCCGCCATGTCGGTTTCCAGCCCACTGGCCAATTGTGCCAGACGGTCATAGGTCAACGCGATGATGCCGCGCTCTGCCTTGGAAATTGTTGAAATCGCCAGCCCAGAACGTTTAGCAAGCTCGGCCAGAGTCCAACCGTTTTTACGGCGTAGTTCCCGCAAACGATGTCCAAACTTGATGCGTTGGCTATCTGTAATCTCGGTTTTTGTCATGACAGACACACTAAAGCGAATTGGGTGCATAGCCAAGTAATTTTCCTATTGGAAAAAAATCTTGCAATTTGAAATATCGGTGTTAGCCTTCCGCATAGCATATTGGGGATGGGAATTGTGACAAAGCAGGTGGAGGCTTTCGACATTATCGTAATTGGCGCAGGCATCGCCGGCGCATCGGTTGCGGCTGAATTGTCAGACGGCGCGCACATACTGCTTTTGGAAAAAGAAGATCAGCCCGGCTACCACACCACTGGACGCTCGGCGGCACTCTATACAAAAAGTTACGGTCCACCGGTAATCCGTGCGCTCACGCGCGCTTCATGGAAATTTTTTAACAATCCGCAAAGCCAGTATATTGACCACCCGTTGCTACAGCGCCGCGGAGCGATGTTTGTAGCACGCTCAGATCAGATGAAATCACTAAAAAATCTGCAAGAAAAATTGGGCGACACCGTCCAGCTTCTTAACCCTGAAGAAGCTCACAAATTACTGCCCCTGTTTCGTCCCGGTTATATAGCGGGCGCAATGATAGACAGCGAAGCTTCAGATATCGATGTCGCCGCTCTACATCAACACTATCTAAAAACATTCCGCGCCGCCAAAGGCGAACTGCGCAACCAAACCGAAGTAACCGCCATGTCTCATGACGGCGAACGCTGGACGCTGCAAACCAGCAAGAACAAAGTCAGCGCGCCCATCGTCGTCAATGCGTCAGGCGCCTGGGGCGACTCACTGGCAGAAATGGCAGGCGTTGCGCCGGTAGGTCTGGTTCCAAAACGCCGCACCGCATTGCTCATATCATCTCCAGCAGAAATGACACCCGATCAATGGCCAATGGCAATCGATGTGGATGAACAATTCTACCTGAAACCTGACGCAGGAAAATTGCTGATCTCTCCTGCTGATGAAACCCCTTCGCCAGCCTGCGATGCACAACCAGACGAGATGGATGTCGCAGTCTGCGTCGACCGCATTGAAACAGCTTTCGATATTTCGGTACGCCGCATCGATCATAAATGGGCCGGCCTGCGCAGTTTCGTGGCAGATAAATGCCCCGTTTGCGGCTTTGACAAACAAGTACCGGGATTTTTCTGGCTGGTAGGGCAAGGAGGCTATGGCATCCAATCAGCCCCCGCTTTGGCGCGGGTTGCCAGCGCTCTGATAAAGGGACGCGACATTCCAGACGACGTCGCCGCCGAGGGAGTTACCCAAGCAGCCATTTCCCCGCACCGTGAAAAGGTAGCCGCATGATTGTTCTGGTCCCAATCATTGCAGCGCTCTTTCTGGCCTCCGGGTTGGCAATTGCCTATGTGATCGGCGGGGCTGCAGTCCTGACGTTCGTGGCCACAGACAATGCCCGTTATCTGGCAATCTTGCCCCAGCAAATATTTTCAAAAATCGACGTATTCGCATTAATGGCGATGCCCCTATTCATCCTTGCCGGAGAGCTGATGAACCGCGGCGGCATCACCAGCGCATTGATCAGTTTATCTATGACATTTGTCGGTAGGTTGCGCGGCGGCCTCGGCCACGTGAACATCATCACCAGCGTATTCTTCGCCGGCATTTCAGGTTCAGCCGTTGCCGACGCAGCAGCCCTGTCCAACACGCTAGTCCCAGAAATGCGCAAGCGCGGCTATAGCCTGACTTATGCCAGCGCAGTCACCGCAGCTTCTTCAATCATAGGCCCGATTGTACCGCCCTCAATTATCCTGATCTTCTACGGCGCATTGATGGGAACATCGGTCACGGCGCTATTTCTTGCAGGTATCGTTCCCGGACTGATACTGGCTGGCGCACTCATCCTGCTCAACGGTTTTTTCGCATGGCGCGACGATCATCCACGGGTGGAAAAAGAAGACATGCCGCCAATCCTGCCCACATTGATACATTCAATCCCGGCCATGGCACTGCCGGTGATCATTCTCGGTGGCATCGTCTTTGGCTGGATGACACCAACCGAAGCTGCCGCTGTCGCCGTATTCACAGCACTCGGCGCAGGCTGGTTTTACGAAGGGCTGACATGGCCATCGGTCCTGCAAGGATTACAGCGCACCGCGATGTTATCCGGGTCGATATTCATGTTGATCTGCGCGGTCTCGGCCCTTGGATATCTCGGCGCATTGGAGCGCATACCAGAAGCAATTTCAAACGCAGTAACAAGCCTTGGTCTTGGGCCAGCAGGCTACATGCTGGTGATGAATGTAATCTTTATTTTTGCAGGCATGGTTCTGGATATCCCGGTGGCGCTGGCACTATTGGTGCCGCTTCTGGCACCGGTCGCAATCGCACAGGGAGCAGACCCGGTGCATCTGGGCATCGTCCTTTGCTTCAACCTTTGCATCGGTCTGGTATCGCCGCCCATGGGTGGTTGCCTGTTGGTGGTATCTGCCGTCACTGGCGTAAATTACTGGAAACTCGCACGCGCGATAATTCCATTCGTGCTGGTGCAAATCGCAGTGCTGGCCCTGCTGATACAGGTGCCTGAAATTAGCTTAGCCCTACCCCATGCCTTTGGGCTTGGAGGAGGAAATTAATACCAATGAAAATTCAACAAGGAGGAATGACATGAAATATTCAACACATCTATTCGGTGCCATCTTGGCAACTTCTCTGGCTTTTGCAGGAACAGCAAACGCCGAAGTAAAAATTGCTCTCGACAGCCCGCCAAGCATGGAAGGTTCCGGCAGCTATGTATGGGCTCACACTTTCAATACTTATTTGAACGAACACGGCATTGAAGCCAAGGAATACCAGCGCGGTGCGCTTGGCGGCGATGATGAGCTGTTCGATCAGGTGAGCCAGGGATTACTCGAAGTCTCCCTTTCACCGCTGGGCATTGTCGGTTCACTCGACAAAACCATTTTCGGATTACGCTTACCCTATTTCTTCAAAGATCAGGCAGAAGTAGATCACGCCCTCAACGAAGGCGGCATGATGGCCAAAATCAACGCTGCCACCACGCCAAAGGGCGTGCGAGTGATTTCTGTGAATACGGTCGGTCAGGCCACCGGCATTTTCAACACCAAAAAGCCCGTAAAATCCGTCGCTGATATGACGGGTTTGCGGATGCGTGCGTTAGATGAAAGCCAAATCGATCTTTACAAGGCATGGGGCGCATCGGGCACCATCGTCAGTTGGGCCGAAGTGCCAAATGCACTTCAAACCGGCGTCGCCGATGGCTACCTCAATCCGGCTTTCGTACCGCTCTTGTTTGGTCATACGGACTTCATCAAATTCTACACCGATGCGGGCGTTGCCCCATCCCTGCGTATCACTATTGTCTCCGAAGACTGGTATCAGGGCCTGAGCAAAGAAGACCGCGCCACTGTGGATGATGCAACTGCTGCTGCAACCGCCGCCAACCGCAAATGGCTGGGCACACAAGACGCAGTCCTCGGCAAACTAGAAGCTGCAGGCGTAGCAATCGAGCGCCTCGATCAAGCAGCACGTGATGAGTTTCGCGCAGCCTCTGCCCCTGCCTATGAAGGCGGCGTCCTGACCGCAGAGCAAATCACCGAGTGGGAAACCGCGAAGGGAATGTAACAACCATGCGGGCGTTGGCTAAAAACATCGATCAAATCTCAGCAATGCTGTTTCGCATCGCCCTTTGGGGCGCTGTGGCAGCAGTGCTGGTAATGGTCTTTTCGGCAGCATGGCAAGTCATCGCCCGCTATATTCTCGATGCACCTCCGGTATGGACCGAAGAACTGGCACGCCGCGCCATGGTCTGGGCCGGAATGCTTGGCGCATCCTGCGCCTTTCGCGCGCAACGTGACCCAACACTATTCCCCCAAATGCGCGACATAACAGGACGGTTAGGCATAGCCCTAACTCTAACACGGGCCATCGGCGTCATCCTATTTGCCACCCCCGTAATCTGGTATTCAATATATGGCGCACGCATGAACATGGCACGCGGCTTTATGGGTCGCAGTCTCGAGCGGCAGGCCGAAATGATCGATCTTTCTATGATCTGGTTCACCATCGTCGTGCCGCTCGCATTTGTCCTAATCTTAATCCACACACTAGCCGCAACCATGATGCGCCTAACCGATCAACAACAAATCCCCGACCCAACCAACCAAGAGGCCTAATGTGAAGGTTTTTATCGCCGGTCTAAGCACCGAAACCAATTCGTTCTCTCCCCTGCCCACTGGCATATTGAGCTTCACCGAAGGATCACTCCATCACGGTGACGCCACTTCAGATGTAGAACATTATTGGACCGCACCACTGCATATCTGGCGAAGACGCGCCGAGGCAAATGGCTGGCAGGTGATTGAATCCCTCTCCGCTCACGCGCAACCAGCAGGCCCCACAGTAGGTTCCATTTACGAAGGCTTCCGCGATGAAATCCTGACTGATCTACGCGCAGCAGGCCCAGTAGATATCATCCTCTTCGCCCTTCATGGAGCAATGATCGCCGATGGTTATGACGACTGCGAAGGCGATCTGATCAGCCATTGTCGCGCCATTGCGCCCGATGCCGTGATCGGCGGATTACTCGACCCTCATTGCCATTTAACCGACGCAATGTTGAACGACGCAACGCTGCTAATTGCCTTCAAGGAATACCCTCACATCGATGTACCTCAACGCGCCGAAGAACTGTTTTCACTGGCAGCGGACACAGCCGAAGGCCGGATCAAACCAGTGATGCGGGACTATGATTGCCGGATGATCGTCGCCATGCCCACTCCCTCAGGGGCCATGCGCAAATTCGTTGACGACATGACAGCACGCGAGAGCCAACCCGGTATTCTCTCTTTGTCTCTAGCCCACGGTTTCCCTTGGGGCGATCACCCAAAAACCGGCGCACGGGCATTTGCGATTTGCGATGGTGATGCCGATCTTGCAGAGGCCGAAGCAACAAGGCTCGGCCAAACCCTCTTTTCCCTGCGTCATGATGTTGGAAGCAACTATGTCGATATCGCCCAAGCTCTCGATATGGCAGAAGCAGAATCCAAAGGCCCGGTGGTTCTAGCCGATACAGCCGACAACGCCGGTGGCGGCGCACCTTCCGATGCCACATTCCTTTTACGAGCAATTCTGGAACGTGGCATCACCTCGGTGGCGACCGGCATATTTTGGGACCCTGTAGCCGTTCGCATTTGTCGCGAGGCTGGAGAAGGTGCCACCCTGCCCCTGCGCATTGGCGGGAAATGCGGCCCAATGTCCGGCGACCCGCTGGATTTGAACGTCACCATACGAAAGTGCATGTCCGGACTATCTCAATTATTCGGCGAACTCTCGGCCCCCTTAGGCGAAATGGTCTGGATAGAAGCCGATGGCATAGACATTGTAATCAACGACATGCGCACCCAAACTTTCCACCCGATGGTTTTTGAACAACTCGGTATCGATCTATCCAAACGCCACATCGTCTGCGTAAAATCATCGAACCATTATCAAGCCGGTTTCAACCCGATTGCATCACTGGTAATTCCCGTTGCAACACCGGGTGCAATTACCCCGGACTTTGCCAATATTCCCTATAAAAACCGCACCAAAAATTACTGGCCAGCCATTGAGGACCCATTCGCATGACCAATCCTATGATAGCAGCACGTGACGCATTTTCCGCAGAACATCCAGAACAACGCATGATCCTGAATGGCCGGGACTGGGGTGTTCTCGATGTGGGAGAAGGCCCCGTATTGATGCTAATCCCCGGCACGCTGGGGCGCGGAGATGTATTTTGGAACCAGATTGCAGCCCTCAAAGACCGCCTGCGCATTATAGCCGTCAGTTATCCATCCGAAGGCGGCGTTGAAGATTGGACCGAGGACATGGTTCAATTGCTTGATCAATTAGAGATTGAGTCCGCCACTATTCTTGGTTCTTCCCTCGGCGGATATCTTGCACAGTTTATCGCAGGAACGCATCCAACACGCATATCAGGATTGATTGCTGCCAATACCTTGCATTCAGCGAAGGGATTGGACCAAATGCCGCCCTATGCGCTTGATCTGGATACTGCCCCGATTGATACCCTCCGGGCCGGATTTGGCATGGGCCTTGGAGGCTGGGCTAAAGCGCATCCCGACCAAGCAAACCTGGTGGAACTGCTGTTACAAGAAGCAGGAGGACGAATACTGGAAAGCGAATTACGTGCTCGCCTCTCCGCGCTAAAATTCGGTCCAGAGCTTCCCGAACCAGCAATAGACGCCGATAAAATCATAACAATCGAAGCCGACGACGACCCGCTAATCCCTGCCCAAATGCGTGAAGCGGTTCGTGCACGCCTATCCCCATCAGTGGCATATCGCTTTACCGACGGCGGACATTTCCCTTATCTGGCACGCCCTGCCGATTACACTTCCTTGTTGGAACAAGTGATGGGACTAAACATTACCGGCCCGGATTGGGGAACAGAAAACGAGCGCGTCCTATGATTATTTTAAGCAATGAAGATGTGGCCGCCTTGCTTCCAATGAAGGAAGCAGTCGAGGTGATCGACCGTACGATGATTGATGTGTCCAAAGGAGGCGCAACATTGCCTTTGCGCTCGGTCATTCCTGTTGGCGGCGATAACAGAATGGGAATTATGCCCGGAGCCATTGGCGACCCGGCTTGTTTCGGCATAAAATTAATTAGCCTCTTTCCCGGTAATCCGGCCAAGGGACTTTCATCCCATCGCGGCGCACTGGTGTTGTTTGAATCTGAAACCGGCGGGGCCATCGCAATGATGGATGCAAGCCTCCTCACCGCCATCCGGACTGCCGCCGCCAGCGGCGTTGCCACCCGCGCATTGGCCAGAAAAGATGCCACATCATTGGCAATCATCGGCTATGGCGAACAGGCAGAACATCATCTGGATGCAATATTGGCAGTACGTGATATCCAGCAATTGCATGTGGCGGGACGCTCGGCCCAAAAGGCAGCTGAATTTTGCAGAAACGCCGCACGAAAATACCCATTCCTAAAAATGACGTCAGGCGACGATATCCAAGTAGCCGTCGAAAGAGCGGATATCGTTTGCACCGTAACTGCGTCCCCTACTCCAATCTTAAAAGCAGACTGGATCGCCCCCGGCACCCATTTGAACATCGTCGGCTCATCGGTTCCTTCCATGCGTGAGATTGATGATGAGATAGTCGAACGAGCTGCAATCTGGGTGGACTATCTACCCTCAACTTTGGCTCAAGCAGGCGAAATCATCGAAATGATCAACGCTGGAAAAATCACCCAAGATCACATCAAAGGTGAAATCGGAAAGGTACTCACGGGTGACTTAGCCGGGAGAGATAATGCAACCGATATTACACTCTACCGATCCCTCGGCGTTGCCGCTCAAGATTTAGCATCAGCCCATTACATTATAGAACAAGCAAAGGTCCGTGGCATGGGGCAACAGGTTCAATTCTGATTAAATTAGTTCCATCGACCAAGCGTGAAGCGTTTCTCATGCTCCACATCAATTGGTTCGATTGATGCATCGCTTTCCCCACCAATAGCCTTGCCCGAATAGCCCAACACTTCCAGTGCAACTTTCACCCCTGAACGTTGGGTCTGTTTTTCGATATATTTGGGATCACACCAAACAAGCTCGCCCTCGACAATCCGCGCATAAACATAGGCGCTGTCCTGATCGGCAAATAGAATTTCAGAAACCTGATCGGCGCAACGCTGAATATAATCAACGTTGTTTACAGGTTTCATATCCCTCGCATTAAAAATTTGCGCAGGCGTTTTGGCATCCACATTGACCTTGCGATAACGCTCGATATCAATCATCACCTTAACGTCAAGAATGGTCATCTTGTTATTCCAGCCAAAGGCCGATGTTTTGGGAACTTCACCCAATGCCACATCATTATCCAGAAATTCAAAATGAATGCGCTTATCGACCGTTGATATCCATGAAAAAAATAGTTCCGGCATGCCGGTAAACGCTTCGACATTATGATAGAGCAGATCATCAACGGCCTTATAGCGTCCGGTCTTAATCCCGCGCAGCCAAGCGCGTTCGACGGTTTCCGCCGGCGGCGTCACCATGAAGAACATGAATATCCGGTCACCGAAACGAGACAGCAATTTGCTGCCATCGCTGTCGAGAGAAAAACTATCAAAGCGAAACCTGTCGATCAACAAATGAGACATCAATCCGCGAGATGCTTTCTGCGCCATATAGCGATCCAGCTTCTTATCGATGATTTCCAATTCCTGCCCGGTGAGCATGGCCACATATTTATAATCATCACCAAGGGAGTCGTAATCAAGAAGGTGTTTGCGCCAGTAATCCGGGCTGATCAGCGCGAAATCTTCCCATGGCACACCAAAATTTTCGGCTAGCAATCTCTGCTGAGGACGGATAGTACTTTTGCCGGACGCCGACGCGCCCTTCACATTCAACACCACCGGTTTTTCCTGCACCGGCAAAGGGCGATACTTCTCGGCAGCAATTGCCTTTGCCATCATAGGCGCCAACGCTTCTCCAATTTTCTCGCTACCATAGTTATTGCAAACCAGATTTGCCGCGAGACGCGTGATCAATTCCTTATCCGCAATTATCCGACCCCGATGCCCGGTAATTGAACCCACAATCTTTATCAACCCAGAGAGACATGCCTTTTCCAATGGATTTTCGCAGGTTTTCAATTGCTCCTGCCAGAGTTCAATCGCTTCAATTTCCGGAAGCTCCGTGATGGTACTCGTATTTTTTTTGGAAGAACTTCCGCCGAACAGCCTACTAAAAAACGAAGTTCTTTCCTTTGCAGGTTCTTTCTGCACGCGCTTAAAAATCAGGGCAGATAATTGTTGATCAATAAAACTCTCGGCCTCATTGCGCACAGAATCATAGACAGCACTGACCACTGCCATCTGGGGCTTTACATAACCGTCAAAGATGACCGTAACCATTGAGCGGAGATTGATACCAAGGTCTTCATAGTTCGGACCATCGGGAATTGACAGATCGGCCGTCACACGAATAAGCAATTCATGCACCACCAACCGCTCGACACGAAAGAGGATCAACTCTTCTTCAGCCATCCCACAAATCTGTTTTAGTTCGCGGGCCTCGCGATAGCTAATGTGAGAGTTCTCAGGACGAAACAACGTAACCAGCGGCAGGAGATCACCCGGGATCTCAGATTCAAGACCCGGGTGCCACGCATCATAAGCTGGTTTTCGTTTTGCCATACAACCCTATCTATGCACTTTTCGCTTTGAATGCACGGAACTTGTCCCTGATGAATTTCAACAGAGGAAGCAAGATCAGGATAAGAGCAACAACGGTGATTGGCCCCGCAATAGGACGGGTAAAGAATATGCTGAAATCACCATCGGAGAACAGTAGCGACTGGCGCAGTTTTGGTTCCGCAATTGGTCCCAGAACAATGGCCAGCACAGCTGGTGCCAAAGGATAATCCAATATCCTCAGGAAGAACGCAGCCACCCCGACAATCACCATCAACCAGACATCAAAGATATCGAGATATGCGGCATAGATACCTACCAGCGACAGCACAAAGATGATCGGCGCAAGAATGGTAAACGGCATCCGTAGCATCCAAAGGAACACTGGAATGAACGCCAGATTGACCAACACAGCAATCACGTTCGAGACATAAAATGAACCAATCAAAGGCCAAACGAAATCAGGCTGATTGACAAACAGCAACGGTCCCGGTTGCAGTCCCCAGATCACCATGCCTGCCAGTAACACGGCTGTGGTTGGAGAACCTGGAATACCCAAAGTCATCATCGGCAACATCGCTCCGGTAGAGGCCGAGTTATTGGCAGCCTCAGGTGCAGCGATACCATCGATCGCACCTTTGCCGAATTCCTCGGGATTTTTCGCTACCAACTTGGTAACACCATAAGACATCAACGCCCCCGGTGTTGCACCGGCAGCGGGCAAAATGCCTACGAAAAATCCGAGAGCAGAACCAATCGCCGTACCGCGCCATGCGGTCTTGAACTCTTTAATCGCGCTCCAGATGCTTTTGGCACTCACATCAACTTTAGTCATTGTACTGCCATAGCGTGCCGTGTTGATCGTCCAGATCATCTCGCCAATGCCATAAACACCAATCGCCAAAACAAGGAAGCGAATACCATGAGAGAAGCCCGTGATTTCAAAGAATATCAGACGCGGCTCACCGGAAATAATATCAAACCCGACGGTTGCCAAAACCAACCCGATACAGATCGAGAAAATTGTTTTGGGAATGTCATCCCCGCCCAGACCAACAAAGGTCGCAAAGGCCAATAGCATTAAAGCAAAAATTTCAGGGTCACCAAAATCAAGTGCGACAGAAGCCAGCGCCGGCGCAAAAGCCGAGAAGATTATGGTAGAAAATGTACCACCCACAAACGAAGCCAGCGCAGCTGTAACCAGCGCCACATGCGCTTTGCCCTTCAGCGCCATCGGTCGCCCGTCAAAGGTGGTAGCCACCGCGGTCGATGCCCCCGGAATGCCAAGCGTAATCGAAGATATCGCCCCCCCATACATGGCACCATAATAGATGGCGGCAAGGAAAATCATTGGCGCAGTAGCACTGCCAGTCATGCTCTGGATTACGAATGTAAAGGGAAGCAGGATAGCAACGCCGTTTACGGAACCCAGTCCCGGCATCGCGCCAACAAACAATCCAACCACAACACCCAACAGCGCAAGGCCCAGATTCATTGGCTCCAGTGCTACCAAAATGCCGTTAAATAATAGTCCCAATACATCCATTTTCCGTCTCCTCTAGCGCCCGATGGCCTTAGCCATGCAGGGTACGCTTGTCTTCAATTAGTTCGTGTAGTCGTGATCTGGCTTACAGAAAAATGTCGTAAAGCGGGATAAACAACGGTTCGAGATAGCCCTTAGGCAGGACAATTCTCATCGCAATGTCGAAAAAGAAAAAGCTGACAACGGGGATACATACGGCCACCGTCATTGTGAGCTTAAGCGTATGACGCCCCAAAAATCGCATGTAATAGAACAGGAACAAGAAGATTGCCCCGTAAAAACCTGCGAAATGTATCATTATCAAAAAGCCAAACAATCCACCCACAACAAGCAAGAACATCTTCTTGCCGTAGTCGTCGAGAAAAGGCTCTTCAGATACCGATGCCGGTGACGTTTTGCGAAACCAGTTCACAGCGATCCAGACGCAGCACCCCAGCATAATAGCGGAGAGCCAAAATGGCCAAAATCCACTGCCCGGTCCTTCACCTTCAATTAGCCCGATATTATCAAATCTTGCAATATCGGGATTCCACGCGGGGGCTTCTCCGCTTTTCCACATAAAATAGGCCGAGAGGATTCCTAGAATCACAGCCGTTACAATTTCCGCCCTACGCATTATATTCTTCCTCTCGGTCTACTCTTATTTTTTAACGCTTACTTGATAGCGCCGGATGCCTTCAGGATCTTCGTATGACGATCCCTCTGTGTGGTCCAATAGCTCTTCAGTTCATCACCAGCCATGAAATCGCCCATCAGGGATTTCTTGGTTTTGTATTCTTGCCAATCGGCAGATGCATAAACTTTTTTGAAGAGGTCCGTATAAAATGCGGCTGCATCATCCGACATACCAGGAGCGCCAACAACGGCCCGCTGCATGAAGTATGAGAAGTCGCCACCCTTTTCTTTCAGGGTCGGAACATCAGGGAACATTGGCAAACGCTCATCGGTAAAGGCTACCAATGGAATCATGTCACCGGACTCGTAAAAGCCGAGTGCTTCAGATGGATTGTTCACTGAAGAGTTCAACTGTTTACCAGCAACCTGCTTGGCAACCGCTCCACCACCTTTATACGGAATGTACTTCATGGACAGGCCATAATTGCCATTCAGATAATCGGTAATGATGTTATCTTCGGAGTTTTTACCAGTTCCGCCCATCACCCATTTTTTGCCCTGCTCTTTGGCAACTTTCAGATATTCTTCGAAAGTTTTGATGCCGGAGTCTTTGTGGACCCAGAGAAGGAAAGTATCTTCAGCCATACGGCCAACAGGAGCAAATTTCATGATGTCCACATCAAGGCCAGGCTGGCGCAATGGTGTGGTGAAAAATGAATTCAAAGTCACCATGATTGTGTGGTCAGGATCGGATGCATCTTTGGCAGCGATAAGCGCTTCAGCACCGGAACCACCTGGTTTGTTGGTTGGAACCAACGGGCGTGGTGAAAGCTTTTCTTTTTCAATAATCGCTTGCATCAAACGTGCCATCTTATCGGCACCACCACCTTTACCGGCCATAATGATAAAGTTGACTGGTTTGTTTGGTTCAAACGCCTGAGCGATTGAAACAAGCGTCGTTGTAGCCAATGCAGCTGCACCAACCACGGATAGAAATAATCTTTTTGTAATAAACATAATTATCCTCCCAAGGTAATTATTACATTTTGCGTGAAAGCGTCACACGTCGCATTCTAAACCGGTAATTCGGCTTAATTCTCCAATCTTCGTATCTCCTCCCATTCCACTGCAGCTAGTGCACCAGAATGACGGGGAAATCTGCATTATCGACCACATATTGGGTGTTGCCACCAAATACGGACTCGTGTTCATGGCTATCGCCATAAGCACCCATGATCATCAGATCAGCGCCTGCGGCCTTGCTATTTGTAATCAGTTCTTCACCAATTTTCTTTTGTCCATCGAAACGGGTTATGTTCGCTTCAATTCCTCTATCAGAGAAATATGACAGAAGATCATCGGCGTTCGCACCGTGAATTTCCGACCCTGATGACAGGATCACAACCTCACTGGCTTGTTCAATAATATCGATAGTCAGAGCCACAGCACGTGCAGCTTCCGTTGAACCGTTCCATGCAATAGCAATCTTATCACCCAAAACCTTAGGTGGGGTTTCTGCGGTAGGACACATCATTACCGGACGCCCGGTATGAAACAATGCGGACTTCAATGTATTGGCCCCAAGGTTGCGATCCCGGTCCGGCTTGGCAACACAAATAATATCAGCCAGCCTGCCATGATGTTTGATCACATCAACCTGACGCCCAGCTTCCTCCACCCATGAAGCAGATGCCGATTTGCCAGTCGGCTTATCGGTCATTCTCAAACCAAACTGCTTGGCAAGTTCCGCAAATTCGCTCTCAAGACCTTCTTCTTCCAGATCAGCAAGCTTGCGCGCCTGATCAAGCAATTGTTCCTTCATGAAGGCAGGGATCGGAACACCAAATGGTAACAGGTCTTCCGGCCTTGGCCGACAATGGGTCACAACCACATGTGCCTTAAATCGCTTTGCAAGTGCAGCAGCGTGGGCAAAGACATTATCGCCTTTTCCATCACCCCTTACCGGCAAGATTATTTTGCGAACCACTTCATACTCTCCTAGAACAAACCGTCGATTTGACCTTGGTCATTCAGCATTATTGTCTCTGATGATGGCACCCTAGGCAGACCCGGCATTGTCATAATCTCTCCGCAGATAGCAACGATAAATCCAGCACCCGCACTCAGACGAACTTCGCGAATAGGGATGGTGAAATCGGTCGGCGCGCCCCTAAGAGATGGATCACTGGAAAACGAATATTGCGTTTTCGCCATGCAAACCGGCAACTTGCCGTAACCTGCTTCTTCCCACTGTTTAAGCTGATCGCGAACCTTCTTGTCCATGATCACGCCATCAGCGCGATAAATACGTTTGGCAACAGTTTCCATTTTCTCAAAAAGACCCATTTCATCAGGATAAAGAACTTTGAATTTAGCCTCACCACTTTCCGCAATTTCAACTATACGCGTGGCCAATTCTTCAATTCCCTTAGATCCATGCTCCCAATGCTTACAAAGGATAGCTTCTGAGCCTAGGCTAGCAACATAATCTTTACAAGCCTGAATCTCTGCTTCCGTATCGGTAACAAAGTGGTTAATTGCGACCACGGCTGGAACACCAAATCCCTTGATGTTTTCAATGTGACGTCCAAGGTTCGGGCAACCATCTTTAACTGCCTGTATGTTCTCTTCACCAAGATCGGCTCGTGCAACGCCGCCGTTCATTTTCATTGCCCGAATGGTAGCAACGATAACAATGGCAGCCGGTTCAAGACCAGCCTGACGGCATTTGATATTGAGGAATTTCTCAGCACCCAGATCAGCACCAAAGCCTGCTTCTGTCACCACATAATCGGCAAGTTTCAAAGCGGTCGTCGTTGCAACCACAGAGTTACAACCATGAGCGATATTGGCGAATGGACCACCATGTACGAACGCCGGGTTGTTCTCAAGAGTTTGCACTAGATTTGGTTGCATTGCATCTTTCAGCAAAACCGCCATAGCTTTATCAGCCTTGATATCCCGGCAATAAACCGGTGAGCGATCCCGGCGATAAGCAACGATGATGCGAGCAAGACGCTCCTGCAAATCATCAAGATTTCTAGCCAGGCAAAGAATCGCCATAACTTCTGAAGCTACCGTAATGTCAAAACCAGCTGACGACGGAAAACCGTTCGCCACGCCGCCAAGAGAAGTTGTGATCTGACGAAGCGCCCGATCATTCATATCCATCACACGGCGCCAAACCACGCGGCGATTGTCAATTTCCAGACCATTGCCCCAATAGATGTGATTGTCGATCATTGCTGACAGCAAATTGTGCGCTGAGGTAATCGCGTGGAAATCTCCGGTGAAATGGAGGTTCATGTCTTCCATCGGAATAACCTGCGAATAACCGCCACCAGCAGCCCCGCCCTTCATGCCGAAGCATGGGCCAAGAGACGCTTCACGAATACAAATCGCGGTCTTCTTGCCAATCGCATTAAGTCCGTCGCCTAGACCAACAGTTGTTGTGGTCTTGCCTTCACCGGCTGGCGTCGGATTGATCGCGGTAACCAGAATGAGTTTACCGTTTTTCTTGCCCGATTGAGCGGCAATAAATGTATCGGAAATCTTTGCCTTATCGTGGCCATAAGGAATGAGGTCTTCATTCGGAATGCCAAGCTTTGCAGCAATTTCTTGAATTGGTTTCTTGTTTGCTTCGCGTGCAATTTGAATATCTGTCTTAAATGCCATTAGTATTTTTCCCTATGAACCAAGCATGTTGCCATCGGATAATGATGCGGCTTGCGCCCATTCCGATGCTGGAATTTTTCCGCTATCTACTGGACGCACCCGTTTAATAAGGATGCAGCCACCATTAGCCTGAACAGTAACGCCATCGTCTGAAATGGCGACAATCTCGCCGGGGGCTGCGCCCTCGCCTTCAACTTTTGCGCTGTCATACACCTGAACCTGCTCCCCGTTGAGGGTCGTCCAGGCACCCGGTGCCGGATTGGCAGCGCGAATATAATTATAAACATCAGCAACAGGCTTCGACCAGTCGATCTCGGCTTGAGCTTTCTTGAACCAGCCTTCGTAAGAACCATCGTCCAACCGTTGATCATGCTTGATAATGATACCGGCTTTCACCAGATCAAGACTCTCAAGCATCGCATCAACGCCCATTGGGAAAAGGCTTTTGAAGTAAACATCACCCAGCGTGTCATCAGGTCCGATGGCGCAGGTTTTCTGCATCAGGATCGGGCCTTCATCCAAGCCGTCATCAGGCCAGAAAATGCTCAGCCCGGTCTGTGTGCTACCCATGGCAATCGGCCAGTTGATAGAACTTGGACCACGATGAAGAGGGCAAAGCGACGGATGATATTGGAACGTGCCGAATTTCGGTGCGCTAAGCACTGGCTCCGGTACGAACAACAACACATAAGCCATCATGCAAACATCAGCATCGAAGGATTGCATCAGTTCAAGAGCTTCCGGTGTTTTCCATGAAGCAGGCTGATGCAGTGGAATGCCTTTTTCATTTGCAAATGCAGCAAGCTCATCTTCGCGCCGACCTTCTTTGGTGGGCGCTGTACAAACAGCAACAACATCTTCGCCCCGATCGAGTAGTTTTTCCAATACAGCTTTGCCGAATGCCTGCTGTCCGTGAAGTACTATACGCATAATATTTCTCCCAAACGTGCCTTACTCAGCCGCTTCCGATTTGATTTCACCAACAGCACCAGATGCGATTACACGCTCAAGAGCATCGCCTGAATAGCCCAAAACTTCACTCAGAATTTCAGAAGTATGCTCACCAAGCAGTGGCGAACGTGTCACTTCCACAGAGCTATCCGACAATTTAATCGGGCAACCAACGCTGAGATATTCGCCGCGCTCCGGATGATCAACTCTGACCATTGTGCCCGTAGCAAAAAGACCCTCGTCTTCAGAAATTTCTTTCATGGAAAGAATTGGTCCGACCGGAATATCATGTGGATTACAAATATCCATGACCTCAAATTTGGTCTTGGTCATTGTCCATTGTTCAATGCGTTCAAAGATTGAGTTGAGCTTGTCCAAACGGTCACCAGGTTTGGCATAGCCTTCTTTGGTAGCCCATTCAGGCTCGCCAATCACATCACAAATCTTGCCCCAGATTGCGGCCTGACAGATGAAGTAAGTGTACGCATTCGGATCGGTTTCCCAGCCTTTACATTTGAGAATTTTACCCGGCTGACCACCACCTGAATCATTACCCGCACGCGGCGTGGCTTCACCAAAAGGAATGCCTTCACCATGCTGGGAATATTCGGTCAGAGGTCCGGCAGCCAAACGCTGCTGATCGCGCAATTTCACGCGGGCCAGATTAAGAACTGAATCCTGCATCGCAGTAGTAACTTTTTGACCTCGGCCAGTTTTTTCACGCTGGAAAAGCGCAGTCACGATACCAAGGCAAAGATGCAAACCAGTACCAGAGTCACCAATTTGTGCGCCCGTTACCAAAGGCGGTCCATCACGGAAACCAGTGGTTGATGCGGAACCACCAGCGCACTGCGCCACGTTTTCATAAACTTTACAGTCCTGATATTTACCGGGACCAAAGCCCTTAATCGACGCCATGATAATGCGCGGATTAATTTCTTGAATACGTTCCCATGAAAAGCCCATCCGGTCCAAAGCACCGGGAGCAAAGTTTTCCACCAGCACATCGCATTCCTCGATGAGACGGGTAAGGACTTCCTTGCCAATCTCGTTTTTGGAATTGAGTTCAATGGAACGCTTATTGTGGTTCAGCATGGTGAAATAAAGACTGTCAGCACCCGGCACATCAACCAATTGCTTACGCGTCGCATCGCCTACACCGGGACGCTCAACTTTAAGCACATCCGCACCAAACCAAGCCAAAAGCTGGGTACAGGTCGGGCCTGATTGAACATGGGTGAAATCAAGGATCTTGATGCCTTCGAGCGCTTTCATAGCGTACTCCGCTTTTTATGTGTTTGTTTTAAAGAAGTTGAATTCATTTTTTCTTCGAGACCACGCTCTGTGGATTAAGGTTGCCGATACGGCCACTCTCGGTACCGGATTCTGGATCAATCACCGCATTAACAAGCGTTGGCTTACCACTATCCATGGCTTCAGCCACGGCCCGAGCCAGCTCATCAGGCGTCGTTGCATTCACACCAACACCGCCAAAAGCTTCCATCATTTGGTCGTACCGACTGCCTTTAACAAAGACAGTCGGTGCTACGTCAGCACCCCCCGTAGGATTAACATCAGTTCCGCGATAAATACCGTTATTATTAAACACCACAATACAGATCGGCAGATTGTAACGACAGATTGTTTCCACTTCCATGCCGGAAAAACCAAAGGCGCTGTCGCCTTCAATTGCCAGCACAGGGTGGCCAGTTTCAACAGCAGCAGCAATCGCCTGCCCCATACCAATACCCATCACGCCCCATGTGCCAACGTCGAGACGTTTGCGAGGTTTATACATATCGATAATGCTACGCGCAAAATCGAGCGTATTAGCGCCCTCATTCACAAGAATTGCATCTGGACGATCCTTGATGATGGTGCGCAAAGCACCCAAAGCACCGTGGTAATCCATCGGCGAATTATTATTCATCAAACGCGGAGCCATTCTGGCAATATTGGTTTCAACCTTGTCTCTGATCGCGCTCGTCCATTCCGTAGGCGGCACAGACCAATTATCTCCCATGCCATCAATCAAAGCAGAAACAACGGACCCGATATCACCGACCAACGGTGCAGCAATCTCTACATTGGAATCCATTTCTTTCGGCTCAATATCAATCTGGATGAACTTCTTAGGCTCAGTGCCCCAAGTCTTGCCCTTGCCGTGAGATAGCAGCCAGTTAAGACGGGCACCAATCATCACCACCACATCGGATTCTTTCAGCGCCAGCGAACGTGCCGGACCAGCCGATTGAAGATGGGTATCAGGCAGCAGGCCTTTGGCCATGCTCATCGGTAGATAAGGAATGCCACTCTTTTCAATAAAGGTACGAATTTCATCATCGGCCTGCGCATAAGCTGCGCCCTTGCCAAGAATAATCAAAGGACGTTTTGCGCCTTTAAGCACATCAAGCGCACGGGCAACAGCATCAGGACCTGGAATTTGGGCAGGTGCCGGGTCAATCACTTTAACCAGAGATTTCGCACCAGCATCAGCATCCATGACCGAGCCAATTAGCTTAGCTGGCAGGTCGAGATAAACACCCCCCGGACGCCCGGAAACCGCTGCACGGATAGCACGCGCAATACCGATACCAATGTCTTCTGGATGAAGCACCCGGTAAGCAGCCTTACAAAGTGGCTTGGCAATCGCCAATTGATCCATCTCTTCGTAATCGCCCTGTTGAAGATCAACAATTTCGCGCTCGGAAGAACCAGAGATCAGGATCATCGGAAAACAGTTAGTCGTGGCATGGGCCAGTGCAGTCAGGCCATTCAAAAAGCCCGGAGCAGAAACGGTCAGGCAAACGCCCGGTTTCTTGGTCAAAAAGCCTGCAATCGCAGCAGCATAACCGGCATTTGCCTCATGACGGAAAGAAAGAACCCGCATGCCCTCGGCCTGCGCCATACGGCCCAAATCGGTAATTGGAATACCGGGCACGCCATAGATCGTATTGATATCATTCAGCTTCAACGCATCAATGATAAGGTGAAACCCGTCAGTCAGGTTTTGTGTTTCTTGCGCGTTTTCGCTCGACATTAAAACTACTCTCCGTCTAAAATTTCCAAAGGCTGGCTAGCCAACCATCGTTTTCATTTGTGTTACATATTCAAGTTTTGACCACCGACGACGCACGTGATCGTGCAGCCGCATTGTGTGATCGCGAACCAGCTTGCCAGCGAGATCTGCATCCCGGCTTTCAAGCGCTTCAATAATTTCCATATGATCCACCACCGAGCGTGCGGCCCGATCATTTTCGCCCATCGCCCGGCGACGCACAGCATGCATATGCTGAAAAAGCCCGTCCGCAGTTGTCCGCAAAAGCGAACACTGGGCAAGATCTAAAATCTGTTGGTGGAATTTAATATTGGCATCAGAATACTCTTCCAGCTCGGCACGTGCCGCATGCTTGGAATGTTCCATGGCAAATTTTCGCAGGGATTTGAAATCATCATCGGTGGCTCGCTCGGTTGCAAGACGCGCTGCCATGCTCTCAAGAGCTGCCCAAACCACAATCATACCGAGCACTTCATTCAGGGATTTACGAACAATAAATATCCCTTTACGCGGCTGAATTTCGACAAAGCCTTCTTGCTCAAGTTTTGCAAATGCGTCACGCACAGGGGTGCGAGAAATACCGAGTTTCTCAGCAATACCGCGCTCATCAAGCCGAAGGTCGGCGTCCTCATCATAGATATCCATCGCCAAAATCGCCTCGCGCAGGACATCATAGATGTGCCCTTTCAAGGTGAAATTATTCGATACAGGGCTAAGACTATCGCCGAGTGACACTAAAACAAGCCTTCCGCAGTTGACCTAAACCACGCCATCCAGCCAAATTTCAATACAAGAAATTAACAGCCAGAACGTGGTTCTTTGTAGTTGGTATACCACACACCAACGGCAACTATGTCAACACAAATTCGAAAGAACACACAAAATTAAAAAATTATTGTATTATTTTCAATAGTTTACATAAGTTTCAAGCATTTTTGATTATAATACCTGTAAGATACAGTGTTGGCCTGAGCGTCAATATTACCCGTATCACCAAGGCATAAGTGGAGTACTGGCTCATGCCCACTATTATACCGCGCAATACTTTTCCTGAATCTCTTTATCCGCAAGCAAGTCTGCACCGGTCGATTCCCGCACAATAATACCTTGATCCAGAATATAGGCGCGATCTGAGACTTCCAGCGCACGTTCCACATTCTGCTCAACCAGCAAAATGGTTTTGCCTTGTTCTTTCAGACGAACAAAAAGCTCAAACATCTCGTCAACCAACACCGGCATGATGCCCTCAGAGGGTTCATCAAGCATGATCATCTTTGGATCGGACGCCAATGCCCGGGCAATCGCCAACATTTGCTGTTCGCCGCCCGACATAGTTTCGGCAATCTGGTCGAGACGTTCTTTCAGCCGTGGAAACGATACGGCAATCTCCTCGATGATTTCATCTTCTTTGGATTTCAAATCCGAGGACACAAGCCCGAGTCGTAAATTTTCGCGCACCGTCAGCGCGGGAACGATACGTCGTTCCTCCGGTACAAATCCCAGCCCACGCTGAAAACGCGTATGGGTCGGTTCATCGATGATATTATCGGAACCATCGAACGTCACCACGCCCTTGCACTTGGGCACCAACCCCATAATGGTTCGAAGGGTTGTGGTTTTTCCGGCGCCATTACGCCCGATGATGGAAACAATTTCGCCTTTGCCTACGCGCAGCGAAATACCCTGAACAATATAGCTGCGGTCATACCAGCTTTCGAGATTTTCAACGTTCAACATCAGTGTTTCCCCTGCCCCAGATAGACCCGGCGAACCTCGTCATTATTGCGAATGTCATCGGGCTTACCCTCGGCCAAAACTTCACCGTGATGCAGCACAATCAAATGTTGCGAAATGCCCATAACCAGCTTCATTTTATGTTCGACCAAAATGACAGTGCGATCACTGGCAAGCTCACAAATCAAATCCACCATGGTCATGGTTTCTTCCGGGCTCATGCCAGCAGTTGGTTCGTCCAACAACAATAATCGCGGCTGACAAGCCAACGCCAAAGCAATCTCCAACGCCCGCTGCTCCCCATGAGCAAGATTGCTCGCCTGTTTCAATTTATGGGTATGCAAACCAACCAGATCAAGGAAGTCAGCAGCGCGATGTTCCATATCCGTAAGCTGTCCACGAGGCGTCCAGAAATCAAACCGCTTCTCCAGTGCCTGAATGGCAATACGCACATTTTCCAAAGCGCTGAGTTCGGGAAAGACATTGGTGATCTGAAAAGATTTCGCAATGCCTAGACGAGCAAATTTATGCTGCGGCGTACCGGTGATATCCTTTCCTTCAAATATCAAACGCCCTTCGCTCGGAGGAAAGGCACCAGAGAGCACATTAAAATACGTGCTCTTGCCAGCGCCATTGGGACCAATAATGGCGGTGAGCTGCCCGTTTGGAAAAGACGCAGTCACATCATTCAGCGCGGTGAACCCGCCAAAGCGCATGGTCACATTTTCGGTGCGGATGATATCGTCGTTCATCGTCGTGATATCCAGTGCAAAATAGAACCCCAGATACCGCGCGGGAAGAACAGCACGAAGATCATAAAGATAGCGCCGAGAAACAACTGCCAGTGAGAAGTCATCGTCGTGATGATATCTTCCAGCATCAAAAAGGCCATGGCACCAATAAACGGCCCAAAGAATGTCCCCATCCCACCGAGCAGCGCCATCATCACCGCCAGCCCTGACTGATGATAGTGCAGGCTTTCAATCGGCACTACGGAAAGATGGATAGCACTCAACGCACCGGCCAATCCACAGAACAGGCCGGATATGGAAAACGCCACCCATTTGGTAAGTTTCACATCATAACCGCAAGCCTGAGCACGATTTTCGTTTTCGCGAATGGCTTCCAGCACAGAACCAAAAGGCGAATTGATAATGCGCGAGAAAATGAATATCGCGACCATCACAAATCCCAGTACAAGATAGTATTTACTCAATGGTTCACGAATAATATTGAGTGTGGTGAAGCCCAAATCGACAGTCTTTAGCGATACGCCAGTCAGCCCATCTTCACCGCCCGACAATTCCCCCATATGATAGACGATGTAATAAACGCATTGGGCCAGCGCCAGCGTCACCATTGCAAAATAAATGCCCTTGGTGCGAATGGCCATCGCGCCCATGATCATCGCAGTCAGGCCAGCCATCAAGATACCGATGAAAATCGACGGCACCCAATGCACGCCAAAATGAACCATCGCAATGCCCGTACCATAAGCCCCAACACCAAAAAACGCAGCATGGCCAAAGGATAAAACCCCCATATAGCCAAACACCAAATTAAGCCCCAGCGCGTAAAGACCATAGATCAAAACATCCGTCGCCAGCGCTTCATAGGGCGCAAGGAACGGGAAAATCAACAGAAAGGCGAAGACCACCAACACCCTGTTCTTTGTAATTGTGCCGGTCAGATTAGACATGTTCATCCCATCAGACCTTTTTGTCCGAACAGACCTTGCGGGCGAACCAGCAACACCACGGCCATCAGCACAAACATCGACAGATCAGCAAGGCTCGGCCAGAACAACGATGTCATGGCCACGACCACGCCCACCAGCATTCCGGCGACAACGGCTCCGACCAGCGACCCCATGCCACCAACCACCGTCACGACGAATGCTTCCACCAACACGGTTGATCCCATATCAGGAATAACACTGCGCATGGGCGCAGCCAGCACTCCGGCAAGCCCCGCAACGCCAGTGCCAATGGCAAATACAATCAGCCACACCTTGGAAATATCAACGCCCAGAATGCGAACGATTTCGGGATCACGGGCCCCTGCCCGGATGATCAACCCATAGGAGGTTTTTTCGATAAACAACCAAAGCGCAAAAACGATAAAGGATGTCACGCCAATCAGAAACAGGCGGTAGAGCGGGAAATAGCCGACACCGATATTCACCGCACCACTCAAAACTTCCGGCACATCGAAACTTTGCCCTTCAAGACCAAAGATAATCCGCACTAATTCCACCAAAACCAGCGCCAACCCGAAGGTCAACAATAGTGGATAATCAATCCCGCGCCCATAAAGCGGTCGTACTAAAAATCGCTCTATCACCAACCCCAGCGTACCAACCACAATTGGCACCAGCACCAGCGACACCCAGAAATTCCCGGTCACCCCCATCAGGAACACGCCCACATAGGCCCCAACCATATAGAATGCTCCGTGGGCAAAATTGACCACGGTCAGCAACCCGAATATCAGCGACAGGCCAACCGCCATCAGCACAAACACCGTGCCAAGAGCCAGCCCTGTGAACATTTGCATTACAAACAGTTCCAGCGTTATGCCGTTCATCGGGATTTATCCATTCTCAAATCTTTCAAATAAACACGGCCCCCGAAAATATCCGGAGGCCGTTTCTCGTTTTTATAGACTAGCCAAGACCAAGTGCTGAGCATGAACGCAACACGTCCTCGCTCGCTTTGTCTTCAGCAACAATCTTGAACACATCATATTCATTGGCCATATCTGCTTCGGCCTTACTCTCGATGATATAGACCGACTGCACAGACTGGTGGTCGCATTTGCGGTAATGTTGCTCGCCCTTATAGAGATCATATGGCGTGCTTTCCATGGCAGCGATTACCGCGTCAGCATCAGTTGAACCGGCAGCTTTCACAGCAGCCAAAAGGCCGCCAACACCGGCATAACCATAGGCACCATAATCTGATGGCGGAGCGCCAGCATTCAGCTTGCGATAGGCATCAACGAATTTCTTCGCTGACGGAATGCTATCTTCAAGACCCCAATAGAAATTGGTGCCGCCAATAACATTTGAATAGGCCGCAGCCCCACCCGCACGGCGTTGGTTATAAAGCAGCGCAGGCGCGACCATGCGCATCTGATCTTTCATGCCGAAGCTTGTGGCCTGTTTCAGAGAATTCATCTGGTCATAACCAAAGTTACAAAGGCAAAGCACATCCGGTTTTGCTGCCTGAATACGCGGCAGGAATGTGGAATAATCCTTGGTTGCCAAAGGATGGCTGACCTCGGCCACGATTTCGATACCGGCAGCTTTACCAGCTTCCTTAAAGCCCCGAGCCATTTCATGGCCATAAGCATAATCAGCAATCAGGAAGGCAACACGTTTTCCCTCTTTCGGGAACACGTAACGCCCAACAGCACCCGCTGTCATATGCGGGTTCATGGCTTCGTGGAAAGTATATTTGGTAAAGTTCTTGGCTTCATTAATCGCATCAGACTGCGAAATCGATACATACGGAATCTCGCGATCTGCACAGATCGTATTCACCGCCAATTGCACGGAAGCTGAAAGCGAACCCGCCACAAAATGCACCTTGTCTTTTTCAATCAATTCCTGTGTACGCTTGGCAGCCTCGCCTGATTTCAGCTTATCATCACGAACCAGCAACTCAGCCATGCGGCCATTGAGACCACCAGCAGCGTTGAACTCATCAACAGCCATCTGTGCACACAATGCCTGCTCTTTTGCTTCCGACCCATAAGGACCGGTAAGCGGAACAGGAAAACCAATTTTGATGGTATCATCCGCAGCGCCTGCAATATTAAGCAGGAACGGGCTTGCAGCCAACACGCCTGCGCCAGCTGCAGCACCCTTAATAATTTTGCGTCGGCTCAGGCCTGCGCTAGACATATTTTCATTCTTGATAGTCATTTTCATTCCTCCGGTTTCTCTTCTACTTCGTTGTTTTTCCGACATCACTCCCAACGTCGGCCTTTCGTCAGGGACTTAGATCTTTCCAAGTCCCCTCAAAATTTTGTCTGGTGTAAATGGCATGTCTGACAGAACCACATCGAATGGGCTCAACGCATCGTTGATGGCGTTCATCACGGCAGCAGGCGCGCCGGCAGTGCCAGCTTCGCCAACACCCTTGGCACCAAGCTCTGAAGTCTCGGTCGGCGTTTCCACATGGCCAACTTCAATGTCCGGCATTTCAGCGGCCATAGGAACCAGATAGTCTGCCATCGAGCCGTTGATCATCTGCCCTTCATCGGTATAGAGGCATTCTTCAAACAACGCCGGACCAATGCCCTGCACCACACCACCGCGGGTTTGTTCGGCAACCAGTTTCGGATTAATCACCCGGCCACAATCTTCAACCACCCAGTATTTTTGTAACTTCACCATGCCCGTATGAATATCCACATCGAGCAAACAGGCATGGGCCGCATTGGTGAAAACAAAAGGATAATCGCGCTGTGTATAATGACGGGTCACCACCAATTCAGGTTGCGCATCCACCGGCAAGGTATCACCGCGAAAATAAGCAATCCGCCCCAGTTCAGCCAGCGACAAACGTTCATTGCCGCCATCCGCATCAACCACATTACCGCCAATGATATCCAAATCTTCAATCTTCGCCTGAAGGATGATCGCCGCCAAATCGAGGATATTCTCTTTCAGCGCTTTACCAGCCTGAAAAGCAGCTTCGCCGCCAATACCGGCACCGCGAGAAGCCCAAGTGCCACCGCCATATGGAACGGCCTCCGTATCACCGGTAACAACCCGAACGGTTTCAATCGGCACCCCAAGAGAAGTCGCTACCACCTGCGCAATAATCGTTTCCGTGCCCTGTCCTTGTTCGGTAACGCCGGTCGTTGCGGTAACGCCACCGGTAGGATCAAGGCGCAAGGTGCAACCATCTTGCGAAGCAATCTTTGCACCACCAACGCCATAGAAAGCAGGCCCCGGATTGGTAACTTCAATCAAACTGGCAAAGCCAATGCCGCGATAAATTCCTTGCTCACGAAGCGATTTCTGTTCGCTACGCAAACCTTCATAATCCATCATCTCCACCAGCTTATCGAGACACTGGTGATGAGATTGCATTTCGTAAATCGCCCCGGCAGGAGACGTATAGGGATAAGCATCCTGAGGGATAAAATTCTGCAAGCGCAACGCCACAGGATCAAGCTTCAACTTGCGAGCGCCAAGCTCCATCAAATGTTCACCCACCGCTATGGCAATGGGATGCCCCACACCGCGATATTGGCACATGACGTTTTTATTGAGGAAAACAACCTTGCCATCGACCCGGTAATTTCGGTGCTTATACGGCCCACCGGTGAGATTGATCACCTGATTGAGTTCAATGCCACTGGTACGTGGATAAACCGAATATGGCCCAACGCCAGTGACATCATCCATATCAATCGCCAGCAAATTTCCATCCGCATCAAAGGCGGCACGGGCTGTCACCCGGTGATCACGAGCATGAATATCGGTGGTAAAACTCTCCAGACGATCAGCAATGAATTTCACTGGCCGTCCCAATTTCAAAGCAATAGCACCCGCAGCCATTTCATCGGAATAGGTGTGAATCTTGATACCAAAAGACCCACCTACATCTTTGCAGATAACCCGAACCTTGTTCTCGTCCAGACCCAGATGTTCAGCAAACAAATTCTTCGACATATGCGGACATTGTACCGACATATAAAGCGTCAACTCACCATCGGCAGGCTTGTAATCGCAAATGATCGAGCGCGGCTCCATCGTCACGCCTGTATGACGATTGAAACGGAAACTATCTTCAACAACCACGGCGGCATTCTCGAAAGCCGCATCCACATCACCAGAATCAACACCGCGCTGGAAGCACAGATTGTCCCCTAGCTCTGGATGGATAACCGGCGTATCCTTATCCAACGCCGTCATCATATCAGTGACAGGTTCCAGCTCTTCATAATCAACCAAAATCTGATCAGCGGCATCTTCCGCAATGGCTCGCGAAGTAGCCGCAATCGCAACAATCGGTTCGCCCTGCCAAAACACCTTGCCATTGGCCAGCGGCCATTGTTCGGCAGATTTGATACCCTTGAGGTGATCAAGCGTGCCCACCCACGGCGTGATGGTATCTTTCAAATCATCCATCGTATAAACACCAACCACACCGGGAATGGCGCGGGCATCATCACAATCGACAGATAAAATTTTCGCATGGGCATAGGGGCTGCGATGAAATGCCAGATGCACCATCCGCGGCAATTCAATATCATCCACATAAGTGCCACGCCCCTGCACCAGCCGTTTGGCATTAGGACGCGGGACGGATTTCCCCACATAGGAATTCGGCAGATCGAGAACGCTGATACGTTTGTTCATCAAGCCACCTCACTACGCTGCTTGGCAACTTGCTCAACCGCATCAACGATTGATTGATAACCGGTACACCGACAGTAGTTTGACGAAATAGCTTCGCGGATTTCATCCCGCGTGGGCGATGAGTTTTCCTGCAATAAATCATTTGCAGTCATCAACATGCCGGGGGTACAGAACCCGCATTGCAGAGCATTATTCTCAATGAACGCTTCCTGCAAATCCGGGAAATTAGCACCTTCAATGGTAGTGACTTCCTGACCATCGCATTGCACCGCAAAGGTCAGACAACTACGCACAGTCTGCCCATTCAGTTGCAACGTACAGGCACCACAAACCCCGTGTTCACAACCAGCGTGGGTACCAGTCAAACCTTCTGCACGCAAAAAGTCCACAAGGCTCAGGCGCGGCTCCACCGATCGGACCATTGGTTCACCATTCACGGTGATCGTAATATTCATAAGAGCGCTCAATTTACCGCTCCCTCTGCAATGAACTTTTCCAAAGTGCGACGGGTAAGCACCTGCATCATCACCATTTTTGCGGCAGACGATGTGGTCAAATCTTCAAACGGCGTAATATCATCCGCAAGCGCCGCACAAACCGCATCAATATCAATTTCAGAAAGAGGCTTGCCGCATATCAACTGCTCAGCCGATGAAGCACGAACAGCCATTTCATCCACCGCAAAAAATACCAAACGCATATCGGTAAATTGCCCGTCTTTCAGCACCCCATGCGCGGCAAGCCCCGCCATGGCGTAATCACCTTTGCGCCGCGCAAGTTCTTCAAAAAAACTAACCGCACCAGCTTCAGGCGCAGGCACATCAACGGATACAAGAATTTCATCATCGCTCAGGCAAGTCGAATAGGTACCATCAATAAAATCTTCAGCAGCAACCGAGCGGGTACCATCCGACCCCTGAATATTGAATGTCACGCCCAGCGCCAATGCGCAGGCAGGCAACTCAGCGGCAGGATCAGCATTACATAATGACCCACCAAATGTTCCGCGATTACGGATAGCGCCATGGGCAATATTCGGCATCGCCATGGTAATCAGCGGCGCATATTCAGCAATTTTCGAAGATTTCATCACTTCTGCATGGCGAGACATAGCGCCAATACGCAAACCACCATCCTGAATGGTAATCCCGTGCATCTCGCCAATATTTGAAACATCGACCAGCACTTCAGGCAAAGCTAAACGCATGTTCATCGCAGGAATCAGACTCTGCCCACCCGCAAGAATACGCGCATCATCGCCATGCTCCTGAAGAACAGCAATCGCATCATTGAGGGTGTCAACGCGAACATATTCAAATGAATTTGGCTTCAAGCTGGCCTCCCTACCTGCTTAAAATACATGGGATTCAGATAATGTTATTTATCATCTGATAATTTACATGTATACCACTTGCCAAATGCTCGGTCAATTGGCATCTAAAGGAAATGAACAAATCAATGCCCCTAGCGCAGCAAAAAAGCCCAGCGAAACGCAAACGACTAAGCCCCGCGGAACGCGAAGCGATGATCGTAAAAGAGGCCATCCGCTTCTTTGCTGAAATTGGATTTGAAGGAAAAACCCGCGATCTGGCCAGCAGGATTGGCATCACCCAACCCCTGCTCTATCGCTATTTTCCAAGCAAAGAGAGCCTGATTGAACGCGTCTATCAGGAAATCTACGTGCAACGCTGGAACCCGGATTGGGACACCCTCATTCCCGACAGAACCCGCCCGTTGGCAGAGCGCCTGATTGAATTCTATCAGGCATATTCCCATGCGGTTTATGATTACGAATGGGTGCGGATATTCCTGTTCTCCGGTCTAAAAAGCGGAGAATTGAATGATCGTTACCTATCTTTAATTCGCGATAAAATCCTTAGGCCAGTATGCGAAGAGCTGCGCCACATGAACAATTTACCTTCAACAGACACTATCAAAATCAAAGAAGAAGAGCTGGAACTGGCATGGGGCCTGCACGGCATGTTCTTCTACCGCGCGGTACGCCATTTTGCCTATAATATGCCAATCGTTAAAAACACCGATCAGGCCATAACTAACGATGTGCGCTTGTTTCTGGCCGGTGCACCGGCAGTCCATAAAGATATCGTGGAGCGAGCCAGATAAATTCTGGCCACCACCTTTTGATTTCAATCAATAAGAACAACATAAAGTCTGATTAGTATGTGACATAATGAACTCCCACAAAAGGTGAGCCGCATGTCATATAAAACCATACTCGTATGCCTAAGCACCGAAGAAGTCGCAGAACAGATATTGCCAATTGCATGCAATATCGCGCGCCAGTTCGGTGCCCATTTGATCGGCATTCACACCCTGCCTTCAATTATGGTCTATCCTGGCATCGCGATGCATCTGAGTGCACCGCAATTTCGCGAATTCAATGATGACATGAAAAAGCAGAATGCCGATATCGAGGCACTCTTTGAAAAGCACACTGCCAACGAAACGTTCGTCAGCGAGTGGCGCTCCTTGCCCGCAAGAGACCCAAATGCCAGCATGCAACTTACCCGCAGCGCATTTCGCTCTGATCTGGTCATTGTCGCCAAGGCTGATAGCACCTCCGAACGCTACGACCAGTCTGGCCTGCAAGAAGATTTGATCCTGAACAGCGGCCGTCCGGTTCTGGTTATTCCGGAAGGCTATGGCGACAAGCCCATCGGCAATGAAATCCTGTTGGCATGGAATGCCACCAGACAATCCTCCTCCGCAGCACACCAAGCCTTGCCATTCCTCACCATCGCCAAGCAGGTAAATATTCTGACCGTGACGCAGCCTCACCGGGCTTCTGCCGCGCTTGATACGGAGGGCCATGAGCTCTCCGCCAGTCTCGCCCATCACGGCATGAAGCCGGTGGTACTCCATGTGGAACAAACAAAAGATTCAATTGGCGAAGAAATCACCCACCAGGCAAAGATCAGCGGTTCTGATCTCATCGTCATGGGCGCTTACGGTCATTCCCGGTTGCACGATCTGTTTTTCGGCGACGCCACACGTTACATGATGCACGATGCAACCGTGCCTGTATTGTTTTCGGGTTAGACCATGACCCCAGAACCAGATACCTCCGAACCTCATCTGCGCCGAGCCATCGGGCTGCCTCTACTCGTGCTTTACGGCTTGGGCATCACCATCGGCGCAGGCATCTATGTCCTGATCGGCACAGCCGCGGAAAAAGCCGGAGACTTCGCCCCAAGCTCTTTCCTGTTGGCGGCCTTCGTCATGGCTTTCAGCGCAGCAAGTTTCGCTGAATTTTCTGGCCGCATCCCGCAAAGCGCTGGCGAAGCGGTATACGTAGATGCAGCTTTCAGTCAAAACTGGCTAACACTGGCAACGGGCCTGTTCATCGTCTTTTCTGCGACCATTGCGGGTGCCGCCATCAGCATTGGCTGTGCCGGATATGTGGCAACCATCGTGCCCCTGCCCCAACCAGTGATTGTGGCAATCATAATCCTGCTCATGGGGCTTCTCGCTGCACGTGGCATCAAGGAATCCGTGATGTTTGCAGGCATATTGACCGTCATTGAAATCCTCGGACTGGTGGTCATCATCATAGCAGGCTATCTCCATGAACCAGAAATATTCAACCAACTCCCAAGTGCCATTCCATCACTGGATGACAGTGCCGCACTAACTGGCGTATTTGCCGCCAGCCTGATCGCATTCTTTGCCTTTATCGGATTTGATGATGTGGTCAATCTGGTGGAAGAAACCCACAATCCCAAACATACCATGCCATGGGCCATCGTGATTTCGCTGGTTGCCGTCACAGTGATTTATTTTCTGGTGGTGTTCGTCGCAGTCCAAACCGTACCCTCGGACGAACTGGCAAAATCCAGCGCACCAATCGGATTATTGTTCGAACGCCTGACCGGCATATCACCTCTTGGCATCACACTGATCGCCATCGTTGCCACACTAAACGGCGTGGTGATCGAGATCGTCATGGCCTCAAGAGTGATTTACGGACTCGGCAAAAAAGGTCATCTGCCGGGACGCTTGTCACGGGTGAACCCAAAAACTCAAACCCCGTTAAATGCCACCATACTAATTACCATCATCATGCTGGCCAGCGGGCTTTTAGTGCCGCTTGATTTTCTGGTCACCACAACTTCGCAAATCATTCTGGCGGTGTTCGGGCTGGTAAACCTCGCATTGGTCGTCGTCAAACTACGTGGCGACCCCGTGCCCGAAGGCATATTCACGGTGCCGATCATCATGCCAATCATCGGCGTCATCACTTGTGCATTCATGCTGATTGGCCCATTTTTTATCGGCTAATCATCGAGCATCAAAGGACACTGAATGAACTTCGCCGCCCTCCTTCCTCTATCGCTTCCAGCCAATATTCTGATATTCGTGCTGGCAACGGTAGCGGTGTGGATTGCAGGCACACGACTCGCAGTATTTGGCGACGAACTCTCTGACCGATTCTCCTTCAGCCGCGCATTCATTGGTTTGGTATTTCTAGCGACCGTGACCTCGTTACCCGAGATCGTCACCACGATTACAGCAGCTACTGCAGGAAATGCGCAACTGGTCCTCGGCAATATGTTTGGCGGCGTCACCATGCAAACCGCAATCCTTGCGGTCGTAGATTTACTGTTCGTGCGCTACGCCCTCACCTCATGGCCGCGCAAGCCAACCCATGCGCTTGAAGCGGTGTTGTTGATCATCTTGCTCAATATCATCCTTGCTATTTCTTTTCTGGGTGACTTCGAAGTATTTTGGGGCATTGGTCTGGGAGCATTATCACTGACGTTGTTTTATCCGCTGGTCATCGTTTTGCTGCACCGATATGACGAACAATCTCCTTGGCAACCCATCGATATTCCTGAGCACGCCGAAGAAACCATTCCATTCATCAAGTCGAAAAACATTGAAGAGCTGAGCAAAAAACAACTCATCTGGCAATCTATTTTCGCCAGCCTTATGATCCTGATTGCCGGGTATATCCTCGCCAATCGTGCAGATATCATCGCCGATCAAGCCGGGCTTAGTTCTTCCTTCGTTGGCATCGCGTTCCTTGCCGCGGCCACTTCCATGCCAGAACTTTCAACCACCATCGCGGCAGCCCGAATGGGCGCCTATACGATGGCAATTTCGAATATTTTCGGCAGTAATTTAATCATGGTAGCCTTGATCCTACCCGCCGATATTTTCTATCGAAAAGGCCCCATATTGGCCGAGGTCGATAAAGTTACCCAGTTCTGCATTGTTACCGGCATTCTGGTCACCGCAATCTATATCGCTGGCATACTGATCCGGCGTACACCGCGTCTGTTTGGAGCAGGCGTTGATTCCGTTCTGGTACTGATCATTTATCTGGCGAGCCTGTTTGCTGCATTCATGCTAAGTTCGCAGTTATGAATCAGGAACGATCCGAAAACCACAAGAGTTACGGCAACCCATTTACCGGATTGATCCGCCAGTTGCGCTGGTCCTATTTACCACCATTGATGGTATATCTGGCCGCCGGAATTTCCGGTTTAACGGCCATCGTCGGTGCGTTTTTCGTCAAAGATTATCTGGGGCTATCGGCAACCTTCCTTGCCGGCCTTGCATTTTGGGCTGGCATTCCGTGGGCATTGAAAATGCCGCTGGGCCATCTGGTGGATCTGATCTGGCGCTGGAAATTCATACTGGTCTATATCGGAGCAAGTCTCATCACTTGCTCAATCCTGATCATGTACGGACTGATCGCCTACACGGATCAAATGACGGTTTATATGGGCATCGAAGCATGGTTTGTAACCAGCGCCCTGCTGGCTCCCATCGGCTATGTAGTGCAGGACGTTGTGGCAGATGCAATGACGGTGGAAGCAGTACCCGCCCGTAACGACAGCGGCGTTGAATACACCGAGCAACAATCCAAAACCATGCATACCACCATGCAAACCCTTGGCCGGTTTGCCATTATCAGTGGCTTTGTCTTTGTCGCCGCGCTGAATATCTTCATGTTCTCCGGTGTGGAAAACATGACCCAAGCCGACAAGATCGAGATTTATTCAAAAATCTATCTGGCCGCATTGGTGGTGCCAGTGATCTCGATTGCTGGCGTCATGCTCGGCCAAGTGATGGTGCACAATCGCGCCAAAGCCATGCGCGCGCAAAAAATCGACGAAACACAAATTGAAAAGCTGCTGTATAAATCAACAGAAGAAACCAAACCCAATTGGTGGATTTTTGGCGGCAGCGCGGTCTTCATCGCCTTCACTCTATTCATGGGGCTGGGCGATTTCACCTACGGGCAGGAAATCATCTTCGTCGGTTCCATGGCGATCGTACTCTTTATGATGTCACGCCTAATCCGTGAATTGGATCAAAATGTCGCCCGCGCACTGGTGGGAACCGCAGTCATCATCTTCATGTTCAGAGCCACCCCCTCGCCCGGCGCCGGGGCCTTATGGTTCGAGATTGATATTCTAGGCTTCGATCAACAATTCCTTTCTGTCCTCAGCTTATTCACCTCTGGCCTCACCTTGCTGGGCATGGTCATGCTGCGACCGTTAATGGCAACAAAATCCATTGCCTTCATCATCGTATTTTTGACCATCGCAGCAGGCATTTTATCCTTGCCAAATATCGGCCTCTTCTACGGCCTGCATCACTGGACCGCGGCATGGAGCGGAGGCATTGTCGACGCCCGTTTCATCGCCATTCTCGATACGGCAATCGAGTCTCCCCTTGGACAAATTGCTATGATCCCCATGCTCGCATGGATTGCCAAAAACGCTCCCGCCAACCTCAAGGCAACCTTCTTTGCGGTAATGGCCTCATTTACAAATCTGGCGCTTTCCGCAAGCGCATTGGCAACGAAATACCTCAACAAGATATTCACCGTCACCCGCGAGGTGAAGGATCGCACAACCGGCGAAATCACAATTGAGGCGGATTACAACGAACTCGGCATGCTATTGATTACCGCAACAATCATCATCGTTATTCTGCCGCTCGCAGCAGTCATTATCGTCCAGAACTCTCGCTTTAAAACGGCACAATAATCCATGATAAAATTAGAACATGAACACACCGAGCAAGCCATAAAAGAACGATTGGCCGAAGATCACCAACCACACTATTTGCGCGACTGGGTCTATGGCGGCATTGATGGAGCAATTACCACTTTTGCCATTGTGGCAGGCGTGGTAGGTGCCGGACTATCTGCAAAAATTATCATTATTCTGGGATTAGCAAATCTCATCGCCGACGGCTTTTCCATGGCCGCCAGCGCTTATAGCGGCACCAAGACAGAAGCCGATGAATTGGAACGATTTCGCCAAATTGAAAAAGAACACATCGCACAAGTGCCAGATGGCGAACGCGAAGAAGTACGTCAAATTTTAGCAGCAAAGGGTCTTAGCGGCAAAGCACTGGGTGATGCGGTTGCCGCAATCACCTCCAATGAAGAAACATGGATCAACACCATGCTGGTCGAAGAATATAATCTCTCGATCAATCTGCGCTCCCCTTTGAAATCTGGGTTAAGCACCTTTGCAGCATTCTTTATCTGCGGCGCAATTCCGCTACTGCCTTTTTTGCTCGCTGCCGACCAGGCACTGGAAATAGCTCTGTTCACTACCGGCATCGCCTTTTTCACCATTGGCGCTGTCAAAAGCAAATGGTCACTGGCCGCTTGGTGGAAATCAGGAGTGGAAACCCTGTTCATCGGATTGGTCGCCTCCGCAATGGCCTTTGCCATCGGGCATTTTGTTAAACAATTGGTCGGCTAGAGTTTCTTCTTTTTACTTCCAACAGCAACGTCCCTGCCAGATCGCGTTAGCTTCAAGACCCAAGGGTCATAGCGAGGCAATTTCAAATCCACCATATCCGCGACAACGATGATCTTCTTGCCGTTAAAATCGCGAATAATATCCCCGCGCTTCAATCCAAACTTTGCCGCAGCTGAACCAAGCCGAACTTCCAGTACAACCACCCCGCCACGGATGCTTTCCAATCCGTAATCCATCGCAAAAGCGGGTGACAAGCTAGCGACCTTGGCTCCAGCGAACGGACTGAGATTGGGAAGCCACATATCATTTCTCGCAGGAACATCCGGCGGAGAAATCAAGGTGACCTTGATCGTCATCATCGTACCCTTGCGCATAATGCCAAGGTCAATTTCATCACCCGCAAGGTGTGAAGCGATACGATGGTTCAGCGACACAGAATCAACAACAGATTTCCCATCGAGGGTAAGGATAATATCGTTCTTTTTCAGACCAGCGATCGCTGCCGGTCCATCAGGAAAAATACCGGTGACCACCAGAGCATTTTTTTGATTGAGATCAAGCATCATCGCCAGCGTCGGTGGAAGCTTTTGTCCGGAAATACCAATCCATGGCCGCAAATAAGGGCGCCCCTTAATGGCACTCTCCAAAATTGGCCGTACCATATTGATCGGCACGGCAAAACCCAAGCCTTGCGATCCACCGCTGCTCGAATAAATAGCAGTATTAATGCCCACCAATTTACCTGCGGTCGAAATCAGCGGTCCACCGGAATTACCTGGATTAATCGCCGCATCAGTCTGGATAAAAAATCGAAAATCGGCCACGCCCGAAGTCGCCCTCGAGCGAGCCGAGACAATCCCACTGGTCACCGTCTGGCCAATACCGAAAGGATTACCAATCGCCACCACCATATCGCCAATTTTAAGTTGGTCAGAATCCCCAAACTCAACATAGGGCAGCGGCATCATACTGATAGGTATCCGCAAAATCGCTATATCGGTTCTCTTATCAGATAAGATCACCTGCCCCGGAAACACCCGCCCATCGCTCAGTGAAACTAAAATCCCCTGCGCCGACTGGATCACATGATGGTTTGTCACAACAAGCCCACCGGGCGAGACAATCACACCGGAACCAAGCGAATTCACAAACCGCTCGCGGCCATAGCCAAACAACAAAGTGTCTCTGAACAGCCGCCAGAACGCGGAACCATCCAGCGCCGCGGTAGGTGATTTCGAACGAATAACTTTGCGTGCATGAATATTGACCACGGCAGGCAAAGTCTTGTCGACAATCGGGGCAAAGGAATAGGTAATTTGACCCCGTGATTGCGGCACAACATCCTGCGCAAACACAGCTCCGCTCATGCCCCCAAAAATGGACAGAGCAACAAACAAAACAAAAGCGCGTTTGACCATTGATATCACCCGTTAAAACCGACCCTATTTGGCCATGGGAAAATACTGCGGCACGAGAATAAGCGCGATGATTATCCAGAACAAAATGATCGACAGATAAGTCGCCGCCCTAAAATGAACCGATAACCGTCGGCTAGAGGGAAAGTCTTTCTGATTGAAGAGACTGTAAACATTGTCCCATAGTTGTTTGGGGTGTTCAGCCTTGATTTGTTCGCACCGTTCCACATAAGAGCGTTCACTGTTCCCCCGGGGTCTGCGGCGCAGATAGTCCCGGTAAAAATCATAACCCAGCAACAGTTCCAGAAAGATAATGCGCGGATAGAGCGCCACGACTTCGCGGTCAATGCTCAAAACGGCTCGATAGGAAAATCCCATAATAGCCGAGGCAACCAAGGCCCCGGCAATCAATGTCGGACGACTGGCCATGGTAAGGCTCAGATTTAAAATCAGCCAATACGAGCTGAAGGCAACACCACACCCTATCGCAAACCACATATTATAGGAACGAATCAGCGCCATGCGCTGCTCATGGATTTCCTTATACTCCGTGGCATGAAATTCGTTGACATCATGCGTCATATTTTTGGTCTGCCTCGCCATGAGCTTCCTCACAATCCTAATTCAGACAAATTGCACACCCCTTATATGTAGGCATTAATCCCAATAATGATAGGGTTTCAGGAATTTATTACCGAAAAAACACAACAGTTCCCCTACGTCAAAGAATAGATTTTGATTTTCTTTGCCAATACATAAAAAACTGCGTTATTGGGTAGAATTAAAAGCGTTGTTAACCTTTTGATACTATGTTAGCGTCAAGCATTCACTTTCTCATGGCATGATGCCGGGATATATTTTCTACGATCCGTTCACATGAACGTAACACGGATTTGTCGTCAGGAGTGAGCATGCCCCTTTTACCTCCCATAAATTCAGCCGCTGTACAGGTTTTGCAACAAAGCAGGATCGCGCCCATAGCTGTCGATAGGAACGCACCACCTGAAAACAATCTGATTTCAGCGGCGAACGGCGTTAAAACTGATGAAGTGGCCGAGACCACAGACTATTGGGATATAGGCAAAGTTACCCCCACCCAAATGAAAGTGAAACTGTTCGAGGCAGTAGGTGAAGCATTTGGACTGGATGAGGATAATTTCAGTTCTTTCGGCGCATATGCCTCAGCTATCCAAGCCGTAATGGAACAGATCAAGCAAGATGATCCCATGGCGTTCATAATTTTTGACGAAATAGAGAAAGATTTGGGACTGGATGAACTCGGCATTTCTTTGGAGGAAGCGGTTCAGGCAATGGTCGAACCTGGTGGAACGGCTAGCGCGAAACTTGACGCGGCATTAAAAGAACAAGCGGATGAAATTAACGGCGAGATGGAAGAAGGTGAAGACGAGATCATTGATTCTGTCAGGGTCGATAGCAACGGCATATATAGTTTGCATGGATAAGCCTTCATTTGAAAAATTGAAATCGAATTAATCAACAGGATTGAGCATGCCTCTTTTACCTCCAGTAAATTCAATCGCCGTGCAGGTTTTGCAACAAAGCAGGATCGCCCCCATAGCTGTTGATAAGAACGCATCATCTGAAAACAATCTGATTTCTGCGTTGAATAACGTCAAAACTGACGAAATTGATCCCACTGAAGATTTTTGGGATATCAATAAGGTCACCCCTACTCAGATGAAATTACACATATTCGAAAAAGTCGGGGAAAAATTTGGACTGGATCAGGACGATTTCAATTCTTTCAGCCGATATGCTGCGGCCATCGCTTTTAGAATGGAGAAGATGAAAGAAGAAGACCCAGCAGGGGCAATGATATTCTTTCATGAAATCGAAAAAGAGTTAGGGCTGGATGAACTCGGGATATCTTTGGAAGAAGTGGTTGAGGCAATGATGGAGCCCGGCGGCAAAGCCGACCAGAAGCTTGATGCAGCACTGAAAGCTAAAGCTGACGAAATTAATGGCGAGTTATTATTAGAGGACGGCAAAGACAAGATCTTTGGTTCTCTCAAAATCGATAGCAACGGCCTATACAACGTATTTGGATAAGCATTCATTCACAAAATGATAAGTCGATTAATTATCAGGAGTAAGCATGTCTCTTGTTCCACCCGTGAACTCTAGCGCAACATATATTTTGCAACAAAGCAAGATCAATCCCATGCATCTTGATAAGAGCGCATCCCCTAACGATAATATCCTTGCTGTGGCAAATGGCATTGACGCTCGAGAAGAAGCAAGAGACGTTAAAACAGCCGATGATTATTGGGGTGTTTTTCAAACTGACCCTACCCAGATGAAAGCCAAATTATTTATGGCGCTGGGAGAAGCATTTGGTTTGGATATGAAGGATTTCAAATCCATAAGTTCGTTTGGCAATGCCATTCGCGCGAAGCTCGAAAAAATGAAAACAACTCCGGAAGGCCGTCAAACCCTCTTAAACATAGAGAAGAAATTGGGGTTGGCTGAATTAGGTATTTCACTGGATACGCTCATTGAAGCCGTCATTAATCCTGAAGGAGCGGCCAATGACAAATTGGAAGCAGCCCTTGAAAAACAATCAACCGAAGAAGACGAATTAGCCGAAGCCGTTGAAATCCTTGGTTCAGCCAAAGTCGATGGCAACGGCCTGTACAGCCCGACAAGTTAAATCACGCTGTAGACTGGCTGGAAATATTACCCGGTCGCCGATAAATCACTCCACCATCATCCCCGTCCGCATAATCGCGCAGCACTTTGATATCTCTGATTGCAGCGGCATTTCGCTCGACCCGCACTCCCAGTTTTCGCAACTTGACAAAAGCCCTCGACAGGCTTTCAGGCTTCATGCCCAAGCGTCCCGCGATGAGCGTTTTATCATAAGGCAAACCAATGGTGCACGCCCCCGCTTCCATCGGGCAAAGGGATGCTAAAAATCGCGCCACACGCTGGGCAGCTGTATGCATTTTAAGCTGTTCAACCTGCTGCACCAATTGTTTCAAATGAAGAGAGGTCGATGATAATATCGACAATGCAAACTCGGGATTTTTCCGAATTTTTTGATGCAGCACATCGCGAGAAATACGCAATAATTTACTCGCGGTTACCGCTTCAGCCGCAACCGGATAGCTGTCCATGGAAAACACGGCTGCTTCAGCAAAACTCTGCCCCCGCGCAAAAACCGAAACGATGGCCTCATTGCCATCCATTGTTAAACGGTAGAGCTTCACCCAGCCTTCAACGATAATATAACATTCAGAGGCTGCATCACCCTGCATGAACAACACCTCCCCGGCATCTACTCGTTGTAAATGAGAATCGCGGAGTAAAGACGTCATCATCGCATCGTCCAGCCCACCGAAGAATGATCCTCTTCGGATTAATGTGAGTTCATCCTCTGTAAGCAATGCGTCCAAGAAGCTACCAACCTTTCATTCAAGTTCGGCAAAATTTAACATTTTCAGGAATGGTTTTGTTTGATTTGGATCAGCGCGAGTGGGGTTTGGAAATGTCATTCATGGGCGAGGCTTCACCCAATCAACGCTGGACCATAAAATGCCCGCTACGAATTTAAAAAAATATTACGAAGAACGCCTGCCCCGCTACACCAGCTACCCGACTGCACCCAATTTCTCAGGTGACATTGGTCCAGACACCTACGCTGATTGGCTATCGGCCCTCGATCCAAATGAAGAAATCTCGCTTTACATACACATCCCGTTTTGCCGTTCCATGTGCTGGTACTGCGGCTGCCACACAAAAATTTCCAAGCGCGACGAACCGATCATTGATTACATACAAGCGCTACAACGGGAGATCGCCACCACAGGAAAGGCAATTTCAGGAAAAGCCAAAGTGCGCCATCTGCATTTTGGTGGTGGCACACCAACCATCATTGGCGCGGACGGGTTCTCAAAACTCATGCTCTGTCTGCGCGAAAATTTCGAATTCAACGATCAATCCGATATCGCAGTGGAGATCGATCCAAGAACCTTCACCCAAGATATTGCGGACATGTTCCGGCAAGAGAACCTAACCCGCGCAAGCCTTGGGGTACAAAGTTTTGATCCCAAAGTTCAAAAGGCAATCAACCGTATACAATCTTACGAGGAGACCAAAAATACAGTCTCCATGTTGCGTAATGCCGGTGTGAAAAGCATCAATTTCGACTTGATCTACGGCCTGCCCCACCAAACAGTTGAATCCTGCATATCAACCACATTAAAAGCATTGGAATTGGCTCCCGACCGGTTTTCCGTTTTCGGTTATGCTCATATCCCTTCCTTCAAAACCCATCAAAAGATGATTGAGGAAAATACCCTTGCCGATGGTGAAGGCCGGCTTGAACAAGCAGAAGCAATTGCGGAAACCCTGACCAATGAAGGATATCGCCGTATCGGGCTGGACCATTATGCATGTCCGGGAGATGATTTGGTAAAAGCGCTCGACGGCGGCGAACTCCATCGCAATTTTCAGGGTTACACAACCGACACTTGCCAGACATTAATCGGCCTCGGCGCGTCCTCTATCGGCCAGTTCCCCCAAGGCTATGTCCAAAACAATGTGGCCGTGGGACAATATGCAAAAGACGCGCTAGCTGGAAAACTGGCCACCGCCAAAGGCTATGAAATGACTGGCGAGGACCGAATGCGAGCAAACATCATTGAACGGTTGATGTGTGAATATCAAATAGACCTAAAGCCCATCTGTCGCGCTCATAACATCTCCATTGAAGATTTCCTGCGAGATAATTATCGGCTGGATGCTCTCGCCGAAGATGGTCTCATCAGAATTGAAAATGGCGAAATTCATGTGGATGCCAATACCCGATTCATCATCCGCAACGTCGCCGCTTCCTTTGATGCTTATCTGGGACAGAGCGGACGCACCCATTCGAAAACAGCTTGATAAAACTACAGATTGACTCCTGCGCAATTCCGGCACGATATTGGCGCGAACCATCAACCGGAAACTTTCTCGGTTGAACAAAGGAGTAATTCATGGTCCGCCGTATTGTAGATTTATCCGTCCCACTCGAAATGGGCATCGTCTCCGATCCGCCGCCAATGCTGCCCAAAATTGAATATCTCAATCACAAAGATACAGCCGCACAGGTTTGCAGCTTTTTTCCCGGTCTAACTGAAGAACAATTACCCGGCGGTGAAGGTTGGGCCATCGAAATGTTACAGGTCGCCACCCATAACGGCACCCATCTGGACGCGCCCTATCATTACCACTCCACCATGAACAATGGCGAACGCGCCATCACCATCGATGAGGTGCCGCTGGAATGGTGCTTCAACCCCGGTGTAAAACTCGACTTCCGCCATTTCGAAGATGGTTACATCATCAGCGCGGCAGATATGGAAGCGGAGCTGAAACGCATCGATCACAACTTGCAACCGTTAGATATAGTCGTCGTAAACACTTCCGCCGGCACCCATTACGGACAACCCGACTATTTGTTGAAAGGCTGCGGCATGGGGCGTGAAGCAACCCTTTATCTGACCGAGCGCGGCGTTCGCGTTACCGGCACCGACGCATGGAGTTGGGACGCTCCTTTCGCTCTCACCGCAGAGCAATTTGCCAAATCCAAAGACCCAAAAATCATCTGGGAGGGCCACCGCGCCGGAATGGAAATTGGTTATTGCCACATTGAAAAGCTGACCAATCTCGAAGACTTGCCGGCCAATGGTTTCGAGATTTCCTGCTTCCCCTTCAAAATCAAAGATGCTTCTGCAGGATTCACCCGCGCTGTGGCAATATTTGAAGAGTAAACTTGCTTCATATGTGAATTAATGGGACATAGCATTCTGATTTAATTTGGCAGTTTGCGCTTCTGCGCAAGCCCCACGAAGAGACCCGATAATGCTACAGATTCTTTCATCAACCTTACCGATTTTCATCCTGATGGTCATCGGATACGGCGCAGTGCGTGCCAATCTGCTGTCAAAAGATATGCTGATGGGCATTGGCAGGTTTGTACTCTATTTCGCAGTCCCTTCCCTGATTTTCAAAACCCTGTCGGAATCGCATTTGCAGGACATTGTCGATCCGTATTTTCTGGCCGCCTACGGCATCGGATCGCTCGCCTGCTTCCTGCTCCTGTTCACATTTTTCAAACTTGCCTTCAAAAATTCAATTACAGAAAGTGGCCTGAAGGGATTTGGCTCCGCTCTGCCCAACAGCATTTTCATCGGCTACCCACTATTATTGCAAGTGCTGGACCATCCACCCATCGGCGCTTTCGCCATGGCGTTGCTGGTAGAAAACATTCTGATTTTTCCCCTCGCCCTGATCGTTATGGATATTGGTGCCAGCGTAAATTCCCAAAAAAGTTTCGCGGGAATGCTGAAAGAAATCGTCACGCAATTGGCAAAGAACCCAATTCTCATTGCGATCATTGCCGGTTCGCTCGCATCAACCACCGGCTTCCAATTGCCGGAAATCGCAGACAAGATCGTCACCATGATGGCGCAGGCTTCTGCTGCCACTTCGCTGTTTTTCGTCGGCGGCCTGTTGGTCGGCACCACCATCAAAGGTAGCACGAGATCAATCGCCGCCGTTAGCATCGGCAAGCTGATTATCCATCCATTGCTGGTCGCCATATGCGTATTGCTATTGCCCGATTTCGACCCACAACTTCAAATGACCGCAGTCCTGCTGGCAACCTCGCCCATGCTGGCGATTTTCCCAATCATCGGCGCCAAATATGGCCATGGCCAGATATCAGCAAGCATCATGCTGGTGACCACGGTCGCATCTTTTGTGACCATCTCCGCAATATTGCTGTTCATCTCAAACAGCAATATCGGCCTATAAGCTTACGCTTCACTCGGAGGTTTCAAGCTTGTCCTGCGTCCGGTTTTCAAAATCACTGGCATCGTGGCGTTCATGCAATTGCTCAGAAGGATCACCGCCCATGCGGTTGACCATCCGTCCGCGTTTAACCGCTTTGCGCTCGGCAATTTCATCCGTCCACCGGTTAACATTGGTATAGGTATCCGTCTCAAGGAATTCGGCAGCCTCATAAACCTTATTCTTCACCAGCGCCCCATACCAAGGCCAGATCGCCATATCCGCGATGGAATAGTCGTCACCCGCAAAAAACTGATTTTCGGCCAAATGTTGGTCGAGCACATCTAATTGACGCTTCGTTTCCATTGCAAAACGGTTGATTGGATACTCCATCTTAAACGGTGCATAAGCGTAAAAATGCCCGAACCCGCCGCCAAGATAAGGCGCGCTGCCCATCTGCCAGAACAACCAGTTCAAACACTCGGTCCGTTTGGCATGATCGGTAGGCAGGAACGCCCCGAATTTCTCAGCCAGATATAAAAGGATCGCTCCCGATTCAAACACCCGCGTCGGCGTATCCGTGCTGTGATCCATCAAGGCAGGAATTTTGGAGTTCGGGTTAGCGCCGACAAAGCCACTGCCAAACTGATCCCCATCACCAATCTTAATCAACCATGCATCATATTCCGCCCCGCTATGCCCAAGCGCCAAAAGTTCTTCGAGCATGATCGTAACTTTCACCCCATTGGGCGTCGCCAGAGAATAGAGCTGCAAAGGATGCTTGCCGACGGGCCGTTCCTTATCATGGGTCGCCCCGGCGATAGGCCGATTAATGCTGGCAAACTTTCCTCCACTCTCCTTATCCCATGTCCAAACGCTAGGAGGAGTGTATTCTGATGCATCAGCCATTAGTCAAATTCCATTCATGTTTGAATTTATTAGAAAGTATATTTCCCGCTTCCCGCAATGTCGTATCACAACCCGTTTATCGCTGTTTATGATACCCTTCAACACACTGGACTATTAGCGCGCGCGCAGCTTTAACATCGTTGGCTTTCAATATTTTATTTAGCTTTTTCAAGGCTTTTGCAACTTGGCGCTGGGTGAGACCTTTTTCCTTTGCACGCAAAATTTTGGGATGCGGTGTACTGAGCGTTTCTTCACCAATCAGCAATTCTTCATATAACTTCTCGCCCGGACGCAGCCCCGTTGTGATGATCTCAATATCACCATCAGGGTTTTCCTCATCAGCGACCGTAAGGTCGCTCAACTCAACCATACGCCGGGCCAAATCAGCAATCTTGATGGATTCACCCATGTCCAAAACAAATATGTCCCCGCCAGTCGCCAGACTTCCGGAAATCAACACAAGGTGTGCTGCTTCAGAAATCGCCATGAAAAAACGAGTAACATCTATATGGGTAAGGGTAATCGGCCCCCCTTTTGCAATCTGTTCACGGAACAAAGGAATAACAGAGCCGGAAGAGCCCAATACATTGCCAAACCGCACCATGGAAAAAATCGTATTCTCATACCTCTTATCGATGTCCTGTATGATCATTTCCGCAAGCCGTTTGGAGGCGCCCATTATATTGGTCGGTCGCACGGCTTTATCGGTCGAGATAAGAACAAAACGTTCAATGCCAGCTTTCGCAGCCACCTCCGCCATGGTCTGCGTTCCCAACACATTATTGCGCAACCCTGCCAGTTCGTTTGCTTCCACCAGCGGAACATGTTTGTAAGCGGCAGCGTGGAAGATGATTTGAACGTTATGTTTGGATAACACATGAGCCACAGTTTCAGCATCACAAACCGATCCCAATACTGTCTCAATTTTAATCCCACGTTTTTTCATCAATGACATGAGCTCACGCTCAATCTGATAAAGAGCAATTTCTGATTGTTCAAACAAGACAAGCTTGGAAGGTCCAAATTTCAATATTTGTCTGCACAATTCAGAGCCAATGGAACCACCGGCGCCTGTAATCATTATTGATTTTTTACGATAACTTTTGGCAACCTCTGGATCAATCAAATCCAGTTTCTCCCTGCCAAGCAATTCATCAGATGCAACAGATCTCAAACCTTCCAGAATATTCTTGCCAGAAATCAGTTCCACATACGAAGGCAACACCTGCACATCGCAGGGAAGATGCTCCAATCTTTGAATAATTTCCCGCCTGCGAGCCTTGCCGATGGAAGGCATGGCAATAAGAATACGGCGTATTTTTTTGTCACGAACAAGCCTGTCCAGCGCGTTTGGTGAATGAACAGGCAACCCTGCAAAAATGAATTTTTGCAACCTCACATTATCATCAATAAAGGCAACCGGGTTCACTTCGCTGGATTGGCGCAAAGCAGAAACAATTTGAATACCGGCTGAGCCTGCACCGTATATTAAAACGGGTATGCGAGTTGTTTTTGCGTTCTGCAACAGGTTCAAAATGAAAAGGCCCAAGAGGCGCGTGGAAACAGAACCTACAAAAAACAAAGTCCCGAATATTATAGGAATGGAACGCGGCGCAAAAGAAGCAGACAAAAAGCTTAAACTCATTGCCGTGAGAGCCAGCATCACAGAACAAATGGCAATCCGTTGAACGCCTTGTATTTCAAACGCATGGATCTTGTTTTTCGGCAGACCAAGTATGGTCGCATAAAAGCCGCCGATGAACATAAAGAGCACCATCACCAGCCAATAATTCTCAAGTTCATCAAGAGCAAAAGCTCTGCCAAACCGTAATACATACGCAATATAAAACGCGATAGCGACTGTTACTACGTCAATCGTAAGCAGAATGATCCACTTATTTCTACGCGACAGATTATCAATAAAGTCGTTCATGTTTTTCAAAAACTAGAGTTACGGTTGATCTTTGGCAGGACTTGCTACGTGTAAGTGAAAGACTGTCTATGTCAAGCTGAAACTCCTTACAAAACAAGCCTTTTGAGGGGATAGTTACCCATTCCAAATACTTTATAAGCGACCGAATTCTGTGGATTCAGTCGCTTAGTCTGTCTTGAAGCTCTTAAGCAAATGGATTGCGCGCCATCTTCCAATTTATTGATGATGTTTATCGCACCAAAAAGATGAAGGCGGGAGGTAAAACATCCCTCCCCAATTGTCACCCCATGTGAAAGCCTGGCGTGGAATTTGAAAGAGCAACCTCTTCCTCATTCATCTCTTCTTCGACGCCCTCAAACAGTGGCGAAGAAAGATAGCGCTCGCCCGTATCAGGCAATATAGCCAAAATTACGGTTCCGGGCTTTGCCGTTTCGGCAATTTTCAGGGCTACCGCAACGGTTGCGCCAGCGCTAATGCCGGTGAAAATGCCTTCTTTTCGAGCAAGATCGCGCGCTGTCGCCAGACCATCAGGCCCGGCAACCGGGATAAGCTCATCGTAGAGATTATCATCGATGGCTTCCTGCAATACGTGAGGAATGAAATCCGGTGTCCAACCCTGCATTGGATGCGGATTGAACGCTGGATGGCTCTCAGCAGGCGAATTGTTGTCATTGCGCGCCTGAACGTGACCACTACCGATGAGGCCAGCATTAGCAGGTTCTGCCAGAATAATTTTTGTATCAGGACGCTCTTTACGCAAAACCCGCGCAACACCGGTAACTGTTCCGCCAGTGCCATAGCCGGAAACGAAATAATCCAGACTGTCGCCCTTAAAATCAGCAAGGATTTCGCGTGCGGTGGTATTTTCATGAATTTTGGCATTTGCTTCGGTTTCAAACTGGCTGGCAAGGAACCAGCCATTGGCTTCCGCCAGTTCGGTAGCCTTTTGATACATACCAAAGCCCTTGGCTTCTGCCGGTGTCAGGACAACTTTCGCGCCAAGAAACCGCATCAGTTTACGCCGTTCCACCGAGAAACTAGCAGCCATGGTCAAAACCAGTGGATAGCCCTTCGCAGCACAAACCATCGCCAGCCCGATGCCGGTATTACCAGAGGTAGCCTCAACCACAGTCTGCCCCGGCTTCAAAGCACCACTGCGCTCAGCTTCCTCGATAATGGAAATCGCCAAACGATCTTTCACAGAAGAAGCTGGATTGAAAAACTCGGCCTTCACATAGACCCGAACGCCTTCGGGTGCCATTTTATTCAGGCGAATGCAGGGCGTGTTGCCGATGGTATCAAGAACACTATCATAAAGCTGCCCCCGACCGTCCGTTGTACGTGATGATGCCATGATGATGTTCCTCTCAAAGAATAACTAGAATGCAATATCGCAAGCCCCTCGCGCGAGATATTAAACTGTGAGAAGGCCGTTTGCCAGTAGAGATTGTGGGAATATTTTTGCTGATAGAAAGTAATAATTAGCATATTCACCTTGGTGGGCACATGAACATGGTCAAGGAAAGCTACACATCACCGTCGAGTTGAGCCAAATCTTGACTGCCGTCCTCCTCCGCGTCATCTGGGCCTTCTTCGTCAACTCTGAGCGGTGCTTGAGAATTGTCAATATTCAGGGACGCTGCCAGAAATCCAGCTGCCGCTAATGTGGGCACGACATAGACCATTTTATCAGTAAGGTAGGCCACGGAATAGGAAGGTATAAGAACGATGAATGCCCTTATCAGGGCTACTTTGAGGTGGATTTTATCAAAATGCTGAAACATCTGGCCAAGCTCTTCACATTTGGGCTAATTTGTAACGGGATTATTGGAGAACCAATCATCACTGGTGACGCACAATTGCAGCTTATCGTGAATTTTCTCAATTCAATCCAGTAAGACTAACTAGAGAGACAATATTCTAACACTCCGAGTTACATTATTTCCCGCATTCGGAATGAAATTTTCTTATGAAGCCAGCAAAGTTTCCACGAAAAAAGTATTTTTTCATTTCCCTACCCTTCATTCTACTTCCTCTTACTAAACACCAAAAAACCTGCGAAGTCTCCCCACAGGTTTCAAATTCACATCACAACTAAACCATTGCGATTTCTACGGGCTACCAATCCGTAGATTACGGACACCTTGGTTGACGTGGACATTATTGAGAAACTGTAATTTTTAAACCCAACTTCAAAGTATCCCGATTGGCAAATCATCGTCCTTCATACCCATTTTTCGCCCTGACCATCGGTAATATATCCACACCGAGAATATCGCGACTACAATGCCGCCTATCATATCTGACAGATAATGACCGCCAAATACCGGGATCGCTGAGGCCATTAGAACGTTGAAAATCACAAACACCGGAAAAGCCAATGTGCGCCGTGTCACCCATGTCATAAGCAGCGCCATTACCATGTGGTAAGAGGGAAACGTTATCAGCCCCGTAATGTGATCCATCTCAATATATTTCATGGTTCCATCATGGACAGGCAGCAGATGAATGAGGAAAAATCTGCCCGAATGAGGAGCAATATTGGCATGTAGTTCTGCAGCTGGTTGGTAGAAATGATATGCTCCCCCGGCAGGAACAAGTGCCCCTATAACGATGGTTATCATCATGGAGATGGCAAATAGCATGGCAAATTCGCGCAGTCTTTCCATTTTCCCCAGCAGCAGCAAGGTTGCCCCGGTCAAAATGGTGAAAAAATGCAACATATCGTAGGATTGCTGTAGAATATTCACGATGGTCGGATGACTGTTAATCCAAGCCAGATGGGCTAACCAATCGAACCCCATAACGCTTTCCATCTGCGCCAGACGAGCATCGGCCCATGGAAAACCCAGCGCGTGAGCCAAGTAATTCAGCACATTGGCTTGCTTCCCGAAAAAGAAGAAAAATGCAATTGTAAAACCGAGAATTGCCAGCCTGTCTTGATCGCGATGCGACAGAACTGCGGCAGCGACCAACAAACCGGCGAAAAATACAAACTCAACCCAGCTGGCCCCAAAGGTGAGGCTGAAACCGGCGAGCGGTATCCAGATTATTTCCACCACAACCAATATAGCACAGACAATCCAGGCCAAAGGGTGTGGAAAAAACCATGAGGATACAGGTTTATAACCGCTGGCAGCGCGTTGGGTAAGTTCAACACTTTGGGCAATATCTGTCACACAATATCTCGCGTTGTAGCCTTCGATAAATCCACGTAAAAATACCCCAGACGCTTTAAGATATTGTAAAGTCGGCGGTTCTCCTCAGCAAACCTGCTAATTAAAACAAAACCGGCGAAGTCTCCCACGCCGGTTTCAAACTCAAATCTCAACTAAACCATTACGCTTTCAGCTGATCACCAATCGGCAAATTGCGAATGCGTTGGCCAGTGGCGTTGAAGATTGCGTTGGTTAGTGCCGGAATGAAAGGTGGCACTCCCGGCTCGCCGACGCCCGTTGCATGAACTTCGAACGGGTGGTCGGTGATGTGCGCATGGACGGTAGTCGGGAAGTTGGAATTCCGCGTCATTTCATAGTCGTGGAAATTGCCTTCCTGAACCGCGCCATCTTCAAACGTAATGCCTGAATACATCGCAACCGTCATGCCGAAGACGCAAGCGCCCTGCATCTGGCTGCGCACGCGCTCGGGGTTTGCCACATAGCCAGCGTCGATTGCCACATGGGCCTCCGGCACAGTTAGTTTGCCATCAACCACTTTCACATGCACCGCCGTTGCCACATAGGAAACGAAGCTGCGATGAACCGCTATGCCTAGCCCTTCGCCTTTGGGTAATTCCTTGCCCCAGCCTGCTTTTTCCGCAACCGTATTCAGCACAGCTTTCAGGCGCGCTGTATCAAAGGGGAACTCGTCATAGGGTTCGCCCTGATTCCAATAAGCCTGCGGCAGACCGTTTTTCTCCCAGTCGAGATTACGATCAGAACCGATCAACTCTAATAGGAATTCCTTCTGGTCCCTGCCTAATGCATGAGCCAATTCAGCCGTTGCCGATTGCACCGCAAATGCACGAGGAATATTGGATACCGAACGATACCAGCCAACCCGCGTATGAGCCATAGCCTTGCACTGCTCGGCTGAGATGTTTTCAATCTCATAGGGCAAGTTTTCCAAACCCATACCGATTTCCACCGGGTGCTGAACACCAGCATCAGGAGCAAAGGTTGAAAGGAATGACGGAGCAGCACTGCGATGACGCCACGCAATTACCTTATCATCGGCATTAAGACCAATGTCGATTTTTTCAACCGATGAAGTGTGGTAATAGCTGTGCTGGATATCATCTTCACGAGTCCATTGAACACGAACCGGCGCGCCAACTTCCTTGGAAAGAAACGCAGCTTCGGTAGCAAAATCAGCCTTGGACTTGCGGCCAAAACCACCGCCCAGAAGCGTGACGTTTACGCGTACGTCCTCTTCCTTCAAACCGACATATTCGGCCGTATCGGTACGCGCCGTATAAGGGCTTTGTACCGGTGCCCATATTTCCAGTTTGCCATCGGCATAGTTTGCAATCGCTGCCGGTGGCTCCATGGGCGCATGGGCCAGATGGGGCTGGTAATATTCGACAGTGAACACTTTTGCAGCGCTTTCAAGGGTACCATCGGCATCGCCCTGCGAGCGGACAGATGAACCCGGCGCATTGGCCGAAGCACGAAGCTCCTTCTCGTAATCGGCTGTATTGAACGAACCATGCTCGCCAAGGTCCCACTCGATTTCGAGTGCATCGCGGCCCTTAATGGCTGCCCATGTGTTCTTAGCAATAACCGCAACGCCGCCTTTTGGCTTGAACTTGGAACCAAGACCTGCAACCGGGATCATCACGATTTTTTCAACACCGGCAACAGCCAGAGCTGCTTTATCATTCACAGATTTTACAATTGCACCAACAGCAGGCGAACGCGCAATAACTGCGTATTTCATACCCGGCAGACCGACATCAGCACCGTAAACCGCCTTACCGGTAGTGATATCATGCAGATCATAAATCTGTACGGCACCCTTGCCGATATAACGGAATTCCTTCTCGTCTTTAAAACGAAGGTTTTCACGAGCAGGTACGTCCAGCCCCATTGCAGCTTCGGCCAAGTCACCATAGCCGAGGCGTTTACCCAGCGTTTTGTGAACCACCTGATGATTAACAGCCCGCACATTGGAAATATCAGTATCCCAAACCTTAGCGGCGGCTTGTTCAAGCATGTAGCGAACGGAAGCGCCAATTTCGCGCATGGGCTGAATGTGGTGACGAAGCGAACGGCTACCATCGGTATTCTGGTTGCCGTATTTTTTCTCGTCGCCCTCAGCCTGCACGATTTTGACCTGATCCCAATCGGCATCCATCTCATCAGCAACGATCATCGGAAGCGTGGTTCTGGAACCAGTCCCCATTTCGGAGCGATGCGCCATGATGGTGATTGTGCCATCTTTATCAATCGAAACGAACGCATGCGGATTATTGACCACGCCATTTGGCATGGACGTTCCCGCATGAGGATATGGGTCCAGCGCCATGGCAGGCATAACCTGTATGGCAACAGCAAAGCCGGTAATGCCCGCAAGCAGCGAACGACGACTAACATTCTGGATGATTGAAACGCCAGCATCCTCAGACGGATTAGCAGCATTGTATTTGTTCATATGTAACATGATTAAACTCCCGTCGAGGCTTGTTTGACGGCAGAATTGATGCGCTGATAACAGCCACACCGACAGATATTGCCTTCCATGCCCGCCTGAATTTCCGCATCCGTTGGATTAGGATTTTCAGTCAGCAAGGATACCGCCTGCATGATTTGGCCGGACTGACAGAAACCACATTGTGGCACATTCTGATCACGCCATGCCACTTGCACAGGATGATTACCGTCTTCGCTCAAACCTTCGATTGTTGTGATGGATTTGCCAGCGGCTTGCGACACACTGGTCTGGCAGGATCGTACCGCGACCCCATCCACATGCACGGTGCACGCACCGCAAAGACCCGCGCCGCAACCAAATTTGGTGCCGGGCAAACCCAGCTCATCACGGATGAACCACAATAGTGGTGTATCCATATCGCCGTCGAATTCTTTCGCGACATTGTTGACAGTAAACTTAACCATGTAAAACCTCCCGCTTTCACAAATATGCTGAGTTAATAAGTCAGGATTATCAGTGACGCCTCAACATTACGTCAAGTATTGACCAATTGAATGACCAATACGAATATCCATATCCCTCCTATGGCAGAAAATATCTGCCGGAAATTAACCTATACTACAATTATGGCTAAACCTGAACTTGTTAATTGGTATATGTGGACAAGTAATTTCTATACTTTTGTTCCAATTTCCTGAGGTCGGGTTTAGTATCCGCCCGCCGTCACTATTTTTCAGGCATCCAGATTACCTGCTTAAGGCAAATTTATTACAATCTGCGTAATCTTTGATTACAGCATATGGAAGGTATAATTTCGAATGAGTTACCCAGTTATCGGCATCGTCAGTTTGTTATGGTTTTTCTTTATAATCTTGTTCCGAAATATTTTGGTGGGTATTGGAGTGGGTGAAACTGCTTCGCTGTGGATATCCATACCGCTGGTGCCGGCAATCCCGTTTTTTCTCTTATATGGGCGATATTTTTTGTAATTGAGTATCCGGAATTTCAACCGATCACCTTTGGCCAATCATCTTTGAAAGGTGACCTCATGCACGGCCCCATCCAAATCTACTTTGGCCACAACCGGCTCGGTTTTGCTAATCACCTTACCACGGCGAATGACGAATAGCCTTGCGGGGCGCAGACGGATTGCTTCCAATTCGTCTTTGGCTTGCAGGATAACCATGTCGGCATTGCAGCCAGTTTCCAGCCCGTAGCCTTCCAGATGCATGACTTTGGCCGAGTTCTCGGTCACGGCCTTGAACATGGATTTCATCTGACTAACACCCGTTAGCTGCCCCACATGCACCGCCATATGAGCCACCTCCAGCATGTCGTGGCTGCCCATGGAATACCACGGGTCCATCACGCAATCATGGCCAAGCGCCACGTTAATGCCCATCTCCTGCATCTCTTTAACGCGGGTCATACCGCGCCGTTTGGGATAGCTATCGTGGCGCCCCTGCAAGGTGATGTTGATCAGCGGATTGGGAATGGCAGTGATTTCAGCTTCCGCAATCAGCGGCAACAGTTTGGATACATAGTAATTATCCATGGAATGCATCGATGTGAGATGGGAACCGGCCACCCTGCCCTCAAGCCCAAGGCGCTTTGTCTCATAGGCCAGCGTTTCGATATGGCGCGACATAGGATCATCGGTCTCGTCGCAATGCATATCCACCAGCAAGCCGCGCTCCGCAGCAATCTCGCAAAGGGCGGTGACGGAAGCTGCACCATCGGCCATGGTGCGTTCAAAATGTGGAATTCCGCCAACCACATCAACGCCCATATCAAGCGCACGGGCCAGATTATCGACAGCACCCTTTGAGCGGAAATAACCATCCTGCGGGAAAGCCACCAATTGCATATCAATCCACGGGGCAATTTCCTTTTTGACCTCCAGCAGCGCTTCCACCGCCATCAGGCTTTCATCGCTGGTATCCACATGGCTGCGAATGGCCAACGTCCCCTTGGCAATCGACCATTTAGCCAGCGCGTGGGCGCGCTGTTTCAACGCTTCGATGGTGAGATGAGGCTTAAGTTCCCCCCAAAGCGCAATACCTTCCAGCAGAGTGCCGCTTTCATTGAGACGAGGCATACCGAGCGACAAAGTCGCATCCATGTGGAAATGCGGATCGATAAAAGGCGGGGTTACCAGATTGCCATCTGCATCGATGGCCTCCAGCGCTTCGCCCTCAACCCTTGGGCCAACATCAACGATTTTCCCATCTTTGATCGCGATGGAAACTTGCGTTTTTGCGTCGGCTAATGTGGCGTTTTTAATAAGAAGATCGAACATAATAATTCCTAGACCCGTTCGCCGCGCCGGAACGGAACCAGCAAGGCCTGAGGGTATTTGGCTTTTCGCGCCATGATGATCATCGCGATGATCGACAACACGTAAGGCAACATGAGATAAAATTGATAGGGAATGATGGCAGCACCCGAAATCTGTTGGGCACGCACCTGAAACGCTTCAAGCCCGGCAAACAGCATCGCGCCCATCAGCGCTTTTCCCGGCCTCCAAGAGGCAAAAATCACCAGCGCCACACAAATCCAGCCGCGCCCGTTGATCATGCCAAAGAAGAACGCATCAAAGGCCGACATGGTGATGAACGCACCGCCAATGGCCATCAAAGCGCTGCCGACAACCACAGCTCCGGTACGAATAGCCAGAACATCAATGCCCTGCGCTTCAACTGCAACTGGATTCTCACCAGCCATACGAACAGCAAGACCAACCGGTGTACGTTGCAAAATGTACCAAACCACCGGCACGGTCAAAAATGCCAGATAGGTCATGGGCGTTTGCGAAAACAGCGCTTCGCCAGCGATTGGTATGTCCGATAGATAAGGAATTTTATAGGTCTGAAACGCGGTGATCTTCGGCGGCGTGGAGGCCGAAGGCAACAGCATCCGATAAACGAAATAGCTGAGCGACGAGCCAAACAACGTAATACCAATGCCGGTCACATGCTGCGACAGTCCCAGATATACCGTAAATATCGAATGCAGCAGGCCGAAAATCGCACCAACACTGGCGGCAAACATCACCCCGCCCCATAAGTCGCCGCCCTGATAAACCCACATCCACCCGGCCATAGCGCCGATGGTCATGATGCCTTCAATGCCGAGGTTTAACACCCCTGCCCGTTCGCAGATCAATTCCCCCAGCGTGCCAAAAATCAACGGGCTGGCAATGCGGATGGTCGCGGCCCAAAAACCAGTGGTGAGCAGGATTTCAAACAGTTCCAGCATATCAGCTTCTCCACTTAATGCGGTATTGGCTGAACATCACCGCAACCAATATGGCCAGCACAGACATGCCAACAATCACATCGGAAATATAAGCAGGAATGTTCACAGCTCTACTCATACTGCCGGAACCCACATAGATGCCCGACAGGAACAGGGCTGCAGGCACCACAGCCAGCGGATGTAGGCGCGCCAGCATGGCAACGGCGATGCCCGTATAACCAAAGCCCGGCGATAGATCGAGGGTGAGATAACCCTTGAGGCCAGCCACTTCGCTAACACCCGCCATACCCGCCAGACCACCACTGATCATGGCGGTACGGATGATGGTTTTATTGACATTGATGCCGGAGAACGCCGCTGCGATAGCATTTAATCCTGCCGCCTTGATCTCATAGCCCCAAATGGTGAAACGCATCAGCGCCCAGACAAGGAACGCAGCACCCAATGCAAAATACAGCCCCATATGCAAACGCCCCTTGGCAAAGAGCGGCGGCAAAATGCCTTCATCTATGACAGATTTTGCCTGCGGCCAGCCCATCGACATCGGATCTTTCCATGGCCCTTCAAGCAGATAACTTACAAACAGCAATATGATAAAGTTGAGCAGAAGCGTGGTAACAACCTCATCCACTTTCATATGGGTTTTCAAAAGCACCGGCAGGATCAAGATCACGCCACCAGCAATAGCTCCCACCAGCATCAAAAACGGGATCATCAAAACCGGAGGCAAGGTCACCAATCCGGAGCCAAAATAGGTAGCAGCCAGTGCGCCGCAATAAAGTTGCCCCTCGGCACCGATATTATAAAACTTGGCTTTAAAGGCCACAGCGACCGCAAGACCGGTGAAAATCAGAGGTATAGAACGGGTGATGGTCTCATTCAGCGCAAACCGCGAACCAACAGCTCCCTTGAACAACAGTTGATAGGATTCAATCACCGGCGCACCAGCCCAGACGATCAGAACAGCGCAAATGGCAAGGGTGGCAAATACGGCAAAAACCGGGGCAAAACCCACCCGCCATGCGGACATATGTTCGCGGGGTTCAATTTGCATTAGCCATGCTCCGCTGCTCTTGAATAAAATCCCCAGCCATCATCAGACCGATTTCAGCGATGGTTTTGGAGCCAATCTCAAAACTCGGGCTGAGATGCCCGTCACACATCACCGCAACCCGGTCGCAAAAGGACAGCAACTCATCAAGGTCTTCCGATATCAGCAAGATACCCGCGCCACGTTCACGCGCAGCCAACAACTGAGTTTGCACATAGGCGATCGCGCCCTCATCCAACCCGCGAACCGGTTGATTGGCAAGAATGAATTTCGGTTCAGCAGATAACGCACGGGCCAGTATCAACTTCTGGATATTACCACCAGATAGCAATCCGGTTTGCGCCAAAGGCCCATCGCAGCGCACGTCAAATTGTTTGATAAGCAGTTCCGCTTGCTTGATCGCATTTGGCTTGCTGATGATAGAATTGAATTTCGAGATATTCTCGCTGCGAAGGCTCTCGGAAATGACGTTCTCCCAAATTGCCATTTCCCCGATCACACCGGTAGTGTTGCGGTTTTCAGGAATACGCCCCACACCCTTTTCAATAATCTGCGCCGCTGAAAACTTCTGCATTTTCTCGCCAAGCAATTCAACCCAGCCAGCTTCTGCATCAACTAGCCCGGATAGAAGATCGGCCAACACGCTCTGGCCATTACCCGCAACGCCAGCAATACCGAGAATTTCATGTTCGCGAACGCTCATATCAATGTCTTTTAGAAGCGGCTCGGCGGACGGACCCGCCACACAAATTTGATTGAGCGTCAGAACAGGCTTGCCCGGAGAAAACGCTGTCAATTTAGGCCGAACAACTTTTTCCCCAACCATGGTTTCAGCCAGAGAATTTCGATCGGCATCTTTCACATCAACGGTGGCAACAATTGCCCCACGGCGTAAAACCGCCACCCTATCCGCATTGGCCAGAATTTCGTGTAATTTGTGGGAAATGAAAATGATCGCCAATCCCTTGGCCGTCAAACTTTTGAGAGTAACGAATAAGTCGTCACTCTCCTGCGGAGTCAGAACAGCCGTTGGCTCGTCCAAAATCAAAATTTTTGCATCACGGTAGAGCGCCTTGAGAATTTCCACCCTCTGCTTCTCACCAACCGACAAAGTACCAACTTCCGCATCAGGATCAGCGATCAGGCCAAACTCTTCCGACATCTGCACCAGCTTTGCCCGCGCCTGCGTCATATTGCTTTTGAGTGACCACAACGACTGGGTTCCAAGGATGATATTTTCCAGCACGCTCAAATTATCGGCCAGAGTAAAATGCTGATGCACCATGCCGATACCAGCAGCAATTGCCGCCTCCGGCTGACCGGGAACCAATCGTTCGCCAGCTATTCTAATCTCGCCCTCATCGGCCACATAGTGGCCGAAAAGGATATTCATCAAGGTTGTTTTACCAGCACCATTCTCGCCCAACAAAGCAAGCACCTCGCCTTCTTCCAAAGAGAGCGAGATATCATCATTGGCCACCAAAGCACCAAAGCGCTTTGTGATGTGGCTGAGTTCAAGAACCGGCATAACAAAACCTAGTAAGTGGATTTAGGTTCTTCGTCGTTGATTTCAACCACATAGGCACCTGAGAGAATATCAGCTTTGATTTTCTCAACGGAAGCTTTTGCATCAGCCGGAATTTTGCTGTCAAACTCATAATAAGGCGAAAGACTAGCCCCGCCTTTTTGCATCATGGTCCATTCCTTGTAGTTTTCAGCAGCAAACGTACCCGCTTTAACCTGCGCAATCGCGTTATTGATAGCGCTTTCCATATGCCAAAGGGCAGAAGCAACCACAACGTCTTTGCCGTTTTCTTCCTTGTTCATGTCATTCACATTGCCGAATGCCAAAATGCCTTTTTCGCGTGCCGCATCCACAACGCCTGCGCGTTCTGCATAAAGGATATCAACACCGGCTTCGACCTGCGCGAAAGCAGCTTCTTTAGCTTTTGGCGGATCATACCATGAGCCGATGAAGTTGACCTTGAACTGCACATCGGGATTAACCGATTTCGCACCATTGATGAACGCATGGAACAGACGGTTCACTTCGCCAATCGGATAGCCGCCCACAAGACCAATTTTATTGGTTTTAGTCATGGAACCGGCAAGAATACCCATCAAATAGCAAGGTTCGTGGATGAAATTGTCAAAAACCGAGAAGTTTTTGCCGTGTTTATCGAACGGATCGCCCATGAGGAAAGCAATCTCTGGATATTCATCGGCAACTTTGCGGGCTTCTTTTGAGATACCAAATGCTTCGCCAACAATCAGCTTCACGCCGCTCTCGCAATATTCGCGCAAAACGCGGATATAATCAGTGTTGGATACCTTTTCCGAAAACACATATTCGATCTCTCCAGCATCCTTTGAAGCAACCAGCGCCTGATGCAGTCTTGCATCCCATTTTTGCTGGATTGGCTGGGTGTAAATGCCCGCAACTTTAATGGTCGCGGCATGGGCTCCAGACACGCCAAGCGCCATAGCGCCCGCACCTGTTGCAGCGAGAATATTGAAATTTCTTCTGGTTAATTTGTTCGTCATTGATATCTCCTGTGCCAACTAAACATGATTATTTTTGGCTGAATTTCAGCCAGCACAGACACCATACACAGATAATGAATGATGGGAAATCCAAACAAACATGCGCCGAACATGCCTTGTGGGTTGTTTGTCATCACACACCGGAGAACTTATGAGAGCTTAATACCCATCCTAAAGATTTGGAAAAGTCTTGCTAAAATTACGGTTAGTAATACCCATAATATTATTCAATTTCAGTCTTAATTAGACCCTCAACAAGCAACGGCCATCAAGTAAATAACTTGAACGGCGTTTTATTCGATTGAAAAGCTCTATCGAACTTTGGCAAATAGTTCCGCATATTTGGAATTGACCGCCACCGACACCTGCAAGGCTACGTGACGGTTTCTTGAAATAAATAGCTGCATTGCGATAGCCATCGCAAATTCCCCGATAATCAGACCCGCAAAAATTGCAGTCGAGATCGCAAACGTTATGAACAGCCCACTATTTGCCAGACCGAGCATTTGTGTTGCATTGGCACCGGCATGGAAAGCGATCCAAAGCAACGATGCTGCAAGCGAAACACCCGCCAACGGATAGAATTTGGTGCCAGCACCGACCTTGTCCGGCCTGAAGATTGCTGCCAGTACATAGGAAAGGGATAGAGCAAACACCAAAACTGTTACAAAGCTCAGCCCCGGGGAAATAACGATCATCGCCGCGCAGAAAATAGCTGATACCAAAATCCAGATTGGTCGGCGTTTTGATAGAATATCACCTACTCCCACGCTGGATATGGATGTATTTTCTATCGTGTTATTCTGGCTATAAGCTGTCATGTTCCCAGTCCATTTTCTCAAACATTATGCGCATTTTATAACGCAGAGACCTGAATATTCAGATAAACAGCTTGGTTCTTAAACCTTGATAACAAACGATAAAATTCTAATCAAACGCCCCAATAATACGAGCATGACGCTCTTCCAGCCACTGTTTGGTCTCTGGGTGGGTAAATATGTAGAATTTGTCATTCAATATCGCCTGCACCACATGTGCTCCGATTTCATGGGGTTGGGTGCTGTCCTTGATGATATCACCCATAAAATGATTTTCAGGGCGAACATACGGGCCACCGAAACGTTCAGGACGACTACGCTCGGCCAAGTGAAAGCCTGAATCAACCGCAGCAGGTGCCAGAACAGATACGCCGATATTGCTATCAGCCAATTCGTTCTGCAATCCTTCAGTCAAGGCAAGAGCTGCAAATTTGGTCATGGAATAGGCCCCGGTCAAAAAGCCCGCATTCACCTGAAACCCACCAATTGAAGCGGTGTTGACGATGTGGGCAGGCTTTCCCAGTTCAAGCAGGCGCGGTACGAAGGTTTGAATGCCATGAATAATACCGTAAATATTAACGCCAATCACCCAATCCCAATCCGCAGTTTTGATTTCGTGCATCGGAACACCATGCATGGCAACACCTGCATTGTTACAAACGATGGAAACGGCGCCCAATGCGCTTTCAAGCTTATCGGCAGCAGCCTCGGTAGCAGCGGCGTCCGAAACATCCGCCTCAATAGCGATCGCTTGTCCGCCTTTTTCTTCAATCAGAGCAACCGTTTGAATAGCATCCGCTTCAAGGATATCAACAACTCCCACACGAACCCCAAGTTCCGCCAAATTCATCGCAATTCCGCGACCAATACCCGATCCACCACCAGAAACATAAGCCACGGCTCCAGACTCAATCTTCATTTCACCCTCTCAGCACAACAATGCGCGATTTCATTTTATAAGATAGTTTACATATTAATTATATGAAGATGCAAATCAACAGGCAATCCAGAATGGATCATCACCAGCCTGCAATTTCATACGAATATCGCGTCATAAACATCTATTGCCAGAACTGAAAATGATTGTAATGTGGCAGCAAGTTTCGTTTTGAATCGGAACTAAACCCCAATATTTTTTAAAAAACAGATCGGTTATAAATGCACACATTTCGTCTGTCCGACCACGAACAAAAACTAAAATGGATTGCTTTGGTTCTGGGCGTCATAAGCGCCATCGGCATCATCCAAAACTGGTATCCCTACACGATGTTTTTGAGCCTGCCATTTTGTTTGATTTGGGTCTATTGCGCATGGCTGCATACGGAACGACAACTGAAATACATCAACATCTTATTCAGTGTTTTATATACCTACGGCATAGCCCGGTATTTTCTATTTGAATAGAAATTGCGAAATGCCAGAAGGCCTTGCCGCTGGATAACAGACGTTCAACCCGTTGTGGATTTTGTATCAGGAGCGGACTTAAGTATCGGCGGTGATTGTCCGAATTTTTTCGCGCCGATGACACACGCAATCACCGCAACACTGACAGCCACCATGGACATGCTAACCTCTTCGTCAAGCAAGGTTGCGGCCAACATCAAACCCATAAAAGGCTGCAACAATTGAAGTTGCCCAACGGCAGCAATTCCCCCCTGCGCCAACCCACGATACCAGAACACAAAGCCGATAAGCATGCTGAACAAAGATACATAGGCAAGCGCCATCCATGCAGGTCGACTAACGTCTGCAAAACTTGCGGGCATCATATATATCGCCAGGGGCACGATTACCGGCAGGGACAGAACAAGTGCCCATGAGATGACCTGCCAGCCCCCAAGTTTTCGCGACAGCTTCCCGCCCTCTGCATAACCCAAGCCGCAGATGATAATAGCAGCAAACATGAGCATATCCCCTGTCCACGACGCCGATAAATCTTGCGTCAGAGCAAACCCGGCAACAAGAACACTGCCCACAACCGAAAACACCCAGAAAGCTGGACGTAGACGATCGCCGCCACGAAGCACACCAAAAATTGCAGTCGAAAGCGGCAATAGCCCGATGAAAACAATTGAGTGAGCCGAGGTGATATGTTGCAAAGCCAATGCCGTTAGCAACGGAAAGCCGACCACAACCCCAAGCGCCACAATAAACAACGAGGTAAGATCACTTCGTTCCGGACGCCTTTGGGGAAGAAGGACAAGAAGAGCCGCCGCCACAACACCCGCGATCACAGCGCGCGCAATCGTCAGAAAAACAGGATCAAAGTCCGCGACGGCCATCCGCGTCGCTGGCAGCGAACCACTGAAAATTGCAACGCCAATAAAACCGTAAACCCAGCCACTTTTTGCCTCAGTCATCCCGAACTCCTTTTCAGAAGCAATATGATTGAGGCATGCAATTGCTCCAGAGACAATTCAATGCAGCGGGGATAAACTGTAATGGCCTGATGAACAGTACAGTTAAATTTCATTGTCGTGCGGAACACAGAAAGTTTTGACAATTTATTCGTGAGTTATCCAATAGGATTGCCCAATCACCCACACCTGCCCGTCCTGATCGTCAGGCTGGCCCAAGTGATAATAGCCTCGGCGCGGCGCCCCGCCATTAGACAGTTTCAACGCCTCACTGAGCGTTTGCTCTTCCCCATCCAGCCGCGCTCCAGCACAATGATAAAAGCCACATGGGCCAAGCGATTTTATCGGAAAATCATCCCCATCACGCGCCAAATGCATCAAGAATCCCCATTGATTTCCACCCGTAACCGGCAACACCATCCGGCCAGTGTCCGATAAATGATCCAGCCACAGCAATGGCACATGGGTTACCCCTGCGCATGCTACGACGATATCAACTTGGGGCAAGTCCTTCGCTTCGGTCGCATCGCCGCTTACAACCTCAACCTGAGCATAATGCTGCAAATTCTCCTTTGCCTGCTTCGCCAGATTACCCTCAATTTCATAGGCAATCACACGACCTTTAGACGTGACCAATTCAGCAAGTATCGCCGTATAATAACCAGTGCCAGCCCCAACTTGAAGAACAACATCTCCCGGTTCAATGTTCAAATTGTCAAAAACACGACCCCACAAAGATGGCAGCCCGTTATTGATGCCCGAAGCCTGATCAATGGAGATCAATACATCATGGTATACGTGCAAAGGGCTGGACGTTGCGCTTTGATGTATCGCTCCAATGCCTAGGCGAGAATGTATCCCCCACGGGCCATCGCCAAGGTATTGTTCGCGTGGAACAGATGCAAAAGCATCCACAATACGCTGATTATGCACCACCGGCGCAACTTCCTTTATGTCCTGCGCAAACCATCGGCGCGCAGCCTCGATATCAGTTTCATCATCCATGGCATGCTTCCCTGATTAAGGATCGGTACAGCAATTCTTGCATGTCCCATACAGCATCGACAAGAACAAATTCATCTGACATTTGCCAGAAACAGATCAGTACAATATGAATAAATTGTACTGGAAATTGGATGATACAGATGGACACATCAGACATTGACCGAACGGTAAAAGGCACGCTTGTTGCGCAAGTGATGACGGCCATTCGCAAGCAGATTGCCAGCCGCCAAACAGCGCCGGGGGTTAAACTGCCATCGATCCGCAGTCTTGCCGAAAGGATGCAAATATCAAAATCCACGGTCGTCGATGCTTATGAGCGCCTCGTGGCCGAGGGTGCTATACAATCACGACCGGGTTCAGGTTTTTATATCGCCGGGCATTTACCGCCCTTCTCCCTTGCCGATACCAGCCCTCGCCGTGATCGGGAGATTGACCCGCTCTGGGTGACACGGCAATCGCTTAATGGGGATAACAACCTTTTGAAACCGGGGTGCGGTTGGCTGCCCGCATCATGGATGCCTGAAACAGATATTCGCCGCGCTTTGCGGTCATTAGCACGCAATGAACAGACCAATTTGACGGACTACAGTACACCACACGGCCTGCCCGCATTGAGACAGCTTTTGTCGCGCCGCTTGGCCGACCGCGGAATTGAAGCACCCACTCAGCAAATCATGCTGACGGAATCAGGGACACACGCAATTGACCTATTGTGCCGGTTTTTGATCGAACCCGGCGATACTGTTCTCGTTGACGATCCATGCTATTTCAACTTCCATGCCATGCTGCGGGCCCATCAAGTCAAAGTTATCAGCGTGCCCTATACGCCCACCGGCCCAGATTTGAGCCTGTTCGAACAGACCCTCACAGAACATTCCCCACGCCTCTACATCACCAATTCAGCAATTCACAACCCAACCGGCGCAACTCTGTCACCCGCAATTGCCCATCGCGTTTTGAAACTTGCTGAGTTGCACGATCTGCTTATCATTGAGGACGATATCTTCGCTGATTTCGAGCAAGAACCAGCAACACGTCTGGCGGCGTTCGATGCTCTGGATCGCGTTATTCATATCGGCAGCTTCTCCAAAACCCTGTCAGCCGCGGCTCGATGCGGCTTCATCGCAACCCGGCCCGGCTGGATTGAAGAATTGGTAGACCTCAAACTCGCAACTTCCTTTGGCGGCGGCTCATTCTCGGCAGAACTGGTACTGGCATTGCTGCAAGACGGCACATATCGCAGACACATTCGCGGCCTGCGCACCCGCCTTGCTGACTCCATGGGCAAGGTAAGCACCAAACTAAAAACCATCGGCCTCACCCCTTGGATCGAACCCAATGCAGGCATGTTTTTATGGTGCCAACTCCCCGATGGTTTGGATGCAGCCGACGTAGCGCGTAGCGCCATAACCGATGGTCTCGTTCTGGCTCCAGGCAACGCATTTAGCCTCACCCAAGCAGCCAGCGGATATCTACGCTTCAACGTTGCACAAACTCTGGATCCGGCCATTTTCCCAATTCTGGAAAAAGCCATGCAGCGATCTGGTGGAAACTCGGCATAAGCGGCAAACCTGAAACCACAGCTGCTATGAGTGCCAAGACCTAGAACCATCGCATTTAGCACCACGTAGAATCGGCCCTAAAGATAGCAGACCTTTCAAAATTCACTCTGATGACGGCACTGCGGACAAAGTGACAAGTCCAGATTTGTAAAAAATCAAAACCACAACATCTTCTGTAGGTTTGCTATGTGCCAGAAGCCGAAATTGCCATCATACAATAGCTTCATGTATTTGTTAGCACAGTGCGTTAATGGTAACATTGTTCACTTAAAAACTAATTGGAGCAAGAGTCTCGATGCCAACAATGTTTGATCCAGTGAAGATTCCATTTATCGGAGCCGATAAAGAAGCTGATATTACAGATGCGGATTTAGTTGTTTTTGGCGCACCGCATGGAACCCCCTATCGCGATATCGATAATGAGCAATATGCTGGCGCGCCGGACACATTACGGTGTGCCTTGGAAGAAGATGCTCGGTGGCTGGATCATTGGGACTTTGATTTGGATGGCCCACTGCTGGGAGACGGAAAATTTACTGTCGCCGATGCCGGCAATCTCAAAACTTCACCTTTGGACGGAAGCAACAACAGGCATCTGATTAGAGAGGCAACCACTCAAATAGTTGATAGTGGTGCAATTCCCGTAATGATTGGTGGAGATGATTCCACCCCTATTCCATTCATCGAAGGACTGAAATCCCTTGGTCCGCTGACAATAATTCAAATTGATGCCCATATTGATTGGCGAGATGAGCGTCGCGGCGAACCTATGGGATTTTCCAGCGCTATGAGACGAGCATCTGAACTGGATCATGTTGAGAATATTATTCAAGTTGGCATTCGCGGACTAGGGTCGGCACGCCGTGCGGAAGTCAAAATTGCAAGAGACTGGGGAGCAAAAATTGTAACAGCCAGAGAACTTCATCGAGACGGAAGAGAAGCTGTATTGAGGCATCTGAAAAGTGATGCCAATTGTATGATTACTCTGGATTGTGACGCATTAGATCCGAGCATAATGCCTGCAGTAATGGCGACGGCGCCCGGAGGGTTATCTTACACTCAATCGATCGATCTGATCGATGCAGTAACTAAGAAATTCAGGCTTGTTGCCTTTGATTTGATTGAATTTGTACCAGAACGAGATCCGGACGGAACAGCGGCCTTTACCGCAGCTCGAATTCTGGCAAATGTTCTTGGTTGTCTGGCACGCAAGTAACAATTGATATGCGCACAGGAAATACCGCACGATCAAGCAAACCCTTGTTGTCTATTATGGATCAGAAACGGACATCATCAAATGTAAACATTATTCACTCTGTGACTAAAGTTCTAAGGTCTGCTGAAGGCTCAAAGCGGACACCCGATCAATTGAGCCAGATGATCGTTCTTCGGGAAATCCATACCAAAACGCAAACCATGCAGCGTTATACAGTGGCCAATTAGATGGCAGGGGCAGAAGGGTTCTGACCCTCGACCTACGGTTTTGGAGACCGAGGGGCAAGTGCTTATTTTCTCTATCAAAACAAATGCTTGACGGAATATGGTTTGGAGAAAATGTCCGAAACTGGCCTAATAACATCAATAGGTTACAGGTAGTTTCCAAACCGTGGCGCCGATTTTACAGCCCCCAAAACTCAACGGTTTTCGAGACCGCCCCATTCGACCACTCTAGCACCTCTCCAAGCCCTATCAGTAACGGTTTTGGACGTTTCGTAAAGAGCAGAGTTGTGCAAAATCTGGCGCTTTCTCTCTGATTGGGAAGGCGTGATGGCGCGTGCCCTTCAAAAAACTCAAGCTTATTACAACGAAAAAGATTCTAAGGCTGCGGCTTGGTTTCGGGAGCCAATCAAACGCGACCTCATCGCCCCAGGTATCCGACAGCTTGTTGAGAAAATTAAAGGCTTAGAGCCTTGTCTTCAATTGTAGATGTGGTAGTGACTTTTTTAGCCACTATGGCCTCTTGAACTAGTTGGGCTGTTTTGGTTAGAGTCTCGAAAGCGGGTTAGAACGCTTTCGAGACTTGTTTGTTTTAGCGAGGATCCCTCACCTTGTAGAAAAGGCTTTGGAGGGGTGATTGATTAAAACTTTTTCCGAACCATTTCGATAATTTTTGCTTGCAGGCTCAGTATGTTGTTGCAGTAATTCATCTTACTGGACATATCTTCGTCTTTCACGCCGCCCATGGACAATCCGGCAACAGCATCAAGGCGACAAATTCAACTCTCGAAAGCCATTATATGGCAAGCGATAACGCCGGCTCAGACAACGTAATTCAGTTGATGGAGAAGCACACAACTTGAACAAAGCTCCAAATCGTCCGAATTTATGCTATAATATCAGCAATTGATTTGGCAAATAACACCAAGGATAAATCAATGGTTCCAGTTACTTACAACAGCCAAATAAATGGCAGGGGCAGAAGGGTTCGAACCCTCGACCTACGGTTTTGGAGACCGTCGCTCTACCAACTGAGCTATGCCCCTACTTTTGCATATTCATGCAAAGGCTGGGCTTCTCATACTTGGTAATTTGAATGGCTTCAAGTGAAATTGAGGCTGTATCGCAAAGTTTTGGTCGCGAGATGACATTTACGCTAAAAATCCCGTTTCACATTTAGGTTTGTAGTGCTGAATGTGCTAATTACCGTGTTAATTAAGTTTATCTTCCATCCTTGGCTATACAAACGGCTCCGTTTTTATTAGCCATTTGGTCCAATGACTTGTTCCGCCCCGTTAATGCTTGCGAAAGGCATTTGAAAATGAGCGAAGAAATAGCCGCAAAGAGCGTTGCTCTGACATTGATCGAAAGCCTGCGTGACCTTGGTGTTGCCCATGTATTTGGCGTCCCCAGCGGCGGCTGGGTAGATTTCATGGAAGCCATTCGAAATACGGACGGAATTGAGTTCATCCTGACAACCCATGAGGGTGCGGCTGGTTTTATGGCTGATGTTTGCGGGCGCTTGAGCGGTGTCCCCGGGGTTTGTTTCGGTACATTCGGGCCGGGCGCCACTAATCTGGCAACGGGCGTTGGCGGAGCGACTATGGATCGCTCCCCTCTTATCGCGCTTACCGATGAAATGGGTCAAACCATGCGTGAGCGTGTGGTTCAAATGGGCATTGACCATCAGGCTCTGTTTGAACCGATCACCAAATGGACAACGCGTCTCGACACCCTTAATGCAGGGTGCATCATTCAGGATGCAGCAAAGGTTGCACTCGAGGGAATTCCGGGCGCTGTGCATATCGGAATGCCAGTGGATGTGACTGCACAAATGGCGCTGGCATCCCCTACCCCTGTGGCTAGTGAAGCACCGTTACGTTATGCAGACGACGAGATCATTAATCAGGCATGGCAAGGCATTGCGCGAGCAGAAAAGCCTGCAATAGTAATTGGCCTTGGCGCGGTTCGCGCAAATATTGCTGATGAAATCATAGCTTTTGCCGAAAAACACACCATGCCGGTGTTTCTCACCCCCATGGCCAAGGGCATGATCAGCGAAGACCATCATCTTTATGGTGGCGTGCTGTTTCATGCGCTCAGCGATCAGGTCGCAATAACCCATTCACAAGCAGATTTGATGGTGGCCATCGGCTACGACCCGGTGGAGTTCAACTATGAAAACTGGCTGATGGATATCCCTCTACTCAACGTCAATACGGTACCGCTGGATATCGACAGGAAGCAATATGCCAACACGCTGCAAATGGAAGGCGATATCAAAACCAATCTTGCACTCCTTGCAGGTGGCCCCGTAGGTGAATCCAAATGGGACATTGATGCGCTAGTAACCCGCAAAAAGGCGATGTTCAAACAAATGTCGCCAAAATCCAACGAGATGGGCCCATGCGCCGTGCTTGATATATTGCGCGATGTGCTTCCTGACGAAGGCATTATGACCTGCGATGTGGGCGCTCATACTCATCTTATCGGACAAAAGTGGCGCACACCAAAACCCGGCACCCAGATCATGTCCAATGGCTGGTCTTCCATGGGGTTTGGCTTGCCAGCAGCAATTGCCGCAAAACTCACCAAGCCGGACGTGCCGGTTTGCTGCGTGGTAGGAGATGGCGGGTTCCTCATGACCGCAGGCGAACTGGCCACCGCAGTTCGTTATAATCTCAATATCGTCGTCGTGGTTTTAACCGACAATGATCTGGCGCTCATTCGCATCAAGCAGCAGCGCAAAGACAATCCAATTTACGGTACCCCGGTTCGCGAAAGCGGCGGCATTGGCGGCGATAATATCTTTGGCGTACCTGTCCTAAAAGCTCGCAGCGAAAGCGAGATGGAAGACAAATTGAAAGAGGCTTTCGAAACCGATGGTCCGGTGATTGTCGAAGCGTTTGTGAACAGCCGCGAATATGACGAACTGGTGCTGAAAAAAGACAAATAGGAAATCCCGGATGACCGATAAAAAAGGCATGCGCCGCAACCTCACCAGTTACGGCGATGACAATTTTTCTCTCTTTCTGCGCAAGGCCTTCATCAAGGCCATGGGCTATACTGAAGATTCGCTCAATCGTCCGGTGATTGCGATTGCCAACACCTTTAGCGGTTACAATCCATGCCACGCCGATGTGCCAAAAATTGTCGAGGCAATTAAACGCGGCGTGATGCTGGCCGGTGGCCTGCCGATTGAGTTTCCGACAATCTCCCTGCACGAATCTTTCGCCTACCCCACCTCCATGTTCATGCGCAATTTGATGGCAATGGACACCGAAGAAATGATCAAAGCCGCGCCCATGGACGCAATTGTTCTGGTAGGCGGCTGCGATAAAACTGTGCCAGCCCAGCTAATGGCCGCAGCCAGCGCCAATGTGCCAGCAATCTCTGTTGTCACCGGCCCAATGCTATCTGGCACTCACCGCGAAGAGCGCGTCGGCGCTTGCACAGACTGTCGCAGGTTCTGGGCCAAATATCGCGCTGGCGAAGTCGATCAGGCCGAAATCGAAGAGGTCACCAACAATCTGGTGCCAACCGGCGGCACTTGCGGCGTGATGGGCACCGCTTCAACAATCGCCTGCATGACCGAAGCCATGGGCATGATGTTACCGGGCGGCGCAACCATTCCCGCTGTCATGGCTGAACGCTTGCGCCACGCAGAAACGGCCGGTGGCCGCGCCGTTGCCATGGCTGCCGAGGGATTAACCCCCGACAAAATCATGACCACTGAAAGCTTATCCAATGCCCTGCGTATTTTGCTGGCAATTGGCGGTTCAACCAATGGCATTGTGCATCTGGCAGCGATTGCCGGACGCTTGGGCATCAAAATCGACTATGAAGCATTCGATGCCATGGGCCGCGAAACGCCGGTGCTGATCGATCTGAAACCCTCCGGTCAATATTACATGGATGATCTGGATAAAGCGGGCGGCATGGCCCCAATCCTGCGCGAATTGAAACCGCTTTTGAACCTCGACTGTCTGACCGTAACAGGAAAAACGCTGGGAGAAGTAATTGATGAAATGCGTCCGCCTTACAAGCAAGACGTGGTGCGACCATTCAGCAATCCTATCCATTCCGGCGGTTCCATCGCGTTCCTCAAAGGCAATCTTGCAGGCGACGGAGCGATCATCAAACAATCCGCAGCAACTGAGGAATTACTCGTTCATACGGGCAAGGCCTTGGTATTTGAATCCGTTCAAGACCTCGCCGACAGGATCGATGATCCCGACCTGGATGTAACAGCCGACAGCGTCCTGGTAATGCGAAACGCAGGACCAAAAGGCGCTCCGGGAATGCCCGAAGCGGGCTATATCCCGATCCCGCTCAAACTGGCCAAACAGGGTGTCAAAGATATGGTGCGCATATCAGATGCACGCATGAGCGGCACAGCCTTTGGCACCATCGTCCTCCACGCCACACCGGAATCCGCCATTGGCGGCCCACTGGCACTGGTAGAAAACGGCGACATGATTTCCCTCAACGTACCCGATCGCACGCTAACACTGGATATCAGCGACGAAGAATTCGCCAAGCGCAACGCCGCCCTGACATTACCTGCCGACGATCCCAAAAAGCGCGGCTATGCTCGGCTTTTCAACGATCACGTAATGCAGGCAGATGCCGGGTGCGATTTCGATTTCCTAATATCCGGCGAGCCAGACAAGATGATGCCTTAGCCCTATCGGGGGTTAAACCCCGATACAAAGATATTTGATCTCCAGATATTCATCGACGCCGTACATGGAACCTTCGCGGCCGTTGCCACTTTCTTTCACGCCGCCAAACGGTGCGACTTCCGTGGAGATGATACCTTGGTTCACACCCACCATACCAAATTCCAATGCTTCTGATACGCGGAAGACACGGGAAATATCGCGACCGTAGAAATAAGCTGCCAGACCATATTGCGTATCATTGGCCAGCGCGATTGCTTCTTCTTCGGTTTTGAAACGAAATATCGGTGCAACCGGCCCGAAGATTTCTTCTTCAAAGATTGCCATATCTCTGGTGACATCGGTAACGATAGTCGGTTCAAAGAAGGTCTGGCCCAGCGCATGGCGCTTGCCGCCTATGGTGACCTTGCCACCTTTTTTGAGGCAATCTTCGAGCAGCGCTTCCACTTTTTTCACGGCCACATCATCAATCAGAGGGCCAATCTCATTGCCCTCTTCAGAGCCTACGCCAACTTTTAAGGCATCAACCGCGACGCGGAGTTTCTCAACGAATTCGTCATAAACGCCATCCTGTACGAAAAAGCGGTTTGTGCAGACGCAGGTTTGTCCGGCATTTCTGTATTTGGACATCACCGCCCCGACAATCGCGGCATCAATATCCGCATCATCAAATACGATGAACGGTGCATTGCCACCCAGTTCCATCGACGTACGTTTCACCGTATCAGCACATTGCTTGATCAGCACTTTGCCAACTTCGGTGGAGCCAGTAAAGGAAAGCTTTCTGACGATTGGGTTGGAAGTAAGTTCGCCGCCAATCTCGCTTGCCTTGCCCGTGATGCAAGAAATTACACCTTTTGGAATACCTGCTTCCTCGGCCAAAACACAAAGCGCCAGCGCCGATAACGGTGTCTGGCTGGCAGGTTTGATAACCATCGTACAACCAACAGCCAGTGCCGGACCAGCCTTGCGGGTGATCATTGCAGCAGGAAAATTCCACGGCGTGATGGCCGCAGTAACGCCAACCGGCTGTTTCAAAATGACGATGCGACGATCTTCCGAAAAGGCAGGAATTGTGTCGCCGTAAACCCGTTTGGCTTCTTCGGAAAACCACTCGATGAAACTCGCGGCATAGGCGATTTCGCCACGGCTTTCAGCCAGCGGCTTGCCTTGTTCTGCCGTCATAATAATTGCGAGGTCTTCCTGATTTTTCATGATCAGCTCAAACCATTTGCGAAGAACAGCAGCCCTATCTTTGCCTGTGCGTTTTGCCCACGGTCCACGCGCCTCATCGGCAGCGGTAATGGCATCAGCGGTTTCTTCCGCTGAAAGCGAAGGTACACTCGCCAGCACCGAACCATCAGCAGGATTGGTAACTTCAATGGTCTTGCCACTTTTGGCATTGACCCATTCGCCATTAACGTAGCACGCAGTTTTGAGAAGATCGGGATTGGATAGATTCAAATTTGTCATTTACTCTCTCGCTTTGTTCAGGCAGCTGTTACCAGCACGCTTTCAAGTGTATGTTTCAAGGCTTCATTTATCGGTGTCGGATTGTGGGTTTTCTTGTCCACATAAACGTGGATGAAGAAACCTTCGGCGGCAGCTTCCTGTTCATCGTTGCGAAACAGGCCCACTTCATATCGAACGGAGGAATTGCCCAGTTTGGCAACCCGTATTCCGGCAGTGACCATATCGGGATAAGCCATCTCGGAAAAATAGCGGCATCCGGTTTCAACCACCAGCCCGATTTGTTCGCCCTCGTGAATATCCAAAACTCCCTCGCCGATCAGCCAACCATTCACTGCAGTATCAAACAGCGAATAATGAACCACATTATTCATGTGGCCGTAAATGTCATTATCCATCCACCGCGTGGCGATGGAATAGAACGCTTTATAGTCGTCGCGATGGCCGCGCTGCGGTTTTTCTGCCATTACCAAGCAGCCTTATAAATCGCAAGCGCGTCGGCTTCGCTCATTTCGCGTGGATTATTGACCAGCAATCGTTGTTGCAACATGGCATCGGATGCCAGTTTTTCCAGATGCTCTTCTTTGATTGAAACCTGACGCAATTTGGTTTCCAAACCCAGTTTTTCTGAAAGTGTCGCCAGAGATTCAATAAAAGCAGAACAACGTGCATCCACATCGCTTTCCCCTGCAATTTCAGGAAACGCATCAGCGGCAATTTCTGAATATAAAGGTGCAGCTTCTGGCGCATTAAACCGCAATACATGAGGCAGAACCAGCGCGTTTGAAAGACCATGTGGCACATGGAACGTGCCACCAATCGGATAAGCCAGCGCATGAACCGCAGCTACCGGCGAATTGGCAAAAGCCTGACCAGCGAGCATGGAACCAAGCAACATGGCGCTACGCGCTTCAATATCCGCACCATCGAATACCGCTGTCTCAATATTGGCTCCCAAAAGCTGCAATGCCTGCCGCGCTAACATCCGCGATAGCGGGTTATTATTGGCATTTGCAGAAGCATAAGATTCAATGGCATGCACCATCGCATCGACACCGGTCGCAGCCGTAATCGCTGCTGGCAAACCAAGGGTTAGCTGTGGATCAAGAATAGCAAAATCCGGAAGAATTACCGGCGAATTCACTCCGCGTTTTTCTTCTGCACCAACGGTGATGATGGAAACCGGAGTAACTTCGGACCCCGTACCCGATGTGGTTGGGACCAGCGCCAGCGGCAGTCTCGGTCCTTTCGCCTGCGCTACCCCCCATGCCTCATCAAGGTCTTCGCCGGAACCAATCAGCAAAGCTGCCAGCTTCGCCACGTCCATAGATGAACCACCGCCAAAACCGATGAGGCCGGTGGCACCCACCGATTTACCAGCATCTACACACGCCATCAAAGTAGCAAGTGATGGGTCAGCTTCCACGCCGTCAAACACGGTGACGGCTATGCCCGAATTTTCAAGAGAAGCAATGGCTGTATCGCACAATCCCAGCTTGCGAATTCCAGGATCAGTGACGAATAATATTTTGCCGCCAAGGCTTTTGGACAAAATTTCGCCCAACCGATTGGAGGCATTGTTTTCAAAAATGATCGAGGGTGGTGTGTTGAATGTAAAGTTTTTCATACGTCCATTATAGCCAGCGAACGGCCCTTCGCAATAATGAAAAAAGAAATGTGCCCAATAGCTTATCCATGCTAACCAGATTGAAACTCTGGAAGGAAATTCAATGACGGTTACGGATAATAAGGTTGTGCTAATTACCGGCGCAGCGCGCGGTATCGGACTTGCAACAGCTAAAGTATTTTTGGACGATGGATGGGATGTTTGCATTCTCGATAACAACGCAACCACACTGGCAGCCGCCGAGACTGAGTTGAACCTCTCCAACAATGTCCTGGCCATCCACTCAGATGTTTCCGATCCCAAGCAGGTTACGGAAAGCGTCGAAAAAATCGTCGACCGCTTCGGACGCCTTGATGCGCTGGTGAACAATGCGGGGATAGCCAATTTCAAAACCATCGGCGAAACCTCCTTCGAAGAATGGCGCGAAATCATGGCGACCAATCTGGACGGGCCGTTTTTAGTTTCGCAGGCCTGCGTCCCCGTCATGGTAAAAACCGGCGGCGGCTCCATCGTCAACATCACATCAATTTCGGGCCTCCGCGCCTCCACTCTTCGTGTTGCCTATGGCACCAGCAAGGCGGGGCTAATGCACCTAACCAAGCAACAGGCTGTTGAATTAGGTGAACAAGGTATCCGTGCAAATGCAATTGCACCAGGACCGGTAGATACTGAAATGGCAAAGAAGGTTCATGACTCAGCCATCAGACAGGCATATCACGACACCCTCCCTGCCAATCGTTACGGATTGGAAGAAGAAATCGCCAACACCATTTTGTTCCTGAGTGGCGATAAAGCGAGCTTTATCACCGGCCAGCTAATTTCCGTTGATGGCGGCTTTGAAGCCACAGGCATCGGGCTTCCTGACTTGCGCAAATAGAGTTAGTCGTCCTTCACGCGATAATCTTTAATGACATCGGCGTCCGGGTCAGGACCAAGGCCCGGCATATCCGGGACGGCAAACTTGCCGTTCTTCGGATTAATCACATCGCCATATAAACACGCTTCACGATCAAGATAGAGCCACTCAATCAAGCCGGGATTAGGTTCTGCCGCAGTTAGGTGCAGCGTCGCCAAGAACCCCGGGCCGAAATATGGCGAATGGGGCATGATCTGCACGCCATATGCTTCGGCCAATGTGGAGACTTTCCTACATTCTGTTATACCGCCCACTTTTGTAACGCTCGGCTGAGCATACGTTACTGCGCCAGCCTCAAACATTTCTCTAAACTGGAATGCCGTACATGCATTTTCACCGCTGGCAATGGCAATACCCGTATCCGATTGTAGTTTAGCCAGAGCCTGAAAATCTTCTGGTGGGAAAATCGGTTCTTCCAGCCAGTGAATGTCATAAGGCTTGAACTTCATTGCGTTCTCATAGGCCTCGATCGGCGTCCACGGGCAATTGGTATCGACAGTGATCGGAATGCCCTCGCCCGCTTCTTTACGCGCAGCAGCTATCTGTTCAACGCCGGTTTCATGCAGTTTGATGACTTCATACCCCTCGTTCAGAGATGACCGTACCTTTTCAGCCACCAATTCAGGATCATCATATTTAAACAGGCTGGAATAACCCTCCATATCGGTTTTAACACTGCCACCCAGCAAATTGCATACGGGCAGTCCTGCAGCCTTTCCGGCAAGATCCCACAGAGCTGTATCAATGCCAGACAGAGCATGAATGATCATGCCGTAGCGCCCAAACAAATGCAGGTCTTTTTGCAATTGATGCATAAGGGCTGCGATATCGCTCGCATCCCTACCAATCAGCACCGGCACAATCATTTCTTCCAGAACACCCTGAATGGCACGCCGCGAATTATAGCAAAACGCTTCGCCCCACCCGACAATGCCATTATCCGTTTCGATGCGAACCAGCATTGTATTCAAACTGCTCCATGACTTAAGAGACAGCCCCGGACCACTGGTCTTGCCGCCGTGACCAAAGGGGATGGTTATCGGGATGATTTCAACATTAGCAATTTTCATTTGCGCGTTCCTGAATGGATATCTTGTCGCAAATAAGAAATTTTGAACCCCGTTTGTCAATCAGAATTCAAAACTACGCCTGCTTGATCAAATTGGCTTCCGCAGCTTCCAATATTCTTGGAAGGGGTTTGCCATACAAGAACCCTTGCCCCTGATCACAGCCGGCGGCGCGAAGCAGTTCATGCTGGTTAGGCTCTTCAATGCCTTCCGCAGTAATAGTCGTATCAAGACTACGCCCGAGCCCGATGATCATACTCACAATAGCAGTCACCTCTGAATCGGTGCAAAGATCATCAATAAAGGTTTTATCAATTTTGATTTTACTGAACGGGAATGTGGTCAAATAGCTCAAGCTGGAGAACCCTGTACCAAAATCATCCAGCGCGATTGATACCCCCATATCCGCAAGGGTACGAAGCGTAACAATTACCGAATCTGCACTCTGGATGAGAACGCTTTCAGTAATTTCGAGCTCCAGTCGGCTCGGCTCAAGGCCGGTTTCCCAAAGCACTTTTTCTACCAACGCCACCACATCCTGACGTTTGAATTGTACTGACGACAGATTGACCGATACTTTTTCCTTGTTCGGCCAGCTAACCGCATATTCACATGCGGTTCTCAAAACCCATTCACCAATTTCGCTAATCTGGCCGGTTTCTTCGGCAAGGCCAATGAACTGGAGTGGCGAAATAATACCAAGCTCAGGATGGTTCCAGCGAACCAACGCTTCATATCCATTAATTTCGCTAGATTTCAAATCAATTTGCGGTTGATAATAAACCAGCAATTCGTCATTGCGAATGGCCGAGCGCAAATCTGCAGCCAGACGCTGGCGCTCCTTGGCTTCTTCATACATTTTTTCTTCGAAGAAACGATGACAATTACCGCCATCTGCCTTGGCTTGATAAAGCGCCAGATCAGAGAACTGGATCAGTGTATCAACTTCACCATCACGCGGAGGCCCAACAGAAATGCCGATACTGGCTGAAATATCAATTACATCCTGCTCGGCATGGATGGGAGTTGCCAACGATTCACAAATTTGATCACCAAGACGTTCCAGATAGGCCAGATCATCAAACTCTTTCACTATGACCACAAATTCATCACCGGAAAGACGGCCTGCAACAATTTTCTCATTCAGAAATCCCGAGAACCGTACCCCCACCTCTTTCAATACGAGATCCCCGATAGGGTGACCAAGGGTGTCATTGACCTCCTTAAATCCATCCAGATCGATATACAAAAGCGCCATTTTTTTGTTGATTTCTTTGGCTTCTTGAATTGTTGCATTCAATATTCCGTGAATTTGCGCCCGGTTCGGCAACCCGGTTAGCAAATCATAATCTGCAAGATATTTAATTTTCCTTTCAGACGCGTAACGATCGGTGACGTCCTCATGCACTGACAACCAACTGCCATTGGCCATGGCATGGTCACGAATTTCAACATAACGACCGTCACTCATAACGTATGTTTTTGGTTTACCATCGTTACTCGTCACCAGAGTTCTCATTCTCTGACGATATCTTTCAGGAGCGTTGCCAATATAGTTGCCATGTTCAATGCGCATTTCTGCAACTTCTGACAGGTTCATTCCAGGTTTCACTTGATCCGCAGCCAATCCGTATATTGTTGCATATCGATCATTTGAAATGATGATATTTTGGTCGCGATCATACATGGCCAACCCGTGCGACATGGTAGAAATCACTGCCTCAAACCGCTCATTTTGCTCACTTAATTTAGCTTCTGCAAGCACGCGTTCGGTAACATCATCATGGGTTAGAAGCCATCCCTCATCCCCTATAGGGTGATTGCGAATTTCAATATAACGACCATCATTCAATTGGTGAATCACAACTTCATTGCTGCGTGTTCTTAGCCAGTCAGATCGTTCACTACGATATTCTTCAGGGCAAGAACCTACATACGTGCCCTTTTCGATGCGCAATTCCAAAACTTCCCGCAGACTGGTTCCCGGTTTTATTTGATCAGGAGAAATTCCATATATTTCGGCATATTGATCGTTACTAACGACGATCTTCCTATCCGCATCAAACATGCATAACCCTTGGGTCATCGCTTTAAGAGCTGCATCCAATCGGTCATTGCGATAGGTAAGTTCTTTTTCCGCCGTAATGCGGTCCGTGACATCTTCTTGGGTCGCCAACCAGCCACCATCATTCATCGGGCGGAAAAGCATTTCCAGATAGCGGCCATTGGTCAGCTGGAACACCTGAAGAGTTTCGGAAAATCCCTCCACCCATTTCTCGGTTTTGGTATCTAAATCTTTAATACCATCATCGACAAAACTACCGTTTGTGACACGCAATTCCATAATTTCCCGGATATGCAATCCAGGTTTTATCATGTCGGGCTCTAGATCAAATAATGTTGCATAAAGGTCGTTGGAGACAATAAGTCTCTTATCACTATCAAACAAACAAAGACCCTGAGAAATATTGGCAATTGCCATATCAAATTGATGGTTTTGCAGCGCCAACGCCAATTTAGCCTCGGTGCGTTCTGTCACATCAGTCTGAGTAGAAAGCCACCCTCCACCCTCCATCGGATGGATCAAAATTTCCACATAACCGCCATTGTTCAATTTGTGAATTTCCTGCCCCTCCAAAAGGCTATCGATCCACTCATCGGCTCTGTTTCTAAAGTTTTCCGGTTTCGCCCCAACGAAACACCCATGTTTAAAGCGAAGTTGAATGATCTCGCCCAAATTCATTCCCGATCTAATCATATCAGGCGAGAGACCAAATATAGTGGCATAACTATCATTGGAAACAATAAGGTTTTTGTTACCATCGAACATGCACAGGCCCTGAGAAATATTGGATAGAGCCGTATCAAACTGATGGTTTTGAAGTTTAATTTTCAGCTCTGCCTGCACGCGCCCCGTGACATCTTCATGGGTTGTGAACCAGACGCCATTGGCCACCGGCTGATCACAAATTTCCACATAACGCCCATCATTCAATCGGTAAACTCTTGGAACGCCATTGCGATTGGATTTCAATTGATCGATTGTCGCCAAAAAATCATTGGGACTATCACCGAGATAACAACCGTTTTTAATCCGGCTTTCCACGATGTCACTCAGGTTCTTACCCGGCTTCGTAAATTCCGGCGATAGATTATAAATAGTTGCATAGCGGTCATTCGAGATAATGACGTTATCATCCTCATCGAACATGCAAAAACCCTGATGCATGATCGAAAGGGCCGCTTCAAAACGTTCTTGTTGCGTATTGAATTCTAGCCGGGCACTCTTCTCTTTTGCCTTGCTCTGCAAGTAGAAAAACGCTGGTAGCGCAAAAATGAGGAAAGACATGCATGACAGCACAATAAACACCACCAGCATTGAATTATGCAACAATAACTGGGTTTCGGTCTGATCTATATATAGTTTCAGAGTGCCTATCTGGCTTCCATTTCTTGAAATGGGGTGCACCACATAAGAGTAGTATTTTGGCTGGGATATGCCATCTCCCATTTCCAGAACAACCTTGTCTCCCGGATCATCTACGTGAGCAGAAGGTGCCACATTCCCGCTGTGATCGTGACCATCTACATTCTGATGGCCCTTCGCCGAATGCCCATGCTCATTATTACTATGCAAACCAGGTTTCTTTGGCTCAATGCGTGAATGAGAGCTGGTATCAAATACAATTTCCCCTTTGGGATCACTGAACTCATAGCGATAAATCCGGCCTACAAAGCTAAGCTGATGCAAAACTTCAAAAGCATTCGATTGCTCCGCTTTGCCAGCAAATATACCGTCCAGATCATCCAGACTAACTTCAATATCTTTCGCCCAGCGCATACCAATTGAATAAGCATCGCGCTCCAAAAGACGATTGGTCAAATATTCCAACGAAAAAAGAGCCGCCCCGATAGACATCAAAGACAACACCACAACCATCACCTTCACGCGGTCCATTTGCGTAAAAACCGAACGTAAGCTCATCTGCTTCGACACCTCCGCAAAAGTTTGATTTCACCACGCCCCCGATGGATGCAGGGGGTAATCTCCCAACGGCGACCAACTATTTTGGTTGCCGTAAAAAGGACGGCTAGATAAGATTCGGAACTATCCGATATAGCGAAACCGCATCATGCTGGGTAAAAACCCCATCGCGAACTGCTACTTATACCTGTTTTGGTGTAAACATTCAGTTAAAGAGGGTAACGTAAGGGAATGATGCGAATATACAGGCGTTTGGTTATTTAACTATTGTTAAAAAACACTTCCATGGGATATCAAAAACCAAGAGAATTCTGCATCAGGAAACGACATGATAAAAGCCGATGATATTATTGCAAAGCTTGGCCTTGAGCCCCATCCTGAAGGTGGGCATTTTAGCGAAACATTTCGCGACGACCCCATCAATGAAAACGCAAATGGGCGGGCTTTATCCACCGCTATCCTTTATTTGCTAAAAGCGGGTGAAGTCTCGCACTGGCACAGGGTCGATGCCACCGAGATTTGGCACTGGTACGGCGGTGCGCCACTTGAACTCAGTCAGGCAATCGAAGGCAACCCCATCGAAAAAAACATCCTCGGCAATGACATCATCAACGGCGAAGCACCTCAAATCATTGTTCCCGTCAATGTCTGGCAATCAGCCAAAAGCCTTGGTGACTGGACACTTTTGGGATGCACTGTCTCCCCGGGCTTTGAGTTCGCTGGCTTTGAAATGGCTCCCGCAGGCTGGACGCCTTAAAATTGACTGCCCGTCGTTTGGCACGCAAATATCACGAAGATAATCATAACTATAATTACGCTGTTTTAATCACTCTTTGACTAAAAAATCACAAACCTCAGAAAACAGATAGAATTGATAAGATTAATTTGACTATGAAACCATTGAGTTCATGCCATAGTTAAAAAACTTAGCATGTTATGCAATTTCTGTGGAGGAAAGTTGCGCAAAAGCACTTCCCAAAAAGTGGGAACCGGTTTTTGGATAAGAAGTGCGCCAAGTAAGGTGAAAATTTTCACATCAGTCAGGAGGAACTCAATGTACGATTTTACAAAAAGCATTTTTTCAGCAGTTCTGGTCTCTTCGCTCATTTATAGCGGAGGCGCATTTGCCGGAAGTTTTGATACCAAAGATTTGGCGGAACTACGCCTGCCGGGAAACTCTCCCGTAATGGATTGCGCTTCGCTCGCATTCAAGGGTGAATACGATTACACCATCTATTCAGCAGAATTGATCCCCGCTGCGGGCGATGTATTAGAGCATTGTCAATTGGATGGCATCATTCGCCCCGAAATCCGCTTTCAGGTGAATTTGCCAACCCAGTGGAACGGACGCTTTTATATGTCGGGAAACGGCGCATTTGCCGGCACACAGCCCGGAACAGGACGCGCAAAAACACGCGACAATGCGTTAAAATACGGTTTTGCGACTGCCTACACCGATACAGGCCATAACAGCAGCGCTTTCAGCACGTCTTTTGCATTCCAAAACCTCAGCAAAGAGGTCGATTACACTTACCGCTCTGTGCAACTCACCGCGATTACCGCAAAAGACCTTTTGAAAGAGTTTTACGGCAAATCAGAGAATTACGCATATTGGGATGGATGTTCCACCGGCGGACGTCAGGGACTAATGTTTGCCCAGCGCTACCCGGAAATGTTTGATGGCATTGTAGCAGCAGCTCCAATCCCAAATTTCACCGATTTGATGGTGGCATTTGTCTGGAACACTCTGGCACTCCAAAGCTCTGAGCCGCTAACCGCCACCCATATGAAAACCATTGCCGGCACTCTTTACGAGCAATGCGATGCAATGGATGGCGCAAAAGATGGCCTTATCCGTGATCCGCGCATGTGCAAATTTGATCCTGAAAAAGACCTTCCAAGAACAGGCGAAGGTTCCTTTTCAGATGGCCAGATTGCATCCCTCGTAAAAGTCTATGGCGGCGTACAGTCCAACGGAAAACAATACTATCCGGGCTGGCCACTAGGTGCTGAAATTGCCGATAAAAAAGGCAACCCTATGTGGAATAACTGGATGTATAAAGCAGACGGTTCGGGCGGCACCATTCAGGAAATCATGGGCAAAGCCTTCATGGACAATCTGGCCTTTGTTCCAGACGATCCCAAGAACGACTGGCGCTCCTTTGATTTCGACAAAGATCCTGCGAAAATCACAACCATTCGCAAGATGCTGGATACCACAAACCCTAACCTCACCCGCTTTGCAAAATCTGGCGGGCGCATGATCACCTATCACGGTTGGGCTGATCCCGGCGTCACGCCATACCTCACCACTAACTATTATGATGATGTAATTAAGGCCATGAACGGCAAAGCTCAGGACAGCTATCGCCTGTTTATGGTTCCTGGCATGGGCCATTGCGGTGGCGGCATTGGCGCCAGCAAAATCGATGCCATGAGCTCCGTCATCGACTGGGTTGAGAGCAATAAAACACCAACGCAACTTGTTGCAACCGGTGGCGGTGCAGATGGAAAGGGCTCTGTATTGATGTGCCCCTACCCTCAGGCTGCAAAATACAAAGGCTCCGGCGACGCGCTGGATCAGGCCAATTGGACCTGCGGCAACTAAGCTGATCTTCCTGTCAGTTTAATTGGCACAGAAAATAAAGGCGACTATCCTTGTGGACGGTCGCCTTTTTCATTTGGCAATCAGTGGTGAACATTATCCTTGCGGCATTGGCGAGGAACCGCAAGCTGCCTATACTGACATATGAATAAAATCGGGAGCAGACAATCATGAACAAGCCACGTTTGAAAACGCCGCCGGGAGCTTGCGATACCCATATGCATTTTTACAATGCGAAATATCCAGAAGCCCCGACCTCCCCCTTTTATCCGTCTGATGTCAGCGTTGGGGATTATCGCAAGATACAGAAACGGCTGGGACTTGAACGTGTCGTGGTGGTGCAGCCTTCTACCTATGGCCTTGATAATGAATGCAACCTCGCGGCAATGGCAGAGCTCGGCGCTAATGCTCGCGGCGTGATGCTTGCCAATCAGGACACAAGCGATGAAGAATTGCAACGCCTGAGCGACCTTGGCGTATGCGGCATCCGCTTTCACATGTTGCCAGGCGGCGCGCTGCCTTGGGAAATCCTCGAAGAAATGGCCGCCCGTGTCCATAATTTCGGTTGGCATGTGCAATTACAAATGAACGGCCACGAATTCCCCGATCGCATAGAAATGCTCAAACGCCTGCCCGGCAATTTGGTGGTGGATCATGTGGGACGTTTCATGGACCCGGTCGCGGTCGACCATGAAACATTCAAAACGCTTTTAGGCCTAGTTGAAGATGGCAAATGCTGGGTGAAATTATCAGCCCCCTATGAATCATCGGTAGATGGCCCGCCAAAATTTAAAGATGTGGCCGTGCTTGCCCGTGCGCTGGTGAAAGCTGCCCCGGAACGCATGTTATGGGCCAGCAACTGGCCGCACCCGAACCAGAAGGTGCGCTACGATGAAGCCGACCTGCTCGATACGCTGCTGGATTGGGCCGATGACGACGCTACCAGAAATCGTATTTTAGCGGATAACCCCGCCGAACTTTACGGTTTTTAGGAGCAGCCTTGATCATGCTGCCCGCAAAATGGAAAACCATATGGATCACCGGCACAACCTCCGGCATCGGCATTGAGCTTGTCGAACAACTAGCCCAAGGCAGTGCCAATATTGCCATATCCGCCCGCTCCACCGAGAAGCTCGACGCGCTGGCGAATAAATATTCCAACGTCTTCGCATTCCCGCTGGATGTGCGCCACGCAGACGCCGTAGCGAAATGCGTGGCAGATATCGAAGCTGCCCACGGGCCCATTGATTTGGCAATTCTAAACGCAGGCGTGAGTGCGACCAGCAGCACAGCAAATCCGGAAGCCTCCGTGTTCAAAACCATCATCGAAACCAATTTTCTCGGCGTTACCAATGGCTTGTCAGCGCTAGTGCCCAAGATGAGCCAGCGCGGATCAGGGCATATCGCTTGGGTGGCCTCGCTCGCAGGCTATAATGGCCTGCCCGGCTCCGGCGCATATAACGCATCCAAAGCCGCACTGATCGCCCTTGCAGAGGCAGCACGCCCGGAACTCAATGACAAGGGCATTGAATTATCAGTCATCAATCCGGGCTTTGTCCGCACCCCCATGACGGATAAAAACAACTTCCCCATGCCCTTCATGATTAGTCCGAAAAAAGCAGCGGCAAATATCATTCACGGCCTGAGCAAACAAAAATATGAAATCGCTTTCCCATGGCAACTGGCCCTGTCGGTGAAGTTTATGCGACTCCTACCCTACCCCTTATTCTTCTTAGCTGTACGCAAAGTCCTAATGCCGAAGGTTGGCAAATGATCCTGAAATAATTTGCAAAAATTCCAACTGGTAAGAATACAAATACCCAAATAGGATATTGTAATAATGCGCTGATTCTTTGTGTCAGCAATCTTTTCCAAATGCTGGATCTACGGGGCGTGGATCAAAACCATAGAAGGATTTGGACATGCCACGTGCTTGCAGAGAATGTGGAAAAGGGGTCGGTGGCATGCGGGTGGATAAAGCATTTTGCACCTCCAAATGCCGCGGTTCCTTTAATCAACGTCGCGCCAGACGCGGTGCCGAAATCTACGACATGTTTATGACCATGCGCTATGAACGCACTCTGGCGACCAGAGCAAGAGCGCTGTGGTTTCTTGCCTGCCGCATGGCCACCCATTGGCGCGAGGAAGATGTTATAAAACGAGAAGGCCGCCTGTCTTGGCGAGACCCCCAAAGAATGATCGACCGCAAACGGTATTTACATAAGTAATAATGCTTCACGAATGAAGCCTATACAATGCGCGAATTTACGGTCTGATTTACGGTGTAATATTGACCGGAAGTGAGACTGCCAGAGACTATTTTTCTCTACAAAAAAATCAACGTACGTATTTATGACCTAACGTCAACGGTCTCATTTAGGCACATTGTGCAAAAAAATTCTTGCCCAGAATTTTATTTTAACGTTGCAAATCATCCGAGCTTTCAGGCATTTTATTTTACCAGAAAACATAAAAATCAATACGTTAGATGAATTATACTTCTGTCCATAAGGTCATCAGCACCCAATACTACAACGAACCCGATATTGTTTAACATGTTTCAAATCTCAAAATCGCCACAAATCTAGCGATTCGTATAAATACGCTGGGGGGCGATGAGTACGGAGTAAGGTAGATGCGTGTAAGTGACCGGCAACAGGGACTACTGGGCGGTGAGGATTTTAGTGAGGCAAATGCTGAACAAAATGCCCGGACAGATGCAAATGAGTCCTCTTCAAAATCAGATACGTTATTTGAATTTGAAAATGATCAATCAGAAAATCACTCATCCGATAATGAGCCCTATTTTGGCAGCTCAATCGCCAATGTAAATTGGACACCTGAGGGTGTGCCCATCGGGCAAATCAGTTTGGAAGAAACACTGGAAGGAGAACTGACCTCCGGTGTTCTTGAAAATCACTCGCTGTCATATATCAAATCGAAAGCCAACAAGCTTGAAAATGCCATTCGGGAAGTGAACCGCGAATGCGATAATTTAATTGCAGTTCGTAACACACCCGGCGAAGAGGCAGCTCAGCTAAACGCTGGGATGCTTCCGCCTCCAAGGACTAACTCGACCAACACCACATCAAAAAGAATGTTGGTGATGGCCTCGGTCGCTTTGTTAGCCACATGTGGGGGCGTTTATGCCTATGTCAGCCCTGAAAACCCCATCAAGCTTGCGGTGCATTCGAAGATTGTAGAACTTGTCAATCAGCCAATAACTGAAACCATCATAACACCTTCAAAAAATGTCTACGCATCCTTGGGTGGGTTTATGCCTCCATCACAGACCCTTACCACTCAGGTTGAGGAGGTTGCAAAACCATCCTCCGAACAAACGCCTCCAGTGGCAACGAGCGGTAATTTGCAAAGAGATACGGCAACCACCGCCGTTCCGGTTTCGAAGCTCGCAGAAGTCAAAATTGCCAACGCGCCTGCCAATGCACCGATTGTGAGGGAAATCATTCCTCAGGCTCGTCAGTCCAGAACCTCTCAATTTGAAATCTCTCAAATCAAAATTTCTCAAACCAGTGCTACTGATTCCGTCGGCCTGTCAGAACGGTTCGGCAAGGGTGTAACATTGAGGGCCATTCAACCAGCATCACCGACCATGCATAATACCAACGCCTCCGGAACAAACGGTGAAGCTCAGGGGACAAGCCCACGGTTAGTTGCCTTCCCAAAAGAAGAGCTTAAACTTCAGGTCAGCGCGCCCATAAACCCACCCAAAAAACGAGATCGAAAAGTAGTCGAACGACTTGTGCTTCAGGCCAATGAAGTGCCGACTCTCGATAATTCTCAATTCAAAATTCTGGTCGCCAGATTGGCTCAGGGTGATTGTTTGTCATCAGCACTGCACGGCATATTTGGGGAAAGCAAAATTTCCCCACTCTTCGTGCGCACAATTCTAACTGACATCGAAAACGGGTGTTGAGAAAACGGGTGCTGATTTGACTTGGTTCGTCGGATATTTGGTCAAAACATCATCCACCGGCAACCACTTGTAACTGAGTATTACAACAACAAGCAGTTTCGTTTGGAATGTTAACTTGGAGCCAAACGGAACACAATAACCAATACAAATAGGGGTACATTATGAGGCGTTTAACTTTACTGCTGGCAATATTTTTATTGTTTCCAGCATTTGCATCTGCTCAAGAATTTGAGAAAAACATCATGACCGGCGGCCCTAGTGGCACTTATATTCAAATAGGGAGAGACCTTGCTAATCTGGAGAGCGAATGCGGTCTAACGCTCAACGTACTTGAAACAGGCGGTTCTCTGGAAAATTTCGTTGGTGTACGCAAACGCGCTCACACCCAATTTGGCATTGTACAGAGCGATGTCCTTGATTACTTCAAAACATTTCAGGCCAATGACCCCGAAGTACAAAGAGCGATCTCGGGAGTTCGCATCATGTTTCCTTTGTACAATGAGGAAGTTCATATTCTGGCAAAACGCGAAATTACCAGCCTGGCAGATTTGAGCGGCAGAAAAGTCGCCGTTGGCAATAAAGGCAGCGGAACATACCTTACCTCATCCCTGATTTTAGACATCATGCAACTGCGCAACGTTGAGCGGATAGCAACCCCCGCCAAGGATGCCCTTGCAAGGCTCAAGAATGGTGAAATCGATGCGATGATTTATATCGCCGGGGTTCCAACGAAACTGTTCGCAGATACCAGCATCGATGGAGCACGCTTCCACCTGCTGCCAATCAATGAACCACTGTTGCAGGCCTCTTATGTCTCTGCGAATATCAAGGCGGGCACGTATCCATTTCAAACTGAAGAAGTGAATGTAATTGCCGTCAAAGCCGTGATGATGACTTACGAATACCGGATTCAAAAAAACCGTTATCAAAAAGAGAGCTGTAAGGCAGTCTCCGATCTGTCAAATTTAATGCTGACAAATCTTACCCGCCTGAAGGCTGAAGGTCATCCCAAATGGAAAAACGTAGATTTAGCCGCCATTCCTCCGGGCTGGCAAGTAGGCAATTGCGTAAAAACCGGCATGGCAGCAAACTACAAACTGCAATGCAGCAAACCTTTGACCAGAACAGTCCGCCAACAATCGGCAGGCAATGACGAATATCTAAAACTGCTAAAAGCACAGCTAAAAAAGTAGCAGCAACGGCAATTCAAAATACTGGAAAAATGGCATGCCTTTTTTGAGGGGGTGCGTGAGCGGTGGCGCGATGCCGCCGTTTTTCATTGTAGAGCCGCACCACCACTTTGATATTCACGGCAAATCCTTCCCGTTTCAATTTGGCATGCAACACGTGAACTGAGTTCCTTCCCCTTCCAAAACGATATAGAGTCCGGCCAGCACAACAACGGATAAGCTACCGCATTAGGCCGGAGAATATCCGAGGTACAGGTCACACGCATTAAGATACTTGAAGAATGCAATCGTTACTTGTAATAACTGACAATCGAGAGTGCTAAAAAATCTCAATGTACCTCTTAATATTGAAGCAAAAAAATCTTGGTAATGAAAGCAACGGCGGCACTGAAATTTCAGATATCATAATCCGCGCACAAGTTACGTGATCAACTCTGACCCACCCTTTTGTCTCCACAAGGCTTTTGAAAGAGGTAAAAAGTCGGCTCAGTTGGTGTCATTACCCAGTGTAAACAAAGAATGGCTACCGCGTGAAGAATTTTATCAGATACAATAAAAAGCTATCGATGCATTTTGATAAGTTATTTTTTCCCGGTTATATGAAGGACGGAAATGGGACATTTATTGAAGAAATTTACCCGAACTTCCTTACCACTGGCAGTACAATTGTTGACATTGGTGGAGGCAGTCAACCTATTGTTACACAGAAAATTAAAGATCGTTTTGAACTGACCGTCATTGGTATTGATATTGACGAAGATGAATTAAATAAGTCCCCGGATGGCATTTATGATAGAAAAATTTGTGCGGATATAACTGTGATAAATGGTGCAGAAGACATTGCAGATCTTATAATCTGTCAGGCAACTTTGGAACATGTAAGAAATAACCGAGAGTCCATACGCAATATTTCGCGGATGATGAAATCAAATGGGAAAATTATTCTTTTCATACCATGTAGAAATGCCGTGTTTGCCAGATTGAACTTGTTACTTTCTCAAGGCCTCAAGGAAAAAATACTGTTTGCCATTTATCCAGAAAAAGAAGAACATCAGGGTTTCCCGGCATTTTATGATTTGTGCACACCGGGGATGATGATTGAAGAATTTGAACGCAATGGTGTTTCGGTTGAACCTACTTGCTTTTGGACGTCATCCTATTTTTCTTTTTTCTTTCCACTATATGTTATTTGGCGCCTGTATACAGTAATCGCCCGACGTTTGTTGGGACATAACTACTGCGAAACATTTATTTTGGTTGGGCAAAAATAGCGTCGACATTGTTCCATTTACACGGTTACCTTGTAATTCCGTGACAATAGCTGTTCGCTCTGGTCTTGCTTGTGGCCGCTAACGATGGCTCGGATGATCTGCCTTTGTTGTGAGGGCCGTTTTTTAAAGGACTCTGTCCCTTTTCTATTTCCAATTATTTATCGGCTTGAGCAATAGGCCGCGTCGCTGAGGCCTCCCAGGTTGAGACACTCTTCACAGAACCGCCAGTTGAAGCTTTCGAAATACGCGTTTACAACGGGCGCATATGGACGGGCAACAACCGTCAGGCTGAAAATTCAGTTGTATGAATATCCGGTAGCAGGCGCAAAACGGTAACGGTTGCCGATCTGAGGAAGGCCTAGACACAATCCATGTGTGTGAGATTTGCACCTTAGCCAAATCAGGCCAAAAAAAGAAAACACGAAGGTTAAATCATCAAAGTAAGAACGCCAAACAAGCAAATGCCAATTTGTTAGTTATTTCATGGTGTTACGGAAAATCAGTGGTGCCCACACGGACTCGAACCGCGGACTTATTTATTACAAATTCTAGTCTACCAAACGAAAACAATGACTTAGGTGACGGCTATCAACATGTTTGAATAGTATCGCTTGAACAGCTTTGGCCATTCATCTCCCATGTTATCCTCAGTGATTACATCTAGTTTTTTGGTCCGGTTCAGGATGCTATCTCGAAATTCAATTGCTGGATCTAACTCATCTTTTTTGTTGAGGGGACCGACCCTGTCAACAAGAGAAATGATAGCCTCAGCGCGTAAGCGTTCTGCAGGAATATCAAAATCAAGCAACTTATCACCATCCACTGTGATATTACCTAAAGCAGACCGCCATCTATCCTTGTCGAATTTGATTGGTTCATTTGACGCAAAAAGAAAATGCTCAAAACGTGCTACATGCGGAAACACGCTGGCTCCTGTTTTTTGGACAGAGTCTGAACTGGTTGTGTTGTAGAAATAAATCCCCCCCGGGTTCAGATGACTTTTAACTTGCTTTAAGAATTCAACAGAGAGCAAGTTACTGGCACCAGACCGCCAAAAAAAGGTGGTGTTAGCAACAATTACATCAAATTTTTCATCAGGGTTTCGCCGTAACCAACGGCGACCATCATCAATAACAATGTCAATTTTTGGGTTGGTCAAGACCGATTGTACACTGGGATATTTTTCTATTAATTCAAGATAACCTCGATTTATTTCAACCGCGGTCACATGTTCAACTGTCTTGATATTTGACAAAATTTGCGTCCAGGCTCCCATGGACAAACCTATTACTAGAATTTTTTTCGGGCCTGGGTGAATGGCTGTAATTGCTGTGGCTCTATACAATCCATTGCGATCTTCCATTAAGTTTACATGTACGGTTCCGTCATAAACCCCTGTGCCAAACACAGTCTTATTTCCTGTAATTGCGACAACTCCACTTTTTGTTTCTGAGATATTTGCAAACTTAGAACTGGAGGTATTCGTTGCACCAAATTGTAGTTTTTCATACACCAAATGATGTAGTTTGGGAGATATCACATCAAACATCGGAAGCAATACGATAGCAAAAGCCACAAAACTTACGGTACGGAGCATTTTGTTAGGTTGGTAGAATAAAAATATGATGGTTACAGCTGATCCCAAGGTGAATAATATCGCAGCAACCCTGTGTAACTGAAAATTATCGAGCAACCAAAGACCCGTTATGATTGTGCCGCTTGTAGAACCTATAATGTTAGCGACGTACAGATAGCTAACCCGCTTCCCAGATGATCTTCCCGCACGAATGGAAAGGTCACTTATCAATGGCAGTAAAGCTCCGAAACTTGCAGCTGCAATTATTAGCATAATCGCAGAAACCCCTAAACTCAGGGGCCCCAAATTAATCAAAGCAGGGATCGTTAAAAACCCCGCAATGTTTGCTATAATAAACAACAGGGCAAAGGGGAGATATTGCCATTGGCTTACTTTGTTTCTGAAGCTCTTGATATGACTGCGGGAGATGCTTGCTCCCAAGGCGATACCCGCGAGAAAAAGACCTAAGACAATTGGGAGGGCATAAGCGGTACCGCCATAAAAAAGAAAAAAAGCTCGGGTCCAAAGAATCTCGTAAGACAGTGAAATGAAACCAGCAATACCGGTCAAGAAAATGGTAACTGTCGGATTTAGTAAGGTTTGTGGTTTTTCTGAATGTTCGAGATCTGCTTGAGATGGTGATACCTGTTCATCTTCAAGAATCAATGAATTCTGTTTCTTCCCTATCACCAAAACCAGAGCACCAAAGCCAACAAGTATGTTCATGGTCACGGCAATATATATAGAACCTTGCATGCCAAAAGTTCCAAATAACACGAAGGCACCAACAAAACAGGCGACTGCAGAACCCCAAGTATTAACAGAATATAGCAAACTTACCGACTGCCCAACTTGCTGGCCATTTCGAACCAGATGCATCAGCAGCAAAGGTAGTGTTGCACCCATGAGAAAAGTTGGGATTAACACAGTTACAAAAGAAACAAGGAAGGTACTTACGGGCCCCAGCCCAATGGTTATTTGACCAACATAATCAATTATTGCCAACGAAAAGAAACCAAAAATTCCTATTGAAAGCTCAAAGATTCCAAACAGAAAAAGTGGTGATATCTTTGATTGCAGTGATAAGCGCCCACCGGCCAAACTACCAATCCCGAGGCCTAACATAAACGAGCTAACCACTAAGGTAACAGCTTCAATATTCGTCCCAAATATTCCAAAGAGTGCGCGTTGCCATAAAATTTGGTAAATTAGTGCCGGAAACCCAGACATAAAAAAGAAAATCAGGAGAAAGCGCATAAATAGGAAACCTTTTATAAATTTTCTATATCACCAATAATTCAAATAATAATATACTTTGTATGGAATACGTAAAAATATGAGATAACACATTACTATATACTTATTCTTATCGATATATATTCTATTTATTAATTTTTAATTTAGAGAATTGTCAAATATTGAAATATTTTCCGAAAAAATTGAAAATTACTCCAATTTAGGCAATATAATTATTATGTTGCAATATATTATTGTCTATACACAAAGTGTTTGCCGCCAACTCTCAACAAAATGCAATAGAGGTGGATTTTTCTATGAGCCAACACCTTTGTTACGCGATGATATGAATCATCTTTCACGCGGTTTTACAGTACAGGATGGCAATTACCTGTCAGTTCGCTGGCCGGGCGATGTGTACAGATTTTCGCTGGAGTTCTTAGCGATGATGAGAGAAATTCAATCCTGAGGTCGGGAGTAACGACACACCTCAAACCAAAGGCGGCCAAGTATTCTAATTTAGCATATTTAATCTTCACGAAAAGCCCGTCTCATCTGATCTGTTAGCGGCTTGAATAGATAATTTAACAGCGTACGTCCCCCCGTTTTAATGAATGTTTCTGCCGGCATTCCGGGGATGAGTTTCAGGTTTTTGAGTTTTGCCAGTTCGCTGTCTGGCACTTCAACGGTTATTCGATAAAACGCTACGCCTGTATTTTCCTGAATGATTGTGTTGGGTGATATGGTTTTGACAAAACCATCCAGTTCAGGCGCTGTCCGTTGGTCGAAGGCTGAGAAGCGAACCCTTGCCTGCTGTCCAATTACTAATTTATCGATAAACTGAGGCTCTACGTTGGCCTCCACAACCAAGGTGTCATCCTGTGATATAATCTGTAATATTCCTGCTCCCGGCCCCACAACGCCCCCGATGGTAAAGATGTTGAGTTCATGAATGATACCTGAGACTGGCGCCACGATATCTACCCGGTTGAGTTGCTGCATTGTTGCATAGAGCTGTTGGGTGGTGTCGTTGATCTCGGTTTGGGTTTTCTGCAATTCACCTAGCACTTCTTGCCGAAACTCACGCTCCACCTGCAATATTTGAATATTGGTTTCACTGATGGAGTTTTTGATGCGGGCAAGATCAGCATCATGCTCTGCATTCTGCCCCAAAATATCTTCTAACTGCCGCTCTAAAGCCAACGTGCGCGTGATCGGCGCAAACCCTTTTTTATGTAGTTCATTAGCCCCATCAAATTCTCTTTTGAGCAAATTATATTGTCTTAACTTGGAATTTTTGAGTGCCGTTGTTCCCCGAATTTGATGACTGAACTGCTCTTTCTTCTCATTCAACTGGTCAATCTGTCCCTGTCTGAAAACCGCACGAGCCTTGAATAATTCAATCTGACTTTCCAGAATGACTTCATTGAGCTCAATTCCCAATTGTTCCAGAATTGGTTCGCTAAAAATTATTTCATCCTTGTGATTGCGCTCTGCTGTTAGCCGTGCTCTGCGCGCTAATGCATCCATCAATCGGTTTGAGTAAATCTTTCTGTTAGCCTCCAATGACAAGCTATCAAGGCGAACTAAAAGTTGGCCTTTTTTTACCAGGTCACCGTTTTCAACGTGAAGTTCTGCAACAACCCCACCATCCAGATGCTGAATGGTTTTTGGTCTGCCCTGAACCGGCAATTGTACCGGGAGCAATTATTGCACTCGAAAGGTTCGCATAGGACGCCTAACCACCAATACCAGCGAACAAAAGCAACATGACCAGAAAACCGATGATGAGCGCGGGTCTGGTAGCCGTTTTGGGAAATAGCGCATCAGTTTCATTGGGGAAGTTAAGGCTATTCATTGGCATGCAACACTCTAATTTTTTGTTTTTTCCCAGTACCTTCCACAGGTTTGGTAAATTTGCGCAAAACCTCTTCTTTTGGCCCAAACTCCATTTGCTTTCCATCTTGGAGCATCAGCACATAGTTGACCGCTGCTATGGCGCTCGGACGATGCGCCATGACAACTAGAGTTGAACCTTGCTCTCGCAAGCTGGAGATAGCATTTGTTAGCGCTGCATCTCCCTCTGGATCCAGGTTGGAATTGGGTTCATCCAGCACAATCAGTTTTGGTTTTCGAAACACCGCTCTTGCGAGAGCAATACGCTGTATCTGCCCTCCTGAAAGGACTGAGTTGCCGGAAAACACCTCAGTTGCATAGCTGGATGGTAGCTTGAGGATCAAATCGCTATTGCATACCGAAACACCGCACCAATAGTCGATCTCAGCCTATGCGCTGTTTCATACAGTTCTTTGGCCTCGACCTTTTTGAGTGTTCTAAGAACCAACGCAGAAGAAATATCTCGCATTGGCTTTCGTCCAAAATCTTTGTTGGTCATTGCAATGAACGACGACACTTTTTTGAGCGTAGCGGGCGCTCGCCCTTCAATGGTAATTTTCGCTAGATAATGCGCCGCGATTTTTTCAAACGTATTGTTATTCTCTTCTTGAGTTAAGGCAGCCTTTTCCTTTTTCGCCTCGCCGGGGTTTATTCCAGCGGCAACCAGTACTCTGGCCTCATCCCGCTTTTATCGCACCTTGAGCAACGACACGGCAGGGTATTTACCAAAAGACAGCAAGCCCTCTTTGCCATTCAGTCGGTATTTGAAACGAAACAACTTGGAACCATTTGGCTGCACCGAAACAAACAGACCATCAAAATCACTTACTTTATAGGGTTTTCCCTTGGGTTTGAGGTTCTTTACCTTCAAATCAGTTAGCGCCATTGGGGGTACCATCATTTCCTAAAAAATGCCCATACCCCCAAAACCATTGGGATTTGGCCAAATTTGGCTGGATAGCATAGGACGACAAATCCTGCACAGCCCTTATACACTAAGGGTTACCGGATGTCATTGGACTATTCTGGATGAGAAAGTGGTGCCCCCACACGGACTCGAACCGCGGACCTATTGATTACAAATCAATTGCTCTACCAGCTGAGCTATAGGGGCACTTTGGCTGGGAATAGCACATTTTTCGCGCCTGTCCATACCTTGTTTTGTTGTTTCTGGAATTTGTTTGAATTGAAGCCCTGAATTCTGGATAGAACAGCAGATTTCAGGGCTTTTCGCCGTTTATTTCATTGGGTTTATGTTTCCATATTAACCATGGTGCCTGGTTGTTTGAAGCCGGACATGCCATTTTTCCTTTTTTGGCGCGGTTTTTGCTTTGGGTGGGGCAAGACCTTCTGATGTGTCTCAAAAAAGGATATCCAAATGTTCAGCGTTGATTTTCCCCTATCTCGCCTTTTTCGCTCCTCGTCCCGTTTGGCCGGTATTGCATTGGCGCTAACGCTGACGGCTGGTTTTAGCGGTGTTTCTGACCTTGAGGCTAATGCCTCCAGTAAGTCGTGGCATAAATCCGGCGGCCATTACTCGGTCAGAGCGCGTCACACAGGCTCACGGCATAGGACAAGACGCCATTTTGGCCACAACAAATATCGCGGGCACTCGCGACAATACGGAATCTATCGTCAAAATAATTATCCAAGACATCTCTTTATCGGACGCTCGCTCAGAGATTTTCGTTCCTCGGGCGTTAGCCTTGGACACCGTCATTATCGCGTAAGCACGCATAACTATGGCCGCGCGGGGTTGGTCATCACCAACCAGAACGGAGTTCGGATCATTTCAAATTATGGTCGTTCATACGATACCCAATATAATCCGGGCCCAACGATAAATGGCGTTAATATCAATGATAAATGCCCGCTGAATTTTCAATGTGGCCTGCGTGCCTATAATGACAATTCAGGTCCCAGAATAATCAGTCTGGGAAAAGGTGTCCACAAGACTGTGGGTAATCCCAACATCGAAAAAATCGGCCCGCCTAAAGTCATCACCTATTCAGATAGAATTAATTAAGACGCATTCTTCAAATGGTTCTGCGCGATATAAAGCGACAGGGCCGTTGCATTAGATACATTCAGTGACTTAATCTTGCCCGGCATATCAATGCGGGCAAGATTCCGACATGATTCACGGGTTTTTTGGCGAAGCCCCTTGCCTTCCGCTCCCATAACCAGCGCAATCTTTTTGCCAGACATGGTATTTTCCAAATCTTCCGCCCCTTCGCTATCAAGGCCAATGGTTTGAAAATCCAGAAAATGAAGCTCTTCCATAGCGTGGGCAAGGTTTTTGACTTCAATCATATCAATCATATCAAGCGCACCTGAGGCGGATTTCGCCAACACACCGCTTTCCTTCGCGCTATGACGATGAGTGGAAATAACCGCACCTGCGCCCATGGCAACGGCAGAACGCAAAATCGCGCCCACATTATGCGGGTCTGTGATTTGATCCAAGAGCAGCACCAAATTGCACTCTTTCAAATCACCAAGATCTTTAGGCAAGAGAGGCTGAACCTCCAGCACAGCACCTTGGTGCACTGCATCACGGCCAACCAGCGCATCCAGCTCGCGAGGTTCACGCTCGCGGATTTCAATCCCCTTCAACTGCGCATCACTTAGCGCCAAACGCTCAAGCCCATTCTTATTCACATGCAAGCGCCTGATGATGCGCTCAGGGTTTTCAACAGCATGACGCACAGCATGGAGACCATACAAGTAAACATCACCACCAGAACGTCCCTGACGCTTCCCCCCTGTTGGGCCGGAAGTGCGGGGCCTATTGCTGCGGTTTTTGTGATTTCTTGGATTTTGATGATTATTCATTGGGGTTCTATAGAACTGCACCAAGAGTGTGGCAAGGCGTATTCGGAATATGTCATCAGGCCTTGCTCCAACACCTGGCTAGCAAATTGGCGAAAAACAACACCGGCAACGGGAACATTCACCTGATCGCCCCCTGTGCCCCCTGTGATCGCCTCTGGCCAACAAACCATTTGGAGCTTAGATCGCATTGCTTTCGCTATGCCGGAACCTCGTGCGTCACACTCGAAAAATAAAAAACGTATAACAAGCATTTCAGCTGCATTCTTAGTAAATTCCATGTTGGTATTCGGTATTTCTGTTGGTGTTGGTACTTACAATTTCGGACAGGAAACCTATTTTGACAACGTCAAATTTTCAAATGACCCCATTAATCTAGCCTACGATTTTGAACTGGCCGCAGTACCAATTCCCGCTGCCCTGCCGCTATTTGGTACAGGCCTTGCCATCATGGGCTTCATCGGCTGGCACAGAAAACGTCGTCAGGCCTAAAATTCAATAAAATTGAAATAGCTTGAAACGGCCCCATAAGGGGCCGTTTTTTAAGGAATTGCCCCCCCTCACCGGCGGAAAAAACAAAGAGCCACATCAATTCACCCGGTGATGAACTCATAGTAGTTATCAAACTCGCTTGCCCGAATTAATTTAAATCCATGACCGAGATAAAAGGCGTTGGCATCACTGCCCGTCAAAGCGGCCAGTCTTATTGGTAGGCTCTGTTGGCGTGCTTGTTCCTTCACGCTCCCCACAATCATCGAACCAATGCCCTGCCCCCGCTCAGCGGCCCTGAGATAAAGATTATCAAGATAGAGGTGATCATCAAACTCTTTGACCGTATAAAACCCAATTAATTGCCCATCCCGTTCAATTTTCCGGGTGTCATTGGGGTCAAACGTATCCAAAAACCACTGGCGCGCCCGCACCATATCAAAACGACCTACGGCCTCAAGGCTGGGGCGCATAACTTCTACACGCAAATCTGCCAATTCATCGCGATCATTGGCGCTCGCGGTTACAAATCTGATTGTACAATCAACCATACCCATCAAGCTTTACCCAAAATCTGATCAGCAAGTTTAGTGGAATAATACGGTGCTCGGAGATAGCCATCCGATCCGTGACCCAGTGAATAATAAAGGTTTTGGGCAATAGAGCTTTCGCCAATGATCGAATTCTTTGTCTCGCGTACGAAAGGCCGGAAACCAACGATGGCTTCAACCAATGGAAAACCAGCAAGCTGCGGCATAGTGCGAACACCGCTTTGCAATAATTTCTCCACCTGATCGGGCTCCGCATCAGTAGAAAGATTATCATCCTGTCTCGTCACCCCCACCAAAATTCGACCATCATTTCGCGGGCAAAGAATGCCATCCGGCCGTTTGACAAGATGGCGCAAAAATTGCGTTTTATCAGGCGCTTCCAGTGTCAAAATAATGCCTTTTTGGCCATAGGATTTCGGCAAATCCTGTGGCAAGTCGCAGATCAGGTCAGTTTGGTAGCCTGCGGCGACAACCAGTTTATCAGCATATATTTCACCGGTTGGGGTCTCCACACCAATGGCCATGTTATTTTTAACAATCACCCGCTTCACGCTGGTATTTTCTATAACTTCCCCGCCAAGGCTTTTGATTGCAGTAACCAGAGCCTTGCATAATTTGCGTCCGTCAACCCAGCTCACCTGTGGCAGATGAGCAGCGCAAACAATCTCCTCCGACAAGGATGGTTCAAGCTTGCGTAATTCTTCGCCGGAAAGGAGTTCGCATTGCCATCCAAGCCTTTTTCGCTCCGCCAGTTCGTCCTTTATCGCCGCTTCGTTTTCACCATAGGCAATTTTCAGCTGGCCACGAGTTTGATAATCTACATCTTGTCCAGAGATTTCCTCAACTTCATCGACAAATCCCTGCCACATATTGAGCGACTGCCATTCCAATTCTGCAGTGGCTGTTTCCGCCAAAGTTGGTTCAAGATATCCAGCCGCCGCCCAACTGGCCCCGCAGCCAATGCAGGCTTGTTCAAGCACGGTAATTTTCACGCCCATGGACAACAATCGAAAGCCTAGAGAAAGCCCTATAACACCACCACCGATTATCACTATCAAAGCGAGCACCCCGTCAATTTGCATCAAGAATATCTATTAAAATCTAGTCAGATGAAGTCATTATGACAACACACAAAACCGGGCAAATGCATTGCTTTAACAATTGGGTGAGAAAGCACTTGCACCATACGCCCCATGTGGTATTCGTTCGCCGACCATCGCAGTCAATTGTGAAGTTTTCTGCATGCCTCAGCGCGAAATTTGTCTAGGCAAATTTGGTTCTACCTAGATGGAGGAGTGTCCGAGTGGTTAAAGGAGACGGACTGTAAATCCGTTCGCTTAGCGTACGCTGGTTCGAATCCAGCCTCCTCCACCATCATTTGCCGGGAGACCGGCGCGGGTAGAATTTTTACATTATGCGCCGAGAGCCTGGCCAGAAGCGGGTATAGCACAATGGTAGTGCAGCAGCCTTCCAAGCTGAATACGAGGGTTCGATTCCCTCTACCCGCTCCAAAATACCGTTATTTTTCAATATCTTAACTTTTATCCATATCATTCCATGTCATCGGGCCTTTGACATGGTTAGGGGACTGTTCACAGACGAACTACCCCTAAAAATTTACAGTCTTGGGACAAGCCCTAAATCACCCTAAAATGGAATTCCGGGCAAGCCGCCAACAACACTGATTTCATTACGTTTTCTTGTGAAACACATATCAAAATCCTCTGCCTGCTATACGGGGCCAGAGGGAACAAGCACGGTATCATCGGGAAGACATCACCCAGATATTCCATAAACACAGAGAAACCGACAACAGTTTTGTCATCATGTACCAATAGCGGACACCCTTAGCCTGTTTTATTGAAAATACTTTCAAGCGTCTCAAGATAGCGATTTATGACAATCCGCTCATCAAACTCTTTCTCGACTTTCTTCCGGCTGGCCTTGCCCATCGAAGTCCGCTCATCATCCGTCAGTTCAATAAAATTCAGCATACGCTCAGCCAGGTGTTCTGGATCACGAACACGGCATAAAAAGCCATTTTTTTCATGATCAACCACCTCGCGGCATCCCGGCACATCAGTAGTGATCAATGACTTGCCCATAGCGGCGGCCTCAAGAAGTGTACGTGGCGTCCCCTCGCGATATGATGGCAGCACAACACAATGCGACGCCGCGATAAAGGGACGAACATCATCCGTAGTACCAAGATAATCTATAGTCCCCTCTTTAACCCAGCCATCAACTTCATCACGCTTTACGGCAGTTCGATTCTCAACATCGAGAAAACCGAGAATTTGAAACTTCACATTCGGCATTTTGTTACGAACAATACGTGCAGCCTCAACATATTCCCTAATGCCTTTGTCGAATACCAGCCGCGCTATCAGCAAAAAGACATATGGCTCTCCTGCATTTGGAGAACTGTGACCATCAGGCTTTAGATACTCAAGGTTTATGCCCGATCCAGGCAAAACATCGGTACTTTGTAATTTGACCAGTTTTTCCTGAACAAACAGCGCCCGGTCATCTCCATTTTGAAAAAACACCATATGAGATCGTCGAAAGGCCCATCGATAAAGAGACTGGACAATTTTAGTGAGAAAATTTTCCCGTATGAAAGCAGTACCAAGGCCCGATACGTTGTTTATTACCGGAATTTTCAGCCTGTTAGCTGCCAGAGAACCATAGACATTCGGCTTGATGGTATAGCCCAAAAAGGCATCCGGGCGTTCATGCCGAAGGATCTGCAAATAGCGGAAGAACAGAATAATATCATTCACAGGAGATGTCCCCTTATTGTCCATAGGCAAAGGTATAAATCGACAGCCCAGCGCTTCCAACCGCTCCGAATATTCGTCCTGCGGCGCAACAGCTACAACTTTATAGCCAGCATCGATAAGCGCCTGTATTAGCCCTGCTCTAAAATTAAAAATATTCCAGGATGTATTGATCGAAATGATGATTTTTTTTTGCGAGCCCGCCATATCAATACATTTTCTATTTTTGATTTAAAGCAATCGACTCAATATTTATTATCGTATCGTCTTTTTATCAGGCAAGCCACCACCGAGAATGGCGTTCCTGATCGGCATACTCGCCTATAGACTCGTGAAAAAGTGCTGCAGTCAAATTTTGGCAAAGTTCCATAATAAATGCCAACTCCAAAGTAGCAAACTAGCTCACTATTAGAATCATAACGGCAAAACTATAACTTCGGTAGGAGAAAGGTAGGTGTTAAAATGGTCTGGAAAAACAAAACTACTTCACACAAACACAACTGACGGATATTCTCAACCGGTTCGCAAACCACGAAGCTACACAAACGATGTAGTAGAATTGCATTCCAGTATCCCGGGCAGAATGCTTACGAAACATAGGGCTATTCAGAAACCATATCTTTAATTGCCAATTTTTTCATCACAAGACGAGAGCCCGCCCGTGTCAAATGGCCTTCATCCACATAAAGTATAACGCCCTGTTTACTTGTTATGCAACGATCTGTTGTACAGAGGACTGAGGCGGGAAGCAACACATCGACGCCAGCCTTTTCGCCTATATGCTCCAACAACGCATCAATGCCACCGCCTGCGTGCAAAGCATCAGCAATTGCAATGCTGCAGCCAGATCGCCCCATAATTGGTAGACCTTCTATCATCCTTTCATTGCAAGTCCCTGCATTAAATGATGCATGAGGCGTTGGCCCGACAATGATTGGAGTCTTGCCTGCAGCCTTTAGGCGTATCAACGCCTGCATCAACGCTTCACTTCCAGCATCGCTGAATGGCTCCACGCGATCACCAACTAATAAGCGTTGTTTCCGTTCGACCATTACCTGAGTGAACGGCGAACTCATGATGACGTAATGGACGGAAGGCATAGCAACAATGGCGCTGAGTGCGCTTTCATTGAAAGCAACACACGCCTGTGCCCAGCTTTTGTTGTAGCGCGCAGAAACTCGAGCCACGCCCTCGATAGGGGAACAAGCAGGTTTGGTCATCTGGACCAGCGGGATACCTTCCAGTCCGGCGATTAGATGCATGGCATAACTGTCGCCCCAAACAGCTACTCTTGGGGCATCTGACGTCCGGCAAACAGGTTGATCTGTCCATGTCCTACTCTTGACTGCACAAGATGGGCTCAGACCTACATTTGGCCGAAGTGCATCCGTATACGGGCTTTCCGCGTCCATGGTGGGTATAATCACAGCAATTAGCGCTGCCATGGTTCCACCAAGAACAATCGGTGCCTTGAACATTCGTATTGGCCATTTTTTGCGAAAGGGTTGCTCAATGTATTTGTATTGTAGCCATGCCAGCAGCACCGATAGCGCAGCGAGGCCAGCCAGAACCTGGGTTGGCGGATGTCGTTGGTATACGATGAAGGCGAAGGAGAATAATGGCCAATGGATAAGATAGAGGCTGTAAGACCAATTTCCTACGAGACCGATCGGCCGAGCCAGAGCCGTTTCAGGGAGCCACTCGCTGTTACCGCAAAGGATCACTGCAGTTGCTGCAACAACAATCATCGCATCAATTCGAGGGTGGACAGGGTCCAAACCGACAACGCAAACGACAGGGATAACCAGAAGAGCCAGATACTTTAGCCAGGCCGACACGCGAAACTGCGGATGCCTCAGCATCATCCACGCACAAAGCGAGCCAACCAGAAGCTCCCAAGCCCGTGCGGGAAGCATGAAGAATGCAATCTTCCCGGCAGTCTTGGAGGGTATCGGGAGATTGAATAGATCGGTCACGAGCACAAGGCACAAGCCCAGACTAAGGATGAAAGCAATTCCAAGAAGCCATGGCCGTGCTCGAAGCGGTGTTAGCCACAGCATCAGCGGCGCCACGAAATAGAACTGCTCCTCCAGCGCCAGTGACCAGATATGTAACAGGGGTTTGTTTCCTGCAGCACCTTCAAAATAGCCGGTCTGGTTGGCCAAAACGAAGTTTGCCACAAAAGCGAGCGAACCAATCAGCTGCTCCGCATAGTCGACCATTTGTGAATTGGTCAAGAATATGAAAGCCAGCGCTGTCGTTACCAACAAAGTAACCAAATTCGCAGGTAACAACCTCAACGCCCGGCGCTTGTAGAAGTTCCAAAAACTGAATTCGTTAGCTTCTAATCCTTTCAGGATAATCCCGGTAATCAAAAAGCCTGAGATAACGAAGAACACGTCAACGCCAAGGAAGCCTTGAGCGATGAAACTTGGAAAAGCATGAAAAACCACGACGGCCAACACAGCAACACCGCGCATGAACTGGATATCGAATCGGTTAGTCATCTAAACCCCAGAAAAAAACACAGCTATCACAATTGCAGCAGAAGCACCACAGTTCTACCAGATTTTTGGGCGTCGCCAAACTGAATGAGATTAGCATCAGAACGCACAGTAGAAGTCATATGAAAACGGATTGGAAAGCTCATCGACGCAATCAAACCACAACAATGCCAAAACCATTTCATAAACTCAGGAGGTGCTTTGAACTAAATCATATCCGCTCTAGCGAAAAAAGCTTGACGATCTCTTTAAGGGAGAGGCTGAACATGGTATTTGTTGAGTCAAGCTGCTAATTGATCCTTGATCCAACGACTTCTATTTCCCGCATGACGCGCTCCCTCTTCTATGCCTTGCTCCACACCACCCGGTTCACAAAATCAATATAACTATGGATGATGCGCACAATCTTATCCGATACATTGTCCACATCGTAGTCACTCACAACATGCAGCAATCTGTCCGCACCGCGCGGTTGGGTTTCCAAAATCTCAAGTCCTTGCATAACACGCTCGAAATTCATGCCCACCATCATTACCGCAGCTTCTTCCATTCCTTCTGGACGCTCGTGGGTTTCACGAAGATTAAGTGCGGGGAAGTTAAGAATAGACGATTCCTCGGTAATGGTGCCACTATCGGAAAGCACGGCACGAGCTTGTTTTTGCAATGCAACATAGTCAATGAAGCCGAATGGTTTCATCTGCTGCACAAGAGGATTAAGCACTACATTTTCAGCAGCGATACGCTTCGCCGTACGCGGGTGGGTTGATAAAATAACAGGCAGTTCAAACTGTTCAGCAATCCCATTCAATATGGTCACCAAACCTTCAAACTGATCAGAATACTCGATATTTTCCTCGCGATGAGCACTAACCAGAAAATAACCACCTGCTTCAAGGTTCATTTCACTAAGTATCTGCGAATTATCGATCTTGGGAGCATAATAGTTTAGCACTTCAAACATCGGGCTGCCTGTTCGTATCACCCGTTGTGGGTCTAGCCCCTCGGCCAGAAGATACTCGCGGGCAATACTGCTATAAGTGAGATTAATATCTGAGATATGATCCACAATGCGTCGATTAATCTCTTCGGGAACACGCATATCAAAGCAGCGATTGCCTGCCTCCATGTGAAACGTCGGAATTTGTAGCCTCTTAGCAGACAGGATAGCTAGACAACTGTTGGTATCCCCCAGCACCAAAACAGCATCGGGAGCAATTTTGTGCAATACGCGGCTGGCAGAAGCGATAACATTACCAATGGTCTCGGCCGCTGTCTCACCTACAGCTTCAAGGAAGTGATCAGGTTTGCGCAACCCGAGTTGTTCGAAGAAAATGCCATTCAGTTCATAGTCATAATTTTGACCGGTGTGAATTACGACATGATCGCAATGCCGGTCGAGGGCCGCCATTACACGTGACAATCGTATAAGTTCAGGGCGGGTTCCTACAATTGTTACAACCTTAATTTTTTTTGTCATGTCAGTTCCCCTGCAATAGTATCGGGATGGTCGCGGTCAAAAATCTCGTTCGCCCAAAGCATAACAATCATTTCCTCTTCGCCAATATTAGTGATGTCGTGTAGCCACCCTGGAACGGTCTCAACTACCGTCGGTTCTTCACCATTCGTCTCAACTACCGTCGTCTCATCAGTATCAAGATTTCGAAAACGGAAGCGGGCGTTCCCCTTCACAACGAGGAACTTCTCATTTTTAGTATGGTGATAGTGACCACCGCGTGTAACACCGGGATGCGCTGTAAAATAAGAGACCTGCCCCGAGCCAGTCGTCTTAAGCATCTCGACGAAAATACCACGCTCATCACCATGCTTGATAAGTGGGTAAGTAAAGTTATCTCGATCACAATAACTAAGATAGGTCGCATAAAGCGCACGACCAACGCCCTCCCCCACCATATCAACGAGCAAACTCTCCCGAGACTTTCGATAATCAGTTAGTTGATCAGCCAGTTCACCAACTGTCATCTTCCAGATTGGTCCGATTTCGGGCCATTGCAAGCCTTCGCCTGACTTCACAACCCAGTCAAGCATTGCAGTGACCACATCATCAACATAGACGAGCTGTAAATCCGCATCTGGATCATTAATCTTGATCGGCAAATCGTGCGAGATGTTGTAACAAAAAGTAGCGACAGCCGAATTGTAGTTCGGCCTACACCATTTTCCAAAAACATTCATAAGGCGGCAGATTGCTACCGGCGAACCGGTTTGAACAGCGTAAGCTTCTAAATGTTTTTCTGCATCGCGTTTACTGTTTGCGTATGGATTGTCACTGCCAACCTGTATCGAGGAAGCAAAGAGCACCGGTAACTTGCGAGCCTGCTCTGCCATAAGCTTGCATAGCTGTTCTGTATAATCAGCATTTCCAGTCTTGAATTCAGCCGTATTTTCTGGGCGATTGATACCCGCAAGATGAATAACCGCATCGGCTCCACGCAACAGGTCTTCGGTCTCTTTTGCCGTTGTATTGCGTGTAACCGCTATGATTTCCCAATCATTTCGTTCCTCTATACGCACCTTGAGGTTCTTGCCCACAAAGCCATTTGCACCCGTAACAAGAATCTTCATGACTAAGCCACCGGCTCGGTCGAATTTCCTGCAAGAGCGGAGCGGATAAAATCAAGCTGGAGCAGCAATTCCTGCATTTGCGGCACATCAAGACGCTCAGTGCTATCCGAAGTATAATCCTCTGCGGTGTTAATTTTTTCCTCGCCAACTTCCATATACTTACTGTAGTTCAAATCCCGCAAATCCGGTGGAATTCGGTAGTAACTATCAAGCTCTTCGGCGTGAATAAATTCTTCACGCGACAAAAGTGTTTCGTGTTTTTTCTCACCGTGACGAGTGCCGATTAACTCAATCGGATGATTGGGGCGTTCGAACATCTCGATAAGGGCTCGCGCCAATACTTCAAGCGTGGCTGCCGGTGCTTTCTGGATAAAAATGTCACCGTTTCGACCGTGCTCATAGCCAAACAGTACTAAATCCACAGCCTGATCAAGCGTCATCATGAAACGAGTCATCTCTGGATCAGTGATTGTAATTGGCTTACCGTCCAATATCTGGCGCACAAAAAGCGGGATCACCGACCCCCTTGATGCCATTACATTTCCATATCTGGTGCAGCAAATGGTTATTTTTTCTGGGTCGACTGTACGGGATTTGGCAATAATGACCTTTTCCATCATTGCCTTGGAAATTCCCATTGCGTTAACTGGATACACCGCCTTATCCGTGCTCAGGCAGATCGCACGGCGCACACCAAGACGCACAGCAACGTCGAGCACATTAGCGGTTCCCATCACATTGGTCTTTACTGCCTCTAGCGGGAAAAATTCACAAGATGGCACCTGTTTGAGCGCTGCAGCATGAAAGACATAGTCGACCCCCGCCATCGCATCCGTCAGGCTATCGCGATCACGAACATCACCGATAAAAAACTTCAGCTTGTTATCCTGATAGCGCTTACGCATATCGTCTTGTTTCTTTTCGTCCCGGCTGAAGATCCGTATCTCTTTAACTCTCGTTTTGAGAAACCGACGCGCTACTGCATTACCAAAAGACCCCGTTCCGCCCGTTATGAGTAATGTTATGTCATCAAGCATCTTATATCCCAAACTCCATTGTATATTCTTATGTTTTTATCTGTATGTAATTGAATTTACTATTTAAACATAGGTCGATAATTATAATATTTTGCGCTAATTATTCCCCTTATATTACCATATTATTTGTCTTCACTTCCTCAATGAATGCCCCCAACAAAGCAGCGTAATTTGTATAGTCAAAATGACGCTGAGCTGTCACCCTACATTTCATTTGCATTGCCTCATGGTCATCAGATTCAAGGCGCAAAGCCCTCGATAGTGCAGCACTCAGAGATTCTACGCTAGCATCTTCATTGCAAATAACGCCTGTCTGACCATCTAAAAGGTACTGCCCCAGATCGCTGGTAATTGTTGAAATCACAGGCGTACCTACGGCAAAACTTTCAACGAATTTGGTTGGAAACCCTGCAGTCGAAACCCGATTTCGCCGTCGTAAAAACATTGAAAAATCTGCATTTCGCACCAGTTCAAGCGCTTGATCATGCGGTACATATCCATGCGCTCGCACCGATTCCGGTAATTTTTTCATCCCCAATGATGCAACACCCGGAAGAGATAAAACCTGCCCCTTATCCAGTCCCGCAATATCGATTGCGATTCGTTCTCCCACTGGGTCTATCCGCATTATTGCACAGATCATCTCATCAAGATTATCTTTGGTTCCAGGAGACCCAGTATAGGCGATTTTCAACCGACCATCTTCTTTGCGCTGAAGGCCGGGGGTAATGGCATTGATATCCAACAATGGCGGCACCCGAACAACGTTCATTCCTGACTCTTTATAATAATTCTCTAGAAAACTAGAAATCGCAATTATGCCATCAAGCCGCTTATTAAGCAGCCGCATCGAAAATTCAATGTTCCAAAGATAGGGAGAGAGCGCAAGGTTGAGTGCGTTTTCGGCAGTATACCACTCTACAGCGTCGAAAATGACGGGTATCTTCCGCTTGCGACCCCAACCCGTGAATTGCAGCAAATAAGGCGTATAGCCACTATACAAAATTATTGCACTGGGAGGAATTGGTTGATCCGACAACCATTGCCGAGTTCGTTGCCCCATCAACGCGTAACGCGCCAAACGAATTGGTCTTGGCAGATGCTCGGCGTCACGCTCCTGCATGGAGGCAATCTTGATGCCCTTGCAATATGTCCTCAGAGCAGCACCGCATTCATCAGTCTGTCCTGATAAGATTACTACCTCATAACCTGCCGCCACCAGAGCATGAGCATTACCGAGAATACGACGCGCTGCTGCACCACCATCAGGGAAACCGAAAGGCCCTACATAAGCAATCCATTTGCGCGGTTTTAACTTTACCATTTCAGCACCCCCCTAACCAGATGGTTAGTACTGCGCACCGCACGCATCATTAACGCACGTTCATAGTCATTTATACCGATCAGAAGCATTGCAACACCATAGACGCCGGAGTAGGCCACAACACCAATTAAAAATCCATTCCAGCCAATAGGTAAAGCCGAATCAAACCACAGTCCAATTACCAAACTAAGCAAACAAGCCGGCAGGATACCTCGTGCCAGTTCAATAAAATAGCGAGACATGTCTAACTTTACTTTGATCTGCAATAGTATCGCCGTCAACACGTATCCGACCAGAATGCCTAGCCCAGTACTGATGGCTGCTCCGATCACACCATAGATATTCAATAAAAAAATGGTCAGTGGAATATTAATTAAAGCCATAATTCCTGTAATGGTCACGCTATACCAATAAAGTCCTTTGACCTGAAGCACGGTGTTGCGAGCATTTCCCATCAGTTCCAAACAATAAGGCCCAAGCACTGCAAGTAGAACATAATAGGACACCTCATAACCCGGCCCAAGCCATAACCCGATAAATCGTTGGCCAAAAACAAACAAACCAGTCAAGATCAGCAATAACGGCAGCGCTTGAAACCTCGATATACGAATCATCAAATTTGTAATTTCTTCCGCATTGATACCTTTATCTAACTGTCGAATAATATCTGGAGCAAAAAGCTTTGTTATGGTCGTTGCCAAACTCATAAAATACTTATTGAACATCACTCCAATTGCATAGATCGCAACGGGTGCTCCCCCAAGCATGATGCCAATGATTATGTTATCAATCCGCAGGTAAATCTGATGCACTAATACAGCCACAAAAATTGGCGATGCATAAACGATTATTGGTTTCAATTCGCTCGCTTTGGGTAGTCCGATCCTAATACTTACGCCAAGCTTAATTGAAGCATATCCCAGACGACAAAAGACCTGTATCATCATAGATACGGTCATAACAATCACAACCATCAGAGCCCCGAAACCCCGCCATAATAAAAATATAATGACAGTCGCGGAAAAAATAGACGCCACAATATCAAGACTGCGAAGAAATACAAACCTCTCTGATGCTGAGATCAGAGCTCCTATAGGATTGAATGCGAGAACACATGCTACTCCCAAGGACGCTACTGTGATCATATCCTGCAATAATTTGATTTCCGACACAGGAAGACTATTGGCAAAGACTGTAGCAGCAAGTAAGCGCAGCCCCCAACCCGCGGCGAGAACGAGTATGCCGATAGCCGCAAAGAAACCAAGCATCTGAGCAAGGAACGAATCCCGTTTGGGGGTATCAGTCTCATAAAGAACAAAATGGCGAATAACGGTATCTCTTAGGCCAGTATCTAATATACTTAGATAAGCGACGAATGAACCTGCAATAATGAAGATACCATACCCACTTTTCCCTAGTGAAGAGACAAGGATGGGGGTCGAGATAATAGTAATAACTATTTTTGTTGCGATTAGAGCATAGCTCAAAATTGCTCCATTAATGCGTTGGCTCATGTGGCATGACCTCCCAACGTTTGATCAAGCATTGCCTTGTCATCCGACAGCACCAATGGGAGACAGCTGTTGCTAACCTGAGAGCGGAGCGCTGAATCACTCAGAATCCTACGCATTCTGCTAACAAAATGGAACAATTTGTATTGCAACAAATCAGGTAGAGCGACTATTTTATCCCAAATTCTATATGCCGCCTGAAAAAACAGATCGTAAGAACCCGATGGCTGTAAACAAACCAATTTAATGCGCTGATCCGCCACCTCCTTAAACACCCCGTCTCCCCTAGTAACAACCAACGTAATATTCCATACTCTATCTGCTATCCCACTCATTATCCGTGATGTCGATATTCGGGCGCCGCCCGTGTCCAGATTCGGTAAATGGAATACTACTCGTTTCATTTTTTCCCGATTCAATTTGGTCATCAAGACTGCGCTTTATCCCATTCATTTTCTGATCTCAATCTAACATTGCCTTCGTGATGATGGTACTTGGCTTTGAGCCAGCTTACCCTTGCATCATTTGTTCAAGCTTATCCAGTTTGGCCTCATCATCTAAAAGCGCAGGTGGCAGATAATCGTTGCTGATTTTAGAGCGCAACTTAGTATCGGTCAGCACCCGCTGCATACCCTCTACAATCGCATCCTCATTATTATCCACAATCAGCCCAGTTTCCCCATCCACCAATTGCTCGTCAATGCCTGAAACCTTAGTTGCAACAACGGCTCGGCCCGCAATTTTGGCTTCATTCACCATACCACACAAGCCTTCATAATATGACACCATAGCAACGACATCGGCATGAACGTAGGCCGGAAACGGATTGCTGAACCGCCCCATAAGAATTATTCGATTCTCCAATCCAGCCTTTCGAATTGCATTTTCCAGCAAAGCGCGGTCATTCCCATCACCAACGACAAACCAGCGAAATGCCAGTCCCGCATCGGCAAGCCGTTGGCACACCCGCACCATTCTGGTCAATCCCTTGGCCATCTCGCTCAAGCGGCAGACGGTCAGAATACGCAACTCATCGCCTCGACGCGGAGGAAATGGATCCCCTCCTTTTGTCATTCGTTGGCGCATTTCATCGGGATTGAGGATATTATAGACTACGGTTGCTTTGGGCGCTGTCTCTGGTACAGCAGCGATCAATGATTGATGAGCGGTTTGAGAGACACAAACATAGTAATCTATTTCCGGTTCGGCGTGACGTATGGCTTTCGCTACACGCCCCGACGGATCAACATGCTTGAGATCGTTGCGAATGAAGTGCATCCGAGACGGTGCCCGAACAACGCGGCGACAGAACCATGTTGAGGTACCGTGCAGCAAGGTCGCCGAAGCATCGTAGCGACGCAGAAAAAAGGGCAACATGCGGATACCACCGATAGCTCTCGCAGTAAGATAGGCCAGAAAGTCAGGAAGCGCAGCACTCCGTGCTAGCAGACCTCGCGCACCAAGAAATTTAGCTCCATACATGCTTGGCCGCAGACGAACAAGTCTGATTCGGCCATCCAAAGCCTCCTCAAGCTCCCCGCCCCCCGTGGTCACTACCAAAGTTATGTCATGCCCACGATCAGCAAGAGCAGTCATAAGCCGTAGAGACGACATTTCTGCACCACCAACCTTAAAAAAGGGGTAGTGAAAAAGCAGTTTCAATATACCGTCCTTCTTATTCTGTGCTTGTTTCTGGACGTGCGATGCAAATGACTTGTGATGATGATCTGTCGATTCTACCCCAAATTCTACATGAAATATCGAATACACGCCGACCGAAATATTTCCGTATTTGCTTCCATTTAGGAGGCCAGCGATGCACGAGTTCGTGGGCATCGACGACATCAAATCCAGCTAGGGACACCATGTTTCCAAGATTGGCCGCACTCCAGGAAAACAGGTGAAAATCACGATCATTTTTTCGGAATTTTAAGGACGCTGCATGACAAGGAACCACGATCACAAGCAATCCGTCAGATTTAATTTTCTGCCGCATCTTGCGTATCTCACCCAAAGGGTTTTCTACATGCTCAATACAATGATTTGAAATAATCAAATCGAAAAAATCATCTTCAAATGCGTTAAGATTATTTTCAACTATATGCCCTTTTTTACGAGCGAAATCAATAGCATGAGAACTAATTTCGACGCCATATGATCCTCCTAGCTCACTCAGAAGCGCCCCGTCACCGCAACCAAAGTCTAGTATTTTCTCTCTGTCGACACAATAATTAACAAATTTTTCCGAATTTATTTGCGCACGTATCGCACCGTGACGCGACTGGTCAAGAAAATAAGCCTCATCATAATGTTCGCTGGCTTCCGAATATCTATCAGCCCCCTTTTTCCAATGTCGCAGTTCCATATTTCCTCTTTCATCAGTTTCATTATTTTATAAACAACCGATTTTGTCTCATAGATTTCGAATCCCTCGCCTCAACCTTGACAGAATTGATCCTGAATATGTAGCGTGGAATGCAGATAAAATATCCGGCGATATTTCAGGAGAAGTTAGCTTGTAAGCTATCGCTTCATCGCTGATTTCACTATTTTTGGCTTCGCCTACACGAGTATGGATACCACTTCCATCGAAACCAATATTCTGGATACGGTTGTCTACAGGGTATATTGTGTGTCGTCCAGTCAAGACTTGCCAGAGGCCAAAGCGAATTGACCATGAGTCGATCTGTCCAGCTAATTGACGACGCAGACGATCCAAACGGTCGGAACCAGCGCTGTTGAGAGTGCGTCGCAGGTTCCTGTCATTTTTCACGCGCAAGGCATCACGAGCCATCCAATCAACTTCGAACCAACGGTCTGCCCACGTCGCCCAGCCATGGCTACAGTTGCGCGGCACAGCCATGACGTCATGTGCGTATGCCGGAGAAATCCCGGTTAAAGGACAAAATCCCGTTATCGACCCAACCTTCTGATCATCACCATAATATTTCAGACAGTCATTCATGAAACACAAAAAATCCTTTGACACGATCAAATCATCTTCCAGCACGATCACTTGATCATGAAGTTCTAGAATTTGGGAAACGCCAGAAATGATAGAATTGGCAAGCCCCTTGTTCTGCTCCGCTTCAATTACGGTGAACCCGGCAAAGACTTCCTGCCATTTGGGCTCAAGCAATAATTCACGTACGGCAATTACTTGTACCTCAGCATCCGTGTTGCGTGGACCATCAGAAAACACCCAAACCCTGGTTTTTGCTGCCATATCGGCCTGAGCGAGAGCGGTCAGTGTTTTACTAAGATGATCAGGACGATTATAACCGAAAACTACCACCGGCGCGCAAAACGATGTCAATTGGCACGCTCCCGTTCCATCCCTATGATATGCTGATAGGCAGAAACCAATGCTTGCAAATTAACTTTAGGGTCATGGGTTTTGCGGGCGCGGACACGGGCGGCGTCCGTCAGTTTAACGGTCAACTCCTGATCATCAAACAACCGCCGTACTTGAAACGCCAACATGGCAGGATCGTCCGCACGATATAACAGTACCTCTTCCTCGTCTCGCGCCATCGAAGGTACTCCTCCAACATAAGCGGCGACCACTGGCACGCCAAGAAGCATGGCCTCACCCATGGTATTGGGACTGTTTTCGATCAATGAAGGCAGAAGATAGACATGAGAACGGCACATGCGGGCAGCCATTTCGGCAGAATCAAGCTGACCAGTAAAAATTATGTGGTCAGATAGCCCCAATTCGTTAATCAGCCCGCGCAAATAGGCAGGATACCCAATGTGTCGCTTGATGGAGCGTAAGGGTAATTTTGTCGGATCTTCGCCCGCAATATAGATACGAAGATCAGAATAATGCCGCACCAAAAGCGCAGCCGCATGCATTGCCACATGTGCACCCTTACGCGCTGAAGCGCCGTTGCCGATGAAAATAGAATGCCGTTCGCAATCTGCACCCGCCCAATTTTTCCGGTAGAATATATCGCGCAAAATCCGGCTACAGTGATGATAACGCGCATCAGGGTTAAGCGCTGCTGCTTGGGCACGATCCCACAGAGTCCGCCCCATGATGTCGCTGGCAAGAGAAACTGTCTCTAGCTCTGCTTTCAATCGTGGCATAAATCGGAATTTTTTGTTTGCCAACAATGCCAATGCGGTAATCAATCTGCGTGGATTTAGCGGATTGAGCATGGAGAGAATCGGCAAATTTCCGAGTTCATAGGGTGCGTAACCGTTGATCACACCTTGTAGCGACAAGAGCCGTGGTCCCTGCCATACGGACATAAACCGGCGAGTATATGCCATCTCCGATCCCTCCGCATGTAGGATGTCCGGCTGAAAGTCTTGCAAAACCCTCTTGCAATCTGCATCAGAGACATCGAACTGATCGGTGGTGCGTTGCGGGACAGCGTAGTAGGTGATGCCATCGCGCTCGATTTTTATGAATTGGTTGACCGGCGCACGCATCGCCACCGCAATTTCACAGTCTGGTAGGTGCGCCAACTGCTGAGTCATCAGCGAAAGCCAGCCGCCGAACGGGCTGCCTGTCAGGCCAATATCTTCGGCCACGGCGGGCAGAACAATATTAACCACCCAAAGCACCTTATATGGAGATGCCGTCATGCTGATCTCCTCAAAACTGAAATAAAATCCGATGCAGTCTTCTGCCAATGAGGTATATCAAACGGACTGTTCGATGCGCAGATCGGTTTCATATGGACACGTTCTTTTGGTGTAAACATAACAGCCCGCTGGAGCACATCTGATATGTCGGGCGTAAGAAAACCATTGTGACGATCCTTCAGATAGAGGCCAAGATCGCTTGTATCATTAGTAGTCACGGGAATAGCAAGCGTGGCAGCTTCGATATATTTCGTTGCAAAGCTGGCGTTGCTAACACTGTTATCTGGTCGGAAAAACACTAAAAAATCAGAACTACGCATCAGGTCTAATGCTTCAGCATGTGGTATTCTTCCGAGAAATCGAATCGTGTCATTAACTTCCTCGCCTTTGCCGACAAATGACTGCCACTTTAAATCTATGGCATCAATCACCCATGGTAAAATAATTTCATTTCTCGCTGTTACTAAATTACAGAGATACCGCAAAGTGAAAATTACATTACCTACCCAGCGAGTTAGTACACACATGCGCAACTGAGTGCCTAGAATACGCAGCAAGTTACGGATCACCTTGCGTCCCTCCCAGCCAAGGAACGGTTTGCGAATATCAAAACAGCGGCCCCCTTCAATAATGGCCCCGCTAGCACCTCTTTCATGGCAGAGACCGTTTTCAAGCTTGCCTACAATAACAACGTCAAAACCAATTGACTGAAACAGTTTCTCCAAACCGATCCCACGTGTAGCTGATGCCATACGATCAGGCAGACTACATCCGACAACAAGAACTATTTTTTCCAGCTTGGACATCCTTGGCATTGTGTTATTTTATCGCCTGTGTGTTTTGCGGGAAGTTGGCTCACGAAGCATACCACAAGCAGCAGGAAACATGATAAACAACATTACGCCGAATGCAGCAAAAACACTGTTGGTCATAGCCTGAAGACAAACGACCACAAAAACGGCAAATGGCAGGGAAAAATCATTACGCAATAGCTTCATCATTCTCACCGGCAAATACAGCATCAAATAAATAAATATGCCGCCAATCACAATACCATACTGCGCGAGCGTATCGAGAAAAGGAGAGTGCTTCCCTATTTGTTCCCGAGAGAACACGCCAAATATCGGGTTTTCCATAAACAGGGTCAAACTGCGCACATAGCGCTCCATACGAATGCCAGCCGTGCCAACGGCCGATTGGGCATTAAGAGAATCTACGATATCTGCAACTTTTCTAGCATAAGGCGTACCTTCCACAATAGGGGCCAGTATTTCCAAAATAGTCAGCATAATTCCTTCCCCAAAATACAGCAAAAACACCCCGATGACAGGTATGATAACGATAAGAGCAGCGCTGCGCTTCTTAATGAAAAATGCGGCCGCCACAGCGCTAAGGCTAATTACAACGGCAAAACTATAGCCCGCTTTCAAGATCAATATTGTCGCAGTCACGAAATTGATGGCGATCAACCCTACAACACCGTAAGGAATCGCCCGCAAAAGCGTGGGTGCTGACCGGAAATCGAACCGCCGTAACCTAACCAGCATTACCAAAAGAATAGGCAGAAGCAGAACAATGCTGTAGATAAGGCCAAAGCCACCAACGCCTTGCTCCGATATTTCACGTGCAAAATCGGAAGATCGTGACAAACGCCGAGCATTAAATTCACCTCCGTCAGATAGGGAGCTGTACGTAGCTATAATCCATATAGGCATTGTCGCCAGCATCCCCCAAAATACTGGCGCAAGAGTAGCGGGATTGTATCGGCGGCTTTCGTAAACGACAAGGAGGAATAACATGATCCAGACTTGCAGATATACGGTCAGACCATCCGTTCCAACTAGCACCGATTCAACTGTGATATTGTATACTATATAGACAGCTACAAAAAGAACTGGCGCCGTCATTCGACCAAAGATACCTTGAGGTCTTGCCATCTCAAGTACCGCCCAGATTGCCACGGCAATAACGGCAAGAACACGGAAAACTAATCCATAGCCCAGAATTGGTGACGTCGCCCACAAGCATACGTAAAAGATCATTATATTTTGAATAGTGATAATTAGCGAACTGACGCCCCGCATTTGCTGGCGGACCGGTGCATACGGATGTGGATGATTGATTTGATTCATCATTGCTCATTCTCTTTTTTTTGCAGCAGCATCATAGCGAGTATCTCGACTGCATCTCGCATAAGCAAAACCTGTCGCATTCTTCACACAAGGCCCTGTTGACAAAGCGCGATGGAGCGACAACGAAATTAATAAACTGTCCGGTATTTTCCATTACTTTACCCTACAATACCCGCTCAATCATTCGCCAACATTGCGACATACCAATCCATGGCTTCATTCAAACCATTATTGATACAGTAAAAGGGGAAAAGCCAAAACGGCATTGGGCTAGCTGATTTATATAGGCAAGAAAACGATGCACATCGCTAACACAAAAATTACGGCGTGCAGGTATAAAACCGCCAAGTCGAAACAGAATCCTTAAAAACGCCCAGCACAAATTTTCCACGAGCCCATTGAGGCCGCCGACAACAACATCATAAATTTGGTTTTCGGCTCCTGAATTGCCGATTTTGTCTTCAACCCTGAGCAAGCCTATATAATCACCATGAATGGAACGGTTCACAGCGTGTACGGCACGTCTCTGTTTCACGTTTTGAAATATGCTTTTAACACCACAGATCACAGCACCCTATCCCGCCAAATTTTTTGATATTTCCAATGACCACGCCCATCGTCAGAGTTTTTGGCACTAGTAGCGCTTAAATTATGGGAATATCCGACTCATCTGATTATCGAGTATTATGCTATAGCTTTGCGATATTGCAAGCACCGTGTTTCAATTGTCTTTTGCTTGATCCTTTCTTACTAATTTAGAATGATTTAACTATGTCAAAGTAGGTGTCTAAAGGTGTGAGGATTTTCCAACGCTCGTAAAATCAATGGCAATTGTCATGATCGCCGAAGCCTTAGACCTGCTGGATTGACCGCTTAACGGAAGTTAATTCTCCAGCAGGATGTGCTTTTCAAGCCCTTCTCATGCGTGCATCGGAGGAATTTATCATGGTAAGTAATGGTGCAAAAAGACATCTTATATAGGACTAGCACAACATCACCGATAACAGACTGTTATTAGGTGATAAATATACGTCTCTGGCGTTGCTTTCAAAACTGGTTGTGCATTATCTATCCATAACTCCAGAATCATCCTCTGGTAATATGATTAATACCTAACAAGCCCGTTTCATGGGACCGGATCGTAGTGAAAGACAACAAGTTGAACCAAATATGATTGACTTGCATAGTCACATACTACCAGGAATAGATGACGGTTCGAAGAGCATCGAAATGTCGCTCAAAATGGCCCGCATCGCGGTGGCAGACGGCATAAAGATACTTGCATGCACACCCCATGTACGCCCCCCGACCTATAACAACACCTCAGCCAATATCACAGATGCAATCCATTCATTGCAACAACGGCTTGTTACGGAAGGAATCGATCTAAAACTGGTTTTGGGTGGAGACATCCATATCAATCAGGATATTATTGAAAAGCTTCAAAACAAAACCATTCCAAGTTTGAATGGAAGCAGGTACTTTTTGTTTGAGCCCTCGCACAATGTGATGCCGCCACACCTGATAGAATTCTCCATCAAAATTTTAAAGGCAGGCTACATTCCTGTTCTAACTCACCCGGAGCGTTTTAGTTGGATTGAGAATCACTACGACGTCATAACCGAACTGGATGACATTGGCGTGGCGATACAAATTACAGCAGGCGCCATAACCGGTGATTTTGGCAAAACAGCCAAATATTGGTCCGACCGACTTTTGGCAGAAGATCGGACCGACATCATTGCCAGCGATGCCCACGATACGAAACACCGAATTCCTGTTTTATCGAAAGCACGCGACTATATTGCCCATTTTTGTGATGAAGAAACGGCAAGACGCCTCACCTTTGGAAATCCACGCCGAATTTTAGAGAACGGGATATTGCGGCGAAAAGAACGAAAGACTTCACCGAAATCAGTGCACAAAACCGGCTTCAAAAAAATACTGGATAGATTTCGGGTTTGGCATTAATTATGCTAGTAATGAGTGTACATAAGATTCGGTATTGATCATGCTCCAGTGGGGCCTGATGATTAAAGTCTAAATAGGCAATGGTATGTGAACGCTGTGCAGAGCGTTCAAACGGGGTAAGGGTGGCAATTTTGGTTACAAAAGCATTCATGTTTGTTTGCTTGCCTGTTCGTGGGATTCTGGCTGCAGTTTCAATTTTTATGGTTTTTGCAGCGCTTTCTGGCTGTGCAAGTTCCCGTGATGACGCGGTGACTGGTTCAATAGGAAGTGGCTCAAACCTTATTGGGACATATGCCGGAGATTTGCGCGTTGTGGCTTATTTGCCGCCGCCGAAAAATGCGTCAGCAAGCGGAGGGCAGCGCATTTCCCAGAACGACGTTTTAGAAATCGATGTATTTAAGGTTGATGAGCTGGATCGGGTCATCAGGGTTGAGCCTTCGGGTAATGTTTCTATGCCGCTTATTGGAACCGTCAGGGCTGCCGGGCTTACCGTAATTGAATTTGAAAGAGTGCTCGAGAGGAGGTATAGTCAAAAATATCTTCAGGGAGCGGAAATCACGGTCTTTATGAAAGAGTCGTTCGGTCTAAAATTAACGATGGACGGCGAATTTAAAAAACCGGGTATATATTCAGGAACAAGTCAAACGACTTTGATGCAGGCTGTTGCGCAAGCGGGTGGGTTAACGGCGCTGGCTGATGAGCAAAAACTATACGTTTTTCGGCAATACCCCAATGGTAAGAGAGTTGCGAACTATTCGATCTCGGCCATTAGGAACGGTAAAAAAGCAGATCCAAAATTATATGGTGGTGATATTATAGTTGCGTTCGCATCTAAATCAAAAATTGCAACCCAAAACCTGCGTCAAGCCCTAGGCATTGCTTCATCAGCTGTGCGTGTGGCGGTGCCGCTATAAATGAAACATCTACCATTGGGTAGTTAAGGAAAATCGATAGATGATACGAGATCAATCACCTGTACCGGTCGGATTTTCTAGACAGCAATCTGTTGCAGAAACTCAAAATGGTGGGTATCCTCATTCCCCTCAACCTGAGCAGTGGAGTGACACTTTCAACGATGAACGTGTTTTTGACCCGCTGAAGCTTTTATGGCTTGCTGTGCATTACCGTTGGTTGATTGTCGCCTGCATTCTTGCCGGATTGGCTTCCGGCTTGTTTTTCACCTGGCAGCAAACACCGCTCTACAGAGCTACGAATAAAATTGAAATTTCCTCCAGCGGTGCAAAAGTTATTCAGGATTTGGAAGTGGTTACACAGGCCAATGATTCCAGAAAATTTGAAACCGCAAGGCAAAAATTCCTCTCTTATGATCTTGCTAAACGTATTGTTTTATCACTAAACCTCGCTGAAAATAAGAAATTCCTAGTGCCTGTTGCAAGCTTCTCTTTACGCAACTTGATTAATCGCGCAACAGGCAGCGATCGCAACCAAGATTTCGCGGGACTCTCTCTAGAGGACCGAAGTGAATTTGCCATAAGAACCGTAAAGAAAAATCTTTCGGCCAGAATTATTCGCAATACCAGCATTATAGCTGTGAGCTACGTTCACCCAGATTCCAAACTTGCCGCCTTGATTGCGAATCAGGCCGCCTTGAGCTTTATTGACCAGGGGGTGGAAAACAGAAGCGAAACATCCGATCTCACGCGCCAGTTCATTCAGGAGCAAGTGATTGAAACCAAAAAGAAACTCGAGATATCCGAAAAAGAGCTTGTGGCCTATGCAAGAAAAGCAGGCATCACGCTTGATGGGTCAAATGTATCTTTGATCTCGGCCAATATTGCCGAAGTGAATAAATCTTTGGGAAAAACAATCAGTGAACGCCTGCTGGTTGAACGCTATGTGTCACAAGCAAAATCCAATGGATCAGCCTCTTTACCGCAAGTTTTTAAAAGCCAAGCGATACAGCAGACAAAAAACAAAATTACCCAACTCAAAGCAACCTATCAAGAGAAGCGAGCAACCCTGAAGCCAGAGTATCAGGAAATGCGCAGTCTACAGGCGCAAATTGATTCTCTATCGGTAAATCTGGATGCGGCAATTGCCAATATCGGGAAATCCGTTGAGATACAATATGAGCAGGTAATGGCAAAGGAAAAGTCCCTTCGTGAAGAACTCCTCAAATTGGAAGAACAGCAGTCTGGTTTTCTCGAAAAGAATATCGACTACACCATTTTAAAGCGAGAAGTTGGTTCCAATCGGTCGCAATATGAGATCCTCATTGGGAAACTAAACGAGATTGGCGTCGGATCAGATCTGAAGACGACGACTGCTCGTATTGTAGACAAGGCACAAACACCAACATCTCCTTTCACCCCTCGCCTGGGCCTCAATATTGGCGCAGCACTGGCGCTGTTTAGCGGCCTATCGGTACTCCTTATCTATGGCTTCGAGTTGATGAACAATACCTTCTCAATACCTGATCAGATTGAAGACGAACTGGGCCTTCCCGTTTTGGGTATGATACCGCGTGTCAAAAATAGTGAGATAGCAACACAGCTGCTCAACGCGAAATCTCCAATTTCCGAAGCCTATCGAACGTTGCGGACCTCCATACAATTTACAGGCGCCGAATCTAATATGAAGTCGCTTCTTGTTACCAGTTCGGAACAGGGTGAAGGCAAATCCACTACGGTGCATAAACTTGCAGAAGGATTCGCTGATTTGGGTAAAAATGTTCTGGTGATCGACGCTGATTTGCGCAAGCCTAGAATGCATCAAATCTATAAGACAAGCTCAAAAATCGGATTGAGTAATCTGCTTTCAAACGTTGTGCGGAATGGCAATTTTGCTTCGATCTTTCAAAAAACGTCCCATCCGAATATTACGTTTTTATCGGCTGGTACAATTCCGCCAAACCCTGCCAACCTGCTTGCATCAGAAGAAATGGGCTTAACCCTGCATCTGTGCACAAAGAAATACGATCTGGTCATCATAGATTCCCCCCCAATTATGGGACTTGCCGATGCGCCAATTTTGAGCCGTCAGGTTGATGCTGTGCTGCTTGTGGTCTCATCAAAGCAAGTTGCCAGAAAATCAGCCAAGCACGCTGTTAAGCGGCTTAAATCCATTGGTGCACATATTGTCGGAGCCACATTGAATAAATTCTCAATTGATAAAATCGACTATAATTACGCCTATAGATATATGAGCTATAATTATTACAGCTATGAAACTGAGCAAGCCATGCTTGAAAGTGCCGCCAACAAGCCATCTCTGAATGACCCGGCTGCTATTTCAAATATCTGGGGATTGTTTGCACGTCGTACGGGCACAGGTACGGGTACTAATAGCTAAAAGCTATCGCGGATCAGATTGAATCATTTGATTTCTATTGTTGTGGTTCGTCCGACGATGAATTGTTTAACGCGAACATAGTGATTTTTCTCGTGCGCCACGCGACGGTTCGGATGTGCTCTCAGAGCAAAATACCTAGATAAACCCCACCAAAAGATAGCCAGCCATACACCAAATCAAGCTGCATCAATTTCATCAGTTTCTTGCTTTGCCAGCCCCCAAAAAAACTGTATGAAACACCTTATTGTTAACTAAATATAAAGATATTTAACATTTATCGTAATTATTTGTTATTTTTTATGCATACACTTTGGATGTACAAAGGTGATTGCAGTGAAAAAATATACACTTTTATTGACTAGCATTGCGCTAGTTAGCTTTGTCAGTACCGTGACAGCCACGGACTATGAGCCGAATGCTGTCTTTGAAAATAGTGTATACGGTTATGAAGGCGTCGACTTTTATGGTGAGCCCACAAATTGTACGTTCCAATTTGCAGCCTTTGATGGCAGCTTTACCTGCATTAGCGGAAAGCCAAGTGGATGGAATCGTCCGAAGTCCGATTACACACAAACGACGACTGTAATTGTAGTCGGTTATCCAACCCAAATCTGATTGCCCTACAGAGCTTTCGAGACACGAAGAACGATTCCGTAAATCACGCAATCACATTTTCATCTCTGCCAGTTTTTTCTTGCACGCGTGGTTGCCACCGCTTGCCAAAGACTTGATGAGGTTAACCCCTCACACGCACGCGCACCTTCTTCCGCTTTTTCGTGAAGATAACTGCCAAAAAATAGCTAAAAACCATGCCGATTGCCATTGTACGCAGAGGATAGTCAACCGTGCTGTGTAGAATGGTCGTAAAGACCGCCAGAACACAAGCCTGAGTGAATAGAGATCTATTGAAATTCAGCATCACCAGCACAAGCACAGCCCCCGATAAAAACAATCCGGGCAAACCTGTCTCGAGCAACAGCTCCAAAACATCGTTATGAGCGTGATGCGTATATAATATCCCAATTTGCTCCGTTAACTCGTAGAGAGGGTAAGTGGTCTCGAAACTTCCCAACCCCGAACCAAGCATCCAATGGTCTTTTATTGCACTCCAGGTATTTTGCGCCATTAACCAGCGTTCATCCAGAAAATAGGTATTGAAACCGCCATTTTTCCAGACCAATACAAATAGAACCGGCGAGATAATCGCCAACCAAAACATTTTTTTACCAACCAATCGGTGGCCAATTTTGAACCAGAACACACTGAATATCGCAATGATCGTTGCCATAAACATCCCGGCTCTCGAACCAACAGCGTAAAGAACGATGATCAATACCAATAATAAGGGATAGTAAAAATACCACCGGTTGGTCTCACCAATGAACCTGGCCGTTAAAAGCGGAATGATTGCCACAAACAAGGCAGATAGGTGATTCTCATTTTGAAAGATGCCAACACTGATCGCATAAGACAGCACGTCATATGTCCCAAACCTGCTGGGGTATGAGAGTTGCAGCAATACAAAAACTATATTGATAGCCGCGCCTATAAAAATAAATTTTAACAGTCCGGCCTGAGCATCAGACTTAAGTTGCATAACATGCAGGGAAAAACCAAGAAGCATGATAAAATAGAGACCACTTTCCAAACTCTTCCCTGGAACCGGTGAGAAAAGCTGTAACTGGCTCGCCGACATGATGTTCTGGCTTGGCCAGCTGACAACATCTATCGGAATAAACTGGAGCGCGATAATGAGAATGGAGAACAACGTAAACAGCCGAACAAATGTCGGTACTTGTGGATTAAACAGGCCACGAAATCCGATAAAAACCGCTGGAATAAGAGCAATTTCAATCAAATGATCGGTCAATAAAAATTGGCTGACCCCACCACCAATGACCAGCGCCAGCAATATAACGCCTCCAAGGTAATAGAAGCCAAACCGGTCTTTTATTGGCCGGTCTTTCATTAGTTGCTCTTTCCTGCGCTCTGACGCTCGATAGAAACCTCAAACAATTTTAATATTCCACTAAATCTGTTTTTCCGGCTCATTGATAAAAATTCAGTCCCCAGCCACAAACGATGGGCTCCGCAGTCATCATCAGGAACCTCAAAACGGATTTTCTGTTGTACCATTTCTCCCTTGCTGTCGGGCAAAGGTAAATCAATCAGAGGTTTCTTCCCGCGACCACAGCCAACGAATATGCGAATCAATTTTGGGGCGCGCAAATGACTGGTCATATACCTGCTCGAGAGTTCGTAATTCCCTGATGGTAATTTCAAATTTTGCCAGATTGATTTTATCCTAACCGGATTATCCTGAAATTTGATCTCCAATGCATTTTCACCAACATCTGAAACTTCAATTATTCTCGCAACGAAACCTTGCTGTTGCCCGATTGACCAATCAAAAAAGTTTTGCGTCGGCTGTAAATTGAATTTTGAATTAAACACATACCCCAATTCAGATTTTTGTTCTTCATTCATCGAAGAAACAAATTGGGAATAGGCCTGATCGGGTTTCTCTAAATCCAACCAGGCATCCACCAACTGATTGACCAAAATTTGTGTATTTTCAGATTTTTGAGCAATCCATTCTGCAACCAAAGCTTGAGCATATTTAATATTTTCAGGTTCTTTCTCAAGCCCGGCAAAGATGCTTCCCATCAAGCGATTTTTCCCATCCGGGCTCTTATCAAACATTTGGACGGTCTTATGGAAGGCTTGGCTGTCCGACAAAATATATGGCCAATAGCTATCTAGAAGCGGCCAAAGGTCATTCCGCCATCTACGATATATAATGTCAGCCAGATCAACGGCATCCAATGGACGCTTCTGTTTAATTAGGTAGCCAAACCGGTTGAGCAGAGCAAAGCCCTCAGTTGGCAGCAATCTCAGCGCATGATCAAACAGCATCTGAGCCTTCTCATTCTTGTCCTGACGTTCCCGTATAATACCAAGCATGGAAAACATCCTGGCATCGCCTCGCGATAAATACGCACCGTCAATTGCCAATTGCTCAGCCTCAGTCAAGCTGCCTATATCGCCAGCTTCAAGATTATTGGTAATCACCTGAATGCGGGCATTGTTGTTAAACGGGTTTAGACGCATCGCCAGATCGGGATATTTGAGTTCAACGGCATTGCTAACAGTGCCAAGCAGGAGCACGACCAAAATCAGCCAGGAAAACGAGCTTAAAAAAAACCGCCTCAAACCAACCACTGCGCATTCCTCAGTTTGAAAGTTGAGTATCCAGAACCAAAAACGTTTTTTGCCCGCTCTCCGGCCCTATTGCACCTGAACATTCCACTTGCGACTCAGGCACGGATTATAATTCAAAATGCAATCATTCTGAATAGAATGGCTCCTGTATTTCTTACTTATAATCAGAAATCGGCACCGCTAATGCCCATACCGGGAACAGCCACATTATTCCCCTACCCTCGCAAGTACTGTGGCGATAGTTTTCAAGACAAGGGCTCCCTCTTGAACAAAGCCAGCTTCACTGATGTAGGAATGGTCCGAATTTACTTTTTGGCGCGTGGCTTCTGTGCCTTCAACATATCCAAGGCTGACCTGAGCCAAACCACTAATCCCGGGGCGAACGATATGACGATCTCTATATCCTGGAACATTCTTTAAATAATCGATTGCATGAGTGTAATAATCAGGTCTCGGGCCGATCAAACTCATTTCGCCAAAAATCACATTCAGTATTTGTGGCAACTCATCCAGCCGACTTCTCCGTATGAATTTCCCAAGGAATGTGATGCGCTGAACTTCGATAGGATCATTAGGACCGCGTTCGATGGTATCAACCGCACGCATTGAGCGAAACTTAATCGCAAAGAATGGTCGGCATTCTTTGCCCATACGTTTTTGAATGAAAAAAAGTTTTCCAGGATTCATAAATGGGTTCAAAATCAAAAGCCCCATTATTGTTAGCCCTAAAATGGGCAACAAGATCACACTTCCGGCGATATCGAATAATCGTTTGGTAATCCAGAACAACCTATTGCTGCCCAACACCACTCCTGCCCCGCCAGCCACAATCCTTGACTGAATATCGAGTTCATTGAATGTCTTTTTAAAAGCTTCTCCAAAAATAAAAATCTCGCGAAACGAAATATGGCCTTTTAATACATTGAACAGCAGAGGTAATTGGGCAAGACCGGAGCGTTGTAAAACAGCGCCAACACGTGTGGGTACCCTAACATTGTTGATCAATGACGTGCACCGAAAGCTCAGAGCGTCAAATTTAAATGATCTGCGCGATGAACATTCAGCTGCATTGATTGCTGCCCCTGAAGTCTCCAACCTTACCAGAATAAAAATCACAAGAAAGAAAGGAGACAACAGCAAAATGGCCACGCTAGAAGCGATCACATTAAACAAGCGAAGCGTTAGAGGATCATCCACTAAAATGCTTCTGGTACTCAGGTCAGGCCTAATCGCAACGACGTTTTCAGCGTCGAAGCCATCTTGCAATTCCTCCTGCAAAGGGAGGTGCCTTACCTGACCAGCAAAATCTACTCGCTGGGAGGAAACACTCATGATTGATACTACGCATATAAGCGCAAATACAAAGACTACTATTACGGTCAAAGATCACCCCCCGGGTGCATTGGACGCATCAAATGAAAAAACTGCTCACAACAAACCCCTATGGAATCGTGTTGATCACAGGCAGACAGTAAAAACGCCGCCTTGCGCGAAACTGAGCAGAAATGATCTCAATCGAGAAAACCAACATCCTGCACCACTGCCCTAACGTTAATTTGATGTGGGCCAGAAATCCCATAAGATGCATTTGAACCAGAGGACGTTCAAATCTAGGTTTTGAAAAACACGCCAAATACCAAGGGAAAAAATCATGTCTGAAGATACTGCCCCCGCTGTTGATCTGGATGCCGCAGAAACAGAAGTTCAACTACCGCCAATTGGCTCACGTGAGCATTATGATGTGTTGATGGATATCATCAGGAACCGGGTCACGGTACGCAAGTTTGATCAAAATTTTGTGGTGCCTGATGAGCACTATGAGCTTATTCTTGAGGCGGCGCGTCATGGCCCTTCCGGTGCCAACGCTCAACCCTGGCACTATATTGTGGTGCGCGAACAGGAAACCAAGGATAAAATTACCGAGTATTTTGTGGCCGAGCAACGCTTTCGCGCAAAAGCAAAAATGAAATTTCCAACACCTGATTATCGTGGGCTGGCCACCGCCCCGGGGTTTATCGTGATCTGTTCTGACATGCGCTGGGTGCAAGCCTTTCCCGTACTCAAGAATGACGAAAGCGATCTTAATCGCATGTATAGAGAAAATGCTGAGCGCATTTTATTGCAGTCCGTTGCGGCTTCCACCATGTCGGCGCATCTGGCCGCAGCAGCCCTTGGCTACAATGTTTGGTGGGTTACAGCCATCGGTCAGGAAAATGCACAAAAAGCCCTGAAGCCTCTTTTAGGCATTCCAGAGGAAATCTCCGTACTCGATATTTTCCTGTTTGGTCCGCCGGAGCAAAAGCCATATAAACGCTATCGCAAACCACTGGCCGACATCGTCAATTACGATAAATTTGATCCAGCCCATTTCATGAGCGATGAGGAAATTGAAGATTGGATAAAAACGCGTCGCCACCGTGTGATGTACAAGGATGCTTCAAGAATAGACTAGGTCATAACCCCATACACCGAACCAAAATTGTATTGAAAGCATTGAAAAATCCAACATGATATAGAGAAGTTTCTTTCGTAACTCTTGAAAATCTGTTAGTTACCTCAATAGTTTATTGGAAACATTGAAAGCCTGACAATGACAAGACCTGTGGTTGGTGTGATTGGAAACACATACAATGTTGAAAACCGTTTTGTGACCCAGCTTGTCGGCGAAGCCAACCTTCGCGCAGTCGCAGATGTAACGGGCGCATTGCCGATGATGTTTGCCGGCTCACCCGAAATCACTGATATCGGCGCCTTGCTGGAGGTCGTTGACGGGGTGCTGCTAACCGGCGCGCGCGCCAATGTTCACCCCACCCGTTACGACACCGAGCCAAGCGCGGGTTATGAACCTTATGATGAAAACCGCGATGCATTGGCGCTTAATTTAGTTGAAGCCTGTGTCGCTCAAGGGGTTCCTATATTTGGCATTTGCCGGGGCTTTCAAGAGATGAACGTGGCGTTGGGCGGCTCATTGCACCCGGAAATCCGCGACCTTCCGGGACGTATGAACCACCGCATGCCACGCCTCGATAATGGAGATATCCATCCCGATGCCGAAGTTATTTTTGCCGATCGTCACGAAGTCCGCCTCGTACCCGACGGTGAATTCGCCCGTATATTGGGCCGCGATCTCATCCGGGTAAATTCGCTGCATGGTCAGGGCATACTGGATGCTGGCGATCGGGTTATCATTGAAGGTCTGGCAGAAGATGGCACGGCAGAGGCAATCAGAATTGCCGAAGCATCAGGGTTCGCGCTCGGCGTCCAATGGCACGCAGAATACGACCCCCAAAGCAACCCGATAAACCGGGCGCTGTTTCAGGCGTTTGGCGACGCATTACATGAGCGCAAACGCGCGGCGTAAAGCATAAAGATTAACTGGCATCGTTTATAAAAATTGGAACAGCTTATGCAGCTTTCCTATTTAATAGCTGCTCGTCTGTTTCGCCGTGCGTACCAGCATGCAAACTATGGTTTGTCATCAAGGCACCAACGGTTGTCGAACCAATAACTTCAAACTCATTCAACATATCATCAATTTTCACCACATCATGAGCCAGAGTTTGGCTGGCCTCTGTAGATTTTTCCGCAATCATTGCATTTTGTTGCGTGCCCTCATCAATGATATTGATGGATCTGTTGATTTCCTGAAGGTTTGCAGATTGCTCCCTTGCAGCTTCCACAATTGCATCAACATGCTCATTGACCTCCTGAACCTCTATGATGATAGCTTCAAGCGCAACACCCGTTTCATTCACCAGTTCAACGCCTTTTTTCACCTCATCACCGGAGACTGTGATCAATTCTTTGATTTCCTTTGCAGCAGAGGCTGAACGTTGCGCAAGGTCGCGAACCTCCTGAGCCACAACGGCAAATCCTCTACCTGCGTCCCCTGCTCTAGCAGCTTCAACGCCAGCATTCAGAGCCAAAAGGTTGGTTTGGAACGATATTTCATCAATGACACCAATAATATTGGCAATCTCACTGGAGGAGTTCTCAATGCGTCCCATTGCAGCAACAGCATTGGTTACCACTTGCCCGGAACTCTCGGCATTGGAATGAGCCTTGGCGATAGCCATTCCCGCCTGCTCCGCACGTTCGGTAGACTCTTTGACCGCAACCGTAATTTGCTCAACCGCAGCAGCAGTCTCTTCAATGGAAGCTGCCTGTTGTTCAGTTCGTCTGGATAAGACTCCCGAAGAGTTTCTGATTTCTCCAGCAGCTGATTTCACAGACGTGGAAGTATCCTGCAACTGATTTATGATATTTGAAAAATTGTCAGCAACGCTGTTGGTGTCATTGCTCAGTTTGGCAAACGCTCCCTCGAAATCTCCGTTCACACGCTGGGTGAGATCAGATCTTGCAAGAGCAGAAAGCACAACACCTGTTTGCTTCAACCCATCATCAACAGTGGAAACCAGATTGTTTACAGAATGTGCAAGTTGATCAAGCCCCTTGTCAGAAGACCCCGTAGCCACGCGGCCACTGAAATCCCCGGCAATTACGGCGTCAACCACACTGGTCGCAGTCGACGTTAGTTTGTGAATTGGATTTGTCACAATGTATCTGATCGCAAGGGCCAGCCCGATCAAAGCAAAAATTGCTATTCCAAGTGCGATCAGCGCCGTGTGTGAGGCTGATTCTATCGCAAGAGCCACACCGGCAGACTGATCCCAGCCAACCACAAACGCCCCGATCAATGCATGCTTCTTACCAAACCGTGCCGGCGATGCGATCAATAAAATATCACCAATTTCTTTGGATTTTGTTTGGTTGGTTTTGATTGCCAAACGCACCAGACCTTTAGCGACTGCAGAAAGCTCATCGACTGTCGACTTTTCGGAAACCACCGTGCCATCCAGCCGAACGGCGGAGGCAAAAGCAAAACTCAGAATTTCATTTTGCGCAAATTCGTTGAATGTTTCATTGAGAATTTCGGCCTTGTTGAACTTAATATTGCCGGCGTTCTGCTTTGCCAGCAAATCCGCAATTCTCACTTCGTAACTGTGATTGGAAGTTAGGAGCTGGCTAAGAGCAAAGTTGGTATTGACCACGATAACCGCAGTTATTACTGCAATTAGCGTGAACATCACAATCGACATCAACTTAAAATTGATGGAGAATTTAAACATCCCAATACCGGTTCATGCCAAAGTCTGCCGATTTTACAAACAAACCCATCCTAATTTTCCTTATGCTGCATCAGCGATTGCTGCGTCTTCATCATCGTCTTGCAAAGAGGCATTCCGAGACACCGCTCCAACCCTGAATGAATTTAACATGTCATCAATTTTCACGACATCCTCTGCCAAGGTATGGCTCGCAGCAGTTGATTCTTCAGCCATCGCTGCGTTTTGTTGAGTACCCTCATCAATTGTATTGATCGACTGGTTTATTTCCTGAAGCCCCGAAGATTGTTCTCTTGCAGCATCAATAATAGCTTCAACATGCTGGTTTATCTCATTGACTTCATTAACAATAGATTCCAGAGCTACGCCTGTTTCATTGACCAGTTGAACGCCTTTTTTGACTTCTTCGCCGGACGTATTGATCAGGGTTTTAATTTCCTTGGCTGCATCTGCAGAACGTTGAGCAAGTTCGCGCACTTCCTGAGCCACGACAGCAAATCCTCGGCCCGCATCGCCTGCGCGTGCAGCTTCTACACCAGCATTAAGCGCTAACAGATTGGTTTGGAACGAAATTTCATCAATAACACCAATGATATTTGCAATCTCGTTGGAAGAGTTTTCAATTCTAACCATCGCTTCAACTGCATCTCTAACAACTTCACCAGAGTGTTCAGCATGGGCTTTGGTTTTGATTACAACGCTGCCAGCTTCTTCGGCTCGTTCCGTCGAAGTTCTTACCGTTGCGGTGATTTCTTCAACAGCAGCGGCCGTTTCCTCAACAGAAGCTGCTTGCTGTTCTGTTCTACTGGAAAGGTTCCCTGAAGCGTTCCTAATTTCGCTGGCCGCAGACTTTACCGAAGAAGACGTTGCACGCAGATTATCAATGATGTTGGAGAAGTTATCTGCAACACTGTTGGTGTCATCTTTCAGCTTGGCAAAAGCTCCCTTGAAGTCTCCCTCAACACGATGGGTTAGATCCGAATCTGCAAGTGCTGAAAGCACTTTGCCAGTCTGGCTCAGACCATTGTCTACGGTTGCAACCAGATTATTGACCGAAGCCGCAAGTTCGTTCAATTCATCATCGTCAAAATTTGTTGCAACACGACCGCTGAAATCACCGGCAATGGCAGCATCTACCACCTGACCAAAACTGATCCCGAGATCTTCCATCATTTTGGCACTAGCCAGATCACTGTCTTGTTTTTCCTGATTGAGCGCCTGAACCTTAATTCCATTTTCGCGGAACACTTTGATTGCACGAGCCATCTCGCCAAGTTCATCGGTCCGGCTAACACCTCTGACCTCGATGTCATATTCATTGTTAGCCAGTCGAACCGCCGTTGAGGTAAGCAACCTGAGCGGCTTCGTCACGATATAGCTAAGGGCCATGGCCAAACCAACCAGAGCAACCGCAGCAATGGCGAAAGCAACCAACGTTGTTTGCAAAGCTGAATCCAACGCCTGCGCAACTCCTGGAGCCTGATCCCAACCAATAACAAAAGCCCCGATAATAGCTTGTTTTTTGCCAAATTTTGCAGGGGCCGCAACCAGCAGAATATCACCCACTTGCAATGTTTGGATTGCATCATCAGCGATTGCAGAGCTTGCCAGCTTCTTGGCTTGATCGGATAGATTGTCAACCACACTATTTTGAGCAATTGAATGACCATCTAAGCGATAAGCTGATGCAAAAGCGAAATTAAACGTTTCATCCTCCGCGAATCCTGCAAAAGTGTTATCCAGAATTTCTGTCTTATTAAATTTAATGTTGCCGGAATTTTGCTTGGTCAGCAGGCTGGCAATTCTCAATTGATAATTTTCGCCAGTAGACGAAAGTTGATTGAGCCCCAGTTTCGTACTCATGACGATAACCGCTATAATAATCAGTGCTACACAGCATATTACAATCGACATTAGTTTGAAATTGATAGATGGTTTAAACATAGTTCGTTCCAATTACTCTTGGGGCTCAATCAGTTATTTTTTATTAAAGCGCTTCAACATTCACGCCAAACGTGATGGCGCCGATTGGCTTGCCGTCATCGCCCAGTACTGGAATGCTAACCTGACTTTGAAAAATCTGAGTTGACTCATCTTCTTCAACGTCACTGATATGAACCGCATCAGCACCCATGGAATATGTTTTCTGCCATTTGGCTTCATCACCTTGCCAATAGTCAGATGTCACTGAGCTTTGGCCAACATTCAGGCCTTTTGCATCCATCGCAAAGATTTCAGTAAACAGGCCGCCGCTGGCTTCCTGAACTTTCTTGAGATAGGCAGAAGTGCTATTTGCAAGCGTTTCAGTGATCAATGGCTTGTCAGAAGCATCTACTTCAGCACGCCATTGTTTATCCAAGGCATCGACTTTGCCCTGATCATATCCTGATGTTTTGGTATTTTGCGCCATTACGGCAGCTTTCAAGTTTGCATCATGTGCAATTTCCTGAAGCTTGCTTTTTGCCAAGACAGTTAGCTGGTCGGCATAGTCATTGGCAAGCGCAGGAGTAGTAAGCATAGCTGCAGTCACAGCTATAACAGAGAGCAGATTTCTCATATATATTTTCCTCGAAATGCTTTTTCCACTATCGATTTTCCAACATTATGGAATTCATTAAAGCTGGTAAAATGAGTGGAGGTTTTGAAAGTACATTCGGTGTACCCGAAGCGACAAACTGCGTCATGCATAAGAGGCAACGAAATACAATCAGCTCACCACCAATGGCGGTTTTGCTTACGTATGTAGAACGATGGCCCCTCTGTCTACACAAACACGTTGCATCATCAAGGTTAAAATACAATTAATATCGACGACCTAGTATTTGACATCGATAGATTTATCCATAAATGATCACATTCTGTAAAACTGGGTTATTAACATGTAAACATAGCAAATATATTATGATTTAAATATTCAGGTTTTAGCACAAAACCGCCAGACACACTGTTATCCAAGGCTGGGCCCATCGCGAAACGTTACCTTCGCACCCACCACCCGGTTGACCTCCCCCCCCGAATGAGTGACAAGCAATAGCTGCTATTGGTCAGCAATGTTGCAAATCTGGGGAATTTTCAGTGGACCAAACTTCAACCACATCTCAATCTAACAATCGCTCTTTGATTGTGTTTGGCGCGTGCCTCACACAGTTCACAACCATTGGTCTGTTATTTTCTTACGGATTGTTCTTCAAAACCTTTGAAGCCGAATTTGGTTGGTCCCGCACGTTACTTTCAAGCTGTACCTCAATCGCCTTTCTGGTGATGGGCATATTGGCAATTTACGGCGGCCGGTTGGCTGATCGTTATGGACCGCGCATTGTTCTGGGTGTAACCGGCGCTCTCGGTGGGTTGGGATATGTGCTGATGGCGCAAATTTCAGAACCTTGGCATCTGGTTGCAATTTTTGGCCTGTTCATCGGGGTTGGCATGAGTAGCCACGATGTGGTCACTCTCTCCACCATCGCACGATGGTTCGAAAAACGACGCGGCACCATGACCGGTGTCGTGAAGGTTGGAACCGCCGCCGGCCAGTTCGCCGTTCCATTAATCGCCGCATTCTTGATGATCAGCTATGGCTGGCGAACAGCCCTTGTTATCATGGGAAGTGCAGGAATCGTATTGCTGTTGATCGCAGCATCCGTGATGAAAAACCCGCCACTAAGCAAAACCGTATCAAACGAACCTATCAAAGCAACCGGCGGTGGCTTTAAGGAAGCGCGGCGTACCCGTGTTTTTTGGATGCTATGCGCCATTCAATTTTTGTTTTTTCCAACCTTAACAACCGTTCCTCTGCACATTGCCGTGTACGGCATGGATCTAGGCATGACTGCCGTCATAGCGGCAACGCTTCTTTCAACGCTTGCGGCATCAAGCGTTATCGGGCGCGTATCTCTTGGAATACTGAATGACAAAATCGGTGGGCGGAACGCATATATAATGTGTTTGATCCCGGTGATCGCCAGCCTCATTGCCTTGATATTCATCACCAACACTTCTTGGTTATATATCGTGGTCGTGGTTTATGGATTTGGTCATGGAGGCTTGTTCACAGTCGTATCACCGACCATTGCTGAATATTTTGGTTTGAAAGCCCTTGGGGGGCTGTTTGGGATTGTAATCTTCTTTGGCACCATTGGCGGCGCAGCCGGACCAATTTTTGCTGGCTATATCTTTGATACAACAGGAAGCTACTTCATCGCGTTCGCAACGCTGACGGTGTTGGCATCGCTCGCTCTGGTGACCGCCATTATGTTGCCAGCACCAAAACCTGTCGAGGGATAATTACGTCCGCCAGCCGAGCAGCTTGCGCTCTACAGCGCTGATGGCCGCGCTCACAAGAACGCCCATAACCGAGAGAATGACCACTCCGGCAAATAGCCGTTCCAGATCATAGAGCGAGCCTGCTTCGAGAATATAGGCACCAATGCCGTATTCTGCACCCAGCATCTCCGCTGCCACCAGCAAAATAATAGCAATCGCCATTGAAATGCGTAGGCCCGACAAAATACCGGCCATCGCGCCCGGCAGTACAATCTTACGAACAATCGATGTCCACGAAAGACCGAAACTCTGTCCCATGCGGATCAGCGTGCGGTCCACATTATCCACCGCCCCATAAGTCGCCACAACCGTCGGCGTAAACGTGCCAAACGCGATCAAAGCGTATTTCGATGCTTCATCAATCCCGAACCAGATAACAAACAGCGGCAATAGCGCAATCTTGGGAATAGGAAAAATCGCCGCGACCAAAGGCACCAGACCAGCACGAACATAGGAAAAAAGCCCGATCATAACGCCGACCCAAATACCAACGGTAATCCCAAGAGTTGCCCCCACAAGCAGACGGGTAATGCTCGGCACCAAATGTTTCCACAACAGGCCGGAAACATAAAGCTGGTGAAACGTTTCCAACACGTCCGAAGGCTTTGGCATTGTCAGCGCGGAAATAAAACCGGTTTGCGTACCAACTTCCGCCAGAACAATCAGAACAATAAATACGACTAGGCCAACCCAGCGGTGGGAGACCGGGGCAAACCCGCCTCCCCTGAATTCAACGGAACGAGGTTTTGAAGATTTCTCAGACATGAATCAACTCCTCATCGGCAGCTCTGGCTTCTTCACGCATCAAATCCCAAAGGCGCTTTTGCTGGATTTCCAAATCGGGATCAGCGTATCGGCGGTCAGCCAAAGGCTTGTCAATTTCAACAATCTCGCGAATTTCTCCGGGACGGCGCGACAGCACCACTATCAAATGCCCAAGCCGAACAGCTTCCGCCAGGTTATGGGTCACATAAACGGCGGTGAACGGCGTGCGCGACCAAAGCGCCACAAGATCATCAATCAGCAATTCCCGCGTCTGACTATCAAGCGCCGAAAGCGGCTCATCCATTAACATCACAGCCGGGTTCACAGCCAACGCCCGCGCAATCGCCACGCGCTGTTTCATGCCACCGGAGAGTTGCCGGGGCAGCGCCTTGGCAAAATCAGTCAGTCTGGTGCGCTCCAGCACATCATCAATGATTACCTGCGCCCGCGCACCGCGTATCCCGTGATCTTCCAGCACCAAAGAAATATTACCATGCACCGTGCGCCACGGCAGCAACGCAAAATCCTGAAACACATAGGTCAGTGGATTGAGGCAATTCTCGGGGACATCCCCCATTTGCAAAATCTCACCGGAAGTCGGTCGTTCCAACCCGCCGATCAGCCGCAACAATGTGGACTTCCCACAGCCAGATGGCCCAACCACGCAAACAATCTTGCCAGAAGGAATATCCAGCGTCACATCCCGCAACACTTCGAGATCGTCGTAAGAGTGGTTTATCCCGGAAAGTCGGATGTCCATTTAGAACCTTTCATGGCCCTTAAAACCGGGGCGGAAAACCGCCCCAGAATTAGTATCAGTATTGATATTCTGGTTAGATCGTTTTGACATAGCTGGCATCAACCAGCGTATCAAGTTTGATATCTTTACCAACAAGGTCTTCAGATTTGAACCAGTTCAGTTGGTCTTCAACCGAAGAAACATTGAGCGCAGCGCCAGCATTCAGACGCATGGAACCATTGATAATGGACTTTGCAGCTTTTTCGCGAGGACGATCCGCATAAACATATTTATGGATCAGATCGACCATCTCGTTCATGCCATCATCGCCCAGAGTTTTATCAACCATGGCCGCATTGTAATCATCGACACCTTTCGAGAAGGCCCCAAGGAAATCCTGCGTCATGCTGCGCTCATCAGCGGCGTTTTTGGCGGAGGTAAAGACAGTAGTCACTTGATAGTTCGGAAGGTAATCCGAAATATTGCCGATGATATGCACCTTGCCGGAACCAGCCAGTGGCTTGGCGATATGAGGCACAATTGACCATGCATCAATCTGGCCAGACTTCAACGCACCAATGATAGCGCCCACTTTTTGCAATGGCTTGAAAGTAACAGAAGCCCCTTCTTTGGCTGCAACTTGTGAACCCATAAAATGGAAAGAAGAACCAGCAGTAGTTATCCCAAAGGTTTTGCCATCAAGAGCTGCCGGTGATGTCAGACCCGCCTGAAACGCTTTATCTGACGCCAGAATTTTTTGGCCATCAATGCCAGCTTCTTCCGAAAGAGCACCACCAATAACCTTAATCGCCCCCTTATCGGCAAGCGATACCAGACCACCCGAAACAGCCGTCACGGCATAGTCCACATCGCCTGAGGCAATCGCCACGGCCATCGGAGTTGCAGCCTGAAAGAACTTCAGTTCAACGTCCAGCCCGGCATCTTTAAAATAGCCACGCACCACAGCAATGAATGTTGCCGAGTGGCTGGTAAAGCGCAGAGCGCCAACCCGGATTTTCCGGCTCTGCGATAATGCAGGCGTTGCCAGCGTGGAAGCAACAGCGGCTGCCCCCATGAGTGTTAGAGCCTTACGGCGATCGATAATAATCATAATATTCTCCCTATTTTAATGTTTATTGCTTCGTTTTAGTGATTTGAAATTCAGGCCTCTCCCCGAATTTCAGCTTCAATTTCTTCTGTAAGCGCATTCAGCGCCGCATCTGTATCGCGTGCAAGAACCGCTTCAACCAGTTTTTTCTGTCTCTCTGCACGTTTGTCAAAATCAAGTTTTCCCTCGCGAAGAAGCGCCAGACGATAGCGTCTCGATTGATCAAAGAATTTTTGTTGAAGGCCAATCAAGCGCGGCGATCCGGATGCTTCAATCAAAGACGCAAAAAAGGCACGACTAGCCTCGTCCCATTGTAGTGCGGTGAGATCATCGGGATTTTCACGAACGTCCTGCTCCGATTTTCTCAGCGCATGATGCGCCGCCATCACGCGGCCTTCCCAGTGAACATCCCCATGTTTAAGTGACCATTCAAGCCCGGTTCGTTCAATCTCGATGCGCACCTGCATCACATCACGAAGATCATCCTCCGTGGCAGACGTTACGCGAAATCCGCGCTGTGCGGTTGATTCAACCAGCCCCTCAGCGCCCAGCATACGCAAGGTCTCCCGCATGGAATGATTCGAACCACCGTAACGCTGGCGCAATTCTTCGATCTTGAGCTTTTGATCAGGGCGCAAAGTGCCAAATGAGATATCCCGGCGCAACGCCGAGGCAAGCATCGCTACAACAGTTACATCATCTGATTTTGATTTAGAAAAAAGCATTAAGTCGCCAATTATAAAAAACGTTGGATATTTTTTATTTTGCCGAACAAAATGAGTCAAGCGCAAGCGGACTTGTTTTCAAAAATGTTGCATTCACCAGATAGATCTCACCGCATTGAGCGGGAGACTGGAAGATAATGTGACCTGAGGCTCTTTTATAAAACCTATTCCGGGGTTGGAAGTTGCTTCGGCAAAATCGACACAGCCGTGAATATCACTGCAGCAGCACCGGCAAGAATATAGAACAGCGTATCAAACCCCCAATGCTCATAAACGAATGCAATCAGCGGTAGGGATAACGCCAAAGCGGTGAACGCCACCACATAACGCACCCCATATACGCTGGCGCGAAAACTGCCGCTGGCCATCTTGCCAATCATATAATCATTGATCGGTATCTGACCGAACGCCCCAAGCATAAAGCCCAGCGCTACGGCCAACGCAACACCATCACGCAGACCGGGCATCAGCAAGAAGAAGATGATCTGGATTGTCGCCACCACCATAAACACCCGTCGCGGCCCGACGCGATCAAGCATCAATCCAACAACAAGCTGCGCCATCGACGCCACTGCAAAAACCGTAAAGGCAAGGAAACCAATTGCCGTTGCCGCATCCCCTTCGCCTGAACCCGGAACGGTGTTCATCCAAACAGATAGCTGCGCCGCCACTCCTTGCAAACGTTCATCAAATATTTTCGGCAAGGCAAAAGTCGTGGACTGGAATATCACAGATGAAACGGCGGTGGTCAGAAATACAATTGCCGACACCCGCATCAACTGCTTCCGATAGTCCGCGCTTTCACCAGATTTTGCCTTTTCGCGAACTGGCTTAGGCTCCGCCCGCTCCGCATGGATCGATTGCCAGCGCAACGTCATATAGATAAACCCCATGGCAATCGAAAAAAAGCCCGGAAGCACAAAGGCCATGCGCCAGCCGCCATTATCAATCAGATAGCCCGTAACAAGAGCGGCACTGGCAACCCCAAGATTGCCCCAGACCCCATTGGCTGCAATCCGCATCCCGGTATTGCGCCACTTCATTGTGACAATCGCCAGCCCCACCGGGTGATAGATGGCAGCAAACATGCCCACCACAAACAGACTAAAGCTAATCTGTACTGGCGATTGCGCAAAGCTTGTCGCAATCGATGTCAGACCAATACCAATGAAGAAAACGCACATCATCCCGTCACGGCTCCACCGGTCAGCAAGCCACCCCGCAGGCAGCGAAAAAACGCCAAACGCAAAAAATCCGGGCGTTGCATAGGTCAAAAGATCCCCATAACCAACGTCCCATTCGCGGTAGAGCACCAAAGCCGCCACCGTAGCAAAAATCAGCGTGAACAAATGATCGAGAAAATGCCCGATATTCAACAATAGAAAATGCGCTCGGTCTTTGTTCATAGCTTCACTCTTTCGATGGCCAATGAGCTCAATCTACACTTGGCAGTCACACGATGTCATGCCATGCTTCATCGAGAAAACGCCAAATGGAATAAACCCAATGCGCAGCACCGATCCCCTCGATTACCAAAACCTGCCCCAGAGAATCGGGGCCATGCCGAAGAGTTTTTCCGATGGTTTTGTCATTGCCTTACATCATCACGAGCGCGATCAATTGCTTTACGCCATTCGCGGCACCATGCGGTTACGAACGGAGCAGGAAGCATGGATCGTGCCACCGGCAGGTGCAATCTATATTCCGGCAGGAACAGCTCATTCAGTCAGCATGCACGGCGATGTGGACATGCGCACCTTATACATCGACACCGAGAATACAGACACGCAACCTAAAACCCTTCGCACCATCGCAGTATCCAACCTCCTGCGTGAACTGATCCTAGCCCTGAGCGAAGAACCGGTAATATATGCCCCGGCCAGCCGCGCAGGTACAATTGCAAAAATGATCGAGATGGAAATTGGCCGCGCACGCGAACTCTCGCTCCACTTTCCGTTGCCGCACGACCCGAGGTTACAAATCCTGTGCGCAGAACTTCTTGCTAATCCATCGGATAGAAGAACCCTCGATGAATGGTCGCAAATCACAGGCGCATCACCACGAACGCTTGCCCGTTTGTTCGAGTATGATCTGGGCATGGGGTTCAACCAATGGCGTCAACGCATCCGCTTTCACAGCGCACTTGAAACCTTATCGCGAGGAGAACCAATTTCGCGCGTTGCACACCAGCATGGTTATCGCAGCGCCAGCGCATTTTCCGCAGCCTTCAGTAAGGTCATGGGCGCACCGCCATCTCAAATGCCGGTCAAATAAGCTCAGCCCTCAACTTCAATCATCGCCATCGCTTTCTCTCTGACGTTATCAGGCAAAGCGACCCCTTTTCGTGCTTTGGTATCCAAGTGTACAGCCACAAGCATGCAAGTGGCCACAACTTCTCCAGTTTCCGGGCTAAGCATTTCATGGTGGAAACGGATAGTTTTGGGTTTCACCTCCAACACGCTGGTATAAACTTCCAACATATCGCCCGGCATAACTTCCTTTTGATAAGTGAGATGCTGGTCCAAAGCCGCCATCCCTTTATCCGATGCGCGCAACATCTCCGGCGTAAGCCCAACGCTTGCAAAAAACGCCCATGTTGCCTCGTCAAACTTTCCCACATACCACATGACATTCATGTGTCCCATGTGATCGCAATGCCAAGGATAGACCAGCCCCTTATAGGTCAATAATTTTTCCGCCATCATCCACTCCTCAGATAAAATATCTGCCAACCCATCAGCTATCCAAAAAGCTTTGCAAGCTTAGTTGTTTGTTTCTTGGTGAATTTAATACCAAGCTTTGTGCGGCGGAACAATACGTCTTCAGCACTTCGGGCCCATTCATATTTTTTCAAATACTCAACTTCCAGTTGGTATAAATCGCCGCCAAAACAAGTTCCAAGATCAGCGACTTCAGCCGCCTCACCAAGCATAGTAGTTGCACACGTGCCATAGGTTCGAACAAGCCTTGCGGCATGTTCCGTTTCAAGAAACGGATATTTGCTTTTCAGCTTCGTAGCTTCCTGTTCCAACCCATTCACTGCGAAATCGCCACCCGGCAGATGCGTTTCCTTGGTCCATGGCGCGCCACATTCCTTAATTACCGAAGCGATATCAACCATCATGGATTCGGCCAGTTTGCGGTAAGTCGTAATCTTGCCACCAAATATATTGATCAGCGGCTGGCTACCATCCTTCACCAGCACGTAGTCACGGGTCGCTTCCTGCGCAGCACTTGCCCCATCATTATAGAGCGGGCGCACGCCGGAATAAGCCCAGACAATATCGCTCTCCAAAACAGGCTCTTTGAAATAATCACTGGCTAGCTTGCAAAGATATTTCGTCTCCTCCCGAGAGATTTTCGGCTTCCCATCTTCCAGACTATGCTCGGCATCGGTAGTGCCGATCAACGTATATTCATCCTCATAGGGAATAGCGAAAACAATACGGTCATCGGCATTTTGAAAAATATAGCATTTATCGTGCTGGAATTTTTTCTTGATGACGATATGACTGCCCCGAACCAGCCGTACATTATCAATATTGTTCATGCCAAACACATTGCGCAACACCTCATCCACCCACGGCCCGGCTGCATTGACAATCAAATCGGCGGTGATTGTTTTCGGTTTGCTCTTCCCGGCTTTTGCAATGGTCACCTGCCATTTACCATCTTCATATCTTGCAGACAAAACCTTGGTGTGCGTTCGAATATCTGCACCCCGCTCCGCTGCATCCATCGCGTTCATAATAACCAACCGTGAATCATCCACCCAGCAATCGGAATATTCAAATGCCGTTTCAAATTCCGGTTTCAAGGGTTTCCCCACCTCATCACTTCGAAGATCAACGGAAGTAGACGCAGGAAGGAGCTTTCGACCTCCAATATAATCATACAAAAAGAGCCCGAGACGCAGCAACCATTTGGGCCGCAGTCCCTTATGATGTGGCAGGACGAAACGCAAAGGTTTAACGATGTGCGGAGCCATCTTCCAGATCACTTCGCGCTCCATCAGGGACTCGCGAACCAGCCGAAATTCGTAATGCTCTAAATATCGCAGGCCCCCGTGAATAAGCTTGGTCGATGCCGAAGAGGTGCCACCAGCCAGATCATTCTCTTCGCAAAGACAAACCGAATAGCCACGCCCCACAGCATCACGCGCAATGCCGCATCCGTTAATGCCACCGCCGATAATAAGGATATTATAGTGGTTGTCCGCCTGCCGCATCATCCCTCTTCTGGCGCCTCTTCTGACGATTGTTCAAAGGATGGGGGCCTGATAATATTGTCGTTCGGGACACCTGTAATTTCCAGCTGAACACCCGAGCGTTCGCACACATCTATAATGTCTTGCGGTGGTTTCAAATCGGTTACAAAAATATCGATATCAGATAAATGTCCGATTTGTACCGGCGCACGACGTTCGAACTTCATATTGTCAGCAACCAGAATGCGCTTGCGCGATTGCTTCAAAATAGCCTTGGCAACCCTCACCTCGCGATAGTCAAAATCAAGCAGACAACCATCAGTATCGATTGCCGATACGCCCATGATCGCGATATCGACCTTAAACTGATTGATCAAATCAACCGCCGCGGCACCAACAATGCCAAGGTCGTTTTTCCGCACAACACCGCCGGTAACAACAACTTCAATATCTGGCGCATCAGCCAGAATATAGGCAACGTTGAGGTTATTGGTGACAACCATCAGGCCCTTATGATTGATCAGCGCTTTTGCTACCAACTCCGTAGTCGTGCCAATATTCAAAATCAGAGATGAATCATTGGGCACCAGTGACGCGGCCATCTCGGCTATTTTCGATTTGGCATCGGTCGCGATTTCACGCCGCGAAAGATAGGCAAAATTAGATGTGGATGACGGAAATACCGCCCCGCCATGAACGCGGTGTAACGCTTCTATCTCACATAAATCATTCAAATCCTTGCGGATCGTTTGCGGCGTAACATCAAATTTTTCCGCCAGACTTTCCACATCAACGCGCCCGTTCACACGTGCAATGCTTAGTATATCAGTTTGACGCGGGGGAAGTGGTGACATGAGAACTACTTTCGTTTTTTTTCCATTATGTTTAAAAAATGGCGTTTTCGCAACTCGATTCTTCATTGACTTTCACATTTTTTCGTAATTAACTATACTTGTTGAATACTAAATGACCAGTATACCTACCTCTGGTCACTTGAATTCTTGGAGGAGAATCAAATGAAAAAGATGCTATACGCATCCGTTGCGGCATTTGCACTGATGGCGGCTGCGCCTACAGCTTTTGCTGGAATGACGGAAGCAACAAAATGGATCAATGATGAATTTCAGCCCTCAGTCTTGTCAAAAGACGAGCAGGCAAAAGAAATGGAATGGTTTATCAACGCGGCTAAACCATTCGCAGGCATGGAAATCAATGTATTGTCTGAAGGTATTCCAACCCACACATACGAATCCAAAACCCTGACAAAAGCATTTGAAGAAATCACAGGAATTAAGGTCAACCACCAGATTTTGGGTGAAGGAGAAGTAGTTCAGGCCGTGCAAACGCAAATGCAGACCGGCAGAAACCTTTACGATGCCTACATCAATGATTCCGATTTGATCGGCACGCACTCTCGCCTGCAACTGGCAAGAAACCTCACCAAATGGATGGCTGGCGAAGGCAAGGATGTCACCTCGCCAAGCCTCGATCTGAAGGATTTCATGGGCATACAATTCACCACCGGCACCGATGGTGATCTGTATCAATTGCCCGATCAGCAATTTGCAAACCTTTATTGGTTCCGCAAAGACTGGTTCGATCGCAAGGATTTTCAGGATAAATTCAAGGCCAAATACGGTTACGACCTCGGCGTCCCCGTAAACTGGTCAGCTTACGAAGACATTGCCGAATTCTTTTCAAAAGATATCAAAGAAATCGACGGCAAAACCATTTATGGCCACATGGATTACGGCAAACGCGCACCGGATCTTGGCTGGCGCATGACCGATGCATGGCTTTCCATGGCTGGCGCAGGTTCTAAAGGCGAGCCAAACGGCGTTCCAATCGACGAATGGGGCATCCGCATGGAAGCAGGTTCCTGCAACCCTGCCGGCGCATCCGTTTCCCGGGGCGGCGCTACCAACGGCCCTGCTGCCGTTTACGCCATCCGAAAATGGGATGAATGGCTGCGCAAATATGCGCCACCTGCCGCTGCTGATTATGATTTCTATCAGTCATTGCCAGCGCTTTCTTCTGGCAATGTTGCCCAGCAGGTTTTCTGGTACACAGCCTTCACCGCCGATATGGTGAAATCAAAAGCCGAAGGCAATAACACCATGGGCGATAATGGTATTCCCCAATGGCGTATGGCTCCCTCACCGCACGGTCCTTATTGGCAGGAAGGCCAGAAAGTTGGCTATCAGGATGTGGGTTCATGGACAATCATGAAGTCAACCCCAACTGATCGCGCAAAAGCTGCATGGCTCTACGCACAATTTGTGACTTCCAAAACAATTGACGTGAAGAAGTCCCACGTGGGGCTTACTTTCATTCGCGATTCCACAGTGAACCATGCAAGCTTCACCGAGCGCGCACCAAAACTGGGTGGACTGGTTGAATTCTACCGTTCTCCTGACCGCATACGGTGGTCTCCAACGGGCATTAATGTTCCAGATTATCCGAAACTGGCTCAACTCTGGTGGCAGCAGATTGGTGATGTGAACTCTGGTGCATTTACACCGCAAGAAGCCATGGATCGTCTCGCAAGTGAAATGGACACCATCATGGGCCGCATGCAAAGAGCCGATGAAGCCAACAACACTTATGGCGGCTGCGGACCTCGTCTCAACGAAGAAAAAGCCCCTTCGGAATGGATTGGAAAAGGTGGCGCAAAGGCCAAGCTTGACAATGAAAAGCCTCAGGGCATGACCGTCAACTATGACGAGTTGATCAAACGTTGGGCTTCCAACTAGCAAAACCTCCTGACTGACACGTTGTTAGTCTCGATCCGGGGTGCTCATGTTTCGCCCCGGATCATTTTTGACCGCCCCCCGGCCAATAGCGTATGCTCAGTGGGCCTTACAAATTTCAAACCGGTTAGCTGATGTCTCTTGAACTGAAACAAATCGTAAAAGCCGTGGATGGGGAAACCCATATCTATCCGGTTGATTTAGTTCTGGAACCCGGTTCTTTCAACAATCTGCTAGGAACAACCCTTGCCGGAAAAACCAGTCTGATGCAGCTAATGGCCGGGCTTGAAGTACCGACCTCAGGCGAAATCTGGTTCAACGGCAAAAACGTCACCGGCGTTGCCGTACAAAAACGCAACGTATCCATGGTCTACCAACAATTCATCAACTACCCGATGATGAGTGTTTATGAAAACATCGCCTCCCCGCTCCGCGTTGCCCGTTATCCCGAAGCAGAGATCAAAAAACGCGTCGGCGATATGGCCGAAGTCTTGCGGATATCAGAGATGCTGGATCGCAGACCCAACGAACTTTCCGGCGGGCAACAACAACGCACCGCAATGGCGCGAGCGTTGGTAAAAGAATCCGATTTGATCCTGCTCGACGAACCCCTGGCAAACCTTGATTTCAAACTTCGCGAAGAACTCCGAGACGAATTACCAAGACTGTTTGCCAAGCGCGATTGCGTCGTGGTCTATGCCACAACCGAACCAACCGAAGCCTTATTGCTGGGTGGATACACCGCTGCCATGAGCGAGGGTAAAATCGTACAATTCGGAGCAACCGGTAAAATTTATCGCAGGCCAAATTCGTTACAAAGCGCCAAAGTATTTTCAGAACCGCCCATCAACACCGCCATGGTAAAAAAGATCGGACCCCAGATCGCCATCAATAAGAACGTGCAATGGAAAGCCCGAGGCAAAGCCAAGAAACTTGCCGACGGTGATTATATGATGGCCATCCGCCCACACCACGTCACGCCGGAGCGGCTTGATGATAAAGCAGTGGAAATCGAAGGCATTGTCGAAGTGGCAGAACTCAGCGGTTCCGAAAGCATCATTCATTTCGACGCCTTCGGGCAAAAATGGGTTTCGCAATCCCACGGGGTGCATCCATTTTCAAATGGCGCGACGGCGCATTTATTTGCCGATGTTTCCGAGGCGTTTTATTTCGACGCCAACAATCAACTGGTAATATGAAAAAAAGGGGGCGCACAAATTGGCAAAAATAACACTGTCCAACCTGCGGCACTCTTATATGCCAGATCCGAAAAATCCTGAAGATTGGGCGCTAAAACAGCTCGATGTGGATTGGGAAGATGGCGGCGCTTATGCGCTTTTAGGCCCATCAGGTTGCGGCAAAACTACATTGCTCAATATCATTTCAGGCTTGCTGACACCCAGCCACGGCAAAGTATTGTTCGACGGCAAAGACGTAACAGCCCTGCCGCCGGACCAGCGCCATATCGCGCAAGTGTTTCAGTTCCCCGTCGTCTACGACACCATGACAGTCTACGACAATCTCGCCTTTCCCTTGAGAAATAGAGGTGTCAACGAACGAGAAGTCGATATCCGGGTACGAGAGATCGCTGAAATGACCGACCTCACCCCCATGTTGCAAAATCGCGCTTCCGGGCTGACGGCTGACGGCAAACAGAAAATCTCGCTGGGTCGCGGACTGGTGCGTGAAAACGTCAACGCCATCCTGTTCGACGAACCTCTGACGGTAATCGATCCGCATTTGAAATTCCTGCTGCGCGCCAAGCTAAAAGAGCTTCACCAGCGCATCAACAACACCATGATCTACGTCACCCACGATCAGACCGAAGCGCTAACATTCGCCGATCAGGTGGTGGTGATGAATATGGGCGAAGTGGTTCAGATCGGCACGCCAATCGAATTATTTGAAAAACCGAAACACACATTTGTCGGCCATTTCATCGGCTCGCCCGGCATGAACGTCATACCATGCGAGATTGAAAATGGCGTAGCGATGATTGGCGGCAGAAAAATCAAAACCGCCAACAAAGTCGATAAGCCAAAAGGTAAAACAGAAATCGGCATCCGCCCCGAATTCATCAACTTTGCCGCAAAAGGTATCGCGACCAAAGTCGTGAAGGTAACCGACGCCGGACGCTTCGATATCGTCCAGACAAATTGCGAGGGCCAGCGCGTCAATCTGATCTTGGCAAAAGGCGCAGGCATCCCGTCAGAAAATGCCAAACTGGCATTTGATCCAGCCAATACCCGCATCTATGTGGACGGATGGCTCAGCGGCGAAGGGCAACAGATATGAACAAGCCCGTAAACCAAAAAGCATGGTTTTTTGTTCTGCCAGTACTGGTTCTGGTGGCCTTCAACGCTATCATTCCGTTGATGACGGTGGTCAATTATTCCTTGCAGGAAACATTCGGCAGCAATGTTTTCCTCTGGTCGGGACTGATGTGGTTCGAAGAATTATTGCGCAGTTCAAGATTTCAGGATTCCCTTGGCCGTCAGCTATTTTTCACCTTCACCATATTGGTAATTGAAATTCCATTAGGCGTTATCATCGCGCTCGCCATGCCGAAAAAAGGCCCATGGGTTTCTGTCTGTTTGGTGCTCATGGCGCTCCCGCTGCTCATCCCGTGGAATGTGGTTGGTGCCATGTGGAATATTTTCGCCCTGCCCGAAATCGGCCTGCTCGGCAAAACCCTCAACTCATTGGGCTTTGACTATAATTACACCCGGCAAACCGGCAATGCATGGTTCACCCTAATCGCCATGGATGTGTGGCATTGGACTTCGCTGGTTGTGCTTTTGTCATACGCCGGTCTGGTCTCGATCCCCGACGCCTATTATCAGGCAGCGCGCATCGATGGCGCAAAATCATGGGCAATATTCCGCTATATCCAATTGCCCAAAATGAAGCGGGTGCTGACCATCGCCATATTGCTGCGCTTCATGGACTCGTTCAACATCTATACCGAACCATTGGTGCTCACCGGCGGCGGTCCGGGCAATTCAACCACGCTTTTATCGATAGACCTTGCCAAAAAAGCACTGGGTGAATTTGACCTCGGCCCCGCTGCCGCAATGTCACTGATTTATTTCCTGATCATCCTGCTCGTGAGTTGGGTTTTCTACACTCTCATGATGCGAAACGAGGAGCAGTAAGATGAAACGTCTAGGCTGGCTTATCCCCGCGCTTTATATCTTCTTCCTGATGCTGCCAATCTATTGGCTGATAACAATGTCATTCAAAACCACCAACGAGATTTTGGGGTCCTTCACCCTATTTCCCCAAAGCTTCACCTTGGACAATTATATCACCATCTTTACCGATCCGACTTGGTATTGGGGCTATTTCAATTCCATCATTTATGTTTCGCTCAACACGGTAATTTCGCTGGCAGTGGCATTACCTGCAGCCTATGCGTTTTCGCGCTACCGTTTTCTGGGCGACAAGCATCTGTTCTTCTGGTTGCTCACCAACCGCATGGCCCCGGCAGCAGTGTTTGCCCTGCCATTCTTTCAGCTCTATTCGTCGGTGGGGTTGTTCGATACCCACATCGCTGTAGCGCTCGCCCACACCTTGTTCAACGTGCCACTGGCCGTATGGATTTTGGAAGGTTTCATGTCCGGCGTACCACGCCAACTGGATGAAACAGCCTATGTGGATGGTTATTCATTCCCGAGGTTTTTCGTCAAAATTTTCATACCGACGATTGCTGCAGGCATCGGCGTTACCGCCTTCTTTTGCTTCATGTTTTCATGGGTGGAATTGCTATTGGCAAAAACCCTGACAGCCGTCTACGCCAAACCAATTGCCGCGATCATGACGCGCACGGCTTCAACCTCTGGCTATGAATTGGGACTGCTCGCCGCGGCCGGAACACTCACGATTATTCCGGGTGCAATTGTCATCTATTTCGTCAGAAACAACCTCGCCAAGGGCTTTGCCCTCGGCAGGGTTTGAGGAGGACGCCATGGAAGACCCGATACTCTTCAGCTTCAAATGGTGGATCGAACCGCTCGGAACATGGATGGCATGGACGCGGATAACCATCGCATTTTTCATGTTCCTCGCCTTCGCCATCTCCTGCATGGCAATGTGGGAACGCGCAGTTCCCGGCGGTGCACCACGACACGGCGTTTTCGCCATCAATACAACCAGAGGCGACCGCCTTTTCATCTCGCTACTCGGCAGCGCCTTCATCTGCATCGGTTGGTTATTTTTCTTCGGCGCACCTCTTTGGGGAGCCTTGTTGATCATTGTCGCATGGACAGTTTTCGTATTCAGATACGTTTGAAACGTCTCGTCTAAACCCAACCACCATCAACAATAAAGTTCTGCGCGCTTATCGAGGTTGAAGCATCTGAGGCCAAAAACAGCGTGATCTGAGCAAGATCATCCGGCATTACTGAAGCCGGCAGGCACTGGCTATTCTCAATCAGTTCTTTTGCAGCATCATCGACCCACATGCGAATTTGCTTCTCGGTCATCACCCAACCCGGCACCACCGTATTAACCCGAATATGGTCCTTGCCAAAATCCCGCGCCATGCCGCGCGTCAATCCATGCGTTCCAGCTTTACATGCCTCATAAACCATCAAAGTCGGCACGGCCATCATCCAGCTAATCGAACCATAATTGATGATGGAGCCACCGCCGGCTTTCTTCATCATCGGCACAACGGTTTGCGCCGCAAACATTGAGTGCTTCAAATTAACAGCAATAATTTCGTCAAACCTTGCCGGGTCAACTTCCTCAATTCCATGACGCTTATCATTGGCCGCATTATTGACCAGCACAGTGATCGGACCAAACACCTCCGCCGCCCGCTCAATCGTCGCCTGATAGGCAGGGATATCGGTGATGTCACATTCTTCAAACCGAACTTTGCAGTCATTTGCATTCAGCTCCGCCGCAAGAGCAATTCCTGCATCCTTGTCAATATCAACAAATGCGGTATGCGAACCTTGAGCTGCAAAAGCACGAACCAACGCCTCGCCAATACCGGTAGCCCCACCAGAAATAAATACACTACGCCCATTCAGGCCGGGGTAGATTGCAGGTAGGTTTTTATCCATTACAGCCTCATCAAATTTAATATGTTGTTACGAAAAATGACGGACACATCAGTCATCTCCCGGCAAAGTCAGCCCGGCATTTCTAGCATAAATTTTGGCAACAGCAGCATCATCTTCACGTCCAAAACCGGAACCGGAAGCGGCAATAAATTGTTGTAAGGCAGCAGCCGTAATCGGCGCACTGAATTTGGCAGATTTGGCGATATCAAGAACAATGCCTAAATCTTTTGGCCAGATATCCACCGAACTGTGCGGTGTGTAATCCCCCTCTACAATATGAGGCGCACGGTTCTCAAGCATCCACGATGTGCCCGCACATTTACTGATCACTTCAAGAAATTTTGCTGGTTCCACCCCTTGGGTCATACCGAAAGTCATGGCTTCAGCCATGGTCGCAATATGAACTCCGGCCAATAGCTGATTGACCGCTTTCATAGCCGACCCGGCACCCACATCATCACCCAGTTCAAATACCGTTTCAGACGCTGCATCCAGCACCGGTTTCGCTGCGCCAAAAGCTTCGGCGCTACCGGAGGCCATCACCGAGAGCTGACCATTAGCAGCTTTCAACGAACCGCCCGAGATAGGTGAATCCAGATAAAGCACTCCAGCATCCGCACAACGAGACGCCATATCTCTGGCAAATTCCGGCGACACCGTCGCGCATGCCATAACCACCGCACCGGATTTCAGCTTCGACACCAAACCACCATCACCAAACAACACCGTTTCAGTTTGAGCAGCATTGAGCACCACAACAACCACGACATCGAGATCACGGGCAACATCATTCAACGCTCCCTTGGCACCACCTTCACCCTGAAATTTTTCTGTCTGCGCCGCAACCACGTCAAATCCATAGACTGTGTGGCCCGCACGCAGGATCGAACTTGCAATTCCATACCCCATGGAACCAAGGCCAATCACGGCGATTTTTTGCGGTTGTGTCATCGCAGCATTCCTTTTGTAAATCAGTTCAAATAGTTAAAAGGCACAGGGGGATTTTCCACCCTCGCCCATCTGAAATTTGATATCACAAAACCCCGCCAATTTGACGGATAAAATGCAAGACACTTTTTTACCAACAGAAGTCTATATCAGACCGCAGCTTCTGCGGCGGCGCAATTGCGGCACAGATGCGTATGCGGCAACAGGTCCAATCGCGCATCCAGAATCTGCTCATCGCACTTTATGCAGTTCCCATACACACCATTTTCAATACGCTCCAAAGCAGCGGTAATCATAGCGATTTCGTGCAGACCGGAATTGCCCATGCTTTCCAGCACTTCGTCGCCCTCACGTTCCGCGGAACGATCTTCCCAATCTTGAGACATTGGCTTGTCGAGTTCGATCTCGATTCCACCCAGCCGGGCTTCAAGTTCACCTAAACGCTTGGTTAGTTGTGTTTTTCGCTCATTAATTGTTGGCATTTCGTCTTACCTTCCCGATTGTCTCAGTTGTGTAAAGCTAACGCGAACCATCGATGACAGCTTTGACGCAGGTCAATTGCCAAAGCCGATTTTGGGTTCGAAATCCTGATTATCATACCATAAATGCCCCTCAAGGTAAAAAAAGCGCCGAAAACAGCAGAAACCTCTCGGTTTAAGCAGCAATTTTCATCCAACAAACCTTTGATTACGAACGCTGATTCCGGGCATTTTTCAACGCCTGAGGCGTGTCCACATCGAAACTTGCAGCTTCGCCCAATTCCACCTCAACCACTTTTTCCTGATTTTCGCCAATCAAATGGCGTGCGCCCACATCGCCACTGATCGCCCGCAGAGCAGGAAAGAAGGCTTTTGGCCAAAGAGTAGGGTTGCCACGCTTGCCATTATGGGTCGCCATTATGATCGAGCTAGGACTGGCTTTCTTGGTCGCATCAATCAGTTGAGCAATCATTTCCGCACTGATATCCGGCATATCCCCAAGCAGAACAATCGCCTGATCTGCACTCGTTTCAACAGCAGCAATCCCGGCAGCCAAAGAGGTCGAAAGCCCCTCTTCATAGCTGCCATTATGGGCAAAACGCAGTTTCATATCTCCCAGTTCACCACTGACCAAATCAGCCTCATGCCCGGTCACCACAACCACATCGAGTTCGGAATTCGCAGTTGCAGCCTCCGCCACATAGCGCACCAGCGCTTTGTCATCGAGCGTGGCAAGCAATTTATTCTCCACGCCCATGCGCGATGACTGCCCCGCCGCCAAAATAATCGCCGCTGTTTTCAATGATGTCTCCGCGGGTTTTTCGCGAGGGCGTGGGCGAGAACCAATTTCCATCAGCAAGCCACCAACCCCAAGCCCCATAATATCGTTCTCACTGACTTTCAGCCCGGCAAGCGTGCGTTGCAAAATCCAGTCAAAACCATTTTCCGCCGGACTACGCGCACAACCCGGTGCGCCAATCACCGGCTTCCCGGCAAGATCGCCAAGCAACATCAAATTCCCCGGATCAACCGGCATGCCAAAGCGGATAATTTCGCCGCCCGCCTGAACCAGCGCCTGCGGAATCACATCGCCAATATCCGATATCGCCGAGGCACCGAACAAAATAACAATATCACATTCAGCAGAGATCTCATCAATCGCGGACTTAACCGAATCGGTTTCATGAGGCACTCTAATTTCGCGGATAATCGTTGAACCACTCAGCAGCAAACGCTGTTCCAGCACCCGTATCGTCTTATCCATTACCGAAGGTTTGAGCGATGGCAATTGGGTGGCAATCACACCAATTCGCAACGCCTGATACTGCGAAATCGTCACGCTCTCCGCACCAAGAGCCATCACAGCCTGATCAAGCGCAGCACCACTCACCCCATAAGGAATGATCTTAATCGTGGCCACCATGCGCCCGGAATTCACCTCGGCATAGTCGGCCAATGTTGCGATAGTAATGCCGGGGTCAATTTGGTTTACCCGGTCGATGGCAGCCTTATCAATTTTAAGCAGACCGTTATGCTCGGCAAAAACATTCACCCTGCCGGTAGAAGCCGCATCAAGACGCAAAGCATCATTCAGCAACTTACCTGCCAGTTGGGTAGCCGCTTCATCCTCACCAATCTCATCATCGGACAATTGCGCTACAACGATATCGCTAATCCCAGATCGAACAAGCTTTTCGATATCGCCAGCGGCAAGCACGATACCCTTTTTCAGACGCGTGCCGTCCGCAAGCTTCAAACTATGAGCAAGAATGGCACCTTCTGCCTCATCAATTGGGACAGCACCAAATTTCATAAACCCGCCATACCGCGCTTGCGAAAAGTCTCGATGATTTCTGCCATCACCGCCACAGCGATTTCCGCCGGCGTGGCAGCAGCAATATTCAAACCGATCGGCGCATGAATTTTCTCCATTTGCACTTCGGTAATACCAGCTTGCGTAAACCGGTCCGTACGCTTGGCGTGTGTTTTGCGACTGCCTAAAGCCCCCACATAAAAACACCCGACGCGCAAAGCTTCCTGCAAGGGAAAATCATCAATTTTCGGATCATGGGTAAGCGCCGCAAGCGCCGTATAAGCATCCAGCGGCGCGTCTTTCAAAACATCCTCTGGCCAATCGGCCTGTAAATCAACACCAGCGAATCTCTCCGACGTTGCAAATGCTGTACGCGGATCAATCACCTTCACATCATAACCGGCAAGCGCTGCCATCTGGGTCAAAGCTTGCGAAATATGAACAGCACCAATCACCACCAAACGTGGCGCAGGCACATGCACATTCAAAAACAGTTCTGCGCCATCGATTTCTACAGTACCGGATTTACCAGAACGAAAGCCCTTTCCAACAACCGCACCAAGATCGCCATCAACCGTGTCCCCTTCACAAATCAAACGCCCCTTACCGGTAGCAAGGTCAGTCACTACCATCACAGCCCGGCGGTTTTCCCGCTCAATATTCAGCTTATGAAGAATCTCGATATCCATTAAGCAACTCCCAGCCGTTCCACATAAACACGAATGCGCCCACCGCAGGAAAGACCAACTTCCCATGCGGTTTCATCGGCAACGCCGAATTCCAGCATGCGCGTTTTGCCGGTGGAAATTACATCCATCGCCTCGGCAACCACTGCCCCTTCAACGCACCCACCAGACACAGAGCCTTCAAAATTACCATCGCCATCAATTACAAGATGAGCACCCACTGGGCGCGGCGCCGAACCCCACGTCTCAACCACAGTGGCAATCGCAACGGTTTTACCTTCGCCAACCCATCGCTCGGCAATGTTCAATTCATCATTTTGAGTTGTCACTTGCATGTTGTTCTCCTTCAGGATTGCTCAATGCGGTTCACTGCCCGCAGCCAGTTTTTCGGATCGCTCTCCAGACCTCCGGGGCGGCTCAACGCCTCGCAAAGACCGCTTAACGCATCCAATGAATGCACAGGGCGAAACTCATCCACATAAGGCAGCATCGCGCGAATACCCTTAGCTGCAGCCTTAAAACCTTCAAACCTCAATAACGGGTTCAGCCATATCAATCGACGGCAGGAACGCTGCAATCGATCCATTTCAAATTCCAGAATATCGTCCACATCGCGTTCCAGACCATCGGTAATCAAAAGAACAATAGCACCTTGCGAAAGCACCCGTCTTGACCAGTCGCGATTAAATTCACCCAGCGTCGTACCGATGCGCGTCCCACCGGACCAATCATCCACCAGCGCGGAACATTCTTCCAGCGCCTCATCCGGATCTTTCATGCGCAATTGCCGTGTGACATTGGTCAATCTTGTACCGAACAAAAACGTATGTACGTTGCGGCGCTCCTCAGTCAACGCATGAAGAAAATGCAAAAACACCCGCGTATACTGGCTCATCGAACCGGAAATATCAGCCAGCACAACAATCGGTGGATGCAATGTTTTGCGTTTTTTAAACTGCGGCAGAATGAGATCACCGCCAGTCCGAAGGCTGGCAGAAAGCATCCGCCGCGGATCAAGCATAGCGCTGCGACCAACCGGTTTGAACCGGCGCGTCTTGATTTCATTTTCGGGCATGATCATCGATTTCATCGCCCGTTTTGCAACTGCGATTTCCTCCGCCGACATTTGCGCAAAATCTTTTTGCTGCAGCACTTCGCGAGCAGAAGCAGTGAGCACCGCATCAATCTCGATTTCCGGTTGCTCCATTTCCTGCGGGCTATCCTGACCAGAAAAAAGTGACTGGGAAACCCGGTTTTGCGCCGCCTTCGGTTTTTCTTTTTCAGGTTCGGGATTGGCCATTGGCGAAAACATCTGGATCATCTTTTCCACCAGATCGCGCGAGCGCCAGAACACCTTGAAAGCTTCATCAAAAACCAGATGATCTTCCTTGCGCTTCACCATCACACAATGGAGCGTCCAGTAAAAATCATCGCGGGTAGAAATCCCCGCCTGCATCATGGCCCGCACAGATTCAACCACATCGGCCGGGCCGATCTTGATGCCAGCCCCGCGCAAAACCCGCGCGAAATAGAGAATATTTTCCGCCATTTTACCGTCAGCTTTTGCGACCATCGGCGGCAACAACTGCTGAGGCGGGACACCCAAATCTGCATTAACTTGGTTCAGCGTAACCATGACCTAGGCCGCCTGCCCGGCTTTCAGATCAGAACGAACTTCATCTAGCAAACGCTTGCCTTCGCTCTGATCAATTTTCGCAATGTCGTCCTGATATTTCAGCAATACGCCAATTGTATCGGAAATCGTTTGCGGATCGATTGCAATTTTATCGAGTTCAATCAGCGCAGTCGCCCAATCAATGGTTTCTGCCACACCGGGACTTTTGAATAAATTCTGTTGCCGCAACTTTTGAACAAAACCAACGATTTCCTCAGAAAGCACACCGCCAGCACCGGGAACCTTTGCGTTCAGGATAGCCAGTTCACGCGCACCGTCGGGATAATCCAGCCAGTGATAAAGACAGCGCCGTTTCAAGGCATCATGAATTTCACGTGTCCGATTGGTAGTGATAATAACAATCGGCGGCTCCTTCGCCTTGATCGTACCAAGCTCGGGAATGGTGATTTGAAAATCCGACAAAATCTCCAGTAAAAACGCTTCAAAAGCCTCGTCCGTACGGTCCAATTCATCAATCAATAGAATTGGCGCTCGACCCGGCTCACCTTCAAGCGCTTGCAATAAGGGACGCTTGATCAAAAATTTCTCGGAAAAAACGCCTTCTTCCAGCAGCTTTTGATCAACATTTCCGCCCGCTTCCATCATGCGGATTTCAATCATTTGGGCGGCATAGTTCCACTCATAAACAGCCGAGGAAATATCCAGCCCCTCATAACATTGCAGACGTATCAACGGACGGTTTAAACCGCGGCTCAAAACCTTGGCAATTTCGGTTTTCCCGACCCCGGCTTCACCCTCAAGAAACAGCGGACGCCCCATTTTCAGGCTCAAATAAAGCACCGTCGCCAGAGAGCGATCGGCCACATAGCCTTCATTGGCCATTAGGGCCATCGTCTCATCAATAGAACCGGGAATTTCAGAACTGACTTCGCTCACAGATATCTCCAAATTTCTGCACCAACTTTTGTTACTTTATACTGTACCGGAGCAAACCGAAATGCAACTTAACTGGTTCACCCGTTAAGAATTAGCGTCGCGCCCAACATCGTTAGGCCTATCAGGAATATTCTGCGAAACAGGTCTTCCGGCAGATACTTGCCGAGCCACTCCCCAAGCAACATGCCGGACAACGCCGGAACCACAGATAATGCCGAGACAAGATTGGCTTCAATGCTCAACGCTCCCCTGAAATAAAGCGCTACCATTAATGTGGTGCTAGACACCAAAAACAACAAGCCCATAGCCTGCCGCAACAATGCGCGTGGCAGACCAATTGAGTTAAGGAACAACACGCCCGGCACAGAGAGCGAACCGGTAAGACCAGTAAACACACCGTTCAGGATACCGACCACCGGTCCGGCCCATTTTTCCCTTCTTCCGCCAAGTTCAAGCGTCACCCCAGCCAGCGTTGAAAGCGCATAGACCACCAAAAGCAGCCCCAACAGCCGTGTCAGCAAAGCGCCATCCACCACATTGAGAAAGCCCGACGCAAACCAGATGGCAATCATCGCCGTTAATAAGAACGGCCAGATACGGAGCATAATCTCCCGCAACTTGCCGCCAACAAAGCTTTGCCAAATATTGGTGGTAATTGCAGGCATCAAAACCAGCACCATGCCGATTCGCGCATCAAACGTCAGACTGAGCATAGCAATCGCCAGAACCGGAAGGCCAAAGCCAACAATCCCTTTCACTGTCCCGCAAAACAGAAAAACAGCAAGGATTACAACGATGTCGGAAAATTCGTACATTCACGAACCATATTCATTTTAGTCAAAGAATGTAATAAGATGTTTCCAACGATTGCGCGTTTTATGAACAATGCGTATTTTGCGGCCAATACTCGTTCATAAATCGATTTTTGCATGATCAAATTCATAACCCTTTTCATTGCCCTGACCGTCGCGACTTTCGCAACGGCAACCGCTGAACCAATTAAAATCGGCGTCTCCCTGCCCCTTGCGAGCAGTGCGACGAAACTTGCCGAACAATTTCTCGTGGGCATGCGTTTGGCAATTCACAACGAATCAAGCGCCGACAAATTCGAGTTATGGCCTGTGGATGATGGCTGTGATCGGGAAATCAGCACGCTGGCCGCAGAAGATTTCGCCGTAAGCGATGTGGCGTTGGTCACCGGCTATTTCTGTAGCGAACCGGCAGAAGTTGCCGCCAGCTATCTCAAGGAAAGCGGCATCCCCATTCTTGTAACCGAGGCCCGCTCTATTCGCTTAATGAAAGACCGGAAAAAGGAAGAATGGAATTTATGGCGCATGGCTCCGGGAGATGATTTTCCGGCAGAAGCTGCCTTTCAGGCTTTGTCCAAACGTTGGAAAAACAAACCCTACGCATTGGTCGATGATGGCACCATCTATGGTCGCACACTGGTTGATGAATTCCGCGCCCGCATGGAAGAAATTGAACTCAAACCGCAATTTGTCGATAATTTCAGAGCCGCTCAATCCACTCAGGCAGGCCTCATTCGCCGCCTGAAAAATTCCGGGGTACAGGCAGCTTTCATCGGAGCATCTGCCGATGATATCTCCGTCATCTCGCGCAACATTGCCGAACTTGGAGGGAGTTTTGATATTGTCGGCGGCGAAGTCATGAACATTCTTCCTTTCCAGACAGATGGTGACCCGCTGCCCAAAGGAATTTTGGCAATCATGGAGCCAGAGCCAGATCAGCTCGCCTCCACAAAAACACTGCGCGATCAACTGAGACTGGAAAATATCGAGCCAGAGCCTTTTGTTTTCAAAGGGTATGCTGCCATGCAAGTGGTTCTACAAGCAGTAAAAGATACCCGCGAAAACACCACCAGCGCATTGCAAACTGAAGTTTTCACAACAATTTTGGGTGACGTTAAATTCAATACTGACGGCACCAACATCCACAATTATTTCTCGCTCTATCAATGGAACGGCAAAACTTTTGAGCCGGTGACAAATGACAATTAAACCAGGCCTCCGAAATTCACTCAGCGACATTGCCGGACTAACCGTCGGCAACGCTGCCTCGTCGAAGTTAAAATCTGGCGTGACCGTCGTTCTTTGCGAAGAACCAACCATCGCCAGCGTCCACGTCATGGGCGGAGGCCCGGGGACCCGTGACACTGAATTGCTATCTCCAAAAAACCTAGTCGAAGGCATTGATGCACTGGTATTATCCGGTGGTTCGGCCTTTGGATTGGATGCTGCATCCGGGGTACAAGCCATGCTCCGTGAGCAGGGTCGCGGCTTTGCTATTGGACCTGTAACCGTCCCTATTGTTCCTGCAGCAATTCTATTCGACCTCACTAATGGCGGTGACAAAGATTGGGGCGAATACCCACCCTACCGCGAACTTGGCAAAGAGGCGGCTCTTGCAGCCCGTGAAGATTTTGCCATAGGCAGCGAGGGAGCTGGATATGGCGCAAAAGTTGCTGGTCTGAAAGGCGGCCTCGGCACTGCATCCCTGAAACTCGACAATGGCATCACGATTGCAGCACTTGCTGCGGTGAATGCAGTTGGCAGTCCAATCATTGCCGATACCGGCCATTTTTGGGCCGCACCATTTGAAATAGATGGCGAATTTGGCAACCGTTCTCTACCGTCCCCGCTGCCAGATAATGCCGCCGAAATTCAGATCAAGCATCGCACACCGGCAAGTTCTATCGCCAACACAACCATCGCCGTCATCGCCACCGATGCGGTTTTGACTAAAGCGCAAGCTGAACGCCTCGCCATCGCCAGCCATGACGGTTTTGCCCGAGCCCTTTGGCCTGTGCACACACCACTGGACGGCGACCTCATATTCTCGCTTGCCACCGGGAAAAGCGACATAGTCCCGGACCTCAATGACTGGCTGGATATCGGTGCCTATGCAGCAAGCGTTATGTCACGGGCCATCGCCAGAGGCATTTACGAGGCCAGTTCCGAGCCAAATGATCTACATCCCAGCTGGCAGGAAAAATATGGCCGATAGCACTCTCGCAGCTCCAAAATTTTGGCGCACAACCGTCATTTTTGTGGCGCTTTGGGGGCCGTTAATTGCGGTTATGATTGCGCTCCCTCTCTATCTCAAGGGCCATCGCAGCACTCACGACATGCAAATGATCGTTCTGTTATGTGTGCTTGGCGGTTCAATTGCTGCGTTTCTCACCAGAATATTCTCGCGCTGGCTTACCTTGAACCGCGCTAAAACCGCCCGTTTTGCAGCGACTCTCGGTTTGCTCTCTGCTGGAACCGTGGCGACAACAGCCACATTATTTGCCTTGCAATTCCGAACCTATTTCACTCAGTGGCACCAAGAAGCATTCACCGTGGAATGGGCATTCCAGCTCGTATTCACCTTGGCATATTCGTCTTATATTTATGGTTCCACCGCACTTCATCTTCTCATTAGCCCGATGAATGTGGTAATCCTAATCCTTTGTGCATGGATATTTGAACCACGCAACTGAGCATTGAATTCAGTGTTTCTCGGTGCTAAACATGGGGTAATCCTCACCTAAGGAATTTCTATATGATCGAGCGTTATTCGCGACCTGAGATGGTTTCCATCTGGTCTGCCCAATCCAAATTCAAAATCTGGTTCGAAATCGAAGCCCATGCCTGTGATGCACTGGCAGAACTCGGCGTTATTCCGGCAGAAGCTGCCAAGACCATCTGGGATAAAGCCGGCGACATTGATTTCGACGTTGCCCGCATCGATGAAATCGAAGCGGTTACCAAGCATGATGTTATCGCCTTCCTCACGCATCTGGCCGAAATCGTGGGCCCCGATTCCCGGTTCATTCATCAAGGCATGACTTCATCCGATGTGCTGGATACCTGCTTCAACGTGCAATTGACCAAAGCCGCCGACCTATTACTGGCTGATCTGGATAAATTACTGGCAGCGCTAAAAACCCGCGCCATGGAACATAAAGACACCATCACCATTGGCCGCTCTCACGCCATTCACGCCGAACCAACAACCTTCGGCCTGAAACTTGCACAAGCCTACGCTGAATTCGAGCGCTGCAAAAAGCGCCTGATCAATGCCCGCGAAGAAATCGCCACCTGCGCCATTTCAGGCGCCGTTGGCACCTTCGCCAATATCGATCCGCGCATTGAAGAACACGTGGCCAAAGCCATGGGGCTTGCAATTGAACCTGTCTCGACACAGGTGATCCCGCGTGATCGCCACGCCATGTTCTTTGTAACACTGGCTGTGATTGCCTCATCGGTCGAACGTCTTTCAATCGAGATCAGACATTTGCAGCGCACCGAGGTTTTGGAGGTTGAGGAATTTTTCTCCCCCGGCCAAAAAGGCTCCTCCGCCATGCCTCATAAGCGCAACCCGATATTGACAGAAAACCTCACGGGCCTTGCCCGCATGGTGCGTTCCTATGCCATGCCTGCCATGGAAAACGTAGCCCTTTGGCACGAGCGTGATATCTCCCATTCATCGGTTGAGCGCATGATTGGCCCGGACTCTACCATCACACTGGATTTTGCCCTCGGCCGCCTGACAGGCGTCATCGAAAAACTTCTGGTTTATCCAGATAACATGATGAAAAACATGAACAAATTCAAAGGCCTCGTCCATTCCCAACGCGTATTGCTGGCCCTTACCCAAGCGGGCGTATCGCGCGAAGATAGCTATCGTCTGGTTCAGCGCAATGCCATGAGAGTTTGGGATGAAGGCAAAGATTTCCTCGAAGAATTGTTGGGCGACAAAGAAGTACTGGCCGCCCTTTCCGAAGAAGAAATCCGGGATAAATTTGATCTCAGCTATCACACCAAACACGTAGACACGATTTTCAAACGGGTATTTGGCTAGGCCTTGAGATTGATAGGAAAAATCCCTATCTCAACATCATGAAAACAACAGACGCAGAAGTATTATTTGTCCCCGGTTATAAGGGAGCAGGCACTGACCATTGGCAAACCCGGTGGGAGAGCAAGCTTTCGGCTGCGCGTATGGTCGCCATGGGCGATTGGCACAAGCCGGTGTTTGAAGAGTGGAAAGAAAATCTGATTGCGGAAGTCGCCAAGTGCGAAAAGCCTGTGCTGCTGATCGGCCATTCCATCGGCTCGCAGGTTATCGTGCGTGCCGCTGCAGAGTTCTCAAAACCCATTGCAGGCGCAATGCTGGTTGCACCACCTGATGTGGAAAATCCCGATATCAGCCCCAAACACCTGCTGACCTTCGGCCCAACATCACGCGAACCGCTGACTTTCCCGTCGATCACGGTTGCCAGCCGCAACGATCCGTTTTGTTCGATAGAAAAAGCAGAAGATATGGCAGCCGCATGGGGCTCAGTGTTCATGGACGCAGGCGAATGTGGCCACATCAATCACGAAAGCGGCCAAGGCCCATGGCCCGAAGGACTGATGGTATTCAGCAAATTTATCTCAAAGCTGGAAGTTTAAGGCTTATTCCATGGAAACGCGAAGGTGGCGAAGAGCCACCTGGCGCTAGCTGCGCCGCGCTTTCGCAGGCCCGAGCAAAGCGAGGATGTGCCGTGAGAACAAACTACTTAGCTCTGGCAATCGCTTCCATGATCAGGCGCTTGGCCTCATCCACATCGCCCCAAGCGCCGATTTTAACCCATTTTCCCGGCTCCAGATCTTTGTAATGCTCAAAGAAATGTTCTATCTGCTGAATAGTGATTTCCGGCAGATCCGAGTAGTTTGCTACATTTTCATAGCGTTTAGTCAGAGCGGTAGAAGGAACAGCCAGAATTTTTTCATCCTGCCCGGCATTATCTTCCATGATCAGAACCCCAACAGGGCGCACATTAATCACACACCCCGGAATAAGCGGCCTGGTATTACAAATCAGCACGTCAATCGGGTCGCCATCATCCGACAATGTGTGCGGCACGAAGCCGTAATTGCCCGGATAGGTCATCGGAGTATATAAAAAGCGGTCAACGACCAGCGTTCCCGCTTCCTTATCCATTTCATATTTAATCGGTTGGCCCCCAACGGGAACCTCAACAATTACGTTGATATCATCGGGCGGGTTATCGCCAATGGAAATCGCATCAATGCGCATGGGTTATTCCTGTAAAATTGCCAGTACCAGCCAGTATTAGCCGGTCCTAAAAGTCTAGATCGAGGTGATATTCTGCGCCCTTGGCAAGGTAAGTGCCATCATAGCCAATGGTGATCAACTTAAACCCCAGTGAATGAGCCAGATTTGCGTGCTCCGGTGTCATGGCAAAGGCTGTAGCAATCTTGCCAATGGCATTCACCCGCTTCGCAATATCCGTGATTTGTTCAATCGAACCAGCACCATAAGCATCCGGCACGGGATCACCTGCCAAAGAGATTGAAAAATCTCCCGGCCCGATCAAAATCCCGTCAATGCCCTCAACCCCGATGATTTCATCCAGATTGTCATAGGCTTCGCGCGTCTCAATCATCGCAATAGCAAACGAATTATCGTTGATCGTGCGCATATATTCCGCAGGATCAGCCTTATAAAGCGCAATCGCCTGAGCCGGCCCGTGGGAACGGCTACCATTGGGCGGATATTTCACCGATGCCGCGAAGCGTTCGGCATCAGCCTTATTATTGATCATCGGTGCCACAACACTCAACGCACCAAAATCCATCGCCCGTTCAGCCATATCCCATCGCCCAACCGGAATACGCACCATTGGTGGTTTTCCGGCATGAACAATTTCGGCGATTCCGGCCAAAATGCTGGATTCATCCAGATAGCCATGCTGCACATCAAGCAAGGCAACATCAAAATCGAAACGAGCCATGCTGGCAATGTATTGTGGATCACGCATGCCAAGCCAGCAGGTCTTGAGAACCTTACCGCTGGCAAACGCCTCTTTCAGTCGGTTCATTAGCTGTCGGACTGAATCTGTTTTACCGCTTCATCCATCAACTCAGACATGGTGCGTCTGATCTGGTGGTCGGATTGATCTACATTGCCCGCATCGAAGTCACCGCGAATTTTGCGGAATACGTCTTCATCACCCGGCTCTTCAAAATCCGAGCGGATAACCTCTTTAGCGTATTCATCTGCTTCATCGGCAGATTTTCCGAGTTTTTCGGCAGCCCAAAGGCCCAGCAATTTATTGCGCCGGGCTTCAGCCTTGAATTTCAGTTCTGCGTCGTGGGCAAATTTGTTCTCAAAAACATCACCGCGATCATCTATGCTGCTCATAACAAGCCTCCGTTTGAATTCTCTTACCTTTCATATAAGCAAGAGTGCGCCTATTTTGAACCAGAAATTCAAATTATTTCAATTCTTTCTGCTAACCGCGACAAAATGTGTGAATTCTCCGTTTTGTTGGGCTAATGGCCATAATCTTAGTTGAATGCCTGCACCCGTTTTCGTATGAGTAACTGTAACTCCGACAGTAAATTTTGATTCCGATGCATATCCGCATTGGCTAACTGGAAATTTTATCATCATGACCAGACGTCGCCGTATTTATGAAGGCAAGGCCAAAATTCTCTATGAGGGTCCTGAGCCCGGCACATTGGTGCAGTTTTTCAAGGATGACGCTACCGCCTTTAATGCCAAGAAACACGATATCATCGATGGCAAGGGTGTGCTGAACAACCGAATTTCCGAATACATCTTTACCAGCCTCAATCGCATCGGTATTCCCACTCACTTCATCAAGCGGCTCAACATGCGCGAGCAGCTGATCAAGGAAGTGGAAATCATCCCGATTGAAGTGGTTGTGCGCAACATCGCCGCCGGTCAACTCTCCGAACGTCTGGGAATTCCCGAAGGCGAAGTGCTGCCGCGCTCGATCATCGAATTCTACTACAAAAAAGACGAGCTCAACGATCCGCTGGTTTCCGAAGAACACATCACCGCGTTTGGCTGGGCAACGCCTCAGGAAATCGACGACATGATGGCGCTGGCCATCCGGGTCAATGATTTCCTCTCCGGGCTTTTCCTCGGTGTCGGCATTCAACTGGTCGATTTCAAAATCGAACTGGGTCGCCTCTATGAAAACGACATCATGCGCATCATCGTTGCCGACGAAATTTCTCCCGATTGCTGCCGCCTGTGGGATGTGAAAACCAACAAAAAGCTGGATAAAGACCGCTTTCGTCAGGATATGGGTGGCCTATTGGATGCCTATAACGAAGTCGCAACCCGCCTTGGCCTAATCAATGAAAACGAAGCACCGCGCGGCAAAGGCCCTGTGCTGGTTAAGTCCGACAAGGAAGATTAAGTGATAAAAGCACGCATAACCGTAACCCTGAAAGCAGGCGTACTCGACCCACAGGGAAAAGCCATTGAAGGCGGATTATCCGCTCTCGGTTTTTCTGGCGTGGAATCTGTACGTCAGGGCAAGATTTTCGATATGGAAGTCGAAGGCGACGACAAGAAGGCCGCACAGGAAAATTTAGAATCCATGTGCGCCAAACTCTTGGCCAACACTGTGATTGAAGATTACCACGTGGAAATCGTTTAACCCATGAAAACCGCCATCATCCAGTTCCCCGGCTCAAATCGCGACCGCGATATGATTGCCGCCCTGACCAAAATCAGCGGTGTGGCACCGGCAAAAGTCTGGCACACTGAAACAGAAGTTCCCGACGCCGATTTAATCATCATTCCCGGTGGTTTTTCCTACGGCGACTATCTGCGTTCCGGTGCGATTGCCGCCCGCTCCCCGATCATGGATGCAGTACGAACAGCCGCCGATAAAGGCGTATTGGTACTGGGCGTATGCAATGGTTTCCAGATATTAGCTGAAGCAGGAATGTTACCCGGCGCTTTGATGCGCAATGCAGGGTTAAAGTTCGTGTGCAAACAGATAAAACTGCAAGTCACCAACAACAAAACCCAATTCACACACCTTTACGAACAGGACGAAGTCATCCCCTGCCCTGTCGCACACCACGACGGTAATTATTTCGCGGATGCTGAAACCCTAAAGAAAATCGAAGGCGAAGGTCAGGTCGTATTCCGCTACGCCGAGGGAACAAACCCCAATGGTTCCATCAACGATATCGCCGGCATCATCAATGAGGCTGGAAACGTGCTCGGCATGATGCCTCATCCGGAAAACCTGATTGAGCCTGATCACGGCGGCGATGCCGGAAAATATCTGTTCGAAAGCGCGCTCAAACCATTATTGGAAGCAGCCGCGTGAATAAGGTTGGTGGAAAGATAGGCATCTTCTTGAGCATCGCACTCCTTAGCGCCTGCCAATCCGGACAACCTTCAGATAGTTTGAGCCTCACCACCCAATCGTCCCCCTCTAGTGTCATCGTCTCGGTTGCAAAAATCATCCAGACTTGCTGGTTCAAATCCCACGACCCGGCTTTCAGGGCCTATAAACTGGCAAATGAAGTTAATTCCTATGCCGGTCGCCCGCGCCTATTGCTGGTTCCCAAAAACAATCCCGGCGGCCTTCCTGAGCTGGTAGTTCAGGCCGAAAAGAGCGGCAATTCCACAAATCTCCAAACTTACGGACCAATCCTTTCCGGCAGCAATGGCAAGCGTATCACCGACGATATCAAACGTTGGTCGCGCGGCAATTCTTCCTGCAAGGCATTCGGCTAAAACATCATGAGCATTAGTAACACCCGAAAAATCACACCCGAACTGGTCGACGAACACGGCCTGAACACGGAAGAATATGACCAGATCGTCGTCCTCACCGGGCGCGAACCAAGCTATACAGAGCTTGGCATCTGGTCGGCCATGTGGAACGAGCACTGCTCTTATAAATCCTCCAAAAAATGGCTAAAAACCTTGCCCACCGAAGGGCCACAAGTGGTGCTTGGACCGGGCGAGAATGCCGGTGTGGTCGATATCGGCGATGGCGACGTGGTGGTTTTCAAAATGGAAAGCCATAACCACCCCTCTTACATCGAACCTTATCAGGGCGCGGCCACCGGCATGGGCGGCATTTTGCGCGATATATTCACCATGGGCGCACGGCCAATTGCCGCGATGAACGCCCTTCGTTTCGGTTCGCCCGACCATCCAAAAACCCGCCATCTGGTTTCCGGTGTGGTTTCAGGCATTGGCGGTTACGGTAATTCATTCGGCGTGCCAACCGTTGGCGGCGAAGTCAATTTCCACTCCCGCTACAATGACAACATTCTGGTCAACGCCTTTGCTGCCGGTATCGCCAAAGCGGATGCCATTTTCCTTTCCGAAGCCAAAGGTATCGGGCTTCCCGTCGTTTATCTAGGCGCAAAAACCGGACGCGATGGCGTTGGTGGCGCAACCATGGCCTCGGCAGAGTTCGATGAAAACATCGAAGATAAACGCCCAACCGTACAGGTTGGCGATCCCTTCACCGAAAAATGTCTGCTCGAAGCCTGTCTTGAACTTATGAAGACCGGCGCAGTCATTGCCATTCAGGATATGGGTGCCGCTGGTCTCACCTGTTCCGCCGTTGAAATGGGCGCAAAAGGTAACCTCGGCATCGAATTAAACCTCGATCTTGTGCCTTGCCGCGAAGACAATATGACCGCCTATGAAATGATGCTTTCTGAAAGTCAGGAACGCATGTTGATGGTGCTCGATCCCGACAAAGAAGAAGTTGCCAAGGCAATCTTCGTCAAATGGGGCCTCGATTTTGCGATTGTCGGCAAAACTACTGATGATCTGCGCTTCCGCATCTTCCATCAGGGCGAACAGGTCGCCGACCTGCCAATCAAAGAGTTGGGCGACGAAGCCCCCGAATATGACCGCCCCTATATCGAACCCGGCAAACATTCAGATCTCACCGCCGACATGGTGGAAGACGTCAAAGACTATAACAAGGCATTGAAAACCCTGTTGCATTCTCCAGATATCTGCTCACGCCGCTGGGTCTGGGAACAATATGACACGCTCATTCAGGGCAATTCTTTGCAAATCCCCGGTGGCGATGCCGGTATTGTCCGAATCGAAAACGAAGACGGCGAAACAACCGGCAAAGCGCTCGCATTCGCCTGCGATGTAACCCCGCGTTATTGCGAAGCCGATGCCTTTGAAGGCGGTAAGCAGGCCGTTGCCGAAGTCTATCGCAACCTCACTGCGGTTGGCGCACAGCCTCTCGCCTCCACCGATAATCTCAATTTCGGCAATCCCGAAAAACCTGAAATCATGGGCACTTTCGTCAAGGCCATCGAAGGCATTGGCGAAGCCGTTCTGGCGCTCGATATGCCCATCGTTTCCGGCAATGTATCGCTCTATAACGAGACGCAGGGCCAGGCCATCCTGCCAACCCCAACCATTGGCGGCGTCGGCCTTATCCCCGATTCAAGCAAATGCGTTACCATTGGCGGCGCAAATGAAGGCGACGTATTGTTCCTGATTGGCACCGAGGCCGAACATCTCGGCCAATCCCTCTATATGCGCGAATGTCTCGATATCGAAGACGGCCCACCACCGCCCGTTGATCTGATGCTGGAAAAGGCCCGTGGCGATTTCGTCCGCGCTGCAATCAGAGGCGATTATGCCCATGCATGCCACGACATCTCCGATGGAGGTTTAGCCGTGGCGCTTGCAGAAATGGCAATGGCCAGCGGCAAAGGCGCAAACATCGAACTTACCAGCGACATGCCCCACGCGGCCCTCTTCGGCGAAGATCAGGCCCGCTACATTCTTGCGGTAAATGCCGAATACGCCGATATGTTCGCCGCCAATTCTGAAGGTTCCGGCGTATCATTTGTAAAGCTTGGCACAGTTGAGGGAGACAAACTGATTATTGGCGACTATATTTCCCTTTCCGTGCAAGAAATGAAACAATTGCACGAATCATGGTTCCCCGATTTCATGGACGGCACAAAGCTGGAAGCGGCTGAATAGGAGTTAAACAATATGGCAATGGATGCTGGCGAAATTGAACGCATGATCATGGAAGCCCTTCCCGACGCAAAAGTCTCAATCAGAGACCTTGCAGGCGATGGCGACCACTATGCCGCAGAAGTCGTTTCGGAAAGCTTTCGCGGTAAGAGCCGCGTTCAGCAACACCAAATGGTCTATAAAGCGCTGCAAGGAAACATGGGCGGCGTATTGCATGCCCTCGCCTTGCAAACCAGCGTTCCAGAGTAATCAAAAGTGACTAGCGGACTGGAAAAAATCCCCCGTATTTTCAAGAAACCTATCTGGAAAGATCGGGTTTTTTGGTTTTTCTGGATAGCACTCGCTGTCTGGGTAACCATCTTTTGGGTAATTTTTACGTGAACACCTTGTATTTCAAGCGTTTCAGGATATCTTTAGGGTAATCATAAACAGCGCCGGTGCGGCCTTCCAAGCTTAGGAAAAATGACATGAGCATGAACGATTTCATCAAAAATGAAGTAGATACCAATGATGTGGTTCTATTCATGAAGGGAACACCTGATTTTCCTCAGTGTGGATTTTCAGGCCAGGTTACTCAGATACTGAATTATCTGGGCGTTGAATTCAAAGGCGTCAATGTTTTGAGCGATGATGAATTGCGCCAAGGCATCAAGGATTACACCCAGTGGCCAACCGTGCCACAGCTTTACGTTAAGGGCGAATTCGTTGGTGGCTGCGATATCATCCGCGAAATGTTTCAAGCTGGTGAGTTGCAAACGCACCTCACAGAAAAAGGCATCGTCCAGCAGAAAAAGGCCGAAGCCTGATACGTCACTATATCGCCTGATTTCCCGGCGATAAGCTATATGTTGCGGTAAGAGTTTGGAGTTGGTGATTGGAGCACTTCCCGAAAAGTGGGAACCGGTTTTCGGATAAGAAGTGCGTAGACAAGAGAGACTAGAACGCTTGAGCGATTCGAAGAAAAGCGAATGCATTATAGTATTTTCCAATCATTAACCATTCTCTGTTCTTATTTGAGTAATCGGATTTTGCAATGGATACTGTTGGGGCTATGAACAGAAATACTTTTCTCGCGTGGAATATTCGCGCTAAAAACAAATTTTTGACAATCGCAATATTGGGAGTTTTACCCCTCGCAGGCTGCACATCTAGTGGCCTCACCGGTCTGACCGACGATATGGAGGCTTCTTCCTCATATAAGCCTGCCCAGCAAGCAACCTATAGCAGCTCTTACCAAACCAGATCATTGGCCCCCATCGCATCGGGCCCCACTAAATTGGGACCACCGCGAAAACTACCAATGAGTGCACCGGCGAACCAGTCAATGAGCCAATCAACGAGAATGGCCAGCGTCAACGGAGCAATGCACGATGGCTCCTCTATACAGCCTCAAGCTTATGGCAGCATTGAGAACACCGAAGAAAGCCGCGCCGAACAACGCATCGCGCGACTGTTTCCAACCATAGAACATGGCACATGCAAAAATGGCTGGGGCATACAGGCCCAAAAACTGGATCACTACCGCTACAATCCGGGCGACCCTTATTATATTGAAATTCGCATGAGAAACACGCCACCTCTTCCCATCGGCCACACCTATACAGCCTATGGCCGGCTGGATGCTAAAGGGAACAAGCTGGACGAACATCTCGTCATGCTGGCGCCCGTTGGCGGTTTCGCCGGCGCAGGCATTGCCGGTGCCATACCGATGCCGTCAAGAATGATGCCACAAAAAACTGATTGCAAAGCAAAGCCCAAGGCCGCTTACCGCGTATCTTTGAGCGCCGTTCAGTATGAAAAATTACTGATCGAGGTCAAACAGGCTAAAATCGACAAACCAAAATACCACCTGTTTGCCTATAACTGCAATCACTTCACATCAAGAATTTCTGAATCCGTAGGCATACGGACACCAAGCAATAAATACACCTCGTCCCTCACCTATATGTATGATATCATTAAAGAAAATGAGGGCTGGGACTATAAAAGAGAACGCGGCTAGTTCGTAAATTTGCTTGAAATTCCTCTCCTTTGCCGGAGTTTCAATTCATAACTGGGCATAACCTGCTGGGACCAGCTAGAAACGAGTACCAAGACATGTCATCGTCTGTGAAGGGGCGCCGCTTTGTTTGTAACAAACAGAGCAAGAATTCGACGAATTCGGAGGCAGTATGACTTTCATCTCAAGCCATCTTTCAGGCCGTTTATCATCAATCATTTTGAAAATTATTGTTGTGGTTCTTGTGAACCTGTCGCTGTTTGTTTTTCAAGCAAATGCAAAAACATCGGGCCACAACTCGGCCAGCGACACTTCCAACCTGATTCAGACGGCCCAAACGCGGCTCTGTAACCTCCCCAGAGTAATGATCAATGGCGTTTGCAGGCGCCCTATCCGGTTAAAATGTCGGGTCGGTGGTCGCCCATGTGCAAAAGGCAATGCGGCGCAAAACCCTGCCAATCTACGGAGACCCGATAAATTAAGAAGGCCTATCCGAAGATGCCTCCCGCCGAGTAAAATTATCAATGGTCGCTGTACTCCGCCTGCCTTAGTACTAAAATCTGCCCGATGCAGCCCGCCGAGCAAGATCATTAATCGTAACTGCGTTCTACCTAATCCGATTAAAAGGAAACTCAAATGCGGCCCACATAAGAAACGGGTCAATGGCCAATGCATTGCAGCTGGCCAAATACCGGAATGTCCGCGATTTTTCGTACGGGTCAGAGGTAGATGCGAGCGTATTGCGCTGAAAAAAACATGCCCACCATCAGAAGCACTGATCGGTAATCGCTGCGTTCCGCTCGCCGTCGCAGTAAAATGCCTTCCGCCTCTTGTGCGCATTGACGGTAAATGCATCAGCATCAATATCATTGCACCGCCATGCAAGGCGCCAAAGAAAATTATTGCAGGTAAGTGCCGGCTCCCGGGAGCGGGGTTGTTTCCCGCCAAGTGCAAGTCGCCATTAAAGCGGATCGACGGCGTCTGTAGATTTCCAAATCTGGGCAATCTATGCATCCCGCCCAAAAAGATGATTGGCGGCGTTTGTAAATCGCCCAATCAGATCGTCTGCGCTCGCCCAAGAGTTAGCAGAGGTGCCCGTTGTGTTCTGCCCAACCCAAGTTGCCAGATACCATTTGTGCGTTCCCCCATCACCAATCGGTGCTATCTGCCATTTGAAGTTGAGATCATTCCAGAAGCTGAATGCCGTCCACCATGGTTCTATTCCGAGCGCTCTGGTGGCTGTGCCAAACTTCGCCCACGTCCAAGATCACGCGAAAACATCGTCTGGATACAGTCATGTCTAAACACCTTGGGCTACAGAGCCGGTGTTGAAGATGGAATTTCCGGTCGCCAGACAAGAAGTGCATGGGAAGATTTCCGCCGTGCCTTCAGCCTCAGGGGTATCGTAGGGTTCGACGATCCAGAAACCCTCGGCGCACTCTTTCGCGAATGTTCGCCAGAGCCCCGCGAAGTAGCGCAACCTCGGCCCACGGAAACAGCCGTGGAACCGCCAATTGAAACAGAGGAACCTGCCAGTGACCTCAAATATCGCCAATCCATGTGCGCCACCGGCAAACTCTATTCCCTGTTGAATGAGACATATGGCGATACAATAAAGCTGGAACAATGTGGTGGCGCCTGCCTGCCAATTCCTGAAGGCATGGCAGAAGCCAACGTGCGTCGCCTCGAAACAGATCAGGGCATTCGATGGTGCAAGGATTGCGTTAAAATAGGTGACGAGGGCATTTTATGCCCTGTGCCCGCCCTGCAATAGGTTAAAAAGGCTGCCGGAAATACTGGCAGCCTTTTTCTTTTCATCCTTGTAATTCTCTCGGGAACCAGCTTATTGCGTCACGAAATTTCGCCTCGGCGCGGTAATCTCAAATGTCCGCACCCCCGGTTGCGGCATAAACATTTCGACGCAGTTGCCCGGCCCATCGATAAACATCCATGGATGGGTAACAAACGTATTGATCGAAAAGGACTGACCGGGGTTTAGCGCGGTGTATTCCTTCGTTTCACCATCAAAGCCAACCCATAACACGCCGCGATAGCCATCAGATTTATTGACGAATGTCATGCTTACCGGCACATCAGAATTCAGCGAAACTTTATTCTTTAGCGTATCGCATGTGGCATGACGTGGGTCAGAATTAGGGCGCGGCAATTCCGGCTTGGTTCGCTCAGGCTGATTGGCATAAAACCGACAATCACTCAGAAATTTGCCAATCGCCCGAGAACTGCCTCGCAATGGCAAGGTCGTTGTTTTTCCAACCACCTCATATCGGATACGGCTAAAATCTCTCAAAACATCCCAAAGAGGATCGCTGTTCTTCAGCCGCAATTTAACACCGGCAACGCCTTCGCCACTTTCAGAAAAAGACGCGGAACCTCGATATTCATCTCGGTAAGAACCTGCAGAAAATCGAATATTTACCCGGGCGCCCTGCTCTAAATTACCAACGGGAGCCGCAAAAATCACCTCGGAAGAACCTCGATTGGCGCCAGCAGCACAAGCCCCCGCCAATATGATATTATCGGTTTCAGGCACGCCCACACTGACAGTGGAAGTCTGACGATCATTTCTATCCTGATCGCCAAATCGCTCATAGGACCAAACCATATTCTCCTGCCCGCTCGCAGGCCCGGCCAGACACAGAACCAAGGTAACGAAGGAAAAAGCCCCGAGCAATTTCATAGTATCAACTCCCATAAAGAATTCATTCGCGCATCGTGGCACAAAGATACCTAGTCAGAATTTATTGTTCGTCTTCATCCCCGCCAAGCGGAGACAACAGACCCAAATCCTCTAAATCTTCTGGCGTGAACGGATCTTCATCTTCCTGCAATTCATCTGAATCATAGGGAACCGGAACCGAAAATTTTGCCGGGATTTGCGACTGCAACAATCCAGAGCCGCGCAATTCATCCAGTCCGGGCAAATCTCTCAATTCAGATATCCCGAAATGATCCAGAAAATCATCCGTCGTGCCATAAGTAACCGGGCGCCCAGGCGTCCGTCTGCGGCCACGCATCTTAATCCAGCCAGCTTCCATCAGCACGTCCAGCGTACCCTTGGAAGTTGCCACACCGCGAATATCTTCAAGTTCTGCTCTGGTAGTTGGTTGGTGATAGGCAATTGTCGCCATAACTTCCAACGCCGCGCGAGACAGTTTTTTGACTACCACCGCTTCGCGTTGCAATAAAAAGCTTAAATCATCAGCGGTACGAAACGCCCAGTTATTGCCGATTTTCACCAGATTAACACCGCGATTGGCGTAGAGCTGCTGTAATTCGATCATCAGCTCTTCCAGCGCAATATCGTCAGGCAAGCGTTCGCTCAGTGCACGTTCAGATACTGGTTCCGCCGAAGCAAAGACAATGGCTTCCACCATGCGTAAATGTTCGTGGCGGGGCCGCACATCGGTGCTGTCACCGCCAGTTGGGTTAAAGGCCACGACATTTGCATCATCTTGTTTTACAGATTCGCTCATTTTGTTCCTACCGATTTAAGATATAGCGGCGCAAAGGCCTCGTCCTGACGCAGAGCCAATGTTCCCTCACGAACCAGTTCAAGCGATGCCGCAAAGGAGCTGGCAATCGCGCTCGCCCGCATGGAGGGATCTGAAATATATTTCAACAAGAACACATCAAGCGGCGTCCAATCGCTCAATTCGCCCACAAGGCGGGTGAGTATTTCACGCGCCTCAGATAGTGACCAGACATCGCGCTTGGCAATCGTAACCGTTGTAACACTTTGCCTTTGGCGTTGCGCGGCATAGGCGGTGAGCAAGTCATAAAGTGTTGCCTTATATTCGCTCCGACTATCCACCAAAATCGCTTCGGGGTTTCCCCTAGCAAAAAAATCACGGCCCAAACGGTTCCGATTGACGATCTTGTTACCAGCATCACGCATGGCTTCCAGCCTCCGCAAACGGAAAGCCAGCAATGCCGCCATTTCTTCGCCGCTCAATTCTTCGTCGTCATCATCGTCAACCGGCAACAACAATTTGGATTTAAGAAACGCAAGCCAAGCCGCCATCACCAGATAATCAGCAGCAAGCTCAATTCGAAGTTCCCGTAACTCTTCGATAAAAGCCAGATATTGTTCGGCCAGCGCCAGAATGGAAATCTTCGCCAGATCAACTTTTTGGCGGCGGGAAAGGTCAAGCAAAAGCCCAAGCGGCCCTTCAAACCCTTCCACATCCACAGTCATCTGGAGAGCAGCTGCATCCTCAGCATTTGGTAACTGGTCATGCTTTTCACCGTCCCAAAGGTCCGGTTCATTGCCAGTATCGTTTTCGCCCTTATTGCTCACAAGCAAATGTCCTGTTTGATTCTAGACGAGCGCTGCAAACATGGTTTCATATTCCGCATGCAGTGCTTCAATATCGCATTCTTCAATTTCACCGAGCAGCTTATCAGCAGCTTTTGTCCGCGCCAGAGCCTTGCCCGATAGTTCTGGACAATGGGCAGCAATCTCTGCCACCTCCGCCATTATTCCGTTGCAATGAAGCACACAATCACAGCCTGCCGCAAAAGCTCTCTGCGTTCTGTCAGAGAAATCCCCAGAAAGTGCGTGCATGGAGAGGTCATCGCTCATAATCAGTCCGTCAAACCCGATAAATCCACGAATAATATCGTTGATGATCATCGAAGATGTGGTCGCCGGAGCATCCCCGTCGAGTTTCGAATAGACCACATGAGCCGTCATCGCCAAGGGCATATCGTTCAGCGCCTTAAACGGTGCAAAATCCGTCCGCTCCAGCGTGGCCAGATCACTATCCACCACCGGCAAATCCTTGTGGCTGTCGGCGCCCGCACGCCCGTGGCCCGGAATATGCTTGATCACCGGCAACACACCGCCCGCCAGCAATCCTTCACTGGCAGCACGTCCCATCGCTGCAATCGTTTCCACATCAGTGCCATAAGCCCGGTCACCAATCACATCATGCGCCCCTGCAACCGGCACATCAAGCACCGGCAGGCAATTCACATTAATGCCAACATCAATCATATCAGCGGCCATCAACCGCGACTGTAACCATGCAGCCCGAAGCCCTGTGGCCTGATCTTTACGATAAAGATCACCCAGCTTCTCGCCAGAATAATAATCACGCCAATGGGGCGGACGCATACGGCGCACACGTCCCCCTTCCTGATCAACCAGAATAGGAGCATTTCCCCGGCCAACACAGTCACGCATTTCATTGCATAATTCGCGAAGCTGATCGGGATTATCAATATTTCGAGCAAAGACAATAAAGCCCCACGGCTGCGCATCACGAAAAAACTGTTTTTCATCTGATGTCAGGCGATGACCGGTACAACCGGCGATAAGTGCTTTGATTCTCATAGACCAAGAATACCAGTATTACCGGGTTATGAAACAGCTGCCGCCGGATGATTTAAACTGGGTACAGAAACTGGACGCAGCCTGTTTGGAATTCGCCTGAATGCGAACCCGAAAGAACGTGCCCTTGCCGGAAACCTGAGCTTCACGGATATCAAACGAGCGACCATTGAGCAGGCTTGGGAAGCGCCGCAGCAAATTTTGATAGGATGCATCCGCCGCTTCACGGCTGCGCTGGGAGGATATTTGTATCGCCCACGGACTACTGGCACTTGTTTGAGCCGAAACAGTAGGAGGAATACTGGCAAGCTGGACCGGCGCATCATTTCCATTGGAAAATCTCGGTTCAGCCAGCGTCCGGCTTGGTGCCGGAGCTGAAACTCTAACCGGCTTAGGCAAAGGACTTTGTTCAGGAACAGCAATATTACCATTCGTCGCAGTCGCCCCATCAATCGGCTCAGGGGTAATATTGACGATTTCCAATGGTGCTTCCGGCTCAGTAAAAACAGCCACTTGCTGCGGTTCGGCTACAATCTGGGGAGCCGTTTCAACAGTCACAGGAGATTCAACCCGCACGGTTTCTACCTGCTTAGGCGCAACAATGACAGGATCGTTTGCCGTGACATTACCAACAAGCGCATCCGATGATGTATCCGTTGGTTGCAAAGCAACAAGAGAACGTCTTGGGCCAGACGCATCTAGCGAAGGTGTCGCGGTTATCAAAGGCTCTGGCTCAGGCGCAAGGATCGTTCCGTCAGGTTTGACGGTGAAGGTACGCACCCTCCTTGGCGCAATAGCAACAGGGTTCTCCGCTGGTTCACTGAAACCTGGCGTCAAACGCTCTTCAAATTTGGGTTCAAGCGCGCTCACTTTGGGAGGTTCATTCGCAGTTTCGGTGCCGGAAAACAAGCGATCCTGAATGCCTTCTTCCGTATTCCCGGAAATCTCTGCGTAGGAGGCCTTATCCTGATTGGCAATAACAACACCGCCACGATCGTCAGGTTTGATTTTGATATCGCCCGGATCAGCCATCACAACAATAGGTGCACCATCACCCCGGTCGTTTGAGAAAAATCCATATCCGACGGCAGCAAAACCAGCAAGTAAGGCAATGCCCAAAGCAAGGGCAGCCATTTTGAAACCACTACGGCGCGGCGGCGTCACCGCAACACCCAATTCATCCGCCGTGGCAAAAGCATCAAACATTGCCGGGTCGCTTAAGTGCTCCGGTCCAGTTGGTTCACCGCCACCGATATTACTTGGAAACGGCGTGTCGAATTCACCAACAGGAGACGCAACAAACGGGGTTGTTGTCTCCGGTAGAATATCGTTTTGATCAAGCTCGCTTGCAAAGGCAGATTCAAATTCCGCTTCGAGGTTCAATCCGCCATCCGCATCCGCCGCGGTAAATTTCAGATCATCTACCGCCGCAGCTTGCTGGGCAATTTCTTCAAACTTCGCATCAAAATCATCGCCCAAATCAGCAGGAACACCATCTGCAATGAATGAACCAGTTTTGGGAGCTTCCACATTTGCAATCGGATCAAGGGCCGGATCAAGGGCCGGATCAAGGGCAAGGGCCTGATCAATAGCCGGATCAACGGAAAAAATTTCGTTGGATGCGACACCGCCAGTAGCCTGCGATGGCACCGCTCCAATAGCAAATTCCTGTGCAACATCAAAATTGTCATGGGGTGCAGGTGCTGCAGCAGTTGCAGTGACCGTGGTCTTACTAACGAACTCTTCCGCCAGCGTTTCAACTTCCCGCAAACCTGGAATATCTACATCGACCAGCGTAGCCGCTGGCGCTTCAACCGCAGCAGGAACATCGAATTCCTGCATCAACTGGCTTTCCAGCGAAGCTTCAAGATCAAAATCATCGGCAGCAGCAATACCACCAGACTGACCAAGCGGCGCCCCAAATGGCACCTGTGCAGGAACTCCGGAAGGAACGCTCCCCGGCAATGTTCCCGATGCAATATCTGCACTGAAATCAACTTGGGTTTCCGCTTCCATGCCTGCAATTGGCTCGTTTGTATTTGCTACGAGCTTCGGTGAGACTACGTCAATTGGATTTTCACCCGCGACAATGCGAGCAAGCTCGGCTAGCGGGTCATTACGACTGCCTGAAACAACCGGTGGATTTTGGTCTGTACGTTCGCTCATTAGACTTAACCTGTTTTCACCCCGAAATATATCGGTACTGCAACCAAAAGCAGAATCACACTATCCACCAATGCATTCCAAAAATGGCTGAACAATGATAACTCAAAAAGTGAGCCATCTCAATTGATCAAATATTACCGCATCTCTTGCGGCGCATCCGCACCGACAATCGACAATCCTGATATTAGAATAAAGGCTACCGCGCGCAACATTGCCAGTCTTGCGAGGGTCAATTCAACGTTTTTGCTGTTGATAAAACGTAATTCAGGCGATTCTTTCCCTTTATTCCAGTGAGCATGAAGCTCAGAGGCCAATTCATAGAGATAAAACGCCACACGGTGCGGCTCATCCGAACGGGCTGCCTGCTCGATCATCCGGGGGAATTCGGTCATCTTTTTGATTAACCCGATCTCGCCCTCATCGGTGAGCAACGACAAATCAGCCCGTTTCAGCGCGGCATCGCTCACGTCCAGATCAGGTAATTCCGTCCCCACCTGACGAAACACAGAACACGTCCGCGCATAAGCATATTGCACATAAAAAACCGGATTATCCCGTGACTGCTCGGTGACCTTGGCAAAATCGAAATCAAGCGGCGCTTCAGGCTTGCGATAAAGCATCATAAAACGCACCGCATCGCTGCCAACTTCTTCCACCACCTCACGAAGCGTAATGAACTCACCGGAACGTTTCGACATGGTGACAGGTTTGCCATCGCGCAACAGTTTCACCAATTGGCAAAGCAGCACATCAAGTTGCGTCTTACCGCCAGAAACCGCCTTGGCAACGGCTTTCAGCCGTTTCACATAGCCCCCATGATCGGCACCCAGCACAAACACAGTACGGTCAAAACCACGATCAAACTTATCTTTGAAATAAGCTACATCGGCAGCGAAATAGGTATATGTACCGTCAGACTTCACCAGCGGGCGGTCAATATCATCGCCAACATCAGTGGATCTAAACAGGGTTTGCTTTCGATCTTCCCAATCATCAGGCAATTCACCTTTTGGAGGCGGTAACTTACCTTCATAGACAAACCCTTTGTCCCGCATAACATCGAGCATTTTGGTAATTTTCGAACCATTGCCCTCTTCTGCATGAAGGGTACGCTCGGAAAAGAAAACATCCTGATGCACATTCAGTGCCGCCAGATCTTCACGGATAAGCACCATCATCGCATCAATAGAAGCATCCCGCAGGAGCGCCATGCGCTCGCCTTCATCCATGGCGAGCAAAGCATCACCATGGGTTTGCGCCAAAGATTTCCCGAGCGGCACCAGATAATCACCGGGATAAAGCCCGGCGGGAATTGCGCCAATATCTTCACCCAGCGCTTCGCGATAACGCAAAAATACCGAATTTGCCAAAACATCAATCTGCGAACCCGCATCATTGATATAATATTCCTTGACCACATCATATCCGGCAAATGCCAACAGATTGGCCAGAGCATCGCCAAACACCGCCCCGCGGCAATGGCCCACATGCATCGGACCGGTAGGATTGGCCGAAACATATTCCACATTGATCTTTTTACCAGCGCCGATTCCGACCTTTCCATAATCACCATCAGCAGCCAAAATCTGATTCAACTGATCAGCCCAGAACGCAGGAGACAGACGTAAATTGATAAAACCTGGCCCCGCAATTTCAGCAGAATCCACGTCCGCTTCCGCACTAATTGCATCTACAAGCATCGCAGCCACATCGCGCGGCGGCTTCCCCACCTGTTTCGCCAGCACCATAGCCGCATTCGTTGCCATATCTCCGTGACTTGAATCACGTGGCGGCTCAACAGAAATTCGACTGCAATCAATTTCATTTTCAACATTAAAATCAATAGCTTCAATGATTTTAATGATCTTAAACTTAAATTGAGAATAGATGTTCATCGCCGACATGGAATTGAAAGCCTGATAATTGAAGTTTGATTGGATAAAAGCCCACAGGGCTTATGACAGAGCGCTAACCTAAATCCGGTGTAACGTCAAACAATCGCTGATGTTCCAAAATCGCATAGCGGTCGGTCATCCCGGCAATAAAATCGCAAACAATGCGGGCGCGTTTCCCCTCATCGAGCTTTGCGTCTGCCTGCTTCCAGTCGGTTCCCCACTCCTTGGGCATCTCGGCTTGACCGGAAAAATAGTTCTTAAACAAATCCAGCACAATTTTATAAGCATTCTCGCGCACCGCCATCACGCCCGGAGCACGGTACATATTGGCAAAGAGAAACGCCTTGATGATTTTTTCCTTTTTTGCCATCGGCCCGCTAAACGCCACAATGGTATGGCCGGCATGGCGAACATCATCGGCACTTTGCGGCTTGAGTTTATCCAGCCTACGATTGGTTTCGCCAATCACATCTTCCACCATGGCAGTAATCTGGCGACGAATAACTTCATGGATAATCCGGCTATCGTCCAGATCGGGATAATCGGCCTTCACTTTTGCCAGCGTCTCACGCGCCAGTGGTAATTCGCTGATATCCTTGAGTGAAAACAACTCCGCCCGCAAACCATCATCCAGGTCATGGGCATTATAGGCAATATCGTCGGCAATCGCTGCACATTGCGCCTCAATCGAAGAATGGCTATCCAGCCACAAATCAAACGTCTTATTAAAATTCAAAACCGATTGCGCCAAATTGTCGGTAACCGGCCCATTGTGTTTGACCAGCCCCTCCAGCGTTTCCCAACTCAAATTCAACCCGTCAAAAGCTGCATAGCGCCGCTCAAGATCAGTAACAATCCGCAGGGACTGAGCATTGTGATCAAAGCCGCCAAAATCCACCATCACCTCATTCAGCGCTTCTTCGCCCGTATGGCCAAACGGCGTGTGGCCAAAGTCGTGCGATAGCGCCAACGCCTCGGCCAAATCCTCATCCACCCGAAAGGCCCTCGCCAAAGCCCGCGCGATTTGCGCAACTTCAATCGAATGGGTCAGTCTGGTGCGATAATGATCGCCCTCGTGATAAACAAAAACCTGCGTTTTATGCTTCATTCGGCGAAAGGCGGTGGAATGCACAATCCGGTCCCTGTCGCGCTGAAATGGCGTTCTGGTGGGACTGGAGGGCTCTTCAACAAGCCGACCACGACTTTCATCAGCCTGACAAGCGTATGCTGCCAGTCCGGTTCTGCCATAAAATATTTTTTCAGGCATATCGGCCTCCATCAGGCGGAAAACATCATAATTTTTTGCTTGTCAGCGGTAACGCGTACATATCGGGCGTCCTTATCAAGGCCATCCGCACGAATGCGAACCCGCACCGGCTCCAGCCGTCCATCAATGCCCAATTCGATCAGTTCAACAATGCCCATAAAGCGCCGCGAACGTATCTGGGCAATGCCATCACCTTCTGCCTTAGCAACTTCCAAATTCAAATCAGAAAGCCGTACACAAATATTGACCAAGTCCCCGTCAGAAAACCCCTTGGCCTTGAGTTCACCCAGCGGTGTATCAACCATTCCGGCTTTGACCGTATGTTGGAAAATATTTACCTCGGAGAAAAACTGCGCTGAAAACAGACTATTCGGTCTGTGATAAAGTTCTTCGCACGGACCAAATTGCACCAGATTACCGTCCTTCATCAGCGCGATATGATCGGCCACACGCAAAGCTTCTTCCGGGTCGTGGGTGACGATGATGGCCGTTGAGCGCGTATCGCGCAGCAATTCAACGGTCTCCGCCCGAATAGTATCGCGCAACCGCGCATCAAGGCCGGAAAACGGCTCATCCATCAGCACGATTTGCGGACGCGGCGCCAATGCCCGTGCAAGGGCCACACGCTGTTGTTCGCCGCCGGAAATCTGGTCCGGGTAAACATCGGCATATTGAAGCATTCCGACTCGTTCCAACATGCGATTGGCCTGCGTCGTTGCATCTTTACGGCTCAACTGAGCCAAACCAAATTTCACATTATCAAGAATGGTCAAATGGGGAAAAAGCGCAAAATCCTGAAATACCAGCCCGATACCACGTTGCTCGGTTTCAACGTGAACGCCCTCGCCATCCACCAATTGGTTATCGATTTTCACGGTGCCGGTATTAGGAACTTCCAACCCGGCAGCAATGCGTAAAAGTGTGGTCTTGCCGGAACCAGACGGTCCTAATAAGCATAAAATTTCGCCCGGAGCTGCCTCCAATGTCACACCATTGAGAACAAGGGTTTTATGATAGGCATAACAAACATTTTGAAAACTGATGCTTGAAGCAATGGAAACACCGGCAGAATTGGGCGCGCCCCACTGGCCACTAGATCGACCACTGGTGGCCGTTTCACCCACCTGCTCATCCATAGCTTTATTTTGCCCTAAAACATTCATTGTCATTTGCTACTTCCGGCGCGATTCCTTGAGCGCCGCATTGCGTTTTCTGATTTGCGTTCCGTAATCTTTCTTTATCGTCTGCCTGCCACGGCCAATGCCCATGGCATCATCCGGCACATCTTCGGTGATAACACTGCCCGATGCCACAAAGCCACCGTCGCCAATTTTCACCGGCGCAACCAGCGATGAATTCGAGCCGATAAAGGCATTTTTTCCAATATCCGTAAAGTGCTTGTTCATGCCATCATAGTTGCAGGTGATTGTACCCGCCCCGATATTAGCACCGGCACCAACACGAGCATCACCCACATAACTAAGATGGTTCACCTTCGCCCCCTCTTCAATGATGGCCTTTTTGATCTCGCAAAAATTACCAATTTTCGAACCGGCAAGCAATTCCGCACCGGGTCGCAGCCGCGCATAGGGGCCAACAACCACATCATTGCCCACATTAGCGCCTTCAAGATGCGAAAACGCGCGAATGTTCGCACCGCTTTTAACAACAACCTCAGGGCCAAACACCACATTAGGCTCAATCATCACATCACCTTCAACCTGCGTATCATAATGAAAGAATACGGTTTGCGGAGCACTCATAGCAACGCCGGAAAGCATCAGTACTTTGCGTTTGCGCTGCTGCCAAAGAGCCTCCACCTCAGCCAGTTCCACCCGATTATTAACGCCAATGATTTCAGCCTCATCGGCTTCAATCGCCACAACTTTGAGGTTCCTCGAACGGGCAACTTCAACGATATCGGTCAAATAATACTCTTGTTTGGCGTTATCATTGGAAATCCTATCAAGCAGGCTAAGGGCTTCTTTGCCGGAAAATGCCATAATGCCGCCATTGCAAAATTTGACCTGCCGCTCTTCCTCGGTGGCATCCTTATGTTCGCGAATGGCAACAAGTTCACCCTCTTTTTCCAACAGCCGACCATAGCCGGTAGGATTGTCCGTACGAAACCCAAGCACAGCCACATCAACACCACCAGCCAGTAGCTCGCGCAATTCGAGCAAAGTCTCGGCCCGCGTCAATGGCACGTCGCCATATAGAATAAGAACATCATCATAGGATTTATCAATCGCTTCACGCGCTGCAAGTACTGCATGGCCAGTGCCGAGCCGTTCGGTCTGCACGAATATCTGCGCATCGCCATTTTGATTGATGACAACTTCCGCAACCCGTTCTGCCTGATTACCCACAACCACCGCAAGCGCCGTGCCGCCAGCCTCACGGGCCGCATCCATCACATGATTGACCATCGGCAACCCGGCAACCGGGTGCAAAACCTTGGGCATGTCCGAACGCATCCGCGTTCCTTCACCCGCCGCAAGAATAATCGTCAAACATGTTCTGCTGCTGGAATTGTTCATTTCGCCTGCTTTCAAAGTCTCGATTTACGTCCACATACACCAGATGGCGTTACAATTTCGTTGATTTTCTCATCCCTAGCCCCAAAAACCATCCGTTGCAATTGCCCGGTTTTCTCCCATATCAATGAAATACACCAAAAATGGTTTTGAAAGATTGAGGTACGGATTGTCGAACATTACAATTTTGACCGATGACGCGCTGATTGCGTTCGATAATCTGTCCGATATGGCCAGCAATCTCGTCTCGCCGACCATTCGCCTCGGCATAACCGGCCTGTCGAGAGCGGGGAAAACGGTTTTTATCACTTCGCTGGTGCATAATTTAATCCATGGCGGCAGGCTTCCAATGTTTGAACCCTATGCCAGCGGACGGATTGCGCAGGCCATGTTGCAACCACAGCCATCGATGAACGTGCCGCGTTTTGCTTATGAAGATCACGTCCAAACCCTGCTTGAAGATCACGCATGGCCAAAATCCACTGCCTCGATCTCCGAGCTACGGCTAACCCTGAAATATGAATCCGCCACCGCATGGGGCCGAACGTTTGGCTCTGGCGTATTGAACATAGATATGGTCGATTACCCCGGCGAATGGTTGCTCGATTTACCCTTGCTTGGCATGGATTTTGCCCAATGGAGCAATCAAGCCCTGGACTTATCACGCCAGCCAGCGCGCAAAAAACTGGCCGCTAAATGGCACGCTGCCCTCGCCAAAATTGACGCCACTGCCCCGATCGAAGAAACCATCGCCAGGGAACAAGCCCAGATATTCACCCAATATCTACGTGATTGCCGCGAAGATAAATCGGCACTCTCAACGCTCCCGCCCGGACGTTTCCTGATGCCCGGCGATCTGGAAGGCTCCCCCGCCCTCACCTTCGCCCCGCTGAATTTACCCGAAGGTGCAAAGCCCGAACCAGATAGCCTACACGCATTGATGCAAGACCGTTTCGAAGCCTATAAAACCATCGTCATCAAACCATTTTTCCGCGAGCACTTCGCCCGGCTGGACCGCCAGATCGTGTTAGTCGACACATTACAGGCCATCAATGCGGGGCCGGAAGCCATTCAGGATTTGGAGATCGCCCTTGCCAACGTGCTTGCCTGTTTCAGACCCGGCTCAGGCCATTGGCTCACCTCTATTTTATCGCGCAAAATCGATAAAATCCTGTTTGCCGCCACCAAAGCCGACCACCTCCACCACGAAAATCACGACCGACTGGAAGCCCTGCTCTCCCGCCTAGTCGAAAAAGCCATAGCCCGCGCAAAGTTCGCAGGAGCCGATGTGGATGTCCAAGCCATCGCCTCCATCCGCGCCACAAAAGAAGGATATATGGGCGAAGGCAAAGACAAGCTCCCGGTGGTCATCGGCAAACCGCTCAAAGATCAGGTGATCGATGGCGAAAAATTCGACGGCAACACAAAAACTGCCATTTTCCCCGGCGACTTGCCCAAGAACCCGTCCGATCTATTTTCCGGTTCAAAAAACAAGCAAAACCTCACCTTCGTCCGCTTCAAACCGCCAGAGCTGGAAACCAGCGCTGATGGCCTCACCCTTTCCCTGCCACACATCCGGCTCGACCGCGCACTGCAATTCCTCCTTGCAGACCGCCTCGCCTGATTGGAGAAACAATTGCCAGATTCAACCAGAAAACCCCGCGCATTCAAATTTCAGGATGACGAGAAGCCAAAACCAAAGCGCAAACCACGCGCCGCTAAAGACGCATCCAACCTCACCGTCATTTCCGACGACGAGGCCAATGGCATCATCAAAACCCTAGAACCAGCGCCGTTAAAGCCGCGCAAACGCAAAGGTTTCAAATGGTCGACTTTATTCTTCGCAAGCCTCGGCGGTCTCATATCCATAGGCATCGGCCTCAGCCTCGACCAACTCATTCGCGAACTGTTTGAACGCTACACATGGGCCGGATGGATTGCCGCCGGTTTCACTGCAATCTTAGTGCTGTCACTCATTGCCATCATCCTCAAGGAAATCTGGGGCATATTTCACCTCCAGAAAACCACAGAACTCCGACAAAAAGCGGAGAAAGCCAAATCCGACAATAATCTGCAACAGGCACAACGCGCAGCCAGCGAACTCTCACAATTATTCCGAAATCGCGCCGATACAGCCCTTGCCAGAACCCGCCTGAGCGAACATGCCAGCGAAATAATGGATGGCAACGACCTCATCACGCTTACCGAACGCGAACTGATGCAACCGCTCGATAAGAAGGCCCGTCAGCTAGTAATGAATTCCGCCAAGCGCGTTTCGCTGGTCACGGCTATTTCACCCCGCGCCATCGTCGATATCCTCTATGTACTGATGGAAAACATTCGCCTCCTCCGCGCCTTGTCGGAACTATACGGCGGACGCCCCGGCACGCTGGGTTTTTTGCGTCTATCAAAAAATGTGTTGACCCATCTGGCCGCGACTGGCGCAATTGCTATTGGTGATGGCCTGTTACAACAAATGATCGGTCAGGGCCTTGCTGCAAAGCTTTCCGCAAGACTGGGTGAAGGCATCATCAATGGCCTGCTCACCGCTCGCATCGGCATTTCAGCCATGGACATTTGCCGCCCAATGGCTTTTGATGCGCTGAAGCGTCCGGGAATTTCCGATTTTATGGGCGAACTACTAAGGCTCAACCAAACAAATTCCAAGTCAAACAGTGTGGATAAGTAGTCCATGCAACAATTGGAAACAGCATGTGATTCAATTCCTTGGCGATGGCCATCAATTACTGTCATTCTGTCTGGTAAGGAATAAATGGTTAACTATTTTCGGTAAGGATGCGTTCATAGATTCGGGTGGTACATTGATAATGCGATTTTTCGGTATTCTGTTTTTTGCTTTTTCTTGTTTGTTGGTTTCATTTGCCGCACAGGCTTCTGACCGAACATTTTTCTCAGGCATTGAGGGAAAATGGCGCGGTCCCGGCGAAATCGTTGCGGGAAAATTCAAAGGCACCAAATTCGTTTGTACGTTTGACGGCGACACTCTGGCAAAATCATCTGGCATGAATATTGGTGGCTCCTGCCGCATCGGGCTATTTTCTCAACCAATGAATGCGCTCGTACGCAAAGCTGGCGGCGGTTATAAGGGCAAATTCCTCGATGGTGCGGTCGGCGAAGGCATGGACGTTATCGGTGGCCGTTATTCCAGATCACGCCTGAGCGTTGATATTGTTCGCAAGGATTTGCGCGGCGTAATGATCACGAGCCTCAACAAGAAAAACATGCTGAACGTCACCGTATCCGTTCATGTCGGTAAAAGGCTAATCCCCGTCATCGGAATGACTCTGAAGCGCGTTGGCTCTAAGAAAATGGCCAGTAAAACCAAATAATTACCGCTCATTACGGGATAAATACCAATTGCTCTCAGCGGGATGCAATTTGATCTCGCTTATATCGCATTTCCCCAGCCAATCCGACACGCTCTTTCGGTAAATCAGCAATTCCGGTGAGATATCTGCCAGCGGTTTAAGCACAAATGCCCGCTCATGCATTCTTGGATGCGGCAAGGTAAGCCTGTCATCTGCTCGCTCCACCCCCTCATAAATCAACAAATCCACATCGATAGAGCGCGGGCCCCAACGCACAATGCGTTTCCGTTTCAACGCCTTTTCTGCCGACAGGCAAGCATCCAAAAGCAATTCCGGGCTTAGCGTCGTGGAGATTTTTGCCGCAGCGTTCAAAAACCAGTCCTGATCCACATTGCCCCAAGGCGGGGTCTTGTAGATCGGCGATACGGCAAGAATTTCAACAGCTTCACCAGCGCTCAATAGCTGCAAGGCAACAGCCATATTAGCCTGAACATCGCCAATATTCCCCCCAAGTCCGAGCCACGCCAGATGAGGTGAAGACTTAGTCATCATTTTGGGGATAGGTCACGCTGACCTCGGCATAATCCAAAATACCCTGCACCGGCGCGCTTGGTTTTCGAATGGTGATGGTCGCACGTTTCACAATCGAAAATGTCGAACAAATATCCTTGGCCACATCCAGCGCCAGCGCTTCAATCAAAAAGCGCCGTTTGCCGCTGATAATGCGTTCGATCACCTGAAAAGCTGCGCCATAATCGACCACTTTTTCAATGTCGTCATTTTCCAAGCCATCGGTTCCGTTGACCACAAGTTCCGCATCCACAAAAAAGCGCTGCCCCAGAGTTTCCTCTTCATTGAACAACCCATGACGCGCAAAGAACGCGCAATTGTGCAGTCTGATTACATATTCCGTCATATTTGTATTCCCCATTTCAACAAGCAGCAATCACCGCATCTGCAATAGCCAGTGCGTCCTTGTTGGCACCAATATCATGCACCCTAAAGACTGTGCTACCCTTCATTCTGGTTAAAACACTTGTGGCAGCAGTTGCAACATCGCGCTCACCAACCTCACGGCCTGTCACCGCCCCCAAAAAGCGTTTTCGCGACGTTCCTGTCAAAAGCGGAAAACCAAGTTCAAACAATCTTTCAAAATTGGCCAGCAATTCAACATTTTCCTCTGGCTCTTTGGCAAAACCAAAGCCCGGATCAAGTACAATTGCCTCATCCTTTACCCCGGCAGATTTGGCAATCTCCAGCGATTTGGAAAGATAGTCTATCTGATCCTTGATCACATCACGGTCGCGGTCTCTTTCACGTCCCGAATGCATCAAACAGCAGCCTGCTCCCGTATCAGAGGCAACTTTTGCAATTGCCTGCTCTTTTTGAAAGCCCCATACATCATTGATGATATGCGCCCCGGCTTCGATTGCCATTTTCGCAGTTTCTGCGCGATAGGTATCGATAGAAATAAACGCATCGGTTTTTTCGGACAATGCCTCAATCACCGGTAATATGCGGGCTTGCTCTTCCTCGGCGGATATAGGCACCGCACCGGGTTTGGTAGACTCTCCGCCAACATCTACGATTGCCGCCCCTTCTTCCACCATTTGAAGGGCCGCAAAAACTGCCACATCCACATTGCGCAATTTCCCGCCATCGGAAAACGAATCAGGCGTAACATTCAATATCCCCATCAAAATGCCCTTTGGCCCAAGTGTAATATGACGCCCATGCGCCAATTGCCAATCGCGAGGTTTAAAGGGATTGAATGCGTCTTTGCCCATGCAAGGCCTGCTCCGAGTTGAATTCTTTGGACATTCTTTATCGACAACAACAAGCAATAGCCATTCCATTTTTCAAAATCACTACCGCAAGATAAACCGTCCATAAACAGATTGCCGATGTCATAAACGCCTGATATCGCTAGCCACTAATCACAAGGCTCCTCGCATTGAATATCAAAGTTTCCAACAACCTGTCTAACACTGGGTGGCGCGGCCCTGTCATATTGCTGATGGCAATGGCTGTGACGTTGGAAATATCTTTTGCCTCATGGACGATTCTCACCAACAATTTTGCCGTCGAAATTTTATCCTTCACCGGCAAAGAGATAGGCATCCAGCAAAGCATCCGTGAAATTCCCGGGTTTTTTGCATTTGCTGCAATATTCCTGCTATTTTTCATGCGCGAGCAGGTGTTGGCCTTTGTTTCATTGATTGTGTTGGGAGGAGCTGCCGCCGTCACGGGCCTGTTTCCTTCTCTCAACGGGTTTTTGATCATCACCTTCATATCTTCTATTGGGTATCATTATTTTGAAACCATGAACCAGTCGCTGTCCCTGCAATGGCTGCCAAAGAAAACCGCCCCTGCCACCATGGGCAAAATTTTGGCGGTGGGTTCGTTTGCCCAATTGGTGACTTTCGCCTTTGTTTTTGCAATGTGGAAACTATTTGAGTTTGGTTACACAACCATATTCATCATCACCGGCGGCGCTACACTGATGGGCGTGGTGTTTATGTTTTTCTATTTCCCGATGTTTCGAGAGGGCACCACCCAACGAAAAAAATTGGTGCTTAGAAAACGCTATTGGCTCTATTATGCCCTCACCTTTATGGGCGGTGCCAGACGCCAGATATTTCTGGTTTTCGCAGCGTTTATGATGGTCGAGCGATTCGGCTTCAAAGTGCACGAAATTGCTGTTCTGTTTTTCATAAACGGCATCATCAACATGTATTTTGCTCCCAAAATTGGCAGCTGGATCATGCGATATGGCGAACGGCGAACTTTGACTGTCGAATATATCGGCCTGATTTTAATTTTTACAGCTTATGCATTCGTACCCAATGTCTGGGTAGCAATTGGCCTCTATATCGTTGACCACGCCTTCTTTGCCATGGCCATTGCCATGAAAACTTACTTTCAAAAAATCGCTGATCCCGCCGACATTTCTCCAACGGCCGGGGTCGCATTCACGATCAACCATATTGCTGCCGTTTTTATCCCTGTATTGTTTGGCCTATTATGGCTTTGGAGCCCGGCGGCGGTTTTCTTGGCTGGCGCGGCAATGGCTGCAATTTCGCTGGGCTTGGCTCAGTTTATCCCCTATTCACCTGAAGAGGGAATAGAATTTCGCTGGCTAGAAACAGCAAGAAATCGCGAGGGGTAGAATGATAGCGTTACGAACATTGGCAAAAATTGCGCTATTATCATCGCTTGCAAGCTGCACGTCCGTTGGTGAAAGAACCCTTCTCAGCGTTGGCTACTATGACATTAAAGGCAGCAGCTTCAGCGAATTAGATCAACAAATCCTGCTCCATGGCCCCACTGTTAAAGGGGTCGGTAAAGCGCTTGCTGCAACCAGAATCAAAATGGTGCCCGACATTCGCTTTGCCCAAAAAGGCGGAAAATGTTTCCTCACCAAAACCCGGGTGAATGTGAAGGCCCGTGTGACCTTGCCGCGTCTGGCCAATCAACGCCGATTGAAGAAGGGCCTTCGACGCGCATGGAGAAATCTCGAAGAATATGCCCGTCTGCACGAAGCCGTGCATGTGGCAATTGCCGATCACCACGCGCTGGAAATTGAAAAAGCCCTTGCGGCAATGCCGCCGGCAGACAATTGCGAAACCTTAAAAACCAACGCACGCATCCTTGCAGCCAAGCTGCTGGAAAAGCATGAGTTGGACCAATTAAAGTTTGATGCCACTGAAAAGAAGCGAATCAAATCACTGACCGTCGAAAGAACAAAAGTCGCAGAGCTCAAACCCTAGATATCAAGACCTGAACCAAAAAGTCAGGCTTGGCGCTCAGGTATCCGAATGATCAATCCATCCAGTTCATCGCTCATCTTAACCTGACAGCTCAACCGGGAGTTCGGTTGAACTTCCCACGCAAAATCAAGCATATCTTCTTCCATGGCCTCTGGTTCACCGGTTTTTTCTTTCCAGCTCTCATCCACATACACATGGCAGGTAGCGCAGGCACAAGCACCACCACACTCAGCTTCTATGCCCGGAATCGAATTTTTGATGGCAATTTCCATAATGGTCATGCCAGAAGGCACATCCAATTCGCGGGAAACATCATCATGGGTGATAAAAGTAATTTTTGGCATACGTAATCAAATCCTGAACGTGACTTAAAACATGGCTGTCTTGGCACACCAAGACAACTCTTGTAAACGCACAATTCAGTTGAAGTCGTCCCCAACGGCCTTTTTAGGCCGTTAGATCCCGAATATAGGCAGAAACGCGATAAGCCGCAGTTTCCAACAATTTGAAGTCCGAATAATTGGGAGCTTCTGCCAATTCAGCCAGTTCTGCCAATTCCCAGGCACCAAGGCTGCGTGCAGCCCCCTTAATGCGATGCGCTGCCTCTTTGCGACAAAGCGCATCCGGCGCATTCTTGAATTCATCCAGATATGCATCACAGTGAGATAGAAAAAGGCCCAAAACTTCTCTTTCTAAGTCCCGGTCCCCCATGGTTTGTCGTGCCAAATGCACTAAATCCACTGGTTTATCCATCCCTGCAGCCTTGCAAGCCATGGCAACATCTTGTTTCAGGGCCATCCCCATCATCGCGCTCCTTTAGCTCTTGATATTCCCAGATAATAGGTTTGAAATAAAAATATCCGGTTAAATCACCACGACTACTTGGGGCAAGTTCGCAATTGTTCTCCACAAGGTTACTTTTATCTAAAGTTTGGTTTTAACCGCCAATTTGGGCTTCCAGCACCCCAGAGCGCCCAATCCTTAAGCGATATGGTTTACGCAACGTTCTGAGAAAACTTTAACAGCGTTAACCTTGTCTTCATTTTTTGGTGCGTAGCCGCATCAAATTCTTGTCGAAAAGTGTCGCATGTGCCATTACATAAGGGATGCGGCAAGTACCTTTGGGCAACTCAAACATTATTTTGGTTGTTTAAGTGTGCAGATTTTGAGGACAATGGACGGTTGATCTGAGTTTTTTGCTCGGGTCGGCAGTACGTATGTTGTTTCTGGTTTTGGAAACTTCGTCCCAATGCACTGGATATTTGTTGCTCTGCTTGGGGTATGTTGCTCAAAATGATACAGGGTTGATGAGTATGGCGTCGAAACCGAAGATTGATGAAACAAACGAAGCAGCTCTTTTAGCGGTAGAAGAAGCCCTTTCGCTTGAAATTGAAGATATCAGCATCGATGACCTCAATGATTCCCAAGACGATGGGGATATTGATTTGGATACTTCCATAAGCAATTTTTCAGACGACGATTTTGATGACGACGATCTAGAAGACGATACCGACGGTTTTCTGGAACTGGAAAAGAAATTGGCTGATGCTGCCAATGATCTGCGTGAAGATACCTTTGAAGATGAAATAGCATACGAATACGTCCCAACTTCATCTCGTCCAGAATACGCTTCCACTTCAGGTGGATACGAATATAACGCATCTTCCGCCCATTCTGAGGATCTTGGCTCAAGCAATCTGGATAAATATAAAAAAGAAGACACATCCAGCCTGTCCAACGACATGAACATGAAGGTGCCGCGACCTGCAAATGACGACCGTCAGGGCAGCATTGCCGATCTGGTATATGCGCTTCAACGCAAGCCATCACCTCAGGCTTTCTGGATTACCGGGCTTTTCTCTGTCGTCTGGATAGCCGCCTGTGGCTATTATGCCTACATGAATTTGGGCGCAGACTTCTCCAATTTTGCAGCCGTTCGCAACATACTGACAATCCCCAACATCTTCCTGATGACCGGAATTGCTGTTATTCCGGTTTTGCTTCTTTGGTCTTTCGCCGTCATGATTCGCCGTGCGCAGGAAATGCGCTTTGCAGCCCATTCGATGACCGAAGCAGCCATTCGCTTGTTGCAGCCTGAACGGGTAGCGCAGGATTCAATCACCACCGTTGGCAAAGCAATCCGCCGCGAAGTTGCTGCCATCGGCACCGGTCTTGAGCGCGCTTTGGCACGCGCCGGTGAACTTGAGGTCCTTGTACAAAACGAAGTTGTGAATCTGGAAAGATCCTACGGCGATTCTGAAATCAAATTGCGCAGCCTCATTCAGGAAATGAGCGGCGAACGCGAAGCAATCATCGGCCACGCCGAGCGATTGAAAAATTCCATCGGCGGAAGCCACAAGAACTTTGCAAAAGAATTGGCCGATGCATCAACCCACATCGAAAAAACGGTCGCAAACGCTACCGTGAAAATGCTGGAAAGCATTGAAGCCCGGCGCGATGCCGTATCCGACAGCTTAACCTCTGCCGGTGAAAGCATTGTATCTCTTCTTTCAAGTTCAGGCGAAGAGCTAAAATTGCATCTGGCCGCAGGGAAAGAAGATTTATCTGTTGTATTTGCCGACACCACCAACGCGCTGACAAATCAGATCAGTACATCAGGCAACGCATTTGCAACACTGATTGATACCCGCACAGCAGGCATTAAAGAACAAAACGACGAGATCACAAAGCAGCTGAATGATGCATTGATCAACCGTGCCAACGAGTTTCAGGCGAAGATATCCGAGGTGGGCACCAATTTGCAAGATTCGCTGGATCAGCGTCTGCTTCATATTGACTCCAGCTTGACCGACCGTGGCATGAAACTGGTCACCGATCTTTCTATCCGGACAGAAGCCCTCGACAAGGTACTGACGGAAAGAACCGAAAATATCGGTAAAACCATCAGCGAGTGCCTCTCTGGGTTCGGCAAAACTCTGACAGCTCAGGTAGATGACACTGTCGACAAACTGAAAGAACGTGCCGACACGCTGGAAACAAACACCCTCAGCATCGAGCAGCGCCTCTCCACGCGAACTGGCGAATTGGAAGACACCCTTTCCAGCCATTCAGAAAGGCTGGAGAAAACGCTTGAGGTTACCAATACCGCGATTGGTCAGATGCTCGAAAGAAGCACTAAAGATATGGCCGAAAAAGCCATCGAGATATCAAGTGACCTTAAAGATCAGAATGCTTCGTTCACAGCCATCATGAATGAGCAGTCCGGCGCCATGAGCGAAGCCTTTGGCATCAAATCCGAGATCATCCTGAAGGGCCTTGACGAAAGTCAGGCAAAATTGGTGTCGGCATTGGGTGAAAGCACAGCAACAATCAGCAGCGGTCTTGAAGAAGCACGGGATCGACTGGTCAAAACATTCGACGAGAAAACATTACGCCTGCGGAGCGACCTATTTGACGGGCAAAACCGGGTCACCGAAACCTTGATCGAATACAGCGATGCGATGAAAAATAATTTGGAGGCCACCAAAGAGGATTTGGTCGAAGTTCTCGCGCTGCGCACAGAAGCTATTCGAGAGGAATTGTCCAAAGGCCGGTCAAATCTGGCGACAACCCTTGATGAACGCGCCAAAGAGCTTCATGGCGGCCTAGCGGCCTCTGAGGCCCAAATCGAAGAGATTATGAAAAACCAGTCCGCAACCCTAATTCAAAACCTGGAAATCGGACAGGTTAAAATGGCTGCAACTCTGGTTGAAAACAGCGCGGTGGTAACCACCATTCTGGACAAAGGCCAACAGTCCATTGCCAATGTGTTTGAAGAAAAAACAGCAGCAACTGTCGCCAGTCTGGACGAAAAAGCCGGACAGATTTCAGACATTCTTTCTGAACGCGTAAATTCCATCAATGACTCCCTCGGGAAAAGCCTGATGGAAACCCAGACGGGTCTGGAAACAAAAGTTCAGGAATTGAACGATTCTCTTTCAAGCCATACCCTTGAATTGAGCACCATCATTCAAAATGATGCAAAACCAATCGTCGATGGCATCGCTGCAGCCGGTAATGTTGCAGCCGATAAACTAAGAGCTGCCGGGCAGGAAGTTAAAGTTTCTGCTGACAATCTAACAGAAAGCATCGGTGCTTCTGCAACTCAGGCTGCCGAGCGCATTCAACAGGCCAACCAACAGGCCAGCGCTGAAATTGAAAGTGCTACCAGTCATATTGCAGCCTCCAGCGAGCAAGCCGTAGCAGCCATGGTCGATCGCATCGGAGTATCAACGCAACAGGTTTCCGATTTGATTCAGGCACAAAATCTGGTTGCCAGCGAAGGAATTCAAGCTGCAGGCGAAGCAGCTGCCAGCAAACTTCGTGTCACTACCCAGAGCGTACAAGCAGCTACTGGCGATATGATCGAGAAAATTAATGCCTCAACCGAGGAAATGGCCGGCCGTATTCGCGCCGCCAATGAAGTTGCCAATTCTGAGATTGCCAACGCAGCCAGCAGCCTTTCTGAATCCAGCGAGCGGGCATCTGAGAATCTGAAACAGGCAAATGCCAGACTTAAAATAGATTCAAACGAAGTTCTCGAGCGCTTGTCCATCACCACTGTTGAGTTGAAAGACTTGATCGCCAATGTTGGCCAGAGCGTAGATCAAATCAATCAGGATCTATCGAAACAGTCCGGTCATCTTTCCTACACCGTTAATCAGGCGCGTGCAGAGCTTGAGAAAACCCGAGAAATCGCTGCTGGAACCACAACCAAATTGAGCACAACAGCTGCCAGCCTTGTTAATGACATGGCGAAAATCGCCGGACGACTTGAAAATCAGGGGCGCTCATTGCAAGACGCAACCCGCGTCATCGATACGGCACAAAACAGCCTTGAAACAACCCTTGAAGGCCGCCAGAGCATGCTGGACGAATTGGCCACAGGTCTCGTTCGTCGTTCCGATGAAATCAAGCATAGCATGTCCGCATTTGGAGAGATCATTACCAAGATGATCGACAGCAGCCACGAGAAAACGCGTGATATTAGTAGCAATGTTGCAACAGAAATCTCTACTGCAATCGATGTATCGACCAAGCGGTTTGCCACAGCAACTGATGAGATGCGTGAAGCGGCCAAAGGTGTCCAGCGCGAACTGGAAGCCACCAGAGAGCAAATGCGCCGCGGTGTTATGGAATTGCCTGACGAAACCCGGGAAACAGCTAACGCCATGCGCCGTGTGGTTGTAGAGCAGATTGCGGCTCTGAAAGACCTGTCCGATATCGTTGCAAAATCTGGAAAAACACTGGATGCTGCACCACCTATGTCCGCATCGGTTCCCTCACCTGCGCCAACACAATATCGGGCAGAAAAACCGGTTCCGCATCAAACACCTCCGGCACCGACAACGCCTCCTGTATCTACCGGATTTGGTGAATTGCGCGATACAATCGCGCCAACAGCATCAACGCGCCCTGCCACAACAGGCTTGAGCCCGCGCCCATATCCGGCAGCTCCAGTAACGCAGCGCCAACCAGCTCCGGTGGCTCTGGCCTCACAAACAGAACCACAATCACAGGCACAAACCCCTGATGATGGCGGTTGGGTCTCCAATCTGCTGCGCAGAGCTTCGGAAGAAGAAGACAACGCTCTGGCTACACCGCAGATTGCAACGCCTCAGAGCGCTCCAGCTGCAGGCGGCGGTCGTTCACCGCAGCATGTGGTTGAAACCCTGAATTCGCTTTCTATGGATATTGCCCGTGTAATTGATCATGAGGCATCTGTGGAACTATGGGAACGCTACCGTCAGGGCGAACGAGACGTCTTCACTCGCCGCCTCTATTCGCTTCAAAATCCACAAACAATGACAGAAATCCGGGCAAGGTTTACCCGTGACGAAGAGTTTAGAAACACCGTCAGCCGCTACATGCAGGAATTTGAAAACCTGCTTGCAAGCATCGCTAATAATGACCCGGATAAATCCATCTCCAGAAGTTATCTGGCAACGGATATCGGCAAGGTCTATTCCATGCTTTCAACAGCCGCAGGACAGCTCCAGCAATAGAGCCACGTCAAATTTAAAATGACTTGGACCAGGGTGGCGAAGAGCCATTCGGTGCTGATGCGCGCGCCATACAGAGGCCCAAGCGTCATATAGAAGTATGCAACAAGAATGCTTGGATGCCGCCGTGGAAACAAAAACATGGAACGTTTCTGTGGGTTTGATTCAGGCATCGGACTGGCATTGTAAACTAGGCTTCCGCTTCGTTGTTTTTTATGGTGGGAAAAAGGGTGGCCGCCTTTAACAGAACAAGCGCCAAAACCGCCATCGCTGCCATGATCCAAAAGCCGTTGGCGGCGAAGTTCTTGTAGATGAACCCGCTCGAAAAAACCGCAATTGCCATCACCAAACCAGCCAGAACAAAACCCACGCCCTGAGCACTGGCGATACGTTCCTCAGGCACGGATTCCATAATGAAATACATCGTCGCGATATGAACCGCACCGAAGGTCAAACCGTGTAAAAGCTGCAGCGCCAAGAATCCCGTCAGGCCCGGATCGAGCGGAAAAACCGTCCAGCGCAAAACCGCAGCAATTCCGCCAATGGCAAACAGCCCCATCGTGCCAATATTCTTGATCAGCCAATTGCCGTACTGGAACAGCACCACCTCGGCAGCCACAGCAAGTCCCCATAAAAAGCCAATCGTCAGTCCACTATAATCAAGAGATTGCCAGTAAATCGAACCAAAACTATAAACCAGAGCATGGCTTGCCTGCAAAATTCCGGCAGCCAACAATACCAGCATAAAACGAGGCATTTTGAGCATTCGGGAAAAGCTAAATTGATCCAGTCCGGATTGGCTCAGGTTTCTGCGCTTGCCAATCTTTGGCAAAGTTAAAATCAAAAAGCTACCAACCACCAGTGCCCCGATGAGAGCATAAAGAATATATTCCCCCGGCGAATTCAGCAGATATTGACCGCCAGCAAGGTTGGCAACGATGAAAATCACCGACCCCCAAATCCTGATGCGCCCGTAATTCGCCTCATACCGGCGAACCCCGGACATGGCAATCGCATCCACCAAAGGAATGACCGGATTGAAGAAAAAGTTCATCGCGATGGTCACGGCCAATATCCACCAAAACCCGTTCACAAACGCGTAAAGCATCATCATCAAAGACGAAGCGATATAAAGTATGATGGTGAAATTTGCCCGGTCCGGCCGTGTATCGGCATAAGCGATCATCGGCCCAGAGCTAAAAACACGCATGATCATGGGCGCCGATAACACAATTCCGATCTGAAAGTCGGACAACCCTTTAAATTGCAACCACAGAGGAAAATACGGTAGCGCCATGCCCGCAAAGGCAAAAACGCAACAATAGGCAATGGAAATTCTGGGGCCAAACAGCCACGGTGCGCTTTCATCTGACGCAGAGTTATCAGACCCCATTATCGCCATATTATTCGCCGGTCAAGATTTTGGAAAACAACTCCGGATCAGCATTGCCGCCGGAAAGCATGATAACAACCACCTCGCCCTGATATTTTTGCCCTGCATCCAGCAAAGCCGCCAGCGCAGCAGCAGCCCCCGGCTCCACCACCAGTTTAAATTCTTCAAAGGCAAAACGCATGGCTTCACAAACCGACGCGTCAGTAACAACCAACCCGTCCGAGCAATGCTGTTTCGCAATTTCAAATGTTAGCGCCCCCGGCTCAGGCGTCAGCATTGCATCACATATAGAGCCAGTAAGCGTTTCATTGGAGAGGATTTCACCAGCTTCCAGCGAACGACTGAAATCATCAAAGCCCTGAGGTTCCACCGTATGAATTTTAGCTTCGGGAAAAGTATCGTGAATGCTGATCGATAGACCACAGGTCAATCCACCGCCACCACATGGCGTTAAAACCCTATCCACCGAAAGCCCCAACGCCTGCAAATCTTCAACAATCTCCAACCCGCTAGTGCCCTGCCCGGCAATCACATTTGGATTATTAAACGGATGAACAAAGGTGCGATTTTCTCTTTCAGCTATTTCATTAGCAATTTCTTCCCGGTCCTGCGTTGCCCGATCAAACAGCACCACGGTCGCACCGCTCCGCTTCGTACGCGCGATCTTAATCACCGGACTGTCGGCCGGCATGACGATGGTTGCAGAAATATCCAAACGCCGCGCAGCCTCAGCCACACCCTGTGCATGGTTGCCCGAAGAACAAGCCACCACACCGCCAGCACGCTGTTCATCAGACAGCATGGCAAGCGCATTGCTTGCCCCGCGTAGCTTGAAGGAACCTGTGGTTTGCAAGCATTCAGCTTTCACAAAAACCTGCGCACCCGTGAGCGTATCAAGTGCATCGCTCCGCAATAAAGGCGTATGAATAATTTTGCCCTCAAGTCGTTTGGCAGCAGCTTTAAGATCATCGATATTTGGAATGGAAACCGGATCAATATTCATAAGATTAATTGCTCTAAATTCGTGTTTCAAATCAAGTATTTTTTCTAACCGATCAATCAAACAGAGTCGATAACGGCACTGGCATTTTCGGTGACGGACCGATAATATTAGACCAAATCAGAAGGGATAAATTATGGATTTGGGAATTTCAGGTAAGAACGCAATCATCTGCGCATCATCACGCGGACTAGGCAAAGGATGCGCCATGCATCTGGCTGAGGCAGGATGTAATATTGTCGTCAACGGCCGTAATGAAGCCGTAACGATGGCAACCGCAGAAGAACTGGATAAGTTATCCAGCGGAAAAGTCACAGCAGTCATTGCCGATGTTTCGACACTTGACGGGCAGGCCAAATTACTCGACGCCTGCCCCTCTCCTGATATCCTTGTCAACAACAATGGTGGACCGCCCCTGCGCGATTTCCGCGAATTATCGCGTGAAGATATGCTGGAAGGTGTTACCCAAAACATGGTGACACCGATTGAGCTCATCCAAAAAGTGATCGACGGCATGATCGAGCGAAAATTTGGTCGCATCGTCAACATCACTTCCCTCTCGGTATACACCGCAATTCCCGGCCTGGACCTCTCATCAGGAGCACGCGCTGGCTTAACCTCATTTCTTGCTGGCGTAGCGCGTTCCGTTGCTTCAAATAATGTGACCATCAACCAGATATTGCCCGGCAAGATGGATACGGACCGCCTGCGCTCCGGCATCGCCTTCAGTGCCGAAAAACAAGGTATTTCGAAGGAAGAATCCGAACAACAAACCATCTCTGAAATCCCTGCTAAGCGGCTGGGAACACCGGACGAATTCGGTGCGCTTTGCGCGTTCCTTTGTTCAACCCACGCAGGTTATCTAACCGGCAAGAATTATCTGGTCGACGGGGGCCTCAATCAGAGCGCTTTTTAGAGTGTGCCAAACAGCACTGAATAAACACATTCGAAAGCATAGATTAACTATATCGCGTTAGGTTTCGCGAACAGGTAATCGTGCAAGGGTTGGTAATCAGCCAAATTTGCGAAACTTCAAGAGCAGATTTACAATGGCGTCCATATCCAGATCATATTTTCTAAGGCTAGCCTGTCTGGTCTGGATTCTGCTTGCCTCGCAGGTCACCATTGCTGAGGCCCAATCGGGCGTTTGCCGCCAGTTGGAGCAGCAATTATCACGCGTCTCCACCGGAAATCAGGTCTCGCCTTCCAGAAAATACCGCCAGTACCAACAGGCGATACGCGATCAGCGTGCCCAATTATCAAAAACCAAACGCATAGCCAGACGCAATGATTGTCGGGCCGGTCAGTTCAACAGCTCCGGGCGATGCAGCCGGTTAAATTCAAGCATCCGCCAAATGCAGGATAATCTGGCGCAACTTGAACGAACAAAAAACCGACTGCGCCAAGGCGCAGGCAATACCGGTTCCCAACGCAACCGAATTCTGCAAACTATGCAGCAACAAGGCTGCCTGAATCGCACCGCAAATCGAAGCACAGAAAGAAGACAAGCCACGTTCGGACGAGAAAGACCGCGCCGCCGCAGCCTCATCGAACAGATTTTCGGGCGCAGAGCCTATCGTGAGGATGGAAGACGCTTTCGCGAAGAATTTGAATTACTGCCGGAACCCCAATATTCGCAATTTGGAAATTTCCGAACCATGTGTGTTAGAACCTGCGACGGGTATTATTTCCCAATCAGCTTTTCCACCGATCGCGGCCATTTTGAAACCGATGCCCTAAGCTGCCAAAACAGATGCCCGGGAAGCGAAGTTGAGCTTTACTATTACGGCATGCCCAGCCAATCGCCCGAAGAAATGATCTCCTATCGCGCCAACATCCCTTATGCAAAACAGCCTTTTGCCTTCAGCTATCGCAAAAAACTAAACCGCCAGTGTTCCTGTAATTTCTCAAAAGCTGGATTGGGCGAACTTGCAGAACTCGAAGCAGAACAAGCAATCGCGCAAGATGAGATTAGAGAAACAATTGGCCCGCGGATTTCTCTACCCGCTTTTCGTCAGGACAGATATGCCGACCCTGAAACCGCGAGCAATAAAGCCGGCGCATTTTCATTGGCCGATCTGGAACAATTGGGCAATAAAACGGGCCTGACAGCCGATGAAAAATCCGGTCAAAAGAAGAAGATCAGGATAGTCGGGCCAGCGTTTTTTCCGGTCCAATAAGCTGCAATATGGTGGCAAGTTCCGGGCCATGCTCTTGCCCGGTCAGCGCTTTTCTAAGCGGCATAAACAGGCCTTTGCCTTTTCTACCGGTCTTTTCTTTGACCAAAGCGGTCCACTTTTTCCAAGTTTCACCATCCCACGGACCATCGGGTAAAAGCGCTTTAGCTTCGCTAATGAAGTCGCGGTCCTCATCATCGATAACCGGATTTGCGTCATTGACGATTGCCCACCAGTCGGCGGCATCCGATACTTTTTCAATATTGGGCCGCACCGCATTCCAGAACTCTTCGCCACCCCCAATATTCAATGCGCTAAGCCGTTCAGATACAGCATCGTAGGAATAGTCATGCACAAGGCGCTTATTGAGGCCTAAAAGCTCTGCCATATCGAATTTCGCGGCAGATTTAGTGATGGTCTGGGGATCAAAGCGCGCAGCCATCGCTGCCATATTTTTCATGGGCTCAACCGCTTGCGATGTACCAATCAGAACAGCTAGCGAGACAACCGCCATCGGTTCAAATCCATCTTCCGCCAAATTGGCAATCGAAAGCGAACCAAGCCGTTTGGAAAGGCCGCTACCATCAGCCGATGTTAGCAAATTATGATGTCCAAATGCCGGAGCTTTCGCATCCAGCGCTTCAAACACAGCAATCTGCGCACCAGTATTGGTCACATGATCATCACCGCGAATGATATGGGTAATCCCGAACTCAATATCATCGACAACGCTCGGCAAGGTGTAGAGATATGTGCCATCGCCGCGGATCAGAACCGGATCAGACATGGAAGCCAAATCGACAGTCTGCCTGCCGCGCACCACATCATCCCAATGAACTTCCGTGCGCTTGGTGGTAAAGGGGTCATCCTCATAATTCGGCAATAAAAAACGCCAATGAGCCGTTCTGCCTTCTGCTTCAAAGGCAGCAATTTCTTTCAGCGAATATCTCAATCCCGACCGGTCATAGATCGGCGGCAATCCGCGTGCCAGCAAACGTTTGCGGCGGCGATCCAGTTCATCAGCCGTTTCATAGCAAGCATAAAGCAGGCCTTTGACTTTAAGCTTTTCCGCGGCTTCATCATAAGATGAAAACCGCGTCGACTGACGCTCAATCCTGTCTGGCTCAATACCAAGCCAGCGCAAATCACGTTCAATGCCTTCGGCAAATTCAACCTTCGAACGCTCAACATCCGTATCATCAAAGCGCAGGATAAATTGGCCATCATTCTTTTTGGCATAAAGCCAATTTACGAGGGCCGTTCTGGCATTCCCGATATGAATATTGCCGGTTGGTGACGGGGCAAAACGAAGGGTGACTGTCATGGGGTTCACATTATCCAGTTTTGAAATTTATATTGCGGCAAGTTCCGCCCGCTGACGGCTCGCCACTTGCCGCGATACAAACAACATAACCAGCGAGACCGCAAGGCAATAGAGCCCCATTACAACAATTTGCGATGGAAACGGAATACCATAATCAATCAAATATCCTGTTATTCCCGGTCCCAACGCCGAGGACAACACCATCAGCGCGACGATAATAGAGCGCACAGAGCCCAGATGTTTCGTGCCATAAATCTCCGGCCATAGCGCTCCAAACAGGGTCGTCGCCGTGCCATAGGAAACCCCGAGCAACGCCATATAGAAAAACAACCCGAAGCCGGCCTCGATCAAGCCAAGACACAAGCAGGCAACTCCAAGCGGCAACAGGAAGAACGGCAAGATTCTGATCGCTGAAAATTTATCGATCAATTGCCCGGCAATCAGGCCGGAACAAACAGTCACGATCGACATGATAACGAACGAGCCGGCAAAAAACTGTTGTGTCCAATCGCGAATTTCCACCAGATGAGCCTGATGGAAAAACACCGAAGTGCCGATGAAAGCCGGTGCAAAAATGCCGATGGACATCGCCCAGAACAAGCCATCACGCATTACTTCGCCGCGCTTCCAGTCACGCGCAGCGCCCGCCAACTCCGGTTTATCAGTTGATCTTGGCTGACGCTCCACCCGCATCAGCCCGAATATGACGGGCAAAGCAAAAACCACCAGAAAGAACGCCCCGGCCAACCAGCTGTTTCTCCAGCCAATCGCTGCCGAAACAAAAACAAAGACCAGCGGAAACACCATCTCTCCGGTCTGTTGACCAAGCGCCACCATGGAAACCGCCCTGCCCCGGTGCCCGGCAAACCAGCGCCCAACCGCCGTCATCGCCGTATGAGTCATCATCCCCTGACCAAACAGGCGCAGACCAAATAGCGTCAAAAGCAGAAAGTAAAATGAGTCGGCAAAGGCCATGGATACGCACGCAAAAGCCAGCAAGGGCACCACAATCAGCGCTGTGCGGGATACAGAGACAATATCAACCAGCTTGCCAACTTGCGGCAACACCATCGCGCTGCCCAGCGTTGCCAGCATATAAATGCCGCCGAATTCCCCATTGGTCAGATCAAATTCGGTTCGAATCTGCTTCCCCGAAAGAGCGATGAAAAACGTTTGCCCGAAGGAAGAAAAAAACGTCATCAGGAAGCCGCCAAATATCCAGCGTGAATTCTCTCGAAAAAACGAAAAGAAGGCTCCCATATAAGCGCTTATCCCCTGTCACGGAAACGGTTGGTAATCGGATAACGCCGGTCACGACCAAAATTCTTACGTGTAATTTTCACACCGGGCGCTGCCTGACGCCGTTTATATTCAGCGATGTAGAGCAGATGCTCCATCCTGTTCACGGTTTCACGCTCATGGCCATTGGCAACAATCTCGTCGACGGAAAGCTCTTTTTCCACCAGAGATTCCAAAATATCATCCAAGATAGGATAAGGCGGCAGACTATCTTGATCGGTCTGGTCCGGTCGCAATTCAGCGCTCGGTGCCTTATCGATAATATTTTGCGGGATAACCTCGCCCCCCGGCCCCAGACAATCGGGCGGCATATGCTTGTTGCGCCAATCTGAAAGCTCATAGACCTGCATTTTATAAAGGTCTTTGATCGGGTTGAAACCACCATTCATATCGCCATAGAGCGTCGCATAACCAACAGACATCTCGGATTTATTGCCCGTGGTCACCACCATCGAACCAAACTTATTGGAAATCGCCATCAAAATGACGCCACGCGCCCGCGATTGCAGGTTCTCCTCGGTCACCCCTTCTTCGGTGCCCTCAAACAAATCGCTTAACGCATCGCGCAAGCCTTCAACCGGCTTTTTAATCGAGATAGTTTCGTATTTAACGCCCAGTGCCTTGGCGCAATCGGCAGCGTCCACGAGACTTTCTTCGCTGGTATAATCATAGGGCAACATCACACAGCGTACCCGTTCTTCGCCCAACGCATCGACGCTCATCGCCGCAACGATGGCAGAATCAATGCCACCGGAAAGCCCCAGCACCACATTAGAAAAGCCGTTCTTATTGACATAGTCGCGCAGTCCAAGAACGCAGGCACGCCAATCAGTTTCTTGCCGATCAGGTATTTTCGCTATCAGCCCATCGTCACACGACCAGCCATCATCCCCGCGTCGCCATGTGGTGACAACAACGCTGTCTTCAAAAAGGTTCATCTGAACAGGAATGGTATGATTGGCATTGACCACAAAAGAACCGCCATCAAAGACAAGTTCGTCCTGCCCCCCAAGCTGATTGACGTAAGCAATCGGCAGGCCGGATTCGATCACCTGACGAATGACAATTTGGTGGCGAACATCCGTTTTCTCCCGATAATAAGGAGATCCATTCGGCACCAAAAGAATTTCAGCGCCGCTCTCCGCCAGAGTTTCGCAAACGCCCAATTCACCCCAAATATCTTCGCAAATTGGCACACCCAACCGCACACCACGAAAATTAATCGGTCCGGGCATCGGCCCTTCATCAAACACGCGCTTTTCGTCAAACACAGCATAATTCGGCAAATCGACCTTCATGCGCCAGGTCTTGATCTCCCCCTCATCAAGCAGGGCAATCGCGTTATAGAGACCATCATCATTGCAAAGCGGCGAACCGATCAACATCGCAGGGCCGCCATCTTTTGTATCAGCAGCAAGTTCTGCAATCGCTGCCATACATTCTTCGACGAAGACTGGCTTTAAAACCAGATCTTCCGGCGGATAGCCAGAAATGAATAATTCGGTGAAAAGAATCAAATCAGCTTTTGCACGGTAGGCCTCATCACGGGCTTTTCGAGCAAGCGCCAGATTGCCACTAATATCGCCGACCGTCGGGTTTAACTGGGCCAGCGCAATGCGTAAAATGTCAGGTGGTGTAGTCATAACATGCTTGTAACAATGCTATCCAAAGTGGGCAATTTAAAAAACAGGCCAGACACAAATATACGTAACATATTAAGGACAACATCGCCCAACTCGGGCACATTATTACCTGAACATCTCATTCAGCTTCCATTCAGCATGAAAATGCCAAATTTGGATCATATTCAAACCTGATAGGGTAATTCCAACATTCGTTCTCAGAGGGCAAAAAAATGAACTTCCGATATTTCCTTCAGAATTCAGCCGCTTCCACCGCTAAAATTGCAGCAATGGCGCTTGCCGTTACAATTGCTACCGTAAGCATGCCAATCGCCACCGCATCAGCTGGCGGTGGGCATCATAATCGTCATCGCGGTTCAGGTGACATCGTACTTGGCGGCATTATCGGTCTTGCCATTGGCGCGATTGCGGCAGAATCAAATCACCGCAGATATAACCGTGTCCGCAGGCATACACATCGTCCATATTCCCGCCCACCCGTTCGCATCTATGACGAATATAATTCGGATTTTGTGAGATATGACAGCGAACCAAGACCTTATAGTGCTCGCGAATCTCGTCCATTCAGACCCTATGCATCGCGTGAACGTGGCCCATCGAGATACCGTGAATCACGCCCAAGCCAACGTTATGGAAAGCGCGAACGCCCTTCAATTCGGCGAGAAACCTTGCGTGATACAGACGCCCCAAAGGTAATTACCTACAACGAAACCGCCTCCATCGAGCCATGGAGCACGGGCTGGCAGGATTATTGCAGCACGAGATATCGCAGTTTCAACTCAAAAACTGGTACTTTTCTAGGATATGACGGAGATCGCCACTTCTGCGTCGCGAAGTAGAGCCTCACAATAAAATAACCTGTTTGTGATGCGGTTACACGTAAATGACACTTGTAACCGCATTTTCACGCCTTATCTGTTTGATATCATAGTGAAACAGATAGGAGAGCTATTCATGACACACCCGAGAGATCACATCGGGGAGGATTATCAAGCAGAGGACTTTTCACCGCTCAGCGTTATTGTGGTTTCGACCGTAATGATCACGGCGGCACTAATATCGGTATCATTGCTTGTATAGAGGGACATTTAAGTAAGATATTAGAACAGCAAAAAGCGGCAGGAACCTGGTTCCTGCCCTTTTGCATTTTTGGGCCAGTACCTAGGTACTTTATCCAATTTCAGCGATAATTTCACCCAAAGCATCATCAAAAATCTGTAAATCCTGCGCAGTTCCGGCACTAATACGGATACAACGCGAAAGCGGCTCCACACCGGGCATCCGAATAAAGACGCCCCGCTCAGCCAGCCCCTTCATAAGGGCAAGCGCATAGGCACTATCGCGGCCACAATCCATCGCTACAAAGTTTGTCGCAGACGGTATCGGTTTAAATCCGTGCTTTTCAGCAATTTCAGCAATTTTCTCGCGTGAATCAGCTATTTTTCCAACAACTTCCGCCAGATAGTCCTGATCTTTCAAAGCAGCCAGCGCACCATCAAGCGCCACACGGTTCATGCCAAAATGGTTACGCACCTTCTCAAATCCGCGAATGATCCCGGCTTCCCCGATGCAATAGCCAACTCTGGAACCTGCCATGCCATAAGCCTTGGAAAAAGTGCGAAAACGCAAAATTTGATCATTGGTAATATCAATTGGAGGTGCAGTTCCAGCGGGTGCCGTGTCGATATAGGCTTCATCAAGCAACATCATGCAGCCATCAGGAATAGAAGAAATCATACGCTCCATATCGTCGCTATCCCACCAAGTCCCCATGGGATTATCCGGATTGGAAATATAAAGTAGCTTTGCGGAAGTCTCCCTCGCCCGTTCCAGCAAGCTATCAGGGTCTTCACAATTATTGACAAACGGCACCAATTCCAGATTTCCGCCCGTAGCGCTGACATGAAAATTAAACGTTGGATAAGCCCCGGCAGAGGTCACCACATTAACGCCCGGCTCCACATAAAGCCGCGTCGCACAATCGAGTAAATTATCGATACCGCCGCCAATGACGATATTCTCAACACCAACACCATGATGCTCCGAAAGCGCTTCACGCAATTCCAAAGCTTCAGGGTCTGCATACATCCAGACATCCTTAGCAGCGTTTTTTATCGCCTCGATTACCTTGGGCGAAGGGCCAAAAACATTTTCATTCGCCCCAATTCGCGCCGCAAATATCTTGCCCAATGCACGCTCCTGCGCCTCTGGCCCAACGAAAGGCACAGTTTCAGGCAAAATGGCCACATGATCGATCTGTTTTGGTGTTTTACTCATGGTCAAACTCTTCTTTTTACGATTGTTTTTGCCACACAAAGAACGGTGCTTTGCCGGGCCGGACGCTCAATTGCTCACGAATTTTAGAAGTGATACCGTCCGAGAGCAGTTCCCCGCCCTCCATATTGCGCAAGAATTCAACAAAATCCGCGCCCAGCATTTTATAGTGGTCTTCCTGAAGGAATTTCTCCAGCCGCTCCGCGTCGCTTGCCAGATGTTCGCCGCCTTCAACGCTCTGCCGATCAAGATAAGGACCGGGCACGGAAAATATCATTTTTCCACCCGGTGCCAACATTCGGGTAAAGGCAATCAAATGATCGCCATAATGTCCCGGAATATGTTCAAGCACATGATTATGCAGAATTGCCGTGAAATACCCGTCGGGAAACAAATCGAAATCCTGAGGAAAATAGAGTTTTAAACATTCCGCATGGGAATAACGCTCGGGCGACGCGTCACTGGTAATATAGCCCGCCCCGACCATATCGGAGAGTTTATCGTGCAAAAACTGCTCTGGCGCCAGATGTAGCACGCGTTTTTCAGCGCCCTGCACCAGCGGCAACAAATGCGCCTCATAGACCATCAGCGCGACCCGGTGACGCGCTTTCGAACTGCAATCCGTGCAACGCTCGCCCTTGCGATCGCGATAATCTTCAAAGTCTGTTCCACCGCAAATATTGCAGGCCATTACCAATTCCGAGTATAATTACAAAAACAAGGTCCTATCCCCCTTTCTTATAGAGGTTTTTTATTCGGTGAAAGAGCGATATTTCCATGGAAAACCCCACTTTTGCGTATATATCAGTTAGGATTCAGACCAGTGATTCGACCAATTGGAAGCAAGGGCAAATATGAACACTAACAATGACCTTTTCGGCGACAATTCCGCTCCACAGCCGCCTCAGAAAAAACCGGCAAAGCCCGTCAAAAAAACAGCGGCCAGCAGTGCTGAGAGTGATTATTCCGCAGCGGATATTGAAGTCCTTGAAGGGCTGGAGCCCGTACGCAGACGCCCCGGCATGTATATTGGCGGCACAGACGCCAAGGCCCTGCACCATTTATTCGCCGAAGTCATCGATAACTCCATGGACGAGGCCGTTGCTGGTCACGCCAGCTGGATTGAGGTTGATCTGAGCGCTGAAGGCTATCTCTCTATCACTGATAATGGCCGCGGCATCCCTGTCGACGCGCATCCAAAATTCAAGGATAAATCCGCCCTAGAAGTGATCATGACCACACTGCATGCGGGCGGTAAATTCGATTCCAATGTTTATGAGACATCCGGCGGCCTGCACGGCGTGGGCATTTCCGTGGTGAACGCACTTTCAGACCATTTGATCGTGGAAGTTGCACGCAATAAAACCCTTTATCGTCAAGAATTTTCCAAGGGACACCCAACCACCAAACTTGAAACCATCGGCGAAGTGCATAATCGGCGCGGTACCAAGGTCAGCTTCAAACCGGATTTTAGCATTTTTGCCAAGGGCGTTGCATTCCAACCATCGCTCCTGTTCAAAATGGCCCGCTCCAAAGCTTATCTATTTGGTGGCGTCGAAATCCGCTGGACCTGCGACCCATCTTTGTTGAAAGACGGCGAAGAAGCGCAAGCCAAAGCCACCTTCCATTTTCCGGGTGGCCTCAAAGACTATCTTGAAGCCTCCATCTCCGACCAGTTCAAAATAACGGAAGAACCTTTTGCCGGCAGGTCCGATAAGGCAGGCGGTCACGGTGCCGTTGAATGGGCAGTCACATGGTATGGCGATGACGGCTTTGTAAAGTCCTATTGCAACACCATCCCCACCGGCGATGGCGGCACCCACGAAGCGGGATTCCGCATCGCCCTTGCGCGCGGGTTGAAAGCCTATGGCGAAATGGTTGGCAATAAAAAAGCATCAATGATCACCACTGACGATGTGATGACTTCTGCTGCTGCAATGTTATCAACCTTTATTCGCGAACCGGAATTCGTTGGCCAGACCAAAGACAAGCTGGCAACGGTCGAAGCGCAAAAGCTGGTAGAAAACGCCATTCGTGATCCCTTCGATCATTGGCTGGCGGGATCCCCGCAACAGGCCAATAAATTGCTCGAATGGGTGGTCGACCGTGCCGACGAACGCCTTCGCCGCCGCCGGGAAAAAGAGATCAATCGCAAATCTGCTACTAGAAAATTGCGTCTGCCCGGCAAACTCGCCGATTGCGCCTCGAACGCCAAAGGCGATACCGAACTCTTTATCGTGGAAGGGGATTCTGCTGGCGGCTCAGCCAAACAGGCCCGCAACAGGAAAACTCAAGCCATACTGCCTTTACGCGGAAAAATATTGAACGTTGCTAATGCCGGACGTGAAAAACTCGCTGCCAATCAGCAAATTTCCGATTTAATTCAAGCACTTGGTTGCGGTACGCGGTCACAATACCGCGACGAGGATTTACGCTACGACCGCATCATCATCATGACCGATGCGGATGTGGATGGGGCACACATCGCATCCCTGCTGATCACATTCTTCTTTCAGGAAATGCCAGGACTCATCCGAAGTCGCAGACTTTATCTGGCCGTACCACCGCTCTACCGGATTTCGCAGGGAGGAAAAACTCTCTACGCCCGTGATGATGCCCATAAGGATGAGCTTTTGGAAACTGAATTTTCCGGTAGCAAGAAAATCGACATTGGTCGCTTTAAGGGCCTCGGTGAAATGATGCCGGCACAGCTCAAGGAAACCACAATGGAGCCAACCAAACGGACCTTGTTGCGGGTGGAAGTACCGGAGTTCGATGAGAACGCCACCAGAATCCGCGTCGACCAGTTGATGGGCAGCAAACCAGAGGCCAGATTCCAGTTTATTCAGGAAAATGCCGAATTTGCCACCGAAGATTCGATCGATGTTTAATAGGAAGCCGTTAAGCACAATATAAGCACAAAGGCGGCTCTCCCTTGACTCTTTGCCCCCAATTGCTGTAGCGAAGAGGCGAAGGCGTGGGGTGACTTCGCGCTAAATGGTGATGCGGCTACACAAATTTGAATTTGTCCTGCGAACATTTCGCAGATAGCGCTAGAAAGTACCAACCAAATAAATGAGCTTTGAAAATCTTGGGCTGAGCGACAAAGTGCTCGCCGCTGTCAAATCATCGGGTTATACCGAGCCTACACCTATTCAGGAACAGGCTATTCCCCATATCATGCAACGTCGCGATGTGTTGGGGATTGCCCAAACGGGCACCGGGAAAACCGCCTCCTTTACTCTGCCAATGCTGTCATTGCTGGAACGTGGTCGCGCCCGTGCACGCATGCCCCGTACCCTGATTTTGGAGCCCACCCGCGAACTTGCGGCGCAAGTTGAAGAAAATCTTATTCGCTACGGGCAAAATCAAAAATTAACGGTAGCTCTTTTGATTGGCGGCGTATCTTTCGACGAGCAATTGCGCAAATTGGATCGTGGTGCCGATATTCTGATTGCCACACCGGGTCGCTTGCTTGATCATTACGAGCGCGGAAAAATCCTGATGACCGGCGTTGAAATTCTGGTTATCGATGAAGCCGATCGCATGCTGGATATGGGGTTTATTCCTGATATCGAGCGCATATGTAAAATGGTTCCGTTCACGCGCCAGACCTTGTTTTTCTCGGCAACCATGCCGCCGGCAATTGAAAAACTGTCTCATCAATTCCTGCAAAATCCGGTACATGTTTCTGTCTCGGCACCTGCTTCTACGTCAGATACAATCACTCAAAGAGCGGTTGCCAGTGACATGGCCGACTATGAAAAACGCAACGTTTTACGCGGTTTAATCGATGAAGCAGAAGGTTTGAAAAACACCATTATTTTCTGCAACCGGAAACGTGACGTAAAAATCGTTGATAAATCCCTGCAGAATCACGGTTACTCCTGTGGCGCCCTACATGGCGACATGGATCAAAGAAGCCGCATGACCATGCTGGCAGATTTTAAAGAAAATAGAATCACCCATCTGGTGGCAAGTGATGTGGCCGCCCGTGGTCTCGATATCCCGAATGTGAGCCATATTTTCAACTTCGACGTACCCGGAACGGCTGAAGATTATGTGCATCGTATAGGGCGCACAGGACGCGCAGGTCGCAAAGGCAACGCCTTTATGATTGTCACCCCTACTGAGAAAAAAGGGTTTGATGCAATCGAAGAGTTGATTGGCCAATCCATTGAATGGCAAGGCGATCCGGTAGTATGGGATTCCAAAGCTGGCAGACGTCGCGGTGGTAGTAAGAGAGACGATTCAAGACGGTCCTCTTCGCAAAACAAAGAGCACAGCCCTAAACCTGTAAAGCAGGCAGAAGAAACCGCTCCTACTGCGAAAACTGAAGCGCCTAAGCATTCAAACTCGCCAAAACCTGCCCCAAAACCGGTCAGTGAAAAAAGCAACAAGCCAAGACCTGCAACAAAGGCCTTTGGTGAGGATGATCATATCCCGGCATTTCTACTAAGATAAGCCGAAAAGCAGGTTAACAAATTTAAGCCGCCTTACCCTTGCAATTTACGCTTGGATGGCGGCTTTTTCATATCCGCACGAACCGCCACATCAAAAGCTTTCATGGCCCAACCGTACAACTCTTCTGAATCTTCCAAAAGACGCTCCGGCATATACCAATAGCCAAAATTCCTCTTGCGAGCGGCCTTATCGCCCTCCCGGGAATAGGTCCACTGCTCCATCCCCTCGTCAATAAAATCTTGCTCGGTTTCCCCATCAACCTTGAGCGCCACACGGTCATCCATTACCAGACCAAACATCAAACCATGTTTAAATATCCCGGTGCCACCGAACATGTTTTTGAAGATCACACTCCCTACAGGTTCAAATAACTCGATCAGAAACTCCTTAAACCCACCATCGATTGCCATGATCTACTCACTCTGTGCAGCCAAATCCATATCCCAATACATAGCTTCGATCTTGTGCCCGTCCAAGTCCCGCACGAAACAACCGTAATAAGCAGCGCCATAAGGGCCGAGGTCCCGGCTCTCCGTCAGGCGAAGCACCAGCAGCAATAGCGGCCTCCCAAAATGCATGAACTCCGTCCCTATCAGGCGAATTGAAGGCAAAATGGACACCATTAGCAGTCTCAACAACACCCTTATCATAAGGCGGCGCAACCCAAAATTCCGGATAGGCCTTGCCATAAGCAGCAGCTCCAGGAAAATCAAAAACCCGACTAGCCCCAATAGTCGCCAAAACCACATCATAAAACGCCTTGGCCTTCTCAAAATCTTTCACCCCCACAGAAACATGGGACATGATGCTTGGGTTATCATCTGACATATTAAACTCCTCCATAATTTTTGTTCACTATATGTTCTTTTTCATATATTGGCAAGTATATTTCTATATTGTTCAAACAAACAGTGTTCTGAAATATAAGGGTACCTACTCAGAATGAAAAAGTTCTTCAAATGGGTTGGAATAATTATTCTGGTTGCTGTAGCCCTGCCAATAGCGTGGTTGCTCATTCAGGACTACCTCAACAGCTATTCATGGCACCAAAAACTCACAATCGTGGTTGAGACGCCTTCCGGTCTGAAAACTGGATCTTCGGTGACTTCCATGCGGGTAGGATTAACTTCGTTTATTCCGGGGCAACCGGGTGGTCGAGGCACTAGTCGCTTGAGGGGCGAGGCAACCATCGTTGAAGTCGCGCCGGGGCGCTATTTGTTTGTTCTGCTTAACCAGCAGGACAATCTAGCCCAAAGAGTTTTCGACGATCATACAGGCCAAAGAAGCAAAACTTATAAGGAAACGTTTAGTCGTTTATCAAGTTTGCGCGAAACACGCACCGTCCCCACTGGCCTTATTCCTCTTTTGGTGACTTTCACTAACATCAATGACCCAACTAATGTGAAGAGGGTTTATCCGGATGATTTAGCTGCGAGTTTTGGTACTGGTTACGAGCTTAAGACAATCACGCTGGAGATAACAGACAAGCCAATAACAAAAGGTGAGGTTGAAAAGGTGTTGGGATGGTGGAACAACCTATCAACGTTTATCGGTGGAAATATCAAAAGGAAATACAGTGATCCATTTTATGGATTGGGTAAATCAAATTTTCGGAGATAGCAGATGAGCATTTCAAACAAATTGACAGCTCAACTCAAGCAGAACGCGCAGCAAGCATCTCCGGGCTCATCTCGGCCGGGGTTAGCTCCACCGACTCCCCGCAACCACACGCAGAAGTCTCATTCGGATTGTTGAAAACAAAACCATTGCGCAGTTTTGTAATTTCGTAATCCAACTGGGTTCCCAGCAGAAACAACATCGCTTTGGGATCGATATAGATCGTGCCTTGAGACGTCTCGACCTTATCGTCGCTTGCTTCCGGCTCATTCACCAGATCGACGGTATATTCCATACCGGCACAGCCGCCATTTTTCAGGCCTACACGAATACCTTTAGCGCCGTCATTAGCGCTCAAGATTTCGCCAACGCGGGAACGCGCTGCATCTGTAAGTGTAATAATGTCAAAGCTGCCCATAGGACCACAACCTTTCAAATCATCTGCCCCTAAGATAATGCCCAGAGGTAAAGATATCAATACCGGTTTAATACCAGCCTAAAGCCACCTGAGCTTCTTCCGACATGCGCTCTGGTGTCCAAGGCGGGTCAAACACCATTTCAACGTCCACATCCATCACACCAGCAACGCTTGCCACAGCATCGCGTACCCATATGGGCATTTCGCCCGCAACCGGGCACCCGGGGGCTGTGAGGGTCATTTGAACCTTAATCATGCGATCATCTTCGATGTCGATGCGGTAAATCAGGCCCAATTCGTAGACATCCGATGGAATCTCGGGGTCATAAACCGTTTTGATGGCCGCAATGATATCATCGGTCATACGCTGAAGCTCTTCGGCAGGAATGCTGGATGCATTTCCAGTGCCAAGAGCCGCCTCATTGGGGCCAACTTCGTTTTCAGCGTCTTTGTTTTCATCACTCATCGTAAAATCTCACTATTTTCTCTAAGAGAAGAATTTCCGCGCATTTTCCAGCGCCTCAGCCAACACGTCCACTTCCGCCTTGGTGTTATACATCCCGAAACTTGCCCGGCAAGTGGATGTCACTCCGAAACGTTGCAATAGCGGCTGTGCGCAATGGGTTCCGGCACGTACCGCCACCCCTGCCCTATCTATCACCATGGAAACGTCGTGGGCGTGAATACCTTCCAGCGCAAATGAAATTATAGCACCTTTTCCGGGTGCATTGCCATAAATCCGCAGGGCATTGATCTTGCCCAACTGCTCGTGAGCGTAGCTGCACAACTCAGCCTCATGGGTTGCAATCAGATCACGCCCCTTACTCTCCATATAGTCAAGCGAAGCGCCCAATCCAATAGCTTGCACGATTGGCGGCGTGCCGGCTTCAAACCGATGAGGCGGATCGGCATAGGTGACTTCATCCATGCTCACGTCCAAAATCATCTCGCCGCCGCCCTGAAACGGCTGCATCTGGCGCAAAATATCCATTTTGCCGTAAAGCACGCCAATGCCCGACGGGCCGTAGGTTTTGTGGCCGGTGAAGCAATAGAAATCCACATCCAGATCCTGCACATCCACTGGCATATGAACGGCGCTCTGGCTACCATCGGCCAGCACGGGAATATTATGGGAATGTGCAATTTTCACCATATCTTTCAATGGCGTAACAGTCCCCAACACATTCGACATATGGGTAACAGCCACAAGTTTGGTGCGCGGGGTAATGGCTTCTTCGAACTTGGTAATATCAAAACTACCATCATCTTCGACGCCGATCCAGACCAGCTTCACGCCCATACGCTCACGCAGGAAATGCCACGGAATAATATTGGAATGGTGCTCCATTAGCGTGATGATGATCTCGTCGCCCTCAACCAGTTCTTTCATGGCATAGCCATAGGCCACAAGGTTGATGGCTTCGGTGGTGCCGGAGGTGAAAATAATTTCGTCTACGGTCGGTGCATTCAGGAAACTACGAACCTTTTCGCGAGCATCTTCATAAGCCTGCGTGGTCTCGTTGGAGAGATAATGCAGGCCGCGATGCACGTTGGAATACTGGTTTTCATAGGCACCCGACACCGCATCAATCATCTGACGCGGTTTTTGCGCAGAAGCACCATTATCGAGATAAACCAAAGGCTTACCATAGACTTCACGCGATAAAATCGGGAAATCCGCACGGATTGCTTCAACGTCGTATTTTGTATCAGTCATCTTACGAACCGTTTTTCTGTAGCCATGTGTCGATTCTGGCAATCAGCGCCTTTTCCAGATTCTCATCGGCCAAATCTTCAAAGGTCTCATCGACAAACGCTTTAATCAAAAGCGCACGCGCTTCCTCAATCGGAATACCGCGAGCATTGAGATAAAACAGATGATCATCATTGATATCGGTTACGGTTGCACCGTGACCACAAAGCACATCATCAGCAAAAATCTCAAGTTCCGGTTTGGCCGAAAACTCCGCATCATCGCTCAAAAGCAACGTGTTGCAGGCCATTTTTGCGTCTGTCCGCTGGGCAGCCTGTGCCACCTTGATTTGGCCTTGAAAGACGCCATGGCCCCTGCTTGTCGCCACATTGCGGTAAAGCTGGGTGGAGGCGGTATCTTCAACCGTGTGGGTCATTATGGTGGTTACATCCACATGGGATTCACCACCCACAAGGTTCACACCGAGCACATTCAGCTCTGAATTTTCGCCTTCAACAGCAATTTTGATTTCCTGACGCACCAATTTACCACCGCAATTGAGCATGATAATGGTGAGCTTGGAGCTTGTTGCCAAAGAAACATGCAATTGCGCCAAATGGGTCGCATCATTGCCGTGTTCCTGAATAATAACCCATGTCACATCGGCATCTTCACCCACATTCAAATGACTGATCGCATTGACCTGCACACCCATATCATCAGGCGATAGATAGCGCTCAATAAGGGAAACTTTCGCGCCCTTGCCAACGCTGACGGAATGCGCAATCCCGCTATAAGCCGCATTAGTGGAGGTATGCGGCATACCGATTGGCGTATCGATTGTTACGCCGCCATCAATCTCGATCTGAACGCCTTCAGCGCCCATAAGCCCTTGCAACAGGCCAATAGCATCGTCCTTGGCATAGTTTGAGCCATTTGCTCCACCATACCGGGACACACTGCAACCAGCAGGCAATTCATCGGCAAATTCTTCCAGATATTGCCCGTCAAACAATGGCAGGCGAATAGCCGGTACAACGCGCGGATAGTCTCCGGCAGCGGTTTTTGCATCTTCCGCACTCAGCTTTTCAGCCCGCGCAGGCACATGTTTTAACAGCCGGCGCAAATCCGTATAGTGCCACGCTTCAACCCGCCGTGTAGGCAGGCCAAACTCGCGCAAACTGTCGGAAGCAGAACCTTTACCAGCCATAGCCAGCAAGCTCTCTTCAACCGCATTATGTTTCAAAACTACATTCATTGTTCTCAAACTTCCTATGCAGCCGACGCAATAACATCAGCATAGCCATTTTCTTCCAGATGCAGAGCCAGCGACTTGTCGCCGGACTGAATAATACGTCCTTGATAAAGCACGTGAACGCTGTCCGGCACGATGTGCTCCAACAGGCGCTGATAGTGGGTGATCACGATAAACGAACGTTTTGGATCACGCAGAGCATTCACCCCATCCGAAACAATTTTTAGCGCATCGATATCAAGACCGGAATCCGTTTCATCCAGAATACAAAGACTCGGCTCAAGCAGCGCCATTTGCAGGATTTCCGCACGTTTCTTCTCGCCGCCGGAAAAGCCAACATTCAAAGCACGTTTCAGCATGGTCATATCAATATCGAGCTTGCCCGCAGCAGCTTTCACTTTTTTGATGAAATCAGGCGTGGTGTACTCATCTTCGCCGCGCGCTTTGCGCTGGGCATTCATCGCAGCTTTAAGAAAGTTCATCGTGGCAACGCCCGGAATTTCCATCGGATATTGAAACGCAAGGAAAACACCGGCAGCAGCCCGCTCGTAAGGCTCCATATCCAACAAATTCTCGCCATTGAAAAGCACTTCGCCCTCAGTGACTTCATAATCCGGCTTTCCCGCCAGAACATAGGAAAGCGTCGATTTACCAGAACCGTTCGGCCCCATAATCGCTGCAACTTCTCCATCTTGAACCGTCAGGTTCAAACCTTTGATAATTTCCGTGTCTTCTGCCGCAATCTTAACGTGAAGGTTTTTAATCTCAATCATCGTATTTCAATTTCCATAAATTCAATTTGTGTTCAAATAAGCTCCGGCAAATGCCGGTTAGCCCACGCTTCCCTCAAGGGAAATCCCGATCAGTTTTTGCGCTTCAACCGCAAATTCCATCGGTAGTTTCTGAATAACGTCTTTGACGAACCCGTTGACGATCAACGCAATCGCTTCCTCTTCGGGAATGCCCCGCTGCAAGCAGTAGAACAGTTGATCATCCGATATTTTCGAGGTCGTCGCCTCATGCTCAAACTGCGCCGAGGAGTTATTCGCTTCAATATACGGAACCGTATGCGCTCCGCACTGATCACCGATTAGCAAAGAATCACACTGGGTAAAGTTACGCGCATTCGACGCCTTACGATGGGCAGAAACCCGCCCGCGATAGGTATTTTGCGATTTACCGGCGGAAATCCCCTTGGAAATAATCCGGCTGGAGGTATTCTTGCCCAGATGGATCATTTTGGTGCCGGAATCGATCTGCTGCGCTCCGTTAGAAACCGCGATCGAATAAAATTCACCCTGCGAACCATCACCGCGCAAAATGCAACTTGGGTATTTCCACGTAATCGCTGATCCCGTTTCAACCTGCGTCCACGAAATCTTGGAGTTATCACCCCGGCAATCGCCGCGCTTGGTCACGAAATTATAAATCCCGCCCTTGCCGTTCTCATCGCCCGGATACCAGTTTTGCACGGTGGAATATTTGATTTCCGCATCTTCCATCACGATCAGCTCAACCACCGCCGCGTGAAGCTGGTTCTCATCGCGCTGAGGCGCGGTACAACCCTCAAGATAGGAAACATAAGACCCTTTTTCTGCAATGATCAACGTGCGCTCAAACTGACCCGTATTCTCCTCATTAATGCGGAAATAGGTGGAAAGTTCCATCGGGCAGCGAACGCCTTCCGGAATATAAACAAAGGAACCATCGGTAAACACCGCACAATTGAGCGTGGCGTAGTAATTGTCCGAAACCGGCACAACACTTGCCAGATACTTCTTCACAAGCTCTGGATGGTCTCTGATCGCTTCAGAGATCGGGCAGAAAATCACACCGGATTTCGCCAATTCCGCCTTAAAGGTAGTGACAACAGAAACACTGTCAAACACCACATCCACCGCCACACGGCCCGATGCATAGACGCTGTCAGCTGGATCACCATCCAATGCACTCGGCTCGCCTTGCCTGCGAACCCCTGCCAGTAATTCCTGCTCACGCAAGGGAATACCGAGCTTTTCATAGGTTCTCAGCAATTCTGGATCAACTTCATCCAGCGATTTCGGCCCATCTTCGAAATTCTTCGGAGCGGCATAATAATAGATGTCGTTGAAATCGATCTTCGGATAATTGACCCGCGCCCAATCCGGCTCTTCCATGGTCAGCCAGCGCCGATAGGCATCAAGGCGCCATTCCAGCATCCATTCCGGCTCTTTTTTCTTGGCCGAAATAAAGCGAATGACGTCCTCATTCAGCCCTTTCGGGGCTTTTTCGGTCTCGATATCAGTCGTGAATCCGTATTTATATTTTTCGACGCCAATTTCTTTGACGGCATCAATGGTTTCTTGGACCGCTGCCATTTGTTTTTCCTAGGTACGGGTTCAAGGCCCGCAATTAGAGTTTACATTACTGAGATAAGCTTTTGCCATCCCAATTTCAATTACATTCTTCGGCTCTAAGCCGCTCTTTGAACAAGCTTTTTCCACGCATTCAAAAAATTATCCGTATCATTTTCACTGGAATCCCAGCCAAGGCTAATTCGCAGCGCACAAGCGCTAAGATCATTATCAACACCCATGGCTCCAAGCACATGGGAGCGCTTCACCTTGCCAGACGAACACGCAGAACCCGATGAAACCGAAATCCCGTCAAGATCCAGTGAAATCAGCGCTATTTCCGCTTTCACCCCAGCTTGCGCAAAACAAGCTGTATTGCCAAGACGATGCTCGCCCTCACCAAAAACCACAGGTTGCGCGATGCTGTTACCAGCTTCCAGCGCAATGGCTTTGACACCATTTTCAATTTTATCACGCAGATCAGTGATGAAACCCATTTCGTTGGCATTGGCAATTTGCCATTCGCAAGCTGCACCAAAACCGGCAATCCCGGCAACATTCTCGGTGCCTGCCCGCTGAAAATTCTCATGCCCACCGCCGCGCAACAATGGCAAAGGCGATAAAGAAGCATCCCCCAGCACCAAAGCGCCAGCACCTTGCGGCCCACCAATCTTGTGGCTGGAGAGAATCACAAAATGCGCCCCAAGCTCAGAAACAGAAACCGGAAGCTTCCCGGCAGCCTGAACCGCATCCACCACTAGATAAGCGCCGTATTCACGAATAATCTGGCTAATTTCTTCAATCGGCTGCACCAGACCGGTCTCGTTATTGGCGAGCATCACAGCCACCATAGCAGCGCCATTGGTGTGATCATGGACGCGCATAGCCTCACGCAAAGCACCTAAATCCAGCATACCGCCCTCGGTAACGGGCAAAATACGCACATTTTCCGCAGAAAACCTGCCGCCAGACAAAACACAAGGATGTTCAATTGCGCTCACATAAAGCGTGCTGATCCCGATATCGTGACCACCAGCGCGAAGAACAGGTGAAAGCGCGTGCATCGCAGCTTCCGTTGCACCGGAGGTGAAAATGATCTGATTGGCATTCGCCCCGACCAGTTCACCCAGCTGTCGGCGGGCATTCTCAATGATCTTGCGGAAATCCCGGCCCTCAAAATGCACCGAAGATGCATTGCCAACAGAACCCAGCACGTCAATCATCACTGCGCGCGCCTCATCCAGAAGCGGTACGCTGGCATTATAATCCAGATAGGTTCTTTTGGTTCGATTTTTGGCCATGTGGGAGCCGGACAATTGCACCTTTTAGTTCCTAAAATTAAGCCTCTTTCAACACAATTCGCAGATTTCGCGCAATTTACTTGTAATTGCTACACGCGATTGTCTATGAAGGCCTTTGGTTCCTATGAAAATTGCTTAATAGGAGCCTATCGTAATTTTTTAGTTTTGAATAGTTCTAAACTAGGTTGTAAGAAGGCAAATGCCGAAGGTCAAGGCCACAAAACAAACTACATGGCTTTCTTTCGTAATTCTTGACTATTTTAGACAAGTTTTATCGCAAAACCGCCAATAACCAGTTGGAATAGTACAGGAGAGAGTATGCCAGAGGTAATATTTAACGGTCCATCAGGCCGGTTGGAAGGACGTTACCAACCATCTGCCGACAAAACCGCCCCGATTGCAATCATCCTGCATCCCCATCCCCACCCAAAATTCGGTGGCACCATGAACAATAAGGTCGTCTATGACCTGTTCTATATGTTCGTGGATCGCGGCTTCACCACATTGCGCTTCAATTTCAGAGGCGTTGGCAGAAGTCAGGGCGAATTTGACCATGGTCTTGGCGAATTATCCGATGCAGCCGCAGCCCTTGATTGGGTTCAAAGCCTGCACCCCGATAGCCGCGGTTGCTGGATTGCCGGCTTCTCCTTCGGCTCATGGATTGGCATGCAGCTCTTAATGCGCCGCCCGGAAATCGAAGGCTTCATGTCGATTTCCCCACAGCCAAACATCTATGATTTTGCATTCTTGGCCCCGTGCCCATCTTCAGGCCTGATCATTCACGGTGCCGAGGACAAAGTTTCTCCACCCGATGACGTTCAGGAATTGGTAGACAAGCTAAAAGCCCAAAAAGGCATCCTGATCACCCAAAACACCATGGAAGGCGCCAATCACTTCTTCTCCGAGCACAGTGAAGAGCTATTAGAAGAATGCGGCACCTATTTGGATAAGCGCTTGGGCTTGATCGAAGGCGGCGTTGAGGAAACAATGCTGCTGCGTTAAGCAAATATGCATAGCGCCAACTACATTTCTTAAAACGCCTGTTTAGAAAGGGATTTCAACGTCACTTGACGACGAAATCCCTTTGGGAAGCGGGATATTATTAACAACACAAAGGTCTAAAATTTCTTCACGGTCCATGAACAATATCTGACTTCTTTTGGAGGCATCTAATTTCCCTGCGAGCCAATTTTTTGCTGCTTTTGTAATATCTCCACCCGCTATAATAAAAGCATGATCAACCAACACTCTTCTGCTCACCTCTGGATCAAAGATTTCGTGACCAAGCATCATTGTTACTTGATTAAGTATTTCCGCAATGTTTGAGTTTCCCGAACGGCTAACGCCGGCGGAGTCTAATTTTCCCTTTTTAACTTGAATCCCAAAATAGAGAACATGCTGGGTCGGCAAAACAAATCGCATCCATATGTCTTTGCCATACTCAAGCGCCTTGTCCTTATGCCCAGTAACTGTAATTTTTTGAAACCCAAGCTGTCGAAACATTGGAAGAAGAATTTCATCAATCAAATCATCTTCACTAGCCGTATTCATATACTTAACTAGTTGTTCCTTATGCAGAATTTCTTCTTTGGAAAATGGTCTATGCGGATTAGCCATAGGTCCAGAAATAGTTTTTGATAAAATGTGTCGAAGATAGCATTTTCTATCTTCGCCAAAAAATGCCTCATAACCTTCTCGGGACAGTTCTGTATTCAACATTGCGAGCGCTTTTGGACGAAGATTCCCCTCATTGTTGGCATCACCTTGGTCCATGAGTGTTTCTACAACCCTCAAAAAGGTATCAGGCGGGCTTTGCGCATTTGATTGCGGTTCTTTTAATATTGTTTCAAGCGTAGTGGCTACCCACGATTTCCGCGTAGACCCATCATGGCAATAGTCAGTATCGGAATCCTGAAAAAAATCAGTTAGATAAGAGCTGCTTCTGTAAACAAAAACACTACTTTCTTCTTCAAAATTCCCACAAATCATATCGGCAATTCGGTCAAGTGTGCGTCGTTTAAATTTCATTTTTCGAACCGTATAAAAAGTAATTTTTAGCTCAAGGAGAGAAGTAATCTCAGTATACTACAATATTTCATAGGTGATAGAAAACATACGCCTTGCTTTATCGCCCGATCATAACCACTCCACAAACTGCACCACAATCTCAATCAGAAAAAATACCGCCGCTCACAGGATTTTTCACGCCCGTCGTATTCGGATAAGTCAAAGGCAGACCAAGCTTGGCGCGAATGGCCAGATAGCCAAAGGCCTCCGCCTCCATTGCATCGCCATCAAAGCCCGCATCTTCAGCACTCACCACATCCGAATCCATTGCACTGCCCATCTCTTTGAGATCGGCCATGATGACAGGGTTATGCCGACCACCACCGCAGATAATCCAGAGTTTTGGCGATTTCGGCAAATGCTCACAGGCTTTGAATATTGCCGCAGCGCTCAAATGTGCCAAAGATTTCGCCCCATCCTCAAGGCTTGCTTCGCTTGGGTCAGGCATACGGAAATCGTTGCGGTCTAGTGACTTCGGCACTTTTTTGGCAAAATACGGATCGTCTAGATATTTATCCACCAAACCTTGCACCACCTGCCCCTCAGCAGCAATCATGCCGCCCTGATCAAAGGGAATACCAGCATGAGCCTGCACCCATTGATCAATCAGCGCATTGCCGGGGCCAGTATCAAACGCGATGAGTTCATCATCCGCACCGATATAGGTGATGTTTGAAATCCCGCCAATATTGACAAAAACCACCGGCATTTTCTCGCGTAATTCGTCAGACAGCGATCTCGCCAGCGCCTGATGATACACAGGCACCAAGGGCGCGCCCTGCCCGCCAAATTTCATATCATTGGCCCGCATATCGTAAACCACAGGAATACCGGTTTCGCGAGCAAGTAAATCACCATCACCCAATTGCACCGTCAGTCCGATTTCCGGGCGATGCAATACGGTCTGCCCATGAAACCCTATCATATCCACGACTTCAGCCGATAAGCCTTGTTCTTGAAGAAAACCCTTCACCGCATCCACGTGCAGCCGCGTAATCTCCTGTTCCACATGTTTCAGATTGCCGGGCCTCGCCGAACGATCCGTAATTTTCTTGGCAGTCTCCAGCGCCTCTTCCAACAAATCCCGCATGGCCGGATCATAGGCAAAAAACTGCGAAGCACCGCGTTCAACGTGCCCCTCGCCGTCCGAACGCACCAGCGCCACGTCGATTCCATCCATGCTGGTACCGCTCATCAGACCTATTGCTGTCCAGATTTTACCCATCTAGGCATTTTCCCCGTGAATTTTTCTATAGAACCTGCTAAATGGCTCCAGCCTGCCTAAAACTTATGTGAATCAAAGCAAGTATTGGGCAAAGTTTACAGGGAAAATTCTATCATGTCCGCATTCAAATCCGAGTTTCTGCAAATCCTGTCCGAGCGTGGTTTTATTCATCAAATATCTGATGAATCCGGCCTCGATGCTCTGTTGAGCAAAAAGACGGTTACAGCTTACGTAGGCTATGATGCAACAGCTCCCAGCCTCCATGTGGGCAATTTGGTGAGCATCATGATGCTGTACTGGTTCCAGCAAACAGGGCACCGCCCGCTCACATTGATGGGCGGCGGCACGACCATGGTAGGCGACCCATCCGGCAAGGATAGCAGCCGCCAGATTTTAACGCCCGAACTGATCGAAGAAAACAAGGCAGGCATCAAACAGGTTTTTGCAAAATTGCTGACCTTTGGCGATGGTCCAAAAGACGCCATCATGCCAGATAATGCCGAATGGCTGCTCGAACTGAACTACGTCCAGTTCCTGCGTGAATATGGCAAACATTTTTCAGTCAACCAGATGCTCGCCCGCGACAGCGTAAAATTACGCCTTGAGCGCGAACAACATCTGTCATTCCTCGAATTCAACTACATGATTTTACAGGCCTATGATTTCGTTGAATTGAACAAGCGCTATGACTGCCAGTTGCAAATGGGCGGCTCTGACCAATGGGGCAATATTGTCTCCGGTGTCGATCTAGGCAGACGCGCCGGTTGCGGCGATCTGTTCGCCCTGACAACCCCGCTGCTCACCACCTCATCGGGCGCGAAAATGGGCAAGACTGCCGACGGCGCCGTCTGGCTCTCGGACGCAATGCTTTCATCCTATGATTACTGGCAATATTGGCGCAACGTGGAAGACGCCGATGTGGCACGTTTCATGAAGCTCTTCACCAAATTACCAATGGATGAAATCAAGCGCTACCAAGCTCTTGAAGGCGCCGAAATGAACGAAGCCAAAAAGGTTTTGGCCACCGAAGCAACCGCCATGATCCACGGCAGGGAAGCCGCAGAACTTGCAGCTGAAACCGCCCGCAAAACCTTCGAAGAAGGCGGTGCCGCAAGCACGCTTCCATCAATCGAAGTTGCGTCCAGCGATTTCAACGATGGCATCGGGGTTCTTTCTTTGTTGGTACAGGCAGGCTTTGCCAAATCAAACGGAGAAGCCCGCCGCCATATCAAAGGCGGGGCCGTTAAAATAAACGACGTAGCAGTTTCCGACGAAAGCACGAAAGTTGGCGAAAGCGATCTCAATGCCGATGGTGTCGTCAAATTATCCATGGGCAAAAAACGACACGTGCTGGTCCAACCAACTTAAACGGCGTCCATTTTCGTGGAAACACCAAGGCGGCGAAGAGCCGCCCGGCGCTAGTTGCGCCGCGCATGCGCAGGCCCGAGCGAAGCGAGGATGCCGTGAGCCAAGAAAATATTACTACTTCTTGAACTCAAATATCTTGTTGAAAATACCCGGTGTTGCCAGAGACAGCGGATTGAGACTCAAATCCGGGCTGGCCATCTTCCCCCTCAATCGATAGGTGATGCCAATCAATGCGCCGTCGCGACCATTGCTGAAAATCGAGCCGATAATCGGAATAGCCGAAACCACCCTGCTAATCCCATAGGCAGGCATGAAAGTACCTCGAATATTGGTCAAATCATTCTCGTCATAGATCGTACCATCGAAGGTGAATCCAATCTGGGTGCCGCGCATCAACCCGTCCTTGGCCTTCAAATAGCCGTTGCCTTTTTCGATACGCGCCTGGGCAAGTGAAAATTTTGCCCTTCTAATTTTAACTTTTTTCAAGCTTCGAGCCACTGCTTCTCCGTTGCGCAAACCACTATTGGGCGTTCTGGCGCTCACCAGTTTCTTGAGACGCGGCTCATCCACAAGCACAAAGCTTTTCACATTAACATCACCGATATAGGGGCCATTCCCCTGTTTTTTCAGCATTGAATTCAACACACCGCCCTGCATCCGGCTATAAATATTCACGAAGGCCAGAGCATGTCCCGCATCTTCAGCAACAAACTCAAAATCTGTTTGATCGTCCTCCCGGGTGGCCAACACCTGAAATGGCTTACCGCTGGCGGCAAGACCCGCAATTGATAAATGATCAATCTTGCCACCACTCGCAAGATAACGGGTTGATGCATCCTTGATCTGCCGCGAGTTAAATCCAATCAATCTATCCATTTGCACGGTAACTTTTACCGACCGGCTGCCCTGCGTACTTTCAAAATCACCTTCGTGAATAAGCTTGTTTATTAACCCGCGCGCGTCATAAGAACGCCCCTTCACATCGATATCGAACACGCCTTTTTTGCGCGAAATTACCAAATCAAAATCATCGCCTTCATTCAGCGCAACATTTTTCATGTTGGCGCTACGCAATCCCGTTTTATCAAATACCAGACTGCCTTTCGCGTGAAATCCCTCCCCGGAAATCGAGATATTGTTAAACCGGTTCACTCTAGATTTTGTTTTCAGCGTGTAGCTAGCCTTGGCCGGAATACCAGCCCCTTTGCTCCACCCAACCCACGGCAAATTGATCTCTGCCTTGGTTAAATCCAGATATTGTTTTTCCGCCTTGCCGGCAACTTGCTCAACCCGCAGCACAATCGGCCCAACAATCACGGGGGATAGATTAAGCCCGATCTTTTTGCGTGTTTTGGCATCCAGAGTGGCGGCAAATTTTCGCGATTTTTTATAGCTCGACTTTTTCCCAAGCGGTTCCACAATATCCAGTTTGGCAAAAACCCCATCAATCAAAGCGGTTCCAGAAACCCACGCAACTTCCGGGTTCGCATCAATCAGCACATTCACATTACTCAGCTTCCGGCCAGAAAGCTTCCGGCTCAGCGAAACCTTCTTAAGGTCGACAAGGGCGTTCCACTTAACTTCGCTTTCCTTCACCTTCGCAACAAGAGGAAACTTGGCAATGATATTGGCATGAGCCATACCGCTAAGGTCACCCGCCTTTGATTTCAACCTTGTCATCACCCGCAACGGCTCAGATTCTGCGATGCTCGCCAAAACAGAAGCTTTCCCATCAAGCGTAAATTCAGCGTCCGCCAAGGCAGGTCTGTCAGCAAAATCTGCAATGGAGAATTTCGCCGAGGCAAGTGTGGCAACACCAAGCTCGCCGCCCCTAATTTTACCATCGCTAAGCTCTACCTCAACTTTCATACCGCTAACAATTATCGAACCTTTAGCATCAAACACCGGGGGCAATTTGCCAAAGGGTTGAAAACTACCGTCCTTAAACTCGACCACCATTTGCAGATGTTCAGGCTTAAGGCGCGCGCCCTTATCGATATTACCAACAATGCCTTCTGGAATTGCTGCCACCATACGGGCATTTTCAATCCTGCCACTGATCAGATGCTTATGCGCCCATGCGCGCGCACGCTTGCCCAAAAAGAATGGCCAGAATTGTTTTACAGCAATCGCCGAAATACCTTTTGTGGAAGCATCAGCGGATATGGAGACCGATGACTTCTTAAATCCAAACGTCCCGCTACCCTCAATTTTTCCACCATTAGTGGCCATCAACGCCTGACTGACTTCAAGGCGAGATTCTCCAGGGAACCAGAAACCACGAGCAGAAAAGGCTGCCGGAATCGCTTTTTCCGTTTTTCTAAGATTTTCCACCAGTGCTTTTTCAGCAATGACCTCATATTCAACCGGTCCCGCATACCCTTCCGCAATATTAGCCGGACGCAACCCACCGATAAACCAACCGTGTAATTTTCCAATCAACAACTCTGAACGATCAAGCTCAATCTGGTTTTTTTCGGGGATCAGGCGAAGGTTGACTTCAAACTTCTCAACCTCTGTCAGTTCCTTACCCACGCGCAAATTATGCTCATTTGCATAAAGAAAAATCGTGGGTTGTAGGGGTGAAAAATCTGGATTGAATGAAAATTCTGCCTTCCATCCAATGGTAGCATTTGAACCAAAAGGACCAATTTCACTTTCTGGCGAGGGCACCCAATCGCCAAGATTCAATCCCTCACCGCTAAGTTTAAAAACCGCCTGTTGATCTTCATTCACTTCATAATTTGCATTGAGCGTAACTTTAGATTTGTCACTCTGAAGAATGCCATTCAGTTTGAAAGAGCCACTGACATCGCCTTGCAATTCCAAATTTTTGATAAAAACAGATTTCGCGGCAGTAACTTCTGGCGATAACTCCATAACGCTGGATTCCGTTATCTGCAGAGTTTTGAACACGCCTTTTTGAGTCAGTTGTGAAAATTCATTCAACTTCCTGCCCATAGCACTCAAGGCGGGTTTCATGTGACTGGGAACCCCAAACCCTGCGCCACCTACGAACTCATCAATCGATAATTTAGCTTTATTGATAACGACGGAATCAAATCCCGTGTCTCCAAAAAGAGTTCTCCAAAACTTCATGCCGAAGCGAATAGAGCCGATTTCCGCTACCAGTTTCTGATTATCGGAACGCAATATTTTCACATCAGAACTGTTTACGAACAATAACCCCGGTAACTCAAACTGAATATCGGTCGTCTCCAGCACAATTTTATATTCCGGCCCGACGGCATTTTGCAGGGTGGATTCCAAACTGGATTGGATAACAGATTGCTTCCCTGAAGTGCCGGAAACCAAAAAATATATCGACACGGCAAACAGAAAAACGACCAAACAAAAAACAATGGTCGTTGCAAAAATGATGCGGGCAATCCGCCAAATACGTATACGCACGCGCAATTCCGGCGGCGAGCGCCCGGCATCGCCAACATTCTCATTTAGCTGTTTAGAATCGGATATATTCATCTACAATTTTGCTGGCTAACAATCGTTATTATCATTCGCCCTGCCGAGGATCAGGATCACTATGCCCAATAATCTGTGATCCCAGTTGATTTTCAGTAAACTTCAGCAAGTTTCGGCTCCAAATTGTAACAATATCGCGCTATTGTCACCATACAATCAGCCAGAAACAACAAATTATAACATCACAAATATTCTTGTCGAAAGGAAGGCATTATGGCGCAAATTACAAAGGGTGATCAGGCACCGGATTTCAACCTTCCAACGGATGGCGATGGCACGTTCGCCCTGTCCGCCAATCGGGATAAAATTGTTGTTCTATTTTTCTACCCAAAGGACGACACTTCCGGCTGCACCATGGAAGCAATCGACTTCACCGGGAAGCTTGCCGAATTTGAAAAACTGGGCGCAATCGTGATCGGGCTTTCGCCTGATCCGGTCAAGAAGCACGATAAATTCATAACCAAGCACGATCTAAAAGTGACGCTGGTTTCGGACGAGGAAAAAGAAGCTCTGCAAGCTTACGGAATCTGGCTCGAAAAAAGCATGTATGGCCGCAAATATATGGGGGTCGAACGCACGACTCTGCTGATCGACAAATCAGGCAAAGTGGTTGAAGCATGGCATAAGGTGAAAGTCCCCGGCCATGTGGATGAAGTCCTCGAACGGTTAAAAAGCCTTTAGCAATTTCATGCAGGAAAACGGGACACCCCCAACATGTCTGGCGGGCGGCGCTGTAGCCGCCCTGAAAGAACCCCGGCTCAGCAATAAGATTTTGTTGACCCAGCACATGGCCAAGCTGTGGAATGCTCGCCGCCTATCGCTGATCAGTTCTAAAAGCATCAAACCGCCCAACCGTCCCGGACGGCCCAAAAAGCCGGAATTGCTCCCCCCTGATCGAGTACCTAAACGGACCCTCAGTTCGCAAAAGGGTCGGATCGCGATGCTACATGCGATCGCCCATATCGAACTCAACGCTATTGATCTGGCCCTCGATATCATTGCCCGTTTCGCCGATACAAAAATGCCCCGTTCGTTTTTTGATGATTGGGTCATGGTCGCCAATGAAGAAGCAAAGCACTTCACCCTGCTGCAAAACCGGCTGGCAGAATTTGGCGCAACCTATGGCGATTTACCCGCCCATGATGGCTTATGGGAAGCAGCCCAACAAACCAGCATTGATCTGACAGCAAGGCTGGCAATTGTGCCCCTGGTACTCGAGGCGCGAGGGCTGGATGTTACCCCTTCCCTCATATTAAAGCTGGAACAGGTGGGCGACATGCCTTCTGCCAATATATTCCGCATCATTTACGAGGATGAAAAAGGCCATGTGGCTGTGGGTGCAAAATGGTTCCGTTTTCTGTGCTACCGCGAGGGCGTAGAACCCGCAGCAACCTTCCAACGTTTGGTGCGCACCAATTTTCGGGGCCAAATCCGCCCGCCTTTCAATGAAAGGGCCCGCAGCGCCTGCGGTATTACGCCCGGCTTCTACCGGTCACTTTCCCCGCTAGGAAATTGATTTCACTCGTTTCTTTCAAATAAAAAGAGTTTGTTAACCATAAAATGTTCAGATGAGGCTATTCGAGTAAATGAAGTAGTCGCAATATGAACCCATCTTCGATACGTGAACCTGGCAGCTTTGGAAAACGCACCGAACTTCCAACGATCATGATTACCAATAACGGCAAAAGCAAAAGTTTCGTGGTTCGCCCCGCTCTGATTGCAGTGATCAGTGGTTTGCTTTTCACATTTATGGTTGGCTATTTCGGCGCCACCGCCTATCTGATTTTCCGCGATGATTTAATGGGCGCCTCGCAAGCGCGCCATGCACGCACCCTGCACGAATATGAAGACCGCATCGCGGCCTTGCGTATAAAGCTAGACCGCGTCACCTCCAGACAATTGCTGGATCAAAAAGCCATCGAAGCAAAAGTTGCCGATCTGGTTGGCCGGCAGGAAAAACTTGCAGCGCGCGGCGGCAAAATGGAACAATTGATTTCCAAAGCAAAAATCAGTGGTCTCAAGGCTGCCTCTGTCTCCATTCCCATGAAACGGCCAAGTAGGTCTGACAAGTTAAATAAAATTGATTTCTTCAAAACCGGCAGCATTCGTGCCGGAACCTTGGCACCCAAGCAAGATAAGTTTTCAAACCTCTTTCTACGTGGCTCCACCAGTGGAATTGAAGCATTAAATCAAAGCACTCTAAGACTGGCCAGCAATGATATTTTATCAAACACCTTTGGTGGTGACGGAGTTTTTGGTCAGGTTGCTAGCGATATTGAACGCATCCAATCATATCAAATTGCCACAATTGAAGGATTGCGTTCGGCGGCACAGGAAAAATCCGGAAAAATCGTAGCAATCTTGAAAAATGTCGGCATCACCATCGCCAAGAAAGATAACACCCAAATCGGCGGACCGTTTATTCCAGCCGATTCATCCATCGATTTTGACGGTTATTTGAATGCCCTCGATTCCTCTTTGAGCAATTTGAACAAAATTGCGCGCACGGCGAAGGCATTGCCTTTCGCCAACCCGGTTCCGGGGAAGAAAACCTCCAGTCGTTTTGGTCTCAGAACCGATCCGTTTAATGGTCGTCGCGCGGTGCATTCGGGGCTGGATTTCAAGGCAAAAAGCGGAACACCAGTCTTTGCAACCGCCAGTGGAATCGTAACTCACGCTGGTCGCAAGGGCGGCTATGGCAAAATGGTTGAGATCAAACATGTAGGCGGCTTCATCACCCGCTATGCCCATTTGCGCCGGTTTTATGTGAAAGAAGGGCAAAAAATTGCCCTTGGTAAAAAGATCGGCACGGTCGGCAGTACAGGCAGAAGTACAGGTCCGCATCTACACTACGAAGTGCGCAGAAATGGCAAAGCGCGCAATCCGGCCCATTATCTGGCAGCCGGACGCCGCCTCAAAAAGTTGTTGTAGTTACAGACAGGCTTCAAACAGCGCCCGTGTATTCTCAGCCGTCATCTCAATCGGATTGCCGCCACAGCTTGGGTCTACCAAAGCCATTTCCGTCAAACGATCCAGATCAGGGTCTTTTATACCAAGATCTGTCAGGTTCTTCGGAATATCAAGCGCCGCATTCAGTGTTCCGACATAGTCATAAAATCCGTCAAACCCGCCTTCAATACCAAGATAGGCAGCAGCCCGGCCAATGCGTTCTTCAATCGCCGAGCGGTTAAAGAGCAATACCGGTTGCATGACCACAGCGTTCGTAGTGCCATGATGAGTATGAAACACCGCGCCAATTGGGTGAGAAAGCGAGTGAATTGCTCCTAAGCCTTTTTGGAAGGCTGTCGCCCCCATGGCCGCCGCACTCATCATTTCCGCGCGTGCGTCCAAATCATCGCCGTGAGTATAAGCCCGAAGCAGATTTTCCTTCACCAGCCGCATACCTTCAAGGGCAATTCCTTGCGACATCGGGTGATAATGGGGTGAAGAATAGGCTTCCAGACAATGGGCAAACGCATCCATACCGGTGCCAGCCGTAATCATTTTCGGCATGCCAACAGTCAGTTCAGGATCGCAAATCACAGTTTCCGGCAAAAGCTTGGGATGGAAAATGATTTTCTTCATCTGGGTCTGGGTATTAGTAAGAACCCCTGCCCGGCCAACTTCCGATCCTGTACCAGCAGTCGTCGGCACTGCTATAATTGGTGGAATGACGGATGCATCCGCACGCGCCCACCAATCGCCCACATCTTCCAAATCCCAGACAGAGATGCTCTGCCCGGCCATCAGCGCAATCAGTTTGCCAAGATCAAGCCCAGAACCACCGCCAAAGGCAATCACACCATCATGACTACCAGCCTTATAGGCCTCGATGCCATCTTTCAGATTGAATTCATTCGGGTTCGGATCCACCTCGCTGAAAATCGCACGGCCAAGACCAGCCTTTTCCAGAATATCCAAAGCACCTTGCGTTACCGGCAGCGATGCCAGACCTTTGTCGGTCACCAGCAGTGGCTTCTTCATGTTTGATGCAGCACAGGCTTCAGGCAATTCAGCGATGCGTCCGGCCCCAAATTTAATGGCGGTCGGATAGCTCCAATTAGCGGTCAAACTCATTACTTTACGCTTTCTTCAAATGATAGGATTTTGGTCGTGTAACGCTGTCATAGCCAAGCACGGAAAGAGACGCGCCGCGCCCGGTATCCTTGCAACCTGTCCAGCAAAGGGCCGGATCAAGATAATCACAGCGGTTCATAAAAATGGTTCCGGTCTGGATTTGACGACCGATATCGGCAGCGGCCTGTGTATCCTTGGTCCAAATCGAAGCCGTCAGGCCGAAATTGGAATCGTTCATCAATTCAATCGCTTCCTCGTCGGAAGAAACTTTCATAATGCCAACAACAGGCCCGAAGCTCTCATCGCGCATCACGCGCATGGAATGGTCCACATCCACCAGAATTTGCGGTGCAAGATAAGCATCCGTGCCATTGTCGCGAGGAAATAGCGCCGGATCGATCAGTGCTTTTGCACCGGCATCAACTGCCTCTTTAATCTGCGCACGAACTTCGGTGGCAAAACGCAAATGCGCCATTGGTCCGAGCGTCGTTTCAGGATCAAGCGGGTCGCCAAGCTTATACCCATCCACAATCGCTTTGGCCTTTTCAACAAAGGCATCAAACAGACTTTCATGCACATAAATCCGCTCGATACCGCAACAGCACTGACCGGAATTAAACATCGCGCCATCGATCAAAGTATCAACGGCTGCATCGATATCAGCGTCAGCACGAACATAGCCGGGGTCTTTACCGCCAAGTTCCAAAGCAAGACTCGTGAAAGTTCCAGCAGCAGCAACTTCCATTGCCTTACCACCGCCAACAGAACCGGTGAAATTGATGAAATCAAAAGCACGATCACCAATCAAATCGGCAGTCAGTTCATGGCTAAGACGAAGATTATGAAATACCCCTTCCGGCAAACCAGCCTGTTCAAAAGCCTGAGCGAACCGTTCGCCAGCAAGAATGGTCTGGGTCGAATGTTTCAAAATTACAGCATTACCGGCAGAAAGAGCCGGTGCAATCGTATTCACCGCAGTCAGATACGGATAATTCCAAGGCGCAACCACCAGCACAACGCCAACAGGTTCCTTGGCGATATAACGCAAAAACGCATCGCTATCTTCAACCTCAATCGGCTTCAACGAGCTTTCAGCAATCGAAGTCATGTGGAAGGCACGTTCCTTCACACCGCCAATCTCACCACCATAGCGCACCGGACGGCCCATCATATGGGCAATCTCGATGGTGATCTCGTCGTTCATCGCTTCCAGCGCGTTGATTGCCTTATCGACAATCGCCGTACGCTCCGAAACCGGACGTTCAGCCCAAGCCTTTTGCGCCTCGCGTGCAGACACTAGTCGCACGTCCACAGCCGAACGGCTGTCCACATCGCGTTCGGCAAAAACAGAGCCATCAATTGGAGAAATACAAGTGAGTTTCGTCATATCTTATGCCCTTTCAAAACCGCGTGCGACTTCCCAATCGGTAACGATGCGGTCAAATTCTTCCTGTTCCCAGTTCGCGGCCCGCACATAGTGATCAATCACATCATCGCCCATGGCTTCGCGCAACATGGTTGAACCATCCAGTGCTATTGCAGCCTCACGCAAAGATTGCGGAATACCTCGTGCTTTTTCAGCTGCATAAGCGTCACCAGTAAATTCATCTTCCAGTTCCAACTTGCGGTTTATCCCATCCATACCAGCCGCCAGCATGGCGGATATCGCCAGATACGGGTTCAAATCCGACCCGCCAACCCGGCACTCGATACGGATTGATTTCGAACCGGCGCCACACAAACGATACCCAGCAGTTCTATTGTCCAGTGACCAAATCGCTTTCGTTGGCGCAAAAGTTCCCTTGGCAAAACGCTTATAGGAATTGATATAGGGCGCCAGAAAATAAGTAATCTCGCCAGCATGGGCCAACAGCCCCGCAACGTAATGGCGCATCAAATCAGACATGCCATATTGACCGTCCGGGTCATAGAACAATGACTTATCATCCAGCGTCCAGAGCGACTGATGCACATGGCTGGAACTGCCCGCATGCTTATCGCTCCACTTGGCCAAAAAGGTCAGAGCCCTGCCCTTGGCCCAAGCGATTTCCTTGCAACCATTCTTGGTAATCACATGATTATCAGCACAATCAAGCGCATCGGAATATTTGACATTCAGTTCTTCCTGACCGCTATCGGCCTCGCCCTTGGAACCTTCAATCGGAATACCAGCACCATATAACCCCTTGCGCATGGCCCGTATCACATCTTCTTCCTTGGTGGTCTGGAATATGTGGTAATCTTCGTTATATGCGCTGATCGTTTCAATGCCGCGATAGCCGGAAACCTGCGCTTCTTCATATGTCTGCTTGAACATATAGAATTCAAGTTCGGTCGCGGTCGTTGCCTTCATGCCCATCGCCTCAAGCGCTGCAATCTGCTTTTTCAAAATCGCCCGCGGCGAATGAGGCACCGGCGCATGGGTCGAATGATCCTCCACATCACAAAGCACCATCGCCGTCCCCTCAAGCCAAGGTATCAGGCGAAGGGTCGAGAGGTCCGGCTTCATGGTATAATCACCATAGCCAGCCTTCCATGAGGTGGCTTTATAGCCCTCGACGGTTTCCATCTCCATGTCAGTCGCCAGCAGATAATTGCAGGCATGGGTTTCATGCACCGCACTCTCAAGGAAAAATTCAGCCTGAAAGCGCTTGCCCATCAAGCGCCCCTGCATATCCACTTGCGCGGCAATTACCGTATCAATTTCGCCGTTGGCAACGGCCGTTTTCAAAGCTTCAAGAGTTAGATTACCAGGCACAGGCGTTCCAATAATGTTGGTTGGTTTTAATCGTCAAAATACCCCCGCGCCATCAGCGCGGGAGCGTTATTAAAAAGAGCAGTCTAGCTGCGGTAAGGTTTACCGGCTTTGCCCATCACTGCTGAATATTCCTGAAGAATTTTCACAACACGTGCGCTGCGATCACTGGTTTTGGCAATTTCTTCCCAAAACTCAAGTGCCTTGGCTTCAACCGTTGCCCATTCTTCATCCGGAATGGAAGTCAGTTCAAGCTTGCGTCCTTTATCGGCTGCAAGGGTACGCAGTTTGGCTTCGCCGCCCCAATACCAATGCTGGCGATAATAGTGCGATGAATCCATGCAAAGACGGAACAATTCCTGCAAGTGAGCAGGCACTTCATTCCATTTATCGCTATTGGCAAAGAACGAACCAATCCAAGCACCAGTGATATTATTGGTGAGGAAATATTTGGTAACGTCTGCCCAGCCAACCGTATAATCTTCGGTAATGCCAGACCATGCCATGCCATCAAGCTCGCCGGTTTGCACCGCAACTTCAGCATCTTCGTAAGGAATTTCAACCGGAATAACACCGAATTGCGATAGGAAGCGTCCAGCAGTCGGGAAGGTATAAACCCGCAGGCCTTTGAGATCTGCAAGCGAACGAATCGGCTTGTTGGTGTTGAAGTGGCAAGGATCCCAAGAACCAGCGGAAAGCCATGTTACATTATCAATTTCTGCATAGGCTTCTTCCCAGATTTCTTTCAAACCATACTGGTTGAAAAGCACTGGCACATCGAGGCTGTAACGGGTTGCAAACGGGAAATATCCGCCGAATACAGATACATCAACGGGAGCAGCCATGGAATCTTCGTCAGACTGCACCGCATCAATCACACCATTTTGCATGGCACGGAACAATTCACCGGTTGGCACGATCTGATCGGCAGTGAAAAGCTGAATTTCCATCTGGCCATCGGCAACTTTGTTGAATGAATCAATCGCAGGCTTGATCACGTGGGCAGCAAGTGCGGGACCGGCATAGGTCTGCAAGCGCCAGGTAATTTTAGCAGGTTGCGCGCGAACCGCAGGGGCCGCAAGTGTAGCCCCTGCTGCAACACCGGCGAGACCGGCATTTTTAATAAAACTTCTTCTGTTAGTCATAGCGTTCTCCTTCTCTTGTTGTGCAGCTTATGGCTGCATCTCTTCAGTAAACTTCAAAACCCTAATTTCCATAGTAGTGATGGGGTAACCACAAGGCAATCTGTGGGAATACCATCACCATAACAAGCGCAAATATCATGATCGCAACAAACGGAATGATTGAACGATAGATGTCGCTCAGTGAAATTTCGGGCGGTGCCATCGCCCGCATCAGGAATAAATTATAGCCAAAGGGCGGCGTCATATAGGCAATCTGGCTGGTGATCGTATAAAGCACCCCGTACCACACGAGATCAAAGCCAAGCACTTTGACCAGCGGAATATAGAGCGGCGCAACAATAACCAGCATGGCTGTATCATCAAGAAACGTGCCCATCAGCAAGAATGAAAGCTGCATCAGGATCAGCACTTCCCAAGGCTCCAATCCCATTTGATCAAGGAAAAAGCCCTTGATCGCATTGACCGCGCCAAGCCCGTCAAACACCGCACCAAAGCAAAGAGCCGCAAGAATAATCCACATGAACATGCAGGAGATATTCAGCGTCTTGCGCAGGGTTTCGTCAAAAACCTTTTTGGTCAAGCGTCCCTGAATGATCGCCGCGACGGTCGCAGACATGGCACCAACGGCAGAACTTTCCACCAGAGAAGTAACCCCCATCAGGAACAGACCGGTCATCAGGAAAAAGATAATCAGCGGCAGGATACCTGCACGCAGCAATTTCAGCTTTTCAGAAAAAGTGATCTCGGCCAGTTCTTCGCGAGATATGGGAGGGCCAAGCTCGGGCTGAATTTTACAGCGCACAATGATGTAAATGATAAACATCGAAGCCATCATCAGGCCGGGAAAAACTCCCGCCATCCATAATTGGGAAACCGGCTGGCGTGCAATCATGCCGTAGAGCACCAGCACCACTGATGGCGGCACAAGGATACCCAGCGACGACCCCGCCTGAATCACCCCGGTGACCATGATCTTGTCATAACCCCGCCGCAACAATTCCGGCAGCGCAATACTCGCACCAATCGCCATCCCCGCAACGCTGAGACCATTCATGGCGGAAATCACTACCATTAACAGCACGGTCCCTATCGCGAGCCCGCCACTCAGATTGCCAAACCAGACGTGAAACATTCGGTAGAGATCATCGGCGATACCCGATTCAGACAGCATATAGCCCATGTAAATAAACAGGGGCAGCGTCAGCATCGGATACCATTTCATCAGCTTCATGGATGCCGTGAAGGCAAGTTCAAACCCACCATCGCCCCAAAGAGCAACAGAGGCAATCACCGCCACAGCTCCAATCGCACCAAACACGCGCTGACCGGAAATCAACATGGCCATCATGGAGGCAAACATTAGAAGGGCAATAAAATTATAACTCACTGGGAACTTTCCTCGCCCTGCTCTTTTCTGATCTCATCTTCGGCTGGCCGGATACCAATCTCGACACCCCTGAGCCTTGCGATATCCTTGAACAATTCAGCCACAGCCTGCGCCAGCATCAACAGGATACCGATACAGGCAATAATTTTGATCGGAGCCATATAAGGCCGCCAGATAGAGCGGCCCCGCTCGCCATATTCAAGGGCATAGGTCGTGCTGGAAATCCCTCCGCGAAGCAGGATACCCAGATAAAAAATCAGGAATAAAATGGTAAAACAATCCACCGCAGCCTTGGTTTTTGGAGACCATCCACCATAAACCAAATCCATGCGCACATGACTGCCATTTTGCAGCGTATAACCACCGCCCAGCAGATAGTAGGCAACCATAATGAACTGCGCCACTTCCAGCGTCCAAAGGGACGGATCAAAGAAATTTTTAGAAATCGTGGAATAAAAAAGCACGATGAGCATGACAACAACCAGATACATGGCAAACTGCCCGACCTTCTGGTTTGTTGCGTCTACTATCCTCACATATGCCTTGATGACATCAGGCATTCCCTGCTCCCGTACTCCCGTCAAAAAATTACCTTAGCGCAAGCATAGATTTCCGCCAGATATTTTTTTGGTGTTTTTTAAAGGATACATGGAAGTTCATCCCAATAGTTATGCGCAACAACAGGGAGCCTGAAATGAAACCAGAAGATTTTAGCTGAAGAAGTAAATGTCGATAAAGCAAATATAGTCGGCGGCCGCATACCCCGCTCAGCCGCCGACTATTCCTTCACTCATCTGTTAATCGCAACAACATGGAATGACCCATAAACCACGTCATCAACATTCACGGCCACCTTACAAAATTTGCAAGCGGGCATCCTCGAATTGCACGCGACACCGCGTAGAGCACAGTATCAATATACAAAAAAAACGGACTAGCGAAAGCAGCCACAGACAAGTGAGTGAAGCAGGGAAATTAAATCCAGTTTCTCCGCCTCCATCCTTTCTCAAGGTAAGGAGAGCCTCGTTAACAACGAAAAAATGGGATCTTATATATTAGTAGAATCAACCCCCAAATCCATTCACAAGCCAACTCAAACACACCAAACTGACAATTACCTGACAACCAATGAATTATTTTGGAATTCACACAACGATTGATATATATTTTCCGAATACGTCCAGGATGGCTCAGGAAAAGATCGCACGACAAATCATAACTTTGAAAAAAAAGCCATTCATGCCACCCTAAGAACCAAGTAAATTCCTGCCAAAATATAATTCAACACATCAGACAAAGAATATAAAATGCTGTTTTCATTAGACGAACTTAACAAATCCTCCGAAATCGTTTATGCCAATCTCGACCCCACACCACAAATTCAATGGCCGGTACTGAGCGCCCGTGTGGGTGCAGAAATTTGGGTTAAACATGAAAATCACACCCCCATTGGGGCCTTCAAGGTGCGTGGCGGCTGCGTTTATCTCAATCATTTCAAGGAGCAACACCCCGATGCATCGGGTCTGATCACCGCCACAAGAGGAAATCACGGCCAGAGCATTGCACGCGCCGCCACCAAGGCCGGCGTCCCTGTCACCATTTTGGTGCCCGAAGGAAACAGCGTAGAAAAAAATCGCGCCATGGAAGCATTCGGCGCAGAACTCATCATCTCCGGCAAGGATTTTGACGAGGCATGCGCGGCTGCAATAGAGCTAAGCGAAAGCCGAGGCTTATCGATGATACCTTCCTTTCACAAATCGCTGGTGCTGGGCGTTGCAACCTATGCCCACGAATTATTCAGCCACGTAGAAAATCTCGACACGGTCTATGTGCCGATTGGTCAGGGCTCCGGCGTTTGTGCCATGATCACCGTGCGCGACCTTCTTGGCTTAAAAACCAAAATTGTTGGTGTTGTTTCTGAAAACGCGGATGCTTACGCCCAATCTTTCGAAAACAACCGGATAATCACCACCGACAGCGCCAACACCTTCGCCGATGGCATGGCTTGCAAAACACCACAAGAAGGCGCCATGGACATCATTTGGAAGGGTTGCGAGCGCATTGTGCGGGTAAGCGAACAGGAAATTCGAGACGCAATCGTCGCCCTTTATCAAGATACCCATAACGTGGCCGAGGGAGCGGGAGCCGCCTCCCTTGCAGCCCTCACGCAAGAGCGCGACAAGATGGCAGGCAAACGCGTGGGCGTTATTCTAAGCGGCGGCAATATTGATTTGGAGCTGTTTCAAAAAGTGCTTTCCAACACCCTCTAAACCAAGAATCCATAACCATTTGCAGATTGAGCCAAAAGCCATCACTATGAATATAGGTTTTAGGAATGTGCTGCAAAAATTGTGAAAACAGAAAAATACCATGCGAATACTGGTCGCTGAAGATAACCCCGCGCTTGCCGATGGCCTGAGTACCATTCTCAGCCAAAACGGCTATGCCGTCGATATCGTGGGCGACGGCGTTTCAGCCGAAGCGGTCGTTGAAGCACAAAATTATGATTTGATGATACTGGATTTGTCCCTGCCACAAATGGATGGCCTTGAAGTGCTAAAATCCATGCGCGCTCGACAAAACACCACCCCCGTACTCATCCTCACCGCCAGAGGAGCACTGGATGATCGTATCATTGGTCTCGATATGGGCGCCGACGATTATCTGACCAAACCATTTGAAATCACCGAGCTTGAAGCGCGCATCCGCGTTCTTTTGCGCCGGCAAAGCAACCAGCATCAATCGATTTTGGAATTCGGCCCGGTAACCTTCGACATGAAATCACGAAGCGTCTTCACCTCAAAAGGCCCGCTTGAAGTGTCGGCCCGCGAACTGAGCGTGCTTGAAACCATGATGCTGCACTCCAGCCGGGTTGTTTCCAAGGCCCAGCTTATGGATTCGCTTTCAGGCTTCGATGAAGATATTTCCGACAATGCCATCGAACAATATGTCAGCCGCCTGCGCAAAAAACTGGCAGCCCACAACGTAACCATCCGTACAGCCCGGGGGCTTGGATATTACCTCCAATATGACGGAAACGAATAAATGGCGTTCAGGAATAGGATCGGCAATCGTGGCTCCCGCAGATATTCTCTACGGCTGCGGCTTGTATTATGGTTGTTAATTCCAGCTATCGTGATCGGTTTATTGTCTCTAACTGATGTGCACAGAAACATCGTGAATACCACCAACACGGTGTCAGATAAAGTTTTAGCAAGCGTTGCCACTGTCATAGCTGACAGAGTGGTGCTTAATAAGACTGGCGCACTAGAGGTAGATGTTCCTAAAGTTGCCTTCAACATGCTGACATCAACAGCACAAGATCAGGTTTATTATCGAATAGAAACCATGGATGGAACATTCATCACTGGCTATGAATTGCTCTTAACCCCCCATAACTCAAAGGTTACAGATCAAAAACTTGCATTTGTTGATTTTTCCTTCCAACGGACGGAATTCCGCGCAGCAATTTATGCAACCACCGCTTCATCAGGAAATCTAACGGTCAAATACAGGGTCATTGTCGCGGAGACCACAGATGCCCGTCGCCAACTTTCCAATGATTTTCTGATCAGATCTGCTATTCGTTTTGTCATCATATATATTGTTGTTTTTATTATCATCTGGTTCGCAGTCACCAAGTCCCTAAGCCCTCTCAAAGGGTTGCAGGAAGCCATAAACCGGCGCAGTCCCGACGAATTGCACTCTATCGATCATCGAGTTCCAACCGAGGTTGGTGGACTGATGGATACCATTAACAGCTTCATGGGCAGGCTCGACAGCGCGCTCAAGGCCCTTCGAAATTTCACCGGCAATGCCAGCCATCAATTGCGCACACCTTTAACGATCATCAAAACCCAGCTGGCACTCACCTCACGCGCAAAAACCCTTAAAGAAGCAAAGGCTGCAGCAAAAATTGGCGACGAGGCGGTCATTCATGCAGAGCGGATATTATCCCAATTACTCCTGCTTGCCCGCGTAGACCAAGCCGGTTCTCACCGCACCGAGACAACCCATATCGATTTATCAAAAATTGCCAAACGGATGACCGAGAAACATCTCCAAATGGCAGCAACCAAAAACGACGATCTGGGTTTTCACTCCGATGGCCCGGTGTTTTGTGAAGCCAACGAGATGCTGATCGAAGAACTGGTCGGCAATTTGATAGAAAACGCGATTAAATATTCAGGCACAGAACGGGAAATTACCGTACGGGTTTTCTCCTACCCCGGCGTTGCAGTGCTGGAAGTGGAAGACGACGGTCCGGGTATTCCGGTGGAACTTCGGGTGCAGGTACGGGCACGCTTTTCCCGCGTGGCAGTCATCCCTCCGTCAGCATCTTCCCCAACTTCTCACAAAGAAACCGGAGGCGCAGGTCTGGGTCTGGCAATTGTATCTGAAATCGCCAAATTGTTTGGCGGCAGTCTCGACCTTTTCAACGGGCGCGAACACCGGGGCCTCGTCGCCCGGGTATCCTTTCCGATAAAGGACCCCAAGCATTGATCTTGCGCCTTATATAGCTTGATTATTGGGAGAAGGTCGTTTAGCAAAACATCATATGCGGGCATGGCGGAATTGGTAGACGCAAGGGACTTAAAATCCCTCGACTTTGGTCGTCCGGGTTCAAGTCCCGGTGCCCGCACCATCAAAAAAAGGATTGCAGATAATGAGCGAAATCGTAACAGCTGCAATCCTTGCCATTGGTGACGAACTTTTATCAGGCCGCACCAAGGATAAAAACATTGCCTATCTGGCAAGTTTCCTCACCCTCAAGGGCATTGACCTAAAAGAAGCGCGCATCGTTTCCGATGATCAGGACGCCATCGTTAAAGCGGTCAATGAATTACGCAGCGAATATGATTACGTCTTTACCTCTGGCGGCATCGGCCCGACCCATGACGACATCACCGCCGATGCAATTGCTGTAGCCTTTGGCGTCGGCATCAATCATGATCCACGCGCCATGGCCATTCTGGAACCTCATTACAAAGCTCGCGATATGGAATTCACCACCGCGCGCAAACGCATGGCACGATTGCCCGATGGCTCTGAGCTAATCGAAAACAAGGTTTCCATGGCCCCCGGTTTTCACATCGGCAATGTTTATGTGATGGCAGGCGTTCCGGCAATTTTCCAAGCCATGGTCGATGCATTAGCCCCCGGCCTTAAATCCGGCGTACAACTGCTAACAAAATCAATCGACAGCCCGTTCGGCGAAGGCACCATTGGCGATGGCCTTACTACCATCCAGAAGGCGCACCCCGAAACCGCCATCGGTTCCTATCCGCGCTTTGACGGTGAAAACTACACCACCCAAATTCTGGTGCGCTCAAGAAGCGAAGACGCAGCCGATGCAGCAATCGCTGCCATTGCCCAGTTATTTGAGGAATTAGGCAAGAAGAATTAAGTGTTCAAAACGGAAATCAGTTAGTTTTGAACGGTAATTCCAGCAAATAAGCTATTCGAATGTCAGCAAAGCGGTCATCTAGGACAGATGTTCGAATGCCTGCTAGACGTAGCAAGCCCCCTTGAGAAGGAATTTTACAATGAACACTCCTCAACTCCCTATAGAAGGCTCATGTCTTTGCGGATCGGTGCACGTCCGCGTGACCGAACAACCGCTTCTAACGCTTGCGTGTCACTGCAACGATTGCCAAAAGCTCTGCGCGAGCGCTTACTCTTTGACGGCGATGTTCCCAACCGAGGGCTTCTCGGTAACCGGTGAACTTGTGACTGGGGGCTTGCGGACTGAACAACGAGAGCACAACTTTTGCGCTAAGTGCTTGAATTTCATATTCACACGTATCAAAGGTGCAGACACTCGAGTGAATTTACGCGCGTCTGTGCTTGATGACCTAACGTGGTTTGAGCCTTTCGTCGAACTGATGACGGAAGAAAAGCTTTCATGGTCGAGCGTTCCAGCAGTGCACAGTTTTGCCCGGTTCCCGGAAACTAGCGAGGAGCTTGGGGCTCTGATGGTGGACTATGCGAAGCGCTAGCGCATTTCAGAAAAGCTCCCGCGTGGGAGGGCCGGATTGAACCCCTCCTAACCATTCAGTGCCGACGTTCGTGCAACTCAACAGCATCTAACAGTTTGGGCTCAAAGCGCCCGATGCTCAATCTTATCTGACATAAAGAATAAATCCGTATCGTCTGGCTTGCCACCTGCCGCCGTAATCATTGCGTGAATTTGCCCGCGATGATGGGTCTGGTGATTGAAAAAATGCGTAATTAGAAAACCCTTTGGCTTTGAGACTTCGCGGCCCAATGCACCTGAAAACCAAGTGAGATCACCTTCGGCAACATCTTCAGCCACCCCATCTGCCCATTTCAAGATATGAGCATCCATATCGCTGCGGCGTGCTTTTAGATCCTGCCAGTCAGGAACCAACTCCCCAGACTCACCGATAGCGATATTTTCAGGCAATGGACTTCCGGAAAACCGATGCATCCACATCATATCACCCCATATCAAATGACTAAGCGTGCGATGAATGGAACCAAAGAATGCGCCCCGCTCTTTTCTGCGCTCGTCTTCGCCCAACGCATCGGCTTCACGAAACAGGCTTTGATTTTGCCAGCAATTATATCGGGCCATGGTCTGAATATGAGTTTTGGTGATCACGGGAAATACCTTTTTGAGTTATAGTTTCACCCAGTTTACAGCTTCCATTTTGATTTCTCAAATTCCCCCGCAGAACTATTCCACAAAATAGCATGCAATGACCGTTGAGAAACTCCGCGCCACCCTATAGAACGCTTCTTTATCCCAAACCTTCCAAAGGATATTCCATGTCAGCATCCGCCCCCAAAGCATTTCCCGTTTCATGGGACCAGTTTCACCGCGATTGCAAAGCGCTCGCATGGCGTCTGGCAGGCATTAGCGATGCTAATGGAGAATGGAAGGCAATTGTATCAATCACCCGTGGCGGACTGGTACCGGCAGCAATCATTGCCCGCGAACTAGGCATTCGCAATATCGAAACCATCTGCATCGCCTCCTATCACGACTATAAAGATCAAGGCGACCTGCACGTTATCAAGGGCATCTCCGAAGGTGTTATTAAAGCTTCCGGCGGCAAGGGCGCAGGCATTCTGGTCATCGATGATCTGGTGGACACAGGCAAAACCGCAAAAATCGTGCGCGAAATCCTTCCCGAAGCCCATATCGCAACAGTATATGCAAAACCCCTCGGCGAACCGATTGCCGATACTTATGTAACCGAGGTTTCTCAGGACACATGGATTTATTTCCCATGGGACATGGACCTAACCTATGCAGAACCGATTTCCGGTAAAAAAGACGGCTAAGCGCTCCGCAGAACCCTCCACATGCTGAATGCCAGCCTGATCATCGTATTAATTACCGTCATGATCAACATGATGGGTGTTGGGCTGTCTTGGCCTATCTTGCCCGCATTGATCAAGGAACTTTCCGGCGGCACGGTTTCTGAAACCGCTGCCATTTACGGCGTCATGGCAGTGGCTTATTCGCTGATGCAGTTTGTTTTTGCGCCCCTTTTGGGTGGATTATCCGATCGGTATGGGCGCAAGCCCGTTATGCTGATCGCGCTTACTGCTCTCGGCCTCGATAATATCCTTCTGGCATTCGCCCCCAGCGTGGAATGGGTGATTTTTGGCCGCATGCTTGGTGGCGCGCTGGCCTCATCCATGTCGATTGCCAATGCCTACGTGGCTGATGTCACCACCAAGGAGAACCGCGCCGCAGGATTTGGCCTGATTGGTGCAGCCTTCGGCATCGGCTTTATCATTGGCCCCATAGCTGGCGGCTTGTTGGGCGAGATGGATTTGCGCTTGCCCTTTTATTGCGCCGCAGGTCTATCCCTTCTTAATGTCATCTTTGGCATATTCATGCTGCGCGAAACCCATCCGAAGGAAAAACGCAGCAAAAAGAGCCTTGCTCTCTCCAATCCCCTATCCTCCATATCCTGGCTGACCAAAAACAACATTCTCCTAATGCTTGGCCTTGCTCTTTTCTTTGCAACCACCATGGAGCGGGGGATGGAATCAATCTGGGTGCTGTTCACTCAGGAGCAATATGGCTGGGGCATGAAGGAAGCCGGATATTCACTGGCTCTGGTCGGAATATGCTTCGTCTTCGTGCAAGGATTTCTGGTCGCACGGGTGGTGAAACGATTCGGCGAAATGAAAGTCATGGTTTTCGGCATGACCTCCAGCGCGTTCCTCTATTCAATATTGTCGTTCAACACGATTGGCGCCGTGGGCTTTTGGGGCATTGTCCCTCATATCATTGGTTGGGGCTGCGCCACCCCTGCCCTACAGGCCATGGCTTCGCATCAGATCGACGAATCAGAGCAGGGGTATCTGCAAGGCGCTTTAACCGGCGTAACCGGCCTTTCGGCAATCATTGGCCCGGCAATGGCCACCGCCTTGTTCGCCTATTTCACCAGCAATGCAGCACCGGTATATTTCCCCGGCTCTTTCTTCCTGCTTGGCTCATTCTTCTTTTTGCTTGCCGCAGGATTCGGCAGCAGGGCCAAGATAAAAACCAGCAAATAAATTTAGCAGACGATTCGAGATTTCGGCCGAGATTCCAGTTTGATGATTCTTCGGCCAAATGAATTCGCATACGGAACGATTCTCGCTTTTTTCCGGCCAAATCCCTTTAAAACTGCTCCTTTGCCGAAGCATTTCCCAACAAGCCCAGATATCAGTAGTTGAGACTCAATTTTTTTGACAACGCAATAGGTTATTTTCCACTAAAATCCCCGATATAGGGCTAATTGTTTGATTTATTTGCTTAATAATTTTTTTGTGGTTTTCCTCGTAATTCACACAAAAAACACAAGATGTGGTTTTTTTGATTTAATTCAAAACAATATCTTGACGCTCAAAAGCAGATTGGACTACCACTACAAACGTTAAGTAGCGTCATTGAGTTTTAATGGCGTCAGGTTGGTAACTTGCACCAGGTAGTCGGGGTTTTAATTGAAATAGAGGCTATTTGCGTGCAAACGGGGAGTTCCCCCATCAACCTCTTCATATAGTTCGTAACGAGTATGCAACTGATTGTTTGTGCAAATCCGTTGATGGCATTTTTGTGCCGAAATTTATATTGAGCAGGGTTTCGGGGGTTAATTCAGTAAGCAAAGAGTTGAGTTAAGGAAATTTTCCACAAGGTTTTTTTTAAGGGAAATTTTTCGGTTAATAGTCAGGTTAACACAATATTTAGTGTTTACGCTGATGATAATAACAAGATATAGATTTCGTCTGGTATTTGTCTTATACTAAAAGTTGGAAAAAAATGGCCCAAACCATTTCTCCGACGGGCAGATATCAAAACGGGGCGTACGGCACGTTTAGCGTGCTTTCGGGGTAATGGAACAAACAAACAGGTCTGTAGAGCCGGTCAGTGGATGGCCGCATTCGGCAGAATATTGCCAAATTTGTGTTGCACAGTGATGTGCGTTTCAAATTTAGCAACTAGATGAAATTTGAAAGGGACTAACCATGCGCATAGAGCGGCGCTATACCAAAGAGAACCAGTCTGCATACGAAGCTATCGAGTTTCGTCGGGCTACAAGTGAGATCCGCAATCCGGACGGGTCCATCGTATTTAAACTGGAAAACATCGAAGTTCCTCGCGCATTCTCCCAAGTTGCGAGTGATATTTTGGCCCAGAAATACTTCCGCAAGGCCGGCGTGCCTAAAATTCTGAAAAAAGTTGAAGAAAACAGCGTTCCTTCATGGTTGTGGCGTTCCGAGCCAGATGAAAAAGCCATGGCAAAATTACCAAAAGAAGAGCGCACTGGCTCTGAAATGGATGCAAGACAGGTTTTCAGCCGTCTGGCAGGCACATGGACCTATTGGGGCTGGAAAGGCGGCTACTTCGACAGCGAAGAAGACGCCCGCGCATTCTTTGACGAGCTTTGCTATATGCTCGCCACCCAAAAAGTAGCTCCAAACTCCCCACAATGGTTCAATACCGGCCTTCATTGGGCATACGGTATTGATGGCCCTGCTCAGGGACACCATTATGTGGATCATAAAACCGGCAAACTGGTCAAATCCAAATCTTCTTACGAGCACCCGCAGCCTCATGCCTGCTTCATCCAGTCCGTGGATGATGATCTGGTCAATGAAAACGGCATCATGGACCTTTGGGTACGTGAAGCCCGCCTCTTTAAGTATGGCTCCGGTACAGGTTCAAACTTCTCTTATATTCGTGGTGCAAATGAATCCTTATCAGGCGGCGGAAAATCTTCCGGTCTGATGAGCTTCCTGAAAATCGGCGACCGTGCCGCAGGTGCCATTAAATCCGGCGGCACGACGAGACGCGCTGCTAAAATGGTTGTGGTTGATATCGACCATCCAGACATCGAAGAGTATATCAACTGGAAGGTCAAAGAAGAGCAGAAAGTGGCAGCAATTGTCACAGGCTCCAAAGTAATTTCCAAACACATGACCGCTATTATGAAAGCTTGCGTCAATTGCAAAGGCTCCGGCGGCGATTGTTTCGATCCAGCTAAAAACCCGGCACTAAAACGCGAAGTACGCGCAGCAAAGCGCGCTTCCGTTCCTGAAAATTATACCAGTCGCGTCATTCAATTGGCACGTCAGGGCTATGTGGACATCAAATTCCCGGTCTATAATACCGACTGGGATTCAGAAGCCTATCTGACCGTATCAGGTCAGAACTCAAACAACTCAGTTTCAATCAAAGACGAGTTCCTCAGAGCAGTTGAAGCCGATGGCGACTGGGACCTTACCGCACGCCGCGATGGCTCCGTTATGAAGACGCTAAAAGCAAGAGACCTTTGGGAACAGATCGGCAATGCCGCCTGGGCATCGGCTGATCCGGGCCTCCACTTCAACACCACAATGAACGATTGGCACACTTGCCCGGAAGGCGGTCCGATCCGCGCTTCCAATCCATGTTCAGAATATATGTTCCTGGATGATACGGCCTGTAACCTTGCTTCATTGAACCTGTTGCAGTTCCGCAAAAAAGATAAAAGATTCGATATCAAAAGCTTCGAACATGCCACTCGTCTGTGGATGATCGTTCTGGAAATCTCCGTGATGATGGCTCAATTCCCGTCAAAACAGATTGCCAAGCTCTCATACGAATATCGCACTACCGGCCTTGGCTTTGCCAATATCGGCGGCTTGTTGATGACGGCTGGTATCCCTTACGATTCAGATGAAGGCCGCGCAATTTGCGGGTCCATCAGCGCAATCATGACAGGGGTTTGTTATTCGACCTCTGCCGAAATGGCAGGTGAACTAGGCCCCTTCTCGGCCTATGAACCAAACAAAGATCACATGATGCGGGTAATTAAAAACCATCGCAACGCTGCCCACAGCAATGAAAGCGGCTATGACGCCCTTTCCGTTTTGCCAGTGCCGCTGGACCACGCATCGCTTAAAGACAAACGCCTCGTTACCCACGCAAGAGCTGCATGGGATAAAGCGGTGGAACTTGGCGAAAAGCACGGTTTCCGCAACGCTCAATCCACAGTGATTGCGCCAACAGGCACAATTGGTCTGGTGATGGATTGCGACACCACAGGCATTGAACCTGATTTTGCTCTGGTGAAATTCAAAAAACTTGCCGGTGGCGGTTATTTCAAAATCATCAATCAGGCGGTGCCTGAAGCCCTAAGTACACTTGGCTATGATGAAGGTGAAGTCACAGAAATCATCAATTATGCAGTTGGTCGTGGCACCCTTAAGGGCGCCAATGCCATCAGCCATGGCGCATTGAAAGACAAAGGCTTCACCGATGAGAAGATCGAAGCGATTGAAGCAGGCCTCGGCTCTGCCTTCGACATCAAATTTGTCTTCAACCAGTACACTCTTGGCGCAGAATTCTGCACAGATGTTCTAGGCTTCACAGCTGAACAATTGGAAGATTTTAGCTTCGACATGCTGGCAGGCATGGGCTTTACCAAGGACGAAGTAGAAGCTGCCAATTTGTGGTGCTGCGGCGCCATGACATTGGAAGGTGCACCGGGCCTGAAAGAAGAGCATTACGCGGTCTTCGATTGTGCCAATCCGTGCGGCCGTATCGGCAAACGCTATTTGTCAGTCGAAGCCCACATTCGCATGATGGCAGCAGCACAGCCCTTCATTTCCGGTGCAATCTCCAAAACCATCAACATGCCAAATTCGGCAAGCATTGAGGATTGCAAAGACGCCTACATGCTTTCATGGAAACTGGGCGTTAAAGCCAACGCGCTTTATCGTGACGGTTCAAAACTTTCACAACCTCTCAACGCATCATTGGTTGAAGATGATGACGACGAGGATGCATTGGAAGATTTGATCGAAGCACCTAAGGCTGCACAGGTTCCGATAATCGCTGAGAAAATTATTGAGCGCATTGTTGAAAAAGTAATCCGCAGCCGCGAAAAATTGCCGGACCGCCGCAAAGGCTATACCCAAAAAGCCAATGTGGGCGGCCATAAGGTCTATGTACGCACCGGTGAATATGATGATGGTCGCATTGGTGAAATCTTCATCGACATGCACAAAGAGGGCGCAGCCTTCCGTGCCATGATGAACAACTTCGCCATCTCGATCTCTCTCGGGCTCCAATATGGCGTTCCTCTGGAAGAATATGTGGAGGCTTTCATCTTCACAAAATTCGAACCAGCCGGCATGGTGATTGGCAATGATGCCATTAAAAACTCAACCTCCATTCTGGATTACATATTCCGCGAGTTGGCCATTTCCTATCTGGGTCGTAACGATCTGGCCCATGTGGATACGTCCAACTTTTCGAATACGTCTCTGGGCAAAGGTGTCGAAGAAGGTAAGGCCGAGGTGGTATCCTCCGGGCTCACCCGGGGACATAAACTCTCAGTCGTAAAAACACCGACCGAAGAGCCTGCGGGCAGTGCGGCAACGCCCTCAACCTCAGGAACACCAGTGACAGCCATTGGCACAAGCGCCGGTGGTTTGAGTGGACGGGTGGAAGCAATCGCTGCCAATCTCAACACCGAACCAATGGTTATCTTGGAAGAAGAATCCGTGGCTTTCAAACGGGATCTATCACCTGTTGTTCAAGTTGAAGAGCAAGTGGTTGAATCCTTCGTGAAGAAAGTTGCTCAACCAAGCGCAGAGCATCAACGGGCAAGATCCCTAATGCAGGGCTACACAGGAAACTCCTGTGGCGAATGCCAGAATTTCACCATGGTGAGAAACGGCACTTGCGAAAAATGTGACACCTGCGGTGCTACAAGCGGTTGCAGCTAAAACGACAACAATTCACTTAAATGTTTTAAGGGGCCGCTTTCGCGGCCCTTTTCTTTTGCCTAAAGTCATTTGATGAAACTAAAATCCATCACCCTGCTCTTATTGGCCGAAGTCATGGCAATGAGCCTGTGGTTCGTATCCGCAGCCATCTTGCCTGATATGATGCGCGAAGCCGACCTTTCCCCATTTCGACAAGCAGCGTTATCAAGCGGTGTACAGGCAGGTTTTGTCATTGGAGCATTGGCATCAGCGGTCTTCGGCTTAGCAGACCGCTATGACCCGCGCCGTGTGTTCGCCATCTCCGCGATAGGCGCAGGCTTGATCAATGCCGTCTTACTGATCACAGAACCAGGCAGCGCTATCGCAATCACCGCTCGCGTGGTCACCGGAGCCTTATTGGCAGGTGTTTATCCCGTGGGAATGAAAATCGCCGTTGGCTGGGGCGACAAGGATCGCGGTTTTCTCGTCGGCGCATTGGTCGGCGCGCTCACCCTTGGTTCTGCAGCCCCCCACCTGATCGCTCTTGGCGGCGGTTCTGACTGGCGACTAACCGTTATCATTGCCTCATCCGCAGCAATTCTCGCCGGTTTCCTGTGTCTGATGATCTCGCTCGGCCCCCATCACACCATCGCTCCAAAGTTCAACCCAAAGGTGATCGCAAGCGCATGGACAAACAAACGCGTGCGCCTCGCCTATGCCGGATATCTCGGCCATATGTGGGAACTATACGCCATGTGGGCATGGGTAGCAGCCGCCACTGCTGTTTCATACTCCGCGACATTACCAGCTTCTGATGCCGAATGGCTCTCCAAACTAACGGCCTTCATTGCAATTGGCGCAGGCGGGATCGCTTGCCTCTTTGCCGGAAAAATCGCCGACAAAATCGGCAAAGCAGAAGTCACCATCATCGCCATGGTTCTAAGCGGAACGGCAGCCCTTGCAACGGCAGCAACCTTCGGCGGCCCTGTCTGGATAACGTTTGCCATCGTTATCATCTGGGGAATAACCATCATACCAGACTCAGCGCAGTTTTCCGCTCTCGTTGCCGATGCCTCCCCGCCAGATCAGATCGGCAGCCTGATGACATTTCAAACCGCACTGGGTTTCGCCCTGACATTTGTTACCGTACAAATAACCCCGGAGCTGGCAACAATGTTCGGCTGGCCGACCGTCCTTGCGGGTCTCGCAATCGGCCCGGCATTCGGAATTCTGGCCATGATAAAGCTGCGTTCAATGGAGCAACAATGATGTCCACGATCCACGCCACATCCATCAAGCTAGGAAACACCGGATGTCTCATCCGTGGCCCATCGGGCAGTGGAAAATCCCTACTGGCGCTGGAATTACTCGGCCGCGCCGGTGAGAATGCCGCCCTAATTGCAGACGATCAAACGACTCTAATGGTAGAAAACAACAAATTGATCGCCACCTGCCCACCTGCATTAAAGGGAAAAATTGAATTATACGGGCGCGGCATTATCGAATGGCCAATCGTAGAGCGCCACCAGATTGATCTGGTGATTGATTTGGTGGATACAATCGAAAGAATGCCACCAGAGACCTCATTCAACTGCGTAATCAACGACATAGCTCTGAGGCGAATTCCCGTTCCAAACCACGCCCTCACTGATCTTGCCCACCAGCATATGCTGGTTCAGGCAGAGTTGCTCTTTAGCCAACCACAAAAATAATTTCGCAATTTGAAATATTTTGATTGCAAATCTATAAAAATTTGCAAATGTCGATTAGGCGCAAAAGTGCAGCCATGGAATTTTCTGTCATGGACAATAGAACTGTGTGTTCGGTCGTATTTTTTCTCGTACCCGATTTTTCAATGATCGCATTCGCAACGGCAATTGAGCCGATGCGCATCGCAAATAGAATGCTGGGGTATGATTATTACCAATGGCGACTAGCATCGCTTGACGGCAATGCCGTTTGCGCATCAAACGGCATCGAAGTCGCAGTCACCCGAGATTTGAAGCAGGAACGTCAGGCATTATCCAGCTCCATGCGCCCGGCGATCACATTTTTATGCTCCGGTATCGATGTGGAGAAAGTGGAAAACAAATCGCTCTACGCTTATCTGCGCGAGAATAAAAACAGCGGTGTAACCGTCGCCGGCCTATGCACCGGCGCTTATCTTCTGGCTGCAGCTGGCCTGTTAAACGGCAAGCGTTGCGCCATCCACTGGGAGAACTTGCCCGGTTTCGCCGAAAAATTCCCTACCGCCGAAGTCTATGCCGATCTTTATGAAATTGATGGCAATATCTGGACTTGCGCCGGGGGCACCGCTTCTCTCGATATGATGCTCTCGATGATTGCCAGAGATCATGGCGACGAAATCGTCAACAGCGTATGCGAACAGGCCCTCACCGATAGGGTGCGCAGCCCCACGGATCGTCAGCGCCTGCCATTACGCGCGCGCCTCGGCGTTCAAAATGCCAAAGTGCTCTCGATCATTGAATTCATGGAAGCCAATATTTCCGAACCCCTGCCATTGGTGGATATTGCAAAATATGTGGGCCTCTCCCGGCGTCAGATTGAGCGCTTGTTTCACCAGCATATGGGCCGTTCACCAGCCCGTTATTATCTGGAAATAAGGCTGGATCGCGCCCGCCATTTGCTCATTCAATCCACCCTGCCCGTGGTTGATGTGGCCATCGCCTGCGGCTTCATATCAGCTTCGCATTTTTCCAAATGCTACCGCGAAATGTACGGCAAGCCGCCTTTGCAGGAGAGATGATTATTTCCGTTGCATGATCAAAAAGTTATGCACTGGCGAAACCCCGCGATAGGAAAGTTCCGGATAGCCCCTCACCCATGTTTGGGTCGAGCCGCCGCCATCCATAGCAATCGCAGAATCGCAATTGAAATACCCGCCATCCTTCGGCGAACGCAGTAACCACCCAGCCTCATAGAGGCTCAAGCCCGCCCCTGTGACCAGTGAAATAATGATTTTACCATCGCGTTGCAGGCAAAAAAGACTGCGTTTTTTACGAATATTTGAATTGGTATTCATCGCCCACCGCCCGCCAGGTTCAATCAACACCGGCTTTGATTGCACAAATTCCGCGGAAGAATGAGGCACGCCTTTATCGGATGGCCGAATAAGCGTTCTCTCCCCAAAAATCAGATAGCCGCCTGATGTGCGCCATGCTTTGCCGTTAGGAACACCAGCCGCACTCATCAGGCCCACGGGAAAAAGTTTTCCGTTCTTACCCATGCCGAAAAACCCGGCATTGATCACCAACACCGCATCCAGCCTCGGGCCAATATGCGCCGCACGCTCTCCCTTCGGATGCTGCTGCGTACCAATTCTGAAAGTAAATTTATCGGGCGATATCCTAAACGCAGAAAAGATGGTGCCCGACGCCGTTCGCGTCTGAATGATCTCTAGCCCATCTTCTAACAAACGCCATCGGGCAGCCGAAAGCCCGGAAGTAATTTCAACCGCACGTTTCGGTGCATCATCAACAAAAGCCCACGCGTTTCCAGCAACCAACCCTGAAAAAAAGATTAGAGTGAATGCACGGCAGATAATTTCAAGTACAAATCCCAATTTGGCCCCATCAAATCGACTCGATAAGGACAGGATAGTCAGAAAATCCCGATCTCACAACAACGATTATTCAAGAACGCAGGCATTCATTTTGTGGATCAAACGGGCTTTCTTCCACGATAATGGATTTATAGCGTTGACCCAGAATACGAATTTCAAGTTCGTTTCCAACCGCAGCATGTTCCGGTCGCACCATTGCCAAAGCCAAAGATTTCCCCACACGCCAACCATAGCTACCATTGGTAACGCGTCCGACCAGCTGGTCACCGGAATAAATCGCTTCGGACCCTCTGGCATCCACATCCGTTGTGCCCAATACTTCCATGGTGACCAATTTCCAATCATCGCCTTTTTCATGCCGCGCCAAAAGCGCATCGCGTCCGATAAATTGTTTTGCCGGTTTGATGAAACGATCCAGACCACTTTCATAAGCTGAATATTCAATCGAGAGTTCGCGTGGAATAAGCCGATAACTCTTTTCAATCGCCATCGCTGTCATGGCACGAATACCAAATGGCTTGATGCCGAATTCAGCTCCAGCCTCCATCAATGCATCATAAATCATATTCTGCGTGTCGATCGGGTGATGTATTTCCCAACCCAACTCACCAACAAAATTCACACGGATCGCATGGGCTTTCGCCTCACCAATGGAAATTTCCTTACCAGACAACCATTTGAAACTGTCATTGGATAGATCCGTATCGGTCAGTTTTTGCAAAACATCACGCGATTTCGGCCCGGCTAAAACCAACACGCCATAGTCTTCCGTATAGGCTTTAAATTGCACCGAACCATCACTCGGCATCAGTTTTTTCAGAGTATCATGATCATGGCGCTCAAACGCTCCGGCAGAAACCAGATAGAATTTCCCCGGTGCAATTTCATAAACTGTGAACTCGGAACGAACCCCGCCCTGAGCAGTCAGCAAGTGACAAAGCGCCACCCGGCCCATTGTTTTTGGAATGGTGTTGGCAAAAACGCTCTCAAGAAATTCCCGTGCCCCGGGGCCGGAAACTTCACATTTGGCAAAGGCCGACATATCGAGCAGACCGACATTTTCAGTGACATTCTTCACCTCATTGCCCACATGCTCATGGTAGTTCGAGCGGCGGAAAGACCAGACTTCCTGCACTTCGCCCGCGTCATTCGCATTAGGGTGATTGTGGTTTGTCAAAACATCGGGTTTATCCAGCTCATCAACTTTCAAGCCATAGCCTTCCGGTGCAAACCAGTTGGCACGTTCCCAGCCATAAACAGAACCAAACACTGCCCCCAACGCCTTTTGGCGTTCATAGGATGGGGTGCGTTTTAGCGGTCGTGCCGCAATACGTTCCTCGTCCGGGTAATGCACCGAGAAAACATTGGCATAGGCTTCTTCGTTCTTTTCTTTGAGGTAATCCTTGGTCGCGTAAGGACCAAAGCGGCGCGGATCAACGCCCATCATATCGATGGTTGGTTCGCCATCGACAATCCATTCCGCCAACTGCCAACCAGCACCGCCAGCGGCGGTGATACCAAAAGAATGGCCCTCGTTAAGCCAGAAATTTTTCTTGTCCCAAGCAGGCCCGACAATAGGGCTACCATCGGGCGTATAAGCAATCGCACCATTATAGGTCTTCTTGATGCCCGCCTCACCGAAATAGGGAACGCGTTCAATCGCCGTTTCGATATAGGGCATCAGCCGGTCAATATCTTCCTGAAACAGCTCGTATTCGCTCTCATCACTCGGCCCGTCCACATAGCAGCACGGCGCACCTTTTTCATAAGGCCCGAGCAATAAACCACCCGCTTCCTCACGCATATACCAAGACGAGTCCGCCTCACGCAAAACACAGAGTTCATCGCCCCCTGCTTCGCGAAATTTCACAATCTCCGGATGCGCTTCGGTGACAATATATTGGTGTTCAACCGGAATAACCGGAATATCCAGCCCAACCATCGCGCCAGTCTGACGAGCAAAGTTCCCTGAGCACGAAATCACATGTTCGCACTCAATGTCGCCCTTATCGGTGCGCACAATCCAGCTATCATCATCCTGCTGTTCTATGCCTGTAACGGTAGTATTTCGATAAATCGTAGCGCCGCGATTACGCGCGCCTGTCGCCAGCGCCTGCGTCAGATCGGCGGGTTGAATATAACCATCGCCCGGATGCTGAATGGCACCAATTAGCCCATCCGTATTCACATAGGGCCATTTTTGTTTGATTTCCTCAATCGGCATACGGCGCACTTCAATGCCGAGGGTTTCGGCAATGCCCATATAATATTCATATTCATCCATGCGGTCTTGCGTGCGCGCAAGACGCACATTGGAAACCTGCCGGAAGCCGGTATCCATACCGGTTTCTTTCTCAAGTTCCTGATAGAACTTCACGGAATACTCGTGAATTTTACCAACGGAATAAGACATATTGAACAGGGGTAACAGGCCAGCTGCATGCCACGTGGAACCGGATGTCAGCTCCTTACGCTCAAGCAGAACCACATCATCCCAGCCCTTTTTAGCCAGATGATAAAGCGTAGATACGCCAACAACACCACCACCGATAACAACTGCACGAGATTTGGATTTCATTGCCTGAACTCCCTAAATTTCAAGAAACTGGAACAACTATCATCCCATTTCGCAAATAAGACTATTCCAGCAACGACACTTAAGACAACATCGAAGCCACTAAACGCCGTGTAATCTCGTGACCGACGCCAAGAGTGATCTTAAAACCGCCAATAACCGCATAAAGCCCATCCGCACCAGGCACCGCTTCATAGAACGGATCAGTGCCACGACCATTCAGCGTATTACGTGGTCGGACGCCTGCCCATTTGCCAATAATCGGCGCATCGGCAAGTGCTGGAACAAGCTCCATCGCCACTTTGTAAAATCCCATATTGTCTTCATCAAACTCATTGGCCTTACCGCTCCAGTCACTCTGGGAAGTTGAGCCAATAGCAACAATATTGCCCTTGTGAGGCACAACATAGGAACGATCATGATAGACAATCGGCATTGTATCATCATGGTCATATTGCACCAGAACCGCCTGCCCCTTCACGCCCTTGCCGATGGATTTACCTTCATTCATTGCGCCCATCAAAGGCTGCAACATGGGATAGGCCTCATAGCCGGACGTCACCACCGTTCGTTCCGCATGAATTTTTGAGTCATCGGCCAGTATCACAAATTTCTCGCCCGGATTGAGGTCAACAATTTCTGCCCCTTCGATCAATTGGCAATGTTCCTCAGCGAAAGTTTTCAAGGCAGCAAGATAGCTACGAGGATTAATCCGGGCCGAAAAATCATCATAGGTAGCCCCGAAAGAGGCAATAGCGGGCGTCATCCACCCATCGTCCTTCACATCAGAAACACCGATATTTTCATAAACAAACGCCTGCTTACCAGCAGTATCAAGCCAGAACTGCGCAGCCCCCGATACCCGCCTCTCCGCATTTTCCGGCATTTTATGATGGGTCATAGGCACCAGCCTGCCGCATCGGCGAAAACCGCAATCCCCGCCCGTATCACTTTCAAGACTGGCCACAACCTCCGGCAAATCGCAAAGTGCCTCATATTGCATCTGCTTTTTGGGTTGCCACCCACCATCAGGCATATGCGGCATCAAAGCACCGAGAAAACCGCCCGAAGCGCCTGCCCCAACCTCACGCTTTTCGCAAATAATAACCTTCGCCCCGGCAAGCGCTGCATGACGCGCAACCCACAGGCCCAAAACGCCCGCGCCCACGACCAAAACATCGCAAGACAGAGAGCCACTATTTGAGGTGTTATTTAGTTGAATCATAATTTGAACTATTAGCCATAACCGACTCAAAAAGAACAGGAATTACAGATCAAAGACCTGTGGCCAGAGAGCCTAGTCTTTCGACGTTGCAATCAGTGTCATCCAGATCAACAACCCCACATGCAGGGCAAGAAAGCCGACAAATGCAACTTTCAAAGCTATAGGTAACCAGTCAGCAGAGGCAGCTTCTGCCGCACCGGTATTGACTACCTGCCCCGCAGTGAACCGCGCCGAAATCGCAAAAAAGAAGGACAGCAGACAGGTGCTTACCCATGCATCGGAATGACCTTTGCCGCGCAACCTTTTGGCATAAATACAATATCCGAAATACATCGTACTGATGATCGCAAAGAACAACGGTACGCCGAGAAACGGCAACATGCCTGTCGTATGAACCGGCATGGATTCCGTGATCAAAATCGCCCCGAAATAAACGGCAAAACTGACAAAAACCAGCGCGAATACAGCCTTAAACCCACGCAAGAATTCTTCGCGTGAGATTATGCCTTCAGGGTCGGTAAGCAGCTGTTTCATTTCGCCGGATCTGTTTCAATCATGCTTGGACGTTTCGACCAATCAGCAAAGACTTGCTTCAAATATGGGTGTGTCGCACGCCAGTCATAGTCGGGATGCCTGAAATCGAGATACCCAAGTGCCGCAACCACCGACATCGAACCAATATGAACATCTTCAAGACGGGCGGCTTTCCATGTTTCAAGATAATCAAGGCTGGAATCAATCTTGTTGAAATGACCCTCAATCCATTTATCCCACTGTTTTTCAGGAGGACGAAGTCCCGTTTCATAACGGCTGGCAACGGCAGCTTCCATAATTCCATCACCCAGCGCTTCGCAGGTCGCAGCATCAAACCGCTGACTACCGGAAGGAACAAGACTATCCCCATCATGCTGGGTATCAAGATAGGCACAAATCACCCGACTATCAAAAATCGGCGTTCCGTCATCAAGCACCATGCTTGGAACCTTGCCCAACGGATTTGTTTCCATGATGCGCTCATCGCGATTAATGTGATGGGCGGCAGCACTAAGTATCTCAATTTTATCCACAATTCCCGCCTCATGGGCGAAAATCATGCATTTCCTGACAAAAGGGGAAAGTTGGGAATGCCAAAGTTTCATTGCGAATGCTCCTGATACTTCTTGAATTGAAAGCCAGAGAAAACACAAGCAGCGACCATAAGCAAGATGTCACGAACGCTCACAAGTGTAATTCCCAATTGATTGAGCTTCGCACGCTAGTTTCGCACGATACCGCGCCCGCTCAACATGCTCTCAATGCGAATTTCGGTCTCGGGCGTTTTAGCAAGCGAGATGAAATTTTCGCGTTCAAAACGGAACATATCCTTTTCGCTCACATCTGTTTTTCCGCTTCCTTCTCCACCAGTGACGATACGGGCGATGGCTGTTGCGACAATCACATCGTGAGGCAGGAAGTTGCCTTTGGCGAGGCCCTTTTCCAAGAACGCCACCATGGCATCAAAAACATCGCCGCCGGCAAGCGCAAATTCAGGCACAGACCGAGGCGAATATGTCCCGCTCATTTCCTTGATCGCATTTCGCGATTCACCAATCAGCCGATCCCGGTTCATCACCTGACGGTCACGCTCCGGTTCAAAATAGGCAAGCTTTGCCGCCATATCAGGCGAAGTTCCCGTGCGTGAAAAGCCCAGTTGATTGAAACAGTTCCAAGCCGCTTTTTCCCAATCGCCTGTGCGCTGATACCAGCGTAAATAGGTTTCCTTCACACCGCCACCGCCGGGCACAAGCCCAACCGTTGGCTCCACCAGCCCCATGACCGAATTGGCATGAGCAATCACGAGATCACAATGGGCCAACACCTCATAGCCACCGCCCAGTGCCAAACCCGACGGAGCACCAATCGCAGGCGCATCACAATATAACAACGCAGAAACAGCCTCCTGAAAATCAATCAAGAAACCATCAATACCCGACCAGTCCTGCGCTTTAATCAACGCCAGAAAATGTTCGAGATTCACACCAGCCGAAAAATGCTGCGCATCATTGTGAACAATGATGCCCGGTCCCGGATCGCTAGCTGCCATAGCAATCACCGCCATGCAATCAGCGTCCAACGCATTGGCCTTGGTATGAAATTCAACCAGCCGCTCACCACCCGTGAGATGGAACAAGCTCGCGCCCTTATTCTCAAACACAGGTTCAAGCGTCCGGCGCATCATCGAAAAGCGTGACACACCGTCCGGCAGTTTCACTGGTTGATAAGAACCATCATGATGGCGCACATTCAATTGACCATTTTCAACTGCATAGAAAGCATGACCTTTGGCAGCCAAAAGGAATTCCGGCACAGACCAACCTTCACGCTCCATCCGTTCAACCAACATATCTGTCCCAAGAATGTCCATCATCTCGAACGGCCCATGCACCCAGTTATAACCAAGCTTCATGGCATCATCGATGTCCTGAGGAGATTTAGTCACATCAGGCACAAGGCTGGCAGAATAGGTAAAGATATGCGCCAGCACGTTCCATGCAAATTCGCTGAGCTTGTCATCGCCTTTTATCAGCGCAGAAAGCCCTTCAACTTCACCGACCTTAGCCAGTTCAGGCAGATCTTTCGAACGTGCCTGCCACTCGGAAGTTTCCAGATTCAAACTGAACCGTTCATCGCCCTCTTCTTTGTAGAAACCACCCTTGCCCTTATTGCCGGTAAAGCCCTTGGAAATTTGTCCGTTGATGATGTCGCTTTCCGCACCAATCTTATGAAAGGCATCGCCCTCCGGTAAAATTGAGCGCAGCGAACGCACCACATCAGCCATGAGATCAAGGCCAATCAAATCATAAAGCGCAAAGGCTCCGGTTTTTGGAATACCCATCGGACGCCCGAACAGAGCGTCAGCTTCTTCAACCCTGAGCCCCAATCGGATAGCCTCATAAATCGCCGCCTGCATGGCAAATACGCCAACGCGGTTGCCCAGAAATCCGGGTGTATCGTCACACTCCACTACGCCCTTGCCAAGAATGCGTTCACAAAATTCCGACAGAGTAGCTATCACCTCAGCGCTGGTATCTTCGCCCTTCACCAATTCCAGTAGTCGCATATAGCGAACCGGATTAAAGAAGTGAGTGATGCAGAACTGGCTGCGCAATTGCTCCGGCATATCTTCCATCAAAAGAGAGATCGGGATGGTTGATGTGTTAGAAGAAACCAACGCTCCCTCTTTCAAATGAGGCAGCAAATTACGATAGAGCGTGCGCTTGATATCAAGCCGCTCGACAATCGCTTCAACCACCCAGTCGCATCCGGCAACTTTTGCGAGATCATCTTCGATATTACCAATCTCGATACGCTCGATATTTTCAGGCAGCATCAATAGCGGCGGATCTGATTTTTTAATTCGCTCAATCGCCGATTCCACCACTGAATTTCGCTCAGAGTCCCCTGCAATATCCAGCAGCAACACCTTCAGCCCAGCATTGGCCACCTGAGCGGCAATGCCCGCCCCCATAGTTCCGGCACCGATAACACACACTTTTTTAATAGAAGAAACTGAACTCATATTGTCTCACTTGAAATTCGATTGGTAAAAATTCTTGATCAGCTGGTTGACCTCTTGCGGCTTTTCCAAAGGCAGCGTATGCCCCGCGCCTTCAAGAATGTGCAACTCGTTTTTGGGCAGGTTTTCCGCCAGCACACGCCCCGCCCGCACCGGTGTCATCTTGTCTTCCTTGGCAAAGATGCAAAGGCTTGGACAAGTCAGGTTTTTAGCAGCAGCAACGCCGTTTTCATAATCTGCACATGAGCTCAAATCCGTGGCCAAAGCGTTTGGCGCATTAAGCCCCATCACCCGCAATCCAGCATCGATCAACGATACACCGGGCACAGAATTAGCGTGGGCATGGGCCGACGTGCCCGAACCCCATGAGACCATGAGATTAAAAGCCTTCTCTGGATTCTCCTCCGCCATTTTTATGAGCGCAGGATTGGCCGGAATAGCAGCAGCGGTTGCAACAAAGGTAATACTGGTAATTCTGGACGGGGCAAGAACTGACGCTTCAAGCGCAATAATCCCCCCTTGAGAATGCCCAACCAGATGAGCTTTATCGATTCCCAGCACGTCCATCACGCCGACCAACCATTTAGCCTGCGCCTCAATGCCTTGGATTGGTTCGCCTTCAGAAAGATCATGCCCCGGCATATCGGGCGCTAAAACATTGTAGCCATTATAGGCGAACGCGCGCACTTGCTGGGTCCATGTGAGATGGCAATTCCCTGCCCCATGCAAAAACAAAACCCATGGCTGACCTTGAACATGTTCATGCCCACCGATTGACGCAAACACCTTTGAACCATTTACTTCAAACTGCATCACTTGCCTCCTACGCGGGAAGCCGCTTTCAGTCCGCGGTCAAAATCGGCAATAATATCGTTGATGCTTTCAAGCCCCACCGACAGCCGGATCAAATCATCCGACAACCCGCCAGCCTTCATATCTTCAGCAGATATATGGGAATGGGTGGTGGAAGCCGGATGAATAACCAGAGTTTTCGCATCCCCCACATTAGCGAGGTGAGACGCCAGTTTCAGATTTTCCATAAAGGCAACACCGCCTTTGCGCGCCCCCTTCACACCAAACACAATGATCGACCCTGCCCCTTTAGGCATCAATTTACCGGCCAGTTCGTGGTCAGGATGATCTTTGAGCAATGGATGGCGAACCCATTCAACTGCTTCGTGATTGGTCAGATATTCAAGCAACGCCTTGGTATTCTCCATATGCTTTTCCATGCGCAGTGGCAGGGTTTCAATCCCCTGCAACAGATAAAACGCATTGGTCGGGCTGAGCGCTGCTCCGAAATTATACATGCCCTCGGCACGCATCCGCATGGCAAGGGCTACCGGGCCAAACTCTTCCCAGAAGATAATCCCGTCCAGCGCATAATGCGCACTGGTCAGCGTCGGAAATTTATCGTTACGACCCCAATTGAAATTACCCCCATCAATCACCGCGCCGCCAATAGCAACACCATGGCCGCCCAGCCATTTGGTGACCGATTGAATGATAATATTCGCACCATAATCCAGCGGCTTGCACAAATACGGCGTATTAAAAGTGGCATCGATCATCAGCGGAATGCCTGCATCATCGGCAATTTTTGCTACCGCTTCCAGATCAAGCACATCCAGCCCCGGATTGCCGATCAGCTCGGCAAAAATGAATTTGGTATTCTCTTTGATCGCAGCCTTGATGGCATCCAGATCACGCGGCGCAACAAAGCTGGTTTCAACCCCAAATCTCGGCAGGGTATTTTTCAGCAAATTGATGTTTGCCCCGTAAAGCTGGGAAGTCGAAACGATATGGTCCCCGGCACTAACCAGCATGGTCGCCGCCATATGCAGCGCTGCCATTCCAGAAGCCGTCGCAACACAAGCCGCTCCACCTTCCAAAGCCGCAAGCCTTTGTTCCAGCACAGCAACCGTTGGATTGGAAATACGTGAGTATAAATGCCCGCCCTGCTCCATATTAAACAGCGCTGCCGCATGATCTGCATCTTTAAACACATAAGAAGTCGTTTGATGGATCGGCACGGCCCGCGAGCCGTGATCGCTATCAGGCACATGGCCCGCATGCAGGGCCAACGTTTCAATATCGTAAAATTCTGCCATATTTTTCAATTACCTCCGGTATCATCTGAAAAAATCCTACCTGTAAAATTTTCCAATTGCGAGCAGATTTAACGCCCGCAACAAACCAATATTTGCAATATTGTTCAGCAGATTTAGTTGTGATTACAAATATTAAAGGTTGTAATAGTATTTTATGCACTTATAAGCTGCATTCAGGCTGGTGCTGTCGTTCAACCCAACATTGAATAACAGCAACAGACAGAGTCGGCGCGCCCTTTGGCGGGCGAGTAGATGGTCGGCTCTGTCTCTTGGGGAACTCTATAGCAATGTGGGCCTAGAGTAATGTGGGATCGACGGTCTTGCTGATCACCAAGCGTACGCTCAGTCCTTGCACAATCACCGAAAATAGTACCACCGCATAAGTCGCCATCAATATCATCGGTTTGAATTCATTGTCCGGCAATGACAGTGCCAGCGCCACGGATATTCCTCCGCGCAAGCCTCCCCATGTGAGAACGGGAATGGCCCCCTTGGTAAATTTCAGCCAGACCGAAAGCACAAAGATCGGTATCGATACCGAAATCAGCCTTGCGCAAAGCACCAGCGGAACAGACCAAATTACTAACCAGCCATAGGATGGGTCGAACGATACAATCAACACTTCAAGCCCGATTAACAGGAACAGAACCGAGTTCAAAATCTCGTCGATCAATTCCCAGAATTTGAATAAATGCAGCCGCGTGGTTTCGCTCATACCAAGCCTTGCCCCGCGATTGCCCACAAGCAGACCGGTCACCACCACAGCAATCGGACCGGAAATATGCAGACGAATTGCCAACGCATAAGTGGCCGACACCACCCCAAGGGTGATCAGAATTTCCAGGGTATATTCATCAATCGCCGCCATCGCCCGATAGGCAATCCAACCGGTAACCAGACCAAGTAAAGCACCACCGCCAGCTTCTACAAAAAACAATTTAGCTATATGCTGCGCGTCGATTTCTCCGCCACCGTGCGCTGATCCACCCACCGCAATAGCCACAATAATCGTAAACACCACCACGCCAACACCATCATTAAACAGAGATTCCCCCGCAATTTTAGCTTCCAGTGAATGGGGTACATTGATCGATTTCAATAGGCTCATAACCGCAACCGGATCAGTTGGCGAAATCAACGCGCCAAACACCAACGCCCAGACATAGGGTAATTCCACACCAAATATCTGCGCCAGATACCAAAACCCGGTGCCCACCACAAAGGTAGAAATCACCACACCGAAGGTCGCCATGATGCCGATCGGCCATTTTTGATCCTTCAGAAAATCAAAATCCACATGCAGTGCGCCAGCAAACAGCAGAAATGCCAGCATCCCCTCCATAACGGTGGAATAAAAATCAATCTGCCCAATCGCGCTCTGCACCACTTCGATAATGCCCAGCGTCGGGAAAAAATAACTAAACACCAACAAAGAAATAGAAGACGCAAGAGCCATCACCAACAGGCCAATTGTGTGAGGCAGGTGGATGAACACGTGATTGATCCAGCCAAAAGCCGCAGAGATCGCCAATAACAGCGATGCGATTTCAAAAAGTGACAGCAATTTTTCTCTCCGGATTCTGAATTTTCCGAATCATATCATTTCCAGCGTCACCGCAACAGGACAATGGTCCGATGCTTTCGGCCTATCCCAGCCGGTACGCGCATAACGCTCAACCTCTTGTCCGGGAGGAAAGATCGTGCGGAAAGGCTGACCGTTACGAATGATATCCAGAATAGCACGCCGGTTGGTTTCAGCCAGAATGGGCGATGCCAGAATATAATCCAACTGCACCAAATGGCGCACATCTACAGCTTCCGAAGGTTCTCTCGAATAATAAAGCGTCCATTGATTATCAACGGGCCGCCTCGCAACAAGGTTTTGAGAAAAACCCTGCTCAATTAATGGATCAAACCCACTGGTTTCCTCTCCCAGCAGCAAGAAATCCCGCACCCCGCTTCTCTCGGCACCAATTGTAAGACGGCTTTGATAATCATTGAGATCGCCACAAACAAGCCAGCTTTTCTTCGCCGTATCCTGATTAAATTTTTGTTCAACAATACGCCGAATCGCAAGACTTTCTGCCAACCTTACCGGCATCGTATAGAGACGCCCATTCAGATCGCTGCCATAAGCACCCATCGATTTTAAGTGAACCACAAACAAAGTCAGCGCACGCCCACCGATAAGCAAATCCACCTCCAGACAATCTCGTCTAAAAACACGTTCCTGTGGCGCTAATTCCAACTCTTCCAGCGCGATAGCAAGATAGGAATCTCCAGCAAGCCCAAGTTGATCATAAGTCACCTCCGCATGACTTTTAACACCGACTATTTCTATTGCTTCACCATCGGCGGTCCGCTCACGCGCAATCAGCGCCACGTCAATTCCGCGTCCATCATTACCTTCAATCAAATGAATTTGGCTATACCGCCCACCGGGAACATCAGAAAGAAAATTCCACTCAAATGCTTTAAGCGTTTCAATATCATCAACCTCCTGCAAGCAGATGATATCGGCGCAGGTATCTGCAATCGCCCTTGCGGTCAGTTGCATCGTATCGAGCGTATAAGACCTGAGTTGTGATGCCTCCAGCTTGCGTAAATGTGCCCGCACACTACCGAGACGAGAATGCCTCACATCCGGCGTAGAGAAAACAAACCGCTCGGTCAAATTTTCGACATTAAAGGTGGCGATTCGAACTAACATAGAAAACCTTTTAGTTCCCAACGGGAAAAAGAACAATCACTACATAGGGTTCAAACACCACCACAATCTCGCCTATTTTCCCGAGCTAATATGTAAGGATAACAGGGCTAAATGAACGTCGAACCGATTCATTCGTTTTGGCAGGAGGGAACCATCTCATGAAAACACTAATATCTTCTGTGATTTTGGCAATCATTGTCAGCTTCACAGCGTTGATTGGCACCAATTCAGCCAGCGCAACCGCCATGCGTTTCACAACGCCAATTGAAGTCGCCAAAGACAGCAATGTCATTAAGGTGCACCGGCGACATCATCGCCGCTATCGGCATCACCGCCGCCACCGACATCATCATTGGCGGCACTACCACGGGACAAGTATTCATATTACGTTGCCCCGGATTCATCTCTATTTAGGATCCCATCGCCACAGGCACCGTCATGGCCGCAAACGCCACACTCATCGGCATTGGCGTGGACACCATCACTAGGATGGCCAAACCAGTTTGACCAAATTGTTAAAGGCCGCGATTATATCGCGGCCTTTTTTATTGAACGCTATTAGTTGCGGTCTTTATCAACCAGCGCATTGCCTTTAATCCAAGGCATCATGGCGCGAAGTTTCTCACCAACTTCTTCGATCTGATGGCTATCGTTATTACGACGAATAGCTTTAAAGCGAGAAGCACCAGCACGATATTCCTGCATCCAATCGGAGGTGAATTTACCGTTCTGAATGTCTGTAAGAACGCGTTTCATCTCCTTCTTGGTTTCAGAAGTGATGATGCGCGGACCGGAAACATATTCGCCCCACTCAGCAGTGTTGGAGATTGAATAGTTCATGTTGGCGATACCGCCTTCATAGATCAGATCAACAATCAGTTTCACTTCGTGCAGGCACTCGAAATATGCCATTTCAGGGGCATAGCCGCCTTCAACAAGCGTTTCAAAACCGGCACGGATCAATTCCACAAGACCGCCGCAAAGAACAACTTGTTCACCGAATAGATCGGTTTCGCACTCTTCACGGAATGTGGTTTCGATGATGCCTGAACGACCGCCACCAACGCCGCAAGCGTATGAAAGGCCAAGTTCCAGCGCATTGCCGGAAGCATCCTGATCAACAGCGATGAGGCAAGGAACGCCGCCACCTTTTTGATATTCGCCGCGAACCGTATGGCCCGGACCTTTTGGCGCGATCATGATCACGTCCAAAGTAGATTTTGCTTCAATCAGGGCAAAGTGGATATTCAAACCATGAGCAAACGCAATCGCTGCGCCATCACGGATATTATCGGCAATATGGTCTTTATAGATATCGGCCTGCAACTCATCAGGTGCAGCCATCATCATTAGATCGGCAGTTTTTGCAGCTTCTGCAACAGATTTAACAACAAATCCGTCAGCTTCCGCTTTGGCGATTGTAGCAGAGCCTTCGCGCAGTGCGACGACCACATTTTCAGCACCGGAATCTTTCAGGTTCAGCGCATGCGCACGTCCCTGAGAACCGTAACCGATGATGACAACATTCTTGCCTTTGATAAGATTGAGATCGGCATCGCGATCATAATAAACCCGCATTGGAGTATCCTTTCACTTGGTTGATTTAAGTTTTCTTTTCCCCGTAAAGGGCAAAAAATTGTTCGGTCGCCTTTTTAGCTTCCGTTTTTATTTGAGCTTCATTGAGCGACACATCTTCGCCCAGTAAAACCCGAATTTGAATATCCCTGACCACCAGTCCAAAAAAGCAACTGAATGCTTCCGCGCCACTTTTAAATTCCAGATGCCCAGCATCGCGCCCCATTACCAGCACGGGCAATAGCCGTCGACGCATGGCGAACGGGCCATTTTGCAAGACAATCGAACCCAGATCAGAAGAGGCGCTTCCCCCTTGCGATATCGCCATGCGGTTGAGCGCAATCGATACATCGCTGGTAAGAACCGCCAGCCAGTCAGACGCAAAACGAATCAATGCATCGCGCAAAGTTGCTTCATCCAGCGTGCTGCCATCAATCGGCGCAATGCGAACTTTTGACGCCTGCCACTGAACGGTTGCCGTCAACAGACCTTGCCGGTCACCAAACCATTTATAGAGCGTTTCTTTTGAACAACTGGCACTCTTCGCCACCCGTTCCATAGTCAGCGCGCCGCCTTCACGAACCATCAATTCCAGAACAGCCGAAAGCACTTCCTGCTGACGTTTGGAAAAATCAGCCTCACTGGTTTGAGGTTGGATGGTGGCAAGCGCCTCTGACATTTAACAGCAATCCTCACAAGTACCGTACGGTACGGTTCGGCAGCACGCTATAGCAGAGGTGGAATTATCGCAAGCAAATTTCTTGAAGTGAGATATTGGCTAGTGCCCAAGCGCAGTCAAAAATCGTTGCACAGCTCCAGCCATACCATATTGCAGCGCATCGGCAGTCAGGCCATGACCAATCGAGACCTCTAAAATCCCCGGCACACGCCTCATCAGCGCGGGCAAATTATCAACCGTCAAATCATGCCCGGCATTCAATTCAAGGCCATGCTTTTGCGCAAAGCCAGCCGTGCGCTCCAGATCATCGAGGCATTTTGAACACACCTCGTCATTGTCATAGGACGCCCCATAAGGACCTGTGAAAAGCTCCAGCCGGTCAGCGCCTATATCAGCAGCGGCGCGAACCTCATCTTCGCTCGCATCCGGGTCACAAAACATCGCCACCCGAAACCCTGCATTTTTCAGCCGCGCAACAATCGGCCGCAGATAGTTTCCCTGATTGATAAATTCCCAACCATGATCAGATGTCGCTTGCGAGGGATCATCCGGCACCAGCGTTACCTGCTCCGGTTGATTGACCTCAGCCAAATCCAGAAATTCATCGGTGGGATAACCTTCAATATTATATTCAGCCTGCGGCGCATCATCATCAAGCAATGCCCTGATCTCGGGCACATCGGAAAACCGAATATGGCGCTGGTCCGGGCGCGGATGAACCGTCAACCCTCCTGCCCCAGCCTCAAGTGCGATACGGCCAAGGTCAATAAGGCTCGGCCACGGCATATCACGCCTATTGCGCAACATCGCAATAGCGTTCAAGTTCACCGATAAAATCGTCTTATTTTCCATGACAAACCTCACCTATTTCACATTCATCTATTTTACGATGGTAATGCGTTCTGCCGCCCGGGTAATCGCGGTATAAAGCCACCGCTGCTTATGCTCACGAAAAGCGTAGCTCTCGTCAAACAGATAAACATCATCCCACTGGGAGCCCTGCGATTTATGCACCGTCAGCGCATAACCATAATCAAATTCATCATGCCGGCGCCGAAGCTGCCAAGGCACCTCAACGTCGGGCGTTTCAAACACCGCTTTAAGAACTTTCACCTTCGCAGAAACCTGATCAAGCCCCTCATCTTCCGAACGAATAAGCAAATTCATTGCAGGCTTTACCGAGCGCGGTGCGCTGATCACCTGCCACAAAGAACCATTAAGCAGGCCTTTTGCATTATCATTGCGCAAGCAAACCAGTTTATCTCCGGCAGCAGGAATTGGCCCTTCAAAGCCTTTCAACTCACGCAAGCGCTGATTGTAACGCCGCCTCGTGCGGTTAATACCAACGAGTACCTGATCGGCTTCCAGAACCTCAAGCTGGTCCACGTCATTTTTATGGATGACACGGGAATCCCCGTAACGCCCGTGAGAAAGTTCCCCGCCTTCACGCACAGTTTGCGCCAAATCAATGATCGGATTGTCACGCGCCTGACGATGCACTTCTTCAAGCAGGAAATCCGGCTCATGATTTGTGAAATACCCACCACCAGAAATCGGCGGCAACTGCCCCGGATCGCCAAGCACCAGAACCGGCGTGCCAAAGGACAACAAATCGCGACCCAACTCCTCATCAACCATCGAGCATTCGTCGATGATAATGAGATCAGCTTTTGAAACCGGGCTGGAACGATTCAGCGAAAACATCGGTAGAATATTGGTTTTACCAGTATCCTCATCCTCAACCGCTTCTTCACCGCGCGGGCGATAAATCAACGAGTGAATAGTGGAAGCTTTCTTGGCCCCCTTCGAGCGCAACACTTGCGCGGCCTTGCCGGTAAAGGCTGCAAAAAGCACATCGCCATCCACTCCCTCAGCCAAATGTCTGGCGAGCGTCGTCTTGCCCGTTCCGGCATAACCAAACAGCCGAAAAATAGGCCTGTCCGGGTTCTTTAGCCACTGCGAGACCTCTAGGAGGGCCTGATCCTGATCAACTGAAAATTCCATTCAAATTACCTGCCACGATTCGCCATGTCACGCCAGCATTGGCCATAGGGAAATGACCAATAAAACCGCCATTGTGATATTAAAAATTTTCAAACGCTTGGCATCGGAAAGAAACCCACGCATTCCAGTGCCAAACACGCACCAGATTGAAACGCACGGCAGATTAATCAGCGTAAAAACCACAACAATAATAGCCACAGTAAAGAGATAAGACTGAGAGTTCGTATAGGCAGTCATCGCCGTAACAGCCATAACCCACGCCTTGGGATTAACCCACTGAAAAGCAGCAGCCTGTAGAAAAGTCATCGGGGCATTCTTGCCGTCACCGGTCTCTAGCGGTCCGGATGTGGCAATGCGATACGCCAAATAGAGCAGATAAACCCCACCGGCAATTTTCAATCCCATATAAACCAATGGAGCATGCAGCAGCAATTGCGCCAAACCAAGTCCGACACAAACCAGCATGAAAGCAAAACCTGCGGAAATCCCGAGCATATGCGGGATCGTACGGCGGAACCCATAGTTCACGCCAGAAGCAAGTAACATCAAATTATTGGGTCCAGGCGTGATTGACGAGACAAAGGAAAATCCCGCCAGTGCCAGAAAAATCTCTATATTCATCACCAAATTCCAATTTAGGTCAGCATTATTGACCTAAATTGGAATTTGGTCAAGATACTTCTATACACGTCGAAAATGGGGTAGCTAGTTTTCACCACCCCACACAAGCTGCGGAAAAGGCACGAAACTCAATGCTCAAAATACTTGCAATTCTCCTAATCAAAAGAGCAGAAAAACGGCTTGGCGTTGCGCTTGATTACACCCGTCACATCGCCCAAACAGATATTGGTTTACTGACGCGGTATAATCGCATCTTTGGTTTTCTTGATCCCAATCTAAAAACAACTCCCCTTGCCTATCATGCTGCACGTTTGAGAGGCGCAATTGCCGCCGATTGCGGTACATGCGTAGAAGCGGAAATCAATCTGGCCAAGCTATCAAAACTCGATAAACAGACAATCTCCGATTTGATCACCGGAAACTATGAAGCGTTACCCCCGGAGATTATCGCCGTAGCAGAACTCACCGATGCAGTTACGGCACGCCGGGAAGACGCCCCGCAAGCAAGGGAAATTGTCAGACAACAATTCGGCGAGGAAGGCCTGATTGAACTCAGCTATGCCATGAACGGCGCAGCACTGCTACCGGGCATAAAAAGAGCAATGGGATATGCCACCGCATGTGATCTTGGACTGATGGCAAATTTGGCTAAAGGCAAAACATAATCTGCATTCGCATCACTTCAGCGCAATTCCCAAGTGGTTACATTCCATCCTTGCCACGGCTGACAGAAGTCACACCCGTACGGCAAACTTCCACAAGACCAATCGGCTCCATGATCGCAATGAACTGATTGACCGTATTAGTCCGCCCTGTGATCTCGAAGGTGAAGTGCTCACTCGTTGCATCAATCACCCGCGCACGAAATGCATCAGCAAGACGCATGGCTTCCATGCGATTTTCACCGGTTCCAGCAACTTTCACCAGCGCCAACTCACGTTCCAATGGCTTGTCGTGGCCATTAATTTCAGCGGTTAGCGTGAGATCAACAACCTTATGAACCGGCACCATGCGTTCCAGCTGTTTGCGGATCTGGTCAAGCACATGCAGCGTTCCGCTTGAAACGATGGTAATGCGCGAACGACGCTTCTCATCGCCGGTTTCAGACACACTCAAGCTTTCAATATTATAGCCGCGCCCTGAAAAAAGTCCGATGACACGCGCCAACACACCCGGTTCATTATCAACCAGTATGGCCAGAACATGCGTTCTTGGTTTTTCTGTTTCCGGAACAATGAAATAGGCGGAGCCTGTTGCTTGTTTGTGAGTGCTCATGACTTGTCCTTAATTGCTCCCTTTGGAGCGCTCTTGTTGAATGGATTGAATTTGAGACGGGCAATCACCACGCCGACGAGGATGATTATCAATGCCAGCCAGGCATTGGCAGGCAATTTTTCCGACAGCAATAATATGCCCCAGATCACACCAGCGATGGGAACCAGAAAATTGATCTGACTGAGAAATGCAGCCCCTTGCCGGTCCACGATTTCAAAGATCAGCAAAGTGCCAATCGCAGTTGGGAAAATCGCCAACCCAATGGTCGAAATAATCGCCATATTTGACGGGGTTATCTCCGGTATCTCGCCAAATAGAAAACACGCAGGCAACACCATCAGGCATGCCGTGCCCACCAAAGCGGTAGCTGCCGCACGTCTTGGAATACCCAAAAGCTTCTTGGTGATCACAGCATTACCAGCATAGCAGATAGCCGCCCCAATCAGCGCATATTGGCGAACCGCGTCGTCTCCAAGCGTACCCAGTTTTTCAAAACCGATCAGCACAACCACACCAAAAACACCAAACAGGAAGCCAACCACTTTAACAAAATTCAGTTTCTCATCCTGAGTAAACATATGCGCCAGTACCAATGTCACCAAAGGCATCACCGCCATCAAGATCGCAGCAAGACCGGCATCAACTGTTTCCTGCGCCCAGGAAATTAGGAAAAATGGTGCCGCACTACCAAGCAGAGCTGCTGCTGCAATCACCCACCATATCGGGCCAAATTTCGGCAATGACTGCTTTGCCATCACCATCGCGCCATAAAGAATGGCAGCCGCGATCGCCAGCCTTGTGGTCACCACAACAATTACTGGAATTTCATGCACCGATACACTGGTCAGCACAAAACTGCCGCCAAATATCACCGCAAGCAATACCAGTAATCCGTAGTCAGAAAATTTTGGTCCCGAGAGTCCAGAAAGGTCAGACAAGCGATTTATCCTTATGATCGATTGCCGAAGCGATGGTCTCATCATTGGCTTCATCCGACATCAACATCTCATTGTGCGCTTTGCCTGACGGGATCATTGGGAAACAATTCGCCATACTGGACACCCGGCAATCAAACAACACGGCTTTATCACAAGTGATCATTTCGCGAATGGCATCGTCCAGCTCATCAGGTTTTTCACACCTGATGCCAACGCCGCCATAGGCCTCTGCCAACTTAACAAAATCAGGCAAGGCTTCATTATAGGAATGAGACAAGCGATTACCGTGCAGCAATTGCTGCCATTGGCGGACCATGCCCATATACTGATTGTTCAAAATGAAAACCTTGATCGGCGCGCCATGCTGAAGCGCCGATGACATCTCCTGCGTCATCATCTGCACTGAAGCGTCCCCTGCAATATCGATCACCAAAGCATCCGGGTGGGCAAGCTGCACACCAAGGGCCGCCGGAAGGCCGTACCCCATCGTACCCAGACCACCGGAAGTCATCCAGCGATTTGGTTCTTCAAAACCATAATATTGTGCCGCCCACATTTGGTGCTGGCCAACTTCAGTTGTAATATAAGTATCCAGATCCTTGGTCAGCTCGAACAAACGTTCAATTGCAAGTTGCGGCATGATAACGCTTTTCGAAGGCCGATAAGCCAGACAATTGCGCCCGCGCCATTTTCTAATATCAGCCCACCACTCCCCAAGATCATCCTCGGTAGGCGTATCAGACAACGCTCGCCACAGACGAACCATATCTTCAAGCACATTGCCCACATCACCAACAATCGGCACATCAACCATCACAGTTTTATTGATGGAAGAAGGATCGATATCGATATGAATTTTCTTTGAATTGGGCGAAAATGCATCAAGACGCCCGGTAATCCGGTCATCAAAACGCGCACCAACGCAAATCATCACATCGCAATCATGCATCGCAAGATTGGCCTCATAGGTACCGTGCATTCCCAACATGCCAAGCCAGTTATCACCGCTAGCTGGATATGCCCCAAGTCCCAACAAGGTCGAGGTGATCGGAAAATTAGTCAATTCCACCAGTTCACGCAGCAATTTGCTTGCTTCCGTACCCGAATTGATAACCCCGCCCCCCGTATAAAAAACAGGTTTTTTGGCATTGGCCATCAGGGCAATTGCTTCTTTGATCGCATCAAGATCGCCGGTCGTTTGCGGCTTATAGCTGGTCGCTTTATATTCGCTCGGCGGGGTATAAATACCCGTCGCAAATTGCACATCTTTAGGGATATCAACCAGCACTGGCCCCGGTCTGCCATGGCTTGCTACGTAAAATGCCTGATGCAGAATATTAGGCAATTCATCAACGTTGCGAACCAGCCAATTATGTTTTGTACAAGGGCGCGTGATACCGACCGTATCAGCTTCCTGAAACGCATCCGATCCGATCAACGATGTCGGCACCTGCCCCGTGATACAAACCAATGGAACGGAATCAAGCAGCGCATCCTGCAGCGGCGTAATGGCATTCGTCGCCCCCGGCCCGGAAGTTACGAGGAAACAACCAACCCTACCGGTTGAGCGAGCATAACCTTCGGCAGCGTGCCCTGCCCCCTGCTCATGGCGCACCAGAATATGCCGCAATTCTTCTTGCTGGAAAATTTCGTCGTAAATTGGAAGCACGGCACCGCCCGGATATCCGAAAATCATATCGACACCATTATCGATCATCGCCTGAACAACCATTTCAGCGCCGGTCATTTCCATCTGCTTTGCCATTTTTCTGCTCACTTCATTTCTTCATTATTGGATGTAAAATTTAGACATAAAAAAAGCTCCCTTTGGGAGCCGAATTTTGCGTACACGCTGCTTTCGCGATGGAATTTATCCCATCACGCGTGTACGCCTCATCACCACAAGAATTTCAATAGTCATTTTAAGTCTTCCATTTCAACTGCGCAAACACTAGCCACGGTTTAGTTTTCAGTCAACCGATATATTTGCCGCCTTACGCAGCAACCCTGTTACGCCCCTTACGCTTGGCCTCATAGAGCTTCTTGTCTGCTTCCGAAAACATAATTTTAATATTCTTTTGACGCAAAGCATTCGATGCAATGCCAATTGAAATTGTCGGACGAAGAACCGCATTCTCTACCTGAACCTCAATGTCAGCAATATTGGCGCGATAACGCTCCGCCACAGCCCGCAACTGAGCATCCGTCGCAAAAAGCGTGATGACGGCAAATTCCTCACCACCTATCCGCGCAACAATATCATGTTCCCGAGTCAGACCTTTTAACCGCTGAGCCACAATTTTCAAAATTCTATCACCGGTCTCATGGCCATAATTATCATTAAAGCTTTTGAAGTGATCAAGATCCATTACCAGCAGACCAAAAGATAAATCCTGCTGATTGAACTCCTTCAAATAGGCTTTGAACGCACTTTCAAAATAGCGCCGGTTCGGCAGATTGGTCAGCACATCGGTGATCGCCTGTTTCTCAAAGGATTTAGCCAGATTGCTGATATTGATCGTTTCATCCTGACTACGCCGCATCATCGGAAGAATAATCATGACAATGCACAGAAAGGCCAACAACAACAAAAACATCGAATAAAACAGATAATTCTGCGCCACACTGGGCCGATACACGCCATTTATTTGCTGAACAACAACAGCAGAACTCATCCAATAAGCATAAAACACCAAAAGGCCCGCCGCGAGCACGAAGAGTGCTTCCAGCGCAACGAAATAGTTCACTGCTTTCTTACTAAAAAACCGAGACATTTTGAAAGTACCAATTAAGACTCCGACAATCATACCTTGAGAGTTTAAAAAAAGAGTGAATATAAAAACACTTTATTATACAAAGGTATAAGCCCTAAAATGATTCCTCGAACGCGAAATCAAGATGAAGATACATCCTGCCAATCATCAGAAAATTGATTGCGAAACCAAGTATATTGGCGTTTTGCATATTGCCGGGAAGCAGCCTGTGCCAATTGGATCGCCTCATCAAGCGAGACTTCATCGCGCAAATATGCTGAGAGCTGCGGCACACCAATCGCTTTCATTACGGGCAAATTCCCTGCCACCCTCATTTCAAGCAAGGATTGAACTTCCTCAATCGCTCCATTTTCAATCATAGTATGAAAGCGGGCATTGATCCGTTCATGCAGCAATGACCGTTCGGGTAAAATAAGTAATTTCTTGGTCGAAACAAACCCAAGCAATGCTTCATGGGCTGCTTTATCCTGCCATTCTAACAAGGATTTTCCGGTACTATCATAGACTTCCAACGCCCGAGTAATGCGCTGACGATCCAGCGGCTTCAGTTTCGCTGCCATTTCCGGATCGCGATTCAACAATTCACCATGCAGATCATCACCACCTGCATCATAAATATCACGCCATTTCTTGCGAATATCCGCATCAATTGGCGGCATCGGCGAAAGCCCGTCGAGCATGGCAGAAAAATACAACCCGGTTCCGCCAACAAAAATCACCTTGCGTCCGGATGTCAATATATCTTTCAAATGCCCCTCTGCATCCTCCAGCCATTTTGCCACCGAATACGCCTCATGGGGTGAAACCGTACCGAACAACCGGTGCTCGCACATACTTTCTTCTTCAGCGCTTGGCCGTGCCGTAACAATCCGCAATCCATCATAAATCTGCATGGAATCCGCATTGACCACCACGCCGTTAAACTGCTGCGCCAGTTTAATTGCCAGCGCACTCTTGCCGCTTGCAGTCGGGCCAGCTATCAAAACAACGTCTTCTTCGATATCCATCTATTTCCCTACCATGAACTGGAATTCTCAGCCCATGTCTTATGTTGCGACCCTGATTGCTAACCCGAACAATCCCGTTCTTGACCGGCAACTCGGCGAGCAGGCAGCCGAAGCAATTGGCGCTTCGCAGCTATACTGGCTGGCCGATGGCATTGCCTGCGACATCCCTTTGCCATCAAATACTAATTGTGATCAGGCAAGGCAACAAATAAGCGCAATTATCGCTAATGCTCCTATCGACTTAACCATTCAAACCATTGAGACACGCCGCAAGAAGGCGCTGATTGCCGATATGGATTCCACCATGATCGATCAGGAATGCATTGACGAATTGGCCGTCTTTGCCGGTGTTTATGACAAGGTGGCAGCAATCACCATCCGCACCATGAACGGCGAGCTGGATTTCGAAACCTCCATGCGTGAACGGGTCGCCATGTTGGGTGGTCTGGATGTTGCAATCATCAATCAGGTGATTGAAGAAAAAATCACCCTTGCATCAGGTGGCAGGGCTCTGGTTCAGACCATGCGAGATAATGGAGCCTATACAGCGCTCGTATCAGGTGGTTTCACCTCATTCACCGCCAACGTCGCAGAGCAAATTGGTTTTCATGAAAATCGTGCAAATATACTGATCGAAGAAGATGGGGTGCTAACAGGCAAAGTCGAAGACCCTATTCTGGGGGCAGATGCAAAAGTGGTAGCCTTAAATGACATAGCTAAAACCCACGCGCTCACCGCAGCAGATTTCATAGCAGTCGGCGACGGGGCCAATGATATTCCCATGTTGAAATTGGCAGGGACAGGCGTAGCCTTGCACGCAAAACCAACGGTCGCCGCAACATCAAAACACTGTATCAATCATGGCGATCTGACCGCACTCCTTTATATGCAGGGTTACCGACAATCAGATTTTGTGAGCTGACAATGATACTGGAAACCGAACGATTGATCCTGCGCGACTGGCAGGAAGAAGATATTGACGAACTGATTGCCCTGAAGGGTGACAGTCAGGTTATGAAACATTTTCCCGGCACAGATTCTAAAGAAAAGGTGCGCGAGAACTTCATAAAAAGCAGGAGCAATTCAGCCAAACACGGTTATTGGTATTGGCCAGTCATTCTGTGTGAAACCAACGAATTTTTAGGTTTTTGCGGCATCGCCGAAACCGGATATGAAACCCCGTTTGGCCCGATAACCGAGATCGGCTGGAGCCTGAACGCTCGTTTCTGGGGTAAAGGTTACACCACCGAAGCAGCACGGGCATGGCTCGGCCATGCCTTTGACATCCTTGATAAACCAGAAGTCGTATCCTTCACCACCAACAACAATTTGCCATCGCTATCGGTGATGAAAAAACTGGGAATGAAACGTGATGCGGCAAAGGATTTTGATCATCCAAGAGTGTCAGCAAAAACCCACCCTCACCTTGTGCGCCACGTGGTTTATTCAATGACAAATAAAGAATGGCGCAAACAGACTCAATAAAAAAGGGCAACCAAAGTCGCCCTTTTTAAAAGTCTAATTCAAGCGAATTCAGCCTGCGATACGAACAACCACAAAGCGGATATCACCGGTTTTGGAAGAAACCATCAACAACGCATTCTTGCGGCCTTCGCTGCTCAAGCGTTTGATCTGGTCAGCCACATCCTGCGCGGTTAGCACTGGCTCTTGCCCAACCTGAACAACAATCTCGCCAACCTTGATGCCTTTTTCTTCCGCATGGCTACCCGCTTCGACCTTAGTGATAATCACACCCACAATCTCGGGGCCAATACTACCGGCTTCGCGAATATCATCGGTGAGCGCCTGAACGGTGATGCCGACAACGGTAACCGTTGGATGGGATTTTTCTTCCTTGTCCTTGGCCGCAGATGCAATCTGCTTTTCACCATCTTCAAGACGTCCAAGCCTAACCTGAATGGTTTCCTTTTTCCCTTGCCGCAGGACAAGCACATCAACCACTTTATCAATCGATGTTTCAGCAACAATACGGGGAAGATCGCGCATGGTATCAATGACCTTGCCATCGAATTCAAGAATAATATCGCCAGATTTCAAACCGCTTTTTTCAGCCGGTCCATCGCGAACCACACCGCTAACCAGCGCACCGGACGCTTTATCAAGTCCGAGACTTTCAGCAATATCATCCGAAACCGTCTGAATTTGAACTCCAAGCCAACCACGCCGCGTTTCGCCATATTCACGCAATTGCGTAACAACGGAGGCTGCAAGCTTGGATGGAATGGAAAATCCGATACCAATTGAACCGCCCGACGGCGAGATAATGGCGGTATTAATACCAATCACTTCGCCAGACATATTAAACAGCGGTCCGCCAGAGTTTCCCCGGTTGATCGCCGCATCGGTCTGAATGAAATTATCATAGGGCCCGGAATTAATATCGCGTCCAATCGCCGAGACGATACCCAGCGAAACAGAACCACCAAGGCCAAACGGATTACCAATGGCCATTACCCAATCACCAATTCGCGAGGCATCGGAATCACCGAACGAAACCGCGTTCAATTTCCCCTCAGGCTTCACTCTTAAAACCGCGATATCTGTCTTGGCATCCTTGCCAATCAGCTCTGCGGTTAGCTTAGAACCATCGCTGAAATTGACGGTAATTTCATCCGCGTCCGCGATCACATGATTATTGGTGATAATGATACCGGATGAATCAATCACGAAACCAGAACCAAGCGACTGCACCGTGCGGGGCCGTTGACCGGGCTTTGCATTAGGCTTTTTGCCGGGTGTTCCATTGGGACCGGGACGCCCGTTTGGAAACAGCTCGTCAAAGAATTCCTGAAAAGGAGAACCTTCCGGCACCCGGGGAACGGGAGACGTTGGCCGTTTTTGTTTGACCTTTTGAGATGTGGAAATATTCACCACCGCACTCAGCAGATTTTCAGCAATATCAGCAACGGATACGGGGCCTTGCGCCCGTGCGCTTAAAACAGGAGCCAAAGGCGCAAATCCACCCAAGGACACCGACAGACCCAAAACAGCAATTGCACCCAATTTTGAAAAATTAATGCTCTTAATCGAGATGACCATTGCAGCCAGCCCTCCTATTCATATGATTGGGCAGGTTATCCTGCACTTCAACAATCTATGCCCCTGACTTATGCCTCTGGTCACGCCTTGATCAACCAGACCAGAAATACGCCCACAGCCATAACCACAACACCCATTATTCGCAGAGTGCTATCGGGAATATGAGGCAATTCCGCGGCCATCCGCTTCATCGCACCCGGCATTAGAGAGTAAATAAGCCCCTCCAAAACCAGTACCAGACCAATAGCAATGGCAAGCTCACTCATGGTGCGCTTGCCATCGCATTAAGTTCATTATTTGGCAGAGGAACTAACCTTTCCGCTCGGGTCCGTGAAATAACGGAAGAAATCTGAATCAGGCGACAAAATCATTGTCGTATCAGAGCCTTCCAATGCCTCACGGTAAGCAGCCATGGAACGATAGAATTCAAAGAATTCCGGATCACGGTTGAATGCATCGGCAAAAATTCCGTTGCGCTCGCCCTCGCCCTGACCACGTAAAATTTCACTTTCACGCTGGGCACTGGCCGTAATCTCAACAACTTCACGATCCGAACGCGCCTTGATCCGGCGCGCAGCTTCCTGACCACGAGCACGAAGACGTTCAGCTTCCGCCAGACGTTCCGCATTCATCCGCGCAAAGGTCTGATCAGATACTTCAGCTGTCAATTCCGTACGTTTAATACGCACATCTTCGATTGTCAGCCCAAGCTCTGCAACCGCAGGGATAAGCTCGTCACGAACCTGACGCATCATTGCTGTACGTTCTTTAGACAATGCAGCCTCAAAACCACGCAGACCGTAAACCCGGCGGAGAGCAGCATCAAGACGGGTGCGAAGACGATCTTCGGCCAGTCTTAAACTACCTGAAACCTGACTACGGAACTGGCGAGCATTGGCCACACGGTAGGTCATGAACGCATCAACGTCATAGAATTTACCACCAGAAACCTGCACCCGCAGGTTTTGAAGGTCAAACCGCAACAGCCGATCTTCAACGATTTGGATTGTGTCCATTTCGAACATGGTCAATGGCAATTTGAAATAGAGACCTGGCTCCGTTTCAACGCGCTTGATTTCACCAAAGCGCATGACAATGACCTGATTACGCTCATTCACGACAAAGATTGAATTAAGCAAGAGATACCCGATGATCGCGAGAGCAACGAGAATGAATGGCATACGGTTGCTCATTTGGATGCTCCTGACTGAGTGGCTCGTTTTTGAATTTCAGGAAGTGGCAAATAAGGAACAACGCCCTGTCCGCTTCCGCTTTGGCCCATAATAACCTTGTTGGAGCTTTTCAGCACCGCTTCCATGGTTTCAAGGAATAGGCGTTTACGGGTAACTTCAGGAGCCAGTTTATATTGGTCATAAACCGAGATAAAGCGCTGCGCTTCACCCTTTGCTTCTTCCACTACGCGGTTTTTATAAGCTGCCGCATCCTCGGTAATTTGAGCAGCTTCACCACGTGCAGCACCCAAAATACGGTTGGAATAACGATTGGCTTCTTCAACAAACCGGTCTTCATCCTGCTCGGCACGCTGCACTTCATCAAAGGAGTCAGCAACCTCGCGAGGCGGCGCCACATCCTGAATGTTGATAGCGTTGATTCGCAGACCCGTGCCATATTGTTCAAGAGTCGTTTGAATAATTGCCAACACTTCAGTGGCAATACCTGCACGATCATCACGGAAGACATCCTGTGCAGGACGTCTGCCAACAACTTCACGCATGGCACTTTCAGAAACTTCAACAACCATTCCCACAGGATCAGCTACATTAAACAAATAATCGTTTGGACTAACGACCTGAAACAGGACCGAGAATTCCATATCGACGATGTTTTGATCGCCCGACAGCATCTGCCCGCTGGCAGCATCTCTGTTTCCACCGATATTGATCTGGTTCTCACGAACATTAACAATGTCATAGGTCTCAACAGGCCATAGATAAAAATGCAGGCCCGGCTCGGAAACATCGGTTTTTGGCTTACCAAAACGAAGTTCTACGCCCAGTTCATCCGGTTTTACCGTATAAACTGCATTGGCAATATAAAGGCCGACAAATACAGCGGCAACAATCATGGCAATCGCGGGTGAAAACCCACCACCGCCCGGAAGCGCTTTTTTCAGCTGTTCCTGACCTTTTTTGATGATGTCTTCCAAATCCGGTGGTTGTCCGCCACCGCCACGTGGTGGTTGTCCACCACCCCATGGGCCGCCGCCATCGCCGCCGCCATTTCCGTTACCACCGTTCCAGCCACCGCCGGGTTTATTGCTCCAAGGCATACATTTTCCTTTAGGTATGTCGTAATTTTAAAACCCATCAAAGGGTTCAGTCACTCTATTTATAGGCATCTTGCCGCCAGCTTTCAACGGCATCAACGCTTCTAATGGTGATTAATTGCTTTAATGACTAACACAAGGCGAATTGGGGCGAATTGGGCAAAAACTGTTGAAAAGCCCTATTTTATCCGCTCATAGACGGCAAAAACGGTTTCCATATTGTCTTTTTCACCAATTGGAACACTTTCGCGTGAAACATTTTGCCAGTTTTCATCCAGCAAAACGTCAGGAAAAGCCGTATCACCCTCCGGCGCACCAATCACATGGGTGAGGTAAATACGGTCGGTCAGCGCCAGAGCTTCTTTATATATCTGCCCACCGCCAATGATGCAGATTTCTGAAACATCATTTTCGCCAGCCCATTTTTTGGCAGTATCAATCGCACTATCCACCCCATCGACACCAATGGCATCTTCCGGCGAAAATCCGGAACGCGAAACCACAATGTTCAATCTGCCCGGCAGCGCCTTGCCAATGCTCTCATAGGTTTTGCGCCCCATGATAATCGGCTTGCCGAGAGTGATTTCCTTGAACCGTTTAAGATCGCTGGAAAGACGCCACGGCATCCCGCCATCTTTGCCAATGACGCCATTATCGGCAATCGCAACAACAATAGATGTGGTGATCACACTCATTTAAATAGCAATCGGAGCTTTGATCGTCGGCAGCGCCACATAATTTTGCAATTCAAAATCATCAAAATCGAAATCAAAGATATCTTTCTTATCAGGATTTATCCGCATAGTCGGCAATTCGCCCGGAGAACGGGTAAGCTGCTCCCTCACCTGATTATAATGATTGTGATAAATATGCGCATCGCCAAACGTATGAACAAAGTCGCCCACTTCCAAATCGCAAACCTGCGCCAACATCTGCGTCAACAACGCATAAGAGGCAATATTGAACGGCACACCGAGGAAAATATCCGCAGAACGCTGATAAAGCTGACACGACAATTTTCCATCCGCCACATAAAACTGAAACATGCAGTGACAAGGCGGCAAAGCCATATCTTCCACCTGCGCCGGGTTCCATGCGGTAACAATATGACGGCGTGAATTTGGGTTGTTTTTCAACGAGTTGACGAGGTTTGAAATCTGGTCAATCACGCCACCATCCCCATCAGGCCATGAGCGCCACTGATAGCCATAAACCGGCCCGAGATCGCCATTTTCATCGGCCCACTCATCCCAGATTGAGACTTTATTATCTTTCAAATAGCCAATATTCGTGTCCCCTTTCAGGAACCACAGCAATTCAACGATAATGGCACGAAGATAGAGTTTTTTGGTGGTGAGAACCGGAAATCCATCCGCCAGATTAAACCGCATTTGATGGCCAAAAACCGAACGCGTACCCGTACCCGTACGGTCACTGCGGTCCGTGCCATTTTCAAGCGTATGGCTCAGGAAATCCAGATATTGGCGCATTGGTTTCTCGTAAAATTAGTCAGTGATTCTTGGTTATCGCTTACGATACACCCACAATTGCGCCGGTGGCAAATTGCGAGCTACCCAGCCAAAATGCTCCACATGGTAATTCCCCGCGCTGGCAACAACCGGCGACAACGGACCATAGGAAAACTGGATAACCGGGCGTCCTTCAGGAATGATTTCAAGCAAATCTTCAATCAGCTTGACCCGCTGCGAACTTGGAAAGTTCAACAATGGCAAGGCCGAAATCACACAATCGAATCGCTCAATGCCCGATTCCTGTCGTATGGCATCCACATCAAAAGCATCGCCATGAATGAAATTCACCTTCGGATAATCCATCCGCAAATGGGGGATGAAATTTTCGGAATATTCGACCGAATAGATCTCTTCTGGGGCGACACCCTGCTCGATTATAGCTTTGGTGATGACACCCGTACCGGGCCCAAGTTCCAGAACCGGCAGGCCAGAGTCCAAGTCCACAATGGAGGCCATGCGCCTTGCGGTGATTGAACTGGTTGGAAAAATCGCGCCGACACTTTTCGGCTGATCCACCAGGCCTTTTATAAACCGGATTTCGTTTTGAAATTTCTTAGCCAGTTTTTTTGTCAATTTAACAGCCATGCTTCACACATTCCCGCACTTAGTACACTCACCACATTTTAAGCCCAATACTTATGTGGGCCATTAACCTGTTAATACAACCACGCATCAATGGAAACGTTTACAGGGAAATTTATTGTTGAAATAATTGGCCATTTTGAGGCAAGGGCCACTTTAAACACCTTTCAATTAGGGCAAAACCACCCTATATACAAGGTGTCGGGCAACCGACTATGACGATAAATTGCCTGTGTAATAAACCTATCGGACCCGGGGGCGGTACCCGGCGCCTCCACCAAAAACCATCTCGCAATGAGTGCCGGATGGCTTTTGATGGGGGCGAAATAGGATCGACGAGGGCGTAAAGACTGTGTTTTCGTTCGGTATTGTACCACCGTTATCGGGCTACAACGATAGTTGCAAATGACAACTACGCGGAAGCTCGTCTAGCTGCGTAAGCAGTTCGACACTTCAAATTAAGCCCTATCGGTTCGCACCTTTAGGCGGGGTTCGGAGGCACCTGGCAACAGAAGCCTTCACCTTTTCCCTTTTTATTTGATTATGTTTTCGCCTTCGCGAAGGCGAATTTCACACCTATGGCGCACAGCGCCATGCCGAACAATTGCAACAGGTTCAACGTTTCTCCAAACAAGAAATAGGCAATAATCGCCGTTGATGCAGGCACCAGATAATATAGCGCCGACACCTTTGCCACACTGCCATCGCGGATTAACATCAGGAGCATGAAAACCCCGGCAATGGATAAAACCAGAACCAGCCATACCAGCGCAAATATCAACTCTCCCGTCCAATCGAAGGTAAAAGTCTCAAACAGTGACGCATAGATAGCTGAGGGAATAAGCGCGCCAATATATTGCCAGAACGTTCCTGTGCGCACATCGATGTTCGTTGCAAATTTCTTTTGATAGATCGTGGCAAAGGTCGAGGCAAACATTGCCATCATCACAACAAGCACCGGCACTAGCATAACACCGCTCCCGGTAAATTCCATCTTCGGCAGAATAACAAGCCCGAGCCCCACCACGCCAATGAGCAATCCCAGCCAGTTACGCATATTCACCTTCTCGCCAAGCACAAGCCCGGCAAGGAGCGCCACAATAAGCGGTTGCAAACCGATGATCATTGCAGAAATTCCAGCCGACAGACCTTGATCAATTGCCCAGAACACGCCGCCAAGATAAAGCCCGTGCAAGAAGATGCCGACGACAATTGAATGGCCAACCAACCGCCAACTAGGCCATTTCGCGGGATTCTTTGTCATTTGAGTTACAAGTACCAGCCCACCCAAAAGCGCAATTGCCAACACGTAACGCAGACTTAAAAACGAAGCAGGCTCTGCATAAGGCATGCCCATGCGAGCGCCGATAAAACCGGTCGACCATAAAACAACAAAAAAAGCAGGAAAATATCGGGTCATTCAATCACTTCACAAAACTAATTCAGGCACACCACAAAACCAAGTCAGGCAATTTCCTTAAGCCAGTTTTTCAGGCGAGAAAATCCTTCAATCAATTGGCTCTCCTCGCAAGCAAAGGAAAGCCGCATCCAGTCTCCACCGCGCTTGGAATCAAAGTCAATTCCCGGCGTGAGCGCTACGCCCGCTTCGTGAAGAATACGATTGGCAAGCTGCATACTGTCATTGCAACCGGTAGTATTCAGCAGCCCGCTCACATTAAAATAGGCATAAAACGCCCCGTCTATCGGCTGGATTTCGCTAATCCCGATGGCTTTTAATTCCTCAAGCACATATTTCCGGTTGCTGAGATAGCCTTGCTTGACCTCTTCCATCTCATCAAGCCCATCAAAAGCTGCAAGCGCCGCAATTTGCGAGATTTCCGGCGCACAAATGAAATTATTTTGCTGCAAGCGCTCAATGGTCTCCACCATATTTTCAGGCACAATCATCCAGCCAATACGCCAACCCGTCATGCAAAAATATTTGGAAAATGAATTGATGACAAACAGATCATCATCAAATTCCAGCGCCGTCACCTCGCGCTTGTCATAAGTAAGCCCGTGATAGATTTCATCTGAAATCAGCGTGATCGAATGCTCTTTACAGACCTTGACCAACCGCTCAAAATCCTCCGGCGTCATCATCGTACCATTGGGATTGTTGGGATTTGCAATCAAAACACCATCAACCGGCATTTTTTGATGCTCTTCTATCAGCATTTCCGGCGAAATAACCCAGTCAGAATCGGCAGTGGTTTCAATTTCCACAGGCACCAGCGACAGACTTTTTAAAATATTGCGATAGGCCGGATAGCCCGGGCTGGGAATAACCACCCGGTCGCCGGGATCAAACGCCGATAGAAAAGAAAGACTGAACCCCGCCGATGAACCCGTAGTAACGAAAATACAGTCTGGATTGACGCTAACCCCGTACCGCTCCTGATAATATAGTGCGATACGCTGCCGCAACGGCCCGATACCGGCCGCATCCGTATAGCCAATTTTTCCAACAGCAATGGCCTTGGTAGCAGCCTCCCGCGCAGGACTTGGTGCCGGAGCACCGGGCTGACCAACGCACATCAGCACGATATCCTTACCAGCCTTGGTCAACTTTCCAGCTTCTGCAACAATCTGCATGGCGCGGAAGGGCTCTACAATACTACGTGATGAGGGTTTCATAAGTTAAACTTTGCCGATAGAATCCAATATAGGTCAGTGTGAGAATTGCGAAAACTACCCCGCATGTCCCACAAAAACCATGATACCAATGCATTTTTTAAATCACTCAAGCAATATTTTTCGACACCTATTCCTATTATCTGGATAAATCCCGACCATGCCCCCGATCAAGCTATTGATTTCAGACACAAACACATTTGTTTCTTATAAAAAAATTATCGCCATTCTCGTTGGACTAGCGCTGCTATTCTCGATCGGCATTGATATGGCTGCCGCTCAGAAAAAACGTCAAAATCTACCGCTCATTCGTGACGCGGAAATCGAAGGCTTGCTTAAAGATTATACGGCACCGATTTTCAAAGCAGCAGGGCTGGGCCGCAACTCCGTCGATATATTCATCATCAACCGACGGGAATTCAATGCCTTTGTAACCGGCACCCGCATGTTCATTTTCACTGGCGCGCTAACCACGGCAAAAACCCCAAACGAGATCATCGGGGTTATTGCCCACGAGACCGGGCATTTGGTCGGGCATCATTCCGTGCGCATGCATGAACAGCTCGAAAAAGCAAAAATCATGTCAGTGCTTGGCGCAATACTGGGTGCAGGCGCAATGATTACCGGCGGAGACGGCGGCGGTGCCGCAGGTAGTGCCATCCTACTTGGCAGCCAGCACGCAATCCGCAGAAGCCTGCTTTCATACCAACGTTCTGAAGAAATGGCCGCCGATAACACAGCAATTAAACTGCTCAACAAATCCGGCCAATCCTCCCGTGGCATGATTAAGACTTTTGAGGGATTTGCCCGCAATGAGCTTTTCTCCAGTAGTTCCCAAAATGCTTACACTCGAAGCCACCCTTTGCCGCGTGAGCGCATCGCGCTGCTTAAACGGCTGGTCGCGAAAAGCAAATATGCCAATAAAAAGGATTCCCCCTCCCTGCAATTACGCCACGATATGATGCGGGCAAAAATTGCGGCCTATACGGGCGGCGCCAGAGCAGTCCGCGCCTTATTCTCCAAGAACCTCAACGGCGCGCCAGCCCGTTATGGCGATGCCATCACAACCTATCTCACAGGCTCACCAAGACGTGCATTGCCCAAAATAAACGCCCTGATAAAACAACAACCTAAGAATGCCTATCTTTATGAATTAAAAGGCGAAATGTTGCTGCACTCGGGAAAGGCTGCAGCCTCCATCAAGCCTTTCAAACGAGCCATCAAGCTCGATAAATATAAATCAGGCCTGTTGCGCATCCAATTGGGCCACGCTTATCTGGAAACCAATAATCCCAAATTGCTGGTGGCCGCCATCAAGGAATTGAAGGCCGGAATATCCCGCGACAGAAATTCTGCCGATGGCTACGGTCATCTGGCTCGTGCTTATGCAAGGCAAGGTAAAACAACATTAGCCATTGCAGCCAGCGCCGAGGAGAAATATATGCAGGGAAAGCTCAAGCAGGCGAAAAACTTTGCCCATCGAGCTCAACCAAAATTGAAGAGAGGAACGCCACAATGGCTTCGTCTTCAGGATATTTTGGATTATAAGCCTATTAAAGGCTAACAATTTATGGATGAAACAGCGAAACCAGTTCAATCGCTCAGGAGAAATTGATGAAATTCCCAAAACTGACGAAATCAAAGGCTGTGCTTATAGCAATCGGCCTTGTCTTTTCCTTCTTTGGATTACCCGACCCAAGTTTTGCGCTTGATACAAAAGATAAAAGCGAGGTGGAAACCATCATCCGGGAATATCTTTTGAAAAACCCGGAAATTTTCATCGAAGTGCAACAGGCATTGGAAGCCAAGCAAAAGCTTGAAACTGCCACAGCCCAAAAACGCACGCTCGCCGACAAGCACGATTTGATCTACAATTCCAAACACCAGATGGAAATCGGCAATCCTGATGCCCCGATCACAATAGTTGAGTTTTTTGACTATAATTGCGGCTTTTGCCAACGCGCGCTCGCCGACATGAACCGCTTCGTCAAAGAAGATAAAAACGTCCGCTTTATATTGAAGGAGTTCCCGGTTCTTGGCGAAGCCTCCGTTCAGGCGCACCGCGTCAGCCTCGCATTTTCCACACTGATGCCGGACAAAGTTGAACAGTTCCACACCGAACTATTGGGAAAACGTGGCAGAAAAAACGGCAAAGTAGCAGCCGAACTCGCTTTATCCCTTGGCGTCGGTGACGCTGAATTGGCCGCCGAAATGGAAAAACCCTATATCGTTGCCGCCATGCGCGAAGTCTATGAACTGGCAGATGGCTTGGCCATTACCGGAACCCCTTCTTATATCATCGGAAATGATGTGATTTTCGGTGCCGTCGGCTATGCCCAGTTAAAAGCAAGAATCGACAAAATCGGCACGAATTAGGCCAAAATTAGCAATAAAAGCAATATTGTCTGTGGAAAGTGAGCACTGTTTGCCAATGGCGCAAACTTGCGCTTTCCTGTGGCGATTCAGCCCTGTATAATCGACAAAACTTTCAGCTTGGCTAGGCACCATAATTTTGCTTAACATCATTGCTAACGCTGGAACAATCAAAGCCAATTGCAGGGCATCTGCAGGACTGGGAATATGACAGACAAAAAATCAAAATCAGGCGTAAAAACCATAGACACAGATCTGGTCAGAGATCTGGCGGCAATCCTGACGGATACCGATCTAACAGAAATCGAAATTGAACAGGACGATCTGCGCATTCGCGTTTCGCGCCAAAATCCGGTTCAAGCCGTGGCTGCACCTGTGCAGATAGCCGCTACGGCACCTGTTGCAGCAGCACCCCCTTCCAGCACACCAGCAGCAACGCCTGCTTCCGCTGAGGGTGCGGTCACCTCTCCAATGGTTGGAACGGCTTATCTATCCCCCGCCCCGGGCACCGACGCCTATGTAAAAGTCGGCGACACCGTCAAAAAAGGCGACACCATCCTAATCATCGAAGCCATGAAGACCATGAACCAGATTCCTTCCCCGCACAGCGGCAAAGTCACCGCCATTTTGGTGGAAGACAGCCAGCCGGTGGAATATGGCGAAGCTCTCATGACAATCGAATAAGCAAAGTCGGACGCAAGCCCTTATGTTTAAAAAAGTCCTCATTGCCAATCGCGGCGAAATCGCACTACGCATCCTGCGCGCCTGTAAGGAACTGGATATCGGCACGGTCGCTGTCCATTCCACAGCTGACGAAGATGCCATGCATGTACGCCTTGCCGACGAAAGCGTGTGCATCGGCCCTCCAGCCGCCAAAGACAGCTATCTGAACATCCATGAAATTCTGGCAGCCTGCGAAATCACCGGAGCGGACGCAATCCATCCGGGCTACGGTTTCCTCTCCGAGAATGCCAAATTTGCGGAAATTCTGGAAGAGCATAAAATCACTTTCATCGGCCCAAGTGCAGAACATATCCGCATCATGGGCGATAAAATTGAAGCCAAGAAAACCGCAAAACGCTTGGGCATTCCCGTCGTTCCCGGCTCCGAAGGCGAAGTTACAGACGAAAGCGATGCTAAAAGAATAGCAAAAGAAATCGGCTATCCGGTCATCATCAAAGCAGCTTCTGGCGGCGGTGGACGCGGCATGAAGGTCGCCAACTCCGATGACGAAATCGGCAATGCGCTACATATGGCCCGTACCGAGGCCGCTGCTGCTTTCGGCGATGATACGGTTTATATCGAAAAATATCTGGCCACACCGCGCCACATCGAAATTCAGGTTCTCGGCGATGGCAAAGGCGGCGGCGTCCACCTTGGTGAGCGCGATTGCTCATTGCAGCGGCGTCACCAAAAAATGTGGGAAGAAGCAACCTCCCCCATTCTCACCGATAAGCAACGCAGTGAAATCGGAGAAATTTGCGCCAGCGCCATTCGCGGCCTGAAATATTCAGGTGCAGGCACCATCGAATTCTTGTACGAAAACGGCGAATTCTATTTCATCGAAATGAATACCCGCCTGCAGGTGGAACACACCATCACCGAGATGATCACTCGCATCGATTTGGTCAACGAACAATTACGCATCGCAGCAGGCGAAGGCCTGTCGATGACGCAGGACGAAATTCCGTTCCTCGGCCACGCCATCGAATGCCGCATCAACGCTGAACACCCGAGAACTTTCGTGCCATCCCCCGGCACCATCGATTATTACCACCCTCCCGGTGGTCTGGGAGTGCGGTTGGATTCCGGCATCTATCAGGGCTATAAAATCCCGCCCTATTACGACAGCCTTATCGGCAAATTGATCGTACACGGCAGAAATCGCCCGGAATGCCTCATGCGTCTGCGCCGGGCACTCGATGAATTCGTGGTAGACGGCATCGAAACCACCATTCCGCTATTTCAGGATCTGGTGACTAACCCGGATATTATTGCCGGAAATTACGATATCCATTGGCTGGAAAAATATCTGGAAGCCAAATAGGGCTGCCAACTAGGGAGGCAGCTTAAAATGTCCAAGACACCTGCCAATTTCACCCCGCCAATACTGGAAACTGCCCGCACAATAATGCGTTGTCCTCAGTTGCAAGACTTTGAAGCCAGTGCAAAAATGTGGGCTGATCCGAAGGTTGTCGAATTTATTACCGGAAAACCTTCAACTTTTGAAGAATCATGGGCACGATTGCTGCGCAATATCGGGCATTGGCACGCATTAGGATATGGCGGCTGGATTATCGAAGATAAACAAACAGGCAAATTCCTCGGTCAGGTTGGCCTTGGTGACAAGAAACGGAACATTGCACCAGAATTGGATGATTTGCCTGAAATTGGTTGGGTTCTAGCCACAAGCGCCCACGGGCGTGGCATCGCAACCGAAACCGTGAAAGCTGCCATTGAATGGGCAGATACTCACATCATCGCCTCAAAAACCTTCTGCATGTTCGCGCCTGAACATAAGGCCTCTCAACACGTCGCTCATAAATGCGGTTATGAAGAGATGATGACAATAAGTTATCATGACCAGACAACCCTGATAATGGCGAGAAATAGCCCCGCTCAGGCAGAAACAAAGCCAACGTGACCAATTCCAACGATATTCTCGTAGAAATCACGCCGCAGCTGTTGCTGAAAGCTTATTCCATTGGCATCTTTCCCATGGCTGAATCGGTGGACGATCCGGGCATGTTTTGGGTCGAGCCGGAGATGCGTGGCATTCTTCCGCTAAACAATTTTCACATACCCCGTAGTTTGAAAAAATCGTTTCGCCGCAATGATTTCGAGGTGAGAGTTGATTCAAATTTTGAAGAAGTGGTAGCCGCTTGTGCAGGCGAAGGCATAGAGCGTGATGGCACATGGATCAACCAGCGCATTCGTAATCTCTATTCCGAATTGTTCGAAATGGGCCACTGCCACAGCGTTGAAACGTGGCACGAGGGCAAATTAGTGGGTGGCCTATACGGAGTATCTCTAGGAGGAGCATTTTTCGGCGAAAGCATGTTTTCCAAACGCACTGATGCTTCAAAATTTGCACTGATTCATCTGGTTTATCGCCTGAAACAGGGGAATTTCCGCCTGCTCGACACCCAATTCACCACAGAGCATCTGGAACGTTTCGGCGTAGTGGAAATTCCGCGCGATGATTATCGCGAATTGCTGGAAAATGCCATTTCGGTTGATGCGAACTTCTTCGCCTATGAAGGCGGAGCCACATCCGAGGTCATTTTGCAGTCTTTGAGCCAGATATCATAAACCGGATGCTCAATCGCATTGAGACCGGGGCTGTCTGCAAACATCCAACCGGTGAAAATACGGCGAATCTTGCGATCCAGCGTGATTTCATCCACTTCAAGAAACCCGGTAGTTTTCGGCGCTTCCGTATCGGGGCGTGAATAACAAACCCGCGGCGTCACCTGCAAAGCGCCAAATTGCACAGTTTCATCCACATAAACATCAAATGCGATGATACGCCCGGTGATTTTATCGAGGCCTGACAGTACGGCAACACGGTTATTGATCCGTTCAGCCGTCGCCGCAGATGATACGAACACCGTTCCACAAACCAACAATGCAGCAAATACGCTCTTAGATACCAAGCTAGTCAAATTCATAAATTATGCCGTATTCAATGTGGTTTTCACGTCCTCGTGGGGAATGCTTAGCATGAGATTCGGGCAGACAAAAGGCACATACAAATTTTAGAGATGAGCCTTGAACCTAAGCCGCACATAATCCGCAGTCCAATTGCCTTCAAAGTCCTGAAGCGATGGTTTCAGCGCATCAATGACGAGATCATAGGCTTTGTCCTCACGCTCGCCAAATTGCCTGAAAAACGGGCCACACATCACTGAAAGCCAAGTCTTGATACCATTTGGCACCGGCGTTGGCCGGGCAAAGCTGATGATTTTGTCTACGACAAAGCCATGTTTTTCCAGCAAACCCGAATATTGCGCAACGGTCGGAAAAAACCACGGATAGGCGAGAGAAATATCTCCGCCCATCGATTTACCAACCGCACGCATGGCAGAAACAATCGCCGCAACATTGCCAAAAGCACCAAATTCACCAACGAATCGCCCGCCCGGTTTCAAAGCATTGACCACACCGGAAATCACCTTTTCCGGTTCCAACATCCAGTGCAGCGCTGCACTGGTGAAAACCGCATCAAATTCATGATCAAAATCCAGCGCCTGACCATCCATCAGCCGCACATCAATACCGCTGGCATTTGCTGTTTCGACAAAGCTCTCGCTCGCATCGATGCCAATCACATCGGCACCGACCTCAATCAGACTTTTGGTAAGCACACCATCGCCGCAACCAAGGTCAAGTATCCGCTCGCCCGGTTTAGGGTCGAGCCATTCGACCACGCCAGCACCCAATACGGACACAAATCCAGTATCTTTTTGGTAGCTATCGGTATTCCAGCTTTGTTTATCGCCCATGCATAATCACCAATTCTGATAGATTATGGTGTCCACGCATCATAGTCGCCGGTAACTTGTGGGCGAGATTCAGGATTGGACTGAGAACCTTTGGGCAAATATGCTCCGGCACTGCCGGTCATATTAGGCTTATGGGAAAGTTCCCACTCACGCGGTTCATAGGTTTCATCAGCAGGAGAAACATCGGTACGATGATGCATCCAGCCATGCCAGCCCGGAGGGATGGAGCTTGCTTCTGCATAATCGGCATATTGCACCCATCTCTTACCACCGTCACCAGTGTAATAGATGTTGCCAAACTCATCTTCGCCAACGCGCGTACCCTTGCGCCACGTGAAGAAACGCGTGCCCCATGTAGAGCCGTTCCACCAGGTAAAAATTTGCAGAAATGTTTTCATGATCCGAACCGCATAGCCGTGTTTATCTTATTTTGTGTATGAACCCGCAAAACAAAAATGTCCAGAGATGGATTAATCCAACCTTTCAATATCGCCTTTTACCCAACGTTCGGTGGTTTCGGCACCGAAGTCAGCAAATTTACCGGCTTCAATGGCGTCACGCATACCTTGCATTAATTGCTGATAATAATGGAGATTATTCCAGCTCAAAAGCATTCCGCCCAAAGACTCATTAGAGCGTATTAAATGATGCAGATAGGCGCGGGAATAATCACGCGCAGCAGGACAAGATGATTCCTCATCCAACGGCCGATGATCTTCGGCATGACGCGCATTACGCAGATTGATTTTGCCGTGTCTGGTATAGGCAAGCCCGTGCCGCCCTGCCCGTGTCGGCATGACGCAATCAAACATATCAACGCCCTCGCCAACGCATTTCAGCAAATCATCCGGCGTGCCAACGCCCATCAGATAACGCGGTTTTTCAACCGGCAATACCGGGCAAGTCTCAGCAAGCGTTGCAAGCATCACCTCTTGCGGTTCGCCCACGGCCAGCCCTCCAATCGAATAACCTTTCAAATCCATAGCCACCAGTGCTTCGGCGGAACGAATGCGTAAATCGGGCAAATCACCACCCTGCACAATACCAAACATCGCTCTATCCGGCTGATCGCCAAAAGCAATCGCCGAACGCTCAGCCCAGCGCAGAGATAGTTCCATTGCGCGTTCAATCTCGGCCCGTTCTGCTGGCAAGCGGATACACTCATCCAACTGCATTTGAATATCCGCATCCAGCAGCATTTGAATTTCAATCGAGCGCTCAGGCGTCAGCTCGTAGGATTGGCCATCCACGTGGGATTTAAAGGTCACACCCTTTTCGTCAAGCTTGCGCAGCTTGGCCAGCGACATCACCTGAAACCCGCCGGAATCCGTCAAAATAGGATATTTCCAACGGGCAAATTCATGCAGGCCACCAAGTTTTGCCACCCGCTCCGCTCCGGGGCGCAGCATCAAATGATAGGTATTGCCCAAAATAATATCGGCACCCAAATCACGTACCTGATCCAGATACATAGCTTTGACGGTTCCTGCCGTGCCTACCGGCATAAAGGCAGGCGTGCGAACCTCGCCGCGAGGCATGGTGATAACGCCCCGACGGGCTTTACCGTCGGTTTTGATGAGATCGAATTTAAAGGCCATGTTCTTTAATCCTTGAGGTGCAGCAAGCTGCTATCACCATATGAATAAAACCGATAGCCATTTTTGATGGCAAATTGATAGGCGTCGCGCATTTCCTCAGATCCGGCAAAGGCCGAAACCAGCATGAACAGCGTCGATTTCGGTAAATGAAAATTGGTCATCAGCAAATCAACGGCACGAAACTTATATCCCGGCGTAATGAAAATATCGGTCGCACCCGACCATGGCTGTATCAAGCCATCTTCACCAGTCGCGCTTTCGAGCAGCCGCAAAGATGTGGTACCAACGGATACGATACGCCCGCCCTTGGCTCGAACAGCGTTCAACGCTTCGGCAGTTTCCGCACTCACCACACCAATTTCAGAATGCATTTTGTGATCGTCAGTATCATCCACCTTCACAGGCAAAAACGTCCCTGCCCCCACATGAAGCGTAACAAAATGCTTAGAAACGCTGCGCGCTTCGAGTTTTTCAAACAGTTCCGGCGTAAAATGCAAACCAGCGGTGGGAGCAGCAACCGCCCCTTTTTCATCCGCATAAATCGTCTGATAATCCGTATCATCACGGCTATCAATCGCACGTTTCGATGCAATATAAGGCGGCAAAGGAACCTGTCCCACATTGACGAAGGCCTCGTCCAGCGCTTCGCCGGAAACATCAAACTGGAAGGTGATTTCGCCAGCTTCGCCCTTATCGGTGACACTCGCCCAAAGCGCATCGCTACCGAAGGAAACCCGATCGGAAATCTGTAACTTCTTCGCGCCCTTCACAAAGGCGGCCCACGTGTCAGCCGACAATCGCATATGCAGCGTAACGCCAACATGCGCCACCGAGCCATCACGCTCACGAACACCCGTAAGCTGCGCAGGAATAACCTTCGTATCATTGAAAACCAGCGCATCGCCGGGTTGCAGTAAATCCGCAAGATCACCGGTAGTAGTTTCACTCATCGGTTCACCAGAACGCACCACAAGCAGAAGCGACGCATCACGCGGCGTTGCAGGCCGAAGCGCAATCAGCGCTTCGGGTAGTTCAAAATCAAAAATATCTACACGCATTCAAAGGCCGGTTTAAAGGTCGGCGGCAACTTTCATCGATACGATGGAATCCGGGTCTACAACCGGCTCACCACGTTTGAATTCGTCAGCAACTTCCATCCCCTCAACCACTTTGCCCCAAGCCGTATATTGACGGTCGAGAAAACGTGCATCATCGAGGCAGATGAAGAATTGGCTGTCGGCAGAATCTGGATCCTGCGCACGTGCCATGGAACATATACCGCGCACATGTTCAACGTCGTTGAATTCAGCTTTCAAATTCTTGCCGGAACCGCTCATGCCAGTGCCCGTTGGATCACCGCCCTGCGCCATGAAACCTTCGATCACCCGGTGAAAGACGATACCATCGTAAAATCCTTCACGAGCCAATTCCTTGATCCGTTTCACATGACCTGGAGCATCTTTGGGAAAGCACTCAATTACAATTTTGCCTTTGGTTGTTTCCATAACCAGTGTATTTTCTGCGTCTTTATAGTCAGCCATTTTATTTCCTGTTTTTATCGCCCTGCCGTTAAAAAAATCAGCGATCTATTTCATAACTTTCATCGAGATGATTTTATCTGGATCGCTCACGGCTCCATTGCCTGCGCGCGTTCCTTTTTTTATTTTTTGGACAAACTCCATACCGGAGGTCACTTCTCCAAATACCGTATATTGGCCATTTAAGAAATCACCTTCTGCCAACATGATGAAGAATTGAGAATTGGCACTGTCAGGATCGCTGGAACGAGCCATGCCCAAAACACCAGTGGCAAAGTTTGTATCGGAGAATTCAGCTTTCAAATCCCCTAGTTTTGAGCCACCCCGGCCAGTTCCCGTAGGATCGCCAGTTTGCGCCATGAAGCCCGGAATAACGCGATGAAATACGATTCCATCATAAAAACCTTCAGAAGCCAGCGTCTTGATGCGCTCCACATGTTTGGGCGCCAAATCAGGCTTAAGGGTAATGATCACATCTCCGTCTTTAAGTTTAAGAACGAGCTTGTCAGCCGCATTGGCCATTATTGGAGAAAGGACCATACCTACGGTCAAAACCAAAAATGCAATCATAAATCGAACGTTTCTCATCGAATACTCCTGAGAATTAAAATTAGAATTTTTTGTTGAGTTCCACCAACACAGCAGCAGGAACGAAGGAAGAGACATCGCCGCCCATCTTCGCAATCTGGCGCACCAATGTGGCGGTGATAGGTCGAACGTCAGGGCTTGCAGGCACAAAAACTGTGACAATATCCCCGTCCATAGCCTGGTTCATCCCCGCCATCTGCATTTCGTAGTCGAGGTCCGTGCCATCGCGAAGTCCGCGAACTAAAACTTGCGCTCCGGCTTTTTTTGCAGCTTCAACCACTAGGCAGTCAAAGGATTCAATACGCAAACGATCAGAGGCAATATCGGATGTTGCAGCCCTGATCAGCGCAACGCGCTCATCAAATGAAAAAACACCCGTTTTACCGGGCTGAATGCCAATACCAATCACCACCTCATCCGCAAGTGCCATTGCTTTACACAAGACATCAATGTGGCCGTTGGTCAGGGGATCGAACGATCCAGGATAATAGGCAATTCTTTTCATAAGGCATGTTTTGTCACGGGTTGCGCACCATCGCAAGCCTGTTTTTTGCCCTATAGCGCGTGCTGTGTGCCAAAATACACGCTTCCAGCCGCTCACCTCATATAAATTAGGATTAAGACGGGAAATAAACCCGTTACTTAAAAATTGAAACACTTTGGAAATCAAAAGTACATTTCTTCGTTTCATAGTACAGGGAGTAACAAAGATGGTAATTCTAATTATAGCTTTCACAATGGCTGTGAGCCTGATGGGTGCAGCATTTTATTCTCAACAAAGAGAATATCGCGCCCATTTATTCAACACCTTGAAAGCCAGCAATCGCAAAGTGGCCACTCCGGCAAGATTTGCCGACTAGTCCATATGCATCCCCATCGGGTCATGCATTGGAACCAAATGCACACGACCCGGCCCTTTGAGAGCCGTTTTGAATTGCACCTCCAGTCAATTCAAAACGGCAATGGGTCGTTGAGATGCTCATCTTTCTATTTAACGATGATGTGCACAGTATCTCCGTAGATTTTCAACCGCTCACGACCTGCTTTCTTGGCAGTAAATTTGACCCCGCGAGCACCAACAGTGCCTCCACAGCTATTGCTTAGCACCGTGCCTTTGCCACCATTGGAAAAAGATCCTGTTTTTGACTTTGGAAGTTTTTTCCATATCCAGCCCCAACCCGGTGCTTTTTTTCCACATTTCCTACCTCGGACGCCCTTTAAGATGATTGAATCGCCAACCACCAGAGTTACTTTTGTATAATATTTGAAATTCTCTGCTCGTGCCTCACCGATAGTAAAGCTCAACGACACAGCGACCAAAAATAGAAAAATGCGCATAGATTACTCCTCCTAAAAATTAAATCTTGTATATGCAAATGCTCAAATACATGGAACGTCCATCAACCCCAACAAATAAATATTCAAATCCAATCCAATGGAACAAAAAACACCCTAGATATATGACCTAAGCCCTAAGCCCGTTTCAGCGTTGCCAGCCAAATCCCGCCACAAATCAGAAATACGCCGCTCATGCGCTCGACAAGACGCACCCGGTTTCTTGTGAGAAATGCACCAGCACCACCCGCAAGCAGTGCATAGAGACAGTCAAACACCGTCGCGACTGTCATAAAGATCAGGCCAAGGATCATGGTTTGGCTAAATGCATCTTCTGCCTGCCCCACAAATTGCGGGATAAACGCACCAAACAGCACCAAAGCCTTTGGGTTTGAGAAAATCACAATGAAACCCTGTAGAATAAACCCGCCCTTGGGTTTTGGCGGCGCAACACCGCCCTCATCCTTCTGCAAAGCAAGACTGCCATCAGAGCGCAGCATCTTAACACCAAGCCAGATCAGATACCCGGCGCCAGCAAGCTTCAGCCAGAAAAACGACTGGGCCATCACCGCAATCACCGTATCCAGACTGAATGCCACAATCAGCATCATCATGAATACGCCAATTTGCGTGCCAAGAATGTTCAAAAGCCCGGCTTTTGTGCCATGACGCAAAGAATTGGCAACAATCACCGTAACCGTGGGCCCGGGAACAATAGCGATGAAAAAACTGGCGATAGCAAAGGTTAGAAGCGCTGCAAATGTCATGGAAATTCCTCAATTTATGAATTTCTCAGATGGTATTCATCACCACAACTAAAAGCAAATCTATCCTCCACAATCAACTGTGCAGTTTTCTACCCAGCCACAAGGTTTTGATTTTCGTATCCACAATCAGATCATCCAAATCGCTAAAACTCTGTGCCTGCCAAAAAAGTCGAGCATTTTGATTTTGCGCATTCACGCCGACATGAACGCCACAAGACCCCAACTCTTCGGCATGAGACAACCACGAATTTATAAGAGACGTGCCAATCCCCTTGCGCTGAGCTTTGGGCAGCAGATTTAAATGGACGTGAGAAGGATAGACAGCCAGTATTTCATCCGGCGTTCTATTTGGATGGTGAATCATAAAACTGCGTTTCTGATCCATATTCCAACTGTTCGAATGCTTTATATCGGGATCAGGGTATTGATCGCGCAATTTTGGCCACCATTCGTCTTCCAAACGGCGCTCAAACGAAGCTGTATCCAAAGTACCAACGACAAAACCTACAATTTCGTCACCTTGCTCAGCGACAAAACAGTTCGAAGGCGTAAGAACAGCATAGGGGCCAACATAAATATGCCCAATCAATCGTCCGTCCCGGTAAAGCGACGAGGCGTCCTTTCCAATCGCGCCAGTAGCAAGTGAAATTGCGTACAGACTTTCAATATCCTGAGATTGGAGAGCGCGAATGTTGATCATTCTGCCATATGATACTAGCTCTCATCTCCACCGTTTGATTCACCAATATCTTCGGCACCTGCGTCAGTGCTTACTTCTGCACCCTCGCCTTCAATTGATTCATCTTCTTCATCGCCTTCGCTAACCCTTTCAACGGAAACAACTTTTTCATCTTTCGCAGTCTTGAAAACAGTCACTCCCTGAGTAGAACGTCCGGCCACACGAATACCCGAAATCGGGCAACGAATAAGCTGGCCACCATCGGTTACCAGCATGATTTCATCATTATCCAACACAGGGAAAGCAGAAATCAGCGGGCCGTTACGATCCGACATGGACATGGCAGCAATACCTTTGCCACCCCGACCGGAAACCCGGTATTCGTGACTTGAAGAACGCTTGCCAAAGCCATTTTCAGAGATCGCAAGGATCATCTGTTCATGCTCACGCATGATTTCAAAGCGTTCATCACTCAAAACCTGATCCGTATCTTCCTCATCATCGCTGATTGGTTCGATTTCCGCACCTTCTTCAAGCGCATCCAGAGCCCGGCGGCGTTTCAGGAAGGCAGTGCGTTCCCATGCCTCGGCCTGAGATGGATTAAGCACGGTCATCGAAATCACCAAATCTTCAGGAGCCAGCCTGATACCACGGACCCCAACGGAATTACGACCGGTAAACACCCGCACAGCTGTCACCGCAAAGCGGATACACTGGCCTTTTTTACTGGTGAGCAGGATTGTTGCGTCTTCATCGCAGGTTTCAACACCCACAATGCCATCGCCCTCATCAAGCTTCATGGCGATCTTGCCATTACGATTGACCTGAACAAAATCGGAAAGCTTGTTGCGGCGTACCGTACCTCGCGTGGTTGCAAAGACGATATCCAACTCGTTCCAGCTCTCTTCATCCTCTGGCAGCGGCATGATCGTGGTAATACGCTCGCCCTGCTCCAGTGGCAGAATATTAATCAGCGCCTTGCCCCGCGCTTGCGGAGCAGAAAGCGGCAGTTTCCAGACTTTCATCTTGTAAACAATGCCGCGCGAAGAGAAGAACAATATCGGCGTATGGGTATTAGCCACAAACAGCCGTGTCACAAAATCCTCATCCCGCGTAGACATGCCGGAACGACCTTTGCCGCCACGACGCTGAGCGCGGTAAGTATCAAGCGGCACACGCTTGATATAGCCCGCATGGCTAACGGTAACGACCATTTCTTCGCGAGCGATGAGATCCTCATCATCCATATCAAAACCACCATCCAGGATTTCGGTACGGCGCGGTGTCGCAAATTCATCGCGAACAGCAATCATCTCATCGATGATAATTTTCATCACCCTTGTGCGCGAACCAAGGATATCAAGATAATCTTTGATTTCCTCACCAAGCTTATGGAGTTCTTCGGAAATCTCATCACGGCCAAGAGCGGTCAGACGCTGTAGGCGTAAATCGAGAATGGCGCGAGCCTGTTCCTCGGACAATGTATAAGTATTATCTGCATTCAATCCATGGCGCGGGTCATCAATCAACTCAACCAGCGGCGCCACATCTTTGGCAGGCCACTGACGTTCCATCAATTGAGCGCGTGCGGTCGCAGGATCTGGTGCACTGCGAATGAGAGCAATAATATCATCAATATTGGCAACAGCGATTGCCAAACCAACCAACACATGCGCCCGAATACGGGCTTTATTGAGCAGGAATTTCGTACGCCTTGTGACCACTTCCTCGCGGAAGATCACAAACAGGCGCAGAATATCCATCAAATTCATCTGCTCCGGCTTACCGCCGGAAAGCGCGATCATGTTGCAACCAAAAGAACTCTGCAACTGGGTGTAACGATAAATCTGGTTAAGCACCACATCAGGCACCGCATCGCGCTTGACCTCAATCACCACACGATAACCATCGCGATCAGACTCATCGCGAATATCGGAGATACCCTCGACGCGTTTATCACGCACGAGTTCAGCGATTTTCTCAACCATCGAGGCTTTATTCACCTGATAAGGCACTTCGGTAACAATGATCGCCTCGCGGTCATTGCGAATGGTTTCAAAATGAACCTTACCGCGCATAATCACCGAACCACGGCTGGTCTCATAAGCCGAGCGAATGCCGCTACGACCAAGGATCAAACCACCAGTTGGGAAATCAGGCCCCGGAATAATCTCCATAATCTCATCAAGACTGATCGCCGGATTTTCAATCAACGCAATTGTAGCGTCAATCACTTCACCCAGATTATGCGGAGGAATATTGGTCGCCATACCAACGGCAATACCGCCTGCCCCGTTGGCTAGTAGATTGGGAAATTTCGCAGGCAAAACCACAGGCTCGCGTTCGGAACCATCATAGTTGTCGCGAAAATCAACCGTATCCTTATCAAGATCAGCCAGCAATTCATGGGCAACTTTTTGCAGGCGCGATTCCGTATAGCGCATGGCCGCAGCCTTATCACCATCGATCGAACCAAAATTGCCCTGACCATGAATCAGCGGCAGTCGCAGAGAAAAAGTCTGCGCCATACGAACCAAGGATTCATAAACAGCACTATCCCCGTGCGGGTGATACTTACCAATCACATCACCAACAATACGGGCCGATTTACGGTAGGATTTATTCCAGTCAAAACCGCTTTCAGCCATGGAATACAGAATGCGCCGATGCACAGGTTTCAACCCGTCGCGCACATCTGGCAGCGCCCGTGAAACGATCACGCTCATGGCATAATCAAGGTAAGAACGCTGCATCTCCTCAACGATGGAAATGGGTTCTATATTACCAGAACTGCCTCCCCCGGCAGGGGTGTTGGTTTCGTCAGCCAAATTGCTTCCTTAGGACATAATTTCAATTCCCAAACATATATCTGATTCCCCCGGTTTGACCAAATCATTCAACGAAAAAACGGTATAATTAACACAATAAAATCAATATCTTATTTGAAGAACTCACCTAAGGTGATTTAATTTCGGCCAATCATTCAACAAAACCCCAAAATCTGCAATTTTGCCTGAATTTCCATCCGGATTTTCACCCTAATCTTCATAGAATCACCAGACCATCAAAGCGGTTAATAGCGAAGATTCGAAATTGCCGAAACAATATTGATTTGATAGCCTCTAACTCTAAAATCCGGATGTGCAAGCTCACAGGAGCATCAAAAATGCCAACCTATGACGCAATGTTAAACACTTTCGCCACCCTGTTCGTCACCATCGATCCGGTTGGTCTTCTGCCGATCTTTCTCGCGGTCACCGCCGGGATGAAAGCTGCCGAGCGGCGCTCCGTAGCCATTAAATCAATCACCATCGCATTTGGATTGCTAATCGCCTTCGCACTCGCTGGCAGCGCTATTTTGGATACGCTTGGCATCACCATTCATTCGTTCAAGATCGCCGGGGGCCTGCTGCTTTTCTACATCGCCTTCGAGATGATTTTTGAAAAGCGTCAGGAACGCCACGAAAAGTCGTCGCAAAAAGCCATGACCAAAGACGACATATCCAACATCGCCGTGTTCCCCATGGCAATCCCGATGATTGCCGGTCCCGGAGCGATTTCCGCGACCATCCTATTGGCCGAAAATTTCGGAGAGACATGGGAGGGCTTTGGGGTGCTGGTGCTGCTCATCGGGGCCGTTATGGCCGTCGTGCTGTCGGTGTTCCTGTTGGCTGAATACATCGACAAAGTAATCGGAACCACGGGCCGCAACATTTTGTCGAGATTGATGGGCGTGTTGCTGGCAGCTCTGTCCGTGCAGTTCGTGGTCGATGGCATCAAGGCCTCGCTTTAGACTAGCGACATCTTTACATAAATCCAAATATACGACACCCTGCGGCCATATTGATCAGGTTCACTTTAAGTTTATTCCCAAGCCTGAGCGTTTATATATAAGCTCAACGGAACGGATATACCAATAAATCAACGTTGAAAATTCTGGAGAATACACATGACACAGACACGCCGCCGTTTTCTTACTACAACAGCTGCCGCGATCGGCATCACTACTTTCCTTCCCTTTATAGCCCGCGCCGCAGGCATGGCCGGCGACGTATTCCCTTCCAAGGGAGGCGACATCGTGGTGCACCCTGTCAATCACGCATCCTTCGTCATGGAAACGCCCGTCGGCACGATCTATTGCGATCCGGTGGGCGATGTTTCTCTATACGCCGATTTCCCGCGCCCGGACCTCATTCTGGTAACCCACCACCACGGCGATCATTATAAACCTGAAACACTGGCAGGCCTCGTTGGCGATAATACAATAATCATCACCAACCCAACCGTTCTGGATAAATTGCCGGACGATCTGAAAGCAAAAACAAGCAGCATCGCCAATGGCGAAGCAACCACCTTCAATGGTCTCAGTATCGATGCCATCCCTGCCTATAACATGACCGAAGGCCGGGAAAAGTTTCATCCCAAGGGCCGCGACAATGGTTATGTGCTGGGCTTTGATGGTTTCCGCATTTATATTTCAGGTGACACCGAAGACATCCCAGATATGCGCGCACTGAAAGACATTGATCTGGCTTTCATTTGCATGAATTTGCCATTCACCATGGATGCAAAAGCTGCGGCATCAGCCGTTAGCGAGTTCAAACCGAAATTCGTCTATCCATACCACTACCGTGGCCGCGATGACGGAACGCAAGACCCGGCAGAATTTGAAAAACTGGTCGGCATGGCCGCCAAAGTCAAAATGGGCAACTGGTATAGTTAAGCCCTCTTCGCAAACCATCCGTCGATCTGGGCTTTTAAGAACTCCCAGATCGCGGGTGCACCGCGCCTGACTTTAACGCCGACGCGAGATTCGATCTGCTCGACGGTAACATCATAATCAATCCACGATACGCCGCCGCTCTCCAGATTAGAAATCACCGGCTGCACCCGATCTACAGATTTTGCAAAAACCGCATCGTCGGATTCGGCTGCTTCAAACTCATCCCATAGCGCGCGAAATTCTTGTTCCTGATCTTCCGGCAGCAGACCGAAAATACGGTCCGCGGCACGTTGTTCAATGGCCACCATTTCCGCCGGGTCATGGTTCCCGTGAATTGGGGTATCCCCCGCATCAATCTCCACCAGATCATGGATCAACAGCATTTTGATGACCCTATTTATGTCGACAGGAGTGATCGCATGCTCCGACAATATCATCGCGTAAAGCGCGATATGCCAGCTGTGCTCGCCGGAGTTCTCACGCCGCGAAGCATCACAAAGGGTTGTTGCCCGTAAAACGGATTTCAACTTATCCGCTTCGGTCAGAAAGGCGATTTGGGCAGAAATTCTCGATTGATTTATCATGGTCACGGCATGACATGATTCGCCCGCCTGCGTCACTACCTACCGGGTAAATCAACATGCATGGTTTTACCACCAAGCCCGTGAGGCTTGGCACCGGCACGAATTTCAACGCTCTTCACACCGTCAGGAATTTTTACACCGTCCTTTGAACGGGTAAATGGTTGCTCATTTTCATGCGGGTGCAACAGAATACGGATGCCATAAACAGTGCCATCAGCCCCAACGATTTCCCACCGGTCAGCATAATGGTCCCAACCTTCATCCTCATGGCGCAGCGTAACATCAAAGCCAAAGCCAGACGCACCAGCACGAACCTTAACGCCAATCACATCGGCATCTCCCGCAATCGCAATTTGGGTAATGCCGATCAAACACACGCAGGAAACAAGTAATATTTTCAGCATCAATAAATTCCTATACATATTATTAAAAAAGCTGGCGCTTGAACACAATACCATCCATTTTAACAGCAACAATCGAGTAACAGATTCGCAAACTTTAACCCCACCTTATCTATCTTCATAATTAAGATGATACTATGGTGATGAAAAGCACTATTGCTTTATCAAAACGGCAAATGGACGAGCATGAACGACGAACCGCAAAACGAAGATCTCATTCGCTACGATATCCTCACTCAAGAGGCGCTTCGTGGTGTGATCAAGAGAGTTTTGGAAGAGGTCATGAATTGCGGCCTACCGGGCGAACATCATTTTTTCATTACCTTTGATACAAATCATTCCGGCGTGCGTCTTTCAAAGCGCATGAAGGAACGTTATCCTGAAGATATGACCATCGTTATCCAGCATACCTATTGGGATCTGGAAGTGAACGAAGGCAGCTTCAAAATTGATCTGTCTTTCGATGATATTCGCGAGAGGCTGAAAATTCCTTATGACGCGGTCAAAGGTTTCTTTGATCCATGGGTCAAATTCGGACTGCAATTCGAGGCAGTTCATAACGAAGAAGAAGCTCCAGAACATTTGCCGGTAAAATCAAGCCCACGCGAATTGAGCGTCGTTGACGCAGAAGATAAACCAACCAAAGCTGCACCGAAGAAAAAGACCCGGGCAAAGAAAACGGTCAAAAAGGCACTTAAAGAGGACGCTTCTACGGACGCAGATCAAAAATCAGAAGGCGCAGAAGTCGTCTCCCTCGATTCTTTCCGCAAGAAAAAATAGCGGTCAAAAGCGTGACCAATATCGTCAATCTCAGAATGGCAAGAAAACGAAAATCGCGTAATGAGCGCGAAGTTCGGGCCGAGCAAAATCGCGCCCTTCATTCCATTCCAAAAAGAGAACGCGATCTAAAAGAAGCCCGGTTACAGCTGGAAAAATCCCGACTGGATGGCCACGCACGCGACATCACAAAAAAAGACAAATAAACATGCTGCACAAACACTCCGTCAGCATCAAAGGTCATCCGACCAGTTTCTCCCTCGAAGATGAATTCTACACAGAACTAAAGCGCATTGCCGCTTCAAAAAAACAACCGCTGGCAAGCCTGATCACCAAGATCGATCGCGAGAGAACCCCTGACCAAAACCTGTCCTCAGCCATCCGCGTTTTTGTTTTGAACGATGTTATGGCTGCTAAAGCAAGTTTGACCTAAGTTGACTTGCTGAGGTAGCGAAGCACCACGCGGCGCAAACGCGCTGCCCGCCCGGTTCAGCCAAAGACTGAAAAAATTAGTTGTTAAACAACAACTTATCCAATTCCCGGAGCAATCTTTGCCGATCCAGATGATCGCTCTCCGAGATTTTTTCCGGTTTGCGATTTGCTGACGCACTACCAAGAGGCGCTAAATCCTGACGCACCACACCACCCTGTTCGATCAGTTTTACATCATCCTGATGTAGCGCATCATCGCCTAACCCCCGCGAGGTCCCGCCCCCCTCGTTGGCACGGCGCTGCTGTGCGGCTAAATCCAGCAAACGTTTGAAAGCATCATTGGCCTTCTTTTTATCTTCTTCTTTGGCCTGATCAATTTTGAGCGCCCTTTGCTTGCGCGCTTCAACGGCTTTGCGCCTCAGTTCAACTTGCTCGTTCTCCCGGCGCTTCTTGGCTTTAATAGCCAATTTACGCTTCGCTAATACAGCCTCCTTTTGCCGTTTAGCAGCTTCCGCCTCGTTTCTTTTGATGCGCGCGGTTTCCTGCTTTTTTACTTCCGCTGCTTCGCGTTCTTGTTGACGTTCAGCCGCCGCAAGCTTCTTAGCCTGTTCGGCCTCAAGTTGCCTTTGCTGACGAGACAACGCATCCAAAGCCTTCAAACGTGCCTCTTCCTCATTGCGCCGTTTTTTATCCAGTGTATCTTCCAATTCGATCAGACGTTTCAATTCATCTGCGGCCTTGATCCTGTCTAGCTCTTCTTGTTTATTTAGAAAGATTTTGTAATTAGCACGCGCATTGGTGCGAATAATTTCCCGGCGCAAACGTTGTTTCTCGAGGATTGCGGCTTGCAAAAGTTCAACCCGGCGTTGTTCACGCTCATAGGCACGTACCGACAAATAACCTTCCAGCGCCCGTGTATCCAACGACATGGATAGCTGCGGAAAAACACCTGTCCAATCAAGCCGAACTTCGGGGGTTGCCCCCGCAACAGCTTCTTTTCCAGCCTGATAGGCGATCTGCAAACTGGCATTGGTTTTCATGCTAGCAAGATCGAGTGAGGCTTTGGCAGATAGTTGCAAATCGTCGGTTTTTACCGAAATATTGCGCATCATCAAACTGCCCTGAACCAGTGAAAATGCCTCGCTGTAATCCCCAAGGTGGAAACCAAGGCCGAATACCGAGGCATCTGCAATTTCACCCACACGGCCAGTTTCAATTTCAAATCCATCCACATCCGTTGCCAGTAAAATCTGGCTGAATGCCTTGGGGTTGAGGCCGGGAACATCCGCATTTTTAACCGCAAAAATACCGCTTCCGGTCAGCCCTGAAAGCAATGCCTTTCTGCTACGACCACCGCCATTAAAGGAACCGGCGCTATCAAAGGCACCGGTAATAAACGGCGCCTTGCCAATCACTGCAAACAGTTGATCAAGCTTTCCGTCCATCAACTGATATTGACCATTAATCAGGCCTGCACCATCCGCATTTTGGATGGAAAGATTGCCGCTCAGCCCTCCCCCTAACCACGCCATGCTCACATTATTCAAATTGATATTACCGTCGAGAATGACCAATTGAGATGAATATTTCTGCGCCTGCTCTCCAATGCTCAGCATCATTCGGTCAGCCGTAACAGCCATATCGCCATCAAGACCTTCCAGAAAGGCATTGCTAAATACAATTTTCTCGCCTTCTTGGCCTGCCTGTGCGCCAAGTACCAAATTTTGTAACAGCGGTAGAGACAGGGTGCCGAAGTGAACTTTGCCGGTCAATTTTGGTCGCGCCGCAACCAATTTGGTCACGTTCAAATCGCCCTTATAGGCATTGCCTGAAATTTGGCCGGACATTTTTTTTAATTCCACACCCGATTTCGTAATCCCAATTTCAGAGGTAAGCGACACCGGCACCGCATCCAGCAACGACAAGCCCGGCACCGTCAAACCACTGAGCAAAAGGAAAGGCTGAATGTCTTTTGAACCAAGAGTGACATCAAATTTTCCTTTGGATTTATCATCACCGCTCAGGGTCATCAGGCCATTGGCAGTAACATCACTGCCCGGCGCACTTGCAGAGATCAACGTCAACAATCCTTCGCGGGCAATCCCGGCAATCTCAGCGTGAATGCTCAGCGGTCCCGGCGCATCCAACGGCAAAACATCAAGGCCCGATTGCTGCAGCAAGATATGGGGTATCTCGTTCTCAAAGGAACCGTTGATTTCCAGTTCCATATCTCCGATAGCGCTTGCCTTACCATTGAAACCGATACGGGTATTGATGCTGGTTCCCCCCACAACCCCGCTGATCAGCGCTTGGCCTTTGGAGCCTTTTTCACTGGAAGTTGAATCAATTTCAATATTCAAATTTGAATCGGCAGAAAGCTTGGCAGTTCCAGCAATTGCATCGATCAAAGGATTTTGGCCCACAAGTCGTTGCATTAGATGGGCAAATTTAACACCGGATTTTGCCTGAATATTAAATTTCACATTGCCATTAGGCTTATCGAGCAAATCAGAAATTCTGCCGGAACTACGAAGGCTGGTCCCGAAAAACAATCCGATATCCAGTTTTTCAATTGCCAGCGCCCCCTTTTGAATCCGGATATGCGCATTCACATTTTCCGCGCGAAGGTTCTCGCCAAACGCTTTTCCCCGAAGCTCTTTGGCTTTCAATTGAAGATCCAGATCATGCCCTGCAAAAGCTTCGCTTTCGTCGCTCGTCCCGCCTTGGGTCAGGGCATATATGGCGCGCAAATCATCAAGATTGACCAAATCCCCATTCAGCGACACAACAATACCCGGTCGCCCATCAGCCACCGCGATGCGTTGCACCCTCCCCCTAAGAATAGCGGTATCGAGCACAAGCTCCAGATCATCCAGCGTTGTTTGGTTGGGAGATATCGTCAGCTTTGCCGCCAACCCGACAGATGAAAGCCGTCTGACCGCAGTATCAACCTTGCCGGAAATCCAGGCAGCAAATCCACTAGGCTGGCGCGAAGCCAGCAACACCTGACCATCAAATCCAAAAGACTCACCAAGCCCCAGCCTGCCATTGGCTTCAAATACCGTATTGCCCGGCATGGTCATCCGCAAGGAACGAACATCCCAGCCCCCGTCCACAGGCCGTACGATCGCAGAGACTTCCCTGATCAAAGTATTACCGGCAACAATCGCTGGAAGTTCAATACTGATCTCACCGTTAGCATCAGGTAATGGAATACTGTTGAGAATGGATTTAACCGCCGCAAACCTGTCTTCCGCACTGGGTGTTTTTGTTTCCTCGCCATCTTTCAACTTGCTCAAATCAAGCTGACGCCCAATGGCCTGCACGCGAAAAAACACGTTCTCTGCAATATCAATTCCGCCCTGCCCGGTAACCACATAAGGGTCTTCCCGGTCACCAATTTGCAGACGGTATTCAGGGATATTGATAATTTTTGGGCTTGCATCAAATATCCCCTCAGCCACGACTGGCAAGGGCTTGCCAGCTTCTTTAGCCCAGTCCAGCGCATCCCCGCTCATGGGATTGATCTGAAACTTCCCATCCCATGCAGGCAATCCCTCTTTCAGGGAAACCGGCCCGTCAATCTGTAAACGATAAGGTTGATCAATCCGCTGACTTGTCAGCTTAACGCGAATAGAACCTTCTTTTTGATAAGCTCCGGTACTAATCGTAAAACGCGTTTGCACGCCGTTGACCATGCCACTGGCTTCCACATGCCAAGGCCCAAGCAGCGACTGAGCGTTGATGCCCGCATACATTTGCAGCACCGATAATTCTCTGTTTGCGGATTGATCGACAACAATAATCTGTCCATCTTCGATCGATACGTTTTCAAGCTGCACCGCCGCAAGGTTTTCAAGATCGGGCCTTTTCAGGCCAAATTTCGAAAGCGTTTCCTCCCGGTCGGTCCATTCGATCTTACCCTCATTATTGAGGAGGATGGTGACCTTTGGACGAACCAGCTTCAATTCCTTGATACGGATTTCACCGCTCAAAAACGGCATAAGTTCCGCAGCTATAAAGAACTCATCAACGGTTGTCACAGGCGCGCCGTCTTCATTTCCGCCAACTTGCAAATTATGAAAAGTAACGCTTGGCATGGGGAGTAGCCGCACTTGGACATCCCCGTCCACCTTCACCGGCTGACCAAATATCAAAGATGCTTCGCGTTCAAAATCCCGTTTGTAAACCGACCAGTCAATAAAGTACGGCGCGATCAACGCACCAAACAGCGCGACAACCAGCAAGGCACCAATAGCTACAAACAAGCGAAACAGCTAATCACTCCACATCAATTTAGGTTAGGTCACGGCGTTGGCGCCGGCCCAACCAATTTTCCCGGATTCATTATATTGTCAGGATCTATCGTCCTTTTTATGGCCAGCATGACATCGGCCCCGGCTCCATGTTCAATGCGAGCGAAGCGGCGTTTGCCTTGCCCGACCCCATGTTCGCCGGTGCAGGTTCCATCCATTTCAAGCGCCCGCATCACCATACGTTCAATAACTTGCTCAGCCCTTGCCACCTCGTCGGCGTCATTGGGATCAACCATCAAAGTTGAATGGAAATTACCATCGCCCACATGCCCAACAATCGGTCCGTAAAGACCTGCATTGCGAATATCTTCTTCCGTTTCACGAACGCATTCGGCCAACCGCGAAATCGGTACGCAGACATCCGTCGCAATACCCTCTTTCACGGTGAAGTTCGCTTTAATTGCCCAATAGGCTTCGTGACGCGCTTTCCATAATTTGTTGCGGTCCTCGGTTTTTGTAACCCATTCAAAATCACCGCCACCACAATCCTTGACGATCTCGCCAAACAATTCTGCTTGCTCTTTCACACCATTGGGCGAGCCGTGAAATTCAAGCATAAGCAAAGGCGTTTCAGGATAAGATAGATTTGCATATTTATTGACCACCCGCACCATCTCGGCGTCCATCAACTCAATACGGGCCATAGGAATGCCGGTTTGCATAGCAAGAATGGTGGCGTTACACGCATCCTCCACCGTTGGAAACGAACAAACACCGGCAGAAATAGCTTCAGGAATTCCGTAAAGGCGCACGGTCAGTTCAGTAATAACCCCAAGCGTTCCTTCAGAACCCACCATCAATTTGGTTAAATCATAACCGGAAGAAGATTTGCGCGCCCGATTGGCGGTTTTAACAATCGTACCATCGGGCATAACAACCGTCAGATTGATAACATTTTCCCGCATCGTACCATAGCGAACCGCATTGGTGCCTGAGGCACGGGTTGCAGCCATCCCGCCTAACGAAGCATTGGCACCGGGATCAATCGGAAAGAACAATCCTGTATCGCGCAGATATTCATTCAGCGCTTCGCGGGTCACGCCCGGTTGCACGGTCACATCCAGATCTTCATTGTTCACCGCTAAAATCTGATCCATCTGGGTCAGATCAATCGAAATCCCACCAGCAGGCGCATTCACCCCGCCTTCAAGAGAAGTGCCTGTTCCAAAAGGAATGATCGGCACTTTATGCTCGGCACAAACCAGAACAATATCACGCACATCTTCGGTAGATTTAGCAAAGACCACGCAATCGGGCAATTGCCGCGGAATGTAAGTCATAGTGTGAGAATGCTGTTCCCGCAACGCTTGGGAATTCGAAAACTGCTCACCAAAGCGTTGTTTCAAAATAGAAAGCGCGGTTGCAATGCCACTTTCATTACGTTCAAAAACTTCAAGATCGTCAAGTGCCATATTACGCGCCATTACCCTTATGCTCGACCAAAAGTGCCGATGATTTTTTACTGTATGATTCTCTACACTAAATGGCGGAAAAAACATATTTTTCCAGAAAATTTTACAAGAAAAATGGGGCATACCGCAGGAAGAGCTAAGCGAGCACGAAGCTAGGGTTTCAGAGCTTTCGGCCATCCCGTTGACAATTGTGACAGCAAGAGCATTTAGTTAAACCCAGTCTACACAACAGATTCGAACTTCGATTTTTGACATCTCCATGCTAAATACAATCATTCAACTTCCCTCAACGCTCTTTAAATGGATTGAACCAAATATTCGGGTCTTTCTGGCAAGCAGACAGCCCTTCATCTGGTTCGTCGCTCTGCTTGTCGGCCTTTCCGTTTCACTGGCAGCAATCCTCTTTCGCGAGGGCATCGGATATGTGCAATATCTATGGCTGCAAGACGCATCGGAACACGTGGCAAGCGCTGCCCGAAAACATCCCTGGTATGTCATCCTGTTGGCACCGGCTTTCGGCGGTCTGATTGTCGGCTTTATCATAACAAAACTTCTCCCCCTAAGACGCACGCAAAGCGTTGCCGATGTCATCGAAGCGCGCATCCATGGTGGACAGAAAATCAATACGCGAGCAGCCTTTCTCTCAGCCATCACAACCGCCATATCTTTGGGCTTTGGTGCCAGCGCCGGACGCGAAGGACCGATGGTCCATCTGGGCGGAGCCATTTCCGCATCCCTTGCCAGACGTTTCAAACTCCCCGAGGACAGTCGAACTATATTGCTGGCCTGCGGCGTTGCAGCAGCCGTATCAGCATCCTTCAACGCCCCGATTGCCGGCGTCCTTTTTGCCCATGAAGTTATTTTAGGCCACTCGTCCAAGCGCTCCACCGTGCCCATCGTCATTTCATCGGTCGCCGGAACCTTGCTATCCCGTGCATGGTTTGGCGATGTGGCAGCATTCGATATTCCCGAATACCAAATTACATCTCTCTGGGAATTTCCAGCCTTCGCTATACTGGGGGCCATTTGTGCATTGGTTGCAATCAGCTTTCAATTTTCTCTGGTCGGTGCAAATTATGTCGCCCGCAGCATCAAATTACCCTTATGGACCAAGCCGGTTATTGGTGGCCTGATGGTCGGTGCGATCGCTGTTTATTTCCCCGAAATATTGGGCGTTGGATATGAAGCAACCGATTTGGCCCTTCACAATCAGATGACCCTTTACCTGTTAATGAGCTTGCTAGTGGCAAAAACCATCGCCACCGCAATCACCCTGGGCTTCAGTTTTGGCGGCGGGATATTTTCACCAGCACTTTACATCGGCGCGATGACAGGCGGTGCATTTGGCTTGATCGCCGCCCATTTTTTCCCGGAGATGGCATCCAGTCAGGGCCTATATGCCATCCTTGGCATGGGAGCCGTTGCTGCAGCCATGCTCGGCGCGCCAATCTCGACAACCATCATTATATTTGAACTCACCGGCGGCTATGACCTGACCATTGCGCTGTTATTGGCGGTCTCCATGGCCACCGGTATCAACCAGGCATTTCACGGACGTTCATATTTCCAATGGCAGTTGGAAATGCGTGGCTTGTTCGTCCAGCGCGGTCCTCATCATCAAATTTCCCACACCTCCAAAGTCGTGGATTTCATGGAGCCGCTTGATGACCATGAGAATATTGCCGATCACGAACAACTGGTGCCTTACGCACTCAAATCATCGGATAATCTGGAACAAGCCTTGCGCAATTTTAACGCAAGCGGTCATAGAAAACTGCCGGTGCTTGACGAAACCGATCCCGATACCATCATCGCATGGGCATCTCAATTAGAGGCCTTGAGCTATTTCAACAAAGCACTGGTAAATGCCAGCGAAGAAGAGCACCAGATGTAGGTGCGCTTCCGGTTCTAATTTTCGCACCCCTTATCCTTCTCCTGTTGAAAATAATCGCGCAGCAAGCCAACCCGCTTGGGCCGAAAAGACTCATCCAGAAAGTCGAGTTTTTTAATCCGGTCCAGCCGGAAAGTGCGAAAATTTTCACGCAAACAGCACCAGCCCACCAACACTTGAACCGTATCCAGAAACACAATCGCCAACGGCCAAACTTTGCGCTTGCTGGGTTTTCCTTCAGCCGTCACATAGTGAAAAAAGATCGCCCGCTCCTCCCATATGGATTGCCGCAGCGGCGTTAAATCAATATTGGAAGCAAGCTTGCGCCTGAACGATTTGGCAGCCGTTGCCGGAAAGCGCATGCGCGGGCGCAAAGCCTCAGGCAATATCGCCTCCAATTTGGCAAAGGCATTTTCAGCGGCAAACTGCAAATCCTCATCGCCAATTTCCATCACCGATATCAGCCCAAGCGTCAGCGCATCCACCTCGTCCCCGTCAAATTGCATTGGCGGCAAAAATGGGTCTTCCCCCAGCGTATAGCCATAGCCCGCTTCCCCATCGATGATCGCACCGGAGTTTCGCAAGGATTGAATATCGCGGTAAATACTGCGCTCGGAAATTTCCATTTCCACAGCAAGCCTTCGCGCAGTCACCGGCGATGGCAAACGCCGCATAACCTGCATCAGACGAATTAACCGGTCAGACCTGCTCATATCCAATTTCCTTCCATGCAAAACAACATGACAGATTAATACTGACATTTATTGTCAGCATCGTTCAAGTAGACAAGAAAAATCAGAAAACAGGAGAATTCAATATGCTATCCCTCATCACCTATAATTATGGCAAGAAAACCTGTTTTTCGGATACAACCACTGCTTCTCCACCGGCGGTAACGCCTAATGACACCCGGACTGGCAAGGCGATTAAATCAAATAAAAATCTGTATGAATATATCGGTCGATTTCAACTAAATCAGCACCCAAAACTACTTGTCGAAAATCATTTGATAGAAATACGGTGCGAAACATCAACACCATTGGTCAAGGTCAGTTGTGAAAATCCTGCAATTTTCAACAAGTCGAGAAAATTTAGATTTTCCGCTGAACCAGTTTGCGAAAACAACGGTGAAGTACGCGCCATAGAACTCATGGAGGCAAGCAATGCACGCAATTGAAAAAGAGTCTGATAGCGGTCGCTTTCCACCGCCACAATGATCAGTTTTTCACTATATTCGCCCTTGCCAAACATATGATATCCCGGTGCAAAGGCCCGTTTATATTGCCGCTCATTAAGCCCGACCAGTAACCCCACCCGCGATAATTTGGTCACATCGCGTAATACCGGCAGCGGAGAGACATAAAGCTCAAAAGTCTGCGGCGCCGGATAGTAATATCCCGCATGTGTTTCGGCAGCATTCACTGCACTGGCGGACAAAAGAGCAAGCAATCCTGCCCCGGCAAACTTCCAATAAATATTAGAAATCACACGCCACATAATAAAATTTTCCTGCAAATTTTGATCACCTGATTGCTTAACATGGAAATTTCCGCCGATCAAACGCCCCATCCCGGCCGTTTTCGGCGGATTTTTCGGGTTTTCCAACCTTTTCTCTATGCTTTCAGGCCCCGAATCAGTAATAAGAACAAATGAGCAACTCACAAAATGACGTGCCGTTTTTTGGCGATGAACGAACCGAGTCACCTGCCCCTATAACCGGCAGCATAACCGAGCGGGCGCTTGCCGCATCCAGCCAGTCAAAAGGCATGGCCGATTACCTCGAAGGGCTGAACCCCGAGCAAAAGGATGCGGTCACTTCTCTTGATGGCCCATTGCTTGTGCTGGCAGGTGCCGGAACCGGAAAAACGCGGGTACTCACCACGCGCATCGCTCATATTTTAAAGCAAGGCCGTGCGTGGCCAAGCGAAATTCTGGCTGTGACCTTCACCAACAAAGCTGCCAAGGAAATGAAAATTCGCATCGCCAAGTATCTGGGTGATACGGTTGAGGGCATGCCGTGGCTTGGCACCTTCCATTCGATCAGCGCAAAAATCCTGCGCCGCCACGCCGAGCTGGTAGGCCTTAAATCAAATTTCACCATCCTTGATACGGACGATCAGGTACGCCTGTTAAAACAGCTCATCCGAGCCGAAGGCATTGACGATAAACGCTGGCCCGCCCGCCAGCTTGCAGGCTTCATCGATGGTTGGAAAAATAAAGCCTTGTCACCGAAGCACATTCCCGAGGGCGACGCCCAAGCCTTCGCCAATGGCAAGGGGCGCGAATTATATGTGCAATATCAGGATCGCCTAAAAACCCTCAATGCCTGCGATTTCGGCGATTTACTAACCGAGTGCATCCGCCTGTTTCAGGAAAACCCGGACGTGCTGGCCAATTATCAAGCCCGCTTCAAATTCATGCTGGTGGACGAGTATCAAGATACCAACGTCGCTCAATATTTGTGGCTGCGCCTGCTCGCACAAAAAACAGAAGGTAAAGAACATCAAAACATCTGCTGCGTTGGTGATGACGATCAGTCGATCTACGGTTGGCGCGGCGCGGAAGTCGATAACATCTTGCGCTTTGAAAAGGATTTCGCTGGCGCAAAGGTCATTCGTCTTGAGCGCAATTACCGTTCCACCTCTCATATTCTGGGCGCAGCTTCCCATCTCATCACCCACAATGAAGGACGTTTGGGCAAAACCCTATTCACCGAAATGTCCGACCCCGACGATGCCAAGGTAATGGTTACCGCAGGCTGGGATTCAGAAGAAGAAGCCCGCTCCATCGGCGAAGAAATCGAACAACTCCAACGCAAGGGCAGCGCCCTCAACGACATTGCAATTCTCGTTCGTGCCTCCTTCCAGATGCGCGAATTCGAAGATCGTTTCGTAACCCTTGGCCTCAATTATCGGGTCATTGGCGGCCCGCGCTTTTATGAGCGCATGGAAATCCGCGATGCACTGGCCTATTTCCGCGTGGTTTGCCAACCAGCGGATGATCTGGCATTTGAGCGCATCATCAACACGCCCAAACGCGGCATTGGCGAAGCAACCCTGCGCATCATTCACAATAACGCCCGCCCTCGCCGTATCCCGCTTTTGCAGGCAGCGCGTGAACTGACCGAGACCGAAGAATTAAAACCAAAAGTTCGAAGCACACTGATCGGTGTTCTCGATAATTTCTCTCGCTGGGCTGGCCTGCTGGAAACCTTGCCTCATGCCGAACTTGCAGAAATGATACTGGATGAATCCGGTTACACCGAAATGTGGCAGAACGACCGCAGTGCCGATGCGCCGGGGCGTCTGGAAAATCTGAAAGAACTCGTGCGCTCACTGGAAGAATTTGAAAGCCTGCACGGTTTCCTCGAGCATATTTCACTCGTCATGGACAAGGACAAAAACGAAAACCTCGACGCCGTATCCTTGATGACTCTCCATTCGGCTAAAGGCCTAGAATTTGAAAACGTTTTCCTCCCCGGCTGGGAAGAAGGCCTATTCCCTCACCAGCGCTCCCTCGATGAGGGCGGCAAAACCGGCCTCGAAGAAGAACGCCGACTCGCCTATGTAGGGATAACCAGAGCCAAATCCCGCTGCTATATCTGGTTCGTTTCCAACCGCCGCATTCACGGCCAATGGCAATCTTCGATCCCTTCCCGCTTCATCGACGAATTACCAATAGCCCATGTGGAAGTAGTCGAAGGAAATTCAAACTATGGTGGCTATGGCAATTCCGGCACTAGCAGGTTTGATACATCAGACCCGTTCGAGAATACCTATTCCACCCCCGGCTGGAACCGCGCCAAATCGCGTAGCAACGCCAATACCAAATCCAATTGGGGAAGCAGATCCGGCCCTCAAACAAGATCAAACACCATCGAGGGCGAATTAATCGCCTCTTCAGTTCATGATACCGCAGGCAATTTCGAACTGGGCGACCGCGTCTTCCATCAAAAATTCGGCAATGGGAATATCACGTTGATAGACGGCAACAAGCTCACCATCGCCTTCGATAAGGCTGGCGAGAAGCGCGTACTGGCATCCTTCGTGGAAGCAACCTAGGGTCTAGGCCCTAGTTGATCCGCAATTTCTGGCCAACACGAACCGTATAGGGATCGTTCATGCCATTAAGAGATGCGATTTCAGAAATCGTAAGCCCGTGTTTTAGCCCGATTGCATAGAGCGTATCACCGGGCTGAACAGTTATCGAAGAAGCGGAAGTTTCCACCGATGAAACCTTTATAATCTTCACCGCCGTTTTCTTTGTCCCCATATAGCTCGCTGCCTCGATCCGATCCATGATCAAAAGATCATCAACGGAGAGCTTCTTGCTTTCCGAGCGCTTCACCCGCTGAACGGAGGAAGTGATAATGCGATCAATCTCGGTCGCTTCCGGACCATCGTCGTGGTGTTTAACGCTCGCCACAACAGAGGTTTTTACGGCCTCTTGCTTATGTGCAATTTCGGTTCGGACAAGCTGGCCACCATTATCTGTCAGCATGGCCCCAATCAAAAATCCGGTAGCGGCAACCACCGTTAGTCCAGACGAAAATTTGGCGAAGTTCAACATTAGTTAAGTCCCCTACTCAATACAATCACGGGTTTTCAATACTGATATCCTACGCCAACAGGGTTACCTGCTGGTTAACAATTCAACTACGGGGTCACCTTAAAAATAACAATATCCCAAATCACGCCGCTTTCCTCATCACGCGCAATTTCCACTTCGAGCTTACACCAACCAAGGGCATCAATTTCCTTCCAAAGCTTGATCGATGCAGCAGTCCAATTGGGTTTATCGGGATGCGGCCCAACAGCAGAAATCACCACAAGGCAATTTTCACTCTGCCCTTCTGCAATCCGCTTCAATTGATCAACGGAATCGGCTCCATAATACAAAACCTCATTGGCAACGATCACCAAAGGAGACGATTTCATCTCATCGTCAGGAAAATAGGTGGCAAGACTCTGGCAAATGCGCGTAACGGGAATTTTCGCTTCAACAATATTTCCCAGCGCTACATCTGAAATATCAACGGCCACATATTGGCTTATCTTGGCTTCATCCAACCACTTGCACAGATGCCCTTCACCACTTCCCAAATCAATGAGCGGAACAGCTTCCCCCTCCAAATGACCGTGAATCAATCGAGCAACCAGTTTCAGGCGCACTTGTTCATTATCACGGCGAAGAAAGTTCAATTTCCCGGCAGCAAATTCTGAATTCCATTTATCATTTAGCTCATTCAATACTGAAAGGTTTCCAACCCGATTGTTTTCAAAACCAATAAATCGGTTGCTTTGCCGATCATCAAGTCCTAGTCCCAAGTTACATAACAAGAAATCAGGTATTCATGTCACAAATTCGTTTGTTTTTTAGTGAGGATAAAGACGTCGCCAGAACCATTGGTGATTTGCTATTTGAGCGTTTTGATGAGGGCGAATTTCCTGTCTCGGTATTTGAAACCAACGAAGATAGCGGCATTTGGGCCGTATCCCTTTATGTGGAAACAGAAGATGCCGACAGAGTTGAAACAGAAGTTCAGGAATTCCTGTCTTTAAGTGGATATCCAAACACATTCGAACGCGAGATAATCGAAGAAACCGACTGGGTCACCAAAACCCTGCAAGATCTGGCACCGGTGCGAGCCGGACGGTTCATCGTTCACGGCAGTCACGACAATGATGTGCCAAAATCTCACGAACATTCAGTCATCATCGATGCGGGACAAGCATTTGGCACAGGCCATCATGGCACCACAGCCGGTTGTCTTGATATGCTGGGAGAATGCTTGAAACGGCGGAATTATAATAATGCGCTCGATATCGGCACCGGCTCCGGCGTATTGGCAATTGCGTTGGCAAAAGCCCTGCCGATAAAGATTTTAGCCAGCGACATTGATCCGATTGCCACAAAAACCGCCAGCGACAACACCCGTATCAACAATGTTGCCAGTCAGATAAATTGCATCACCGCCACGGGGTTCAATCACAGAGGTTTTGCGGATGCCGGCCCCTTTGATCTGATCATCGCCAATATTCTGGCCCGCCCACTACAAGATCTGGCCCATCCCATGCGCGCCTATCTGGCGCCCCGCGCAACGGTTATTTTATCGGGCCTATTGCCCCATCAAAAAGCCAGAATATGCGCCACCTACCGCCTTCAGGGTTTGAAGCTGGAAAAAACCCATATTCGCAATGGCTGGCTGACCCTCGTTCTGACAAAATAAAAGGAGCGAGAAAATCTCGCTCCTTGAACATTCATTCCATTATTCCGTAAAAACGGAACTATCCGGTTTTACAGATATGGAAAAGGTGTAGTAGCCGTTTTTGCAAGCTCTTTACGAGAATAACCAGCTTGCGCTAGATCTTCATCAGTAAGTGTGAGCAAATTTGCATGAATATGACCGCGAATACTGCCTTCGCGAGCATCAATCATTTTTTTCAGACCATTGCGTGTAGCAACTCCGATATCGCCAAATAAAGACATGTTATTTTCCTTTTGGTTCAGTTGCAAAAGGTTTCGCAACACTTGAACTAGACATATGGTGCGGCGCACAAAAGCACAACAGCCACAACCGTCATACCAGCAATGACAAATACGCATGGGTAACAGCAAGATATTGTTAAGCTTTTCAAATGGCTTGCTCTCAGCACCGCCAATTGGATAAAAGAGTATAGAGCCGTATTCTTCAAACGAACTGGACGCGTCATGTTTCAATCCTTCACTTCCCAATCAAACGGAAATAGCAGCGCCGAAAGATTGAACGCCTTACGCCTTGCGATGACCAACGCCGGAGTTGATGTATTTCTGGTTCCCCATTGCGACGAATACCAGAACGAATATTTGCCAAGCGGCGCCGAACGCCTCGCATGGCTAACCGGCTTCACCGGCTCCGCAGGCTTTGCCGTCGTCACCCACAAAGATGCAATATTATTCGTCGATGGTCGCTACACCGTGCAAGCGGAGGAACAAACGGACGCAGCCCAAATCACCCGTGAAGACTTGGTCGCACGACCGCCGGAAAAATGGCTAAAAGAGCAATTGGAAGACAACGAAACCATCGGTTTCGATCCATGGCTAACCACCCACGGCACTCAAAAACGCCTCAGAAAAGCAATCGAAAAGACCGGCTGCTCTCTCAAACCTGTCGGTAATCTGATCGATGAAATATGGCAGGACCAACCAGCAGAACCGCTTGGGCCAACATATATCCAAGAATTGGAAAATGCCGGCAAACTCGCCATGCACAAATTAGAAGAATTGAAGCAGGAGCTGATTGAAGCAGATACCGATGCCTGCCTGATTACCGACCCAACCTCCATTTGCTGGCTGTTCAACATTCGTGGCGCAGATGTGGAACACGTGCCACTAACCTTAGCGCGTTGCATATTACGCGCCGAAGGCTTCCCGCTTCTCTTCATCGACAAACGCAAGCTGTCACGCGAAGTGGAAGCCTATCTCACGCAAATCGCAGACCTCCACGCCCCGGCCCATCTTGAAGAAGAACTGGCAGGCCTTTCAAACAACGCCCGCATCCAGATCGACCCGGCCTCTGTCCCGGTATTTCTAACCAAAATCATTGAAGAAAATAGCGGGAAAATCATCGGCAAGCGCGACCCGGTCATTCTGCCCCGCGCCACCAAAAATGAAACCGAAATCAAAGGCAGCCGCAGCGCCCATTTGCGCGATGGCGTGGCACTTTCCAAATTCCTTTATTGGCTCGACCTGCAAGTTCCGGGCACCATCAGCGAGGTAGACGCCGCTACCCGTCTGGAAGAAATCCGAACGGAATATGCTCGTTCTGTTGGTTCTGAATTGCTGGAAATCTCGTTCGATACAATCTCCGCCAGCGCAGGAAACAGCGCCCTGCCCCATTACCGTGTGTCAGAAGAAAGCAATCTGACTTTGGAAGATGGCTCCATCTATCTGGTTGATTCCGGCGGACAATATGTCGATGGCACCACCGACATCACAAGAACGATTCCGATTGGCACGCCCAGTGAAATCATGGTGCGTGATAATACGTTGGTTCTTAAAGGTCACATCGACATTGCGCTGGCACGTTTCCCTGCTGGCACCAGAGGTCAGGATATCGACATTCTGGCCCGTAATGCCCTATGGCAAGAAGGCAAGGACTTTGCCCATGGAACCGGCCACGGCGTCGGGTCATATCTATCGGTGCATGAAGGCCCGCAAAACATATCAAAACGAGGCGTTCAGGAATTGTTGCCCGGCATGATCGTTTCAAATGAGCCGGGCTACTACGTCGTCGGCGAATACGGCATCCGCATTGAAAATCTCGTGTTGGTATATAAGGAAGAAGAAATCCACGGCGGCAACACCGCGATGAGAGGTTTTGAAACCCTGTCCATGGCACCAATCGATTTGCGCCTGATTGACCCAAGCATCATGAACGATCATGAAATCGAATGGCTCAACGGCTACCACGATTGGGTCAATCGCATGCTGGCTGAGTATCTCGACGATGACGAGCGCCAATGGCTAAAACACGCCACCCGCCCGATCTCGCGCGAAGATTAGACTTAGAGGCCAAGGTTCCGCAGCGCAACCAAAACCGCCATCCCGGTTATCATGGAAAAGATCGGCGACAGACGGAAACACGCCAACACGGTCGCAACCATGGCCAAGAATTCCGCCGGACCATTAGTCAGCGCCGGAGGCACAACGATTGCCGTTATCACTGCCGCCGGAACAGCAGAAAGAGCTGCATCCACCCTTGGCGGAATGGATTTGAAGCGCGACAATAATACATGACCGCCTATCCGTGTCATGTAGGTGACGATCGCCAGCACCACAATCAGCATCCAGATATTGTCGCCGAATTCAACGACGTTCAAAAAATCAAACATCGCCCTTCTCCGTGGATTTCAACTCTGGTTTCGCCATGACTACCGCAGCGGCGATACCACATAAAGCACCAAGAGAGATGTGCCATGGCGGCCCAACCAATTGGTAGAAAACAGCTGAGCCGATACCGCTTGCAATCACCACGGGTAACCAATTAGGCCGCTTGCGAAACGCCATCACCATGGTCATGAAATAGATCGGTAAAAGCATATCGATCCCAAGCGCCTGAGGGTCTTTGATCAGCGAGCCAAACGCCGCGCCGATATAGGTAAAAACCATCCACACCACATATTGAATTCCGGCAAAGCCAAAATAATAGGACGGCATCAGTTTTTGCTGCGAAGCGCGATGTTCAGATGCCGTAAACATCGGGTCCGCCATCAGGAAGAATGCAAAATATTTCTGAAAGAACGAAAACTGCCCCATGCTCCGCCCCAACGAAGCCGAATAAAGAATATGACGGAAATTAACCGCGAAAACACCCACAACGATGGACCAAGCAGGCGCGTGATAGCCATGGATTTCCAAAAACACAAACTGGCTGGCCCCGGCAAACATGGTGGCGCTGGAAAGCAGAATATCGAACATGCTCAATCCGGCTTTGGTAGCGGTCGCGCCAAACACCAATGCAAACGCACACACCGCCGGAATGACCGACAGGGTATCGCGAAACCCATCACCAAATTCTTTGCGCATATTGGACAAATTAAATTTCTACCTGAATGAAAACAACCTGACTATCAAACCGATTGCACCCAATATTGCAAGGCAAAACAACAGCCGAAAACGGACCTCATATTAACGCCCGATCAGCGCGAACCAGCCATCTTCATCCACCGTATCAACGCCCAGTTCAATCGCCTTTTTCAGCTTGGAACCGGCACCGGGACCAGCCACCACCAAATCGGTTTTCTTGGACACAGAGCCCGAAACCTTAGCCCCCAAACGCTCGGCCATCGCCTTGGCTTCGTCCCTTGTCATTTGCTCAAGGGAGCCGGTAAAGACAATCGTCTTGCCGGAAACAGGAGAATCAGATTGCGCCATCTCTGGAGCAATTGGTTCAAGCTCATGCAGCAACTCTTCAAAGACTTTCACATTCCCCGGCTCTGCAAAAAACTCCTGCAAGCTGGCGGCAACCGTATCGCCAATACCATCAATGGCGATGAGATCCTGCCACGCCTCGCTCTCGGGTCCATCCATCGCCTGCATGGCAGTCGAAATCACCGCGGCATCGCCGTAAACCTTGGCCATGTCCTTGGCCGTTTGTTGGCCCACATGGCGAATGCCAAGACCGAACATAAAACGATGCAATTCAATTTTGCGTTTGGCATCAATAGCATCAAGCAATTTGGCAGCACTGGTTGTTCCCCAGCCTTCGCGGTCCTTCAGTTTTTTCAGCGACCGCGCATCTCTTTCCCGCAGCGTAAAAATATCGGCAGCGTTCATCACCAGACCATCATCATAAAACGCTTCAACCTGTTTGACGCCGAAACCTTCAATATCAAAAGCGTTGCGCGAAACAAAATGCCTCAGCCGTTCCTTCGCCTGAGCCGGACAAATCAATCCACCACTACAGCGCCGCACACTATCAGCCCGACCGGTTTTCTCGTTAATTTCCCGCACCGCATGACTGCCACATGCCGGACAAATTTCCGGATAATCAAACGGCTTTGAACTCCCATCGCGTTTGTCTAAATCCACATCCAGAATTTGCGGAATAACATCCCCCGCACGCTGAATTTGTACTCTGTCGCCAATACGCAAATCCCTGCCCGAACGGATTTGCTCACCATCATTGCCAATGCCCGCAATATAATCCTGATTATGTAGCGTTGCATTGGTGACCATCACGCCGCCCACATTGATCGGTTCCAGTCGCGCCACCGGCGTCAGCGCACCCGTACGCCCAACCTGAATGTCGATCCCCAGCAATGTCGTCCACGCTTTTTCCGCCGCGAATTTATGCGCTATCGCCCAGCGTGGAGAACGTGTGACAAAACCCAAACGCTCTTGCAGACCAAGGTCATTCACCTTGTAAACCACCCCATCGATATCATAGGGCAGCGATGAGCGTTCAGTTTCAATCCGGTGATAATGGGTGATCAACGTCTCGATATCTTCAAACATTGCCATCAACGGATTGATCTGAAATCCCCACTCGGCCATTTGCTCCACCATACCCATTTGGGTATCGGCTGGCATGGCACTCATCTCGCCCCATGCATAAGCGAAAAACTTTAACGGGCGCGATGCGGTGACTGCACTATCAAGCTGACGCAGAGAACCAGCAGCCGTATTGCGCGGATTGACATATAAAGGCTTACCTTGAGCTTCCATGCGCACATTCAATGCGGCAAAGGCTTTGTGAGTGAGATAAACCTCACCGCGAATTTCCACCACATCAGGAATATTCTTACCATTCAGCACCGAAGGAATATCAGTAATGGTACGGGCATTCTCCGTTACATTTTCGCCGGTAGAACCATCCCCTCTGGTCGCAGCAATCTGTAATTTTCCTTGCTCATAACGCAATGAAAGGGACAGGCCATCAATTTTCGGTTCGGCCGTCAAAGACAACACCGTCTCGGCATCTAGCTTTAAGAAACGCCGTACTCGCGCATCAAACTCGCGCACATCATCATCATTAAATGCATTATCCAACGACAACATGGGAATGGCATGAGTAGCCTTTTCGAACTTATCAAGGACAACAAACCCCACCCGCGATGATGGGCTATCCTCACGCACAAGCTCTGGAAACACCTGCTCAATCGCCAAATTACGGCGACGTAATTGATCATATTCAGCATCGGAAATTTCCGGCGCATCTTCGGCGTAATATTGCGCGTCATGATGCAGAATCGCAACCGCCAGCCGCTCAAGCTCAACCTTAGCCGACTTCGAATCCAGTTCATCTACCAAAACGTTGGCATTACTCATATTCTATCTCGCGTTCATCGATTCCATACATATGAAAAAGGTATCAAAACGAGCCGTAGGAGCAAGGGTTATTTACTTTTGATTAGGGCAATAATTGAACGCGTAACACGGCTATATCTGTTGTGTTCACGCTTATCGAACTGCACTTGCCGTTTATGGTGACGCGCAATCAAGGGCCCCACTTTTCGGGTAATTGATTGCCCCCAATCACTACATTTCTTTGCGACTTTACCCCTGCCACGCTTGAAACCACGTTCAATTTTATGCGCGGCATCCACAGCAATACGGCCGTGCTTGCGTTCATGTTTTCTAACTTCGCGCATGAACTTGTCCCAGTTTTTTTTGGCCTTAAGACCGGCACGATTGTAACCGCGCCATTTGGGGTAGGTGTAAACCAGCGAAACAATGACATCGACATTGCTCACTTTGCAATTTCTTCTAGACGCCAGTCCTTTGATATTTTTAATATCAAACTTGATTTCTGTCGAAGCAATCGCATGGTTGGAATTCGAAACTTTAGTACTAGATTTCAAAAGATTTAGGAAAATCTGGACGCCTGTTTCCCCCCTGACAGAATAGAATTTCTCTTTCTCATAAACAATTACGCGTGCCTGCACATTTGCAACGCCAACGCTTACAATCAAAAGTGCAAAAGCCAGCAATATTCCATATCTAGTAAGTATATTATTCACAACAGCGCCCCCTAAGATAATGTTACACCTTAGGTAGCAATCAATTGGAAAAATCCCAAGCTATATTGATTTAATTGCTTATTGCTGAGCCAAAAGCTGGCTTGCCGCCGCTCTTGCTTCATCGGAGATGGATGCACCCGATAGCATTCTGGCGATTTCTTCTTGACGGATATCATCTGCAATAGGTTCAACCGATGTGGTCACATGATCGGCTTTTTTATCCGTCTGCTTCGAGATCAGGAAATGATGATCTGCACGCGCCGCAACTTGCGGCGCATGGGTAACGGAAAGCACCTGAACGCCATTGGAAAGACGAGCAAGCCGTTGACCAATTGCATCAGCCACAGCACCGCCAACCCCTGTATCAATCTCATCAAAGACCAATGTTGGCACGGTACCCTTATCAAAAATCGCAACTTTCAGAGATAATAAGAAACGTGATAACTCACCGCCCGATGCAACTTTTGCCATCGGACCAGCTTTTGTTCCCGGGTTGGTCCGAACCCAAAATTCGATTTCATCCATCCCGTGCGTACCTGCTACATCGCGGGATGAATTTTGCTCCACAATGAATTCTGCTGCTTCAAGTTTCAAAGACGGAAATTCTTTCATCACACGCTTGCAAAGTTGCTCTCCTGCAACTTTGCGTTTCTTGCTCAAATCTTCTGCAAGTTCAAAATATCTTTGCTCCAGCTCGCTGCACTTTGCCAAAAGCGCATCAACCTTTTCTTCCCCCGCATCGAGATCAGCGAGATCCTCTCGCATTTTAACAGCCAGATCAGGCAGGTTTTCAACCGCTACAGAATATTTGCGTGATGCCGCCCTCAACGCAAAGAGGCGTTCCTCAATTTGCTCCAGTTCGGCCGGATCAAAATCACTATCACGACGGGCAACTTCCAGACTGTCTTGTGCAGAATAAAGCGCGTTCAGCGCCTGATCCAGCGCCTCAACAGTCTCATCCAGCAGCCCCGGCACCTGCTCCTGCTTTTGCACCAAGCGGCGCGTCAGACTGGAAAGCGTTGGTATGGGCGAAGCTTTGCCCGACAAAATATCATGGGCTTCCGATAAATCGGTGGCTATCTGCTCAATCCCCATCATGCTACGGCGATTTTCATCGAGCTTGGTCTCTTCACCAGGTTCCGGCGCCAGTTTTTCAAGTTCAACGCTTGAGGAACGCAGATAATCGCCTTCGCGTTGGGCAGCTTCAATTTTTGCCTGAAAAACATCAAGTTCACGCAGCACTTCGCGCCAACTCTTCCATGCCTTTGACACCGCGTCAGATTTTCGCTCCAAGTCGCCAAAAATATCAATCACCAGCCGATGAGTCTGAGGTTCCAGCATGGCACGATCATCGTGTTGACCATGTATCTCAACCAACATCTTACCCAATTGGCGCAACAACGTGGCCGAAACGGCAGTATCATTGATGAAAGCGCGTGTTCGCCCGTCGCCTGACTGCACCCTTCGAAGGATAAGGCTATCTTCATCAGGAATTTCGTTTTCACGGCAAAATTCGCGGGCCGGATGGGAAGGAGATAATTCAAAAACCGCAGTGATGCTGCCTTGATCCGCACCATTGCGCACAAGACCACCATCGCCCCGCGCACCAAGCGCCAGAGCCAGGCCATCAAGCAATATGGATTTACCCGCCCCCGTCTCACCGGTTAGTACAGACAGACCGTCAATGAATTCCAAATCCAGACGCTCAATCAAAACAATATTGCGAATTGAGAGCTGCGATAGCATACGAAATTAGACCTAAGATGTTTTCTTGATTTTTCGACCGGCTTTGGAAAGCCATGATCGTTTATTTTCCTGAGGCTCCAGCCCGCCTTTTTGTAGCAGGGCATAGCTGTCTTTATACCATTGGCTTTCAGGGAAGTTATGGCCCAGAATTGCCGCAGCAGTTTGCGCTTCGCCTGCAAGGCCGAGCGAATAATAGCACTCGGTCAAACGCGCCAGCGCTTCTTCCACATGGCGTGTGGTCTGCATGCGCTCAACCACTTTACGGAAACGGTTGATCGCGCCTAAAAATTCACGGCGTTCCTGATAATAGCGCCCCACCAGCATTTCCTTGCCTGCAAGCTGATCCAGCGTGATGCGCATCTTGGTCTTGGCATCTTCTACATATTCACTTTCAGGATAGTTCTGCACCACCGTATTCATCGCGTTATAGGCGTTGCCGGTAACGGTCTGATCTCGCGTGATATGAGGCATTCTACGAAAATAGGACATGCCAATCAGATAGTGCGCATAGGCAGTATCCTTGTGCCCGGGATAGAGCTGAATAAACCGTTTTCCAGTACCAATTGCATCAGCATATTTACCTTGACGATAATTGATGAAAGTCGACAAAATCAAAGATTTACGCGAATATTCTGAATAAGGATGCTGTTGGTCTAATTCGGTCAGCCTTGTTGAGGCTTCCTTCAAATCGCCAGCATCCAGATTTGCCAATGCCTGATTATAAAGCACATCCGCAGGCTTGATATCATCAACAAAATCGCTGCTGGTAACTTTCGAGGCACTACAGGACGCCAGCAATAAAGCACAAGCGACAGCCAGCCCGGTAATTACCCGGCTTTTAGCACGCACTCCATTTGCACGAGATATTGTGGTCATTTCCTGCCTGCAAAACATATCAAAACTCAATTCAACACCCACTCAACCATTTGACAGCTATTCGGGTCAACCTCAGCAAATTAGCCCAGTCGACCTTGAGACTCAATTAAAATCAATTGTGCTTATGGTTCCTGATTACTGCAAGATTATGGCAGAAGCAAAGAACTCTCCCATACCACAGCAGAACAAAGCATTGGATTTGCACAGAAATCAACAGATTTAAAGGGCAATACGCCTTAAATAAACACCGCCGCATAGGCCGGTGCACTCACCGCAACCAGATCACCATGGCCAACATTAGACCGTGGACGTGAAGATTCCACATAATCGAATGCATCCTTATCAGACAATAAAGCCTCAAGAGTCAGCGCATTCAATTTGTGGCCACCACGATAAGAGCGGAAGCAACCAATAATCGGAGCCCCAGCCAGTGCCAGATCGCCAACAGCATCCAATGCCTTATGGCGAACAAACTCGTCAGTATATCGCAGTCCTTCAGGATTGATAATTTTGTTATCATCCCCGATTGCAACAGAATTTTCCAATGAAGAGCCAAGTGCAAAACCAGCCGCCCACAGCCGTTCCACATCTTTCATAAAGCCAAAAGTTCTGGCTCTGCTCAATTCTCTGGTGAAAACATCAGCGTTCATATCAGAAGCAAATTTCTGCCGCCCAATAATTTCGCTATCAAAATCAATCTCAACTTCAAAACGCGAACCTTCATAAGGGATAAACTCACCCCATGATGCACCCATATCAACCCGTACAGGTTTATTAACCCGGATATAGCAGCGTGTGGCCGCAAGAGATGTCAAACCACAGCTCAGGATTGCCTCAACAAAGACCTCAGAGCTTCCGTCCATGACGGGAACTTCCATGCCATCCAGTTCAACAATCACATTATCAACATTCAGCGCCCGCAGAGCAGCCATAAGATGCTCAATCGTTGCCACATGAATGCCTGAAAGATTTCCTAACACTGTGCAAAGATCGGTAGCACCAACCTGACGGAGGGTCGCTGGCAAATCTGTCGCCTGCCCGCTATCAGCATCTATAACGCTGAAAATAATACCCGTATCGGCATCCGCCGGAAGCAGAGTCATTGAAACAGCCTGGCCCGAATGGACACCTACGCCGTTAAACTCTAATTTCTCGCGAATCGTCGTCTGGTGTCCCAGTACATCAATCCCCATTAGTCACCCCGCCAATCCGTCCGGTAAAAAACACTCTCAACACAAGAACCCGGAACCTGTTTTGGTCTGTTACTTATTGTGCCCTGAACATAATTAATCGGAGCTTAATGACCAAATCACGCTTTCTTACCGTATGTTACCAACCTTTACGGGGACTAACGTCTTTTAAACCTTTGTTTTCAACAGGTTAATACCAAAAAACCCCTTTGTTACGTTTGCAACAAAGGGGTCATATTTTACTTTTATGCACCAACTAATTTGTCTGTCGGCGCAAAAATGCAGGAATATCCAACTGATCGTCCTCGGAAATCGACCGTTCACCGGGAATCAATCGACCATTTGTATCGAGTTGTCCGGTGCGCGGAGCGTATGGATTATCATCCACACGAGACGGGGAAGAAACAGCTGGCGTCATCGGAGCCGTCATTTTTGGTTCACCCATCGTTGCGCTTGGTTGAGAAACAGGAGGAACGCCGCCTGACATCGGTGCCACTTCTGGTTTCATTTCAGCAGCAGGTTTTGCCGGCTCACTGGCACCAAAGCCCTGCTTCAGTTTTCTCAACAGTCCCATCGGACCGCGATCATCAGCGTGATGGTCTGAATTTTTATTTTTCTCCGCTACGCTTTCAGCCTTCATTTGAGCTTGTGCAATTGGTGGAAAATCCTTAACTTCCGGAATTTTCGGTGTCTGGAACACTTTGCCCGGATCTTCTGCGGCAGTTGGCACAAACTCGTTTGCCAGTGGCATCAGTTCGCTTTCAAGGGCAGCACCAAATTCATCATCAATAACCGGATCATTGAAAATTCCGGTGGTTGGTTTGAAAGGCTCAAGCGTCACACCTTCTTTTTCCACCGCAGTTATCGGAGCTTTAACAGGCGCAGCAACGGGAGTTGCAACCGATGCCGTCGGAGCAGCAGGTTTTGTCATAGCCAATGGGCTCACCGCTGGTTTTGCAGAGGCAAGGGATGCCTGACCAATCGGCGTTTGGATTTTCTGGCGCATGCCAATTGCATCCATTGACTGGGTTGAATCAGAGAGCGCAGGTGCAGCCACCCCTTTATCAATACCGGTAGCAACAACAGATACCCGAATCACACCTTCAAGGCTTTCATCAAAGGTCGCACCCAAAATGATGTTGGCTTCTTCGTCAATTTCTTCGCGAATGCGGGTTGCAGCTTCATCGACTTCAAACAGGGTCAGATCAGCACCACCGGTGATGGAGATCAACAGGCCCTGCGCACCGCGCATGGATGTTTCATCAAGCAGCGGGTTGGAAATTGCAGCTTCAGCAGCAGCCAATGCCCGGCCCTCACCACTTGCTTCGCCTGTGCCCATCATGGCTTTGCCCATTTCGCGCATAACGGAGCGAACATCAGCAAAATCCAGATTGATCAGGCCTTCCTTGACCATCAGATCGGTGATGCAGGCAACACCGGAATAAAGCACTTGGTCAGCCATGCCGAAAGCATCGGCAAAACCGGTTTTCTCATTGGCGATACGAAACAGGTTCTGGTTTGGAATGACGATCAATGTATCCACATTGTCCTGCAATTCCTGAATGCCGGCTTCCGCAGTTTTCATGCGGCGCGCGCCTTCAAAATGGAACGGCTTGGTAACCACACCAACTGTCAGGACACCCATTTCGCGAGCTGCTCTGGCAACAACCGGTGCAGCACCAGTACCAGTACCACCACCCATACCGGCGGTTACAAAAGCCATATGGGTTCCGTCGAGATAATCACGGATCTCATCAATGCATTCTTCTGCGGCAGCTCTGCCAACTTCTGGCTGTGAACCGGCACCAAGTCCTTGCGTCACATCCACACCGAGCTGAATAACTTTTTCAGCAGATGACATGCGCAACGCCTGCGCATCGGTATTTGCAACTACAAACTCAACTTCTTCCAGACCACCATTGATCATATTATTAACAGCGTTACCGCCGCCGCCGCCAACACCAAAGACAGTAATTTTGGGCTTCAGCTCTGTGATATCAGGCTTTTTCAAATTAATAGTCATAGTTTCGTCTCCAGTTGGGGTCCGATGGGCAGCACCCACCTTAGAACCTTGTAGTTTGCGTTGCCGCCCTAATTAAAAACTCTCTTTTAGCCAATTTCCAAAACGCGAAAATGGCCCACTCTGTCTGCTCATCGAGCTTCTTGATCTGCTCCGATGACCGGAAAAATTCTCATATTGTGCAATCTGCGGATAGATCAACAATCCAACCGCGGTCGAAAATGCAGGTCCCTTTGCAGCTGCCGGCATGCCGGAAATACCCAAAGGCCGACCGAGCCGCACATTGCGCGACAACACTCGCCGCGCCATTTCAGCAAGGCCGTTGAGCTGGCTGCCACCGCCCGTTAACACAAGCCGCTTGCCAACCACATCGGCAAAACCTGATTTGGCCAATCGATCACGGATCATCTCCAGTGTTTCTTCAACCCGCGGGCGAATAATTCTGTTCAAATGACTGACAGGCACCTGAGTTGGAATATCCTGATCATCTTCTGCCACTTGAGGGATAGATATCATCGCGTTGACATCCTCAGTACCATTCAGCACAGAACCGTGGAGAACCTTCAGTTTTTCCGCATCATCAAGGCGCGTGGAAAGACCTCTTGCAATATCCATTGTCACATGATTGCCGCCAATCGCAATTGCATCAGCAAATACAAAACGACCATCCATAAAGATTGATAATGTGGTAGTGCCACCACCAATATCGATGCAGGCACAGCCCATCTGCGCTTCATCTTCAACCAACGCCGCCAGACCTGCCGCATAAGGTGTCGCCACCATTGCTTCAACCGACAAATGTGCCCGGTTAATGCAGAGTTCCAGATTACGCAGCGGTGCATTTTCAGCCGTAACCACGTGCATATCAACGCCGAGCCGTTCGCCAATCATGCCGCGCGGTTGAATGATACCGTGATCACCATCAAGCGAATAACCAATAGGAAGTGAGTGCACCACAGAACGCTCCGGTGCCAAAGCGTGTTCCGCTCCAACCCGCAAAACCTGTGCGATGTCTTTATCTTCAACCGCATAGCCATCAAGCGAAATATCAGCCGAGAAGGCTTCACTAACAAGACGGCCTGAAGATACGTTCATAATCAGGGATTCAACCATAATCCCTGCCATACGTTCCGCCGCATCAACCGCATGACGAATAGCCTGTTCCGCTGCATCAAGATCAACGATAACACCGCTTTTAATACCGCGGGAACGCTGGTGACCAATGCCAAGGATTTCAATCGTGTGACTGCGCCCGGCCAATACCAAACCATCTTCACGAGGTTCAAGCTTTGCAATCAGGCAGCAAATTTTTGATGTACCAATATCAAGCACACTTACAATAACCGAGCGTTTGCTCGGTAAAGGCTTCATGCGCGGCAAAAAGCCATCACGGGAAAGAAGACTCATATCTTACCTCCCCCGTAGCGAGCTTTATGCAGCGCCTTTTTCATTGTTTGCAATTGTTCGTTATGCGCCAACTTCCGCTCATCTGCGCTTTGCTGGGAAAGACGGATGGTAAAACGGTCGGGCAAACGCATGTCCACCACCTCAAGATCGCGGGCAAGAATATCCTGCTCGCCCTGCAATTTGTAGAGCGCATCAAGAGCATCAGCGGCACCGTTTTCAGGCAGCATCACTTTTATGCCGCCCATCATGGTCAAATCCCAACGACGGTCCGCAACTCGCACATAGGCGATGGATAGCGCGCTAAGAGATGGATAATCACCAATGATTTTAAAGAAATCCTGCGCCGCAACATTCGCGCCATGCCCAACGATATACGGCAAACGGGTATATTCCGGATATTCTGACAATTCAGCCAGATCGCTCAGCACCGTACCATCGTTTGAAATCAGCTTGACCTCACCTTCGATCTGCCAAATGGCAAACGGCACATGTTCCACGATATCGATGGCCAGCGTATCAGGATAGATTTTTAAAACCTTGCTTTCCTTCACCCAGGAAATTTCAGTAATCGCAGCGCGCGCATCGCGCGCGCTAAGATCCATCAAAGGAATATTCAAACTACCGCCCAATTGCTTGCGAATATCGCTCAATTGAACATGGGTAGCACCGCTCATATTAATGTGCTTGACGACAAAACCAGCACTCGATGTAACATTAGCAAATCGAACCGGATTGCTGCTCGTCCAGCCCAAATAGCCACTGATCAGAGCAACAATTAAGCCGACGCTAATCCAAAGAAAACGCGGCACAGAAAAACCTTCATCACCAATACGGGACATCATCCGCAACGGTTTGCGCAAAACACGCGGAAGCACGAGCCGACGCTGCGCTGAATGCGCAATATCTGCTGGTTGCTCACCATTCTTGCTGTGAAAAGCCTTAGGGCCTAACGATTGCAAGTTGCATCCTCCACCATCCATGTCACCAATTCTTCAAATGTGTGGCCAGCATGTGCGGCCAGTTCAGGTAATAATGAGGTTGGGGTCATGCCCGGCTGAGTATTTACTTCCAGCCAAATCAGTTCACCACTTCCCATCAAGCCATCGTCGAGACGGAAATCTGAGCGGGAAACACCCCGACATCCCATCACTTCATGAGCTTTGAGGGACAGTGTCTGTATCTTTTGGTAAATATTTGGTAAACATTTTGCCGGACATTCATGTTTTAAGGCGTTCTCACCATATTTTGCGTCAAAATCGTAAAAGCTAGGGCCATCCTGAATGATTTCGGTCACCCCGAGAGCCACATTACCCATCACAGCACAGGTCAATTCGCGTCCAGCGACGTATTTTTCCACCATGATTCGGTCGCTATAGGGCCATTCATCAGAATATAATTCCTGCGGCGGCTTCTCCATATCTTCACGCACAATCAGGATACCAAGCGACGATCCTTCGGCCACCGGTTTAATCACATATGGCGGCTTCATCGCGTGCTTTTCCGCAGCTTCAAGCCGATGCATCACCAGTGAGGGTGCAACTGGAATACCAGCAGATTTTGCAACCCGCTTTGAAAGCTCTTTATTCATCGCAAGGGAGGACGCCAAAACGCCGGAATGAGTATAGGGAATTTCCAAATATTCAAGAATCCCCTGAATAGTCCCATCTTCGCCGTAAGGACCATGCAGAGCATTGAAAGCAACGTCAGGTTTCAGCTCAGCCAAATGATTGGAGACGTCCCGCGTCACATCAACTTCGGTGACCTTATAGCCAGCATTGCGCAACCCTTGCGCGCAGTCTTTGCCGGAAGACAAGGAAACCTCACGCTCCGAGGAAAATCCTCCAAGAAGCACAGCTACATGTTTCGCAGTCATAAGGCATCCTTTCAAAGACAGAAACGCGCCCTTCGGCCATCCCCCCATCCGGAACCGCCAAAGAGTGCCCGTGGAATTTCTTCCACCCACAATAATCGTGTTTACCTGCCTGTAACTGGATACTCAAAACGTGCGTTATTTAAGACAACAACACATTCCGGAAGCGCTCGGTTTTCCGATGTCAACTTCCTTGGGTCTAGACCCTTGATTTGCGAACCACCGCGAACCAAATAACTTCTTCAAATCTTGCCTTCTACTTCGCAACCGGGTTCAAATCTCCCGATACGCTTGATTTCCCATTGTAGAGAAATTCCTGAATTTTCCATTACTTTTGCGCGAACTGATTCGCCCAATTGCTCCAAATCATATGCGCTAGCATTACCCGTATTGATCATGAAATTGCAATGCATTTCGCTCATTTGAGCGCCACCAATTTTAAAGCCGCGAAGGCCGGCTTCATCAACCAGTTTCCACGAACTATGACCCTCCGGATTTTTGAAAGTCGAACCACCGGTTTTCTCGCGAATTGGCTGCGCAGTTTCGCGGTGATGCTGCACCACATCCATGGCTTTTTGGATATCAGCCTTATCTTGCGGCTCGCCTTCCATTAGGCAAGAGGTGAATATCAGCCCCTTATCCGCCTCGCTATGGCGATAGCTATACCCCATATCCGCGTGACTGAGCGTATGCTTATTGCCTTGGCGATCAAGCGCTGTCACTTCCTTCACCCGGTTGGTGGTCTCGGCGCCATTAGCCCCGGCATTCATGCGCAGCGCGCCGCCAATGCCGCCAGGAATACCGTGGTAAAACTCAAACCCGCCAATCCCCAATTCCAAAGCTTTGGCCGCAAGCCGTTTATCCTGCACCGCAGCACCTACCCGAAGTGTGGTCGAACCTTCTGCTTCAACAAAGCCAAAGCCCTTGGCCGAAAGCCGAATAACAACCCCTTCAATACCACCGTCGCGCACCAGCAAATTGGAACCAACACCGATAATAGTAATTGGAATTTCAGCAGGCAAATTTTTCAAAAACAATGCAAGATCGACCTCATCTGCAGGCTGAAACAAAACATCTACAGGGCCACCCACCTGAAACCAGGTGATTTTACTCATGGGGGAGTCGGCAATCAGCCGCCCCCGCAACCCCTCCATCAAGGGCGTTATTTGGGCGAGCAGCTTCTCACCCGCTGTCATTTGGCAAGTTCGTCCGGCAAGGCATAAGCCCATTTTGTGATATCGCCAGCACCAAGGAAGATCACGATATCGCCCGGCTTGGCAATTTCAGAAACAATGCCCGCAATCTCCTCCGGACCGCTAATCAAACGCGCATCTCTATGCCCACCAGCACGAAGGCCAGCAACAAGCGCCGCGGAATCAGCACCTTCAATCGGCTGCTCCCCGGCCGCATATACAGGCGCAATCAGCACCGTATCCGCATCGTTGAAACAGGCACAAAAATCATCGAAAAGGCTTTCAAGCCGCGTGTAGCGATGGGGCTGTTTGATGGCAATCACCCTACCCTCGGCGGCATCACGTGAAGCACCAAGAACGGCTTTAATTTCCACCGGATGGTGGGCATAATCATCATAAATATCAATATCTTGCCACGATTTAATAAAGGTAAACCTTCGCTTAACACCACCAAAAGAAGCAATACCTTCACGAATTTTCTCGCCGCTCACGCCCAGCTCATGGGCAATTGCGATGGCTGCCGTTGCATTTGAAACATTGTGCAAACCGGGCATTGGCAAAGCCAGATCTTCAACCGTCGTTGTCTCTCCGGTTTTACGATCACGCATATCCACACTGAAATGGCTGACCGCACCCACCGTTTTCACATCTTTGAAACGGATATCCGACTGCGGATTGGCACCATAGGTAATCACCCGACGATCGGTAATCTTCGAAACCAGCGACTGCACCTCGGGGTGATCAAGACAAACCACGCCAAAACCATAAAATGGCACGTTATGAATAAATTGGGAAAACGCATCACGCACCGCATCAAACGTGCCATAATGATCGAGGTGTTCCGGATCAATATTGGTAATCACCGCCACATCAGCTGGCAGCTTGAGGAAGGTGCCGTCGGATTCATCCGCTTCAACAACCATCCAGTCGCCCTTGCCCATACGAGCATTAGTGCCAATGGCATTAATAATCCCGCCATTAATAACCGTCGGGTCCAACCCACCCGCTTCAAGCAAAGCGCCAACCATAGAGGTCGTTGTAGTTTTTCCATGTGTTCCACCAATGGCAATTGATTTTTTAAAACGCATGAGTTCAGCCAGCATCTCGGCCCGGCGCACTAGCGGGATGCGGCGTTCATGGGCGGCAATCCGCTCAGGATTATCGGCCTTGATGGCGCTTGATGCCACAACCACTTCAGCATCACCCAGATTTTCGGCTCGGTGGCCAATGAAAACGGGAATCCCCTTCTTGCGCAGACGCTGGACATTCGCTCCATCGGCCATATCCGAGCCCTGCACATCATAGCCAAGATTATGCAGCACCTCGGCAATGCCGCTCATGCCTATGCCGCCAATTCCCACAAAATGGACCAGCCCTATTGATTCTGGCATTTTCATACTATCTGTTCCCTAATCTTCATCAGCAAGTTGCTCAACACAATCAGCCAGTTTGACCATTGCATCCGGGTTTCCGGCCTTTTTGGCCTTTTTAGCGGTAAGCGCAAGTTTTTTCGGATCCGCAATTGCCAATTTTAATTTCTCAGCCAGCATTTCTGGCGATAGTTCCGCCTGTACAATCACCTCCGCCCCTCCTGCGCGTTCCATCGCAATCGCATTCCACGCCTGATCCCCATCCAAAGACCCCGGATAAGGTATCAAAATCGCAGGACGACCAATCACCGACAATTCCGTCACCGTCGAAGCACCTGCTCTGGAAATCACCAAATGTGCTTTCGATATTTCCTCTGGCATATTGGAGAAAAACGGAGAAATTCTGGCCTTTACCCCAAGTTCTTCATAGGTATCTTTCAAACGATTTTCGTCTTCCGGCCTGGCCTGTTGCACAATGTTCAGCAGTTTCCGCTCTTTAGAGCTTAACAATTCCAGAGCTGCGGGCATCACCTCGCTAAAAAAACGTGCGCCCTGCGAACCACCAAAAACAACCAGATTGAATTTGCCCGTCGCTTTGCGCACCGGATAGGTTTTATCGCAAACCTTCAAAACCATCGGGCGAACGGGATTACCCGTCTGCACCATCTTTTCAAGAGTTTCCCCATTGGTCTGTTCAAAGCCAATGGCAACAATATTCACAATGTCCGACAGCATCTTATTGGCACGGCCCAGCACAGCATTTTGCTCATGCACAATGGTTGTTAGGCCCACACGGGTCGCGGCATAAAGCGGTGGCACGGTGGGATAACCACCAAAGCCAACAACCACATCCGGCTGCAATTTCTCCAACAGTTTCTGGCTTTGCCGATAGCCCGAAAACAAGGTCCAGATAGCTTTAACAAGCGTTATAGGATTTTTACCGGAAAACGTCGCCGAACGAATAATATGGGTTTCCTCGGAAGGAAAACTATCGGCAAAACGCTCCGCGCGCTCATCCGTTGCCAAATGAACACTCCAGCCGCGCGACACCAACTCATGGGCCAGCGCTTCGGCCGGAAACAAATGCCCACCGGTTCCCCCGGCACATAGCAATACAACACGTTTACTCACTGCCTACTCCGCTACTCTCAGTTTATGGGGCGAGAACCGCATCATTAGGTCGCCTCCCCGTGTTTCAGGTCGTTTGCGGGTTAGCGCCAACATAAAGCCCATACAAAGTGCCATCGAAATCAGCGACGAGCCACCATAAGAAATAAAGGGTAGCGTCATGCCCTTAGCTGGCATTAATTGCAAATTCACCGAAATATTGATCATCGATTGGATGCCGAACAATATCAACAAACCAGCGGAGGCAAGCCTCACATAATCGTCACGCTCACGCATAGCGTGCATCAATCCGCGTAAAACAATAAACGCAAAGACCGCCACCAGTCCCATGCATACCAATATGCCATATTCTTCCGCGGCCACCGCAAAAGGAAAATCCGCATGGCCGTCGGGAATGATGTTTTTCACAGTCCCCTCGCCCGGCCCCTTACCCAGCCAGCCACCGCTGACAATCGCTTCGCGCCCGGCATCCACCTGATAGTGATCGCCCTCGCCGGTGATAAAACGGTTGATCCGTCCCGCCACATGGGGAAACAGCGTATAGGCAGTTCCCATTCCCAAAACCCCAAGACCGCCAAATGCCGCAATCCATACCCACGACATTCCAGCCATGAAAAACAACGAACCCCAAACAATCGCCAATAACATTGTTTGGCCAAAATCAGGCTGCGCAATCAACAGCGCTGCAACAATTGCAAAAAGGATGATTGAAAACAAATTGCCCGGAATATCGGCCCGTCTGGAATTCTCGGCAAACAACCATGCCGAGATAATCACAAAGGCAGGTTTAACGAATTCTGAAGGCTGCAATGTAAAGCCGCCCAACTGTATCCAGCGCCTTGAACCCTTCACGTCCGTGCCAATAAACATTGTCGCCAGCATCAATATAATGCCGATTGCAAATATGATGAAAGCTGCCCGACGCACAGATCGCGGCGACAGCATGGAACTTGCAATCAACACAAATACCGCCGGTATCAGGAACATCGCGTGTCGTTTTACGAAGTGAAGATTGGATACGCCGATGCGTTCTGCAACCGGCGGGCTTGCCGCAAACGATAGCAACAGGCCGAATAACATCAGGAATAAAATCGCTCCAAGCAGCGATTTATCCACCGTGCGCCACCACTCGGCCATCTGTGTTCTGTCGGTTCTGCTCACCATATCAGGATGCCTCCTTAAAATATTCAACGCCGTTGATTGCTTCAACAGCTGTGCGAAATGCTTCACCGCGAATTTCAAAATTTGCGAATTGGTCAAAACTGGCACAGGCCGGTGATAATAATATGGCCAATTCGGCATCGCCCGCCGCAGCGCTCGCATCATCAAATGCCCGCTGAACAGCAGCACCAATCGTGCCCGAAATCTCGAACGCCACATCATCACTCAAAACAGCAGCAAACTCAGGTGCAGCCTCGCCAACCAGATAGGCTTTTTCAATTTTTGGGAAAAACGAACGAAGGGAATTTATGCCGCCTTCTTTGGCCAGACCTCCGGCAATCCAGTAAATATGATCATAGCTCGCCAGCGCCATCGCAGCGGCATCCGCATTGGTCGCCTTGGAATCATTGACGAAAACGATGCGCCCGATAGATCCCACGGGCTCCATACGATGAGCCAATCCCGGAAAGCTTCTAAACCCTGCCTGAATTTCCTCGTCGCTCAATCCCACCAGATGGCAGGCAAGCCAGCAAGCCGCAGCATTTTGCCCGTTGTGAACTCCGCGTAGGGCTGGAATTCCTTCAAGATCGGCAATCTGGTGCGACATTCCCCCCATTGCACGTTCCAGGTGATGACCACTGAGATAAACACCTTCATCGACCGATGACCCATTCGAAATCCGGTGGATATGGCGCTTGCCATCCCCATGATAGGCCGCAATCGCCGCCGAATAATCATCATCAACACCAATGATTGCTTCGCCGCTTGCCGCAACAAGCCGCTCCTTAATCGAAGCGTAGTGATCCATATCCCCATGACGCTCCAGATGGTCAGGCGCAAGATTGAGCAAAATTCCGATGGTCGGATCAAGGGTCGGAGCCAAATCAATCTGGTAAGATGAGCACTCCACCACATAAATCGCATCATCACTCAGCGGATCAAGAGACAACACGGCTCGCCCGATATTGCCGCCCATTTGCACATTGCGCCCGGCGCTTTCAAGCACATGGGATATCAATACGGTAGTGGTGGATTTGCCATTGGTTCCGGTAATTGCAATGAATTTCGAATCCGGCGCAACGACGCGACGTTCATTTGCGAATAATTCCACATCACCAATAATCGGAACCTTGTTGGATTTCGCCAGCTCAACGCTCCAATGGGGCTTTGGATGGGTAAGCGGCACACCAGGTGCCAATATCAATGCGTCGATCTTTGAAAAATCAAGTTCGCGCAAATTTTGCGTTGCGATTCCCTCAGTTGCGGCAGCTTTCACCTGCTCCGGGTTGTCATCAAATGCAGTCAGCTCCGCACCACCGGCAATCAACGCCAAAGCTGTCGCCATGCCGGACCCGCCAAGTCCGAACAATGCAACCCGCTTATCGCGATATGTGGTTACTGCAATCAATTTTTTTCCTCTAGCGCAGTTTCAGGGTAGCAAGCCCAATCAACGCAAATATTATTGAAATAATCCAGAAACGAACGACCACCTGACTTTCCGTCCAGCCCTTCTTTTCAAAGTGATGGTGAATCGGCGCCATGCGAAAGACGCGCTTTCCGGTCAGCTTGAATGAAGCCACCTGAATGATCACCGAAAGAGCCTCAATTACAAACAGACCGCCAATAATCCCAAGCACAATCTCGTGCTTGGTTGCCACCGCAGAAACACCGATCATACCGCCAAGAGCAAGCGAACCGGTATCTCCCATAAAGATCGCCGCAGGCGGCGCGTTGAACCATAAAAACCCAAGTCCCGCGCCAATGATCGAACCACAAATCACAGCAATCTCACCAGTCCCGAGTACGAAGTGGATTTGCAGATAATCAGCAAAAATCGCATTTCCCGAAAGATAAGCAATCAGACCGAACGATCCAGCCGCAATCATCACCGGCACGATCGCCAAACCATCAAGGCCATCAGTGAGGTTCACGGCATTACCGGCACCCACAATAACAAACGCTCCAAATGGAATAAAAAAGATCCCCAAATTCACCACAAATTCCTTGAAAAACGGGAAGGTCAGCGAGGTGGCGAAAGGTTCTTCCCCATTTTGCATGAGGACAAAACAGGCAAGCGAAGCAATAAGAAACTCCAGCAACAGCCGAATTCGCCCGGGAAATCCCTTATCGCTTTGTCTGGAAACTTTCAGATAGTCATCATAAAATCCGATGGCTCCAAAGCCCAGTGTCACAGTCAGTACAACCTGCACATAGATATTACCAAGATTGGCCCAAAGCATGGAAGAGACGACAACCGCCATCAAAATCATCAGCCCGCCCATGGTAGGCGTGCCGGCTTTGGCAAAATGGGTTTCAGGACCATCGGCCCGAATGGGCTGACCTTTCCCCTGACGCGTTTTCAGGGCACGTATCATCATTGGCCCAAACAGGAACAAGATAAACGCAGACGTTATCAGCGCGCCACCCGTGCGGAACGTAATATAACGAAATACATTGAAGACAGAAATATCCGACGAAAGTTCTTGTCCCAGATAAAACAGCATGAATTTTCCCTTTAGGTCATAGACTCATAAACAGGGTCTAAATGGCGGTAAAACTGCAATAATATGCAAGGAAGAGTACGCAGAATGGGCTTTTTGCCCATTCAAGCACTTTGACACGGCAGATTGCAGCAGTTTTGCCGTCCTCCGGATATGATCAATTTGACCATCTCCTGCGTTGCAAGATCTTGAAAACCGGACGGTTTCTTGCGTTCTTGCGCCTTGTAGCTGAACAAATTGATTCATACCATTTCGATCCTGTTTATGAGTCTATGACCTCAGTCGCTTTTTTCTTAAACGCTTCGACAACTTTCTCTACTAAAGGCACAAATTTGAGCCCTTTTGAGGCCTTGAATATTACCACGTCCCCGCCGTGCAGCGTCTTTAACAGCTTTGACTGCAATTCAACAACTGAGTCAAAGTGTCCACCAAAACGCTCATTCGGCAGCACATCTTTTAACGCCAGCATTTCTTCGCCAACCATGAACACCTGATCAATGTCATTGGTAACAATCGGCTCCACCAGTTTTTCGTGCAATTCCTTGGAGAACGCGCCAAGTTCCAACATATCGCCCAACACAGCAATGCGCCGCCCACGTTTTGCAGGTTCGCACTCCCCTAGCATTGCAAGTCCGGCTTCCATCGAGGCCGTATTGGCATTGAAGGCATCATCGATAATCGTAAGAATTCCATTTGATAGCTTAATCAAATGTCGCTGGCCCCGACCTTGCTCCGCAGCAACTCCGGCCAAAGCCGTTGCAGATTTTTGCACATCAGCACCCAAAACAGAGGATACGCCCAGCACTGCCAAAGCGTTTGCAATCATATGCGCACCATTGACATAGAGCGTGAAATCGATTTTTTCGCCTGCAATTACCGCTTCAACCTCAGTGCGCTCCGGAGACCGCTTGACGGACCTCACCCGAAAATTCGCTTTTTTATTATCGCCAAAGGTCAGCATATTTTTAACGCCAGCCTTTTTAGCCCGCATTTTCAGCAGTCTTAAGTGCGGATTGTCGTGATTAATAATCGCCGTGCCGCTTGCCGATAGACCAGAAAATATCTCGGCCTTGGCTTTAGCTATCTCGCTTATATTCTTGAACGAACCAAGATGCGCAGCCGCCACATTGGTAATCAGCGCCACATGCGGACGCACCATATTGACCAACGGCGTAATTTCATTGGCGTGGTTCATACCGATTTCAAATATCGCGTAATCCACATCCGCAGGCATACGGGCCAAAGTGATCGGCACCCCCCAATGATTATTAAAGGAAGCAACCGAGGCGTGCACCGTACCGCTCGCCGATAACGCAACCCGCATCATTTCCTTGGTGGTGGTTTTGCCAACGCTCCCGGTGATCGCGACAATTTTGGCATGGCTACGAATTCGAGCCGCATGGCCAAGCAATTCCAATGATTCAAGCACATCACTCACAACAATCAGCGGCAGAGCCACCGCCCCAAGAGAAGCAAGCTTGCTCTCGCTGATAATCGCAACGGCAGCACCAGCAAGAGCTGCAGCACGGACAAATTTATGCCCATCAAAATTATCGCCCTTAATGGCAAAAAACGCATGGCCCTTCTCTATCGTTCGACTATCGATAGAAATACCTGTAATTTCCTCCGGCATATCGCCCACGGGGCGCCCGTGAGTGCCAGCCAGAAAATCATCTATGGTCCACAAAACACTCATTTTGCGGACTTCCCCAAATTTTCCTGATCAAGAATTTCCTGAAGTAATTTCTTGTCGGAAAACGGCAGGGTTTGCGAACCGACAATCTGCCCCTCTTCATGGCCTTTGCCCGCAACAACCAGACAATCCCCATCGCCCAATATAGATACCCCGTGACGAATGGCATCTCCCCTATCGGCAATTTCTTCGGCGCTAGGATTTGCGGCTAATACTTCAGAGCGAATAACACTGCCTTCTTCACTGCGCGGATTGTCATCGGTCACAATAGAAATATCAGCCAGTCGCTCGGCAATCTCACCCATAATAGGTCGCTTGCCCTTATCGCGATCACCACCACATCCATAAACCAGAACCAGTTTGCCACTGGTGAACGGGCGCAAAGAAGTCAGCATCTTTTCAAGCGCGTCAGGCTTATGAGCATAATCCACATAAAGTGGTGCAGAATTTTCAAGCCGTCCGATAAGTTCGAGCCTTCCCGGCGCACCTTCCAATGTTTCAAGCGCTTTCAGCGCCACGGCAGGTTCAACACCAGTAGCAATAGCCAACCCGGCAGCCACCAAACCATTGGCAATTTGAAAATCACCCGCCAGTGGAAATTCAATCCGGTAGATATCGGAACCATGGCAAATTTCTACATTCTGGCGAAAGCGCTCATGTTCAACACGTTTAAGAGCAAGGAATTCACCATCGCGCCCTACGCTCATAACGTTCAGACCTGCTTCTTTCGCGATTTTAATTGCACGCTCGCTGAATTCATCATCGGCATAAATCACAGCAGGCGTACCCGCTGGCACCAAATCGCGAAACAACCGCATTTTGGCGTGGAAATAATCGTCAATCGTTGAATGATAATCCATATGATCACGGCCAAGATTGGTGAATGCCACTGCGGCGAGGTTCACCCCATCGAGCCTGTGCTGATCGAGACCGTGGGAAGAAGCTTCCATCGCACCGTGAGTAACGCCAGCGTCAGCCAACTCGTCAAGTAGCTTGTGAAGCGAAACAGGATCAGGCGTAGTCAGATTACCATAATCTTCCCTGCCCGGAGCCACAACGCCAGTCGTCCCGATGGACGCCGCCTGAAAACCGGCACTCGCCCAAATCTGACGCACAAAAGCTGCAACAGATGTCTTACCAGCGGTTCCTGTGACCGCAACCATGGTTTCCGGTTGATTAGAGAAAAAACGGGACGCCATTTTGGCCAGCGATTTTCGAGGGTCATCGGACTTAAGCATCGGAACGGAAACGTCCGATATTTCCACATCATGGCGAACAATAACTGCCACCGCACCGCGCTCCAAAGCTTGAGGAATAAAATCAGCGCCATCCGCAATAACACCAGGGAGCGCAAAGAAAACACTGCCCTTTTCGACTTGCCGGGAGTCGGCTGTGAGGTTTTTGACTAAAACACGGCTTTGCGCCGCACTTAGCTCAAAATCACTGCCAGCCAAACTTCCCAAATTCATGCAAAAATCCACCTATGATTTCCGGCCTCATCATCGGTTTTGGCCACTCTTCGTCACTGGTTTACTAAACGGCATACCGAATCGCAATTCCTATCGCCACTTGTGCCCTCTCAATTGCGTACATACAAGGGCTGACCGGCATTTCCGAATTCTGGCAGAATCCCCAAAACCGGTGCCGCACGACGAATGATATTGCGAACAATCGGGGCTGCATTAAGGCCAGCCGTGGCACTCTTTTTGCCAGCTTCTGGCTTTGGTTCATCGATGATCGAAAGAACCACATATTGCGGATTATCAATCGGAAAAACAGCAAGAAAGGAATTAAATCTAACCTTGGAAGAATAACGGCCATCCACTACCTTCTCGGCAGTGCCCGTTTTGCCGCCAACACGAAAACCCGGAACCTCGGCGCGGCGCCCGGAACCCTTTTCCACATTGAGGCGCATCAAATAACGCATCGCTTCACTTGTTTCCTCACGCACAACCCGTTTTCCAAGCTTCTCAGCCTGTTTATGCGACCTGGGAAAGAGCGTTGGCGGAATGAGCGTTCCACCATTCATAAGAGCAGCGGCTGCAACCGCTGTTTGCAACGGCGTAGTTTGCACACCATGACCATAGGAGATCGTAACAGAATTGATTTTTTTCCACTTTTTCGGCTCTTTGGGACGTGCCACCTCAGGCAATTCAAAATCCATTTTATCCAACAAACCAATGCGGTGGAGGAATTCTCTATGCCCTTTAATACCAACCACATCGGCCATTTTTGCCGTGCCGATATTGGATGAATAAATAAACACTTCGGGCACACTCAATATACGCTTCTTGCCGTGAAAATCATTGATGGTAAATCCGGCAATGCGCAAAGGTTTTCTAGCATCAAACTTGCTTTTAAGATTTACCAGACCACTATCCAGCGCCATCGCAGTGGTGAAGGTCTTAAAGACCGAACCCATCTCATAGGTGCCAGCCGTCATGCGATTAAGGCGATCTTTTTGTTGCGCATCGGCTGGAGAATTGGAATTAAAATCAGGCAAGGACGCCATACCAACAATTTCGCCCGTGTGAATATTCAGCACCACGGCACCAGCGCCAATAGCATCATAGCGATCCATGGCCTTGGCCAGTTCGTCGCGAATGAAATGCTGCACTCTGGTATCAATCGAAAGCTTCACCGGCTTCATATCCGTGCCCTGAGCAAAGCCCGCATCGCGCAAATCATTCAGCCCTAGTCCATCGATATATTTTTCCAAACCGGCAATGCCCACATTGTCGATATCCACATAACCAACCAGATGCGAAAGGGTCTCCCCCTTGGGATAAAATCGTTTGGTCTCGCTTCTAAAACCAATACCGGGAATACCCAGTGCCAAAATTTCACTCTGGATTCTCGGTGTCAATTCCCGCTTCAACCAAACAAAGCCTGCCTTGCTGGCCAGTTTACGATGGATTGAACGCACATCCAGCTCCGGCAGCACGGTGGTCAATAATTCGACCGCTTCATCCACATCCACGACGCGGCGCGGCTCGGCAAAGAGTGAAGACGTAATAATATCGGTCGCCAGCAAATTTCCGTTGCGGTCAACAATATCAGGCCTTGTGGCCGAAGTTGCGAGACTTGAATAGCGGCTGCTCGACGGTCCATCCACCTCGATAGCACCCAAATAAGCCAACCGCCCAATAATGATCGCATAAACCGAGCCAACAATAAGCATCGCCAGAAAAACCCGCGAACGCGCCTGTTCCCCGGCAGCTTTCGACGCTCCTTGTAACGAAATTTGCGAAGCTATGCCGCCTGTTTGCACAATCTCTGAACCCATCGCACCTTCACTCATCAATTGATCTTTCTGGATTTCAATCCACCAGCCAGCGGAACAGAACCGGTTTTCACGGTCCGGTCAGCTTCCGCAAACCCATCCAGCATCGGAGATTTTCGCTCAATGCGCTCGGAGCGCAACGGTGGCAATTGATCAACAGTTGAAATTTGCCCCGGATCAAGCGGCACCAAATTCAATTCATCGCGGTATTTATCCACCAGCCTTTGCAGGCGTGCAGGAGAATTATAAAGAGCCCAGTCGGCCTTCAACAACTTGATTTCCGCACGCTCGGCAATGATTTTCTTTTCAAGTTCCTCAACCCGCTCAAGCGCAATGTGAGCGTCATATTTGACTTTATAGGTCCATGATGCGCTGCCAATCAGCCCACATATCAGGATCACATCAATCGCCCTAAGCATGAGAGATCCCTCTATTTGCGAGCATCGCAAGCTCACCCTCCAAATCCACCAGATTAGGAAGCCCGAACAATTCCATATTCTCTTTGCGAGCAGGCTCGCTACTACGCACACCAAAGCGCAACTTAGCTGATCTCGACCGCGGATTTTGCGCTGCCTCATCAGCAGAAGCCTTCAACGCACTGCGCTTAATCAAATCAAACGTGGAAGGCCGCGTTTCAGTTTCCGGCATATAACGCGAACCTGACGGACTGAAAGAACGATCCGCAAAGAACCGCTTCACAATACGGTCTTCAAGCGAATGAAACGTCACCACCACAAGCCGACCATCAGCCTTCAAAATCCGCTCCGCCGCAAACAAAGCGCTCGCAAGCTCTTCCAGTTCACGGTTCACAAATATCCGCAAAGCCTGAAAAGTCCGGGTTGCCGGATGAATTTTATCAGTATGGCGCCGAACCACGGCCTTTTCAATAACCCGCGCCAATTGACGAGTAGTTGTAAACGGCTCAATCTCACGCGCCTCAGCAATTGCCTTGGCAACACGGCTGGCCTTCTTTTCCTCGCCCAAAATACCAATGATGCGGGTCAAATCCGTGCGCGGCACATAATTGACCACATCAGCAGCACTGACCCCGCTTTGCGCCATGCGCATATCCAGCGGGCCATCTTTTTGAAAGGAAAAACCGCGCTCAGCCTGATCGATCTGCATCGAAGAAACACCAATATCAAGCACCACCCCATCAACCTGATCATATCCAGCAGCAATTGAAATTTCGTCCAAGTTCGAAAACCGACCTTGCACAAGAACAAGTCGCCCGGACATTTCATCAACAAGACCTTGTCCATCGGCAATAGCATTGGGATCGCGGTCAATTCCAATAACGTTTGCGCCCGAATTCAATATCGCACTGGTATAACCACCAGCACCGAACGTGCCATCAATAATGATTTTATCTTTTTCGAGCGCGAGAGACGAAAGCACCTCGGGAAGCATAACAGGAACATGACCAGTAGGTCCGCTAGCGATGCCCGCCCCGTGTTTATGGACATCATTACCGCTCATGTTCCTGTATCCTTGCCTTGGCCGTTTCCAGCAGACAAAGCCCTACGCATTTCTGCAACTTTGGCACGCGCCTCTTCCCGATAAGCCTGAAAACGTTCCGGCTCCCATATCTGAAAAAAATGACCACGCCCTACAAACGCAACTTGATTGGTAATACCCGTATGCTCGCGAATGGCGTCCGATAGAATCACACGCCCTTCCCCATCAATATTCATGATATTCATGTCGCCGTGAACCAGCAGGGAAAAATATTCGTATTCGGGAGAAAATGAATCCATCGCTGCAAGTCGCTTTTCATTGACCTCAAGCAACTCCGGGCCACCAGCCTCAACAGCTGGCTGATCAACAGACAACGTGGCGTAGAGCGTCGAACCCCCCTTTAAGGCAGGACGAAAAACGGCAGGAATCGAAACCCGCCCCTTCTTATCAACCTTATTGATCGCACTCGACAGGAACCGTTCCATGTCGCCCCTTTTCAAACTTAACCACCACACAAAACCGGAAATTCGCGAAAATCTCCGACTCAAGCCACCCGATTCATTCAACTTACCCAATCAAGCAAAGAACCAAAGTGTCGAAGTTTTACGGCATTAAATACTATATTTGGGGTAACATGGGATAGCTTGGGCGTCAATGGAAAATCAAGGGATTTTCATACCAAATACGGGCTAAAACTGGGCCAAAGTGGGAGTTACAAGTCATGAAAACAACAAAACTGTTCTTCGTTTGAAGACGTTTCGAACACCCGCAACATCTCATAGAACTCTTACCGAATTCGTAAGTTGGCACCATGAGTCAAATTGACTCACGGCAGAACGCAAAAAAGGCACCGGATTAAGATGCCTTTTTCAAAGATTGTTTTAGGTTTTGGAACAATTATTGACCGGATAACCCCGGCCAGTTTTTATTCGCCTTGGAGATATTTCCCGGAACATCTTCACGCCACACCATTTGAACATTGCCGCTGTAATTCAAATAGAGCTTGCCCTTCACAACAGTAAATTTATCAGGCTCCACCGACGAGGTAGCACCTCTGGAGACAGCAAATGCGCAAAAGCCGCCATAAGCAGGCAAATATTTTGCCGGGCTGGCCTCAAACATTTTTTGGTTTTCCTTCGAGGAGAAATAGTATTTCGCCCCCTCATGCATCACCGACATTTTTGCCGAGCCCATAACCGCAGCATTCTGGGTGAAATAGGCAACCGGATCATGCCCCTCTATAGCCAAACCGTCAGCATCAAGGTTGAGCGAACCAGCTAGTAAATTACCAACCGACAACAAACCAACGGCAAAAGCCAACAAAGTCATTCGAGCAAATTTCAACATCTTAAGGACTTCCAAAGCAGATAAGAGCCTCAACATACTCACCGAAGCCATAACACGCACCACAATTTCCCGTGACCCAGCCAGCCACGAACTATCGTTCAAGGCGGCAAAGAGCCGCCCGGCGCTAATGCGCCGCGCCTCGCAGGCCCAAGCAAAGCTTGGTGCCGTGAGAGAGAAGATGCCAGCCGGCCTGTAAGCCGGGTTCTGTACGGCCTGAACCGGGCAAGCCCAATTCAGACGCGGTGATTATTCATCTGGGATGACTGTTACCAGTCACCTCACGCTACCTACCCGGATAGCTGGTCTGGAAACCAACAAGGACATTGCTGCCCTACGCTATCCCTATTCGGTATTGCTCCCGATGGGGTTTACCTTGCCACGGCCATTGCTGGCGCGTGCGGTGGGCTCTTACCCCACCATTTCACCCTTACCATTTGAACGGGTTACCGTTCCCATGGCGGTATATTTTCTGCGGCACTTTCCCTTGAGTTGGCGAATGCCTCCCCAGCCGGGCGTTACCCGGCATCGTGTTTCCATGGAGCCCGGACTTTCCTCCATTGCTTTCTTTCGAAAATCGCAACAGCAATCACCCGGCCAGCTGGCCAAAATCTAATAGGGTTTAGATTGCGCCGGGTCAATGCTATACTTAACCCGAAATTAACGGCCCCCTCCTACAAATACGGCCAACAATTGAACCAGATGCGAGGCCCCAAATGCCTACACGCCGACATTTCATTCAATCTTCCGCCCTATTTGCAGGATCAACCCTTCTCCCGTTTAGTACAGCCGACGATGCATTCGCTGCCAAACACAGTGCAAGCTATGGCGCAAACAAACTGGATATCTTCCCGACCAATCGGGCCTCAGCACCAATATTAGTCTATGTCCACGGCGGCGCATGGCTGGCCGGCAGCAAAGGTTCCGTGGGAGCAAAGGCTGCATATTTTACCCGACTTGGCTATGTTTTCATCTCGGTCGGCTACACGCTTTACCCCCGCGCCAACGCGCAAACACAATCGCTACAAATTGGGCAAGCTGTAAATTGGGTACGTAAAAATGCATCCCGTTTGGGCGGAGACCCAGATAAAATTGCCTTAATGGGCCATTCCGCTGGGTGCCATCTGGCTGCATTAGCAGCCCTCACTGGTTCAACCGGTCCGATCAACGCACTGATTTGCAATGATACAAGAGCTTATGATCTGTCGTATCTGGCACGATTGAACAAAGGCCACCTGCCCCTGCTATACGCAAAACCGTTTTCAAAGCGCAAATTTTGGTCCAGCTGGTCGCCCATTTCCTATGCCGGATTGAAAGAGCATCCACCCATTTTGGTGGCATGGTCAGGCGGTAAAAATCGCGACAAGATATCAATAAACTTTGCCAATGCCCTCAGGCGAGAAGGCAGCAATGTCACCCATTTCGATGGCTCAGGAAGATACAGTCACATCAGCATCAATTCCAAAATGGGCAAAGAAAAAAACCGCGACAGTGTGACTGCAGCGGTTTCTGGTTTTCTAAAAAGCCATATTGGGTAGCTCAAAGCCACCCAACACCAATCAAGCTCTCAAGATGCTTTTGATTTTGCCGCAATAGCGGGCGCTTACTTTATTCATCCGTTTGGCACCGTGACCTGCATTGTAACGCAGGATCGTACCGCACATATTTCCTTTTGCGAGCTTGCGCGCTTTGCCAAGATATTTCATGCCCCATTTCAGGTTCACAGAAGGATTATAAAGATTTTTGGCGCTGCCACGATAGCCCATTAAACGGGCGGTCTGCAGCCTGACTTGCATCAGACCGATCTCGCCCACACTTCCCCTCGCATTCACCCGGTAATTGCTTTCCACTTTGATAATCGCATGAGCCAATGCCACAGGCACGCCTTCAGCTCTTGCGTATCTGGCGATCTGCCCATGAAGCCTGCCGCGACTTGCAACAGCTGCACTTTTCTTGCCGCTTTTCACAGTGCTTCCATGACGCCGTTTGCTACTGCGTTTCACAGATTTTTTTGAAGATTTATTTTTTGCCACATATTTGCTTAGTGACGCAGAGCTCAGCCAATCCAGTCCGCGATGGGACGATGACCCTGTCTGAAGATTACAACCCGTTAGTCCAAATGATACAATTAGGACCAACGCAAAAACTTTAACTACACTCATTACTGCTACACCCCTGACCAATATCATATCGGTCGCACAAAGAAAATTTACTGGGGATAAGTAACCAGTCTGATTGACAATCTAAATACAACAAATATTTCAAATTGTTACGAAACGTTAACCATAATTGTTAACCAGTTAGCGCAGCCGACAACTTGTGCAGCGTGGTGATGGTTGAAACATCAGCAACCCCATCCACCTTGATGGCTCGAAAATGGCGCTGAAATGCAGCGACAACATCGCGGGTCTTTTCGTCGTAAACGCCCGCTATCTCGATGCCGTAGCCATAGAGTGCCAGCATCGATTGCAGGGCTTCAATCGGCGCACCATCGTCACCCAATTGGAAAAACCGACCACCACCAACCGGCTCCGGCTCAATGTAGTGCCCAATTCCAACCTCATGAAGCCGCGCCCAAGGAAATAGTTCCCCAGGGTCTGTTTTACGTCCCGGCGCGATATCAGAATGAGCCAGAACACTTTCCGGGCGAATCTTATTGCGCTCAATAATATCAAGAGACAGCGCCATCACCGCTGAAATTTGCGCATCGGGAAATTCGCAAAGCCCGAATTCATGGCCCAAATTAACGATTTCAATACCGATAGAACAGGAATTTATATCGCGCTCCCCACGCCAAAACGATTCGCCTGCATGCCATGCACGCTGCTTTTCCGGCACCATTTGGACGATTTCACCATCTTCAAACACCAAATAATGACAAGAAACGCCACTCTCTTCACGGCAAAGCCAGTCCAGCGCCGCCTCGCCGCTTTCCATTCCGGTGTAATGCATGATCAGCATATCAATCGCTTTGCCATCAGCACGAGACCCAAAATTGATGGCCGGGCGGATATCACACGAACAGCACGTATCCGCTGAAAAGCTCAAATGCCCCGCTCCCGTTTGATCACATCCCACGCCCGATTGATCCCTGCGAGCCGATCATTGGCAATGGCCAGAAATTCCTTCGGCACCCCCTGCGCCATCAATTTGTCGGGATGGTTTTCAATCACCAATTTGCGATAGTGCCGCTTGAGCTGATCTTTATCCCATTCTTTCATGGCGCCTAATTGCAGATAAGGATCACCCTCCTCCGGCTCCAGATGACGCGACTTGATGCCTTCGTACTCTCGGTCGGGAAGATCAAATATCCCCGCCACATCATCAAGAAACAGCATCTCGTTATTATGAATAAGACCGTCGGCCTTGGCGATATGAAACAGCCCATCCATGACATTGACCAAAATCGCATCATCATCAGGAAAAAGCTTCTTCACCCGATCCGCATAAGAGTGATATCCGGCAACATCCTGCTTGGCCAAATTATAGAGGCGCGCAACGTTTTTGGCCTCTTCATCGGGAATCGCAAACAACTCTTGAAATGCCTCCACCTCGTCCTGCGTAACCACACCATCGGCTTTTGCCATTTTGGCCGAAAGCGCAATCATCGCTATGGAAAAACCCACCTGACGTCTCGTTTCAGGATCACCGGCAAACACAGTGCGCACCCGATCAACCACCGAGGAAAAAGCTTCCGTGGTCACCTGAGATAAAAACTCTCCAATGCGAACCCAAATTGACATGGCTTTCCTTTATGCGAATCCCTGCCCGGTGAGAAGGCTCTTTTACTGCCTAAGCACAAAATCCGACAATACCAACCCAATATGAAACAAATAATGTCAAATTCCCAACAAGCAAAAGGCCCGATCAATTGACCGGGCCTTTTAATAATAATAAATCTGAAAATTCAGCGACTACCAGGAACGAACAGCACGAATGATAAAGCCATCCGTATCTGTATCACTAGCTGCCAGAACAAAATCTGATTCGTTTGCAAAATACTCAAACTGTAGTTCAAGCCCACTAATAGGAGCCCAAACAACACCAACAGCAAGGTGTGTGGTATCGATATAGGTTGTGCTCGACCCAACAGCTTCAGCTGCTGAATAGAGAATATAACCAGTAAGGTTTTCGCTTAGAGCACCATCAAGAGCTACGCCCCATTGGTAATCAACCAACGCAGCGGTGGCACCAAAACCACCAGTAACATAGCCAGAAGCATCGTCACCATCACTCATATACCAGGCACCAAAGTTCCAACCAGAATCGCCAACATTTTCAAATCGGGTGGATACTTTCCAGGCGCCAGCACCAGTAGCAGGACCAGCAGGACCAACTAGGCCGTTCTGATCATAAATATAGGTCGCGGCAACCCAACCCCAGGAATCGGTATATTTCGCACCGATATAATAGTCAGGAGCTTCCGAATCAGCGGTGGTTCCGTTTGAATCTTGAACACCTGCAGTAAGTGCAAAACCACCAGCCGCATAGGTATAATCAAAGAAAATCGCTTGATCGGAATCGTACATTCCATCTTCAATTGCAGGGCTATCAACAGCACTACCATGAGCCGTTTCCCAGTAAGTAAAGGAATAACCAAGACGGAAACCGGAAACACTGATCAACGCACGGTCGAGGCCAACATTTGCGTCAGCACCACCATTCGCACTACCGCCCTGAAGGCGAAGCTGTGAACGGAGTGTACCCCAATCGGTTTCGTTGCGAACATCAATGTTCAAACGACCACGATAGGTCCATGAAGCATGATCAGGATCTTCAATACCACCGGTTGTGGTCGTAGTGTGCTGATAAGTTGAGCGAACATAGCCGCTAAGTCTCATGCAAGTTTCTGTCCCTGGGAGAAAGAAGAAACCGTTACCATACGCATCACAGATGCGCATATATTCTACTGGCTCCGGCTCGACGATAATTGCGTCGGCCGCTTGTGCCGTTGATGCCGCGATAAGTACCGCGGCGGAACTCAAAAGAATGCTCTTTACATTCATTGTGCTGACCTCCAGTCAAACAAATTATAAAAGTGGACTACATAAATCATGTTTAATGAGGCCAAAGAATAAAACAACACCTATTTTTTAAACAACGCCTTAAAAATCACATCAAAAATAAAGTGTTGCACAAACACCACTTACGTTTGAGTAAATCTAAACTGCATAGGTAAAAACGAACGTTCAAAGTGCACAATTACACACCCTAGAAATCCCACGATTTCAATTGGCGAGAACAAATCTCCGCAAAACCAACAAAAATGCAGAGAATTACTTTATCGGTGCGCGACTATTTTTTCGAACGAAACGCGTCAATCAGGCTTTTCGCACCCCGAGAGGCTAATTTGTCGGGATTACTATCTGCTGATGCCAGTTCACGTTCGCTCGACAAAGGACGATTCAATCGCTCGCTCGCCGGTGTAGCCACTTCAGGTTGAGGCGGCGTTGCCATCACTGGCGCCATGGACGGCATGAATTCGTCCGGGATTGGCGCGGCGGCACGTTCTTGTTGCGGCACGCCATGTTCATTTCCGTCCTGAACTCCGCCATCATCGGTAGGCCTACGGGACTCATTGCGCATTTTTCGAATGACCGATGCAACAGAAATATCTTTGCCGGATCTAACCGCTTCCTGCTGCTCATATATATGAGCGCCGGGAAGGTCTTTCGCAGCCATGGTTTCAAATGTCAGCCGCATAGGCGTATGCAGCGCTTCACCAAAGGCAATGCACTCACGGTTAGCAATAGAAGACAGAAAACTAATGGTGCTTTTGGCCCCATTAGTCACCGCATCGCGAATAATTTCCTGATCTTTTTGGTTACCCAGACGCATGGCAAAAATCGTATTGCACTGGGATAAAATAGTAGGGTCAAGCTCGCCTGGACGCTGGGTTATAATGCCCAGATAAACACCGTATTTCCGACCCTCTTTAGCAATTCGTGCAATTGCCTGACGCGTAGGCCAAAAACCTAAACCGCTGTCAGCCGGAATATAACGGTGCGCTTCTTCGCACACGACCAGCGTTTGTATGGCACCATCACTGGAGAGCGCCAGATCAAAGGCCATGCGGCACATAACCGACACCACAGAATTCAACACTTCTGACGGCAGACCCGAAAGTTCAAAGACACAAATTGGCCGACCATTTTGGGGTACACGGAAAACATTGGTGATGATGTCCTGAAGCGTGTCCCCGCCATTACCATTACCGCCCACATCAAACATGAATCTGAAACGTTGATCCTGAACAATCGACTGAATTCTCGCCTGCAATGCTTTCAGTATCGGCTTCTCTGCTCTCCCCTCCAAAAGGCCAAGCCGTTCATCAATCAGAGATAACAAATCAACCATGCGATATGGAATGGGCGTATCCGCAGAAATCGCACTTTTTTCGGTATTGCGCTTCACCAGCGATTTATTGGCGTTATATTTTTCGTCTTTGTAGATTTCCTTAGCTTGCGGAATGATGTCACGCAGCAGCTCATACTCAACTTCCAAGCCCTTCTGACCACGAAAAATTACTTCCGCAAGTTCATCCAGTTTAAACAGCCAAAATGGCAAATCCAGATTGGAAGAGTCTATCGTTATCGAATGATCGGGAAAAGCGGTGGAAAATTCATTGTGAGGATCAAGCAACAGCACCCGAATATCAGGGCGACTTTCCACAATCTTTCGCAGCATCAGCGTCACCGAGGTGGATTTACCCACACCAGTTGTTCCCACGATGGCAAAATGTCGGGACAATAATTTATCAACGTCGATTTCAGCCGGAATTTCCGCATCCTGAGTAAGGTTCCCAATGCTGATCAAATTAGACGACTGGGTTTTATAGACGGCACTCAAATCGGCAGAACGGATACGATGCCCAACACAACCCATTTGCGGATAGCTGGCAATACCGGAGGTAAAAACCTCTTCGCCATCACTCTTGCTCTGAATCTCGCCCACCAGTTCCACATAAATGTGAATCAGGTTTTTCCCGTCTTGGGTCCAGTCAGTTTTTGGCAAATCAACCTTGTGAGCCATGCCGATAACGCGGTTTTTCCCCACACCTATCGATACAATCTGCCCAACCGTCCAGTAATTCTCCATATACTCGACATTCGGATCAACATAGGCAGCAAGAATTACCTGCTCCCCGTCACATTTGATTACATGGCCTTCGGTACGTTTTCGTTCTTCACTGGTATTACCCATATCCATCTGGTCAACCCTAAATACTCGCGAAATACTTAATCCAAAGTCTTCATGACTATGGCCCGTTCAAAATACTATTAACGCCAACAGGTTAATGGCCGGTAAGCTCAAGCCCATTTTTGCGAAAAACCGCCGACACATCTTGCACGTGGATAAAATAACGTGTCATTTAAATGTACAATTTTAATGGATGATCAAATGACAGAACAGCAAAAATGGGATTTCTGGATTGACCGTGGCGGCACATTTACAGATATCGTCGGACGCGATCCTGATGGAAACCTGCACGCCCATAAATTGCTTTCCGAAAACCCCGAAGCCTATCGCGACGCCGCCGTACAAGGCATTCGCGACCTTTTAGGTGTAAAAGCTGGCGAAGCTGTGCCATCTGAAAAGATCGACACAGTAAAAATGGGCACGACCGTTGCCACTAACGCTTTGCTTGAACGCAAAGGCGAAGAGACAGCCCTGTTGATTACCAAGGGTTTTGGCGATGGTTTGCGCATTGGTTATCAATCCAGACCGGATATTTTCGCCAAGGAAATCATCCTGCCACAACAGCTTTATTCCAGTGTAACCGAAGTAGATGAGCGCATTTTAGTCGATGGAACCGTCGAAAAAAGCGTCGATGAAACCGCCGTCAAAGAAACCCTGCTAGAACTCCAAAAACGCGGATATAACAGCATCGCAATCGCTTTCATGCACGCATGGAAATATCAGGATCACGAGAAAATCGTAGCAAAAATAGCCCGCGAAATGGGCTTTTCGCAGGTTTCCGTCAGCCACGAAGTTTCCCCACTGGTAAAATTGGTCGGGCGCGGCGATACCACGGTGGTCGATGCCTATCTCTCCCCGATATTACGGCGCTATGTAGAACAAGTCGCCGATGAATTAGGTATTGGCGAAGGCAAAGACGGCCCAAAATTGATGTTTATGATGTCGTCGGGTGGTCTTACCGCAGCCAGCCTGTTTCAGGGCAAGGACGCAATCCTTTCCGGTCCCGCAGGCGGCGTTGTCGGCGCCATCGAAACGGCACAATTGGCCGGATTTGGTAAAATGATCGGCTTCGACATGGGCGGCACATCAACCGATGTCTCCCATTTCGACGGCGAACTTGAACGTGCCTTTGAAACCGAAGTTGCAGGGGTTAGAATGCGCGCGCCCATGATGCGCATTCATACGGTGGCCGCAGGTGGCGGCTCACTGCTAACTTATCAGGACGGCCGCTTTCAGGCAGGCCCGCAAAGTGCCGGAGCAAATCCCGGCCCCGCTTGCTACAGACGCGGCGGAACCCTTGCTGTGACCGATGCCAATGTGATGGTGGGCAAGTTAAAACCGGAATTTTTTCCCGCGATCTTCGGTCCAAATCAGGATGAAAAACTCGATACTGACGTCGTAAAAGCCCAATTCTCAGCCATGGCCGATGAAATCGGCGACACAACACCGGAAGACATCGCCGATGGCTTCTTAAAAATCGCCGTTGAAAACATGGCCAACGCCATCAAAAAAATCTCAGTCCAGCGCGGCTATGACGTAACCGAATACGTTCTCAACTGTTTCGGCGGTGCCGGTGGCCAGCACGCTTGTGCCGTGGCAGATTCACTGGGCATGGAAACCGTGCTTGTGCATCCCTTCTCTGGCATTCTTTCTGCCTACGGCATGGGCCTTGCAAGAGTGCGAGCAAACCGCACCAGAGCGCTGATCATCGAACTATCAAAAGACGTTGAACCAACCCTCAAAAAGGTCGAAGCAGAACTCCAGCGCGAAGCTGAATCAGAACTTAAAGAACAGGACATAACAGATTCAGATATAAGCGTTTTTTGCCGAGTACACATCCGATACGACGGCACAGACACCCCCATATCCGTGCCAATGGCATCGCGTCAAACCATGATCGACGCTTTCGAAGATGGCCACAAAAAACAATTCGGTTTCATCTTTGAAAACAAAACCCTGATCGTCGAAGCAATCGAAGTTGAAGCCGTTGGCGGCGGCGCAAATATTCCTGAGCCAGAAGCCTCTCTCGATGAACGTGAAATGCCCGCATCTCAAACCACGCCGATTTTCTCCGCAGGAAAATGGCATGATGCCGGAATTCACATGCGCGACACTCTTTCCCCGGGAAGCCGCATTGCAGGCCCTGCCCTGATCATCGAACCGCACCAAACCATCGTCGTGGAACCGGGCTGGCGCGCCTCGATCAATGCGCGCGGCCACATCATCATGGAACGCGCTTATACCCTTGAGCGCGTGGCAGCGATTGGCACCAAAGTTGATCCGGTAATGCTGGAAGTATTCAACAATTTGTTCATGTCGATCGCCGAACAAATGGGCGTCACCCTGCAAAACACCGCCTATTCGGTGAATATCAAGGAACGCCTCGATTTCTCCTGCGCGGTATTTTCAAGCGACGGTTCATTGGTCGCCAACGCCCCGCACATGCCGGTGCACCTCGGCAGCATGGACCGCTCGGTCGAAACCATCGTCGCCCTGAACGTTGGAAACATCTTCCCCGGCGACGTATTCCTCCTCAACGCCCCTTATAATGGCGGCACCCATTTGCCCGATCTCACCGTGGTCACCCCTGTTTTTGACGAGGACAATGAAAAACTGCTATTTTTCGTCGCTTCGCGTGGCCACCACGCCGATATTGGCGGCATGGCCCCCGGCAGCGCCACACCGCGCGCCACCCATGTGGATGAAGAAGGCGTTTTAATCGACAATTTCAAACTGGTCGATGCAGGCGTATTCCAGGAAGAAGGTATGTTGGAACTTCTGACAAACCATCCATGGCCCGCCCGTAATCCATCGCAAAACATGGCCGATATCCGCGCTCAGGTCGCGGCCAACGAAAAAGGCATTGTTGAACTTCGAAGAATGGTCGACCATTTCAGTCTTGATACGGTCCACGCCTATATGGTCCACGTGCAGGACAACGCTGAGGAAAGCGTGCGCCGCGTCATCGATGCGCTGGACGACTGCGAAGCAACTTACGAGACCGACACAGGCCAAATAATCTGCGTAAAAATCAGCGTTGATAAGGAAAAACGCGAAGCAACCGTCGATTTCACCGGCACATCAAAAGCATGGAAAAACAATTTCAATGCGCCCGAGCCAGTCTCGCGTGCCGCCGTGCTCTATGTTTTCCGCCTGATGGTAGAAGCCAGCATTCCGATAAATGCCGGGTGTTTGAAACCCATCCATATCATCATACCCGAAGGCTCCATGCTGAAGCCGCAATATCCATCAGCGGTGATCGCAGGCAATACAGAAACCAGCCAGCAAGTGACCAATTGTCTGCTTCAGGCCCTCGGCTCAATCGCCAATTGCCAAGGCACCATGAACAATCTTACCTATGGCAATGAGCGTTACCAGAACTATGAAACCATTTGCAGTGGTTCTCCTGCCGGACAAATGAACAATGGCGAAGGTTTTGCCGGCACCGATGCGGTGCACGTGCATATGACCAATACCAGAATGACCGACCCGGAAATTCTGGAAATGCGCTTCCCCATCGTGGTCGAAGAATTCTCAATCCGCGCGGGTTCCGGCGGCATTGGCAAATTCTGTGGCGGCGATGGCACCATACGCCGCTTGCGCTTCCTCGAAGAAATGGAATGCGCAATTCTCTCCAGCCACCGCAAACGCGGCCCCGCCGGTATCAATGGCGGCGGCGCAGGCAAAGTCGGAAAAACCGAAATCCGCCGCAAGGACGGAACGCTGGAAGAACTTGAATATTGCGACCAGACCACGGTCTACCCCGGCGAGGCTGTCATTGTGACAACCCCCGCCAGCGGTGCTTTTGGAAAACCCTAGTTAAACCGCGATTTAAGCGCTCTACGCTGGCGTTTAAAGAATGCGGTTACTTTGCCGATCACCCTTTTGCCTCGTCGGGTAAGATTGCTGATATCAATCGTCCGGTTACGCTTTACTTTGCGTACGCTACCTGTACGGATATGGTCAATTTTCGGCTCTCTCACCTTAGCAACAGGTCGTGCATTTGTCCGGGGTGCAGCCAATAGATTAATCGGCGCCTGATCATTCGATGAAGCAAAAACAGGGTCTTGCGGTGCCTGCGTCTCGACCAAAGCGTGTGCGGGAGCAACACTTGCAAATTGGCTGTTATTATTCGAAATCACGCCTTGCCCATTATTGGCATTGGGATCAACTTCATCGATTTTCAGCATCCGTTTTCTGGGTTTTATTGGTGCCAGAGCCACTCTTGTAACCATCATCCGGTCAGCAAGTGCCTTCTTATCCCATCCCTCATCAAGGTTTTCATCGATTTTCAACAAACGTCTTCGCGGCTTGGTTTGCGCAACAATCACAGGCTGGTTCGCCAAAACATTGCTCTCAACCATCAATGGCTCATCAGATACCCCAAGCGCATCACGCTCTTTTCCGTCAATTTCACGGATCGCCGCAAGAACGCCCTGACGCACCTTTTTTGAATCATCCATAGTCGTATGAATTTGGCCAAATACATAGATATTCTTGGCCTTGGGGTGCGTCTTCGCATTGGTCAACTTGCCGTAAACAGGAAAAACAGAGAAATAGTTCTCGGCCCATTCAACGTTTTTTCCAGCAGTACCAATTGGTCCCGGAATATCAATCGTCCCCACATAGGCAACGCGAATACCCAATGCCTTCATTCGCTTAGCCATGGTCATGGAAGCAAGCGCCCCCATAGAATGGCCAATGAAAGCAACACTTTGCGGCTTGCGAGCACGGATGGTGCGTAGTGCATCTGCCGTAGCGCCAAACCGGCGCACCTCAGCATGAATGCCCTCTTTGTTCAGTGCATCAGCCATACGTTCAAGGCCACGGGAAAAATGCAAATCCTTATTGATAAACGAAAAATCACCTGCGCCTTTGAAGAAATAAACCTCAACGGCGGCGGCTGGACCTGTAAAAAACAGTCCTGTCAAAAAGACGGAAAAAATAAACTTAGCAAGTGGAGTAAATACGCGAAACATCTTTTTCTCCTCGACCGCGAACAGCAGCGCATGAGTTTAAGAAGGCAACAGCGCCTTCAATCCTATAAATTTTAGGTGAAAGTGGTTTATGAAACATTGAAGATTGAAACTTTATTGGTAACCAATCTTTAACCAACATTTCAGATGACTGCGCTCGGCAGGTTGATTATTCAAACTGTTCTAGTAGGAAAATAGCATGCAAAACTCAAAACCAAGACTGACCCAATTTTATGAATTGCAAAAACTCGTAGCCGAGTTGGAACAAAGCGGCCTCGAAGGGGTCAGCCTATATTTGCGTTTGACAAAAATTGGCCTGATCGATCTGGACGTACTTCATAAGGTTATGGAAACCCGGGCCTAAGTCCGATATTTCCTCCTTATTAAGAAGCTGAAGGCACGCCCATGTGGCTGCCGCCTGAGCCCATAATCAATACCCAGTAATAGGTATATCGCGGGTTTTTGCCTGAAATATTTCGTTTCAAGGCAATGCCACCCACGGAAAATTTACGCTTGAGCATAATCTTGCGATGCTTGGGTGAATTCATCCAGCCAGTGATCGCCGCATCAATGCTACGATATCCAACACCAATATTTTCTCCGGCAGATTGCTGGAACCCCACGTCAAAGATACGCTTTTTAAATCGGGTGGATGGCCCGAACTCGTGACCAAATTTTCCGGTACGTCCAAGATATTTAGCGTGATTATTGGCAGCCTTCATCAAACGCGGATCCGTTGAAATCGCGCCAAGGCCATGCTTCCTGCGAACTTTCGAAATTTTCCGCATAGCGTCATGCACATTGAGTCGCACCGCCATAACCGAAGTATCGGCCTTAACAGTGTTGCTGGCCGACAATAAATCCATAGTCGTGCAACCATGCAACAACGTCAAAACGCTGGCACCCAGAAAAAATCGTCGCGCTAGAAATAAAATTGCATTCATCACTAAAATCCAAACCGCCCACAATTTACAATACAAAACCATATCCATTACTTGTTAATGATTATGCAGAGCGGCTATAAATACGGCCAATTCAGGGCAAACGGAAGATCAACACGACCAAGAAAGCAGTATTTTAGCTGTTAAGGTAAATTATTAACAGTACATAATATTGCGCCGCAGCAAATATTTGGTCAAAAACATCAAAAACTTACCGGAAAAAAATATTGTTTTTGGTAAATTTTTGCAATGCAGCATTAAATTTATACTTGCGCTATAAAAATCATATACTAGACTACTTTACGTAAGTAGAAGAAATATGCGCTTGAGGAGGCCCACATGGATATCCTACGAACCACAAACTACGTAATCATCTGCGCTGCTTTTCTTTTTGTTACAGCGATGATCTTTGGATGGATCGGATAGCAATCCGCTCCACAGCTCAGGTTTAGATTTAAGTTTGAGCCAAAATTTGTATGCGTAATTAGTTTCTTCCAGGCATTGGGCTGGTTGCGGGTTTACCTGCAGCCGGCCCAATGTTTTTGCCTATGCCGCTTTGGCTTCACGTTCTTCAACCGCGCGCATGCCGAGTTGACGGCAAATTGCATAAACCAGATCAGCCTGATTCATTGTGTAAAAATGAAAATCCGAAACCCCGCGATTGACCAAATCCATTACCTGTTCAGAAGCCACCGCGCATCCGACCAGATTGCTTGTTGTGCTGTCGTTTTCCAGACCTTCAAAGCGCTCGGCCAACCAATCAGGCACGCTCGCACCGCAACGTCTCGCGATATTCTCAAGCTTTGAAAAATTATTAAATGGCAGAATACCCGGAATGATCGGAATAAAAATACCAGCCCTGCGAACACGCTCTATATAGGCTTCATAGACATCATTATCGAAAAAGAATTGGGTAATGGCCCGTGTCGCGCCATTATCAACCTTACGTTTAAGCATCTCGATATCGACAGCAAAATCAGGACTCATCGGATGTTTTTCAGGATAGGCTGAAACCGTAATATCAAAGTCACTGAATGCTTTCAGCCCGGCAACAAGCTCTGCACCGTTCTGGTAGCCATCAGGGTTAGCTTGAAAACTTCTTTGAAACCCTTTCTGGCTATCCTGCTGGCTATCCCCGCGCAAAGCCACAAAATGCTTCACACCGGCACGCCAATAGTCCCGAATAACACTATCCACCTCTTCCTTGCTGGCATCAGCGCAGGTCAGATGAGCCGCAACCTTCAAATCAGTCTCTTTGATGATTTTCAAAATGGTCTTATGGGTACGCTCCCGCGTTGAACCGCCTGCACCATATGTGATAGAAACAAAACTTGGGCTGAGACTTTCGAGCCTGCGAACCGATTTCCAAAGACTGGCTTCAGCGGTGTCAGAAGATGTCGGGAAAAATTCAAACGACACATTAAAATCAGCGCCTTTCAGAGTGCGGCGTGAAATGGAAGATTTGAGAGTTCTTGAGTGGGTCATCGAAATTATCCCTTTATGCAGATGTTGTGGGTTGATTATCAGCTATTTGCAGGCGTTGGTCACGGGCAAGCCAAAGGCTTACGGATAGTTTTTTCTCCGACCGTTCGCCATCGGTAGAAATGGCGTCCAGTTTCCGGGTCTCGATCACTTCCAGCCCGGCCTCTTCCATCCATGAGCACATTTGCTCATTTGAAAAGCCAAGCCGTAAATGCGCATGTTCTTCACGCAGAATATCAAGATCGTGCGGGGCAAAATCAACGATCAGCAATTGCCCGGAAGGCGCTAGTGCTTTCGATGCCTCACGAATAGCTGCCGCTGGATCATCAAGATAATGAAGCACCTGGTGGATGGTAACCAGATTAAACCGATCACCGGCCATTGGCAGCATATAGACATCGCCCTGACGGGTCTGAACCCGTGAAAGCCCTGCTTTATCAAGATTGGCTCGTGCCACAGCCAACATATCCCGGCTACCATCAAGTCCCACGGCATGGGCATAATGGGGTGCAAACAGTTCCAACACCCTGCCAGTACCGGTGCCAATATCAAGCATGTTCTGAAAAGGTGTGTTGCCAACCATTTCAAGCATGGCAGCTTCTACCAGATCGTCATCCACATGGAATGAGCGGATTTGGTCCCAACTATCGGCATTGGTGGAGAAATAATCGGCGGCACGGGCCGCACGGCGTGACCGCAACTCTTCCAACCGTTCGCTGTCACGCAAAACCTGTTGGTCATTATTATCCATACGGGAAATAAGGTCATTCACCAGCGCTGCCGCAGGTCCGTTATCCACAGCACGGAAATAGGCCCAAGCCCCTTCCTGATATCGTTCTAGCAGGCCTGCCTCGGTCAATAATTTCAAATGGCGCGAAATTCGTGGCTGAGATTGACCTAAAATATCAATAAGTTCCGAAACCGTAAGATCGCCTTTTGACAAAAGCACAAGCAACCGCAATCGTGTCTGCTCACCAGCAGCGCGTAACAAGCTAACAGTTTCGTCCAGTTTCAATCGGGTCGTATCAAGCAATTTGCCACCTCGTTTTTCATATAAAGATATCTTTATATCCTTTAAAAACTATAAACAACCAAAATTATTTAAAAAATAGTCAAAAACCGAATGAACTGACCTGTTGCATCGTGGCAAAAGCCTATTAGTTCATAGGTGCACTAATTGAATTGACCGCCACCAACCAGAAGGTTTTATGATGACCGATATTTCAAGTTTCGAAATTACCAAAAAATGGCCTACGAAAAATCCAGACCATATCCAGTTTTATTCGCTACCTACGCCTAACGGCATCAAGGTCTCAGCCACGCTCGAAGAAATCGGCCTGCCATACGAGGCCCATCTGGTAAGCTTTGGCACCAATGACCAAAAATCCCCGGAGTTTGAATCTCTCAATCCAAATGGCAAAATTCCAGCCATCCTTGACCCCAATGGCCCGGGCGGCAAACCCATGGGTCTGTTTGAAACCGGCGCCATTATGATTTACCTCGCGGAGAAAACAGGCAAGCTGCTCTCCAGCGACCCGGCCACAAAATACGAAACCCTGCAATGGTTGATGTGGCAGATGGGCGGCCTTGGCCCAATGTTTGGCCAGTTCGGCTTTTTCCATAAGTTCGTTGGCGACAAATGCGATCATCCATTCCCGCTCGAGCGTTATAGAGATGAATCAATCCGCCTGCTCGGCGTGTTGGATGGCCATTTGAAATCGCGCAAATATATGGTAGCCGATGAATACTCCATCGCCGATATCGCGATTTGGCCATGGATCAGCACCATGACGGGTTTTTACGACGCCGCCGATATTGTCGGAATGGACAATTTCAAAGCGGTCAATGAATGGCACGCCAGATGCATTGAGCGCCCAGCTTCACAAGCAGCACCAAACATCCCGCCACGCGACTAGGACAAAAAACAATGAACGCAGACACCAATCTGCCCGAAAAGCCAGATTACAAAGTCTGCGTTCAGGTTTGCACCTTGTGCATGGAAACGGCCAGTCGTGAGCTCTATGAGAAATTATGCGAAGCAAGCTCAGACCTACCTGACATAAAAATCGAACCGGTAGAATGCATGGCCGTCTGCGACAACCCTACCACCATTGCCTTTCGTGCTCCGGGAAAATGGAGTTATGTGATTGGCGGCGTCGGCGCAAATGGCGATGTGGAAGACGTGATTCGTGCCGCACAAGCTGTTGCCAAATCATCCTTGGGCATCCCGAAAATGAACGAACGCCCACTCTTTTTCCGCAACGGGGTCATCTGTCGCCTGCCCCCGCACGAAGAGGTCTAAGGTGAAATCACTTTCCCCTTTTACAACAGCCATCATAATTATGGCGCTTGGCATGATGTGCATCCCCATGGGAGATGCAACAGGCAAGGTTATGACCACGAGCTATGGCGTAACGCCATTTTTCATTGCGTGGACACGCTTCATTTTGGGCGCCTTACTGGTGCTGCCATTCCTGCGAAGCAGACACATTGATCCACGCATGTTCCTTGATTGGCGAATATATCTCCGCGCAGGACTAATCATAGGTGCAATCAGTTCCATTTTAACAGCACTCCAGACCACCAGCCTTGCCACCACCTTTGGTGCATTCTTCATCGGCCCGATCATTTCATATTTTCTGGCCGCATGGTTGTTAAAAGAACCCATCACAATCGGGCGCACCCTGTTATTGCTGCTTGGTTTTGGTGGTGTACTACTCGTGGTCAAACCCGGCTTCGGCATGATTGCGGGCACGGGCTTTGCCGTGATGGCAGGCCTATGTTACGGTGGATTTTTGGTCGCTAATCGCTGGCTGAACGATGCCGCCTCGCCTCGCGCGCTATTATTTTCCCAGTTCATAATCGGAGTAGTGGTGATGGCACCACTTGGTATTGCCGATATACCGTCATTTTCATGGAACCTCACAGCTCTGGTGATTGCCAGCGCTGTATTCTCCATGATGGGAAACCTTCTACTCATCCTTGCCTGCCAAAAAGTCGAAGCCTCCCGCCTTGCCCCAATCGTTTATTTCCAATTGGTCTCGGCAACCATAACCGGATTCGTGGTCTTTGGTGATGTGCCAGATGTCATTACGCTTGGTGGCTTGGGATTGCTGATAGCCTCTGGATTGGCCTCCGTTCTCTTGCGACCTCAACAGGTGAAATAACAGTTTCAGTCGCACAAGTTTTGTGTATCATCACTTAGAGAAACACATCATGGAATGGTTCAAATGTCCGATATCACTCCCAGCGAAAAACGCGTTGTTGAAGCTCTCGCCGTAGAAAACCATACAGGCAAGATCACCTATCACGACATACCCACCAAAACCGCAGAACAAGCGGCCGAAGCCGTTGGCTGTGATGTGGCGCAGATCGTAAAATCATTGATTTTTGAAGGCGCAGAAACCGGCGAACCATGGCTCATTCTGGTTTCAGGTGCCAACCGTGTGCATGAAAAACGCGTTGGCCGCTTGATCGGCGAAAAGCTGAAACGCTGTGACGCTGACTATGTAAGAACAAAAACCGGATTCGCCATTGGCGGCGTATCACCTCTTGGCGCAATTGCACCAATCAGAACAGCCATTGACGAAAAACTATTCGAATATGACGAGATATGGTGCGCAGCAGGCAGCCCAAGATCGGTATTTCCAATCACCGCTCAGGCATTGATGGAGATGACAAAAGCACAAAAAATCTGCGTCACCTAGAACCTATTCGTAAACCCATTGCTCCCAAACCCGGACAGTAAAATCTTCACCCGGCTTGATAACGCCCTCGCGCTCAACCCAAGCCACCAGCCCGCGCTTCATGTGTGCGGCATCTTTGAAACTCAAAGCCATATCGGTGGCCCTCGCTTCTTCCCCGTCCCCAACAGCGCCCACATGGATAGCAATCGAACCGCCAGCAAGGCGGCAAGGAGCGTTATAGCCATCCACCCGCAAGGTCACGCCACCATCAAAGAACAACAGACTGCGTGGCGGCAAATAACTCAAATTCGGAACACCTTCCAAAACCAGATTAGCGCCAATCCATTCCGGCTTTAATTCATCCAGCCCCATCGCGGGCGCAATTTCGCTAAGCTCTTCGACACTCAAAATCGAAATCTGCCGTTCATTACGCATCTGCGTACCACGCTTGTACCAAGGCTCACGGCTACCAGAGGACCGGGTCAGTCCAGCGTGAAAATCACCTTCAATGCCCCCGTAGTTCAAAACCAACTCATCAACAGCCTCGGAAACGAAATCGGTGCCTTTTGCCGCAAGCACATTTGCGACCTTGCCTTTAAGTTTTTTAGGTGGAATAGTTTTGATCATGGGAAGCTCCAAAGTGGTGGACGAAGAACAAACTTATCAGATTCTCCTGCCCGATGCTGCTCAATTTTCGTTACTTTAAAACTGGAATTTTCAACAATGTCAAAAAAACCAATCGTCGCCCTCGACATGCCGAAATCAGAAGAAGCCCTAACAGACCGCCAACAAAAATATTTGGATGTCTGCGATGAAAAGCTGGGCTTCATTCCCAATGTATTGCAAGCTTATGCGTGGCACTCCACAAAGTTCGAGGCTTTCACCAACTCATATAATGATTTGATGCTCGGCGATTCCGGCGTATCCAAACTAGAGCGCGAAATGATCGCGGTCGTCGTTTCCTCAGCCAACCATTGCTATTATTGCCTCACCGCCCACGGCGCTGCCGTACGCAAGATGTCAGGCAATGCAATATTGGGCGAGCAATTGGTGATGAACTACCGCACCGCCGAACTCGATAAAAAGCAACGCGCCATGCTTGATTTCGCTCACGCCCTAACCGTGCGCCCGGCAGAAATCGACGAACCAGATCGTCAATTGCTGCGCGACGCCGGTTGGACAGACCGAGAAATATGGGACATCGCAGCCGTAGCTGCATTCTTCAACATGTCGAACAGAATGAGTGCCGCCATCGATAAACAACCAAACGATGAATATCATTCAATGGCGCGGTAAAATCAATCACGATTAAAAGGTTCAACCGATGAAATCAGAGCAGCCGGGGATGGAAAATCCCAGGATTCTTCGTGGCGTGGTATTGATGGCACTGGCCATGCTCACCCTTCCTTTCGTCGATGGCGGAGCGAAACATCTCAGCGCCGACATGTCCCCGCTTTTTGTTAGCTGGGCGCGCTATGCCGCCGCCACTTTGATCGTTCTGCCAATTGCATTTTACAAATTCCGGTTTGATTTCCTTCCAAGAACTCATCTCAAAGCGCAATTTTTGCGCACGATTTTCCTTGTTACTGCAATGACATGCTATTTTGTGGCGATAGCGCGTATCCCCATGGCAACCGCTCTAAGTGCCTATTTCATCGGGCCAATCATTACGACATTTCTCGCGGTGTTCTTGCTTGGAGAAAAATTGACCGTAAGAAAAATTGCGTCTCTACTTTTGGGATTTGCAGGTGTGCTGCTGATTTTACGTCCGGGAGGCGAGATCGAACCGGGCATTTTGTTCGCAATGGCAAGCGGGATGTTTTTCGCATTCTATCTCATTGCCACAAAGCAAGCCTCCAGCAACAGTGATCCGCTTAAAACGCTCACCTTTCAGTGTCTGGTTGGATCAATTTTACTGTTTCCTCAAGCGATCTGGACATGGGCATCCCCCTCTCCAGATCAGCTATTGCTACTGCTTGGAATGGGCATACTTTCCACATTCGTCCATCTGCTCTCCATCATGGCATTCCAATATGCAGACGCTTCAATTCTGGCACCGCTTGTCTACATAGAAATGGTAGGAACGACAGCCGTGGGACTGATATTCTTCAATGAGTTCCCCGAACCACTAGTATGGCTAGGATCAGCCATCATCATTTCAAGCGGATTGTTGCTGGTTGTTGGAAAACGACAATAACAAAGTCATTCAATGGAATGAATGTTCATCGCTCCTGTAGTGCGAGACGAATTCCCAGTGCGCAGTAAATGCCGCCAACCACTTTGCCTTGCCATTTAAGAACAGCAGGATTGTGGCGCAGGAACTTTCCTACACGCCCTGCCGCGACAGCAACAATAACGGTGCTGAGTAATCCCATAAAGACGAAAAACCCACCTAGAACGCTTAGCTGCAGCGGCACCGAACCATTTTCTGGCTGGACAAACTGAGGCAAGAATGCCAGGAAAAACAACGCCGTTTTCGGATTCAACACTTCAGCAAGGGTCGCTTGTTTGAATGCTTGCGAAGCCGTAATTTGTGCGCCCTGAACACCATTGACGATCGGAGCTTTTTCCATGATCGCGCGAATACCCAGATAAATCAGATAGGCAGCCCCCAAATATTTGGCCAAACTAAACAAGAATGCCGAAGCCAAAATAAGCGCAGAAATACCAAACACCGCCATCGCGGTATGAATGAGGTCGCCAACAGCAATACCCAATCCTGTGGCAACTCCTACCCGCGTTCCAGAACTGGTGGCACGGGCCAATGTCAACAGCACCGCAGGCCCCGGAATAAAAACAAAACCAAGCAAAATCGCCAAATATGCAATCAGGGTAGTTTAGTCTATCATTTTGCTTGCCTCAAATGGTGAAGTTTTTACCGTGTCAAACGTTTGTAGGTCACCCGTTTCGGATTAACTGAATCAGGGCCAAGGCGGCGGATTTTATCCTGCTCGTAATCTTCGAAGTTCCCTTCAAACCATTCCACATGACTGTCCCCTTCAAAGGCCAGAATGTGTGTGGCTAGCCTGTCGAGGAACATCCGATCATGCGAGATGATTACGGCGCAACCGGCGAAACTTTCCAGCGCATCTTCGAGCGCGCCGAGTGTTTCGGTGTCCAAATCATTGGTCGGCTCATCGAGCAGTAGAACGTTGCTGCTTGATTTTAGCATTTTGGCCAGATGTACACGGTTACGTTGACCGCCAGAAAGCGTTCCAACCGGCTGTTGCTGGTCCCCGCCCTTAAAGTTGAAGGTCGAGCAATAAGCGCGGCTGTTCATTTCGTGACTGCCAAGTTTGATAATTTCTGCCCCTTCAGAAATTTCTTCCCAAACGCTTTTCTTCGGATCGAGACTATCGCGGCTTTGATCCACATAGCCCATATGCACGGTATCGCCGATGCGGATAGTGCCGCTATCAGGCTGTTCCTGACCGGTGATCATACGGAACAATGTGGTTTTACCAGCGCCGTTCGGCCCGATAACACCAACAATACCACCCGGCGGCAGTTTGAAGCTCAAATCATCAATCAACAGCCGGTCGCCATAGGATTTCGAAATATTTTCGGCTTCAATCACCACATCACCGAGGCGCTCGCCAACTGGAATGATGATCTGTGAATTGGCCGGAGTACGGTCAGCCGCTGCTTTCACCAACTCGTCATAGGCCCTAATACGCGCTTTTGATTTGGTTTGACGTGCCTGAGGCGATGAGGCAATCCACTCGCTTTCGCGGGAAATCGCTTTTTGCCGCGCCGCATCTTCGCGGCCTTCCTGCTTCATACGCTTGGCTTTGGCATCAAGGTAAGCCGAATAATTGCCCTCATAAGGAATGCCGCGTCCACGGTCGAGTTCCAGAATCCAGCCGGTAACATTATCAAGGAAATAGCGATCGTGCGTGATCATAAGAACGGAGCCCGGATATTCGCGCAGATGCTTTTCGAGCCAAACAATTGTTTCCGCATCCAAATGGTTGGTCGGCTCATCGAGCAACAACAAATCTGGTTGGGATAGAAGCAATTGGCAAAGCGCCACCCGGCGCATTTCACCACCGGAAAGATTGGTAACAGCGCTATCGCTCGGAGGACAACGCAGCGCCTCCATGGCCATTTCGACCTGACTTTCCAGATCCCACAAATTCTGTGCGTCAATCTCATCCTGAAGTTTCGCGCCTTCTTCTGCGGTCTCTTCGGAATAATTCATCATCAATTCATTGTAGCGATCAAGGATGGCCTGTTTTTCCGAAACCCCTTCCATCACATTTTCCATGACGGTTTTTGTCTCGTCGAGCTTTGGTTCCTGAGGCAGATATCCACAAGTGGCGCCCTCGGCCAGCCACGCCTCGCCGACATACTCCTTGTCGAGCCCGGCCATGATGCGCAGAATTGTAGATTTACCAGAGCCGTTCGGGCCAAGAATACCAATTTTCGCATCCGGATAAAATTGCAGATGGATGTCCTCCAGCACCTTTTTGGTGCCATAGGTTTTCGAAAGTCCCGCCATATAATAAATAAATTGCCGTGCCATGATGCATCCTCAACAAAAGAAAATCTCGTCTGCGCGCTTTTAGGCGAATTGTGCGCTGTGAGCAACGGGCAACTTGGTTTAGCCAACCATTCATTGTTGAATTTAAGAGGAGGCGATGGAATTCTTTTCGCTACTCTTTACCGTCAGAACCAATAAGCATACCGCCACAAGCATCACCGCAGCTCCTAGCGCCACAGAAAGGTTCACAAAGAACATATGATTATAATATGGTAGCAGCCAGACGGCTGCCAGCAAAGGCCCAAGCACGATTGTAGAATGGCGACTACAAATAATCGCAATTGCCGCACTCAACCCAATCATATCATAGGTATAACCATAGGGCGTCGCCAACAAAACCAGCGCACTGGTAAGACATACTCGGTCCACATGTCCAATGGCATTTGCTGGCCGCCATAACCAGATCGCGTAAGCAATACAGACAAGCGAAAAAACCGCTTGCACACCATACGCAGTAAATAAATCACCACCCAACATCCTCATAAAAACAAAAACCGTCATCGCATTGCTCTGATAGCTTTGTGGGTAAATCGCATTCATAATATCACTCATCATCGGCTGCGTTTGCTGAAAAAACTGGCCCCACACATCAACCCCAAATGCAATGCCTGCGATCAGAAATAACGCAACAGAGGTAGCAGAGGCAGAAGCAAAGGCAGCCCAATTGCGACTGGCAAGAAAACAAAATGGAATTAGAATTCCAAGGTGAGGCTTGATGGTCATTAAGCCGATTAACACGCCCGCAATGATCGGTCGCTTCGGCGCCAACATCAAACCGCCCAGCATAAGGGCTGCAAGAAACGCGCCGTTTTGTCCAAATATGGCATTCCAAAAAACGGCAGGTGAAAGCAATATGGCAACATGCACCCATGGCTGCAATTTAAAGGCACGAAGTGCAAAATGAAGCGCAATTACCGTACCAATCGTCCAGACCCAATAGGCCCAAAATATGGGAAGCAATGCCAGGGGCACACCAATTAGCAACATGGTCGGAGGATAGCTCCATTCCTGATCAGGCACATCAAACCCCAAAAGGCGGTCCATTTGCGCTCGGTATATTTCCATATCAAACAACGCATTGATATTACCTTCTAGGGCCAAACGCCCGCCAATCCATAAATTATTAAAATCCCAATAGACAGTGGTACGCGAGACCACCGACAAGCCATCAGCCCCCAATGTCCATAGTTTCATATGAAACGTCAGGCCGTATAGAATACTGGGAATACCAATAACCAAAATTGCGCCAATAAACTCTTTAGGTGGTGCGATTGATGACTTAAAACTTGGCATAGAACTCTCTATTCATGCGATATAGCAGACAATTTTTTTGTATATCCCGAGAAAGTAAATTTGCCCTTAAGCATGTTCTAAAAGGCATCCAGCAGCTATACTAAAATAACATCGAATCTATCTGCCTTGCGCTCAATTGGAAAACACATGCAAAACCGAAATAAGGATTATCTGGCCGCCGCGCTAATTGTAGTGGGTGTAATCATTGTCTATCTTTTTCCGCAAGCCACCCCATGGATATCTAATTTGGCCAAATTCGGCATTCTGGGTGGCATGGTAGTCTTTTTGGTGCGCACCCATCGGGCCGTTCGGGCTTTTTTATACGCTCCACAAACGGATGAAACAAAGCAGGGCGAGGTAGAAATGCGTCTGCTCATCCAGACCATGGGCATCATCGCCAGAGCAGATGGTAAAATCGAAGACAGCGAAATCGATACCATTTGCGAAATTCACGCAAGAATGTTCGGCATCAATTTGAACAAGGAAGAGGTTGAAGAAATCCTTTCCGAGCTTGGCAGCCCGATCGAAATTCTGGGGTCACTGGGGCGAAATAAAAGCAAAATTTCTCCTTTAATGAAACAAAAGATTATTCAGGCATGCCACCTCGTAATAATCAGCGACCTGGATATCGACGATAAGGAAAGCGCGCAAATCGGTGCCATCGGCCTCGCACTGGGTTTTTCCGCTACAGAGATCAAGGAAATGGTTGCACTGGCCGAGATTTAGGCCAAAACCCAGATCTGGAAAGGCACGAGAATGTTCAAACCAGAAAAGATCACCTCCACTACGGGAGCAAATCTCAACCTCTATGTAGCGTTGGCAAGAAATCCCGCAAAAGGCATTATCCAGATCAACCACGGCATGGCAGAACACGGCGCACGCTACGAGCGCTTCTGCGACTTTCTCAATGAACACGGCTATCATGCTTACGTGCATGACCAAAGAGGCCACGGTCACACAAAGGCAGATGATGCCCCGTTAGGCGTTTTTGCTAAACGCGATGGCTGGCAAAAAGTGCTTGAGGATGTGAACTTCATCAACACCCATATTCGCCAGCGACATATGGGATTGCCGGTCATTTGCTTCGGTCACTCCATGGGCGCAACCATCGCACTGGCTTATGCCCAGACCTATCCAGATACGATTGATGGCCTTGCGGTCTGGAACAGCTCTGAAACCGGTTTTATGCCCGGCCTTCTGCGTCAATTGTTGAAGGTGGAGCGCATGTTTAAAGGTTCCGACGTACCGAGCATGCTCGCACAAAAGCTGACATTTGAAGAGTGGAACAAAAAGTTCGCCCCTAATCGGACGCAGTTCGACTGGCTCTCCCATGATGAGGCAGAGGTCGATAAATATGTGGCCGACCCCCTATGCGGGTTTCCGGTATGCGTTGGTTTGTGGATCGATCTTTTGAGCGGCTTATCTGAAACTGCCAGATCAGAAGCAATTGCAAAAATTCCTGCAAATCTGCCGATCAACCTTCGGGGCGGAGGTGATGACCCCTGCTCGTCAATGGGAAAAGCTGCCACGAAACTGGATGTAGCACTGCGTCAATCAGGGCATACCAACATCGACGTCAAAATCATTCCCGATACGCGTCATGAATGCCTGAACGAGATTAACCGGAATGAAACCATGAATGACTTCACAAACTGGCTACGCGCAAACTTTAACTAGCCATCATTCCCGGCACCGCCACTCATCGCCATCAGCTTTTTCTGATATCGGCTCTGCACCACATCAACAACGATCAGAATAATGAGAACGAAATAGAAGGTTGATTTGGACATCTGCTCGACCGGGTTTCCGGCAAGCTCGATATGCGCCAGATGCCCACCTTCAGATACCAACATAATGCCAACAATAAATAGTACAAACAGCCCTAGCACTTCGTACATCCGGTTTTTCTCCAGAAATGTCGACACTCGGTCGGCCATGACCAGCATCGCCAGTCCGGACAAAATAATCGCTGTAGCCATCACTAAAAAGACATCCGTCAGCGCCAGCGCCGAAAGGATTGAATCGAATGAAAACACCAAATTCATGACCACAATCCACATGATGACCGAAAAGGTGGTGCGCCCGCTGCCCCCGCCTTCATGCTCAAGGTCGTGCACAGACAGCAAATGGGTAATCTCTTTCAGTGCCGTATAAATGATAAATCCGCCACCCAATAATACGATCAGCGAATGCCCGTTAAATGCCCCCTTAAACAGAAAGCCAAGATTTAGTGAGAATAGTTCTTCCTGAAAAAATTCAATCGCGTTGACGATAATAAACAGCAAAACAATCCGCATGGCGATGGCAATCAATATGCCCCACCGGCGTACAAATTTTTGCTTATCCGCTGGTGCCCGCTTCGATTCAATCGAAATATAGAGCAAATTATCAAAGCCCAGAACTAATTGTAGCAATAGCAACATTGCCAACGTGAAAAGATTATCAAGAGTAAAAAGTTCGGCCATCGCATCCACCACCAAGTTGAAACTCATAGGGTCACAAACTGTTTAGCGGATTCGTTGCATGAATTGAAGTCGCGTCAAATAACCGTTCATAAGGCCATGCCGCAGGTAATTGAATCTTCACCATCCCTGTCAATATCTGCCTTTATTTTCAATTTTAGACAAATTCCACGCAAGCTTCGGCCAAAACCTAAACTTCCTTACGGTAACTTGGCGAGAACTGAATTTGCGATGGGGAATACGGATGAGTGGAAAGCTAATCCTTATGGGTGGTCTGGCAATAGCCTTTGGTGCCACTTCATACTACGCCGGAAATGAATATCTCGACACACAGACCCAAGCACGTCTGAGTGCCATTGAGAGTAATAGATCGTCAGAGCCCCAGATGGAAATGAAAACCATCGTGGTGGCAAGCACACAGATGAAGTTTGGCGAAAGCGTCGAAGCATCCATGCTGAAAGAAGTTCCATGGCCAGCAGCACATCGCCCTAAGGGAAGTTTTTCCAGCACAAAAGAACTCACCGGCGACGATGTGCGCCGCATCCTCACGACAATTCAACCCGGCGAACCCGTTCTGGCCTCAAAACTCAGCGGCAAAGGTAGCCGCGGCGGTTTGGCCGGTATCATCGCCGAAGGCATGCGTGCGGTTACCATCCCCGTCAATATGGTCGATGGCGTTGGTGGGTTTATCCAGCCCGGCGACCGTGTGGATATCATTTTCACCCGCGAAAACCGCAAAACAGAGACACCTTCAGCCAGCATCATTATGGCCAATGTGAAAGTCCTGACCGTAGATCAGAAGGCCAACCAACGTAGCGAAACAGCGAAAGTTGCGAAATCTGTAACCCTTGAAACCGATATTAATGGCGCACAGCGTTTGGCGCTTGCAAGAACCATGGGGTCTCTTTCCTTACTGCTGCGAAGCACGGGCGATGCACAATCGTCAATGACCAGCGAAATTACCGGAACAGATTTAAACGGCAAACCGACCGTAAAGTCTGAAGAACCCGCAACCGGCGGTCTCTTGTCTTTTCTTCAAGATGACAAAAAGAAAAAAACCAAAACCATCACGGTGATCAACAAACTAGACGCTGAAGAAACTCAGGTTCGCATCGAAGAACCAAAAAAAGACGCATCGAATTAGGGGCATGACAATGAACAAGCATCAAAACAAGCGATTCCATCGTTCAAAATTCGCCAGCCTGCTTTTGGCTGCCGCTTTTGCATTGCCAACGCTGGTCAGTGTGCCTGCGTTATCAACAAAGGCGTATGCCGGCAATATCGTGCATCTTTCAGCCTCCACCAGCACAAAAACCATCCGCATTGCCAAGGCTGTACCAAAGACCATTCGCACGGACGCATCCTTCAGTGAAATCGTTGTGGGCGACCCCGAAGTTTTGGTGGTAAAACCACTAACCGACCGCTCTTTCTATCTGATTGGCTCTAAGACCGGATCAACCGGCATTGCCCTTTATAATGAAGAAAAACAATTGGTTGGCATGATGGACGTTCAGGTCGGCGCCAATACAGAAAGCCTGAACCAGACGCTAAGATCAGCGCTGCCGAAATCGAGAATTCGAGCTAAAACAGCCAATGGCCGCGTGGTTTTAACCGGTAAAGCAAGCAGCTCGGTAGCGGCCGCAAAAGCCCGCAGGATTGCCAAGCAATTTGACAAAGATATCATTGATTCAATCAGTGTAAGAGGTTCACAACAGGTAAAGCTTGAAGTCCGCTTCATTGAAGCTCAGAGGTCAAGAGTAAAATCTCTTGGAGTAGGCCTCCGCGGCACCGACGGCAGAACAACCCTTGCCACCAATACTGGTGCATTATTCACATCGGCATCAGCCCTTGTTTCCGGCTCCGCTCCCTTTGGCAGACTGGTTGGAAACCTCATCGATCAAGGCATGAGCGTTGACGTTCTTATTGATGCATTGGCAAGCCGCGGCGTTGCCCGCCGTCTGGCAGAACCAAATCTCGTGGCCCTTTCCGGTGATACAGCCAGCTTCCTTGCTGGCGGTGAATTCCCAATTCCAATTTCCGGGAGCGATGGTGAAGTAACCGTCGAATTCAAAAAGTTTGGCGTTGGACTGGAGTTCACACCAACGGTTCTTGATAACGGCTTGATTCACTTAAGAATCGCCCCTGAAGTGAGCGAGATTGACACAACCACTTCCGTAAAATTCGGCGGCATTGAAATTCCAGGTCTGGTCGTTCGCCGTGCAGAAACAACGGTAGAATTGCGTGATGGGCAGAGCTTCGTTATCGCAGGCCTGTTGCAATCAACTTCCAATTACACCTTGCGTAAATACCCTTGGCTTGGCGATTTGCCGATCATTGGTGCGCTTTTTAGAAGTTCGTCCTTCCGTAGAAAACAGACCGACCTTGTGATCATTGTCACCCCGCGTCTGGTCAGGCCAATCGCCCCGGGAACACGAATTGAAACACCTTTGTCAACGACCCTTCCGGCCAATGACGTCGATTTATTTGTCAACGGCCAGTTGGAAGTAAACCGTGCTCATTTGCGCAAATTAGCCGCCGCCGACAACGGTACATTACGCTCCGGCCACGTTATTAGCCTGGATTGAGCAAAGGAAAAATCATGGCAGACCAAATGAAAAAAACACCATTGCTCCTCGCTGGAATATTGCTCGCAAGTGTCACCACTTTGACCGGCTGCAATCAATATTTGTCTCGCGACGAAGGTATAACGACATTTGCCGGAGAAGCGCTTGCCGCCAATGAAGCAATCAGCGTTGTCGACACATGGCCTGATGATTTCGACGATACAAACATTCCAACTGATGGAAAACGACAGACTGCAGCGATCAAAAGATACCGCAACCCTGACCTGGGAGCATCCGGTGGAGGCCAGAGCAGCAACACAACTAAATAGAGGTACGTATGTGAGCCAGACGACACAAATACGATTTATACGGGGAAATAGATAATGTCAGATCAGGGAAAATCCGGCGAGATACGAAATCTGGCAATGATTTCGCATGACACTGAGCTTGTGGCACTTGCCAAGGGTGCTTTTTCGAACAATGAGCAGCAAAATTTTGTCTGTATCAACAAGGCCATTGGTGAAATTGGCGCTGAGATCCGCGACTTAAATTGTGACGCCATCATTGTTGATCTTGATGCCAGCAATGTCGAAGATTTCGAAAGTCTGCAAAAAGTTAAACGCATGCTCGGTGCAAATACCGAAATCATCGTGATTTCGAGTGATTTCAGCCCCGCGGCAACACGCATTCTGATCCAGTTAAAAGTCACAGATTTTCTGGCCAAACCGGTTCAAACCTCGGACCTTGTTCGTGCCTGCAATAATGCACTGAAACAATCGGGCGAAGATGCCCAGATGGAACCGCAATTTCTGGCTTTCATGCCCGCATCTGGCGGCGTTGGCACCACAATGGCAGCCCTTGAAACCGCAGCCATTCTCAACCGTCATGGCAAACCGCTTGGCCGCACCACATGTGTTGTCGATCTCAATTTCCAGCACGGTTCATGCGCTGAATATTTGGATATCGAACCCCGCTTCGATATCAGCGAAATTGAAAACGCTCCCGAACGTCTGGATCGTCAATTGCTCGACGTTATGCTGTCCAAACATGAAAGCGGACTTTCCGTTATTTCTGCGCCAAACCAGCCAACGGAGATGCGCACTTTCAAACCCGCCCTTGTGGTGCGTTTGCTCGATCTGGTTTCGGCCTATTTTGATTATGTCGTGATCGATCTGCCGCGCATCTGGTTTCCGTGGACCGATACGGTCATCATGGGCTCCAACAAGTTGTTCATCATCGCAGATATGACCGTACCATCCATTCGCCACGCAAAGCGGTTGATCGATGCCGTTGAAGACAAAATCGGCAATCAAGCTGACCCAAAAGTCATCGTCAATCGGATGGACCAACGCAAAAACGAGAACGGCCTCAATTACACCGATGTAGAAGCCTCGCTGGGAGAATATCTCGCTGGCGGCATCCCTAATAATTATATGCTGGTTCGCGCTGCCGTTGATCGGGGTGTGCCGCTCTCAACAATCGAAGCCGATAATAACGTCACAGCTGCCCTTAAAGGCATTATTTTGGAAAATGAAGCCGAAGACATCAAAAACGACGAAAAATTATCCGGATTGATATCCCTTGGCCGCCGCCTGCTAATCCGCAAAGCCAGCTGAAAAACGAGGAAAAACAATGTCTAACAGATTTTCAGCATTCCTGAATTTTGACGATGATGCCGCCCTGTTCGATGATGAACCAAACGGCTCTTCGCTCAATGAAGCTGTGCCAACAACTGAGGAAGCCCCAGCTCCTCAGCCAGAACCTGTGGAAAACACCGAAAAAACAGCCTCCGTTTCAGCTTCGCGCCAGCGCATTTTGGATGCAAAAAGCCTACTGCATCGCAAAATGCTTGAAGAATTCAACCTGATCGCGCTGGAAAAACTTCCAAAAGATGAGTTGGTGAGGGAAATTCACAAATTCGTTTCAGATTATGCGGCCAGCGAACGCCTTGCTTTGAATACCGCAGAACTGGATGATTTCGTTGGCACACTTGTCGATGAGATGACGGGCCTTGGCCCGCTTGAACCTCTCATGCGCAACCCAGATATCTCCGACATTTTGATCAATGGTCATAAAAATTGTTACATTGAAATCAACGGTGTTTTGGAACCCATTGATATTCCCTTCAAGGACGAGGCGCATTTACTGCGTGTGGTCAATAAAATCGTTGCCAATGTGGGGCGACGCATTGATGAATCCAGCCCAACCTGCGATGCGCGTATGGCCGATGGCTCCAGATTCAACGCCGCCATCCGCCCCATCGCCGTTGACGGACCTCTGGTATCCATTCGTAAATTCTCCGCCAATAAATTGAGCCTCGAAAAACTGGTTGAATTTGGAGCACTGGCTCCTCAAATGTCTTTATTGCTGGAACACGCCGTGGCATCGCGCATGACAACCATCATTTCAGGCGGTACCGGCACCGGTAAAACTACCCTATTGAACGCTTTGTCAGCGTTTATTTCGCCAACCGAACGCGTCATTACCATTGAAGATGCAGCCGAACTGGCACTGCATATTCCTCATGTGGGCCGTATGGAAACCCGTCCGCCAAACAATGAGGGCGTCGGTGAAATCAAACAGCGCGATCTGGTAAAAAATGCCCTGCGTATGCGCCCCGACCGGGTAATTCTCGGAGAGGTTCGCGGCGAAGAAGCCTTTGATATGCTTCAGGCAATGAACACCGGCCACGAAGGTTCCATGGCCACCATTCACGCCAACACGCCCCGCGACTCCCTGTCCCGCTTAGAACAAATGTTGGGTATGACCGGCATGCCGATGACCGTTTCATCCATCCGCAGTCAGATTTCCAACGCTATTCACATCATAATTCAGCTCACCAGACTGTCTGACGGCAAACGTAAAATTACTTCCATTTCAGAAATTACCGGCATGGAAGGTGACGTTATCCAGATGCAGGAAATATTCAAATTCAAACGAACCGGCCTTGGGCCAAATAATGAAATAGAAGGCCATTTTGAAGCAACGGGCGTACGTCCGCGCTTCCTGGAAGATTTGGTTGCCATGGGCATTGAACTGCCCAGCGAAATGTTCGAACCCGGCATTGTGTTGGAGTAGTCAGACAAAATGAACTTATTTTCAGAATTTGGAATGGTCCATGTTTTTTTCATATCGGCAGCGCTGATGACAGCAATGTTGGTGGAAATTGGCTATGCGGTATTTTCCTCAGGCGCAAAAGACAGAAAACGCGTCAATCGACGCATGGCCGCCGGTGAAAATGATGGCGTTAGCCAAAAAGACATCCTCATCCAGCTTCGCAAAGAACGTGGCATGGATCAGGATGGCAATCTGATTTTGCCTATGAAATGGCTGAACACCTTGTTTGTTCAGGCCGGTTTTACAGTCGGACTCAAAAAAGCCGGACTTTACTACGCGATTTATCTGGTCGTCACTATTATAGCATTGATTTATTTTACCCAATCAATCACGGGCATCCTCATTGGCACTCCGATTTTTGCATTCCTCTTTCCTGTCCTCTGGTTAAGGCGTCGGCGTTCCAAGAAAATGAGGGCTTTTGCTGATCAATTGCCCGAAGCCGTTGATCTGATCACTCGTAGTTTGAAAGCAGGTCACCCGGTGCCGGTGGCAATTTCCTCGGTTGCCCGTGAAATGCCTGATCCAATTGGCACTGAGTTCGGCCTGGTATCAGACGAAATCACCTATGGTTCAGATTTGGTCACGGCCCTGATCTCTCTTTACGAACGCGTTGGACACGATGATTTACCCCTTCTGGTTTCAGCCGTTTCCATTCAGTCCACGACCGGCGGTAATCTTCGCGAAATTCTGGAGGGTCTTTCAACCGTTATTCGTGATCGTCAAAAAATGAAACGCAAAGTACATGCAATCTCTGCCGAGGGGCGTATGTCGGCCATTTTTCTATCTGCCCTACCCGTCATCCTGTTCATTGTATTATTGCTGTTAATGCCGGACTACTACATGGGCATTTGGCACATGACAACAACATGGATTGCCTTTGGTGGCCTTGGTTTCTGGCTGGTAATGGGCAACATATTGATCTTCCGAATGGTTAGTTTCAAGGTGTAAATTGAGTATGGAACATATTTCACAAATCAATCCCCTATTGCTCATCAGCGTCGTTGGTTCGCTTCTGATTTTCGGGATCATTTATTACACGACCCAGTCTTTCACCAACAACCGTAATCGCAATGAAATTCAAAAGCGGCTTGATATAAAAAAGAAAAAAGAAATCCGTGCTGAGGAGCGAAAGCAGGCTTCAAACAACGGCGCCGTTGTCAAAAGCATTTCCAAGAAAACCTCGGATTTTTATTCAACATCTGATCCAAAAGCCACGCGAAAACTGCAACTATCGCTTATTCAGGCAGGTTACCTCAATCCAAGTGCTGTGCCACGTTTTCTGGCATTTCGTTTTGGTATGGGTATCGCTGGTTTGGTCTTTGGCCTGATCCTGATGATCACCGTTTATAACGAATATACAGTGATCAAACAGATGATGTACGCCCTTGCATCCGGCGTTGTTGGTTATTTTTTACCAACTCTTTATTTGCGAAATCGCATTAAGAAAATCGTGCTGGAAAACCGTTCCGGATTTCCCGATGTTATGGATTTGATGGTGGTTGCAGCTGAAGCGGGTCTAACAACCGAGGCAGCAGTAGAACGCATTTCAAAAGAAATTACACTAACCTACCCCAACCTCTCCATCCAGTTGAACATCGCCGCATTAGAAATTCGTGCCGGACGACCAATGGATCAGGCTTTACATTCAATGGGTGAGCGATTGGGTCTTGAAGAAGTACAGGGTTTTGCGACCATGATCCAGCAATCCAAGGAATTGGGCACCAGCATTTCAGACGCGCTACGGGTATATTCAGATGAAATGCGCCACAAACGCATGATGAAAGCTGAAGAAAAAGCCTACGCCCTTCCCGCCAAAATGTCGGTTCCTGTTACACTTTTCATTCTGCCAATTGTTGTTGGTGTGGCCGTTGTCCCAACTGTCGTACGAATGATGGGAATGGATATGTAATAGTAAACAAATCCTTCCTGGATCGTGAAACTTCAACGGGCTTCAACAGTCTGTAATTAAGTTTTTGCCATTACACTTGCCCTAACAAAACAACCCAATAGAGGGGCGAGAAATGCCGTCAATTTTGAAAACCTTATCCATATCACTTTTGGTCCTCCTGCCACTAAGCGGTTGTAGCACTAGCGGCACTTCCACCCATGCCGGAAATACAAATTCCAATTATGTCAGCCTAAAGGGTGACAAATCAAAACGCTTGCTCGTGCAGGGGCAGGAATATTTTTCCAGCCAAAATTATGGTTTGGCAGAAAAACATTTTCGCCAAGCCGTCGAAGTGCGCGCAGATAATGCTACCGCATGGCTGGGCTTGGCGGCATCCCTTGATCAGCTTGGACGTTTTGAAACAGCCGATCGCGCCTATGCTCAACTCAAAGATCTCAAGGGCAACAATCCCCGCGTGTTAAATAATATGGGATATTCGTATCTTCTGCGCGGCGACTATCAAAAGGCCCGTCACTATCTAAACAAAGCTCAAAATCTTGATCCATCTCTGGAACAGGCACAAGGCAATTTGCATTTGCTGGAAAAAGTCACCAGCTAACAGCCGAGTTCAAAAAAAGCAAAATTGGAAACCGCCATCATAGGATATCCGGTTTTTTATTTACCCAAACGAATTGCACGCGGCGCAAGACTCCGATCAGCACCATCACAATTGATCGACATCATCTCAACTACCTTAACAAAGTCTATACAAAGAGCTATCAAAAATACCTTCCACATTTCCGTTATGTTCATGAATTTGCTGTATTTTTCTGTATCAAATTCAAATTTATCGGTGTGTTGGGAGAAACTCATGCGTAAAATTATAGATTTCCTTCGGGATAAAAGCGGGAACATTGCCGTAACGGCAGTTATTGCGATGCTACCAATTATGGCTTCAGTTGCAGCCGCAGTAGATTGGTCAGCATTTTCTCGTCAAAAAAGTTTTGTCCAGCAGAGTCTGGATGCGGCAGCTTTGGCGACAGCCAAAGAGCTCTACTCAATCGGCGAAAACAACGATGATGCATTGGAAGTTTATGCTCAGAAATTTTTTGAAGCAAACGTAGAATCAAGGATTAATCTGAGTTCCCTTGTATTCGACTTTCACATCCGCCACGGCGACACCAGTGTTGAGCCCCCAGTTCCCACCACAATCGAGCTGACAGCCGTCCTTGACTATCCTACCGTATTTGCACCGGTGATGGGAATTGACCAGATCAAAGCTGATCTTTCCTCTCAAATTTCCGTTGGTAACAGAAGTGTTGAAATTGCTCTGGTGATGGATAATTCAGGCTCCATGAAAAACAACAGTCGCCTCTCCATCATGAAATCAACAACCAAAGGTTTGGTTGAGGCCATTTTTAAAGCCGGTAGCTTCAGTGAAATTGACGAGCCGGTGAGATTTTCAGTCGTTCCGTTTGCCGGCATGGTCAATGTTGGTTCAAATAACGAATCCGAAAATTGGATGGACACAAAAGGTTGGTCTTCGATTCACCATGAGAATTTCAACTGGGGTACATACCAAACTAGTAACAGCACCCAGTTTCAATATCTTAATGGTACATCTGGCGCTCCAGTAACTGGCTTTAGGGAACAAATTAGCGGAAGCTGGGAATGGCTCACTAGACTTGATGTCTACGACATGATTAACGAGAATTGGTCTGGTTGCGTGGAAATGCGTCCCTGGCCTTATAACACCACCGACGATGTAACGTCTTCAAACCTCGGTTATTCTATTGTCCAAAGCGCATTCAACACCTCTGGGAATCCACCTTCTTTTGGCAATGGTGCTGATGCATTGTTCGTGCCAACCTTTGCACCGGACAATCCAGATAATAAATTTCGAAAGAAAAAAAATAATGGCTCCTACACCAAAAAGAACGATGATGACAGTTATCAAAACAACTACATTAGTGATTTCAATCTAAAAGGTGGCGCTAAGTTTGGCGTAAATGAAACCGTAAACCCGGGCAATTTTGTGAAATCCGGTTTTAATCCAAATCAAAAAAATTCCACCAACCAAATCAACCGTCAGAGCTGGATGTTCAAGTATCAAAACGGTACTGTTTCAAACGGTCTTGGTAGTAACAAAGGCCCCAACAAATATTGTACCATCCCGGCAATCACAGAGCTGACAATAACGGAAACAACCGTTACCGATGCCATCGACGCAATGCAAGCCAATGGCATTACTAACATTCAGCAGGGCCTGACCTGGGGTTGGAGAACGCTTTCAGATAATGCACCGTTCACCGGTGGTCGCGAAAACGGCAATGGGCGGAATATGAAATACATCATTCTGCTCACCGATGGTAACAACTACTATCCGACAGACGGCGGTTCAGATACCCCAAACCTCACCGGTTACGGTGCATGGGCCTATGCCCGAGCCGACCAAAACCGCTGGATAGAAGGGCTAACATCAAGCGATCTGGCTGGAACAATTTACGAATATACCACTTTCGACACAACACCGGAAAGTTCCGGCGATTCAGAAAAAATCATGAATGCCCACACGTTGCAGTCTTGCAATAATGCCAAGGCTGACGGCATTTCAATTTTCACGATTGCCTTTGACGTTTCGGATGGTTCATCGGTTAAAGAGCTTCTCAATGCCTGCGCAGGAACCGGCATTGAAGAAGGAGTTCAAATCGTAAAACATGGTGAGTTCTATTACGATGTGGATGGCGACAATCTGGACGATGCAATGTCCGCCATTGCAGCCCAGATCGGCGATCTGCGGATCATCAGATAATAAAACAAGGAGATTGACCTATTAAAGATCAATCTCCAATTCACCGCCAGCCTTTGCTGCGCGGGACTGACAAAGAATGATACTGGATTTTTGTTGCGCCTTTGAAAGCACAAAATCACGATGTTCCACATCCCCGGAAATCAACCCCACTTTGCAAACCCCGCATAGACCATCTGAACATTTCACATCCACATGAATGCCGGCATCAGCCAATGCATCCGTTGCCAGTTGATCTGCACGCACCGCAACAATTTTGCCGGATTTGGCAAGGCGTATTGAAAAATCATAATTTTCATATTCAGGCAGTTCCGGCACGGTGAAATATTCAAGATGAACATTTTCTTCGTTCCAGCTTGACGCTTCGCTCGCTCCCACAACAGCACTCATGTAGCGATCTGAACCGCAAATATATAAGTGTTTGCCGCTTTCTGGCCTATTCAGCAGCGCCTTCAAATCCACCCGCGAGCCTTCAGTACTGACGTGCAAAAACACCCGGTCACTCCACTCAAAAGACACCAGATCATCAAGATATCCAGCCTCTTCCCGGTTATTGACGGAATAATGCAATTCAAAATATGCGCCCGCTTTATGTAAGGTATGAGCCATCGAAATAAGCGGCGTGACCCCAATACCGCCGCCCATCAAAATAGTGCGTTCAACACCTTCCACCAAAGGAAAATGATTGATCGGCCTTGAGATAAATATCTTGCGGCCCTTCTCAAATATCCGGTGCAATAAGAGCGAACCACCCTTGCCCCCATCTTCGCGCAACACCCCAATTTGATATTTGCTACGATCAGAAGGATCGCCCGACAATGAAAATTGGCGCAAGAATTCCGGCGCAACCACAATATCGATATGCGCACCGGCAGTAACTTCCGGCAAGGGGGAACCATCAATCGAACAGAGCTCGTATTTGCTGATCTTGTCGCTCATCTTCTCGGCGAGGGAAATCTCCACCCGAATAACCGGCGCATCACCTTCAGGTACTTTGTAAACATGCTCTGGAATTCCAGCGCCGCCAGCTTTCAGTTTCTCTTTGTAAACTTCAGCCGTAATCATCTCCTGATAGGCTTCAATGCCTTTTTCCCGGTCCATCAGGTCGGGAAAAGGATAAGGGTGCGGAGCCAAAGGCGCTGGATAAACCGCTAACGTCTGGTCCTCATATTTCAAATCGAGTTCCGGCTGCAAACCACGTGCATTGGGCTCATGTTCGGTAGGCTGATAACCGCCATCTTCTTGCTGCTCAAGATCCCACCACCATTTCTTGGTCCAGTTGAGATCGCCATTGCCAACCATATCATCGAGCTTCGCCAACGGCCTTGCCAATTGCGGCAGATGCATCGCCGCCCATCTAAATGGCGCTTCGGCAAACAACCCTTCAAGGTTCCACGGACAGGTTTTCATACAGCGCCCACACATGGCACCGCCCTTCGTTGTGATCCGGTAAGTGGCACATTTCTGACTGTCTGATTTCCAGATTTCATAGCCGTTGAACATCAGTTTAGGCCCGGCAGTGATCGCGCCGGAAGGACATTCACGAGCACACTTATTGCAATTCTCGCAAAAACTCTGCAACCCAAAATCAATCGGCTTATCGTGCATAAACGGCATATTCGTCGTCACAGCGCCAGATTTTAAACGCGGCCCCAGATAAGGATTGAGAATAACTTCGCCGATACGGCTAACTTCCCCAAGTCCTGAAAGCAGCAACAGTGGCGGCTGCAACACTTCACCATCCATCACAGAATGCACCCGCGCCGAATAGCCCAACGCCCTAATTTGATTGGCAATCACCCCGCCAAGCAAGGAGAACCGCAAATAGGCGCGCATCGATTGCGACACCGAAATCCAGTCATCGCCGGAAGCCCCTTCCATGGTTTCATGGCCCTGATCAAAAATCATGGAAATCGCATTTTTATGATAAGGAATAATTTCTTCGCCCAGCGCATTGTGCGAATAATAAGCCCAGTCAGGACAGCGCGACAGACCCACAGCATCAATGCCGAGGAAATAACAAGCTGCCTTGATATTATCCGCATTGCGCTGATGATCATCGAGACCATCCGCAATTTCCGGCGCTTCCGGTGCATCCTGCAACAGCACAAACGCCCCCAATGGACGCCGTTGGGCAAGACTTGGCGCCGCCTTGGAAGCGTATTTTCCTTTGATGGTTCCCGCTTGTATCGTCGGCCCCATGTCGCCAAATTGCGCCCGTGCAAACAAATCCGTACGTTTTGGAACCCGTGCCACCCGCTCCTCATCGATAAAGGTGGTAGGCTTCTCAACTCGTTTCAATCGCTCGAAGGGTTGCTCCCCATCCACAAAACGGCGCTTCCCATAAGGTTCGCGGTTGAACGCATTTTTGGCAAAACCTTTACCCACCATCCATGCAGGGCCATGGGTTTTAAATCTGGGTTGTTCGCCCAGAGGCACCAAAGGCAGATCAACGGCAAATTCAAAATTGGTAGTAACCGCAGCAAGCCCAAACCGTGAACCAACATAAGGATTCACAACCTCACCATCTTCAAGACAGGCAAGACCTGACGCAACCGCCATCTTGTTCAAATCAACATCGCTGGTCGCGCCTGTATGCGCCCGCGCATCATAACCAAGCAGACGAATATAATTTGCAATAACCACCGCCGTCTCGGCACCACGAAGCCCCGCACGTTGGGCCTGCGCATCCATTATCCACTCCGTTCCCGGCTCATCTTCTTTCGGGTCACGCGGATATTCATAAAGAAAAATAATTGCATGACTGTGATGTTCCATGGTCGCTGGCGGCGCACGCATAGACTCTTTCAGCTCCGCCATTATCACATCAATGCCCGAGGCCAACGTCTTCGTCTGACGGGTTTGCAACGCTTCCGACAGCGCATCAATCCCGGGGTTTTTATAAGGAACATCCAGCATCATATCCTGCGAAAGATCGCAGCAGGCAACCATCGTCGCATCGGAAAAATAGCCGAAGCTCTTTAGATGGTTCGCCCGCTCTGTCAGATCATCAGGACAACCAGCAGTGACTTTATTGACCAGCCCTTCGCGAATAGCGTCTAACATCGCCTGATATTCCGCCATCGCATTGACGATGCTTTTAGGTGCATCGGGTCTATCAAACGAGATTTGACGATGCACAGGAACACTCTTCAAGCTCGGCATAATATCCGTTCGCTTCAACCGCTCAAGCGGGTATGGTCCCAGATGGACCGGTCGGTCCTTATAAGAAAAAAATCGCAATTTCTGCCCCTAACGCTTTCTTTTTAAAAGGTTATGTGGAGAATTGGCTTCTCACAAGTCATTTCGAAATAAATTTTCCGCGATTTGGCATATTTTTGGCGCGAACAGGGTGTCGCAAATCGCCGCAATAGCGTAGTCAAAAGCATCCATCCCGCAGGAGAATTCAATGTTAGAGAATTATCAGATATCGCCCGTCAACCAGACTTTGCTCGACGATGCTCAAGCCCAAATTGATATCAAGACAAAACCCCCCGGATCACTCGGTCGCATTGAGCGACTGGCTCAACAAATGGCCGGTGCACAAGGCACTTTGTCGCCCGCAGCTGACCCGGCAAAATTGATGCTTTTTGCAGCCGACCACGGCATGGTAGCCGAAGGCGTTTCTGCATGGCCAAGCGAAGTCACTACTCAGATGGTAGCCAATTTTCTAAACGGCGGCGCAGCATCAAACGTTTTCGCAAAGACCAACGGCCTCGATATGGTCGTCGTTGACGCTGGCATTATCGGTGATTTGCCCGACCACGAAAAACTGATCCGCGCCAACATCGCCAAGGGCACAAACAACGCCATGCATGAAGATGCCATGACAGCTGAGCAAGCCGCAGCAGCCCTTGAGTTCGGCGCAAATCTCGCGGCCAACGCCATCGAAAGCGGCACCCGCGTCATCGCATTGGGCGAAATGGGCATCGGCAACACATCAAGCGCCACCCTGCTCTGCCACGCAATCGAAGGCATCGAAATTGATGTTCTAACTGGCCCCGGCGCAGGATTGGATGCAGAAGGCGTAAACCGCAAGGTAGAGATTTTGAAAAAAATCGCCCAGCGCCGCCCCGGTATTTTGTCACCAATGGATGCGTTATCAGCCTATGGCGGCTTGGAAATAGCCATGATGGCAGGAGCCCTAATCGGTACAGCCAGCAAAGGCGGCATAACATTGGTCGACGGTTTCATCGCCTCTTCGGCAGCTTTGGTCGCGCTCAAAGCACGTCCGGAAGCGGCAGCCCACACAGTGTTTGCCCACCGTTCAAAAGAACCCGGTCACCGGTTGATGCTGGAAGCCATAGGCGCCGAACCTTTGCTCGATCTGGACCTGCGCCTAGGCGAGGGAACCGGCGCCCTGCTCGCCTTCCCACTGCTACGCAATGCCTGCGCAATGCTGGCCGATATGGCAACCTTTGAAAGCGCGGGAGTTTCAGGTAAAGAGTAGGGATGGACCGTCTCAACTACCAGTTTGAAAAACTAGCGATTGCCCTGCAATTCTTCTCACGGATTCCACTACCAAAATCCGTGACTGAAAATATCGGTGCCGAAAGCAATCTGGCAGAATCTGCCCATCTGTTTTCAGTAGTCGGATTACTGCTAGCAATCATTCCCGCTTTCGTCTGGTATGTTTCAACCAACTGGTTCGCACCGTCAATCGCAGCCGGTTTCGCAATCGCTGCCGGCATGCTTCTCACTGGCGGTCTGCACGAAGATGGCCTCGCCGATTGTGCCGATGGTCTGGGCGGAGGCAACACTCGCGCCCGCGCCTTAAAAATCATGAAAGACAGCCGCATCGGCACTTATGGCGCTGCGGCAATGATTTTTTCCATCGGCATTCGCTGGGCAGCGCTCGCAAGCCTCAGCCCTTATGCTGGTATATTCGCCCTACTCATCGCGCACGCAGTTTCCCGCGCGACTATGACCTTAGCTATCAAATATTCCACCTATGTTCGCGCAGAAGGTATCGGTAAATCCGTATCATCCGGCATTCCTACAGAACAATTCACACTCACCCTAGCCACCGCATTCATCATCGCATTATTACTCGGCGGCGGTTGCGGAGTATTCGCTGGCGTCATAGGTTTCCTCATTGCAGGCGCAATGCTGCTCTTTCTCGAAAAACGCCTCAACGGATATACCGGCGATGGCCTCGGCGCGATGGAACAATTATCCGAAATTACCATCCTCGTAATTCTCTCAGCCTGCTGGGCAGTCGCATGATATTCTTGCGCCACCCGACACCGGATGTGGAACTGGGTGTATGCTATGGCAAGCTCGATCTAGACATTGCAGAATCCGGCCATGAACAAATCGTTCGCGCCCATAGCGTCACCCCGAGAGTAACAAAAATTCTAGCCAGTCCTGCCCTTCGTTGTCGCAAGCTAGCCAATACAATCGCTGAGCGAGACGGTCTTGAAATTGTTTTCGATGAGCGTCTTTGGGAAATGGATATGGGGGAATGGGAAGGCAAGCGATGGACAGAAATTGATCGCAAAGTCAGCGACCCATGGTCAAAAGACCCGTTCAACCTCCCAACGCCCGGCGGTGAATGCTTCAAAGACCTACAGGCCCGTGTGCTGGAAGCGCTACAAGACGCCCATTCAGAAACTGCTATCATCTGCCACGCAGGCCCAATCCGCGCCGTACAAATGGCATGGCTGGGCATGAGCTTTTCAGAAGCTTTTGCCAAACAACCAGCCTATGCAGAACCGATTACTTTGCACCCGCCGAAATAGCTAGTTCACCAGCACAATCAGCAAAACCAAGCCCCAAAGCACAAAGCAAGCAGCACGGAAAAACCCTAGGCTCGTTTCAATATCCTTTGCCGATAAATCATGCTTGCCACTGCCATTGATAAATGCTTGAGAAACCGTCTCATGAGCATATTCTCGTGGACCACCAAGAGCAATATCCATCGCCCCTGCCATAGCAGCTTCCGGCCAACCAGCATTGGGAGAACGGTGCAAACCCGCATCACGCAAAACAACTGAAACAGAATTTTTAGTAGATCGAATCCCGCCAACAAAAATCGCCCCCACCGCAATTATCCCAAAAGACAATCGGGCCGGAAGCCAATTAGCCAGATCATCAATCTGCGCCGTCACCCGACCAAAATGCAAATATTTCTCCGAACGATAAGCAATCATTGAATCCGCCGTATTGATCATTTTATAGATAAACAATCCCGGCAGGCCAAATACACCAAACCAGAATACCGGTGCCACCACACCATCCGAAAAATTCTCCGCAAGCGTTTCGATTGAAGCCCGGCAAATGCCCGTTTCGTTCAGCAATTCAGGATCGCGCCCGACAATCAACCCAACGGCTTCGCGTCCACCCTCTATTCCGCTCCTGCGAAGACCATCGCTAACGGCTTTCACATGGTCAAACAGGCTGCGTTGAGCCAACAGAACAAATACGATAAGGCATTCAAATACCCATGAGAGCGAACCCAAAAATCCCAACGCCCATTCCGTCAACACCGCTGCAAAAAGCGCAACCACCAGCAGCAAACAAATAGCGACAGCCCCTTTTCGGCGTTGAATCGCAGGCGCATCAGTAACGAGATTGAGCGCCTTATCCGCCAAACTAACGGCATTGCCGAACAAAACTACGGGGTGAGGAATGCGCGACCAGATCACTTGTGGCTCCCCAAGAAACCAGTCCAGAACCAGCGCCAACAGCAAAATGACAGCAAAATTATCCATCATTCACATCAATCAGATGCATGTAGGATCCCATCACGGAACCTTCGCGCAATCCGGCTTTTCCAAGGTCAGTTCCCAAAGCATCTTCAACCTCAAACAAAGCCTCTCCCTGTTCGCACAAAATCGAACTGTAGTGGAACTCATGGGCCATAATATTTGCGCCTAGCGGAAAATTTTCTCCCCGCACGCGCCGATATCCCAAGTGCAATTTCCGTTTTTCAAAACTGGTTTCCAGTGCCAATAGCCCAAGCATCTCGTGACGTGCGCCATCAGCATCTACCAACCCTTCGCCCAGCGTCATATACCCGCCGCACTCCCCATAGATCAGCTTTCCGTCAGCAGCTAGTTTCTTCATGCCACCACGAAAGGCATCGGCAGCAGCCAATGTTCCCCCATGCAATTCAGGATAACCACCGGGCAAATAAACCGCATCCGCACCAAGATCAGGCACTTCATCATGCAAAGGCGAAAAGAAAGAAAGCTCTACCCCCGCCCCACGCCAATCATTCAGCAAATGCGGATAGCAAAACGAGAACGCCGCATCGCGCGCAATTGCAATACGTTGTCCCAACGGTGGAATCCGTGAGGATGGTTGGTCTGGAGGAACTCGAACCTCGCTCCCAATCCGCTGCAAAGCATCCAAATCGCAATTTTCAGCAATAATCTGAGCCGCTCCCTCACAAAACGCCTCAAATCCATCCAGTTCACCAGCTTGAACCAGCCCAAGATGGCGCTCAGGCATATACAAATCCTTGTTTCGCGGAATTACGCCCAGCACAGAAACGCCAATACCATCCAGAGCATCGCGCAACAGTTTTTCGTGCCTAATACTCCCAACTTTATTCAGAATTACACCAGCAATAACAATATCTTGCTGGAATTCATTGAATCCTTTTACTAACGCAGCGATTGAATGGGATTGCCGCGCGCAATCAAGCACAAGCACGATGGGAAGTTGCAAAATCGTCGCCAAATCAGCGGCAGAACCAGAACCATCCGCGGCCCCGTCAAACAGCCCCATCATAGCTTCAACAATCAGTAATTCTCCGTCCAACGCTCCCGCTAATTCACAAATCCGCTCAGGCTTCATCGCCCATGGATCAAGATTAACCGACGGCTTCCCCAATGCCTTTTCGTGAAAGCCCGGATCGATAAAATCTGGCCCGGCCTTTGCTGCACAAACATCAACACCCTTGTTTTTAAGCGCACGTAGCAGCGCCAGCGTCACCAGCGTTTTACCGCTTCCAGATTGCGGTGCGCTGATCAGCAAGCCCTTCATGATACAGCATCAAGCCAGTTCAATTTGGAGCGCAACCGCACCGCTTCCCCCACCACAACAATGGCAGGTGGCGCAATATCGCTAGCTTCCAGATCAACAACGCTATTGCCAAGGGTCGTCTCCAACACCTTTTGCTCCTTGGTTGTGGCATTGCAGATGAAGGCCACCAATTCGTCTTCAGAGCGGCCATAACCAACCAAACGATCACGAATAATCGGCCAGTGCTTCATCGCCATATACATCACAATCACCGGCGAGCCCTTGGCCACGTGCTCCCAATTGATCGTCTCAGGCACGATTCCCCCGGCATCATGGCCGGTAAGGAACGTCACGTTCTGATTGATATCGCGGTGGGTAACAGGAATTCCGGCATAGGCCAGACCGCCAATACCAGCGGTGATTCCCGGCACAATACGAAACGGAATATTATTCTCAACCAGCGTAAGCGCTTCTTCACCACCACGCCCAAAGACAAACGGATCACCACCCTTCAACCGCAGCACACGTTTATTTTCGCCAGCAAGTTCAACCAGCCTGAGCGAAATATCTCCTTGTTTCGGAGAAGGCTTGCCGCCACGCTTACCCGCATAAATGAGTTCCACATCAGCTTTCGCCAATTTGAGAATAGCCTCATTGACCAATGCATCATAGACAATCACATCGGCCTGTTGAATGGCATTGGCCGCATGTAATGTCAGCAATCCCGGATCACCGGGACCTGCTCCCACCAACCACACCCAGCCCGGCTCAAAATCCGGCAATTCAGAAACAAATCGCTTCATAAGACAAACTCCATGGGCTGAACCGTAAGGTATTTCTTTTTCATCGTCTTCCTATCCCCTATAAGATATTTATGAGCGAGAATGAACCGATCAATATTGAGGCTGAAAAACCTGCACAGGAATTGCGGCGCGGCTGGACTACTGGTGCCTGCGCAACCGCCGCCACCAAATCCGCGCTTCACGCCCTGATCAAGGGCGACTTTCTCGACCCCGTAGAAATCACTCTCCCGAAAGGCGACAAGCCATCGTTTGCACTCACCAGAGAAAAAACCGGCGATGACTTCGCCTCCGCAAGCATTATCAAGGATGCAGGCGATGATCCCGATGTTACCCATCTCGCGGTCATCACATCTACCGTGCGTCGCAGCGAAGGTGGTATAATTTTTCGCGCGGGCGATGGCGTTGGCATGGTCACCAAAGCAGGCCTCCCTATCGAGGTCGGCGAAGCCGCGATCAATCCAATCCCCCGAAAATTGATGACCGAAGTCGTCGAAGCCTTTTGCCTCGAACATAATATTCCCGCCGATTTCGAAATCACCATTTCCGTTCCCGGCGGCGAAAAACTTGCGGAAAAAACATGGAACCCACGTCTGGGAATTCTCGGCGGCATTTCCATCCTCGGGACGACCGGCGTGGTCCATCCCTTTTCCTGCTCCGCATGGATACATTCGATCCATAGTGGCATCGATGTCAGCCGTGCCAACAATATCAATCACGTGCTTGGAGCAACCGGTTCCACCTCGGAAAAAATCGCGCAGGATATGTATAATTTTTCCGACGAAGCCATGCTTGATATGGGAGACTTCGCTGGCGGCCTGCTCAAATATCTGCGGGCCAACCCGATTGATAAACTGACCTTGGCTGGCGGCTTTGCGAAATTCACCAAGCTTGCCCAAGGCGCGATGGATTTGCATTCCGGGCGTTCTCAGGTCGACATGGACTGGCTCGCTGAACAAGCCGCCGAGATTGGAGCCAATACAAAAACTACGGACGAGATACGATCCGCCAACACAGCATTGGAAGCGTTGCAGATTGCAGAGAAGGCGGAACTTCCTCTGCCATCCCGCATAGCTCTGCTGGCCCGCAACACTGCTAAAACTGTTCTGCGAACCGCGCCTGTCAGCGTAGAAATTCTGATCATTTCCCGTGATGGAAAAGTCCTCGCCCATACCGATTGGAGCGATTGATATGCCGCGATCCATTTTGATTTTAGGCGGCACCCATGAAGCATTGAAGATAGCGGAACTGCTTTTCGCGGTGGGCGATTTTCGAGTTATCACATCACTCGCAGGTCGCGTAAAAAAGCCCAGAACACCTGCCGGAGAGTTGCGCCTCGGCGGCTTTGGTGGTGTGGACGGTCTCGCAGAATATTTGAGAAATGAAGCAATCGATTTGCTGATCGATGCAACCCACCCTTTTGCAGAAAACATAAGCAAGAATGCAGTTGCAGCTTGTGAGCAAACAAATGTTGAACGGCTGCATTTTCTTCGCCCTGAATGGAAAGCAAAACCTGAAGACCACTGGCTTTCAGTTCCCGGCCTCGACAAAGCGGTGGAGGCGCTGCCCGAAAACGCCACTGTGTTCTTAGCGCTTGGGAGCCAGCATCTGGCTCCATTCTCAAAACGCAAAGACATTCGCTTCATCGCTCGTATGATTGAAAAACCCACGTCCGAATTCACCAATCTGGAAATCCTGATAGCCAAACCTTCAAACATTCTGAAAGCAGAAATCGAGTTGTTGGAAACCAATCGCATCACCCACATCGTATGCCGCAACTCCGGCGGAACAGGCGCATGGCAAAAATTGTTGGCAGCACGGAAACTCCAATTGCCAGTCATCATGATCGAGCGCCCCACCCCACCAGCAGGCAAAACATTTTCCAGCGTGGATGCTCTAATTGCCAGCATCACTGGCAGCTAGTTTCTTCGCCGTAATCTTATTGCGAAGCACGTGAGCAAACTGAGAATTATATAGATCAGAATCCCGATATTCAGCCTGCCCAAACACTGGCCCAACCATGATCAGCGCGGTGCGTGTCAGCTTCGCTTTACGCACTTCATCTTTCATCCCGGCAAGAGTGGTGTGGATGTATAATTCATCCGGCCAAGTGGCCCGGTAGGCAATAACCACCGGGCAATCGTCCCCGTAATGCGGCTCCAGCGCCTTGCGGATATAGGCAAGATTGCGGATGGAAAGATGGATTGCCAGCGTCGCCCCGGAAGCACCGAGTATCTCAAGCGTCTCACGCTCAGGCATGGAAGATGCTTTCATATCCGTGCGGGTAATAATGATCGTTTGGGCAATTTCTGGCAGGGTAAGTTCAGTCGCAATTTTCGCAGCAGCCCCGGCGAAAGCTGGAACACCCGGAACCACTTCATAATCAATACCCAGCGCATCCAGTCGCCGCATTTGCTCAGCCACTGCTCCATAGATCGACGGATCACCTGAGTGTACACGCGCAACATTTTCACCGCGTTCATGGGCTTCTTTCATCGCTTCGATGATCTCGTCCAGATGCATCGGCGCAGTATCGCGAACAATTGCATTGTCAGGCGCAGCCGCTACGATTTCCTCAGGTACCAACGAGCCAGCGTAAAGACATACGGGGCAAGCCTCAATCAGCTTAAGCCCACGCACAGTGATTAGGTCCGGCGCGCCGGGGCCCGCTCCGATAAAATATACAGTCATGCTTTTTCCACTATCTGAGGATTAATATTTGTGCCGGTTTTTGCCGAATATCCACGCGGGGTATAAACCCAGTTTCGGCCATCGCCGGTCTTCACGCATCGCGTTTCTGAAGATCCGACAATCACCACCGTGAGCATATCCACATCATCAATCAGCAATTCACTAAGAGGAACAACACGTAGTTTTTCCTGATCGCGGCCAAGATTGGTGGCAAGAATTACCGGTGTATCCGCAGGCCGGTGCTTCAGCAAAATCTCCTTTGCATAGGCAAGTTGTGTGCGGCGGCGTTTTGAAACAGGATTATAAAAGGCAATCACAAAATCACCTTCCGCAGCTCCCTTGAGGCGCATCTGAATGGCTTCCCAAGGAGTCAATAAATCCGACAATGAGATGGTGCAAAAATCATGGCCCAATGGCGCACCAGCCCGTGACGCTGCGGCTTGCAAGGCAGATATTCCCGGCGAGACTTCGATGGCAATACGATTGGCGCCATCGCTCAAACCACCATGCGCCAACAATTCAAACACCAATGTCGCCATGGCATAAATCCCGGCGTCGCCCGAGCAAACGAGAGCCACATCCTTGCCGCTTCCTGCCAACTCCATGGCATGGCGCACCCGGTCTTCCTCTTTGCCAAGATCAAAGTCGTGGCGAATTTTTCCTGCGCTAATAGAGGAAATCAAATCAAGATAGAGAGAATAGCCAACCAGATCAGTAGCGTCCCCAATCATCCGTGTAACCTCAGGCGAGCGCCAAGCATCTTGTCCCGGCCCGATACCAACAACAAACAATCGACCTCTGGAACGACCAATCTCATCGGCATTAATTGTTTTCGGCGAGCGAGAGACTGCCGCTGTTGCTCGTTTGGATTTGATCTTGGGAACGATAAGTTCGCAGCTCGAACCGCCACCGGCAAGCGCAGCTCCTTCGCTCACCCCGTGGCATCCAACTTCAGCAAAAACGATATCGGATGGGTTTTCCAATCGAGCGCTTTCTGCTTCAAGCGTCGCTGCCGGGAAGAAACGAGCTTCCACACCAAAGTGTTTTGCGGCAAGATGAAGGGCGGTTTCATCCGCCTTCAAATCAATGGAAGCAACACAGGCGATTGCCTTTGGTGACAGCCCATCCAATGCCCGTTCCGCGAGCGCAATCACTTCATCTCCATCGGCACCTCGTTCACAACCAAGACCCAGAACCAGTGTTTTGGGATGATAGATCAGTTCCAACTCGCCCGGTTCCCGCGCCTGATCCGTGACGCTCAATCTCACATTACCAGCATCATCAAATGGAATATTGGAATTCGTTAGCCACCCGGCATCACCTTCAAGTATCGCTGAACTACCGGCAACCAGAGCGGCCATTACAGCCTTGGCGTCTTGTGGATTTGCCAGCACCAAACCTTCAGGCGGTTGATCGAGCGCTATGTCGAATTTCAAATCTCCAGCAGTAGTAATCGCCGCTTTGGTTTGTAGGGTGTTCGCTATTTTTCGTGCAAGTTCATTGGCTCCATGATGCCCGCCGAGCAAAGGCACAACGCTGGAACCATCTTCGGCAATGGCAATCACCGGTGGTTCATTGTGCTTGTCATCAAGCAACGGAGCCAGAATACGGATCAATGCACCACTGGCCATAATCGCGATGATTGGACTACCCGTACGAAACAGGTTTTGGATGTGTGATTTCACATCGCCAAACTGAAAATCGGCTTGTATGGAACGTTTTGAATAGCCATCCACAGTCCCCTCAATTACTGATTTAATCGACGAGGCCAGTTCAAATGTCTGGTCCGACAAAATTACGATATGCGGTTGTGTCATTGCTTTTGAATTCCCATGCCAAGGTCGGAAATCCAATTCTCCGCTCCCTTGTAAATCAAGATTATTGAAAAATACGGTGCCCGGTCATCTTCAACTTCGCTAAGCGGCATGACCTTTTGATTATCCAGCGTCACCCGTTCCAGATAGCCTGCGGATGCAGTAAGGCCAGCCTTTTCAATCAGGTTTTTTACTCGCACAAAATGCCGTCCAAGTTTGATAAAGGCTATCGCATCACTACTCGCAAGTTTGGACGCAATCGCATCATCATCTAAAGGAGCAGGAATGACGGTAAGAACATCATTGCGCGCAGCAAGCGGACGGGCAAGTGCCGCTGCCGCGGCCATAAGGGATGAAACACCGGGTACGATTTCAATTTCATAATTCCCGGCAAGACGCTCAAACAGATACATGAACGAGCCGTAGAAAAACGGATCGCCCTCACAAAGAACAGCCACGTCTCGTCCATCATCCAGATGGATAGCAATCTCTTTCGCGGCAGCGTCATAGACAGATTTCGCCGGAAAGCGATCAACCCGCATGGGGATAATGATCGGGATTTCGATTTGCTTTTCATCCAGAAACTCAGCCACAATCGAACGCGCAAAACTTGGCCCGTCATCGGGCGCAGGAAAAGCCACCACCGGGCTTGCTTGTAACAATCGTAGCGCTTTTAGAGTCAACAATTCAGGATCGCCAGGACCGAGACCAAGGCCATATAATTTTCCGGTCATGTGCTTGCCTCATAAGGTTTTGTCACCTGCCACTGGGTCACTTGCATCAGCGGTTTCCATGCATGCAGGCCACCAATCGGACCAAGCCGCGACACAGCGATGCGAACAAGTTCGCCGCCATGGGTCTTTTGAAGATCGTGCAATCTTGCCTCCCCTTCAATCGTCACCACATTAGCCACCAAACGCCCGCCAGGACGAAGCGCCTTCCAAGCATGATCACACAAAGCAGTGTTTGTGATGCCGCCGCCAACAAACACCGCATCGGGTGTCCCATCGGGTAAATTTTGCGGAGCCAGACCATGAATAATCTTGATATCAGACACGCCAAATTTCTCAGCATTTTGTGCAATCATCGTCACGCGTTTATCGGAGGATTCAATCGCAATAGCCCGCGCACCCTTAGCCGCCCGCATCCATTCAATCGCAACGGAACCGCAACCAGCACCGATATCCCAAAGCAATGCACCGGAATATGGGTTCAATGCTGCAAGGGTTGCAGCACGAACTTCGCGTTTTGTAAGCTGCCCGTCATGGACAAATTCATCGTCGAGCAGGCCGGGAGTCTGCGCCTGCCAGATCGCGTTTTCACCAGCCACACAGCGAACAGCAATAGTATTTAGATCCGCGATATCATCCAAAGCAAAGTTAGCTGTCACACTCGTACGGATACGTTGCCGTTCACCGCCAAGATGTTCCAACACGGTAATTTCGCTTTCACCAAATCCGCGTTCGCAAAGCCAATTCGCAACGATTGCCGGCGTCTTGCCATTTTCCGATAAAATCATCCAGTTTGCATTGGGATATAAATGACGTGCAAGATTTGAAAGAGGCCTGCCGTGGAGAGTGATGGTTTCCGTTTTATCCAGCGACCAGCCCAGTTGAGCAGCAGCCATCGAGAACGCAGAAAGCGCAGGAACGATCATCATTTCATCGACGGAAAAATTCCGCCCAAGCGTGACACCAATACCAAACCACATGGGATCGCCCGTTGCCAGAATACAAACGCGCTTACCGCGATAACTGGTGATATCGGCAATCGTATCACTGAGCGGCGTGCGCCATGTGAGCTTTTCACCCGGGAAATCCTGAACCATTTCCAGATGACGCTTGCCACCGATCAGAATTTCTGCAGTTTCGACCAGCTTACACGATGCGTTGGAAAGCCCCGAAAGGCCATCTTCGCCAATGCCAATTACGGAGAGCCAAAGCGTCATGTGCCCACCCCTTCCGCTATGCCATTGGCCAATCCGTTTAGCGCTGCAGATGCAATCGCGCTGCCACCGCGCCGACCTTTAAGTGTGATGAATTCACAGCCACGAGAATTTTGCACCAGCTCTTCCTTGGATTCTGCAGCCCCCACAAACCCGACGGGAAAGCCCAAAATCAATGCAGGCCTAGGGGCACCTTCATCAAGCAATTCCAACAACCGAAAAAGCGCAGTTGGCGCATTGCCAATGACTACGATTGCACCAGCCAGCGCCTCGCCCCAAAGATCAACCCCGGCCGCAGAACGGGTATTGCCAATGTCCTTTGCAAGAGCGGGCGTTTGCGGATCATTCAAAGTGCAGATGGTTTCCACATCTTTTGGCAGATGCCGCGCAATGATTCCCGCCTTCACCATTTCCACATCAGTGAAAATCTTGCAGCCATCGCCCAGCGCCTTACGCCCTGCTGCCACAGCATTTTCAGACCAGATCAGATCATCAACCGCATCCACCATGCCGCAAGCATGGATGATGCGAATGGCAATCGGGCGCATATCAATCGGCAAATCATCTAACGCAGCCTCTTGCTCAACAATAGCAAAAGAGCGTCGATAAATTTCTTGTGGTTCGCGAATATAGTCCACTGACTTAGTGTTTTTTCATCGAATTTGGCCCCAGCGGATGGTCCGCATGGGGATAAGGATGGTGATGATGCCCATCATCGTGTGAATGATCGTGGCTATGATCATGGTCGTGTGAATGCCCGTGATCGTCTCCTTGGTCAGGCCCATGATCATGGAGTGGCGTCCATGGAAGCCCATGTTTTTCACAAAACTCCTGCTCCCGACATTTAGCATCACAATCGCCCTCGCACGGACAATCTTCCAGCCCGCCGCCAATGCCTTCCACATGATGGTGATGGCTCTCTTGCGCGATCCCCACCTGATCTTCAAAGCCCAAAACCTGCTCACGATATTTGCACATCTGACAGTTCATATTCGGGCTGCCATCGTTGATTTCATTCACCCGTTCTTCAAATACATCAAGCACGAGTGGGTGATCATTGAGGTAATCAGCATTAACAAATTCAATTTCCGGATGCCGCTCGGCAACCGCATCCGCATAGGCATAAATGCGTTTAATTAACACGCCAGTGAAGAGGAAATAAGGAAAAACCACGATACGTTTATAGCCAAGTTTAACAGCATGCTCGAGGCCCGGCTCCACTAGCGGAAAGGTCACACCGGAATAACAAGTCTCCGCCCAGCCAAAACCCATACCCTCCCAAAGCATGCGACAAACCTTCGTCACATTGGAATTGGCATCCGGGTCAGAAGCACCGCGCCCAACCACCATCAACAAGGTTTCTTCCAGTGGAACATCGCTCTCACAGCGGTCAATCGCTGCCTGAATACGCTCGCTTGCCGCCTTGATCATTTTCAAATCAACACCGAGATCGCGCCCGTAAATAACTTCCATCTCGGGATGTTGCGCCGCATAGGTATTGAGCACGGAAGGAATATCATTCTTGGCATGGCCACCGGCAAACAACATGCCCGGCACGGCCAGAACTTTAGTCACTCCCTGTTCGCGCAATTTATCAAGGCCAGCGTGAATGACCGGATTGCAAAATTCCAGATAGCCATACTCAACAGGCAAATGCGGAAAGCGTTTTTTCAAACCGCCCGCAACTTTAGAAAATTCTTTCGCAGCATTCTGATTGCGACTACCATGGCCGCAGACCATAATTCCAAGCTTCTCAGCCATATCAATCTCTCCGGATTAAGTCGATTTAGGAAGGGGTTTTTCAACTGAGGTTTCTTCTTCAGCCTCTTCATCAACCTGCCCATCGTCGCTCTTGGTGCCAAGCACCGCAACGATCACACCGGCGGCAACAACCATGCCCCAGCCAAGCCAGTGACTGTGCCCGGCCAAATCACCCATATGCCCCACATGAGCAAAGCTAGGCATTACGCCAGCAAGCAGAAAAAACCCTGAAACAACAATACGAACCATCTCAAAATCGCCTTTCGTTTTCAAACGGAGACAATGCCGGTAGTAAAAATTCAAATGTCTGAGAAATGTCTAAAGCGAAGAGCACCCACAATCACAGTCGCAGATTTCGCTTACTGACAGTAACGGACTAGATCCCCGATATGGGTCAATCTCACCGAAATGTATCTCAGCCTCATTTTTTCCAAGGCACCATCAAAGTAAAATTACCCTAAACTTCCCACCAAATAAGGTCAAACAGATAACGACAGTTTTGGGTCAAAAATTCAACTAAACCCAATCGCATTTCCTGAGGTAGAAACTATCCAAATGGGGTTTAGCTTTCTCCGCGCCCAGCCGCCAGAATATCCTCGGCAGTAAGACCAAGAATATCGGCTGTTTTGCGAATGAGCTCAATCTCGTTCGCATCCAGATCATTATCGGATTTCGCGATTGAAAACATATGTACAAGCAGCGCGCGCTTGCGCTCAATATCCAGATTTTGAAACATATTAGCCGCGTCCTGCGGCGTTGTTTCATAGCCAAATTCCTTGAGGTAATTGATCACATCCGGAACATCTTCGTGCGGAATACCAAAGGCCCGATTGCAAATACGTTTGAAATTGTCCAGCTCTTCGGCCTTCAACTCACCATCGGCCAGCATCATACGCACCAGCAAAAGCAACTCCGAGGTCAGCTGAATATCACCAGCAACCATACGTACGGATTTATCCTGATCCAGCCAGTCTCGAATATTATCAATAATGCTCATAATTGAGGCCTTTCGCCCGGCGTTTCCAGCAATTCTGCGGCCCGCTCTATCAAATTTCGCTCGTACTCATGCAGCTCCCCGTCGCAAAGAGCAAGGTGCCACATAGCCATGACAATATCCTGACGTTCGTCCTCGTCACATCGATGCATGATGATTGAAGTGAATGGAAACAGACCGGCAGAATCCGAATGTTCGCTCATGGCAAGCGCAATGGTTTTTTCTAATGCTGGAGGATTGATCCCAAATCGCGTGCGTAAAACGTTACGCAATTGCGTTTTCTCCACATCACGCACAATACCATCAATCGAAACCATGCGGTAAAGCAAAGCAGCAATCGCCGTACTCTTTTCCTCGTCAGAATAGGGCTGATCGCCCTCCTGCCCCGAAGATAGTTTTTCCAGATATTCAATAACCCGATTAAACATACGCATCCCCATGCGCCCCAATTATGCACATTGTCGTTTAGTACAGCTGATTCTGCAAGTGGGCAAACCATTGACCACTGGCGGCAATAAGATACCATCAGCAAAACGCATAATTTGAAGCAATCGCTCATCAGGAAATCGCCTCATGCACCCAGCAGACATGTTCATTTTACTTTCGATTGGCACCGCCATTGGCTGGGGCTCTGCCATCTATGTAAACAAGGATTTCCGCCTGATGATCGCGTATATCATCGGCTGCCCGATGGCCGCGGGCACAGCGGGCTATTTCACATTGGTGCTATATCCCGAATACGGAAAAGTCGGCATGGTCGCCGGAGCATTAATAGGTGCAATTCTTCTAAGGCTAATTGCCCGATATATTATTGTTCGATTCATGAAAAAAATATGATCGAGGACACCCTTAAGTCCCAAGAATCATCCCTATGGGATTTCCTGAGTTACCCTCTCATTCATAGTGGCTCTCTCGATATTTAATGAGAGCAAAACAGCAGACCAGCCCGATTACAATTTCTAAGACTGTGACCTGCACAAGCCCCGTATCTGGCATTCCATCAATTACCATGCTCAAAATTCTTGAAAATCCATAAGAAATATAGAGCAACGTCGTAACCAGTATGGCTGTGAACCTAAGGTTTGCTACAAACGCACCTGCCATTATCAGCATTCCAAACACCAGCAATGCTCCACCGGAGGCACGTATTTCGCTGAGTAAACTGGCATCATTGCCGAGAACGATACCAGTGATCGATACGAGATCCTGCGTTTCGGCGGCGGAGGCGAACTCATCCAGGTGATGTATTGCGTTATTCGTTTCGACCACGTGGCCGAACAAAATCTTATCAAGGCATTGCCCGAAGTTCTACAAATCAACAATTGGGATGGGGATGTCGGGAATTGGTTACAAAGCACCTTGAAATTCATCTGTCTTGAGGCGGGAGCTTTGAAACCGGGCGGAGAAACCATCATAACAGGGCTGGCTGGCCGCCCTACGCGACAAAAAAATCGGCCGCGCACTTGTTGCTATCCATCGAGCGCCGAACACAACTGGAGTGTGATGTCGCTGGCGAGGAAAATCGGGATGTCTCGCTCTGCCTTTTCTGAACGTTTCACCAAACTGGTTGGCAAACCAGTAATGAATTATCTCACCCAATGGCGCATGCAATTCGCCCGCACGCGCATTCAAGAAACATCCGAACCATTATCGATTATTGCCAGTAGCGTTGGTTACAAATCCGAGGCCGCATTCTGCAGGGTGTTCAAACGACGATTTGGGGTTACACCCGGAAACTTTCGCGGTCCTAAAACTCAATTCCAACCTGCGCCTTAACACCGGAGCGGAACGGGTGTTTGATCATTTCCATCTCTGTCACCAGATCAGCAAACTCAATCAGTTCTTCCTTGGCGTTGCGACCGGTGATGATGACGTGTTTCATCTCAGGCTTTGCTTTCAACGCTTCAATGATGTCATCGACGGCGAGATAATCATAACGCAGCACAATGTTCAGTTCATCGAATAAAACCATATCAAGATCTTCATCCATCATCATGGATTTGGCTTTTTCCCAAGCATCTTTTGCCGCCTGAATGTCGCGCTGGCGATCCTGTGTCTCCCACGTAAAGCCCTCGCCCATGGTGGCCATTTGCACTTGGTCGCCAAATTTTTCCAGCACAACCCGTTCACCGGTTCCCCATTTACCCTTCACAAATTGCACGATACCAACCTTCATGCCATTACCGAGTGCCCGGAAAATCATGCCGAATGCTGCTGTGGATTTACCCTTGCCCTTGCCGGTATGAATAATCGTCAGGCCCTTTTCGATGGTTTTAGTGGCGATAATTTTATCGCGGGCAGCTTTCTTCTTTTTCATCTTGTCAGCGTGGCGAACATCAAGTTCTTCTTCACTCATATTTTTCAGACGGTCAGATTTTTCGGCCATGTTATTTCCTCAGTTCGGTAAGAGCTTGCAATTGGAATTTCGCTGAATTCGAGCGCGGAGTCCATAAGCCCCGCTCTTCAGCCTCTAAAAAACGTTCCGCCATTTCACGAAGGGCATGGGGGTTTTTCTCTTTCAGAAAATCTAAAACATCTTCGTCGGCGAGATATGCTTCATAAACCAGTTCAAAATGATGATTGCGCACAGCACCAGTCGTCGCCGAAAAGGCAAACAGATAGTCAAGCGTCGCCGCCATTTCAAACGCGCCTTTATAGCCATGACGCATGACACCGGCGATCCATTTTGGATTAACAACACGGGCACGAACCACCCGCGCAATCTCTTCTTCTAGCGCCCGTATCACCGGCTTTTCGGGCCTTGAATGATCATTGTGATAGACACTCGGCATCACACCGGAAACCTCTTCAATCGCAGCCGTCATCCCGCCTTCGAACTGGTAATAATCATCGGAATCCAGCAAATCATGCTCGCGATTATCCTGATTGTGAATGACCGCCTCCACACCGGCCAAGCGTTCCTTGAACACTTCACGTTGCTCGCTGCCTTCTTCTTTCGCTCCGTAAGCATAGCCGCCCCAAGCAAGATAAGCCTCGGCCAAATCACCGCGACGATCCCAGCCTTTTTCATCGATCAAAGCCTGCAGGCCAGCGCCATAGGCTCCGGGTTTTGAACCAAATATTCTAAAGCCAGCACGTCGCTCAGCTTCTTCTTCATCAAGCCCATCAGCCAAATGCTTTGTCCGTGCCTCGTTCATCCGCAACGCAATCGGGTTGTCCTTCTCGGGCTCATCCAATGCTCCAACAGCCCGAATTGCCCGGTCATAAAGTTCAATTTGCGCAGGAAAAGCATCACGGAAAAACCCGGAAATGCGCAAGGTCACATCCACACGCGGTCTGCCAAGTTCGGCCAGTGTGATAATTTCATAGCCAGTCACCCGCCGCGAAGCATGGTCCCAAACAGGCTTTGCCCCAATCAATGCCAGCGCCTGAGCAATGTCATCACCGCCTGTACGCATGTTCGACGTTCCCCAAGCAGAAAGCCCGAAGGATGTCGGCCATTCGCCATTATCCTGCCGGAAACGGATCACCAGAAGCTCCGCTGATTTTTGTCCCAATTCCCAGGCCGCAGGCGTTGGCACAGAGCGGCTATCTACCGAATAAAAATTCCGTCCGGTCGGCAACACATCAAGCCGTCCCCGAGTTGGCGCACCAGATGAACCCGGCGGCACAAACCTGCCACTGAGCCCCAAGGAAAGGCCTTTAATTTCGAAATGCCCACAAGCTTCAACATCCGGATGAAGGGTTTCACGGATATATTCCAGCACAAGTTTGGTATTCACCCATTCGGGCAACAGATCGCATTCACCCGCTACCAGCTTGGCTGCAAGCAATTCAATGCGTTCAACCACATCACCATTACTGCGCCAAAGATCGTCGCTAACCGCAACCAACATCTCAGGTTTCGCCAAAACCCATGGCTTTTCCATTTCGCAATCGAGCGGATCAAAGGCATCCTTGCCAAACAAATCTATCGAGATCGCCCGCTGCAGACTTTGTTCACTGCCCTCGCCCGTCCCGCGCGGCACCCTCGTCAATGCCACAATCAAATCGGTCAGCAATCGCCCTTGTGGAGATTCTCCAAAGATATGCAGCCCATCACGGATCTGCATTTCTTTCAAATCGCAGAGATAGGCATCAAGTTTTTCAAACTTGCTATCGTTATTATCATCGTCAGAAATACCGGCGTCCTCATCGAGACCGATATCAGAAATCAATTCCAGAATTTGCTTTTTCAGAAGCACCAACCGCCGAGGGTCAACACCGCTGGCCTCGTAATATTCATCCACCAGTGCTTCTAGATCGCGCAACGGGCCATAGCTCTCGGCACGGGTTAAAGGCGGGGTCAGATGATCGATAATAACCGCAGAAGTCCGCCGTTTTGCCTGCGTCCCCTCACCCGGATCATTTACAATGAATGGATAAAGATGAGGCACCGGTCCCAAAACAGCTTCGGGAAAGCAGGTCTCGCTCAAAGACAGCGCCTTACCGGGCAACCATTCCAGATTGCCGTGCTTGCCCATATGAATAAAGGCATGGGCACCAAACTCCCCACGCAACCAGCCATAAAAGGCCAGATAACCATGGGGCGGCACCAGATCAGGCGAGTGATAAGTTTCTTTCGGATCAACATTATAGCCGCGAGCAGGCTGAATACCGACAACCACATTGCCGAACTTCGCCAAAGGCAAAGCAAGCGCCTGTTCTCCGGCCAGAAAATAAGGATCACCTTCTGGCTCACCCCATTTTTCCGTGATTTGATTCTGAATCTCTTTGGAAAGAGATTGAAATAACACATTGTATTGATTCAAAGAAATCATTTCACGAATGACACGACCATCGGTCGCAGCATTGGTTGGCCCATCCTGCAAATAATTGATCAGCGCATCGCCATCAGATGGATATTCACCCGTTTCATAACCCTGCTCCGCCAGCGAATTGAGCACATTCAGCGTACCCGCAGGCGTATCAAGACCAACACCATTGCCAAGCCGCCCATCGCGGTTTGGATAATTCGCCAGAATAATCGCAACTTTGCGCTCACTTGGTTTGGAAACTCGCAAAGCAACCCATTTTGCCGCCAATTCCGCCGCAAAATCTATCCGGCTTTGCTCCGGCTCATGGGCCACAAGACTGGCTTCCACATCGGGATTAAAAACGCCAGCACTCTTGAACGCGATGGCCCGCGCAAACACCCGTCCATCCACCTCAGGTAAAGCGATATTCATCGCTAAATCGCGTGATGTCAGCCCTTGGGCCGATTCTTTCCAGGCTTCTTTCGAAGAACTTGATAGCACCACCTGCAAAACCACCCGTTCATCTTCGTCCAGCACAGTGCCATTATGCTTGCCATTCATGGAAGATACGGCAAAACCGGTAGCATTCAGCACCACAGAAGGCGAAGACTGGGAAAATAACTCACGCAAAGTCGCAACGGATACCGGATCTTTGAGGCTGGAAATAAACACCGGAAGCACATTCATGCCCCGTTTTTCCAACGCTTCAATCAGCGCCGTGATCGCACCAAGACCGCCTGATTGAACCAAAGCCCGATAAAAACTGATCGCTACAACGGGCCTATCCGCCTGCCACGGCAAATCTGACAGACCACAAATCCCTTTATCCGGCCACCAAACACCAGCTTTCAGCAAAGGAACAGGATCAGTAGGCATATCGCGCTGCCCCAACAAATGGTCCGCGAGCGCCAAGAAGCTACGCGCATTTTGCGGACCACCTTCGGTGAGGTAAGCCCAGAACTGGCGGGTCGTCTTCCCATCTACGGTATTAAAACGATCAAGCCCCGGATCGGGTTTATCGTCCCCCGGCAAAACCACCAGCTTGATATCGTTATCCAGCGCGGTTTCCAGCAACTTCTCCAGCCCATAAGACCAGTAGCTCTCGCCACCAAGCACCCGAACAACAATCAGTTTAGCTGCATGAAGCGTCTTCTCGGCATAAACATCCACCGACATGGGGTGGGAAAGCTGCATCAAATTGGCAAGCCGCACGCTTGGCGCGCTCTCATCGCGCCCATTACAGGCCTCAGCCACGCTTGCAAGTTCAGTATCCGCAGCCGAAAGAAACACAATATCACCGGGCGACTGGCCAAGATCAATCGCCTCATCGCCCTCATGGATCGCACCTTGTTGGGCAAGCAGCAGATGCATGATTTAGCCGAACAATTTCGAGATATCAGCCGATATCTTAGTCTGGTCCAGCCCCGCAAGACCGATCACCACCAGATTGCTGGTTTTTGCTTCATCGGCCTGCCATTCACGATCAAAATAATGATCGATCCGGTTACCAACCGCCTGAATAACCAGCCGCATGGGCTTGCCTTCCACATGTACAAAACCCTTGAGACGCAAAATATCATGGGCTTCAATCACTGGCTTCAAACCTTTGAGCAGCGCCTTGATATCGCCAATCGAATTTCCAGCCACAACAAAATTCTCAAACTCATCATGATCATGCTCGTGATGATGAAAATCACCCTCATCGCCGTGATGCTCATCATGGTGCATTTCATGATGGGATTTACGGTTTTGAATATCGTTCTCGCTGGCACTGGCAAGACCAAGCAGCACATCAGCCCCAAGCGAACCATTGGCCGCACGCACAAATTTCACGGACCGCGAAATCTGTTTTCCCAGTTCCGCCTGCAACTTATCCAGATCATCCCCATCGACCAGATCGGACTTATTCAGCACAATCATATCGGCGCAAGAGATCTGGTCTTCAAACAATTCTTCCAGCGGGCTATCATGGTCCAGCGCCTCGTCTTCTGCGCGCTGAGCCTCCACTTTCGCCACATCATGGGCAAAGCGCCCATCGGCAACAGCGCGGCTATCAACAACAGTTACCACGCCATCAACGGTCACCTTCTCGCGAATTTCCGGCCAATTAAACGCACTCACCAATGGTTGCGGCAATGCCAGACCGGAAGTTTCAATCACAATATGCTCAGGCGGGTTTTCACGCGCCAGCAATTTGGTGATGGTCGGCACAAAATCATCGGCTACCGTGCAACAAATGCAACCATTATTGAGTTCGATAATATCGTCCTCGGTACAGCTCTCAATGCCGCAGCCTTTCAGCACTTCGCCATCAACACCCAAGTCGCCAAACTCATTGATAATAAGCGCGATACGGCGACCATTTGCAGTCATCAACATATTACGGATCAGCGTGGTTTTACCAGCGCCCAGAAACCCGGTAATCACCGTTGCAGGAATTTTTTGTGCGTCCATAATGTCGTTTCCTATTTCATTTTCAGCGGCATGCCGGATACCACAAAATACACTTCGGATGCAGCGTGGGCAACGCGTTGGTTCACATCGCCAGCCAAATCCATATAGCGCCGTGCCATGGCATTATCCGGGATAATACCCATCCCCACCTCGTTGGACACCAGTACCACCGGCACTTTGATCTCACCAAGAAGGGCAGCAAGCGCTGCAGATTCTTTTGCGACGTCAGCCTTTGCCATCATCAAATTCGTCACCCAGAGTGAAAGGCAATCCACCAAAATCACCCGCCCCGAATAAGCACTTGATTGCAGCGCATCGACCAGCGCCAGCGGTTCTTCAACCGTTTCCCATTCAGCCCCGCGCCGCTCCTGATGGATGGCGATGCGCTCGCCCATTTCTTCGTCGAGCGCACGGCCTGTAGCAAGGTAAATGGGCTTAAGTCCCATTTTCAGAACAAGGTCTTCTGCAAATTTGCTTTTGCCGGAGCGTGCCCCGCCTAAAACAAAAGTAACATTGCAACCTTGCTCTGATTCAAGGCTCATGCCGTGGCCGTATCTTTCGCCTCGGCAAGCAACGCGCGTTGCAGGAAGTTACCCAAAACGCCACCAAGCAAAAGCCAGAACAAGCCAGAAGTAACAATCGTTGCCACCGCGAACTCCACAGCTAATCCTGCAGGCACTGCAGTTTCATGGCTTTCAGGCAACGGCGCTCCATAAACATGAGGCGCAGCAATCAGCAAGGCACCGGCAATCAACAACGGTATCTTTTTGGAAAATGCAAACAGTGCAAGACCACCGGCAGTCGCCACAACCGTTGCCAGCCACCATGTCTGACGTTCATTCAAATCAGCAGCAGGCATGCCCGGAAGTTCCGGCGACAGACCGAAATTCGGCGCAAGCACAAAGACCACAAACCCAGCCAATCCCCAAACCAACCCACTTTGCAACGAGATTTGTTGGCGGGCAAGCAATATAGCTGCCGTCAGAATTAGCGAGAACGCAACACCAACGAGAATGTTTGAAACCAGAGTAAAGAACACCCGTTCAAAACCATCTTCCGGAGCCCATGCTTCAACCTCCTCAGATGCGGTAGCATCATGAGAATGTTCAACATTTTCAGCAGTTTCCGTTGCCTCATGAGCATGTTCGGCAGGAGCGTGACTATGATGACCACCTTCGCCTTCATACTTCTCGGCTTCAATAATCAGCGGATTGACGCGTACAGATTGGGCGGCTGTGGCGAAAGCACCAGCCAACACGCCCGCTAGCATAGCTGCCAGCAAAACTCTTACAAGCATCAAAAAAGCTTAGTGACAGGGAGCTGTAATCGAGTGACGCGTATCGTGCGCTGCATTATGCAGAACGTCCGAATGCGCAAACGCTACGAAATAAAGCAAGCAAGACCCAAACAACGCCGCAAATGCAACGGTTGCGATCAGTTTATTATCAATGGCCGGAATGGCCAGTGAATTGGCCTGTGTGTTAGTTTGTGAGAGCATATCAACCTCCGTGGTTGCCCAAATGTTTCAAATACAGCGCACCAATTTTGGTGTCACTCAAATGGCAGGTCTCCTGGCTAGCAACTCAAACGGTTTTACTTCCCTTCCCATGTCCCCGAAAGCACACAGTGGATATAAGCAAAACCTCGCTACATTACAGTCGCGGGGTCGGCTGGATTACGAACTCCCTGATTGGGTCAGTCCGTTCCATTCCCTTTTAGTCCCGTAGCCTGAGGCCATAATCGGGAACCACTCACCTCATGTGTAAACTGTATATCGCAGCAAGGTCAATCAATTTGCGACAATAAATGGCTGTTTGTGGAAAGTGCGAAGGTTATTTTAAAGACAAATCAAACATAGCATCCACATCGAGATGCTGTTCAATCTGTTCAGCAAGTTCATCAAGCGCCGTTTCAACGCTTTCACGGTAGGAGGAAACCTGAGCACGCCCCCCCAGCCCCTCAAGCAGTTTATGGCGATAGTCATCACTACCAAACAACCCGTGCAGATAGCATCCACGCACCGTGCCATCGGCAGATACCGCTCCGTCACGACGTCCATCCAGTTTTATCATCGGACGAATACATTCAGGGCCACTCGTTGCCCCCATATGAATTTCATAGCCGGTTAAAGCCACATCAAATTCAACCGAATCCGGATTAGAATTCCGTGTAACTTTCTCCGGATGCAGAACAGTTTCCACATTGAGAAGCCCAAGCCCAGCAATACTGCGTGCCTCCCCTTCCAGCCCATTGGGGTCAGAAATAATTTGACCAAGCATTTGATAGCCACCACAGATGCCAATCACTTGCTTACCGTTAGCCGCATGATCCTTGATAGGCTGTTCCCAACCATTGGCTCGCAATTCCAATAAATCAGCGATGGTGGATTTCGAACCGGGCAGAATAATCATATCCGCATCAGCAGGAAACGATTCGCCTTTCCGCAAGAAAACCAAATCAACACCGGGTTCCACCCGCAAAGGATCAAAATCATCAAAATTCGCAATTTTCCCGAGTACAGGAACAACAATCTTCACCCCTGACTTACCTTCGGAAACAAGCCTATCCAGCGCCACAGAATCCTCAGCAGGCAGGCGACGAACAGCATCAAGATAAGGCAAAATTCCAAAGGATGGCCATCCGGTATATTTGCTAATCTCCAGCAAACCATCATCAAAAAGCGAGATATCACCACGGAATTTATTGATCAAAAATCCGGCAATCATCGCCCGATCAATCTCCGGCAAAATCGTATGGGTGCCAACGATGGAAGCAATCACACCACCACGATCAATATCGCCCACCAGCACCACCGGCACATTAGCTTCACAAGCAAAGCCCATATTAGCGATGTCACCAGCACGCAAATTTATCTCGGCAGGCGACCCTGCCCCCTCGACCAGAACGAGATCGGCATCGTCACTGATTTTTGAAAAACTATCCATCACCGAAGCAAGTAATTGCGGCTTCATCGATTGATATTCACGTGCCTTGGCCGTGCCAATCACCTTGCCCTGCACCACCACCTGCGAACCAATCGCCGATTGAGGTTTCAAAAGCACCGGGTTCATATGCACAGAAGCAGGTCGACCACAGGCCAGCGCCTGCAACCATTGTCCGCGCCCTATCTCCCCGCCATCGCCATATTTATCCGGATCAGCAACGGCAGCGTTATTGGACATATTTTGCGGCTTAAACGGCGCAACATTGATCCCACGGTTCTTCGCAACACGGCAGAGGCCAGCCACCAATACGGTTTTACCCACATCGGAACCAGTCCCTTGAAACATGATGCATCGCGGTGCCACAGCTTATCTAGGAGCCATTCTAATGGCACCATCAAGACGGATGGTTTCTCCGTTTAACATGCTATTTTCGCAAATATGCACCGCAAGACGGGCATATTCATCAGGCTCACCAAGGCGCGAAGGAAACGGCACCATGGCCGCAAGAGCGGTCTGCACTTCTTCCGGCATGCCTTTCAGCATCGGCGTACCAAACAGGCCCGGCGCGATGGTCATCACACGCACACCATCGCGAGAAAGATCGCGTGCCATAGGAAGCGTCATGCCAGCCACAGCAGCCTTGGAAGCACCATAGCCAATCTGCCCCACCTGTCCGTCAAAGGCTGCGACAGAAGCCGTATTGATAATAACACCGCGCTCACCATCATCATTCTTGGGATCTTGTGTCACCATGCCAGCAGCGCTTTGACTCGCCACATTAAAGGTGCCAATCAGATTGATGCCAACAATTTTGCCGAACAGCGCAGGATCATGAGCCTTGCCTTCCCGGTCAATCGTCTTGGCAGCAAAGCCAACACCGGCGCAGTTGACGCAAATGCTTTCCTGCCCGTTGGCAGCGCGAATAACCTCAAAACCTGCCGTGACGGATGCACTATCGGAAACATCCACCTTGGCAAAAGTCCCGCCGATTTCACCGGCAACACGGTTGCCCGCTTCTTCGTTCAAATCGAATATTCCGACCTTTACACCAGCAGCGGCCAATGCCCGCGCGGTTGCTTCACCAAGGCCCGAGCCGCCGCCTGTGACGACCGCCGCAAGAGAATTATCCAGTTTCATATTATACCCTTTCAATTGCGATGGCGGTTCCCTCACCGCCACCGATACAAATTGCAGCAATGCCGCGTTTCTTGTCGTAAGTTTCCAGCGCGTTCAAAAGCGTCACGATGATACGCGCGCCAGACGCCCCCACAGGATGCCCCAGCGCACATGCGCCGCCGTGAACATTCACCAGATCACGCTCTAAACCAAATTCACGCATGAATGCCATCGGCACCACAGCAAAGGCTTCATTGACCTCCCAAAGGTCCACATCGCCTTTGTCCCAGCCAATTTTCGCCAGCAACTTAGTCGCGGCAGGAACGGGCGCAGTGGTAAACCAGCCCGGCTCCTGAGCATGGCTCGAATGGCCCAAAATCACAGCACGGATTTCCATCCCCTTTTCCTTGGCAACGCTCTCGCGGGTCAAAACCAAAGCAGCAGCACCATCGGAAATAGACGAAGCATTGGCAGCGGTTATCGTCCCGTCTTTTTTAAACGCAGGCTTCAATTGCGGAATTTTATCTGGCCGCGCATTGCGCGGTTGCTCGTCAGAAACAACATCCGTACTACCCTTGCGATTGGTCACAGTCACCATCGAAATTTCATTTTTAAAATGCCCGGCTTCCTCAGCATCCAGTGCGTTTTTCAACGAACGAAGCGCATATTCATCCTGAGCTTCGCGGGTAAACTGATATTTCTCGGCACAATCCTCAGCAAACGTGCCCATCAAACGCCCCTTGTCATAGGCATCTTCCAGCCCATCGAGAAACATATGATCGATCACCTGAGCATGCCCAATACGGGCACCATTACGCATTTTATCCAGTAAATATGGCGCATTGGTCATGGATTCCATGCCGCCAGCAACAATCACATCACCATTGCCAGCTATAAGCTGATCATGCGCCATCATCACGGTTTTCATGCCCGAACCACACATCTTATTCAATGTGGTCGCAGGAACTTCCTTGCCCAAACCACCAGCAAAACCAGCCTGACGCGCCGGAGCTTGCCCAATACCCGCAGGCAATACGCAACCCATGATGATTTCATCAATATCGGAAGCATCTACCTTGGCAGCAGCGATTGCAGCCTTCACAGCGACACCACCTAGCTCTGGCGCAGTAACAGACGAAAACTCGCCCTGAAAACCAGCCATCGGCGTTCTTTGCGCACCTGCGATTACAATTCTATCTGACATATTATGCGTCCTTCAAACCACGTTGTTCAAGCAATGCATCCGGATTTGGCAGAGAACCACGAAACGCCTTATAGGCATCTTTAGGGTCCATCGAACCACCGGATGAATAAATATAGCGCAGCAATTTAGCCGCCGTCTCTGCGTCAAATGCGTCACCGGCTTCTTCAAAGGCCCGGAAAGCATCCGCGTCCAAAACCCCGGACCACATGTAAGAATAATAGCCGGCGGAATAACCGTCACCCGCAAACACATGGGCAAAATGTGGCGTTGCATGGCGCATGACAATTTCAGATGGCATGCCAAACGCAGCAAGCTTCTCATTTTGAAATGCCATCGGGTCAACATCACTGGCAGCATTCTCATCCAGTGCATGAAATTCCATATCCACCAATGCGGATGAGGTGAATTCCACATTCTCAAAACCAGAATTGAACGTTTCAGATTCCAGAACCTTAGCCAGCAAATCTTCCGGCAACGGCTCGCCAGTATCATGACGAACCGCATATTTGGTAAGAATTTCCGGCACGGTCAGCCAATGTTCAAACAATTGCGAAGGCAATTCCACAAAATCTCGCGCCACCGAAGTGCCGGAAACCGAAGGATAGGTCACATTGGAGAGCATCCCGTGCAAGGCATGGCCAAATTCATGGAACAGGGTTTTAGCATCCGTCATGCTGATCAACACCGGCTCACCTTCCGGTGCCTGCGCAAAATTCATCGTATTGAGGATAATCGGGATCGCCCCTTCACCCAATTTATGTTGATGCTCCAATCCGCTCATCCATGCGCCGGAACGCTTGGAACTGCGAGCAAAATAGTCTGCAAGGAAAATAGCAATTTGCTTGCCATCAGCGTTGAACACTTCAAACACCCGAACATTCTCATGATAAGCAGCAACGCCAAAATGCTCTTTGAACGTGATGCCAAACAATCGGCCAGCCGTATCAAAAGCTGCATCCACCATCTTATCCAATTGGAAATAGGCTTTCACCTCAGCCTCATTGTAGGAATAACGCTCGGTGCGTAATTTCTCAGAATAATAGCGCCAATCCCATGGAGCAACCGAATGGTTTTTGCCCTCGCCAGCAATCAGTTTAGCTAAATCCTCAGCTTCAACTGCCGCTTTGGCCTTGGCTTTTTTCCAGACCGTTTGCAGAAGTTCGGAGACGTTTTCGGTGGTCTTTGCCATCGTATCATCAAGCTTGAATGCCGCAAAACTCTCGTAACCCAACAATGCAGCCTTTTCAGCGCGAAGTTTCACAGTCTCACGCACAATCGGGCGGTTATCCTTGTCGCCTTCATGTTCACCGCGCGCCACCCATGCCTTGAATGTTTCTTCCCGTAATTCCCGATTAGACGAAAATGCAAGAAACGGCTCAATGATCGAGCGTGAAAGCGTCACCGCATGTTTGCCCTTATGCCCCTTCTCCTCAGCCGCCATCGCCATATTAGCCAGCAGAAAATCAGGCAGACCCGCGAGCTTGTCTTCATCTTCAATAATCAGCGAATAACCACTCTCATCGGCCAACATGTTCTGGGCAAAATTCGTGCCGAGCATCGCAAGCCGTTGATTAACTTCGGCAAGGCGTTTCTGCTTCTCGCCTTCAAGCTTCGCACCTGAACGGGCAAAGCCTTTCCAGGTTTTTTCAAGAACACGCAAAGCTTCAGGGCTTAGGCCAAGACTGTCACGCTGTTCATAAACCGCATCAATTCGGCTGAACAATTTGGCATTCATAGTAATTTTAGACTGATGCTCGGCCATTTCAGGAGCCAGTTTACGCTCCAGCGCCTGCAATGTGTCATTGGTGCAAGAGCCGGTTAAATTCCAGAAAATCGCAGAAACTTTCGAAAGTTCATCGCCACACAATTCCAGCGCTTCAATCACATTTTCAAATGTCGGCGCATCCGTATTATTGGCAATCGCATCGATCTCTGCCAGATGACGCGGCAAAGCATATTCAAATGCCGCGTCGAAATCATCATCGGTAAATTTATCATATTCCGGCAACCCCAAAGGTCCGTTCCAGTTGAACAAAGTCGGGTTTATATCATCAGTCATTTTTGTTTCCTGTAATCAAAATTGCACGAAAATCATTCACATTGGTTCCGGTCGGTCCACAGACGAATAACTCGTCGACAGCATCAAACGCCGACCACGCATCATTATTGGCAAGCAGCGCGGCTGGATCAATTCCCGCCTCACGCATTTGGGTAATCGTCGTACCATCACCAAAGGCACCTGCATTATCCTGACTGCCATCAATGCCGTCGGTATCAGCCGACAATGCATAGATATTATCAAACCCGTCAATTTCCAGAGCCAATGAGAGCAGAAATTCAGAATTCGGGCCACCCTTGCCGTTCCCGTTAAGGGTAACCGTTGTCTCTCCGCCAGAAAGCATCAATATCGGCTTTTTAAATGGCTGATCCATCACCAGAATTTCCCGTGCCATCGCGCCGTGCATACGGGCAATTTCGCGTGTTTCGCCCTCCACGGAATCCGAGAGGATGACAGCCGGAACACCTTTTTCCCGCGAAAGTTCCGCCGCCGCATGCAAGGATACACGTGCAGAAGCAATGATGTGATATTCGTTGCGGCTAAGCTTGGCATCATCTGGACGCGGAGCATCCGAAGCATCGTGGTTCAAATGATCAATGATTGATTGCGGCAATGCCATTTTATATCGCGCCACGATATCACGCGCCTCAGCCAACGTCCCCATATCAGGCACAGTCGGGCCGGAAGCCACATGGGCAGGATTATCGCCGGGAATATCAGACACAATCAACGATAGCACCTTCGCAGGATAAGCCTGCATGGCAAGCCGCCCGCCTTTGATACGAGACACTTGTTTACGCACGCAATTCATTGCGGAGATGGGAGCACCCGAAGCAAGCAACACTTCATTTAGCGCAATCTCATCTCCAAGACTTACGCCCTCAGGCGGAGCAGGCAGAAGCGCTGAGCCTCCTCCAGAAATCACCGCAATCACGAGGTCGTCTTCGCTGAGGTTTGAAACCGTTTCTAAAATTCTATTCGATGCCACTAGCCCAGCAGCATCAGGAACCGGGTGCGAAGCTTCAATAATTTCAACATTTTTACATTCCACACCAAAGCCGTAGCGCGTCACTACAAGCCCTTCGACAGCACCGTGACCAGCCTCTTCCCATGCACTTTCAAACGCCGCAGCAATCTGCGCTGAAGCTTTACCAGCACCAACAATAATCAACCGTCCTTTAGGAGGTTCTGGCAAGAACGAGGTAATGTTACGCGCCGGATCGGCAGCTTCCACCGCTGCTTCGAATAGGCTTTGTAAAAATGCTTTTGGGTTTTCCATTTAGCTCTTATTCTTCGCATTCATTGAAATCAGATGGGAAATTATGAACAGCGCCAGCGCCGCCACCACGATAGACGGCCCTGTTGGCGTGTCGAATTCATAAGAAGAAAACAAACCACCGCATACCGATACGACACCAATCAACGAAGCAGCAACGGCCATTTGCTCTGGAGAGCCTATCAACCGACGCGCGGTTGCTGCCGGGATAATCAACAAGGATGTAATCAACAATATGCCGACAATTTTGATCGCAATCGCGATTAACAATGCCATCAACATCAAGAACCCGGCCCGTGCAATTTCAGGCTTCATACCTTCCGCAATGGCCATTTCTTCATTGACGGTTGATGCTAGCAAGGGGCGCCATAACCAGATAATACCCACCATCACCAAGCTGCCTGCACCATAAATCATGTACAAATCAAACTTGGTCACCGAAAGAATATCGCCAGTCAAAAGATGCATCAAATCAAAGTTCAGCGAAGTCATCAGCGCCATGATCACCAGCCCAATCGCCAACGTCGAATGAGATAACACTCCAAGCAGCGCATCGCGTGGCAATCTCCCATCGCGTTCGAGAAACAACAAGATCAGCGCGATCACCACCCCGACAATCAATACGCTTAACTCAATATTTATCCCGAAAAAATACCCCAGCGCCACACCGAGCAAAGCCGAGTGCGCCATGGTGTCGCCGAAATAGGCCATGCGCCGCCATACAACGAAACATCCCAACGGCCCGGCAATAATCGCAATTCCAATACCGGCCAAAATCGCACGAACAAAAAAATCATCAATCATGGTGGTGCCCGTCATCCGGGTGACAGTGGTCGGTAATAGAACCGTCCGAATGCTTCACCTTGCCATCGGGCAGATGAGTGTGATCGTGATGATGCTGATAAACCGCCAACCCTTCGACAGCGCGGGCACCGAATAATTCTCGATATTCAGCACTCTCGCTCACCGCCTGCGGGCTGCCAGTACAACAAACATGACCATTGAGACAAATCACAACATCCGTTTCAGCCATCACCAAATGCAAATCATGGGAAATCAGCAAGACACCACATTGGGTCTGATTGCGAATATCCTTGATCAAATCATAAAGCGCAATCTCGCCGGAAAAATCGACCCCTTGCGCTGGTTCATCAAGCACCAACAAATCAGGCTTGCGCAACATCGCCCTTGCCATCATCACACGCTGGAATTCACCACCGGAGAGTGACTGCACTCTGGATTGGGCATGTTGACTAACGCCGACCATTTCCAGCGCCTCTGCAATTTCATGTTTTTTATGATGCGCGGTGAGGTTAAGCAGCCGCGTTACTGTGAGCGGCAATGTGGCTTCAATATCAAATTTCTGCGGCACATAACCAACGCGCAACCTCGGATCGCGCTGCACACTTCCCTCATCCGGCTTGATAATCCCCAAGGCGACTTTTGCCGACGTACTTTTACCGGAACCATTTGGCCCCACCAGCGTCACGATTTCGCCGCGCCGAACCTTGATATCTATGCCGCGAATAAGCCAGCGCCCATCGCGGTTCACCCCCACATTATGCAAGGCAACCAGCAATTGGTCATCGCTATTTGGTGAAGGAGCACTTGTTGACAATCGAGCAGCTTTCAGATCATGAGTGGGGATTATAACTAACATAATTCCCTCCCTTAGCCAGCAAAATGTCTGCACATTGCCAGCAAAATATTTGCACATTGATAGTGATTAAAACACGTGACGTTTAAAATTTTCTCCCGGTTCACCTTAACTGCAATTGTCATGTTGGCTCTTCCCTATGGCAAAGCCGTGGCCAACGACATCAGCGTATCAACCAAACCACTTCATTCTCTGGTCGCAAGCATTACCGGCAAAAACGCTTCCCCCATGCTAATAATTGACGGCATCACATCCATCCATCATATGAGCTTGAAGCCTTCGACCATTCGCAAACTTCACAGGGCCAACGCCGTTTTATGGATGGGAGCAGATATCGAACCTTACATCGAAAACGCTCTGGACTCCGTGCCCAACACCACTCAAATTCACGATCTGAGTTCGCATCTCATCAAACAAAACGTCTATTGGTGGACCAATCCCCAACAGGCAATCGCCTTGATCTCTCCGCTAACCGAACTGATCATCGCAACCGACCCGGAAAACAAATCCAACTATCAAAAAAATGCCGAAAACCTTGTCCAACAATTAAAAACCATGAACTCGGAAATCAAGGCGTCCCTGTCTCCTTTTTCAAACGCACATTTCATGACGCTGCACGATACCTATCGCGGATTCAATTCCAATTTTGGTTTGAAAGAGGGGAATGCTATTGAACAAAACGGCACGGTGGGCGCAAAAACCCTTGTTAAATTGCGCAAAGAGATCAAGCAGACGGACATTCCTTGCGTCTTTGGAGAGGCCGGCGAAAATTCGGCCATCCTCGGCACCTTGATAGAAGGCACGACAGCAAAACTTGGAACCCTCGATGCAATGGGAAACAATCTGGCGGCCGGTTCCATGTTTTACGAGAACCTCATCCGCCAGATCGCTGATACTTATTTAGCGTGCTTTAGCGCTAAGTAACCCTATGGGATCAGTACGGTTGAACCAATCGTGGCACGACCTTCAAGAGCATCATGAGCTTTAGCAGCATCCTTGAGCGCAAATTTCTGGCCAATGGTGATGTCAATCTTGCCGCTTTCAACCATCCCAAACAGCACGTCACAATTTTCTACAAATGCTTCTGGCGTATCGATATAAGTGAACAAGGTCGGACGGCAGACGTAAAGCGCGCCCTTCGCGGCCAAAATACCAAGATTTGGCACAGCAACCGGACCGGTAGCATTACCAAATGAAACCATCATGCCGCGCTTTTTGAGGCAATCCAGAGACTGATTGAAAGTATCCTTGCCGATGCTGTCATAAACCACATCAACGCCCTTGCCGCCGGTGATTTCTTTCACCTTCTCAACAAAATCTTCGTCACGATAAAGGATCGTATGGTCGCAACCATTGGCTTTCGCCAGCTCTGCTTTTTCAGGAGAACCAACCGTACCAATCACAGTAGCGCCAATAAGTTTGGCCCACTGGCATGCAATCAGCCCTACGCCGCCAGCTGCAGCATGAAAAAGGATAGTTTCACCTTTTTTGAGTGGGTAAGTGAGGTGTAGCAAATAATGCGCTGTCAGACCTTTGAGCATGATTGAAGCACCAACCTCATCGGAAATACCGTCCGGCAGCTTGGCAAGAAACCCGGAATCCGCGATCAGCTCTTCCGCATAGGTGCCCATCAAGCTGCAATAGGCGACCCGGTCGCCAACAGCCACATTGGTCACCCCTTCGCCCAATTCCATAATAACACCCGCGCCTTCTTTGCCCGGGATAAACGGCGTTTCATTGGGATAAAGGCCACTGCGGAAATAAACGTCGATGAAATTAAGGCCGATAGCTGTGCTTTTAATACGCACCTGACCTGGGCCGGGCGTACCAACGGATTTTTCAACCCATGCAAGAACATCGGACCCGCCATGTTCAGTAACTTCAATTGCGTGCGTCATTTCATTTTCCCCTCAGATAATTGAATGAATAATTGATAAGTATCTTTTGCGGCGCAAGCAAGTGCAGGCACAAATTTCACATCGCGTCATTGGAAGCTTTGCGAATAGCAGAAATATTCTGCGCGTAATTGTTTTGATTGCCATCCTTAAAGATAGCAGAACCTGCCACCAGCACATTGGCTCCGGCAGCGGCAACCAAAGGCGCGGTTTCCGGGGTAATACCACCATCAATTTCGATACCGATGGGACGATTGCCGATCAGAGCTTTAACCTTGCGCACCTTTTCAACCACCGGCTCAATGAATTTCTGACCGCCAAATCCAGGATTGACCGTCATCAACAAAACAAGATCGAGCCGATCGAGCACATATTCAATCACATTTTCCGGCGTTGATGGATTGAGCGACACTCCTGCCTTTTTCCCAAGCGCCTTGATGGCCTGCAATGAACGGTCCAGATGCGGCCCGGCTTCGGCATGAACCGTAATGATATCGCAGCCAGCATCGGCAAAAGCCGCCAAATACGCATCCGTTGGCGCGATCATCAAATGGCAATCAAACACCATATCGGTGCGACCGCGAATGGATTTAATCACCTGCGGGCCAAAAGTAATATTCGGCACAAAATGCCCATCCATCACATCCAGATGTATCCAGTCGGCGCCAGCCTCAACAATGGCATCAATCTCGTTTCCCAGTTTGGAAAAATCGGCAGAAAGAATGGAAGGCGCAATGATAGTTGATGCGGTCATGGAATATACCAAGTCAGGTTAGAACGGTTATTATTCGATGTTTTGGGTCACACCACCACCAAATGCAAGGCCTGAACCGAAGCGATGCGAATATAGGGTGGAAAACCATCGATGTTTTCCCTATAACACGGAAAATCGGACCCAATTTTGAAAAATAATCATGCACACTTTAGACGAGATAATTTCAATCTCCCGCAAACTCTGCCTTGAAGGTGGAAAAATTGCCATGCACCACTATGGCAATCTAGAAAAAATCATGACAAAGGCCGATAATAGCCCACTCACTGCAGCGGATTTGGCCGTCGATGAAATCATCGTCAATGGTCTCAACAAGGCCTTCCCTGAAATCCCAATCATCACGGAAGAACGCGCGGCCAATCACACCGTCAGTCACTCAACCGGTAGGTTCTTCCTGATTGACCCTATTGATGGCACAAAAGAATTCATCAATAAAAGCAACGAGTTCACCATTAATATCGCTTTAATCGAAGATGGAACACCAGTAGCCGGCATGGTCTATGCGCCAGCCCTAAAGCGCCTTTTCTGGGGGGCAAAAAATCTGGGTGCCTTTGAAGAAAACAGCGAAGGTTCTGCCGATGCAATCTCCGTGCGCGATACCAATAGCGATGCCTTGATTGTGGTTGCCAGCCGCTCTCATCTGAATGCCGAAACGGAAGCCTTCATCGAAAAAAACAAGGTCGTTAGCGTCAAGAATGCAGGCTCCTCCCTAAAATTTTGCCTGATTGCAGCAGGTGAAGCAGACATCTATCCGCGTTTTGGCCCGACCATGGAATGGGACATCGCGGCAGGCCACGCGGTTTTGGCAGCCGCCGGAGGTGTTGTACACACAATTGATGGGGACCCTATCAGCTATGGCCAGAAGCATTATAAAAGCCCCTTTTTCATCGCCAGAACAGCCTCTGCCAAATATTTTTGATTGATTTTATGGTATTCAAATGGCTACGATCTATAATATTAGTACGATCTAGTCAGAACACCTGCAAAAGCAAGATGATAAATTACGAACGCCATATTAGAAATGCGCTGGGGCGATTGAGCACCCCGGACACGGGTATGAGACTTCGTGTCTACCGTTCGGCCATGCAGGCTTTTGAAAATAAGTTCGGCAGCGACACCACCGGCGAAACCGGTGATCAACGCACTCTCCTAGCTGATGCTATCCAAATGATTGAAGCGGAATACCGTACTGAGAGTTAGGCTTAAGATAATACCTCCCCAACTCCCTACCTATATCTGCGTTCAAGACGGCGAAGAGCCGTCCGGCGCTAATGCGCCGCGCTTTCGCAAGCCCAAGCAAAGCTTGGATACGCCGTGAGAACAAAAACGGCTTAGAATTATTCCGTGAAACGGAAACATTCTAAGCCGCGTGCGACATGTCAGCGGCGTCTCGGGCATTCACCATCACCACTTCCTGATAGCCACGATTGGCAAGCTCGTCTTCAAGCACAAGGCTGCTTTCCATATCATTGCCACTGGTGTTCAACACCACAACAGTATCAGCGCGCGCAATCGGATAAATGCCGTCTGCTGAGGTTCCGCCACAATCAATAATCACAAAATCAAAGATCTCGGACAGACCATCAAGCAATTGGGAAAGGTGCTGCACCCCCTGCCCTTCATCCCTCGTAAGTTCTTGGCCAGCAGGAATAATCTGCACGGACGAATTACGGTCGCTGTAAGTCACTTCGGTTAGTTGTGCGGCGCCATTGATCACATCACCAAGACCTGGCAGATCAACCCTGCCCAACATCTTTGCCGTGGCTTCAAGACCAGCAGCAAGATCAACCAACGCGACCTTTCGCCCGTTAAGCGCAAGATTACGCGCAAATTTCCAACCGATTGAAGAAACAGGATGCTGGCTCGCTGTCATCATCACAACCCGTGCCTGCCCAAGAATATTGAGTACCTGAGTGACGTTCTCCTCGGAATAAATCTGAGATTTTTCCGGCACACTATCATTATCAGCAACCGGAGGCGTTGCCACTTCTCGAACAACATCCGGTTTTATGAATGCCTGACCGCTGAGCAAAGCCCAGGCAAGAATGCCCATGATGCTCAAAATCAACGCAGCCACAGTACCTGCAATTGTATAGGGTATGATTTTTGGAAAATATGGTTTCAGCGGTAGACTGGCCTTGGAAATCACCCGGGCATTTACCGGCGCGAATTGATTGTTTTGACGGCTTGCAGCTTCGCGAAATTGCTTGAGATAGGCCTGCAGTAATTCTCGTTCTGCCGTTGCTTCACGCTCAAGCGCACGCAACCCGACTTCCGCCTCGCCAACACGGGAAGATTCAGACTTGAGCCTGTTCATTTCACGGCGCAGTTCGGATTCTTTTTCCTTGGTAAATTCAACATTATCTTCCAGTCCGGTGAGAATGTTTTTCGCAGCGGTTACAATCTGGCGATCGATATTTGCTAATTGAGATTGCAGTGCTTTCAATCGAGGGTGGTTTGGCAGCAGGCTTATCGACAATTGTGAAATCTGCGCACTCACCGTTTGTTTGTTCTGGCGAAGCCGCTGAACGGTCACAGAACTTTCAACTTCCGGGATAGATTCAAGCGAAGACCCTCTCTTCAACGCCTTCCCCATGGAAGCCGCCCGAGCCTGAGCCGAAGAACGCTCAGCGCGCAACCGGGTTAATTCAGAAGAAATTTCGGATAATTGTTGGGTCGCCAAAAACCCGCTATTATTACCGGCAAGAATATCGGAATTGGCCCGAAACGCAGCAACTTTTGCCTCGGCTGTACGAACCTTCTCACGCAAACTATCGATCTCCGGACCAAGCCACTGGGTCGCATCCTGCGTCGCGGTAAGGCCCGCATCCTTCTGCAACTTCAGAAATTCAGTCATAATTTCATTGGGCACGGCTTCCGCCGTTTTAGGATTCTTGGAAGAAAACTCAACCACAATCACTCGGGAATTAACGACTGAAAAAATAGTCAAATTCTTCTTGAACTTCTCTAACAGCTTGGCTTCCGGAGGAACGCCATTGCTGCGCTTACCCAGCCCTATCGTCGCCAAAATATCAGAAGCCAGCGAGTTTTCACTCTCACCTGAATATTCTCTCGTTTTTGATAGACCAAGATTTTTAATCACTGCCAGCGTGATGGTATCAGAACCAATCACCTCAACTTGGCTGCCAATAGCTTCCTTGTCAAAAAGTTCAGAACGCCCTCTGGTATTATCGGCACGGGTAAACACTGTCTCGCGATTTTCAATCAATACGCGGGAACTTGATTTATAGAGCGGAGATAGCATCGAAAAAATCAGAAAGAGCAAAGCAGCGGTCGCGCCGGTAATTGCAATAATCGTGAATTTTTTCCGCCATACCTCCATCAACAACCCATGGATGTCGATATCAACATCTTCTGGTTGGAATTGCTGAGCTGACATAACTGTCTCCTGAAGAACTTCAATTGTTTACGAATATGACTAGAAAATGAAGGATTAAGGTAACTAAGTTATTAATTCTCAAGCAAACGAGCGCAATTTTATGAAAATATTACGCCCCTTTCATGGATTGATAGTTAGCAACACGCAGATACAGCAAAAAAAGCACGATCATTTCTCTAAAATTTACCCTCTATTAACCAAGATAATTCATCTTTTGGTAACCATTGCGTCGTGAAAAAACGCGAGTTCAAAATCAATAGTGACCAATAACGAACCAATGATGCTGACTGCAGAAATCCCGCTAATCAACACCACACAAGATGCCCCGAGCCGGACCAGTTCCGGATTGGCCCAGCGTCTGCAAAATATGATGATTGGGATAATTATTTTTCTGGGCGGCTTCGTAATTTTCGAGCCTGCCCCTTATGAGCTTGTCCTTATCATTACGCTTGTCGTCTGGTTTGCGCTGGGCCTCCGCATTCCGCGCGCGATATTTCCATTATTGATCCTGTTTTCAATTTTCAGCACTGGCGGTATTATATCAAGTTTTCAAATGGTCGACCACAAGAGCGGCTTCATCTATGTGGCTGTTTCTTATTTTTTGGCGCTGACTTCTGTGTTTTTTGCTATCATCATTTCCAGTGATGAAAAACGGTTACCGCTGATTTTCAAAGTCTATGTGGCATCAGCTTTGGTTTCCACCATGCTGGGATTGTTGGGATATTTTAATATTTCAGGATTTGCTATGTTCACCAAATTCGAGCGCGCCGCCGGAGCGTTTCAGGATCCAAACGTCTTTGGCCCTTTCCTGACAGCGCCCATCCTCTATCTGGTCTATCGCCTGCTCAACACAAATTTAAAAGGCGTGATCCCGATTGCAGCCATGCTCGGCATATTGGCCCTTGGGCTTTTTCTGGCATTTTCCCGCGCGGCATGGGGGCTTACCGCCTTCAGCCTGTTGATGTTTTATGCCTTGCTCTTCATCAATGAACAGCGCGCGCGAGTGAGGTTAAAATACATCGTTCTTGCGGTTTGTGGTGTCGCCGTACTGATCTTCGCCTTCCTTGCTTTATTGCAAATTGACGCGGTCAGTAACCTGTTTCTCCAACGTGCAAAAGTGGTGCAGGATTACGACGGCGGAACAATGGGAAGGTTCGAACGCCATGCCCTCGGCTTCAAAATGGCGCTGGAGAACCCACTGGGCATCGGACCTCTGGTCTTCCCGAAATATTTTATCGAGGACACCCATAACATCTATCTCAAATCCCTGATGGCCTATGGCTGGATCGGCTTTGTGTGCTGGCTCACCATGATGTTCTGGACACTGATTGCAGGCTTCAAACTATTATTCCGCCCGCGTCCATGGCAGGTCTATCACCAGATCGCCTATACCATCTTTGTCGGCCATTGCTTTGTCGGCATCGTAATTGACACCGATCACTGGCGGCACTTCTATTTGATGATCGGCATAATCTGGGCCTGCATCCTGCTGGAGAAACAATGGCAAGCCAAAAAACGTGCCAAGGTTTCTCACTCACAGTTTCGCAATGCGAGACCCCCTCAAATATAGCAGTGAAAGAGGCTAGAAATTGAGCGAGACGTCCTCGTGCCCTGAGCTACAGGAAGCAACATAAAGCGCCTGTTCCCGCGATAGACGGGTCTGCATCCGCAATCCGATATTGCTGCTGATAACTTTGTTATAAGAAGCAAACCCTGGTGCAAGAGCTTCATTTGCCTTAACGCGCCACGCTTTTTGTTCAGCAAAGATTTTTTCCGCTTTTTCAATCTGGGCCAAAGCTTTTTCCTTGCTTGGCTTTCTGGATTTAAGCGCACGTCGGGCTTTACCAACAGCAGATTTCAGCTTGTTGGTTCCAGCAATTTTGCCAATCACCTTCGAAAATTCAGCCAACGGCTTAACCATATCGGCAGGCTCGCTGGCGATAATTTTATCTTTAAGCGCAAACAATTCAGCTTCAATCGTATCAAGTTTTGCCGTATCAGCCAAAACCGCCATAATCGACCGCAGCGGATCATAAGCTTCATCCACCGTATTACGGTAGGTTGAACGGGCCTTCTGCTCGGTTTTAATCAATACGTTATATTGCTTAAATGTATCATCCCACCCATCCGGGATCATGCCTTCAAGCTTGGCAATTTCATCATTATTGGTCTTAACGATAACAAGAAGTCGTTCTTTTTCCGGTCCATCGGATTCTTCACGCAACCTACTGATACGAGTTTCAAGTTCCTTATTTTCAATCTTCGCAAGAAGCATTGAGCGCTGCAATGAACGCACCTCACCATGAATTGGGCGATAGGCATCCGAAGCTGCTTTTACCGCCTGCTCAGCAGTAATAGCCTTCGCCAAAAGCCCCATGCCATTATCAGCGTGTTCAAAGCTGCCAGCCAAATCCTTCTGCAGCTTCTTCGGCAATACGGATAAATCCAGACCTTTTACTGTCGAAATAGCTGCCGAAATAGCAGTTCCGTTGTCAGAATAATATTCGCTCAGCATGTTCTCAACGCAATATTGAAGTTTTGGATTACGTGGCGGCGGAGCAGTCTCAGACAAAAGAGAAACCCGGTTTGGTAGATAATTTACAAGAGCCGGGAAGGCTCCAACAATACCCAGAGCCAATAATTGCAGAGCAATAAAGGCAATAACGCCGCGATACATCTGAATGGTCTTGACGCTCGCCGGCGCGACCCCTCGCAGATAGAAAAGCGCGAAACCAAATGGCGGTGTCAGGAATGAAGTTTGAATATTCAAACCAATCATCACGCCGAGCCATACAGCGGTAATATTAGCCGATGGATCAGCCAACAGGATCGGTGCCACAATCGGCACCACAACCACGGCAATCTCGATGAAATCAAGGAAGAAGCCGAGGATGAAAATCACCCCCATCACCACAATGAACTTCGACCAGAACCCGCCCGGCAGACCTTCAAGGAAATGACGCACAAGCTCTTCCCCACCAAAGGCACGGAACGCGGCAGTCAACATGGCAGCACCCAAGAGGATGATGAAAACAAGAGAGGTGGTTTTAGCAGTTTCAATCATCACACCATGCAGGATGTTGTCAATTTTGAACGCTCGCCAGCCACTCCATACCAACGCTACCACCAAACCAAAAGTCGCAATTGCTGCCAATGTCAGACCAAGGAAGTCATGGGAAGTTGTGGCACTTTTGATGTTGGTATCAAAATTGGCAAGAATGATAACAATCGCGACCATCGAAATGCCCGCCAACATCGCTGGCCAATAAGTACCGCGTTTGCCTTCATAGAGGCGATAACTCGCCATCACCAGCGCACCGGCAGCGCCAATTGCACCCGCCTGATTAACTGTTGCGATACCACCAATGATCGATCCAAGCACAAGGAAGATCAGCGCCAAGGGCGGGATCAAAGCCATCAAAACCCGTTTGAGAAATTCCACGTTATATTTGCCTTCAAACGGAATTGCAGGCGCAACACTTGGTTTGAAGAATGCATAAATCAGGATGAATGCCATATAGAGCAACACCAGCAAAATACCCGGCACAAACGCACCAAGGAACATCTCGCCCGCACTGGTAGAGCCGACAGCAAAATTGCTTGGCATTGAAAGTTCACCGGTCGAAGCCTTATACAGCGCCTTGCGCATGGTGCCCGCTTGGTCAGCAGCACTGGAGAGCTGATCCGCCAGAATAATCAAAACAATCGAAGGCGGAATAATCTGCCCCAAAGTGCCGGAAGCCGCAATCGTACCTGTGGCAAGAGAGGGAGAATAGTTATTGCGCATCATTGCCGGCAATGAAATCAGCCCCATGGCAACAACCGTCGCACCAACAATACCGGTAGTGGCGGCAAGCAAAGCCCCCACAAACACAACCGAGATGCCAAGGCCGCCCGGAACAGGACCAAACAATTGAGCCATGGTGATCAACAAATCTTCAGCAATTTTTGAACGCTGCAACATGATGCCCATGAAAATGAACAACGGAATCGCAATCAGCGTATCGCGCTCCGGTTCCCAGAACACCCCACGCAAGTTCGTAACCCCCGCGCTCAACCATTGCCCCGGTCCACCGACCGCGAAGTAGGCATCCACATTACCCTCGAAAAAATACCCGCAGATTGCGGCCAGAACGATAGCAATAATCGATGATCCCGGAAGGGCAAAAGCCACCGGATAACCAGAGGCAAGAGCAAAGGCCATCAAAAGGACCAGAATGGCGAGAAATAGAAGTTCCATAATTTATATCATGTCCATTGGAAGCATTGGGAGTATTGCTTTAATCAGTGTTCGGCAGGTTGCGCGATTACTCGCTTGCCCGGGTCGCCGCGAATATCCGCGACGGAGCCAAACATGTAACTGACAAATTGTATCATCATCGTTATGGCGAAGAACCCGAGAAACCCTGCCATCATGTATTTTACATAGAGGCCAAATCCCGACTGGGTCGTTTCAAAATTGAATATCGGCGCGTTGATGATGGAGGCCTTGCCGCCCATGCCAACAAACAGGATTGTCCAGCAAAATACGATCCCCATAAACAGGGAACCAGCCACATTAATCTTGCCCTTGGTCTTGTCGCTAAAGCCCGCATAGAACACATCCACCCGCACATGCCCTTCTTCGAGCAATGTGTAAGCGCTGGCAAACAGGAACAGTGCCCCATACCAGAACCGCACAAGATCAGAAAAGAAGGCTTGTTCGTAGGAGAATATGAAGCGCGAGAACACGATCAGCAATTCTGCCGCCACAATCAACAGGGTCAACCAGTGAAAGCCCAGCGTGCGTGTAAACATCGCAACAATGATACCAAGCGCCATAACAGGCATATGAACATAGGGACCGCGGAAATGCGACCGCCCCAAATCCTTTGCCAATTGATCACCAACAACAAGCTGCAAAACGTCTTCTATCCGCATAAACGAGATCACCATATCCACAAGACCTACAAGCAGAACTACCCAAAAAGCGGCGCGAACGAGGAACGTGTTGATTGATGTGATCTTATCGCTATCTGCGCGAAGTGTCGTATGTGACGATTTGGAAATATGAAGCCCGGCAGCAATGATTGCGATAGGATAAAATGCAAACTGCATCCAGCCCAAGGCACTTCCGCCCTTTTCGCTAAACGCGCTGCCCGCTCCGGGCAATCCTGCGCCAAAACTTAAAAAATTATTCACTACGAAAACCAGCATCAATGCCAATATGCACCAGCCCAGTAATCTAACGGCTTTAGTCAGCCTCGTTTGAGTGCCAGAAGATACTACAGATACAGATTCTGCAACTTGTGATACTGAATCAGAATTCATGGATTAACCACCCCGATACGCCCATGCCCTACTTGAATATGCAAACGCATTGTCCTCCTGCATTTACACAATAACCAAGGAGGCGGAGCCTAAGCCCCGCCTCCGATACTTAAAATACCAGCAAAATTAGCCGTTAAGAACACGGTTACGCTGCAGCACATAAGCTGTGTCGGAAATAGCAGTCCAGCCACCAATTTCCGTACGCGCTTTCAGAACTGAATCGTAAATGCGTTTGGACAGATCACTGTGATCACGCGCTTCTTCAAGCACTTCTTCAGAAGCTTCACCAAATGCATCATAAACATCATCGTTAAATTCGCGCAACTTAACGCCATGATCATTGATCAGTTTAGCGAGATACTCACCGTTGTTTGCATTGGTTTCTGCACCAGTACGGCCATTTTCTTCGTTACAAGCAGCCTGAATGATAGCCTGATGATTTTTAGACAATGAACCCCACCATGAAGCATTCATACCAAGAGCAAGCTGTGAGCCTGGCTCATGCATGCCCGGGAAGTAGTAGTATTTGGCTGCTTCATAGAACTTCATGAAGTAATCATTATATGGGCCAACCCACTCTGTTGCGTCGATCGCGCCAGAAACAAGGTTTTCATAAATCTGACCACCCGGAAGAGACACAGTAGATGCGCCAAGCTTGGCAAGAACGTCGCCGCCCAGACCAGGAATACGCATTTTCAGGCCTTTGAAATCGTCAGCACTGTTGATTTCTTTGTTGAACCAACCGCCCATCTGAACGCCGGTGTTGCCCATTGCAAAGTTTTTCAGACCGAATTCACCAGCAAGCTCATCCCAGAGTTCTTGACCACCAGCATATTTTGTCCATGCATCGATTTCAGTATATGTGAGACCGAAAGGAATAGCTGTGAAAGGTGCCCAACCGGAGTGTTTACCTTTCCAGTAGTAATCAGCTGCGATGTAAGCTTGTGAGTTGCCGGAAGCAACTTCATCGAATGAATCGAATGCACCAACGCGTTCGCCAGCAGCGAAGTAGTTCACCTTGATGCCGCCGTCTGTCAACTCTTCAATACGAGCAGCAAGACGCTGAGCTGGTAGGCCGAGACCTGGAAGGTCGCGAGGCCATGTGGATACGATGTTCATTTCGACTACTGACTGCGCAAGAGCCGGAGCGGCCAAAGCAACACCAGCACCAGCAACAGCGGTTCCAGTTAAAAATTTACGTCTTTCCATTATTTTCTCCCTTGAATCTATGGAAATTTCAAATGTAGTTAGTATAGCTCCCCGTCAAATACCCACTGATTTTATCCCAAAAACCAACAGTGCTTTGACATCTTTTAAAACAGAAACTCCTGCCCCAGCAGTTCCAAAAACTGAAATCTGCAAAAAACAAACAACCCCTGCCTCAATTGCTTATCCGGCTCAGGATACTGATTTAGCCAGAGGCGGTCAAGAACAGCTTTTATTAAACATAGTTAATTTCGCATCCCTCCATCCAGCAAGTCTTATATTAGCTGTGAACGCCAATAAAAACATCATGGAAACCTTTAATATTCAACATGTTAACCAATTTCGTGCGATTCATTGTCGCTTCCTCATTTATTCTGATTCGCAGATGAACATTTTCAATTGCAGCAAGGGGGAATTCCGCATCGTTTCGGCAACATTCTGAGGCAATTTATCACACCCAAATCACAAAATCCGCCCGAGAAAATCAATTCTCGGGCGGATTAATTCATTTCAGCAACCTGACTAGCCTAGCCAAGATCAGCTGGCAAAACATTCGCAGGTACATTTTGATAGCAAACCGGGCGCAGGAACCGGCGAATTGCCAAGGTACCAACCGAGGTGGCACCAAAGTTGGTTGAAGCAGGATAAGGTCCGCCATGTACCATAGTGTCAGAAACTTCCACACCAGTCGGGAAACCATTGACCAGAATACGGCCAGCTTTGCGCTCAATGATCGGCAGCAAGGTTTTCGCATTATCGGCATCTGCATCATCCATGTGGATGGTACAGGTCAACTGACCAACGAATGATTTGGCAACAGCAACCATCTCGTCAAAATCTTTAACCGTAACAACAAGACCGAGCGGGCCAAACACTTCTTCACCAAGCTCTTCATTGGCCATCCATGCAGCACCCGTAGTCTGGTAGAGATACGGTGTGGCATTGCGCATATCGCACGTGGTGGTCAAAACTTCCTGAACGCCGGCGCTTCCCTTAACGCGGTCACGGCCAGCACGATAGGCTTTAGCGATACCATCAGTCAGCATGAGCTGAGAAGGCGTTGCTTCAAGAGCGGCGGAAGCAGCAGCAATGAATGCATCTGCATCTGGGCCTTCCATCACAACGGCAACACCCGGATTGGTACAGAACTGTCCAGCACCCATTGTAAGTGATCCGGACCAGCCTTTGCCAAGGTCTTCACCCCGAGCACCCAAGGCATTTGGCAGGAGGAACATCGGATTGACCGAACCAAGTTCACCAAAGAACGGAATAGGTTCAGGACGCTGGGCGCAAAGATCAAACAGCGCACGGCCACCAAAGAGACTGCCGGTAAAGCCAACAGCTTTAATCAGCGGGTGCTTCACCAAAGTTTGTGCAGCTTCGCGTGTGCCGCCTTGTACCAACGAGAAAATACCCGGATGCATATCAAGCGCCTTGATGGCGGCATCGATTGCCTGAGCAACAATTTCAGCAGTGCCCGGATGAGCAGAATGACCCTTCACAACCACCGGACAACCGGCAGCAAGAGCAGCAGCGGTATCGCCGCCAGCAGTCGAAAATGCCAGCGGGAAGTTCGATGCACCAAAGACCGCAACCGGTCCAATCGGACGCTGCATCATATGCATGTCGGGACGCGGCAAAGGTGCGCGGTCCGGTAAAGCTTCGTCATGGCGGCGATCAAGATAATCACCTGCTAAAATATGAGTTGCAAACAAACGCAACTGACCAACGGTACGACCACGCTCGCCCTGAAGACGGGCTTCCGGCAGACCAGATTCCTGAACGCCAATTTCAGTAATTTCATCACCACGTGCATCAATTTCATCAGCAATTTTGTTCAAAAGCGCAGCACGATCTGCACGGCTGGAATAACCAAATGACCAAAACGCGTCTTCCGCAGCTTCCACCGCAGCATTTACATGGGCAGCAGTACCAACCGCGTAATCATGGGATGGGCCAGTGCTTGGATCGCTGGCAAAGGTAGTATCTCCGGCAACCCACTCGCCGGCAATGAGGTGTTTTCCTGTAATCATAATTTAGTCCTTTATGTCGAAATTCGTAAAACTGTTTTAGCCGCGTGCGCGAAGCGTACGCATCAAATCGCTAACGCCATAATCCCACGGCGCAACTTTTGAAGAATGATTTACCCGGTTGCATAGCATGCCGAGCTTGGGCGATGAAATCGTAACGATATCCCCCACATGATGGGTGAACCCCTGCCCCGGCGCATCGCGATCTTTAGTAGGTGAAAACATCGTACCTGTATAAAGCACGAAACCATCAGGGTATTGGTGATTGTCATTAATCGTCTGGGAAACCAGGTCGGTCAGATCACGGCTGATTTCGCTAATCGAAGATTTCTCGGTCCAGTTAAAATCATCTTCGCCGGTGATTTCAACAGCAATATCCATCTGCCGCACATCATCAATCGAGAAGGTATCATCAAACAACCGAATGAACGGCCCAATAGCCGAAGAGGCATTATTGTCTTTAGCCTTGCCCAACAGCAAAGCACTTCGACCCTCAAAATCGCGCAAGTTCACATCATTGCCCAGCGTCGCCCCTAAAATCTCGCCATGACGGTTGACCACCATCACAGCCTCAGGCTCAGGATTGTTCCATGTGGATTCTGGATGAATTCCGATTTCACAGCCCGTACCAACAGATGCCATAGGCGGACATTTGGTGAATACTTCTGCGTAAGGCCCAATACCCACTTCAAGATATTGCGACCACAGACCCTGATCAATCAGCGCCTGTTTCAAATTCTCAGCTTCCGGCGAACCCGGCACCACACTGGCAATATCGCCGCCAATGGTATCAAAAATCTTTTTGCGCACTTCGTCGGCAGCGCTGGCATCGCCCTTGATCATTTCTTCAATGACCCGCTCCAGCATGGAACGCACAAAGGTAACGCCCGCAGCTTTCACCGACTGCAAATCAATCGGCGCCATGAACCACGGCTTATTCGCATCGTGATTATCGGGCGAAGTATTAGCGAGGATTTCATCCACTCCGCCAATTTTGGTTCCGCCTTTGATATTGGCCAGAACATCACCATCGTTCAGCAAATCCGCCACAGTAGGCGCGGCAAGTTGATAAACATCATCATCACGCAAAGCCACAACCACCGGCCCGGCATTATCGCCCGGCAACCAGACGCGACCAATCAAAGCCCCGGCACAACCATCGGATGGCAGTGTATTCTTATCGTTCAATCCCGGAAACATCCCGCACTCCTCACACAGATTATCAATTCTCAAGGTTCTATATCACGTTTTATCAGAACCGACAGGTACCATACCAGCCGTCACAGGTTTTTTTGTCTTGCCTCACGGTATAAAATAAACACCCCGCTTCCCACCACAATACCTGCTCCGAGCAAGCTGCTGAGAGTTGGGGTCTCGTTCCAGAAAAAATATCCTAATATCATCGCCCAGATAATCGAAGAATATTGGAACGGCGCAACCACGGCAGCGGGCGATGTACGCATCGCATGATTGATCAAAAAATGTGCCATCGTCGCCACAAGCCCAAGCAGGCAAAACAGCATAAATTCAAATCCGCTCGGCGTAATCCAAACCACCGGCAAAGTGAACGATGCAGCAACCGCCATCGCCAATGTTTGTAGCGTGATAAGACGCACCGGGTCTGCCTCGCGCAATTTTCTGGTGAGAACCATTACAAATGCCAGCCCCAAACTACCGGCCACAGCAACAAATGCCGGAAGCGACAATGCAGCTTCACTCGGCGGAAAAATCAACACCACACCACCAAACCCGACCAGCACCGCCATCCAGCGAAAAACCCCAACCTTCTCACCCAGCATAAAGGGCGACAACGCCGTCACAAAAATCGGGGCGGCAAGATAGATCATAAAGGTATCCGCCAAAGGCAAATAACGCACGGCCCAGAAAAAGCACGACGCTTCGCTCACCACGAAGAACAAACGAATGCAGTGCAGTTTCGGATTTTCGAGCGTGAACAGTTTTGTCAGTTCGCCCTTCTTCGCCAGCAGTGGAAACAAAATCACCAACGCAGCCCAACTCCGAATGGCCAGCAATTGCCCAACAGAAAAATCCGTCACCAGCCATTTGCCGATGGCATCATTCACCGTGAACATAAACATGCCCAGCAGCATGTAATATATACCCGAATGATTTGAAGTTTCTGGTTTCATTGCGTCGTCGGAATTCCCTATTTGGCAGATTGCCTCTATACCATTTACAAGTGAATTATATTTTCTGCAAAGCCAATTTAGGAAAACCTGCCATGACCACAAACCCATTCAATCTCGAAGACAGCGTTGTCCTCATATCCGGCGGGAGTCGTGGCATCGGTCTGGCTATTGCCGAAGGTTTTGCCTCCCAAGGCGCAAAGGTGGTCATCACCGGACGCACAGAAAAATCCCTTGTTGAGACCTGTGAAAAAACACCATCCACAAAACATGCAATGACATGGATCGTTTGCGATGTGGCAGAAGAAGCCCTCATCAAATCATGCGTCAATGAAGTCGTGGAACGCCATGGTCGCATCGACACACTGGTAAATTGCGCCGGCATCAACAAGCGCATGCCCGCAATTGAATACACCGCCGAGGAATTCGATGCCATCGTTCACATCAATCTGCGCGGTGCGTTTTTGATGTCGCAGACGGTAGGCAAGGTAATGATCAAACAAGGCTCCGGCAACCAGATCAACATCGACAGCTTCACCAGCCACGCGCCGCTCACTAACGTTGTTCCCTATTCCATGACCAAAGCCGGAATGACCGGAATGACTCGCGGTCTGGCACTCGAATGGGGCAAATACGGCATCCGCATTAACGGTATAGCACCAGGTTTCATCCTCACCGATCTCAACAAAAAAATGTGGGAAGACGAAAATTTGCAAGCATGGAACAAGGCCGTTACGCCAGCAAAACGCATGGGTGCCCCGGTTGATCTGGCCGGAACCGCCATGTTCCTCGCCTCCCCCGCCGCGGACTTCGTTTCAGGCCAAACCATCCGTGTTGATGGTGGCCTGTCGGCTGGATTAAACTGGCCGATTGAAAAAGACTTCGATGTTTCGCTAAACGACTGACTCAAAAAATTACTTTTCTCTGGTAGCAAACTCGTGCTACCAAACTTCCGTAAGCCTAAATGCTTACATGTTCTCAGGGCGGGGTGAAATTCCCCACCGGCGGTAAATGGATTTTTCCACTAAGTGGATATCCATGTAGCCCGCGAGCGCCTTTAAAATACTTTTAAAGGGTCAGCAGATCTGGTGTAATTCCAGAGCCGACGGTTAAAGTCCGGATGGAAGAGAACAGGAAATAATAGGAAATATGCATCCACAAATGGGCGCACATTTTTAGTTATCACCTGTGCGTCCTGAATCTATTGGTAATATGATTAAGGATACACACCGATGATTCAGACCTGTTATTCGCATTCGTTTTCTCATCTCTTCGGAGGAGCCAACTGATGCAACTTTATTCAAAAACAAACTCTGCCTATACCGGCGCGGGCTTCATGGTCGCCGCTGGTGCAATATTTGCCATCGTCAATGTGGGCACCCAATATACAACATCAAATCTGGGCCTCTCATCTTCGAGCATGGCCTTCTGGCAATATTTCGTCGCTCTATTGGTGATGCTGCCATGGCTGTTCAAAACCAGATTATCAATGCTGAAAACAGACCGCTTGGGCCTGCACCTTTTCCGCGTCGTGGTCTCGGCTTTCGGCGTTCAATTCTGGCTTTATGCCCTCTCAAACGGCGTCCCTATCTGGCAGGCAATCGCCTTGCTGATGACTTCGCCGTTTTTCGTAACCATCGGTGCCGCAATTTTCCTGAAGGAAGAAATCGGTTTCGCCCGCCTCTCCGCAACTTTGGCAGGTTTCATTGGCGGTATGATCGTGTTGCAACCATGGTCCGATGATTTCACCACAATTGCATGGTTCCCGGTGATTGCCGCAGCTCTTTGGGCGGTTTCTTCAATCAACACCAAGCAATTATCATCAAGCGAAACCCCGCAAACAATGACGCTTTATCTGTTGTTATTGCTGGCACCGATCAACGCGATCTTGTGGACTCTGGAAATGCTTGGTTCCGGTGCCTCAGAAAAAACCTTCATGCCAACATCCGATATCTGGCTTTACGTAATAGGCATCGGCATTTTAACTGCCCTTGCCCAAGGTTCAATCGCACTGGCCTATAAGATTGCGGACGCAGCCTATATCCAGCCTTTTGATCACATCAAAATGCCGCTCAATATTTTGGCAGGCTTCATTGTCTTTGGATATTTCCCAACCGGAAACTTCGCCATCGGCGCAGCCATCATCATTTTTGCTTCATTGTTTGTGATGCAACACGAGGCAAGAAAATTAAAAACCGAAGGCGTATAAAAATAAATCACCGGACAATTTGAACGCGATGCAAAGTTGTCCGGTGGTTATTTCAATTCCTGCCAATCACTCGATGAGTCAATTCAAACATTCGCGTTTTTAGTTGTTCTTCCAAATTCGGCGCACCTGAATCTATCCATTGCTGGATCAGCGCAAACACACCGCCAAGAGTGAAATCTATCTGATCATCACTCGCAGATATTTTTGCATCATCCAGCTCATGCCTGAACACATCACGCATAACCGATTTAAATCGCGATAGAATAACCTGACCGGAAATGGAGCAATTGGCATAATAATAAAGCTCTCTGCTTTCAGAGATATGATCCACCAGCCATGAGAGTGTAACAAATTCACCCTCTGCACGCCGCTCTTGAGTAACCAAGTCTTTGATCTCATCTTCACGCGAGACAAACACGTGATCGAGTAAAGCAATTTTGTTATCGAAATGGACATAGAACGAAGACCGCGCCACATCTGCCCGATCGCAAATCATCTGGATTGAGATGTCGTCCCAATTGGTCTCGTGGAGAAGTCCAACCATTGCCAATCTCAGGCTCTCGCGGGTTCGCCTGATCCGGCGATCTTCTGTCTTATCAGTCATAAAATCACTTTCTGTCCGATAACCTGCATACCAATCCCAACACGTCCTTCGATAAAACCTCTAACTGGATAATCGTCCGAAACCGGACACTTATCCATAAATTTAAATGAGGCTCCCATGACGCAAACTTCTTCAACACCTGCTCCCCCCTCTTTTGCCCGCACAACTATTCGCTGGGGTTTATACCCATTCAGCTGGGGCATTATCCTTGCTGCTTTTTATCTAATTCAAACCTCGGCAGCAGATCCGCGAACCATATGGGGCGTCACCGCCGGCACGCTCGCCGTACTTTATCTAGTCATCGAATTCTTTTTCCCCTATGAGCGCCGATGGGTCATGTCGTGGCGATCATTTCTGGCTGACCTAAAATTCATCGTTGGAAACAATCTGACCATTGCTGCCCTGTCGGCTTTGTTGGCAATGTTCACAATCACCATCTCCGGCGATCTGAGCGGTCCCGCAAGCAATTGGTCTCAACCAATTCAATTGGTCGCCTGCCTGCTGATATTCGAAGCGTGTAATTATACAATTCACCGCTTCATGCATGAAGGGCGCGGAGGGTTCGGGCGCTTCCTGTGGCGCACCCATTCCGTGCACCATCTGCCGCCAAGGCTTTATCTGGTGATGCATGCCGTGTTCCACCCAATCAACGGTATCATCATTCAGGGCATGGTTATCGTCACCCCGATTTGGCTGATGGGATACGATCAGGAAGTGGTTGTGATGTTCCTAATCATCAACGGAATGCACGGCCTGATCAGCCATTTCAACGTAGATGTGCGAATGGGATGGGCCAATTATTTATTCATTGGCCCGGAACTGCACCGCTATCATCACAGCGCTAATTTTAACGAGGCAAAAAACTACGGAGCAACACTCTCGATCTACGATCAGCTATTCGGCACATTCATCTACCATCCCGGCGTACCGCCGAAAGAGCTAGGCGTTCATCCAGATACCGGTCTGCCGGAATATGAGCGTTTTATCGAAGTGATGACATTGCCGTTTCGCAAGGTTTAAAACACAAATCCATCAAACAATTTACGCGCCGTACGAAGCATCGCGGCGCGTTTAACGGAGCCATCCCCATCCAAATCCAAAATGGTAGTGGTCGCACCGGTTGGGTGCTCGATCAATAATTCCTTGCGATTACCCGCTGGAATATCCGCCAGTTTCGCCGCTGGTCCATCTTCAAGCAAACAGGCAGTCGCCACACTAACCGCACCCAAAACACCAATCGAAGCATGACAGCGGTGCGGGATAAATGTCCGCGTAGTGATTGTGCCACCATTTTTAGGAGGTGCCACAAGCGTCATTTTCGGTGTGGATTTTTCCGATACATCACCAAGGTTCATCATCGGCCCGACCTGCAAGCGGATAGCCTCCAACCTTTCCTTAAGCTCCGTATCACCATCCAGCGTATCGCGATCTTCATAGCCGGTAATGCCAAAATCACTGGCCGCCAAAACAACCACCGGCATACCATTATCAATCAGGGTGACTGAAATTCCATCCACCACGTCAACAGCATTGCCCGTCGGCAAAAGCGCACCGCAACTTGATCCAGCCGTATCCTGAAACGCCAGCGGAACAGGCGCAGAAGTTCCCGGCACTCCGTCAATACTCGCATCGCCTGAATAGCTGACATTGCCGCCCGGCGTTTCCACTGTAGCAATTGCCGATTGGCCCGTATTTTCCATATAGATAGAGACTTCGGTCTGACCATCGCTGGCCTCAACCAAACCACGCTCAATCGCAAAGGGCCCGACACCGGAAAGAATATTGCCACAATTTTGCGCATCCGTGACGATTGCTTTATCGACAAAAACCTGAAGGAACAGATAGTCCACATCGATCCCTTCACGCTCAGACTTTTTGACCACCGCAACTTTCGAAGTCAGCGGATCAGCCCCGCCCATACCGTCAATCTGGCGGTCATCCGGCGAACCCATAATACGCAGCAGCAACGCATCGCGCTCGGCTACATCATCCGGCAAGTCTTCGGCCAGAAAATAACCGCCCTTCGAGGTTCCTCCCCGCATCCACATGCAGCGTGTGCCGTCAGACATTTTCAAATTTCCCCTTAGATATATTTCAGACCCTTCGCCTCAAGGTCCTCACGCATGCCGTAAACATCAAGACCAAGCTCGCCATTTAGGAACTTTGCACGATTGATCTCTTCTTTTTTTATACGCGCTTCGGAGGCAATAATGGCAGCAGGAACCGTTTCGCGAGGCACAATACAAACCCCGTCATCATCAGCAACAACCACGTCCCCCGGCATAATATGTTGACCGGCACAAACCAGCGGTAGATTAACATCTCCCAACGATGCCTTCACGGTTCCCTGCGCAGAAATATACCGCGACCAAACGGGAAAACCCATCTCTTCAAGTTCACGCAAATCGCGACACCCAGCTTCGATAATCAAGCCGCGCACGCCGCGCTGTTTCAGCGCCGTTGCAAACAAATCACCGAAATAACCAGCATCACTCATCGAGGTCGGCGATACCACCAGAACATCGCCCTCTTGGCATTGTTCAACCACCACATGGATCATGTAATTATCTGCAGGCGGAATGGAAACCGTCACCGCGTTTCCGGCAATGCGGGCGCCTTTATAGACGGGGCGCATATAGTTAGCCAAAAGGCCTGTTCGTCCCTGCGCTTCGTGCACAGTCGCCACGCCAAATTCGGCAAGTTTATCCACATCACCAAGCGGTGTACGCTCGATATTTTTAACAACAACAGCCATTACAGTTCCAATGCGGTACGAGGATAAACAGACTGGAAACCTTCGGCATGGGTCACCGAATGGCCCGTGGCCATGCCGCCAGAATTGCGACGAAAATGATTGCCGCGGTTCTCAGCAACATTGGTATAATAATCCCAAAGATGCTCCTGCCCTTCCATGCACTCAATCGCAGCACGTTTCTTTTCCCAGACAGATGAGATATCGAGAAACACATCAGGCTTCCATTCCATACGCTCGGTCTGGTGCGGTTCAAACAGATATAACTGCGGTGAACCAAGCACTTTTTCGCCCGGATTGTGGCCCCAAGCCTGCGCAATCATACGCACTTCCATAGCAACGGACGTGGTATACATATGGTCCGTATTATACGGGTCATAGCGGGAGTGGCTCATCATAAAGGAAGGTTGGATTTTGCGGATCAAATCCACAAGACGATACTTTGCTTCCCGGTCCAGTTCCAAAGGATAATCACCCAGATCAAAAAACTGAATATCGTGCACATCAAGCGCTCTGGCGGCATTCTCAGCTTCACGCTGACGTTCGGCTTTCACCTTTTCCAGCGTCATGCCTTCTTTTTTCCAAAGTTTGGCACTCTCGCCGCGCTCTCCATAGGAAAGACAAACAACGGTAACATCATAGCCCTTCTCTTCGTGCAGCGCGATCGCCCCGCCACAACGCCAGACAAAATCGGCCGAATGGGCGCTGATAATCAATGCAGTCTTATTACTCATATTCGTAAATCCTTATTCGCCAACAGGCGGCGTGCCGTGTGTATGGAAACTTGCAATGGTCTGAAGGCCCCATGCCTGACCTTTTTTGCGTTCGTCTTCTGTCCACGTCACTGTTTCCCAGTCAGGTTGCATGATAAGCCTTGCACCCGCATTGGCAATCTCAACACGGTTCCCGGCAGGTTCGTACACATATAAAAAGAACGTGCCTTGAATGGCGTGTTTGTGGGGACCGGTTTCAATGAAAACATCGTTTTCAAGAAAGATATCAGCCGCGCGAAGAACATCTTCCCGGCAATCCACCGCATAAGTCACATGGTGAAAACGACCACTAGAACCGGTATGATCGCCGGAATAAGCCACATCATAACTCTTATTGTTCACCGTAAACCAGCACGCACCATAATTGCCATTATCAAGCAAAATCTGTTCGGTAATACGCGAACCCAGCGCCTTCGGCATCCATTCGCGAATGGCACCAATATCGCTAGCCAGCAAATTGATATGATCAATCCGGCGCACAGCGCACCCTCGCCCATGATAACGCTGAGCGATATTTTTCAACGCCGGTTTCTCGTTTTCCGGTGCAACATATTTCACCGTGTCATAATAAAGTTCGAACAGATGTCCGTCCGGGTCGGTAAACTGATAGGCGCGTCCATGTCCCATGTCGCCCTCAACCCAACCGATGCCGCAGCCCATTTCTTCAATCACAGCAACGCGCCGCGCCAATGCTTCGGGCGATGCACAACGATAACCGATATGGCCAACGCCAGTAGTATCAGCCGCCGTTAGCTTCAATGTATGAAATTCATAATCATCATAGGCCCGAAGATAAACTGAATCTCCCTCACGCCCACTTTCGGTCAGTCCGTAAACATTCACAAAAAAAGCGAGGCTTTCATCGAATTTATCGGTCAGCAATTCCACATGCCCCAAATGAGCAACGTCATAGCAAGGTTCAGTCATTTTCAATCTCCAACACTTTTGCATGAATCTCACATAGTGATACAATTATTCAAAATTTTAAACCATAGGACAACATGACCTAATTGCACAATTTAGTATATGAACCTTGCGAAAACCTAACAATTCGATATTTAGCCAGTAGCAAATAGACAACTTTATTTTTTTAGTGTCCATTGAATTTGTAATGCTGTTTCGAGAGGTGGAATATTTTATATCTCTCAAACAAGCGCACTTATAATCAAAATTTATAATGACAAACCTTTCCCGCTTACAGCAGGTGTTTTTCCAAAATATTACAAATCTTTAGATTGTGATCAGCTAAAAAGAATATCTTGGCTACATTACGCCATTTCAAAATCTTGAATTGCAGGCTCACCAGATAAGTGAATCCAAAAAAGGAATAACAATGCTGACAATCAAACGTATCGAACAATCCGAAGCTCAAATCCTCATTGCAGGTGCTCGCGAAAAAGCCACCGAAATCGGCATTCCCATGTGCATCGCCATCACCGATGAATCAGGAAATCTGGTTGCCTTTGAGCGCATGGATGGTGGCAAGGTGACCAGCATCACCATCGCAATCGACAAATCCTTCACAGCCTCGGCCGCAAAAAAGGCAACTCAGGGCTATGGCGACATCTCAAATTCCGGCGGCGTAACCCACGGCATCAACTCATCCATCGGCGGACGTTTGATGGTGGTTGGCGGCGGCATACCGGTTGAAGTTGGTGGAGATGTGGTTGCAGGCATCGGCCTAAGCTCCGGCACCCCGGCTCAAGATATTGAATGCGCACAGGCAGGCATCGATAAATTAATGGCTCATCTAGGCTAACTCATAGCCTCAAGTCATGCGGCCCGGTGCTTTTTCAAACGCATTCGGGCCAGCATCCTTACGGTTTCGCATTGCTCGTGTTCAGATTTCAAATTATCGATCAGGGAAACAATCTCCGGCTCGGCAACATCATTTTCCCGATGAAACGCTTCCGTCACCCGCACAATGATATCGATAACACCGGGGAAACAACTACAGCATTTCCCGCGCTGTTGCATGGTATGATAAACCTGCACAGGAACAATCAGGCGATACGCATCCTCGGCCAAAAGGTCCAGAACTGCCTGCTCAATTTCCTTGTCGGAAATGATATTACAACTGCAAACAATCACACGAAAACTACCTGAAAATTTAATCCAGAGTGATATTGGCCTATTTGGACAAAAAATGTCAAGTTTCATTGAAACTGATATCTGAAATTGGTAAACGCCAAAATTGATAACAAAACGGGCCGATTCTAACGGATCGGCCCGTTTTGTTTTCGCTTCATTTGAAGTCGAATATTACTTCACGTTGAACGAAACCATGTGGAAGGCAGTATCGCCTTTCGATTTCGCAACTTTCTTGGCCAGATTAAACGCAATACCTCTGGTCGCCGTTTTACCGGAAGCCTTGGCAATTTTCAGCGCCTGCTCCTTGGTTATCCTTTGCGCCCCCAGCCCACCTTCACGGCAGAACAGAATGAGGGTTTCATCGTGACCGGGTTCATCGAACTCGATATTTCCAGAGCCCACATCCGGGATACGCTTGGCAATACCCGGTTCAAGGATTGCATTGCCAATCAGTTGGTCCGGGAACAATTCCACATTGCCACTGGATTCAACATAGAGGATTTGCAACTCGCACTGACGATTGGCCGTCACTTCAAAGGAAAGCTTATCCTTCACTTTCACATTTGTAGAAGTAACTTTCACCGAAAGCGTTAGCCTTTTGCCATTGGCATAAGCTGGCTGCTGATAGGCAGGAATAGCCGTCTTATAGCTTGGCACCTTGCCTATGGTAGCAATTTTGTAAGAGCTCTCTGAATTGGTAGTATCGGTCTTAGTAGCATCAGCAACATTCTCGCTACCATCGCTGTAATAGCGCAGAGGTTTCAAACCAAGCAATGGCTCGGCCAGATAGGCAAACTGCTCTTCCACTTCAAAGCGAGCAATTTTCTTGCCTCCGCGCAGCTGGATCAACCATGAGGTCGCCAATCTGACCGCTTCCACATCTGAAGTTTTTTCAACCGTTTCGCGGAATTTATCAGCGCTCATGCCAAATTCGGCAGCCAACTCATCAACATCCAGATCATCTTCATAAAGATCCGCATACCAGGTTATAATCTCCTGCTCGCCTACACCCATTTTGGCACGAAGAGATTTATCGGGAGCAATTTCAGTTGCACCAATTTTATCAAGAGCCACAAGGAATTGATCCCTGTCTTTCTTGAACTTGGCATCCAGCTCAACCTGTTCCACATACATCTCCAGAAGCAATTCCCTCTGGGGCTGACTGAACAAATTGGTGGTCTCGATATGGGAGCGGAATTGATCCCGTTTATAAAGCACACCTTCCGAGTGGCACTCAAAACAAGACCTGCCATTGATAATGGTAATGCCCTTGTTTTTCGGCCGTATCTGATAGGACACAACTTTCTCAGGCGCATCATCCAGACGGTCACCGGCGGCGGTTGAGAGATAATAACCCTGCATCCCGTTAGGCAAAGAAAATATCATTTCCCCACCATCATGCGCAAAGGAGGTCAATCCGGTATCAAGCGGTTCAACGTTTTTCGGACCATGCGGGTGAGCCCGCAAATTGCCAAGGCCAGTACTTTTAGCCATGTCATATGACTTCCAGTAATAGCCGCCCTGAGGCAATTCATGGCGTTCAATCATCCGGTTATTGGCTGATACTGCCGAAGCCCCCTGATTGAAACCTGCACGCATAACCCGGCGTCTGGTGATATTGTCTTCCACATCAATATGAAGCACGTTTTTCTCGAACTCCTGAATGTTTTTAGGCAATTCCAGCAGCGCATGATAGATTTTTGGTTTTCCGGCATTGGCCATAAACCAGTCTGTACGCATGATCGGAATAGAAGCGCCAGTCACGTTCACAAGCGCGGCAAGCGCTGTGTCGCTCTCAGTGCTGATACCAAATGGATAGGCAGTTTCAAGCACGCCCCATTTCTTATCATCCCATGCCAGATCGCGAATATCGACCCGCACCAGCAGTTCCTTCGTGGCTGCAACAGCCGTTGGCACCAACATAGAATTGCCACGCGAAACTGAATTCAACAACTTGCGAAAACCAGACTTATAAAGGTCCAGCCGCTTAGCGAACATAGCGTCATTTTCGCAAGGAAAACGCCCATTATACTGGTAGCGATAGCTGAAATAACGCACAAATTTCCGGTCCAGTTCACTGACTGTATCAATATCGCGCAATGCTGCCTGAATGAAATCCGTACGCGAAACAACTTTACGCATACGAGGCGGAGGTGCCAATGCAGTGGCAACGCTCACAGGCGTTGTTGATTGTTTTGCACCAAGCGCTGTAATCCAGCTTGCCAAACCTGCGATCTCTTCATCACTAGGACGTGGCCCTTTTGGCATACGTCCATTTGCAATGGAGGTGAACATCGGAGATTTTGATGGATCACCGGGCGTAATAAATGCCGCATTGGTGGCAATAGAAGACATATCACCCGATGGGTAAATCCGTTCAGATGATGACCCCGGCCCATGACAATTACGGCAATATTTGCCCATAAACTCATCCGCCTGATCCTCAAATTCGTTGACACTTGCAGATACATTAACTGCCGTAGCGCTAGCATCAGCACCAATGGAATTGGTCGTTGCATCACACGTCGCGACAATCAGCTTGGGTTTCTCAAATTTGACTTCTTTACCCGTGATATAGGCAAACATCGCCAGACGATCTGCAGGTTCAAGTTCGGCAGTTTCCTGAGCAATTTTTCTCATAATAGGATCGCTTAGCGGCTTACCGCTTAACTTCTTGCCATCCATCATAGTGCCTTTGGTAAACACTGTTGCTTTACCAAGAGAGGCGAGTTTTGCCTTGTGAATGGCCGGGGCAAACGCACCGGTCAGTCCCTTATTACCAGCCAAATGCTCTTCTTTTTTCAATCCATAGGTCACCGACCGAGGCGTGTGACAGTTCCCGCACGCGCCCACATGATCGACCAGATATTTACCGCGGCTGATTTGATCTTTCTTGCCGGGCTGCCAGCGCGGCGTATCAAAATTTGCCCGCTTCCAAAGCCCAAGCGCAAAATCGGTATTAAACGGAAACGAGACTTCACTCGCAGGAACCTTATTGTCAGATTTTTTCAATGTCGCCAGATGTGCTTTCATATCCAGCACATCTTCCGGCTTCATTCCGGCATAAGCGGTATAGGGAAAAATCGGCAGATAGTGATGCCCGTCAGGCGCCACACCATTGATCAACGCATTGAGGAAATTAGCATTGGTCCAGCCGCCAATACCCTTGGCATGGGACGTAATATTGGGAACATAAACGGCACCGGCAAAGGTCTCCATTTTCAACCCGCCAGAAAGCACACTAAGATCGCTACCAGTAGTGTGGCACGAGGCACAACCGGCAGCTTTTACCAACGTCTTGCCATTGGCAAGATCAGCCTTATAGCCGCTATAGGCATCAGGTTTAAACAAATCATTCGCCGCATATACGGGGGTAGCAGCAGAAGCGCCGATGAACATGACAAGGCAGGCGACGATCTTTTTCATCACGCTTTCAGCCATGGGCTTACGCGTATACCCCGCTGGGAAACCTGCATTTTTACTACGATCTAACTTGTCAGTCATGTTAACTCTCCCGTATTATTTTTACGTCCGCCCACTAAACCTTGTTTTACACATAAGCGGTCCTGTCGCTTAATTTTGTGCGATTATGCACAACTCAACCAAATTCGTTTTTCATCTTGGCTCAGAACCTTAGCGAAATTCAAAAAGCTCAAACCGCACCTTTGAAAATCTAATTTTCTGCTTCTTAAGCCCTTTGACGATGGCTTCGCGAAGCCGCGGCGGGCCACAAAATAACATCTCCGCCCCATCCAAATCGAAATCAACAATCTCTGCCAGTTTGTCCGCATCGATACGACCTGAAGTCTCAGAATCAAACAACATATATTCAAAGTTGGGAATCAGTTTCGCCTGCGATTTTAACATTTCCTCATCGAGCGCTTCGCCAGTACCGCGCACGCAATGCACCAGACATATTTTCTGTTCCAGATCAGGTTTTAATCCCTTGGTCATGGCAAGAAACGGCGTCACACCAATCCCCCCCGCAAGCCACAATTGGCGGCGCTGCTTCGGGTCGAAACGAAAGCGACCATAGCCCCCTTCAACCTTTATGTGATCGCCAACTTCAATATTTTCACGCAGCGATTTGGTGAAATCCCCAAGCGCTTTAATGGCAAATTTCACTTCGCCTTTTTCCCCGCGCCCCGCCAGCGTGAAGGGATGCGGCTCGCGAAGACCTTTTTTCTTGAAGCTAATGAAAGCAAATTGCCCCGGGATAGAACCAAGCAAACTCGACTCTGGTGCAGCCTCCACCACGGTCGCCGCAGGCAATCGCTCCACCGCTGTCACCACATAGGATTTGCCACGAAAGAAGCCAGCCAACTGAGTATAGAAAAAACTTAAAATGCCAATCGCCGCAAAAATATTGAGATAATTGGCGAGCAGCGCATTACCGTCAAACGGTCGTTTGATGAACATTTGATGGAAGGCAATCGCAATGAACAAAACGCCCATAAACCGATGGCTCTGCCGCCAGATGTGATAGGGAAATTCGAATTTTGTGAACGGAATACGCTTTACCAGACTTAATACAAGCAACACAATAAATCCGTAAAACGTATATTTTCCGACATCCTTCGCCAACAAATCGATACTGGTCGCCAGCGCCTTGCCCTTGAAATTCGGCGTGACAAAATAATGCACAAGGATAAGCGTCAGAGCTAGCATGCCCAGTTTTTTGTGCAAATGGTAGATGCGATCCAGCCCACCAAAAGCCACTTCAAGGAACTTTGGACGAGTCGCCAAAAACTGGTTCAGCGCCATCGAAACAAAAGCTACGGACGAGGCAGCCAAAGACCCCCAAGTCGCCAACCCGGTATAACTCGCCGCGGGTATGGACAAAATGAATGCCGTAAACAGCAGAAAAAATATGGCAATCGAACCAATCATAACCGGCTATTATCCAGTTCAACCGGCAGTGATATTGATGACTTCCACACGGCGGTTTTCCGCAGCATTTCCGTCATTGATATTTTTCAAACGATCTTCGCCATAGCCAAACGGCACCAAACGGGCACCATCGATACCGCCAACATTGGTCAGAAAATCAGCAATTGAAAAAGCCCGTCTTTCGGAAAGGTTTTGGTTCGCTTCACGGCTGCCCACAGCATCCGTATGCCCCACCAGCATGAGTTTTGCCTCTACAAGGGTCTCATGATTGAGTGCCTTTGCAAGCTCCAGCAATTGCGGTTTGGAATCGGCTCGAATTGCCGCAGAACCAAACTCAAAATTGATTTCAAAATCAAAAGTCGAAATAGCACCCTTATCGACGATCTCGTAGACCTTCTCTTTTTGTGCGACGGTAAACTTGATGCCGCGCGTCGAGACAGATTTCAAAAACTCTCTATCGGCACTGGCCATACTGGGCTTTTTCTTCCCGCCACCAAATTGCAAACCACGCGTTTTTGACATTTTTAGGCTACGAGTCTTGCCTTTGACCTTTGTTTCCATCGTGGGCGCATTGTTCTGAGTTAGCCCTTTGACAATCGCACGGCTGTCAACGACCGAATTACTTTGCGCCAATGCCGGAGAAAATTGCACCCAATGCACAATCAGCCCAAGCGCAAGCCCAAACAATCTAGTACCTCTAACAAACATAACCATTCCTCCTTGTGGGTATCAGAGCCTATTCCTTGCTGGCTTTGACCGTCTTATTGAAATAAAACTCCGACCTCAAACCGGAGTTATTCCACGGTTCTTGCTGGTGATCCGTGTTCTCATAGACATCAGATTTCACTCGCTTCAGCATAATTTCTATTTCCATATCCGGCGTCGACATGTGCTTAAGCAGGGCCGTCGTAAACGGGCTGTTATCCCCGTCCCCATCAAGCGCTACTTCGCCCGGCGCGGTGGAAAAACCAATCAACACATTGCCGCGCACTGTCGTTGGTGCCGAAAGGCCTTCCCCGAGAAAAGCCGAACGTGTCGCGCCAAACGAACGGGCAAATTTCCGCGACAACGGATTATCACGGCATGCATCCAGCAGCGCGATGGAAATACGTTTTTCATCGCTGAAAAATCCGAGAATTGATGCAAGTTCGATGGTTTCAAAATCCAGTGATGTCTTATCTTCAAGTTTTGCATCCACCGGAATCAGATAGTTCTTGCCCTTAATTTGCATGGCATGGCCTGCATAGAAAAATAGTGCGGCTTCAGAATCCGGCAAGATTTTCACAAACTCGCGAATGGAATTGCGCATCTCAGCCCATGTGCCATCAATGCCCGTGATCACTTCAAAACCAAGGCCCTTTAGTTTTTCAGATATCCTTGCTGCATCATTCTTCGGATTGGGCAAAGCAAGCGTGTGTTGATAGGCAGAATTCCCTAAAACCAGCGCAACCCGCTTTCCTCCAGTAGAAGCATTCACCGCAACATTACTATCTGAATCTTGATTGTCATCGACCTCAGGCGGCTTGCTGGCAACCACCACATTATCATTTGCACCAGAATTCTCAGGGCCAATAACAGGCACTTCCGGCTGCGCAATCTCCGGGCCAATGGTCGGAACTTCAACCAGTGTCACATAGCGCCCATAAACCCAGCCGCCGATGTCCTTTCGAACATCAACCTTGTACCATTCGCCACTTTTTCCGCGAATGGTCATACGTGTTTCAGGCTGCAAACGTGCGACTTCCATTCCAGTGATAGTCGGCTCTCTGCGAAGCGACAAAAACCCACCGCTGGATCGCGAAAGCTCGGCAACTTTCGCCAATTGCCCATCCATCGATCTATCAATTACAATTCGTACAGGACGTGCAGGCTGGTTACCCCCGGAATTGAGAGCAGAGTAGCCTCGCGTAACATATTTGCCATAGGCCCAGCCTTGCTGGCCGTTATTCAGGTTCACCAGATACCACCCGCCATTTTGCGAAACGATGGTCAGTTGGGTGTTTGCGGGCATTCTAAAAATTTCACGCGCCGATATTCTTGGCCCCGTACGAAGCGATAAAAAACTATCCGGCATATTTCTCAGGCCCGAAACATAGGCAGGTCCACCAGAATTCACCACATTTGGTTGTTGTGTCTGAGCTATATTACTCTCCGGAAGCGCAAGACGCGCAACCCTGACAAGCCGTGACACAGAACGCCCGGTCACCCCCGACGAGGACCAGATAGCCTCAATAAAACGCTTACCCCCGGTGAAATAACTATCATCAGGAATAAGTCCCTGACGGATCAATTGTTGCTTAAAAAGCTCTCCACGTGATTTTTCGGCCCAACCGAGCGACACGCCATACCATCCAGAGGTTGAACTAAACACCACAACAGATTGAAAAGTAAGAGAATATTTTTGAGCAATGGCAATCGCCTTTTGCGGTGTACTCTGGCTAGAAACCGTGAGCCAAGCATTGCCTCTACCCGGGTTCATCGCAGCAATCGCCGCACTCGTGAAGCTCAAAAAGCAGACAGCAAGCGTCAAAAACTGGAAAAATTGTCTAAACTTCATCTGCCTCCCTTCCCAAACTTCAATATTTCAAAAGTACCCACAACTGTTTCCTAGAACAACAGCTGTATTCTCAGGTTTATATATATGTGAAATACTGTTCCTCCGGTGTGCAATCATACACATTCCATTGAATTCATAAAGATTTCCCGCCGATTTTCATAAAAATACGGCCAATGCCGATAGATGTCCCCGGTTTTAAGCATCAGGTTTCCTCAGGAATATTTCAACACTTTGCGCATCCCCTTTGGCATCAATCACCGTGAGCTGGGCTGCACCTTGAGTATCAGGTATCCAGAACAATTCCCGACGCCTGAACATCCTGCCAATCGGACGCCCATTGGCGAGTAGCCGAAAAGGAGGCCTCCCCCCTTGTAACTTCATCACCAGAGGAACAGATTCTCCATCAGCAAAACTGTTCAATTCAACCTGCGCACCATTTCCGGGCACAAGAATATGCAGTTTTTCTTCTCCCGCAGCGGCGGTAAGTTCCAACCGCCCCTTAAAGACCCGCATGGATGAGGGCAAATCGGCGCTTGAGATACGCAAAGCACCCGCTGGCGCTTCAGGAAACGGAACGCAGTCCAACCCCGATTTTTCAAATGCCTCAAACAAAATAGGTGCCGCAGTCTTAACGCCATAAATCCCCGGCACAGGCACATTATCTGCCCGGCCCAGCCACACCCCAATGACATGACGACCATCATAGCCAAGCGCCCACGCATCGCGGTGGCCGTAGCTCGTCCCGGTTTTATAGGCAATTTTTAGCGGGCGAGAACCAATTGGTGCCGCGATCTCCTCCAGCATATCGTTCACATGCCACGCAGCCACGCGCGACATTATCCGATTGCCTGTCATTTTTTTGGCAACACTGCGAATACCATCGCCAATAGCAATTGGACGCGCATCAACCGAGACCAGATTGACGTATAATTGCACAAGATTTTTCAGCGAAAGCCCAACCCCGCCAAGACCAATAGCAAGCCCTGCCTCCTTGCCCTTGGGAAAACGCGGGCTGACCCCAACCCTGCGCATACGTGCCACAAGACGTGCCGGACCAAGTTTATCAAGAAGGCGGATGGCAGGAACATTCAGCGACATTTGCAGCGCTTTACGTACGCTCACATCACCTTGATAGGTCATGTCAAAGTTCTGCGGACGATAACCGGAAAAATCCACCGGGCGATCAGAAATCATCGTTTCCGGCATTACCAACCCTTCCTCAATTGCCAGGCCATAGATGAAAGGTTTCAGGGTAGAACCAGGGGAACGAATGGCAAGGCTCATATCTATAAAACCATCGCGTTCTTCGCTGAAATAATCAGATGATCCAACCGATGCCAAAATCTCGCCATTGGTTGCATCGGCAACCATAATGGCCGCAGAAACCTGCGAGCCATGACGCTCGGCAGCTTCAAACGCCACCCGTTCCATACGTCGCTGCAAGGAACCTTTAAGTGTGGTTTTATGAACTTTTACTTCCGGGGCAAGACGGAGCGCACTATCTGCCAAATGCGCCGCCAATACCGGCATAGAACGCCGAAACTTGGGTACGGAGAATTCAGAAATCCTCGCAATTTCCCCTTCGCTCAGCAGGCCAGCCTTAGCCATGCGCCCCACCACCCGGTTGCGTGCAATCTTTGCAGCTTTTGGATGACGATCAGGCCTGCGTGCCTCGGGCGACTGGGGCAAAGCCACAAGAAGGGCCGCCTCCTTCACGCTTAATTTGATCGGTTCCTTGCCAAAATAGGCAAGACTTGCCGCCCTCGTACCTTCAAGATTGCCGCCATAGGGCGCAAGTTTCAGATAAAACTGCAGCAATTCCCGTTTCGAAAACCGCCGCTCTAATTGCAGCGCACGAAAGATTTGATGCAGCTTCGCACCGAGCGAACGCGATGCCCTCGGCTCCATCAATCGCGCAAGCTGCATGGTGATGGTGGACCCACCCGATACAATTTTTCCATGAACAACAAACTGCCCGGCAGCACGAACCATCGCCAACGGATCAACACCCACATGACTAAAAAACCGCTTATCCTCATAAGCCAACAGCAATTTGATAAAATCCGGGTCGATCTTTTTCAGATCCGGTTCAAGCCGCCAACGCCCACCCTCAATCGGGTAGACGCGCAACAATTTGCCATCACGGTCAGTCACCTCCACCGAAGAAGCCACCAGCAATTCCACCGGAGGTGGATAGCTTGCATCCACATAGGCGAAGGTCTGCCAACTAACAAACCCCGCAAGCATGGTGAAGAATAGCACACACGTGCTAACCCTCAGCCATCTTGGCCAGAGCATAATTGGCATTGGCTCGCGCTTCGACATTTCGGCTAACGCGCAGCTTTAATCGTGATGAACCCGGTCGCCGTGCGCGCCTGAAACTGGGGCCGATACATATCTTCAACCGTGGCTGCCGGAAGCACATAAGTCCCGGGCGTCACCGCGCGCACCATATAGGCCGCCTCGTGCCATTTCTTGTCGTTTGAACTATGATTGAAAGCCACCACAAAGCGATCTTTTCTAAACTCGGTATGAGCCGGCGACACAGCTTCCAACCAGTCAAAACCAGAAAGTTGCGCGCTGGAAATCAATCTTGGATTATCGATTTCAAAACCGCCGGGCAACAAATCCGTCAGGACAATTCGTGATCCCCACGGATTGTCCTGACTATATTTGACGAACACCAAGAACCGCTCATTTTGCGTCACATCATTCAAGGTGGTCTCGTTTCCATCCAGTCGATAATATTTGCGCACAATCTGAAACCCATCACCACCAGCAGACAAAGGACGTTTCGGCGAAGCAATCGTCGATACCACCGCAACCAGATTATGGTCCATCTTATTTGTGACAGTGATAGGACCATCGGCCAATTCACTACCAGCAAACTTCGCCCGATAAGTACCTTGTCGCTCGTCGCCATTTACAACCAACCGAATGGAGGCATCCTCCTCCTGCAACGCACGCGCTGCAAGCAACATCCACGCATTTTCCTGCGTCGAAGTATATTTACGCCGATCAAGTTCCTTGGCCACAAGCTGGGCCATTTTCCCGACCAGCGGGCTGGCAGGGCGCGATTCTGACGCCAGCGCCAGCATGGCCGCACCATCGCGCAAAGCTGATCCATAATCGGAACGAACAAAGCTGATCGCCGCCGCATTTGCAGCCAAATCATAGGCCGAGCCAAATACCCGATTGGCCCGCTCAACATCATTATAAAGCGATAGCGCCGCAGCCAGATGCGCCCGCGCCAGCGGTGTCTTAAAACTCCTCAACCGTGTATCGGCATAATAGCGTAGATCACCGGCAGAGGCCGCCCTATTACGCGCAAGAACATAAAGCGCATAGGCAGTCTCATTACTGTTGCCTGAAATATCACCGCCATAATTAATGGAGTTTTTCAGATTATCCACCGCCAGCCTCATGCTGATTTCAGGAATTTTAAAACCTTTTTCGCTGGCTCTGGTCAGAAAATCCGTGATGTAGGAATCAAGCCATAGATCACCGCTACCCGGTCGCCAAAGCCCAAAGCTTCCGCTGGAAGATTGATAGGACAGCACTCTGGTGATGGCACCCGCAACCCGCTTTTTAACATCGGCCGCATCAATCAAACCATCCGAAGCGCCAAAATCACTAAGGTATAATAGCGGCAAGGCACGGCTGGTTGTTTGTTCAGCGCAACCATAAGGATACCGATCCAGCTTCATCAACAGCCCCGGCAAATCAAACGCACTGGAATTTGAAACATTGATGCTGACGCTGGCACCTTGCGGAATACTGCCTAAAAGCAATTCCTTGTCGATGGTAACTTTGCCACCATCTGCAAGCAGCAGAAATTCAGTTCGCTTGGTTACCGGCAAGGTCGAAGGTCGCACGAACACTTCCTGCGCGACAGATGAAATCGTTTCAGCTTCATGGACCACATTCATGGTCAGGCTGATCGTACCGGGATGATTTGCAGTAACGCGAACCCGGAAGGTTTTGCGTTCGCCGGTAGCCAGATTGACGAAGGCCGGAATGGCGCTGTCATCAATCGAAATCACATCATCCGCCTCAAGCGACAAGACGTAGTTTCCGGCAGGTCCATCCGTATTGGCAATTTCCACTATCGCTTCAGCCACATCACCCGGTGCGAGCACTTTTGGGATACTGGCCGTAACAACAACAGCATCACGAACAATCACATCGCCATTTGCCGAACCAACACCTTTGTCGGTCCATGCAACAGCCATAATTCTTGCAGTGCCGTTAAACTGCGGCAATTCAAAATCAATGGTCGCTTTGCCTTCTGCATCCACTTTCACAACACCTGAAAAGAACGAAAATAGCTTCTGGGTTGGCGGGCTGCCTTTCGGTGTCAGGTCACTGGCATCGCCACCGGTGCGCAATTTACCAAATGCACCTTGCGAGCCATCGATCAAGCGACCATAAATATCGCGAATTTCCAGTCCCATGGCGCGTTGGCCATGATACCATTTGGAAGGCTCGGGCGGTGTGTAACGGGTCAAATTGAGAATGCCCACATCCACCGCAGCAACAGTCACATAAGCTTCTTCACCAGCCGTCAGACCAGCAATGGATACCGGTATCGTCAGGGTTTCATTCGGTCTGGTCTTTTCAGGCAAATCTAGTTTCACATCAAGCTTGCGCTTGCCCGGGTCGATTTTCAGCCACGCTGTTCCAATAGCACGCATCGGTAGTCGGCTGGAATCGCCAGCCCCACCGGGGCGCACCAAAAACGTCGTTACATAAGCGCCAGAACCCCATTCAGCTTTGACCGGAATTTCAACCTTAGTTCCGCTACGCGGCACACTAAGCATCAAGGTTTCGTGCAATTGATCGCCGCCAATGGCAACCATCATTTCACCAGCAAATTGCGGTGTGATCGTTAGCGTCGCTTTGTCACCAACGGCATAACTTTCGCGGTCAAAAGCAATTTCCAATGCATCGGGCGTATCTACTGAGCCACCATCGAAATACCAACCAGCAGAAAATTCAACGCTTGTTGCAGGTCCATTATCTTCACTGCTTTCCACCTCAAGGCGGTAAAGCCCCCACTTCACAGATGCAGAAACTGTTGCTGGATCACCACCGTTCACATCCAGCGTTCCATCGCCCACAAGACGCGGAATGGTCACGGACTCAAAACGCCAACTACCATCATTGCGATGCCATTGATAACTTCGCTCAATTTTATAAAGCGACCAATTAAGACCAGAGAGTTTGATTTTTGTATCATCGGGATTAATGGCGATTACATCAAATTCCGCAACGGAATTTTCTGACAAACCACCATCTTCAAAATTCATGCGAACACCAATCATCGGACCATTGGCAAGCACAGGCAGGTTAATCTGGCGCTCAATCGCCCTGCCCCCTTCTTCGCGCATACGAACAGTAATGCTGGCTTCCACCGGGCGGGTTGTTGCTGGCAGCCTTCCCAAAAAGGCTTTGAACTCGGCGTGGCCGTCCACATCGGTTTTTGGCAGATCGGTCAACGTAAATACCGAACTGCCATTATCTGTCTCGTTACCCAATCCGAACTGGTAGCCGGAAAATCCTTTACGGGTACGAACCATGCTTGCGCGAATTTCACCTTCAAGCTTCAAGTCACTGGCTGGAGCACCGTAGAGAAACTTCCCATCAAGAGAGATATCCGCTGGAATAGCTTCCGAAAAGCCTGTGGTCGAACTCGTCAGCTCAAACTCCGTGCGGTCGGGAATAAAATCTTCAACCAGAAATGATTTTCGCGACAAGGCTACCTTTTTCGGATCGGTATAAACGGACAGGCTCCATTGCCCACGCATGGCATTATCGGTCAATTTAAACGGAACCACATGACCGCCAATCGAACCGGAACGAGAAACAACGCGCCGATCTTCCACCCCGTCCGGGCGGCGATAGATAAAGGTCAACGGCACATTCGATACAGCATCCGCTTTATCATCGCGCATCAGTGCGACGCTATTGACCATCTCACCGGGACGATAAATGCCGCGATCATGATAGACAAAAACATCGATCGGTCCGGGAGCTTTACGACCTTCAACCCCGCGATCAGAAAGATCAAAGGCGTTTTTCTTCATATCAAGAAAAACAAAATCCGACTGGTTCTCGCTGTTTTTCGCAATCAAAACTGCCGGCGCCATTCCTGATTTTCCGCGCACCAACCCAACAGGAAATTTAGCCATTCCTTTTTCGTCAGTGGTCGCAGTTCCCAATATCTCGTTATTACGCGCGATCAGGGTCAATGACAGATTGGCAATCGGCAAGGCGCTTTCAAGCGAACGGGAAAATACGCTTAGCCCATCATCACCCTTAATAGTGCTCAAGCCGATATCAGAGACCAAAAACCACTGAGTCGCGCGAGCTTCCCAGCGCTCCCCCTCTCGACCACTAGGCAATGCTGTCAGAACATAGATGCCCGGCTCGCGTTTTGGTAAAGCCTCATCCACCGGGAAGCTGGTAAATGCTTCGCGGTTCTGCACTTTTTTCAGATCGATTTTGCCAGCCCAGATCGGTTGCCCCAGTTCCTCGCGGATACTATTAACGCTGTACCCGTTCAGTTGACTAAGAAAATCCGAGCTGGATAAAAGGTTCGAAAGCGCTCTCTCACCAATTCGAAAAAGCTCCAGATCAGCTTGATCAGCATTCACCGAAATGATCGGAAAACCGCGACGCCCGGAAATTGGCAAAACAAAATTATTACCGTCAAAGCGCAAAGAGGCTCCCCGGTCACGCACGTAAGAGTTTATCACAACCGGTTTCAATAAGCTCTCCCCAACTGTCGATGGCAGGCCGGTTCGAAGGGTGACGCGATAGGATTTTCCGTGCTCCAACCCAACCGCACACAATTGACGTTCGCTCTGGTCAATTGCCGCAGTTTTTCCATCCACCGTCATGAAGGTGGCGTAATCTATGCCGGATTTTACCAGCGGTTCGGAAAACTGGACGCAAATGCGCGGCGTATTGGTTTCCTCGTCAACATTGTTTCCTGTAACCCGAAAACCATACCTCTCGCGCAGCCTCTGATAAGAAGCGGCTATAGATTGCGACGGTTGCAAAGCAAGGCTTGCCTTCAGGGATTCCAATGCGGATCTGTATTGACGATTCTGCTGAAATGCCTGACTCAAAACATTCAACGCCCGGGCACGTGTCGAAAGCGTTCTCGATGATTTATAACCGTTCAGAGCAACCGTAATCAAAAATCGACGAATGCTATAATCACGGTTTTGGCTACCGGAAAGAAATCGGATATTTGCAGCAGCAACGCTCAACCAATTATCCACATCATCAGGATTGGTGGCCAATACGCTTTGATATTTTCTCCAAGCCAGACGAAAATTGTTAAATTTCAAATCAGCCAAAGCGCGGCGCATTAATCTTGGAACATCACCATCGGTTTTCACAGATTTTAGATTTCTGCGATATTGATCAGCGCTCAATAGCGTGCTCGAACCAATAAAGCTAAGCTTTGGTGCAGCGCCAATATCAGGCTCAGTTACAACTTCCACAATCTTGCCAGAAATCGCTCCGTCAAATTTTTCAAGCTCGCGAAAATCCGATTTCAAAAAACACCAGTTCACATTGCTGTTAAACGTGAAAGCCCGGCACTGATCGTCAGCAATGCAAATGGATTTGCATTGTTCAAGCGTCACATCTTTTTCGGCGCGAAGATCAAAGCCGTTATAATCGGCGTTTTCGGTGATTTCTACAGTACGGGTTTTTTCCTGCGAATGGCCAAAAGACACAAATTGCAGGATGACGAAAAAAGCAAAAATAACGGAAGAAAAAAGACGGGGCATATGCGAAAACTCCAAATATTGCAGTCTCATAATACGCCAAATATTGGTCGTATTACGGATATTACAAACCATGAAACGCCCTTAGCGTTTTTTTGCCAGCCCAATCGATGCAGGTCAACACTTTTCTTATTTCAAGAAAATTTACGAGATGATCTGTTGGTAACTTTCACCAAACTTGCAGCTACCCCCAAACGCAATTTATGACTACTTGACCTTACCTACTCCATGGTAAACATGAATTGCAGTGCATTGCGTGTTCGATTCTCGCATAAATACATAAATATCAGGCCCACAAATGCCAGTCCTCGTTAAACCACTTTCTTCCAACTGGAATTTTGCCTGCGTTACCAATTATAAGGGCCGTCCGGAACTCCCCGACATGATACCCGCCACTGTCCCCGGCACAGTGCACACAGATTTGATGGCAGCCGGCCATCTGGCAGACCCTTTTATTGATCTCAATGAAATTCGACAGGATTGGGTTGGTTGGCAAAACTGGGCTTACGCTTGTGGTTTTGATTGGAAAAAGCTCGATGCCACCCGCCACGACCTCGTCTTTGACGGCCTCGATACCTTTGCCGAAATTGCCCTTAACGGCCATAAAATCGGCTCAACCAAAAACATGCACCGCTCCTATCGGTTCGATATTACGGACGCATTGAAGGTTGGCAATAACAGTCTCAATCTGGAGTTCACCTCACCGCGCAAAGTTGGTGAAGTTCTTGAACAACGCACCGAAACCCGACCCAACAACTACCCAAGCAACGCAAATCTAATGCGCAAGGCTGCCTATGATTTTGGCTGGGACTGGGGTCCCTCAATGGCCACATCGGGCATCTGGAAAGAGTGCCGGATTGAATCATGGTCAGTCGCACGCTTCAATGTCATACGTCCGGAAATCAGCCTGAAGGGCAATCGCGGCCACATAAAAATCAAATTCCAAATCAAACGCGACGGCGTAACCGATGAGGATTTGACAATTATTACCGAAATCGCAGGCGTCAAAGTCAAGACAATCGTTGCGGCCGGTGACCGCGAAGGCAAGATAGAGTTGGAAGTCGAAAACCCGGAAGTCTGGTGGCCTCATAATCTCGGCGATCAGCCACTCTATGAACTATCGATGGTACTCATCAAAGGTCGTTCCACCCCGCTTGATATCTGGGAACGAAAAATTGGCTTCCGTTCCCTGCGCCTTGATACCTCGGAAGATGAAACCGGCTCGGCCTTCACCTTTGTCATCAACGATGTTCCAATATTCGTCATGGGCGCTAACTGGATACCCGATGACAGCTTCCTGCCAAGAGTCACGCCGCAACGCTATTTGGATCGCGTCACGCAAGCAAAAGACGCCAATATCAACCTATTGCGCGTTTGGGGTGGCGGTATTTATGAGACCGATGCATTTTATGAAACCTGCGATGCACTCGGCATGTTGGTGTGGCAGGATTTTCTGTTTGCCTGTGCTGCTTACCCCGAAGAGGGCGACCTTCCCGAGGAGATCGCTCAGGAAGCCCGCGAAAACGTTATTCGCCTGATGCCCCACCCATCGCTCGTGCTTTGGAACGGCAACAATGAAAACATCTGGGGCTGGTTTGACTGGGGTTGGAAAACGCCCCTAGAGGGCAATAGCTGGGGTGAGGGTTATTACCTCGACATGCTGCCAAAAATCATTGCAGAACTCGACCCCACCCGCCCCTATTGGGCTGGCAGCCCCTATTCCGGTTCAATGAATTTGCACCCCAATGATCCAAATCATGGCTGCAATCATGAATGGAAAGTGTGGAACGAAACGGGTTATCAGGAATATCGCAATTATGTGCCGCGTTTCATGTCCGAATTTGGCTGGCAGGCACCGCCCACATGGTCAACCCTCACAGCATCCATCAATGATGACCCGCTAACCCCCACATCACCGGGCGTCGTGCATCATCAAAAGGCAACCGATGGCAATGAGAAATTATTGCTCGGTCTCAAAGGCCATTTGCCTGACCCGAAGAACATGGATGACTGGCACTTCGTTACCCAGCTCAATCAGGCGCGCGCCATGCGCTTCGGCATCGAGCATTTACGCTCCCACCGCCCCACATGCATGGGATCGATCATCTGGCAATTAAACGATTGCTGGCCGGTAACCTCATGGTCGGCAATCGATGGCTTTGGCTGCAAAAAACCACTTTGGTATGCCCTCAAAAGCGCGTATGCACCGCACCTCTTGACCATTCAACCGCGTGGCAAAGACGGGGAAGATCTCAAACTGATCGCAGTAAATGACAGCACCTTATTCTGGCGCGCGCCAGTCAAACTACAGCGCGTACGCTTTGACGGAACTGTATTAGCCGAGTTTGATTTCTGGCGCCTGGGCGTTGACCGGATGGATGCCAAGGAATTGGCGATCCCGCCTGATATCTCGACGCCGGAAAATCCGCGCGAAGAAATGATCATCGCCACCATGCAAAACAGCACGGCGCACTGGTTTTTCAACGAAGATGTCGATCTGGACCTGCCGGAACCCGAAGCCGAAGTGCGCGTTGAAGAAGATGGAGACGATTGGCTGGCCGGAGAAGACTGGCTGGTACACGTCACCGCAAAAACTTTTTTGCGCGATGCCTGCCTGATGATTGACCGTATTCACCCGGACGCTGAAATTGATACCATGATGGTCAATCTCCTGCCGGGTGAAACAAAAGTCTTCAAGGTCAAAACCACAGCAGAACTTAACGCCCAGATATTGGCCGCTCCTCCGGTCTTTCGTTGCTCAAACCAGCTCAAGGATAATAGCAGCAACGACTTTTAGAGACCGATTCTGTTTTACCGAAACGCTAGGTGGCGAAGAGCCGCCCGGCGCTAGCTGCGCCGCCCATGCGGAGGCCCGAACGTAGTGAGGATACGCCGTGAGCCGAGAACATTAATCCAGAGCAATTCCATCATAATCCACACCGATTGCCACACAAATCGCTGCAACAACAATGGCATGATCCTGCCGTGCAGGCAGGCCTGATATGGTGATCGCGCCGACGCAACCGGCACCTTTGACCTTTATCGGAAAGCCACCACCAGCAAATACATAATCGGCAAAATCCAGCCCCCAAAAAGGTTTCATCACATCTTCGCCGCCCCGTTCCAGCATCATGCGGTAGGTGCTGCGCTGAAACCGCTTCACTGAATTGGCCTTGCGACGAACCCATTGGGCGTTTTCATCGGGAACACCGGGCATGGAGAACGTGAACAGGCTGCGATCCCAAAACCGAACATCAATTGCAACAGCGCCGCCCACAGCTTCAACCCGCTGTTTGATATCCAGCCCGATGGCCAGCGCGGTCTCTTCATCAAAGCTATCGAAAACCAGCAGGGTCTCCTGCTCAATCATTTTCGCGATATCAGTCTCGTCGCTCATAACATTCCCCGCTTAATTTGATTTCTTTACAAACTCCGTAAGAATAACAATCTGCTGACCATTCACACGCCCCTCAATATGCCCGGCATTATCAGGCACCAGAGAGATTTTACGAACAGCCGTTCCGCGCTTAGCAGTGAAGGTAGTCCCCTTCACATTCAAATCCTTGATCAGCGTCACTGTATCACCAGCGGCAAGAACATTGCCATTGCTATCAACATGCACAACCATGTCCTCCGCCGGCTCTTCATTGACGCTTTGCGCCCAAGCCAAGGTTTCTTCCTCAAGATAAAGCATGTCAAACAGCTCCACCGCCCATGTTTCAGCACTCAGCCGCTTCAACATGCGCCACGCCAGCACCTGAACTGCAGGTTCCTGCGTCCACATGCTTTCATTGAGGCAGCGCCAGTGGTCCCCATGCATGGCGGCACGTTTTTCCACTTGATCAAGACAAGTTGTGCAGATCAAAGCGCTCTTATCAGCGCCACCGTCAGATTCCGGCGGCACTTCATACACATTAAGCCCCTCAACTTCACTGCACAATTCGCACTTGGAGCCGCTTCTCGCCTGCAATTCTTCTAAAATAGCCATGATGTCATTTCTAAAAATTCGCGTTCAGTTACCGCCATATATCAGGGAAATATCGAATGTATCAACAGATGAATGCAGCTTCAACAAATCTCACAATGCGAGATTTGTTGACAATTATGCATTTTTAGGTTTTGTAGATGGTTGGACGCCGAATGGCGGGGAACATGAAATGCAGCTGAACCAGCTGACAACAGGAGAAAAGAATGAGCAATAAGAGCTTGGAAGACGTATTAAATTCAGCAGGAAACACGGTTGAGCTGCTGCGCAACTCAAAGGTCGGTGCCTATATTTATCCAGTAGTACCCGGTGAATACACCAACTGGCGCGACGAACAGCGCGGCTGGCGTGATAGTGCTGTGCTGTTTGACCAGTCGCACCACATGGCAGAAATCAGGGTCCAAGGCCCCGACGCCGAAAAAATGCTCTCTTATCTCACCATCAACAGCTTCAAAAATTTCGCTGTCGGAAAAGCCAAACATTACATCCCATGCAGCCATAGCGGCCACGTCATTGGCGATGTAATTTGCTTTTATGAAGGCGAAGAAGACTTCAACCTCGTGGGCCGTGCACCAACCGTAAACTGGCTGCAATTCCATGCTGAAACCGGCGGCTATGATGTAAAAATCACCCGCGATGATCGTTCTCCCGGCATTACCGGCGGCAAAGCAGTTACCCGCAGACATTACCGCTATCAAATTCAGGGACCAAATGCTTCGAAAATTCTTGAAAAACTCAATGGCGGCCCGCTGCCGGAAATCAAGTTCTTCAACTTCGATGAAATCACCATCGCAGGCCGCAAGGTCAAAGCCCTCCGGCACGGCATGGCTGGCGCACCCGGCCTTGAAGTCTGGGGTCCTTATGAAGAAGGCGAAGAAATCAGAGCAGCAATCGTCGAAGCTGGCAAAGAGCACGATATGGTGCAGGTTGGCGCGCGTGCATACGCAACCAACACACTGGAATCCGGTTGGATCCCTTCACCACTACCGGGCATTTACACCGATGATCGCATGAAAGCATATCGCGAGTGGCTACCAGCTGCTGGCTATGAAGCAACCGGCTCAATCGGCGGCAGCTTTGTCTCCGACAACATCGAAGATTATTATGTGACGCCTTATGAACTCGGCTACGGCCCGTTCGTTAAGTTCGATCATGATTTCATCGGTCGCGAAGCACTTGAAGCAATGGCTGGCAACACACACCGCAAGAAAGTCACTTTCGAGTGGAATTCCGAAGATGTGGAAAAAGTGATGAACTCCATGTTCAAACCTGCTGGCGAAGCATTCAAGGCAATGGATTTGCCGCTTTCCAACTATGCTTCCACATCTTGCGACAAAATCGAGCGCGATGGCAAAGTAGTCGGCTTTTCAATGTTTGCCGGTTACAGCAGCAATGAACGCTGCATGCTTTCCCTCGGCATCGTTGATGCGGACATCAATGTTGGCGACGTGCTGACTTTAACATGGGGCGAAGAAAACGGCGGCACCGAGAAAACCACCGTTGAACCACACAAACAAACAACCATCCGTGTGAAGGTTTCTCCAACACCATATTCCCGCGATGCACGTGAAGAGTATGCCGATAGCTGGCGTACAAACAAATAACCTCCCAAGGTTAGACTACGAGAAAGAAGGGTGGGGATTAATCCCCGCCCTTTTTTTGTCAAAACTCCGTGCAATTCAGCGGGAGTTTTCTCATGGGTGGAGTGTGCAGCGCCTTCAGCTCCAGCTGTAATTAAAGCTGACACTGATCCGCTCTTCTTCTGCCATGTTCATCGGCACTTCGTGGCGCAGCCAACTTTCCCAAAGCAGAACATCGCTCACTTCTGGCTCAATATAGATAAAATTGCGCAATTCGTCCCGAGCATTGGTCTTGCGTGTCGGGGCGGCCATCATCATCGCCGAACGTGGATCTTCAAATTTGATAGCACTAGTATCCTTAGGCATCGCCACATAGGTCGTGCCGCTGATCACGCTATGGGGGTGGATATGCGATGTGTGAATACCACCTTCAGGCAGGATGTTGATCCACAAGCTATCCAGCTTAAGCTTCTTGTCATCAAGATCAAATTCGAGGTCTTTGGCAAATGCCGCGACGTGTTTATCGAGGGTTTTGGTCAAATCCTTGAAGACAGGAAACCGCCAAGGCAGGTCGTCCAGCGAGGCGTAGCTGGTATAGCCCGGAAAGTTGTTTTCCTCACACCACTTCTGCCCGGCCTCATCATCATCGGCAATCGACAGGCAAGCAGCTTCAAGCTCTGACGCATCCGGCATCTTGCCGAGTTCAGAAAGAGCTGCGTGATAAAGACGGGTAACAAATAGAGAATTTATTTTTGACATGGGTCTTCATACCTCAGCACGACGCGCAGAGCGAGGGGGAACTGGATCAATAATTTTGCGATCTATAAAACTGCAGATGGCAGCTATGCGGACAAAGCCGACCTGGACGATGGTAGTTCAAAGACTGCTTTCAGCAGGCTTCACACGCAGCGAAAAGCATCAAGACGGAATCTGGACTTTCGCTGCAACAGACTTCAGTGACCGCTTTCCCGCAAGCTAAGAAATGAGAAATCTGGACAGCACTCGACATCATATTGCGGTTACACACCGCCCGCGATCCCGGCCTCGGGGTCATAGAGGTAGTTCTTCCGATGCAGCTTGGGGTGCGCTCGCCAGATTTTGGCGCTTTCCTCGAAGAGCGCGACGACGCGTTCGCGTTTCATCTCATGTTAAATCTCGAACGTTACGATCTAAGTGATCATCGGTGATCCTCCCTCTCTCGGGAAAAGATGACACGCGCCTTGGTAAATTGCCCGCCGCGAGGCGATGCGAATGTCTGGTCTGGTGGGTTGCCACCCGTTCTATTTACTAGCGCCATTCACATACAAAGATCGCTGACTTTTTTTAATGTAGGTCCAAGCAATAAAACGACTTGTTTTTTGCCCCTGCGCCATTTCAACTACTTTAAAATCAGCAACTTTAGCTTTTCCTAAAATTTTGTAGAGTGGCTGGAGCTTATCTTTTTTCGACACCAACGAGCTAAACCACAGGCACTGGTCGGCGAACTCCATGCTCTGTTCAACCATGCTAGCGATAAACTTTATCTCGCCACCCAGACACCAAAGTTCAGCGTTTTGACCACCAAAATTGCGTTTTTGTGAATGTCCCTTGCCAAGGTTACGCCACTTACGTTGGGTGCTTTTATTAGCTTGTTCGATGGAAGCATGGAAAGGCGGGTTGCACAGGGTGATGTGAAAAGCATCGTGAGGTTCGATCACTCCTCTAAAGATATTCTCACGTATATTTTGTCGTTTGAGGGTAATTTTCAGTTTGTTGGATTGGCAAATCTGCTGTGCCGATTTGATAGCGGCCGGGTCTATATCGACGCCAGTGAAGTCCCAGCCGTATTCACTCTGGCCAATAAGGGGGTACACCAAGCTAGCACCGGTGCCTATGTCCAACGCTTTGACATTACGCCCACGAGGGATTTCTTGATTGTTGCTGCAGGCAAGCAAGTCCGCCAGATAGTGGATGTAGTCGACACGACCGGGAATCGGAGGGCATAGATAATTGGCAGGGATATCCCAAAAATTGATATTGTAATAAGTCTTTAGCAACGCCCGATTAAGCATACGGACCGCTCCCACGTCTTGAAAATCAATAGTCGTCTGACCAACAGGGTTGCTGATCGTATATGCTTCAAGTTCAGGTGAATGCGCCACTAAACGCACAAAATCGTAACCTTCTCTGTGTTGATTACGGGGGTGCAGCTTAGTTTTGGTGGCCATAGGGAAGCCTTCATTAAAGTTGGTGGAAGAAACTGGCCAAGCCTTTCCTTGTTCTTAACCCCTCATGCACAAATAGTAAAATTAATAGGGCGTTACATAGGAATGATAGATTGGGAATATCCGAAACGCTGTGTATGAGGCTTAGCCCACGCCGTTACGATGGATCATTTATTGAACCGTTCGGGGTATAGGATAGCAATTTAATTTCGAGCGGTAAGCCATTCTCTGACGCAGCGGCCTGACCGTTAGTTCTAGGTGCAGCATCTGTCATTTTGGGCTCAAAGCAGCCGTCCGACTCAAAACAAAATATAAAAAGACCAAGCCTTGTCTGCAGTTTAGGCGGGATTAATCCCGCCCTTTTTGTTGTCGCCAAGTTGAATACCCAAAATTTACGGCGTATTACTTTCACCGTGTAGGATCATAAAGAATCGCGGCGGAGAATAAGATGCAAAAACGTAAAATCGGCAACACCAAAATCGAAGTTGATGTGCTTGGTGTAGGCGGCGCCCCCTTAAGCGGCAATTACGCCAAATTGGGTCGCGCAGCAGCAGTCGGTGTTGTAGAAACGGCCCTTGCTGCAGGCATAAGCTATGTGGATACCGCCCCTTTTTACGGCTTTGGACGCTCTGAACGCATCATCGGCGATATGGTACGCGGCAAAAATTACGTGCTTTCCACCAAGGTTGGGCGATTGTTAAAACCCGGTCCCGTGGCAAACCCCATGGACCACGGCATGATTGATCCCCTGCCCTTCACCCCGTTTTATGATTATTCCTATGATGGCGTGATGCGTTCCTTCGAAGACTCCTTACAACGTTTGGGGCTAGACCGGATAGACATCTTGCTGGCCCACGACATCGGTGTAATGCAACACGGCGAAGACGATAACGCCAACCATCTGGCAGACCTTGAAGGGGGCGGATATAGAGCCCTTGACGAACTACGTTCTTACGGCGACATCGGCGCCATCGGTCTTGGCGTAAACGAAAAAGAAGTTTGCCTGCGTGTGATGGAATTTGGCCAATGGGACGCCTTCCTGCTCGCTGGTCGCTACACTTTGCTGGAACAAACCCCGTTGGATGATTTACTACCAGCTTGCGAAAAAGCAGGAACCTCCATCATCACAGGCGGCCCCTTCAATTCGGGCGTGCTGGTCGGTCGCAAAATGTGGAACTACGATAAGCCACCCGTTGAGATTATGAAGCATGTGCGCAAATTAAAAGCCGTCTGCAAAACCCATTCTGTCGAAATGCCTGCCGCAGCCTTACAATTCCCGCTGGCTCATCCTGCTGTTGCTTGCGTTATTCCAGGCGCTCGCTCAGCCAAAGAATTCAAAGACATCCTGAAATGGGCAAAAGCAAAAATCCCGGCAAAATTCTGGGCAGACCTGCAGGCAAAAGGCCTGCTGCATCCTGATGCGCCACTGCCTACTGAAAACCCGTTTAAATAAGGCGCACCATGCAACGCATTGATAGTCACCAGCACTTCTGGAAACTTGCGCGTGGTGACTATGACTGGATCACACCGGACATGAGCGCATTATATCGCGATTTCGGTCCGGTAGATCTAAAGCCACATCTTGATGCCGCCGGGATCGATGACACCATCATCGTGCAGGCAGCATCCAGCTTGGCAGAGACAGAATTCATGCTATCGATTGCCGATGAACACAACTGGATTTTAGGCGTGGTCGGCTGGATAGATATGGAAGCGGATGACGCCACTGCCACTTTGGAGCGGTTGGCAAAAAACCCAAAATTCGTCGGCATTCGTTCCGGCATGCAGGATAATCCGGTTGATGACTGGATTTTATTACCCAAGCTGGAACGCGCTTTCCGCGCTATAATCGATATGGATTTAGCCTTCGATTGCCTTGGCAAATCATGGCATGTGGAATTATTCCGAAAATTCTTCGACGTCTATCCGGATTTGCGCTGCGTCATTGATCATTGCTTCAAGCCGAAAATCGCCGAACAGATATTCCAGCCATGGCAAGATCAAATGGCCGATATCGCTTCAAATACAAATGTCCTGTGCAAGCTCTCCGGCCTGACAACCGAGGCCGCAGCTGACTGGAAAACAAACGACATCACCCCTTACGCCGAACACGTTCTAAAATGTTTCGGCCCCGAGCGCATCATGTTCGGCAGCGACTGGCCCGTGGTCAATATCGCCAGTGACTACGCTGGTTGGGTATCGCTCATGAATGGCTGGATTGAAAAATATTCAGAAGCAGAAAAAGCCGCAATCATGGGCGGCAATGCGGCTAAATTCTACCTGAGATAATTTTACGATTTTCCATTCGGTTTAGGAAAAGCAAAAATATTCCGCGTAACCCCGTCAGAAAATTCCAGACGATCAATCACCTTGCCGCCAAGACGTTCTACCAAACGGCGAGCAGGCTCATTCTCATCCTTCATGTGAGTTTCCACTAGTTCCCATTTATATTCTCGATATGCGTATTCAATCACAGCCTGAGAAGCTTCGGTCGCAAAACCTTGCCCTTGAGCTGATGGAAGAAGCCACCAAGTGAGTTCGCGGCGAAGCCAGCCCGTGGGCCAGTTAAACCCGCACACACCAACCATTTTCCCGTCGGACTGTTGCTCAATGGCCCAAACGCCAAATCCCTTCTCCGCCCAGTGGTCACGAATGGCCACAAGTTTAGCAAGCGCTTCTTCTGCGGTTTTGGGGCCACCACTAAAACGAGAGGCATCACCGTCAGCATAAAATTCGACAAATGTAGGTAAATTTGATTCTTCAGGAGCACGAAGAACAAGCCTCTGAGTTTTAATAGTTGATATCATCGCCATTAAACGCAGGATGACATTCCGCCATCCACGAACAGCGTAATGCCGCTCACGAAACTCGATGCATCGGATGAAAGGAACACAGCAGCCCCCACCAACTCCTCGACGTCGCCCCAGCGACCAGCCGGTGTACGCGTTCCAACCCATGCGGAGAATTCTTCATCATCCACCAACGCTTGATTGAGTTCGGTCTTGAAATAGCCCGGCGCAATCGCATTGACCTGCAAACCTTTGGGTGCCCAGTCTGTGGACATGCCTTTGGTGAGATTTCCTACAGCGCCTTTTGAGGCCGTATAAGGTGCAATCGAGGGTCGTGCTAGCGCTGTCTGAATCGAACCAATATTGATGATCTTGCCTTTGCCGCGTTTGATCATGTGGATAGCAACCGCCTGCCCCACATTGAAAACGCTGTTCACATTGGTACGCATCAAAAGATCGAATGCATCGGCTGGAAATTCTTCCAAAGCGCCACGATGCTGCATTCCGGCATTGTTGATCAAAATATCAATCGGTCCAACTTCTGCTTCAAATTTATCGACAGCTGCCTTGCAGGCCGCATGATCAATCACATCAAAAATCAGCTCATGTACCGTGCCACCCTCTGCGCGAATTTTCTCCGCAGCGGCTGCAACCGTATCGGCATTACGCCCATTCAAAATAATTTCAGCACCAGCACCCGCAAGCCCTTTTGCCAAGGCAAATCCGATGCCGCGACTGGAACCAGTGATCAGGCATTTTTTTCCTGTGAGGTCGAACATTTCAAGGGTCTTCATAAGCAAATTCCTTCTGGACTAGTATGGCAATGGTGTGATTTATCATTGTTGTAACAATCCCCATAACAGGGTCAAGGAAAGAACAAAATTATGCGCGCAGTTGTCATTCATAAAGCAAAAGATTTACGGGTCGAAGAATATGAGATCGATGATCTCGGCCCCGGTCAGGTGCGCATCAAAATGGAAGCCGGAGGCGTATGCGGTTCCGATTTGCATTATTTCAACCATGGCGGTTTCGGCACTGTACGTCTGCGCGAACCCATGGTCCTTGGCCACGAAGTTTCCGGCCGCATCGAAGCACTCGGCGAAGGCGTTAAAAATCTGGAAGTGGGCGAACTGGTCGCCGTCAGCCCATCTCGTTCCTGCGGTGATTGCGGATATTGCGCTCAAGGCCTACCCAACCATTGCGAAAACATGCGCTTTTATGGTTCCGCCATGCCCTTCCCTCACATTCAAGGCGCTTTCCGCGAAGTACTGGTAGCCAATGCCAGACAATGCGTAAAAGCTGATGGCCTCACCGCCGGAGAAGCCGCCATGGCAGAACCTCTCTCGGTTTGCCTCCACGCCACAAGACGCGCCGGAGAAATGCTGGGCAAGCGCGTGCTGGTCACCGGTTGCGGTCCAATCGGTCTCTTGACGATCCTTGTTGCCAGACGTGCGGGTGCCACAGAAATCGTCGCCACAGACTTATCTGAAAACGCCCTCACCTATGCCAAAGCAGCAGGCGCTGACCGTGTCATCAACGTGGCTGACGATCCAGAAGCTCTTAGCGAATACGAGGCAGGCAAAGGCACGTTCGACGTCATGTTCGAAGCTTCCGGTGCGAATGTCGCGCTCAACGCAGCGATCCTCACCATGCGCCCACGCGGCATCGTCATGCAGCTCGGCATGGGCGGCGATATGACCATTCCCATGCAGCAAATCACCGTCAAGGAATTGGACCTTCGAGGTTGCTTCCGCTTCCACGAAGAGTTCCATACGGCGGTCGCTTTAATGCAAAAGGGCCTGATCAACGTTAAACCACTGATCACCCACACCATGGCTTTGGACGATGCTTTAGCCGCTTTCGAAATTGCCAATGATCGCAGTCAGGCCATCAAAGCCCAGATTTCATTTATCTAAACTTGTTGGGCGGAAACATTATCCCGCCCAATGAAGGGAAATCAGCGTACCGCGCAGCTCTCTGCTCTGCGGTTTCATCCGGTTCAGCGCCTGCTGCCAGAAGTTTTCCCTTGGGCACAATATAAGATGATATCGTGCAGTCGGGTTCCTCACGCCAATTCAGATTGAAAGCTGCACGTTTCGGGAAAAAATACATTTGTGAATAAGGCAGATGGTCATGTATCCACCAAGCCAAATCCCGCCAGTCGCGTCCCACTTCATATTGATCGGCAAACCACGGAATAACGATGCTCGAACACGCGCCCATCCTACCTTTGGCATCGCGCATATCCCATATATGAGCAGCATAATTTGATTGATTGGATGCGCACTTCAAATTATTTTCATTACCAAACTGATTGACCGCTTTTGAGCGGTATGCGGAACGGATGATAACATTTCCGAAAGTTTCAAACAGCGGATCAAGAAGTTCCTGACAAAGTTTTTTTCCTGCCGCAATTGCCAGATCTGGATCATCAGGAATATTGGGAATTGAATAGAAATTCCCAATCTCGGAATAAAGAAAATCACGCATAAAAAAGTGCCGCGATAAACGAACCTGTCCCAATTTTTCAAGCGCCGCGACACTCCCGATTTTCATCATATCAAACTCTCTTTTATTTCATCGAGGCAACAATTCCGTCTTTGATCAAAGCCTGAATTTCTTCTTCGCTAAGCCCCGCCTCAGTCAGAATTTCCACACTCTGTTCGCCAAGGCCCGGAGCATGACTGCGATAGGAGGTCGGCGTTTTGGAAAACCGTGGTGCAGGTTGCGTCTGGCGCAATTTACCTGCAACGGGATGGTCGCGCTCAATGATGGTTTCATTGGCAATGATTTGCGGATGACGAATAACTTCGCGGCGGGTAAGCACCGGAGCGCACGGCACATCATCCGCTTCAAGCCGCGCAAGCCAGTCAGCGGTGGTCCGCGTTTTCAATACCTCTTGAGTGAGTTGCAACCGCTCATCGATATTCTCGCCGCGCAAAGCAGCAGTGGCAAAACGCGCATCACTCTGCCATTCAGGTTTTTCAAATGCCCCGCAAATACCAGCCCATTCCTTATTCGATTGCACCGCAACTGAAATATAGCCATCACTGGTTTCATAAACCAAATCAATAAAACTTTGCGCCGTTTCGCGCTGCAATTCATCGCCGACAAATGTATGCCCGCCCATATCCGAGCCCCACAGGAACGAAACCAAGGTATCCAGCATGGAAAGTCGAATATGCTGCCCCTCGCCCGTGCGTTCCCGGTGGAAAAGCGCGGCGCTGATCGCCTGCGAAGCCGCATAGCCCGTTAGTTTGTCCGGCAATATCGTTCGCACCAACCTGGGCCGTTGTTCATCTGAGCCTGCCTGAACAGTAGTAAGGCCGGACAGCGCTTGCACCAACGGATCATAAACCGGCTTTTGAGCATAGGGCCCACTCTCGCCAAACCCGCTAATCGATACATAAATAATGGAGGGCGCAACCGCCCGAATGGCATCTTCACCAACCCCGATACGATCTGCAACACCGGGCCGAAAGTTTTGAACGAAAACATCCCCGTCTCGCGCCAATCGCAACAATGCCTCCACCCCGCGCGGCGATTTCAAATTCAACGTCACCGAGCGCTTGTTACGATTATTATTGACGAAGGAAGCGGAAAAACCATTCCTGCTGGTAGAAACACCGCGCGTATGATCGCCGCCTTTGGGGTTCTCAACTTTAATGACATCGGCACCTTGATCAGCCAAAATCATTGTCGTCGACGGGCCAGAAATCATCGATGTCAGATCGATAACTCGAATACCATCAAAAGGACCGCTCATAACGCTTGCTCTGAAAATATCATATCTTCACATTCAAGTTTTGGCTATCTGGCAAATTTTAGCCATCTGGATTTACCTATACAGATAGGCCTTGAATGAATTTCAGTTCAAGGAAAAATTGTGCGTACCATCATTATTTAAAATCGGGCCTCCACTCAATAATTGTTGGTGTTCCTTTGATCCTATGGCGAAAAAATGCCTGGGTTTTGATCCTAGAATTGTTCCCAGGCATCTTCATTAACCGCTGCATTACCGTCGAAAGCGTGTGCCACTTTTTGTGTGAGCTCATGCACAGGAGAGGGGTTTCTTTTGCTTTGTACGTTTGGCGTTATCTTCTGCACCCTTTGGGGTGGAGCCACGTATACCTCAGCCGTTAGTACTGTTTCTTCCACAAGCTCATCTTCCTGATGGTTTTCGATTTTGGCGCTACCTGTAACCTCAAACACGTTCAACATATTGTTGATGTTCGAAACTTCCTGAGACAGGATCACACTTGCTGAATTCGTATTCTCAACCATCGAAACATTTTTCTGGGTGCGTTCATCAATCTCGTTGATGGCCACATTAATTTCCTGCAATCCGCTCGCCTGTTCCCGCGATGCATTAACGATCGAATTCACATGCTCGCTAACCAATTGAATATCAGAACCGATGGTCTCAAGAGCCCTACCTGTCTCATTGACCAATCTCACGCCTTCTTTCACCTGTTCGCCCGAAGTCATAATGAGACCCTTGATCTCTTTCGCGGCATTGGTGGACCGCTGGGCAAGTTCGCGAACCTCTTGTGCAACCACCGCAAAGCCCCTGCCCGCATCCCCGGCACGTGCCGCTTCAACACCAGCATTCAGAGCAAGAAGATTGGTTTGAAACGAAATTTCATCAATCACGCCGATAATTTTTTCGATTTCCGTAGAGGATTTTTCAATCAGGCTCATCGCCTCCACCGCGTCTCCTACAACTTTGCCCGAGTGTTCGGCGCTGGAAATGGTTTTTTCAACAACCCGGCCAGCTTCTTCTGCGTTCAAAGCGGAAGTCTTTACCGTGGAAGTAATCTCTTCAATCGCCGAAGCAGTTTCTTCAACCGAGGCTGCCTGCATTTCAGTTCGACTGGAAAGGTCTTCCGAGGAAGACCGAATGCCTCCCGATGCAGATCTCAACAAGGTCGATGTATGGCGTAACCTTCCAATGATATCAGAAAAATGGTCCGCAACACTGTTGGTATCATCTTTAAGTCTGGCAAATGCCCCTTGAAAGTCACCTTCTACGCGCCGGGTTAAATCAGCCTCAGCCATAGCCGAAAGAACGTCACCAGTTTGCTTGATTCCCATGTCCACCGTCTCAACCAACTGATTGACGGACGTTGCCACCTGCATCAAACCAGCATCCGAAAAATCTTCCGGAACACGTTTGGATAAATCACCAGCAATAGCATGTTTAGCAACATCCCCAACGCTGCTCGTAAGTCTGGAAATTGGATTGGAAACAATAATCTTCAACAATACGGAAAGCACCAATAATGAAACCAGCGCAATTCCCATAGTGAACATGGCAGTTTCTATAGCACTGTCTATGGCCACTTCGGTGTTGGTTGTTTGATCCCACCCCATCACAAGCGCCCCAACAATTCTCTGATCCTTGCCAAAGACTGCAGGCACCGCCACCAAATCAATTGAGCCCACTTGCAGAGTTAAATATTGCTCGCCAGAGGTGATCGCCTTCTGCCCCAATTTGCTTGCCAGCTCCGGCAAATTATCAAACAGGGAATTCTCCGCAATGGTAGTACCATCCAATCTTACCGCTGCTCCATAGGCGAAATGAAAATTAGAATCTTCAGCAAACTCTTCAAAAGATTTCACCATACGATCAGTACGTTTAAAATAAATATTGCCAGCAAACTGTTTGGTTAGCAGTTGAGCAATCTCTTCATTTGACTGGCGACTGGCAAATTTCATATTTTCCAAAGCTGAATACGAACTGATCGCAACGATGGAAACAGAGATCAAGCTGACAGCCAATATCACGAGTGACATGAGTTTAAAATTGATGGAGCATTTCATAGTGTTTAAGTCCGTAGATTTGTAACTGCCATCGAAATGGCGTGGGTTTGCGGGTTTATTGGTTTGCTACAGCATCTGCACATCGACGCCAAAAGTGATAGCGCCGATCGGTTTGCCCCAATTGTCCACAATCGGAATGCTGATGTGGCTCTGGAGAATTTGTGTTGATTCATCCACATGCATATGGCCAATGGCGATGGAGTTGGTCCCCGCCTTATAGGATTTTATCCAATGCTCTTCATCGCCTTGCCAATAATCTGACGTGATTGCGCTTTGAGCAACATTGATCCCCCTTTTGTCCATAATGAAAATTTCGGTAAACAGTCCACGGCTTTCACTTTGAACTTTTTTCAAATACCGGGAGACATCTGTCGATAAGAGAGACTCGATCAAAGGTTGGTCACCCGCACCGATCTCTTCTCGCCATTGGCGATCCATAGAATCGATTTGAGCCTGTTTATATGATTTGGATTTTTTATTGTGTTCAATGACCGCATCAATCAGCAAATCATTTTGAGCGATTTTATATATCTGACCGATTGCCAGTTCCTTCAACGCAGGATGGAACTCGTCGTCATCTGCAATTGTAGTAGATGGGGCTGCGAATAATATCGAGGCAGCCAATAACAGCACGGTAGTGGGCTTCATAATGCTTTCCTACGCACTACCCCACAATCATCAGATCAAACTCTGGCAGGTAGCACGAAAATTGGGCTGGAACATTCGGATTACACCGTTACGTCAACATGCATCATGCGGAAGTGTTAGGCTCCCTGTTGACTGGTATTTACTATAGGTGGAGCATGATTAACGTTACGTAAACGATGTATTTTAAATATAAAATTACTGTTTACTCAACCCACACGGCGCCTTTGGACACTTGCTTCCAATAATTGCTGGGTGTAGGGGTGATTTGCTTTCAAGGAGCGCATGTCCTTTACGTCAAGCAGCTCAACAATCTCGCCCTGGTTCATCACAGCAATCTCACTGCACATGTGCCCGACCACCGCCAGATCGTGAGAAACCATGAGATAGGTCAACGAGCGTTCGGCTTGCAAATCCGTCAGCAGATTCAATATCTCGGCTTGCACCGAAACATCCAGCGCCGAGGTCGGCTCATCCAGCAATAATATCTCAGGTTCAATCACCAAAGCCCGCGCAATCGCCACCCGTTGGCGTTGCCCACCAGAAAGTTGATGCGGATAGCGAAAGCGAAAACTCTGGCTCAATCCCACATCATCGAGAATTTTTACAATGCGCTTATCCGGATCAGGAAAACTGTGTAGGTGAAGCGATTCAGATAAAACATGATCGATTGTCTGGCGCGGATGCAACGAAGCATAGGGGTCTTGAAACACCATCTGAACTTTTGAATAAAAATTACTGGTTCTCGTCTCTCCCAGAACCTCGCCAAGAACCGTAATCTTGCCGGACCAGTCTGGCGCCAATCCAGTGATGGCACGCAGCACGGTAGATTTACCCGAACCAGATTCACCCACCAGCCCAAAGCTGCCGCCTTTTTTCACGCTGAGCGATGCATCAATCACCGCGTCAACGCGGGTATCCCCTTCGCCGAACCAAACACAGACATTTTCCAGTTCAAGTTCAATTCCCGCCCCTTTGGTCATCACGCTTGCTCCACATCGACAATACCGCTGATACTAGGCGCGGTGCGCCATGCTTCATCGCGTTGCAAAATTTCCAACCGATCAACCCGGCGTTCGAGTTGCGGCATAGATTTGAGCAAGCCTTGCGTATAGGGGTGTTTTGCCTCGCTAAGTTTATCGGCACGGCAGGTCTCAACAATCCGGCCCGCATACATGATCAGCACCCGGTCACAAAAGGCAGAAACCACATTGAGATCGTGGCTAATAAAAATCAGTCCCATACCACGCTCACGCACCAACTTATCCATGATCTCCAGCACTTCCTTTTGCACCGTCACATCAAGTGCGGAAGTGGGTTCATCAGCAATCAGAATTTGCGGATCAGGAATGAGCATCATGGCAATCATAATGCGTTGCCCCATACCGCCGGACATTTCATGTGGGTAGGCCTTAAAGACGCGTTCCGGGTCGCGGATCAGTACCGCTTCCAGCATTTCAATGGTCTTCTTGACAGCTTCCTTGCGGCTAACTCTGGCATGCAATTGATAGGCTTCGCAAATTTGATCGCCAATGCGCATGACCGGGTTGAGCGAGAATTTTGGGTCCTGCATAACCATGGAAATTTTATGCCCGCGAACACCGCGCATTTCTCTTTCGGAGAGCTTGAGCAAGTCTTGCCCTTCCAGCTTGATGTAATCGGCAGTCAGAATTCCCGGCTTTTTAATCAGGCGCAATATGGCCCTGCCGGTTATCGATTTACCGGAACCGGATTCTCCCACAATGCCAAGCCGCTCTTTGCCCAACGAGAAAGAAATATTACGCACCGCCTCCACCACACCGTTGCGGGTGGGAAAATTCACACTAAGGTTTTTAACTTCAAGCAAATGGGTCATTTATTTATTTTTCTTTGGATCAAGCACATCACGAAGACCATCGCCCAACAGGTTGAAGGCAAGGGACACGGTGAAGATCGCCAGACCCGGCATGGTAACAACCCACCAATGATCGAGAATGAATTTGCGCCCTGCTGAAATCATTGCCCCCCATTCAGGCGATGGTGGCTGAGCGCCAAGACCAAGGAAACCAAGGCCAGCTGCCGTCAAAATGATCCCGGCCATATCAAGCGTCACCCGAATAACCAGCGATGAAATACATAGCGGCCAGATGTGGCGCGTAATAATCCGCATGGCACCGGCACCCTGCAATTTAATCGCATGAATAAAATCGGCATTGCGGATAGTTAGCGTCTCGGCCCGTGCAATTCGGGCATAAGGCGGCCATGCGGTGAGCACAATTGCCAGCACCGCATTTTCAATTCCCGCGCCCAGCGCAGAAACAAAAGCCAACGCCAGAACCAGTCGAGGAAACGCCAGAAAAATATCGGTGATGCGCATCAAAACCACATCGACCCAGCCACCAAGATAACCAGCTGCTGTTCCCACAAACAGGCCGACGATAGGGGCCATCAATGCCACCAACCCCACAATATAAAGCGTTATGCGCGAGCCATACATTAGACGGCTTAAAATATCACGACCGAGGGAATCCGAACCAAAGATATAACCACCCTCACCCGGCGGCAATAGGCGAGCGGCAAGATCTTGCTCAAACGGATCAGCCGGAGCCAACCACGGTGCAAACGCTGCAATAAACAATAATGCCGCCAATATAGCCAAACCAAACATCGCCATCGGATTGGATTTCAGTGTCAACCATGCACGATAATAGGACGATAATTTCGCCTGCCTGCGCGATGTGGGCGCGTCACTGACCAACCAGTCATGCAGGCTTTGTTTTGTCTCGGGGCTCGTATTTAATTCACTCATTTGGCCCTCGGATCAAATACTTTGTAAAGCAGGTCGGCGAAAATATTGAGACTGACAAATACCAGCCCCACAACCATCGTGCCGCCCAGCACCGCATTCATATCGGCGGATAATAATGCGGTGGTGATGTAAGACCCGATACCGGGCCACGAAAAGATGGTTTCCGTCAAAACGGAGCCTTCAAGCAATCCTGCATAGGAAAGCGCAATCACCGTTATCAACGGCACTTTCACATTGCCCAGTGCATGACGCCAGACTACGGAGGTTTCAGAAAGCCCCTTCACCCTCGCCGTAACGATATATTCCTGATCGAGTTGCTCCAGCATGAAACTGCGAGTCATGCGCGAAATATAGGCCAGCGAATAATACGCCAACAATCCCGCCGGAAGAATGATATGAGAAACCGCATTCCAAAAAATAGTCATATCGCCAGCAAGCAGACTATCAATAAGGATCATCCCCGTCACAGAAGGTACAATATCCACGTAGAAAATATCGAGACGGCCCGGCCCAGCAACCCAATCGAGCTTGCCGTAAAGCACCATCAGCCCGATCATACCAATCCAGAAAACCGGCATGGAATAACCGATCAACGCAATGACACGAGCAATATGATCAACCCACGTACCTTGCCGAACTGCGGCAATCACACCAAGCGGCACCCCGAGAACAATACCGATAATAATACCAACGGTTGCCAGCTCCATTGTTGCCGGGAAGACACGGATCAAATCCTGCGATACAGGACGTGCGGTCAGCAATGACTCGCCGAAATTACCATGCATCACATCCCAGAGAAAAATGAAAAATTGCGTAATGACAGGCTTATCCAGCCCCAGATCACGATACGCCTGTTGGTAAGTTTCATTGCTGGCAGCTTCGCCAACAATAGAAAGCACCGGATCAATCGGCATCACCCGGCCAATGATAAAAGTAACACATAACAGGCCAACCATCGTGATCAGCACTGTAAAAGTGGTCTTTACAAAACCGATAACCCAAGGGGAAATCGATTTCAGTAAATTCTGAGAGGAAGACGGCGCAAGCCGTCTTCCTCCATTATTTTTAGTGGTCAAAGCCACGCCCCTTCAACTACTGGTCTATTTAGTAATCGGCCAGTAGGATACTGCGGTGATAGCACCGCCGACATTTAGGTGTTTGATATTGGCACGAATACCAGTCTGTTCGATTTTCTGGAACATGATTGCAAACGGTGCACGTTTTTGATGGTCGCGCTGAATGGCTTCATACATGGCCGCACGTTTKTCGCGGTCACCTTCCTGAACAGCAGCYTTGGTAGCTTTTGACATTTCCGGCAAATGCCARGMRTTACGCCAYGCRAGCRAGCCAGTTGCTTTTGCTTCATCSGMGTTRTCCGGATTWRMRGCAAAWGTTSCAGCATTGGTGTTTGGATCTGGATAATCCGGTCCCCATGCACCCACATAAATCTGATGCTCACGAGCRCGRTATTTRCCAAGTGTCTGYTTGCCAGTACCRACTTCAATMGAMATTTTSAYGTTGGCTTTAGCAAATGTGTTCTGGAKTGATTGAGCAATCTCGATRCGYTCYTGAGCYTCACGAACGATGATTTTCARCTCAAASCCATYTTCAAGACCWGCTTCTTTCAACARAGCTTTCGCTTTATCAACRTCATAGGAATAAGGYTGATCWGCAATTTCRCCCAGATAAGTACGCGGCARGAATGCCTGATGAATTGTATACTGGCCTTTCAGGAATGAATCCTGCATGCCTTTATAATCGATCAGATATTTCAGAGCTTCGACAACCTTTGGTTTGGCAAGGTTTTCGTCTTTCTGGTTCATGGAAATATACATCAAACGTCCACGAAGATCGCTCTCAACTGCAAGATCATCATTGCCAACAATACCTGCAATATCTGAAGGGTTCAGATTGCGGGCCATATCGATATCGCCTTTTTCAAGCAATAGACGTTGGGTAGCAGATTCCTGAATGTGACGTACAATCACACGTTCAAGTTTCGGCGCACCAGCATAATAATCAGCGAACGCTGTCAGCAGGTAAGATTCATTTGGCTTCCAGTTGACGAATTTATACGGACCGGAACCAGCTGTATTGGTTTTCAGCCAATCATTGCCCATGTCACCATCTTTTTCGTGGGACATAACAGTCTCGGAATCAACAATGCCGCCGATTGTAGCGGTCAGGCAGTTGAGCACGAATGACGTTGCATATTTTTGGTCTGTAGTGATCGAGAAAGTCATATCATCGATCAGTTTGATGGTCTCATCAGCGTTATCGGCGCTAAATCCAAACTGGGTCAGAATAAACGCAGGGGTTTTATTCAATTTCACAGCCCGTTGCAGAGAATAAACAGCATCCTTTGCTGTGACTGCATTGCCGGAATGGAATTTTACACCAGAGCGCATTTTAAAGGTGATAGTCTTGCCATCTTCAGAAACGCTCCAGCTCTCAGCCAGATCAGGCTGATAGCCTTTTGAAAAATCGGCAGGGTCAAAATTTACCAGCCTGCTATATACGTTACGGCTAAGATCGCTGCCGGCAAACTCAAAAGATTGCGCAGGATCAAGCGTCGTAATGTCATCAATACGATTGGCAATTACCAGCATGTTTGCCGGAGTTTCAGCAAAGGCCATATTGGATGTTGCCAAAATGGCCACAGCCGCGGTGCCTAGTATTAAATGTTTGAAGATTTTCATTTTGTTCTCCCAGTTACTTTTACAAATCAATTTTTTTATCGCGATCTCTGCAACTATATCTGTGCTGCGGACCAAGTTATCTTGGCAGCTTATCCTCCTGACAATCTTTGACAAGCGTTTTCTTCGCCTGTGCATATACGATTTGTCGGGTGTAAAATCAGCCCTTTAGTGTCTTCTCCAGCACGCGCAACCAGTTTCCATGACAAAGTTTGATCATCAACTCTTCGCCATAACCATGGTCACGCATAGCAGCCCGTAAAACATTAAAACCAACCACATCTTTAATAGGCTCCGGCACCAGCGCTCCGTCAAAATCCGTGCCGATACCGACCCCGTCTTCGCCTACATGCTCGATCAAATGATCGAGATGGCGCAACATCTCATCAAGGGTTACATCGGAACGCATCTGCCCATCTGGGCGAAGGAAGGCACAAGCAAAATTCAGCCCGACCATGCCTTCGCTCTCGCGAATGGCCGCCAATTGCTTATCGGTTAAATTACGAGCATGGGGGCATATGGCATAAGCGTTGGAATGAGTCGCAACCAATGGCGCATCGCTAAGCTTCGCCACATCCCAAAATCCAGCTTCATTCAGATGAGACAGATCAATCACCATATTAAAATGGTTTTGCGCCTTGATCAGTTCCTTGCCCAAATCAGTCAGGCCCGGACCAATATCCCCGGTGGAAGGATAGCGAAACGGCACACCATGGCCAAATTTCGTTGGGCGGCTCCACACCGGCCCAATGGAACGAAGCCCTGCCCTGTGCAACACCTCAAGGGAATTGAAATCCTTATCAATCGCTTCCGCACCCTCAATATGCATCAGCATCGCCAACGTATCCGTTTCAAGGCAATGACGAATATCGGCAGCAGTAAGACAGATTTTTGCAGCCCCATTGGAATCCCGCTCAATACGAGAAAGAATGGCAACCATGGCAAGGGTTACGCCTAATGCTTCTTCAACCGGAATTTCATCGGGCAAAGGAAGGTCATAGGTCGGATTACGCATCTGCGCATAACGATCGCCCTTGGCCGCAGGCGATGGCACATAAATGGCAAAAAACCCGCCACCAAAACCACCTTCTTTTATGCGGGGCATATCCAGATGGCCATTATCGCGACCCTCAATAAAGTGGCGTTGAGCGCCAGTCTCATTCATCATATAGAGGCGCAGCAAGATGTCGTTATGACCATCAAATATCAGGGGCAATCGGTTGGCATCCATCGAAAATCACCTTTTAACGTGTTAAAAGATCAGACTAATGCGGGCGAACACCATGGCGCAAGTCGAAAACTTAGACTTCACCATTCTTCACGAAAATCTCGCAAATCAGTTTAGATTTCTTGGGATTTCCTGCTCATCCTCATCCACCAGACAAGAGGTCACAATATCGCGTATCCAGGAATTTCGACCCGAAAACTCATCCCTGCGATGCCAGATCATATCAATATAAACCCGGCCCATCGGTATCGGTGTTTTGCAGACTGCAAAATTTTGAAAAACAGATGCATGCAGCCCCTCATGGAAGGTAATGATCTGGTCCGTCCCCAGAACCAGCTTGGCGAGCGCATCCACATTGGGCGCATATAACGTAATATTTCTCTTCAAAGCATGTTGTTCAAATACCGTATCAGCAGTGCTTTTCACACCACCACCAAAATCCAGAATAGCATGTCTGGCCGAACAATAATCTTCCACGCTCTCTATCGGGCCGCGATGGTTGGGATCATAAAAACAGACCCGATCACAGGCATGTATTTCCTTCGCATTGACCCAATTTGAATATTTTTCCGGGCGGAACCCAAAAACCAGATCAACCTCGGCTGCATTGAGCAGTAAATTAACATTATCTCGGGCACCAAGATCAAGCATTCGAATGGGCAAATTAGGTGCCTGTTGCATGAACTTTTGATAGAGTACGGTCCATTGAGGCAACAGGTGCAACACGTTTGATGCCATAGCAATGGGTTTGGAATCCAGCATCGGCTCATAATGAAGCTGGCTGGTAAGCCCTTCCAGATTAGCAAGTAATTCAGCTATTCTGGGAGCAATCGCGATTGCTTTTTGAGTAGGTGTTATTCCGCGTCCATCCTTGATAAAAAGCGGGTCACCAAGATAACTTCTCAACTTATCAAGACTATAACTCACCGTTGACTGGTTAAGGTCAAGATGATCAGCAGCAACGCTCACGGAGTTACTATCATAGATAGCAAGAAACAACCGCAGCATATTGCCATCCATTCTGAGATAGTCAATATTTTCCATACACTTACCTCTCGCTCGGGGAGCCAGCAATGTCAATGTAGATTATAGTTCATTGTCAATTCAATGAACCATTAGAACAGGCACAGTCATATGACGCAAAATATGATGACTGGCCCCGCCAAAAATAAATTCCCGCAGCCGGGAATGGCCATATGCACCCATCACAAGAAGATCAGAACTAAAATCGGAAATGCGTGACAAAATCTCATCGCCCACCTCCGGCAATTCCGATACTGAGTGTTTTGTCTCCACATTCACCCCGTGACGCGCAAGGCTTGTGGCGATTTCAGCTCCGGGGAGATCATCCCCTTCTTTACCGGCATTCACCCACAATATAGTAACTTTCTCGGCCATTTTAAAGGCCGGCATCGCCGCAAAGGCAGCACGCGCAGACTCCCTGCTGGCATTCCATGCAAAGGTAATATTCTCGCCGATATTCTCATATTTCCCAACATAAGGGATCACCAGTACCGGGCGCCCGGTATCAATCAAAAAACCTTCCAGAATATCCGAAACATATTTATCATCGTGTTCTGGATTGACCTGTCCGGCGATAATTAAATCCGCACAGCGCGCGTGATTGGCAACCACACTGGCAATCAAAGACGAATGCGCCTGAACCAGCCGCCACTCGGCGGAAATGCCTTCTTTTTTTGTATTCGTTTCAAAAATTTTTTCAATATCCGCAGCTTCGAATTCCTGCATCTTGTTTTGAGTCAGGGCAATTCCGGGGTTTGCATCCGCACCAACCACCGAGTGAACCTGAAACAGAGAATCCACATGAAGCCCAATCAAATGGGCATCATGTTTTCGCGCCAGAGCAATTGCCGAAACAAGCACATGCTCAGCAGTACTTTTGTCATTTAGATAAACAAGCATCGTTTTATAGGACATGATAACTACCTCAACTGAAATTGGTTGATTACAAAATGCTGGCTTCATTGACGGAGATGGCGAATTGCCTGCGGTCTACCCGCTCGTCAAAATAGAGTTGATTTCTTCCTTCAACTGGAAACGATGCTTCCGCAAATCTTCACTGCGCGCATCGGAAGCCGGTTCAACACCTGCCTCAACACGGTGAATCTCGCGATTAACCTCGTGATACTTATCCGCAAGCTTGGCGAAATGTGCGTTTGAAGACTTCAAATCTCTAATCATTGCGACCTGCTCGGGAAATTCCTCGGCAAGTTCATGGGGAACATGTGACATTCTATACCTCCTGAAAATGGAACACTCAGAGTGTTAGAATTTAGCCATGCACTCCGCGTTGATTCACATCAAAAAGAGCGAGGTAATTCAAGAATGTGCTCGGCCACATAAGACAAAATGAGATTGGTCGATATCGGCGCCACTTGATACAATCGAGTTTCCCGAAATTTGCGCTCAATATCGTAGTCTTGCGCAAACCCAAAACCGCCATGGGTTTGCAGACATTCATTGGCCGCCGCCCATGAAGCATCTGCCGCCAAGAGCTTCGCCATATTGGCCTGCGCCCCGCAATCCTCATGAGCATCAAACCGGCGACAAGCTTCAAAGCGCATCAGATCGGCTGCTTCAATATTCACATAAGCCCGCGCAAGAGGAAATTGCACCCCTTGATTTTGGCCAATAGGGCGGTCGAAAACCACCCGCTCATTCGCGTAATTTACGGCTCGTTCCAAAAACCAATAACCGTCGCCAATACATTCCGCGGCAATCAGGGTGCGCTCGGCATTGAGACCATCGAGAATATAGCGAAAGCCCCGCCCCTCCTCACCAATCAAATTCTCGACAGGAATTTCAAGATTATCAAAAAATAACTCATTGGTTTCATGCCCCACCATGTTGGCGATGGGCTGAACGTCCATGCCGTTACCAATGGCTTCTTTCAAATCAACGATGAACACCGAAAGCCCCTCGGATTTACGCTTCACTTCGCTAAGCGGCGTGGTGCGTGCAAGCAGGATCATTAAATCCGAATGCTGAATACGGCTGATCCAGACCTTCTGCCCATTGATTACATAGCGATCACCTTTGCGAACAGCCGTTGTCTTAAGTTTGGTGGTATCCGTACCAGTGGTCGGCTCGGTCACCGCCATCGATTGCAACCGCAATTCACCGGACGCAATTTTTGGCAAATAGAGCGACTTTTGAGCATCCGAACCATGACGCAACAGCGTGCTCATATTATACATCTGGCCATGGCAATGGCCTGCATTACCACCGGAGCGATTGATCTCTTCCATCACAATCGAAGCTTCTGTAAGCCCAAGTCCCGAACCACCATATTCTTCGGGGATCATCGCGGAGAGCCAGCCAGCTTTGGTCAGCGCATCGATAAATTCTTCCGGATAGCTTTGATCGGCCCCGTGCTTGCGGTGATATTCCGCAGGAAATTCTGAGCACAACGCCTGCAAGGCTTCGCGCAAATCATTGTGTTCTTCAGATGCAGTGGTTTTCAATTTTCGCCCTCTTATTCTAGAAGGCAAATGTAGCTTACCCTAGCCTGTACCGCCAGCACGGATTCCATCTTCCGCAGCATCGGTGGGAACCAGCGCACGCACCAGTTCCTGCATATGCAACAGGCCGATCTGCTTACCATCTTTCATAACGCGGTAATTCTTGGACGTATCGCCTCCAGACATGGCAATCACCGATTCCAGATTGGCGTCAAAATCAACCTCACCGGTAATCTTGCTGCCAGCCTTGGTGGTTTTTTCCATCACCGAACGCACTCGCAACACACGGGCCCGGTTAATATCGCTGATAAAGTCGATGATATAGGGATCGTTGGGATGCAGAAGAATTTCCTGCGGTTCGCCCTGTTGAATGATCGCGCCATCTTTCAGGATCACCAGGTGGTCAGCCAGCTTTAGTGATTCATCCAGATCGTGGGTGATGAACACAACGGTCTTTTTGAGTTCGCGTTGCAATTCCAGAAGCAAATCCTGCATATCGGTACGGATCAAAGGATCAAGCGCCGAAAATGCCTCATCCATCAACATGATATCGGAATCAGATGCTAGTGCGCGGGCAATGCCTACACGTTGCTGCATACCGCCAGAAAGCTGGCTTGGATAATGGCCTTCATAACCTTCAAGGCCTACCCGTTCGAGCCATTTCTGGCCTTCTTTATTGGCACTAGCCTCATCTTCACCCCGAACACGTCGCGCCATGCCGGAGTTTTCCAGCACCGTGCGATGAGGGAACAGAGCAAATTTCTGAAACACCATCGACATGCGGTTCTGGCGCAGAGATTGAAGTTGCGCTTCATCATATGCCATCACATTCTCACCATCGACAATGATCTCGCCAGCGGTTGGTTCAATCAGTCGGTTGAGATGGCGAATAAGCGTCGATTTACCGGACCCCGATAACCCCATGATGACGGTGATTTCACCGGCATTAATATCGATATCAATGTTTTGCAGGCCCACCACATGGCCATATTTTTCCAGCAGTTCCGGCTTGCCCATGCCCGCTTTGACATGTTCAAGCATGGCGTGGGAATCGTCACCGAATATTTTATAGAGCCCCTTGATGGACACTTTTACCGTTTTGCTCATGATGTGATCCTACTGCTCGACGGTATTGTTAAGACGACTAAGTGCGGCCTTGGTGGCGCGATCCAGCAGCACCGCCAAAAGTACGATGCAAAAACCGGATACCAGTCCCACACCAAGTTCAAGGCTACGAATACCGCGAAGAACCAGAACCCCAAGTCCGGGTGCAGATACCAGCGAAGCAATCACCACCATCGCCAGCGACATCATAATAGTCTGGTTGACCCCGGCCATGATATTGGGCAGTGCCAGCGGAATTTGAACCCCCAACAGTTTTTGACGGGAGGTCATGCCAAACGCATCCGCCGCCTCAATCACATCCTTATCCACAAGCCGTATCCCCAGATCGGTCAGCCGGACCACCGGAACAATTGCATAAAGGATAATGGCAATACCGTAGAGCTTCGATTCTGTCACGGAAAACAGAAAAATCAGAGGGATCAAATAAACGAATGTCGGCAAGGTTTGCAGCATATCCAATATGGGAATGGTTATGCGCTGCAGTCGGTCGTTTTTCGACATGGCAATGCCTATGGGCACCCCTAACAAGACGCAGATAAACGTACAGACAAAAATGATCGAAAGCGTCTGAATGGCCCTATCATAATGATCGATGAACGCCATGAACAGGAATGAAAACATCACCAACAACATCACACTGATTGAGCGTGAAGTGTAATAAGTGATGGCCATCAGCGCCGGAATTAAAACAAACCACGGAATGGCTTCAAAGAATATCAGCGAGCCATCCAAAGCCCAACTCAGGGGTTGGGTCAAAGGATCAAGCACATATTTGAGCCCGTCTTTGATGCCCAAAAAGCCATCCTCAACCCACGCGGTCATATCGCGCGTACGCGGAAACGCCGAACAGGATTTGTTGAGTGTATCAAGTGAGGGAAACGGCGTTTCCAAAAATGGCGTAACAACTTCCGCGCCATCGGCCTTACCAGCGGATTTCGCCAGCAATTCCGCCATTGTCATTGGCCCGGTGGTGGTATTTGAGTCGCACCACTCCTTTAGCCCAAAGACGCTAAAAAGCCCGTCATACATTGCCATTTAAGATTTCCCCGTCCCGAAAAAAAAGGGGCGCTCGAAGCGCCCCTTAAGATGTTGATTATTTCAACAATGCAGACAGCTTACCAGCTGCCTCTTCATTAATCCAACCCTTCCAAACATCAGGGCTAGTTGAGAGGAAATGCACAGCAACTTCTTCAGCAGAAGCTTTCTTTTCTTCCTGCCATGAAAGCAGAGCGCCCATTTGAGCATTGGTGAAAGAAACGTTCTTCATCAAAGCTGAAATTTCAGGATGCTTGGTTGAAAATTCTGTAGTGACGATGGTTTTCACAGGGCCAACCGGATAGGAGGATTTACCAACTTCTTCACAGCCCGGCTTGGAATTACAAGCGTGAATTTTTTCGTCATATGGACCAAGATCCACACTGGTCATGTCATATTTACCAAGCACAGAAGTTGGTGCCCAATAGTAACCGAACCAAGGTTTCTTGCTTTCATATGCAGCAGCAATGGAAGTCGCCATTGTTTCGCCAGAACCATGCTGGAAGATTTCAAAACCATTTCCCTTAAGGTCAAAAGCTTGTGACAACGCAGTATTGGTGCGCAGGCAGCCCCAACCTTCAGGACAGTTGTGGAAACGGTTTTCCAACAGGCCCGGATTGGCCAGAACACCTTCAATGCTGGCCAGTTCAGGATGCGCTTTCACCAGATAAGTTGGAATCCACCAACCTTCAACACCGCCATCAGACAGCACGTCGGTCAGGGTTTCAATTTTACCAGCGGCCTGTAGTTCATTATAGCTTGGTGCGCCATTGATCCACAATTCGGTTACGATATCAGGCTTGCCTGTTTCAGCAACAGAAGCCAGCGCCGGTACGGTTGAAGATGGAATCAGCTTCACTTTGCAGCCATAGCCCTGTTCCATCAAAAATTTGGATACGTGCGATACAACCGCACTGGATGCCCAGTTCATTTCGGTGAGTGTTACTTCACCGCAATCAGCAGCAGATGCCGCAGCAGGTAAAGCGAGGCCAAAGGCCGCCGCGATTAATAGTCTTCTCATATTTTTCTCCCTCAATTATTTTTGCACAGGATACCCGTTTTGCAAATTATCGCAATACGACCCATGATTTCGTTGATTGACCAGTCAATCAAAAATTCCTAGGCTAGTCTTAGACCAATAAAATGGAAAAAGGAAGGTTTGACAACCCTTTAGGAGCCGTAATGCCCAGAACAGGTATGGAAACCATTCGCCGTGAAGCGTTGGTAAATGCTGCAATTATGGAAATAGGACGGGCGGGAACGTTAAACGTCACCGTCAGCCAGATCGCGGGGAATGCGGGCGTATCCAGCGCATTAGCCCATCATTATTTTGGCAGCAAGGACAAGATATTTCTCGCCGCCATGCGCCATATCATGTCAGGTTTTGCAGGCGACGTTGCCCGTGAACTCGCCAAAGCGACCAAGCCCAGAGAACGGGTTAAAGCCATTATCAGAGCCAGCTTCTCGATTGAAAACTTCAACGAAGAAATTATCAGTGCATGGCTTAATTTCTACGTCAAAGCGCAAAATTCAAAGGACGTCCAGCGTCTGTTGCGAGTTTATCAACGCCGTTTGCATTCCAACCTTGTCCATGAATTGACCCCAATTGCTGGCGAGGATGCTGCCAAAATTTCGCACGGACTGAGCGCAATGATTGATGGCCTCTATATCCGTCAGGCCCTGCGCGATGCCCCGCCCAATCCAAAAGAATCGGTCACCATGGTCATTGATTACCTTGATATGTGCCTGCAAAAAAGAGGTGTGCATTGACCCAGCCCAATATCCTGATCTTCATGGTCGACCAACTAAACGGCACCCTCTTTCCCGATGGCCCCGCCGATTGGCTGCACGCACCAAACCTAAAAGCGTTGGTGGCCAGATCAACTCGCTTTAAAAATTGCTACACTGCCTCCCCCCTTTGCGCTCCGGGCCGCGCAAGTTTTATGTCGGGCCTGTTGCCAAGCCGCTCGCGGGTTTACGATAACGCCGCAGAATTCACCTCAGACATTCCAACCTACGCCCATCACTTGCGCCGTGCCGGATATCAAACCTGTCTGTCAGGTAAAATGCATTTTGTTGGCCCTGATCAAATGCACGGCTTCGAAGAACGCTTGACCACCGACATTTACCCCGCAGATTTCGGCTGGACGCCAGACTATCGCAAACCCGGCGAACGCATCGACTGGTGGTATCATAATATGGGTTCCGTCACTGGCTCAGGCATTGCCGAAACCTCCAACCAGATGGAATATGATGACGAAGTTGCCCATCACGCACGCGCCAAAATTTACGATCTAGCTCGCGGAAATGATGATCGTCCATGGGCACTAACAGTAAGCTTCACTCACCCGCACGACCCCTACGTGGCGAGAAAAAAATACTGGGACCTCTATGAAGGTTGCGAACATCTTCTACCGGAAGTCCCGGCAATGGATTACGAAGATCAGGACAACCATTCCAAGCGTATTTTCGACGCCAATGATTGGCGCAGTTTCGATATCTCGGAAGATGATATCCGCCGTTCCCGCCGAGCCTATTTCGCCAACATTTCCTATCTCGACGATAAAATCGGCGAGATTATGGAAGCTTTGGAAAGCACGAAACAAGAAGCCATCATCATGTTTGTCTCCGACCATGGCGACATGCTTGGCGAGCGTGGCCTGTGGTTCAAAATGAGTTTCTTCGAAGGTTCTTCGCGCGTCCCCTTGATGATCGCTTCCTCCAACATGGAACCGGGCCTGATCGAAGCCCCCGTCTCCAACATCGATGTGGCACCAACCCTTTGCGAATTAGCAGGCGTCTCAATGGAAGAAATCATGCCATGGGTCGAAGGCGAAAGCCTCGTCCATCTGGGACAGGGCGGCAAGCGGACCTCCCCGGTGGCAATGGAATACACCGCCGAAGCTTCCTACGCGCCGATGGTATCCTTGCGCCAAGGCAAGTGGAAATATAATCGCTGCGCCCTCGATCCTGACCAATTATTCGATTTGAAAAACGATCCTCATGAGCTTACAAATCAAGCTGAAAACCCCGCTCATGCCGACACACTTGCACGGCTAAGCGCCATGGCCGATGAACGCTGGAACCTCGATCAATTCGACGCCAATATCCGCGAAAGTCAGGCCCGCCGCTGGGTGGTTTATGAGGCCCTTCGCAACGGCAATTATTATCCGTGGGACTACCAGCCATTGCAAAAAGCATCCGAGCGCTACATGCGCAACCACATGGATTTAGACACAGTGGAAGAGCGAGCGCGCTTCCCGAGAGGTGAATAAAAATGGAAGCTGATTTCGTCATTGTTGGTGCCGGCTCTGCCGGTTGCGCCCTCGCCTACCGCCTTTCCGAAGCCGGATCATCGGTGATCGTCGTTGAATATGGTGGTACGGACGCAGGCCCGTTCATTCAAATGCCCGCCGCCCTTTCCTACCCCATGAACATGTCGAATTATGACTGGGGTTATACGTCAGAACCAGAACTCCATCTGGGAGGACGCAGGTTAGCTGCACCACGCGGCAAGGTGATCGGCGGCTCCTCATCGATCAACGGCATGGTTTATGTGCGCGGCCACGCCCGCGACTTCGATAATTGGGCCGAGATGGGAGCCGATGGCTGGGCCTTCGCAGACGTGCTTCCCTATTATAAGCGCATGGAAAACTGGACTTCCGGCGGCCATGGTGGCGACCCTGAATGGCGCGGCAATAGTGGCCCAATGCACGTTTCACGCGGCCCACGCTTGAACCCGCTCTATCAAGCCTTTGTTGATGCAGGAAAACAGGCCGGCTATGAACTAACCGACGATTACAACGGCCAGAAGCAAGAAGGCTTCGGGCCGATGGAACAGACCGTCCACAACGGTCGGCGCTGGTCCGCAGCCAATGCCTATTTGCATCCCGCATTAAAACGCGAAAACTGCACACTGGTCCGTGGTCTCGTCGAAAAAATCATAATCAAGGATGGTGTCGCCACCGGAATAGAATTGAGCCGTGGTTCAAATAAAAAAACCATCACAGCACGGCGCGAAGTCATCATTTCAGCATCATCGTTCAACTCACCAAAACTGCTCATGTTGTCAGGCATCGGCCCCGCCAAGCACCTTGCAGAACATGGTATCGAAGTTATCGCAGATCGCCCCGGCGTCGGACAAAACCTGCAAGATCATCTCGAACTCTATATCCAAATAGCGGCCTCCCAGCCCATCACGCTTTACAAACACTGGAATATTTTCAGCAAGGCCATGATCGGTGCCCAATGGCTGTTCACCAAAACCGGCCTCGGCGCTTCCAACCAATTTGAAAGCGCAGCCTTCATCCGCTCACACGCCGGTATTGAATATCCAGATATCCAGTATCACTTCCTGCCCATGGCCATCCGTTATGACGGTAAGGCCGCCGCCGAAGGCCACGGGTTTCAAGCCCACGTGGGACCAATGCGTTCCGCCAGCAGAGGCGCGGTTACGCTCGCATCCGCCAACCCGAAGGACGCACCCAAAATCCTGTTCAACTACATGTCTGAACAAAAGGATTGGGAAGATTTCCGCACCTGCATCCGCCTCACCCGCGAGATATTTGCGCAAGAAGCTTTCGCCCCGTTTGTAAAACACGAAATTCAACCCGGCAAAGATGTGCAATCCGAAGAAGAACTCAACACCTTCATTCGCGACCACGCCGAAAGCGCATTTCACCCCTGCGGCACCTGCAAAATGGGCAGCCCATCAGATAAGATGGCGGTGGTAGATCCGCAAACCCGCGTGATCGGCATAGAAAATCTGCGTGTGGTCGATAGTTCCATATTCCCGCAAGTAACCAACGGAAATCTAAACGCTCCATCGATCATGACCGGCGAAAAAGCTGCCGATCATATTCTTGGCAAAACACTGCTGCCGCCCGCCAATGACGAACCGTGGATTCACCCGGACTGGAAAACGTCACAGCGGTAAAGGTTAGGATTCATTCTCGCGGCCTAATTGAATAGGTTTGCCGTGAGGCGTTGCACGCGCAGCTTTATCCCAAGCCTCTTTGCGCTCCGCCAATTGCTCCACGGATATAGGCGTATTTTCAGCAACCAATTGTTCCAGCGCAGTAAGCCAATATTGATAATAACGCTCGCCAGTTTCATCCGGCTCATCATCCGCAGCAATCAAAGCACCAATGGTTTCCGTCCATTTGCTCCAAGTAAACACGCCCCGCCTGTTCAGCGAAACAGCCATGGCAAAGGCCTGCGCTTCCCACGGCTCGTTGAAAACCGGACCATCTTCATCATGAGGCTGTTGCGGCAAAAGCTCAGGCGCGGTCAAGATAAGGCTCCCACATATCCAGATAAACGCAGGAATTTGGCTCCGCATCTGGTCCCCAGAGTTCATTGCCTTCAAAGCGAACGCTATAACAATATTTTGGGTCTTCGCCATAAAATTGAGCATTGCTGTCAGGAAAAACAAAACAGCCATTCACTGCGGAGACAATCCCCGTTTTCCCGCGCGTATAAGCAGGCAAACGGGTATGGGTTTTGGGGCTGATATTTTTAGCGGTAATCTTGTCACCAACCGAAAACTCTGGCACCCCGGACGTTTCGCGCAAACACGAACCGCCTAATTTGAGTTTCGATAATACTTCTTCAGCCTTGGGTTGATTTTTGGCAGGTCGCGTTTCCTGAGCAACACCGCTTTCCAATTCTCCGTCCAGCAAAAGCTCGCGCTCCCGCAACAACGCCAAAAGCCCATAGAGCCAGACGTGATAATAGCTCGCCTTGATATAATCCGCTGGGTCACGATTTTCGCGAGCAAAACGCGCCGCATCGATATTCCACTCACCGCAAAAGCCCATAGCAACCGTCAAAGCAAAAACGCGCTCTTCCCATTCCCCGTGAAAAACCGGTTCATTGGCTTCCGGGTTAATCGGTCCAAGCCCGTGCTTCCCGCCTAAATCCTGTCCACCATTCATGAGGGAGCCTCCGTTAGCGCAATACCAGTACCAATCATTGAATCGCGAGAGACAAGCAGCGCCAGTTCTTCTTCGCTGAGGTCTTCGGTATTTTCCGGCCGCATCGGCAAGATCAAATAGCGCAACTCAGCCGTTGAATCCCAAACCCTGACTTCCACATCATCGCCAAGTTTCACACCAAATTCGCCCAACACAGCCCGAGGCTCGGAAACAGCGCGAGAGCGATAAGGCGCAGCCTTATACCAAACCGGAGGCAAGCCAAGTACTGGCCACGGATAGCAGGAACATAAGGTACAAACGACCATATTATGAATTTGAGGTGTGTTCTCTTTCACCTCCATATGTTCGCCTTGCCGGCCCTCAAAACCAAATTCCTTGATGCAATTGGTAGCATCTTCCAGCAGTCTTACTTTGAATTCCGGGTCAACCCACGCGCGCGCAATAACAGCCGCACCGTTGCGCGGCCCCACTTTATTCTCGTAAATATCAATCAATTGGTCGAGCGCAGCCGGATCAACATAGCCCTTTTCAACCAGCAAAGATTCCAGTGCCTTAACCCGCAAAGCGGTATCGCTCAGAGCGGAACCTTCTTCGTGACTATGATCATGGGACATAAGTGGCTCTCCTTCACTACATTTGTAGCAATGAAGGTTCGCCAATTGCAACAATCAAAATGATGGTCACGATGACTTCTATCCATGTAGCTAGAGCATATCCGTTTAAAAAAGGTAGCGTTCAAGGCGGCGAAGAGCCGCCCGGCGCTAGCTGCGCCGCCCATACGGAGGGCCCAAGCAAAAGCTTGGATACGCCCGTGAGAACAAAAACTAGATCGATTTCGTCAAAGACGGAAACAATCTAATCGTCTTGCGTACGGTGGAGCAGAAATTTCACGCCAATGGTGATCGTAAAAAATACAAACATCAGGATGTTTCTATATACGAGGCCATTCCCAAGAACATCCTGAATCATCACCCCTCCAATCAACAAAAATACAACCAAATAGCAGACACTCAGCGCAACATGCCTGCGATGGTCTTCTTTATCCGCTTCCACCACACCTTCGTTTTCGGCGGTAATCTTGATACCGGTTTCAAGGCGGGTAGATTCTGCAAAGCCCCACATCAACGCCCCAAATAGCATAATACCACCAGGTGCAAAATTAATTTCGACAATAGGGAAGCGCATGAACAGGGTGAAAAGCGCTTCATCGACAGGCTGAAAATAGAGAGCAATGCCACTCAAAAATATCAAACCACCGAGGATTTCAAAAAAAATCGCTTTTCGATGCTTAAAACGCAAAGTTTTGGAATGGGACATGCCCGCACCCTTCGAAGTTTCAACTATCCCCGACAACCTGACGGTCGGTAGAATATCCGTAATTTTCAGGATAGCTGCTGGAGCTTGCGCGAGGCCTTTGCTTAGTCCAGATGAGGCACAAGTTCCTGATGCGCATCATATTGCGCAAGGAACACCTTTCCCGTCAGTTCGCTAAGGAAATGCGTCCGTTCCAACCGGTCCATCACCGGACCTTTGACCTCGGACAAATGCAGTTTGATCCCCATACCTTCCAGCCGAAGGTTGATTGCCTCGAGGGATTCAAGCGCACTCATATCAATCTCGTTCACTGCCGAGCACATGATCACCACATGCTTGATCGGGCAGTCTTCCACGACCCGATCATAGATATAATCTTCAAGATAGCGCGTATTGGCAAAATAGAGACTTTCATCGATACGAATGGTCAAAAGCCCCGGATCAGTGATCACCTTGTGACGTAGAATATTACGAAAATGCTGGGTGCCGGGAACAAGACCAACCTCAGCAATATGCGGGCGAGAGGTCTTATATAAAAACAATGCCAGAGATAAAATGACCCCGGTCAGAACACCGGTCTCCACTCCGAAACCAAGGGTGAAAAATATCGTCGCCGCAACGGCGCTGAAATCAGCTTTCGAATAATTCCACGTTTTTTTGAGAATGCTAAAATCAATCAGAGATAACACCGCAACAATGATAGTCGCTGCAAGCGTCGCCTTTGGCAGAAAATAAATTAGCGGGGTTAAAGACACCGCAGCAATGGCCAACCCAACGGCGGTAAAAGCTCCGGCAGCAGGCGTTTCAGCACCCGCATCATAGTTCACCACCGAGCGTGAAAAACCGCCCGTCACTGGAAAACCACCGGTGAATGAGGCCGCGATATTCGCCGTTCCCAGACCGATCAACTCCTGATCAGGATCAATCCTCTGCCGTTTTTTAGCAGCCAAGGTTTGTGCCACGGAGATCGATTCAACAAATCCAATGATCGATATCAACAGCGCCGGAACAATCAATGCATCGATCAAATCCATCGAGAATGAAGGCATGGTCAGCGGCGGCAAAGATTGCGGCACATCGCCCACGACCCGAACCCCCTCGCCTTCAAGTTGAAATCCCCACACGGCAAGCGTCGTAACAACCACCGCAGCCACGGGACCAGCTTTTGAGCCAAATTCAGCCATGCGAGTACCAAGTCCTATTTTCAGCAGCAATGGTTTCAGCCCCTTGCGCACCCAAAAAAGAAAACCTGTGGCAGTCACACCAATCAGCAATGTCATCCAATTGGTATCGGGCAAATGTTCGATGATCGAACCAAGCAGTTCAATCAGCGTATGACCGTGAGCATCGACGCCCAAAATATGCTTCAACTGGCTGGCGGCAATCAAAACACCAGCTGCTGTAATGAAACCTGCAATCACTGGATGCGATAGAAAATTCGCCAAAAACCCGAGCTTGAACACCCCCATCAACAAAAGAATAGCACCCGAAAGTCCCGCCAAAGTTATGGCCGCAATGGCATAACCTGCCGTTCCCATCTGAGCCACATCGCCGATAGCTGCCGCTGTCATCAGTGAGACAACCGCCACCGGCCCAACGGCCAGCGCCCGACTGGTGCCGAAAACTGCATAAAGAATGATCGGCGCAATCGATGCGTAAAGCCCCATCTCTGGCGGCAATCCCGCCAACAGCGCATAGGCCAACGATTGCGGGATCAGCATGATCGTCACAATCACAGCAGCAACCATATCGTTGGAGAAGGTCCCACGATTATAGCTACGCCCCCAATCAAAGACCGGGAAATAACGTTTGAAGGATTGAAGGTTCATGAGTAACTTTCAAGTTATAAAAATGCCTGCGGGCTCTAACCCCCGCAGGCCAGCAACGCAGCCAAGCCCACAAGAAATAGCCTGCACTGCTGTTCATCCAGCCAGTCCTTATTTTTGAAGTCTGGCCATTATTCCTTACTGCGCAGCATCTTGCTGCGAAAACAATCTACGGTCGACGAATATGATTTCTGGCCATCATACTAAGCCTGCGAACAACCCCCGCCATATCGTAGCCAGCCCGCTTGGTAGCAGCCAAAATATCAATAATTGTCAGCTTCTTGGACTGGCTGAGCGACCAGAGCATCGCAGATCTCGCTCCGCTCCTGCAATATGCCAGTGTCGGCGTCGGAAGTTCCTGCATCGCCGCATCAAAAGCGGCGGCGACCTCATTCGACACCCTGCCAGCAATTGGAATATAACGCGCTTCAAGGCCCGCTTTAATGGCGGCCTTCTCAATCTGCGCAAAGGTCTGTTGGCCAGCATCTTCGCCATCAGGGCGGTTACAGATGATCGAGCGGAAGCCCCGGTCCACCAGCGTCTGAATTTCATCAGCCCTGATCTGCGGACTTACTGACAGCGTCTCTGAAATAGTTTTGATTTCCATGGTTTTCCCCTGACAATTTTAGCTGAATTAAAGGCCGTTGACCGGAACCTTAAGCACCTGATTACCATTCTCATCGCTTGGCACTTCGCCAGCGCGCATATTAACCTGCAGGGATGGAATGATCAGATCAGGCAAAGCTAAAGTCGCATCGCGCTCGGTTCTGAATTTGACAAATTGCTCTTTGGTCTTGCCGCCACCCACATGGATGTTGTGGGCTTTTTCATCGCCAACCGAGGTTTCCCACTGAATATCGCGACCATTGGGGCCATAATCATGGCACATGAACAGGCGCATATCATCAGGCAGAGCCAGAACCTTTTGAATGGAATCGTAAAGTTCGCCAGCGTCCCCACCCGGAAAATCAGCCCGAGCAGAACCTCCATCGGGCATAAACAATGTATCACCGGTAAAGGCAACGTTGCCAATCACATGCACCATACAGGCAGGCGTATGCCCAGGCGTATGCATGGTAAAAGCATCCATCGTTCCGATTTTATAAGTGTCACCTTCGCCAAATAGCTTATCGAACTGGCTGCCATCTCGCTGAAATTCTGTGCCTTCATTAAAGACTTTTCCGAACGTATCCTGAACGATGGTGATGTTCTCACCAATGCCGATCTTGCCGCCCAATTTCTCTTGAATATATGGTGCAGCAGAAAGGTGATCCGCATGAACATGGGTTTCAATCAGCCACTCAAGCTTCAAATTATTCTTCTCGATAAAAGCAATCATCTTATCGGCATGATCATAGGTGATACGACCGGCCGCATAATTAATATCCATGACAGAATCGATCACAGCACAGGATTTGGAATCTGGATCACTGACAACATAACTGATGGTATTGGTCGCTGGATCAAAGAACGCTTCAACCAGCGGTTTCACTTCCATATGGATTGGATAATCAGACATTTTAGAATTCTCCTACGGTTCTTCGATTAGGCGCGCTTAGCATCAATCAGCTGTGCACGTTTGTGGGTAAGTTTCATCATGCCAAGGGAGGCAAACACACCCCCAAGCATCGCCACCGTAAAGAGGACAACCTCTATGCGTCCCGTCCCGAGCACTGGCAAAGCACCACCCGGACAAAAACCGGCAATACCCCAGCCAATACCGAAAACCGCAGAACCACCGATCAGTTTAAAATCGAGTTTCCGATTGGTCGGCACCTGAAAACTCTTTTCCAAAATCGGCGCAGGCTTTGGCAATACCCAGCGATACCCGAAAAAGGTAACGATCAAAGCGCCCCCCATCACGAATGCCAGACTGGGGTCCCACGTGCCTGTCACGTCGAAAAAGTTCAGCACCTTGGCGGGATTCGCCATGCCCGAAATGGAAATACCAAGACCAAAAAGCAGACCGATCACATAAGCAATTACAGTACGCATGATCTAAGCCCCAATCACGTGACGCACGACATAAACGCTCAGCGCAGTCGTTGCCATAAAAGTAATTGTTGCAACGATCGAGCGAGGCGAAAGCCGCGCCATCCCGCAAACACCGTGCCCGGATGTACAACCGGCACCATAGGTAACACCAATGCCAACAATGACACCACCGACCAAAAGCATCGGCGTAGAGATTGGAACATCGACAGTCGGAAATTCACCGGTGACCGCAAGCATCACCAGCGGAGCTGTGATCATCCCAGCAAGAACAGTTGCTCGCCAGTGCCAGTCAGAAAAAGATGAGGGAGAAAAAAAGCCTACCAGAATACCGGTGGCCCCCATGATGCGGCCAAAGACCCACATCAAAAGCACGGACGAAAGCCCGATCAACGCCCCGCCGCCGAGCGATTGAACGGGCGTAAAAACTGTTTCCATTAATATCAAACCTTACAAGTACGAAGTCCGAGAATTCGGTAAATCGGGCAGAATTTAATGGCAGCAGTAGCAACAAGAATAACACCGACCGCTATCGCGCCATATTTATACATATCATTTTCAAAAATCGGCATATCAGCAGCAAACGGTGCCGCAATCAGCGCACCACCCACAACCAGCCTGAGTACCCGATCTAGTGTTCCAACATTAGCCATCGTTTCAACTCCTTTTAAAATTCGATGTCTAAACTTAGGATTTGAAAACGAAATGTTCAGTGACATTATCACCAAACGGGCATTTTCTTGCATCACACTCCAAAATTCCGGAGTTGACTGGGGAAAACCACCAAGTTTAACAAATATTTCAATGGCTTAATTGCTAGTTTCCGCAAGTGTATGGATTTTCGATTTTTCCAACAATTCAATGGTACCGCGCGATTGCGCCACCCATCCACGCCGCTGGAATTCCTGAAGTTGCCGCGAAACAACTTCGCGCGCCGTGCCAAGCTCTGCTGCCATTTGCTGATGAGTAGACTTTATCACACCCGTTTTTGCACCAAGCTCCAGCAGTTTCTGGGCCAGCCGGATATCCATGCGCTGAAACGCAATCTCTTCGATTACAAAAAACAAATCGGTAATACGCTTGGAATATGCCGAAAAAACAAAACGTCGAAAAGTCTCCGATTGAGATATCAAATCGTCAAAAACCTGACGCGGTATCGCAACGGCTTCAACATCGGTTTCAGCAATCCCTTCCGCAGAATAATCCTCATAGGCCAACAGGCATGCGGTGGTCAGCACGCAGCTTTCGCCCGCATGAACCCGGTAAAGAACAATCTCGCGCCCGCTTTCAGAAAGCTGCTGCACACGCACCGTTCCATCAAGCAGCAGAAGAAGATTTTCCGGTGCCTTGCCGGGCCCAAATATGATTGTATTTTTGGGAACGGAGATGACACTGCTACGCTGGACAAGCAAATCTCTGATCGGCGCTTCAAGTTGTGAAAGCCCCTTAAAGCGTTCTATCCAGTCTGTAGGCATGTGGGTGCATCCTTTTATCAATAAGCCATTGGGTTTAACGCCGAAGGTAAGAATACTCACTAAAAAGCGCAAGGACAGGTTTTGGGAATTATTGTTGCTGAGAAGAAATAATGATGACACCAACCTGCCAGCTCATGGCAAGCGCTCCATCATGGCCAACAATCTGGACAGTCCCTTTTAGGCCACTCCATCCATGTTACGAGCCATTCATACGATAATCACCGGATAAATCAGGCAAAGTTAAAACCCTACAAGTTCTGCAAATTCCATCGCGGCATTGCGCTTATGCATCCACAACCAACTCCAAAATTAGCAGGATTTATCAAAATAATGGCCGGCAGCCAAAGGCCGCCGGCTCTGTCGTAGTTGAATTGTAGCAACAAAACGTCGTTAGTTAGACCTTACTCAAAATGCCTAATGAGCCATCGGTTTTTTGACGTCGAATTCAATTTCAACTTCGCCGGAATTTTTAAACATCAATTTCACCATGTGTTTATCACCTATTTTCATTTGCTCTTTAAGCTTCATGAACATGATGTGCAGACCGCCCGACTTAAGCGTAACTTCCCCGCCCGCAGGAATTTCCAGCCCATCGGGAAGGCGGCGCATTTTCATAATGTCACCATCCATTTTCATTTCATGGACTTCGACTTTTTTTGCAAAAGAAACAGAACCACCGATCAGCCAATCGGATGTTGGTCCTGTATTTTTAATCGTCATATAGCCTCCGGAAACCGGTGCCCTAGGCGGGGTAGGACGAATAGAAGTGTGTTGGATTATCAGGTCGCCAAGTCTGGTTTCCTGAGAAAAAACACCGCTGACAAAGGTCAAAGCGATAACGATAGCAAGGCTGGTAATTTGAATAAGTTTCATGATTTTTCCTTAAATGAACAGACAACCGACATCTCCTAGACATCCAGCGCAGTTCAAAAACATTTAAATTGATTTAGGACAAATTTGTCCCCTCAGGCATTCGTTAGATACGAACAGTCGGAGGTCCACGCGGCGGTGCAGCAGGCGGAAACCCGGCACAGGCCTTGTGCATTTTAACAGGAACAACAAACGCCACCGAAACCGGCAAGCCATCAGGTTCGAGATCATTCGATGGCATCGGCAAAACAATAGAACCCGCAACACGGCAAAATTCGCAAGGACGATCAACGCCCCCATCCCCATCGCCGCCAGAAAGGCAAAACGCCAAACCGCTCCCATCCGGCAGCACATAGGCCACCAGTTCGACCGATGGCATATCATTTTGTGAAGCAACGGCTACCGGCCGATGGGCAAAAGAAAGCAACACCAAAGACACCGCACAAACCGTGCATAAAATCTGTCTCCAAGTGATCGTCAATGTTTTCATCAAACCTACGAGATAATTGTTCCGTGGGTTACACCTATACCTCTTTCCCCGTAACAACAATGTGTCATTCGAACGCAAGGCCCCGCTGCACGACCACTAAAATCACGGCATAGATAATTGTTGGAAAAAAGTAACAGGACGAGGCCTTGCAGGCACAAGCAAGATTGTACAAATCAGGCACATATGCCACGCAAATCCGACCCTATTCTTATCGAAGATTAGCTCTTTGAATTAACCATCTATTTACCATGATAAGGTTATTGAGTGAATGAGAGATTATTTTCTCCCAACATTTTATGACGCAATGTTGTTGTCGCGGCCACGTCGCATGTTTTTCCAATTATAAAATATTCACTAGAAAATCAATTTCGATGATTTGTCATAATGACAATGATTCTGGCTGGGAAATTGTGGTTCAATTATTGTTGTATGCACTTTCATGTCTGATTTTCTGGAGCACTAATTCTGTTTAGGTTCTGAAAACTGATGAAAACATTTTCTGATATTTCTCTTTCTATAAAACTACCCATGGTAATTGTGGCGGTGGCTCTAATCTCTAATGTCTGTGTTGGCGTGGGAAGTTATATCTATTCTTCAAATTCGGTGACACACCAAAATGAAGAACGACTAACAATGATCGTTGAAGCCAGACGCCAGCAATTGCAGCAATATTTTTCTGCCATCGGGCATGATTTGGATACGATTTCATCTAACCCAAACACCTCAAAAGCAATTGCGAAATTTGCGCAGGCATGGAAAAGCATTTCTGACGACCCAACAAAAGAACTGCAAACAAAATACATCACGGAAAATCCGTTTCCCCTTGGCGAAAAGCACAAGATGGATGTCGCAGAAACCGGGCCGTTGCTCTACAATATCACCCACAAAAACTTTCATCCATGGTTTAAAAAACACCTGGAAAACAATGGTTATTATGATATTTTTCTTTTTGATACCAAAGGAAATTTGACTTATTCGGTTTTCAAAGAACTTGATTATGCAACCAATTTCTCTGCCGACAATGGTGGAGAATGGGCAAAAACAGACCTCGGCGAAGCTTTCCGCGCCGCCATGGCAAAGCCTGCCGGCGAAAAAAGCTTTTTTGATTTCAAGCCTTATGGCCCTTCCCATGACGCGCCCGCAAGTTTTGTTTCCACTGCCGTTGCTAATAAAAGAGGCAAGATCATTGGCGTGCTAGCATACCAAATGCCCGTAGATAATATCAGCGCCATCACAGATGACACAACCGGAATGGGAGAAACAGGCGAAACCCTTTTGCTTGGCCCGGACTATCTCATGCGGACCAATTCCAGTCGTACAAATGAAGCAGATATTCTGGTTGGCAAAATGAAGAACGCCGTTATTGAATCCGCACTTTCCGGCAAAGCCGCATCTGGAAACCATGACAGCAGATTTGGCAATCATGCCCGCATTGCTGCCACCCCCATTGACGTATTTGGCACCCATTGGGCTGTAGCAGTCTCACAAGACCATTCCGAACTCGATGCTCCGGTAGTAGCTTTGCGCAACGCAGTGCTCCTCATCTCAGGGGCAGTTCTAGCCTTCATGACACTCATGGGCTTCTTCATAGGCCGTTCAATCAGCACACCGATTGCACGCCTTGCAAAGACCATGGGCGCATTAGCCAATAATGATTTCGACGTTAAAATCAGCTATACCAAACGCGGTGACGAAATTGGTTCCATGGCTCGCACGGTGGAAGTATTCCGTGAAAATGGCACAAAAGTTCAGGGTATGAACGAAGACAAAAAAACAAACGAAGAAGCCAGCGCAAAAATGATGCAGGATCTTGGCATCAGTTTTGGCCAGGTAGTCAATGCAGCTGTTGCTGGCGACTTCAGCGGGCGCGTAGCAACAGATTTTGCAGACGACGAACTCAATCAACTGGCATCTTCGGTAAACACACTCGTATCAACTGTTGATACGGGCCTCACTCAAACTGGCGAAGTGCTCGCAGCACTGGCCAAGTCAGATCTCACCCAACGTGTGAACGGAGATTTCAAAGGCGCATTTGCAAAACTGAAAGATGATACCAACCATGTTGCCGACAATTTCTCGGATATCATTGGCAATTTGCGTGAGACTTCAGCTTCGGTAAAATCAGCTTCCGGTGAAATTCAAAATGCTTCCGGAAATCTGTCAAAGCGGACAGAAACCCAGGCCGCATCAGTCGAAGAAACAGCAGCAGCAGTTGAACAAATCACAGCCACTGTAAAAACCTCGACCGAGCGCGCAGAAGAAGCAGGAAACGTCGTTGCAAAAACCAAAATCAACGCGGAAAATTCCGGCAAAGTCGTGCGTGAAGCAGTGGAAGCCATGGACCGTATTGAAACCTCTTCCAGTGAGATATCCAACATCATTGGCGTGATTGACGAAATTTCATTCCAAACCAACCTTCTGGCGCTTAATGCAGGCGTCGAAGCAGCAAGAGCGGGTGATGCAGGTAGAGGGTTCGCAGTTGTTGCAACTGAAGTTCGCGAACTTGCCCAGCGCTCTGCCAATGCAGCAAAAGAAATCAAAGCATTGATCAATGCTTCAGCCGAAGAAGTGAAAACCGGCGTTAAACTGGTCAACGAAACCGGGACAGCCCTTGAGACCATTGTCGAGGAAGTTCAGGAAATCAACGAACACGTGACAGCAATCATTGATGCAGCAAGAGAACAATTCACCGGCCTGCAGGAAATCAACCAGTCGGTAAACACCATCGATGAAGGCACTCAGCAAAACGCTGCAATGGCAGAAGAGTCCACCGCAGCCAGTCATGCACTCGCAAGTGATGTCGCAAAAATAGATGACATGCTAAACCAGTTCAAAGTCAGCGGGACCTCAAAAAGAGCAAGCGCTCCCGCACCTCGCAAGGCCGCAGCTAGTGAGCCTGCCAAAGAAATCAAAAAAAGCACCCCACAATTGGTAAAAACCAAAGTCCCTGCCGTTCAGGGAAATCTGGCAGTTGCTGACGAAGAGTGGAGTGAATTCTAGGAATTGAACTAGGTCCTGTTCCCTATCACAGGCGGTTTGAAAGTTCCTCTTTCAAACCGCCTGTGATATAGTTGCCCCTGATAGGGGCGCAATGATGATTAAGCTTTGGCGACATGCTGGTATTATAGCACTTTTGTTGATTTTGGCTTTAAATTTAGGCCCGGTTTCCGCCTCTGCGCAGATACAGCAAACAGAACCCAATACCAGTCAGAAAACTGCCCGAATTGGCGTGCTGGCTTTCAGAGGAGTTGATGCCAGTAGAACCCATTGGCAGCCCCTTGCAGACTACCTGACCCATTCCATATCCGATTGGAAATTTGAGCTAGTGCCGATGAACCTCGTTTCAGCTCCCCGTCAAATTGAAGACAAACTGATAGATTTTGTCGTTACAAATCCTGGACATTTCGTTGACCTTGCAGAACGCTTTGGCCTGAGTGCTTTGGCCACGCGCGAGAAATTGGATGCCAATACCAATCGTCAGCTACAGGAGTTTGGAATTGCGATTGTCGTTCGCAATGACAGCGATATTCATGCGATTGCGGATTTGAAAGGTCGCTCAATAGCCGCAGTTAGTCGCGATGCCTTTGGCGGCTTTCAGATCGCCTGGCATGAACTGGAAGCGCAGGGCATAGACATTTTCACAGACATGAGTTCAGTGCGCTATATGGGGTTTCCCATGGATGCTTTGATGTCGGCAGTGCTAAATTCAAAGGTCGATGCAGGCATCATCCGAACAGGCTTGTTGGAAACATTGGTCAATGAAGGACGATTGAAACTGAGCGATATTCGGGTGCTTAACTCGAACCTCCACCTTGATTATCCACACAAAATCAGCAGCCGACTTTATCCCGAATGGCCGTTCGCAGTGCTTCCCGGTATCCCAAAAAAATTACGGGAAAGCGTCCTACGCCATCTCCTCAACACGCAAGATAGAACAATTTCCAAACGTCATGGCCTAACCGACATATGGTCGACGCCACTTTATTACGGCGACGTACAAAAATTGGTGCGGTCCTACAGAGACCGGTTGACCAAGGAAAATTTTGCATGGAAAATTTCTACACCACAAATTGCTATGCTCAGCGGTCTTTTAATGCTGCTGACGTTTCTTGGCTGGAAAATGGGTTGGATCAAAGGACGGCAATCCAAAGGTATATCTTCTGAACAATCAGGCACCATTCGTTCGAACGATCCGGAAGGCGAACTAATTCTTCAAAAATTTGAAACACTCACCAGCCGGGAACGACAGGTTCTGCATCTGGTTTGTAACGGGCTTTCCACCAAAGGAATTGCCCATGAATTGGGCATAAGTCCAAAAACGGTAGAGTTCCACCGAACCAATTTGCTCCAAAAAACAGAGGCAGGAACAACTGCCCATCTTGTTCAGTTAGCAACCCGCCTAAACTACGACCAAGGGTATCCCCTAGGTCAAACCAGCTAGAATTAGGACTTCTCCCCGGTTATTTGCATTTGTTTTTATGTGACCATTCTCATGTGGTGCGTCGAGGCCAATTGTCCAACGCAACCACAAGGGAGGAATGATGCGCTTTGCACGTCGCGGCACCACAACGAACCACACCGCACGTTCAATCACATTTCTAATCTACAATTAATCAACGGGAGAAATAATATGAACTATCTTGGAAAACTAGTGCTGGCGGTCTTCATGCTGGCGGCAATATGCGTACCAACCATGGCTGCTGATGGACAGCACAAGCTTGTTCTACAGATAAGCGATAACAGCGCGCAAAAAATGAACACAGTAATGAATGTGGCCGTAAACGTTTCAAAACTTTATCAGGATCGCGGCGAAGAAATTGATATCAAAATCGTCGCATTTAACGCCGGACTGCACATGCTGCGCCCGGATACATCACCAGTATCCAAACGCATCTCAAACTTTGCTGCAAGCATGCCAAACGTAGCATTTCATGCCTGTAATAATACGAGAACCGCCATGGCAAAAAAATCCGGCAAAGACGTGCCAATCTTTGAATTTGCTGAAGTTGTTCCTGCCGGCGTAGTTTCAATCATTGAACTTCAAGAAAATGGCTACACCATCGTCCGGCCTTAGCTTTACGTCCCATTTAACAACGTCGTCCGAATGAAGTTTCGGGCGACAACATCTCAAAGGAAGGAAATGGTGGGTCTGGAGGGATTCGAACCCCCAACCAAGCGGTTATGAGCCGCTGGCTCTAACCGTTGAGCTACAGACCCGGTTGGGTGTTCAATTAGCCTTTTTGTTGCCCGCTCACAAGCCCTGAAAAGATGAAATGCCTGCGTTTATCTGCAAATCATGATACATCATTTTCAAATGGCCCCATTGCTTCCATAATTGGGTGTCTATAGGTGGAAAAAGCAATTTGGAGACTACTTATTATGATCTACTCGAACCGCTCACCTTATAATCTTCGTCGTTTTGCTGCAGCGCTTGTTTTGGGAGGATCATTATTGACCTCGCAAGCAGTTTTTGCGGCAAATAATAATGGCGAGGTGAAGGAACAAGTCGCAACCATTCACGTTACCGGAACGGGAACCGTGGCCATCACACCGGATATCGCAATTATAAATGTAGGCGTTCTGCGTCAAGCCAGAACTGCCCGCGCGGCCCTTGATGCCAACAATACGGCGATGGCCGGTGTCATCACCGCCATGAAGGCACAGGGCATTGCAGACAAGGATTTGCAAACCGCTAATTTCAACATCCAGCCGCGCTATCAATATTACAAACGCAGCAGCACGGGCGAGCAAAAACCACCGAAAATCATCGGATATCAGGTTTCCAACCAACTGACCGTACGCATTCGCGATCTGAAAAAAGTCGGAGCGATACTCGATCAGGCAATCAGCCTTGGAATAAATAGCGGCGGCAATATTCAGTTCACCAATGATAATCCGCAAGAAGCTCTGACAGAGGCACGTAAAAAGGCGATGAAGAATGCCATGGAAAAGGCAACAACCCTCACTGCCGCAGCAGGTGTCACCCTCGGGCGCATTCTCAGCATCAATGAGCAAAGCTCCATGCCCCGCCCTATGCCAATGGCTCGGGCGCGAATGATGGCTGATGCTTCTGTTGAATCTGCTGTTCCTGTTCAGGGCGGCGAGAATAGCTACCGGGTGACCGTGAATGCCAGTTGGGAAATCGGTCAATAAAAACCAAAAAGCCCGATCGGAAAACCGATCGGGCTAGTGATTGTGTTAGGCGCCGGAACCTACCAGTAGTGGTGTTGAAAATCCACAACACGGCAACCGCCGTAACGTGAGAAAACAACTTTTGCCCGCGAACCGCGGTAACCGCCTTTAACAACAATGTGGCGTCTGCCAACACGCTTCACATGCGGATGGTTCAGTCCCATATTCCAGGCTTTGCTCACCGCGCGGCGCGGGGAACAACCATAGTTATGACGACCGTAACCACCTTTATTGCCATAACCACCATGCTTGCCATAGCCGCCGTGGTGCTTACCATTGCCACCATGTTTCCAATGTTTCTTTTTATGGCCGTGTTTGTAGTCAATGCTTTGAATTGAAAAACCATCTGGCCCACCAAGACCAATGGCAACTTCAAAATTACCGGCATTTGCGACCGGAGCTGAGGCACCGAACATGGTTGCCGCAACGAGGGTGGATGCCAAAGTTGTTTTAAGTATCGTTTTAATTCCTGAACCAAACATTTTCATATCTCCTGTTTCAACGGACGCTCGTGCATCCCATGATCAGACAATAGAAAATCCGCGCTGAACCAAATCAGAATAGCGCATTCATTTTGTGTTCAGGTAGAAAAAATCCGGTCGCCCTGCTCTTTAATGGCCTGCTTGGCCTTACGAATGGTGAATTCATTGGCCTCATTGATCGTAGGCAAGACGTCCGCACGAATGAGACGATGCTCGCGCAACTCACCATCGATGTTTTTGGAGATAACACCGCAAAGGCGATACTGGCCACCCTCGGAGATAGGCGTTGGCGTAATCGTATAACCTTCATGCTCAACAGAGGCCTGCGGCGCTTCTGCAGCGGCAGACTTGCCACCAAACAACCATTTCAAAATCGACATAGCATCAACCTTCCGACAATGCACGTTATCTCAAACGCTCCGAACACCTAGCCCGCGTTCAGGGCGGCAAAGAGCCGCCCGGCGCTAATGCGCCGCGCATGCACAGGCCCAAGCAAAGCTTGGATACGCCGTGAGCAAGAAACAAAGTCCACCGCCGGCAAAGCACCCCTTAGCTATCCAGAAACGATCTCAGTTTACGTGATCTGCTAGGATGCTTCAGCTTGCGAAGCGCTTTAGCTTCAATCTGGCGAATACGCTCGCGGGTCACAGAGAACTGTTGCCCCACTTCTTCAAGCGTGTGATCGGTGTTCATGCCAATGCCAAAACGCATTCTCAGCACGCGCTCTTCACGAGGCGTGAGCGATGCAAGCACCCGCGTGGTAGTCTCGCGCAGATTGGCCTGAATAGCTGCATCAATCGGCAGAATCGCATTTTTATCTTCGATGAAATCGCCCAGATGGCTATCTTCCTCGTCCCCGATTGGGGTTTCAAGGCTGATTGGCTCCTTGGCAATTTTCAAAACCTTACGCACTTTTTCAAGCGGCATGGCAAGCTTTTGCGACAATTCTTCCGGCGTTGGCTCGCGGCCAATTTCGTGCAGCATCTGACGGCTGGTACGAACGATCTTGTTGATCGTCTCAATCATGTGCACCGGAATACGAATGGTGCGCGCCTGATCGGCAATTGAGCGAGTGATCGCCTGTCTGATCCACCATGTTGCATAGGTCGAGAATTTATAACCACGGCGATATTCAAATTTATCAACCGCCTTCATCAGGCCGATATTGCCTTCCTGAATGAGATCAAGGAATTGCAGACCACGATTGGTATATTTTTTGGCAATCGAAATCACCAAACGCAGATTTGCTTCGACCATTTCCTTCTTGGCCTGACGCGCCTCACGCTCACCTTTTTGCACTTTATGAACGATACGGCGGAATTCTACAGGCTCAAGACCCGTAGCAGTTGCCAGCTCGTGAATTTCATTACGAATTTCTTTGATCTGTTTATTCTCGGCCTTATTGAATTCTTTCCAGCCCTTGGCAGAAAGATTGGCAATACGGCGGATCCAGTTAGGATCGAGTTCAGAACCCATATATTCCTTGAGGAAATCCGTACGCGAAACGCCATAGCTTTCAGCAAGACGCAGCAGTTTGCCCTCTTGTCCCACCAGACTTTTATTGATGCCATAAAGCTGTTCAATCAGTGCTTCGATACGGCTATTGTTCAGCGAGAGAGATTTCACATTGGTGATAATCGACTCAAACAATTCCTTGTAGCGACGCTCTTGAGCTGGCGACAGAGTTTTATTCTCCATCGCTTTTTCAACCAATTGGTCCTGCAAACGGCGTAGTTTTTTGAAGCTGTCGGCAATCTTATCGAAGGTTTCGAGAACCTGAGGTTTCAGCTCCTCTTCCATGGCAGCAAGGGAGAGATTTGCTTCATCATCCTCGTCGTCATCATCGTCTTCGATTTCGAGCCCGGTTAAAGGATCAATCGGCCTGTCAGCTTCTCGTTTTTCCTGAGCTTCTTTCGCAGCTTTATCTTTTTCTTCCTGCGTCGGAGGCTTCGGTGTATTATTTTTAGCGTCCGGCCCAGCATAAGTTGCCTCGAGATCGATGATATCACGAAGCAGAATTTCTTCGTCAATCAGATCATCGCGCCAGATGATAATCGCCTGAAAGGTCAATGGATTTTCACAAAGACCGGCAATCATGGTTTCACGCCCAGCTTCAATCCGCTTGGCAATCGAGATCTCGCCTTCGCGGGAAAGCAGTTCCACTGTGCCCATTTCGCGCAGATACATGCGCACCGGATCATCGGTACGGTCAGCAGGTTCGCGTTTTTTTGCTTTTACAACGGCCTTTTCGCCGGATTCGACCAGATCGGTGCTTTGCACCTCATCTTCGGCCTCTTCCTCTTCCACCACATTGATGCCCATATCGGAGAGCATAGACATCGTGTCTTCGATTTGTTCAGAAGAAACTTCGTCAGATGGAAGCACCGCGTTTAATTCATCAACGGTCACATATCCGCGCTTCTTGGCAGCCCGGATCATCTTTTTTACGGCATTGCTCGAAAGATCGAGCAATGGCCCATCTTGAGCTTCGACTTTAGTTTTCTTATCGGTCTTTTTTTCTTTAACTTTGGTTGCCATGTGGCAGGTACTCCATGGAACTTCAAGGAAAGCAAAAAATCGTCATTTTTCGCCCTATTTATGCATGTTTTAGCGGAAATTTGCCCAAAAGTGCAAACCTGTGCCCCGTGAAAAACGAATCACACCGCCGAGAATCTTTTAACTGAATAACCCATTTATGGTTAACCGCACCTTAACCCCATGATTCATGTGATCATTTTCTCAACCATCACTTGAATCATTATACTCACTCCAGCGTTCATGTCTTTGAAATATAATATCTTTCTCTATTTGATTCCGTCAAATGAGTCGACAGTCAAGTCAAATTTTTGGTTGATCGGTAAATTTAAGGTAAATCAAGCAATTTTCGCGCACCATAACGTGTCACATGCCCGACATTTTGCGACCAGATGAAAGACCAAATCCTTCAATAATTGCCTCGGTTCCTTCCAGCTCCGCCAGCTCTTTTTGTATCTGTAAAAACCGCTCAAGGTTCTCCTGACTGTCGTCGTCCGCAAGTGCGCGCTCGGCAAGTCTCAACTCCTTAGATAGTGCGTGATTGCGCTGATGCAAGGCATAGGCCTGTTTCCAACCATCACGCGCATCTTCAAACGCTGCTTCCGGCAGGGATTGCCAAATGCAGCCCTCGCGAAGCTGGCGTTCCATGCGTTTGACTACGTCTTCCAGGCCAGCCTTTTCAACTGCTGCCAGAACCATATCCATGTCGGGTTGTTCGCTCTCCCCGTCCCATGACGCCAGCACATCAAGAACCACTGTTTGTATCTGCCGTGCGGCTTTGTTTTGAAGGGTCAGCCCCGCTACTTCATCGAAGCAATCAATGGCAACCGCAGGATGAAACACCAAACCTGCCACCAGTACGCTTTCACGCAAAGGAATATTGCTCGGATTGCTCTTCATCATTTTGGAATTCAGCAAAGTGGGACTGGCAGCAATCCTGCCCGATTGCCCCATAGGAACAATACCATCAGCATTACGCCTGCCCTGCTGGCCATTACCGCGAGAATAATTTCCACCGCCATTGCCACGCCGCTGATTATTATTACCACCGGAACGGTTGGCTCTGCCAAAATATTGCGCCAACCTGTCTCGCACATCCTGAGAATAATGATAACGCACACTCTCATCGCGAATGAGCGTCACAATCTGCTTCAGACGCGCCTCAAGCTCCGCCTTGCGCTCCGGGGTGTCATATACCCCTTTGGCAGTCTCGCGGTTCCAAATCAAGTCTGCCAGCGGCAGAGCAGTGTTTAAAACCTCATCCATCGCATCTGGTCCAGATTCCCTGATTAGATCGTCCGGGTCCAGCCCATCGGGCAACATGGCAAAACGTATTGAACGCCCCGGCGCAAGCGACGGCAACGCCATATCCGCCGCACGGAAGGCAGCAGCAATCCCTGCCCCATCCCCATCAAAACAAAGGATCGGCTCATCATGCATGCGCCACAAAAGGTTCATCTGACGTTCGGTTAAAGCTGTCCCAAGGGGGGCCACCGCATGGGGAAACCCTGCCGCATGGAGCGCGATCACATCCATATAACCCTCGGCAACAATGACTTGTTTTTTATCGAATGCCGGTTTGCGTGCCTTGGCAAAATTATAAAGAACATTGGATTTATGGAATAAATCCGTCTCTGGCGAATTGAGATATTTCGCAGGAACATCGGCCCGCAATGCCCGGCCACCAAAGGCAATGACGCGCCCACGGGAATCCGGGATCGGAAACATCACCCGGTCACGAAAACGATCATAGGAAACAGCAATATCCGGCCCAAACACCACCAGCCCGCAAGCCTCAACCTGCGCCTGTGGAATATTTCGGGAAGCCAGAAATTCTTTCAAAGCGTTTCGGCTTTCAGGGGCATAACCCAAACGAAACTCTTGCTGTATATCCACCCGCAAGCCGCGGTCACGCAAATAGGCACGCGCCTTCGCACCATTGGCATGCTGCAATTGGTCTTCGAAAAACTTGGTCGCAAGCTCCATCACATCAAATAATGTGGCGCGGGCTTCTTCGCGCTGTTGTTCGGCCTTATCCATAATCGGCATGGCAAGCCCCGCCTGCCCGGCCAGTAATTCCACGGCCTCAGGAAAGCCAAGGCCGTCCAGTTCTGTTACAAACTTGAAGTGATCGCCGGAAACTCCGCAGCCAAAGCAATGGTAACGTCCCTTGCGATCTTCACAGTGAAAGCTTGGCGTTTTTTCCCCGTGAAACGGGCAACAGCCCCAAAAATCACCCTTGGCTGGGTTGGATTTCTTCTTGTCGAAAGTGACACGGTTGCCCACAACTTCGGAAATCCGAAGCCGGTCACGAATGTCATCGAGAAAAGAAGAGGGAAAGCGCATCGCACCCGTTCGCATCGTTTGAGAATTGTACTTCCTACCCTATTACGGAATGCCCCCGCAAGGCGAGTCGCCCAGATAAATTTAACGGGCCGCTTTCGCCTCGCGATAGGAAATATAAGTCGCCGCAGCAACGATGATACCACCACCCGCCAGCACATAACTATCCAGCGGTTCCCCAAACATCACAACACCAAGGGCTGCAGCCCAAACTAGTTGCAAAAACAACACCGGCTGAGTGACGGAAATCGGCGCCGCCTTCAAGGCCCGCGTCATGGAATAATGGCCAGCAGTCGCAACCACGGCGGTGCAGCCAAGCAACAGGAACTCATGCATGCTTGGCGTTTGCCACTGCATCAATGCGCCCGGCATCAGGGCAAGGGTACAAAACAACGTCAACATCGCAATGATTACCTCAGGACTGGCCCGCCCGGTAAGCTGCTTGGTATATAGATAAGAAATCGCAAATATCGGAGCTGCTATCAGCTGGGCCAATTGTCCGATGGAAACTTCCTGAAACCCCGGTCGCAAAATAATCAGCGCCCCTACCAACCCCACAATCACCCCCGCGATACGGCGCAATTTCAATGTCTCTCCGAGGAAATAAGCGGCCCCTATGGTCACAAAAATCGGCGTCAAATAGCCAATCGCCGTCACTTCGGCAATGGTAATTCGAGCCATGGCATAAAACCACAGACTGACGCCTATCCCATGAATGAACCCGCGAATGGCGAACGTTCGCCATAAATCAGCGGGTATTTTCTGCTTAAAAAGTTTAAAAATGATCGGCGACAAAAGCAACAGACCCAAGGCATAGCGAATAAACGCCCCTTCAATTGCCGGAAGGTTCGACCCCAGATAACGAATGATACCGGTGACCACCACAAACAACATGGTCGTAATAACCATCCATATTACAGCACGCAGATTTGCAGAATGAATGAAAGGAGGGTTTTCTGGAATCATCACCCACCATTTCGCTTAATATGTTAAATGTCTACGAAAAATTTTGCATGCCAGCCATGCATTTGTCAGGAGCCAACCATAACTTATCAGGAGATTGTGTTCTCCGATTTAAAAAACACCGCATATTCATCAATCAAATCACGATAATACCCGTTAAATCTTTCATTTGGCTGGCTGTATTTTGCCCGTGGTCCAATGGGATCATCCACACAAATTTCTGATCCGCTCATGGCTTCCAAAACCGCATGACCACAAAACGGCACATGCACCTCGGAATATCCACCTTCATGGGCCATCACCAGTTTTCCGCCGCATAATTCATCGGCCGCTTGCATTATCTTCACAGTCATTTCGCGGAATGTATGGGAACTGGCAAGCATTCTGGATAAAGGGTCAATGATCGACGCATCAAACCCGCTGGCAACAATAATCACATCCGGCTTGAAGCGTTCCAGCGCAGGTAAAACAAGCGTATCAAACGCATAGATATAGGCTTCATGCCCAGCACCGGGCGGTAGCGGAATGTTCATATTATGGCCGCGCCCGTCGCCCTCACCCACCGTTTCAATCGCACCACTATCGGGCGGATAATTGTTTTCCTGATGCAGCGAAATCGTCAGCACATCATCACGGTCCAGATAGATCGCTTCTGTGCCATTGCCATGATGCACATCCCAATCCACAACAGCCACCCGCTTCACTTTATTAGCGGCAATCGCAGCTTCAATGGCAATTGGAATATTGGCGAGAAGACAAAATCCATTGGGATAATCCGGCAGACAATGATGCCCCGGCGGACGGCTCAGGGCATAGGCATTTTTATATTTGCCATCGAGCACCCCCAGCAACGCCCCTTTGACCAGCCCCACAGAAAGGGCTGAAATCTCGTAGCCCCCTTTTAAAAACGGCGTACGAAGCCCAAGTTCGCCGCCATTAGCGTCACTCAGGTTTTTGAATTCTTCCAGATATTTTGCCGGATGGATGCGATTTAGATCTTCATAGCTTGCGGTTTCCGCACCGAGCATCTCAAGCTCTTTGGCAAGACCGCTCACATCAAGCAGGTTTTTCAACCGACGCTTGGTTTCCGGGCTTTCAGGACTCCCCCCAGCCGCCAAGGGTTGAACCATGCCGCCAATTTGCGCGATCGATGCATAATGCCCACCCCCATGCCAAAAACACCGCTCATCCCAAAAAAAAGCAGTTTTCAACATTCAACACTCCAATATTTTTTAGTTCGAAAAGCGACTTAGCCGCCCAATAGCTTCTTCACAGCCGGACCGGTTTTACCCATATCCATTTTGCCGCGATAGTTTTCTTTCAGCCATCCCATAACCTTACCCATGTCACGCAGGGACTGGGCACCAGTTTCAGAAATAGCGGTAGCGATGGCTGCTTCGCTTTCTTCTTCCGACAAAGGCTGTGGCAAATATTCCTTGATGATTGCCATCTCTTCCATTTCCTGAGCTTCAAGCTCCGGCCGGTTGCCTTCACGGTAAAGCAGCGAAGATTCTTCGCGCTGCTTGACCATTTTAGCTAGAATATCCATCACTTCTTCGTCGTCGGCGCGGTCTTTACCCTTGCCTCGAAGGGAAATATCACGATCCTGAATTGCTGCATTAACCAGCCGTAAAGTTGCGACACGTCGGCTGTCTTTAGCCTTCATTGCCGCCTTAAGCGATTCTGAAATTTTATTGCGCATATGTCGTCCCCTAGGTAGAAGCTGGAATATACAGCAAGTTCCATCATCACGCAATGGTGGACAGAAGTTGCAACTAATTGATATATAACAATAAAATATAAACTCAAGGCTGTTGACCTTGAGCCGGGTTTTGATTATTTTCTGAATTTAGCCGTAACATGAAAAACACCCATTGCCCAATTGTTGGCCACCAGACGTGTGTCCTCAGTTGAGCGGTGTAACGGCTCGCAACATCGTAACAACAAGCCCTATATTGGGCTACACGCAGGTATTCGCATGACCAAAACTCCCGCTTGGACCATTTCCAAACCAACAGCGCTTCTAGTGCTGGCCGATGGCACAGTTATTGAAGGACAAGGATGTGGGGCAGAAGGCATTGCTGAAGCCGAAATTTGCTTTAATACAGCCATCACCGGATATCAGGAAATCCTGACCGATCCTTCCTACGCTGGCCAGATCGTCACCTTCACCTTCCCCCATATTGGCAATATCGGAGCCAATCCGGAAGACATGGAAACACTCGACGCAGAAGTGAAGTCGGGCGTGGTTGGCGCAGTCTTCAAAGCAAACATTACCGACCCGTCCAATTATCGCTCTGTCAGCCATCTGAACGAATGGCTAAAATCACGCAACATAATTTCACTGTGCGGCATTGATACCAGAGCGCTCACCAGCCTCATTCGTGAATCTGGCCTAGCCAACGCAGTCATTGCCCATAATAAGGACGGCAATTTCGATATCCCTGCCCTCAAAGCGCAGGCCGCCAGCTGGCATGGTCTCGAAGGTCTGGACCTTGCCAAGGAAGTCACCACATCCACCACCATCACGTGGGACGACACCTCATGGGAATGGGATGAAGGTTACGGCAAGCGCAATGAGGACGCTTTCCATGTGGTAGCGATAGATTTCGGCATTAAGCGCAATATCCTGCGCCTGCTCGCAGACCTTGGATGCAGGGTGACCATCGTCCCTGCTTCCAGCAGTGCCGACGAAGTGCTTGCGCACAAGCCAGACGGCATATTCCTATCCAATGGTCCCGGAGACCCAGCAGCGACAGGTAAATATGCAGTGGCCGCTATTCAGGGGCTGCTTGCAACGGATATCCCGATTTTCGGCATATGCCTCGGCCACCAGATGTTAGCATTGGCACTGGGCGCTAAAACCCTAAAAATGCATCAGGGCCATCACGGTGCCAATCATCCGGTAAAGGATTATACCACCGGCAAAGTCGAAATCGTATCGATGAACCACGGCTTCGCGGTAGATGGCAAAAGCCTGCCCGAAGGCGTGGAAGAAACCCACGTCTCTTTGTTTGATGGAACCAATTGCGGTCTGGCAGTCACTGGACGCCCGGTCTTCTCGGTCCAGCATCACCCGGAAGCTTCCCCCGGCCCGCAAGACAGCCATTATCTGTTCAAACGCTTCGTAAACCTGATGCGCGAGCGCAAAGGCGAAGAAGCACTAGCTGAAAGCTAGAGCATCACCTCAATATAGAACACAAAAAAGCCGGGACTTGTAAAAGTCCCGGCTTTTCTATTTCTACAATTCTATCGTTCAAGACCGCAAAGAGCGGTCCGGCGCTAGCTGCGCCGCCCATGCGGAGGCCCAAGCGAAGCTTGGATACGCCGTGAGCCAAGAACCACCACTAAAACGACTACGCCGTTTTAGTGGGTTTTTGTTCCTGGCGGCACTGATGGTCCAGCTTTTCTTCTTGGCTTCTTAGCAACAGCTGGCGGTGTTTGTATCTTATCACCTTCAAACTCTTGGCTGGCCATATCGGCTGTGCCACCCCAAGCCTGTTTTTGAAGACGCAAGGTTCTGGTCAGGCGCAAATTCTCTTTGCGGGACTGTTCCATCTCTCCAAGGATTTTTTCAAAGCGCTTGTTCAGCTCTTCAATCTCCCCATTGAGATTAGTAACCTGCTCACGATCCTGATCACGCTGTCTCATTGCCTCAACCAGACGGCCGTGCAAGTCGCGTGAACCCTCTTTCGAGACTTCAGCTTCAGCCAAAGCAGTTTTGGTCTGCTCCTGCAGGTTTTCTGCAACTTGCGATTTCACCCGCAATTGCGACTGCAAGCTCTCTACCCGTGCCTGAGCTGAGTAAAGTTCGTCGTCTGTGATCCGGCTTTTTTCGCCGGCCCGTTTATCAACTTCCAGCGCTTCATATTCAGCATCTTTCAGACGGGAGCGAAGTTCAACATTCTCCGTTTGAAGACCGTCCATGCTTTGATACATGGATTTATTTTCGCTAACCAATTTCTCATTGGCCATCTGCTCGAGTTCGAACTCGTTAGAAGTTTCTTCAAGCTTCTTTTCAAGTTCCATAGAGCGATTGATTTTGACGTCCATTTCAACGGCATAACGCTGATTTTGGTCGCGAGACGCATCATATTCGATTTCAAGCTTTTCAAGCGCACGTTTCAAACGGGACAATTCTGTCTCGCGTTGAACCGCTACAGCACCAAGCTGAGCAATCTCTTTACGGTTATTTGTATCCTGTTCAATCTGGATAACAATATTCTCACGGGCTTTTTCCAGCGCCGAACGAATTTCAGCATACCGGTTATTGGCCGCTACAAATTTAGCTTTTTCAGTTTCCAGATTGCCCTGAAGCACATCTGACTGTTTTTTGAAATGGGCAACATCCTGCGTCAAAGCCTCGTTCGAGGTTCTAAGACGATATACAATATCAAGATCGACCTCGGAGCTACGCGCAAATTCCTTAAAACGCTTAAGCTGCTCGCGAGACTGCCTGACGAACAGTTCGTTTTGAGAAAGCGCCTTATCCATTTCATTGATATCGTTTTTAACGCCTTCAATGAAAGATTCGCGCTTAACCCGTCCGGCATCATAAGCCTCAGGTGTATTATTATCAGGGTTTCTTGAATCAACGCCCCGATCGGACGTCCTCATCTCAAAGAACCCTTCGGTTTCTTCTTCGTTATCCAAAGGAACGCTGCGCAAAACAGGCTTTTCTATTTCCTGTTGCAACTCTCCTTCTGAGAGAAACTGCTCAAACGCCTCTTCGGCCATTTGCTCAGTCATTTGCTCGGTAAGTTCAGTATCAAGTTTAGTATCAGACACGACAGGCTGTCCCTTAAAAATCTGTTTGAATATATCTTTCATCGTACTTGGCCCCATCTACTCATTAACTATTAGGGAGTCTTAAACTCCGCACATTCTTACATTTATATTCCGTTTACATCGTGAATTCAGCAACCGTAGTTAATGCCACCAGTCACCAAAAACTCCCACGAGATCAATTAACTTTATTCCTTAAAGTATTGATTGCTAAAGATAGCTCACAATATTTCCAGCTCATTAAAGCCTGTTCTTTCAGAAATAAAACGTTTCTCCCCGAAGGTTTCCACATCACAAGCTCCCAAAAAAGTCGATCCAATAACCAGACACAGAATGTAAAAAACACTCCGCCCTCAGGTTTCGACTAAACCCTCTGCCAAGAAGATCAGGAAGCCATTACGCAAACAGCGGCCCAGAATCAAATCACCAAACCGAACAACTCACGGTCGAACATAGTTAAGAAAGTGTTACTGTCAAGACTTTCAGCCTTGGACAAATTAAAAAATAATACGCGACTCGCCAATATATATAGGGCCTCCAAACAAAAAGGCCTTGCCGAAATCACTTCCGGCAAGGCCCACTCAAGGTTCAGGTAATCAGGTTCAGCCAAATTCAGGGTAAGCCTCTACCCCAATTTCGGCTTTATCGAGCCCAATTGCCTCGTCTTCTTCACTCACCCGAATGCCGATTGTGACTTTCAGGATCATCCAAACCGCCGCACTTGCAACAATTGTAAACGCTGCGTAGGCACCAATACCCATAAGCTGGGTACCAAAGTTCGCATCTCCATTGGTCAATGGCACCGCAAACGTCCCCCAGATACCTGCAAGCAGGTGAACCGGGATCGCGCCCACAACATCATCAATTTTAAATTTATCCAGCATTGGTACTGCAAACACCACGATAACACCGCCGATACCGCCAATGATGATTGCCATCAAAGGACCAGGTGTCAAAGGTTCCGCTGTGATTGAAACAAGACCGGCAAGCGCGCCGTTCAATGCCATCGTCACATCCACTTTCTTATACAGGAACTGCATAAGGATCATGGCAACAATCACACCGCCAGCAGCAGCAAGGTTGGTGTTGACGAAAATACGAGACACGTCAGATGCGTTGGCATTATCACCAAAGGCAAGCTGTGAACCACCGTTAAAGCCGAACCAGCCGAGCCAAAGGATGAACGTACCCAAAGTCGCCAGAGGAATAGACGAACCAGGCATCGGGAAGGTCTTTCCGTCAACATATTTGCCTTTACGTGAACCAAGGATCAACGCGCCGGTCAAAGCAGCCCAGCCACCTACAGAGTGAACCAGAGTGGAACCAGCGAAATCCTGGAAGCCAGCTTCCTGCAACCAGCCTGCGCCCCATTTCCAGGAACCAGCGATTGGATAGATAAAGCCTGTAAGGATCACCACAAAGAACAGAAACGGCCAAAGCTTGATGCGCTCGGCGATTGTACCTGAAACGATTGAGGCTGTGGTTGCGCAGAACACCATCTGGAAGAACCAGTCGGATGCAACCGAATAGTCGCCTTCGTTTACAGCGCCAGCTGCTGGCCACAGATACGGCATGAAGGAACCGATATAACCCCCATGTAAGTCTACGTCCGTATACATCAAGGCATAGCCAACACACCAATACATGATACCGGCAATTGAATAGAGTGCGATGTTCTTCAGGCACTGCATGGAAACGTTTTTGGAGCGGACAAGTCCCGCTTCCAACATGGCAAAACCTGCCGCCATGAACATTACCAAGAAGCCGCCCATAAGGAACAGCAATGTATTGGAAACAAAAGCTGCTTCCGATTTTTGGGCATCAAGTGCAGCTTTCAGACTTTCAAGCGTCACATCCTGCGCCTGTCCGATTTGGACGGTAGCCAGAAGTGCAGCGATTGCCAGTGCACCCTTAGCCGTGTTGCGAGTAAACATTGTAAATAAATCCCCTAACAGATTCGTTGAATTGAATAATGCGCGATTAAAGCGCTTCGTCGCCGGTTTCCCCTGTCCGGATACGCAACGCGTTTTCCAGATCAATCACAAAGATTTTTCCATCCCCGATCTGACCTGATTGTGCCGTCGCCGTTATCGTGTCTGTGACCTTTGGAGCAAGCTCATCGGAAACCGCAATTTCCAGTTTCAGTTTTGGTAAAAAACTGACTGAATATTCCGCACCCCGATAAATTTCTGTTTGCCCCTTTTGACGGCCATAGCCTTTGACTTCGGAAACGGTCATTCCCTCAACGCCAATTTCGCTCAGCGCCTCACGGACAGCTTCCAGCTTGAATGGTTTGATGATTGCAATGACAAATTTCATAGTCTTTCCCTTGTTCAATTGTAATCCACACTTGGTAGATCAAACTTGAGTGAAACGCCCACACCACCTGTTTGAGCCTTAGACTCAGGCCAGAAAGCACACACGCAACTGTGACGTTAGGAAAGGTCCTGCGATCTGTCTGCTGCTAATTTTCACGTTGCCCGTTGCCAATTTTGCAACAGGCGTCGTAATGATGTCATGAAAGGGTGTATTTAGAGATGTCCGAAAGACTCCGAGGATTTGAAAGTTTGCGTCTCTTTTGCACACCTGTAGACTTTGAATAAATCCACCGCAAATCATCTTTTTTGAACTGTATTGTTGACGAACGTTGCCGTCTGTTGCTATTTTTCGCCCGACCCGTTGCAAATATTGCAACACTATTTGCAAATTGTAACCGTTAGTCAAAAAATGCGCCACCTCCTGCCGCTGCAATATATTGAAGCCATTGCGAAATATGGCTCCATCCGGAAGGCAGCTGACCGCCTCTCAATCACGCCTTCAGCTCTGAATCGGCGCCTTCTTTCCATGGAAGAGGAACTCGGCGTGCTGCTTTTTGAGCGATTACCGGCAGGCGTTCGCCTCACCACAGCCGGTGAAATCATGCTCGACCATATCCGTAACCAGATTTCGGATATGCAACGGGTGCAATCAAGGATCGCCGATCTGTCCGGCATGCGCCGTGGTCACGTTTCAATTGCCTGCAGTCCCGAAGCACTGGGACAGTTTCTTCCCAACCAAATCAAAATCTACCGCGATAAGTTCCCGGGCGTTACGTTTCAGTTGAATGTTTGCGCGAGGGGGGAGGCAGAAGCAGCGCTCGCAGATCACAGTGCAGATATCGCGCTGGTGTTTGAACCCATGAAACTGGCGGATTTCCAAATCCTGTTCACCCTGAAACAACCGATTTCATGCATTGTAGAAAAAAGTCACCCACTGGCATCGCAGAAAACAGTCAGATTATATGAGTGTGTTGACTATCCGCTGCTCTTACCAAGCCAGCCAAGCGGCGTGCGTCATTTGCTGGAAGGATCAGCTGCCCGCCTCGGCCTCAACCTCAGATCAGCGGTCTCCGCCAATAACCTGCAATTCCTGCAGGAATACGCCCTTAATGACGATCACATATCCTTCGATATTCCGATCAATTTGCCATTGAATATGAATGAACGTGATAAATTGAGTATAGCAATCGACAGTCGTGACGTGCCACCGGGGTTTCTGTTTGTCGGCCATCTTCGCGGACGCACCCTGCCTGTAGCAGCAGCACGCTTCCTTGAAGATATCGTCGAAGCACTGGCAAAATACGACGAATAAAAAATGGCATGTCCAAAGAACGTGCCATTAAATTACTTCTTACCAGCTCAGGCGGCAAAGAGCCGCCCGGCGTTAGCTGCGCCGCCCATCCGGAGGCCCCGAGTGTCATGTCGAAGACATGCAACTAAGAATGTGGAGGATACGCCCGTGAGAACAAAAACAGATAGCTTTCGTCGAAGACGAGCGTCTATCGGCTCTCTTTGATCGCATCCTGAGTGTGCTGAAGCCAGATATCATCCAAAATATCCTCAACTGAACATTTGGCAGATATATCAGTGCTGCGCGTAAGGTTTTGCATAACCTTGGAAATATCCCGAAGCCTCTGGCTACACAGATCAATATTCTGCATCGCCATGATTTTCGCATTGGGAGATTCATCATCCCCGCCAAGAGGAAGGTTTTCAACTTCCTTTGCAATTTCGGCAATCTCAGCCATAAGCACGTTGATTACGACAGTGGCATTGGTCTCTTCCACATCTGTTTCTTCAATAGCGACTGTTTCAGTATTACTCATTTAAAAAAAATCCAACTCTCCAGCAGCAACTGCTGGCTCTGCACCTGTAGTTTTCACAATTGGTTTAACAGCGGCTTCCACAACAGGAACTTCCGTCATGAACTTTTGCCGGACATTGCCGGTTACCGCATTAAACTCGATCCTGCGCCCTTGCGTCCCACCCAGACTTGAGGAAACCACATTTAACCCCTCATCCCGCGCAAAACGCAGCGCAAATTCAATATTTAATTTCCCCGGATCGATAGAAGAATTTGTAATACTTCCCCCACCAAACAGCTTGATCTGCAATCGATCACGCGATGCGCCGATTGCATAAACGCCATTTAAAAGAGCTTCCATAAGGAAGGCACCATAACGCCCCGACTCCCCATACTTACTCGTATCCTCACCGGGTAAAAGAAAATGGTTCATCCCTCCTACCCCGGCAACGGGGTCATGGACACATGCCGCCACGCATGATCCCAATAAGGTAGAGATTACCAAATCCGGATCATCGCTCACAACATGCTCGCCTTGGCGAACAACTCTTTTATTCCCAGTGTTCATATAAGTCTCTAGTCCAGTTTCCCGACAACAGCTTCAATCGAACGTTTCAGCAGCTCACCATTGATAGGTTTTGCGAGAACAAAGTTGGCACCCAACTGAGCTGCTTGATTGACGACAGCATTGTCTTTCTTCCCGGTCAAAATAATGAACCCGGATTTTCCGATCTTTGGATGAGCACGAACAGCCTTCAAAAGCTGTAGCCCGTTCACATCCGGCATATACAAATCAGAGACTGTAAGGTGGACTGGATTATTCACCAATTTGGTAAACGCTTCACGACCATCCTTTGCTACTCCCACATTTGTGATTCCAAACGATTGCAGCGCTTCAACAGTCAACATTCGACTGGTGACATGATCATCCACAACCATCACTTTTAGCATACTTGCAAGTGACATACCCAGTTACTTCCTTCTCTTTACAATTAAGATTGCTTCAGCAATGTCCCCCAGCGGAGCAACTTCTTGCACCGCATCCAGTTTAACAGCTGCAGCTGGCATTCCATAAACCACACAAGTGGCCTTATCCTGCGCAACTGTCTTCACGCCGGAGTCTTTCAACGCCAGCATTCCTTTAGCGCCATCACTTCCCATACCGGTAAGCAATGCTGCTGAAATTCTTGAGTTACCAAATTTAGCAATAGAGTTGAACAAAATGTCTACCGACGGCTTATGTCCACTGCACGGATCACCCTCACGGATATAGCAGCGAAACTCTCCAAGACGCTTGATCGCCAAATGGCCCACAGCACCCGGTGCAATATAAACATGGCCCCGCTCCAGAGCCATATTGTCTTCAGCTTCCAGAATTGTTGGCGCGCATATTGTATCCAGACGATTGGCAAAACTTGTGGTGAAATTAGCAGGCATATGCTGCGTAATAACGGTCGGCGGGCAATCTTTAGGAAACCGTTGTAAAACTGTTTCCAGCGCCTCAACACCACCCGTTGAAGACCCAATAGCAATCAGTTCCGGGCTATTTACATCGCGCGGAATAATATTTGCCAATGACTGGCCGCTAACCGCAGGTGCAGAATTGGTCGTCGCGGCAACTTGTGTACCAGCTTTTTGTTTAATGGCCGGAGCAGCGATTGCTGCCGCCTTCACCATCTCACACATTTCATTGAGCGCGTTCTCATCGCCCATATTAGGCTTAGGCAGGCAGGAAAAAGCTCCCATTCGCAATGCTGAAAGTGCAGCATCAGCGCCCTGTGTTGTGTGAGAAGAAATCATCACCACTGGCATCGGACGCAATTTCATAAGACGTTCCAGAAATTCCAGACCATTCATACGGGGCATTTCAATATCCAGCGTGATCACATCCGGGTTAAGCGCCTTAATTTGGTCACGGGCATGAAACGCATCATTTGCCGTTCCAATAACTTCAATGTCCGGGTCAGATTCCAGCACAGAGGAAATCATCCGCTGCATTGATATTGAATCATCGATCACTAACGTACGTATAGCCATCACTTAATTCCTTTGGGTTTGTATTGAAAACTGGTTGGACCTACTGACTTAAATTTATCCACCGCTCGTCCCACAATACGCTCGGAGTGACCGATATACATGTACGCATCATCGTGTAAAAATTGCGTAAATCCGTCAAATATCTGTTCTTGCATATCTGCCTTGAAGTAGATCAGTGCGTTCCTGCAAAAAATCACGTCAAACTTTCGTTTCATTGGCCATTTGTCCAAGAAATTCAGGACATTGAACTGAACCATGTCACGCACAGGCTTTTTAACCTGCATCATATTACCCACCGGATCGAACCATTTACCGACAGTTGCCTTATCGAGACGGTTGACCATATCAGCCGTATACTGACCGGTATTGGCGATCTGAATAGACTTTCTGTCTATATCGGTGGCCAATATTTTAATGTTGAAATTTCCTGCCTCAGGCATCTTATTCAACAATGACATTGCCAATGTAAAAGGCTCGCGACCATCTGAACATGCCGCCGACCACATACGGATAGGCTCTCCCCTTCTAGCGCGTTCAATAAGGCCCGGAGCCACGTGTTCGCTAAAGTGTTCAAAATGATGACCTTCACGATTAAAATTGGTCACATTGGTAGTGATCGCAGAAATCAATTCTTCCCGTTCCGCAGCGCCTGCCCCGGATTTAACGAATTCTATATATTCGCTAAAGCCGTTCATTTTTCTGACACGAATGCGCTTGGTCAAGCGCGAGTAGACCAGATCTTTCTTTGCATCGCCAAGATGGATTCCGCTCTGTTGGAGAACGAGACCCGAAATCGCCGTAAAGTCGGAGTCCGACAGAACATAAGCCCGATCGGAGGAATCTTGTTTTTCTGCTACTGACATGGGTTTAGGCTGCCTGTTGTGCTTCTTGGGTTGGAATCATCAAATCAAGTGCAACTTCGCAGATGATCCGCTCTTCAATTACGATAACGCGTTTGAAGAATTCTTTTGCCTGGCTCGAATTCATTTCAGGAACCTGACGAATTTGATCAGGGCCAACATCCAGAATATCGGAAACAGCGTCCACCAGCAGACCAAAGATTTTTTCTTCAACCTGAACCACGATAATCACGTGGCGCTCGCTAGGTTCGCTCGGCTCAAGTCCCAAACGGGCAGAAAGATCAATGATCGGCAAAATCGTACCGCGCAGATTGATCACGCCAACCAGATAGTCTGGCGAGTGCGGCAATCTGGTTGCATTGCTCCAGCCACGAATTTCACGAGTGGAAGTGATTTCCACGCAAAATTCCTGATCACGAATGCGAAAAGTGATGTACTCTTCAGTTGCGGTCACTGCGCCCGTTGGTGCAACCTTTGTTGGTGCAGCTGCGGGGGCTGCCTCTGGTGTTGTTTCATCAGTCATTTGATTATCCAGTCTTTGCTAAATTGTTATTTGCATCTGTGTCATGAAGTGACAGAATGTCTGCCGCATCCAGAATGAGAGCGATCCTGCCATTGCCAAGAATTGTAGCAGCAGCAATACCAGAAATTCGTTGATAATTGCTTTCGAGGCTCTTAATAACGACCTGTTGTTGTTCCATGATGGAATCGACCACAAATGCGCCTACACAGTCTTTTTCACCTTCAACCACCAGCACGGTGCCGCCAGTAAAGGTTTCACGCTTCTTGGCAAAGCCAAGTTCGTAGCCCACATCCACGATGGGAATGAGTTTATCGCGCAATTGCATAACTTTATCTTCATTGCCAAGGGTGGTTACATCGCCCTCTTGCAGGCTGAGAGTCTCCAGCACAGAACTCACTGGAATAACCAGCGTCTGATCGGCTTCTTTAACAATCATGCCGTCGAGAATTGCCAACGTTAGCGGCAAACTCATAGAGAACACAGAGCCGTGGCCTGGTGTCGAAGTAATACTGACACGACCACCAAGACTTTGAACGGACTGGCGAACCACATCCATACCAACGCCGCGCCCGGAAACATCTGTAATGGTTTCGGCAGTTGAGAAGCCGGCTGCAAAAATCAGATTATCGATTTCATTATCGGTAAGATTCGCTTCTGGTGAAACGATTCCCTTCTTGAGTGCCATTTCCAGTACGCGTTCCCGGTTGATACCGGCACCATCATCTCTGATTTCGATCACGATACGGCCGGATGCATGCATTGCGACAAGCTTGACTACGCCTTGTGCAGGTTTACCTGCGGCCAGCCGTACTTCCGGCGATTCAATACCATGATCAACAGCATTACGGATCATGTGGGTAAGCGGATCGCTCAACCCTTCGATAACAGTTGTATCAACTTCGGTGTTTTCACCATCAAACTCGAGCACTGCTTTCTTGCCGGTTGCCGAGCAAACTTCACGAACCACACGAGACATCCGCATAAACACCGGTTTCACCGGTTGCGCACGAATGGCCATAACGCCATTTTGAATTTCGCGGGTAAGGCTCTGCAATTCGGCCATTGCCACGCCCACTTCTGAGCCAAGTGCAACACCGGTATTTGTGATCCGTTCGGCGAGCATCGCCTCATTGATCACCAGTTCGCCCATCAAATTGATCAGGCGGTCAACCCGCTCGCTGTCAACCCTAATGGACTGTGCAGTCTTTTTTACTACCTTCTTTGGCGCCGCCTTTGTTTCTTCAGCTTCAGCCGGCTTCAATTCAACAACTTCTGCTGTAGGAGCCTCTGCTATTGGAGTTTCGGGTGTTTCTTCAGCCATGGGAGCCTCCGGTGTTTCTTCTGCTGGTGTTTCTTCAGGAGCCGCAGCACCTTCGAGCGGCGCATCCAAATCAGCTTCAGCAGGAGCTTCTTCGCCTTCCACCTCGCCTTCTTCGCCAATATCCATCAAGTCATCGCCGATGAAATCATCAAAATTATCGCTTGGTCCGTCCGCGCCACCTTCAGCAGCATGATAGGATATTGAAAGCTCGCACTCGGTGCTGACCCAATCAAAAATTTCAGTGATTTTGCCTTCACCAGTATTACTATCCAGCTCACCGTCCGTATCGACCACCAAAGACCAACTTAAATAGTTGTCATCAGGGTTCATGGCGCTCAGAACCGGCATCTTGTCCACATCACATGTGGCTGTAAGGCTACCAAGCTCGGCAAGTTCGCGGAATAATTTCTGCGGATCATGGCCGTTCAGATAGAGACCCGGTTTTGGTTCGAAACTAACATGAAAACCTGGAGCACCGTCCCCGCCGCCGAGATCAAAATCACCAGAGGCGTCTTCATCGCCACCATCACCCAGATCAAGATCCATGATCGAAATTGGAACAGCCTGGAAGTTATTGATAGCGTCGTCCGGATCATCTTCCTCTACCTCGGAGATGTCAAAAGCTTGTGCCAGCTCAGTCGTAATTTCCGCACATTCAATCGGCTCTCCTTCATCACGTGTAGCAACAACAATGTCGTTAAGAACATCGGCTGCACGGAGCAAAAGATTGAGCCGTGAATCGGTGGCTTCGCCAAGGTCCACTCGGATAATATCCAGAGCATTTTCAAATACGTGGGCAAAATTTACCAGATTGGTCAATTCAAATGCCCCGGCACCACCTTTAACTGAATGGACTGCACGGAAAACTGAATTTACCGTTTCAATATCGACGCCGTCTGTAACAAGGGTGTTCAAGCCGGTTTCCAGCTCGACCATCTGGTCAGCGCATTCGATAAAGAAGGTTTCTTTGATTTCGTCGAGATTCATTATTCTATATCCGTTTTAAGGGGAGACACGGTGAACAGCGGAAACAAGTTTTTCTGGATCAAAAGGTTTTACGATCCAGCCTGTAGCGCCTGCTTGTTGGGCCCGGCGTTTCTTATCCGGGTGACTTTCGGTACTCAAAACTAAGATTGGAACTCTGTTAAGCTCTTTGAGCTTGCGCACATTTTCGATAAACTCGAAACCATCCATGACAGGCATATTGATATCTGTGATAACCACGTCCGGATCAGATTCTTTCAGTTTAATCAATCCATCAGCGCCATCTTCAGCAAGTGTCACATCAAACCCAGCGGCACTTAAACTATGACGAAGCATCTCGCGCATTGTGCGGCTATCATCGACGGCCAGTACTTTTTTAGACATTTTGCCCACCTTCTGTTTCAAATTGTTCTAATGTTAATCCCAGCAAAGAAATGCTGTTTTCGAATACTTCCGAAGGCGCTTCAAGCGTTAGCTTCACACCATCTTCGACCCATTGTTTTGCAGTTCCCAAAAGCACCTGCAGACACGGAGTGTCGATACGACCAACACTGCTTGCGTCAATCACCAGATGCTGCCCGCGCAAGTTCAGTAAAGACTGGGTTAAATCTCCAGCATTCTCACTGGCCGAGGACTCGGGGAGCTCAAATTTTGTTATTTCGTCAGACATTTTCTAGACCTTATAAAAAATATTCTTTTGTCATTTTGCTGCCCCGCCCAACTATGCGGAAGGGGCAGATATTGCTGGTTTAAAATTCTTCCCATGACTCATTGGCCGCCTCTGCCCCACCAAAGGCGTTAGCCACCTTCTTGGTCAGTTCTCTTGCGGGTGATGCCGTTGGGCGATCAGTCTTTGCATTTGCGGCAACGGGTGCCTTAACCGGTGGGCGACTTTTCACGCCTTCGGGCTTGCTGCGTTGGACTGTTTTCCTGCTTGTTGAACGCTTGCTAGGTGACAAAGTGAATTCACCAAGCATTGTCGTAATTTTGGCAACTTCTTCGGCCAGCGTATGGCTTGCAGCGGTAGATTCTTCCGCCATCGCAGCAGCCTGCTGGGTTCCCTCATCAATCGTATTGACTGACTGATTGATTTCCTGAAGGCCAGAGGACTGTTCGCGAGCAGCATCAATAATTGATGACACATTCTCGTTGATTTCCTGAACCTGTTCAACGATTTCAGCCAGCGCAACCCCTGTATCATTCACTAGTTTCACACCGTGTTTCACCTGTTCACCAGACGATGTAATCAATTTCTTGATCTCCTTGGCAGCATCTGCTGATCTTTGAGCAAGTTCACGAACTTCCTGCGCAACAACCGCAAAGCCACGTCCCGCATCCCCGGCCCGCGCCGCCTCAACACCAGCATTCAGCGCCAAAAGGTTTGTCTGGAACGAAATTTCATCAATTACCCCGATGATATTTTCAATTTCTTTTGCGGAGCTTTCGATACGATCCATCGCCTCGACCGCTTCACGCACAATCTCACCTGATTTTTCCGCGTTTTGCTTGGTTCTGGAAACCAGCCCCCCAGCATTTTCAGCACTTTCGGTTGAAGTTTTCACAGTTGCTGTGATCTCTTCAACAGCAGCTGCGGTTTCTTCAACAGAAGCTGCTTGTGTTTCGGCGCGTTTGGACAACGTATCTGATTGGGTGCGAATTTCATTGGCACCGGAATAAATTTCCGTAGCAGAATCACCAATCGAAGCAATCGTTTCACCCAACGCAGCCATCGCAGCGTTGAAATCATCTTGAAGCGGCTGGTAAGCATCCGGCATATCAGCCCGCATACGATAGTTAAGATCTTTTTCAACAATCTTCTGCATGGCGATGCCGAAATTATCGACAACCATTTTACGTTCGGAATCAATGGCTTCTTTTTGAGCTGCCTGTTTCGCTATTTCAGCCTGTTCAATATAGACTGAAATGGCCAGATCCATATCAAGGAATACAGCTTTGACCAAAGCAGCAACGGTTGAGCCGAATTCTTCAGCACCAATGCTTTCTTTCTTGCCAAATAGGCCTGATTTTTTTGGCCAATTGTCCTTGATAACTTCTTTAATCAGATGATCAACGAGGATGGCGTAACCACCAATATACCAGCGAGGTTCCAGACCGATGCGGGCATGAATACCTCCAATGATATTCACTTTGTCAACATAAGCACTGTCGAAGCGACCGCTACTGATTGAGTCCCAGTGACCTGCTTGCGCAGTTTTTGCGCCATTCATCTGGGCATCGCTGGAGAAGAATTTTGCTACTTCCGGTGTCTTGCGTAATTTTTTGTAAAAAACATCCAGAGCTACAGGAATTTCACGATCAATCAGAGGTTTGATGCTCTTGAGCTGGTCGCAGTTTTCACTGGTAAGACCCATAAAGTCCAAACGTTCAGATATGTTAATATTGCTTCCACCGGCCATTGAGTTCCCCTCGTATACCAAATTTGTCCCTGGGCATTTGAATGCTGCATATCAACGTCTCCCCACAACAATGACCGAAAATGGTTCCGGCCCGTCAGACACTCAATGCAGGCATGTAGATATCAATTGCCCAATAATTTTTCTGAATTCAAAATTTGGCATCACCCCGCCCCGGCCATTTAGTAAAATTGCGATCACGCAATTGAAAATGCCAAGAACCTATCGTGTAACTTCGATTGCCGTATTCCGGCAGGAGTTCAAATTTTGAGAAAATACATGCAGTTGGCCATATTGGCCCTGATCGACGAAAGCGCTTCATGCAAGGGAACAATCCCTTTTCGTCATGTTCAACCATTTACGTTTCATAGGCTTAACATGAGGTTAATTCGGCCCAATTATCTTGGAAACATTCTAAGAATCCGGCAATACCTTCCCTATGGTGAGGTCATTCGAATTGTCAAAATTGCCGTTTGAACTATTCTCAAGCATATGCAATGCTCAAAAAAAGCCACAAAGGCTGGCAGAATTGTTACGGGTAGTAAATTTTTGAGTTTTGATAAAATAACCAGTTTGCTGGGAAGGCTGGTATCCTTTGATACCGTGTCTCGCAATTCCAATATGCAATTGATTGATTTTCTACGCGCCTATCTGGCTGATCTGGGCGTTGCATCACACCTTGTCCCCAATGAAGACGGTTCCAAAGCCAATCTTTACGCAACTATTGGGCCTAATATTCCAGGTGGCGTTGTCCTGAGTGGGCACACGGATGTGGTACCAATCGATAATCAGGACTGGACGGTCCCTCCCTTCGAACTCACAAAAAAGCAAGACCGATATTATGGTCGTGGCACCTGTGACATGAAAGGCTTCGTGGCCATCGCATGCGCAGCCGTTCCTGCAATGCTTGAAAAATCCCTGTCCAAGCCGATCCACCTCGCATTTTCCTATGATGAGGAAATCGGCTGTGTAGGCGCACCCGACATGATCAAGGAGATTGTATCCACGCTCCCGCCAATCGATGCGGTGATTGTGGGTGAACCAACCAATATGCAAGTTGCCAACATGCATAAGGGTATTTTGGGCGCTCGCACCCATATTTGCGGCCTTGAGGCCCATTCCAGCCAAACCCATCGCGGCGTCTCCGCCAATACTTATGCAGCCAGACTGATCACCTTCATTGACGACATCAATCGCGAGTTCATGGCCAATCCACATGATGATTTAAAACTGGAACCACCCCATTCCACCATCAATGTCGGCCTGATCAATGGCGGTATTGCAGCAAACATCATTGCCCGTGACTGCGATTTCACTTTCGATTTTCGCAGCGTACCGCATGACAATGTAGACGAAACTCTGGAACGCATCCAAACCTATGCCGAAACGCTGGAAGCAGAAATGAAGCAATCTTTTGAGGGGGCTTCAATCAATCTTGATATTCGCCGGGTTCCGGGTCTAAACTCAACAGACAATGACCGCGCGGCACAATTATGCATGCGCCTTGCGGGCAAAAACGATACGATTGGGGTGCCCTACGGAACTGAAGCAGGGCAATTCCAGCAAGCAGGATATTCTACCGTGGTTTGCGGACCGGGCTCTATTGATCAGGCCCACAAACCGGACGAATATATTGAAATAGAACAATTGAAGTTGGGAGCTCAATTTGTTGATCGTCTTATAGATGACTTGGCAGATTGAATTTTAAAAATAATAGCAACTAATCTCAGGGAGAAAAACAATGAGAAAGCTATCTAAACTACTGAGCGGCGTAGCAATTGCCGCTATCATGGCTGCAACACCTGCAGTCGCAAAAGATTTCAAATACGCCTTCCAAGGCGACAGTCAGGGTCTTGACCCACATGGCTTAAATGAAACATTTTCACTAGGCCTGCTGGGCAACGTCTATGAAGGTTTGACCGTTTATGATGAAAATCTGGCTCTGGTTCCTGCATTGGCAACAGAGTGGAAAACAATTAGCCCGAAAGTATGGTTGATTAAATTGCGCCAAGGCGTGAAATTCCACAATGGCAACGACTTCAATGCCGATGACGTGGTTTTCTCCTTTGCTCGCACCCAGACCAAAGGTTCGGATCAAAAAGCCCGTGGCGGCCTTGTAACCAAGGTTGTAAAAATCGACGATCATACCGTTGAACTTCATACAGCTAATCCATTGCCTGTTTTGATGCAGGAAATGGCTTTCCTTTTCATGATGGACAAAGAATGGTCAGAAGCAAACGGCGCAACTGAAGCCGCTAACGTTTCTGATGCCAATGAAATCGGTTACGCCAACCGTAATTCCAACGGCACTGGTCCTTTCATGATCACTTCGCGTGAGCCTGGAGTAAAAACAGTATTTGATCGTTTCGACGGCCATTGGAACAAAGACCTTAAAACCAACGTAACTCATGTTGAGTTTACGCCAATTAAAGAAGCCGCGACCCGTGTTGCAGCTCTGCTATCTCATCAGGTAGACATGGTTTATCCAGTTCCTGTGCAAGATTGGAAACGTCTTGACGAAGCTGAAGGTGTCCGTGCCCTTAAAGGCCCTGAAGCCCGCACAATCTTCCTTGGCATGGATCAAAGTCGCGACGAATTGCTTCATTCATCCGTTAAAGGCAAAAATCCATTCAAGGATATCCGCGTTCGTAAAGCTTTTGCTCACGCGCTTAATCTTGATGCGATCAAGGCAAAAATCATGCGTGGCGCGGCAACCCCGTCCGGCCTGATGGTTGCACCTCAGATCAACGGATTTAACGCTGCTTTGAATACACCTTATGCTTATGACCCTGAATTGTCTAAAAAGCTTTTGGCTGAAGCAGGTTATGCAGATGGCTTCACGCTTACTATGGATTGCCCAAACAACCGCTACGTAAACGATGAGAAAATTTGTCAGGCAGCCGCTTCCATGCTTGCAAAAATTGGCATCAAAATTGACCTGTTGGCTCAGCCAAAATCCAAATATTTCGGTAAGGTCTTGGCACAAGGCGGCTACGATACAAGCTTCTATCTGCTCGGTTGGACCCCAGGTTCCATCGATTCACACAATGTGTTTGCCAACCTTCTGCATTGTCAGGACGCGGAAAACAAAATGGGTGCTTTCAACCTAGGCAATTATTGCAATGACCGCGTTGATGAAATCACCGGTCTTGTGGGCGCTGAAACTGATCAGGCCAAACGTCAGGCTTTGATCGATGAAGGCTTCAAAATTGTTCAGGATGAAGTTGGCTATCTGCCATTGCATCAACAGCCGCTTTCATGGGGTGCTGGTGATAATATCGAACTAAACCAGCGCGCAGACAATGTATTTGATCTGCGATACGTTGTTGTAAAATAAGCAATTAATCCCGGGGCCTGACAGATCGTCAGGCCCCGTTTTTTTAGGTAATTCCATGATCAGTTTTATCATCAAACGACTACTCCAAAGCATGCTGGTAATGCTAACAGTTGCTTTCATCTCATTCGGCTTATTCCGATTTGTGGGGGATCCGGTCTCGAATATGGCCGGGCAGGATACTTCCATCGAAGATCGCCAAGAACTTCGCAAGAGTCTGGGCCTTGACGACCCTGTTTATATTCAATTTTTCAACTTCACTATCAATGCCGCTCAGGGCAAATTCGGGCAAAGCTATATGCTGCGTGAACCCGTGCGCGAATTGATGGCTAAGCGCTTTCCGGCAACTCTGGAACTCGCACTGGTCTCTTCCGTCATTGCCATGCTGCTCGGCGTCCCTATGGGGGTTTATACCGCCATCCGACGAAACACCTTATTATCCAAGGCCTTCATGACCATCTCGCTCATGGGCGTATCGCTACCAACCTTTTTGATCGGCATATTGTTGATCCTGCTTTTCGGTGTCACCCTGCGCTGGTTGCCAACCTTCGGGCGTGGAGACGTGGTGCAACTGGGCTGGTGGTCGACAGGCCTGCTTACCGCATCCGGCCTAAAAGCCATCATCATGCCAGCCATCACCTTGGGCATTTTCCAAATGACCCTTATCATGCGGCTGGTCCGCGCCGAAATGATGGAAATATTGCGTACTGACTACATCAAATTCGGCCGTGCAAGAGGCCTAAGCAACCGCTCTCTCTATTTCCGCCACGCCCTTAAAAACACACTCATCCCGGTAATCACCATCACCGGCCTACAAATCGGTTCGATCATCGCCTTCGCCCTGATCACCGAAAGCGTGTTCCAGTGGCCCGGCATGGGCCTGCTATTCATTCAGGCCGTTGGCAATGCCGACGTGCCTATCATGGCCGCTTATCTGGTGCTGATCGCCTTCATCTTTGTAGTGATCAATCTGATTGTCGATGTCTTATACGTCATCGTCGATCCTCGCCTTCGTGCTTCATCAGAAGGGGACTGATATGGAAAATCAAGAAATCGAACGCGGCCGGATTGCCGATTTTCTCCATCGCCTAAACGACAATGATATCTGGTGGTCCTTCTGGCATTCACCCGTTGCTGTTTTGTCGGCAGCTCTTGCGCTGTTTATGATTTTCATTTCCGTTTTTGCTTCAGTCATCGCACCGTTCAATCCGTTTGATCTGGCCAGCCTCGATCTGATGGATTCAAGCCTGCCCCCAGTTTGGCAAAGCGGCGGCGACCCGCGCTTTTTACTCGGCACCGATGATCAGGGCCGCGATATCCTTTCGACCATTCTTTATGGCTCGCGAATCTCGCTGCTGGTTGGCTTTGTCTCGGTCATATTCTCGCTGATACTGGGCGTCGGCCTCGGCCTAATTTCCGGCTATGTGGGAGGCCGCACCGATGCCATCATCATGCGCATTGCCGATGTGCAATTATCCTTTCCGGCAATCCTAATTGCGCTACTGCTCGATGGGGTTGCTCGCACCCTGCTGCCAAAAGACGTACACAGTGAAATCGCCATATACGTGATGATTTTTGCCATCGCAGTTTCCGGCTGGGTACAGTATGCCCGCACGGTGCGCTCCATGGTGATGACCGAAAAGGTCAAAGAATATGTGCAAGCAGGACAGGTGATTGGCCTTGGTCAATTCACCATCATGTGGCGCCATATTTTGCCCAATGTGATCGGCCCGGTATTCGTCATTGGCACATTGCATCTGGCGCTGGCCATCATCATTGAAGCCACGTTGAGCTTTCTGGGTGTCGGTCTTCCACCAACAACCCCCTCGCTTGGCACGCTCATTCGCATCGGCAATGAATATCTATTCTCCGGCGAATGGTGGATCACCATCTTCCCCGGTGCTGCCCTTGTGGCCATTGCTTTGTCGGTCAACCTCTTCGGTGACTGGCTGCGCGACGCCATTAACCCCAAATTATTGTAGGGGTTGAGATATGTCACAACTTCAGATTGAAAACCTCACCGTTGAATTTCCAAGCCGTAAAGGCGATTTCATCGCCGTCCAAGACTTCAGCATTGAATTGCAGGCAGGTGAAATTCTCGGTGTAGTTGGGGAATCCGGCGCAGGGAAATCCACCGTCGGCAACGCCGTTATTGGCCTGTTACAAAAACCCGGCCATATGATCGGGGGAACCATTTCCCTCGACGGCGAACGCATCGATGATCTCGACGAAGAAATAATGCGCGCCATCCGTGGCAAACGCATCGGAATGATCTTCCAAGATCCCCTCACCTCATTAAATCCAATTGAGACCATTGCCAACCAACTCATTGAAACCATTGTACTACACCTAAAACTCAGCAAAGCAGATGCACGGAAAAAAGCTGTCGATCTGCTCGATCAAGTTGGCATCCCCGACCCGTCCGTGCGCATCGATCAATACCCGCATCAATTCTCCGGCGGCATGCGCCAGCGCGTGGTCATTGCACTGGCGCTTTGTGCCGATCCCGAAGTCATCATCGCCGATGAACCAACCACCGCACTCGACGTATCAGTACAAGCACAAATCCTTGACCTCATGCGCGGCCTTTGCCGCGAGCGCAATGTGGGCATGATCCTGATCACCCATGATATGGGCGTGATCGCCGAAGTCACCGACCGCGTCGCCGTTATGTATCGCGGCAAGCTGGTAGAAATTGGCGAAACAGCGCAAGTGCTGGGCAGTCCAAAGCACGATTATACCAAAAGCCTGATTTCAGCAGTTCCCCGTCCCGATAAACGCATCAATCGCTTTCCGTTGGTCACCTATATCGAGGATGTGGGCGAGCGCAAGGAAGTTGATATCGCCAATCACTGGCTCGGCCAGACGCAGGATTACGCTGATTTCGATGGCCCGTTGTTAAAGCTCACCGATCTTTCCATGCGTTTCATCACCAAGCATTCGATATTTCCCTCCAAGCGGATTTATCTTGATGCGGTAAAAAAGGTGAATTTTGACATCAAGAGCGGCGAAGTCTTTGGCATTGTCGGCGAAAGTGGCTCAGGAAAATCCACCATTGCCCGCATGGTCACCGGGATTTACAAGCCAACCGGCGGTAAAATCGAATTTGCCGGTGCCGATCTCACCGCCATGACCACCGCCAAGGAAATCAACCCGTGGCGCCGTCAAATGCAGATGGTTTTTCAAGACCCCTTCTCATCCCTCAACGGGCGAATGCGGGTTGAGGATATCATCGCCGAGCCAATCCAGTTCCACAAGCAAGTCTCAACCAACGCCGAATGCTACGCCATCGTCCATGATTTGCTCGATATCGTCGGCCTCGGTAAAGTCGCGGCACGCAAATTCCCGCATGAATTTTCTGGCGGTCAGCGCCAGCGCATTTCGATTGCACGAGCACTTGCCACCCGCCCGCGTTTTCTGGTTTGCGATGAACCCACTTCCGCGCTGGATGTATCTATTCAGGCGCAGGTGCTCAATCTGCTGAAAGATTTACAGGAAGAAATGGGCCTCACCATGATGTTCATTTCCCACGATCTGCCCGTCATTCGCCAGATGTGCGACCGGGTCGCCGTTATGCGTAATGGCGAGATTTGCGAGATTGCGGAAACCGAAGACCTGTTCAACAATCCAAAACATGAATACAGCCAGCATCTGCTCAGTCTGATGCCCAAGTTTTTCATGGACAAAAATTAGCTATATCAAATAGTTACAGGATATAGCTGAATCAGAAATTCAAACCGTCGAAGAAAAGGAAACCCCATGCCTATCATCAACCGCGTTGCTGAATTCCACGAAGAACTCACCGCCATTCGCCGCGATATTCATGCCCACCCAGAACTCGGCTTCGAAGTACACCGCACCGCCGCTCTGGTGGTTGAAAACCTCGAAAAATATGGCGTCGATGAAATCGTAACCGGTATTGGCCGCACAGGCGTTGTTGCAGTCATCAAAGGCAAAACCAATAAAAGCGGCCGCGTTATCGGCCTTCGCGCCGATATGGACGCGCTTCCCATCACCGAAGCGCAACCAAGCGATCATAAATCCACGGTCGACGGCGTCATGCACGCCTGCGGCCATGATGGACACACCACAATTTTGCTGGGAGCCGCCAAATATCTGGCCGAAACCCGAAATTTCGACGGCACTGCCATCATGATTTTCCAGCCCGCAGAAGAAGGCGGCGGCGGCGGACGTGAAATGGTCAATGACGGCATGATGGAACGTTTCGGCATTCAGGAAGTCTACGGCCTGCACAATGCACCGGGAAAACCAAAAGGCGAATTCGCCATCCGCCCCGGCTCACTAATGGCCGCAGCCGATTTTTTCGAAATTGAAATCAAAGGAAAAGGCGGCCACGCTGCCCGCCCCCACCTTGGCGTTGACCCGATCATCGTTGGCACGGCCCTCGTACAGGCCTTGCAAACCATCGCCGCTCGTTCAGTGGACCCACTAGAATCCGTGGTAGTTTCCGTCACCATGTTCCACGCAGGCGATGCAACCAACGTCATTCCACAAACAGCAAGCCTTGCAGGCACCGCGCGTACATTGACCGCCGAAGTTCGTGATCTGGTAGAAAAACGCATGGGCGAAATCTGCGAAAGCGTCGGCGCAACCTTCGGTGCCAAAGTAACATTCAACTATCGCCGCGAATATCCGATCACCATCAACAATCCCGAGCGCACAGACTTTGCCATTGAAGTTGCCAAAGCCATCGTCGGCGAAGACAAGGTCGAAGAAAACGTCGCCCCTGTTATGGGCGGCGAAGATTTTTCCTTCATGCTCAACGAGCGCCCCGGCGCCTATATCTTCCTCGGTCAGGGCGATACCGCAGGCGTGCACCACCCGGATTATGATTTTGATGATGATATCATTCCAATTGGCACGTCATACATGGTAAAATTGGTCGAAACCTCCATGCCGGCAGAATAAGCAGCAGGGAAGAAAATGGCATCTTCAAAGAATACAACGCCCCCGTGGCAACCAGCCGAAGATGTCCTCGCCCTATGGCCGAAACAGGAAGGAAAACCTGTTTCCGGTAGCCTGATCAATGGTTTGGGAAATGAAAAAGTTCACAACCCTGTCCCGGTTTTCTGGCGCCATGACGGTAGCATTGCCCATGGCGAGGTGATGTATCATTTTCTCGATCAAGTCGATGCTGATGAGCGCGCCTTCGCCGCGCGCAGCTATAAGGACGAAATCGAGGCTATTCCAGTCAGTGAACTGGCATCTCAAGAAGCCGAAAACACAGTCGAAGACTGGGTGAGACTGGTAAAACAGGCAGCGCTCGATGCCGGAGCAGATCAGGTCGGCATTTGCAGATATCAACCAGAATGGACCTATTCCGACCGCCCCCAGCCCAAGGGCGAATGGGTCGTGGTGATGGCCTTTGCCCATGATTATGACACGCTAAAAACCGCCCCCGACGTCGATAGCCTGATCGAAGTAATGGACCAATATGGCCGCGCTGGAAAAGCCGCCAAATATCTCACCAACTGGATCAGCGAAAACGGTTTCCTCAGCGAAGCCAAAACCGGGCCAAACAGCGAAGACGTCTTGATGATCCCCGCCGCAATCGCCGCAGGCCTCGGCGAGTTGGGCAAACACGGCTCGATGATCAACCGTGAGTTCGGCTCCAACTTCCGCCTATCCATGGTCACCACAGATTTGCCACTGGCAACCGACCAACCGGATGTTTTTGGTGCCGATGATTTTTGCCTGAATTGTCAGATCTGCACCAATGCCTGCCCACCCGTCGCAATCGTCCCGGAAAAGCAATTGGTCCGAGGCGAAACCAAATGGTATGTCGATTTCGATAAATGCGTGCCCTATTTCGTCGATAACAACGCCTGCGGCATCTGCATCGCAGTCTGTCCATGGAGTCGCCCCGGCATTGCCGATAATCTGGTCAGAAAAATGGCCATACGCAAAGAGCGACTTGGCTGAATTTCAAATAAATTCAAACAATTAGCGCAATAAAGAGAATCTAATTCTCACCCCAAAATCAAACCATCGACAGCCCGAATTGCGCTGCTGCTTTTTCCAGCCCCTCGGCGATTTCCGTCGATAGCAATACACCATTTTCCTTGGCATCGCGCCATTTCGCCATGGCAGCATCGCCCGGCACTCGCACCGCATCAACACCGGGACGAGGAGGATTACTGCGGCAGGCATCGGCCAGAAAGCTCATCTGTTTGCGGAACATATCTGCCCCGCCAAAGGCATCAGGATCACTGACCTGCACAAAAATCGACAGACTACCCGGTTCCACGGCTCCCATGCGTCCAAAACCAGATAAGCCTTGTGAAAGCGCCTCCACCAGCAATGCCATCGCATAGCCCTTATGGCCCTTTTCCATGCCGCCCAAAGGCATGAGCGTACCGCCTCTCTCTGTTACTTCGGTTGGATCATTGCTGGCTTCACCACCTGCAGTCAGTAGCCAGTCATGATCAAATTTCTTGCCTTCTGCTGCCAATCCATTGGTCATGGTCACCGTGGTGATTGAAGAACTGATATCAAGCAAGATCGGATCACCCTCGGTCGGAATACCCGCCGCAAGCGGGTTTGGCGTGAACAGGCGCTTGGTACCACCGAACGGCGCAACCCATGCAGCATCTGCTGTAGAGCAACAAATTTGCACCATGAACCCCTTATCCGTCGCCCGTCGTAAATAGGCAGCCAAAGCACCATTGTGCTGGCTACGCCCGATGGCCACCGAGCAGGTACCATATTCTGATGCACGCTCCACAGCCAGATCAACTGCTGTTGCGGTCAGCCAAGCGCCGGGCAATTGATTGCCGTCCCATGCGACACAGGCTCCGCGATCAGAAACGACGGTCACATCACCCTTTGGATTGACTATTCCCTCCTTGATCACGCCTATATAGCCCGGCACCAGCGCCAACCCATGGGTGAAATGACCGATCATATCAGCTTCAGTCAGACATTCGGCCATCATTTGTGCTTTGTCGGTTTCGATACCGGTAGCCTCAAACAATTCGCCCACCATGGCGCGCAATTTCGTGCAATCAAAACGGGGCATCAAGCCCTCCTCTTCGTACGGAAAATTCAGTTATCTGATTGATATCGTGATCGCTTTAGGAATCAAACCCGAAAATACATCTTGGAGGGTTTTTCAGTTATTCCTGATAACTGAAAAACGCCAGCCCTTCCGGCACCATCACAGTGGGGCGTTTAGGCAAATCATAAAGTGACACGACAAAACTGCGCGATTTCAAATAGATATTATCAAAATCACTTCCCAGCATGGATATGAAATCAGCAGGTGTCGCAAAACCACGCGCATGCATTGGCAAAATAATGCTGGAACGCAGACGTTTAACAAGCTCTGACATACCACCAAGGCTCAGCGTCATTGCCCCGTCAATCGGAACCATAACCACGTCAAGACGGCCTATTTTGCCGAAATGTTCTTCAGTAAGCGCATGGTGCAAATGACCCAGATGGCCAATGCACAGCCCCGCCACTTCAAAAATGAAAATCGAATTGCCATTCGTCATATGAAGTCCGCCATTGAGGATATCGGTAGTAACATTGCGAATGAGCACATCATCCACCTGCAGATAGTGGGAAGCGGCACCGCCATCAGGGTTCCAGCCGCGCAACACATGCTCAATCCCCGGATCAGGATAATCGGTAAAATGGGAGCTGTGAGCACGGTTCATGGTCACGACGCGCGGGACTTGCGTCCCCGCAAATCCGGCAAAGTCTGTGGCGATGGTGACGCCTTTTTCAGACTCTATAATATAGGTTGAATGGCCGGAAAACGTAATCCGCACTTCATGGCTGGCAAGCCCTGCAATCTTGAAAATATTCTCAGAACCAGCGGAAGCATAGATCACATTGGGCAGGGATTGTGCGATCGCCAGACAGGTCGATGGCCTCCCTTGCGCCTGCGCACCACTGCTCATAACAGTGATGAGCAACAATGAAACAGAAGTAAAAAGCTGAAGAAACCACTTGAATATAGATATCATTGGACCCTCTCCTCTTATAACATCTATTAGCCTACCCTATATCTATCCCTTGAACCAGCATTCGAGTAATTGCCTGTGAACAACAAAGTGCCGAACTCCGCAGATTTTTACGAGACCCTTGCGATAAGTCACACGTTTGACGATCTTACCCGTGGCGATTCCTACGAACCGTTGCCCAATGACTGGCTGGTGGGAACAGCCGATATCGTCGGCTCTACAAAACAGATCGAAGCTGGAAATTATAAGACCGTAAACACCGTTGGAGCCGCCGTTATATCGGCACAAATCAATGGGGCCGCCGGCAAGGAATTCCCGTTTGTCTTCGGCGGCGATGGTGCAGCTTTCGCGTTTCATCCCGATCAGGAAGCAGCTGCCCACAAAGCGCTCGCGGAAGTCCGACGATGGTCGCAGGATGAATTTGGTCTGGAATTGCGCGCAGCAATCATTCCCGTAAGCGACATCCGAAAAGCAAAATTTGATGTCACCGTCGCACGGTATCAAGCATCAAAAGGCGCGGACTACGCCATGTTTAACGGCGGCGGTGTTTCATGGGCCGAAAAGCAAATGAAGTCAGGCGAGTATGCAATTGACCCGGCACCCGCAGGTTCCCAGCCAGACCTCACCGGCCTTTCCTGTCGTTGGACCCCGATGAGGTCAAAAAACGGCATCATTTTATCAGTCGTTATTCTGCCAGTGCCACAAGCCTCGACCAGCGAAATTGCAAAAGTCATGCATGCAATCGTTGAAGTTGCTGAAGGCATTGAGCGCGGCGGACACCCCATCCCTCAAGAAGGTCCCGGATATTCATGGCCGCCAAAAGGAATTGATATCGAAGCGAGGGCAAGCCATGGCTCCATGTCCATCTGGCGGCGAAAATTACAATTGCTGAAAGAAACCTTCATTGCACTGTTATTCTTCAAAACCGGTATCAGCGCGGCCGGTTTTGACCCCAACCATTATATGCAAACCGTTTCCAAAAACGCCGACTTCCGAAAATTCGAGGACGGCCTGAAAATGACACTCGATTGTGATGCAAATTCACAGAAGAAATTAGAAAAAATCTTGGTGGATGCATCGGACAAAAATATCGTCACCTACGGCCTGTTCGAGCAAGACGAAGCAATCATGACCTGCATTGTGCCATCGGTCACGAGAGATGACCATATCCATTTCGTAGATGGTGCCGCTGGAGGCTACACAAAAGCCGCCTCAAAAATCAAAGCGCAACTGGCCTAGCTTTCGGCCTCTTCATCAACCAGCCATTGCCTGACCGTATCGAACTTGTTTTTCAAATGCTCGCGTAAAATCATTGCCAGTTTTTCGCCTTCACGCCCTTCAAGCGCTTGCAATATCTGCTCATGCTCATCCATCGCTTCGGCCCAACGTTCATCTGTCATATTGGCCAAATATCTTGCCCGCCTGATGCGCGCAGCAAGCGTGCGATACATTGTGCGCAGGGTTGGATTGTTAGCAGCTTCCAAGATTGCCTCATGGATTGCCTGATTGGCACTGAAATATTCATTCAGCTCACCTGCTTTGAAATGAGCAACCATCTCATGGTGAATTTTGCGAATATCCGCAATCTGTTGGTCGCTGATATGGAGGCAAGCCATTTCGCCGGAAAGACCTTCAAGCGCTCCCATAATCGGGAAAACCTCTTCAAGCTCCGTCACGGTAATTTTGCTGACCCACGCTCCACGATTGGGCGCGAGCGAAACCAGACCATCAGCCGCAAGCACTTTCAGCGCCTCACGCATGGGCGTCCGTGATACCCCAAAGCGTTCGCAGAGCTCACGCTCAGGAATTTTCTCACCAGCCGCCAATGTTCCATCCACGATTAAATCGCGCAACCGCTCCACCAACTCCACATGAAGAGACTGACGCGAAATAGAGGAAATGGACTGTTCAATATTCATAAGTATATTCTATACACGATCCAGCGCCAATTCCAATATCCTTGCCACATGCAAGGCTTTTCGGCCTGTACCATCGGCAATTTGATGGCGACAGGACGTGCCATCAGCGACAATCAAAACATCCTCATCACTGTCACGAATGGCAGGAAACAGCGCCATCTCGCCCATTTTTATTGAGGTCTCAAAGGTATTCACCCCATAGCCAAACGAACCCGCCATGCCGCAACAACCGGAATTGATGGTCTCAACTTCGGTGTCAGGCAACAGCGCCAGCGTTTTTTCGATATCCGACATAATATCGAATGATTTTTGATGACAGTGCCCGTGCAGCAATAATTTTGACGCTGGAGATTTCAGCTTCAGATCAAACTCACCCGATGCAATTTTTTGAGCTATATATTCTTCAAACATCAGCGCATGACTTGCGATAAGCTCCGTATCACTTCCCGGCAGAAGGGCCGGAATTTCATCACGAAGGGTCAAAAGGCTCGAAGGTTCAAGACCAATGATCATCGTCCCCGCCATTGCATATGCGAGCAGACTATCAACCAGCCGTTGCGCTTCTTCTTTCGCCTTATCGACCAACCCAACGGATAGGAAAGTTCGCCCGCTATGCAGAGGTTTCCCGCCATCCAGAGGTTTTACCACCTCGACATTGATCCCGGCGGCCTCAAGCACCCGCCCCGCTGCACGAAGGTTTTCCGGTTCAAAATAGCGATTGAATGGGTCTGCAAACAGAACTACGGAACCATTTTTACCCTTTGAACTCGAGAACTCGTCATCCATAAACGACTTCGAATGCCATTTGGGTAAAGCGCGCTTGGCCGAAAACCCTGTAGCTTTCTCCAGCACTTTGGCAACGCCCGGAATAGTGTCACGCAGATTCATCAACCAAGGAATCCTGGAAGCAATCGGTGCGTAGGCAGGCAAAAAACCAACCAACAGATCATTGAGCGAAAGACCATGCTTTTTGTTACGCGCAGCAAGCACTTCAATCTTCATGCGCGCCATATCAACCCCAGTGGGACATTCGCGTCGACAGCCTTTGCAAGAGACGCAAAGCTCCATGGCTTCCATCATGGCATCGCTGGCAAAAGCATCTTCACCAAGCTGCCCGGAGATCGCCAACCGTAAAACATTTGCCCGCCCGCGCGTCGCATCTTTTTCATTTCGGGTGGCGCGGTAAGACGGACACATCACCCCGCCGGTCAGTTTACGGCAGGCACCATTATTGTTGCACATCTCAACGGCACCCTGAAAACCACCACCGGCCCCCGGCCACGCAGACCAGTCAAGAACCGTATCCAATTCGCCAACCGTATAATCCTGATTATAGCGGAACAGCGAACGGTCATCCATTTTCGGTGCATGAACAATCTTGCCGGGATTGAACAGCCCCGACGGGTCAAATCGTTCTTTCACCTGCTCAAAGGCCCGCACGAGTTCCGGCCCGAACATGCGTTCGTGAAATTCAGAACGCACGATCCCGTCCCCATGCTCACCCGAATGGGAACCCTTATATTTATGCACCAGCTCAAAAGCTTCTTCTGCAATCGCCCGCATGGTTTTTACATCAACTTCCTGACGTAAATTAAGCACCGGACGCACATGCAAACAGCCAACGGATGCGTGGGCATACCACGTCCCTTTCGTGCCGTGTTTTGCAAAAATCTCCGTAAGCCCATCGGTGTAGTCAGCAAGATCGGGCAGTTCCACAGCGCAATCCTCAACGAAGGAAACAGGTTTGCCCTGATCCTTCATCGACATCATAATATTCAGCCCGGCTTTGCGAACCTCCACCAATGCATTTTGCAATCCGGTATCAATAATGGGTGCAACACCGCCCCAATTCTTGCCCTCGCCCTTCCATGAAAAACCAAGATCACCCATCGCTTCTTCAAGCTCATCCAACTTTTTCAAATTGTCGTCCGGGTCATCTTCGCCGAATTCCACCAGTAACAAAGCTTCCGGATTGCCGCGCACCACCTGCTCAATGGTCGGGCGAAAGAGATCAATATCGCGGGCCAAGGCAATCATGGTGGCATCCACCAATTCCACCCCGTAAGCACCCAGTTTCACCAGATGCTGCGTCGCATCCATAGCCGAATGAAAGGTCGGAAAATGACAGACGCCCAAAACCTTATGCTTAATTATCGGCGAGAGTTTTAGTTCAATCGCAGTTGAATAGGCAAGCGTCCCTTCCGAACCAACTAGCAGATTTGATAAATTATTGAGATCATTGGAAGGCATCAGCGCATCGATATTATAGCCGCCCACCCGGCGCAAAACCTTGGGAAACCGCTTGATGATTTCCTCTGCATTATCAGCGCCGAGTGCCAGCAAATCGGATATCAAATCATACCCAATCATATCGTCAGACAATTCATTCGGGTGAAGCGAACCAAAACGCATTTTCTCGCCACCAGCTAAAATCGCCTCAATCGAATGCACATTATCGCGCATGATCCCGTAGCGAATGGAGCGCCCACCACACGAATTATTGGCGCTCATACCACCAATCGTCGCACGTGATGCCGTGGAAACATCCACCGGGAACCAAAGCCCGTGCGGCTTTAACGCGCGGTTCAATTCATCAAGAACAATCCCCGGTTCCACCACGCAGCGCCGGTTTTCAACATCGAGTTCTAAAATACGGTTGAGATATTTTGAATTATCCACCACCAGCGCGTGATTGACCGTCTGTCCGCATTGGGAAGTGCCACCACCGCGCGGTAAAACAGGGATACCCTCATCACGCGCCGCCGAAATACAGGCTTCTACATCTTCAATGGTTTTGGGAACAACCACGCCCTGCGGCATCATTTGATAGAAGGATGCATCCGTCGAATATCTTCCACGACTAAATTTATCAAACAGGATATCACCGGTAATTTCCTTACGGAGCCGACGTTCAAGCGCGGAACCAACCACCATTTTAATTCACCCGTTCAATAATTTCTCTTGACTTCATTTTGAATTCATAATTCAATTTGCATAATCTTAGAGTTCCATGCAAGCTAGATTTGCTGAACATGTAAAAATTATAGAACGGAATATTCTAATGCGGACGGCAGGACGCCACTTTCTTCAAATCCCGGGACCAAGCCCCGTTCCCGACAGAATCATGCGCGCAATCGATATGCCTGTGATGGATCATCGCGGACCGGATTTCGCAGATGTGGGACGGCAAGCGCTGGACGGCATGAAATGGATTTTCAAAACAGAAAATCGCGTTTTCATCTTTCCAGCTTCTGGAACCGGCGCTTGGGAAGCAGCCCTCGTCAACACGCTTTCCCCCGGCGACAAATTGATAATGTCCGAAACCGGCCACTTCTCCACCCTGTGGAAATCCCTCGCTATCAAACTTGGATTTGACCCGGAATTCCTCGAAGGCGACTGGCGCAGTGGCGCTGATTCAGAAAAAATCGAGGCACGTCTTCGTGCTGATACCAATCACGAAATCAAAGCTGTGTGCGTGGTTCATAACGAAACCTCCACTGGTTCCGTTAGCCGCATCAAAGAGGTTCGCAAAGCAATCGACGAAGCAAACCACCCTGCCCTGTTGATGGTCGACACCATTTCTGGCCTCGCTTCGATTGATTATCAACACGATGAATGGGGCGTTGATGTCACCGTCGGCGGCTCGCAAAAGGGCCTGATGTTACCCCCCGGCCTGTCATTTAACGCAGCCAGCGAAAAAGCAATGGCAGCGAGCAAGAACACCAAATCACTCCATTCCTATTGGAACTGGGGCGAAATGGTTGGACCCAATGACAAGGGTTATTTCCCTTACACCCCGGCAACCAACATGCTTTATGGCCTGATCGAAGCAATCAAAATGTTGCGCGAAGAAGGTCTCGACAACGTCTTTGCACGGCACATTCGTCACGGTGAAGCCGCACGCGCCGCCGTTCGTGCATGGGGCCTCGAAGTTTTGTGCAACCGTCAGGGCGATGAAAGCGGTGTATTAACCGCCGTATTAATGCCCGAAGGCCATAGCGCCGACAATTTCCGCGCCACAACGTTGAAACATTTCAACATGTCGCTCGGCAATGGGCTTTCAAAGGTTGCCGACAAGGTTTTCCGCATCGGTCATCTGGGAGATTTCAACGATCTGACACTGATGGCAACTTTGTCCGGCGTCGAAATGGGGCTTGGAAAAGCCAACGTACCGCATAATTCTGGCGGCGCTCAGGCCGCCATGGAGCATCTAAAACAAACTGCAACACTGTCATAAGGCAGGAATATTCACGTAAATAATTTTAACTTGGAGGAGTACTTATTATGAAAATGAAGAAAATTTTAATGGGGGCAATTGCCGCCACAGTGATGACGCTACCGGCGCAAGCTGCCGATCTGACACTCAAATTTGGCCATGTGGGAAACCCCGGCTCGCTGTTTGAAGCCAGCGCCAACGCATTCGCTGCATGTTCTAACAAAGCCCTTGGCGACAAGGCCGAAATACAAACCTTCGGCGCGTCACAGCTCGGCAAGGATAAGGAACTTCTGCAAAAACTAAAACTCGGCCAGATCACATTCTCCCTGCCATCATCTGTGATGTCATCGGTTGCTGATGAGTTCGGCGTTTTCGAAATGCCTTATATCATCAAAGATCGTGACCACATGCGCCGGGTTCAGGCAAAGCACATGGATATCTTCCAGAATGCTGCTAAATCAAAAGGCTACCGGATCATCGGCCTGTTTGAAAACGGCTTCCGCCACATCACTAACAATGTGCGCCCAATCAAAGTGCCAACAGATCTTGCAGGCGTAAAACTTCGCACACCTAAAGGCGCATGGCGCGTGAAAATGTTCAAACTTTACGGTGCGAACCCAACGCCAATGTCCTTTTCCGAAGTATTTACCGCTCTTCAAACCGGCGTTATTGACGGTCAGGAAAATCCATACGCGCAGATCGCTTCCGCAAAATTTCAGGAAGTGCAAAAATACCTTTCCATCACAGGCCATGTTTACACACCGGCCTATGTGCTGGTTTCAGAAAAGCATTACGCCAAACTTCCCGGCGACGTGCGCTCAGCGCTTGAAAAATGCGGCACTGAAACACAAGACTTCGTCTACGAGCATGCAGCAAAACTTGAGACCGAACTTCTCGAAGTCATCAAAGCGGCAGGCGTAGAAGTCATCGAAGCTGACAAAGATGCTTTCATTGAAGCTTCCAAGCCAATCTATGACGAGTTCGCAACTGAAGTAAAAGGCGGCGGCGATTTGATCACAAAAGTTCAAGCACTCGCTAGCGGCTCCTAATCTTAAAATAAAACAAGCTGGAGGAGATTTTTTTCCTCCGGCCATTCCCGCGTACTCTCCTTTTGGAAACTAAAATTGTGGCTCTCCTTACATCTATAAGCCGTCGGCTCGAATCCATCCTCGAATGGGTTCTTATTGTGCTGATGATACTGCTCACCCTCAACGTAATCGTTGCCGTATCCTTCCGTATCGTTGGCGACAGCCTCTCATGGTATGATGAAGTTGCAGCCGTCCAGCTGTCGTGGATCACCTATTATGGTGCCGGACTAGCAGCCCTGAAACGACGCCACATCGGGTTTGATAGTGTCCTGTTAGCAATCCCCATGCCTTTTCGCATGGTGTGTGTTGCCCTCGCAGAAATCATCGTTCTCGGGTTTTTCTACGTTCTGGCAACAACCGGTTGGGAGGTGCTTCAAGTGCTGGAAGGCGACATGCTGGTTTCCCTCACATGGGTACCGGTACAATTCACCCAATCGGTTATCCCCATTGGCGGCGTACTCTTCATAACCTGCGAGCTCCTCAGCCTGCCTCGATATTGGCAGATGACCGCTAAAGGAAAATCTCTCGAATATGCAGATATAGAAGAAGAAGTAGAAACTGAAATGAAAAAAGCGGGAAACGCGTAGCCATGTTAATACTTCTGATTTTTGCATCCCTAGTGGCGATGATTTGTATCAACATTCCCATCGCCGTGGCGCTGGCGGTTTCTGCCATTCTCGGCCTGATGATCACCGAAGGTTCCGGTGCCCTCGTGACCGTAGCTCTGGATATGTATGATGGTTCAACCAAATTTTCGTTGATCGCTATCCCGATGTTCGTGCTGGCCGGAGCCATCATGAATGCCGGCGGCGTCACCGACCGGCTGATCAATTTCGTCACCGCCATCATCGGCTTCGTTCGCGGTGGCCTCGCCATGGTCAATATCGGCGTATCCTTATTCTTTGCCGAAATTTCAGGTTCCGCCGTTGCCGATGTGGCAGCATTGGGCTCAATCCTGATTCCACAAATGAAAAAGCGCGGCTACAGTGCGCCATTCTCGGCAGCGGTCACTTCTTCATCCGCATCACTCGCCATCATCATCCCGCCATCCATTCCCATGATCCTCTATGCAACCTCAGCCAACACATCGGTTGAACAGCTATTCGTTGCGGGCATCGTACCCGGCCTGTTGGGCGCAGCAGGCCTCATGGCCGTTGCCTATGGATTCGCAGTGAAATATAATTTCCCGACAGAAGATGCATTTAATTACCCTCGCCTGCGTGAAACCTTCATCGATGCCCTCCCCGCCTTCACCTTGCCGGTGATTATTCTCGGCGGTATTTTCGGTGGCTTTGTTACTGCGACAGAAGCTGCAGGCCTAGCGGTAATCGCTGCCTTTCTGGTTGGCATGTTCTATCGCCAGATGGACGTCAAACACCTCAAGCGCGCCATGCTTGATGGCGGCATGCAAACCGCAGTTGTCATGTTGCTGGTGGCAGCATCTGTACTCATGGGCGGCTTCCTGACAAGGGCACAAGTCCCGCAGGAGTTTGCCACTGCCTTGATTGAATCGACTTCAGCCCAATGGCAAATCCTGATGATCCTGAATGTCTTCTTTCTGGTGATCGGCTTTTTCCTCCATTCAGCTGCTGCCATCATTTTGGTGGTGCCTATTGTCATTCCATTGATCGTTGCCGCTGGCATTGACCCGGTACATTTCGGCCTCATCGTCACGCTTAATCTGGCCATCGGCCAACAGACACCGCCGGTCGCTAGCGTATTGATAACCTCATGCTCCATTGCGCGAGCGAACATATGGGAAGTATCGAAGGTCAACATCTATTTCGTCGGCGTATTGCTGGTGATATTGATGATGTGCACCTACATTCCATCCATTCCAATGTTCTTGGTCGAGTATTTCTACCGCTAAGACCGAACACCAATTAATTTTCAAAGGAAAAATCCATGACGTTAACTCTGGAAGTTGCCCAATCAATCATCACCACAGCCATCGCTAAAGGCCATGAGCTGGGCATGAACCCTTTGACGGTTGCTGTGCTTGATGCAGGCGGCCACGTCAAAGCATTGGCGCGTGAAGATAACACCAGCACCCTTCGCCCTGATATCGCCACAGGTAAAGCCCATGGTGCAATTGCGCTCGGCCTCGGCTCGCGCGCAATATTCAACCGGGCTAAGGAACAACCCTATTTCATCCAGACCATGAACGCGTTGGCAAACGGCTCGTTGGTACCTGTACCAGGTGGCGTTTTGATCCGCGATTCTGGTCAAATAATCGGCGCAGTCGGCATTACCGGAGATAGCTCCGACAATGACGAAGCCTGCGCCATCACAGCAATTGAAGCTGCAGGCTTCACCGCTGATCCGGGATAAATTAGGGATGGTTCTTATAACGGTTGAAGTCGGGGGCAGTGATAATTAAATAATACATTGCGGCCCTAGAATAGAGACCTCAAAAGGAACCATTATGACCTTCAAAAAAACACTCGCGGCAGCAACTATCGTTCTTGCAGCAACCGCTTCACAATTTTCGCCAACCATCGCCGAAGCAGCCAACGTCGAATTGGGCGTGCTAACCTGCGATGTGGATGGTGGCATCGGTCTATTAATCGGTTCGAAAAAAGATCTGGAATGCGTGTTTGTTCCGTCCAATATTAACGAACCTGAAGACTGGTATTTCGGCTCGGTTACAAAAATTGGCCTCGATATCGGCATCACCGCAGCAACTGTGATCAAATGGATTGTGCTCGGCGTAAGTACCGATTCAACCACTCCCGGTGCCTTAGCAGGAAGATATGGCGGCGTTTCCGCATCAGCATCCCTTGGCATCGGTGTCGGTGCCAACGCCCTAATCGGCGGTTCCCAAGACGGCATCATCCTCCAACCATTCAGCGTTGAGGGTAAAGTGGGCATAAATCTGGCAGTCGGTCTCACCGGATTGGTATTGAAAAGCTCAAGATAGTTCTTCGACGAGCATTACACGCTCCTTTTGCCAAACATTGATTGTTCTAAACATCTCTCCTATATCCGTTGAGGAACGGAGAAAATATGCGGCAATTAGTGATTTTCAAACGTATCGTAGCGGATGCCCTTGGTCATTTTAACGATGACGATGGATGGGCAATGGCATCCCACGTGGCGATGGCGGTTTTGCTGGCAGCATTCCCGTTTCTCATTTTTGCTACCGGTCTGATGAGTTTCATCGGCGATAGCGAAATTGCATCTTCGGCCGTTGATTTCATCTTCGATACGGTGCCCGAAGTGATCGCAAAACCAATTGCTGGTGAAATTCACACTGTTTTATCGGTGCCGCGCGGTGATATACTTACATTTGGCGGACTAACAGCTCTAATTTTTGCCTCCAATGGCGTTGAAGCATTACGAGTTGCCCTCAACCGTGCCTATCGCCAGAAAGAACGCCGTTCCTTCTTCTTCAGGCGGGTACAGAGCCTGTTCTTCGTGTTTCTTGCAACAGCAGCACTTTTATCAATCGCCCTGCTTCTGGTGCTAGCACCCTTGGCATGGTCGGTCCTGTTGAAATTTTTTCCAACTGCAGAAGCCCTCTCTGGCCAGGTCGTACTCTTGCGTTATACGGTTGTGAGCGGCGTTCTGGTCGTTGGCCTCTACACTGCGCATCTATGGTTGCCCGCCGGTGAACGCCCGTTTAAAATCCTGTGGCCCGGTATTTTGTTGACCATCATTGCATCCTTCATCGGCTCAATGCTGTTTGCAACCTATCTGGAACAATTTGCGACCTATGCCAGCACCTATGCAGGCCTCGCTGGCGGCGTCATCGCACTGCTGTTTTTATATCTGCTGGCAGCCATCTTCATCATCGGCGCAGAGTTCAATGCAGCCATAAGCCGTTATCGAAAAGCGCGCGCTCATGTAACGAGCAAAAAATGATTATCCGATATATTTGGCAAATAGGTCGGTCGTACGGCCCCAAGCTTCTTTCGCAGCATCTTCATCAAAGCTTGCCCGCTCATCACAGTTAAATCCGTGACCAGCGCCTTGATATACAAAAACATCGCAGTCAGGCCGTTGCGCTCTGACGCTATCCACATTGCTCATGGGAATGCCTTGATCTTCTGAGCCGTAATGTAGCTGCGTTGGGCATCTTGGCTTTTCATGGCCAACAGCTGCAACACGGCCACCGTAAAACCCAACAGCAGCCGAAAGGCCTTCAAGTCTGGTCCCCGCCATAAACGCGATAGCCCCGCCAAGGCAAAATCCGACGACACCGACTTTGCCTGCGTCAGTAACCGATGCCCGCGCTGCATCAACATCACGGACAAATCCATCCCAATCAGCTTCGGGAATAAATTCGCGTGCACGCGTCACTTCCTCCGAAGAATAACCTGATTGAAAATCCCGCTCCACCCGATCAAATAACGCGGGGGCAATTACCACATAGCCAAGGATTGCTAACCGATCACAAATTGAACGAATGTGGCTATTCACTCCGAAAATTTCCTGAATAACCACAATCGCACCTCGAACTGTACCATCAGGTTCAGCGCGGTAAGCTCCAAATTCATGTCCGTCAGAAGAAGTGAGAATAATATCAGCCATGGGAAAACCGCCCTTTTAAAAAAATAAAACAAATATCCTAAGCAAAGCCGTCAATCAAAGGCTTTACAAGAGTTTAGGCTGTTTTATTCTCAAAATAAAGCTGAAGCGCACTTGTTGCACGGGTTGCCTTGGTAACATCCTTGCCAAGCCTGTCACCAAATATCTTTGCCATGAAGCGGGTGATCGGATGGAGCAATTGAACAAACTCGCGCAGAGGTTTTTCAAACCCTTCAGGGGCGTGCGATCGATATATTTCATAATAGGAAATCAACCCATCAGAGCCATCAGGCACATAGCTCGACGCCCCGGCAAGAAACACCCAGACATCGCGGGCCTGCGCCTCTTCGGCACTCATCACCTGCAACGGGTCTTCTTCTAGATCGATGAACCCTAATGTCTTGGTTTTCTGATCATAGATAAAATCCTTCATGTAAGGACGCCCATGAAAGAGGTGTTTTTTATGAATTCCCGCCAAAATTTTAGCAGCACTCGCTAGCAATGCGTGGCGTTTTTTAGCATCCGCTTCACTATCCAGAACATCTTGAAGAACAATTCCTGCATCCGTCATAATAACTTGCGTGTCGGTGTGGTAGAGTACATGGGGAACGTGGATATCATTATCGCGAAAAGTCTCAAGGCGTGAAATCTCGGATTTCAGCGCGCTCAACCCACCCTCATTCACCGTGACCCGCAACATTCGCAGGGGAATTAGTTTGGCGAGCAGTTTTTGAATGCGGTGCCCAATTTTCTTTTTCGAATGTTTGATTGTCTTCACCCAAAGACGCTGTCCATTACGTTCAATACTTTGAATCCGTTTAGTCACATTTCCCAAAATGGAATCTGCTTCATTCGGTAAGAGAGTTTCGTCTTTATGCATGTGGCGTTATGTATATAGGGCTGGCTAAGTTGTACAGTATTTATCTTTAGATAATATGGCGCTCCGGCAAAAACAAGGCAAGAAACAAGCCTTTATTATCAAATTTTCGTATCCTGAATTTTCCAATTTCACACTTCTACAGCCTGCCCGAAAATAACAATCATAACACCAATGAACGTCAGCAGAACAAACCCCGCACATCGCCAAAAATGGTTATTCCTCCACGCAGTAACCGCAGCAATCCCCGCCTGCAACGAGTAATAGACCGCGAACGCCCGAGAAGCGTAACTGATGATTTCAAACACGCCCGACATCCACGTGAGCGCAATACCGATAGCCGCCAACAAAGCATAGCCAAACTTCGGCGGCATCCTGTTATTGGTGAGTTCCGCAATCAACCCGCCCGAACCACTGGTATCGGCCACCGCAGCACTGAACTGCGCCGCCAATGCAGCAGCAACAAGCAGCACAGGCAAAATGGGCGCAACCACCACCATCATATCGACAATCGCAGTCTCGGAAAATTCCAACTCCCCGCGCGAGAAGATATAGGTGAGCAGAAAAATATAGATCATATAGATCGCAGTGGAGAGCCATTGCGCCCATTGCATCGAGCGAATGCGCGTTTTGATATCATAACCATCGGCAAGGTAGCGGGATGTCTCAAACCCCTGCACGGTTACAATCAAGCCAAATGCCAGCGTGACGGCCGGCCAGCCGGTGAGTTCCGGTACGTTAAAAATCAATTGCCCATCGACCGCTTTGCCAGAAACATAAATCGCAAGGCCAACCAAAAGTCCGGCGATGATCGCAAGCTTGGCCGAAACAGATACATACTCTAATGCCTCAAGCGATTTAAAACCCCGCGTCCAACCCACAAAAACGATGATAACAAACACCGCCGTCGTCAGGAGTTTGGCATTAAACGGATCGTTTACATCAGTCAGGCTGACAGCAAATACACCGAAGAGATTAAGGTAATAAGCAACCGAAATAACATAGGCAAAACCCAACGCCCAAGAGGATGCAACTTCAAATTGGTGTACCAGTTTTCCACGCGCACGGCCATTGGTCGCCCCGGTACTGCCGCCAACTTTCTCGATTGCTCTCATATTATAACGAATGGCCGCACCATAGAGATAGGCACCAAGACACAGCGCGCCCATGATCAACGGCGCATATTTTCCATAGGCAACATCCAGTATCGGGCCAAGCACCAAAAACCCGCTGCCGATAATGGAAGCCAAGGGCGTGGTCATCGCCTGCCACGTCAGTGAGCGATGGAGGCGCGGCGTCCAAAGAAAAAGCGCTGTGACCAGAACGGCCAGAATAATTATAAAATTAAGAAACACGACTGCCCGGCCCCTGTTAAATCACAGCTGCAATACCGGCAAAAAACGAATCATCAATACCATTTTAGTGACGGTGCTCAACTATGGTTACACCTGAGAAGGCGAAGCCTCAACCGGTTTGGTCAAGTCCGGTGATTCTCCCACTTCATCATTTCGAATGCGGAAGAAGATGGCATAAAGAGCCGGTGCCACAATCAATGTCAAAATGGTTGCAAAGCTAAGGCCACAAATAATCACCACCGCCAGACTTTGGAAGAACGGGTCCCACAATAACGGAATCACACCGAGCACCGTCGTCAAAACCCCAAGCACCACCGGCCGCATTCGCGAGACAGCCGCATCGATCACCGCACTCATTCGCGGTTTTCCATCTGCAATTTCAGTGTCGGTTTGATCAATCAGCACCACTGCATTTTTGATCAACATACCCGTCAGGCTCAACACGCCCAACGTGGCCATAAACTCCATCGAGGTCCCCGTGGCAATCAAGCCAAAGACCACACCGATTGCAGCCAGCGGTACAATGAGAAAGATAATCAACGGTTGGCGCACCGCGTTAAACAGCAAAATCACCACTACGATCATTGCCCCAAAACCAAATGGCAGGGTAGACGCCAAGCCAGCGCTGGCATCCTTGCTATCGCCATACTGACCACGCCATTCCAGCGTGTAGCCATCAGGCAAATCAATCGCCTCGACTTTTGGTCTGATTTGCGAAAACAGTTCATTGCCATCAACACCGGAAGCAGGGTCAGCCTGTGTCATGATTGCAAGAGCGCGATTATAGCGGCGCAATTTAGCATTTTCCAAAACAATATCAAAGTTCTCCACCACCTCGGTGATCGGAATATACCGACCAGACATCTTGCTGAAAATCTGTACTTCTCGGATGTCTTTCGCGTCATCGCGATCCTTTTCATAGGGGCGGAAAATAATTTGCCGCAACTCATCTTTCTCACGGTAAACACCAATCGCCGTGCCATCAAAAAACGCCGCAATCGCCTTGGAAATATCCGCTTGCGAGAGACCGACACGGCTGGCATTTTGAACATTGATCTTGGGCCTGATCACCTTAATCATCTCGGCCCAGTCATCTTTCACCGCAATCGCGCCTGCCTGCGTCAGAACCGATTTTGTTTGTTCAGAAAGCTGCCGCAATACTATTGGATCAGGTCCTTGAAACCTAACGCCAATGACGCTGCTGCCACCGGGACCAAGAACGAATTTCCAGACTTTACTGTTCGCACTAAGATAATTGGTATCGATATGCGTCTGGACCTTTCCCAGAAGCCCCTCAATCACCCGGTAGTCACTAACGTCGACCAAAACCTGACCGTAACCCGAATTGGCGCTCTCACTGGCATAGGTAAGCATGAAACGAATATGGCCGCCGCCGATCATGGTGTTTGTACCAGTCACCCCGTCAAGGGCTCGAACCCATTTGCCAATCTTTGCCAGATCATCGCTTGTCTGTTCAATATTGGACCCCATCGGCAAGGTGTAGTTGATCACGAATTGTGTACGTGTTGAAGTTGGAAAGAAGCCTTGTTTTACCATCGAGAAACTGCTGATTGCCGACACAAACAATGCAACCACAACGGCCACAGTTATCCATCTGTGCCGCACGGCCAATTTCAGCAATCTGCGATAGGCCCCTGAAATTACATTTTCTTTTTTCGCTGCAGTAACAACTTTCTTTTTCTTCAGCATTAATGTGCAGAAATATGGCGTGAGCCAGATTGCCACCAGCCAGCTAAACAACAATGCGATGGTCATGGTCCAGAACAAAGACCCCGCATATTCACCGGTATTATCAGGAGAAAAACCAATTGCCGAAAAGGCTAAAAAGCCAACGAGCGTACCGCCCAACAATGGCCATTTGGTTTGCTCAACCACCTTGATCGTCGCTTCTGCCGGGTCTTCACCATCATCCACGCGCACCAGCGTTGCCTCCACCACCACGATGGCATTATCAACCAGCATACCAAGGGCAATGATCAGCGCTCCCAGAGAAATACGTTGCATGTTCAGCCCATAAGCATACATGCCAATCAACGTACCCGCGACAGTGACCAAAAGGATGCCACCCATTAAAATGCCGCTGCGAAGCCCCATGAAAATCAGAAGAGTGCCCACCACAATTGCCAGTGCCAGCATCACATTGCCAACAAAATCACTAACCGATGCACGTACTGAAACCGATTGATCAGAAATGGCGGCCAGTTCGATTCCCAGTGGTCGCTGGCCTTCAAGTTCAGCAATACGGGCATTAACCGCATCACCCATATTCACCACATTACCGCCGGTCGTATTGGAAATGCCCATACCGATGGCTGGTTTGCCGTCTCTATAAAGTCGTTTTGAGGCCGGATCTTTCAGACCCTTTCGAACGGTCGCGATATCCCTCAAACGAAACGAACGCGCGCCGCTGCTATCGGTAATAACCAAATTTTCGATCTGTTTTATAGAAGAAACCGCAGCACTTGGTCTGATGGTTAGGCGTTCCGTTCCCGCCTTCACACTGCCCGATCCGACAACCAGATTTTGTCCTTTGAGAACATTGGCAATCTGGTCAGACGAAAGCCCCAGCGTTACCATTTTTGACGGCGTATATTCCACATAGATGACCTCTTGCGGAACACCAACCAACTCTACCTTTGAAACACCGGGAACAAGCACCAGCTCTTTTTGCAAAGTTTTTGCATAAGCCCGGATTTCAGGCAGGGAATACCCCTCCCCGGTAATGGCGTAATAAAGCGCAAACACATCGCCGAAATCATCATAGACGGTGATCGGCCCTGCCCCCGGCGGCATACGATTAGCAACGTCGCGCATCTTGGCACGCAATTGCGTAAATTTCTGATTGAGCTGAGGCCGCTTCTTGGCTGATGCGATTGTAAATTCAACCGAAACTTCGGAGAGCCCGGGAGAGGAAACAGATTTAACCTCCTTCAACCCTTGCAGTTGCTGGGCGGCATTTTCCACCACATCGGTCACCTCATTGGCAACTTCCTGCGCACTGGCTCCGGGATAAGAGGTGATAATTTGTACCTGCCGGATCAGAAATTCCGGGTCTTCAAAACGTGGCAGCTTGGTGTATGAAAAATAACCACCACCCAGAATAAGAAGCGTCAGCAGCGCACTGATAAGGCGCTTTTCAATCGCAAATTTCGCAAGATTCATCGGATTAATTCTCCGATGGCTGTCATCGGTTTAACAACCATACCATCCTGCAAAGGTGCAATCCCTGCCACGGCAACCATATCACCTTTTTTGATACCGCCGGCAATGACGACATTCGGACCGGATGCTCCCCAGATAGAAATGCTGCGCTTGGAAACTTTATCGTCGGTTGTATCAACGATCCAGACAAATGGCTCACCATCAGCACCAGAAGCAATCGCTCCAACAGGAAGCAGGATGGTTGGCTTGCCTTCTCCAACAGCTTTAACAGTTAAACTGCCCGTCATGCCGGGAAGAAGTATTTCGTCACCCAGATCCTCAATGGTAACCCGCCCGCGATAGGTCTGGGTTGCCGTATCGGCCTGCGTGGAAAACTCATTCCGCTTAGCAACAAAAGCCTTGCCGGGAATGCTTTCCATCACGATTGTCAAATTAAAATCCTTGATCTTGGCAAGTCTGGCAACATCGGGCGCAGGAACATCAAAAATCGCATCAAGTACTTTGATGTTTTGCAACACCGCAACCGCTTCCTTGGCCTGAATGTTGGAAAAATTTTCTACCTTACGGGTGGCAATAATGCCGTCAAACGGCGCACGCAAAGTCGCATCAGACAAATTGTCCTTTGCCGAATCCAATTGTGACTGCACTCCGTCAATCGCCGCCTGCTGTGCCGCCAAATCTTCTTTACGGGCACCCGCTTGGCCTTTGACCAGCGCCTGCTGCTTTGCATCAAGGGTCGCCTCAGCCACCCGCTGCGAGGTCACATCCTGATCCAGTTTTGCCTTGGCAGTAATGCCCTTTTTGAATAATTCTTCTGTCCGCGCAACTTGTGCGATAGTCGAATCCACCTGAGCCTGTGCTGCAGCAACATCAGCTTGCAATGCCGCAATATCTTCCGGTCTTGCACCAGCTTTCAATTCGTCCATTTTCTCGCGGGCTTGAACAAGCTGGCTTTCAATCTGGGTAACGCTTGCCTTAAAATCCCGCAAATCGAGCTGTGCGATCACATCGCCTGTTTTAACCCGAACACCGTTTCGAATGGGTAGTTCAATGATACGGCCGGAAACCCTGAATGATAAATCAGCCTCCTGCGATGGTATAATCACCGCAGAATAGGTACGCTCAAGCGCCGAAGAAACCGGCTCAACCAGAACCACTTTTACGGGCCTGACAACCGGCGCTTTCGGTGCCTGCGCCTGTTCATCACTACCATTGCATCCGCTAAGCAATCCGCTAAAGATTGTTATTAAAAGGATGGAGAAAATCGAACGGGTTGAAATCGGCATTGGTTTCCCTTGTTTCCAAAATGAGTTCCAAAAATAAGTATTCAGCGACACTTAACATACCGCTCAAAAAGAACAATAAGATGACGCAAGGTCACGAACTTATAAACAGACTTAAATCAGGGTAAAACCAAAGCGCAAGACCACAAAGAAAGGAGCATTATCATAACCACAACAACCGTATACATAGCGCTTCACGTTATCATCGTGGCGATCACCATCTTGCGTGTAATGCTTCGCCCGCACCGCGAACCAACCGCACGCATCGCATGGATTGCGGTGATCGCCCTGTTGCCGGTTCTGGGTATCCTTGCCTATATCTTTTTGGGCGAAGTTGATATCGGCCGCAAGCACGTTGCCCGAATGCGTCAGGTACTGGGCAACATGCCCGCAATCGCACCACCAAACTCAAAACCAGATGTGCCTCAACATTGGGAACATCTGTTCAGGCTCGGAAAATCCATCAGCGGTTTCAATCCTATTGGCGGCAACAGCGCCGAACTGATGGCAGATTCAAATGCCATGATTGATAGATTGGTCCGCGATATCGATGGTGCAAAAGAGCATGTCCATTTGCTGTTCTACATCTGGCTACCCGACAATAATGGCCTCAAAGTTGTTGAAGCATTAAAGCGTGCGGTCGCGCGCGGCGTTAAATGCCGAGCCATGGCAGACAATGTAGGATCAGGCACCATCGTAAAATCTGAACACTGGCAGTCCATGAAAGATAGTGGCGTACAACTGGCAATTGTGCTGCCCATCCTTATCGCATTTTCCGGGCGAATTGACTTGCGTAATCACCGAAAAATCATGGTCATTGACGGCAACATTACCTATTGCGGCAGCCAAAATTGCGCAGATGCCGAGTTCCTGCCAAAGCCCAAATATGCCCCATGGGTGGATATGGTATTACGCTTCGAAGGACCAATCGCCCGCCAGAACCAACATCTCTTTATCAGCGATTGGATGACCGCCACCGATGATGATATCACCGACTTGTTGAACGTTCCAACCCCGACGCCAAAAGCAGGTTTCACCGCACAAGTCATCGGCACCGGTCCCACCAACCGTCACATGGCAATGTCGCAAATGTTTGTGGCATTGATTACTTCGGCACGAAAAGAACTGGTCATCACCACACCCTATTTCGTGCCGAACGAGCCCATCCAGAGCGCCCTGCAAGCTGCTGGGTATCGAGGCGTCGAGGTAACCATCGTCTTCCCTGCCAAAAACGATTCAAAGGTCGTGCAAGGTACTAGCCGCAGCTACTATCAGGAATTACTCAATGCTGGAGTAAAAATCTACGAATACAGACCCGGCCTCCTCCACGCCAAAACTCTGACCATAGATGGCCAATTCACCATGATCGGCTCCGCAAATATCGATCGTCGCAGCTTCGATTTAAACTATGAAAATAACATGCTGATCTACGATCCAAAAACCACAGCAGATGTCATGGAACGACAACAGCAATATATTTCACAATCAAACCGGGTGATGCAGGACACCGTCGATTCATGGTCGGTGGCGACCAAATTGTGGAACAATACGGTCGCCGTCCTTGGACCGATTTTATAATGCGCGTTGCAAGTTACAACATTCGAAAAAGCGTCGGCCTCGATCGCAAGCGCAACCCCGAGCGCATTCTCGATGTACTCAACGAAATCAATGCAGATGTGGTTTTCCTGCAAGAAGTCGACCGCCGCATCGGTGAGCGAGCCAGCACACTTTCATCCGAACTTCTGGCACAACATACCGATTATCATGCCGCCGATATCACCATCCGGGAACACAGTTTAGGCTGGCACGGCAACGCTATTCTCGTGCGCAAGGAAATTGAATTTCAAAAAGCGTGGCGAATAGAATTACCAACACTGGAACCAAGAGGCGCAATCGCTGCTGATATTTTGGTGGCTGGTACGACCGTGCGCTGCGTCGCCACCCATCTGGGATTAATTGCGAGAATTCGAAAAGCGCAAATCAAAAAAATAGCCAACGCCCTGCATCTGGAACCCGACGATCCACCCACCATCATCGCCGGTGATTTCAACGAATGGCGCAAATCGGATATCCATACGGAGCTGTTTGGCGATGGATATAAAATGATTGATCCGCAACCAAGTTTCCACAGCGCCTTGCCATTTGCGGCGCTCGACAGGATTGTTATTTCAAAAGATATCGAATTCCTCAAAAGTGATGTGCACCGCTCAAAAAAATCAAAAGTCGCCTCGGATCATTTACCGATCTGGGCCGATCTCAAACTGCCCCAAGACTAATTCGCCATCAATTAGGCCGCCGTTTATCTTCCAGTTGATCAAGCAATTTTGCGAACGCCTCGGCACTGGTTCCAGCCTCAAGAGCTTCACGCATATGCGCCTGTTGCGACTTCGGTGCTAACCCGCCAATAGGCGGATCACGATCCAGATTTGTCGGGAATGGGTACCCCTCGACACTGGCAGAAATAGCCGCATCAATCTGCGCAGAAGAAAGCTCCTCCATCGATTGAAGAACCGGATAAAGCGTCCGCGCCATTGAGGCTCGATCAACGCTTTCCATAGCCCGCCCAAAGGCCGAGGAGACCTGCAACAAATTCGCCATCCGGAAAATATCAGATGAAACGTTAGATCCTGCCCCATGCATCAACGCCGGATTGAAAAACACAGCGTCCCCCTTTTTCAACGGCAATTGGGTGTAATTCTTCGCAAAATATTCCTGAAATTCCGAGCGACCAAACGCCAGGTACCCTTCAAAAAATCTCTGCGAAAATGGCAAATACATTGTCGGCCCGCTCTCCAGCGGCATGTCGTAGTGAACCACCGCACCCTGCAAGGTCAGGATCGGTGAGATATCGTGCACATGGGCCGGATACCGCACGATCTGTTCCGGTGCCATAAAGCCCATATGATAATCACGATGGGCGCTTTGCGCGGCACCGCCGGGGTTCACACAATTAACCTGCGCCGTCATTTGATAGGCAGGCCCAAGCCACGCTTCGCAAATCGTTGCAATCGCGGGATTAGCGTAATAAAGCGCAAAGCCTTCCGGGTCGGCCATGCAATCTTTTTCCAGCGCATTCCAAATCCGGTCATTGGAACCGGGCTTGGCAAAATGATCATTGCCCCCAAGACCACCTTCCTTTTCCTGCGCGATCAAAGCTTCGAACACCCCGGTCGCCCGATCAACAATTTTGGTATCGGAAAAAGCACCGGCGATTACCACGATGCCGGGACCAGATTTCAAAACCGAAACCCACTCCGCCATCAAAGCCTTGCGGCCATCGCCGGTGATATCAATTGTTCCACCATCATAGATGGGAACGTTGGAAACGACGCGATCAGCCAGAGGATAAGTCGCAGGGTCAACCTGCTTCTCCACCAATTGGCGAAACATTTCAAAGTCTCCGCCATTGGCCTCCAGCCAAACGCTGTTGCTGTGATTTCCTGACTGGCCCATGAGGTCTCCTGATTTATAATTGGATGGCAAATTAACTGCCATCCAACATCATAAAATCAGTTTTTCAAAGTCGCCTCAACGATAATCTCACTGATCATACTTTGTACGAGGAAAATGCTTCATCTACACCGGTATGAAAAATATGGTTCGAGTAATTGCTGAGAATCTTTACCGACAACGCCAAAATGACTTCCAGTATCTGGTTCTCGGAATATCCTGCAGCAATGAATGCTTCTGCCGCCGATTTACCAATCAAACCTCGCTCATCATGCACATGCTTGGTGAACGCTGAAAGCGCATTCAATTTAGCATCAGGAAGAGCGTCCCCTGAACGAACAGCGGTAAGTTCATCTGCGCCAAGTTTTGAAATCTTGTCGGCAATCATAGAGTGGGCAGCAGTACAATAATCACAACCATTTTCGCGGCTGAGCGTTAAAAACACTGTTTCCTGTTCCTGCGGTGTAAAACCAGAACCTTGCCGGAAGGCATTGTAACCATTGGCATAAGTACCAAGGTATCCCGGCGAATTGGCCATAGTTCGATACATGTTGGGAATAAATCCCAGATTGGTTTTTGCGTTTTCAAAAACGTCTTTTGCGGCACCTTGAGCATCATTATCTGCAACCGGTTGGAGGCCTATTTTATATTCTGCGGACATGAGTTTTCCAATCAATGTTTGTGTTTTGCTAAGGCGTTTGGCCTTGACAGAGATTTAGAAACGACCATCAATAAAAACAATATTCATTAATTGAACTGATTGTTTAAAAATATGGACAATATAAAACTCGTACCCAGCCTGATTATTTTTGCAGAAGTTGCCCAAAGAAAATCCTTCACTCAGGCCGCAAAGGCGCTCGGCATGAGCAAATCGGCTGTCAGTCAACACGTCTCACGGCTGGAAAATCAAATGGGCATGCAATTGCTATCGCGAAACACCAGGGGCATGTCACTCACAGCAAACGGCCACAAACTCTGCATACGCAGCGAGATGTTGAGAGATCAGGTTGATCTGGCATTTCAGGAACTGGCCAGCGCCGAAGAAATGCCATCGGGAACCTTCTCGATCACTTATCCCTATCTAATTGAAAGAAACGTCGTCACGCCAGCATTGCGACAACTCTGTCTGGAGTTTCCTGATATTGAGCCAAGATTGGTAATGACCGACGAAGCCAAAGACATCATTAGCGATAAACTGGATGTAGCAATTTTCGCGGGTAATTTGCCGGACAGCAATTACCGCGCCCTGCCCGTGGGTAGTATCACGGAAATTTTCTTCGCCTCGCCCGGCTATCTTCAAAAGTTTGGCACGCCAGAAAGGCCCGAAGATTTATTGCAACATCGATGGGTATCCACCCAATGGCAAAAACCCGTTCAAATAGTCCAGTCCCGCGATGGCAAGTCTTCAACGGAAGTCCGGCTTCGCTCCTATGCCCGCAGTAATTCCATGTCCTCCATTGTCGAAATGGCGATTCAGGATATGGGATTTGTCCTATTGTCTGCCATTGCCAGCGAACCGCTGGTTCAAACCGGGCAATTGGTGAGAATTCTGGAGAACTATCGCGGCAAACAGTGGCCCTTCCATTTCGTGCACCCTTTTCAGGGCGAAAAACCCATCCATGTGAAGCGATTTCACCAATTGGTTTGTCACTTTTTTGGAAAAGCAAATATGGGAGAACCGGGGTCAAATTAGCATGGTTTTTGCTTACCAAAACACTTGCCAAAACACAGGCGTGATTTACAATTAATGCTATGAAATCAACTCTGGTAATTCTCGTCGTCGGACTGTCGCCCTCTCTGGTAGGGAAACACACACCCAATCTAAAACGCCTCGCAGATCGCGGCGGCGCGCGCCCGCTAAATACGGTCATTCCGGCAGTCACCTGTACCGTTCAATCAACGTTGGTCACCGGCACTTTGCCATCGGAGCATGGCATTGTTGCCAATGGCTGGTATTTTAAAGATTCAGCAGAAGTACTGTTATGGCGTCAAACCAACCAGCTGGTGCATGGCGAGAAAATCTGGGATGCGGGAAAATTACGCAACCCGGAATTCACCTGCGCTAAAATGTTTTGGTGGTACAACATGTATTCCACCGCCGATTGGAGCGCCACGCCACGCCCGATGTATCCAGCCGACGGACGCAAAGTTCCGGATCACTACACCTACCCAACAGAATTGCGCGACGAATTGGATGCCAAACTAGGCAAATTTCCCCTATTCAAATTCTGGGGCCCGCTGGCCGATATCACTTCCAGCAGCTGGATTGCAAAAGCCACCCAGCATGTGATCGATACGCGCGACCCCACTCTGACACTGACCTACCTGCCCCATCTCGATTATAATCTACAACGTCTAGGCCCCGATCTTTCCCATCCCAAAATCATCAGCGACTTAAAAGAAGTCGACAATCTCTGCGGTGATTTGATCGATGCCGCCGAGCGTGATGGTCGTCAGGTGATTGTGGTTTCTGAATATGGCATCACGCCAACCACCGATGCCGTCCATATCAACCGTGCTTTGCGCAAAGCCGGCATGATCGAAATACGCGAAGAGATGGGACACGATGTATTTGATGCAGGTGCCTCTAAGGCCTTCGCAGTTGCCGACCATCAATTGGCCCACATCTATGTCAAATCGCCCGAGCACATCGACGAGGTTAAGAAATTGATCGAGGATCTGGACGGTGTTGAAAGAGTACTCGACGCGAAAGGGAAAAAGAGCGAAGGGCTCGACCACCCACGCTCCGGCGAGCTTGTTGCCATATCAAATGACGATCGCTGGTTCAGCTATTATTACTGGCTCGATGATGAAAAAGCGCCGGACTATGCACGCACTGTCGATATTCATAGAAAGCCCGGCTACGACCCCGTCGAATTATTCGTCGATCCCGATATGCGTTTTCCAATGCTCCAAATGGCATTCAAACTGCTCAAGCGAAAACTGGGCTTTCGCAATCTGCTCGATGTAATTTCCTTGAAAAGAACTGAGGTCGTAAAGGGCTCACACGGTCGACTAACCGACAATCCAGACGATGGACCAATGGTCATCAGTTCACGAGGCGACCTGTTGGGCAAAGGCCCTGTTGAAGCTGTGGATTTCAAAAAACTTGTGCTGGATCATATTTTTGACGATGCGAAAAAGTCCTAGGTTCCAGATATAAATCTCTGAAAAAACAGAGTCAGAGCGAAACCCAAAACAGCGACAAATGCCAATTGCATCTCGCCAGCGCTGGCAATCAATATGGCATCTAACAGGCACATACCGGCAATCAGGCTAACAACCGCCCGTGGAATATCACCCGGCCCCCGGCGCTTGAGAAAATAGAGAGCCACCAACACCCATCCGGTGAATAGCAGCCAAAGCGGCGCAACCATAATATGGGACAGCGACAGAAAACCGCCATAAACAATTGGTGCACCGAGAAACAATAACGGCCAAAGGTTTTCAACTTTACCAAGGTTTTCCTGCTTCGCGATATAAGTGAGGCCAATCAGATAAGCCAGCAATAACCCGGCACCGATGAATACCGGTATAGCCAACGGCACAACAAAACACGACGCTGCAGTCAGATAAACAAACACGCGGCAAAGGCCCATGATAAAGGGGCTGATCGGGTTATTCTTATGATTACGATTATAAACAACGATGGTGGCTGCCAGACAAACACCACTCAGAGCGGGCCATATTCCTGTGCCGCCAGGAAACATTGTACCAACGCCCAAAAGAAGAATAATTGACGCTACCAACATGGCAAAGGCCCAACGAAAAACGTTCTTTTGGCTGACCTGCCCCGATGGAATAGGGCGCTCGGGCCGCTCCACCGCATCAATCTCTGCATCATAGGCATCGTTTAAAAACATGCCGCCAATATAGGATAACGAAAGCGCTATGATAACGAGGACGATGCGGAAATCCGTCACCGCCCCCCCCGCCAATACGATACCGGCAATGGTATTTGTCCAGACCGTGGGCAAATTGGATACCCGGCCCAGCTTTAGAGCGATACCCCAGTTCATGGAGCTAGTTGACCGCGAACCCAGCTAAGTTCACGCGCAATCATTGGGCTCAAACCAGAGCTGCGATATTCATCCGGCAATACGTCCCAAGTATAGGTTTCAACTTCCAACTGCTCGGTCACAGGCGATGCTTTATGGATCGCCAAAACATCTTTCAGGAATTGCTGGGTCGTACCCAAATCCTGCATTTCCTCAAGGAAAATAGGCACATGAAAATGGATGCGCCACTCGGCACCTTGAGCAGCTTCAACCGTATCCAGCGCAAAGGGAATATCTGTAAAGCGGGTGATATTGCCATTCTGGTTCTGGATCACCTGATGCATATAAATCGGTTCGTTCATCGCTCCCAATTGCGCGGCGGTATCACCATTCACCTCGGCAATGCGCAGGGCAGAACTGAGCTGGAGTTTGGAGATTTTGATACCCGCATCTTTCAGCGCATCAAGACTGCTCTTTGCATCCTCAAACTCAACTGCAGCATGGCAAACATCATAACAGACCCCAATGTGGCGATGCAACGCGTCTGACGCGTCGCCAGCCGTCATTCCCGTAAGCTTTCCCAACAGCAAAATAGCCTGATCACTGAATAGTTGTGATGAGTAAAAGTTGATGGTCTCTTCAATGGTTTCAATCAGACAAGAGGGTTCGGGCTCCAGCGCCAGATTGATGGTTTTCCCGGTCCTGTTTTGAATCGCTATCAGATGTGCCACGTGCCGGACGATATTGTCGCGAATAGTCGAAATGATATCGACGCCGTCACTCCCCATAACCCATGCTTTATAGGTTCCGGGCACGGTGCTGATGGAACCTTCCATACCATCCGGCAACCATTTTGCCAGATGGTTCGCAAGTGTATTGGTGTAGTTAAGCCGTGCCGGATCGCTCCAGTCAGGCCGATAAGCACCCTCCTTGACCGGCTGACCATGAAATGTCCCGTATGGAAATCCGTTCAGGGTGAAGATATAAATATCACCCTCTTTCAGGAACGTTTCAAATTCCGCAAAGACTTCTGCATCGCATAAGGCTTCGGCTGCCACGGCAGACAAACGCAACCCAAGACCCAGCGGAGCATTCGGAGAAAGTTCAGCTTTCACCGCAGGCAAATGCTTGCGAATGCCATCGAAAATCTCCGCCCAGGTTTCGCCCGCATGAATATTGGTGCAATAGGTCAAATGCCCGAGAGTACCGTTGAGGTGCATTAGCTTTCCTGACGCAATTTCATCCAGTTGATCGATTGGGCAACCAATTCGTCGTCCATTTCGTGAACTTCAACACCGACACCGACATCGGAAAGGAGCGTAATCGTTAGCTCACCACCCAGATGTTCGCGGAATTCGTGCAATCCGACAATCACTTCCAAAGCGTTTTCGGAATTGCGGTTTTCCAGCGAAGGGTGCCACAATTTAAATCCAAGGTGTTCAAGCAGGAAGCAAATTCGGTCATCTTCGCCGGGCTTCAACAATCCCTTCAGAACCGAATAACGGGTATCAAGCGCAATACCAATCGCAACCGCCTCACCGTGCCGCAAATGATAGCGCGTCATGCTTTCAAGTTTGTGGGCGGACCAGTGACCAAAATCAAGCGGCCGCGCACTTCCCACTTCAAATGGGTCGCCACCCTGCCCGATTTGCTTCATGTGCAATTCGGCGCAACGCTGGATCATATAGGACATCGCGGATTTATCGAAAGTCGCCAGATCATCGGAGTTTTGTTCAAGCCAGTTATAAAATTCGCGGTCACGAATAAGCGCAACTTTTACAGCTTCCGCCATGCCTGCAATTTTATCCCGCTCACCCAAATCCATGATGAAGGCAATATCGTTGAGAACCGCAAATGGCGGCGCAAACGTTCCCACGTAGTTTTTCGTACCGTAAAGATTAGTACCGTTCTTAACGCCAACACCAGAATCGTTTTGCGACAACACAGTTGTAGGAATCCGTACGTGGCGAATGCCACGATGTGCCGTCGCGGCCACCAGACCAGCAGCATCCAGTACCGCGCCGCCGCCAATCGCAATGGCGTAAGAATGACGATCAATATGATAATCATAAAGAGTCTTTTGCATCTGCTCTACGAAATGCAGATCGGTCTTGATCTTCTCGCCGCCGGGCACCAAAAAAGGTTCGGCAACCAGATCAATATGCTGCTGATGATGCTTGGCATAGGCTTTGATTTCCTCGATCAAATCAGGGCGCGCTTGGGCCAGCCCGTCATCGAGAAAAATGATAATCTTGTGTTTTTTGTCAGCTTCCTTGCGACACAAAGTATCAACCAAAGTGAGGTTTTCTGGATCAAACAAATTCTCCGTAAAGGAAACCGGAAATTCAAACGGCACAGCAAAGCGTTGCATTAGCGTTGTTGTGGTATTGGTTGAACGAACATCCTGATTAATCATTTTTACTCCCACTTTTACCAAAGTCGCGACACTTGGTCGGACTTGACCTCCTCAAGGCCAGATTTTAATCTCAACGTGAAAACATCACTCTGTCAACAAGCGACTGCGAGCAACCCGATGAAATATTTAAACATTCTATTCTGCGTCATGATGATCCTGTTTATCGGTGTCCAGTATAATGATCCTGACGGCCCCATGTGGGCAGCAATCTACGCAGTTCCGGCAATCTGGGCAGGGCTTGCAGCCTTTCGTCTAAAACAGGTCCAAACCAGTAGAGCCCGCGCTCTGTTAGGCGTGTCGGTCTTCGGCGCCCTTGCCCTTACAGTTTATTATTGGCCCACAACTCCGAATTTCTGGGTCAAGGAAATCTACTGGGAAACCGAGACCGCCCGCGAAGGCATGGGGATGATGATCGCCACCTTTGTTCTGCTGGTTGCCGCTGCTACAATTTGGTCTGCAAGACGCAAATAGCATCGTTGTTTTGCCGAAGAAAACGGGGTGCTCTCATATGGCGAGGCACACCCATTTCCTTCTCAAGTCAGGGTGAAAATTTCTTGCTTTTAACGTAGGCAACCACTGCCATCAACTCGTCTTTTTCATAGACTTCTTCCCACGCAGGCATTTTCTTAAAACCTTTGCTAACGCGCTTATAAACAAAAGCAGGCGTATAGCGTCTGGGTTTCAGTTTAGGTGCTTTGCCCGGATATGCTTTATATCCGTGACAATGGGTGCACTGCTCAAACCACAGTTCCTTGCCTTGCTCAAAAATTTTCGGATCATTCAAATACGCTTCGGTAAACTCCACCGGCGCTTCATCGGCTAAAGCAGCTGGAAGTCCAAATCCGGCTGTGACCAGAAGGGCGCTCACCCCAAGGATACTAACAATTTTCACGAAGTTTTACTCCACTATATGTGCCATTTAACAGACACGTTATCATCTCAGCATCGCCCCATCAGAACAAATGACATTATCGACATCTGGTTTGGGTAATTGCTAAATTGAGAATTCACATTTTTAAAAAGAAAAAGGGCGCTGTTGGTTTTCAAACAAACAGCGCCCTCAATTATTTATCGACTAGTTAGCTGGAACAATCTTGTAGATTGTATCAAGCGAACCATTCGGGCCAGTTGTAACTGAAGTCAAAGCATAGACCTCACCGGCAGCATCCTGTGCGAATGCAAGGATGTATGGTTTTTTGCCATCCATGCCAACAACGGTAGCAACTTCCATGGACCATTTTCCATCAGCACCTTCAGTACCGAAGAAGATTTGACCGTCCATTTCAGCGAAGCTTTTGCTCCAGTCGCCGAAGATGTATTTGCCATCCCAAGCAGCTGTGCCGCCACGATATACATAACCACCGGTAACCGAAATGCCCAAGCAGCCATTCGGTTTAGCAGTACAGTTATTGTAGGTCATGATTGGGTCAACCAGGCCTTCTGAATCGCATGATGCCGGATGATTGTCTGGCGCTGCATAATCGAAGCAATGCGTAGACTCTTTTCTGCGCCAACCGTAGTTTGCACCAGCTTTGATGATATCAATTTCTTCATAGCTGTTCTGTTGCACGTCACCACAGAATAGACGACCATCTTTCATGTCGAATGAGCAGCGCCAAGGATTACGAAGACCGTAAGCGTAAATCTCTTTACGAGCATCATCATTTCCAACGAATGGATTGTCAGCAGGAATTGCGTAATTGTTGCCGTCCATTGATTTGTTAACGTCGAGACGCAGGATTTTACCGTGTAGTACGGACAAATCTTGACCATTGCCGTCAGTCACATTGTGGCCGATGCCCCAGTCATTAGCGTAACCGCCATCACCAACTGACATATAGAGATAGCCGTCTGGGCCAAATCCGAGCCAATGACCATTATGGTTGAACTGTGGCCAGTTGATCCGGGAGATAATACGGCCTGAATTCGGATCGGCAACATTTTCATCGTCAGCAGACACTGTATATTCTGCAACAACGTTGGAGTGATCCCACCAGAACAAAACACCTAGATCGCCCTGAGGGTCACGACGTGTTGAGTAGGCAACATAGAATTTGCCATTGGTTTTGAAATCAGGATGGAAAGCAAGGCCAAGCAGACCGCGCTCGTCAAAATCATGGAACTGGTCCACAATCAAGTTCCGGATGTCTAAAAACGGTGTTGGCTGCAATTCACCAGCAGCATTGATGATTCTGACTTTACCGAATTGTTCAATAACAAATTTACGGTCATCACCATTAGGTTGAACCATTGCCAAAGGCGCATTCACGCCAGTCACAAGAGGTTCAAGTTTGATTTTTATTTCTGCATTTGAAGCCGCGGCACCAGCCACGATCAATCCAGTCGTCAAAGCAACGCTGGACAATAAATTCAATAAACGCATGATTCAGGTCCTCCACCTTTACATTAAAAAAACACTACCAAACACGGAGGCAACTCGAACCCCTCGCAAAGACAGCAATATGGTCTGCTAAAATTTGTATTATCAGCCTAAGCGCACAAAGCTACTCACTACCAATCCGGCTTCCAATCCAAAATTCCTCTTAGAATGCCGTCCACAAAATGTAGCACTTTCCTTGTAGCAAATAATCAGATGGACTCCAATTTGTTTTTGAAAACAAGTTGGAATATAGCAACGGATTTTCCGAATGGGCGGTATGGATTTTCAATAGTTAAATCATACACTTTGCACGAAATAGGTATATATTGAATATCAGCAATTATAGCCACACGCTCAAGATATTTTATAGATTTAGCTTCTATCAAAAATACGTCGGCGGGAGTTACAAAGATGTTTATACATTGACTTCCGCGCCAGTTCCCCGTCCCCGTTGATGATAGCTTGAACCAATATCTGATGCTCACCAAGGGTCAAACGCATATGCTGCCGTCGCATATCATCCGGCAGGGTTTTTATAATATTCATGGCAAATAAAATATGCGGCTGAAGCGAGCGCATGATGTGTATGAAATACTTATTGCCCGAAATTTCTGCTAACCGAAGATGGAATTCAGCATCCTCTGCGGACTGCTTGGCAGCCACGCCCTCAAGCCCCGCCAAAGTCACAGTGTGATTATTGAGAAAATCGATATCTTCTTTTGTACGTTGCTGCGAGGCAATTTCAGCAATGCCCGGTTCCAGTGCAATCCTGCATTCATAACATTTTTCCAAATCAGCCAGACTTTCATCCGGCGTGAAGGGAACCGTCGGCCCGTTTATATTCTCAGTGACGATAGTGCCCGAACCCTGACGCGAAACGATGAAGCCTTCGTCCTTCAATTGGGCCAGCGCTGACCTGACCGTCGTTCTGGGAATGCCATATTCACTGACCAGATGAGTTTCAGTTGGCAGAGAACTCAGCGGCGGAAAATCTCCCGCAAGAATACCGTTCAACAAATCATGGTACAACTGGTCCGAGATCTTCTCTCGGCGAAATACTACATTGCTGGGCATGCTTGAATGGTTCCTCCAACTCGCGGCATATGCAATCGTTGCAAAATTTTCTTCACATGTATAATGAAAATTAGATTATATCGTGGAACAAGTGTTTGTCCTGATTATGATGGCTGATTGAAGAAACGCCCCTGCCCGCCAGTCCGGCACAAACAGTTTCTCAAGACATGCGTAAAAAAGGCCTAATAAACCCAGTCTCACCGCCGACAATATCCATCCCGAAAACTATTCGATAATCAGATTATCAAGGGAATGCTTGGCTTTATTATCGCCAATTTTATCGCCAACCACCGGCTCACGCTGCCCGCGCAGGATTGAATTGCCTTCATAAACAGTACGCTGGTCAATCGACGGCGGATTAAGCCAGTCTTCTTCTTTCATCTGACCGCTCTGGCCATAGGCATCCAGCGCGTTTTGATAACAAACAAGACGGATGGTTTCTTCATCAACCCCCTGCTGAGCAGCCAGTGCCGCAGTTTTGGCAACACCCAGCGGCTCAGAGATACCCCAATCACAGGCAGAATCAATAATAATACGTTCAGGACCATATTCTTTCAGCAGTTCAACCATCCGTGCCGAACCCATTTTGGTGCTCGGATAGATCGAAAATGCGGCCCAATAACCGCGATCAAGAACTTCGCGCACAGTCTCTTCATTGTTGTGATCAATCACCACTTTGGTGGGATCAACGCCGTGTTCCTTGCACACATCCATCGAACGGCTGGTGCCTTTTTTCTTGTCACGGTGGGGCGTGTGAACCATCACGGGAAGATCAACTTCCTTGGAAAGTTCAAGCTGCAACCGGAAATACTTATCTTCCAGCTCGGTTTGATCATCATAGCCAATCTCGCCAATGGCAACGACGCCCTCTTTCAGCGCGAAACGCGGCAGAATTTCCATCACCGCTTCGGCCAATTCTTCATTATTGGCTTCTTTGGAGTTCAAACCGATGGTGCAATAATGGCGAATGCCAAACTGCCCGGCACGAAAGCGCTCAAAGCCGACAATCGAAGACAGATAATCAATATAGGTCGCCACATGGGTACGGGGCTGCCCGAGCCAGAACGCAGGTTCAATCACCGCAACCACGCCAGCAGCAGCCATCGCCTCATAATCATCGGTGGTCCGGGATATCATATGGGCATGGGAGTCAATAAACATCATCGGGTCAGTTCCACTTCGGTATTCATTTTTCGGGTAATCGCCAGCGAATTATCAAACATCTCGTCGGCAATCGCCGTCCATGTTAGCTCGCCGGATTGAATTGCTGCGCTAAACTGGGATAGTTGCGCGGTAAGGCTGTCTTTTTTCGTCGATGCCGGCGCAGAAGCAAGCGCCAGCGCCACGCCTTTCTTCTCGGTCTCATTGCCCTCATCTACAACCTTTTGGAAATCGTCGAGATATTCGTCTTTGGCAAAAGGCCCGATACAGCGCCATAATTCCGGCGAGACAAACCTGTCCGCAGCCCACCGTTCATGGGCATAATCGCGCAAAATTCGAGCCAACTCGGGATTAGCTCTTTCGTCCAGTCCCTGAATGGGTTCCAGCATCACTCCGATGAACAGGGATTTCAAAACCATATTGTTCCACGGGTTCTCTTCAAACTGCTCCATAGGAAACGGATTGCGGTGAGAAATCGCCTCAAATTCAGCCTTGATATTGGTGCGCAAACCCAATGCGGCCTGTTCAACCAGCGCCTCGGGCGAGGCATATATCGGCAGGCCGGAATAAAGCGCGATCAGCTCACCCAAATCGGCAGTGCGGTGAAGATCTTTGAATCGCTTTGCGAAGGATACACCATTATCCGTTGAAATATCAGTCAAAATCAAAATACGAGCCGCAGCATCAATGCTCCAACCGGTGGGGTTCCAACCATCGCGCACAGCATTGGCTGCTGCCAGATCATCCGCGCTCAATTGCAAATCATCCTTACCCAATTTGCGCGGGATCATGCCAAAAGTAATATCAAAGGATTGCTTTTGAGGATCGGCTTCCAGCTTATCCAAGCGATCACAAAACCACTCGGCGCTAGCATCCGGAAGTTGCCGAAATATCCAGCTTTTCAATAGTTCAGATGGCGTTTCGCTCATGGTTTAATCCAGAAATTGTTTCCCCTCAGACCCATCAAGCGTAATGATATTAGCTGTGCCTGACAAGACGGAACTATTCAAAGGGTTCCATCTGTCGCAAAATGCCAAATTAAACGACTTCAACTTCGACGTCACTAAGTGCTGCAATATTTGCGCTTTCGGTCAGCACCATAGCGATGGTCAATTCTTCGATGATCGTTCGCAATTCTTCGACCGCTTCATCCGGCCCTTCCATCGCTGCAGCCAACATTTGCCGCCCGATACCAACCATATCCGCGCCTAACACCAAGGCTTTGGCAACGTCCAGACCACTGCCAATGCCACCGGTTGCAATCATCGGCAGCCCCACATCTTTGACCTGCAACAGGCACGCAACGGTGGGCAGGCCCCAACGGGCAAAGGTTTTCGCCAGGCGCGCTTTGCGGGTATCTCCTATCTGTTCGGCCCGAACCCCCTCGATCTGAACAAAGCTCGTTCCTCCCGCCCCGCCAATATCCAGCGCCGCAGCACCAGCTTCTTTCAAACGCACAGCGGTTTTTTGATCGAGACCGCAGCCGGTCTCTTTAACAATCACAGGAACAGGACAACGACGAATAAAATCAGCAAGCGCAGACAAAGCATTCGACAAAATGATGCCGCCCTCAGGCTGTGCAAGCTCCTGCAGCACATTGATATGTACCGCCATTGCATCAGCCTCAACCATATCAATCAGGTCAGAAATTGCCGCTGAACTCATCGGTTCACCGGCTAATTGCGAAATACCGATATTGCCACAGATAAACGCCTTGGGTGCATGACGACGCACCACGCTATAAGATGAAACCAGAGAAGTATCCTGCAAGGCCGCACGCTGGCTACCAACCCCCATCGCGATACCACATTCATTTGCAGCAATCGCCAAATTGGCATTGATACTCTCGGTATCCGCATGACCGCCGGTCATACCGGCAATCATAATCGGTGCTTTCAAACCATGGTCCAAAAATTCAACAGCCAGATCGATATCACCGGCATCAAGCATTGGCAGTGCCACGGGCGAAAGGCGTATCCCCTCCCAACCCGGATTAACGAGCGCTGCATCCCGGCTCTCCATGGCAAGCTTGATATGATCAAGTTTACGACTGCGAATGGATGGCGTGTTCATCGTTGAAATACCCAAAAGACAAAGTGTCAGCCATCCCTATACCACCATCTGAACGCAACTGTGAACCAGCATTGATAATCGGTTCAGCAAATCAGGAGATTTGGCTAGCAACCAAAACCTCGGCAGCGGCCTTCGCCTCCCCCGCCGGATCACGGGTATGACCAAAATGCGCAATGACAATCGCGCCCTCTTTCAAAATCATCAATTGTTGCACCAACGCTTCAGGATCACGCTCCGGCCCCCGTGGCCAGGTCGCGCGCATAAGCAAATAACAGCCGCTTATGCTCGGTGGATTGCACATGAATGGGATGCTCCAAGCCGGGGCCTTGATGAACATACAGCTACGATAGGAACTCCTTCGCAAACCATTCTTCGCCAAGTCAGGTAGTGCGCATGGGCCTTCAAGCTATCTGAAAAAAGCCACCGTCGTCCCCGACATTACCGACAGGTTCTATACATGGGAAAATCACTTCATCCCGCGAAGTTTCCCGGTAAAGTTATTCGGCTTCCTGTTGAAAAATGCTATGCACAAAAGCAGCAGCACCGAACTCTTGCATGCCAAACAAGGAACATGAACATGAGCAATATAAAATTCTATTCTGCATGGTATTGCCCCTTTGCGCAGCGAGCTTGGATGGGCTTAGTCCACAAAAACATCGACCACGATTATATCGAAATCGACCCATATGAAAAAACGCCTGAGTGGATGGAAATTTCACGAGGAACCGGTCAGGTCCCCGTCATCATTGACGAGAATCAGAACATAACAGTTCCCGATTCAATTCGAGTGCTGGAATATCTCGATGTACAATTCCCAAACGAAACATCGATTTATCCAGCAACGAATGGCGCTGAGGCAAATGCTAAATTCTGGATCGATTTTCAGGGGAGCAAAATCATCCCCTATCTCTATCGTCTCTTGAAAGCCGAGGCGGGCAGCGAAGCAGCAGAAAACGCTCGATTCAGCCTTGAGCAGGGCCTGAAAACCTTCACGTCAAATATGGATAAGGATGACCCCTATTTCTTTGGCAAAGATCCGGGCGCGGTCGATATCGCACTTGCACCCTTTGCCCAGCGCATCGAAATTCTGCTACCTCACTATAAGGGATACACCCTTCCCGATATCGGGCCAATATGGAAGCGCTACCACCAATGGTGGAATGCCATGAGCGCATTCAAACCGCTACAGGAGACATCCACTGCTCTACCCGACTATGTGGAACGACTGGTAGAATTCTACCTCCCCTATTCCACAGGGGGCGGACAAGCCGACGTCACGGAAATCAAATAATTGGCCTCGTCAATATGCCGGGAGAACCTTCCCGGCATATGGCCAGTCAGTCTTCTTCAAAACTCCGCATAAATTTGGCCAGCAGATCGTTAAGCTTCAAAGCTTCTTCCTTCGACAGACCGGAAACCAGCTTCTTCTGAGTCGCCACATGCGCGGTCACTGTCCCGTCCACAATCCCAAACCCTTTATCCGTCAGCGAAATAAAAACGCTCCGACGGTCCTCTGGATTATGAATCCGCTCCACCAAACCAGCTTTTACCAACTGGTCAATCCGGTTGGTCATCGTGCCGGAAGTCACCATCATGGCGGCCAGCAAGCCATTTGGTGAAAGCCTGTAAGGCGCACCAGAACGGCGCAAAGTCGCCAAAACATCAAAGCTTGCATAGTTCAAACCATGCTCCGCAAATGTCTTTTCCATCCCTTGCGACAAGTGATGTGAAATCCGCGTAAAGCGACCAATCAGCCCCATAGGAATTACATCCAGATCGGGTCGTTCCCGATTCCATTGAGCAGTAATTTTATCCACATCATCCATTTTTTCATTCTTATCAAAATATATCTTGACGTCAAGATAACTGTCTTTATCTTGATACCAAGATACATTTTGGATAACAAAATATGGCGCGCAATACAGACCTGATACTAACCGCAATCGCACCAGCAATTTGGGGCAGCACTTATCTGGTAACCACCGAATTTCTGCCCGATGGTTATCCGCTAACCATCTCCCTGCTGCGCGCCCTACCTGCGGGCTTTCTGCTATTATTATTGGTCCGAAAACTACCTTCCAGCGCAGTCATGTGGCTCAAAACATTCATTCTGGGCGCGTTCAATTTCTCGATTTTCTGGTGGTTGATATTCGTTGCGGCTTATCGGTTACCGGGAGGCACCGCTGCAATTCTTGGTGCAATCCAGCCGCTGATCGTCATTTTTCTGGCACGGATGATCCTGGGTTCCAAAATTTACACCCTTTCCATCATCGCAGCGATCGCAGGCATGCTCGGCGTTGCCCTATTAATCCTGACACCACAGGCGACCCTTGATCCCATCGGCATCTCGGCAGGCTTAGGAGGCGCTGTATCCATGGCCTGCGGCACGGTTCTAAGCCGCCGCTGGCAGGCCGGGATTTCCCCTTTGACCTTCACCGCATGGCAGCTCACCGCAGGGGGAATATTATTATTACCTGCAGCCCTGTGGCTGGAGCCAGAATTCCCAACCCTCACCACAACCAACATTATAGGAATCACATATTTAGGACTGATCGGCGCGGCCCTCACTTACATCCTCTGGTTCCGGGGCATCGCAAAATTTGAACCATCCATCATCGCCCCACTAGGCTTCCTCGCCCCCGTGAGCGCAGTCATCTTGGGTTGGATAGTCCTCAATCAAAGCCTCAGCCCACTCCAGTTTTTGGGCGTCACCATCGTGCTAGGCAGCGTCTGGATTGGCCAGCGCGCAGGACGACCGTCAAATCCGGCCGCCGCGAAAAAGGCAACTGACTAAACGCCGTCACCCTTCCCCAAAAGGTGGCCAGCCACCCGAAGCCCAAAGGACGTAGGGTGGCGGAGAGACAGGGATTCGAACCCTGGGAACTCGCGAGAGCTCAACGGTTTTCGAGACCGCCCCATTCGACCACTCTGGCACCTCTCCAAATTTTGTCAAAACCTTTTAGCACAAAAGGCCCCTGACAAGACAAAATTGAATACCACGTTTTCCAAGTTTCGCAATACCAATCTCAAGCCTCCAATTCGAGGGCTTTTGAACCTACAGCCACCAAGATGAAAGAGGCTGGTTTCCCTCTACCGGTCCTGTTAAAGGAAGATGAACCCGAAACAGAGAGACCTACAATGTCGAAATTGATGGCCGCCCTTGAAAAAGCCTTCACCAAACTCAGGCGCAAGTCAGTTTCCATCGCTATTTTCAATAAATATGATGGCGTGATCCAGCGCGGCCCCTTCAAAGGGCTGAAAATCAATGGCAATGCAAATACCTCTCGCGGCACTTTGGGCGGCAAAATACTTGGCGTTTATGAGCCGGAGGTAATGCAGGAAATTGTCGATCTTGGCCCGTTTGAGGATGTGGTGAATTTCGGAGCCGCTGACGGGTATTTCTCACTCGGCGTTTTAATTGGCGGTCTGGCCAAGCGATCAATCGCCTTCGAGATGACCAAAAAAGGGCGAGAAGCGGTCAAGGATAATGCAGTTCAAAACGGCGTAGCAGAAAATGTCGTCATCCGCGGAATTGCCGATGACAGCGTAGGCCCGCAACTAGCAGAATTGCATTACAAACCCGAAACAGGATTGTTGCTGTGCGACATAGAGGGTGCAGAATTTTCTGTCCTGAGCAAAAAGGTGCTCAATGATTTAAAAGGCACCACCATCATCATCGAATTACACGACAGAATGATGAAAGAAGGGCTTTCCCTGCGCGAGGCACTCATTGCAAGGCTTCCCAAAGATGCAAAACATAGGATTTTAACCTCAAAACCAACCCAATGGATTGACATCCCCGATATCGAAGCAATGAGCGATAATGACCGCGCATTGATATGCTCAGAGGGCCGCAAAGTTCTGGGCGAATGGTTGATTGTAACCTATTAGGCCACTTGCCCCCAATCGCCTTAACTAACTAAAAGTATCGCAAGACTCAATCCGGCCTGTATCAAAACCGCGCTTAAACCATTTGCGCCTTTGTTCTGATGTGCCGTGGTTGAAACTCTCCGGCACCACATAACCTTGGGTACGGCGCTGAATGGTATCATCGCCAATCTGGTTGGCTGCAACCAACGCCTCTTCCAGATCACCCTTTTCGAGCCACCCTTCTCGATTAACGTAATAGCCCCAGACACCGGCAAAACAATCAGCTTGTAGTTCCACCTTTATCGACATTTTATTGGCCTCAACCTTGCCCATGCGCCGCCGCATCTTGTTGAACTGCGGCAAAATGCCGAGCACATTTTGTACGTGATGACCAATTTCATGGGTCAGCACATAAGCCTGCGCGAAATCGCCCTTGGCACCAAATTGCTTGGCCAACTGATCATAAAATGACAAATCGATATAAGCCTTGCTGTCGCCGGGACAATAAAACGGACCAGATGCTGCAGAAGCAAATCCGCAAGCTGAACGTACCTGCCCTGTGAAAAGCACCAATTCAGGCTTGGGATATTTCTTGCCGTAGGATTTGAAAATACCGGTCCATATCTCCTCGGTGGAACCCAAAATGGTCGAAACAAACTGACGCATCTCGTCCTGTTTGCCACCTGTTCCAGCTTTACGATCAAACTGCGGCGAGGATGTTTTTGGCGTGATGGAAGGTCCTGTTCCTCCACCTATTCCGCCACCGAGGCCACCCAACAACGTCAACGGATTAATGCCCAAGAACCAAAGCACCAGACCAATAATTATCATCGTACCAAGGCCAAAACCACCGCCGCCGCGCCGCCGACCGCCTGTGGGCAATCTTATGCCACCACCAGCTCTGCGCCCACGCCCCATGCCGCTGGGCATACGAAAACCGCCACCGCCGCCACTCCCGCGCACATCTCTGACATTGCTACTTCTGCGACGACCTTTCCAGCGCATGGAATTCTCACCTTCGTTTTTTGGTAAATTTTGGGCCAAAGCCCTCCTCGTTGCGACGTATTTTAAGCAAAACCGGAAGCAAAGCAAATTGCATTTTGCACTAAAGCCAGATCACAAACAAAAAAGGCATCGCAAATATTGCGATGCCTTTTGGTTCACGTGGGATAGTGGGAGGATTTACTTAAAAATCCGCGTCAATTTACGAAAAAATGCAGATATTCCGCAGGAAATCTTCGCGTGATTATGCACGTCAATATAACGTCTGCGCATAGCCCCTTTTGACAAATAAATATCACCTAACATGCTCTGTTCCTTTTTTTGTTCTTAGTCCCAGCACGGTCTCGAACTGTTATATGCGCACACCGTGCATATTTGTCAAGAAAAAAGTGCACAAGGTGCATTTTTGTTAAGAATGATTCAAATCAGAAATTGCAAAAACTGCAAAACAATGGGAAACACTATTTTCTAGTAAAGCCTAAAGCAGGGGTAAGGCAGTCTATGACACCTGAACAATTCAAAGCATGGCGCAAAGCCATGAATCTCAAGCAAAAAGATGCATCAGACCAATTGGGTCTGAAGAAACGCGTCATTCAATATTATGAAAAAGGGCAGCGTGACGGCAAGGATGTAGAAATCCCGAAAACCGTCGAACTGGCCTGCTACGCTCTTTCCACAGGCATTAAATCCTATAGCGGTCCCAAAGAATAAGTGCTTCATGCAAATCCACCTAAAAATCAGGGCGCAATTGCCGGGCTTTTCAAACAGATTGTGAAAATCGCAAAATAACGCGCCTGCGCCCTTCCATAGCCCGTGCCTTTACCCTATAAGGCCGTTTCAGCCACACAAATAATTTCACACATCCGGGCCACTTTTGTCGCCGGGATTTTTTTGCGAGAAAAGACGGATTTTTCATGCCTAAACGTCAGGACATCGATTCAATACTCATCATTGGCGCGGGGCCAATTGTGATCGGGCAAGCCTGTGAGTTTGATTATTCCGGTACGCAAGCCTGTAAAGCGCTGAAGGCGGAAGGTTACCGGATCATTCTGGTAAACTCCAACCCGGCCACCATCATGACCGACCCGGATCTGGCCGATGCCACCTATATCGAACCCATCACCCCGGAAGTCGTCGAAAAAATTATCAAACGCGAACGCGAATCCCGTCCCAATGATAAGCTGGTGCTGCTGCCTACCATGGGAGGACAAACCGCGCTGAACACCGCTCTTTCGCTAAAGAAGATGGGCACGCTCGATAAATACGACGTAGAAATGATCGGCGCGGACGCCGCCGCCATCGATAAGGCCGAAGATCGCGACCTCTTCCGCACCGCCATGCACAAAATTGGCCTCGCAACGCCGATCTCGTCCTTTGTGAATACCACTGAATTGAAAAAGCGTTTTCAGGACGAATTCGATGCAGGGCTAATCGAGGCAAAAGCTTCCGGCACCGAAGATACCTACCGCAAAGAATGGATGGATGGTGAAACCCTCCGCCTCGAAGAACACCGGCTAACCGCACAAATGCAGGCTCTGAAAGCCAGCCAGAAAACCGGCATGCCCGCCATCGTACGACCTTCTTTCACCATGGGCGGACAGGGCGGCGGCATCGCCTATACCCTTGAAGAACTCTACGAATTGGTACTCGGCGGCGTTGAAGCTTCCCCCACCAATGAAGTGCTGGTTGAAGAATCTGTTCTCGGCTGGAAAGAATACGAGATGGAAGTCGTTCGCGACAAAGCCGATAACTGCATCATCATTTGTTCGATTGAAAACATCGACCCGATGGGCGTCCATACCGGCGACAGCATCACGGTTGCCCCTGCCCTCACCCTGACCGATAAAGAATACCAAATGATGCGGAACGCTTCGATTGCAGTTCTGCGGGAAATCGGCGTTGAAACCGGTGGCTCCAATGTGCAGTTCGCTGTGAACCCTGCCGATGGCCGCCTCGTCGTGATTGAAATGAACCCGCGCGTTTCACGCTCATCCGCCTTGGCTTCAAAAGCCACCGGCTTCCCGATTGCCAAGGTCGCAGCCCGCCTCGCAGTCGGCTACACGTTGGACGAACTCGACAACGACATCACCGGCGGCGCGACACCAGCATCCTTCGAACCATCAATCGATTACGTGGTCACCAAAATCCCGCGCTTTGCATTTGAAAAATTCACAGCCGCTTCCGATGTGCTGACCACTTCCATGAAATCCGTTGGCGAAGTCATGGCCATTGGCAGAACTTTCCCTGAAAGCCTTCAAAAAGCTTTGCGCGGCTTAGAGACCGGCCTCGACGGGCTGGACGACATCGAAATTGAAGGCATGGGCGCCGGCGAAGATAAAGCCGCCATCAGGGCAGCTCTCGGAACACCTCGCCCCGACCGTCTGTTAAAGGTAGCTCAGGCCATGCGCGAAGGCGCATCGCTGAAAACCATCCACGCCTCCTGCAAAATCGACCCATGGTTTCTGGAACAGATCAAAACCATCGTCGATACCGAAGAGCGCATCAAAGAACACGGTCTTCCAACCGACGAACAAAACATGCGCGCCATCAAAGCGCTGGGCTTTTCCGATGCAAGACTTGCAACCCTAACCGGCCAGTCTCAAAGCGAAGTAGCAACGACGCGGCGCGATATGAACGTCCGCCCGGCCTATAAACGCATCGATACATGCGCCGCTGAATTCGCCTCCCCCACCGCCTATATGTACTCCACCTATGAGGTGCCATTCTGCGGCGAAGTGAGAAGCGAAACGCAAACCTCGTCCCGCGACAAGGTTATCATTCTGGGCGGCGGACCAAACCGCATCGGTCAGGGCATCGAGTTTGATTATTGCTGCTGCCATGCAGCCTTCGCCCTTGAAGATGCTGGTCTTGAATCTATCATGATCAACTGTAATCCGGAAACCGTTTCCACCGATTATGACACTTCCGACCGGCTCTATTTCGAACCGCTCACCATCGAAGATGTGATGGAAGTGATCCATGTGGAAACGGAAGCAGGAACACTCAAAGGCGTCATCGTACAGTTCGGCGGCCAAACACCACTGAACCTTGCCAACGCTTTGGAAGATGCTGGCGTGCCAATTCTCGGCACCTCGCCTGACGCTATTGATCTGGCAGAAGACCGGGATCGTTTTCAGAAATTGCTGCACAATCTAAATCTGAAACAACCGAACAATGGCATTGCCAGAAACGCCGAAGAAGCAAAAGCAGCCGTTAACCGCATTGGTTATCCGGTGGTCATTCGTCCATCCTATGTGCTCGGCGGACGCGGCATGCAAATCGTTCATAACGAAGCCCAGTTCGACCGTTATATCAAGGAAGCCGTAATCGTATCAGGCGACGCACCAGTGCTGATCGACAGCTATTTGCAGGACGCCATCGAAGTAGACGTCGACTGTCTCTGCGATGGCAAAGACACCTTTGTTTGCGGCATTATGGAACACATCGAAGAAGCCGGCATTCATTCTGGCGATAGTGCCTGCTCCCTCCCCGCTCATAGCCTGTCAGCCAAAACTCTTGCCGAACTCGAACGCCAGACCCACGAGATGGCACTGGCACTCAATGTTGGCGGCCTGATGAACGTACAATACGCCATCAAAGGCGATGATATTTACGTGCTGGAAGTTAACCCACGCGCCTCACGTACCGTGCCGTTCGTCGCAAAAACCATCGGCGCACCGGTCGCAAAAATTGCAGCCCGCATCATGGCAGGCGCAAGTCTGTCCGAAGCCATGGATGCCTATGGCGGCAAACCGGATATCGCAGGCCTTAAACACATCGCTGTTAAAGAAGCCGTGTTCCCATTCGCCAGGTTCCCCGGCGTCGATACATTGCTCGGCCCCGAAATGCGTTCCACCGGCGAAGTCATGGGACTGAATCATCAATTCCCAATGGCATTTGCAAAATCCCAGCTTGGTGCAGGCATTACCTTGCCCCTGAGCGGCACGGTTTTCATCTCGGTCAAGGATCACGACAAGCCGCGCATCCTGCCTGCCGTCAAACGACTGCATAAGCTCGGTTTCAAAATTCTGGCAACCGGCGGCAACCATCGTTTCTTCACCGAGAACGGTATTCCCAGCGAGCGCATCAACAAAGTGCTTGAGGGACGCCCTCACGTGGAAGACGCCATTCATAACAAGCAGATACAGCTGTTATTTAATACAACCTCCGGTGTGAAAGCGATTTCCGATAGCCGCTCTTTGCGTCAAACAGCACTTTTGCAACGCGTTCCTTATTACACGACGATCGCTGGAGCGCTTGCCGCAGCAGAGGCAATCGAAGCCCTGATTGAAGGTCCAATGACAGTGAAATCGTTGCAAGAATATTTTGCCTAACCGCCAAATTTGGCAGTTCATGTGCAAACAACAGAAAATACTGGAATTTTCAGGCATAATCCTGCTATAAAGGCGATTGAAGAAAGTAATACGGCCACGGAGTTGCATTTCGGAGGCCGTTTTCTTTTGGTCAAAAATTCCAATTGAACATTCAAAAAATGGGATGTTTCACAGTCGTGCACAATCCGAAAAGTGGGAATCGGTTTTCGGATAAATTGTGTGTCAAAACAAACGAATAGGCATTGCAAAAGGCAGCTTTCCTCCGCCAAGCAAAGTTTATGGGGTAAACTATGGATAAATTTCCAATGACAGAGGGCGGTCACGCCGATCTCGTCGCAGAATCAAAACGTCGCCAGTCGGAAGATCGTCCATCGATCATTCGCGATATCTCAGAAGCGCGCGCCCATGGCGATTTGTCGGAAAACGCCGAATATCACGCAGCCAAAGAACAGCAAAGCCTGAATGAGGGCCGCATCGCGGAACTGGAAGAGTTGCTGACACTGGCTGAAATCATTGATGTCCAAAGCCTTACCGGCGACACCGTCAAATTTGGCGCCACAGTGCAAATAGTCAATGAAGACACTGACGAAGAAAAAACCTACCAGATCGTTGGCGATCAGGAAGCTGACGTAAAGAAGGGGAAAATTTCGATTTCCTCCCCGATTTCCCGCGCCCTGATTGGAAAATCCGAAGGCGACAGCATAGAAGTTGCAGCCCCCGGCGGTGCAAAAGCCTACGAAATTCTTTCGGTGAAATTCATCTAAAGCAGGACGCTTAAATTGGGAAATGAACTCAAAGTCATAGCGCCCAATTTAAACCGCAGGCTTTCCGGCGTGACCTCGACCATTGTTCGGCTGGTCCCGCTACAGGCAAAGACAATCGACATTGTCAGCTTCGGCGTGGGCTTGCCTGACCATACCCCGCGTATGTCGCTGGGCGCTCTGCTCACGCTGAATACCCCCACCGTCTGGCACGCACGGCGAAACATGGAAATGCTGCTGGGTCTGTTCCTAAAACATATCTTGCGGAAAAAGCTAAAGCTGCTTTTCACCTCCGCATCCCAGCGCGAGCACAGCGCCTATACCAAATTCCTGATCCGCCAAATGGACAAGATCGTAGCCACCTCCAACGCCGGGAAAGCCTATCTAAAGGTTCCGGCAAGCGTCGTCTATCACGGCATCAACACCACCGATTTCCAGCCCCCCGCTTCCATTTCCGATGCACGCAAAGCCCTCAAACTACCGGAATTAAAATTAATCGGCTGTTTCGGCCGCATCCGGGCGCAAAAAGGCACCGATTTATTCGTCGACACCATGTTGGAGATTCTACCAAAACATTCCGATTGGGGCGCAGTGATCCTGGGCAGAGCAACCGAACAACACACAGGATTTCTGGCAGAACTAAAAGCAAAAGTAGCGACCGCAGGTCTGGAAGACCGCATCCTCTTTGCTGGCGAAGTCCCCGTCGATCAAATAGCCCAATGGTATCAGGCTTTGGATCTATTCGTTGCCCCTCAAAGATGGGAAGGTTTCGGCCTTACCCCGCTGGAAGCCATGGCCTGCGGCACCCCGGTCGTCGCAACAAAAGTCGGCGCATTCCCGGAATTGATCATCGAAGATAAGACCGGCCATTTGATCAACCGCAACAATCTCCCGCAAATGATAGAAGCCGTTGAAAAGCTAATCTCCAACGATAAAAACCGTGCAGAATTTTCCACTCAGAGCCGCACTCATATGGTCGAAAATTTCGACATTTCAGTCGAAGCGAACAAACTGATCGAAATCTACCGGGAACTGGCCTCCTAGAAGCAAAATATTCCCTCTACTTCCACAGCTTCTACTTTCCAACCCTTGAAATCTTCCCCTCACAATTGCTATCTAATCATGGAAACAATTTGTAATTTTCAGGACCGCATTCATGGACCCTATTCACACAAAATGCCTCATCATCGGCTCAGGCCCCGCCGGATATTCCGCCGCAATCTATGCCGCCCGTGCGCTTTTGGAGCCGGTTCTCGTTGCAGGCATTGAGCCGGGTGGCCAATTGACCATCACAACCGATGTGGAAAATTACCCCGGCTTTGCCGATCCCATTCAAGGACCATGGCTGATGGAACAAATGCTGGCACAAGCCAAAAACGTTGGCACCAACATCATCAACGATCACATCATGGAAGTTGATCTCGATAGCCGCCCGTTCAAGGCCATCGGTGATTCCGGTCAGGTCTATACCGGCGACGCACTGGTCATCTGCACCGGCGCGAAAGCCAAATGGCTTGGCCTTCCGTCCGAAGAAAAATTCATGGGCTTCGGGGTATCTGCCTGCGCCACTTGCGATGGCTTCTTCTATAAAGGCAAAGAAGTAGCAGTCATTGGCGGCGGCAACACCGCCGTTGAAGAAGCGCTATACCTCTCCAATCTGGCCTCAAAAGTAACCCTCATCCACCGCCGCGACGAGTTACGCTCCGAGCGTATTTTGCAGCAACGCCTGTTTGCCAAGAAAAATGTGGAAATCCTGTGGGATAGCGAATTAGCAGAAGTGGTCGGAACAGACGGTTTCCCGCCATCAGCCAACGGCATAAAAATAAGAAATACCAAAACCGGTGACATCACCGAAATGGACATGGACGGCGTCTTCATCGCCATCGGCCACGCACCGCAAACAGAACTGTTTGAGGGTAAGTTGAAGAAAAAATCATCGGGCTATTTATGGACTGCACCAGACTCCACCGCCACCGAAATTCCCGGTGTATTTGCAGCCGGCGACATCACCGATGATATATTCCGTCAGGCGGTAACCGCTGCCGGAATGGGTTGCATGGCAGCATTAGAAGTTGAAAAATACCTTGCCGAGAGCGAAAATATTAGCGAAGCTGCGGAATAACACTTGGAAGTTACTTGTCCTGACGACAATTATATTTCCGATAATAACAATTAGGAGGTGAAAACGCCTCCAAACGACGAGGCAGAAACTGCCCGACGGGGAACATTATGGATTGGGATAAGCTGCGTATTTTTCACGCTGTGGCGGAGGCTGGAAGTTTCACAAAGGCGGCTAACAAGCTTAATTTGAGCCAATCAGCGATTTCACGTCAAATCAGCGGTTTAGAGCAAAATCTGGGCTTGTCCCTGTTCAACCGCCACGCCCGTGGTCTGGTGATGACAGAACAGGGTGAAACCCTTTACCACACCGCCCACGATGTATTGCTAAAACTTGATGCTGTTGAAACCCAGTTGATGGATTCAAAGGAAAAACCAGAGGGCAAGCTCCGCGTTACCACTACGGTTGGCCTCGGCATTGGCTGGCTCACCCCCAGAATTCCGGAATTCCTTGATCTTTACCCCGATGTGAAGTTGCAATTACTGCTGGAAAACGAGGAGTTGGATCTAGCTACCCGTCAGGCCGATTGCGCCATCAGATTGCGCCAGCCAAAACAACCGGATTTGATTCAGCGCCGCCTGTTCACAGTGCATTTCCACGTTTTCGCCTCCCCAAGCTACGTCAAACGATATGGTCAGCCGCACAATCTTGACGATCTGGATAATCATCGCATTGCTACTTTCGGCCAAAACGCCCCGGCTTATCTTTCCGGCCTCAATTCCCTGATGACATCGGGAATGCCGCCGCACCAGTCGCGCGTCCCAAGCTTTGAAGCCAATAACATTCAGGCCCTGCGCAAAGTGGTGGAATCCGGCATGGCGATTGCGCTCCTGCCCGACTACATCGTTGATGAGCAGCACAAACTCATCCACATCATGCCTGATTTTGAAACCCCGACTTTCGACACCTACTTTTGCTACACCGAGGAACTACGCGGCTCCGCAAAGCTTAAAGCATTCCGCGACTTCCTGATTGGCAAGGCCCGCCAATGGAAATACTAAGCTTTGGATAATATCAGCTTTCAGGATGCCGACCATCTGCTTTCATGGTCCGGTATCGCCGACGCATTAGAGGCCGGGCATAAGCTAAAGAAAGCCGATATTGGCGATCTTCTTTTGCAGAACTCCGGCAATAGCCTGCTCAATCGAGGTGCATGGATTGAAGGCCTAGGCATGTTGCTAAAATCCATGAGCATATTTCCGCAAAACATTGATTTACCAAGCGTTCAGGGCGCAGCTCTATTATTTGATGGGGAAACTGGCACCGTGAATTCAGTGATCGATGGCATATTGGTGACCAAATGGAAAACCGCTGGTGACAGCGTGCTCGGAGCAAGGTTGCTTGCCGCGCCACAGCCAACCAATTTACTAGTAGTGGGAGCAGGCACAGTGGCAAAATCTCTGTTCCAAGCCTACCGAGAGGTCTTCCCGTCCCTGAAAAAATTCACCCTATGGAACCGCACGAGACAAAGGGCTAAAAACCTAGTTGAGGAATTGAGCGCACTTGGTTTCACCATTGAAATTGTTACTGACTTAGAAGCTGCTGTGAAAGAAGCCAACATTATTTCATGCGCAACCATGGCCATCGAGCCTATTCTGAAAGGCGATTGGGTTTCTCCAGGAACCCACGTGGATTTAATCGGCGCTTTCAAGTCCGATATGCGCGAAGCCGATGATGCCCTGCTGCAAAAATCGGAACTGTTCGTCGATTCTTTTGAAACCACCATCCATCACATCGGTGAATTGATGATACCGTTGCAAAGCGGCGCGATTAAATCCGATGATGTTCGGGGCGATCTATACGATCTGTGCAATCGCAAGATCAGCCGCTCCAATAAGAGCGCAATTACAATATTCAAAAATGGTGGCGGCGCGCATCTGGATTTGATGACTGCTGTATATATTCGCGAATCGCTTGCAAAGATAAAATGAGTTTTTTACTTTTCCCAGCTTAATAAATACGATCTACAAAGCTTAGATCATACGAATAGATAAAATATCACCATGGAAAGCCACAATTCAGGCGAAAACCCGCCACATTATGACCAAATTGCATAGCAGCTCTGCGAATTTGTGCATTGTTCAACACGTTAACATATTCAATAATCGACCCAGTTGTGCATCGCTTATCACTTCCTCCCGATAGCGATGCGTTTTCAACTGTTCCCCTCTTGGAGGCCTGTTTGCCTCCAAACTGATAAGCCGGGTCGAGTCTCCCGGCTTTTTTTTTGGAATTTTTTCTCGCGATCTTTCTAGAGCTTTTCTGTTCTCACAGGAAAGCGAAGCGGCGAAGAGCCGCCCGGCGCTAGCCGCGCTGCGCATGCGCAGGCCCGAACGTCATGTCGAAGACATGCCAACAAGAATGTTGAGGATATGCCGTGAGCCTAACGAAAGAGCTGCTCGCCTTTAATGCCCTCATAGAGCGACGCAACCTGCTCACCATAACCATTGAACAATAAAGTCGGTACACGCTCGCCTGTATGCAATATGCGTTCATCCGCCTGAGACCAACGCGGATGGGGAACCTCCGGGTTCACATTAGCCCAAAACCCATATTCCTTGGCATTAAGCGATTCCCAAAAGCTTTTCGGGCGCGTATCGGTAAAACTGATTTTCACAATGGATTTGATGGATTTAAATCCAAATTTCCAAGGTAGAGCCAATCGCAAAGGCGAACCAAATTGTTTCGCCAGCGGTTTGCCATAGGCCCCCGTCACCATGAAGGCCAGATCATTGGTCGCCTCTTCAATCGTCACCGCTTCCACATAGGGCCACGGATACCACGTCTGTTTTTGGCCGGTAGCAACATCAGGATCTAAAAATGTCTCAAAGCGCAGAAATTTTGCACCCGAGGTGGGCTTGGCAAGCTTCACCAGCTCGCTCAGTGCAAACCCGGACCACGGAATGGTCATCGACCACGCTTCCACGCAGCGGTGGCGATAGAGACGCTCTTCAAGCGGCATTTTAGCCAGCAGATCATCAATCCCGATGGTCATTGGTTTTTCCACCAACCCATCGATCGCAATTTCCCAAGGTCTGATTTTCAGGCTCTGCGCCGCAGCGGAGATTTGCTTATGAGAACCAAATTCATAGAAATTATTATATTCGGAGTTCACCTTCTCAGGCGTGATATCGCGCGACAACTTGAATGCCTCATTGCGCTTGACCGGATAAAGACCAGCACTAGGGTCTTCGGCTGCATAAGCCTGCCCCGCATCAAACAACGTACCGCCAATACCAGCGACAAGCCCGGCACCCATCCCAAGGCCTTTTAACAGCTCGCGACGATTGAGAAACGCAGCTTCCGGCGTCGCATCGTGCTCAGGCAGCGCCCAGCTAGGTCGATTGGCGCGATAAGCACTCAGATTTATATATTTTCCGGATTTATGCATTGTGATGGCGCTCCGTTGACATTTGGGTATGGAAGAATTCTTCCAAGACCAGACCATCTACGGGGAGAAAACGAAGATATTCAACAAATATCTTCTCACAATTGCGTCAAAAGCCTTATTTTACTTTGATCACTGCGCCTTCAGCAGCCAGCTCATCTTTGGATGCACAGAGCAACCACATGCGCGCACGCCACCATGTTTTAGGCTTGGCATTTGGCAATACGCCACACTGGGTATCATCAGCAATACCGCGTGGAATTCTGATCTTAACGGAAGATTGTCTGTCACGCTCGATCAGGGAAGCATCTGAACCACTGCCAAATGCAAAGCGAAGCCCGATATGAGCTGCGGTATAATCATCTTCGCCAACTTCAGCATCACCATAAAGGCTCCAACCGGTATAATTCGGGCTGGCCACTTCAAAATTCACATTGGCAACATTGCCACGCGAGGTGCCACGATGGCCAATTGAGCCACGGAAATTGTCGGTGAAGTAATAGGAGAAATCGATCTCGTCAAAAGCCTTCGTATAAACGTGCTGACCAAAACGAGCGCCCGCAAGAAAGTCCAGCGTATAACGACCATTATAGATCGAACCTTCAAAGCCAACGCGCCCAGAATGCTCCGGATTGATATAGCCGTAATCACCGTAAATTCCGAACATCCCTACGCTTGGGTCACGCCAGAAAATGTGCAATCCACCAGCAGCACTGGTGTAATCGTCCCGATATTGACCAATCGCCAAATCCACCTGCGTACCAAAAGCAGACCAAAGCGGTGTGGTGAAAGAGCCAACGAGCATATGATTCGAATTACCGCCAACAAAACCAGCCTGTGCAGAAGCGGTAAAATTAATACCTGAAACAGCATCGGTTTGTTGGGCAATGGGCGTAGAATCGAGGATTTGCTGGGCAGATACACCAAAGGTGCTCACCAAAAGCGCACTCGCCAAGGTCAACCCTGTAAAAACTGATCTGCAAAAATTCAAACCCACTACTCCCATCACGCAATAAGCCCGCTTCATAGCCTATTTTAAACGGTGTGAAAACCGCTCAACCAAGCAATCTCACACCATTTATCCGCTTTTGTCCCAATAGCGATATTTATAACACAGCTTATCTGAACAAAACCCTATTTGAGCGCCGCACAAAAACGTTGGATACGTTCGCAGGCTTGAGTGAGTGCTTCTGTTGAAGTTGCATAGGATACCCGGAAGTTTGGCCCAAGACCAAAAGCTGTACCGTGCACCACGGCCACCCCTTCGGTTTCAAGCAATTCACTGACAAAATCCTCGTCGGTTTCAAGCACTTTGCCACTAGGCGCCGTTTTGCCCATGCATTCTTTCACGGATGGATAAACGTAAAACGCACCTTCAGGGCTTGGGCAGGTAATGCCGGGAGCCTGATTGAGCATGGAAACCACCAGATCACGGCGCTCTTCAAAGATCGCACGACGCTCAGCAATAAAATCCTGTGTCCCGTTCAGCGCTTCAACGGCTGCCCATTGAGCAATCGAGCAGGCACCGGACGTTTGCTGGCTCTGAATTTTGTTCATCGCACTGATCAGCTCTTGCGGACCACCAGCATACCCAATGCGCCAACCGGTCATGGCATAGGCTTTCGAAACGCCATTCATGGTCAGCGTGCGGTCATAAAGACGGGGTTCAACTTCTGCCGGAGTAACAAAGGTGAAATCGCCATAGCAAAGATGCTCATACATATCATCACTCAAAATCCACACATGAGGATGTTTCAACAAAACATCGGTCAGCGCTTTGAGTTCATCGTGATTGTAAGCTGCACCCGATGGGTTGGAAGGCGAGTTGAATATCAGCCACTTGGTTTTTGGCGTAATCGCGGCATCCAATTGCTCGGCTGTAAGTTTGAAATCATTTTCCATGGTCGTATCAATGAACTTCGGTTCACCACCATTGAGCAAAACCATATCGGGATAACTCACCCAATATGGTGCGGGGATCAACACTTCGTCGCCGGGGTTCAGCGTTGCAACAAACGCATTATACAAAATCTGCTTGCCGCCTGTACCAACGATCACCTGATCGGGGGTATATTCCAGGTTGTTTTCCCGTTTAAACTTGGCGCAAATGGCTTCGCGCAGAGGCATAATTCCGGGCACTGGCGTATATTTGGTTTCGCCGCGATTAATCGCATCAATGGCCGCTGCCTTAATATTATCCGGCGTATCGAAATCAGGTTCGCCTGCGCCAAGACCGATAATATCACGCCCGGCCGCCTTCAATTCCCGTCCCTTTTGCGCAACTGCGATGGTTGCAGAGGGAACGACGCGAGAAAGTATATCGGCAATAAAGGCCATGATAATGCTCCGTAAAAGTTGGATGCTAAAATTTGATAAATGATTTTCATGATTTAGCGGCGGAGCCTAGGAGTGCTCAGGCCCAACAACCTCATCATCAAATTTCTATGCCCATTTTTGACCTTTGGCAAGTCGCTTTAACGACGCAATAGTCACGTCCACGCGCTATTCGCTTTTTGCAGCTTCCGGGCGCTTGGTTGGCAAATAAGGCCGCGCTCCCCCTGCCCCGATACTGACCTGCTCCAGACCATCAATGGGTTCCAGAACCGGCTTTGCCATAGGGCGCGGAATGCAACTTAAAATCTGCGCGACAACAGCCGATCTCTTCTTTTTCTTCCGGCTCTTTTTACGACGTTTTTTCTTCCCGGAGATTTTCTTGATTTTGATCTTCGGCAGCTCGGTTTCAGCCAATTGCGCCGGCGTTTTCATATCGCATTCGCTAAGCGGCTTCCGGTTCGGCGTGGCAATCGCATCTTTCGGCGTACCACCCGTGGATGAAACCCGGATACCATGCGGATTAGGGCCCGTGGCCCTGCCAAGTCTGATTTTGAGATATTCGCCGATATTAAACGGCTTGCTCAAATATTTCTTTTCACGCTCCTTGAGACTGAGAGTGTGGACCTTTTTCTTTTTAGTCTTTTTGTCTTTTTTTGCCGCCTCGCGCTGCGCCTTAGACCTCTTTTTGCCTCGGCAAACATCTTCGGTGATATCGGCGGGAACGAGATTGATACCAAGTTCCGCCGGGAGGTTTTCCAGATTATAAAGCACGAAGCCAGCCGGTTTTTCATAAGCTTCCGTGAGCAACTGCGCCGCCAACGCATTACGCGCACGCCCCGTACGTGCGCCCATTACAATGGCAATCAACCGTCTGGTTTTTTGCTTAACCTTCCGCTCATTGGTCACAACCACATTATAGCCCGAGGCACAAACAAACCCGGTCTTCATCCCCGTCGTCCCTTTGAAGCGGGTCAGTAGACGATTATAATTACGCAAACGACGCCTACCGGATTTCAATCCGGGAATTTTAAAATAATGCGCGTGTTGCGGGAAATCCTTCTGGATTGCCAACGTCAGGCGAGCCATATCAACCGCACTGGTATATTGAGTATCGTCCGGCAAGCCATTTGGATTGGCAAAATTTGTATTGGTCATGCCCAAGCGCCTGGCATGAGAGTTCATCAGAGCAACGAATTTCTCTTCACTGCCGCCAACAGCCTCCCCCAATGCCATAGCCACATCATTGGCCGATTTCACAAGGATAATTTTGATCGCCTGATCGATGGTAAATACGGTTCCCGGCGGATAGCCCATTTTTGAAGGCGGTTCGATTATGGCGCGAGCAGTCATCGTCACGGGCGATTTAAAAGAGAGATGCTGCAATCTGATCGCAGAAAATGTCACATAAGCCGTCATCATCTTGGTGAGCGAAGCTGGCGCCCAACGCCGATGAGCATCCTCATGAGAGATCACAAGCTTGGTATCTGCATCAATAACCAGATACGGACCAGCGATAGATGCAGGCATGCCCGCAACCATCAAAACTGCCAAAAGTATCAAAACCCGAACACGATTAAACATTTCAAGCATAAATCCAGCGCACCACATGCGTATCTATTCCCCCAGAATGGCACCCCTGCTCACTCCCTCTTTGTCAGAGTTTCTAGCAAACAACAATGAAAATATAACGACAGATTTCAGTCATATATGAGACGCCTTGCCTAAATATGACCACATAAACTGTCCGAGCTTGCCTTATTTCCCACCAATCATCGCCCAAAAGCTCTGTTTTTTTAAAACCATGAAATTTAGAACGACCAGAAATGACAAGGACAAAATGATGCATAATCTTGGGACAAAGCATGCGTTTTATAAAACCCACGCAAAAAACCGCACGCTCTGGAAAAGATTCGCAATTGTTGCGACAATTATTGTGTCCAGCTTTGCTACTGTTCAGATGGTGCATGCAGCTCAATCACCGCAAACCACAGGACAAGCAATCGAGTTAGCCTCCGCAACTCTTGTTCGCCCTAACGACATCAATTCCGGCGCATTGTTATTCCCGTCAAAACGCGAAGGCTATTACGTAGAAGCACCGCGTCTGGCGACCAGCGTCAAAATCGATATTTCTGGCCCCATCGCCCGTGCTGTCGTCACCCAGCGTTTCGTAAACCCCTCGAAAAGCTGGGTTGAAGGCATTTATGTCTTTCCACTTCCTGACGACAGCGCGGTCGATACATTGAAAATGAAAATCGGTGACCGTGTCATCGAAGGCCTGATCAAACCCAAAGCCGAGGCCCGCGAAATCTACGAACAAGCCAAACGCGAAGGCAAAAAGGCTTCTCTGCTGGAGCAGCAAAGACCCAATATGTTCACCAATGCGGTCGCCAATATCGGCCCCGGCGAAACCATCGTCATTCAAATTGAATACCAACAGAGCGTGAAACAGGATGCAGGCACATTCTCCCTGCGTTTCCCGATGGTTGTCGCCCCCCGTTATAATCCAAAACCTATCGTTCAAACCGTTGATTTCAAGCCTGGACAATCCGGTTGGGGCGCCGTTGATCCGGTTCCAGACCGCGATAAAATTACGCCGCCTATCCTCGATCCACGCACCAACGCAAAGATCAATCCGGTTAAACTCAGCGTGCATCTTGCCGCTGGTTTTCCCCTCGATACAATGGTCAGCCACTTCCACAAGATAGACGTGAAGAGCACGGATGAAACCACCCGCACCCTTACGCTTGCAAACGGTGAAGTGCCTGCCGATAAAGATTTCGAATTGTCATGGACAGCCAAAGGCACCGCGCCTTCAGCCGCCCTGTTTCAGGAAGAAATCAATGGCGAGAGCTTCATCATGGCGATGATTACCCCGCCAAAACTAACCTCAGAGCAACTTGCCCAGATCAAAAAGAAAGATCGCGAGATCATCTTCGTTATCGACAATTCAGGCTCCATGAGTGGCCAATCGATCAAACAGGCACGCCTCAGTCTAGAAACAGCGCTGAAACGTCTTAACCCAAGAGATAAATTCAATATCGTGCGCTTTAACAATACCCATGAGATGGTATTTCCAACCGCAGTTCCTGCCGACAAGGAAAATCTCGACATTGCCCTGCGCTTTGTAAAAAACCTGCAAGCAGAAGGCGGCACCGAAATGCTCGGCGCGCTTCGCTCAGCCCTAAAAGACAGCATTCCTCGCGGCCAAAGCGGTAAAGAACTGGTCCGCCAAGTGGTGTTCATCACCGATGGCGCCATTGGCAATGAGCAACAATTATTCAAGGAAATCGCATCAAACCTTGGCCGTTCGCGCATCTTCACCATCGGCATTGGATCTGCGCCAAACTCGTTTTTCATGAACCGCGCCGCCCTGATTGGTCGCGGCACATCCACCCATATCGGCGATATATCTCAGGTCGCAAAGAATATGGATGCTTTGTTCAAAAAACTAGAAAACCCGGTCCTCACCGGGCTTAGGGCGGTGGTATCAGGCGGGATAATGTCTGAAGTAACCCCTGATCCACTGCCTGATCTATATCTTGGCGAACCAATTATTCTCTCCGCCAAACTTGCAAAAATCTCCGGCAAGCTCACCCTCGAAGGTGAGTTCGCAGGAACCCCGTGGAGCGTAAATCTCGATCTGACGAAAGCAACAAAGGGCAGCGGCCTTGGAAAATTCTGGGCCCGCCGCAAGATCGCCTCGCTGGAAGCCTCGCGCTCCCGTGGTAAAGGTCCAGCAATTGACACCATGATCGAAAAAACGGCCCTCGACCATCATTTGGTCAGCCGTCTTACTTCCCTTGTAGCTGTAGACGTCACCAAATCCCGCCCTGATGGCGAACCGTTAAACACCAAAGACATGCCAGTAAATCTCCCCGATGGTTGGGAATTCGACCAAGTATTTGGTGACGAAGCCAAAATCGTTCCTTCCTCAGCACCCGTTATAAGCCCGCGCAATATGGCCCGCAGCTTTGGAACGAAAATGGCATTTCTCATCGCCCCTGCAGCTTCGCCGGAAAAGGCGGCAAACATCGCCTCCGGCCATAGCCGTACGCGCGCGGTAATCCTGCCCAAGACAGCAACGCCTGCCGATAAGAACATCATCCTCGGCATCTTATTGCTGATACTCAGTGGCATGATCTGGGTAACCTCAAAAATGTGGCGTGGCACGGGCAATAGCGTCCTTGCAAACGCAAAGAGAAAATCCAGCAATTTCAACTTATTACCGTGAGTTCATAATGAAACAGAAACAAGAAACCCCGCTCACAATTTTGATGGGTCTGGTAGTGATAATGATGACAGTCCTTGGGCTGTCATTCGTCGTCAGCGGCGTATGGATCAAGGCCAAGGCGGAGCTGGCGCAAGTGTTACTGGACCGCTCTTTCGAGCAAACAATCGCCGAGGGAAAACCGGTAAAACCATGGAGCTGGGCAGATATGGCTCCCCTCGCCCGCATCACCGCCAAGAGGCTGGACCAAAGCAACATCGTTCTATCCAGCGCCAGCGGCCAGTCACTGGCCTTCGGCCCCGGTCACATGAGCAACACACCCTTGCCCGGCGAACAGGGCACAGCCGTGTTAGCTGCCCACCGCGACACCCATTTTGCATGGATAAAACATCTGCGCCCGGGCGATAACATCGAGATCACTGGTAGCACAGGAGAAATCAAAAACTTCACCATGCGCCGAGCATGGATTGCCCCCTACGATCAGTCGGGCATCAACGCGGACAGCAATGAACATCTGCTGGCACTCACCACCTGCTACCCGTTCGATTCAAACGAACAGGGCGAAGAACGCTATATTGTTGAGTCGGTGCTGCGGGAATAGAACTGCTGCCAGATCATGTTCAAGGATAGGTAATGTAGATTTCGATAGCCCCTACTTTAACCCGGGTGGCATTGAGACCTGTTGCACGGTCGGTGGCGCTGCCATCGGGATGACGGATCATGAATTCCTCTTCAAATCCCGATACATCCTTACCGCTACGAGTATAATTCACGTACTCAAAGGTAATTTCACCTTTATAATTATAACGCAAATCGTAAGTCGCATCGGTGTGATAGCCAAGTTCCTCCGTATCAACAACATTGGCGCTACCATCTTTCAGCGCATCAATTAATTTTTCATTGCGAGCATTTGCTCCATACACGCCATCTGGAGAAAAAACATCAATTAAGAAATCAACCACATCGTCCTTGGTCCAATTGGCCATATCCACGGCGTGCGTCAGTTTGTTGACTTTATCCGAGTTAAACCTCGAATGACTTTTGGCAGAATTTTCTGTTTCTCTGGCATTTGTCTTTTCCAAAGAGGCAACAAGATCAAGGATATTATCAATTGCCCCGGGAACCATCGAATATGGGCTGCCAAACAAACTGACTGAAGGAACAGCAATTCCAGATTTTTTTACCAATTGCGAATTAGAACCAATCAACGGCGCATACCCCGCGCTAAACGTTGCAACGCCACCATAATGCGACTGAATAGATAAATTACCCATGGCTCTATGAACCTTACAAAATCTCGGCAGGCGCAATTTCATCATGAAACCGGTCGACACCAGATGATCCTGTAGCAGAAACAACATTCTACAGGCTTCGAATTAATTACCTCAGGTTAACGAACTAATATCCAAACCTGAGGCATCGGCACCTATGGATATGTAATATACAATTCCACACCACCCATTATCACGTGACTTGCATTCAGACCGGTTTCCCGGTCGGTGACCGTCCCATCATCATGGCGTACCATGGTTCCATTTCCCCCAAAGAACTCCTCACGATCTGCACCGCTAGTTTGGAGATCCATAGACGACCCTATATAATGACCATCAGAGTTAAAGTGCAGATTTAGAGAGGCTTCAGTTCTAAAGCCAAGCTCCTCCATATCGACCACCGTAGCAGTACCGTTGAGCAAAGCTTCACGCATTCCAAAATAGCGGTCATTTTTAATATCCAACTTCGCGCGTCCTTCGGCATATTCGTCTGTCGTTATATATTCAACCAGATCATCCTTAGTCCAGTTCGCTATATCGGTTATGGTGTTTAATTTATCAATACTGCGCTGTTCATTTTCTGAAACTCTATATGCAGAACTTGCCACCTTATTGGAACCGGATTTTTCCATACCCGCAATAATATCCATAATCTTGCCAATCGCTCCGGAGGCCCCGGAAGACTGACCACCAAACGCACTAACCGAGGGTATGACACCGGCATTGGATGATCGCCCTGCCGGTATTGAATGCGAAGAAAAACCCCTGCCAATACCAAAGGTAGCAGCACCGCCGTAATGTGACTGAACGGAAATAATAGTCATGGCTTTATGAACCTCGAAAATCTCGGCGGGCGCAATTTCATCATGAAACCGGTCGACACCAGATAACCCTGTAGCAGAAACAACATTCTACAGGCTTCGAATTTGTTACTCTAAGCTAACGAACAAGCACCCTATGGCCATGTGATATAAAGATCGACGGCACCAATTTGCACCCTATTTGCATGGTGGCCGGTTTCGCCATCGATAATCGTGCCATCTGCTTGTTGAATCATGTGTTCTTCGTAGAATTTATTTAAATCAAAACTACCGTCACGCTGATAAGTTGTCGATGAACCAGAATAACTACCATCTGCATCAAAGTGCATATTAATGGAAACCTCCGTTCGATAACCAAGCTCTTCCATATCGATGACTGTCGCAGTGCCATTTGCCAAAGCTTCGCGCATTGCAACGTCGGGAGCGTTATCAGTACGCAAATGATTAAATTCATCTGATTGCAAATATTCAATCACATCTTCTTTGGTATAATTGGCTCTCTCAACCATCTTGCTGAATCTATCGACACCGCGCTTCTCGTTCCCCGTAAGACCAATCCCACCACTGCTTAAATCACCCGCGTCAGAACTATCCATATTGGAAATGATATCAATGATCTTACTGATAGCACCGGCGGCACCGGAATACTGACTACCAAACGCCTTGACTGAAGGGGCAATTCCAGTTGAACGAGGAGATAGTACATTTAAATTACTGGAAGGCGCACCCCTGCCAATACCAAAGGTAGCAGCACCGCCGTAATGTGACTGAACGGAAATAATAGTCATGGCTTTATGAACCTCGAAAATCTCGGCGGGCGCAATTTCATCATGAAACCGGTCGACACCAGATAATCCTGTAGCAGAAACAACATTCTACAGGCTTCGAATTAATTACCGCAGACTAATCGAGCAAATATCTAAACATGAGGCACCTGCTCTTTACGGCCACGTAACATAGAGCTCTATACCACCCTTATGCACTCGACCCGCATTGAGGCCAGTTGCACGATCAGTGACCGTCCCATCATCATGATAAATCATATTTTCTTCGATGAATTTGGCTATATCTGTATTTCCCGCGCGCATCATTGTCACCGACTCTCCCGTATGGTTACCATCGCTATCAAAATGCACATTGAACGAGGCTTCCGTACGATAACCAAGCTCCTCCATGTCAACAACTGTGGCGGTACCATCTCTTAGCGCTTGTCGCATAGCAATACTGCGTTCGTTCAATTCACCTTCGCTTCGGCTGTTATATGTGCCTGATTTCAATTGCTCTATGACATCCTCCTCGGTCAGATTAGCCCATTCACGATGCTGCTCTAACCTTTCGAGTTTAGCCTTCTCATTTTTTGCAAGATTGCTAACGGAATTTTCAGAACCGCCCGAATTGGGATTATCCATATTGGCAATGATATCAATGATCTTGCCAATCGCTCCAGAGCTCCCGCCAACACTAACCGAGGGAATCACACCGGCAGAACCGGAAGATTGGTTTGCAGCCGATGCATTCAAATAGTTGACGGAAGGAATTCTCATACCAACACCAAGAGTGGCAGCACCGCCATAATGCGTTTGAAAGGATACAACAGACATGGTTCTATGAACCTCATGAATCTCGGCGGGCACAATTTCCTCATGAAATCGGTCGACACCAGATAATCCTGCAGCAGAAACAACATTCTACAGGCTTCGAATCACTTCCTATACTGTAGTATTATTTTTAAAATCGTACAAACAAGATGCTAATATAAAATTAATATACTTAAAAAACAGAAGTACTCACACCGCATCCACGAACCTTGCTTCAAGAACTGCTGTGATTTGCTATGACTTTGCTAAGGCAGCGCGCGCAGCTTCACATGCGCCATCCGGATCGCTCAAGTCAGGCACATAGACCTTCTCCCCGATAGTCAAATGCAGAACCAGCGTTCCACCGCCAAATATCCGTCCAGAGAGGCCCCGCCGGACAGAAACATGCTCAACCAGCGCATAGGGCAAATCCACCAAAAAGCGTTTTGGCCAGCCCGGATGATAGCGAATGAATGCGTCGCACATTTGAACGCGGGTAGTATTGAACCGCAAAAAGGCATGGATGGTCAGCAGCGGCACCCCAACGGCCAGAACAAGAACAAATAATTTGGCCAGCGTTCCCTCACCCTGGCCCAGAAGCAGTAAAAGCAACCAGCCCAGAAAATAAAGCACCGCGACCACCATTGTCGGTATGAAAACATGCCAGTGGGCACCGTAAATCTCACCATCCGCCCGCGCAAAATCGTCCGCAGGCACCGTTGCTGGCACCTCATCAGCTATGTCTGCAATTGCTTCGTCATTATTGCTCATTTGTCACCAGAATGCAGGCCTGCAATTCGCTTGGCAAGTAGATAACGCTCTGATAGGTCAAATAGAACGCCTCCCAAGCATAATTTCAAAAACAATCCACAGCCCATCATGTCCAGAACCACTGCCAATTTACTTCTATTATTTGCCGGTGCCGTCTGGGGCATGGGCTTTGTTGCCCAACGCACGGCGATGGATGATATCGGACCGATGGCTTTCATTGCCTTGAGGTTTTTCGTGGCCTCGCTTGCAGTGTTGCCGCTGGTATTAAAAGAATTAAAACCGGCAGATAAACAAGTTACCGCCTCCGATCTGCGTGGCTTTTTTTGGGTCGGAACGGCGTTTTTCCTCGGCATGGCAATGCAACAGGTGGGCATCCTTGCAACCACCATCACCAATGCCGGGTTCCTCACAGCGCTTTACGTCATCATCGTACCATTGATTTTGTTTTTTGCTTTGGGCGAACGCCAACCACCTGTCATTTGGCCAGCAACAGCTCTGGCACTGGTTGGCATTTTCCTCTTAAGCGGCGGCGAAATCGCTCTTTTAACCTGGGGTGATTGGCTGATCATCCTTGGTGCATTCTTTGCAGCCCTGCAAATTATCCTGACAAAAAAAGTCGTGGACGCAACGGGCCTTCCGGTCACCATGGCCTTCACCCAATTTTTCATCTGCGGAATATTCGGCACAATAGCCTATTTCCTCGCCCCCTTATTCGGATTGGCAGAAACCACCGTAACTTATGAAGTTTTCTTGGCCGCCCTGCCCGAAATCCTCTATGCAGGCATATTCTCCGGCGCTCTAGCTTTCACCATACAGGCGGTAGCCCAGCGCTATACCAGTGCCAGCTCGGCTGCAATTTTGCTTTCATCCGAAAGCCTGTTCGCCGCCATTTTTGCTGCCATATTGCTGGGTGAAAGACTGGGCCTCATTGGATATCTCGGCTGCGCCCTGATCTTTGCAGCCATTCTGGCCGTCGAACTAATGCCCGCATGGCAAAAACAAAAAAGCCGGTCCTCCCTATGAGACCCGGCTTTGATATTTGATAGACTAAAAGAATTATTTAATCTGGCTTTTAACAATCAGCGAAGCTAATTGGCCATATTCATCGCAAACCCTTGAACCGCAAATGCGTTCAATCTGCGTTAGCTGCTCGCGGGCCTTTTCCATCAAACCCAATTGGATATAGGCCTCGCCCAGATATTCGCGTACCAGAGAAAAATCAGGGTCGGTTGCAACCGCCTTGCTATAATAGTTAAGGGCAACATCCATGCGGCCCGACTTGCGGTTGGAAAATCCGAGCATGTTCAAAATACGCGGATCACCCTGATCCGGTGCGCTTGTCAGAACAACAATCGCATCTTCGTAATAGCCAGCATAAGCCAAACTACGGCCTTGTCTAAAGAGTGAATCCTGATCAAGACTGGATGATTTTTTCTTGAAGAAATCGAAAAAACCTTTTTTCTTCTTCTTACCAGCTTTCGCAGTTTTCTTTTTTGAAGCTGCATCAGCTTTGGAGATACATTTAAACTTCGCATCGGGATCACGGACTAAACCAGCTTTACATTTCGGACGAAATGTCTGTGTAGTTGTTCCGCCTCCGCCGCCACTATCACCGCCACCATCACCACCTGCGGCAAAAACGGGTTGCCCCATTCCAAGTCCAATCACAAGACTAAGTACAGGTAAGATGGAATTTTTAAGAATTTTTCCAGTAAAAGCGATCATCGGTCTCTCCCAATCGTTGAACAATAAATGGTTACGTCAATACACATGGGTGGCCCGCCAGAAATTGTAAGATTAAAATCTTATAATTTTTCCGGCAGGCCGAATTTTATCAATAATAAGGCGAACGGCACAAACGGCGTGGGCCTTCCCATGGCTGATAGCTATTGTCGTAATCGCGATAAGAACGATATCTGTCATAGCACCAACGTACATGACGGCCACCATAGTTCCGACGACGCGGTGGCTCATAATAACGATCACGGCGATAGTGTCGACGATCACGATCTCTGGCAATAGCGCCACCAATAAGCGCGCCAACAGCCAAACCACCCAACACATGGCCAAGCCTGTGTTTTACTTTAATCGGGCTACCTTCACTGGCTGCAACAGCCGGCAAAACGCTGATATGCGAAGTAACACCCGCAGCATTTGCTTGAGTAGCAACGGCTGCTGGCATGAATGAAAGCGCACAAGCAAGCGCAATCGATTTAGATAGTTTATTCATAATTGGATCTCCCAATTGGCCAAACCAACAACGATTCGTATTGCTGTTCCGACAAGATTCAAGGCCAAACCCAATAACCACACCAGTTTCGGCCCCACTTTAAAGCCGCCATCGGCGACAAAGCTTACTCACTTAATTCAAGCAAGTAGACTATACACACAATGTATATGAACCAAACCTGAATAAGAGTGTAATATTGCACACAGCAGCACCGGAACTGGATATCTAGTAAATATTTTCTGTCCGTAAAATGCCCAATGCAACCGGTTTCATATTCAATATGATAACGGATCAGGTGCCATGGTCAGATGCAGCGAACCACTTGCATCCCATGGATTAGCCCGTGCGACTGCCTCATCAAGCTCGACGCCAAGCCCCGGTTCAGTTGAAGGAATGACATATCCTTCCTCCCACGAAATAGGTGATTTTAGTAATTCCGCATGGAATCCATCCCATTTCTTGATGCTTTCCAAAATCAGGAAATTGGGAGAACAGGTGGAGAGCTGAATATTGGCGGCCCCCACGATCGGCCCGCAATAACAATGGGGCGCGATATGCGCGTGGTAGGTTTCTGCAATAGCCGCGATTTTCTTACCGTTGAGAATGCCGCCTGAGCGCCCAAGGTTGAGTTGCAATATCGAGGCCGCCCCCATTTGCAAAACCCGAGCAAATTCATAATGGGTGCAAAGCCGCTCACCGGTAGCAATGGGGATTGAGGTTTGCCCCGCAACCACTGACATAGCCTCCGGCATATCCGGCGGCACGGGCTCTTCGAACCAAAGCGGATCATAGGGCTCAAGCGCCTTGGCCATGCGAATGGCCCCTGAAGGCGAGAACTGCCCGTGCGTCCCAAACAAAATATCTGCCCGCGTACCAATAGCTTCACGCACCGCAGCGACCATACGAGTTGAAAGATCAATATCCACCAGTCTCGGCTGATGCCCGTCAAAAGCAGTATATGGCCCGGCAGGATCAAACTTGACCGCCGTGAACCCTTCATTCACCGCAGCGAGCGCACTTGCTGCCGCCATATCGGGATCATTATAAACAGTTTTTGCATCCCCTAATTCAGAAGGTTGAACACTGCCATTTTCCGGATAGAGATAGGTATAGGTGCGAAGCCGCTCATGCACCCTGCCCCCAAGCAATTCATATACCGGTTTATTGGCTTCCTTGCCGATAATATCCCAGCAGGCAATCTCCAAAGCGGAAACGCAGGCCATCAATGTGGGATCGGGCCGCTGCGAAAAACCGGACGAATAAGCACGTCGCCAAAAGGCTTCAATATGGTGAGGATCTTCACCAATCAAATAACGCTCCGCCACATCCTCAATGCATCGAACCATCACATCCGGCCCGAAGGTTGTGGCATAGGCTTCGCCGTAGCCAACCACGCCGCTGTCCGTAACTAATTTTACAAAAATGAAGTAGCGCCCACCTGTATGAGGTGATGGATTTGCAACAATGAAAGTTTCGATATCCTTGATGATCATATTGAATCAGTTCCTAGTCAAACATGATTATGTTCTTGATTGCTTTACCATTTCGCACTTCGTCGAGAGCGTCGTTAATCTGCTCAAGAGGGTAGCGCCCGGAAATCAATGGTTCAAGTTTCAACTTGCCACTTCGGTAAAGTGAAACCAGTTCCGGAATGTCTTCGGATAATTTTGCCGACCCCATTTTAGTCCCGATAATCTTCTGGCTCCAAGCGGCCAATGTCACCGGATCATATTCGGTCATGGTGCCGGATGAGGGCATTCCCACCACCACCACGGTTCCATTCTTGGTTATGTAACTGGAAGCACTTTCAATCGCGCGTTTGGAACCAACCGTGACATATACAAAATCAGCTCCGCGTCCATCGGTGATTGCCATCACCTGATCAACCGCATCTTCATCGGTCGGATTAATGCCGTGTGTCGCACCAAACTCACCAATCAGGGCAAGTTTTTCCGTCGATAAATCCATACCAATCACACTGGCCGCGCCCAGATGAGAAGCCGCCTGTATCGAGTTCAACCCAACCCCGCCGCAACCAATGACGATCGCATGTTGCCCCTCTTTGAGCCCGCTCGCATGTTTCACCGCGCCATAGCCTGTCAAAACGCCACAAGCCAGCAACGACACCAGATCAAACCCGATATCATCCGGCACAACCTCAAGCTGGCTTTGCTCCACCACCACAGCCTCGGCAAAGGCACCACTATTCATCGCCTGATGCAGCTTCTTGCCCGACGCGTCAGAAATCGGCTCATCCTTGTTCAAAGGAAAGACTTCCTCGCACAAAACCTCATTGCCGCCATTGCAATAATGGCAGTCGCCGCAATAGCGAATGAGCGTCACCACCACATGGTCACCCACTTTGCATTTGGTGACGCCTTCGCCAACGCTCTCGACAATACCCGCGCCCTCATGACCATAAACCGCAGGCAAATCACCTCCCCAGGCCCCATCCATGAACGAAATATCTGAATGGCAAATGGCGCAGGCCTTCAACTTCACTCGCACTTCACCGGGGCCAGCTTCTGCCAGCGTAATTTCCTCAATAATTAGTGGCTCGCCAAAACCACGACAAACGGCTGCTTTCATTTATCAAAATCCCTTATATTCAAAAAGACCCTTGAGAATATTCATCCCAGTTTCAAGCAAAATTTGCGCCTGCTTCCACTTTGTGGCAATGGATTCCCATGACACAATCCCCAAAGCCAACCGGCAGCCTCACCCTTCGCACCCTCGCCATGCCAGCAGATGCAAATGCAGCCGGTGATATCTTCGGCGGCTGGGTCATGGCGCAGATGGATTTGGCCTGTGGCATCGCCGGTGCCGAGCGTGCCAAGGGCCGCATTGTCACCGCCGCAGTAAACGCCATGTCGTTCGAAAAACCCATGCATGTGGGCGACACGCTTTCGGTTTATACCGACATCACAAAGGTCGGACGTACCTCCCTCACCATGCAGGTAGAAGCGTGGGCCCAGCGCTATTTGAGCGATGTGATGGAAAAGGTAACCTACGCCACCTTCATCATGGTGGCGTTTGACGAAGATGGAAAACCAACCCCAATCCCAAAAGAGGCCCCATGACCCTCCTACTTCTTTTCATGCTGCTCGCCATTGGCGTGTCATTCATATGCTCCATTCTGGAAGCGGTACTGCTGAGCGTCACGCCCTCTTACATCGTTGCCATGGAAGCGGATAAACCGGTTCTGGCAAAAAAGCTCGCGGAACTAAAAAAGGAAGTAGACCGCCCCCTCGCCGCAATTCTAAGCCTCAATACCGTAGCCCACACAGTGGGAGCTGCCGGCGCAGGCGCACAGGCCGCAATCGTATTCGGCGATACATCATTGGCAATCTTTTCGGCAGTTCTCACTCTATTGATATTGGTCCTGTCGGAAATCATCCCGAAAACCATCGGTGCCACCTTCTGGAAATCCCTAACCCCGATGATCGCAACCATGTTGCCGCCCCTGATCTGGATCATGTGGCCGCTGGTCAAACTTTCCCAAGGCATCACCTATCTTATGGGCGGTTCCGGTGAAGGCGCAGTCAGCCGCGCCGAAATTGCTGCCATGGCCGATGTGGGCCAACGCGCCGGTGTGGTCGATGAGGGTGAATCCCGCATCGTACGAAATTTGCTGCAATTCAACAAATTATCGGCGCAGGATATCATGACTCCGCGCACGGTGGTCTACGCCCTGCCCCAGTCCACGACTGTCGGCGAAGCGCTTGATGGCATTGACAAGATGCGTTTTTCACGCATTCCCATCTATGGCGATACCATCGATGAAATTACAGGATTTGTCCTGAAAACCGATATCCTGCTGAAGGCGATAAATCGAGGCAAGAAAACCACGCTCGAAAAACTGAAGCGTGAATTGCTACAGGTTCCAGCTGATATAGATTTGCAAAAACTGTTCGAAATCCTGTTAAAAACCAACGCCCATCTCGCCCTTGTTCAGGACAAATATGGAGGCACCGCTGGCGTTGTATCTTTGGAAGATGTCGTCGAAACACTCATCGGCCTCGAAATCATCGACGAAGCCGATACCATCGCCGATTTACAGGCGCTAGCCAGAAGCAAATGGGAAGAACGCACCAAGAAGCGCCAAAACGAAAACTAAACTGGCAGTTTCACAATCGCCCGTGTGCCATTCATCGAACTGGCATGCAGATTGATATCGCCGCCATGATTGCGTGCAATATCTCTGGCAATCGACAAGCCCAACCCCGTACCCGTCTCATCCAGATTGCGCGCTTCATCCAGACGGATAAACGGTTTGAATACTTCTTCGCGCTGATCCTCGGGAATGCCCGGCCCATCATCATCAATCACGATGGTAACCCAGCCCTTGCTTTGGGTAGCGGAAACCTCAACCCTGTCGGCATAGCGAAACGCGTTGGAAATCAGATTGCCCAATAACCGTCCAACCGCATTAGGCCTGCCGGAAAAGACAATGTCCTTACTGCATTTGATAACGTAAACCTTGTCACGGATCGAAGCCTCATTCTCATATCGGGCCAGAACTTCGTGCAGTTTAATCTCGCCCATTTCTTCGCCGGCTTCCCCGCGAGCAAAATCGATATAGCCCTGCAACATGCGCTGCATCTCGTCCACATCCAACTGCATGGCATCGGTTTCTTCATTTTCGCCCACCAGTGCTAATTGCAGTTTGAAGCGCGTCAAAATAGTTCGCAAATCGTGGCTCACCCCGGTGAGCATGATTGTGCGTTGTTCAAGTTGGCGCTCAATACGTTCCCGCATTTGCATAAAAGCAAGCCCAGCCTGACGCACCTCGGTCGCGCCACGAACCTTAAAATCGCTGGATAGTCCGCGCCCCTTACCAAAGCGCTCCGCAGCTTCCGCAAGATGCATAATCGGGCGAATTTGGTTTCGCAGCAGCAATATCGATATCGCCACCAGAACCAGCGACGTTCCCACCATCCAGATCAGAAAAATATGGGAATTTGAGGCATAAGCACGGTTCCGCTGAACGAAAACCCGCAACACTTTTTCAGGCTCCTGCATCCTGATCCTGATTTCCAGCAAATTAGACGCACCCAGCGTATCAATCCAGAATGGACGGCTAATTTGCTCGGTAATTTCTGCGCGCAACACATCATCGAGAATATCAAAAAACGGTTTTTTACTCGCTGGCGGGAACGGGTCAGGCGGCAATACAGAAATATTCAAATCCAGTTTATCCGCTGCCAGCGCAACAATTTTATCGTATTCCGCATCCTGAGGATAAGTCTCGATCACTTCAATGATTGCGGAAATATCGCTGACCACAGCCTTGGAAAGCCGCTCCGTCACCGTTTGCCAGTGACGCTCCATAAAAACAAACGCCACCACCGATTGCAGCAATACCATAGGAATAATGATGATCAGCAGCGAGCGGGCATAAAGCCCCTTGGGCAAACGCCGCCAGAGCCAGCCACGCAGGCCCCGTCCGGTAAGCAAACCACGCCCGATTTTGCGCGACCGTTTTTCAACAGGCGCATCGGTCTGCTGGCCACTTTGCTCTATTTCTCTGGTATTATTCTCGGCCATAATCCCGGCAACAAGCCGCCCTCAGCTGTAGTATGTTTTGACTACTCTACTACAAGCTTGTAGCCGATGCCACGCACAGTTTGCAGCCATTTGGGATTTGCTGGATCTGTCTCGATTTTTCGGCGCAGGCGATTGATTTGAACATCGATTTTGCGCTCACCCGCAATGCTGTCAGTGCCCAAAAGCTCGTGCCGCGCTACCGTATCGCCGGGCCGCGTGGCAAATATCACCATAATTTCCTGTTCGCGGTCGGTTAAACGCACCATCTCGCCGTTCTGAGTTAATTTGCGTTGTTTGACATTAAATTTGAAATCCCCGAAGGAAATTTTCTCGATCACCGGCAGTTCAGGCTTGGCAGTACGTTTCAAAATCGAATTTATCCGCAGCACCAATTCACGCGGATCAAACGGTTTTGGCAAATAATCATCAGCCCCCGCCTCAAGCCCGGTGATGCGATCATCGGTTTCAGCCAGCGCCGTCAGCATTAAAATCGGCACATCACTGGCATGAGCACCTTTTTTGCGAGAGGTTTCAGCACGCAGGGATTTGGTAAATTCTGTACCGGTTTCCCCCGGCATCATCACATCCACAATCAGCATGTCAAATTGCAAACTGGCAATACAGCGCCGCGCTTCCGCCGCATCGCTGGCCATGGAAACACGAAATCCATGCTCCCCCAGATAACGAGAAATCAGTTGACGCAAGCGCCGATCATCATCCACCACCAAAATATGCGGCGCATCGTCTTCCGGAACGTGGGCCTCAGCCAAAGCAGAATTTTGCATCAAGTCAAATCTCGCAATTCAAAATCTCAAGTCAGAATTAAGTTATACCTCATCTTTGGCAAGATTGCCTTCAAAAATTGTATCCAGTTATTTCGAAACCTGTTCTGGTTTAATTGTCCCTTTCAGAGCGAAAAAAACTTCTATTGACGGCAAACCAAGTACTGTATTTTTCTCCGCCTTCTCAAATTTCCGGATAGCCCGCCAAGTCGCTGGGCCAAATATACCATCCAGCTTTCCTGAATAGAATTTCCCTTCCTTCAGCATTTTTTGAATTTCTATGAGTCGAAATTCATAAGCCGGTATCGTTATCCAAGACAGAAGGGGAAGGTATTCTGAAAAATTGGAAACATTGACCGCCAGATTATACAGGGGCTTCTTTCGATACCGTTTGACAATTTTCCTGCCACGTTTGAGATATCTTTGCTGGTGGAATTCAGCCACATTAATGCCAACGATAGAAAGCTCCGACCCCGTTTCAAGCATCATTGGCGCACCAGATGCTCCCTGGAACAGGTCACATAAATGTCGGATCGGGCTGAACACTTTTGGCGATTTTTGCCGTTTTTTCTTTATATTGATACCTTTGATCTTACACTTGTTGGTGAATAGAAGTTTCTTGCCAAACTCACGGTCACCGTGAAAACCAACTTCAAAAATTTTACCTGCTTTTGCCGCCTTGGCTATCTCGACATTGGTAATCGGCTTTAGTGGCAAAGCGTTTTCACCGCAAATTTTCCGTCGTAATTTAATGTAAGCCCAGTCTTGCTTAAAGTCTGATCCTCTAAAAATTTTGGATATCGGATATCCGGCAACAACATTTCGGGGGATGAGATCATTAGAATACAACGCATCGGTGCGAATGCGCATATCAGGCACCTTGGAGGACCATAAATAAAATTTTAATCCGGTCGTATCGGCAAATCGTTTTTTCTTGGCAGCTTTCAATACACAATGGGCCGCCGTTAAAATAACATCCGGAGCAACACAGGTCGCAGTGCAACCATAATTGGTAGTAGAATTGTGAAGAAGTCCGATTTTTTCCCTTAAATGCTTATATTTTTCAGGAAGTTCTATTCGGTCATCTTTCCCGAACACATGCACCCGGTGCACCAACGAGCGAACACCCAATTCAAATGCTCTCGTCATCCTCGGTTGAGCACGACTTGCAGTACCCACTGAAACAATAATCATCGCCAAAAGTAAAATAACAAACAGCCGCATATGACTAAAAGTAAACTTTCCAAGATAATTTAAAGTCATTCACATCCCAGCTGCAGTCATATCAATGATATAAAAAGCATGACACAGATCTATATCAAAACCCAATCTTTATTCATACCATTTCCGGCCTGAAACTGGTTTGAATATCACAAACCTTGATATTATTTCCATTCACATGCCATGCTGACACGGTGATTCGAGTGATTTTCACTCCATTAAAACAGAATTGAACGTCGAGAATATTATCCCACACAAAATAGAACCAATTCCAGGTCATCACCTTAGGGGCAGAGCAAATGGACCATTATGATTTCATTGTAATTGGCAGTGGCCCGGCTGGGCGAAGAGCAGCCATTCAAGCAGCAAAACTGGGCAAGAACGTTATGGTTGTCGAACGCGGGCGGCGCGTCGGCGGCGTCTCCGTTCATACCGGAACAATTCCCTCTAAAACCCTTCGCGAAACCGCGCTGAATCTCTCCGGTTGGAGGGAGCGTGGTTTTTACGGCAGGTCATATCGGGTCAAACAAGATCTAACAGCCGAAGATTTAAGCGCTCGCCTGAATATTACATTGACCCATGAAATTGAGGTTCTCGAACATCAGTTCGCCAGAAATCAGGTTACAACCCTGCGCGGCGAAGCCAAATTCATTGCCAGTGACCAAATCGAAGTAGCAGGCGAGGATGGCGAAACCTTCACCTTTACCGCTGATCGTTTTCTTCTGGCCGTGGGTACAATTCCCTTCAGACCGGATACGATTCCCTTTGATGGCGATTGCATTTTTGACAGCGATGAAATTCTCAACCTGAAAAAACTGCCCCGATCTATGACTGTCATTGGAGCAGGCGTTATCGGCATTGAATATGCCACCATCTACAATGCGCTGGATGTGCATGTCACGGTGATTGAACCGCGTGACAGCATGCTCGATTTTATCGACCGCGAACTGATTGATGATTTCACCCATCAATTGCGCGACCGCGGAATGTCGCTCAGGTTTGGCGCCAAAATGGTGGACATCGTTCACGATGAAAACGGCGGATGCATTGTCCACATGGAAGACGGGCGACACGTAAAATCAGACATAGTCCTTTTTGCCGCCGGACGCATGGGCGCGGTCGATAACCTTGGTCTGGATGCCTGCGGCCTTGAATACGACCATCGGGGGAGAATTGCCGCTGACCCAATGACCTTTCAAACCTCCCAGCCTCACATTTATGCAGCTGGCGATATCATCGGTTTCCCAAGCCTTGCATCCACTTCGATGGAACAGGGTCGTATCGCAGCGTGTCACGCCTTCGGTGCCAAGGCTTTCGAACCACCTAAATATTTTCCCTACGGCATTTATTCCGTGCCGGAAATGTCGACAATCGGCATGACCGAGGAAGAAGTCAAAGAAAGAGAAATCCAGTACGAATGCGGCGTTGCCCGGTTTAGAGAAACCTCACGTGGTCACATCATGGGCGTTGATACGGGCATGTTGAAAATGATCTTCTCCCTAAAGACCCGCAGATTGCTCGGTTGTCACATCGTGGGAGAAGGAGCAACTGAACTCATTCACATCGGACAGGCAGTCCTGAACCTTGGCGGCACTTTGGAATATTTCGTCGAAAATACCTTCAACTATCCAACCCTAGCCGAAGCCTACAAGATCGCGGCACTGGACGCGTGGAACCGTTTTCCTCCGGCTTAAATCTGTTTCATAAACCGTAACGTATCGTAACTCGAAAGGCGGCGAAGAGCCGCCCGGCGCTAGCTGCGCCGCCCATGCGGAGGCCCAAGCGAAGCTTGGATACGCCGTGAGCCAAGGAAACCTAGTTCGGAAACGAACTAGGGCATCAACTTGCGTAAATTCTTGCGCCCTTCCACGTCAATCATCTCCGTCAAAAAATCGGAGACCACTTCGCGTTTTTCAGCTGACAATCCAGTAAGCGCCTTTTCTATCCGCGTTGACTGGAAAACCGACAGATCATAAATCAAATCCCGGCAAAGGTCCGTTGGAAACAGCAATCGCTTGCGTCGGTCCCGTTTGCCCATGCGCTGATAGACATAGCCCTCGTCAATCAACTGGCGCAGCACCCGCGCAAGGCTTTGCTTGGTAATGCCCAAAATCTCCAGCAGCTCAGCCACACTAAGCCCCGGCTTGCGATTGATAAAAAACATCACCCGGTGATGGGCACGGCCAAATTCCAGCTCCGCCAACAGCCGATCCGCATCGCCGGTAAAATCGCGATAAGCAAAAAACAGCAGCATGATGTTATCAAGTTGCCCAATTTGCGCGCTGGTAATCGGCTCGACGATAATCTCTGGTTTCTTCATCTGTTCCACCAAGGGTGTATTTCCCGCCCTTTGCGAGAACAACAAGCCTATCATGGCATGATCCAAATAATATGTCAGCACTATTGACATATATTTTTCTACCCAATAGGTTTTTACTATCAGCACACGCATACACAAACGCTTGGAGAAGCAACATGGCAGGCATTCCATTCGACCAACTCGACGGTCATATCTGGTACAACGGTGAATTCGTTGAATGGGGCGACGCGAAAGTACATGTGCTGACCCACGGCCTGCACTATGCCAGCGCAGTGTTTGAAGGCGAGCGCGCCTATGAAGGCAAAATCTTCAAACTGACGGAACATACCGAACGCCTGCATGCTTCTGCAGGAATGCTCGGTTTTGAAATCCCGTTTTCAGTTGAGGAAATCGATCAAGCCTGTATCGACATCATGGAAAAACAAGGCCTGACCAACGCCTACCTCCGCCCCATCGCATGGCGTGGCAGCGAAATGATGGGCGTTTCGGCCCAATCGAATAAAATCAATCTGGCCATCGCCTGCTGGGACTGGCCCAGCTATTTCGCGCCGGAAGAAAAACTCAAAGGCATCCGCCTTGATATCGCAGAATGGCGTCGCCCGGACCCGGCCACCATCCCCTGCTTTTCAAAAGCTGCCGGCCTATACATGATCTGCACCCTGTCAAAGCACGCCGCCGAAGCCAAAGGCTATGCCGACGCGCTAATGTATGACTGGCGCGGCCACGTAGCCGAAGCCACCGGTGCCAACGTATTCTTCATCAAAGATGGTGTTATCCACACCCCGACCCCAGATTGTTTCCTCGACGGCATCACTCGCCGCACAGTAATGGAACTGGCAAAACTACGTCAAATGGAGCTGGTCGAACGCACGATCATGCCCGATGAGCTGGACAGCTTCGAAGAATGCTTCCTAACCGGCACCGCCGCAGAAGTAACCCCGGTATCAGAAATCGGCCCGCACAAATTCGTTCCGGGCAACATCACCAAAACCCTGATGGATGATTATGATGCGGTTATTCGGGCGCATGTGCAAAATTAGGCTGGTTTGAATAGACAAATCGATACCTACTAGGTATCCCGCAGCAATACGCTCGTTATTTTGCAATCGATAAACTTACCTAAACACCAAGCAACGCTTTAGTTAACCATAATCCACTTGAAAATTAATCTTAGTTAATCTTTGCTGGAATTTCGCCTTAAATAAATGCATATCAGTATATGCCAAATTTTGGGGGAATTGGCTTTTTACTAAACGCTGCATGACGCAGCGAAACGGAGGAAGTTTTTATGGAAGCACTAATTATTCAGGCAATTTCTGGTCTTGTGGGCGGCGGTATCGTCGGCATGCTTGTCAAAACAGCAGCAAAAACCATGGTGCCCAAGCTGATTGCAGGCATTGTCGGCGGCATTGGTGGCGGTCAGGCACTCGGCCCCATATTGGGCGGCATGATGGGCGCTGCAACTGGCGATGGCGCAGCCGGTATGGACATGGCCGGCATGGATATGGGTGCAATTCTTGGCAATGTTGTTAGCGGCGCTCTCGGTGGCGGTGTTTTATCAGGTATCGCAGCTAAAGTTATGGCCGGTAGAGGCAGCTAATCACCAATAAACTGTTGATTTTAAAGGCGGCCCATCCGGTCGCCTTTTTTTGTGCTACACGCTACTCTGCAAACAAGTTACGCACGCACAAAGGAAGCCTCCATGGGCCAGTTACAGATAGCCATCATTCCCGTCACCCCGTTTCAGCAAAACTGTACGCTGATTTGGGATGCTGACAGCAAAAAGGGCGTGGTGATTGATCCCGGCGGGGATGTGCCTCAGATCATAGCGGCGATTGAAGACACCGGCATTACAATCGAGAACATCCTGATCACCCATGGCCATATCGACCATGTGGGTGGAGCAATGGCTCTGAAAAAGGAACTTGGGGTGGATATTATCGGCCCTCACCTCGACGATAAAATGCTCTGCGAAAACATCGACAAACAAGCAGCCATGTTCGGCGCAGATGCCGATTATCACAATGTGACACCCGACAAATGGCTGGAAGAGGGAGACGAAGTCTCAATTGGGGGACACAAATTTGCCGTCTATCACTGCCCCGGCCACGCTCCCGGCCACGTGATTTTTTATAATGAGGAAGCAAAATTCGCCCATGTGGGGGACGTATTATTCAGCGGTTCTGTTGGCCGCACAGACCTGCCCGGCGGCGACCACGATGCCCTGATCAACTCCATAAAAACAAAATTGCTACCATTGGGCGACGACATAAATTTCATCTGCGGCCACGGCCCCGGCAGTACTTTTGGAGAAGAGCGAAGAAATAATCCATTTTTGAAGTAAAATCGCTATTTTTTCATAAAAAAAGCCCGAAATCATAAAGATTCGGGCCATTTCATCATTTTTATATGCTTAGTTTAGTCAACCATAGCCAAATTAACCGCTTTCGGACCTTTACCACGTTGATCCGCCTCAGTCTCGAATGAGACTTTTTGATTTTCCGCAAGAGACTGAAGTCCTGAATCCTGAACTGCAGAAATGTGAACAAACACATCATTTCCACCTTCATCAGGAGTAATGAAGCCGAAGCCCTTATCCATATTAAAAAATTTAACGACGCCTGTCTGAGACATTTTTCTTATCCTCTTTCCAAATTCCCCACCTATGCAGGAATACCTCAGCATCGTGCATTTTTACTAGTTTTGCAAGGAAACTTTAACCTCCTGACAAAAACCGTCAGCAGCATCTGAAATAGCCCTTCCTATTTTACCGGACTCGCCCCATATTGCGATCATGTCATCTGACGATAAAAAACCAAACGGATTTGGCGAAGCGCCCCAGCCGGAATTGACCGGGACACCGCTCTCAGGCGGCATTTCCGCTTGGGCAGATGAGATTACCGAAGCGACCGATGAAAAGCCAAAAAAACCAAAGAAAATCCCCCCCAGATCAAGCGCTCCCAGCAAATCTGCGCGCGGAACCTCTATCGGCGGAGCCGCCTCACCGAAAGAACGCGCCGCAACCGGCCTGAACCCGGTCGCCGGTCTCGACATTTCGCTGGAAGAAGCCGAAGCCCTCGAAGCAAAAGCCAAGGCCGCCCAAAAGCGCAAGAAGAAAAAGAAAGACGATAACACCATCGCTGCCCCGTTCGGCTATGACGGGATAAAGCTCGAAGGCATGACGGCCACGGTGGACGCGCTTTCCAAGCTGATATCCGAGGGCAATCCTCTGATTAAAAACGGCGAAGAATGGGTGCCCCACCGCCCTGCCCGCCCGGAGAAAGCCGAAGGCGGCATCGCCATTGAGATGGTCACCGAATTTGAACCTTCCGGCGACCAGCCCACCGCCATCAAGGATTTGGTCGAAGGCCTTGAGGAGAGCGAGCAAACGCAAGTCCTGCTCGGCGTCACAGGCTCCGGCAAAACTTTCACCATGGCCAAGGTGATACAGGAAACCCAGCGCCCGGCGCTGATCCTCGCACCCAACAAAACCCTCGCCGCACAGCTCTATGGAGAATTCAAAAAATTCTTTCCAAACAACGCTGTAGAATATTTTGTTTCCTATTACGATTACTACCAGCCAGAAGCCTATGTACCACGCTCGGACACCTATATCGAAAAAGAATCCAGCATTAACGAGCAGATAGACCGTATGCGCCACTCGGCCACCCGCTCTCTGCTGGAGCGCGATGACGTGATCATCGTGGCATCCGTTTCTTGCATTTACGGCATCGGTTCGGTGGAAACCTACACCGCCATGACCTTCGAGATGAAGATCGGTGACACACTCGATCAACGCGCCTTGCTGGCCGATCTGGTGGCGCAACAATATAAACGTAACGACCATGCCTTCACCCGCGGCACATTCCGGGTGCGCGGCGATACCATCGAGATTTTCCCGGCTCACCTTGAAGACAGCGCGTGGCGCATCTCCCTGTTTGGCGATGAGATTGAAACCATCACCGAGTTCGACCCACTAACAGGGCAAAAAACCGGCGATCTCAAATCGGTAAAAATCTACGCCAATTCCCACTATGTGACGCCGCGCCCTACCCTCAATCAGGCCATGAAATCCATTCGCGAAGAGCTGAAACACCGCCTCGTGGAACTCAACGACGCTGGCCGTCTGCTCGAAGCTCAGCGTCTGGAACAACGCACCCACTTCGATCTGGAAATGATGGAAGCAACCGGTGCCTGCGCCGGTATCGAGAACTATTCGCGCTATCTGACGGGCCGAAAGCCGGGCGAGCCACCGCCAACCCTGTTTGAATACATCCCCGATAACGCCCTTGTTTTCATCGATGAAAGCCATGTGACCATTCCCCAAATCGGGGCCATGTATAAAGGAGATTTCCGTCGTAAGGCAACGCTGGCCGAATACGGTTTCCGCCTGCCAAGCTGCATGGATAACCGCCCCTTGCGTTTCGAGGAATGGGACCTCATGCGACCGCAGACCGTTTGCGTTTCAGCCACCCCCAGCAGTTGGGAGATGGAACAGGCCGATGGCGTCTTTGCCGAACAGGTCATTCGCCCCACCGGCCTGATCGATCCACCGGTGGAAGTGCGCCCGGCTAAAAACCAGGTCGACGATGTGCTCGATGAAATCATGGCCACCACCAAGGCCGGATATCGCACACTTGTCACCACCCTGACCAAACGCATGTCGGAAGATCTCACCGAATATCTGCATGAACACGGCGTCAAAGTGCGCTACATGCACTCGGATATCGATACATTGGAACGCATTGAAATCCTGCGCGATCTGCGCCTCGGTGCTTTCGACGTGCTGGTGGGCATCAATTTGCTACGCGAGGGCCTCGATATCCCCGAATGTGCACTGGTAGCCATTCTCGACGCCGATAAGGAAGGCTTCTTGCGCTCCGAAACTTCACTGGTACAAACCATCGGCCGCGCCGCGCGTAATGTGGATGGCCACGTCATTCTTTACGCCGATCGCATCACCGGCTCGATGGAACGCGCCATGGCAGAAACCGATCGCCGCCGCGAAAAGCAAGTTGCCTATAACGAAGAACATAACATCACGCCTGCCAGCATACGCTCGCAAATTGCCGACATCATGGGCTCAATCTATGAAGGTGACCATGTCACACCGGATATTGGCTTCGCCAAAGACGGTGCACTGGTTGGCAATAATCTGGCGGCGCATCTGGAAAACCTTGAAAAAGAAATGCGCGACGCAGCAGCAGACTTAGATTTCGAAACAGCAGCCCGCCTGAGAGACGAAATCAAACGTCTGCAGGAAACCGAATTACTGGTCGCCAACGATCCGATGGCCAGAGACGTGGGCATCGAAAACACGCAAAAAGCCCGCAAAGCCAAAGCCGGACGCCGGGGACGCGCAGATAAGAGCACCGACAAACCATCACTGTTCCGCAAAAACACCCTCGACGAAATGACCGTGGGCAGAACGGAAAAACCCAATGGCACGGCTCCCATCCGAAGGAATAAAATCGGCATTGGCAGCCATGAAGATCCAGCTGATGTGAAACGCAGCAAGCGTGGACGTGGAAAAACCGGACGTCCCGGACAGTAAATCTGCATCTAATGATTGCCAAACCACGGCAATCGCGCTTCAATCACCCCATTCAAATCCCATATTGCGGAGATTTTCATGCGCTTTCTTCTTTTAAGCCTCACCACGGCCCTTTTAATCGCACCAAACGCTGCCAACGCTCAATCAGGCGCAAGCCCTGCCGATCTGGCACGCGATGATGCTAATATGAGCCAATGTCTTGAGGCTGTGCGCAATATGAATGAGGGCGGAGCAAACAATGGCGATATGCACGATTGCATTGGCATCATTGCGACCCCCTGCATGGAAACTCCCGATGGCAGCAGCACGATAGGCATGAGTTTTTGCACCCGCCGCGAAACCGATTGGTGGGATAAACAGCTAAATTCCAGCTACCAACAGCTGAAAAACATCATGAACCAGCAAGATTTCACCCAATTGCGCGACCTGCAACGCAAATGGATTGCCTATAAGGATGCCAAATGCGAATTCGAACATGCAAGTTGGAAAGGTGGAACAATCGCATCTGTCGCATCCGCCCAATGTTTCCTTGATACAACAGCCGATCAGGCCATCACCTTATCAGGTCATTTACGCAAGAGTTGGTAGTTTAACGACCCCGTTAACTCCCCAGAAATCATTCGCAAAACACAGGGCTGACATGCAAAAACAGCATTTGTAATTCCAGCTCAATGCGCCTATTTCTAGCTCATCGGAGGAGAGCAGCGGTACCCTTCTCGCGATGGGACATGACGTCCAATTTGAAATATCGTGAAAGGAACCAGTATAATGTCATTTTTCTCAGCACTCAAAGAATTCGCATACGGCCTCAAAGTAGGAACCTCATATTCGGTTTCTAATCGTCACGATTTCGTAGAAAAAGTTGTCGCTTCAAAAATCAATCATCCTGGCGCGTAATCATTCGCTTTAGCCAATTTGGTTTCTAAAGTTTAAAGGCCCTGCTGAGATTTCAGCGGGGCCTTTTTTATTGTGGAATCAAAACAGTAACACACTAGAGCAAATCTAATTGGTCTCAGGTGGCGAAGAGCCCACCCGGCGCTAGCTGCGCCGCCCATACGGAGGGCCCAAGCGAAGCTTGGATATGCCCGTGAGAACAAATAAACTAGATCGTTTCCGTCAAAGACGGATACGATCTAGTGCAAGCGCCCACCATTCGGCACGTTCTTGTCCACATTAGCCAGCACCACATGGCCGTTTTCATCGGGAAAACCCAGCGTCAGAACCTCTGACATAAACGGGCCGATTTGACGTGGCGGGAAGTTCACCACCGCCATCACCTGACGACCTAGCAAGGTTTCCGGTGTGTAGTTCTCGGTAATTTGTGCCGAAGTTTTCTTCACACCGATCTTTTCACCAAAATCGATCTGCAATTTATAGGCAGGCTTTCGGGCTTCAGGAAATTCGTCAACCTGAATGATCGTACCAACACGAATATCAACGGTTAGAAAATCATCAATCGTGATTTCATCGGATGCCATGGGTTACACCTCTATAGGGATAATTCTTCGGATCGCTTCTTCGCTGCACCGATAGCTTTGAGCATTAGCGGCCCCAAACCATCATCAGCCATCAGCACATCAAGTGCAGCAGCGGTAGTGCCGTTGGGCGATGTCACATTTTTTCGCAATTGCGCAGGCTCATCATCGCTCTGCATCATCAATTCACCCGCGCCTGCAACAGTCTCACGCGCAAGCTGCAAAGCAAGCTCTTCAGAAAGCCCCGCAGCGACACCAGCCGCAGCCATGCACTCAGCCAGATAAAACGCATAGGCCGGTCCACTGCCCGACACAGCAGTCACCGCATCAATCAAGCGCTCCTCATCGACCCATGCCACAGAGCCGGTTGCCCGCAACAGGCGGTCCACCTGAGAACGTTGAATTTCTGAAACAAGCCCATTGGCATAACCAACGGTAATGCCGCGCCCGATAAGGGCCGGCGTATTCGGCATGGCGCGAATACAGGCAATCTCGCCCGTACCGGCGCAAATGGACGCAATGGTTTTCCCGGCCGCAACAGAAACCACCACAGTATTTTCGCCAATCAGGGGAGAAATACCACCCACAACCACATCTAATATTTGAGGTTTAACAGCAAGAACCACGATATCTGTAGGTTTTGCATCATCAGCGCTGGCAAAATGGCCAACACTGTTATCGGCAATCAACTTCGCCATCACTGGCGGAGGAGAAGGATCAACGACACTTATCCTGCCACCTTCAATGCCTTCACGAAGCCAGCCGGAAAGCATGGCACCGCCCATATTTCCGGCACCGACCAGACAAATTGTAAAACTCTCTTCGCCCGACATATTCCAGAGCCTTTCAAGGTTATATTGAAGCAATTATGCGCCCAATATAACCATCAAAGACCTTAACACAAATCAGCAATTACCCCGAGTTTCAAACAACACACAATCCATTGCTTCGCGGGCGGAATGCCCGGCCCAAAGAACGTATTGGAAAGCCTGATAATACCGCTCGCAAGCATCTAATGCACTGGTCATCAAACACTTCAACTGCTCGCCATTTGGTTCAGCACCACCGTTCAACATCAAGGCCTGACGAAACATCCCCGTACCGTCACTACCCCAAATATCAAAATGCCCGATAATCATTTGCTCATTGACCATCGACAACAGCCTGCTGATCTCAAAAGACTTCTCTTCCGGCACCTTCATATCAAAAGCGCACGACAGATGCAGTGCTTCCACATGCTCCATCCAAGAGAAAGAAACACTATAATCTGCCCAAACCCCGCTGACATGAATATTGATCTCGTCCTCGCAACTACGCTCAAAATTCCAATCATTCAAACTTGCAACCTGCTCCACCATATCAACCGGATTAATATGACGTGTTGGTTCCAAAGCTAAAAGCTCCATCATTTTTTCTGCCCCATACTCGCTGTTTCCAACGAAAAAAAATTAATAAAAATCCCCGCGGCCAACGCTAGTTTGGCCGGTTACTCATAACAACATTACTGGATACGCCACATACACTACGACAAGAACTGCGGTGTCTGCTTTTTGTCTGTGGCTAGTTTGCCTTCAGCGAAGCTTCCGAATCATTCCGTACATCCAATGTACATTGCTGGACTCTGAGAACCACCCATTGAAATCAAAACCTTATTTGAATTCACCGAAATCATTGAATCAAAAGATTCACGGATTCCGCTAAGGGATTCATGCAAAAGAATTATTTCGATCTTGGCCCTGTGGAAAAGTAATTGTGACTATCTTTTTGAGCCTGTGGAAGATGCCCGTTTGCGAGGGGCTTTTGGTTTTTCCAATGCCAAAATACGTTTTTCGAGTGCTTCCACTTGTGATTTTAGTGATTCACTCTCAGAGCGCGCATTGGCAGCCATCTCGCGAACCGCTTCAAAATCATCGCGTTTGACCAAATCCATATCGCTGAGAAACTTCTCCGCTTGCGCCCGAAACGCAGTCTCAGCCTCCCGTTTCACACCTTGGGCGGCTCCTGCCGCATCGGTCATGAGTTTTGCAAATTCATCGAATAAACGATTTGGGCCCTGATTCATTTGACAATTCCGTCGCTGATAATATCTGTCTATAAGCTAATACCTATAAAGCTTCGTTTCAATACAAACCCCGCGGCAAAAACACCAATGCTCCTTCCCTTCTCGGCAATCGCCTTTCCCACCATCGATCCCGTAGCCATTTCACTGGGGCCATTACAGGTACACTGGTACGGCCTCGCCTATGTAATTGGCATATTATTCAGTTGGTGGTGGGCAAGAAAACTGGTCTCCACCCCGCGCCTCTGGAAAGACAACGAATCCCCCATCAGCACAGAACAGCTTGATGATTTCCTCACATGGGCCGTTGTCGGCATCATATTAGGCGGGCGACTGGGCTATGTATTATTTTATGATCTGGCCACCTATCTGGCCGACCCGTTACAGATCACCGCTCTTTGGAAAGGCGGCATGAGCTTCCACGGAGCATTGCTCGGCATGATTATCGCCATCGCACTGTTTGCCAAAAAACGCTCGATCAATCTTTTCAGCCTGTTTGATGTGATTGGCGCCAGCGTCGGCATCGGTATTTTTCTTGGCCGTATTGCCAATTTTATCAATGCGGAACTGTTCGGCAGACCAACCACTATCGCTTGGGGCGTCGTTTTCCCCGGTGGCGGACCCGAGCCAAGACATCCGAGTCAATTATACGAAAGCATATTGGAAGGTCTGGTTCTCTTTGCCCTGATGACCTTCCTTGCATATGCCCTGAGCAAATTGAAACAACCGGGTTTCATCGCCGGGGCTTTTATAGCGTGGTACGCGGTTAGCCGTATCTTCGTTGAATTCTTCCGCCTGCCCGATCAACAAATCGGCTATTTGGCCGGAGGCTGGCTCACCATGGGCATGGTGCTATCCCTACCATTACTGGCCGCCGGCATCTGGTTCATGAGACGAGACTCAAAGTGAGTAACGCATTAAAGCGACAAATCCTGCGCCACATCGAAGCCACCGGCCCGATGAGCATCGCGGAATACACCCATATCTGCATGTCGGACCCCAGCCACGGCTATTACCAGCAACAGAACCCCATCGGACGCACAGGAGATTTCATCACCGCACCCGAAATCAGCCAGATGTTTGGCGAACTAATCGGAATATGGTGCATCGAAGCATGGCGGCAGATGGGAGAACCCGAAGCCTTCAATTTGATTGAACTTGGCCCTGGCCGAGGCATTTTGATGGCAGACCTGTTACGCGCCGCCCAATCAACTCCAAAGTTTTTGGAAGCAGCAACGGTTACCCTCGTTGAGAGCAGCCCCAAAATGCAGGAACTCCAGCGCAAGAAATTGGGGGATCAATGCACATGGACATCCGACATTTCTGAACTTCCCGCCGGCCCTTCCATAGTCATCGCCAATGAATTCCTCGACGTGCTGCCTTTCCGCCAATACGTGAAGCATCAATCTCAATGGGTGGAACGCGCCGTCGGCGCAAATGCCGAATTCAGCGACCTCGAATTCACCATCGGCTCAGGCTTCATCGATTCGCGTTTATTACCAGAAGGCGCTGAAAAAGAACCCGATGGCGCCGTATTCGAAATTGCCCCGGCCCGCGAAGCCATCATGCAAATGGTTGCCGAGCACGTCAAAGAGCACGGCGGCACCACTCTGTTCATCGACTACGGCCATACGGCCTCAGGCTTTGGCGATACATTTCAGGCGGTGTTAAAGCACGAATTCACCGATCCCCTCGTAGCCCCCGGCAAGGCAGATCTAACAAATCATGTGGATTTCTTTCCATTGATAAAGGTCGCCAAGGCCACCGGCTGCCACACATTCCGACCTCTCTCCCAGGGAGAATTTCTGCTCGCCCTAGGCCTACTCGAACGTGCCGGGAACCTTGGTCACGGCGAGGATGAAGCGACACAGGCACGGTTAAAATCAGAAGCCGAGCGATTAGCTCTTCCCGGCCAAATGGGTGATTTATTCAAATGCCTCGCCTTCGCCAGCACCAAAATGGCCCTCCTCCCATTCGCAATTGACGATTGACTTAGCCACCCACCTTGCGCACCATCCGTAAAATCATGTGGCTAACCATTCACGAGGAAAAATGAACCCACTCAATCCGGTTCTCTGCGAGATTTTGTCCAGGCACGAGGACGTTGTCAGTCATGGTTTTTTCACCCGAAGAGGCGGTGTATCAAAAGGCATGTATGGCAGCCTCAACGTTGGCATTGGTTCTGACGATGATCCAGAACAAATTCTGGAAAACAGATCACGGATCGCAAGCTATTTTGGCGCAACCTCTGCCGTCCTAGTCACCCCCAACCAAATCCATTCATCAAGAGCCACGGTTATCAGTGCCCCTGTGGGCGAAATACGGCCAAGGGTCGATGGCATCGCGACCACTAATTCCAGACTGGTGATCGGAATTTTAACCGCCGATTGCGGCCCGGTTTTATTCTGCGACCCAAAAAACCGTGTCATCGCCGTCTGTCACGCCGGATGGAAGGGCGCAACCAGCGGCGTTATGGAAAACACCATTCTTGAGATGGAAAGTCTGGGTGCAGAACGATCAGAAATTCAGGCAACGCTTGGCCCAACAATCAGCCAGAACAATTACGAGGTCGGCCCGGAATTTGCCGAACGTTTGTTAGAGATGGACGCAGACAACCGGGTTTATCTCGTTTCCTCCACAAAACCCGGCCATCAATTGTTTGATTTACCGGGCTATATCGTCAACAAATTACATTCATCAGGCGTTAGTGCACACTGGACCGGCCATTGCACTTACGCTGATGAAGAACGTTTCTTTTCCTACCGGCGCACCACCCACGACCACGAACCGGACTATGGACGCCAGATTTCAGCAATTTCTCTCTCAAGTTAATTTTGCAGGAGCATACCAATGGCATTGCATTTTGAACGTGGCGAATACGCCGCCCGCCTTGATCGTCTCAAGGAAAAAATGATTGAAGAAAAACTCGATTGCATGCTGCTATTCGCACAGGAAAGCATGTATTGGCTCACCGGCTACGATACCTTCGGTTACTGCTTCTTCCAGTGCATGGTTGTCAGCGCCGAGGGAGAAATAATCCTTCTCACCCGGGCACCCGATTTACGTCAGGCACGCCATACATCAATCGTCGAAAACATCATGATCTGGAGCGACCGCGCCGGAGCAGACCCAACGGTTGATTTGCTCAATATCCTTTCCGAGCTTGATCTGGTCGGCACAACGCTGGGCATTGAATACGCAACGCAGGGGCTAACAGCTAAAAACGGCAAAGCCGTTGATCAGCGCCTTTCTTCCTTTGCCAAGCTCTCCGATGCATCAGACGTAGTCAACGAGCTGCGAACCATAAAATCAGCCGCAGAGCTGGAACATGTGCGAAAAGCAGGTGTTCTGGCGGATGATGCTCTCGACGCAGCCATCACTGCTACAAAGTCAGGCGCATTTGAAGGCGACATTCTGGCCGCTATGCATTCGGCGATCTTTTCCAAGGGTGGCGATTATGCAGGCAATGAGTTCATCATCGGCTCTGCCGAAGATGCCCTGCTCTGCCGCTACAAATCCGGCAGACGCAACCTCTCGGCCAATGATCAGCTAACCCTCGAATGGGCAGGCACATGGGCCCATTATCATGCCGCCATGATGCGCACCATCATCATCGGCAAAGCAACCAGCCGCCATGAAGAACTCTATGAAGCAGCAAGAGACGCCCTTATAGGCGTTCGCGAAGCCATGGTGGTCGGCAAAACCTTCGGCGATATGTTCGATGCCCATGCGCAAATCATGGATGCTGCCGGCCTCACCCGACATAGGTTAAACGCCTGCGGTTACTCTCTGGGTGCAGCTTATTCCCCCTGCTGGATGGATGATCCGATGATTTATTCAGGAAATTCCACCATCATTGAAGAAAACATGGTGATATTTACCCATATGATCATCGCCGATAGCGACACAAATACCGCTATGACCCTTGGTCAGAGCTACATTACCGCGGAATCTGGACCCGAATGCCTCTCTCGGCATGAAATTGACCTTATCCGCTGTTAGCGTTACGGCTTGTCTGGTAGACAAAAATCTGGGGCTTTAGGGCAAGTCTACTTAAGTTGATTTGCTCAGGTGGCAAAAAGCCCCCGGCGCTGATGCGCCGCCCATACGGAGGGCCCAATGCGTCATGTCGAAGACATGCAACAAGAATGCATTGGATACGTCCGTGAGAACAAAAAACTAGATCAATTCCGTCAAAGACGGATACGATCTAGGGCAAAGAGTGGTCATTTGAATGCCGGTAAGAAGATGCGTTTTAAATTTTTGCATGGTTCTGTTTTCCTGCTTGATACTGGCTGCGTGCAATACCAGTAATTTTGGCGATGGCCTTAGTGGCAAAACCCCTTCTCAGGAAGTGGGCAACATTCAAACCTCATCCCAAATCAGCGAAAACGCGCTGGTTGAAGGTCAGAGCGAGCCGCCTCCCGGCCAATTAGCCAGCAATATCCAACAATTCGCATCCCTTCCGTCCGGCCCCGGCATTACTTTCCTGCCCGTAACCGGCGCACCTCAGCGCTCGGTCACAGCGCTTTCAACCTCGTTGAGCAATGCGGCAAACAGCAATGGCATCAATTTAATACCTTCAAACGCCAGTGGCGCGGCCTACCGCATAAAGGGATATTTTTCGGCCCTTGATGACGGCAAAGGAACCCTTCTGGTTTATGTCTGGGATGTGCTTGATCCAAGCGGCTCAAGATTGCACCGAATCTCCGGTCAACAACACACCAACAGAAAATCCGCAGACCCATGGTCAGCAGTATCAAATAACGAAATTGACCGTGTTGCCAGCGACACAATGGCCCAACTGAGGCTCTGGCTCGCCAAGCGTTAACAACTGTTTGATTATTTTACGGTTTATTCGCAGATTCACGGTAAAAACGACGGTTAGGCATTGCGAGCCTATGCGCAATTGCCTATAGAACGCCCATACTAAATTATGTCAGGGGTTACCGGAAAATCCAATGAAACTGTTTGCTGGAAATTCGAACAGAAAGCTCGCCGAACAAATCGCGACTTATCTGGATATTCCTCTTGGAAAAGCGAATGTTCGTCGTTTTGCCGATCAGGAAATCTTTCTGGAAATACTGGAAAATGTACGCGGCGAAGATTGCTTCGTCCTGCAATCCACGTCTTATCCAGCCAATGACCATTTAATGGAATTGCTGATTATGATCGATGCCCTGCGGCGCTCATCAGCAAGGCGCATCACAGCGGTCCTTCCCTATTTCGGTTATGCAAGGCAGGATAGAAAACCCGGCCCTCGCACACCGATTTCTGCAAAACTGGTAGCAAATATAATCACCGAAGCCGGAGCCGACCGCGTCCTGACGCTTGATCTGCACGCAACGCAGATTCAAGGGTTCTTTGATATTCCCACGGACAATTTGTTTGCCATCCCGGTTTTCGCCAAAGACATCAAACAAAATTACGAACTTGAAAATCTAATGATCGTATCGCCGGACGTTGGCGGTGTAATTCGCGCCCGCGCTCTGGCAAAACGGGTCGATTCCCTGCTCGCAATCGTCGACAAACGCCGCGACAAGCCCGGCGAGTCTGAAGTCATGAACGTCATTGGCGAGGTTGAGGGCAAAGACTGTATCTTAATCGATGATATCATCGATTCTGGCGGAACCTTGTGCAACGCCGCCGAAGCACTCTTAAAGCAAGGCGCAGCCAGCGTTACCGCTTATATCACTCACGGCGTTTTGTCCGGTGGCGCGGTAGCCCGCATCACATCTTCAATGTTGAAAGAACTGGTAATTACCGACTCTATTCAGCCCAATTCAGCCGTTCTGGCAGCGCCCAATATCCGCATCGTTCCAATTTCGGATTTGATGGGCGAAGCGATCAAACGTACAGCCATGGAAAAATCAGTTTCCAGCCTGTTTGACTAAGGCTTTTGGGGCTTTCGCCCCTTGCCAGCCCACCAATTCTGCCCTATAACGCGCTCACCCGCACAGACACCCTTGGAGGCAGTGCGGGTTTGTTGTTTTTTGAAATCAAATCTATTTCTAAACTACAGCAACTTTCCAGTGACAAATGTCGCGGGAAAGACCTTCAAAACACGTGAAAGGTAAATGCAATGAGTGACACAATCGTACTTGAGGCACAGGCACGTGACCGGGTTGGCAAGGGGGCCTCTCGTGAACTACGCCGCAATAAAATGGTACCAGCCGTAATCTACGGCGATAAAAAAGAACCCCTATCTATAGCGCTTCCGTTCAAGGAATTGTCGCGACAGACTTCAAGCCGTAGTTTCATGACCTCTCTTGTGGACATCACATTAGACGGTAAGAAACATTCCGTTCTGCCAAAAGACATCCAGTTTGATGCGGTGCGTGACTTCGTCATCCACGTGGATTTCCTGAGAGTTTCCGGCAAAACCGTGGTTACTGTTGAAATTCCGGTTCACTTCTTGAACGAAGAAGAATGCCCAGGCCTCAAAGCCGGCGGTGTTCTCAATATCGTTCGCCACGCAGTTGAAGTTAACTGCCCGGCCAGTGCTATTCCCGAGCACTTCGAAGTCGATCTCATCAACTTCGAGCTTGGCGACAGTGTAAATATCTCCTCTGTTACTCTGCCGGATGGCGTTGAGCCAACCATCACCGACCGTGACTTCACAATCGCAACCATCGCTTCACCAGCCGGTCTGAAAAGCGAAGACGACGATACAGCAGCACCAGAAGCTCCTGAAACTGAAGTCATCGGCGCGAAACCCGAAGACGACGCAACAGAAGAATAAACCCGAGGCTTTCCCGCCTACTAGAGCGTGTTACCGATAAGTGGGTACCGGTTATCGGAAAAATAACACGCTTCAACAAAGAGTTGGAGTACCACCCATGCTTATTATCGCAGGGCTCGGCAATCCGGGCGGGAAATATGCTTCGAACCGACACAATATCGGTTTTATGGCGGCGGACGAGATTGTCCGCCGCCATTCTTTTGGCCCATGGCGACAAAAATTCAACGCTGAAATCTCCGAAGGTACAATCGACGGAGAAAAAGTGCTGGTGGTCAAACCACAAACCCACATGAACAATTCCGGCGAGGCCGTCAGCAAGGTCATGCGCTTTTATAAGCTGGAACCTTCCGATATCGTCGTCATCTATGACGAACTTGATCTGGTGGCAGGAAAAATGCGCATGAAAACCGGCGGTGGTGCCGGAGGCCATAACGGTATTCGCTCAATCGATGCCCATTGCGGCAACGGCTTTCGCCGCATGCGCCTCGGCATTGGTCATCCGGGCCACAAGGACCGCGTCTTGCACCACGTATTGGGTGATTTTGCCAAGGCCGACCGCGTCTGGCTGGAACCTTTGCTGGAAGCTGTTGCCGATAACACCCTCAGTCTGGCCAACGGCAATGATCCTGAGTTTATGAACAAGGTTGCGTTGGCATTGAACGGTGATCGTTCCGACAACCATGCCGAGAAGAAGAAAAAAGCCACCAAAAACAAGCAGCAATCGCACATACGACAGGCGCGCCAAACAACGCCCACGAATATTCCCAAAGCCGGCCCGATGGCTGATATGCTAAAGAAACTATTTGGCAAGGACGACGATTAGGAGCACGTATGAATCCGCAGATACAACAGGCATTCAAAGATCAGGCTGCCAGTTGTGAAGCTCTCGGCTCTCCCTTTACTGCCAGAGTTTGCTTGGCATTTGCCGACAACCTCCGCCCGGATTCAAAGCTCGGAAAAATCATCAATGACTGGCAAGGCGACCCAACCTCCACCGGAGATGCTCTGGCTCTTCGCCTTTGCGGTGCGCTCCATGCGCTAATTCTCGATGAGGCCGATGATGTCCTCAAAGCCGCCTATCCTGACAGTTTTCACAAATGGTCGAATGACGCCCTTTGGTCCGCCATTCAGCACGCGCTGAATACCCACGAACCCTTTTTCATCTCGCGTATGAAATCTGCACCACAAACCAATGAAATTCGCCGTAGCGGCGCTCTGGTTCCGGGTTTTTTGGAAATCGCAAACCACTTCAACTGGCCACTAGTTCTTTCTGAAATCGGTTCAAGCGCCGGATTGAACCTCAATTGGGACCAATATCGATATTCCTTTGGTGATAAAAACTGGGGCCCAGAAAAATCCCCGATACATCTTACACCGGAATGGAGCGGCAAGGCCCCTCATATCGATAAGATTGAAATTCTCTCCCGCGAAGGTTGCGATCTCAATCCGCTTGATATGACAAATGAGGAAGATCAAACTCGCTTGCTATCTTATCTCTGGCCCGATCAGATCGAACGCATTGAGCGTACCAGACAAGCAATCACCATCGCGCAAGATCATGTTCCAAAGATCACCAAATCAGGCGCAGCGGATTGGCTGGAGCAACGTTTAGCCACCAAGTATGAAAACGCAATCCATGTCGTCTACCACTCAATCATGTGGCAATATTTGTCATCGGACGAGCAGAACAGATGCCGCAAGGCACTGGAGACCGCAGGCGCAAAAGCCGACAAGAATTCAGGCCTTGCATGGCTCCGCTTGGAAGCTGATGATGAAAATGACGGAGCAGGCATCTACCTGACCCTGTGGCCAAGCGGAAAAACCACCCTTATCGGTCGGGCAGATTTCCATGGCCGCTGGGTTAAATGGATCGGTCTTTAGAAAAATCGGTTAGATATGGCCGGAAAGCCGCTAAAACCTTGACTATCGCCGTTTAAGCGTTTAGCGCCACATAAGTAATTTTTCTGCCATTAAGATGGCTGTTATCGGAGTTTCCCATGGGTTTCAAATGCGGAATTGTTGGCCTGCCCAACGTAGGTAAATCAACGCTATTCAATGCACTTACAAAAACGGCTGCAGCGCAGGCTGCAAACTATCCTTTTTGTACAATTGAACCCAATACAGGTGAGGTTGCCGTTCCCGACCATCGGCTTGCCAAACTTGCAGCGATTGCCGGTTCCAAGGAAATCCTGCCCACCCGCATTTCATTCGTCGATATCGCCGGTCTCGTGCGCGGCGCATCAAAGGGCGAAGGTCTGGGCAACCAGTTTCTCGCCAATATCCGCGAAGTGGACGCGATTGCTCACGTGGTGCGCTGCTTTGAAGATGACGACATCACCCATGTTGAAGACAAAATTGATCCCGTTTCCGATGCAGAAACCATCGACACAGAATTGATGATTTCCGATCTTGATAGCCTCGAGCGCCGCACCAAGCAGATGCGCAAGCGCGCGGACGCCAAGGACAAGGAAGCAATGACCCTGCTGCCGATGATGGAAGCATCCCTGGAACTCCTCAACGAAGGCAAACCGGTACGCAATTTGCTCGAAGGCATTGACGACGAAGATTTGGTCATCCTGCAAAGCCTGAACCTTCTGACATCCAAGCCGGTTCTCTATGTTTGTAACGTGGGCGAAGAAGATGCTGCAGAGGGCAATGCATTTTCAGATGCACTCAAAAAACTTGCCGATGAACAAGGCGCAGCCTGCGTTGTGATTTCCGCCGCCATCGAAGAAGAAATTTCACAGCTTCCAGAAGATGAACAGCCAGATTATCTCGAAATGAACGGACTAACAGAATCCGGTCTGGATCGCCTGATCAAAGCCGGTTACTCCCTGCTGGAACTGATCACCTATTTCACCTGCGGCCCAAAAGAAACCAGAGCATGGACCATTGCCGAGGGCACCAAAGCCCCGCAAGCCGCTGGCGTCATCCACACAGATTTCGAAAAAGGCTTCATCCGCGCCCAAACCATCGCCTTTGAAGATTATGTAGCCCTCGGCGGCGAAGTACCAGCCAAGGAAGCTGGCAAGGCACGCGATGAGGGCAAGGAATACGTAGTGCAAGACGGCGATGTGATGCTGTTCAAATTCAACAACTAGTCAGCATTCACCGGGTTCTTATTCCCCTTCGAATTCAATCAGAGTTCGAACAGGCACGCCCAGCGCTTCAATCTTCTTGCGTCCGCCAAGATCAGGCAGATCAATCACAAACACCGCTGCCACCACATCGGCTTTCAACTGTTGTAGCAGCTTCACAGCACCTTCTGCCGTACCCCCAGTGGCAATCAGATCGTCGACCAGAAGAACCTTCTGCCCTTCATGCACCGCGTCCTTGTGCACTTCCATCTCGTCAACACCATATTCCAGACTATAGGCAATCTTCACCGTTTCGTGCGGCAGCTTACCAGCTTTCCTGATTGGCACGAAGCCACAGGATAACTGATGCGCCATGGCGCCACCGAGAATGAATCCACGTGCTTCAATACCTGCCACTTGTTCAATGCCCATCCCCGCATAAGGGTGCACCAATTCATCAATCGCACGACGAAATGCACGGGGTTGTCCCAGCAATGTGGTGATGTCACGAAACTGAATCCCTTTATGAGGATAATCAGGTATCGTACGGATAGCATTGGCCAATTGTTCGCGAAGTGTGGCGTCCATAATTCTTGTCCTTTAAAGCACAATCAGAAAAGTGAGAACCGGTTTTCAGATAAATTGTGCGTTGAAAAATACGGCAAATAAAAAGGGCCCTGCACTGCAGAGCCCCAATTTCGTTCCAGATCATTTCTTGCTAGTCTTTCAGAGAAGCAAAAACCTGTTTCTTGGTCAGGTAAAGCAGCATGGAAAACACTGCCAAAAACAACAGAACCTTAAAGCCCATTGCCTTGCGCTCAACCAGATGCGGCTCAGCTGCCCACATCATGAATGCAGCAACATCCTTGGCATAATTATCGACTGTACCCGGTGTTCCATCATCATATTCAACCAATTCATCTTCCAGCGGGTTGGCCATGGCCAATGACGCGCTTGCGATGAAGTATGGGTTGTAATGAGTACCTTCCGAAGTTTCATGTTCGCCAGCTTCCTCGCCATAACCAGTCAGGAGCGAATAAATATAATCCGGTCCATTTTCAGCATAAAGCGTGAAGATATCAAATACGAATGTCGGGAAACCGCGCTCAGGAGCACGCGCTTTTGCCAACAATGAAAAGTCCGGCGGAGCCGCACCATTATTAGCAGCAGCAGCCGCTGCTTCATTCGGGAAAACCAGAGGAAAGCGATCAGATGCAACGGCAGGACGTTCAAACATCTCGCCTTCCGCATCCGGTCCGTCAGTCACTTCATATTCCGCAGCGATGGCTTTCACCTGTGCATCTGAATAACCAAGGGCTTTCAGATTACGGAAAGAAACCAAGCCAAGCGAATGGCAGGCGGAACAGACTTCCGTGTAGACTTTAAAGCCCCGTTGCAACTGGCCAATATCCCATTTGCCAAACGGTCCCGCAAAGCTCCATTTTTGCTCTTTGGGATGCTTGATTGGAAATTCACTTGCCGAAGCAGTGCCAACACTCGCCAGAGCAATTCCCGCTACGACCCCAAGGCCTGCTATTGCTGAGATGATTTTATTCATTTTCATTTTCTCAAACCTTACGCTCTATTCAGCAGGCTGTGCTGAAGGAGTTGATTTTTTGGCGTTAATGGCATCGGCAATACTGGCCGGACGGGGTTTTGCTTTTTCCACTTTGCCCAGAATTGGCAGGACAATCAGGAAATGCCCGAAATATGCGACCGTCAGTATTTGCGACAAGGTCACATAAATGCCTTCAGCTGGCCGCGATCCCAGATACCCAAGACCGATGCAAACCGCAGCAAATATCCAGAAGAACTGCTTGAACAATGGCCGGTAAACACCAGAGCGAACCTTTGACGTATCAAGCCATGGCAAGAACAACAGGATGGCAATTGAACCAAACATCGCAATCACACCACCAAGTTTGGAGTCGATCAGGACAACATCGGTGAAAGGTATCGAGATGCTGAAAGTAACCGCCCGCAAGATCGCGTAAAATGGCAAATAATACCATTCAGGCACAATGTGCGCTGGCGTTTTCAGCGGATTGGCTTCCACATAGTTATCCGGATGCCCCATGAAATCTGGCATATAGAATATGAACCATGCAAACACCATGAAGAACAGGCTCATAGCCAGCGCATCTTTCAGCGTCGCAAATGGTGTGAATGGAACTGTTTCCTTCTTCATATCCTTGACTTCAATGCCGGTCGGATTGGATTGACCAGTCACATGAAGCGCCCAAACATGCAGGCCAACAACGCCAACCAACATGAATGGCAATAGATAATGCAGCGAGAAGAAGCGGTTCAGCGTGGCATTATCCACCGCAAAACCACCAAGCAACCATTGTTGCAGGCTCTCGCCAACCATCGGAATGGCCGAGAAGAAGCCAGTAATAACAGTTGCTCCCCAGAAGCTCATCTGGCCCCAAGGCAGAACGTAGCCCATAAAGCCGGTTGCCATCATAAGCAAGAAGATGATCACGCCAAGGATCCAAAGAACCTCACGAGGCGCTTTATAAGAACCGTAATACATGCCACGGAAAATATGGATATAAACCGCGATAAAGAACATTGATGCGCCATTGGAATGCATACGGCGGATTAACCAGCCATAGTTCACATCACGCATGATGTGCTCAACGCTCTCAAATGCCAGTTGCGTAGAGGCAACATAATGCATTGCCAAAATGACACCGGTCAAAATCTGGGCAATCAGCATAACTGACAAAATGCCACCGAAAGTATACCAGCCATTAAGGTTGCGCGGCACCGGATAGGCAATAAAGCTATCATACATCAGCCTTGGCATTGGAAGACGTACATCCAGCCATTTCATGAACCCGTTTGACGGGACGTATTGTGAATGTCCACCACTCATTGTGAAATCTCCTGTCCCTAGCCGATTTGGATTTTTGTGTCGGATAAAAAGTTATAGATCGGAATTGCCAGATTTTCAGGCGCTGGCCCTTTTCTGATCCGACCCGCTGTATCGTAATGTGATCCGTGACATGGGCAGAACCAGCCACCGAAGTCACCAGCTGTTCCAACTGGCACACAACCAAGGTGTGTGCAGGAACCGATCATCACGATCCAGTTTTCTTTGTCAGCGCCAGCAGAACGATTAACATCGGTCGCTTTTTCGCCTTCATGGTTTTTGTTACGTGCATCTGTATCTCTCAAATCAGCGAGAGGAACTTCTTTGCCCTCTTCAACTTCTTTGTTCGTACGGTTGCGGATAAAGACCGGCTTACCCCGCCATTTCACCGTAATGGCCTGTCCCTCTTCGATGGAAGAAACATCCACCTCGATAGAAGCAAGCGCTCTCGTACTGGCATCCGGGTTCATCTGATCGATGAAGGGCCATGCAAGAGATGCAGCGCCAATGGCACCAACAGTGCCTGTGGCTACATATAAAAAGTTGCGGCGTGTAGGCTCATCCGCATTTGCCATAGTGTCTGCGCTCACGGAGTATCCGTCCTTTCGCAATCGACAAGAAATTTAGTCACACCGGTACACCGGCAATTTGTCGATGTATTAGGCTTTCGAATGGGGGTTTGTCCAGACGTACAAGCGCAATTTAGCCACAATGTCGCGGAACACCCCCAAGCAATTGTGAAAAGGCAGTAATTTCAAACCAATTGGGCAGCTTGGGACCAGTTTCAACAGAGTATTGGGATTAACTATTCGTTAATAAACTGGAGTGATTCTGTCCGGTTTTACGTTCCGTCAGCTTTCTATGAATTACTGGCATTAAAACCCATTCATCAGCACCCTAAATCTCGCCACTCTGGCGTAACGCTTCCCCCAGAACCATCGCGCCCGATAGGGCCATGTTGATGGAACGTGCCTCACCTTTCATTGGAATGGTGATCGCATGATCTGCTGTCTCGGCAACCTCGTCGCTCACCCCCGCAGATTCCCGGCCAAGCATCAACAAATCATCCGGCAGAAATTCAAACCCAAGATACGAACGTTTCGTTTTAGTGGTCAGCAGGATAAGCCGCCTTCCCTGCTCAGCGCGCCATGCTTCAAAAGCAGCCCAATCCAAATGGCGCGTCATGCTGGCCAGTTCGATATAATCCATCCCCGAACGTCGCAACGCTGTATCGTCTAAGCGGAACCCCGCAGGTTCAATGATATGCAGCTTCACACCGAGACAGGCCGTCAGTCGCAACAAAGTTCCGGTATTTCCGGGAATATCGGGTTGGAAAAGCACCAAATCAGGCATATGTTTCTATTCTCTGTGAATACTATATATTTCAAAACTTCTTATCACATCAGTTGTTACGCTGGTGCAATGTGATATTGATAAACGCTTACCAAATTTGATTCCCAAATTCTGAGCCTAGGGCCTAACCATGTTCACTTTTTTCGAAAAGCGGATCAATCCTTATCCGCCGCAAGAACCTGCCCAACCCCCAGACGGGCTGGTGGCTTTTTGCTGGCATTATTCCAAGGACGCCATGCCGTGGTTGATTGTCATGTCATTAACCTCAGCACTCATCGCCATTGGCGAGGTCACTCTATATGGGTTCCTAGGATCAATCATCGACTGGCTGAACAACGCCGATAAGGCAACATTTCTGGAAACCGAATTCTGGAAACTTGTCGGGATGAGCCTGTTCCTTCTGATTGGGCTGCCATCGGTCGTATTTTTCGGTTCCGTCATCATCCATCAGGTGCTGTTGCCCAATTACCCAATGATTGCTCGTTGGCAGATGCACCGTTATCTGCTGCGCCAAAGCATGAATTTCTTCGCCGATGAATTCGCCGGGCGGGTCGCTGCCAAGGTGATGCAATCGTCCCTGTCCATCCGTGAATCCGTGATGAAGCTGATGGATATTGCCGTCTTCGTCATCGTATATTTTGTCTCTATGATCGTGTTGGTTGCCAGTTCCGACTGGCGTCTGGCCGTGCCGTTGATTTCCTGGATTGTTATCTACGTCACCATTTTGCGCACCTTCATCCCGCGCATGAAACGCATATCAAGACGGCAGGCCGATGCCCGCTCCCTCATGACCGGTCGCGTGGTCGACAGCTATACCAATATCAACACGGTAAAACTGTTCTCCCATGCTGGCCGCGAAGCCGATTACGCCCGCGAAAGCATGGATGGATTTTTGAAAACCGTCTACGAGCAAATGCGGGTGACCACGACCATACAAACACTGGTTTACATCAACAATTGTATCGCGATATTTATCGTGGCGGCCCTTTCGATCTGGCTGTGGCTGGACTCAGCTGTCTCCGTTGGCGCAATTGCAATTGTCACCACCTTAGCCTTGCGCATTAACGGTATGTCCCAATGGATCATGTGGGAAACCTCCGGCCTGTTTGAAAATATCGGCGTGGTGCTCGATGGCATGAGCATGATGACCAAGCCGCATGAGGTCACCGACAAGCCCGATGCTGGCAGACTGGTCGTGCCAAAAGGCGCAATAGAGTTTAAGAATGTGCGTTTCCATTATGGCAAATCCGAAGGCATCATCGAGAACCTCTCTTTGACCATCAAGCCGGGCGAAAAAATCGGCCTCGTCGGTCGCTCCGGCGCAGGCAAAACCACGCTTACCAATATCCTGCTGCGGTTTTACGATCTGGAAAGCGGCACCATCCGCATCGATGGCACAGATATCTCAACGGTCACGCAGGACAGCCTGCGCGAACAAATTGGCGTGGTGACACAGGATACTTCCCTACTGCACCGTTCCATTCGCGAAAACATCGCCTATGGGCGTAGCAACGTCAGCGAAGAAGACATCATCAAAGCCATCAAACGTGCCAATGCGTGGGAGTTTGTCCACGACCTTGAAGACCAGCAAGGCCGCAAGGGCTTGGATGCCCATGTGGGTGAGCGCGGCGTAAAACTCTCCGGTGGCCAGCGCCAGCGTATCGCCATTGCTCGCGTTTTCCTAAAGGACGCACCAATTCTAGTTCTGGACGAAGCCACATCAGCGCTCGATTCCGAAGTGGAAGCAGCCATTCAGGAAAACCTCTTTGCCCTGATGGAAGACAAAACAGTAATCGCCATCGCCCACCGTCTTTCAACCATCGCTGAACTTGATCGGCTGATCGTTATGGACGAAGGCAAGATCATCGAAACCGGCACCCATGACGAGCTGATCAAAGCCAAAGGCATTTATGCCAGCCTGTGGTCACGTCAAACTGGCGGCTTCCTGCTGGGCGAAAAAGAAGGCGAAACCGCATGAAAATTGCAGACTCTATCTTCCGCCTTTTCGAAGGAATAATAGACCCATTCGCGTCACGAAAAGACTATGAGCCGCCGAACAAATTACTGGCTTATGTCTGGCATTATGTGGGACAGGCCCGCTGGGCCTTTGCCGCCATGCTTATGTATGGCTTCCTCAATGCCATCGTAGAAACTGCGATTTTCACTTTCATTGGCGAAATCGTCGATATCCTTGGCAGTTTCCAAAGTTCGGAAAGTTTCTCCGGCGGCTGGGATTCTTTGCTGTCGGAATATGGCCCTACACTTGCTTTCATGCTGGCGGTCGTCGTGGTCTTCCGCGCTGTCGTTATCACCTTCGGTGCACTGATCGAAGAACAGGTGATTGTCGCAGGGTTCTTCACCCTGATGCGCTGGCAAAGCCATAAGCATATCATCGCCCAATCCCTGTCGTTTTTCCAAAACGATCTGGCAGGCCGTATATCGCAAAAGGTTTTCCAGTCAGGTCAGGCCACCGGCGAAATGATGATCAGCCTGTTTCAGGTCATCTGGTTCATCGCTGTTTTCTCGATCACCGCAGCAGGCATGCTCACCGCATTAAACTGGCGCTTGGGTGCCATCGTGCTGCTTTGGATGCTCATATTTGGCCTGCTCGCACGCAGATACGTACCGATGATCCGCGATCAGGGCCGCGAGGTCGCAGAGTCTGCCTCGGTAGCTTCCGGCCAGATGGTCGATGGCTATGCCAATATCCAGACCGTAAAACTCTACGGCAATAATGATCCCGATCGCGACTGGATTTACGAAGGCATGCTCGGCACGTACGAAGCCCTGAAAAAATTCACCAGAGTGCTCACCAGTGTCCGCGTACTTTTGAGTTTCATAAATGGCATAGCGATCAGTGCCGTCACTTGGGTGGCAATCGATTTCTGGCTATCCGGCGGCATGAGCATCGGTGAAGTAGCCTTCGCACTTGCTTTGGTCATTCGCCTCCACATGATGCTAAACAGGCTGATGGGCAATCTCAACGGCTTTTTCCGCGCAGTTGGTACCACCCAAAATACAATGGGTCTGGTTGCCCAACCTCTTGATCTCGTCGATGATAAAAATGCCCCGGATTTGATTTTGAAAAAGGGCCACATCGAACTCAAACACATCCATTTTCGCCATGAGGAAGATTCAACCCTGCTCGAAGACCTTTCGATGGAAATCAAACCGGGCGAGAAAATCGGCATTGTCGGCCCGTCCGGCGCGGGTAAAACCACATTGGTCAATCTCATCCTGCGCTTCTTCGATATTAATGAAGGCGAAATTTTAATCGACGGGCAGAACACCGCCCACGTGACGCAAGATAGCTTGCGCTCGCACTTCTCTTTGGTGCAGCAGGAATCCGCACTGTTCCACCGCTCCGTCCACGACAACATCGCCTATGGCAGCCCCAATGCCACCAGAGAAGACGTCATCAAAGCTGCAAAACGCGCCAGCGCCCACGAATTCATCAAGGATTTACATGACCAAACTGGACGCTCAGGCTACGAATCTCAGGTAGGCGAACGCGGCGTAAAACTTTCCGGCGGCCAGCGCCAGCGCATAGCAATAGCCAGAATATTCCTGCGCGACGCCCCCATCCTTATTCTGGACGAAGCAACATCGGCGCTCGATTCCGAAATCGAAGCAGCCGTTCAGGAAAATCTGTTCGAGCTAATGAAAGGCAAAACGGTAATAGCCATCGCCCACCGCCTATCAACAATAGCCAGCTTCGACCGCCTGATAATTCTGGACAAGGGCCGCATCGTAGATGAAGGCACCCACAAGCAATTGCTGAAAAAAGGCGGGCTGTATGCCGATCTATGGAAGAGGCAATCCGGCGGATTTATTGGAAATTAAGTTTAGTTCGCAATTAACAAAACCACTTAAACTGAACGTGAAGTCTGATCATTTTGAAAACTTGCATAATCTCATTCATCTACCTTAGACTTCGGTGCAGGAAGTTGTTTAATCTCCTCTGGTCCTCCGATCTGTTCAGCTTGTTTTTTCACATTATCAATAATTCCAAATATTTCTCTCATTCGATCAAAAGCTGGCTTCATCTTTTTCCCAGAAGTACCAAGCGCATCGCTGGTTTCAATCAAACCGTCTAGGAATGCCCGATAACTACTAATTGGTTTATCTATTTCTCTCTGCAAATCGCTTACGATCTTCAGTAACCTCAGTTGATGTTCTTCATCTAAAACACTAGATTTTCGTACAATTTCACGAATTTCCGACAGCAACAGCTCTATACGGGGTATGTCACTGCGATCAATCTCAATACTGTCAGATACGACTTGAACTGAAGTCTCAAATACAGCCCTTCTGGCGACCATTGCTTTTACATGCCTATGAATATCTCTAATACTTTGTATTGCCGCCTAGTTTTCAACATCATTGCGAAACAATAATTTATCAAACAGAGACCTTTCATCCTTGATATCCAACCTGTTAGATTCGAAATTCAGTGCATCTGCGCCTAAAAGTGCAATAAGAGTGTACGAGACATCCACCGCCGCATCTTTTAATCTCTGTTCGAAAAAGTCTTCACAAATTTGTATGGAGGCTAAGAATTTATCCTTCGGTAGAGTGGAAATATATTGAAAATCGAGCATTTAATTACCTACTTCGAAACCAGTCTAATCATAGAGATTACATCCATCGACTACAATTGGAAGCAAAAATAACTACACATAATTAATAACGTCAGCGAATTAAGCACCCTCCATCCTTTCCCGGATCATCTCAAGCTTCAGCCATTTTTCTTCTTTCTGAGCAAGAGATACCTCCCGCTCAGCCAGTGCATCGGCATATTTTTGAAATTTCTTCGGCTCTTTCGAAAACAAACCCGGTGCTTCGAGCGCCTTCTTCAATTTTTCGATTTCAAACTCAAGCCGCTCCATCTCTTTCGGCAGGCTTTCCAGAGCATGGCGCTGTTTACCGCTTAGCTTTGATGAAACGCTCGATTTTGTACCGCCCGATTTCGTCTTCGCTTGTTTTTCACCGCTAACTTCACGAAGATTCTTTTGAACACCTGAACCTTTTTGGAAAACCATATCGGAATAGCCACCGGCATATTCCGTCCACTGCCCATCCCCATCGCTGGCAATGATACTGGTACAAACACGATCAAGAAAATCACGATCATGGCTTACCAGCAGCACAGTGCCCGGATAGTCAGCCAAAAACTCCTGTAACAAATCCAGTGTTTCTAAATCGAGATCGTTGGTCGGCTCATCGAGCACCAGCAAATTGGAAGGCGTGCGCAATCCGCGCGCAAGCATCAACCGACCGCGTTCACCGCCTGATAGCGCACGGATTGGCGTATTGATTTGCTCCGGCGAAAACAGGAAATCCTTCATATAACTGATCACATGCTTGGTCGTTTGCCCAATCGAAACCATATCGCCCGCACCATCGGTCAGTGCCTGCTTCAGGCTCCATTCGGGGTTGAGGGCCTCACGCTTTTGATCGACCAAAAGTAAATCCAGATTTGTCCCAAGTTTCACTGTGCCTGAATCTGGTTCAATTTTACCAGTGATCAAATTAATCAGTGTCGTTTTTCCGGCCCCGTTTGGCCCGACAATCCCTATCCTATCGCCACGCTGAATGAGCGTAGAGAAATCCTTCACCACATGGGCATCGCCAAAAGATTTCGAAATCCCGACAATCTTTGCAACCAGCTTGCCTGATTTATCAGCATCTGCCAGCGTCATGTTCACGCCACTTTGAACCTTGCGGATATTCTTGCGGTCCTGCCGTAATTGCGCCAGTTCCTTCACCCGGCGCATATTACGCTTGCGACGACCGGAAACCCCGTGAACAATCCAGTGTTCCTCACGCACGATTTTGCGATCAAGCTTGTGATTATCCAGCTCTTCCTGTTCCAGAACCTCGTCGCGCCATTCTTCAAAATGCCCAAAGCCGCGCTTCATCGTGCGCGACTTTCCGCGATCCATCCAAACGGTCATCCGGGTGAGGTTTTCAAGAAAACTTCTATCATGGCTGATGATCACCAGCGCCGAACGACAACGCTTCAATTCATCTTCAAGCCATTCAATTGCCGGCAAGTCCAGATGGTTGGTTGGTTCGTCCAAAAGCAGAACATCAGGCTCCGGCGCAAGCGCGCGCGCAAGGGCTGCACGCCTCGCCTCACCGCCAGATATCTCGCCGGGAAGTTCTTGTCCGCTCATACCAAGTTCACCCAATAGGTAGGCAGCGCGGTAGGGATCATCGCCAGCTTCCAAACCTTCTTCCACATATTCCAGCACATTGGCATAGGCGCTCAAATCAGGTTCCTGCGGCAGATAACGAATGGTCGTTCCCGGCTGCGCGAACCGTTCGCCCTTATCGGCCTCAACCTCACCGGAGAGGATTTTCATCAGGGTGGATTTACCAGACCCGTTGCGCCCAACCAGCCCGATACGATCGCCAGCCTCAATCGAAATATCAGTCCCTTCCAGCAGCGGCGTACCGCCAAATGTCAGATGGATATCTTTAAGAAACAGAATTGGCGGTGGCATGAAGAAGGTCCTTGATTTATATCATGTGCACATAGCTTTATTCCCGCCATAAAGGCAATGTTAATCGCTCAAAACCGGAACCATACAGGAACCATCTAAATGGTCACAAAACGCCAACCACCCGCTCCCGGCCATCCAGAAGGCATCGAAACAAAAAAACAACTTGCCGAAAGTTGGTTTCAAAAACTGCGCGATACCATTTGCGCCAGCTATGAAAAACTGGAAGATGATCTGGAGGGCACATTTTCTGATCGCGAAGCTGGCCGGTTCGAACGCACCCCATGGGTAAAGAGCGAAAACGGCGGCGGTGGCACCATGTCGTTGATGAAGGGCCGCGTTTTTGAAAAAGTCGGCGTTCATACCTCCACGGTTTACGGCGAATTTTCAGAGGAATTCCGCAAGCAAATTCCCGGCGCTTCCGAAGACCCAAGATATTGGGCATCAGGCATTTCGCTCATCGCCCATCCACAAAACCCTAATGTTCCAGCCGTTCACATGAACACCCGCATGGTCGTCACCACCAGCCAGTGGTTTGGCGGCGGCGCGGATTTAACACCGGTGCTGGATGCAAGACGAACTCAGGAAGACCCGGACAGCCAGCTGTTCCACAAGACAATGAAAACCGCCTGCGACCTCCATGAGGTCGCCGACTATGATAAATATAAAGACTGGTGCGACGAATATTTCTTCCTGCCCCACCGCAACGAAATGCGCGGCATTGGCGGCATTTTTTATGACTATCTGAAATCAGGAAACTGGGACGACGATTTCGCCTTCACCCAAAATATCGGAACGGCATTTGCCGAAGTCTACCCAACACTCGTCGCTGAAAACATGAACAAGCCATGGAGTGAAGAGCAACGCGAGGAACAATTAATCCGTCGCGGTCGCTACGTGGAATTCAATCTGCTCTATGATCGTGGGACAATTTTTGGCCTAAAAACCGGCGGCAACGTAAATTCAATTCTCTCGTCAATGCCACCTGAAGTGAAGTGGCCCTGAGGCACGAAATCACTCTCCAAGCAAATCAGATTTGCTCATGGTAAAATCGCTTTCCACCCACATCTCTTCTAGCCCTGCGAGCTTCAAGCCAAGTTCGGCGCCCTCTTTAAAACCTTGCGCCAAGAGATCTTTTCCCTGAACAGGGAAATCCGGGCGTTGCCATTTTTGTGCTTGGGCAAACAGGAATTTTATTTCTTCCATCGGACCGTCTTTATCATAGGTGGCAATCCTTGCCAGCTCCAGTTTCAAGGTGTCTTTCATCGCCCTTGGTGAACTGCGATAGAGCAATTTGCTGAATTCATTTTCAGAAATTTTCACGTCCGGCAAAGAACATTGCGACCACAGCAACAGGCGTTTAGCCTCTTTGGAAGATAGCTTCAACCGCTTCGACAGACCTATCGCGACCTCCGTAGAAACCGGCAATATAGACATCATCCGCAACACCGGATCAAAATCCCATTTCAGTTCTTTTTCCATCCGCACCAGACCGTGAATACGATCAATTCCCCATTTTCCGGATTCCGGCAATACAGCAGTCAAAACACCAGCGGTACGCATCCACAACAACGCTCGCGATGGATCGGGGGCCGCCAGAAGTTTCTTCAACTCGGCCCAAACCCGTTCAACCGATAGGTTTTTGATTTCGCCTTTTAACCGCGCACAGGCCTTAAGCCCCTCTGCATCAGGCCGCATGGTGCCGTACCATGCAAAAAATCTGAAAAACCGCAATATCCGCAAATAGTCTTCGCGAATGCGTTCATCGGCATCTCCGATAAATATCACCCGCCGGGCCATTAAATCCTCATAACCACCAAGCGGATCATAAACCTTGCCATTTATATCGCAATAAAGCGCGTTCATGGTCATGTCGCGCCGCATGGCATCAAGCTTCCAGTCACGGCCAAATTCCACCATCGCATGACGACCATCGGTTGCAATATCTTCACGCAACGTGGTGACTTCAAAATGATGCCCGTCAGTCAGCACCGTCACCGTACCGTGTTCAATACCGGTAGGGATGACTTTCATGCCCTTTGCTTCCAGCCGCTCAATAACATCTTCCGGCAAAAGCGTTGTTGAAATATCAACGTCCGAAATCGGTTCACCCATAATAGCATTGCGAACAGCGCCGCCATTCACCCGTGCTTGTTCACCGTCCTTCGATAAAATGAGCAATACAAGCTGCAACTGGTCATTATCCAGCCAGCCTCTGTATTTCAACTCAATGTCCGTACCAATCATTTATATAACCTGTCATAAAGGACCCGGATCATGCCAGCCGTAATCCCCCATATATGATGTTCCTCAAACGGCATCTCAAAAAAATGACGTTCCCTACCCTCAAAAATTCTGCTGCCGCGAATATGATTATCCGGATTCATCAAAAACGAAAGTGGCACCTCGAAAATATAGTCCACTTCATCCGGATTCGCTTCAACCACCGCATCAGCATTCATTATGCCAATGATTGGCGCAATTTTATAGCCCGAACCAGTGTAATAATCGGGTAAACGCCCAAGTATTTCAACCTGATCCGTAGCAAGACCCACTTCCTCATGCGCTTCACGAAGAGCCGCAGCCTCAGGTCCTGCATCATCTGCATCAATCTTACCGCCAGGAAATGCAATCTGTCCGGAGTGAGATGATAATTTATCAGCCCGCTTGGTGAGCAATAACGACATCTCGCCTTCGCGTTCAACCAGCGGCATCAAAATGGCAGCTTCTTTCACGGCTCTGGACATCACCCATTTTCGCAAATCAGGATTTTGAGTAAAATCACCAATCTGTTCGCCATGGATATAATTCAGTCGCTGGGAAAGACGGTCACGCAAGGCATCAAGCGTAAATTCCGCGGTCAGTGTCTTGCTCACCGGCTCAGCTCTGCCAGAGTTTCCGCCGCCATTATGGGATAAATTTCCCCTTTGCTTTGCACTGCAAACATCACCTGCCCGTTCACTTCAATTTCCTGCCCCAGAGCGATTAACTCATACATTACCGGGCGAGCCAAAACCGCCTCAAGCCGTCCACGCACCCGAATATAAGGTTTTACCCCATCATTGTCCGGTACAATAACAAACCGCAACGGGTTGTCCGGCCCCACAGTTACGATATCCCCAACATTAGTGCGGAACGTCAGAACTGATTCGCCATCCTCCTCGTGGACATTCATTTCAACGGCTACAAAATGCGCATCTTCGACGGTAATCCCGATTTTTTCCACCGGCGTTACCAGATAGGTTTTCCCATCCTCATCCTTGCGCAACACTGTAGAAAACAATTTCACCAAAGCCTGCCGACCAATGGGAGTCCCCATATAGAACCACGTACCATCCGATTTGATGACCATATCCAGATCACCACAAAAATCAGGTTCCCAGCGCTCAACGGGCGGCAGCCCTTTTTTCGAACCATCCCCACGCTCAACCAGTGCCTGCAATCCTGCAAGGCCGTTTTCGCTGCTATATTGTTTTTCTTTGCTCATATCACTTCAATTTTACAGGACACACTATCATCTTACGCAAATGTAACTTGTATTGATGAATTAGACCATTACCATGTTAAAATCTATTTTGCTCCGCTAACGAGGATTAGCGGGGTCTAAGTCGGACCAGCTTCCGCCCATATTAAAACGGAGTCTCATGATGAACGCCATCGACCCAAAACTCAGCAAAACCGAAGAAAAGGCCATTATCAAACAGGCCGAAAAGGCGGTTGCCAGCGTCACCTCCGTTAAAGCAGAAATCGGCAAAGTCATTTTTGGTCAGGAAGAAGTAGTAGAACAAACCCTGATCACCATTCTTTCCGGTGGCCATGGTCTGCTGGTCGGACTTCCCGGCCTTGCCAAAACCAAGCTGGTGGAAACTCTCGGCACGGTTTTGGGAATGCAGGAGCAGCGTATTCAGTTCACTCCCGATTTGATGCCATCGGATATTCTGGGTTCGGAAATCTTGCACCAAGACGATGACGGAAAGCGCTCTTTCCAATTCATCAAAGGACCGGTATTCGCCCAATTGCTGATGGCCGATGAAATCAACCGCGCCAGCCCGCGCACGCAGGCAGCTTTGCTGCAAGCGATGCAGGAGCATCACGTGACCATCGCAGGCAAGCGTTACGATCTGCCGGAACCTTTCCATGTGCTTGCCACCCAAAACCCGCTGGAACAGGAAGGCACCTATCCGCTTCCCGAAGCCCAGCTTGACCGGTTCCTAATGCAAATCGATGTCCCTTACCCGGATATCGACGCCGAACGCGCCATCCTGTTTGATACAACCGGAACATCCCATAACACCGCAAAAAAAGTCATCTCGTCCAACGAGCTTAAAAAGCTACAGGCGCTGGTGCGCAGGCTTCCTGTTGGCGAAAGCGTAATTTCAGCAATTCTGGAACTGGTCCGCTCGGCCCGTCCGGGCACCGCATCAAAAGACCTTGAAGAATTCATTTCATGGGGCCCCGGCCCCCGTGCCAGTCAGGCGCTGATGTTGACCGCACGTGCCCGTGCGCTTCTCCATGGACGCCTCGCCCCATCGGTGGACGACGTGCTGGCACTGGCCGACAGCGTATTACAACACCGCATGCAGCTAACCTTTGCAGCACGTGCAGAACGCGTCACCATTCGCGAAATCATTTCCAAACTAAAGGCAAAAATCGGCTAATGGACGCCTCTTCCTCCATTAATGAAATGGGCAAAAGATGAGCCCGGCAATTGGCGCCCTTGCTCCGCGTGAAACCGGCAAAGACACCATTTTGCGCGCCCGTGCGCGCGCCGCACTCATTCCCGATTTGCTGGTCGAAGCCCAACGCATATCCAACAATGTTTTTGCCGGTTGGCACGGGCGCAAAAAACGCGGCGTTGGCGAAAATTTCTGGCAGTTCCGCCCCTATACGGTGGGCGAAAATATGAACGCCATCGATTGGCGAAAATCAGCCCGCGACGATCATATCTACGTCAAAGATCGCGAATGGCAGGCCGCCCACACCATCTGGCTCTGGGTCGATGAAAGCCCGTCCATGTTGTTCAAATCCGATTTGGCCAGAGTTTCCAAACAATCACGTGCATTGGTGCTGGCTTTCGCCATGGCCGAACTTCTGGCCCGGTCAGGCGAGCGCGTCGGCTGGCTCGGCGTAACACAGCCAATCGCCAGCAGAACCGCATCGGAAAAACTGGCCGAAGCATTGATACTCTCCGAACCGCAGGACCGCTTCCCGATTGCCGACGCCATCAAAGACAATTCAGACATTATCATTTTCAGCGATTTTCTCGACGATATGGACAATACCGAAGATCGCCTGCGCTCCTTCGCGCGGCGTGGTGCGAATTGCCATTTGGTCCACATCATCGACCCGGTTGAAGAAACCTTCCCCTATGCCGGACGAGTAGAGTTCATCGACCCGGAAACCAATGAACGCTTCACCGCGGGTAATGCACGCGGACTGGCCGAGAACTACACAAATCTGTTTGCCGCCAGAAACAAATCCCTGCGTGATCTAGCCACCAAATTAGGCTGGAGCTACGTCGCCCATCACACCGACCGGCTGGCATCCGAAGCCCTCGTCACCTTGCACGAATATCTCGGTGCCAATCGCCAATCCTCTCAGCAAGGGAGGCATTAAATATGTTCGGCCTTCCCTTAGCCTTCGGCGCACCAGCAGTGCTTTTCGCCCTGCTTGCTTTACCGATCATCTGGTATCTATTGCGCCTGACACCGCCAAAGCCCCAGCAGGAAATCTTCCCACCAACACGCATTCTGGCGACCCTGTTAAAACGCGACGAAACCCCGGCGCAAAGCCCATGGTGGCTCACCCTGCTTCGCCTTACCCTCGCAGCCTTGGCTATATTGGCCATGTCTTTGCCCCTATGGAACCCTGAAGAAGCAACCCTAAGCGGCGACGGACCAATCACCCTGATCATCGATGATGGCTGGGCTTCCGGCCAAAACTGGGATGAGCGAAAACAATCCGCCGCCAAGCTGATCAATGAAGCACGCGATGCCGACCGTCTCGTATCCATCATCCGCACCACCGCAGCCGATGAATCCACAAGCGGCCCCGCCAATGCAGAAGACGCGCTTAAAGTCATCGATGCACTGGTCAACCGCGCAATCGAGCCTGATCACGCCGCCACTGCAAAAGCTCTCTCCGATATGAGCAATCCCGGTACAATTATATTCTTTTCCGATGGCCTTGCCCACGAAAACACCGATGAGTTAGCAACAGCCATTGGCCGCGTTGAAGGCCAAAAATTCATCTATCAGCCGGAAACCAGAAATCTGGTTGCCATGACCAAAATTTCTAACGACCCCGATGCCCTACGCGGACAACTCAATCGGGTAAATGCCGACGATGAACTCGTGCTTGATCTCACCGCTTACGATATCAAAGGCATTCCGATTGCCCGCCAAACCGTAAATTTTGCCAGCGGAGAAAATCAGACCGATTTCCAACTTGAGGAACCGGTGGAACTTCGCAATGAGATCACAAGAATTGCCGTTGCTCAGTCGAACAATCCCGGTGCCGTGCAATTGCTTGATGAAAGCAATCGCCGCAGACTGGTCGGCATCATTTCCGGTGAGAAGCGCGATCTCTCCCAGCCTCTATTGTCTCCGCTCTATTATATCACGCGCGCGCTGGAACCCTTCAGCGACATTCGCGAAGCCGATAATGCCAATGTGACACTCGCCGTTCCCGACCTGATCAATCAGGGCGTATCAGCCATCGTTCTGGCCGATGTGGGCCTGATCCCGGAAGAAACCGTCGATATTTTTCAGGAGTGGATTGAAAAAGGCGGCATGTTGGTGCGCTTTGCTGGGCCAAGAATGGCCGCCAGCCACGAACAAACCCTGCTGCCGGTACGCATTCGCCAAGGCGACCGAAACCTCGGCAGCGCCTTGTCATGGGAAGCACCAAAGCCGGTTGCAAATTTTGAAACCACCAGCCCGTTTTACGGTTTACAACCACCAAAAGAAGTATTGGTAACCCGCCAAATTTTAGCCCTACAGGAACTAAGCCTTGAAGGAAAAACTTGGGCCAGCCTTGAAGATGGAACGCCGCTAGTTACCGCAGAGCAACGCGGTAATGGCTGGATCGTTCTCTTCCACGTAAGCTCCGATGCCACATGGTCGAATTTACCGATCTCAGGAACTTTCGTCGAAATGCTGCGCCGGGTAGTCAATCAGTCTAAATCAAACAGCTCCGGCGTTCTCAACCCAGAACAGGACATTCGCCTGCCCGCCCTGAACATTCTCGACGGACAAGGAAACCTCAGCGCGCCATCTGCCAGCGTAAAACCGCTGGTACTTTCAAAGGGCATTGAACCAACCGCAACAGCCGAAAACCCACCGGGTTTCTACGGAACCGAGGACGGGTTCACCGCATTGAACTTATTCTCCAAAGGCGAACAGCTAACAGCTCTGGACATAAACGCCTTCTCATCCGATATGATTCAATCTACCTACCAAAGCCAGCAAGCCATTGAACTAAAACCATGGTTGCTGCTCGGTGCAGCATTGTTGCTGTTCCTCGATTGCCTCGCTGTCCTATGGATTTCCGGCGCGCTAAGAATGCGCCCAAGCCCGCAACTGGCGCGCTCCCTAATTCTGCCATTGGCAGTTGCTGCGTCACTATTATTCAGCCCAACGGACACATTCGCGCAAGACTCCGATTTCGATTTCTCAGCCGCATTAAAAACCCGTTTGGCTTACGTGATCACCGGCGATAGCGAAGTCGACCGTAAAAGCGCCGCCGGTATGTTAGGACTGACACGCTTTCTCACCACCCGTACGGCACTCGAGCCCGGCCCACCCATCGGGCTCGATATCGCCGAAGACGAACTGGCATTTTATTCGCTCATATATTGGCCTGTTCATTCAGGAAGCGCCCTTCCCTCCGCCAAAACCATGGCGCGAATTGATACATATATGAAACAGGGCGGCAGCGTCTTATTCGATACGCAGGACCAGATTTCCGGCAGCTTTGGCGGCACCGCAAGTTCGCCCGCCGCACGTCAATTGCAGGCGATATTATCCGTTCTCGATATCCCGCCACTGGAACCTGTGCCAAGCGACCATGTGCTGACGAAATCCTTCTTCCTGCTCGACAGCTTCCCCGGCCGCTACGCTGGCGGCGAATTATGGGTCGAAGCATTCACCGGCGCAGCGGCCCTTGCAGACCGCCCGGCACGGGCGGGCGATGGCGTTTCATCCATCCTGATCACCAGCAACGATATGGCCGGTGCATGGGCCATCGATGATGCTGGCCGTTCCCTTTATTCGACCATTCCCCCCGATCCGGTACAGCGTACATACGCGTTCCGTGTCGGTGTCAATTTGATGATGTACGCACTCACCGGCAATTATAAAGCCGATCAGGTCCATATCCCTGCTTTGCTCGAACGGCTGGGGCAATAGGCATGGATTTCAACATCTCATTCACCCCCGAATTGCCCCTATGGGTGATTTATACAGTCGCCGTTTTAAGCGGTGCATTGGTTTTTTATGGCCTCGCAAAACAAATACGCGGCTCATTCGTACGCCTTTGCGCATGGGGCCTGTTGGTCTTTGCCTTGTTCAATCCGGCCATCCTGCGTGAGGACCGCGAACCACTAAAAAGCATTGTTGCCATTGTCATCGATAAAAGCGCCAGCCAAAAACTCAACAACCGGCAAAGCCAAACCACGAGCATTCTGGAAGATTTACGCAGCCGCCTTGCAAAACTCGACGAGTTCGAAGTTCGCGAAGTCGAAGCCATCGATAACTCCTCCCTCACCAATGACGCAACCACAACCCTGTTCAGCTCCCTCAAAAGCGTCTTTCAAGATGTACCAAGCGAGCAAATCGCTGGAGCAATTTTCATCACCGACGGGCAGGTGCATGATATCCCCGAACGCGCCGCCGATGTGGGCTTCAATGCCCCGGTGCATGCCCTGATAACCGGCAAAGCTGATGAAAAGGATCGTCGTTTGGTCATCCTGAACGCACCGCGATTCGGCGTTGTGGGCGAAAGTCAGGAAATCATATATCGGGTCGAGCAATCAGGCTTTGAAAACACCGACAACCCTTTAGAAATCATCATCAAGTTCGACGGGAAAGTCATGGCCATCGAACAAATCATCCCCGGCGAAGATAGCAATTTCATCTTCGATGTGCCTCATGGCGGCAAGAATATTATTGAATTATCCGTCGAAGCCGATGAGGATGAAATCACCCCAGTCAACAACCGTGCCTTCACAACAATTAACGGCATTCGCGAAAACTTGCGCGTCCTGCTGGTCTCCGGCGAACCCCACGCAGGCGAGCGCACTTGGCGTAATTTGCTAAAATCCGATGGTTCCGTCGATTTGGTCCACTTCACCATTTTGCGTCCTCCTGAAAAACAGGACGGCACGCCGATTTCCCAGCTATCGCTGATCGCGTTCCCAACCCGCGAATTATTCGTACAAAAAATCGATGAGTTCGATTTGATCATCTTCGATAGATACCAGCGCCGCGGTGTGTTGCCCTTATTATATTTTGAAAACATCGCCCGTTACGTCCGCGATGGTGGTGCCATCATGGTGGCTGCCGGGCCGGAATACGCGCTTCAGGGCAGTATCGGAAACACACCATTAAACAGCGTCCTCCCCGGCCTCGCCAATGGGCAGATTATAGAAGCACCATTCAAACCCCGACTGCATGAATTCGGCACCAAACATCCGGTCACCCGAGGCCTTAACGGATGGAACGACAAAGACCCAAACTGGAGCCGCTGGTTCCGTACCATCGGCGTTGATGTGCAGGGCGGCAATACGGTGATGGTTGATGAGGACCAAAACCCGCTGCTCATGCTCAATCGCTCGGGCGAGGGTCGCGTGGCCTTGTTCCTGTCCGATCATGTCTGGCTCTGGGCCCGTGGTTTTGAAGGCGGCGGTCCTTATGTGCAATTGCTGCGCCGCATCGCTCACTGGTTGATGAAAGAACCAGAACTCGACGAAGAACGCCTCACCGCAAACGCCAGCGGAAAAAGCATCTTTGTTCAACGTCAAAGCTTGGGCGAAAAACCCGCTGACGTGGTGCTGCAAGGCCCAACAGGCGATGATATCGCAATCGCCCTCACTGAAACCAAGCCCGGCGTTTGGAGCGGTGAATTAGAGGTAGACGACATCGGTCTCTATCAAGCAACAAGCGACGAATTCACCGCCCTTGCCCAAGTCGGACCGGCAAACCCGCGCGAGTTCTCAGCCGTCATCAGCACAACAGAACTGTTAGCCCCAATGTTGAAAGAGCTAGGTGGCTCCGCCCGCCGCGCCGCTGAAGGGACAGCCCCAAGAATCCTGCCCGTACGCTCCGGTGCCAACGCATCAGGCAAAGGCTGGATTGGCCTCAGCAACACCAATGCCAGCGTATTAAAAGGGATAGATCGCATCCCGTTATTCTCAGGCCTGCTCGGTTTGGCTCTGCTCTTATTTGCGCTTACCGGCATGTGGTTGCGCGAAGGTCGCTAGACAACATCGGCTCTAATCCAGCCCCGATATCGAGCAAACCCAAGTGCTCCATAAACAAAAACCACACCAGCCATAACAATCAGAAAACCTGAAAGTTCATGGCCATTAAAAAACACCTCACTCATAATCCTGCTCGGCAAAAAGGTGAAAAGCCCGGCAACAATCAAAGCTCCAAAATACAATCCCCGCATGTTCTTTTGATGAGCCACAATATTACCGATACGAGCAAAATGTATCGCCCGCACCAAACTATAACTGGCAAGAACCGAGATGATATGGATAGGACCAAATAGCCCAAATGTGCGAATGCCAAAAATGAAAAAGGAACTGGCAATCGTCACCGCCATTGTAAAAGCCCACAGACGACCTAATATTTTATGACGGACATCACCCTTTTTCCTAAACAGGATAAAAGGACCAAGGAAAAACGAAAGTGTAGCCGCCACCGCGTGTATTTGAATGGCGATACCAACATTGAATAAAGGTTCAAGAGACATGCAATTTTCCTGTTAGCAATTGGTAAGTTTGGAGAATTGCAATAAGTTAGTTTTTTCGTATTTATTGTGGCAATGAAGTTTACGCCAATGACGGGAGGTTTTCGTGAATAACAACATGCTGCATTTGACGTTACGCGAAATGCGCGAAAATCTTTCCACACCCCGCCCCTTGGCTGTTTTGGGACTAGTATCATTGGTCCTTGGAATGTCGGGACCATTTCAAACTTTTGAACTGCTTGAACTGCTGCCACGGCTGGTTTATTGGACCGCAATTTGTACGCTTACCTATTTGGCTGGATGGCTGGCAGGCGGCTATGCCCTGCGAATAATCACCCTTCGCACAGAAAATATTATCTGGCATATCCTTGCTTCCGGATGCGCTGCGGGCCTCGCGGTCTGGCCCGTGGTCATAATCATCAATCTCGTTACATTCGGTACAGACGATGGCAATGACAGCGGACACTGGCTCACTCCAAGCAGCTTGCTGATTTACTGCGTGATGATTTCCATCACCCTTTCAGCGGTCATCACACTGGTAAAAAGCGGCACGCAAAAACAAATATCGGCCATGCCCACAACACCAAAAATTGTCTCCCGTCTGCCTTTGAATTTACGCGGAAACCTGATTTCCTTATCGGTGCAAGATCACTATGTGGAAGTCGCCACCAGCAATGGCGCCGGACTTGTGCACTTCCGTTTAATCGATGCAATCGATGATTGCGATGGCGTAGACGGGCTACAAATTCATCGTTCCCACTGGGTAGCGCTTGCCGGTATAAAGTCGGTCTTCCGACAAAATGCCAAAGTTCTCGTGGAAACCATCAGGGGCGACATCTTTCCGGTTAGCCGCACCTATCTGCCCAAAATTAAAGAGCTGGGCCTGCTTTAAGGCTGAATAAACTGCTCGGCTGTTCCATGATATTCCGTCAGTGCATCCGGCACCAATTCGCAACATAATATCCGCGCAGGATCAGCCGGACCGGGCAACTTTATTTGGCCGAAGGGAACTTGGCTAAAACCAAATTTCGCGTAATAGGATTCATCCCCCACCAGAATAACCAGACGGTGCGGGCCCTCTTTTGCGGTAGCCATGGAACGCTCCATCAACGCTGCACCAATGCCGTTATTCATCACACCCGATGCAACCACCAACGGCCCCAGAACCAGCGCCTGCTTATCGCCAATCCGAATACGGGTCTGACGCACAGAGCCAACAATTTTATCGCCTTCCATCGCCACAAATGACAAATCAGCCTCATGCGGTACGCCTTCACGCAAGCGAAACGCAGACTTGGCAAACCGACCAGGACCAAAAGCATCCGCAGCCAATTGTTCAATGGCGTCAAATTGAGACAGCGTTTCAGATTGAATGGTAAATTGTTGAGAGTTCATAATGTCAGCTTCCGGTGTAGAAAATATTTTGCATTCACCAGATGCTGAGGAATTCAGCCAAACGGCAACGCGTCGAAGGTCGCGCGGATATCGCGCAAGCCAATTCGTCGTCGCAGTTTTGCATTCAAGATCATTATCTTATCCATATTTCTCAGGAGAGTTTCAACTATCACAGGGATTTTTCCCTGTCCAGAAAATTTCTATTTTTCCGGGATTGGTCGCTCGCCCAAATCATCGCACAGCATCACCAAATAGCCATCCGGGTCTTGCACAACTACTTCACGCCGACCACCTTCGCGGTCTCCATGACGTCTCCAAACTTCATATAGTCCTTTGTAGATGGCCCAGTTTCCAGCATCCAGATTCGCCAAAATAGGGTCGAGACTTTCCACATCAATCTGAAACATCACGCCGCGCCCAAATGGCCGTTCCATGGCCCCAGTTTCCCAGCGACCATTCCGTTGACACAGCATTATTTGAGCCCCCTCAGATCGCTCAAGATAGACAAATTTTTCTTCACGGCGTTGATATGCGATCTCAAATCCAAGCACCCCAATCCAAAATGCACAACTGGTAGTGATGTCTTCCACATGCAATTCACACGTAATTTTCATCCAACCAGATTTTGGCGGCGCACCATCTTCACTCATCGTAAACCCCTTTTCATCACCAATAGGCGTCCAGCAATTTTCCGTTCAGAACTTCACCAATACGGCGCAACGTGCCAGCGGTGATGCCTTCAGGCAAATCATCAAGAGCAAACCAAGCACACTCAGCAATTTCGCTATTGGGCTTCGGCATTTCCGGTTGCCGCCACTCCTTCACATGATAAAGCACCACGTGGTCCCGCCTGGAGGCTTTGATATTACGATAGATTCCAATCAGCGCGGGTGTCTTTTCAAAAAATAAATTCGCTTCTTCACGGAGTTCTTTTGCCAAGGCCTGCTCCAGTGTTTCGCCGGTCTCAACCCCGCCCCCCGGCAGATACCAGCCTGCCACATAGGTATGGCGCACCAGCAAAATGCGCTGCTCCCCATCAACCACCAACGCACGAACCCCAAGTGTCATGGGCCGGGAAAACCGCCAGTAGAAATGCATAAGTCGCTGAATCAGTTTGGAAGCTACCATACCCAACCTTACCAGTTTTTTGCTTGTGGGTCGCCCATCAATAATGATAAGCGCAAGTAATGTTCCGCCTTGTTCACATCTCTGACATCCATTTGGCTCCCTTGCCAAGGCCAACTTTGTTTGAATTGATGTCAAAACGGATCACCGGCTATGTAAATTGGAAAATAAATCGCGCTGCGGTTCAACGGCCTGAATATCTTCAGGCTTTGATTTCCCATATGATCGACCAGCATCCTGATCATGTGAGCATCACAGGGGATCTGGTCAATCTTGCAACAAATGCCGAGATTGAACGCGCAGGCCAATGGCTAGAAAATCTTGCGGTGAAACTGGGCGGCAGGCATATGCTGACCACCATTGCCGGCAACCATGACGCCTATGTGCCGGGAAGCCTGAACAAAGCACTGGCCCGCTGGGCACCCTTCGTTTCAGACGACACGACCCCGCCCACCGCAAAAGATTTCCCGCTCGTTCATCGCAGGGAAAATATATCGATAATCTCTTGCAACTCGGCGGAAGCGACCCTGCCCTTTCAAGCCACCGGCTATTTCAGATCAAAACAGGCCGAAAGGCTAAAACAGGTTTTACATGATGAAAGAGATCAATTCCGCATCGTTCTAATTCATCATCTACCAATCGAAAACGAAACTAAAAAATATAAACGCCTGATTGGCGCGGAGCTATTTTGTCACTGCATTCAGCAGTCCGGAGCCGAGCTGATCCTGCACGGCCACACCCATTTAAACAGCCTCTACTGGATGGAGGACCACAAGATGAAAGTGCCGGTACTTGGCGTTCCTGCCGCCGGACAAATACCGGGCGCAGATAAGCCTGCGGGGCGTTACAACCTCATATCTATTGATGGCGAACAGGGTCGCTGGAGCTGCCTTCTTCAGGAGTATGGTAGCGCAGAAACCTCTAGAACAGCCTTTTTCGAATTATTGAACGAGCGGAAATTACACGGCTAAAATGCTGGCGCATTGGCAAACCATGCCCATAAAACCATCAACACAGCCCCGCCCAGAATACCCATCAAAAACCAAAGGCCAGCCTTGGTTGCCGATCTTTGTTCCATAGGCTCTGCATTTTGCATATCGGTCCCGCCGCCCTCATCTGGTGAATGCCCCTTCATGGAAATCCAATCGCCTTCTATGGCCCGTTCCCGCTCCAAAACCCGCTCGGCCACATAATTGGTAACCGCCTCACCGATTTTGGCCTTTTCCGTACCGCTAAAAAGAATGGTACGTCCAAGGCGCGTATCCTTGATGAATTCATAGACCCGGCGATCCCGCCCCATGCGCACAAACGAGGTCATATCAATCCACAACCGTGCGTTTTCTCCATTAGTGAGTGCAAATTCAAATTGATCGGAATCCTTCGGCAGTCCGTCAAACACCGGTTGTAAATCCTTGGCCAGCAATTCCAGCCGTGTATGCGCCGCCTGCTTCATCTCGACAACAACGTCATCGCGATCAGCCTGAGCCGTTTTGATACGGTCCATAGCTTTTGCCAGATCAAGAACTTGCCGTTCAAATCCCGCCGTATCTTTTTCAAATTCGGACATTTCAATACCCCTACACATCCTCCTACAAGCCAATTCTAACGAAAAAATGGCCGGAATGGAAGATATCAGCGATTTCACTTCTCTTGACATGATACCTTTTGGTGATATATATCATAGCACCAAAAGGTATTACAAAGGAATATTCCATGAATGAACAAGGCGCATTCCGCGCACTGGCCGATCCGACCCGGCGTCAAATTCTCATGCATTTAAGCGCGGCGGATATGACCATTGGCGAAGTGTCAGATCGCTTCGAAATGACAAGGGGTGCCATCAAAAAGCACCTCACCATTCTGGAAGAAGGCAATCTGATTTCAGTCCAAACCAGTGGGCGTGAACGCATAAATCACTTGGAGCCTTTGGGCATAAAATCCGCCGCCAACTGGCTCAACTACTTCAACCAATTCTGGGATGACAAACTTGGCGCACTACAAAGCGCAATCGAAAAGGAAACTAAAAATGACTGACGCAATTATCAATAAATCAGTATTCTTCGCCGCATCACGCGAGACCGTGTGGGCCTATCTCACAGAAAAAGACAAGCTCGCCGAATGGTTCCACCCAGCAGAATCCGATTTGGTAGAAAATCAGGACTACGCATTGATCCGCAAGCAAGATGATGGCTCAGTGAAGAAGCAATGCTGGGGCACTGTGCTTGAAATGGATAAGCCATCCCGCCTCGTCTACACCTTCACAATCAAGCCATTGGGCGGCGCGATGACCACCGTCACATGGACATTGAAAGAAGCCCATGGTGGTACAAAATTATCACTGGAACATGAAGGCATCGGCGCAGCAGCCGGTGAAGCTGCAATGAATCTCCTGATGGTGCTGGATGTCGGTTGGGACAAACATCTGGCCAGCCTGCGCTCGTCAATAGCCTAACAAACAGCGGCACGGATTCAGAGTTGAACCCGTGCCGCCATCAATTTAAATCAACCGGTTGGCGGCCGAAACAAGCGCTTCAAGCGAAGCCGCCACGATGTTTTTATTAATGCCAACGCCAAACAGTTTTTTGCCGCCCGCTTCAACTTCCATATAACAAACCGCCGACGCATCAGCACCCGGGCGAAGCGTGTGTTCGGAATAATCCACCACCGAAATCTCCACACCCAAATGAGTGCAAAGCGCATCAAGGAACCCGTCAACCGGGCCAGTACCCAACCCTTTAATGGTTGTCTCGACGCCATTATCAACAATCACCGCTTCAACCTTGCGCTGACCTCTTTGCCCCGGAATCGGTATGGTATGATGGTCACGAAATACCAAACGGGCATCGGGTTGCTCCACATAAATCTCCTTAAAGAGATCATGAATATGAGAAGACGATAGCTCTTTACCCTCTTTATCGGTGATATCCTGCACCGCTCCACGCATTTCAATTTGCAGATTACGCGGCAAATGGAGGCCATAATCAGCCTCCATAATATAGGCGATACCGCCCTTCCCCGATTGGGAATTGATACGGATAATGGCCTCATAAGATCGCCCCACATCCTTCGGATCAATCGGCAGATAAGGCACAGCCCAAAGTTCACTATTGGCTTTTTCGCCAGCCTTCATACCCTTATTAATCGCATCCTGATGCGAGCCGGAAAAGGCCGTATAAACCAGTTCGCCCACATATGGATGACGCTCGGGAATACGCAACTGGTTCGAATATTCATAAACCTGCTTGATCCGTTCGATGTCGGAAATATCCAGCGCCGGATCGATCCCCTGCGTAAACATATTCAGCGCCAGCGTAACGATATCCACATTGCCCGTGCGTTCGCCATTGCCAAACAGCGTCCCCTCGACGCGGTCAGCACCAGCCATCAAACCAAGCTCGGTGGCAGCAATTCCGGTCCCACGATCATTATGAGGATGCAGCGACAATATAATCTTCTCGCGATTATCCAAATTGCGGCTCATCCATTCGATCTGGTCCGCATGAATATTCGGCGTAGACATTTCAACAGTAGCAGGCAGATTGAAAATCACCCGGTTCTCAACGGTAGGCTGAATGATCTCGGCAACCTCGTTACAAACTTCCAGAGAAAATTCCAGTTCCGTGCCGGTAAAACTCTCAGGCGAATACTGGAAACGGAACCCGCCACCAGCATCTTCCGCCATATCGCGGATCAACTTGGCCGCATCAACAGCAATCTGCTTGATCTGGGCGCGGTCCATGCCAAACACCACCCGGCGTTGCAGCTCCGAGGTAGAATTATAAAAATGCACAATTGGCTTGTTAGCCCCTTCAAGCGATTCAAACGTCCGCTTGATCAATTCCGGGCGGCACTGCACCAAAACCTGCAACGACACATCGTCAGGCACATCACCCTTTTCAATGCACCAGCGGGCAAAATCAAAATCCGTTTGCGAAGCGGAGGGAAACCCAATCTCGATTTCCTTAAATTGCATATCAAGCAGCAATTTAAACATGCGCTCCTTGCGGTCCTGCCCCATCGGATTAATCAGCGCCTGATTGCCATCGCGAAGGTCAACCGAGCACCAGATCGGCGGCGAGGTAATCTGCTTTGACGGCCATTGCCGGTCAGGCAAATCAACCGCAGGATAGGCTTGATATTTCTGCGATGCACTTGGCATCGTATTTGAAGGTGAAGTCATGATAACTCTCAAATTGACAGGCCAGAACTATATTTAGCAACTGACTATTAACATTCTAATATGGTGGATTTGAGGAAGCAGCGGGTCGGCTCGACCGCCGGGTGCCTCCTGTTACACAGCCCGACGATCGCCAATAAGACCTAGTAGAAGGCCTTTGAGCGCGGATAGTGCCAACAGTGTCGTATCAATCGCAGAGTACATTTTTCTTCATCATCTGTTTGATCTTGATGCAAGGATAGATTTTGCGGGGGGGAAATGCAAGTGGCATGTGCAAATGGATGATACCCAGCTTTGCTCTGGTTATCACTAACCCATGGCGGCAATGGTGACTTTTGAGACATCTGTAGAATCAGGTGTCTTGGTATCATGGAGGGAAAAGAACATTCTCGAAACTGCGGAGTTACAGTAAAATTCACCAAAGTTAACATTTACTGTAGTGCTTAGGCGCCAAAGTCCATTCGTATTTAGAGTTGATCCTTGCTATATAGATAACCCGCAATTTGGACAGTTGGATAGTCGTTCACTTCCACCTCAGATCTTTAGCAAATTCTTCAACCACGGTTTTGATCACAACAACCTCCACTTGTAGAAGTTTCTCCTCACAAATTTCTCTTAATCTTGTTTTACCCAAGTCAGTAATTTTAATATCACCAGTATCTTTCCATATTAGATGTCCGGAATCCTTCAACCTGCTCAGCTTTGTATTTAGCCCACCTGCTTTTATTTCAATTGCGGCGTTCTTGTGCAATTGAAGTAAATCATCCTTTCCAATCGGAAAATTGTCACTAGCCTCATATAGCGCATGCAATATCAACACTTCCTTACGAAGACTTAATCGCTTTCTACCGGGAGTAGTTGGCATCTCGATTTCCTTAAAGGTTGCAATTCCTGAAACTTTTGGAATTGCAACTTTTTCAGAGGCTACCTCGCCATTTCCACCAATTTTAAAATCAGGCTCCGGCTGCCCCCTCGCTCCGATAACAGACTTTGGTTCAACCTTGTTGCTCGACCTTGAGCCTAATTCAGCAGAGCTTCTATCGCTACTATCTTCATTTTCAACACCGGACTCCGGCTGCCCCCCTGTACCGTTTATGAACCCCGGGCCAACTCCGTTACTCGACTTCAAATCCAATCCAAAAGCATTCCGGTAATCTTCTTCGATATTGTTCAATTGCTCTCGCAACTGCTCAAATTCAGCCAGCATCGCTTCATGATCTCCAGCATGCATAACCTGCAATTTGAGCAGAATTTGAGAAATTTCAGGTGAAGACATTATTATACAATTTCGCCAATGAAACGCCTCCCTCTATTTGTTAGAATTTTAATCAATTATTAACTTCTCAAAGCTACCCTATCCTTACTGCGGATAAGCTTGTGCTTCCTTGCCCCTTGATCTCATTTCAAAATACAACCAAATTTTTCGTTGCATTTCAAGTCCTTTCTTGATATTTCTATTTGTTTTGATTCGTTTCAATTCGAATCAATGGCTAAATACTTGCATTTAGGCGCTAAAAATTTCATTTCATTCCTTATCATAGCTACTCAAATCAGAATTATAGAATTCTATATGTAGTCAAACGCCACCATACATTCTTCTTGTAATGGTTTTCAAACACACCAATTCAATCTTTGTTTTTGCATTTGAAATCGGGGGCTACCTTCACCAAAATATTCAAGCAAATCATTGATTTTACACGATTTATTGCCATTAAATGGACACTCACATAGCGGAGTCCATGATATGGCAAAAAAGCATAAGAGTAAAAATAGAGAACCGTTTTTCTCTGCCGAATACTTGGTTCTCGCAATTTTTTTATTGCTGGCGCTTATATTGATCAGTGTTGGAACTGGAATTCTGGTACTGGATTGGAAAATCGTTATCGCGCTGATTAGTCTGCTTGGTCTAAGTATAAAATTACTCTTCAAACACTGGAAGACGCGCTAGATACGTTTTAGTCACAATATGACTCCAAGACAACATTCGCGAAAAATGCTAAATGGCGAATGACGGCTAACAACAACCCAGCTGATCATCAAAAACCAAAAACACTTGCCAGCAACAAACCAAGAAGCTAAACACTACCCATGAACATAAAATGCATAAATCTCTGGTGGTGGGCTCGCTAACATAGCGGCTTTACGTAACTGTATTTAGATTTTGCAGAATTAATTGAAGCCGCCTGAGATTTCAGAGCGGCCTTTTTATTGTTCGCTTGAAAGATATCAGGCGAAAATGAAGGCAAACTTATGAGCTCCGAGCACATCGAATATATCACCGAGGGCGGTATCACTGTTCACCGCCACTCCGTTCCGGCTAATTATGAAACCGCAATCAGCGACACGCTGGACAAGGTGAATAAGAGCCGCGGCGCGGTTCTTTCATCGAACTATGAATATCCGGGCAGATATACCAGATGGGATACGGCGATCATCGATCCACCCTTGGGCATAGAAGCCAATGGCCGTGATGTCACCATCACCGCCTATAATGATCGCGGCAAAATCCTGCTCAAACCGGTGGGCGACTGCCTTAAAGACCACGACCATGTGGCAACAATCGATATCGGTGAAGAACTCATCCAGTTACGGGTCAAAGACACCGGCAAAGTCCTCACCGAAGAAGAACGCTCCAGAGCACCCACCGTGTTCTCGGTCGTGCGTGCCATCGTCGATCTTTTCCGCTCCGATGAAGACGATAAAATCGGCCTTTACGGGGCCTTCGGATACGACCTCGCCTTCCAGTTTGACGATATTGAATACCATATGGACCGCCCCGACGATCAGCGCGATCTGGTACTTTTCCTGCCCGATGCAATTTTGGTGGTCGATCACCATCAGGCGCAGGCTTGGTATGATCATTATGATTTCACAGTCGATGGCGTTTCCACTAAAGGCTTGTCGCGGGAAGTAGAAACCGACCCGTTCAAACCATCGGATATCACCCCGCCCAAAGGTGATCACCAGCCCGGCGAATACGCAAAACTGGTTGAAAAAGCCAAAGAGAAATTCAAAAAGGGCGACCTGTTTGAGGTGGTTCCGGGGCAAATGTTCTATGAGCGTTGCAATTCATCCCCTGCTGATATTTCACGCACGCTAAAAGAGATAAACCCTTCTCCCTACTCATTTTTTATCAATTTGGGAAAACAAGAATATCTCATCGGCGCATCGCCTGAAATGTTCGTGCGTGTGTCTGGAAGACGGGTCGAAACATGCCCAATTTCCGGCACCATCCGCCGCGGCACTGACGCCATCGAAGACAGCAAGCAAATCCTGGCTCTGCTCAATTCCAAGAAAGACGAGTCCGAACTTACCATGTGTTCCGACGTGGATAGAAACGATAAATCCCGCGTCTGCGAACCGGGCAGCGTCAAAGTTATTGGCCGCCGACAAATCGAAATGTACTCCAAATTGATCCACACGGTCGATCATATTGAGGGCCGCCTCGCCGAAGGCATGGATGCATTTGATGCATTCCTTTCTCACGCATGGGCAGTGACTGTAACGGGCGCGCCAAAACTATGGGCCATGCGCTGGATTGAGCAGCACGAAAAAAGCCCGCGCGCATGGTATGGCGGCGCGGTCGGCGGCGTCTTTTTCAACGGTGACATGAACACCGGCCTGACACTTCGAACCGTGCGCATCAAGGATGGCATTGCCGAAATCAGAGCCGGCGCAACCCTGCTGTTTGATTCAAACCCGGAAGAAGAAGAAGCTGAAACGGAACTCAAAGCATCGGCCATGCTTGCTGCCATCCGTACTGCCGGGAAATCTAACGCCGACACAGCAAACCGCTCAACCGCCAAGGTCGGTTTGGGCGTAAATATATTGCTGGTCGACCACGAAGACAGCTTCGTTCACACACTGGCAAATTACTTCCGCCAGACCGGCGCAAAGGTAACCACCGTCCGCGCACCGGTTGCAGAAAGCGTGTTCGATGAACTCAAACCAAATCTGGTAGTTCTCTCCCCCGGCCCGGGTTCACCAAAGGATTTCAACTGCGCCGATACGATCAGCAAGGCAAGAGCAAGAAACCTGCCGATCTTCGGCGTATGCCTCGGCCTGCAAGCACTGGTGGAAGCCTATGGCGGGGAACTCAGCCAGCTTGAAATCCCGATGCATGGGAAGCCTTCAAGAATCCAGCTGGAAAATCCAGGCATTGTTTTTTCCGGGTTAGACAGCCAAATCACCATCGGACGTTACCACTCGATTTTCGCCGATCCAAAAACCTTGCCGGAAGATTTCATCGTCTCGGCCCGCACAGAGGATGGCGTGATCATGGGCATCGAACATAAAAGCGAGCCTGTAGCCGCAGTCCAATTCCACCCAGAATCAATCATGTCGCTGGGCGATGATGTGGGCATGCGAATGATCGAAAACGTGGTCACCCATCTGGTTTCCCAAGGGAAATAAATGAGAACTCCAAGGGCGAGCGCGTGGGAACCCGGCGCTAATGCCCTGCCCATGCGGAGGCCTGAGCGTCATGTCGAAGACATGCCACTAAAATGAGAAGAAACGCCGTGAGAGAGAAAAAGAGATCCAACCGGGTGCCCTAGTTGGATCTCTCTACAATCTGCAATTGAATGTGGGTTCAACTTCAGATCAAACACCAATGTCACAGTAGTCAGCAGAGATTGACACCAGTGTTTGGCAATACAAAAATAAGTTGTATTTATGTCGCCATGATTAAATCATAAGTTGTATTTGCATTTGAAGTCAACTTAAAAAAAACTCAAACAATACGACGTAAGGGAAAGAAAAATTATACTTTAATTTCAATATGTTAAAAGTAGACAGCACAAATCAAAACCAAAAATACCTTATGAAAGATATGGGTATTTTTCTAATATATACCATTCAAGAAAGAATCACTTTGATAGGTGTCGGCAATTCAGAAATGATTGGCCCCGCTTTTTCCGACCTCAAGAGAACCCTGAATGACCGTATAACAAGCGGGGCCAAAATTCTTAGAACAGTCCTTGAATATCACCTTTATCATCAAGGCAAATCATCTCGGCACTTGGTACTTTCGGCAGGCCCGGCATGGTCATAATATCGCCGCAGACAACCACGATAAACCCGGCCCCAGCTAAAAGACGAACCTCGCGAATAGGCACGCTGTGGCCAACAGGGGCGCCACGAACAGCAGGATCAGTGGTGAACGAATATTGCGTCTTTGCAAGGCAAACCGGGAAATTGCCATAACCTGCATCTTCCCACTGGCGCAGTTGATCGCGGATTTTCTTATCGGCCAAAACTTCATCAGCGCGATAAATTTCCTTGGCAACGGTCTCGATCTTTTCAAACAATGACATATCGTCAGGATAGAGCGGCGTAAATTGCGCTGTACCAGCTTCCGCGATCTCAACCATGCGCTTGGCGAGATCTTCTATTCCTTCCGAACCTTTGGCCCAGTGTTTGCAAAGGATAGCCTCCGAACCCTGCGCCTCGACAAAATCCTTGATCGCTTGCACTTCATCATCCGTATCGGTGACAAAATGGTTGATCGCCACAACGGCAGGAACACCGAACTTCTTGATGTTTTCAATATGGCGCCCAAGGTTCGGGCAACCGTCGAGAACAGCTTGCACATTTTCCGGGCCAAGGTCGGCACGCGCAACACCGCCATTCATTTTCATGGCACGAACGGTGGCAACAATCACCACGCCATCCGGTGCAAGACCTGCTTTACGGCATTTAATATTGAAGAATTTTTCAGCACCCAAATCAGCACCAAAACCGGCTTCCGTCACTACATAGTCAGCAACTTTCAAAGCGGTCTTGGTGGCAATCACCGAGTTACAACCATGGGCGATATTAGCGAATGGACCACCATGCACAAAGGCCGGATTGTTCTCCAGCGTCTGCACAATATTTGGCTGCATCGCCTGCTGCAACAACACAGTCATCGCACCATCTGCATTAATATCGCGGCAATAAACTGGGCTACGATCCCGGCGATAGGCAACGATGATATCACCCAGACGCCTCTGCAAATCATCAAGATCATTGGCAAGGCAAAGGATCGCCATCACTTCAGAAGCAACGGTAATATCAAAACCAGCTTCGCGCGGAAAACCATTGGCAACACCGCCAAGGCTGGCTGTGATTTGGCGTAGCGCCCGATCGTTCATATCCATCACACGGCGCCAAACCACACGGCGCACATCGATTTCCAACGCATTGCCCCAATAGATATGATTATCAATCATCGCAGAAAGTAGATTGTGAGAGGAGGTGATCGCATGGAAGTCGCCTGTAAAATGCAAGTTCATATCTTCCATCGGCACAACTTGCGAATAACCGCCACCGGCAGCCCCACCCTTCATGCCAAAGCACGGGCCGAGCGATGCTTCACGGATACAAATCGCTGTCTTCTTGCCAATCCGGTTCAATCCATCGCCAAGACCAACAGTGGTCGTAGTTTTGCCTTCGCCAGCCGGGGTCGGGTTAATCGCAGTCACAAGAATGAGCTTGCCATTCTTATTGCCCTGAACGGACTCAATGAATTCCTGCGAAACCTTCGCTTTATCATGACCATAAGGAACAAGATGCTCCGGTCCCATGCCCAGCTTTGCGCCAATCTCCTGAATGGGCAGCTTATTGGCCTCGCGTGCAATTTCAATATCGGTTTTAAAATCTGACATAATAACTTCCTGTTTCTATTGAGAACGAAAAATCATCCCGTTCTCCCCCTAAGTCTGTAAAATGTAATCGGGTATTGCTGCCTGCGAAATTCTGATCTGGACGTTTTCTAAACAAAACACGACAAAAATCGCTGACCCAATTCTATAAAAAAATTAAACTGAGGTCAAAACGATTTCAATTCGTTTTTTCTGATATTTTAATTAGCCTAAACGATTTTCCCTGCTTTGGGGGTCATGATTCAGCCGTCACCAATCGCAATCAAAGAGGCATTACCACCCGCAGCTGCAGTGTTGGTAGAAATCACCTGTTCTTGCCCGAAGCGAGCCAGATAATTCGGCCCGCCAGCTTTGGGGCCTGTGCCGGAAAGCCCACTACCGCCAAAGGGTTGCGTACCAACAATCGCACCAATCGTATTGCGGTTCACATAGATATTGCCCACATCAAGCTGTGTCACAACCTCTTCAATTGTCGTTTCAATGCGCGAATGAATGCCAAATGTCAGGCCAAACCCACTTCGGGAAATCGCTTCAACTACTTTATCGACGTCTCCCTGCTTCCATCGAACCACATGCAGTACTGGCCCGAAGACCTCGTCTTTAAGCGCATCCGCTGAATCAAGTTCGATGATATGCGGTGGAAAATAAGTATTAGAATCGGCAAATTCCTTAGGCACAGAACCGGCAAAACGCAGTGTCTGGCTTTTGCTCATAGCATCCACATGGTCCTGTAGTTTATCCCGTTGTGCGCTGTCGATGATCGGTCCGACTTCCGTTTGCGGACACAGCGGATGGCCTACGGTCAGTTCCTCAGCCGCACCTTCAATCATTTCCAGCATTCTATCAGCGACGCTTTCCTGCAAAAACAGCAGACGAAGGGCAGAACAACGCTGGCCCGCCGAGCGAAATGCCGACATCACCACATCGTCAGCCACCTGCTCAGGCAGAGCCGTCGCATCGACAATCATCGCATTAATACCGCCAGTTTCCGCAATCAGTGGTACAATCGGCCCCTTGCGTCCGGCAAGAGATTTATTGATTGCCCATGCGGTTTGGGTCGAGCCGGTAAAGGCCACTCCGCCAATCGCCACATGCTTGGTCAGCGCCGCGCCAACCTTGCCATCGCCCGGAACAAAAAGCAGCACGTCTTCAGGAACACCTGCTTCATGCAGCAGCCGAACCGCCTCATAAGCCACCAACGGCGTTTGTTCAGCTGGTTTTGCAATCACAGAATTTCCAGCCGCCAGCGCCGCTGTCACCTGCCCCAAGAATATCGCCAACGGGAAATTCCATGGGCTGATACAAACAAACGCTCCGCGCCCGCCCATCGACCAAAGGTTTTCTTCACCCGTCGGTCCGGGCATTTCCACAGCAGCACCACAAAGCCGTCGCGCTTCATTGGCATAAAACCGGCAAAAATCCACAGCCTCACGGATTTCAGCAATGCCATCATCAAGCGTCTTCCCTGCTTCGCGCGATAACAGGTTTATAAAATGGTCTCGGTTAAGCTCCAGCCGATCACTGAACTTTTCCAAAATGATGGCGCGCTCCTCGGCAGGAATTTTCTTCCATTTCTTAAAGCCAACATTGGCAACGTGAACGATCTCATCCACCTGCCCAATATCCATCGCAACAACGCTGCCCAAGGGCTGCATGTCAGCAGGAGAATGCACACCTTTGGCAGCGCCCAAGAACTTCAACCCGCTAACAAGCGGCTTGGCATCAACCTTGCCAAAATCCCTAAGCCCATCAATCAATTGCCTCAGAGCAACCCGGTCGCCAAACTCAAACCCTTTAGAGTTTCTGCGATCCTTATAAAGTTTGGAAGGCAACCGAATTTGTGAATGAACGAAATTTTTTCCATCACGCAATATTTTTTCCGGCTGCTTCAACAATTCATCAATCGGCACATTTTCATCACCCACCACCGCAACGAATGATGAATTGGCGCCATTTTCCAAAAGCCTGCGCACCAGATAAGCCAGCAAATCGCGATAACCGCCAACCGGCGCATAAATTCGGCAAGCTATGCCATCTTCTTTTTCCGTGATCTGCCGGTAAAGTTCTTCGCCCATGCCGTGCAATCGTTGAAATTCAAAGCCTGAACGATCATCTCCCGCCAACTCCATAATGCTCGATACCGTCAGGGCATTATGGGTGGCAAACTGCGGAAAAAGCCATTTACGTTTACCAAGCATCTGCTTGGCGCAAGCCAGATAATTAACGTCAGTTGCAGGCTTGCGAGTAAAAACCGGAAAGCCATCCAGCCCTCGCTCCTGCACCCGTTTTATTTCCGTATCCCAATAGGCGCCCTTCACCAGTCGCACCATCATACGGCTACCGTAATGTTCGCAAAGACCATCGATGTAGTCGATGACTTCACCAGCACGTTTTTGATATGCCTGTATTGCCAACCCAAACCCATCCCATCCCCGAAGGCTCGGGTCGGAAAACACCGCCGAGATCACATCGAGCGACAGTTCCAACCGATCCGCTTCTTCCGCATCAATGGTAAAGTTCAAATCATAGGACTTCGCCTTTTGTGCCAGCGCCAACACATCCGGCACCAGATCACGAATAATTTGTTCTTGGCGCATCGGTTGATAGGAGGGATGAAGCGCCGATAATTTTACCGAAATTCCAGGACGCTCAGGCAAGGATTTATTGCCGGCGGTCTTGCCGATTTTCTCGATCGCATCCGCATAAGATTGCCAATAGGCTTTGGCATCTTTCGCCGTACGCGCCCCTTCACCCAACATATCATAGGAATGACGATAGCCTTTCCCTTCATTGGAACGCGCCCGCGAAAGCGCATCGGAAATAGTTTCGCCCAGAACAAAATGATGTCCCAAAAATCGCATGGCTTGTTTGGTAGCCGTGCGTACGGTTGGCATTCCAACCCGTTTGATCAAAGCAGCAACAGCACCTTGCGGCGTTTCTCCCGGCTTGATGACACGAGCCGTCAGAGCCAGCGCCCAAGCTGAGGCGGTGACGAACAGCCCCTCACCTTCAATATGATGTTCGACCCAATTGCCTTCTTTCAGCTTGTCTTCAATCAGCTTATCTTGCGTCGCCGCATCGGGAACCCGCAACAGGGACTCCGCCAAAATCATCAGCGCCAGTCCCTCGCTGGTAGAAAGCCCATAGACACGAAGAAAATCTTCCACCCCGCCCATCTCGCTGGCATTGTCGCGAATGGACTGGATATAGCGGCGTGCACGCCGGGTTACATTCTGGTTTCCCGCATCATCAAGCTGAATTGCCTGCATCGCCGGATAAAGAATAGCCCCGTCCTCTGGCGAATATTCTGCTGTAAATGATGTTGGAATTTCCAGAATATCTTTGGCCATTGCGAAAAAATCTAATGTTCTTGCTGAAACTTATTCCCCATTATATCATTAGTTTCATTGCATTTTTCACCGTGTTTTCGTGAAAATGCAGCTAATACCTATGTAAAACATCAAATTTCAGGCGAATTATGAAGAACCTTGATAAAATTGATCGCCGAATTCTCTATGAATTACAGCGACAAGGTCGGTTGACGAATACCGAATTATCCGAGCGGGTGCATCTATCTGCAACGGCCACCATCGAGCGTGTTCGTCGCCTCACCCGCGATGGCTATATTCTGGGTTATTCAGCGGTGCTGTCACCCAAAATGCTCAACCGCAATCTGATTGTTTTTATCGAGGTTAAGCTGGAACGAACCACACCCGACATTTTCGAAGCCTTTGCTAAAGCAGCAATGGAAACAGAAGATTTGATGGAATGCCACATGGTGGCTGGCGGTTTTGATTATCTTTTAAAGGCAAGATTGCCCGACATGGAAACCTATCGCAGCTTCCTCAACGACACCATTTTAGCTCTGCCCGGCGTGCGCGAAACCCACACCTATACCGTCATGGAAGAGGTAAAGAACTCGCGTGAAATACCGGTGCTCACACAGGAAGACTAAGCCATCAATCTAATGTTTTAAAACATCTCGCATTTCAGTTAAATTCGTGCGAACCCGCAAGATGTAAAAACCCATGGTGGTGAGGTGCGTCGGCATAATAAAGCCATCCTCTTTACCATTGGAAATAATCAGTGGATCAAGTTCAATCGCGCTGTCGATCTGGCTCAGCATATTATCCCAGAGACTACCAAGCGCCCGGTTTTCAATGATGTCCTGAAAATCCACCCGCGCGGCTCGTAGCACGCCCGCATAACCATAGAGTTGCCCAAGCGCACCCATGAACACATTATCGGCCCGCGTATCAAACCAGCCGCTATCATATTGCTCTGCCCGGTCTTTAATGACCGCCGTGGTAGAACCAATATCCTTAGCAATCCGGTCAAGAAGCGCACTGAGATTATCCGCACGCGCATCAAAAAACGCACCACAGGATTCCAGCCGGTCATTATATTTTTTGAACTCTTTTATCGCCTGACGATAAGAGGCCCACGAGGTTTGTTTCACGCCGGGAGGGTTCAACCCCATATACCAGTTAAATTCAGAAATCTGGATATTACTCAACGCGTTGTTCAAATTACCATCACGTTCGGAAGTACCACGCACCCGCCCAAGGGTTTCCTGAAGTTCAATCGAGGTACTTGTTATCGCCCGATGCACCCCGCGCTGGAACGAAGCTTTATTATCCATCCACGGCGTTGCGTCCCAAGTAACCACACCAAACAGCCCAAGCTTATAAAGCAGGGTAGCCGACATCCACGCATTCTGGTTGACGCTGAAATCCAGCAATTCAATTTCCACATCCACAATCGCTGAACGACCACAGGTTTTTTCCGCGCCCGCATTGCCATCAATGGTCACTGTCCCACCGGCAGAAACCGTGAATTTCTCGAATTGAATTTTATCCGTATAATTGACGTCAAAATTCCTGATCCACGCCACGTTCCAGAAAAACCAGCCATAGGGAATGATGATACAAAGCAGCAAAATCGCCAGCAGCACCTTCATGATGCCATGGGTACGCTTATATAAAGCGCGCACCCAAATAAAGGGAAACAACAGCCAAGCTATGACCTGCCCAAAACCACGGCCAATCAATTCGAATATCTTGGTGACGAAACTAACAATTGGATCAAGCATCAAATTCTCTTTCTCTAGCGATACAGCGTTTCCCGCAAGGCCTCTTTATCAGTAAAATAGGTGTCACTGATCTGGTTGACCACAAAATCTGCATAATTATTAGACCACTTTTTATAGTGCTCATAAAATTTCGGTTTGTTGAACACAAACAAAGTCAGATAATCAAATGGCAGAAATTCTGAAATCAGACGGTTTACCAGATAATGATCTTCATGTTCTGGGTTGGCCCGCGATATCAAAAATTTATGGTCATGATCGATATCATCCATATCGATATTAGACCAATTTGAAACCTCAGATTTCACCCGCTCCAGCAAAGGGACAAGCCCTTCAAAATCCGAAATATCACTATTCTCGCGCACCCAGTTTCTTGCCCATTGCATGCTCAATTTATCAATTTTTAATTTACCATTGAATTGCATTGCAAGCCACGCAACCACCATTTCAAAGCGCCTATCCAGTAGCCCGGAACCTTCAATCCATGCCCCGCGCGGAGGATCGATGCGCCCTGTTTCGGCCAGGAACCGATAGACCTGTTTGGTGTCATTGATATCCAGATAGCTCACCTGCCAAGGCCGCGACTTGCGAAACCCTTTGGCCTTAACATCGCTGATAACGGTGGTTTGGTTTTCATCATTGAACACATAAACCCCGCCAAAATGCGCTGCCCAAAACGTGTTATGGCGAAACACAACTTCCTGCGGCGTCAATCTATTGGTGCGTATATCGCCCGTGGTTTTGGCATACTCCACCATCTTATTGAGCATGTCATCATCGCGCCACGCATCCGGTTCTTTTAGCAAGCGGTCGATCATCAACTTGAGTTCAGCCGTTTTATTCAGCAGCGAATCCGCCGTACGCACCTTGAACTGCACCTGCTCAATGGACAGCAAATCATCAATCGACTTTGCCTCATAGACACTGTCTTCGATCTCACCAAAGACCACATCCTTGATGGTCAGAGCGTAAAGAGCACGAGCGTTTCGCTCATAGAATTTATGCATCAATCCTTGCGTATTGGAAAAGGATGTATGCACCACCGGCAAGGACGCCTGCTCCGGCGAAAGAATAATGAAACGCCGGTTTATGCCCAAGGGGTCGAGATATTGCGGGTCTTTCATTTCCTCAGCCACTTCCGGCGAGAACCCGGTCATATCGATCTGGAACTTTTTCAGCTTGGTTTTCGGCAAGCCAAACGCCACCAACGCCTTATTATAGCGCTCAAGCAGGTGTTTTTCTGATACTTCCATCAGCCTGCCAAAAATCAGTTTATGTTCGACCAATCGATCCATAAAAGCTTACTTACCCCAACGTCCGTCTTGTTTCATTGCAGCAATCTCATCGACTGCTTTTTCGCGCTGACGCTCACGACGGATGATTTCATCCACCGCAGCATTATCCGATTTATCCGTATAGCGAAATTCAGAATCCGCATATCGATTGATTTCCTGCATTACCATGTCGATGGAGAACGGCCCGCGCAATTCTTCGATCATCGCCTTCTTTTCATCATAAGGCTTGTGAACAAAATCTTCCGGTTTCTCGAACCATTCATCCGGCAAATCCACATCCATCGCCCGCATCTTGATCGCGTCAGTGACGTTCTTGATCGCCCGACCGGTAAAGCGCGGCTCGGCAATTTTAATCATGTGCAGATAGGTGCCCACATCATTCATGGTTTTGAGCTTGTTGTCTTTGGTGAAGCTCTCAAAAACTTTCAACAAGCCTTCTTCCTGTGGCTTGTTGTGTTGTTCGTAAACAGTGGCCACAGCCTTTTCGATTTGTTGCGCGTCAAACAGATCATGATCACCCAGAGGAATTGAATGGTTCTTGCCGGCAAGCAAAACAAAAATATCCACATAATCATCCTGACTTTGCGGACCATCCACCAACCAGCGAGCCCCTGCCCTTTGGCGCAATGCATCATCCACATTTTCCGGATAATTGGAGAACATGCCAAAGGTGCAATTGCCGCGAATGACGGTGGAAGCGCCTGCAAAACTTTCCATCAACACGCCGGTTACTTCTTGCTGTCCGGCTGATGCACGGTCATCAGAACGTTTGGCAGCAACCTGATCGATATCATCCACTGTGCCAAAACCAATCGTCCGGGTGTTCAAAACATTAGAGACGAACTGCTTGCAGTTTTGGCCGGACTTTCCTTGATAGGAAGAAATTTGATCCACGCCGAAATTCTCATAGGTGAAACCATAACCAGCCATCTGGCAATAATCATTGACCAACCCGGCAATCATTTGAATGAGGATGGTTTTACCGGTTCCCGGCGCACCATCGCCAATGAAAGTGAACAGAAACCCGCCCAACTCAACAAACGGATTGAGCTGACGATCAAAGTCATAAGCCATCAACATCTTGGCCAGTTTCATCGACTGATATTTGGCGATGTGGTTGCCAATAATCTCATTGGGTTTTTTGAAACTCATTACCAATGGTTTTGATTTAGCGCCCGGCGCCACGTCAAAACCGTTGATTTCAAAGCCATCGCTTTCAAGGCGCAAATGAATATCTTCAAATGTCCCAAGCCCGCTGAAACGGGATTTGCGCGTCAGCAAATCTTCCAGCGCCTCATCTACAAATGCCCGCACATGGGTTTGCAGGCCCGAATCCCCACTCGATGTGGTAACCGCAACTTCCAGCCCGGCAACAAATGCTTTCAACGCATCTTGCGGCGTGTTAAAATTATATTCCGGAGCTTCAATATCGTTGGCAGCTTCCCCCGCCCCTTCCACCGACTGGTGCAGATAGGCCGCCGCCGTGAAGGCTGAGACATAGGCGCTAGCTTCAAGCAAAACACGATAGCGATCAGCATCCGCCCCTTGCAACGCCGAAGACGCATTGCGGCTTCGAAGCGCATCAAGGCCGGTATTCTTTGCAAATAAATCCGACACCGCCAATGCCACAGCCAAGGCACGGCGCGTCTTGAACAAGATATTATGCTGCGCAGGCGATAACATCGTATCCCCCGGCGTCAGTGCCAACAGGGTTTTAGCAAGCTCCACCTCACGCGAAGTGCGCGAACCGGCGGTTGAAACGGTCGAGATAAACCTGCGGCGTGTACCGGCAATTTCTGTCTTGCTCTTGCCGCTCGCTGCCTCCAGCACAATCATTTTTGTGACAAGGCTTTGCGCCATCGAAATATGTTTTTCGACGTCTTTTTCATCCAGAGTAGTAAGTCCGATATCCATTAATTTCGTCCTGTTCTTTCAGCCCGATAGGCAGCCCCTACATATTTCTAAGCACCTGATTTCCAGAAATAATGTGCTTTTGATAACCGTCGAAAATCTCATCTTCTTCGCCAGCGGCATAAATCGCCTGATAAGCTTCGTGCGGCACCAAAGCGTGGCGTTGAAACGCACTCACCCCCTGCCGCGCGCAATCAAGATCATCTGTATTGATAAAGAATTCTTCGCGCGCTGGGTCGCTGTGCCAAAGCCCCCACTTTGCGGGTTTTTCATTGTAGGAATAGAGTTCCTGCAGCGTCCATGTGAGCATCCATGCATTTTCCGGCTTCTTCACTTTTTGCAGGATTTGATCCACCTTGTGCCCGTGTTCGGTGATCCCCGCATGATAAAACGGCCCCAACACAAAACGCCGCAATTGCTTTGGATGAAGGTGCTCGAAATCGTGATCCAGATTGGTAGCAATCGTCGAAAGCGTCAGGCCGTAAGATGAATTTTTCTCGCAAAAATCATCAAACTGCCGTGCAAGTTTTGGATTCAGCAGGCCTTCAACCGGCAGCGGAATATCAACCTTCTGATTAAGCTTCTTTTCCTTCGTAACCAGCGTCTCAACCATATCATCAGAGGAATCTTCAATCGTTGCCATATAGACCATCGGCAAATTGGCCGAACCGTCATAAGCACCCCAATGAACCACATAATAAGGCCTGCCGGTTTTCGGGTTTACAGATACCCGCACGGTCTTCGGCAAATTTAGCGGCGAAAAATGCGCCCCATCCATCAAGGTTTCCAGATAGCGTCGTTCTGACATGGTCTTTTGCAGCGCTGCCGGAAACGCTTTCTTCTTCAAAATATATTCGACCATCTCTTCGCGAATACGCGCATCATCGGGGAGCGATGCCAAACGCTTTTCGGCACCACGCCGGTCATTTTCGAGTTCAAGTACATTTTGAAAAACCGGGAACCCGCTTTCCGAACGAGAAATCCGGAAATGGTCAGTGAAGGAAATCCGGTTTTCCCAGCTTTCCAGCGACTCGTCCATGCGCTTGAGATAACCAGCAACAACAGCCCCGATCACATCATGCTTATAAAGCGGTGAATCATCCTCGCGCAAATACATATCCAACCCGGCAAGGGCCTTCACCAAAGCATCAAAATATTGCGTAACTGCCGCGTTTTTTGTCACCATCGAGGCACCCTGCGCGCCGCTTTATGTCCGCACATAATTGCCGGAATCGTGCTTCTTCATCACCTCTTCAAAGCGCCGTGCAAAAGCCTCATCAGCCAATTGCTTGCGCCGTTGAATATCCTTGGTAGAGACCATATTCTTCTCGTGCATTTCCAACAGGTCACCAATATGAGACTGCGCTGCAGCACCAATACCGGCCATGGTTGTTTCAGCTGCCGTATCAACTTGATTACCCAACGTATTGATTTTATGGGCAACATCTTGTTGCGCTGCTGTTTTTAAACTGTCTTCCAGAGCCTTGTAGAGAACAACACGCTGCTCCGTATCAATGGTCAGTTTATTGATCAACGTTTGTTGTGCCGCAAGCTGGTTGTTGAGACTGTCGACAAAGGTCTGGAACATCGAGGTGTAACGTTCCAGCGTCTGGCTTTCTGCCAAGAGTTCCTGCTCCTTGGCCTGCTGCTGATTATATTCAGTCGCAAGCTCGGAGCGCGTAGATTCCAAATCGGTTCTGGTCTTTTTATCAGTTGAAGCCGATATCTGGTTTTCTACATCCAGCAACATCGGATTTAATTCTTCAATGCGCCCCTGAACCGTTTCAAGCTCGACCATAGTGTTTTGATTACGTTCAATAACCTCACGCAAACTGCTTTCGGACGCAGCATAGCGCGTATCCAACGTATCTTTTTGCGCGGTCAAAATGCCGACAATGCTATTGGATTTAGATAGCAATTCCTGCAAATTTCCCGCCAGAGACATATTACGCACCCGGTCAGAACGCATACGCTTCATTTTTTGCTTGGAGAAAATTCCAACAAATTTTTCCCAGCCCGAATAGCTTTTCATGCTTTCAAACTCGGCACCAAAAACATTGGTTGCATCTTCAAGCCCAATAATCAGATCGGCAATATTGCCTTCCATCACCGATTGCTGTTTCAAAACATCTTGAATGCGGGCGTTTTCAATATCGAAATCTGCGTCCCCAATCGTATCCGATTTGGCGAACTCATCCAGCACCTTGCCGCTATGTTCTAACTTGGAACGCATATCTTCGACGACTGCGCGGGTTTTCTCAATTTCTGAATCTAAATTCTGCAATGTTGCCACGAATAAAATCTCCCGTTTCGCCCCGAGTAAATCAATCAGTCCAGCTTAACATAGGCGTTCTCACCTCGTTTTTGAAGCGCAAAGGCTTATTTTTACTGTTTGTTCGCTGTTCGTTTAAGAATTTCCCAAGTCTCTTTTACTCCAGTGTTTGCGGCAAAGCGATACATAGGATTCATTGCCGCCAACAAATATCTGCTCCCCTTCTTCCAAAGGTTTGCCATCCCCATCAAGTCGCACCACCATGGTCGCCTTGCTACCGCACCAGCATATGGTGCGAACCTCGCGAATTTCATCGGCAATCGCCAATAAACCTGCACTGCCCGGAAAGGTTTTTCCCTGAAAATCAGTACGCAATCCATAGCACATGATTGGAATGCCCAACTCATCCACTACCTTGGCCAATTGCCAGATTTGTTCACCGCTCATCCACTGGGCTTCATCAATGAAAATACAGGCAATCTTTTTGCCCTCGGTGCGCGCCCGGATAAATTCATAGATATCATCATCATTGGTGAAAATATCGGCACTCTGGTTGAGACCGATACGCGATGTAATCTCGCCCTGACGTGATCTGTTTTCAATCGCAGAAATCAGCAAAAGGGTTTCCATACCCCGTTCCTGATAATTGTATGAAGCCTGAAGCAGCAATGTGGATTTACCGGCATTCATCGCCGAATAGCTGAAATATAATTTTGCCAAAATGATCTCCGTTTCAAAACCATTTTGCAAAAGGCCCAACACCTATGGCAAGGGCTTTTGAATTTCTCCACAATGTAATTGATAAAAATGGAAGGCTTCAGACTCAAAGTCCAGCAAAGTTAATGGGGCCGCGAACCCACACGCGGCCCCATTAGCCGTCACCGAAGTGACGGTGTCGATAATCCCCCAACAAAGGAATATCGACAAAAAACATTAGCTTATCTGTCCAAAGATTCTGAACAATTAGCTTCCCCAATTAAGGGATATCTTTGTGATTGGGTGAACGGTGTGCACAAAAAAATCTATAAAACTGCTTCGACCCTGCATTGCCCGTTTCAGCTGACCACATCCAAGAATCCCCCAATAAGTCCTCGACAGTACTAATGAGTGATTCTAGTTAACTAATGGTTAACAGAAAAACGCTGGATTATAAATAGTTGTCATGAGAACCTTCTTATTCTCTGAAAGTGCTTAGCTGGTGGCCTGCTGAGCAGATCCCAGTGTAGAGTCTCCCATATATTCTCGAATATAGGCAAGGGTGCGGCGCTCATTTTGTGGCCTGCCAAATAAATACCCCTGCCCTGCATGGCACCCGATTCGTTTAAGAAGCTCCGCTTGCGGCAATGTTTCAATCCCCTCTGCCACGACGGTCAATTCAAGGCCCACACATAATTCCAGAACAGCGCGCACAATATGTTCGGCAGCTTTATCTTCACCAATCGGCTTAATAAATGCACGGTCAATTTTCACCTTATCGAGGTTTAGTTCCCGCAGACGCCCAAGGCTCGATTGGCCGGTACCAAAATCATCCATCGAAATGCGCACACCAGCCTTACTCAAATCAGCAAGCACCATGGCGGCAGTTTCAGGATCACTCATCATTGCAGTTTCGGTGACCTCTATTTCAAGGCGCTTGGGATCCAGCCCAATACTTTTAATAATGGAGAGCATCGTACGTGCAGTGTTTGGGTCTACCAATTGCACACTGGATAAATTAAATGACAGAAACAACTCCGCAGGCCATAGTACAGCAGCGCCCGCCGCCTGCCTCAGCAGGCTTTCCGTCAATGGCGCAATCATCCCGCGCTTTTCGGCAAGAGGAATGAATTTTACCGGAGAAACAGGCCCTAATTCTGGATCATTCCAGCGCGCCAACGCCTCAAAACCAAGAAGAGACCCGTCCTGAAGCGAAATGATCGGCTGAAAATGCGGCAACACTTCCGTATTATCGATGGCCCGGCGCAACGCCTGTTCGAGCCTCGCATTGTCCAGGTTTTCCTGTTCATGCTCTCTTGAATAAACAGTAACACGCCCTTGCCCAGCACGTTTTGAATGAGCCAGTGCACTGGTAAGGTTGTCGTTTACCGTCTCGAATTGCACTCCCACCTGCGGAACAATACCGACCCCGATGGAACCTGAAAGCCTCACCGCACGACCATCAAGGTCATAAGGGGCCTGCAAAACCTCGAGCAGGAGATTTGCTTTCGCTTCAATTTCATCTTCACTCGTGATGTCGGGAAAAATGAACGCAAACTTATCCCCGTCCAACCGGGTCACGAGCCCACCCTCTTCAACGCCATTGGAGAGGCGCATGGCGCATTGCTTTAGAATTGCGTCTCCACCAGCACGGCCAAACATGTCATTAATCAGCTTCATGCCATCAAGATCCAGCAGCCCAATAGCAAAACAGGCGCTGTCGCCGGGATAACCATTCCCGTCTTCCGAAGCTGAGTTTATCATTTTCTCAAATTTATCAACAATACGATCCCGATTTCCCAATCCCGTTAAAGGATCCGTAAATCTAAGCTGGATTACCCCCTCGTCTTCATCGACAATTTCAATTGGTGCGTGGGGGTACTGTGCTTGGGCGCGCGGCGCATGCTGCGGCGGGGCAGGAGGCGGCGGCGGAATAGAGGCGGATGCATCAGGATGAGCGTAAAATTCGGTAGGAGATTCTAGAGGAGGCTCGGGCATTTCTCCTCTTTCAAACTCAGCCTCACTATTTTTCTTTTGCATCCAGAACAAACCGATGGCACAGGCCGCCATGCTCCCGACCCCAATCAGGGTCATGGTTCTAAATCCTGCTTCGCTGATTTGCCAAAAAGCCCCCGGAAAAAGCACCAAAGAGGACAAGGCTAACGCTACAAACAAGATTACAATAATCGCCAGCCGCTCAACGCTCACAGACTTCACACCCGAGGTTCCTTATTTCATTGAGTGTTTGCGAATCGCACTCGGGCAATTCCTCAAGAAAATGTTTTGCAAACCGTAGAACAATGAACCCTGTAAGCAAACAGTATTCTCCAATCACCACCAGACAGAAGGGGAAAACCAAATAATTGTGCTTATTCAGGGGGCTAGTTGCTAGTTTCAACTGTTAGATTGATGAAATGAGCCAGCCATAAAACAGACCCAAAACAGCAAGTCGCAGGTCTCTTTTTTACCCGATCGTCCCCAAAGCAGGAAACCATTCAAGCAGCAGATAAGACAGAGTGCTCATTTTGCCCGTGATAAACAGGATGCCGGTTAGCACCAGCATGCCGCCCATTACTTTTTCAACCTTGCCCAAATGCTTTGAGAAACGTCGCATCATGCCCATGAACGGGGCGACAAAAAACGACGCCAATATGAAGGGAATTCCAATTCCCAATGCATAGACAAATAACAGCAGCGCCCCGCGCGAAGCGGACTCTTCCGCCCCGGCCGCAAATAATACCGCAGCCAATACTGGTCCAACGCACGGCGTCCAGCCAAATGCAAACGCAAGCCCCACCACATAGGCACCCAGCAAGCCTGCCGGCTTACGCTCCACATGCACCCGCGCCTCGCGGTAGAGCAACGCAATTTTGAATACCCCAAGAAAATGCAGCCCGAGAATAATAATGATCGCACCGGCAATCATGCTGAGCGTATCGAGATGCTTCACTACAAAGCCCCCGAGAAAAGACGCGCTCGCCCCCAAGGCGACAAAAACCGTGGCAAACCCAAGAACAAACGCAATCGAAGCGGCCACCACTTTTTTATAAGCCGCGGAATTTTCATTGCTTTTGGAAAGTTCCTCCATCGACATCCCTGCTAGAAAACAGAGATATGGCGGCACGATGGGCAGCACACAAGGAGATATGAATGAAACCAGCCCTGCCAAAAATACGGCGATATATGTTACGTCCAATCCCATGAAAATACTCGATCCCTATTTTGTGATTTTATATATTCGTAAATTGCTATATGTTTGGCAAGTCAATTCGCTTTGATTGCCTGTTGATGATGCACATGTTAACATATGAATTCACAAAAGCCGGAAAATCAGACCATGATCCATACAATCAAAAGCTATTTTTCCGGAACAATTCTACTGGCAATGCTGACATTATCAACTTTCATCGGCCTTCCAACCAGCCAAAGTGAAGCCGCCGAACTCATCATGCTCGAACAGCAATATTGCGCATGGTGCGAACGTTGGAAAAAGGAAATCGGGCCAATTTACCCCAAAACAGCAGAATCAAAAATTGCCCCTCTGCGCATGATTGATATTCATGAACCCTTGCCTAACGATTTAAAAGAACTTTCAAAGGGGCGCTTCACGCCGACTTTTGTATTGATGCATGAGGGCAAGGAAATCGGACGCATGCGCGGCTATACCAGCGAAGATTTCTTCTGGGGTCTGCTCGGCGAAATGCTGAAAAAGCTCCCTACCGAAGCCCGAACACAAAGTTAAGTTCAAAGCTGAACATCGCGACATATTCGACTTTGCACCACAAACAAATTGCATTAGCTCTGCCTCGACAATATCAAGTACTCGCGTAATTTTATCTAAATTTTGGAGCCCACACATGGCAAAACATCTGATACAATTGACACTAGCAGCAGTTATCGCATTCGCGGCCTCTCCGGCATTTGCCGAGGGAGACCTTAAAAAGGGCGAAAAGATTTTTAAAAAATGTCGCGCCTGTCACGAAGTTGGCGACGCCGCCAAGATTAAACTGGGCCCTGTGCTCAACAATGTTTTCGGCGCAACCCCCGGCACCAATGCAGACTATGCCGACAAATATTCCAAAGCCATGAAGAAAAAAGGCGAAGAAGGCATCCTCTGGAATGCAGAAACTTTGAATGAATTCCTCAAAAAGCCAAAGAAATACGTCAAGAAAACCAAAATGGCATTTGCTGGAATCAAAAAGGAAAAACAGCGCGAAGACCTGCTTGCTTATTTGATCCAGTACAGCCCGGATTATACACCAGCCGAATGACCTTGAAGCACAACTCGCTTTAAACTATTCAGCAGCCTGTGTTGCCATGGGCGATGCTTGTGTCAGGGGTTTCCTGTTCGCGACGCGCATGGCAATAACAGCACCAGCAACGATTGCCGCAAAAGCAATCAACGAGGTCAGGGATAAAGTACCGATACCGCTTACCCCCTGACCAACCGAACAACCAAGCGCCGTCACACCGCCAAAGCCCATCATCAATCCACCCAGCCCATAACGAAGCGGCGCCGCCTCGCTGGTAAAGCCGCGCAGTTTGAAACGGCCGCCAATGATGGAACTAACAAATGCGCCGAGTAAAATGCCGCCGATTAAAGCAATCGGAAAACGAACTTCGTCCCCCGTGTAAATCATCAAAAATTGCAGGCTCTCCGCCAAAGGCGAAATCATGCTGAGTGATGTCAGCGTGGTCGGCTCAAAATCATCAGCCCCAACAATCCCCGTTGCCATCCATCCAAGAATGACCAGTCCACCAACAGCAACACCGCTGAGAATGCCCCGCACCGAACCGGATTTTCGAACCAGCAATGCCAGAGCACAAATCAAAGCGACAGCCGCCGCGATGGCCCAAAGGTGACTGCTTCCCTCGATAAGAACGCCAGCCCCCTCTTCGCTTGCCATCACATTTTCAAGCAGGATGCGCGGATAAGACAATATCCCCCGCAAGGTAGCGTAAGCAGCAATGGCTGCAATGATCATGGTAAGCAGTGAGCGGATATTGCCGCTAAAGCCAAGCACCAGCATCCGGCTGACACAGCCCCCCGCCAGCACCATGCCAATACCGAAAGTAATGCCACCAACAACCAGAGCAACAGGCCTGATCGGCGCACTCCAATAAAGCGATTGCGTCAAATCAATCACGCCGGAAAACTGCATCAACTGCACGCCAACAATACTGGCCAAAATAGCGCTGAGATACTGCACCGAACGCAAATTACCCGTTTTGGACTTGTCGGAATTCCATTCACTCACGGCAGCGCGTAGGCAAAACTGGCTGGCTTCCGCGATTGCCCCGAAGGCAATGCCAATGGCAAACGCTGAGAATGCCACCAAAATTCTGGTATCATAACTTTCGCGCAAAATTTCCAGATATGAATTGACCGCATCCATGACAAAAATCCTCAAACAATATTCAACTGCTTAATAATAGGAAATCTTGCATGTAATTAATTGGGATGAACATTTAATCATTCAGAACACTGCGCAACAAATCACCCGAACAGGATGGAATGATAGAATTTTATTCCTGCTTATCGCCCTTAAACCCCTTGGCCAACAAATAGAGCTCAACCGAGTCAGCTCGAGAGGCTGGCGGTTTAACGTGATGAACGGATTTAAAATTATGCTTCAGCTGCGTCAACAGATGAGCTTCAGTCCCGCCCTGAAATGTTTTTGATAAAAAATGCCCGCCCGGTTTCAGCACTTGCAGCGCAAAATCAAGCGCTACTTCCACCAGATGCATCGTGCGAATATGATCGGTTTTCCGGTGACCGGTCGTCGGCGCTGCCATATCCGAAAGCACCACATCCGGCTTGCCGCCTAATGCTTCAAGCAACAAATCCGGCGCATCATCATCGAGAAAGTTTTTCTCCAAAATCGTCGCGCCTGGTATGTGGATCATCTCCAGATAGTCGATCCCCACCACCTTGACATTATCCGGCTCGGACTGAGTCAATTGCACAGATATCTGGCTCCAACCGCCCGGAGCAGCACCAAGATCAATTACCCGACTGCCCTTTTTGATAAAGTCATAGCGCTCATTCATCTCGGCCAGCTTATAGGCTGCACGCGAAGCATAACCCTCCGCCCTCGCACGCTGCACGTAGGGGTCGTTCAACTGGCGTTGCAGCCAGAGCGTTGAAGAAAGTTTCCGGCCCTTGGCGGTTTTCACCTTAACATGCATAGTACGAACATTGGAGCGTTTGCTGGTGCTGGGGTTTTTACCGCCACCGCTTTTTGAAGCTGCCATTATGTTTCTCCTTGTCTGGGATTACCCGGACGAAAATTAGAATTTCCAGAAGGCCGACGATGCCGCTTTTTCCGCCAGCGGCCCTTTTTGGGCGTGATCCACGCCCCGTCGCCATTAATCATTTCATTCAGCAGGCCTTCACGCAAACCGCGATCAGCAACCCGTAATTTCTGACACGGCCATGTCAGACGAATAGCCTGCAAGATCGCACATCCTGCCAATACCAGATCAGCCCGCTCATGGCCAATGCAAGGATTTTTTGCCCGCTCATCATAGCCCATGTTCAACAATTGCGAAATCACAGCATCAACTTCCCGGTCCGCAAGCCAGATGCCATCAACCTTGCGGCGATCATATTTGGGAAGCTTCAAATGAACCCCGGCAATCGTCGTCACAGTTCCAGATGTTCCAAGCAGATGCACCCTGCCCTTGTTCCAGATGTGAGCCAGCTTATCGCGCCCCTCAAACGCATCAAGATGCCCGACAACCTCTTTGACCATCAGATCAAAAACCGCTTTTGAAACCTCTTGCCCGCCATGGCGTTCAGCCAACGTAACAACCCCCAGCGGCAAAGACGTCCAAGCCGTAATTTTTTCCGAAATAGGTTTTTTATGACTGCGTGCGCCCTTGCCCGCATTAAGGTTTCGATCGATCAAAATAAGCTCGGATGAACCACCGCCAATATCAAATAACACGGCTGCATCTGCCTTGCGATCCATCAAAGTTCCACAACCTTCAGCCGCCAGCCGTGCCTCGGTTTCCCGGTTAACGATTTCCAGATCAAGCCCGGTTTCGGTTTTCACCCGTGAGAGAAATTCCGCTCCGTTTTCCGCCTGCCGGCATGCCTCGGTGGCAATCAGGCGAAACCGCTTAATGCCATGATTTCTCAATTTCGCAGCGCAAATTTTAAGGGCATCAACTGAGCGTTGCATGGCTTCTTCGGAAAGTCGACCAGTAAGCGTCAGTCCTTCTCCCAGCCGCACAATACGCGAAAACGCATCAACCACCCGAAAACGCCCAACCTCTTGCGGCGCAACAATCAACAAGCGGCAATTATTGGTACCAAGATCAAGCGCTGCATAAAGAAGCTTCTGGCGACCATCGCTGCCCGAATTTTTAGTAGAATTTCTGGTTGAGCTTCTGCCCAAGTTTTTATTGGAATTCCTCGAGGCGTTTCTACCACCTTGATCATTCCGCTGTCGCTGCCCGTTTTTGCTACCATTGTTAAATTTTTCGGAACTTTCATTTGTCCGTTTCTTCGGATCAAATGTTACATCGGTCGTACGTCGCGCAGGCGCACGCATATTGCGTAGCTCAGCTTGCTCAGCCTCGCCGTTTCGACGGTTTTTAGATTTAGAATTGCGGCCCCTATTGCGCCCGTTTTGCTCACGTCTAGCAGCCCCGGACTCACCCGAAGCAACATCGCCATCGGCCCTACCCCGAAAATTATCCCGGTCAGGCCGCCCAGAGCCGTTTCCATTTCCAGAATTCCGGGGGCTTTTCCCCTTTCCCTTGTTTCGGGACGGACTTCCAGATTCACGCGGTGATCTTTGCGCCGCTTGCTGGCTGTCACCACTGGCGTGATCGTTGTCACGCAATTCTCGGATCGGCTCCTCTACTGGTCCATCAGAACCATCAGAAGAACGCTTCACACCCTATTCCTACTCTGCCGAACCCCAAGCCGCATCAGCTCTTTTTCCCGGCAATTGATTATGTCGTTACCAAAAGAGTACCATCGAAACGCCATTTTTACCATCAAAATATCTGGTGATATAGGTTGCAATGCAACAAGTGCGGCTCTATACAGCCCCTGAGCAATCGAACTGTTTGCTACATCAGGCTATTGCCTGAAAAGATTGGGAATTAGTTTAACGGTAGAACTACGGACTCTGACTCCGTCAATCCTGGTTCGAATCCAGGATTCCCAGCCATCTAATTCACCCGAAATTCTGGCAAAAAATTGGGCCGATACCCCGCATATCTGGAAGAACCGGCCCAACTTAAAATCACAATGCTTTTTTAAAAAACCTATGCCGCCCGAGCTGTTTCCTGCGGTTTTTCACCTTGTGATTGACCTGATCTGTCACTCAAATCCTCATTGAGCATGGCATCAATCCTTGTGAGATTAGCCGCCAGCGTCTGGCTTGCTCCGATGGATTGTTGTGCCGTTTCCGCGTTTTGCTGAGCCCCGGAATCAATCGTATCAATTGCCTGATTGATTTCGGCAAGCCCAAGCGATTGCTCACGCGTCGCTTCAACAATTGCTGAAATATTGGCATCAATCTCCTGGACTTCAACAACGATTGCAGAAAGCGCCTTGCCGGTTTCATTCACCAAAGCCACACCGGTCTTCACTTCTTCGCTTGAAACATTGATGAGCTGGGTGATTTCCTTGGCAGCATTGGCCGAACGTTGAGCCAGCTCGCGCACTTCCTGCGCCACAACCGCAAAGCCCCTCCCGGCATCTCCCGCACGAGCAGCTTCTACGCCCGCATTGAGCGCCAGAAGGTTGGTTTGAAAGGAAATTTCATCAATTATCCCGATAATATTAGCGATTTTTCCGGATGAATCTTCAATCTTCGCCATCGCTTCAATCGCAGTATTCACAATGATGCCCGACTGTTCCGCATTAGCCTTTGTTCCAGCAACCAGATTGCTGGCATCTTCTGCCCGCTCGGTTGAGGATTTCACATTGGCAGCAATTTGGGTCACCGCCGCTGCAGTTTCCTCCACAGCAGCTGATTGTTGCTCGGCCTGAGAGGAGATTTGGCGTTCCAAATCCCCGTTCGTTGCTTGTCTAACAAGCACACCCAGCTCTTCCAGCGCACCCTTTATCATGGTTTGCCTTGTGCCCATATTTTCAATTGCCGAATTGATTTGGGTCACCGAGGATAAAAACATTCCCTTCATGCCTTCCGGGCGGATTTTGCGATAATAGCGTTCTTCACTCACAGCTTCCATTGCCAAAGCAGCTTCGCGCACAAATGCATCGCAAACATCAATCATGTTGTTCACCTGATTGATCAAGAATTTCAAATCACCCTTCTCTTTAGGAAAGATCACTCGTTCTTCCAAATCGCCGTTCTTAATTGCTTGGCTAACCCGTGCAACCTCATTGATAATCTGTTTGGTTTTCCATAAGTAAAGGACAACAACAAGGGTTATGACAATTTGAAAAACCGACAAGGGCAAAAGCACACTTTCAGCACTGTGTACCAATTCAAGCACAATGATGACAACCGCAGAAACAACACTAGCAACAGAGAAAATAACAGCCTTAGATAGTTTGGACAAATTCATCATAATCCACTCCCTTTTCACCTAATATTTTCTGCAGCAATACATAGCCGGCCTTTTGGCCGTCTTTGCGGTTGGATTTCCGATTTTCTTCATCCAGCAGTTTTTCATAAAGCACCGATATCGTGGAAATCGCAGCCTCCGATGGACACCTCCGGTTTGAATGATAAGAGGTAATATTCCCTTTATTATCGCGGCTCGGAGTTACATGAGCCAACACCCAATAATATGCATCGTTGTTTTTAGTATTGTTCACCACATAGGCAAATATCTCACGCCCGGCTTGCAATCGCTCCCAAAGAAGCTGGAAGATACAGCGGGGCATAACACCATTTCGAATGAGTGAATGAGGTTGTCCCAACACGTCACTCAATGAATAGTCTGCGATTTCCAAAAACACATCATTGGCGTAGGTGATGTGGCCTTTTAAGTTGGTTTTACTAACGATAATATCGTCTTGATCAAGCTTTCGCTCGATACCATGTGGCTTTAACATGTGGGTTTCTCGTGGGTTGTTGGAGTTGCCCTGCACTCAATTATGCTAGGGCAACATGGTTAACAACATGCTAACAAGAACAACCAATACTTGAATTACCTTACGTTATATAGAACTTACAATAAGTATTTATTGAACAATCCTAGATTTTACCCACATCAGCCAAACACTACCGAAACATACGAAAGAAGCTCGCACATGCCCATTATTGTCATCACAGTTGGAGCTGTATCGATAGATATGCGAAACCCTTGATACCCTCACTGCCGCAGCCATTCTTGCAGCATTGCCTTTTTCTTCAAACGCAAACACTTGGGGAGATGAGATTTACCTCACCACTCCCCTAAACATTGAAATCAAAGCTTGGATGCACCCGTGAGAACAAATAACAAGCAAACAAACTACTGGTTGCGAAGTTCACTCAACAATTCGCCTGCATAATCGGCACGTACATCGCCCGCCTTCGCTAGGCTTTCAGCAATAATCCCGACTTCATCACCAACAGCCCCTGCGACAATTGCCATATTACGAGCATGAAGCACCATATGGCCACGCTGAATGCCTTCGGTGGCCAGCGCCCGCAAAGCACCCATATTCTGCGCTAGACCAACCGCCATGCAAACCTCGCCCAATTCCTGCGCGGTCTTAACACCGAGAATTTTCAGACTAAGCTGCGCCAATGGATGAGTTTTGGTAGCCCCGCCCACCAGACCAAGCGGCATTGGCATTTCCATCGTGCCAATCAAGCGCCCCTGCGCATCCTTTTCCCAGCTGGATAATGGGCTGTATTGGCCGCTCTTTGATGCCCACACATGAGCCCCCGCTTCCACCGCACGCCAATCATTGCCGGTGGCAAGCACAATCGGATCAATCCCGTTCATAATGCCTTTGTTGTGGGTCGCAGCCCTGTAGGGATCGACGGTCGCGAAGCAATAAGCATCCAAAATGCCCTCAATCACTTCCTCGCCGGAAAGCTCCTTGGTTCGCAGCGCCTCCGGTTCAATCGCCACATAGGCACGCGACAAGCGCAAATCCGCAAAGTTCGATAAAATTCGCAACCGCGCCACGCCGCCGGAACATTTCTCCAGCATCGGAGCGACAGCTTCCGCCATGGTATTGACCGCATTGGCCCCCATCGCATCACGCACATCCACCAGCAAATGCACGATGACCATCGAACCACGCGGAGTATTTTCCTTCACATGGATTTCGATATCCTTGCAACCACCACCAAGCTCCACCAGCAATTTATCTTTGGTATTGGCCGCAGCGATAATGTTATCGCGCTCCGCCAAAATACGTTGCTTTGCGCCATTAGGATCATCAATCCCGATAATCTGGATTTGCGCTCGCATGATCGGCAAAGTGCTGGAGGTTTTAAACCCACCTCCCTCACGAACAATCCGCGCCATAAAGGACGCAGCCGCAATAATCGAAGGTTCTTCAACCGCCATCGGAATGAGATAGTCACGCCCGTTGATCAAGAAATTCGTTGCAATTCCCATGGGAAGTTCAAACGTACCAACGACATTTTCAATCATCCCATTTGCCCGTTCCATGGGCAAGGCACCCGGCCCATCCATCAGCGCATTATCAGCCTCATCAAGGCCAATCTCCGAGACAACTTTTTGCCAACGCTCTTGCGGCGTTAAGTTCCGAAATCCCGCGATACGGGAGTTATAAGATGGTTTAGTCATAAAGCGCCCCTGCTATTCTAACCGCCAAGCACAACTGCCTTCGCCCACATCCTTGCAAGGTTCGTAGACAACGGTTTCGCTCTCAGTCTCATATTTATCCTGCCAGACGACCTGCACCGCTACAGTTTTCACTGTGCCAAGCTTAAAGGTCGAATAGATATATGTATCTGATGTTATGGAATAAGGCTGTTGCGGATTGCATTTCGCCAATTTCAAACGCTTGTCCAGCGCCATCGAGTTGATAGAATAACGAACCTCTTTCAGCCCACAATGCATCGTCTGTAGGGAGGTGAAATACACCAATTGTTTGCCGCTGTAATTACGAAATGCCACCAGCCCAGCAGGCAAATTTGCATCCCACATAGACTTATATAATTGCATATTTGGCACTTTGGACTTGGCGCCAAGCCCCTGCTTGGGAGCGATAATCACCGAAGCTTTATCTTGCTGCACCGAGGTCAGTGTACTACCTTTTCGAGCTTCTTCGTCAGCCTTCAGAGCGGCCAGCTTTGTCTGCGCAATCTGCACATTGAAGTTTTCTTTTTGGTTTCCGTATTTGTTTACAAATAATTCCCAAACCTGCTTGGTGCCAATTTTCATGGAAATATTAAAGTCTTTTTCAAGCTGGCTTTCGTTAGTAGTAGCAACAGCAACGCTGCTGCCAGCGGCAGGAAGAAATTCAAACCGCCCGGTGATCGACGAATATTCATAAGGCACCTGCTGCCCGCCGGTGACTTTACCAACAAGAGTACGCACAGCCTTGAACACATCCTCGATTTGCGCACCAGGATTGCCAAGAATGGCTTTACTGAGCGCCAATGTGTAAGGGCTATTGCCCTGATCGCCATCCAGTGCCACCTGTCCGGAGCCGGTCGAATACCCAACATAAGTTCCTTTGGGCGCATCCACCGGCGCCAAACCTCCAAGGATCAGGGATCGAACACTGCCCTTGAACGGATTGTTCCGGCAAGCATCGAGAATAACAATATTGATCGAGCTATTTGCTTCATCCAGACGCCGCAAAAACGAGTTCACGTCGATGGCTTCATCGGCCACCTCGCCCTTGCTGGTGATATCGGCAGAGGTGGGCAAAAGGTAATTCTGCCCATCCACCTGCAAGCCATGACCTGCATAAAAGAACAAGCTCGCCTCAACCTCTTCGCGCCGCAACAGCCGCGTATAGTTGAGCAAAGCCCGCTTCAAAGTACGCTGATCAGCATCCATAATTGTCGTGACAGTAAACCCGGCTTTTTCCAGCGTACTGGAAATAAGAACAGCATCATTCACCGGATTGGCAAGCGAGCCAATATTCTCGTATTGAGAATTGCCAACCACCAGCGCAAACCGCGCCCCGGCTGATGTACTAAACGAAAATGCCAATATGAAAAACACGGCAATGACCATGCGGGTAACAAAATTTATCATCACGAAATTCTCTCCACCAAAACAAACATTTGCGCCCTCAAGGGAGAGGTTACAATTTCAGTGGGAGTGGTTCAATAGGAGGTTAGCGAAATATTGAAAGGCGCGTCAAACACTCACCGCTTCGCGCAGCTTTTCTTTTTCCACCTCGTCCTTGGAACCATCAAGCACAATTTTCCCACGGCGCATGGCGTAGAATTTATCAGCCAAATCATAAGCGAAGTCGAAATATTGTTCGACTAGAATGATTGCCATATTGCCCTCGTCGCGTAGATGGGAAATTACCTCGCCAATCTGCGTGATGATGTTGGGCTGAATACCCTCGGTGGGTTCATCCAGCAATAGCAGTTTTGGCTTGGTAATCAGCGCCCGGGCAATCGCCAATTGTTGTTGCTGGCCACCGGAAAGATCACCGCCCCGGCGGTTGATCATCTGTTTGAGAACCGGGAACAGTTCGAAAATATGATCGGGAACTTCATGCTCATCTTTTGGCAAGCAGGCAAAACCTGTTTCAAGGTTTTCCTGAATGGTCATCAGCGGAAAAACATCACGGCCCTGCGGCACATAACCAATACCCTTCGCCGCCAGAATATGAGCCTTGGAACCGGCCACTTCTTCGCCGTTCAATTTGTACGAACCGCCGCTTTGGGGATGGGTACCGGAAAGCACTTTTAGCAGACTGGTTTTGCCCACACCATTGGTGCCCATCAGGCAGCAAACCTTGCCCACTTCTGCGGTCATGGAGATATCATAGAGGATTTGTGACGCCCCATAATGAAGCGATATATCTTTAAACTCCAGCATAAATTCTCCAATCAGCGCCCAAGATAAACATCGATAACTTCCTGATTTTGGATGACATGATCGAGACTGCCCTCGTCCAAAATCGCGCCCTCGTGTAACACAGTCACCTTGCATTCAAGATTACGTACAAATTCCATATCGTGTTCAACAACGATAACCGCACGGGTCTCTGCCATCTTTTTCAAGAGCTTCACCGTATGATCCCGCTCCTGCCCGGTCATGCCGGCAGCCGGTTCGTCCACCAGCATGAGGCGCGGGTCTTGAGCCAATAACATGCCGATTTCCAACCATTGTTTTTGCCCGTGTGAAAGTTCACCCGCGAGACGATCCGTATGATCTTTCAGCCCAATCTCTTCAGCAGTTTCTTGCACCCGTTCCTGATCGTCATTGCTAAAAGCATAAAACAACGCATCCAGCGGACCGCGCTTGTTTCGAAGCGCCATCATTAAATTGTCGGTGACGGTCTGCTCTTCAAAAACCGTCGGGCGCTGGAACTTACGACCAATACCCATTGAAGCGATTTCATGTTCGGATTTTTTCAGCAAGGAAACGTTTTTCGAACCCCATGTCACATCACCGGAATCGGCACGGGTTTTGCCTGTGACGATATCCATGAACGTGGTTTTACCAGCTCCGTTCGGCCCGATAATCGCACGCAATTCTGCGGGACCAATATTGAAACTGAGATTATTGATGGCCTTGAACCCGTCAAAGGAAACGGAAATCCCCTGCACCTCAAGCAACATACGTTGGCTCATGGTTTTTCTCCCCAACCAAATTTATCGAACAATCCGCCAATGCCCTTCGGTGCGTAAAGCGTCACGAGAACAAAACTCGCACCGAGCAGAACCAACCACCAATCAACCCATTTGATGGTGTAAAAACCAAGCGGAATATCCGGTGCCTGACCGCCCGTGAACCACGAAGATAGAAGCGAAACAAAAGCTGCACCAATCACCGCACCGTAGATGCGTCCACGACCACCAATAGCCACCCAAACCGCCAGATAAATCGAAGCAATAGGGGCAAGTTCCGCTGGGTTGATAATACCCGCTTGCGGGTAATAAAGCGCACCGGCAATTGCGGCAATCACCGCCGTTAGCACGAAAATGAACAGCTTATAGGCTTCCACATTATACCCGAGAAACCGCACCCGCGCCTCGTCATCGCGAATGCCGCGAATGATATTGCCAAGCTTGCTTTCAACAATCAGCTTCACCACGATATAGCCAAGCCCCAATGCCAAAGCCGAAGCCCAGAAGAACCACAAGGAAATATCCGCCTGCGCCGCGTCTTCCAAACCGGGCAGATTTTGCAGGCCAGACAAACCATTATTACCGCGCAAGCCACTATCGTTCTGGAACAGATAAAGCGCCAGAGCCAATGTCATCGCTTGGGTCAAAATCGAAAGATAAACCCCGGTCACCCGACTGCGAAATGCCAGCCAGCCAAATACCATCGCCAAGACTCCAGGCACCAGCACAACGAGGATAAGCTGTATCGTCAGACTATCGGCAAAGGCCCAGATGGCGGGTATCTTTGCGCCCCCTACCACGCCAAAAATTTGTGTACCGATACCATCGGTCAACTCCTGCGGTGTCAGCGGAAGAGCAGCTCCTGCAGATGCTTTCAGAACGATCAATTCGGTCCGTGCATACATCAGCCACATGCCGATCATATAGCCACCAAGGCCGAAAAACGCGAAATGCCCAAGGCTCAAAATCCCGCAATAGCCCCAGACCAAGTCCATCGCGATGGCCACAAGGCAGAAGCAAAGTGTCTTGCCAAGGGTCTTAAGGAAACTGGTGGAAACAATCCCATTGCCAACGCTTTCACTGAAAATCGTGACGGCGATGGTGAAGCCAGCAAGGCATAAAATAAATATCATTGCGGATGGGTAGCGCAAGAAAAATGGTTTTGATGTTTTGTCCATAACCCTCTCCTTACGCTTCTGCCGCCCGGCCCTTGAGAGCGATAATGCCTCGAGGTCGGAACTGAATAAAAATGATAATAAAGATGATCATGTAAGTCTGCGCCGCAAGCGTATTGCTCGGGTTGAAGAACTCGATATTCTTCTGCAAGAAGCCGATCAGAGTAGCGCCCGCAAGCGTACCCCAAATATTACCCACACCGCCCACAACCACGGTCATAAAGCTCTGCACGATATAGTCAGAACCAAGCTCGGAAGTCACCTTGGCGAATAAACCGATGGCCACACCGGCAATCCCGGCAATGCCACTACCAAGCCCGAAGGTCAGCATATAAACCCGGTCAATATTAATGCCCATGGAAGCAGCCATGCGTGGGTTTTGCGTTACCGCACGGGTCTCAAGACCAAGCCGTGTCTTGTTCAAAATAAACAGTAGAAGAACGAAAAACAAAATGCCGAGAACAAAGATCGCAACCCGTATCCAGCTGATCGAAACCACTTCATTAATAACCAATGCCCCATCAAGCCAGTCGGGCGCGGTAAGCGGACGCGCTTGCGTCCCGAAAATATTCTTCGCCAATTGTTGCAGACAAATTGAAATCCCGAAGGTCGCCAAAAGAGTCTCCAGCGGGCGATTATAAAGATGGCGAATAACCAACCTCTCCATCACCACACCAGCAGCGAAGGTTACTGCAAAAGCTGCAGGCACCGCAACGATGATCGAAAGCGTATAATTGGGGATAAATTGCTGCACCACATAGCCCGTATAGGCCCCCATCATAATGAATTCGCCATGGGCCATATTGATCACCCGCATCACACCGAAGGTGATTGCCAAGCCAATTGCCGCAAGGAAATAGATCGAAGCCAAGCTCATCGCATCAAGGAACAAATCAAAGAATGTATTGATGGAAACTTTTGAATTGATCGACGCCAGCGTCGTACGCGCAGCCCGCACCACATCCATATTTTTCTGGTCATAAACCCCGTAAAAAAACGCTTCTTCAATCACCGCATGCTGCTCTTCAACACTGATAGTTTCCGCAGCAAGGTCTTCTCTTACAAGAGCGCGATAAGCGGTCGCCCGCGCTTTATCTGTATTGAGATCAGCAATTGCAACACCGCCAACCTGACCGTTTTTGATATTAGAAATCAGAGCGGTTTTTTGATCTTCAATCGAGACATCCGCTGGCGCCAGCTTCGCCTTGACCAGCAAAATGTATGCATCCGCCATGCTCAATTCCGGTGGGCTGCCGCCCAGCCATTCATAATAAAGCGCTTCGCTTGCCGTGCCACCATCATTCTTGATTGTCACGCCGGGGAAAATATCTCGCGCCAAGTTCGCCATATCCGGCGCTTCCATCGCCACCTTCACTTTGGACGAAAGCAGTGGATTAAGTGCGGCACGCACATCAATCCCCATATCATCGGCAAAACTTTCAATCGCCACCACACGCTTGGCGGTATCGGTCTCGAACCTTGCAATGAGAATACGTTCCATCCGGCTCATTCTGGTTTTCAACCCGGCATCTTTTTCCTTGGAAAGCGCCGTACGAATGATCGGAAGATATGCAGCTTTGGGATCACGACCGAGACTATCCAACGCGCTGATACGCACTGCTTTGTCGCTATCGGTCAGGCGAAAAAACACCAGCGCTCCGTCAATCAGTCCCCGGACACCACTATTGGGCTTAATCTGTTTGATCTCTTTTTTGGTCGCACTGCCGATCGATTGTCCGGTCGCAATATCCAGCAGGCTGTAAGTTTTCTTGTCATTAGTTTCGACAAAAATCAGCAAATCATCTGATTTTCGGAACCATAATTCCTTGGCCCGCCATTTCTCCAGCACGTTTTGCGCCTGAGGAAGCCCGCTCTCGCGTATCGCTTCAATCACCGGTCCAATCGACTTGGCTGAACTTCTTTTCAGTTTTTTGGAATGGCTTTGCAGCAAGGTTTGAATGGGGCTCGCGCCATCCTGCGCAAAGGCCGCCCCTGTTATAGAACCAATTAATGCCCCCAGCAAAAGCACAATCAAAAATAGGTTTTTCACGTACAGACCCATAACCAAACAAGAGGAGGCCGAAGCCTCCTCTAATCCTCTTAAAAGATTTTATCCGAACTTAGTAGTTGGATTTGATCTGAACACAAGTGTTGGTTTTGGTATTATACATGCCACAACCCTTGTTTTTCCAATCAGACATCAAAACAGCAGATTCTGGCAGGAAGTCAGTCCATGCATCGCCCGGAACTTCTTTAGTCTGGGAGGTGATGTCGAACTGGCCATCAGCCTGAATTTCACCGATAAGAACTGGTTTTGACAAGTGATGGTTCACCAGCATTTCAGCTGTACCACCGGTAAGGTTCGGGAATTTCTGGCCGTACATTGCTGCACGAACTTTATCCACATCTGTAGAACCGGCCGCAGTCGCTGCATTCACCCACATGTTGAAGCCGATATAATGTGCTTCCATCGGATCATTGGTAACCCGTTTTTCGCCCATTTTAGCTTTCCATGCTTTGATGAATTCATCATTGGCATCAGACTCGGCAGACTGGAAATAGTTCCATGCAGCAAGGTGACCAACAAGGTTTGATGTATCAAGACCGGAGAGTTCTTCTTCACCAACAGAGAACGCAATAACCGGAATATCATCAGCAGAAATACCTGCAGCTGCAAGCTCTTTATAGAAGCCGATATTCGCATCACCATTGATTGTGGAGATTACACCAACTTTTTTGCCGTCAGCACCAAGGGCCACAACATCGGCAACAATTTTGGACCAATCGGAATGACCAAATGGCGTGTAGTTCACAAAAATATCTTCTTTAGCAATGCCCTTGTCGAGCAGATACTGGTTTAGAATTTTGTTGGTTGTACGCGGATAAACATAATCTGTACCAAGCAGCGCAAATTTCTTCACACCCAGCTCATCAAGCAAATAGTCGGTTGCCGGAATGGCCTGCTGGTTTGGTGCAGCACCAGTATAGAAAACGTTTTTGGAGGATTCTTCGCCTTCATACTGAACAGGGTAGAACAGCAAACCATTAAGTTCTTCAATCACCGGCAAAACAGATTTGCGCGATACAGATGTCCAGTTACCAAAGATCACGTCCACTTTATGAACGGTCAAAAGCTCACGAGCTTTTTCAGCAAATAGCGGCCAATCGGATGCAGGATCAACCACAACTGGAACCAGTTTTTCGCCCAACAAGCCACCTTTTGCATTCTGCTGTTCGATCAGCATAAGCATAGTGTCTTTGAGGGTGGTTTCCGAAATTGCCATTGTGCCGGAAAGTGAATGCAAAATTCCAACTTTAATATCAGCCATAGCCGCGGTTGATGCCGCTGCCAGAACAGTCGTTGCAAGCAATAATTTCTTAAACATGTATAGACCTTTCTTATAATTCCGACGCCGCCGATTGGCGGTTTTGTCAGATACGCATGAGTGCTCCCAATTCATGGGTAAATAAATTAAGGCCCAATATTCCAGCCTTGAGCCTATACGTACCCATCCCACGCGCACCTGTCTGTCGTTAAAAAAGACCGCAACCGTTGCCTAAAACGCAACACAACACTTTTGCCCAACATTAGACATGTTGTTGATATTGTTTTGAAGTCTGGCGAAAGCTTGCACTGCTAAACTGGCTTCCTTACATAGGGCGTATTCTATTGGAGAGTTTCATGGCCGGTAATTTCTTTTCCCCTATCACGAATATCCGCAAGCAATATCTCGAGGCACGCGAGCGTGAACTTGAGGATGCGGAGAACAACCCGCATTTGCGCGCGGCACTGGAACAAAACAAGCGTGAGGGCCACAAATTAGCGGTTTATTCGCGTTGGGTTGCCCTCGCCATTCTCGGAATAATGTTCCCCTTCATCATCCCAAACTGGAGCGCGACCCTTTATAATGAGGCAATCCTGATTTGCTTCGCTCTTTTGGGCTGGGCTCAATTGAAGGCTGGTAAAGTCGGGCAAAGCAAAATGGAACTGTTTTTGTTGTTTTGCGATCTGGCACTGATGACATTGGCTTGCATCATTCCAAATCCGTTTTTCGACAATAACTGGCCAACCCCCATGCAATACAGATTTGGCTACTTCATATATTTCTTCATGCTGCTGGCTGGCGCAACCCTTGCTTATTCATGGAGAACAATTTTCGCCGTTGGTACATGGACCACGGGATTGTGGGCTAGCGGCGTCGCAATTACCTATTATTTTGGCAGACATAATCTTGAATTGGCCACAGAGTTAAAGGAAGCCCTGCCCTCTTATCCCCTAATGGCAGCATTCTTTGATCCAAATGAAATCTTGCTCGATTTAAGGGTGCAGGAAATTATTCTGTTCCTGATCGTTGCGGGAATTCTTGCGCTCAACGGCTGGCGCAACAATCATCTTGTACTGCAACAGGCCAGAATTGCCCGCGAAAGAGGAAATCTCGCCCGCCATTTTCCGCCCAATATTGTAGACGAACTGGCGGGCCAAAACGACCCCTTCGCCAATATCCGCTCACAGCCAGTAGCGGTATTATTTGCAGATATCGTAGGCTTCACCCGCATGGCAGAACAGGGTTCGCCAGAAAACGTGGTAGCCATGCTGCGCACATACCATCAAAAGCTCGAACACGCCGTATTCGATAATCACGGCACCCTCGACAAGTTTCTCGGCGATGGCATAATGGCAACTTTCGGCAGCCCAACGGTCGGCCCGAACGATGCAGCCAACGCCATCCAGTGCGCCCGCGATATGGTAACGGCAATCGATCAATGGAACATCGAGCGCAAAAACAACGGCGAAGACCCGGTCATTTTATCCGTAGGCATTCACTACGGCGATGTCATCCTAGGCGACATAGGCTCCGAACGCCGCCTGGAATTCGCAACGCTGGGCGATACAGTAAACGTTGCCAGCAGACTAGAATCCCTAACCCGCAAACTCCACACCCAAGTGATTATCTCCAACGCAGTAGTAGAATCGCAGGAAGCAACCTCCCCCGACAAAGGCGCGACCCTCCTTCTAGGCTTCCAACCAGACGGCAAACAATCAGTAAGAGGTCGCGAGACCGGAATCGACATCTGGAAACTGGACCACGCGGCATAGGAAAAAGCGGTTCTGCAAGGAGCCGGTCGTTACACCTTGAACCTGTTTCGCAGGCTCAAACCAATCAGAAAAATCAAAATAATTGATATAAGGCTTTGAGCGAATGCCAATAAAACTACCTCGACAGGCAGTTGTTCCAATCGGAACAAACATTTCGCTCCGTCAATGCGCGCTGTCCTACTTATCGGGACAAATGAAAGCATCTGCCCTATAGAAAAAGTTATTGAAGCCCACATTTTTCCGGATGGTTCACACAATTGATCTTTCATGGTGTCAGACCAATATAAGTATGCTCTCGAACAAGCAGCACATACAAAAACCATCCATAAAAAGGCGCGAATTTCACTGCGCCCGTAATTACTGCTAGCCTGAAAAACAAATTCAAAAAAAAGGCCTGCTATCGTGGTCTTGTGCCACCGTTTTGCCTGCATCTCCATAACGTTGAAATACAAAGCCTGCTCATGGTCTTTATTATTGCCAGCAATTTCCTTCAACCTGCGAAATCGTTCGATATCCCGAACATTAAGAGCTTTAGCTTTGCCTAACCATTCGCTCCCCAAAAAGGCTTTTGTTTTCCTCAAACTGCACTGCAAACCCGCTAGAGAAACTTGATTACTCATTTTTGTACTGGTCAAATCCACAACACATCCAAAAGGTTCATCCGACGAAATACTCAAGGAGTTTTGAAAAGTTGAGTGAGCAAACGTAAAATTTTTAACAGCGCTAACATTTTCTAAGTCTGAAAAATCAACTCTGCCCTCAAAGTCAACTGATTCAAAGTGGACAGCCCCGTCACCAAATGATGATTTCCAGAAATTGACATGCCCCTCACCAAACGAGACACCACAGAAATTGACCAATCCATCCCCAAATAATGTTCCACCGAAGCTAACTTCTCCTTTGCCAAACAACGTTCTGTTAAAGTCGACTTCACCCTTGCCAAACGATGCAAATTCAAAAATAACATCTCCATCTCCAAACGATGATCCAAAGAAGCTAACATCCCCGTCTCCAAATGACGTATCATGGAAACTAACCCCTCCATCGCCAAATGTTGTCGACGAAAAGTCAACTTGTCCATCGCCAAAGGATGTCTCATAAAAACTGATGTACCCATTGCCAAACGATGATCCAAAGAAACTAACTTCTCCATCACCAAACGACACTCCGCTAAAGTGAACATCCCCTTTGCCAAACGACGTTCCAATGAAGCTAACAGCCCCCGTTGGAAATGCAAAACCGCTAAACGGCCATTCATCATTTTTTATGAATGGATGGTCTCTATATTCGGAAAAGTCCATGTCATAAAAATCAACATCTGCAACGGGGTTTTCTTTAACCCATGCATTCCATGAGTCTTTGCCCTTCAACCATAAATCAATGGCATCTTGCCCTTCCAAATCTATTTTTTTATCACTTTCCAACATTCTTCCAATCACTCATTTTTATTTGAGAACATCATCTACAAACTAAACTATACAGTAAAACCCTCCCGCCGAAAATATTCCACTTCTCTCAATTCCAACATTTAAAAAGACCATGCGTCAAGCAGCACCATTGCAATGCAACTCATTTCTTGATTTGTATAATCAAAATTCAATCAGACAACGGACACATCCATGCGCGCAGCACTTCTTACTGACTGGCGGTCAGAGCTTAAAATCGAAACCGTCGACACTCCCGAATGCGCCGAAGATGGTGTGGTTTTAAAAGTGCTGGCTACCGGCATTTGCCGTTCGGACTGGCACGCATGGACAGGCTCCGATGGACCCCTGCCATTCCCCCATATTCTGGGCCACGAATATTGCGGCGTGGTGGAAGAAACAGGTTCGCGCATTACCAAATGGAAAAAAGGCGACCGCGTCATTGCCCCGTTCATTCTGGCTTGCGGCCATTGCCACGCATGCGCTGCTGGCAACCAAACCACATGCGACGATCAGGTCCTGCCGGGCTTCAACGCCCCCGGCGCATTCGCTGAATATGTGGCCGTCCCCCACGCCGAAACCAACCTAACCGCCCTGCCCGAGAGCATGGATGAAGCACTCGCCGCATCACTCGGTTGCCGCGCAACCACCGCATGGCACGGCCTCACCGGACGCGCCGCATTACAGGGCGGCGAATGGCTGGCCGTATTCGGCGGCGGCGGCGTAGGCCTTGCAGCCCTCTTGCTTGGCAAGGCGTTGGGTGCGCGCGTAGTGGTGGTAGATGTGGTTCAGGACAAACTGGATTACGCCACAAAACACGGCGCCGATGCCGTGGTAGACGCAAGCAAGGTCGATCCGGTAGAAGCCATTCGCGAAATCACTGGAGGCGGCGCACATGTGTCCCTCGAAGCCCTCGGCATTCCGGTCACCACCATCAATTCAATCAAATCTCTGCGCAAGCTCGGGCGCCACATCCAGATTGGCATGCCCGCTGGCGAACACCTCAACATGAACATCCCGATGGATGCCGTCTATTCAGGCCAACTCGCACTATACGGCACCAGAGGCATGCCCGCATGGCGCTATCCAAGCCTGCTTGCGATGATTGAAAGCGGTTCTGTGGATTTATCACCAATGATCGCGAGGAAAGTACCCTTGTCAAAAGTCACCGAAGAACTGCAAGTCTTCGACAAGCCCGCCCCTCCCGGTGTCGCGGTGATTACTGATTTTCTAACGTGAGTTCAGACCTCTCCATCCAGCCTTTTCACGCGAATTATACGGGCGATGTTATCTCTCTTTTCACGGAGATAAACAGCGCTCTGGCACCCGCAGGGAAAGAACAGGCATTTGAAAATTATATCCAAATTTCACTGGATGAAGATATCGGGCGCATTGAAGAATATTACTCCGAAAAACAAGGTGGCTTCTGGATAGCCCTAAAAGACGAAAAACTCGTCGGCATGTGCGGGTTGGAAGCAGTTTCAAACACCAACATGGAATTGCGCCAGATGTATGTGGCCCCGTCCCATAGAAGGCAAGGCATAGCCCAAAACCTGCTCAGCCACGCGGAAGTTCAATGTGCAAAATTGGGCAAAACGGTTCTCGAACTCTCCACATCTGAAATACAAGAAGCTGCATTACAATTATATCCCAATGCCGGTTTCGTACTGCAACGCGAAGAGGTCGCTACCGAAGCTTCCAACAAAACTATCGGTGGCGGTATTAATCGGTTCTACTTCGAAAAGCAGGTGGAAGAAGCCCAACAATAGCTAACCACCGGTGGTGGATTTACGCAACAATCGACCGTCCACTGCGATCAATCCAGTCAGGATCAGCGCCAGCCCAACATAGTGGCGGGTTTCCAGAATTTCATTGAGGAAGATTGTACCAAGTAGAATGGCGCTAACGGGAACCAGCAACGTCACCAGCGCAACATTAACCGCGCCGACACTTGCCAAAAGCTGAAAATAAATCACATAGGCCAGCGCCGTCGAGATTAAAGCCAGCGCCACGATCGCAAGAACAACACCTGTTCCCGGCATCGCTAATTCCCAGGGCCGATCGACGATCAGCATCACCGGGATCATCACCAATGTCGATGCCGTAAGCTGGCCAAAGGCCACGTAAGAATTGGAAACATCCATCGTACGAAACCGTCTGCCGAAGGTCGCCGCACAAGCATAGGAGAGAGCTGCACCTAAGCACGCAATCATACCAAAAATGGCAATATTTTCGCCCTCTATAACGCTGCCGCCCACAAGGGCCATCACCCCAAACAGGCCCAGGAAAACCCCAATAATTTTATTGGCTGCCATTTTTTCATCCGCCAATGCGAAATGCGCAACGATGATTGAAAACATCGGCGTTGTGGCATTTAGGATTGAGGCCAAGCCGCTAGAGATGTTCGTTTGTGCCCAAAACAACAGGCTGAACGGAATGATATTATTCAGCATCCCCATCACCAAAAAGGCTAATAGAAGTGAACGCTCAAATTGCAGTTTCTCCCCCTTGATCTGCAAATAGAGTAATAGCGCAAGCGCTGCAATTCCTACTCTCAGGAAAACAACAGTCAACGGCGGAACCACATGAACGGCCACAGCCACAAAAAAGAATGCGCCGCCCCATATGATCGACAAAAAAGTCAGCAACGCCCATTCGCGTGGTGTCATTTGCATGTGGTGATTTCCTTCTAACAAGAACCCAAATTGTTATATTATTTGCCCTTGCCAAACTAGCCGGAATCGGACTTGATACTTCGAAATCACTCGACCCTGCGACGATGCTTTCCTATGTTAATATCATGTTAGATTTCAAAACCTGCGAAAGTGCGAGGCACGCCCGCGACCCCAAATTCGACGGCCTGTTTTTCACCGCCGTCAAAACCACCGGCATTTACTGCCGCAATGTCTGTCCGGTGAAACAACCGCTGACAAAGAACGTCACCTATTACCAAAGCGCACCGGCAGCAGAACATGCAGGCTTTCGCCCGTGCTTACGCTGTCGCCCGGAAACCGCCCCTTTTTGCCCCGCATGGAAAGGCACAAAAACCACTGTAGAACGCGCCTTAAAGCTAATCGACGATGGCGCATTGGACAAAGGAAATGTGGAGCAATTATCTGACTGCGTCGGGGTTGGCGCTCGACATTTATCCCGTTTGTTCAAACAACATATCGGCGCAAGCCCGACACAGGCCGCCAAAACTTTTCGCCTGCAACGGGCCAAGCGCATGCTGAACGATACCGAACTCACCATCACCGAAATAGCTTACCGCGCAGGCTTTGGCAGCTTGCGCCGGTTCAATGCAGCCTTCAGTGAATTATACGACCGGCCGCCATCCAAAATTCGCAAAGCCCCGAAAGAGGACATCCAAAATGAGCAATCCTGAATTAGCCTATACCTATCTGGAAAGTCCCATCGGCCAGCTTCTAGTGGCAGGCGACGAACAGCATTTGTATTACATCAGCTTCCCGGGCGGCAAAGGTAAAATCACGCCTCACGACAATTGGCACGAAGACCCCGCCCCATTCAAAGAAATCGCCAAACAGCTCACTGCATATTTCAAAGGTGAACTGGAGAATTTCGATATCCCGATGGTGCTCAACGGTACGGATTTTCAGGAAAACGTCTGGACCGCCCTTTGCGATATCCCCTATGGCGAAACTATCTCCTATGGCGAACTGGCAAGGCGCATCGACAGGCCAAAAGCCAGCCGCGCGGTAGGTGCTGCCAATGGTGCGAACCATCTACCCATCATCATCCCCTGCCACCGGGTAATCGGCGCCAATAATTCACTCACAGGCTTTGGCGGCGGCATTGAAACCAAGCAATATTTGCTACAGCACGAACAGGGCGAAGACCCGCAACTGACTTTGATTTAGAGTAAGTCAACTTCGGTTGACTTGCTTAGGTGGCGAAGAGCCCCCCGGCGCTAGCTGCGCCGCCCATACGGAGGGCCCGAGTGAAACGAGGATACGCCCGTGAGAACAAAATAACCTAGATCGTTTCCGTCAAAGACGGACACGATCTAGAGAAGCTTGCGAATAAACTTCTGCTCGATAACTTCCTTGCCCCATTGGTCCCCTGCTTGCTCTTCAGCCAATACAAAACCAAAAGCTTCATATAGCTTGCGCGCGGCATCCAGCCCCTGAAATGTCCAGAGGTGAGTCTCATCAAATTTTTGCGCATCGCAAAAATCAACAACTACCTGCATGAAGCGACGCCCAAGACCCGCCCCGCGCAATCCATCATCAACAATGAACCAGCGCAGATGTGCAATATTATCGCCAAGATCTTCGCTATCAATCGTGACGCTCCCGACAATCGCCCCGCGTTTGGTTGCGTACCAAGTCGCGTTTTTAGAGTTTTCCAGACGGGGAACAAATTCCGCCATGCCACCGGCAACCAATGCTTCAAAAGCTGCGCCAAAACCTGAATGCTTGCTATAGTATGAGGCGTGCATACTGGCCACTTGCCCGATAAGTCCGGGAACATAACCTTGATGTAGGGTCACCTCGCTTTTCGCCGGATCAACCAGCCGCGTATCACCAAGGGCAGCAGCGTAAATCTCCAGCCCTTCCAGCACCTTATCGCGCTTTTCTTCACTTAAAGGAGCAATTGCGGATGCCACTTGATTTTCGGCAAATTCGACGATATTTCCCATCGCGATTTGGCCCGTATCACTCAAACTCAGATACTTCACCCGGCCATCAGTTTCCGCTGGCGTTTCAACCACCAACCCATCGGCTACCAAGGACTTAACCAGCCGACTGATGGTGGATTTTTCCAGTAACAAAATTTGACCCAGCATCTTCGCCGTAATTTCACTGGCGAGCCCAATCTCAACAATCGCATGAACCGCTGAGGGGGATAGTTCTGTACCGGCTAAGGTCTGTTTGAGAAATCCCAATTCCCGCACCAACTCACGCGATGCGGTACGAATGGCCGAGATGGTTTTTGCCTGAGAAGAGTTCATAAATTGCATCCATTTAGTTGCTAGCTACAACTAAATGGATGAACAACAGATGTCAATTTTTACCCTAGAGCATTCCAAGAACGGCGGCATATACCACCCCCGAAAGGAACGCGCCGGAAGCTGCCATAACCAGATAGAGCGCAAACAGCCGCGGCTTGGCCAATGTCCAAACCGCAATCGCAGCGGGAATGCTAGTAACGCTGCCAGCCAACATAAAGGAAAGCCCGGTCGCAGGCGACATGCCCAGATCAAGCAGACCACGCACCAACGGAATGGCTGCATATCCATTGAGATAGGCAGGAACGCCAATCACCACCGCCAAAGGAATGGCAAACGGATTGCCATCCCCAAGCCATTCGGCAACGGTGGCTGCGGGTAAATAGGCAACCATCAGGCTTTCCAGCAAAAAGGCGAAGGCAAGCCAGCGCCCAAGGAACCAACCAGAGGAAAGCGTCTCGCTCCAAAAGGTTTTCAGCCGCGCACTTTCCTGCCAGAATTTCCATACTGGCCGCGCCTCTTTAAGGTCGGGAGAACAACTCGAAGCCCCACAAGATGGTTTCGCAATGTTCTTGAGCACATCATCCAGCGCACCGGTTTTTGAAATCAGCAGAGTGACGTACCCCGTCAACAATCCCATACAAACGGCAGCCATCGTTTTGACCACGGTGAATTCCAAGCCAATACCTGCGGCGGTAAGCACAAACATTTCCGGGTCCATAATTGGTGAGGCGATACAAAACGCCAGTACCGGAGCAATAGGAACACCGGCTGCCAACAGGCCCGCAACCAGCGGAATAACCCCACAAGAACAAAACGGCGAAAGCGCCCCAAATATCGAAGCAACAGCAATCGCCTTCACGGGACTACCTTCAAATGCCTTGGCAACAATCTGGTCAGCACCGCTGGCCTTAAGATAAGATGCCAAAGCCACAGAGAGCAAAATAAAAGGCAGAATGCCCACCAATGCCTCAAATGTGAAAGTCAAACTCGTGCCCGCTTGCGAAGGCACCAGCAGAAGCAAGACAGCAAATATCAAACCAGATAAAACAATTGGCGCACCAAGTTGCTTCCAAACGGTCGAGATATAAGTTTGCAAAGATGCCCCATCCGAGCGCTCTGGATCGGGAGAACAACATGTTGTCGGAGCGGTAATTTTATTTATGACATTCATTTTAATTTCCACTTACCTAGGTTTATAGTTATTTTTTCTCAAAAAAGGGAAGTAATCTATGCAGCATCTCCGCATAATTCATTCGATTGCTGATCAGCACAGCACTCATCTTCAAGGCTGTGCAAAACACTGGTCAGCATCTCAAGTTCGGCAAAGCAAAACACGCTACGCCCCTGCCTTTGCTGGGTTACCAGCCCGACCTCAACCAGACCGCGCAAATGAAACCCAAGGGTCGATGGCGGCACCTCCAAACGCTTGCCAATCTCGCCAATGGTCACCCCGTCCTTGCCCGATTTCAACAACAGTCGAAAAATCGCCAGCCGGGTCTCATTGCCCAACTCTGCCAATGTGCGTGTAACGTGGTCTGGTTTCATAATAACATCCATAGCATGAGAAAAACAAATAAACAACCACAAAACTAGTTTTATAGATATGTATGTTTCCCCAGCTCCTCCAGCAAGCCTATGGTTTCATATTCAAGTTTCGATAAATAGTCCAACATCTCCGAAGCTTCATTGATATGTATCATACCGCCGCTTGCCCCTGCCTGATCAAATAATTCAAACATCTGTATCCGCAGCTATTCATCTATCCGAATTTTACCGTTGAACAAATGCAAGCAGGCCCATTGCGTTAATGCCCTAAAAAGCCTGATAGGATTACGCTAGTTCTTCCAGCCACGGCGGGTTAGCCCCGGCACGGGTAACAGAGATCCCAGCAACCTTAGTTGCCATTTCCACCGCAGCGCGCAAAGTTTTCTCATTAAGCTCACGCAATGAAGACTTGCTAAGAACGCCAGCCTTACTCAGCCCGGCAAGCAGCCCTCCGTTAAAGGAATCCCCTGCCCCGACCGTATCCACCACCTGCATTTTTTGCACAGGAACAACAATATCATGGTGCGGCGTAATAACCCGGCACCCTTCCGCTCCCATGGTGAAAACGACAATCGAAGTTCCGTTTTCAATCCATGATTTTGCAGACTGTTCGAACGAGCCGCCTGGCACCAGCCAGTCAAAATCCTCATCCGATACCTTGATGATATCGCTCATTGCGATCATCCGCTCCATGCGGGACCGATGCACGGCCTCGTCCTTGATAAAACTCACCCGGATATTGGGATCAAGCGATATGACACGGGCTTGATGCTCGCGCTTCATCAGCACTTCGAGCGTCGTACCGCAAGGCTCCGAAATCAAGCTCATCGTACCAAAATGCAGCGCCGTCACCTTGTCACCAAAATCCGGCAAATCCGATTCTGAGATCATCCGGCCAGCGGTATTCTCATCATAAAATGTATATTGCGCCTGACCGTTGGTGAGTTTTACAAAGGCCAGCGTGGTTGGCAATTCGCTGCGCACCGAATATTGAAAATCCACATCAGAAGCGTCAAGCGCCTCCGCCAGTTTCTCGCCAAACAAATCCGTCGAAAGGCCAGAGAAAAACCCTGCTTTTTCACCCAGCCGCCCAAGTGCAATCGCCGTATTGAATATCGCACCACCCGGCACTGGCAGCAAAACCTCACCACCATCTTCCAATTGCCGCGGCAGCATATCAATCAACGCTTCACCACAACAAATGATCATGGCACCAGCATCACTTTGCCGGTGTTCATATGGCTAAGCTCTTCTGGCAATTCTGTCATGGCATCACGCAAGGAGATCGTGGCTCTAACATCTGTTTTCCACTTGCCGCTGGCAAACAGTTCCTGCACTTGCGCTATCACTGCCATTTGCTCTTTAGGAGGTTTTGATTCCATCCATTTGGTCAGCCAGAAACCCGTAATCTCTTTACCGGTGAACACAAACTGCCCCATCTGGTTCAAAACAGGCGCATCGGGAGACAGCTTGCCATAAACCACCCATTTAGCGCGACTTGGCATGGTAAAGAAGATATCCGCAGAAATCTGGTCAGCCACCGCATCAAGCAAAATGCGTGGCTTTTCTTCCTTCATGACCTGGCCAATCGCCAGCTGAAAATCCCCAGTCATACAATTTAGCACATGGGCCGCACCAAGGTTTTTCAACATCTCGATCTGTTCATCATTGCGAACAATCGAAATCGCGTTAATCCCACTATCCTTTGCAAGACCGATAATCAATTTGCAAAGTTGGCTCGCCGCCGCCGTCATAATAAAGCTCGACGTACCCGATTGCTTAACTTCATCAAACATCGCGACCGCGGTGAGTGGATTCACAAACAATGTCGCCGCATCCTCATCACGCAAATCATCACGAACCGGAATACATGTGATCGCGTCAGCAATCACGTATTCAGCCCATGCACCGGACGCAGAAGCCAAAAACGCTACACGTTTACCAACAAGACCTTCACCGCCAGCTCCAGCAGCGACCACTTCGCCAACACCTTCAAAGCCAGCAGGCACACCGATGCGGCGCGGCAAACCATATTCGCCCTTGATAAAATGCAAATCCGATGGATTGATATTCGCCCGAATAAGACGGATCAAAACCTGACCATCGTCAGGTTCTGGAACATCAATTTCCTTGGCCTCAAGATAAGGTTCCAGCGTGGTAATTGATGGCCCTTCCTGCGTATTGGAATAGCCATCATTGAGCAAAACTAACGCAAACATTTTTGTGGGTAAAGACATGGGAGGTTCCTAAGGTTTCAGTACAATTTTTCCGACCGCTTTACGGTCATGAATATGATTGAGAGCACTCGCAGCATCGCTGAGCGCAAATGTATCTTCAACATATGGCTTAATTTTTCCAGCACCATACCAGTCCATCAACTCAGCCATATTCTCTGCGTATACACTTTGTTCCGTGCGAGTAAAAGTACCCCAGAAAACACCAACGACACTATAGCCTTTAACCAAAGCCAGATTAACCGGGAATTTAGGTATCGTACCGGAGGTGAAGCCCACCACGAGCAGGCGTCCATTCCAGGCCATGGCGCGCGAACAGGCGTCAAACACCTCTCCGCCCACCACATCAAACACCACATCGGCACCCTTACCACCGGTAGCTTCCTTGATGTTGTCTTTGAGATTCTCGTAGCCAAGCGCGATATCAGCACCGTTTTCCAGCACGATTTTGCGCTTTTCCTCAGTCGAGGCAATCGCAATAACCTTCGCCCCCATGGCTTTGCCAATCTGCACAGCGGCAAGGCCAGTCAAACCAGCAGCCCCGGTTACAACCAGCGTCTCGCCTTCAGCTAATTGCGCCCGTTGTTTCAATCCATAATGAGAGGTGCCAAACCCGCATAAAAGCGCGGTAACAGCATCAGCATTTACCCCATCGGGCACAGGCATAACAGTAGCCTTATTGGCCAGAACTTTTTCGGCGTAACATCCCAATTGGGCAATCGCAGCCACACGGTCGCCGACCTTAAAATTACTAACACCGGAACCAATCGAGACTATATGCCCAACCACTTCCATGCCGGGCACAAAAGGCACTTGCGGCTTGGCCTGATAAAGCCCCTGAACCAGCAGGCCATCGGGGAAATTTACCCCGATGGATTCGGCTTCAATCACCACCTCATTTTCACCCGCAACCGGCTCATCCATATCCCCGTAAACGAGATTATCGATGGAACCATACTCTTTGCAAATTATTGCTTTCATTTTCGCAAATGCTCCGAAATTACATTTTCTGCTGGGTGTATTTTTTCAGTTCAGCGCGTGCCACCTGACGACGATGCACCGCATCCGGCCCATCGGCCAAACGCAGGGTACGCACATGCTGCCATGCTCTGGCCAGTGAGAAATCCTGAGAAATCCCCTGCGCCCCATGCATCTGCACCGCTTCATCAATGACTTTCAGCGCCATCAACGGAGCCACCACTTTAATCTGCGAAATCCACGGTGCTGCAGCACGCTTATCACCTTGATCCATCATCCATGCAGCTTTGAGGCAAAGCAGTCTGGCCTGTTCAATTTCCATCCGGCAATTGGCGATGATATCAAAGTTCGCACCCAATTGAGCAAGTGGCTTGCCAAAGGCTTCGCGTTGAATGGAACGTTTGCACATTTGTTCCAGCGCCCGTTCAGCTTGGCCAATAGCACGCATACAATGGTGTATCCGGCCCGGCCCAAGCCGCCCTTGCGAAATCTCGAACCCACGCCCTTCACCAAGCAATAAATTGCTGGCAGGCACGCGTACATCTTTAAATTTAAGATGCATATGGCCGTGCGGCGCATCGTCCAGACCATAGACTTCCATCGGCCGCAATTTGGTAATTCCGGGCGTATCAGCTGCAACCAAAATCTGCGAATGCTGCTGATGCTTCGTGCGTTCTTCATCCGGGGATGCCACCATCACAATGTAAATTTTACAGCGGGGATCGCCTGCCCCTGATGCCCACCACTTTTCACCATTGAGCACGTATTCATCACCATCGCGAACACAGCTCATTTCGATGTTGGTAGCATCCGATGAAGCCACATCCGGCTCAGTCATCAAATAGGCTGAACGAATTTCGCCTTCCAGTAGAGGTGCCAGCCATTTTTTCTTGTGCTCCTCAGTGCCGTAGCGTTCCAGCACTTCCATATTACCCGTATCCGGCGCACTACAGTTGAAAGTCTCGGCACCCAGATGCGCCTTGCCCATTTCCTCAGCCAGATAAGCGTATTCGACTGTTGTCAGGCCATAGCCACTTTCAGAGTTTGTCAGCCAGAAATTCCATAGCCCGCGTTCTTTCGCTTTGGCTTTCAGGCTAGAAAGGATTTCCTCCTGGCGCGCCGTATAGGTCCAGCGATCGCCTTTTTCGACTTCGGCAAGAAATTCTTCATCAAGAGGCAAAATTTCCTCTTCGATCATCTTCGCCACTTGCTCATGCAAGGGACGGACCTTCTCGCTCATACCCAGTGCCATGGCATCGCCGGATTTCATTTCAGAACCGCTACTCATATTTCATTCTCCCAACTAACATTCGGAAATCATTACCGAACAAAAAACTAAAACAATTAATCAGGCATCTTGTCATCACACACAAGAGGCATATTGTAAGAAAGTCGTAGATCATGAATGCACAATCAAGAACGAAATGGCGATGAAACCGCGAAAAACTGCGAGGAGTAAAGGGTACAGAACGGGTTATTTACCCATTCAATTTTTTTGACGCGGCAGATTGAAGCGGCCTCACCGTCTTGCGGATATAATCCCTTTGCCCAACTCAATCATTGCAAGCTCTTGAAAACTAGATAGTTTCCTGCGAACTTGCACCCAGTATCTGAACAAATGGATCACACCATATCGTCCCTGATTATGCGTTCATGACCTAGACGCTGACATTCCTCATGGAGAAACATATGAATATTTTGAACCGCCTCTTTTCGCTAGAGGGGAAAACCGCACTGGTTACCGGAGGTGCCACAGGCATTGGCCGAATGATTGCCACCGCACTGGTTGAAGCTGGCGCTCATGTGATGATTGCATCACGTAAGGGCGAAGACTGTGTAACAGTCGCCAACGAAATCAACGCTTCCAATCCATTGGGAAAAGCGGAAGGTTTTTCAGGCAATGTAGGCACAGAAGAAGGCGTCGATAACCTCGTTGCAGAGGTAAAATCACGCACCGATAAACTCAATATTTTGGTCAATAATGCAGGCGTCACCTGGGGCGCGCCACTGGATGAGTTTCCTTATGGAGCCTGGGCCAAGATCATGGATGTGAACGTCACCGGACTGTTCCACCTAACCCAACAACTCCTTCCATTGCTGGATAACGCAGCCAGTGACGAAGACCCGGCCCGGGTCATCAATCTGGGTTCCATCATGGGCACTGTTGCCATGGGCGATGGCGCTTATTCCTATTCAGCTTCAAAAGCAGCTGTGCACCAACTTACCAGAATTCTCGGCAAGGAACTGGCATCACGCCGCATTACGGTAAACGCTTTTGCCCCCGGCCCGTTCCAAAGTAAAATGACAGCCTTTGCTACCGGCAGCGATGAAAAAGCTGCCAAAGTTGGAGAAGGCGTGCCACTAGGCCGCATCGGTTCTCCGGATGATATTGCTGGTGCAGCGCTGTTTTTATGCGGCAAAGGCGGCTCATACGTCACCGGTGCAATCCTTCCTTTATGCGGTGGCGGACATTTACTCACCGGCGACCCTCTGTTTGATTAAGGCTCATAAAAGATGGACACAATTCCCATTAAAGAAATCGTCGCGAGCGCCGGTACATTTGAAGCAACGTCCCCATGGGTGGAAGTTTCTCAAGCAATGATCAACCAGTTTGCCGATGCAACCCACGATCACCAGTTCATCCATGTGGATGAAGCCCGTGCCAGAGCGGAAACGCCTTATGGCGGCACAATTGCCCACGGATTCTTGACCCTTTCCTTGCTTTCAAAGTTTGCTATAGACAGCATTCCCAAAGCAACAGAGGCCATTCGCGCGGTAAATTACGGCTTTGAAAAAATCCGTTTTCTTGCTCCCGTAAAATCTGGTTCTAGAGTACGCGGAAACATCAAACTGGCCGAATGTACAGAACGAAAACCCGGAGAATTCCTGTCGCGATATATCGTGAGTGTGGAAATCGAAGGTGAAGAAAAACCAGCCCTTGTCGCCGAATGGCTCGGCATGGCAGTAGTAAATACATAGCACAATCTGAAAAGTGGGGACCGGTTTTCAGAGAAATTGTGCGCGAAAATAAACATATAGGCACTTTTTGCGATTCAAAAATCGCAAAAAGTGCCCCAGATGGAGATAATTAAGAATGACAATTGAATTTAATGGCCAGGTGGCCATTGTAACAGGCGCCGGTAACGGCCTTGGAAAATCCCACGCCCTCGAACTTGCCAAACGCGGCGCAAAAGTCGTGGTCAATGATTTTGGTGGCGCCAGAGATGGCGGTTCCGATGGCTCCCTATCACCAGCAGAAGCAACCGTTGCAGAAATCAAAGCCGCTGGCGGCGAAGCAATCGCCAATGGTGCCAATGTAGCAAGCTTTGAAGATTGCGAAAAAATGGTGGCGCAAGCCGTTGAAAAATGGGGCCGCGTTGATATCCTCATCAACAATGCAGGCATTTTGCGCGATCGCTCTTACGGTAAAATGACCACGTCCGATTGGGATAGCGTTATCGCCGTCCACCTCACCGGCTCCGGCAATTGTGCCCGTGCCGTCTGGAATCAGATGAAAGAGCAAAGTTACGGCCGCATCCTGATGACAACATCCACATCAGGCATCTACGGCAATTTCGGCCAGGCCAACTATGGTGCCGCAAAAATGGGCGTCGTCGGCCTGATGAATACGCTTTGCATTGAAGGGGCAAAAAACAACATCCAGATAAATTGCCTGTCGCCAACCGCTGCCACCAGAATGACCGAAGACATCATGACACCGGAAATGCTGGAAGCATTAAAACCTGAATATGTAACGCCCGCAGCTATTTTTCTCGTCAGCAAGGACGCACCAAATCACACTGTGATGTTTGCAGGAGCCGGCACTTTCACCACGCTGGAAATCCACGAAAGCAAGGGCAAGTTTCTCAAGGAAGGTCATCGCAGTGCCGATGACGTTGCAGAAAATTTTGCAGCAATCAACGATATGTCCGATCCGGATGTCTTTTTGAGCGGCACCGAACACGTAGTAAAGGTTATCGACAACGCAACCAAAACCTAGAGGTAAACCCATGCGCGAAGCAATCATCGTCTCCACCGCCTGACAATGAGCTCTTCGCGCAGGGTTACCCACCTGCGTTCCCGGCATGATGCTGGACCGCCAATACGCACCAAGCCTGATTGGCATGGCCCGGTTTTAGCCGTCCTCAAATTGCTCAATGCCCATGGCTTGAAGGTAGATGATATCGGCCTTTGGGAATTGAACGGTGCGTTTGCCTGTCAGGCCATTTATTATCGCGACATCCTCGGCATTGATCCCGAAATTACAATGTAGGCGGTGGCGCAATACCCATCGCCGCCCCTATAACATGTCAGGCACCCTTATGACTAGGCATGCATTGATTGAAGGAAAGCGAAGAGGTATCAAATACGTCGTTGTAACCATGCGTATGGGCGGGGCGGATTTCTTTAAAATTACATTAAAACAATCCAGAAGCACTTGTAATCATTGTTTAAAATGTAAAATCAAACAAAAAACTTACGTTACGTAAGTTTTTTGTTGTAATCGATAGGTAACCTGATGTAAGACTTTAGTGTCAAGAGTCGAAGCACCCCCCAGCCTATTACGCTTTGACAATCAGAGACGAACATTCTTATGAACTTATCTGACTTGACAAAGAAGCCGAGCTAACCACATAGCTCGGCTTCTTGATTTCAAAATGGCTATTTTTCCCCAACAGCGCCGGATTTTTTGATGTTTTCAATGTCTTCATCGCTATAGCCAAGCTCAGAAAGTATCGCCAGATTATCCTCCCCCATAAGAGGCGCATCGCGGTAAATACGCGCTGGCGAATCAGTAAATTTCACAGGATTATTAACCGCCAGATATTCACCTTCACTGGGATGGCTCCGTTGTTCAATAAATCCGGTATCGATCATTTGCGGGTCCTCCAGAACATCATCCAGCGATTGCACCTTCATACAAGGCACATTCGCCGCGCCAAGTTCGCTCATCCACTCGGCAGTGGTTTTTTGCAAGGCAATCTCTTCGAGATGACCGTACAGCTCAGTGATATTTTCCGTACGCTTGGGATAGGTTGAAAACCGCTCGTCATCCATCAGTTCAGGACGTCCGCCAAGCTTAAAGAAATCAGCCCAATTAGCGGTAGTATACGGCATGATGCCGATATAACCATCCTTGGTTTTATAGGGTTTGCGCTGAGGATTAATCGAACGGGCATAGGTGGTCCCACCCTTTGGCGGCACAAAAGTGCGCCCGTAGAGATTTTCAGCCATGGTGAAATTTACCATGCATTCCAACATCGGCACCTCGATAAATTGCCCCCGCCCCGTGCGCTCTTTGTGCAAAAAACCAGCCATCATGGCATAGGCCGCATAAAGCCCGGTGGTTTTATCAGCCACCAACCCCGGAAAATAACGCGGCGCTTCACTGCCATCCTGCAAAGGCAGCATCGAGGCCATCCCGCTGGCACATTGTATCAGATCGTCATAGGCCTGCCGCTCGGCATAAACACCATCAGAACCATACCCCACCGCATGCACATAGAGGATTTCAGGATTGATCGCCTTAACGCTGTCATAGTCAAAGCCCAGCCGACGCATACCGCCAGCGCGAATATTATGGATAATCCCGTCAGCACCGGCGATCAATTTACGCAAAATCTCCTTCGCCTCATCCTTACGCAAATCCAGCGTCAAAGCGCGTTTATTGCGATTGATCGTCAGATAGATCGAGCCCATGCCATGAGAAACATGCGGCCCCGCATGACGCATCACATCGCCCTCGGGCGTTTCGATCTTGATGACCTCCGCCCCAAGATCTCCCAACATCTGGGTACAAAATGGCCCTAACACCACACTGGTCAAATCCAGAATTTTATACCCACTCAAAACGCCTTGTTTATTCAATTCAATTCTCCGTATATGGACACTGGCCGACTTAGCCGTACAATCATCCAACCACAAAAAAAGGCAGGCTGCACCCATGGATGCGACAAAACCAATCAAAATTTTCCAGACCACCGTGGCGCAGGATTGGATCGACTATAACGGCCACATGACCGAGGCCCGCTACCTCCACTTAATGAGCGAAGGCTCCGACGAATTCCTACGCCAAATCGGCATGGACATGGCCTATGTAGCCACTGGCTTCTCCTATTATTCCGTAGAAACCCACATCATAAACAAAGCCGAAATCCGAGGTGGTGAACCGGTAGCGGTAGAGTTCCAACTGCTGGACTGGAGCGAAAAAAAGCTCCACATTTTTCAACGGATATTGCATGGGGGAACAGGGCAAGAGCTAGCCAGCGGGGAACAGATATTGCTGCATGTGGATATGAAGGCGAATAAGGTCGTGGCAGCTGGTGCTGGGATACTTGAGCGGTTACGGTCGATTGCTGAAGCACAATTAAAATTAGTTTGGCCGGATAATGCTGGGCGGGTTGGGAAATAATTTTAGTCACACATTGAGAAAAAATTGTAAGAAAATAGTAATTAGCAGTAATGAAGGTAATTACTTGCTCTCGAATAAACGGCGATATCAATTGGAAATACAGAATATTGCAGTAGTATATACCCAATGAAAGAGTACACTAAAAAACTTCATACAGACTCTTGGATTTCAGCACCTAATGGCAACCATCAATAATCAAAAGTGCGAAGCAACTACTCTCAACGGAAAACGATGCAAAAACCATAAACTTAACGGAAGTAAATTTTGTAAAGTTCACCAATATATGGATGAATCTCAAATAACATCAGATATATTAAACGATTTCTTTGATGCTATTCTTGACGTCAAAGTAATCCAAAAAACTGCATCATATATAATACAAGGAATAATCGCGGTTTCTGCTGGAGCCTTAGCGACAACTTTTACACTATCTACATTCTTTAACCGTGGCAGTGGCACCCATCTATTCGAAACTGTTTCCGAGTTCATAATACTTGCCGCACCAATTCTATTTTTTGTGTTTGTAGTATCTATATCGACATCTTTACTTTTACTAAAAATATCAAGCACCTCAACCTTTACCAGCACAATGCCGGAGAAAGAGGACATGACCGAACTTATGCGTGAACCGCTTCATGAAACCACCCGAAAAACAAGAAGGAATTTACTTTTTATTAGCCTTATTGGCTTCACCATGACATTGGGGGGAATAACGCCAAAAAAAGTGGACGCGCTTGGTATTGAGGTGACGGATATTAACAAGGCAAATTTACTCATCATCGCTTTTTTTATTATTGGATATTTGCTTCTCTCATTTTCTATATTTGTTCGAAACGACATTGTTAATTTTATGATCAAAGCGCCTCACATGAAGCGCCACATGAAATCAAATATGTTACTACGGCTATGGTTCGAAGCAGGGTTACCGGTAATCGTTGGAGCTTTTTCACTCACATTTTTGCTTAAACAAATCTGGTTTTAGTTTGCTTCATTGATTTATTTGTTTCCCAAAACACTCAGCAAGCTTAAGCTTCTACCACAAAAAATGCCGAGGCGATCCAATCGCTTCCTCATACCACTTCGCCAGAATATCCCGCTCTTCCATCGTGACAGAAGTCAAATTCCCCGGTGGCATCGCGTTTGAGCGGCCTGCGTGTTTGTAGATCAATTCTGCATGACGAACGATGTCTGCATCTTCTTCCAGCACCACCAGCTTCGGCGTGATGGTCAGGCCTTCCCACACGGGCTCCTGCGCATGACACATGGAGCAGCGGCTGATGACGATATCGCGCACCATATCGAAGGATGGCGCATTGGCCAATTTCAGTTCGGTTTCTGTTGGTGCGTGGCTGGAACTTGCGGTTTCCTCATTGTTCACCGGCCCTGCCTGCGATAGCCACATGATGATAATGAAGCAAATAGTTGCCACCAGCCATGTCCAATGCGGCTCACCTTTTTTGGCGTGATGCATGTTGAAGAAGTGACGGATAACCACCCCAATCACCAGCACCAGCGCAATGATAATCCAGCTATATTGCGTGGAATGGGCTAGCGGATAATGGTTAGAAAGCATCAGAAACAGCACCGGCAAGGTGAGGTAATTATTATGCATCGAGCGCTGTTTTGCCTGCATACCAAGGGCAGGATCAGGCGCCTTGCCAGCCAAGAGCGCGGCCACTGTTTTCTTCTGGTTGGGAATGATGATCATGATCACATTGGCCGACATGATCGTTGCAATCAGCGCGCCCGTATGAACAAACGCCCCGCGCCCGGAAAACACCTGCAAAAAGCCCCAGCCGATCGCCACCACAAAGATAAACACCAGCACAGAAAGCAGATTGTCATTCTTGCCAATGGGAGAATTACAAAGAAAATTATAAAGCACCCAGCCAAGTATCATGCCGCCAAAGCCGATCCCGATGGCTTGCCACTGGCTCAAATCATAAATATTGCGATCAATCAAAAACAGCTCCGACGAACCGTAATAAAGGACGCACATCATGAAAAACCCGGAAATCCACGTGGCATAGGATTCCCATTTAAACCATGTCAGTTCCTCCGGCATGGATGCCGGGGCCACCGTATATTTCTGCATGTGGTAAAACCCGCCCCCATGCACTTGCCACGTATCGCCGGAAACACCCTCCGGCAGGCCATCATGCTTTTTCAGGCTCAGATCGAGCGCGATGAAATAAAACGACGAACCAATCCACGCAATCCCGGTGATCACATGCACCCAGCGAATTGCAAAATTAAGCCAGTCCCAGACAATCGGCCACATAATTAGCTCCCCCTATAGGTTGAGTAGCCAAAAGCCGAAATCAGCAGCGGCACATGATAGTGCGAGCTTGCATCGGCAATGCCAAAGCGAATGGGAACCACATCAAGAAACAGCGGATCGGGCAAATCCCCACCCTGCTTCTTGAGATAATCCCCCGCCGCAAAATGCAATTCGTATGTACCAATGGCAAACTCGGTTTCATCCAGTATAGGCCCATCGCAACGCCCATCAGAATTGGTCACAACCGATTTCAGCTTTTCCAAAACCCCGTCATTATCGCGATAAAGCGTAATCGCCAGACCACTCGCCGGTTTACCGCTCGCCGTATCCAGAACATGGGTCGTCAAAAATCCGCTCATAGCTTGAATGCCTTCAAATATTTTTCACCAAACGCTTGACTGAATCCCACCCCATGCGCATGGTTTTCTCAACGTAAGCCAGTTTTGACCCTTTAACGCGGTTTGGCAATACCTTCGGCGGCGACATGAACAGATACCCAAGAGATTTCCGCGGCAACGGCCCAAAAGGGCTCGACCCAAAATGGCCCAATGGCGCGAAGATCGCCGTTCAGTTCGTCATCAATTACGAAGAAGGCGGCGAGAACAATATCCTGCATGGAGATGCTGCATCCGAAGCGTTCCTTTCCGAAATCGTAGGGGCTGCCCCATGGCAAGGCCAGCGCCATTGGAACATGGAAACCATCTATGAATATGGCGCACGCGCAGGCTTTTGGCGCTTGCATAAAATGTTCACAGAATTTGAAATTCCAGTTACCGTTTATGGCGTTGCAACGGCCCTCGCCCGCGCACCGGAACAAGTCGCAGCCATGCAGGAAGCCGATTGGGAAATCGCCACGCACGGACTAAAATGGATCGAATATAAAGACTACACACCAGAAGCCGAACGCGCCGATATCGTAGAAGCAATCCGCCTCCACACCGAAGTCACCGGCAGCGCTCCGCAAGGCTGGTATACGGGCCGCTGCTCAATCAATACCGTTGATCTCGTTTCCGAGCAAGAAGGCATAGCCTATTGTTCCGACTCTTATTCTGACGATCTACCCTATTGGCATGACACAGGCGAAAAGCCCTTGCTCGTCATCCCCTACACCCTCGATAGCAACGACATGCGCTTTGCAATTCCGGCGGGGTTCAACAGCGGCGACCCGTTCTACACCTACCTCAAAGACTCCTTCGATATCCTCTATGCCGAGGGCTGCGAAGGCGCGCCAAAAATGTTCAACATCGGCCTCCATTGCCGCATCGTTGGACGCCCCGGACGTATCGCCGCGCTCAAACGATTCATCGAATATGCGATGGGCCATGAAGATGTGTGGTTCCCGCGCCGCATCGATATCGCCAATCACTGGTTTGAGCATCACCCCTATAAACCATTCGACCGTCCAAGCCGGATGGAGCAGAAAAAATTCGTCGCCACCTATGGCGGTGTATTTGAGCATTCCCCATGGATTGCCGAGCGCGCCCACGCAGATGAACTCGGCCCCGCCCATGATTGCGCCGTGGGCCTCCATTCCGCATTAGCCAGAAAATTCCGCTCCGCAAGCCATGACGAAAAACTAGGCGTTCTAAACGCCCATCCAGACCTTGCCGGAAAGCTCGCGGCAGCCAAACAGCTCACCGCAGAATCCACCAGCGAACAAGCCGCCGCCGGTCTCGACGCATTGACCGACGAAGAGCGCACCACCTTCACTGGCCTCAATAACGATTACGTCGCTAAGTTCAGTTTCCCTTTCATCATCGCTGTAAAAGGTCTGACCAAATCTGACATATTGGCAGCATTCAAAAGCCGTATTAATAACGACGCAGAAGCCGAATTTTCCACTGCTTGCCAACAAGTAGAAAAAATTGCCCGCCTGCGCCTCAACGACCTGCTACCGGAGTAAATATTTTGCAAGACTCAACTGACACCCCCTTGCCCGATTTCATCGATGGCACCATCAATCTAGCCTCCGCCAGTCTTGGCGCAACGGCGGTTTTCGCAACCGATGATTTCTTCGCCCCCCTCTCACGCATGTTGAATGACGGCGATGCTATATTCGTTCCCGATAAATATGACGACAACGGCAAATGGATGGATGGCTGGGAATCCCGACGCAAACGCACCCCCGGCCATGATTGGGCAATCATCAAACTGGCCCGCCCCGGCACCATTGCCGGTTTCGATATCGATACAGCCCATTTCACCGGCAACAATGCACCTGCAGCCTCAATCGAAGCGGTGCAAATGGACGAAGGCGAAGTGCCCGACGAGAATTCCGATTGGCAGGAAATTCTATCAACGAAAATCCTCAGCCCCGACAGCCATCATTTTCACCCGATTGATGAAGACGAAATGGGCGAAAAAGTCTGGACCCATTTGCGCCTACACATCTATCCAGATGGCGGCGTTGCAAGATTACGGGTCTATGGCCAAAGCCATTTTGACTGGAGCAAGGTGAAGGATAATCAGCAGATCGATCTGGCCTTCCTGTTTCATGGAGCCAAACCCCTGAACTGGTCCGACTCTCACTACGGTTCTCCGGAAAAACTGCTAACCCCCGGCAGAGGCGTCGATATGGGCGATGGCTGGGAAACCGCACGACGCCGCGGCCCCGGCTATGATTGGGTTATCATTAAATTAGGCCATGCGGGCACCATCTCGGATATCATCATCGATACGGCACACTTTAAGGGCAATTATCCCGAAACTGGCGAAGTGTTGGGAGCATACCTTCCGGACCTCGACGCCCGGTTATCGCTTGGAGAAATAGATAAATCCGAGGATTGGGAAGTCATCCTGCCACAGCAAAAATTGAAGATGGACCACATCCATAAATACAGCTCAAAAAAGCTAACCTCAAAAGAACCGGTAACCCATATCCGTTTCAACATTCGCCCTGATGGGGGCGTAAGCCGGTTACGGATTAACGGCAAAATCTTCCGCGGTTAGCGCATAAGCCTTGCCAAATCCGCCATTGAGATTGGCCCGTTCGATTTCCAATCGGTAGAACTGGAAGTCGCCGAAATCAATATAAAGCTTCGCCTTTGGATGCTGCTCAAGATAGGGATCGCGCAGGCGGTCCCGCTCTTCCGATTTTCGTTCAATGATCACCGCATTACATATCAAAGTAATGCGCGGATGGGCCAGCGGATCGCCCTTGCCCGGCTCGCCCAAAAGCACAGAACATTTATTATTCTTCGCCAGACATTTGGAATGAATGGAAAGTTCAGAAGCCAGAAATATCGGGCGCCCCTCAGGGTCAGTGGCAATCGCTACCCTGCTCACCAGCGGCACGCCGGTATCAGGCTCCTGCACCGCAATCGCACCAAAGTTAGCTTCCGCAATCAGCTTGCGCGCAAGAATGCGGGCGTCATCATCAGTATCGCGAATTACTTTTTTCTCTTCAGCCATTTAATCCCCCTAGATTACTAAGCTTGCTACCAGATCATTATCGGTAATGTCCTGAAAACCAAGACCACCTTCATCAAATTTTTGTTTCAACGCATCAAAATTCTTGGCGTCTGTGGTTTCAATACCAATCAGAACCGAACCAAAATTTCGAGCCGATTTTTTCAGATATTCAAACCGTGCAATATCATCATTGGGCCCAAGCATCAAAAGAAAGTCTTTCAAGGCACCCGGCCTTTGCGGCAGTTTCAAAATAAAATATTTCTTCAGCCCGGAGAATTTAAGCGCCCGCTCTTTCACTTCCGGCAGGCGTTCGAAATCAAAATTACCACCAGAGGTAACACAGCAAATTGTCTTGCCTGCGATCTGCTCTTTCGGCAAACGCTTCAAGGCATCTACCGACAAAGCCCCGGCAGGTTCAAGCACCACGCCCTCAATATTCAACATCTCAATCATAGTCGCACAAACCCCATTGGTCGGCGCGAGCACCACCTGATCGGCATCAAAACTTTTCAAATAATCAAAATTCGTTGCCCCGATTTCAGCAACGGCGGCCCCATCGACAAAATTATCAATGCCATGAAGTTTGATCCGCTCGCCAGCCTTCAAACTGTTTTGCAAGCTCGGCGCATTGTCCGGTTCGACAAAACAAAATTTCGTATCAGGCGACTGGCTTTTCATATATCGGGTAACGCCTGCCGCGAGACCGCCACCACCAACCGGCAGGATCATCAAATCGATTTTCACCCCATCCGGCAATTGCTCAAGCAGCTCTTTTGCAATGGTCGCTTGCCCTAAAATAATGCGTTCATCGTCAAATGGCGGCACCATGATGCCACCCTTTTCCTTGCAATATTTACGCGCAGCATCATTGGCTTCATCAAAACTATCGCCAATCAAAATGATTTCTACAAAAGGTTCACCAAACGATTTGGTTTTCATGATTTTTTGCTGCGGCGTTGTCACCGGCATAAAAATCACACCATGTTTTTTATAGTTGCGGCAGGCGTGCGAAAACCCTTGCGCATGATTACCAGCGGATGCGCAAACAAAATTCTCAGCCGAAGCATCCTGCTTCAAAATCTCGTTGAAAAACGTATAGGCTCCGCGAATTTTATAGCTGCGAACGGGCGACAAATCTTCGCGTTTCAGCCAGATATCAGCACCATGCAAGTCACTGAGATATTGATTATATTGTAACGGCGTCGGTTCCAGCACTGCCTTTAAATCCGCGTGCACTCTTGCCGTTTCGCTAACAAAATCTGCCATCGTGTTGTTCGCCCTAAACAATCATTCGGGAATCATCAAAATTCGCTTCACACATCCTTATCACAGCGATAGGGTTTGCCATAGAAATTGAAGTAGCATGCCGGAGGAAAATACATGCACGGTTTGATGATGGAACAGCAATTGCTGATTTCGGGAATAATTGATCACGCAGCGAACTATCACAACGATAGCGAAGTGATTTCAGTCAATACCAATGGCGGCCAGACCCGCACGAATTACGGCGAAATCCGCGAACGGGCATTGCAACTGGGTTCAGCTTTGTTGAAGCAGGGCATGAACAAATCGGATCGCATCGCCACCATCGCCTGGAACAATCATCGCCATATGGAATTATATTATGCAATTCCCGGCATGGGCCTTGTTAGCCACACGCTTAATCCGCGTCTGTTCCCCGAGCAGTTGATCTACATCATGAACCATGCCGAGGATCGCATTCTGTTTTTCGACCAGACATTTATTCCTCTGGTCGATGCCGTGCGCGGAAACCTGAAATCAGTAGAAAAATACATCCTGATGGAAGCCCGCGACGAAGAAATCGCCAAGGCCAATCCATGGCTCGGTTTTTACGAGGAGTTCCGTGAAACCGGCGACAAGGATGCAAGCTGGGTCGATGATCTGGACGAGCGCGATGCTTCAAGCCTGTGCTACACTTCCGGCACCACAGGCAATCCGAAGGGCGCTCTTTATTCCCATCGCTCAACCCTGATCCATGCCATTGTCAGCGCCACACCTGACGTAATGAACATATCCGCACGTGACAGCATTTTGCCGGTCGTACCGATGTTCCACGTCAACGCATGGGGCATTGCCTATGCAGCGCCACTGGTAGGCGCAAAGCTGGTATTACCCGGCCCCGGCCTCGACGGCAAAAGTTTGGTAGCTTTGTTGAACGATGAGCACGTTACATTCAGCGCTGGCGTACCGACCATCTGGTCTGGCCTGATACAGGAATTGAGAGATACCAATACCAAATTGCCCCACATGGAGCGCACGGTAATTGGTGGTTCGGCCTGCCCACCGTCAATGATCGATACTTTCCGTGACGATTTTGATGTGGAAGTCATCCACGCTTGGGGCATGACGGAACTAAGCCCGCTCGGTTCAGTCAATAATTTGAAAAACAAACACCTCACTCTGTCTCAAGACGAACAAAATGCCATGCGGGTAAATCAGGGACGGCCACCCTACGGCATTGAACTGGGCGTATTTGATGAAGACGCCAAACAATTACCCAATGATGGCGTCGCGCAGGGCGATCTTTATTGCCGCGGCCCATGGGTAATCTCGGAATATTTCGGCGGCGAAGGCGGTGATCCGCTGGTCGATGGCTGGTTCCCCACCGGCGATGTGGCAACCATTGATGAAGATGGCAACATGACCATCCGCGACCGCTCAAAGGATATCATCAAATCCGGCGGAGAATGGATTTCCTCCGTCGAGCTTGAGGGCCTCGCCATGGCGCACCCGGATATCGCAGACGCCGCAGTGATTGCAGCACGCCATGCTAAATGGGAAGAGCGCCCCTTGTTGATCGTGGTTCCGAAGGAAGGCAAAATAGTTTCCACCGAAGACATGCAAAAGTTCTACGAGGGCAAAGTTGCCAAATGGTGGATACCCGATGCTGTGCAGCTAACCGACGAAATACCACGCAACGCCACAGGAAAAATCCTCAAAACCAAGCTGCGAGAATCCTTTGGCGACGTCTTATTGTCATAAAGACTAATGGCTTGGCCAAGGTGGCGAAAAGCCACCCGGCGCTAGCTGCGCCGCCCATGCGGAGGGCCCGAGTGAAACGAGGATACGCCCGTGAGAACAAAAAAACATATCGTTTCCGTCACAGACGAACACGATATGGAACTCTAAACCTTTACTCCCTTCGCCCCTTGTACTAAAGCAAGATCACTCCATCTTACGTAATGGTAAGAATCAACGAATTAATCAGAGGAAACACTCATGACCATTGAAGCAGCAGCAGAATCCATCCGTTCCAAAGTTGGCGACTCCAGCGGCCTTGGTGCCACCGTCAAATTCGATTGCGGCGATGATGGTTCTGTTTTCGTAGATGGCGTATCCACACCAAACACGGTTACCACCGATGGCGGCGATGCCGATTGCACCGTGTCCCTCGATCTTGAAACCCTAAATGAACTGATCTCCGGCGATCTGGATGCAACAGCAGCCTTCATGCAGGGCAAGATCAAAGTAGATGGCGACATGAGCGTTGCCATGAAGCTAAGTTCGATTCTCTAGAGCGTTCACGTTTTAACGAGAACGCGAAGGTGGCGAAGATACGCCGTGAGTGCAAATTGTCTCATCTCACGAATACTTTATTCGTGATCAATTATTTGTATAAACCGACAAATTTAATCATACCCGGAGCAGCGCTTCGGGTGTTTTTATGTGCAACTTCAAATAGATAGAGAGAACGCCCAAACCAACAACCGACTTCACGAAAGCGTTAATTGCTAGTCATCGGCGAGTTTGGTCAAAGTGAACCACCCACTCTGGGAAATCATATTTGGAGAATTAATCAATGAAACATACCGGAAAATCAGGCGCAACGCTTGCAGCAGCAGCATTTGCATTGGCTATCACTGGTTCAGCAATGACCATTTCTACACCATCATTTGCAGCTGACAACGTTCAGTGCTTCGGCGTAAACTCATGCAAAGGCCAGAGCGCTTGCAAAACCGCTAAATCTTCTTGCAAAGGCTTGAACAGCTGCAAAGGTCAGGGCTTCCTTGAAATGACCAAAGATGATTGCTCCGCAAAAGGCGGCACACTAACTCAGGGTTAATTCTCCTAAGAGTACAAATTTGACGAATGACGACTCGCCCGGGCAAACTCGGGCGAGTTTTTGCTTTCAGCACCACACTGTTTTATACAATCTCCATGTTTAGCAGGAAATCAAACCATGATTGATAAGCCTCCCTTCCTTGGATTCGGACTTGGGCTGAGACCTCAGCATTATCCCGAAATTCTTGATGCAGAAACAGAACTGCCCATCGACTGGTTCGAGATAATTTCCGAAAATTATATGGTCGAAGGCGGTCGCCCGCTACAAATGCTCGATCGCATCAAGGAGCGCTATCCGGTCGTCATGCACGGCGTATCCATGTCGATTGCATCCACGGCTCCGCTGAACATGGAATATCTCGGCAGACTAAAAAAGCTCGCAGACCACGCCAATCCAAAATGGATTTCCGATCATCTGTGCTGGACCGGCGTCCACGGCGTAAACCTCCACGATTTACTGCCCATTCCCTATACCGAGGAAGCATTGAACCACGTGGCCGGACGCATATCCCAGGTTCAGGATTTCCTTGGCCGCCGCATCGCCATCGAAAACGTCTCTTCTTATATAGAGTTCGAAGAATCCGAAATGGACGAATGGACCTTCGTTGCCGAAATCGCAAAACGTGCCGATTGCTGGCTGCTATTGGACGTCAATAACGTATTCGTCTCCGGCCAAAACCACCAGTTCGACGATGGCAATTTCATTGAACAAATCCCTGTTGAGCGCGTGGTGCAATTTCATCTCGCGGGCCACAGCGAAGGCGAAGACGTCCTCATCGACACCCACGACCAGCCGGTTTGCGACGAGGTTTTTGAACTCTACGAAAATGCACTCAAGCGCTTCGGCCCGGTCTCTACCATGATCGAACGCGACGACAACATCCCGCCACTGGCAGAATTACTGGCTGAGTTAGACCGCGCCCGCGAAATTGCATCCGGGGTTCTTTCGCCGGAACAATTGAAAACCGCCGCCTGATGGCCAAAAACCTCGCAAACCTTCAATCGCAAATGCAAAACGATATTTTAAAACGCGAGAGCCGCGTCTTAAAACGCTTTTCCGTCCCCAAACACACCACGGCCGAAAAACGTTTCGCCGTCTATCAGGACGCCTATCAGATACGCCTCATTGAGGTGCTATCGGAAGATTATGAAAACACATGGAAATATCTGGGCGACGAACAGTTTTATAAATTGGCCGTTGAATATATAAAAGCCCACCCCTCGGACCAGACCAATATGCGCTGGTTTGGCAGACATTTTCCAGAATTTTTAACCCAATGCTCCCTCTCCAGCGATCATCCAATTCTCACAGAAATCGCGTCAATTGAAAAAGCCATCGAAGACGCGTTCGATGCAGTCGATGACCAAACAGCCACCATGGAGAATTTGGCCGCAATCCCTCCCGAGGCAATCACCGGGCTAACCTTCAAGCTTAAATCTGCCTGCCGCCTGCTCCGCCAGCAAACCAACGCCTTGGACATCTATATGGCTCTGGTAAACGAACAAACGCCCGATGCTCTGGAGAGTTTTGACCAGCCCCGCCACACCCTCGTTTGGCGCAACGATATGATGTGCCAATATCGTGCACTGGACGCAGAAGAAGGCATGTTGGTCGACCTGATGTTTGACGGCAAGGACTTTGCCCTGATGTGCGAGATGGCAGCAACCATGCGCGATGCCGATAGTGCCGCCACCAGAGTTGCAGGGCATATCACCAACTGGTTGCAAACACAGGTGATCTCAGAATTGATCATTGCCAAATAGGCATCGTTCTGTAATCTCAATGGATAGTATTGAGGAGCAGAATCTAATGAGTAGTCACGGATATGATGAAGGCAGACTGAACCTGCCATTTGTTGGCCACGCCACTTTTGGTAAACAACCCCCATGCCTCAACTGGGACGAGATTGAAGCAGACGTAGCAATCCTCGGCGCACCGTTTGATTTTGGCACCCAATACCGCCCCGGAGCAAGGTTCGGCCCCCGCGCCATCCGCGAAGCTTCAACACTTTTCTCCTTTGGCCATGCCGGTGCCTACGACCACGAGGATGACGCCATCTACCTGCCGGGCAGCGTGCGCATCGTCGATATGGGCGATGCTGATATCATCCACACCAACACAGAACAAAGCCATAAAAATATAGAATTCGGCGTTCGCAAAGCACTTGCTGCCGGTGCGTTGCCCGTCGTTTTAGGCGGCGATCACTCGGTCAATATCCCCTGCATCCGTGCCTTTGACGATCAGGAACCCATCCATCTGGTGCAAATCGATGCCCACCTCGATTTCGTCGATGTGCGTCACGGCGTCACCAATGGCCATGGCAACCCCATGCGCCGCGCCGCAGAGCAAGACCACGTCACCGGCCTCTCCCAACTCGGCATCCGCAATGTTTCGTCCACAGCTAAAGATGGATACGAGGATGCACGAAAAAGAGGCTCGGATATTCTTTCTGTACGCCAATTCCGAAAACTGGGCGTCGAAGCTGTCCTTGCCCGCATACCAAGCGATGTACGTTATTATGTAACCATCGATATCGATGGCTTCGATCCTTCAATAGCCCCCGGCACAGGCACACCAAGCCATGGTGGTTTCCTCTACTACGAAGTACTGGAGCTGCTGCAAGGGCTCACCAAACAAGGTGAGATCGCTGGCATAGATTTGGTCGAGGTCGCCCCCGATTACGACCATTCCGGCATAACCGGTTTTCTTGCCGCCCAAATTCTACTCAATTTTCTGGGCTTTATTTTCCACCAGCGTAGTCTGAAATAATTCGTGCCTAGACCAAGAGACAAGCCCATGCAGAAATTCAATTCGATTGATAAGCAAACCCAAATGCATCGCCTGATGCAAATAAAAAATGGCGAGAAAGCATGGTCGCCGTTTTCCGATGACGAAATGGATCGCAGACAAGATGACATGCGTGCCTATATGGCAGAAAATGACATCGATGCGGTCATCTTCACCAGCTATCATTGTGTCAATTATTATGCCGGGTTTCTCTATTGCTCCTTTGGACGAAAATACGCCTGTATCATCGATAAAGACAATCTCACTACTCTCAGCGCCGGTATAGATGGTGGGCAGCCCGCCCGCATGACCTATGGCAACAACGTCACCTACACCGATTGGCGCCGTGATAATTTTTTCTTTGGCCTACAGGAAATTATAATTAGTTCTTCGAGAACGAGAATAATGCGCATCGGCATCGAGTTCGACCATTTGAGCATCGAATATTATAAACAGCTGGAAGCTGCTTTCCCCGAAGCAGAATTCGTCAATATAGCTAAAGCCTCCATGTGGATGCGCACGGTCAAGTCACCTGAGGAAATTCAACTCATCACCACCAGCGCCCAAATCGCAGATTATGGCGGCAGGATGTGCGTCGAGGCAATTCACGCCGGTGCCCGCGAAAATGAAGTGGCCCTTGCCGCCACCAATGCCATGGTCAAAAGGATCGCCGCCACCTTCCCCCGTGTGGAACTGATGGACACATGGACATGGTTCCAGTCCGGTATCAACACCGATGGCGCCCACAATCCGGTTACCAACAAAAAGATAAAGTCCGGCGATATCCTCTCCCTCAATTGCTTTCCAATGATGTTTGGCTATTACACCGCCCTTGAACGCACCCTGTTTTGTGAGCATGCAAGCGACGAACATTTAAGACTGTGGGAGATCAATTGCGAAGTCCACCGCGCCGGTCTGAAACTAATACGCCCGGGAGTTAAATGCAGCGACATCGCAAAAATGCTCAATGAGCTTTACGAATACCATGATTTATTAAAATACCGCTCTTTCGGCTACGGCCATTCCTTTGGCGTACTGAGCCATTATTATGGCCGGGAAGCCGGCGTTGAGTTGCGCGAAGACGTGGATACCATTTTAGAACCGGGCATGATTGTTTCCATGGAGCCAATGATAATGATCCCGGAAGGAATACCTGGAGCCGGAGGTTACCGCGAACACGATATTTTGGTAATCGAGGAATCAGGTGCAGAAAACATCACCAAATTCCCCTTCGGCCCGGAACATAACATTATCAAATAGTCTTATCCTATGAGATTCTATCACAATCTAATCTATTGAATTCAAACATCTAACGCCACAGCGGCAGCTTAAACCACGGATATTTTCGGTTTATGACGCTAATACGACACAATCTGCCGCTTTGGCATTGACCAATCATCATCAACAGGCTTCACTATCGTTAATTAAAGGGAGCGGGCAAAAACCAACTTTAGATTGGGTTGCCCAAAATATAGAGTGACCATGCATGGCCGCAAGTGACGCGTTTGTTCGTTTCGAAAAAGTTCAAAAAAGTTATGACGGTGAAATTCTCGTCGTAAAAGATTTAAATCTCGATATCGCAAAGGGTGAGTTTCTCACGATGCTCGGGCCATCGGGCTCTGGAAAAACCACTTGTTTGATGATGCTGGCAGGGTTCGAACCTGCCACCAATGGCGATATTTACCTTGATGGCACCTCCATCAACCACGTACCGCCCCACAAGCGCGGCATTGGCATGGTGTTTCAAAATTACGCCCTGTTCCCTCATATGTCGGTTGCGGAAAACCTCGCTTTTCCACTGCAAGTTCGCAATATGGGCCAAGCTGAAATCAAGGAAAAAGTGCAGCGCACCCTCGATATGGTCGAGCTTGGTGCTTTTGGTGATCGTCGCCCAGCACAACTTTCTGGTGGCCAGCAACAACGCGTGGCCGTTGCCCGTGCCCTCGTTTTTGAACCCGATCTAATCTTGATGGATGAGCCGCTTGGCGCTCTCGACAAGCAATTGCGCGAGCAAATGCAATATGAAATCAAACACATCCACGAACAACTTGGCGTAACCGTTGTTTATGTGACCCACGACCAGACCGAAGCTTTGACCATGTCTGACCGGGTTGCTGTTTTCGAAGATGGCGTCATTCAGCAATTATCGACACCACAGGAGCTTTACGAAAACCCAAAAAACGCATTCGTTGCTCAGTTCATCGGCGAGAACAATAGATTGCTTGGCGTTGTCGAAAAAATCAAAGGCAATAATTGCACCGTGAAGCTCGACGATGGCACCATCATTAAGGCTGACCGGGTCAATGTAAGCAGCGTGGGCGAGCGCAGCTCTTTGTCTCTCCGCCCTGAGCGCATTGAGATTGACCCGCCAAAATCCATGGAAAATCATCTCACGGGCGTTATTCGTGAACTGATTTATCTTGGAGACCACATTCGTGTTCGCATGGATGTCGCTGGCAATGACGAGTTCATCGTTAAAGTGCGCAACCGTGCCGACAAGCGGGATTTAAGTGAAGGCCAGAAAGTCAAAATTGGGTGGAAATCAAGCGATTGTAAAGCGCTGGATGTCCGCTAACAATTCAATTTGAATTAGTACCCCCGGCTATTGGCCGGAACCGGGTACATAATAGCCGTTTCATCCTTGATGAAACAAATTACAAAAAAAGGGAGAACATTATGAAACTCACGAAACTCCTTGCATCAACCCTTGTAGGCGTTAGCCTGCTCGCTGGTGCAACAGTTGCAAACGCCGGTGAAATCACCGTCGTATCCTGGGGTGGTGCTTACACCAAATCTCAGGTTGAAGCCTATCACAAGCCTTGGATGGCAGCGACCGGCAACGTCATCAAGTCGGAAGACTATAATGGTGGGGTCGCCGAGATCAAAGCCCAGGTTGAAGCAGGAAATGTTAGCTGGGACATCGTCGACGTTGAACTTTCCGATGCCATTCGCGCATGCGATGAAGGCCTTCTGGAAACAATCGATGCCTCTACTTTGCCAGCCGGTGCCGATGGCACATCTGCACAAGATGATTTCATCGAAGGCACATTGCATGATTGCGCAGTAGCAAGCATTGTTTGGTCCACAATCTTTGCATATGATAAGGAAAAGTTCCCGGACGCTGGTCCAACAACCATGGCTGATTTCTTCAACGTGGCTAAATTCCCCGGTAAACGTGGCCTACGCAAAGGCGCAAAAGTGAACCTTGAGTTCGCTCTGATCGCTGACGGCGTACTAGCCAAAGACGTTTACGAAGTGCTTGCCACACCTGAAGGCGTTGATCGCGCATTCAAAAAACTCGACACCATCAAAGGTGACGTTGTTTGGTGGGAAGCTGGCGCTCAGCCTCCACAGCTTTTGGCTGATGGCGAAGTTTCCATGACAACTGCTTATAATGGTCGTATTTTCAATGCAGTTGCTGGCGAAGGCAAAGCATTTGAAATCGTTTGGGACGGTCAAGTTTGGGATTTGGATCTTTGGGTAATTCCAAAAGGTACAAAAAACAAAGAGCTGGCAATGGAATTCCTGAAATTCTCAACAGCAACAGAACAACTTGCTGCTCAGGCTTCATACATTTCCTACGGTCCTGCTCGTAAGTCTTCGTCTTCTTTGGTTGGAAAATATCACAACAAAGACATCGACATGGGCCCTGAAATGCCTACAAACCCGGACAATCTGAAAAACGCTGTACAAAACAACTTCAACTTCTGGGCAGATAATGCCGATCAGTTGAACGAGCGTTTCAATGCTTGGCTTGCTGGCTAATCAGCAAAAACAATACGGAGATGCGCAAATTTGCGCATCTCCATTCATTTTCGGGAACCAAACCACATGACCAGCACAACACTTGATCAAAAAGACATAAGCGACGCATCTGCCGACGCATTGATCATGGTCGATGGCGTTCCCCTCAAACAAAAACTGGCCGAGACCACCAAAAAGCAACGCTCAAGAGCATTGCTGCTAACCGTGCCGCTGGTGCTGTTTCTAGTCATCAGTTTCGTCATACCCATTGGCCAAATGCTGTTCCGCTCGGTACACAATCCCGCCGGTTCAAACGTATTACCCAATTTTGCAATAGCCATTCAGGATTGGGACGGTAAAGGATACCCTTCCGAAGCCATGTTTGAGCTGTTCGTCAAGGATATGCAGAACGCCCGCAAAAAACGCGAAATCGGCAAGACGGTCGGCAATCTTGCAACCCGCATGAATTACACCATTCCCGGCACAAGAAGCCTGTTCACATCCACTTCGAGAAAACTGTCCAAGGTCACCGAAGGCCCCTATAAAGAGGCGCTGTTCAAGATTGATAAAAAGTGGGAAAATAAAGTAATTTGGCGCAATCTGAAACGGGTTTCGCGCGACTATACCATAGCTTTTTATCTTGCCGCTCTCGACCATAAATTCGATGATGACGGCGATATCATTGCCGCTGACAAGCTCTACCAGATTTACGTGTCCAACTTTTTCAAGACCTTAAAACTGTCGGCAATCATCACTTTCTTATGCCTGCTCATTGCTTTTCCGGTATCTTACCTGCTGTCGATCCTGCCGCTCAGAACTTCCAATCTGCTGATGATTTTGGTGCTGCTGCCGTTCTGGACATCCTTGCTGGTTCGAACCACCGCGTGGATTGCGATCCTGCAAACCCAAGGCATCCTCAATAATATTCTGGTCTCTATCGGCCTCGTTTCTGATGATGGCCGCATCCAGATGATTTATAACCAGACCGGCACGATCATTGCCATGGTACACATATTGCTGCCCTTTATGATCCTGCCGTTATTTTCGGTAATGAAGACCATCCCGCCGAGCTATATGCGCGCAGCGCGTTCCATGGGCGCAACGCCGTTCACAGCTTATCGCAGGGTTTATTTCCCGCTCACCTTGCCGGGGATTGCAGCTGGTACCTTGCTCGTATTTATCTTGGCCATTGGCTATTACATCACCCCTGCCCTCGTCGGCGGCGAAGATGGTCTGCTGATTTCCAATCTGATCGCCTACCACATCAAAAGCTCCTTGAACTGGAGCCTTGGTGCTGCACTTGGCACGATCCTGCTGGTAACCGTTCTGGTGCTCTACTGGGTCTACAACAAACTTGTCGGCATCGACAAACTAAGCTTCGGGTGACGGCGCAATGAATTTAAAGAAACATCATATCGCTTTCATCATCGCTTGTGCGCTGGTCCTGTTGATCACCGGCCGCATATCGGTGCTGATCGGCTTCTTTGCATTGTTTGGAACGCCGCTATTCTTCATGAAAGAATTGCCACCTTTCGCCTCAACCCTTGATCGAATTTGGCAATATACCTTCCTGACGATCTGCACCTTCATATTTGTGTTCCTGATCACCCCGATCCTGATCATCATACCATTATCGTTTAACGTGGAACCTTATTTCACCTTCACCGAAGGCATGATGTCCTTTGATCCCGCTGCATATTCGCTGCGCTGGTATCAGGATATTTTCCACAACGGCATGACCAACCCCGATGCAGAAGGCAGTGCATGGTATAGCGACATGTGGAATAACGCCCAATGGGTGCGTGCCATGCGTAACTCGTTCTTCATCGCCTTCTTCGCAACCATTTTGGCCACGAGCCTTGGAACGCTGGCAGCCCTTGGCCTGTCACGGCCAGAGATGCCTTATCGCGGACTGATCACAGGCCTGCTCATTTCGCCAATGATTGTGCCGCTAGTGATTACGGCAACTGGTATGTTCTTTTTCTATTCAGATATCGGCCTCGCAAAAACCTTTCCGGGCGTCATTCTAGCCCACACAACGCTGGGCATTCCCTTCGTCATCATCACAGTAACAGCAACGCTGTCAGGCTTTGACCAGTCGCTAATCCGCGCATCCCAAGGCATGGGCGCTAATGGCTGGACCACATTCAGAAAAGTCATCATGCCGCTAATCCTGCCGGGCATGATCTCCGGCGCATTATTTGCCTTCATCACTTCAATGGATGAGGTCGTTGCGGTAATTTTCCTCGCCGATGTTGATCAACGAACCATCCCGCGCCAAATGTTCTCAGGCATTCGCGAACAAATCTCGCCAACCATTTTGGCCGTTGCAACCATTCTAGTGGCAATCTCGATTGTGTTGCTATCGGTTTTGGAAATACTAAGACGCCGCTCAGAACGCATGCGCGGTCTGGCTCCGTCATAATAATTAGCTAGCTGGAAAGATCGTTTCCGCATCACCTGCATGCCATTGGGGATATTTTTTCATGATGGATTGAAAGCGTTCGCTTTCAAGAAACTCTTCCAGCCAGCGCAACAAGTTGGGCCATGGTTGCGCATCAAACCATTCGCGATCCACATTGGCAAACTGGCGTATAAATGGCGCAAGTGTCATATCGACAAGTGAGATACGTGTTCCAAACAAATAGGTGCGCTCACTTAGCAAAGCATCCAACTTAAGAAGAAACTCACCCGCTGCCTCACGCTCGTCATCAGAATCCACGTCCTCATGGCGGCTCGCATATTTATAGCGATCCAGATGGTCTTTGAATGGCCCATCCCCTTCTGCGATCAGCAATTGCATCTCTGCCAGAGTACCAATTTCAGGCGCAAGCCAATTCTCAGGGTCATTGCGCTCCAGCGCCCATAATACGATATCGAGGCTTTCCTCAATCACCTGACCATTATCAATAAGAACAGGAACGGTTGCCTTGGGAGAAGCTTCCAAAAATTCAGGAGCCTTATCGCGCAGCACGATTTCACGCAACTCGCACGCCATTCCGCTGACAAGAATCGCCAACCTTGCCCGCATGGCATAAGGACAACGGCGGAACGAATAAAGGATCGGCCTATTGGCCATTGGATCGCAATGCGTGTTCTTCCATCGCCTGCTTTTTACGCAATTTCTGCGCGGTTTGATCGGCAGCAATATGGGTTTCGCCGCGCGCCTTCGCCAGATCAATCTGATGCTGGCGCTCGGTAAAGCGTTTGCGTTGCTCGACGCTCATTTTATCATGGCATCGGGGGCAGGAAACACCCGGCAGATAATGCTCCGACTGCTTATCTTCATCGGTAATTGGATGACGACAGGCATGGCACAAGTCGTACGGCCCCGGTTTCAAACCATGCCCAACGCTAACCCGCTGATCAAAAACAAAACACTCCCCTTCCCAAAGGCTTTCATCCTCGGGCACCGTCTCCAAATATTTCAAAATACCGCCATTAAGATGATAAACATCTTCAAAACCCTCGGACTTCAAAAATGAGGTGGATTTCTCACAACGGATACCGCCAGTGCAAAACATCGCGATCTTGGGCTTGTTATGCAATTGCTTTTGCGCCCTAAACCAAGCAGGAAATTCACGAAATGAAACAGTCTTCGGGTCAATCGCCCCCTTAAACGTGCCAATCGAAACCTCGTAATCATTGCGTGTATCAATCAGCACCACGTCCGGGTCTTCGATCAACGCATTCCAGTCTTCCGGTTCCACATATTCGCCAACTTCATTGGTCGGGCTAATGCCTTTAACGCCCAGCGTGACGATTTCCTTCTTCAACCGCACCTTCATGCGATAAAATGGATTTTCGCCCTCGGCCCAACTTTCCTTATGTACAAGGTCGCTGAATCGCGGCTCTTCTCGTAAATAAGCAAGCAAATTACGAACGCCAGCCTCCGACCCGGCAATCGTGCCATTAATGCCTTCTTCAGCTAAAAGCAGCGTCCCCATCACGCCTTCTTCTAGGCATTTAGCAAGAATTAGCCCTTGCAGGTCTTTAAAATCCGGCAAAGATACAAATTTATAAAGGGCAGCAACAAGAAATTTGGACATAATCACTCTCGGTTTACACAGGTATAATTCAGCTGACTTCATACGCCTACCGCCCAAATTATTCAATTTCTAAAAATGTCGCATTTTTGAACTGTAAATCTTCATTAAATAGCGCATAATAGAATCAATTATTTACCGGGCTTGGAGGGTCTAATGATGGGCAAAATTGAACCTGTTGAAAACGCTGAAAAGTTAGTTTCGCTGGAGGACAAGTACACAGCTACTTCCGGCAAGGTCTTCATGAATGGTACGCAGGCACTGGTTCGTCTGCCCATGGTGCAGATGCGCCGTGACAAAAAAGCAGGTCTAAACACCGGCGCTTTCATCTCCGGTTATCGCGGTTCGCCCATTGGCGGTTATGATTTCGCGCTAACAGGTGCAAAAAAATACCTCGATCCCTATGACATCGTTTTCCAACCTGGCGTGAATGAAGATTTAGCCGCCACCGCCATTTGGGGTACGCAACAGCTCTACCTTTCGCCCGGAGCGAAAAAAGACGGCATTTTGGGCCTGTGGTACGGCAAAGGCCCCGGCGTTGACCGCTCAGGCGATGTGTTCAAACACGCAAACTCCGCCGGCACCTCGCCCCATGGCGGCGTGTTGTGCTTTGCCGGTGATGACCATCAGGCACGCTCGTCAACCGTTGCGCACCAGTCAGACCACGGTTTTATCGCCGCTTCCATGCCCATGCTATTTCCTTCCAGCGTGCATGAATTCATCGAATTAGGCCTGTTTGGCATTGCCATGTCGCGCTATTCCGGCTGCTGGATCGGCTATAAAGTCATCGCCGATACGATTGAAACCACCGGCGTGGTTGACCTTGCAGGCGAAGATCGTGAATTCGTCATCCCTACCGATTTCGAAATGCCCGCCGATGGCCTAAATCTGCGCTGGCCAGACGGAATTTTAGAGCAAGACGCCCGCCTTCAGGATTACAAAGTCTTTGCGGCCCTTGCCTTTGCAAGAGTAAACAACGTCAATTTGCTGACCTATGACAGCAAAAAACCACGCTTCGGCATAGTTTCTTCCGGCAAGGCTTATGAAAACGTCCGCGAGGCTCTACGCCAATTGGGCATTGATGAAAAAAGCGCCGACGAACTCGGCATTCGCCTCTATAAAGTCCGCATGCCGTGGCCACTGGAACCAGTGGGCATCCGTGAATTTGCAACAGGTCTTGAAGAAATCCTTGTTATCGAAGAGCGACGCGAGATCATCGAAGGCCAGCTCAAGGAGCAATTATTCAATCTGCCTGAGAAAAACCGCCCCCGCGTCATCGGAAAATATGATGAAAACGGCGATCAAATTATCTCTTTGCACGATGAAATCAGCTCAGGCACTGCACTGCGCGTCATCGCGGCCCGCCTGTTGAAACTCAAACTGCCTGCCCCCTTGAAAAAACGCATCAAGGCGAAGCTGGACCATTACGAAGAACGCAGCAAAATCCGGCTGGCCCATACCGCCCCGATCGTTCGCACCCCGCACTTTTGTTCCGGTTGCCCGCATAATACTTCAACCAAAGTACCCGATGGCAGTCGCGCCATGGCGGGCATTGGCTGTCATTTCATGTCCATCTGGATGGGTCGCCACACAGAAACGTTCACCCATATGGGCGGCGAAGGCATAAGCTGGACCGGCATTACACCATTTACCGATGAAAAACACGTATTCGTCAATCTCGGCGATGGCACCTATTTCCACTCCGGCTCCATGGCCATCCGTCAGGCGGTCGCCTCCGGTGCCAATGTCACTTACAAAATCCTCTATAATGACGCAGTCGCCATGACCGGCGGCCAGCCCCATGATGGCGATCTCAGCCCGCCGCAAATTTCCCATCAATTGAGGTCAGAGGGCGTCAAGGAAATCTGGCTTGTGTCAGATGATCCCGACCGCTACCCTCGATCCATGTTCACCGACGGCATTCACATGCGCTCGCGCGAACATTTGGACGAGGTCCAAAAACATCTACGCGAAGTCGAAGGCTGTACGGCGATCATTTACGATCAAACCTGCGCCACAGAACTGCGCCGCCGCCGCAAGCGTGGCCTAGCCGAAACACCCAACAAACATGTACTGATCAACCCGCTGGTTTGCGAAGGTTGCGGCGACTGTTCGGTTCAATCAAACTGTATTTCCATCGAGCCACTGGAAACCGAATTCGGCCGCAAACGTAAAATCAACCAGTCTTCCTGCAATAAGGATTTCTCCTGCATTAACGGCTTCTGTCCGTCCTTTGTCACCGTCAATGGCGGCACATTGCGTCGTCCAGAATTACCAAAAGTCCGGGATGATGCTTTGCCGGAACCAAAAGTTCTGCCGTTAGATGACGTTTTCAACATCGCAATCACCGGCGTTGGCGGCACCGGGGTTCTGACCATCGGCGCGATTTTGAGCATGGCCGCCCATCTGGAAGACAAAGCCGTGATTATGCTCGATATGGCAGGTCTGGCACAAAAAGGCGGCGCGGTACTCAGCCACGTACGCATGGCCCCGACCGCTGATTTGGTCTCCTCTCCGCGCATCATTACCGGCGAAACCAACCTTCTGCTCGCGGCTGATACAGTGGTGGCTTCCGACCAGAATTCCATCGCGCTTTATGCCAATGACACCACCCATGCGGTGATCAACACGCATTTGAGCCCGGTATCAAACTTCGTTTTCGACGGTGATTTCGATTTCCGCGAACAAACCGTGGTCGACGCAATCAAGCTGCATACAATCGATAATCCGGGCATGGTGGAATTCACCAAGCTTGCCGAACTGGTCTGCGGCGATACCATTTCCACCAACATCATGATGGTCGGTTTTGCCTGTCAAAAGGGCTTATTGCCCATCAGCCGCGATTCCATTGAACGCGCTATTGAACTCAATGGCGTTGCCGTTAAAGCCAATAAAGTCGCATTCCTCTGGGGCCGCAGATTTGCCGCCAATCCTGAGGAAGCAACCGAGTTCCTGCAAAACGCAAAAACAGCGCCAAGCGAGCCCGATAGCCTTGAAGACATCATCGTAAAACGAGCAGAATTTCTCACTGACTATCAGGATAAAGCGCTTTCCGATAAATATCTCGCACTTGTCGCCTGCGCCAAAGAGGCAGACGCCAAGCTTGGCCGCAAGCAGGATTTAACCAACGCTATAGCCCGCAATTATTTCAAATTACTGTCCTACAAAGACGAATATGAAGTGGCACGTCTCCATTCCGATGGCACGTTTGAAAAACAGATAGCCGAAACCTTTGAGGGTGATTATAACCTCACCTATCACCTCGCCCCACCATTGATTGGTGGCAAAAACGGCCCCAACGGGCGGCCAGAGAAAAAAGAATTCGGCCAATGGACTCTCAAGCTATTTAGAGTTCTGGCAAAGCTGAAAGGCTTGCGCGGCGGCACATTTGATATCTTCGGATATTCCGAAGAACGCAAAATGGAGCGCCAGCTCATCGCCGACTACGAAACGTTGATGGCCGACCTCATCAATCGTTTGGATAAGAAAAACCAGACCACTATCACAGCACTTGCAAGCCTGCCATCAAAAGTGCGCGGCTACGGCCCGGTGAAAGAGGCATCGGTCGAAAAAATGCGGGAAGAAAAAGCCGATTTACTGGATGTGTTGAAAAACCCGAAATCAGCAAAATCAAAAAGCAAGGCACTGGGCGAACCGGCTGAATAGTCAGCCGGTTATTCCGCCCTATTCGTCACGCAATTCGCGGCGAAGGATTTTGCCCACATTGGTCTTCGGTAGTTCATCACGGAACTCAATCTGCTTAGGACGTTTGTAATTCGTGAGGTTCTTGGCGCACCAGTCACGCACGTCCTGCTCGGTCAAATCCTTGTCAGACTTCACCACAAAGAGTTTCACCGCTTCGCCCGAATGATCATCGGGAATAGCAATCGCAGCGCTCTCAAGAATTCCATCATGGCTTGCTGCTACCTCTTCGATTTCATTGGGATAAACATTAAAGCCGGATACCAGAATCATATCTTTTTTACGATCAACAATCGTCGTTTGACCCGCCTCATTCATAAAGCCCATATCGCCTGACTTGAAGAAATCATCGTCAGTCATCACATTGGCGGTCTCATCATCGCGCTGCCAGTAACCGGCCATCACCTGAGGCCCGCGAATGCAAATCTCCCCTACTTCACCCAAAGGCAGATCCTTGCCATCATCATCACGAATGATAATATCGGTGGAAGGCAGAGGCAAACCGATCGTGCCCGAAAATTCGGTCAGATTAAAGAGGTTGGCGGTAGCAACGGGCGATGTTTCCGACAAGCCATACCCTTCCGAAATATTACATCCGGTGACGTCCTTCCAGCGCTCGGCAACAGGGCGTTGCACCGCCATGCCGCCGCCAAGTGACAGCAGCAATTCGCTAAAATCGAGTTTGCGGAAATCCTCATTATTCAACAGCCCGTTGAACAGCGTATTAAGCCCCGGAAACACATGAAATTTCCAATTGCCCAATTCCTTCACAAAGCCCGGAATATCGCGCGGATTGGGGATCAGCACATTATGGGCACCCACATTCATGCCCATAATCGCATTCACCGTCAGGGCAAAAATATGATAAAGTGGCAACGCGCAAATATATAAAGCCTGATCCGGCAATCCTTTGCCGGAGTTCAGCACATTCAGCCACAAATCATTTTGCGCCGCATTGGACAGGATATTTCGGTTAGTCAGCACGGCCCCTTTCGAAACACCGGTTGTACCGCCTGTATACTGTAAAAAGCAGATATCGTCGTGACCGGTCTGGGTGGTCGTGAACGGTTTCCCACCACTCCCCAGCACACTTTTCATGCTCACATGGTCGGAAATAGACCATTCAGGCACCAGTTTTTTAACATGCTTTACAACGACATTAACAACCGTGCCTTTCAATCCACCTAGCATATCACCCATTTTGGTAACAACCACATGTTCAATCGGAACGGAATCAGCCACCTCCTGATAGGTACAGGCAAAATTCTCCAGAACAAAAAGCGCCTTGGCACCGCTATCGGATAGTTGGTGCTTCAATTCGCGAGGCGTATAGAGCGGGTTTACATTCACCACAGTCAGCCCAGCACGCAAAATGCCCAGCAGCACCACAGGATATTGAAGAATATTAGGCATCATGATGGCGACCCTATCGCCCTTCACCAGCCCACGTCCTTGCAACCATGCGCCAACCCGGTCAGAATGCGCCAACACCTCGCCATAAGTCATGGTCTTGCCCATGCAGGAGAAAGCAGGGCGTGAGGAAAATTTACGACAGGACTCTTCCAGCAAATCGGCCACCGAGGCATGCTCAAGCTTGTCTATTTCATGAGGAATAATATCCGGATAGGATTTCAGCCACGGACGCTGGATTTCAGATGTCTTTGTACTCTTCTTCGCCATAATTTCCTCCAGCGTTTATCCATGCGACATGCTCCTCCGCACTCGCAAAATATCAGCTAAGGATAAACCCGAAATCGCTCAAATACCAGTCGAAAACTTATGCTTTGTTGAGCCGTTCCGCATGCCATGCGATTTGCGATGCCATAAAGCTTGAGACGAAAAAATATGAATGATCATAACCATCACGCATATTATGGGTCAGCATTACGCTTGCTTTCTCGCATGCAGCTTTAAGAACATCAGGCCCAAGCCGTTCCAGATGATCGTCACTTGCTCCCTGATCCACCAGAATTTCGGGCAATTTATGACCGTCTTCCAACAACATACAAGTATCATAGTCGCGCCACTTGCTCTGGTCTGCGCCAAGATATTTTTCCAGCGCCCCCACAGACCAATCAGCTTTGCTGGGTTCGGCAATCGGCGCAAACGCAGAAACAGAAGCAAAACGCTCTGGATCCTTAAGCGCAATCGTCAGCGCCCCGTGCCCCCCCATAGAGTGACCAAAAATTCCCTGCTTCGACATATCCACATTGAATTTGGATGCAATAATTATTGTCAATTCAGAGGTGATATAGGAATACATATTATAGTGCTTATTGAATGGTTCCTGCGTCGCATCAAGGTAAAACCCTGCCCCCTGACCAAACTGCCAATTGTCAGCCTCATCCGGCACATCGTCCCCGCGCGGTGACGTATCCGGGCAAACGATGATAATCCCATGCTCTGCCGCTGCCGCACGATATTCACCTTTATCCATCACGTTGGAATGGTTGCAGGTGAGACCGGATAAATACCATAGCACCGGACATGGCCGCTCAGCGGCCTGAGGCGGCACAAATACCGCAAATGTCATATCGCAATTACAGGCGATGGAAGCGTGAGAATATACGCCCTGAATGCCTCCATGGGATTTTGCGGTAGAGATGGTTTTCATATCAGTCGCCTTATTTTATCTGACAAGCCTGCTGAGCAGCCTGTCGAGTACATTGAGAAATTCCGAACGATCCTTACGGGAAAAAGGTGCGTTATAGCCCTTAATCTCGCCACTCTCGCGCAATTGCTGGTTGAGATCACGCACAGCCAAAGCCATGCCGATATTTTCTTTCGAGAACAATTTTCCGGTCGGACCCAGCACTTCTGCCCCCGCATCAATACAACGTTTGGCCAGAGGAATATCAGCGGTAATCACCACATCGCCCTCACCGCAACGCTCGGCAATCCAATCATCGGCAATATCAGCACCAGCCGCTACCACCACCGTCTCAATCATCGGATCACGCGAAGGCCGCATGCCACCGTTGGAGACAACGAAGGTTTTCAAACCATAACGCCCTGCCACCTTAAAGGTTTCATCCTTCACCGGGCAGGCATCCGCATCGATATAAACTACAGAATCAGAGATGGCTTAAAACACCACCACACTACGAATACTCTCGCCAGAATGCATCATATCAAAGCCTTTATTGATGTCTTCCAGTTTAAGAATATGCGTGATCATCGGATCAATCTGGATTTTGCCTTCCATGTACCAATCAACGATTTTCGGCACATCGGTACGACCGCGTGCACCACCAAAAGCAGTACCGCGCCATGTACGACCGGTCACCAACTGGAATGGCCGTGTCGAGATTTCCTGTCCGGCACCAGCAACACCAATGATGATCGATTCACCCCAACCCTTGTGTGTGCACTCAAGCGCTGCACGCATAACTTTTACATTACCTATGCACTCAAAGGAATAGTCGGCGCCGCCGCCAGTAAGTTCCACAATGTGGTTGACCAGATCATCTTCGCCAAGCTCAGAAGGATTGACGAAGTGGGTCATGCCAAATTTTTCGCCCCACTCTTTTTTGTCCGGGTTCATATCCACCCCGACAATCATATTGGCACCGGCAAGCTTCGCGCCCTGAATAACATTCAGCCCGATACCGCCGAGACCGAACACAACAACGTTCGAACCCACCTCAACTTTAGCCGTATTGATAACCGCGCCAATGCCCGTGGTAACACCGCAACCGATATAACAAATCTTGTCGAAAGGAGCAGCAGGGTTGACCTTGGCAAGAGCAATTTCCGGCACAACCGTATGATTGGCAAAGGTTGATGTACCCATATAATGGAAGATCGGTTTGCCATTGATAGAAAAACGGCTGGAGCCATCCGGCATCAATCCAGCCCCTTGAGTGGAACGAATAGACTGGCACAAATTGGTTTTCGGATTGAGGCAATATTCGCATTCGCGGCACTCAGGCGTATAAAGCGGAATGACGTGATCGCCAACTTTCAGCGATGTGACACCAGCACCAATTTCCATCACCACACCGGCACCTTCATGGCCGAGAATTACCGGAAAAATTCCTTCAGGATCAGCGCCTGATTTGGTGAACTCATCCGTATGGCAAAGGCCGGTGGCTTTGATTTCAACCAGTACCTCGCCAGCGCGAGGACCTTCAAGATCAACTTCACAAATTTCCAACGGTTTACCAGCTTCAAAAGCCACGGCAGCTGTAGTCTTCATTTTTCTCTCCAGAAAATGTGTGCATATATTTGCATCGCAAGTTAAACTAATCCAAATCGAACGCAACGCAAAAACCAACCTGCCGATGGATATTTATGCAAATTATTAGCGGACAATTACTGGAATTTACTTCTGACCCAAGTCTAGGCGATGAAGAACCCTACGCTCATGCAGCCAAGGGCGCGTTAGTAATGGATCAAGGGCGCATCCTGTGGCGTGGAAATTCGCCAGACCTCCCCGCTGAATACAAATCCCTCCCGGTCGAAAACTACCCCGATTGCCTGATCATGCCGGGCTTCATCGATGCCCATTTGCACTTCCCCCAATACCGGATGATTGCAGCATTTGGAAAAGACCTACTCGACTGGCTCAACCGCTACACCTTCATCGAAGAGCAGCGCTATGGCGACGAGGATATCGCATCCGCCGCCGCAACATTCTTCCTCGATGAACTTGCCCGCAACGGCACCACCTCCTGCCTAGCGTTTTCAACCATCCACCCGGTCGCCCTTGATGCCTTATTCAGCGAAGCCGAAGCTCGCAATATGGCGCTAATTTCCGGCAAGACCATGATGAACAGAAACGCACCAGAAGGCCTGATGGATACAGCCACAAGTGCATACGATGATTCCAAAACCTTGATAGAAAAATGGACTGGAAAGGGCCGCCTCGGCTATGCAGTTACCCCACGCTTTGCGGTAACCTCCACCCAAGCACAACTGGAAGCTGCGGGCGCATTATTCAAGGAATTCCCCGACACATGGATGCAAACGCACCTGTCGGAAAACCACGCGGAAATCGCCAGCGTGGCCAAGGATTTCCCGGACAGCAAAGACTATACAGATGTCTATGATCAGGTGGGATTGCTGGGCGAAAAAGCCCTATTCGCCCACGGCATTCACCTAAGTGAACGCGAGCTTGCCCGCCTTTCAGAAAGCGGCTCAGCCATCGTTCATTGCCCGACTTCCAACAATTTTCTCGGCTCCGGCCTGTTCAAATATCACGCCACCCACAAAGCGGGCGTAAAAATTGCGTTTGGTTCAGATATCGGCGGCGGCACCGGTTATTCCATGCTGGAAACCATGCGCGATGCCTATATCGTTTCCCAGCTTGCAGGCGAGCGCATCAGCGCCTTTGATGCCTTCTACGGTTCGACACTGGGCAATGCACGCGTATTGGGTTTGAATAATGAAATCGGCACACTCAACGTCGGTTCTTATGCCGACATTGTAGTGCTCAATCCACAAGCAACCCCGATCATGAAAGAGCGCCATGCGCTCTCCCAATCCATCCATGACGTGCTCTTTGCATTGATGATCATGGGCGATGATCGCGCGATCAAACAAACCTATATTGCAGGCAAGTCGCAGAAATAATTACGCGGCAACTATACCTTCACAAGCTAACCCAATTTGCAGCAAACGCTCATCGGAATTTGGTTTTCCAAGCAACATCAGCCCGGCGGTATCTGTTGTCGTCGGCAATGTCAGCCCACAAAGACCAAGCAAATTTCCGATCCTTGTATTGCGCAAAGCCAGCAAGTTTGCATCCCAGAAATAGTCAATATCTGCCAAAAGTTTTTGCGTAACCGGTGGTCCATTCGCCGTTGTAGGTGCAAGTACCGCATCAAAATCTGATGCACGAGCATCATATCTGGCACGAACTTCCATCATTTTTTCCTGTGCAACCAAATACTCATCCTGCGTCACGGATTTACCACCCATGAACCGCATTTTCACCGGTTCAAACACGGCATCAGGATGGGCTTCGATTTCCGCACCCCACTCGCGATATGCCTCGAAGGTAAAGAGATATTTCACCAATTCTAAAACTTCGTCAACTTCCTGCATCGGTCCCCGACTAATTTTGGCCCCCGCTTTTTCAAGCTTGGCAACAGCCGTTTCAAAAGCCTCCAATTGCAGCGGTTCACATCCGTCGAGAAATGTAGTTTCACATATCAAAAAGCGACAATCCGAAAGGTCCGGAACATCCCCGATATCAACGGAATTACCCGATAAAATTTCATGCATCAGCGCCGCATCTTCAACGCTTCGCGCCAATGGCCCAACCGTATCAAACCCACGGCAAAGTGGCACAACGCCATCAGTTGGAACGACACCAAGAGTGGTTTTCAACCCAACCAGACCGTTCCAGCCCGATGGCAACCGCACAGACCCGCCCGTATCAGAACCAATGCCAATAGGAGCCAGATCATAGGAAACACTTGCCGCGGCCCCTGAGGACGAACCACCCGGTGCCCGAGCCGGATCATAACGATTTGGCGGCGTCGCGGTTCGTGGATTGACCCCAAGACCGGAAAAAGCAAGTTCCGACATATGGGTTTTACCAAGACAAATGCACCCGGCATCGGTCGCACGGCGCAACACTTCGCAATCTTTTTCAGGGATACGTCCAGCCAGCAAATGCGACCCGGCTTCTGTTTCGATACCCGCAGTATCAAATAAATCTTTCCATGACACCGGCACGCCATCGAGCCTGCTTTTGCGTGTCCCGCTTTTGGCACGGTCACGGGCGGAAGCAGCTTCGCTCAGCGCGCGCTCAGGCGTGGTACGAACATAAATTTCCGCACCATATTCAGATGCCCCGATGGCATCGAGATAATGTTGCGTCAGTTCAACCGAATCCAGTTTCCCCGCATCAATCAGCGCTCCCAATTGGGCCGCAGTTTTACCTTCAACGTCGATCATTCAAATTTCCTATCATTTATTATTTGCCGGAAAACTCCGGCTTACGTTTTTCAAAAAAGGCTTTCACAGCGCTTTTAAAATCTTCGCTATCAATCAGTGCCCCCTGCTCGCCCGCTTCCATTGTCATGGTTTCAGATAGAGAAAGCGAGCCAGCCTTGCGCAAAATTCGTTTCACCGCAGCCTGCGCCAACGGTGCACCTCGCGCCAGTTTTTCAGCACGTTGTCTGGTGTAATCCTGCAATTCATCGCGAGGAACCACCGCATTGGCAACACGCAGTTTCAAACATTCATCAGCCGTAATTTTACGCCCCTCAACAATCGCTTCAAACGCCCCCGTATAACCAAGCGCATTGAGAAGATGCCAGTTTGCACCCCCGTCAGGCACCAGCCCAATCGCTGCAAAAGCCAGATAAATATAGGCATCGTCCGACATAAAAATCATATCACAACTCATCGCCAACGCAGAGCCAATACCAGCAGCAGCGCCCGCCACACTGGCAATATAGATTTTCTTGCCCTCGGTGATCGCCAGCAAGATCGGCTTATATTCTGTCTCGAGTTGCACATCCACCGGCTGATAACGCTCCTCGGTCAGATCAGCCCCGGCACAAAACCCCCGGCCCTCTCCGCGCAAAATAACGATACGCACATTTTTGTCTGCCTCCGCCTTGCCGATAGTCTCCAGCAATTCAGCACGCATAGCGCGATTAAACGAATTCATTGCCTCAGGTCGGTTTAAGGTAATCGTTGCGACCGCCCCCGCCACTTCATATCCCACAACGCTCATTCATAACCTCCTGATTTCATTCATCATGATTAAACGAAAAGACCGGACCCTTTTCAAGGCCCGGTCTGAATTTCATTCAAATGGATTGAATCAGATTACAATTTTGAAGCATCCAGTGTTTTCCATGAACCACCATCGATCTGCGATATGAAGACTTCATCCGCGGCAAGATGATCACCGGGGCCCATTTTCACAGTATTGCCGGCAATCTTATCTTCAAAAGACATGCTCTCCATCGCAGCTTGGAAAGATTTATGCGTCAGGTCTTTACCGGCAGCTTGCAAAGCACGAACAATAAGTTCCGCAGAAGATCGACCGAGCAAAGCGCCCGTACCGGGGAACTTCTCGCCCGTTGATTCGGTATAGGCTTTGATCCATGCACCCACTTCAGGTTCACCAGCGCGTGCTTCCAAATCCTGCCAGCCAGAAGCTGCGTAAAACCCTTCAGTAATACCACCCGGCACTTTCGCAATCACAGTATGAAAAGAGGCCGAAGCACCCATGAAGTTGATGCCGGTCAGGCCCATTTTCTTGGCAGTTCCCAACACAGTAATCGTCTGACGAACACCAAGTGCCATGGTGATAAGATCACAACCGGCAGCTTTTAATTTGCCAAGCGCACCGGCAAAATCAGCATCATCCGGCTTATGGGTGGTTTCAGCGGCATATTTTATGCCCAAAGCTTCAGCTTCTTCTTTCGAACCAAGTTGAATTTCTTTACCAAAATCCGTTGGCAGATACATGGTGCAAATCGTTGTTGCGCCCTTATTGGCTTTCATCCATCTCACAGCAACACGCATTTGATCATAGTAAGATGCCGTGCCTGCATAGTGGGTTGCCAACGGCTCTTGCAACATTTGGCGAGCTGCAGAAAGTGGTGAAATATTAGGAATACCCTTGGGGTCCATCAGCTTGAATGCAGCCAGATTATGCGGCGTTCCAAGCGATGAAAGCATCGCAAAAATCTTGTCGCGATTGACCAATTTGTTAGCTGCCTGAACTGCTTTTGGAACCTGATAACCATGGTCTTCAGCAATGTATTTCAGTTTGCGTCCATGAACACCGCCCTCGGCATTGATCTTATCGAAATAAAGCTGAATGGCCTTAACAGCAGGCACTGAAAATGCAGCAAAAATACCCTGCAAATCGTGTGCACCACCGATGATAATCTCGGTATCACTCACGCCCCGCGTTTGTGCTGCGGCAGGATTTACTGCCAGAAACGTTGCTGTTGCAGCAAGTGCAATAAACTTCTTCATAGTTGATTTCTCCTCCAACTGGTTATTTTTCAGGGCTTTACGCCCGCTTCTCTGCTTAAATTTTATTTGTACATCGAGTCTATCAGACCTTTATGTCTCGACTCAACAAACCCCCGTTTGAGTTTCATGGTCGGTGTTAATTCCTCATCTTCCGCCGTTAATAAAATATCAATTAACCGATAGTCTTTTATCTGCTCCACCCGGGCGAATTGCTTGTTCACCGCCGCCACATCTTTGCCGATCAGTTCCACCACTTCGGGAGCTGCACAAAGCGAAGTAAAATCGCTAAACGGGATTTGTTTTTCCTGCGCAAAATTTTCCACATTCTCCTGATCAATCATAATCAGGCAGGAAAGATATTTGCGCTTGTCACCGATCACCACCGCATCGGAAATATAAGGTGAGAATTTCAGCGCACTCTCAATTTCCGCAGGCGTAATATTCTTACCGCCAGCTGTGATGATGATGTCTTTGATACGACCGGTAATGGTGAAATAACCCTGATTATCGACACGGCCCATATCGCCGGTTTTCAACCAGCCATCCTCGGTCATCGTCTCGGCAGTTTTTTCCGGATTGTTCCAATAGCCTTTAAAAACATGCGGACCTTTCAGCTGGATTTCACCCTCTTTGGAAATCCGCGTTTCCGCCCCCGGCAGAGTAATCCCGATAGTGCTGACTTTATTATGCTCAACGGTATTGATGGTAGCAACACCGGCGCTCTCGGTCATACCAAACCCTTCAAGCACAGGTATGCCAATGCTCCAATACCATTTCAATAATTCCGGTGAGATAGGCGCAGCCCCCGTTCCACCGCGAACAATGCGGTCCATACCAATCATCCGGCGCAAATTACCAAGCACGAAAAAGTCCCAGAATTTATAATTTAGTGAAACGCCGGAAGGCACAGCTTCGCCATCCATTTGATATTCCGCCCGCTTCATACCGGCAGCAACGGCCCAGTCAAACGCCCAACGTCCAATCGGCGTTGCCTCTTTGCGCAGAATTTGCAGACGGGAATATATCTTCTCCCAAAGCCGTGGCACCGCCACAAACACATGGGGTGAAACCTCTTGCAAGTTTTCAAAAACCGTCTCCGGACTTTCAGAAAAATTGACCGTGCTACCCACCGCAATTTGTGAATCAACGGAGAACAACCGCTCCAACACATGGCAAAGCGGCAGAAAGCATAATTGCTCATCGCTCTCGGACCCATGCAGTAATTGGAAAACCGATTTGATCTGAAAGATCATATTACTGTGGGTGATCATCGCCCCTTTTGGGCGTCCGGTTGTGCCGGAGGTATAGATCAACATGCGAATATCTTCCGGCTTCGCCATATCAATTTCAGCATCGAACAACTTCGGATATTTTTTATCTTCAGCCTTGCCCAGCTCATAAAGCTCATCGGCAAACATCACCATGTCATCGTGAAAATCGCGCAGACCATCCCGATCAATCACAATGACTTTTTTCAAAGTAGGCATCTCGTCGCGAACTTCGAGAAATTTATCAAGCTGCTCATCATTCTCAACGATCAGAAACGAGGTGCCGGAATCATTGACCAGATAAGCCAATTGCGACGCTGAATCGGTGGTATAAACCCCCGACGGGATCGCCCCAATGCAAACAGCCCCCAAATCAAAATAGAGCCATTCTTTATTATCTTCCGACAGAATGGAAATCACATCACCACGCTTGAGGCCCAGCGATCTCAATCCAAGACCAATCCACTTTGCATGGTTGAAATAGTCTTCCCAGGAAAATGCATTCCAAACACCCAGATCTTTTTCGCGATGCGCAGTCCGCTTGCCATATTTTTTGCATCGATGGCGAAACAAAGTCGCCATGGTATCACAGCCGTCTTTTGACGTATAATCAATGATGGTGCCTGATTTGATCGGTGCATTCATCGCCAGGTCTTCTTCCGTTTCCAGCGTTTCTGCGCCCGCTGGCTCTCTCCGCGCACCCCAAGGTAAAATTCCTGAATATCTTCTGACGCCAGCAATACATTGCATTCGCCAGCCATCACAATACGGCCAATCTCCATCACATATCCATAGTGTGCCGCTTTCAGGGCCACGTTGGCATTCTGCTCCACCAGCATCATGGTAACGCCCTGCTCGGTATTGAGCCGTTTGATAATGGTAAAAATTTCCTGAACCAGCAGCGGTGAAAGCCCTAGTGAGGGTTCATCCAGCAACAGGATTTTAGGCCGCGCCATTAGCCCACGGCCAATCGCCAGCATTTGTTGTTGCCCACCAGATAAGAAACCAGCCACCTGATTGATCCGTTCCTTGAGCATTGGAAAATACGAATAGACCATTTCCAGATCGCTCTCGACCTCATTATCCGAGCGAGTATAGGCACCCATCCGCAAATTTTCTTCCACATTGAGAAATGGAAAAACCTCTCGTCCCTCTGGCACCTGAGCAATGCCACGCCTGACGATGGCATCGGGCTCCATGCCCTGAATTTCTTCACCATTCAGCAGAATTTGCCCCTTTTCCGGATCAAGCACGCCGGAAATGGTTTTCAGCAGCGTTGTTTTTCCAGCACCATTTGCCCCGAGAATGGTAACGATCTTGCCTTCCGGCACCTCAATCGAAACCCCGCGCAGAGCCATCACGGCACCATAAAACGCTTCAAGGTTTCGGGTTTCAAGAACTGGAGATTTATCAGCCATCAGCCAACTTCCTCCACGCCGAGATAGGCTTCGATGACTTTGGGATCAGACTGCACTTCTTCCGAGGTTCCCATGGAAAGCATCTGGCCATTATTAAGGGCCAATACACGGTCAGAAACTTGCGTCACGAGGCTCATATCGTGTTCAACCATCAAAATGGTCAGCCCCATATCCTTCTGCATATCTTCGATCCAAAAGGCCACATCCTGCGTTTCTTCAACCGAAAGACCGGAGGCAGGTTCGTCCAGCAACAGCAGTTTTGGCCCGCAAGCCAGCGCCCTCCCGATCTCAACAACCTTGCGAACCCCGTAAGGCAGTCCGGCAATCATCTTGTTGCGATAGGCATGTAAATCAAGAAATTCAATCACATCTTCGGCGGCTCGGCGATGGGCACGTTCTTCAGCCCGCACACGCGGCGTGAACAGGACGTTCTCAATAAAAGATGTTTTGCGCTTGGTATGTCGCCCCACCAACAGGTTCTGTAAAACCGTAGAATGGTCAAACAATTCAATATTTTGGAACGTTCTGGCAATGCCAATTCCAGCGATTTCATCGGACCTCAGACCGGTAATTTCCCGGCCATCAAATTTGATAGTGCCGTCGGTAACATCATAAAACCGCGACATCAAATTGAAGATCGTGGATTTTCCTGCACCGTTCGGCCCAACGATGGTGAAAACTTCGCCCTCCTCCACATCAAAGGAAACATCATCGACCGCATGAACGCCGCCAAAAGATTTTGTGAGGTTACGAATTTCAAGAAGGCTCATTTCATCCGCTCCGTCTTCAAATAACTTTTGTTACGACGGAACATATCGCGGCGTGCCAGCGGAAAAAGTTCGAACCAGATACGGATTTTTATCCAGCGCCCGTAAAGCCCAAGCGGTTCAACAATGATGATGGTGATCAGGATCAGTGCAAAAATGCCCATATCAAGACCGGGAATAGCAACCGTTGTCACCACTTCACGCACCATCGTCACCACTTGCGGTAAAAAGCCCACAACGGCAGCGCCAAAAAATGCTCCGTGGATTGAGCCCATACCGCCAACCACAATCATCAACAACAATTGGATGGAGATCAAAATCAGGAACGCTTCATAGTTGAACGCGCCCATATAATGCGCCAACAATGCTCCGGCAAGTCCGGTGACAAAACAGGAAAGCCCGAATGCGATCGTTTTGAAACGGGCCACATTAATGCCCATGGCACGGGCTGAAATCTCGGAATCCCTGATCGCCATAAACGCTCTACCAGTGGATGAGCGTAGCAAATTAGCATAGCCGAATGTCACGATGATCACCACGCCAAGGCAGGTCCAGTAGAATTTATCCGGGTTGATATAGCGGTCTATTTCCATACCGAACAGGGTGAATGCACCAAGAAACACCCCATCAATGCCGCCGGTATAAGGTTCTAGTAAAATGATCACATCTTCCGCAATTACCCCCATGGCGAGCGTTGCAATCGCCAGATAAATCCCCGACATTTTTAGCGCCGGAATAGCAACAATCGCCCCGACAATCCCAGCAAACAATCCCGCCAGCGGCAAAGATAAAAGAAATGGCACGCCTTTATTCTGCAACCACACTTCCATGTACGCACCACAAGCAAGGAACGCACCGTGGCCAAGGCTCGCCTGCCCCGTATGGCCCGCCAAAATCATCAGCCCCATTCCGGCAACAGCCCAGATCAAAACATTGACCGCTTCCCCGAGCAAATATTCATCCAGCATAAACGGCAGCAAGATCGCCAACACGACCAGCAAGCCGTACCAAAACATCTTGCGACCATCTTCAAAGAGGTTGATATCGTCATCATATTTGGTTTTGAAATGAATGCGCATGACGCCCTAAACCTTCTTGCTTTGAACTTGCGAAAAGATGCCGTTCGGTCGTACAATCAGCACCAGAAGCATAAGGGCATAAGGCGCAATCTGGCTGTAACCCGGCGCACCGTAGCGCGCAGCAAAAGGCTCAATGATGCCGATAATCAAACCACCTAACAGCGCTCCCGGCAGACTGCCAAAGCCGCCAATCACCGCCGCCGCGAAGGCCTTGATACCAAGCAACCCCATCGATGGATCAATCGCGCCACGCGCCGCAAACATCACTCCGGCAACGGTTGCCGTACCACCCGCAATGGCCCACACAAGCCCGTTTATCCGCTTCACCGGCACGCCCATATAATAGGCAGCCAGCTGGTTTTGTGATGCAGCCTGCATCGCCATTCCAAGCTTAGTTTTGGCAAAAAACAGATAAAGTAGCAGGGTCAAAAGCAGCGTCACACCAATGACGAAGACCTCATCCATGCCGATCACCAAACCGGAAAAACGCAAATTGACACCGATAAACGGCGTCTCCAGCGATTGCGGCTCATGGCCCCAGATAAAGCCCGCGATAAAGCGCAATACAAAGCCGATAGCAATGGTGAGAATAACCACCGCAAACTGCGGTTGACCAAATAATTTACGGATAATCAGCGCTTCCAGCGCGTAGCCAATAGCCGCCATAATGGCAATTGCCAGAGGTATAGCCAGCCAGAACGGCAGGCCCCAATAGTCAGTATTAACCAGTTGCAGAGTGATAAATGCCCCAAGCATCATCATGTCGCCCTGAGCGAAATTCACCGATTCCGTTGCCTTGTAAATCAGCACAAATCCAAGCGCGATCAAGCCGTATATGCAACCGCTAGCAATCCCACCCAGCAATAACTGCGCGACTTCCAAATCGTCCTCCCAACATTGCCGCTTCCCCGGCAATCTTATTATTACTTGCGCTTATACTATCAGCGTATCGATCATTACATCCTCATTTCTCTGACCTGTCCAGTGCTTTGCTAATCCGTAAACCGATATTTTCCATTCGTCTAAATCTACACAAAGAACTTAACTTGAAAATTATTTTGCACTTATTCAAAAGGCACGTCATAACAAACGCATATAGGCAAATGGGAGTAACTTCGTGGATATAAAATCATTTCAGGAATGGTCGCAAAAGGCGGCTGACTGGGGCGCAAACTATCGTGAAAACGTGGGTAATTTCCCCGTTCGCCCCCATATAAATCCTGGTGATATCATTAAGCAATTGCCCCTCTCTCCGCCCCAAGAAGGTGAGCCGATGGATGCAATCTTCAAGGATTTCGAAGACATCATCATGCCCGGCATGACCCATTGGCAGCACCCGCGCTTTTTTGCATATTTCTCATCAAATGCCGCCCCCGCCGCCGTGGTTGCGGACTATCTGGTCACCGCCATGTCGGCCCAGTGCATGTTGTGGCAAACATCCCCTGCGGCCACAGAACTTGAAACCCGCATTATGGATTGGCTGCGTCAGGCCATCGGTCTGCCAAAAGGTTTCGATGGCGTCATTCAAGATTCTGCATCTTCCGCAACCTTGGCCGCCGTCCTCACCATGCGCGAGCGCGCGCTTGGATGGAAAGGCAATAAAGAAGGTCTGTTCGGTCAAAAGCGATTACGCGTTTACGCCTCACATGAGGTTCATACCTCCATCGACCGTGCCATCTGGTTCTCAGGCATTGGCGAAGATAATTTGGTGCGCATCCCTGTTCATGGTGAAAGGCGCGCACTCAACCCGGAAAAACTCGAAGCCGCAATCAAGGATGATCTTGCCAAGGGATACATTCCGGCAGGCATCATTGCCTGCATCGCCGGCACCAGCGTTGGCGGATCTGACGATCTGACCGCCGTTACCAAAATTGCCAAAAAATACGACCTCTATGTACATGTGGATGCAGCATGGGCCGGCTCCGCTATGATTTGCAAAGAGTTCAGGCATTTTTGGGCGGGTGTTGAAAATGCAGATTCTGTTGTTTTCAATCCGCATAAATGGCTCGGCGCACCATTCGATTGCAGCGCCCATTTCATCAAGGATGCAGGCAGCCTAACCAAAACTCTGGCTATCCGGCCCGAATTTCTAAAAACCCTCGATACCGATGACGAATACCCCATCACCAATTATTCGGAATGGTCAATTCCCCTTGGCCGCCGTTTCAGAGCGTTAAAGCTTTGGTTCCTGCTTCGCTATTACGGCATCTCAGGCCTTTCCGAAATGATCCGCAACCACGTGAAATATGCAGAAAAACTGGCGAAACAAATTGACGCCCTCCCCGATTTTGAAATCGTCACCCAACCAATGCTATCGCTATTCACCTTCAGATATCTTGGCAAGGAGGGCGATGATCTTGATGAGATCAATCTAAAACTCATCAACGCCATTAATGCTGATGGCCGTACCTATCTGACCCAGACCAAGGTCGACGATAAATTCGTAATTCGCGTCCAGATCGGGCAATTTGAAACCCGTCAGGAAGACGTGGATATTTGCTTCACGGCAATAAAAGAATGCGCGGCAAAAATCTAAGTTCTAAAATGCCAAAAGCCCCGGCGAAATGCCGAGGCGTCTGGAGAAGTGAATTTGTTTGGTTAGATGGGATTTAGCGACAAATCTTCCGCTCAACATCCCTATTATAGTAATTGCTCCAACGATACTCATACCAACAATGACGACCGTAATAACGACGATCATTATAATGGCGACCATGACCATAATAATCGCGGTCACGACGATATCCGCCACCGATCAGGCCAATGGCCAATCCGGCACCAAAACCGTGTCCAAAATGTTTGCCACCAGCAGCAGCAGGTGCAGCTGTGGTAGACAAGCTTGCAGTTGCAAGAACAGCAACAGTTAAGGCTGTGACAATTGATTTCTTAAGAGCTACGATAATCATCTGACGTCTCCTTCAAATATTTTTGGAAATCCTTTGCGGTCTTCCTATGATTTAAAGATAGCGTTTCAATGCAAATATCGCTGTGCAATATGGCACAAAGCAAAAATGAGCGGAAAATCAGCCGTTTTTGACCAGAATCATGTCAGAAGCCTTCTCAGCGATCATCACTACGGGAGCATGTGTATTGCCCGACGTGATAGTCGGCATGATTGATGCATCCACCACCCGCAACCCTTCAAGCCCATGCACTTCGAGGCGATCAGAAACCACAGCCATGTTGTCATCTCCCATTTTTGCCGTACCGATGGGATGGAAAATGGTCGTTGCCACATCGCCAGCCGCTTCCAGAATTTGCTCGTCACTATTATAAGCAAGACCCGGCTTGATTTCATGGGGATTGAACTGCGCCATTGTTTTGGTGGCCATTAACCGACGTGCATGGCGGATGGAATCCACAGCAACCTGCTTATCGGCTTCAGCGCTCAGGTAATTCGGGTTAATCAGGGGCTTATCAAACGGATTAGCCGAACTGATATGCATAATTCCCCGGCTTTGAGGACGTAAATTACACACCGATACGGTAATTGCCGGGAATGAATGCAGCGGCTCGCCAAATTTATCAAGCGACAGGGGCTGCACATGATATTCAATGTTCGGGGAATCATAAGAAGCATCAGACCGGGTAAAAATCCCCAACTGGCTCGGTGCCATCGACATGGGACCGGTGCGCTTAAAAGCATATTCCATCGCGATTTTAGCCTTGCCCCAAAGGCTGGCCTGCATCTCGTTCAGCGTTTTCACGCCCTCAACCGTATAAATAGTGCGGATTTGCAAATGATCCTGCAAATTTGCCCCCACCCCTTCCATGGCGTGATGCACCCCAATGCCGTGCTTTGCGAGCAAATCCACAGGCCCGATACCCGAAAGCTGCATGATTTGCGGCGAGCCGATCGAACCAGCCGATAAAAGCACCTCTTTGCCAGCACTAACTTTTGAAGGTTTGCCTGCCACCTGCAATTCCATGCCGGTGACACGTTTTCCCTCAAACGTCAGTTTTTCCACATGAGCCTGCTTCAAAATAGTCAGGTTTTTTCGGCCTTTTATCGGATCAAGGAAAGCGCACGCGCCACTCCAGCGCCAACCGTTTTTCTGGTTTACCTCGAAAAACGCGCTGCCTTCATTAATCCCGTCGTTCAAATCGTCCGCCTTGGGAATACCAAGTTCAAGCGCCGCATCGCGCACCGCATCAAGAATATCCCAATGCAGCCGCTGCTTTTCCACCCGCAATTCACCACCCTGATTATGCAATTCATTGGAGCGGTCAGCATGGTCTTCCGATTTCAGAAAATAGGGCAGCACATCGTCCCAGCCCCAGCCCTTATTGCCCATTTGTTGCCAGCCATCATAGTCAGCTGATTGGCCGCGCATATAAATCATACCGTTGATGGACGAACACCCCCCGATAACCTTACCGCGAGGATAAGCAAGCTTACGCCCGTTCAAGCCGGGTTCAGCAACAGTTTCAAAACACCAATCCGTGCGCGGATTTCCCATGCAATAAAGATAGCCCACCGGAATATGCACCCAATGGTAATTGTCGGATTTACCAGCTTCCAGCAACAAAACACGATTTTTAGGATCAGCACTCAAGCGGTTAGCCAGCACACAACCGGCAGATCCAGCCCCCACAATAATATAATCCCAAATCCCCAGATCATCACGCGTCTGCAATGCCATTCTCCCTAAACCCTTTCAGTCTATCCTTTGTTGATTGATAGTATCGCGCTGGAAAAAAACCGCAACCAATCTCCACCCAAAAAAGCCAAAAGCCCCGGTGAAATACCGAGGCTTCAGGAAAAGCAATTTAGTTGATTGGGTGGGGCTTAGCCACAAACCCAACGTCTAACATTTCTATGAGCGCGACGGCTCCAGCGATATTCATACCCGCAATCCGAACGGTTGTAATAACGACGCTCATCATAGTAGTGACGGCCATGGCCGTAATAACCGCGATCACGACGATATCCACCAGCGATCAGGCCAATGGCCAACCCACCAACTAAACCAGCTCCAAAATGTTTTCCGCCAGCAGCAGCTGGGGCAGTTGTGGCAGACAGGCTGCCGGTTACAACAACAGCAATGGTTAAAGCTGCGATGGCTGTTTTTTTAAGTGATACGATGTTCATTTGGCTTTCCTTCAAATGTTTTGGCAAATGTCTCGAAAGTCCGTTGCGGCCTTCCTATGATTTGAAGATAGCGTCCCAATGCAAATATCGCTGTGCAATATGGCACAGAGCAAAAATGAGCGGAAACGGGCGGAAAATCAGCTAAAACAAGTCTTAGACTGGGGACCGATCACCATTAGGCGCAATATCAAGCCCCGCACCAATCTTGTTCATTATAATAACCGCTTGCGTCCGGCTATCCACACCCAGTTTCAACAGGACCGCAGAAACATGCGCTTTAACAGTTGCTTCGGAAACATTGAGTTCATAGGCAATTTGTTTGTTGAGCAATCCCTCGCTCAGCATCCCCAATACACGAGCTTGTTGCGGCGTAAGACTTTTAATCCGCCTGAACATATCAGCAGTTTCCGGATCATCTTCCACATCCAGATCAACTCCCTCAGGAACCCAGATATTCCCCTTAAGCACAGCCAGAACACCAGTGCGTATGGCTTCTCCCGACGATGATTTGGGAATAAACCCCGAAGCGCCCAGATCAAGACAACGCCGGACTGTCGTTGGATCTTCACTGGCTGAAACCACGACAGCAGGGATCGCCGGATATTTCGAACGCAATTGCGCCAGTCCAGAAAACCCGCTCGCACCCGGCATAGCCAAATCGAGCAGTACCAAATCCATATCCTGAGATTTACCTAAAACCTCCTGCGCCTCTTCCAAGGAGCCTGCCATATGAATGGTACAAGGAAATTCAAATCCCTCAATTGCTTGTTTCAATGCGTCACGAAACAACGGATGATCGTCAGCAATAAGTATGGTTGCTTTGTCCAAAATTCTCTCCCCACCATGAACACTGCAAATGTTATCACATATTTTAGAGCCAGCGCCTATTAAAGCAAGCCTGTTGATTTCACCCACTGTTTGATTCTAAATGGCACCAGAGGAATTCACATAGAACAAGCGGCAAAGACAATCCGATGAATCGAGCAAAACTCAGACTCAATCGCATGCAGGAAAACGCGCGTAACTTCAGGCGGATACTTGCCGGACGCATTACAATTGGTGCGTTTATCTGCATATTAATCGTGCTCATTCCCTATTTATTGGCCGGGCAGCTTAATTTGACGAGTTTCCTACAAATTCCGACAGGATTTCTGTTAGCTGCACAGATTTGCCCCATTATCCTGTGCGTTATCGTGTATCTTTATTCACGAATACAAGAAAAAAACGATTTGCAAATGGACGATGAAACCTAAAATTTTATGCGCAATTTTGTAAAATATCAAAACAGACAGATCGCCAGAAACAATCCACGGCAATTGTTCAGTATCTTTCTGGTCGCCGTATTCTTTCTGGCATTCTTCCTGATTACATTACAACAAATCGGGACACCGCCAGTTTATCAACTCTATCTGGCTCTTGGTCTGCTCGTAGCCCTATACCCCGTTATTGGCATCATGGCTCGCACCATGCAGCTTGATGAATATCAAATGGCGGGACACCGGGTCGGGCGAACTTTTGGCGGCATGGCGATAGCCACTTCTCTCATTTCAGGCGGCGCTTTCATTACTTTGTCCGGTGAAATTTTCACCAATGGCCTAAACGGTATACTCTGGATGTCGGCGTTAATTCTGGGGTTGGCAGTCGCCACCCTGATCATAGCGCCGGCCATCGCCATCGATCATTCCAGCACCTTACCGCAATTTCTGGCAGCGCCCATTCGGGAAGAAAAAGCAGTAAAATTCTCAGCGAAGTTACTGCGTTTCGTTTCTCTTTTTCTGCTCGCCGCTTGCAGCCTATTATTGATTATCGGACAATTGGGCTTGGCCCAGATGGTATCATCTTCATTCTTTGGAATATCCCCGATTATCACAATCAGCTGCGGTCTGCTAGCAGTGTTGTTTTGCCTGCTATTGGGCGGCATGCGCGCCCTGACATGGGCAAGGGCTGCACTATATATGGTGATCGCTCTCGCTTTTCTCATTCCAATCGGGTGGATATCCCTTTCTCATTCAGGCAATCCGATACCGCACTTCTCGTACGGCATGGGCGCGATTGAAGTATTGAACGCATTCCAGCAGGAATTGCTAAATCAGGGCTTCACGACCAGCGGTATCTTCGGCACACTCAGCGGCGTAACAAACAGCCTAAGCCTGTCGGAAGTCTTCATATGGTTGTTCTGTATCGCAGCAGGTACTGCTGCCATGCCCCATATGTTGCAGCACTTTGCCAACACAAGAAATGCAAGCAATGCACGTTACAGCGGCAATTGGGCAATGATTTTTCTCACCATCATCCTTTGCGCCGCACCGGCTTATGCCGCCTATATCACCTTGGAAATATATAATTCCATGGTCGGATTACCCATTCGCGAATTGCCAGAGCAAGCTCCATGGCTATTTTCACTCGGCCTCATTGGCGATCAGCCTCTCGCCTCAATCTGCGGCGTAGAAGCTGTAGATTTCGCCACAGTGCTTGCAGCTTGCGGCGGTGATCAAGCACGACCATTGATTCCTGCCGATATTTCAATCCATAGCGCGATGATCGTACTGGCCTCAGGTCACATTGCCGATCTGCCCCCTTTAATTTCAACACTCATTGCCGTTGGTGCATTCGCAGCACTCTTTTCCACTATTGACGGGCTGCTATTGGTCACAGCCAATTCCCTCGCCCATGATGGCTATCAGGGCCTGTTGCGCCGTCGCGCGCCGCCCATTGCAATCATATTCATGTCCCGGCTCATTTTGATATTAACAACCGCTGTCGCAGGATATGTAACGCTCACCTACGCACCTCCCGTCACATTACTTATCACCGCAGCTTTCGCGCTTGCAGCAGCTGGAATATTCCCCGCCCTGATTATTAAATCCCTGGGCATCAATCCAAGGCATACAGCCCTGCTGGCTGGCATGACTTTGGGGACAGCTAGCGCTATGGCAATCGCCTATTTAGCCCTTTGGGGACCAGATTTCATCATGGGAAATGGCGATGAAATGGCCCTGATATCGGTCAGTCCAAATGCCCCTGCTGATATCACAGCCCTGTTTCAGTCAGGATGCATTGGCATGCTCATTGGCTTTATCACGATTATCACAACTAACCTGACCCTAAACCAAATTTCAAAACGGACGCTCGATGCTAACAATTGACCCGGAAATTTTTTCCGATGCAGCCATTTCAGATGAAACAAAAAAATTCAACGCCGCATTGAGCGAAAAGCTGGCCGCAGGCAATGATCCGTGGTCCATGGACGTGAAAGACGTGAGAGCGGCTCGCAGAGCAGGCCTTGGCGCTTTCCCGGTCGAAGCTTATCTGGACGATGCCGAGACCTTCGAAATACCCGGTCCCCATGGCCCGATCGAATTGCGGGTAATCTCACCTGATGAGGGAGAGCCACGCGGCGTGTTCCTTCATATTCATGGCGGCGGCTGGCGTCTGGGTAGTGCCGATATGCAAGATCAACGCCTGAAGCGGCTGGCCAATATCTGCAAATTAACCTGCATCTCCATCGAATATCGCCTCTCTCCAGAAAATCCATATCCACAAGGCCCCGATGATTGCGAAGCCGCAGCCCTTTGGTTGGTCAATGAGGGCAGTGAGCGCTTCAACACCTCGTGGCTTTCCATTGGCGGCGAAAGCGCCGGGGCGCATCTTTCAGTGGTAACGATGCTGCGCCTGCGCGACAAACACGGCATCACTCCGTTCAAAGCCGCAGTATTAATCGCTGGCGCTTATGATTTCACCATGACACCAAGTGTTGAACATTACGGCATGGGTGAAAAAGTCGGCGGCGCACCGGTTCTCAAAACCCGCGACATTATCAATTTTTCCGATAGTTTCCTGCCCGATATCACAGAACGACGCGACCCGGATATCTCGCCAATGTTTGCTGATTTAACCGGCATGCCACCAGCACATTTCTGCGTTGGAACCAGAGACGCCCTGCTCGATGATAGCCTGTTCATGGCCCCGCGCTGGGCGCAGGTGCAAACAGATACCGAGCTCGAATTATTCCCCGGCGGCTGTCACGTCTTCCAATATTTTTTCGAAACGCTGACACTGGCCAAAGAAAGCCTCACCGCACTCGAAACGTTCCTCAACAGACTGGCACCGTCAAAATAATGGCATTTGTTGAAACCTACCGCAGCTTCGTCAACACATGGCAGTGTGACGAAAACGACCACATGAACGTGCAGTTCTATTTCAAAAATTTCGCCGAAGCAGCGGAGATTTTTGCCCTGCGCCATAAGATGGAACGCATCCCCGCTTCGCGCCCCAAGGTTCGCCACGTGCGCTACCTGAGCGAATTGCGAAACGCCAGTTCAATTGCTGTGAAATCAGCCTTTATCAGCGATGGCGAACATCAGGGTCACATCATCCATTTACTGGAAAACATTGATGAAAACGTGGTGAGTGCAACGGCTCTCGACACGTGCGACAATCCTCCAGCAGAGCTGCCCACCGTCAAATCCGAGGACATTGCATTCGCACTCCCACGCGGCATACCTGCTGGTTTTCTACCCGAACAAATACTCACCGAAGAAAATAAGGCAATCACCACCAATTACGGCATCATCCAGCCTGCCCAATGCAACATTAATGGTGAGATGCTCGCCCAGCAATATATCTCCCATCTAACCGATGGCGCACCCCATATCTGGAGCCATATCGGCATAACCACAGATTTTCTGGATGAGCACAATTACGGCCGTGTCGCCATGGAAATGAAATTGTCAGTGATTGAACCGGTCAAGGTCGGCGCAGCAATCGAGATTATCTCGTTTTGCCACGCCATGAGCGAAAAAACATTCACCATGCGCCATCAAATGCGCGACCTCGAAACCGGCAAAACCTACGCCACCGTTCAGGTGATCAATTTGGTAATGGATTTGGAAAAACGCAAAGCCGTGCCGGTGCCAGATTTTGTGCATAAGCAATTCAGCTAAAACATCCTAGATTTCATCGCCTTCAAAATCTTTCTTCAGATTTTGAACCATACCGAAAAACTGCCGCATGGCAGATTCAGCAAAATCCATCGCCCTATCAAGCTCTTTATCAAACTGACTGTCTTTGCGGGCAATACCGGGCACGCTTTTCTTCGGGCGTTTTGTTTGAACAGGAGATTGCTCCACCTGTTTTTCAAGCACTGCAATTTGCTCTCCGAGGCGCTCAAGTTCCACCTCATAAGCATCGCGCTCATCAGCACCAAGCCGGCAAATCACATTGGATTTTTTAACATCACAGAAACTTATCTGCCCGGTGGTTTTATCCACCCGAACAATGCCGCCGTTTTGCTCGTTGACGCTGTAGCGCTCGGGCGAAATTTCACTATTCTGACGGGCCTGCGCCATAATAACTGCCCCAACCATCGCGAGGCCAATAACACCAAACACAAGATTTTTCTGCCACATATCGTTTCCTGCCAAATTTCACTCACCCACATATAAGAGCATATTGTGGCCGTTTCACGCAAAATCACAAGGTTCATTTATTTCACATCCTTGATTACGCCTCGATGCAATTCTAATATCCAGTTGAAATTCAGGATTCGCGAAGGGCTGGAAAATATCAGTGACCATCTACAAAATCGCCACCGAAAACCAATGGACAGAAGCCGAGGCCAAAGGCGTATTCAACGGCGCTCCAGTTGATTTAGCCGATGGCTATATTCATTTTTCTACCGCCACTCAGGCAAAAGAAACAGCAGCCAAGCACTTTGCCGGACAGGATGATCTGCTCTTGGTCAGCGTGGATGAAACCAAGCTCGGTGACGCGCTGAAATATGAGATTTCGCGCGGCGACCAGCTATTCCCCCATCTCTATGGAAAGCTGTCGTTAGAGGCTGTAACCGACGTCGTCGAAATCCCTTTGAACAATGAAGGCAATCATATTTTCCCGATAGATTTTCCCCAATGAGCCTGTTCAAACGCATATTGCGCCCTGCCCTATTTCATCTGGATGCTGAGCGAGCGCACAAACTATCTTTGCTGGCGCTAAAGCGTGGTCTTTCCCTGCCTGTCATACAGACAAATGATCAACGTCTGGCAATCAGCCTGTTCGGACTCAAATTCCCAAATCCGGTTGGTCTCGCCGCAGGTTTCGATAAAAACGCCGAGGTGCCCGACGCAATACTACGCCTTGGCTTCGGCTTTACCGAAGTTGGAAGCCTTACGCCGCGCCCGCAATCGGGCAATCCAAAACCCAGAGTTTTCCGTCTGCCGGAGGATAGCGGCGTCATCAATCGCATGGGCTTCAACAATGATGGCCACACGGCCGCCCTTGCCAGATTAGAAGCCAGAAAATCCAGAGGCGGTATTGTCGGCGTCAACATCGGAGCCAATAAAGACTCCGATAATTTCATTGCAGATTACGAATTGGGCCTCGAAAAATTCTGGCAGGTGGCAGACTATTTCACCGCTAATATTTCCTCGCCAAACACCCCGGGCCTGCGCGATTTACAGGCAAGAGATAGTTTAACCGAACTGCTTAAACGACTGGCAGATAAACGTAATGAACTTATTGACACCACCCAAATTTCCCGTCCGCTTTTATTAAAAATCGCACCTGATCTGGACGAAAACCAGATGGATGACATCGCCCATGTGGTCACATCCCAGCCCCTCGATGGCCTGATCATTTCCAACACCACGCTTGCCCGCGACAATCTCAAAAACACCAAATATCGCGATGAGGCCGGAGGCCTCTCCGGGCGACCATTATTTGAAAAATCCACCATCATTCTTGCCCAGATGCGCCAACGCATTGGCAAGGATTTACCGATCATCGGCGTTGGCGGTATTGATAGCGCTGCCAGCGCCATTCAAAAACTTGAAGCAGGCGCAAACCTGATACAGCTTTATTCCGGCATGGTTTTCCAAGGGCCTGATCTCGCCGCAAAAATCAATGCCGGAATCGTGACGCATATGAACCAGAAAAACATCTCGCATGTCTCTCGGTTGACTGGTACAAGCACCGATGAATGGGCTTCAAAAAAGCCAATTTCAACATAGCCTCGACATAGTGGAGAAACATCATGACCACCGTAATCTGGCATAACCCAAGATGTTCCAAATCACGACAGACCCTGCAATTGCTGCGCGATCGCTCCTTTGATCCGGAAATTGTCGAGTATCTCAAAAACCCGCCCAGCGAAGAAGAAATCGCAGCAGTTCTCAAAATGCTGGATATCGAACCACGCAAATTAATGCGCACTTCAGAATCGGTTTATCGCGAGCAGGATTTAGCCGACGAAAAGAGCGATGCAGCCCTGATCGAAGCCATGTGGAATTACCCTATTTTGATCGAACGCCCCGTGGTTATTCACGATGATAAGGCAATGATTGGCCGCCCACCGGAAGCCGTTTTATCTATTTTGTAGCCATCTTTGCAAAGGTTGCATTGGCCACCGGACCGACCCGTATCAAAAGCAAAATGCCCCGAATAACGAGGAAGCAATTGAGCGACAACCAAAGTCCGTGATTGCCCATAGAATCGCGGGTCAGCCACCAGATCAGCACGTAGATAATCAACGACACAACCATCATTTTGCTGATTTCACGCGTCCACGTGCCACCAAAAAACACCCCGTCCAACTGATAAGCCACAACCCCCGTTATGGGAGTGAGGCAGGCCCATAACATATAGGTTTTAGCCTCATCTCGAACGCTATCAAGCACCGTCAAAAAGTCTATGAGTGTACTTCCGCCAAGGTATAACATCGACGCCAAAACAAAAGCCAGGCCGCCATTCCATGCACTGGTAAGCTTGAACGCCCGCCAAAACCCAGCGCGATATTTTGCGCCAATCGCCCGCCCGGACAATTGCTCGGCAGCCAGTGCCAGGCCATCCAGAAAATAGGCCGTCATAATGAAAAAATGCATCAAAATAGCGTTAGCAGCCAGAGTAACCTCACCAAATCGCGCACCTTGTGTCGTAAAAAACGCAAAGGCAAATATCAGCGCAAAATTACGCAACACAATATCAAAATTGAGACCCAATAGCCGTTTCAAAGCACCACCATCCAGAACAATATTCCTGCTTGGCCGCTTGCTATGGTCGAGCATACGATAGCACAAAAACGCACCCGCTAAACTCGCAACAATCTCGCCAATAACCGTTGCAATCGCCACGCCAAAAATACCCCAACCCAGCCACAAGCCAAAGGCAATGCTGAGTATGATATTGATAACGCTCAATAACACCTGCAAACCAAGAGCCACGCCAGTGCGGCCTTGGCCCAAAAACCAGCCAAGCATGGCATAATTTATCGCTGTAAACGGCGCACCAAACACCCGCACCGTGACATAGGTCGTGGTCGCGGCTGCAACAGATGCCCCCGGTTGCATCATCCACAGGCCGAGCTTTACCAAAAGCGGACCAAGCAGCATGGCCCCGATGCCAAACACCAGCCCAACGCCCACCGCCCGAAACAAAATCGCTTGGCTATCCACTTCATCCTCACGCCCAAACGCCTGCGCCGTAAGCCCGCTTGTGCTCACCCGCAAAAAGTTAAAAGCAACAAAAATCAAGTCGATGATAATGGCACCAACCGCCAAGCCGCCGATCATCGCAGCATCACCAAACTGCCCCACAACAGCTGTATCCACCAGCCCCAGCAAAGGCGTGGTCAAATAAGCCAGCGTCACAGGAACGGCCAGTGAAAACACCAGCCGATTGGTTATTTCAAAGGGTTTTTCACCTAAAACTTTATTTGCCAAACCGAATCAGCCTCATCAGCAAAAATATCGGCACCACGATAAGCGCGCCCCAGACAAAGTAACGCGCAATGCGCCAAATTGCATCAAATCCCAATTGGTAAATCTTGACGAAAAAATCCTCAACCGCATACCAGACTTCAATAGGCGTGAAATTCAGGGCACTCATAATGATGCCCACTATGAAGGAAATTACCGCCAATTTAACGACTGTACGTCCAAGTGAATCGCCCAAGAACCGTGTAATACCGTTTGACATTGAATTGCGCCCGTAAGGTTTCGATACACCCCAAATAGGGGCAGGAACTCAAATTGCCAAGGTTTATTGTTGGCCAACAGGATCGACAATGCCGCCCGGACAAGGTTTCTTGTCATCAGGCAAGGCTGAAAGTAATAATTTCCCTACATCAGCACCGATTTCACCTGCCAGCGCCAATGTGAGCTCCGAAATCAAACGCCGCCCCGAATCATCGCTGCAACTCACTCGTACGCGCAAGCCGCTTCCCGCACCAAAACTTTCATCCATCGCCGCCCGGATTTGCTTTGTGGTGATGTGCTTGCCGATATTCCCGGCAAATAATTCACGCAAGGGCGATGCATTCAGCTTTTCCATCAACACCAGACTGTCTGCGAAATATTTTTCCGGCATATCGGAATAACAACTGCCATGCTTGATCCACTCATGGCGCTGCAATCCAGATTGATAACCGGGCATCACCCGTTGCAATTCAGTTCGCAAATCTTCGCTCAACTCAAGTCGCGAAATCTGCATCCACTTTCCCCGCTTGTCGCGCTGAATATCCTTTTCAGATACCCCACAATAACTCTTGGAGCGAGGCTGCGGCCAAAGTCCGTGCAGCGCAAAATGCGAGGCATCATAGCGCGATGATGTCTGGCTCCGGCATTCCTTTTTGCGAGAATGGGTTTCACAAAATGCCGGCTGCCAAGAGATCGCGAGAATGGCGTCTGCCGCCCGTGGTGCGGAAGATTCAGCACCATCAGTACAGCCATGAACAAACAACAAAACACTGATCAAAAGGACAAATCTCATAAGGCCTCTATGACAGAATTTGTCACCTCACAAAAGCCTGACCGATTTATCCCTCGACGCGACCACCCACCCGAACTAACCTCAATGCGTGAATCAAAAACTGCACACCGGCCCTGAAGCCATTGAAAATACGTTCACTCTTCCTGATCAATTTGACAATTGGTTCGCTGGGAAGGGCTGGCAACCGCGTGCGCATCAGTTGGAATTGTTGTCGCGACTTCAAAACAATGAATCAAGTCTACTGATCGCTCCCACAGGCGCAGGCAAAACACTGGCTGGCTTTCTACCATCCCTAATCGAAATCGCTTCACGGCCAAAGCGCAAACCGGGCGGGGCCCATCGTAGCATCCACACGCTCTACATCTCGCCGCTGAAAGCCCTTGCCGTTGATATCGAGCGCAATCTGGCGATGCCGGTTGAGGAAATGGGTCTCGCAACAAAAATCGAAACCCGCACCGGCGACACCCCCGCCCACAAACGCCAACGTCAAAAACTGGCCCCGCCCGATATTCTCCTCACTACGCCGGAGCAACTCTCGCTGCTGATTGCCGCAAAGGATTGCGAGCGTTTTTTCGATGGTCTGGAAATCGTCATCTTCGATGAATTACACTCATTGGTCACCTCCAAGCGCGGCCATTTGCTATCACTGGCACTGGCTCGCCTGCGCACCTTCCGCCCGAATTTGCGAACCATCGGACTTTCCGCAACGGTCGCCACCCCATCTGAACTTTGCCAATGGCTCGTCGCCCAAGGCCCCGATGGCGAGGTGCATGAATCAAGCCTGATCGAAGTCACGGGCGGCGCGAAACCAAACATCACCATCCTGAAATCAGAAAATCGCATCCCGTGGGCAGGCCATTCGGCACGCTACGCCATGAAGGATGTTTACCACGCTATTCAGGACCACAAGACCACGCTGTTATTCGTCAACACACGCAGTCAGGCTGAGCTACTGTTTCAGGAATTGTGGCGCATCAATGATGATACATTACCGATTGCCCTTCATCACGGCTCGCTTGATGTGAGCCAGAGGCGCAGGGTCGAACAGGCGATGAGTGATAATGCGCTGCGTGCAGTCGTTGCTACCTCAACTCTTGATCTGGGTATTGATTGGAGCGATGTGGATCTGGTGATCCATGTGGGAGCACCTAAGGGCGCCAGCAGATTAGCCCAGCGTATCGGCCGTTCCAATCACCGCATGGATGAACCCTCCAAAGCCATTTTGATACCGGCAAACCGCTTCGAAGTGCTTGAGTGCCAAGCAGCACTCGATGCCAATTATCTGGGGTCTCAGGATACCCCACCTTTGATCGATGGCGGTCTCGACGTCTTGGCCCAACACGTGCTTGGCAGCGCCTGCGCCAAGCCGTTTGACGAAGATAAACTCTATGCCGAAATCATCACGGCGGCACCCTATGCCAGCCTTTCGCGCGAAAATTTCGACAAGGTTCTCGATTTCGTTGCCACCGGAGGATACGCCCTACGCACCTACGACCAATATGCCAAATTACGCAAAACCGAGGATGGCACATGGCGCGTCACCCATCCGCGCGTTGCTCAACAATATCGCCTCAATGCGGGAACCATCGTAGAATTCCCAAAACTCGATGTACGCATGACCCGCCAGCGTTTCGGCAAAGGCAACAATGCCAGAGGCCCCATGCGTGGCGGCATGATGTTGGGCCGTATTGAGGAAGGTTTCGTCGAAGCCCTCGCCCCCGGCGATACATTCCGCTTTGCAGGAAAAGTCCTACGCTTCGAAGGCATTCGCGAAAGCATTTGCTACGTATCAAACGCTGCCGACACCGACCCGAAAATCCCGTCTTATGCCGGTGGAAAATTTCCACTCTCCACCTTTTTGGCCGAGCAAGTCCGCGCCATGCTGGCCAATCCTGAAAGCTGGAAGCGCCTGCCGGAACAGGTGAGAGAATGGCTGGAAATACAGAAGGTAAAATCGATATTGCCAAAGCAAGATGAATTGCTGGTCGAAACTTTTCCCCGCGCCGACAAGTTCTACATGATGCTATATCCTTTTGAGGGACGCATGGCGCATCAAACACTAGGCATGCTGCTCACACGTCGTCTCGAACGCGCCCATGCCCGCCCATTGGGCTTCATGGCAACAGATTACGCTCTGGGCATATGGGGCTTGCGCGATTTCGGGCACATGTTCAAATCCGGCGAGTTGTCCCTTTCCAGACTACTCGATGAAGATATGCTGGGCGATGATCTGGATGCGTGGCTGGATGAATCCTTCTTGCTCAAACGTACCTTCCGCCAATGCGCCACCATCGCTGGCCTGATCGAACAACGCTTCCCCGGCAAGGAAAAATCTGGCCGTCAAATGACCGTTTCCTCTGATCTGATTTACGATGTATTACGCACCCACCAGCCCGATCATATCCTGCTAATGGCAACCAAAGAGGATGCTGCACGAGGCCTTCTAGATGTGCAGCGCCTCGGTGATTTATTATCGCGCATCAAGACACGAATCGTGCATAAGAACCTTGAGCAGATATCACCGCTCGCGGTGCCGGTCATGATGGAGATCGGTAAGGAATCCATTGCCGGCGAAGCACAAGACGCACTTCTTGCAGAAGCGGCAGAGGAATTATTGAGGTAACGATGACAGCGCAATTTCTCAAACAAAGAGAACCAAATTGCGAACTGGAAATCGCCGGCGAAGCCTTCGTCTGCGACCCGTCCGGCTGCCTCTATTGGCCCGAACAAAACTGCATGATTGTTTCCGATCTGCATCTGGAAAAAGGGTCTTCCTTAGCCGCCAAAGGTCGGCTGATACCGCCTTATGACACAGGTGAGACCCTAAGCCGGCTTCAACTGCGGCTTGATTATTGGCAGCCAAAAGTTGTTATTTCACTGGGAGACAGCTTCCATGATGCTGACGCCGCGACACGCATTCCAAGCGAATATCATTCTCAGTTGGAAGCCATGATCAAAGGCCGCGACTGGATTTGGATACGCGGCAATCATGATCCCAAAGCCCCGGGAAACTTTAGTGGGGAAGACGCAATCGAGCTTACAATCGGCGCGATCACCTTCCGCCATGAGCCTCAATCTGGCAGCTCAACCGGCGAGATTGCCGGGCACCTTCATCCAGCAGCAAAAATTAAACGACGCGGTAGATCCGTGCGTCGCCGTTGTTTTGTCGGTGATGGTACAAGATTGATCATGCCCTCATTTGGAACTTTCACCGGAGGTTTGAACATTCGCCATAAAGCGTTTGACGGTATGTTTTCTGAGGAAAACTTACATGCATGGGTGATGGGACAAAACAGCGTTTTCCAAATCCATGCCCGGCAATTGGTGAGTTAACCCAATTCAGTAAATCGCAACAAATACCACCATATGGCATGCGACAATCAACAGAACGAACATAATTCGAACTCTCGCATACCACTGCGGCATATGAGAAAGGTTTGGAGAAAAACTATCCCACGCCCCCTGCGCGCAATATATCAATAGCAATGCCAAAATTCCGAAAGGCCCGGAGATAAACAGCGCCAGCCAACCAGCCACCGGAAGCAGCGTCGCAGCAGACATCTTGCTTGGAGAATCAGGAGCGGAAAATACTGTAGAACCCCAACGAACGCCGCCCATAAAGGCCAACATGATGGCTGACCAAGTCTTGAACATTTCGACCACCGGGCCAAATACCGGGCTTTCTTTTCCAAGTAATATCAGCGTCAGTGCGCAGCCAATGAACGGCACAATCGAGAACACAGACATTATTATCGCCGGGACAGATTTGTCCTGCGTACTTTCTATAGTCTCATTCATCCCAGCCTAGTCCTTGTGAACCTAGTCTCTGCGGAAAAGCACATTGGCGATCCAGCCCGTTGAAATCGCTAGCAAAACAGCCATCAGGCCGTAAAGCAATCCGTTCTCATGGGCCAGTTCGTAAATCCAGCGCTCAAATCCAACTTTCTCGACAGTAAAGGAAGCCGTTTTAGTGTCAATGATTTCGCCCTTCAGTAACAAGTGAGCGGTAACCTCGTGAGTGCCGATGGGAACATTAGCCGGAAGTTCAACCGCCGCACGAAAAAGGGTTTTACCTATAAAAGTCAGACCGCTATCCTGTTCGGTAAACAATTCTTCATCCAGCCGGATACGGTTTAGCGCCGCCGAAAAATCCGGCGCCTTGAGCATCAAGGTTTGACGATCCCGCCCGATCAGATAAAAATCAAGGTTGTTCACCCCAAGCTTGTTGTTCTTTAAAACCTCTTCGCTTGCGCTGTCTTGAATCGGTTTTGCTGAAACAATGGTATAAAAACCAGGCACTTCGCCATAGGTTCTTGAGCGTTTATTTACCCAAACCCCAAGTACTCTTTGCTTCTTGCGTACAACCAAATCCCGTGCGGGGCCTTTGACCGTGACCAGCACAGTGTATTCATAAAGCGCAGCGGCAGTTGGCTCCGGGTCTTCAATCGAGCCAAACACGAAAATTCTAGTGCCTGAAAAACTGGAATTCACCGGAACAGTATCAACGGAAACACCAATTTGCAGCTCTTCACCATGAGCCAATGAAAGGGCAAATAAACTCACCACCAACGAAAAAACAACTGTCAGGATATGGAAGCAGCGACCCAACATCAGTGCCCCACCCCGACATTTGAAAAGCTAAGCGAGAACAAATCGTCCGGCGTTACCACCAGATCATAGCCAAGGCGAAGGCATACCGCCAAAACCATCAGCCCAAGCAATATGCGCAATTGCTCCCCGCGCAGTTTGTGTCCGGCAGCTGCGCCAAACTGCGCACCAATCACTCCGCCAACCATCAAGATAAACGCCAGCACCACATCAACCGTCTGATTGGTGGAGGATTGAATAATGGTCGTATAGGCAGTCACAAAAATGATCTGAAACAGCGACGTTCCAATCACCACATTGGTTGGCACATGCAGCAGATAAATCATCGCCGGCACCATGATAAAGCCACCACCAACACCCATAATGGATGCAAGCAGCCCCACCAGAACACCCAGCAGCAAAATCGGAATGGCACTCACATAGAGTTTGGATTTGCGAAACCGCATTTTGAACGGCAGGCCATGTATCCAGTTATGCTGCCCCGGTTTGCGCCGATCGCTGGGAACGCCTTTTTTGACCTTGCGCATGGCGCCGATGCTTTCAATGGTCATCAGACCACCGATCGATCCCAAAAACACCACATATAAAATGGAGATAATCAAATCCAGCTGGCCAGCTGTTCGCAAAGCCGAGAAAATATAAACCCCGCCCGTAGCCCCCGCTATGCCGCCAGTAAGCAGCACGACACCCAGCTTCACATCCACAGTTCCCTTGCGCAAATGCGCCAGTGCACCAGAAAACGATGAGGCGACAATCTGGTTTGCTTCGGTCGCAACCGCAATCGCTGGTGGAATATTATAAAATATCAACAATGGCGTCATCAAAAAACCACCGCCAACCCCAAACATGCCGGACAAAAAGCCCACAGCAGCTCCCATTCCAAATAGAATAAAAACACTGACGGACATTTCCGCGATGGGTAGATAGATGCTCACGGGCACCCTCGTCAAATGGGTTACATAAGAAGGACAGGCAGACGCACATGGATTTAAAACCCGGTGCCAGAAACGACCTGAACCATTTAGCCGTTATTGCGCCACACATAGTACGTTGTCAATGTATGGGGCCATTCGGTGGATAATTAAAATTCATCTTTAGTAGCAATCATTTCGCGTTAGCGCAGATATCATCCCAAGCTTTAAGCAGCGCCGCCTTTAAGTTTGGCAATCAGTCCGGCGCTGATTTTACCATCAACGGTCATCCCGGCTCGCTGTTGGAATGCCATTACCGCATTACGGGTCTTGGTTCCCATCAAGCCATCGGCAGGCCCTGCGTCAAAACCCATTTTAGACAGCAGCATCTGCGCACCGCGAATGGTATTGCGCATGCTCTGCTTACCATTGGCAAACGCATTGCCTTTCCATTCATTTGGAATTTCGACAAAATTTGCATTGTCATCAATTGGTGTTTTTTTCCAAAGTTCGATTTCAGCCCGTCCATGTTCCAGCTGATCTTGCGTCATCAAACCGGCAATTGTGTCGCGTTTGGAAGAAGCATCCGAATCGCCAGCGAGTGAAGCAACACCGAACCATTTATAGGCCGCGACCAAATCTTTCCCGACCCCCAAACCCTTGGTATAGAGAATTCCCAGATTGACCTGACTATCCTTGATGCCCAGATCAGCAGCTTTTTCGAACCATCCAGCCGCAATCTCTAAATCAGCCTTGGCACTTTGCGTTCCCATGGCAGTGACGACCGCCAAATTATGCATGGCAAGCGCATTGCCCTGTTTCGCAGCTAAACGATACCACACCATGGCCTCGTCAATATCACGAACCATGCCGTGGCCTTTTTCAAAGAAATTGCCAAGCCGGTATTGAGCCGGACCATGCCCGCGTTCTGCCGCCAGTCGATACCATTTGGCAGCTTCGGTTAAATCGCGATCGACGCCATTTCCGTCCGTATAAATACGGCCAATTTCAAACAGCGCAGAAAGATTTCCACTCGCCGCTGCCTGCCGTAATTGGATATTGCCCACATTCGATGAAGGCACGGGCGCGTTAGTGATGGCAGTACCAACTTTGGCGGCCATCTCCATGGATTGTTCGCTCCTGAACCGAGAGCTGTCCATCATGCTATTTCCGATGGCAAACCCGCCAGAAGGAATTTCTTCATCCAACAACATAGAGCTATCAGGCACCGCCATGAGCGTTGTGCTGCTTTTGCTATCGCCCCTTTCGAGGCTCTTGCTGATTGACCCGACAGCTAGATTGTCGATACCAGCAACCGGCGTTTGGTCCAGCATTTTAGGTGCGGGCGCAACAGCAGTTTGTTCTGCGGGTTTCCCAAAACCTGCAATCTTGTCAATGCCTTCGCCATTCAGGAACGCTGTAGCAATTGGCACAGCCATTGTCGCAATCAACACCGCAGCCGCAGCCATCAGCACAACCTTTTTACGTCTGGCAAAAAAGTCGGCAAGAGGAAACTTCAGCTTGGATTTCGATTTGTTTTTTTCGTCAGCTTCAGCGGCATTGGCTTCCAGCGCAGCAGCCTGAGCTGCACGGCGCGCAGCAGCAATAAAATCAGTTCCGGTAACGTTGCTCGTTTCCTGTTCTTCTTTTTTGCGTTGATTGGCTTGTTGCACAAGCGCTGCCAAATCCGGCCCACCAGAACCAGGTTCCATCGGCGTATCATCAACTTCAGGAAGTTCCTTCATATCAAGGGATGGCGGCACAACTTCCCGCCCAGCAGAGCCATCCGAAGAGCGTTCTTGCGAGCGCACAGGCTCAACATGGCGATCCGTCTTGTCCTTGGAGACCGCAACAACTTCCTCGACAGTCTGCGTTTCGTTTTTGGTGCCAGCTAACGGCGCCCTTGCCTGCTTGCTCGATTGTTGCGAAGGCATTTCCATAGCAGAAGATGTTGCCTGAGATACCGCTTGTGATTTCGCTTCGAGTTGGGCTGCCAAGACCTGTCTTGCCGCCGGAGTATTCTTTCCGGTAGTTGCAATCATTCCTTCAATATCGCCAAGCCGGGTAATGATTGTATTCAAGCTGCCGCGAACGGAATCAAAAACTTGCCGGTTATCAGAGTTCTGCGATTGAGAACTATCCTGCAATTTACGAATGTCAGCGGCGATATCGCTGTATATTTTTGCGTCAATGGCCGGGCCACCTGCCTGCCCACCGCCAATATTTGCTCTCTCAAATGTATCGTTAACCGCTTGACTTGCCACTTTGCTGGCAACTTCAATGGCTATATCCCGGCTAACCGCAACCTGTTGTTCAATCGTATCCAGCCGCTCATCCAGATGGGAAAAATCAAATGTCCCGCTCCCCGCAGCCCCCAGATGGGACGCGATATCGCTCAATTGTTTTTCAAACGCAGCCAGTTGTTTTCCTTCACCACCGCGCGATCCGTTCGCTTGGAGATCATCCATCCGCGACACAAGCTCATCAAGCTTTTTGATGATGCCGTCATCATTGCGAATAAATGCTGTCTGCTTGCCTTTCGCACCGGCAGGAACAGCGGTCAGTCCATCAATTTTTTGAGATAAAACATCAATATGGCCGGTCAGTGAGCTCAGCACATGAAGCGCTTCATCATTGTTCCCGCCGGTCCCACCAGATGCCCTGCTCGCGCCTTCTGCCACAAAAGTGTCGATGGTTTTAGCAAGGGTAGTAACACGGGCTTCCACCCGTTCCAGCGCTTCCTGACTTGATCCTTCATTCACATTGACGCTAAGCGCCACCATGCCATGCGTTATGTCATCAAGCCGCTTTTCAAGCGAACTCAAATTGCCCCCGGATACACTGCCCCCCGCACTTGAAAGACCAGACAATGTTGAAGCAATGTTTTGCAATTGCGTGCGCATATCAGAAACATTCTCGGCAGGAGAATGTTCCGCCAAAGCATGAAGCCTGCTGACGATATCGGCATGACTGCCATCGATTGCCTGTACCAGCTCACCGATCTGGTTTTGATCATTGGTCATCATTTCGAGGCGCTGACCAAGCGCTGCAAAATTACTCTCCAGATCATCCTGCAATGGCGTCAAATCCACCTGAACCCCGCCCTGTGGCGCTGCCCTGTTCAATTGATCAAGTTGCGAATGAATTGCCTGCAACGAAGAGGAAACCTGCCCAAACTGCGCAGGTTGCTCACCCTGAAGAAGTTGCAATTGCCGCATGCCTTCTGCAATCAGCTTGATGCTGCCAAAAACTTCACTGCCAACGGCACTGTTAGCAGCTGCACTGCTAAGGGTTGCTATTTCGCGGCGAAGAGCAGCAAATTCCTGCTGCAGGTCGGGCATATAATTGCTCTGGGTGCCAGACTGCAAATGCACTGGTGTATTTTGGTTTTGGGTAAGTTCGTTCAATTTACCCGACAAACGTTCAAGACTGCTCCTAATACCAGAAACATCTCCACCAATTGGCCCACCCACTGGATAGGCCTGCTGTGCGTATTGCATGGGCACATCTTGCTGAGGTTGCATTGGCGGCATCGTTTGATGTGGCATTGCCTGCGGATAAGGCGCACGTTGTTCATGATAGGGAGGGTGATACATGGCAGGTCTGTATTGTGGAGCACTTCCCACATTTCCGCCAACATCAGCCGCAATTTGCGCCTGTTGTGCGATTAGATCATTAAGTTGCGAACGCATTCTTCCCATATCGGTATCCAGATATATTGGTTCTTCGTCGAAAAATTATTCAAATCATCAGAGAATCACTGCTCTTCTCTGCCCCAGTTTTCGCGGCTCAGGGTAAACAACTGGTTAACTGAATGCTAAAAACTCATTAATCTTTCAATCTGAGTAAAATTTGTACAAATTTCGGCTTCTTTTTTACAAAAAAACCGTTTCCACAAAATTTAATTTCCAACCATAATTTCAACTAATAAATTGTAATTACAATGAAATTTGAAACTTAACGGGCAAGGATCAGAGGTACCCAATTATTTTTGTTACTTGGAACCTTTGAAAACTTTGACAACGGTTATTTTCTTAGTTATCTAACCATTGGGGGCTGGCAGAATATATATTTTGCGATTCTCCGTGTTCAAGAAGAACATGTTGCTTTAAAAATCCTGCGATTGTGGATATCTCACAGGATAAGACCCAAAGCGACATCGTAGAGCTGTTTTGAGAGCAGAAAGTATACGAATGGCAGGCAGGGAACCTACCATTTCGCATCTTGATCGTTTGATCGTGCGCGATGGTACAGATCACATATATAAATCCGAAAATGAAGTTTTCAAAATCGGAGATTTAGCGAAGGAATTTAGTGTAACTTTACGCACTCTTCGCTTCTATGAAGACCGCGGGCTGATGACGCCCGCACGAAATGGCTCAACGCGCCTATATTCCTTAAAAGATCGCAGTCGGTTAAAACTGATACTGCTGGCAAAGCGCGTTGGCTTCTCCCTAATCGAAATCCATGAATTAATGGAAATCTATGATTTGGGAGATCAGAATAACTGGCACTTGCAATTGGTACTGGATAAATTCAGAGGCCAGATGGTAATTCTAAGTGAGCAGAAAATAGAGTTGGATAAATCGATAGAAGAACTGGGCGACATCGTCACTTCTCTCGAAGGCATGCTTTAAGCCAGAAACTCGTAACCACGATTGGTGGGAATGTCAGGGCGCTAAAAAGCGCCCTGTGCAAGCGTAGTTCTGTGGAGTAACGCCAATGAAGAATATGACAAAAATCGCAATTCTTTGCGCATTGACTTTCTATGCGCTGAGCGCAATTGCCTATTCATCGGAAGGTATGGCATCAAAATACACCGGCTGGATGAAAGTCCGGTCAATGACGAGTTTTGGCCGCAAGCTCAAATCCAAAAAGCTTGTTCCTTATAATATTCAATGTCGCAAAAGTTCATCAGGCAACAGTCGTGCCAGCGCCCAATTTCGGGTCAAGACGCATGCGACCAGTACCAGCGGAGCCCCCGCTTGGACCATGGCAACCAACCCAATCAACCTCAACAGCTACAATGCGTATTGCAAGTCGGGAAGAACTAAGGCTCAGAGTGTTTCATGTGTTCGCCCCGGCAAATCCGGTCTGGGTGTAATGTGTCTGATTGTTCACCAAAAATAGCAGACAAATTCCAACAGCCCATCACCCCGCAATCACTCCCTTCGCTCCCTTGAATTTCCCCACATAAATTTCACCTGCTTTTCAATTGACGTTTACGGAAACGTAATAGTTTGCTATTAGGCAATTTAGAGGCTCCAATTAGTAATAATCTGCATCTTGCAGAACGCACCATTTGGGGTCCATACTGGCCTTATTCATATACATATGATCGATTGGGAGATTGAGATGCCTAGCTACCGCGCACCCGTTGAAGAAACCATGTTTGTATTGAAAGATGTTTTGAACATCGAGCGTTATAATAATTTGCCGGGGTTCGAAGATGCTACCCCTGATTTGATCGAAGCAATTCTCACCGAGGGCGCAAAACTTTGCGAGGAAGTCCTCCAGCCAATCAATCATTCAGGCGATCAGGAAGGCTGCACCCGACATGACGATGGCTCGGTAACCACACCCAAAGGTTTCAAAGAAGCTTACGCCGCGCACAGCGCTGGCGAATGGAATGGTCTCGCAGCCGACCCGGAATATGGCGGTCAGGGATTGCCATTTGTTTTGCACACGGCTGTTGCCGAATATTTCTCTGCCTCCAATCAGGCATTTTCCATGTATGCGGGTCTGACACAGGGCGCCATGGCCGCCATTCAGGTGCATGGCACCGATGCACAGAAGCAAGGTTATTTGCCAAAAATGATCACCGGCGAATGGACCGGCACCATGAACTTGACCGAGTCCCATTGCGGCACTGATCTTGGCCTGTTGCGTACCAAAGCCGTGCCGAATGCCGATGGCTCTTATAAACTTACCGGTCAGAAAATTTTCATCTCCGCTGGTGAGCACGATCTTGCAGAAAACATCATTCATCTGGTTCTAGCCCGCATCGAAGGTGAGCCGGAAGGCATAAAGGGCGTATCACTTTTCATCGTACCAAAATTCCTCATCAAGGAAGATGGCACTTTGGGCGAACGCAATCCGGTCACCTGTGGCGCGATTGAAAAGAAAATGGGCATCCATGCGAATTCAACTTGTGTGCTCAATTATGACGAAGCCGAAGGCTATCTCATCGGAGAAAAGAACAAGGGCATGCGCGCCATGTTCGTGATGATGAATGAAGCCCGCCTCGGCGTTGGCCTTCAGGGTCTGGCAATTTCAGAAGTCGCGTATCAAAACGCCGTTGAATATGCGCGGGATCGCATTCAGGGACGCGCCCTAACCGGCCCGGCTAATCCCGATAAAAAAGCCGATCCAATCATCGTTCATCCAGACGTGCGCCGCATGTTGATGAACATCAAAGCATCCAACGAAGCTGGCCGCGCATTCCTGCTTTGGGCAGCCCTCAAAGGCGACATCTCCCACCGCTCCGGCGATGAAGAAGAGCGCCAGCAAGCTGACGATCTGATGGGCCTTTTAACCCCGATCGTCAAAGGCGTTTTAACCGACAGAGGTTTTGATAATACGGTTGCCGCACAACAGGTTTACGGCGGTCACGGCTACATTCAGGAATGGGGCATGGACCAATTCGTTCGTGACGCCCGCATCGCGCAAATTTATGAAGGCGCCAACGGCGTTCAGGCACTCGATCTGGTTGGCCGTAAATTGCCAAAAGACGGTGGTCGCGCCATGCGTCTCTTCATGGAAGAAGTTTCCAACTTCACCAAAAAGCATAAAGAAAACGAGGCTATGCAGCCTTATACCAAACCACTATTTGATGCGGTCAAAGACCTCAACGCCGCCACCATGTGGCTGATGAAAAACGGCATGGAAAATCCCAACAATGCGGGCGCTGCCTCCACCGACTACATGCATTTGATGGGGCTGGTTACCCTCGGTTATATGTGGGCAATGATGGTTGAAAAATCACTCAAAGCCCTTGAGGGCGACACCAATGGCCGCGATGAATTCTACCAGACCAAACTGGTCACCGGAAAATATTTCATGGAACGCATCATGCCTGAAACCAAAGCGCATCTGGCCCGCATCGAAAGCGGATGCGAAACCATGATGGCATTGGACGAAGCAGCATTTTAAGGGGGAAATTAATGAACAATCCAGCTGAAATTTTGGGGACACCCAAACCGTCATGGAAAACCGAAGACGTCACCATGTTGGAAGACATGGCGGATCGCTTTTTCGACGCAGAAATCGCCCCTCATTATGATACTTACGAAAAGAACGAAATCGTTGATCGTTCCGCGTGGGAAAAAGCCGGACAGACCGGCCTCCTATGCGCGTCAGTGCCAGAAGAATATGGCGGCGCAGGCGGTACTTACGCCCATGAAGCGGCCATCATAGAAAGCCTCGGCCATGCCGGTCTCGATGGTTTCGGTATCGCGCTTCATTCAGCCATCGTTGCGCCCTACATTTTAAACCACGGCACAGAAGAACAAAAACAAAGATGGCTCCCGCGCCTTGCAACAGGCGAACTGATCGGCGCGATTGCCATGTCAGAACCGGGCGCCGGTTCCGATCTTCAAGGCATCAAAACCACCGCAGTTCAGGACGGCAATCAATACCGCATCAACGGCTCGAAAACTTTCATCACCAACGGACAAAATGCAAATCTGGTCATTCTGGTGGTCAAAACCGACCCAAGCAAAGGCGCCAAAGGTACATCCCTCATCGTCATTGAAACCGAAGACCTTGATGGTTTCAAGCGTGGCCGCAACCTCGATAAAATCGGGCTGAAAGCCAATGACACCTCGGAGTTATTCTTCGATGAAATGAAAGTGCCCCTGACCAATCTGCTCGGCAAGGAAGAAGGTCTCGGTTTCTTCCAACTGATGAATGAACTACCTCAGGAACGCTTGCTAATCGCCAATCAGGCCATTGCTTCAATCGAACGGGCACTGGCGCTGACAATTGAATACGTCAAAGAACGCAAGGCCTTCGGTAAATCGGTGATGGATTTTCAAAACACCCAGTTCAAACTGGCCGAAATGAAATCCGAAGCCACCATGGCGCGGGTATTTGTCGACCATTGCGTCGCTGAACATCTGGAAGGTCGCCTTGACCAGACCACTGCTTCCATGGCCAAATTGCTACTCACCGACCTACAATGCAAAGTTATCGATGAATGCCTGCAATTATTCGGTGGCTATGGTTATATGAATGAATATCCCATCGCCAGAATGTTCCGCGACGCCCGCGTCCAGCGCATCTATGGCGGCACCAACGAAATTATGAAGCTGCTGATTGCACGCAGTCTCTAGAGAGAAAACACCATGGCTGACTTCACTCTTAAATGTTTTCTTGAATCAGGAAATTGCTACAAACCCGCTCTGATGTTGCAACTATGCGGCGCAGACTGGGAGGCTGAATGGGTGGATTTTTTCAATGGCGCTCATAAAACTTCGGAATATCGCGAGCAAAACGAAATGGCAGAAGCGCCTGTCCTGATCGATCACACTGAGAACGATCTGATTATCAGTCAGTCCGGCGTCATGCTTTATCATCTGGCAGAAAAATTTGGCAAGTTCGGCCCCGAGAGTAAAGCCGAGGAACGCGAAATCATGCGCTGGATTCTGTGGGACAACCACAGACTTACCGGTTATGTTTCCCTATGGCGTTTTTTGAAAAAGTTTCTTAACAAAGACGGCGATCCGGAAACCGAATTCATGAAAAGCCGGGCAATGTCGGCCATCAAAACACTAAATCATCATTTAGAAGGCCGTGATTGGGTGGCGAGCGAGCGTCCAACCATCGCAGACATATCGCTGGTGGGTTACCTGTTTTGGCCAGAACATTATGGTGTAAACTGGGATAACTATCCCAACATCAAAAAATGGCTCGAACGGGTAAAAGGTCTGGATGGCTGGAAAAGTCAGGAAGATATTCTGCCTTCCAATGCATAGCGTAATTTAAAAATACAAACTCGAACGAGGAGAAGCAAAATGGCTAAAAAAGGATATTGGATGGGGCACGTAGAAGTGCATGATCCCGAGCGCTATAAATTATATATCAAAGGCGCAACACCTGCCTACGAAGAATATGGTGCAAAATTTCTGGCTCGTGGTGGCACTTACGAAGCTCCCGAAGGCGATGGATATTCACGCAATGTTATCATTGAGTTTGAAAGCTATCAAACTGCTTTGGCCTGCTACAATTCCCCCGATTATGTGGCCGCACGCGAACACCGCATCGCCGCATCCAACGGACAAATTACCATTGTCGAAGGCCACGAGGGCTAATCGATAACTTACTATAGGAGGCCATAATGGCAGACGCATTTATCTATGATCATGTTCGCACACCGCGCGGACGGGGCAAAAAGGACGGCAGCCTGCACGAAGTGCCCGCTGTTCGTCTGGCCGCAAAAACACTGGAAGCCGTGCGCGACCGCTGCGAACTCGACACCACTTTAGTTGACGATGTCATTTTGGGCTGCGTTGACCCTGTGGGCGAAGCAGGTGCCGATATTGCGCGTGCCGCAATCTTCGAAGCAGGCTACGATACACAAGCCCCCGGCATGCAAATCAACCGCTTCTGCGCCTCCGGCCTCGATGCCATCAATCTGGGTGCCGCAAAAATTCAGGCTGGCAGCGATGATATCGTTATCGCAGGCGGCGTTGAATCCATGAGCCGCGTTGGCATGGGCATGTCCGGCGGCGCATGGCCGATGGACCCAAGCGTTGCTGTGCCGAGTTATTTCATGCCGCAGGGCATTTCGGCTGATCTGATTGCCACCAAATACAGTTTCTCCCGCGACGATGTGGATGCCTATGCGGTGGAAAGCCAAAAGCGTTCCGCCAAATCATGGGAAAAGGGTTACTTTGATAATTCCGTCATTCCGGTAAAAGACCAAAACGGCATCACCATCCTTGCCAAAGATGAACACATGCGCCCCGGCACCGACATGCAAAACCTTGCATCCCTCGACCCCTCCTTCGTGATGATGGGCGAAATGGGCGGCTTTGACGCCGTTGCCATTCAGGCTCACCCCGATGTGGAAGCCGTTCGCCACGTACACCACGCAGGCAATTCATCCGGCATCGTCGATGGCGCAGCAGCCATTGTCCTTGGTTCCAAGAGAGCGGCTAAGAAAATTGGCACAGCACCACGCGCAAAAATCCGCGCTTACGCCAATATCGGTTCCGATCCAGCACTGATGCTCACCGGCCCGATTGATGTCACCGAAAAGCTGCTCAAACGCGCGAAGATGACTCTTGATGATATTGATCTCTTTGAATTAAACGAAGCTTTCGCTGTCGTGGTTCTGCGCTATATGCAGCATTTCGAAATCTCCCACGACAAGATGAATGTTTGTGGCGGAGCGATTGCCATGGGCCATCCATTGGGTGCCACTGGTGCCATGATCATGGGAACCGTGCTCGATGAACTTGAGCGTCGTAACCTCAACACCGCATTGGTAACCCTTTGTATTGGTGCGGGCATGGGAACGGCAACCATCATCGAGCGGGTGTAACAACCATGTCCAAATTGAACATCTGGCAACAGTTTGACCAAGTGACTGAATACTGGTCACCCCGCGTCGTTGCCGATGCCAATGGGCAATCAGTCAAGCTCGCCAAAATGAATGGCGAGTTCGTCTGGCATGATCATGCTGATGAGGACGAAGTGTTTTTAGTCTTCAAAGGCGACTGCATCATTCGCTACCGCGACCGCGATGATGTTGCCCTCAAAGAAGGCGACATCCACGTAGTACCAAGAGGCGTCGAACATTCACCGATTGCCGAAAATGATTGCTGGATCATGTTGTTTGAACCGCAAGAAACAAAACATACGGGCGAAGTTGATGCCCATCTGACCAAATCCATTGATGCCCAAAGAGCGCATCTGGTTTAATGAGGAAAATATGATGACCTATAAAAATTTCACCGTCGAAAATGATGCCGATGGCATCGCGCTGGTAACATGGGATATGCCCGGCAGATCAATGAACGTCATTGACGCCAATGTGCTCGAAGAATGGGAAGCGATCATTGATCAGGTTGCCTCGGATGAAGGCACCAAGGGTGCAGTTCTCACCTCCGGCAAAAAGGCATTCGGAGCAGGCGCTGATCTGGCGATGATCCAGGAATTGGTCGGACGCTATCAGGCCGAAAAAGACGCAAAGCCCGAAGAATCCGCCAAGGCATTGTTCGAAGGCGCATACCGCATGAACCAGCTTCTGCGCAAGTTGGAAACTAGCGGCAAGCCGTGGGTTGCTGCAATCAACGGTCCGGCACTCGGCGGCTGTTTCGAAATCACCCTCGCCTGCCACGCCCGCGTGATTGTCGATGATCCCTCTGTCAAAGTTGGTCTACCTGAAGTGAAGGTCGGCCTTCTACCCGGCGGCGGCGGTACCCAGCGCGTGCCTCGTTTGATCCATACGCAGGAAGCCTTGCAACTATTGCTTCAGGGCAAGAATTACGATGCCAAAAAGGCCAAGAGCCTCGGCCTCGTCACCGAAATTGCTTCCGCTGATGATCTCATCGCGGTTTCCAAAAAACTCATTCTGGATGGCCTCAAGCCTGTTCAGCCATGGGATGTCAAAGGCTTCAAACTCCCCGGCGGTCCGGTTTATTCCCCTGCTGGTTTCCAGCTTTTCCCACCGGCAAACGCCATCTATCGCCGCGAGACGCAGGATAATTATCCCGGTGCCCGTGCCATCATGAAATGCGTCTATGAAGGCCTGTTGCTTCCCATGGATACCGCTCTCAAAGTTGAAGCACGTTACTTCACCGAAGTGCTGCGCTCGACAGAAGCTGGCATGATGATCCGCACCCTGTTCATGTCCATTCAGGAGCTAAACAAAGGCGCTCGCCGCCCCGATGGCGTGCCGGAAAACAGCATCAAGAAAATCGGTGTTCTCGGCGCAGGCTTCATGGGCGCAGGCATTGCCTACGTCTCCGCCAAAGCCGGCATCGAAGTGATCCTGATCGACCGCGACCAAGCCGCAGCCGACAAGGGCAAAGCCCATTCCGAAGCGCTGCTCGATAAAGCCATCAGCCGCAAGCGTTCAACACCTGAGAAGAAAGAAGCTCTCCTCAACCTCATCACACCAACAACGGATTACAATATGCTATCCGATGTGGACATGGTGGTTGAAGCGGTGTTCGAAGATTCCGAAGTCAAGAAAATCGTCACGGAACAGGCCGAAGCCCACATGTCGAAGGACGCAATCTTTGCATCCAACACCTCGACCATTCCAATCACCGATCTTGCGAAATTCTCTAAACGGCCAGCGCAATTTGTCGGCATTCACTTCTTCTCACCGGTGGATCGCATGATGCTCACCGAAGTCATCAAAGCCAAAAAGACCGGCGATAAAGCCATCGCCATGGCGCTTGATTTCATCCGCATCATCAAGAAAACACCGATCGTGGTGAACGATTCCCGCGGCTTCTACGTCAACCGTTGCGTGCTGCGCTATATGAGCGAAGCTTACAACATGTTGATCGAAGGCGTACCGGCAGCAATGATCGACAATGTAGCAAAAATGGCAGGCATGCCAATCGGCCCATTAATGCTGAACGATGAAACAGCCATCGATCTCTCCCACAAAATCCTGCATCAAACCATCCGCGATATGGGTGAAAAAGCCGTCGATCCGCGCCATGTGGAACTGATCGACACCATGGTTGAAAAACACGGTCGCCTTGGCCGCAAAAACCTCAAGGGTTTTTACGAGTATCCAGATAAACCGGCAAAGAAACATCTGTGGCCCGGTCTGAAAGACCTCTACCCGCAAGTCGATCCTGACACCCTCGACGTGCAGGAACTCAAAAACCGTTTCCACGCCACCATCGCTCTGGAAGCTGCACGCTGTGTTGCTGAAAACGTCGTGGTTGACGTGCGCGAAGCGGATGTGGGTTCCATTCTAGGCTTTGGTTTCGCCCCCTTCTCGGGCGGTGCAATTTCCTACATTGACGGCATGGGTTCTACTGCCTTCGTCGATATGTGCAAGAGGCTGGCAAAGAAATACGGTTCACAATTCAAGCCAAACAAATTGCTGCTCGAAATGGCAAAAACCAACGAAAAATTCTACGACCGGTTCAACCCATACGGCAAACCAGCCAAGCAAAAAGCGGCTTAATTTAAGCTGCTTGCACAAAGCTATCTGCCTCACCCCTGTGCTTGTTTGCTACAGGGGTGAGCACACAATTACTTTACCTATTTTAATTTTTGCCCATGGCATATTGATCGATACCCATCATCGTGCATAAGTCGGTTTTCTTATTTTCAAAGGAAACCAATTTATGTCCGACCATATTGATTATTACCTCTCCATCATCTCACCTTTCGCCTATATGGGGCATCAGGCCTTTTTCGATATGGCGGCAAAACACGGTAAGACCGTGAACGTCAAACTTTTCAATATGGCCGACGTATTCGCCAATTCCGGCGCCGCCCCCGTGCCCCAGCGTCCGCCCGTGCGTCAGCGCTATCGTCTGCTGGAACTCCAACGCATCTCGGAACTTCGCCGCGTTGCTCTCAACACCATGCCCAAATTTTTCCCTACTAATCCCGCGCGCGCAGATTTGTGCGCCTGCGCTCTGATCAATCAGGGAAAAGACGTCAAATCATTCCTTTTCGCCCTTCCCGAAGCCTTCTGGGCTAAAGAACTCGACATTTCTGATGAAGCCGTATTGAGCGAGTTGTTAGAAGCCTGTGGCCATGACGCAGCTGCAACTCTTGCCGCATCCCACGAAGATAGCAGCACCGAACTCCACGCCGCCAATACCAAGGCGGCCATGGCGGTAGATGCGGTTGGCGCACCAGCTTATGTTTACGATGGCGAAGTATTTTGGGGTCAGGATCGCATCGACTATCTTGATAGAATGATCACTTCAGGCCGGGCTGCATTCAAGCCAGAGTAGTTTAGACTTGAATAATCCTAGTCAATAACAAGTAATACGCAGAATTCAACCTATAGACATAGCAATTTTCCTATGTTAACCATTACAGGAATAATTTCCTGTAATGGGTCTTGCGTTTACGGAGAAACATTCATGCTTACGCATGATCAGATTTGGGCGGCGATTGACGCATTAGCGGAAAATAACCAGCTCACTGCTTCGGGCCTTGCCCGAAATTCCGGCCTTGACCCAACCAGCTTCAACAAATCAAAACGCCATACAGCCAACGGCCGCCAGCGCTGGCCTTCGACAGAATCCATAGCCAAAGCATTGCGGGCGACGCAGGTTACTGTCTCAGAATTTTTTGAATTTGCAGAAGATGCTGGTGCACCAAAGCCGGTGCAACGCAAAATGCCGGATCAAAACTATCCAATGCCCGGCAACCAAAACATGCCACTCGTAGGATTTGATCAGGCCGGTGCCGGAGGTTTTTTCGATGCGGGCGGCTTCCCCACGGCAAAAGACTGCGACGAAATCAGCTTCCCCACGGACGATCAGGATAAAGTCTACGCACTGGAAGTCACAGGAAACTCCATGCACCCTCTATATTGCGAGGGCGACGTCTTGATCATCGCCTCCAACGCCTCTGTGCGCAAGGACGACCGGATCGTGTTTAAAACCACATCTGGAAAGATAATGGCAAAAATTCTTGCCAGAAAAACCGCCAAACAAATCGAAGTCCATTCAGGCCAAACGGGCGAAGGCGACACCGCCTATCCCCTAGAAGAAATCGAATGGATTGGCCGCATCCTCTGGGCCAGCCAGTAATTCCCCACCAACCTTTTCCCATCACCAAGCACAGCGTTCAAGGCGGCGAAGAGCCGCCCGGCGCTAATGCGCCGCCCATACGGAGGCCCAAGCAAAGTTGGATACGCCGCGAGAACAAACAGCCTTCTTCATACGCGCCAAGGCGCTTATGAAGAAGGCTGCCGTGGAGAATTATCGCGACTGCCTTCTCAGCAACTACAGTCCCTCAAGTGAGATCACTTGGTGAAAATGTAGTTTCCTCCCGGCGCGCCGGTATGACAGGCGATACAGCCTGCTTTTGCGCCCTTGGCGACTTTACCGGCAAGCATCATGCCCTTGGGGTTTTTGTCCAGTGAACCATCAGGCAAATACTTCACCCAGAACCAGTTCTGGTTGTCTGAATCGTAGCCATCTTCGCGTTTGAACATTACGGTGATAGCGCCCAAATGCTTGGCCGGCTCCATTTGAACGGTCTCAACTTCCACGTCCTTGGGGCCGTAATTGCGCTTAACAATCAATTCACCCGTGTGACCGTTAATGGTAGCGGATGCATAAAACGTTTCCAGCACAAATCCATGCGGCTCTGTGCCTTCATAAGGGAAAGAACGAATAGCCCCATCGCCTGCCAGTTTGATTTTTTCCATCTCCGCCCAAAGCGCTTTGGAATAAGCCACATCATCATCACCGCCAAAAGGTGCCATCTGGCTATTAGCGCCAACAACACCAAAGGAAATTGTTCCAGCTATGGCGAGACAGGCTGCACAAGTTAAATTTTTCCAGGTCATCTAATTCTCCTTAGTTACATATTTTTCAATGCCTCAAGAGTAGTCATCAAATGACAAATGCAGGTCTCACATCCGCCTCAAGCATCCTCAACTTAGAGTGATTCTAATTCACACAGGCGTGACTGGACAGTGATCATTCCGCTCACAATTATTTAGAGGAACGCGCAATTGAGCTAAGGAGAGCCTCCAGTGACATCCATTATCAAGCAGCCGCAGTCAGCCATTCCTAACGCAGCCATTCGCATATTTTGCGCCAGTACCTTCATGGTAATTGCAGGATCGGTCAATATCGCCCACGCAGCAGGAGACGCAGAGGCCGGAGCCAAAACATTCAAGAAATGCGGGGCCTGTCATAAAATTGGCGAAGGCGCAAAAAATTCCACCGGCCCGGTTCTGACCGGCGTCATCGGTCGTCAGGCAGGCACTTTTGAAGGCTATCGCTACGGCAAAAGCACCAAAGCTGCTGGCGAAAAAGGGCTGATCTGGAGCGAGGATCTGGTGTTTGAATATCTGGAAAATCCACGTAACTTCCTGCGTGTTTATCTCGAGACAAGAAAAGCAAAAAGCAAAATGAAATTCAAACTTAAGAAGGAAAAAGACCGCCGTAATGTAGCCGCCTATCTGGCAACTTTCTCACAGAAAGACAGCATAGCTCCGAAGATTACCCCTGAAAAAACTTCCCTGAAAGCAGACGGGGGGACGATCACCGACTTTGCCGGAAAAATATGCGTGACCAATGACAGCGACACAACCCTGCTGTTTGTCGCCGAGGCAAGCAATGGCAAACGCTCTAACAAGGCCCTTGCTCCGAAGCAAACCCACTGTATCGCCTCTGCCGATGCCAATGGAACCATCGGTGTTTTTGAGAATGAAGACGCATTGGAAGGCTGTTCACGACTGGCAAAAACAGGAACGCCGGAACGTCTGGTTTCGTATACGCCTTTTGATAATTGCGCGTGGGGAAGCTGATATGAAATCATTTAAAACACTGGCTCTATTGGCGCTTTTTACTTTGCCACAAGCAGGCTCGGCCCTATCCGCAGATTTCCCCACAACCGATCCTCTTCTCTTCAAGGCCCTGTTTTCAAATCAACAGATTTCTGCCGAATGGATAGAACCGGCAGCCAGAACGGAACTCACCCCGTTTATGCTCCGGAACATCGCAAGAGATCTGCAAAAACAGGGCGGCTCCTACAGCGCAGCGCAAAAAACAGCGCGCGGATGGCTGCTCCAGTTCGATAAGGGCGAGGTTCGCGCCCGTATCATCAGGTCAAAATCAGGATATCTGATCGGCGTATTTTTCAGCGATATTGAATAGCCCTAGGCTAGAAACTTACCGGCCAGCGCTTCATCGATCATCGTGTGGGTTTTCTCAATGCCGTAAATGGCAATGAATGACCCAAAGCGCGGCCCCTGATCTTGCCCCAACAAAATCTGGTAAAGCGCCTGAAACCATTCACGCAGGTTTTCAAATCCATGATCCTTGCCAACGGAAAACACCTCCGTCTGAATGGTCTCAGCATCGCTCGCCGGATCAAGCGCACCAAGGCGCTTGCCCAAATCCTCGATTGCCGAGCGTTCCTGATCGTTTGGTGCCCGGAAAACCTTGTTGGGCTTCACAAAATCATTGAAATAGCGAATAGCATACCCCACCATTTCATCAAGCTTGGGATGGGTCTCAGGTGAAATATCCGAACCATAATTGGAAATAAAGCCCCAAAGGATATCCTTGTCATCTGCATTGGACGCGCTAACGAGGTTTAGCAGCATGGCAAAAGTCACCGGCATATCGACCGGCTCGGGATTGCCCGAATGAATATGCCATGTAGGATTTTGTAATCTTTGCGCTGCATCCTGTCCTTCAAACCCGCGCAAATGTTGAAAATATTCGTCCACAGTGCGAGGTATCACATCGAAATAAAGCCGTTTGGCTGTTTTAGGTTTTTGATACATGAACAGGGAAAGACTATCGGGCGACGCATAGGTCAGCCATTCATCTATGGTCAGGCCATTACCGATGGATTTAGAAATTTTCTGCCCGCCCTCATCCAGAAACAATTCATAGTTGAACCCTTCCGGCGGACGTTTGCCAAGGGCCCGACAAATACGTGACGAGAGCTTAACACTATCAATCAAGTCCTTGCCCGCCATCTCATAGGCCACACCAAGGGCTGCCCAGCGCATGGCCCAATCAGCTTTCCACTGACACTTGACCTTGCCGCCCGTAACTTCCGTTTCGACACGTTCTCCGGTTTCAGGGTCCTCATAAATTATCGTACCGCGCTCAACATCACGGTCTATAATTGGCACTTGCAGCACATTGCCCGTACGGTGGCATACAGGCAGAAACGGGGAATATGTCGCCCTGCGTTCTTCGCCAAGGGTCGGCAATATGATCTCCATCACATCGTCATAGACTTCGAGCATTTTCAACAGCATCTCGTCGAACCTGCCGGAAGTGTAATAATCGGTCGAGCTGGCAAATTCATAATCAAAGCCAAACCGGTCCAATAAATCACGCAATCTTGCATTGTTGTGATGTGCAAAACTCTCATATTCATTGCTAAAAGGATCAGGAACTCTGGAAAGTGGCTTGCCAATAAATCCCGCCAACATTTCTTGGTTAGGAACATTTGTCGGCACTTTACGGAAACCATCCATATCGTCGGAAAAACACAACAGTCTGGTTTTAACCTTGTCTTCGCTCAAAACCCTGAATGCGTGGCGCACCATCGTGGTTCGAGCCACTTCGCCAAAGGTACCAATATGCGGCAGGCCGGAAGGGCCATAGCCCGTCTCGAACAAAACCTCATCAGGATAGCCGGTTTTCTCATAACGCTTGACCAGCTTTCGCGCCTCTTCAAAGGTCCACGACTTGGCACTTTGAGCAGCGCTCACAATGTCAGAGGAAAGATCAAGCGGGGTCAAAATAGAGCCGGTCATAAGGTTTATTCCATCGGTTAATATCGGAGAAACTGTTAGCCTAAAAAAATCAATTTTCCAAGCGGCTTGAAGATCAGGCCAAAACTGCATAATTAAAGGATCAATCGGATTTCAAACAAAGGCAGAATTTCATGACGAACCTCACCCATCATCAGGCTTTGATCCATGTCATGGTTACCATGTCCGCCGTCGACCGCTCCATGGGCGACGCTGAACTGGCCAAGATGGGCGATGCCATCAAAACTCTGCCGGTTTTTGTAGGTTATAACACAGATAGTCTGGTGGAAGACGTGGCCGCGTGCAGCCTCATTTTGCAGAATGACAATGGTCTTGACCAAATCATCCAAAACGCGATCGAAGCCCTGCCGGAGCATCTTCACGAAACAGCTTACGCGTTGGCCGTGGATGTGGCCGCCGCTGATCTCTACGTTGAACAAACCGAATTACGCCTGCTGCAGATTCTGCGCCAAAAAATGAACATCGACCGACTGACCTGCGCAGCAATTGAACGCGGCGCAAGAGCTCGGTTCCAAACTTTATAGTACTTAAGGAGACATAATGAGCGAGGCCACAATCAGACTGACAGTTTTTCTAGGCCTGTTTGCCATAATGGCAATTCTTGAAATTCTCGCTCCCCGGCGCAAACTTCGCCCGGTTAAAATGCTCCGATGGTTCACCAATTGGGCGATTATTCTCATCGACTCTATTCTGGTCCGCCTGCTGTTTAAAACCGCCGCCGTGGGCGCTGCCCTTTGGGCTACGGAAAATGGCTATGGCCTGTTTAACATGATCGCCCTGCCCTATTGGCTGGCCTTTGCAATTTCATTTCTTGTGCTCGATTTTGCCATCTGGTTTTCTCATCTGGCCTCTCATAAAGTTCCGATTTTTTGGCGCATCCACCGCATGCACCATTCCGATATCGATATTGATGTGACAACGGCAATACGCTTTCACCCTATTGAAATAGTCCTGTCGATGTTCTGGAAATATCTAATCGTACTGGCAATCGGCGCACCAGCAGCAAGTGTGCTGGTTTTCGAAATCGTCCTCAATGGCGGCGCATTGTTCAATCACTCAAATTTCAAACTACCCCTAAGTGTCGATAAAATCCTTCGGCTACTGATCGTCACCCCCGACATGCACCGCGTCCACCACTCGACAGAGCGCAACGAAACCGATTCAAATTACGGCTTTAATTTATCCATCTGGGATCGCATGTTCGGCACCTATATCGATCAACCAAAGAAGGGCCATGACGGCATGACCATCGGTCTTGGCCAATGGCAGGACGAAAAACCTGCACGCCTCGACTGGATTTTGATGGTGCCGTTTCGAAAATAAGTGCCTAAAAGCAAGTTTGACTTGTTCAGGTGGCGAAGAGCCACCCGGCCGCTAGTTGCGCCGCCCATACGGAGACCCAAGCGCCAGCTTGATATGGCCGTGAGAACAAACAAATCTAAAACATCCCGATCGGGAAATAGCGCAGATAAAGTTCGGTAAACACCCCTTTATCATTGATAGATTTCAACGCAAAATCCATCGCGGCTTTCAATTTTTCATTGCCCTTGGGCATCGCTACCGCCAAGCCCTTGCCAAAATATTCCTCAGACAAGAACGGCCCGTCAACAAACCGGCAGCAATTGTTGGACGCAGCAGAAGCCAGCCAGAACACCAACGAAAGACCATCGGAGAACACCGCATCCACCTCGCCTTTCTGCAATGCAGCCAGAGCATCAGTTCGGGTAGCAAAGGTGGTAAATTTACGCTCACCAAAAACTTTCGAAAAATAGGCCTCATGGGCAGAACCTGTCACAACACCCGTGGTTTTTTTGAATAAATTATCATAGATCGGGTCGCGAAGCCCCCCATCCTGCCGAGTAACGAACCGGCCGGGAATATGAAAATATGGTCGCGAAAAATTGTAAATCTTCCGGCTTTCCTCACTGATCGCAGTACCGGCCAGTATTAGTTCACCGTCACCCTTTTTGAGGGCTCCCTCCAGCTCGTCCCATGGCAGAGCCTGTATCTGGCACCGCTTGATTATCCCAAGCTCATGGCAAATCGCACGTGCCAGATCCACATTAAATCCGGTGAGACGTTTGTTACGATCAATGAAATTAAAGGGTGGAAAATCCGTCGTTGTCAAAAAACGCAATCGCGGAACATCCGACATATCCGGTTTAACAAAGCGCTCGTGCTTATCCCAAAAATTGGGAACAAAGCTTTCTTGCGCCAAGGCACTTTGACTTGTAAATAAGCTCGTCAACACAGCAACAAACAAAAATACCTGTGACTTATTCCTAAGAGTATCAATAAAAAACGAACGAATACTAAAATTTTCAAGAAGAATGTTGCTCATGTACCGCGCTTTGATCTAGCCTGAATCCAGTAAAATGGGTGTATCAGTATTATCGTGTCGAGGGAACAGCCTATGCGCCGGGCGGGCGATTTCAATAAAACGCAAGAAGATTTCGAGGTGCCTAAAGGCACGTTGTCGAACGAACATTCTGCTACTCAAATTTATCACAATCGTGCCGCCGTTACCTATCGCGACCTGGTCAAGGCCTCACTGAATGCGCGAGAAAATTCTCTTTCAAAACAGCACCGGGACCGCATTGAAACGATCCACAGAAATACAAGGCGGCTAAAGAACCTCGCCAACCATGCCTTTCGTACCAATCATTTCAAATCACAAAGATCACGTGCCGTAGAACGCAAGGCAGCCTTTGAGACAAATAGAAAAACCCACCTCGCCCGAGCGATAAATGCCCTGCATGAGCTTTTCCCCCACCTATCGTCAAAGCGAACCTTTACGCCTACACAAGCATTGTTTTTCAGCACCCTGATTGCCACTTTATTGGGCGGCTGGATATCCGGCATTCCGTATTTTTCCAATGCGGTATTGATCTTTCTATCGATATTTTATTTGGCCAGTGTGCTTTGCCGTTTGGCTTTGCTTTCAGGCTATGAGGCAAAAATGGTTGGTCCCACAACCCGCGAACTGGAAAACATCCGACAAGACACCCTACCCAGTTATTCCGTTGTCGTAGCACTGCACCAAGAAGCGGGTCAGGTGAGTGACCTTTGCTTCCATCTTTCCAAACTGAACTGGCCCAAGGACAGGCTGGAGATTAAGCTCATATGCGAAGCTGATGACACCGAGACTATTGAGGCCATCAGAAAACTAAAATTACCAGATTACTTCGATTTGATCGCGGTTCCCTATGCCGAGCCACGCACCAAGCCCAAAGCTCTGAACTACGCCCTGCCACTTTGTACGGGAAAATATCTGGTATTATACGATGCCGAAGATCAACCCGATCCATACCAGCTACTCGAAGCTTATTACAAATTCCAAAACGGCGACCCGGCTCTGGTCTGCCTTCAGGCACCTTTGCATATTCACAACAACAGCCAAACCTGGCTCACCCGTATGTTCTGCCTTGAATACTGCACACAGTTTGAAGGTATTTTACCCCTGTTGGAACGTTGGAACGTGCCAATCCCTCTGGGCGGCACCTCCAACCATTTCAAACTTGCGGAGCTGAAAAAACTTGGCGCATGGGACCCCTTCAATGTGACTGAAGACGCAGATTTGGGCATTCGCATTTACCGCGCAGGTTACCAATGTGGCACTATCACCCATCCAACCCACGAAGAAGCACCGCCTATTTTCAGCGTCTGGCTACCCCAGCGCACCAGATGGATGAAAGGCTGGATGCAAACAATATTGGTGCATTCCCGTTCCCCTGCCCTGATCGTAAAGCAAATGGGATGGAAATCCTTTTTGATGTTTCACCTGCTCATCACATCCGTGGTTTTATCATCCCTGCTGCATCCGTTTTTTCTATTCATCACCATTGTTCAATTGCTGGGATATGGTGGAGAAACCCTTAGTATTCTCGATGCCATATCGAGAATGAGCATGGTTTTTGTGCTGATTGGCGGGTATCTGGCCTACGGCTTGCTCGCATTCTTAGTGCTCGGTCACAACAAATTGACACATTTTCGGGTCTATTTATTCACACTTCCCCTCTATTGGTTACTCCTCTCAACAGCGGGATGGCGAGCCGCAGGGCAATTGCTTCTAAACCCGCACAAATGGGAAAAGACAAGGCATGGGCTGGCAAATCAACCCATCAACACTACATTAACTGAAGGGGTGACTGCGCCTCTCCGCCAACAAAAAAGCAGCAACTGACAAATTAGCGGGACAACGGCTATGCAAAACAAATTTCAAATCCTCATTCGTGCCCTCGGCCTTTCACTTCTCGTGCTTTTTGGAATGCTGGGTAACTTCACCATCGTTGCACAAGCAGGCTGTAAAGATTCAGCACAACCCGGCGTAAACTGGATTGATTGCCGCAAACGCAATTTGATTATGAGCGGGTCCAATCTGCAAAAAAGTAATTTGAGCGGTGCCGACCTTTCTTCAACCGATCTGCGAAAAAGTAATTTTTCCGGCGCCAACCTTCATAAAACCAATTTGATGCGCGCCACCATGGCAGGTTCCACGGCTACCAGCGCGAACTTCGAACACGTTCAGAGCTACCGCACAAATTTCGAAAACACCAATTTCACCAATGCAAGCTTTGGCAAAGCAGAATTACAGCGCGCCAATTTTTCCGGAGCAGACCTTACCGGCGCCAATTTTTCCAAGGCCGATCTTGGTCGCGCAAATTTTGACGGCGCCATCTTGAAGGACAATAATTTCGAACGGGCAAATCTTTCCCGGGTCGATTTCAGCAAAGCCAAACTATCCGGTAAATTCCAGATTAAAAACGCCTATCTACTCCAGACCAATATCGAAAGTGTAGATTTTTCGGGCGCAGTGGGCTTGGAACAGTGGCAGGTAAATATGGCTTGTGGCAATGACGACACCGTTTTGCCTGCTGGCCTGAGCCAACCGAAAAATTGGCCCTGCATTCCCGACCCGGACGAATAGGCTCTAGCTAAAATGTTTTGAAAGCTTCAGGCCCTGCGCCTGATAGTTGGAGCCACGCTCAATGCCATAAAGCGCTGAGGGCCGTTCCAGCATATGCTCATAGACCAGACTGCCTACCAATTGCCCATGCTCCAGAATAAACGGCACCTCGTGGCTGCGCACTTCCAGCACGCCGCGCGATCCCGTACCGCCAGCACTTGAATGGCCAAACCCCGGATCAAAAAACCCGGCATAATGCACCCGAAATTCTCCCACCAGCGGATCAAACGGCACCATTTCAGCAGCATAAAGCGGCGGCACATGCACCGCTTCACGAGACACCAGAATATAAAATTCATCGGGATCAAGCACCAACTCCTCGGCACCTCGATTATAGATCGGCTCCCAATAGTCCAGTATCGGATGACAGGCCTTCTTATCCACATCAACGACACCCGTATGCCGTTTGCCGCGATATCCAATCAGCCCTTCGTCGTCGCCACTTAAATCAATCGACATGCCAATGCTACCACCTCGAATATGTGGCTCACTGGTAGCAACCAGCGTTTCTTTTTCATGCAGCGTCAACAGTTCGTCATCATTAAGCAAGGAAGAACCCTTGCGAAAACGTATCTGCGACAAGCGCGAACCCGTGCGCACAATTACCGGAAAAGTACTGGGGCTCACTTCCAGATATAGCGGCCCTTCATAGCCCGCCGGTATCTGGTCAAATGCCTGACTGCCATCAACAATCACCCGAGTGAAAATATCCAGTCTGCCGGTTGAACTTTTCGGATTAGCCGAGGCTTCTATTGTTTTGGGGAGATTCAGAGTTTCCAGCAAAGGCACCAGATAAACACACCCCGTTTCCAGCACCGCGCCCTCGCGCAAATCGATCTCGTGCAGCTTGAAGCGATTGAGTTTCGTCTCAACACTATTGCCACTACCGGGCAAAAATGATGCCCTCACCCGAAACGCTTTTTCGCCGAGGCGCAAATCCAGACTGGCCGGTTGAATCTGGTCATCATCCAACGAACGCGCAGCCATCAGCTCGCCTGCATCAAACATTTTTTGGATCATTGCGTCTGGCAGAATGCCGCTATCTCTCAAGGTATTTATCCGTTCTTAAAGCTGTTTCAAAAGACAGTATTAAAAGAAATGTTTGACGAAAAGCACCAATCGGCGTAAACCACAGTCAATACATACTATTCGTGGTGATTTGGGCCGGTCGGCTTGCAGCCACGTTAAACAAATTGCTAAAAGGACCGCGAGTGGAAACTAACTTTCATCCGGGTGCTATTGGCAGTCGGATTTTTTTATGCCTGAAATCAGGCACTATTGAATGAAAGTGAAAGTCCCATGCCCATCAATAATGACAATCCCAATTGGCGCGCCGCAACCAAGCTGGTACATGGTGGCACTACCAGATCGCCCTTCGGCGAAACCTCCGAGGCATTATTCCTGACCCAAGGCTTCGTTTATGATAGCGCAGAAAGCGCTGAAGCCCGGTTCAGTGGCGACGATGATGGCTACATCTATTCVCGCTACGCCAACCCSACHGTWTCGATGTTTGAAGAGCGCATGTGCCTGCTGGAAGGCGCRGAAAAAGGATTTGCYACAGCYACCGGCATGGCCGCYGTCACYGCSTCCATCGCCTGCCAGTTGAGYGCWGGCGACCATATYGTTGCAGCACGCGCATTRTTYGGYTCYTGCCGYTAYGTCTGCGAAAAACTAATGCCGCAATATGGCGTYGARTGCACCCTYGTTGACGGCAAAGACCTTRMWGCATGGAAARCCGCCATGCGKCCAAACACCAAAGTGYTRTTYCTCGAAAGYCCGACCAAYCCAACCCTCGARCTGGTYGATATCGCAGCRGTCGCMGAYATCGCCCATGAAGGCGGYGCAAARCTSATCGTCGACAACGTRTTYGCYACMCCYCTMTGGCAACAACCGCTGAAACTGGGCGCCGATATCGTGGTTTATTCCGCCACCAAGCATATTGACGGACAGGGCCGTTGCCTAGGTGGCATCATTCTTTCGGATGCTGAGTGGATGGACGAAAAACTCTACGACTATTACCGCCATACCGGCCCAAGCATGAGCCCATTCAACGCGTGGGTATTATTGAAAGGACTGGAAACCCTTTCTGTGCGCGTACAACATCAGACCAATTCTGCGGAAAAAATCGCTCAATTCCTGTTCGAACATGATGATGTAAACCGGATGCTTTATCCCGGCCACCCATCCCATCCTCAGGCAAATTTTGCGGCCAAACAAATGATCCGTGGTTCAACGCTCATAGCGTTCGAATTGAAGGGCGGCAAACGGCGGTCCTTCGCTTTTGAAAACGCTCTGCAAACGGTTCAGATTTCCAACAATCTGGGCGATGCAAAAAGCTTGATCACTCATCCGGCCACCACCACCCACAGGAACCTCACCGATGAAGATCGTGAGGAATTAAAAATCTCCGATGGGTTGGTGCGCCTGTCGGTTGGTCTGGAAGATACGGACGATCTGCTGGAAGACATCGATAAGGCATTGATAGCTTCGGCTTAATCCTTGAAGACTTCCCGCGCCAATACGATACGCGAAAGCGCTGTGTAAAAGCAGACTCCAGCGAAAATATAGGCGATCACCGCAAACCATTGTGGCAACAGGCAAAAAAGCACGAATGTCACAATGGTTTCGGTTCCCTCCGCCAGCCCTGTAGTAAAATAAAGCGACTTGGAACCACGTTGATCCGTGCTCAAACCACGTTTCTCGGCCATGGTGGCATAGGCCAGAAAACTCGCGCCATTCACATAAAATGACAGGATCAACAGCCCGCCCGCAATGGCATTTTCTGCCGGATCAACCACAATAAATGCAAACGGGATCATGCCGTAAAACGCAAAATCAAGCACGATATCGAGATAACCACCAAAATCCGTAGGGCTGGTAGCACGCGCAACACAGCCATCCAGCCCATCCAAAAGACGACTGAATAACAGCAACATAAGCCCCGTCCAAAACCACATCTGGCTGATAGAAACAGCCGCCGCAACGCCCACCAGAAACGCCGCAATCGTCACGCCATTTGCAGTAATTCCTGCCCCGGCCATTTTCTTGCCAATGGCATCCAGAACCGGATCAATCTGTTTTCTAACAACACCGTCGAGCAATTTGGTCTCCATCCTTTTCAAGGTGATTACTGTAACAAAACCAAAAACACGAACAAGGCTACGACTGGACAATTTTTCGTGCTACAAATTACCAACTGATTTGGAATCATGGTGTCTATGTATCACGCAGAAACTCATAATATCATCGTATCGGCCATGCCCGTCTATATTGATGAGCGCTCGGACCCGGATAATGCCAATTATTTCTGGGCCTACCGCATTGTCATCCAAAACGATAGCGAGCGAACCGTGCAACTGCTCCGCCGCTATTGGCACATAACCGATGGCAATGGCAGCGTCGAAATTGTCACCGGCGAAGGTGTCGTTGGCGAAACACCAAGGATTCATCCCGGAGAAAGTTATGACTATACCAGCGGTTGCCCCCTCACCACGCCATCGGGTATCATGACCGGAAAGTTCTTTCTGATAGACAATGCAGGCAATGAATTGGAAATCGCAATCCCCACTTTCTCGCTGGATTTGCCAGACATCACCCCGACTTACAATTGATCCGCCCATAATCACATGATATGCGACGCTTATGATTTTTGACATAAGACCCATATTGCTCGTCATCGGCTTGCTGCTCACCACCTTGGGCTGCGCCATGATCTTGCCAGCCATCGTGGATTTAATGGCGGGAAACAACGATTGGGAAGTCTTTGCCTTTTCCGGACTGTTGACCGTCACCGTCGGCGTTGGATTTTACGCCGGTGCCCGAGGCACAACCACCCAATTATCCACCAGACAGGCATTCGTGATGACGAGTATGGTATGGATTTCTCTCAGCCTCTTCGGCGCACTCCCTTATTTATGGTCAGGTATTGTTCCCAATTTCACCGATGCCTTTTTTGAATCGATTTCTGGCCTCACCACCACAGGTTCAACCGTAATCGTTGGTTTGGACAACGCCCCTCCGGGCATTCTTTTATGGCGCGGCATCCAGCAATGGCTGGGTGGGTTGGGTATCATCGTTATGGCAGTTGCGGTTCTGCCCATGCTGCAAATTGGCGGTATGCAGCTGTTTAAAATCGAGGCCTTTGATACCGCCGAAAAAATCATGCCCCGCGCAACACAGATTTCCGGCTCCCTGACCCTCGTTTTCATCGTCATCACCTTCTTTTGCGCCCTCGCATATCTGGCCGCTGGAATGGAACTGGATGATGCTGTCATTCACGCCATGACAACCGTTGCCACAGGCGGCTTTTCCACCAAGGATGCTTCCATCGGCTATTTCAACAGCCATACGATTGAAGCCATTTCCGTCATCTTTATGATCCTCGGCTCCATCCCTTTCATCCTCTATGTGCAATCGATGCAGGGCGCACCGAAAGAGCTGTGGCGCAATTCGCAGGTACGGGCCTTTTTAGGCCTGTTATTCGTGCTGGTGATGATTGCATGGTCGCTCGACCCGTTAGATGGCACTCCCTTGGAAAGTTTCTTCCACGCGCTTTTCAATGTGACCTCGATCATGACTGGCACGGGATACGCCACCACCGATTACAGCGCGTGGGGCCCTGCCGCCAACGCATTTTTCTTCGGCATCATGTTCATTGGTGGTTGTGCTGGTTCGACCTCATGCGGCATCAAAATATTCCGCTTTCAGGTGCTTTATGAAATCCTGAAACAGCACACGAAACGCATCTTCTATCCCCACGGAATTTTCACCATGCGTTTTAACGGCGCAACGCTCACCGATAGCGTTGCCTCGGCGGTGATGAATTTCCTCGCGGTTTACGTCATGCTGTTTGCGTTTATTGCAATCCTGCTCAATATCGCCGGACTTGATTTCATCACAGCAATTTCGGCCGCAGGTTCCGCAATTTCAAATGTCGGCCCCGGCCTTGGCACCGAAATCGGCCCTGCCCAAAATTACAAAGCCCTGAGCGACCCAGCAAAACTCATCATGTGCGTTGCCATGCTGATCGGTCGATTAGAATTATTCACAGTTCTGGTAGTCTTCGTACCAAGGTTCTGGAGAAACTAATCCTCACCAACATTATCCTATTTCGGATAAGATGTTGTTATAGATTGGTGCCCACCCAAGGGTATTCATAATTTTGCTACCGCTCATTTGTTGATCAATAGCAGGTCCAGAAGCCCACTCCCCATGCTCGGCAACGACTTCTGACACTTCCCGTATCCACGGCTCACTATTCAGTTTGAAACGCTGAGAAACTGCCGCAACCATATCGCTAACCCACACGCCGGTTTCAGCCGCAACACAGTATGATTGTCCAATCTGGCCCTGTTCCAGCACCAGCAAATACGCCCGGGCAAGATCTTCTCTGTGAACAACCGACCAACGCGTTTGAAGCGACCCCCAAACCTCTACTCGACCTAACTCTTGAGCGCTGGATAAAAATCTCGAAACCACTCCTCCGTCACGATGATATACACTGGCAGGATGGATCACTATCGTGTCAAAACACGAAGCATCAAACAATAACTGGCTGTTTTCAATCGTCTGTTCGAAGTCGGATGGCGGATTAAATACACTTTCTTCCGTGGCAATCTCGTCTCCAGTCTCTCCAAATAACCAACAGCCCCCAGTATAAATGAAACGTATTTTACGTCCAGCCGGTTCAGCCTCGGCAATAAGCGTCTCCACCAAATGATGGTCCACAAACCCCATATCATCGGTAAACGTCGCCGCCACGTGAATTATGGCGTCTATCTCATGAATAATCTTCACCCACCCGGCTGGATCGCGCAGATCACCACGTATAATTTCTATATTTTGAGCCACCAAATTAGCCTCTGAAATATCTGAACGAGCCAGAGCCACAACCTCGTGCCCTCGACCCTTCAATTCCAGGACTATCGACTGTCCAATAGACCCGGTAGCGCCCAATATAAAAACACGCATGCTTAGCCCCTTAGACAAAACTACTTGCTTGAGAACCCGTCAAATGGGTAACTCAACATACGGTAGCTCCTCAACTTAAGTTGAGGTCAAGGGCTTATTCTCTTTGTTAAATTGAATACAGTTGTCAGTTGGTTATTCAGCCAATTCGGTCGAAATTTCCCGGCCCTGAGTGCTTGGAGGCTGTTGGCGAACGCCAAAAACGCTATCGAGCAACCAGCGAATATCTGAACCAATGCCGATCAGAGCAGGCACCAAAAACAGCACCAGCAAGGTCGCAAGGCCAAGACCAAATACAATGGTTATCGCCATCGGCAACAGGAACTGCGCCTGAATACTCTTTTCAAACATTAGCGGTATCAACCCGCCAATCGTCGTCAGCGATGTCAACAACACAGCGCGCAAGCGATCACGGCTAGCACCAATTGCGGCCTCATCAAGGGCCTCTCCCTCGTCCAGACGTTCATCCAGCCTGCTGACAAGAATGATTGAATCATTGACCAGAATACCCGCCAGTCCCAACAACCCAATGAAGGATAAAATGGTCAGTTTATATCCCAGCACCCAATGGCCAAATACCGCGCCGACCAGCCCGAACGGAATGATCATCATAATTGCCAAAGGTCGCCAATAGCTCGAGAACACCCACGCAAGCACAATATAAATCACCATCAACGCCATGCCGATACCAAGGCCCAGATCAGCAAACGCTTTCTTGCGTTCCTCTGCCCTGCCTCCGAACTGATAGTCCAGACCAAATTTGGAGACAATCGAGGGCAATTCGCTGGCATTGAGCAGTTCAATCGCCTCCTCAGTGGTGATAATATCCGTATCCAGATCACCGGTAATATGAACAATTGCTCGCCCGTCTTTACGCTGAATGGCAGAAAAACCTTGATTTTCCGTGAGGCTGACCACCTCAGTCAAAGGCACAAAATCACCAATCGGGCTGCGCAATTCAAAATTCCTCAGCGCCGAGCCGCCTTTATCAGGCGTGGTGCGTTTAACGCGAACGGTGATTTCATCATCACCCCGTGCAAAACGGCGCGGGATAGCGCCATCGAATGCATCTCGCACCTGCCGCCCCACTTCTTCAATGCTGAAACCAAGGGCAGCACCGCGCGGCAAAAGGCTCATCACAAGTTCTGGTTTGCCGAATGGCAAGTCGTCGGATACCCCGATTATGCCCGGAATTGCCGAAACAATACCGATCAACTCACCGGCAGCCTTTTTCAAGACAGCAACATCATCGCCCAAAAGTTCCACATCAATATCACGCCCCGGAGGACCGCCGCGAGGCGAATAAACCGCGATGCGTTTGGAACCAGCCAGCTTGGGCAAATTCTCGCGCCAAGCCTTGATGATGGCTGATGTACGAATCGTGCGTATTTCAGAAGAAGTCAACTGAATGCGAATTTCTGCCAGATTATCACCAACACTGCGCCCGGCCCCGCCAAGCGTGACAAACACTGCAGTCACCAACTCTTCTTTTCCATCGGTCAATTCTTCAACGGTCTTGTGCAGGCTTTTTTCAACTTCGGCAATGATTTCCAAAGCACGTTTTTCAGGAATCCCCGCATTGAAAACCAAACGACTGCGAATGTTTTCAGATTCTGGAGACGGGAAGAACACAAATTTAACATGGTCTCCTTTGAGGAGACCAATCGCCAACACCATGACACTGGCAACAGCAATAGCCACAGTCACATATCGATAATGGAAGGAAAGGCTAACCAATTTGGCAAACGGTCCGTCACGAAAAGCACCAAAGCCCCGATCAAAATTGCGCCTGAACCAGCCTTCATCCGAAAACGCACCTTCTGTGGATACATCTTTGTTGCGCGAGCGTCGCAATTTTCCCAGCAGGAATATCAAGAATTCAACGAATCCCCCGGCAATCAGTGATCCTACGGCCAGCATGGCAAAGAATACCGGTAATGAATAATTTGCTTTCGCAATCGCCGCCTGATTAAGCAGGCCGATATCAAGCACATCAACCGGCCCAACCGATGTACGGCTGGTAACCGAAAGAACAAATGCGCCCGCAATGAAGGCAAAGAATAATTGCCGCCAGAACGACCAAGAACGTTTTACCTTGGGCTGCAACGTATGTGCCAAATGCCCCGGCAGAACCAAAAAGCACTCGATCAGGCTGGAAAAAATCACGGCAATCACCACCATCGGCAACACGCCCATGATCTGGCCGATAATATCACCGATCAGCAAGATCGGCGCAAAGGCCGCAATCGTGGTAATCATCGCGGCAAATACTGGCGTAACCATGCGGCCAGCACCGTTTTCCGCCGCCTCATAGGGACCATCGCCCGCACTGAACCGGGTAGCGGTATGTTCGCCCACCACGATGGCATCATCCACAATCACGCCCAGCATCATGATCAGGCCAAACAGCGAGATCATATTGATCGACTGCCCCATCAAAAGCATAAAGCCGATGGTCGCGGACATGGCCACCGGAATACCCATGGCAACCCAGAACGCGATGCGCGTATTGAGGAAGATAAACAGGGTTCCCACCACAATGACCAACCCGCCCAGACCGTTGCGTACCAGCAGCATGATACGTTCAACCAGCGCATCGGCTCTCACTTCGTATTTGGTCAGCGTGATACCGGGCGGCAGGGCATCATCAATCACAGCCAGATAATCATCCAAAATCTTGGCCGTCGCCAGCGTATCGGCAGAGGGTGCACGCTGAACGGTGATTTGAATTGCTCTTTTACCGCCAGTAAACCCTTGCTTCTGACTATCGTCATACCCACGGCGAACGGTCGCAATATCTTTTAGCAAAACCTTTTCACCGGTAGCAAACGACTTCACTTCAATATTGCCAATGGTGGCTGGCGAATCCATATCGGCCAATGCACGAATTTGTTTTTCTACCTGACCATCCATCTGCCCCGAGGGAGTATCACGGCTATTATTTGCGATTGAATTCGATATATCGCGGATCGAAAGCCCGAGCCGCCTCAACTCGCGATTAGGGACGGTAATTTGCAATTCCTCGTCGCGCATCCCGGAAAATTCAACCTTATCGATACCGCGCTCGATCAAATCATCACGAATTTTTTTGGCGTATATCCGCAGGGTAGATTCCGGCACATCGCCGGATATCGCCAGCCGTGCCACCCGGTCAAAGAACGTGCGATGACTAACTTTCGGCGCATCCGAATCCTGCGGCAGATTGCTAACGGCCTTCACCGCCGAATCCACATCCGCAACCGCTTTTTGCATATCCGCGTCAGCTGCAAATTCCAGAGTAACCGTACCCGATCCCTCACGCGCATAGGATGTCATCTTTTCGACCCCATCCACAAAACGCACTTCCGGCTCAATGATCGCAAGAATATTTGCAGAAACATCTTCCGCACTCGCGCCAGACCATTTCACAGTCACATTGACAGCATTCGTCTCAATGGTTGGGAAAAACTGGGTGTTTATCCAGCCCAGCGAAAACACACCAAAAATCACCATCAACACCATCACCAGATTGGCAGCATTGGGGTGACGAGCAAAAAGACTTATCACTCCTCCGCTACCTGGGATGTGGCGACTGTTCATTAGCTGGCCTTCTCGGCTGGATTCTTAGCTTTCATTCCGGGCTTCTTGCCATTCTTTCGCTTCAGTGCACGGGCCTTTGCTTCAGTTTCTGAAACAACTGCAAGGCCCTCGCTGATTTCAGCAATGCGTGTGGTCAAAACTTCTTCCCCGTCAGCAATACCGCTGGAAACCAGCACAAAATCACCATCATAACCGGAAACTGCAATAGCACGCTTGGCAAGCTTCCCCTTCACCGAAATATAAACGCTATCATCGTTGTAAACGGCGGATTCTGGCACGCGCACATGCGCTTTATAAATCTTGTCAGGAACACGAACCTCAACAAATGCACCGGGCCGAACCGCTGCAATGTCCAGTTTGCCGGTAATGGTGGCAAAAACTTCAATCCCGCCTTTGGAAGCGCTGATCTGCGCCCCGATCCGGTCAATCACCGCCGGGAAAACGCGCTCTTTTCCGCCAACCAGCCAGATAACGGAAACCTTGCGCCCAATCAGACCCATTTCATCTGTTTGAATCCGTCCAAAACGCCGATCCGTCAGAGTAAACCGGACATCCATGCGGTCGGCCTGATAGATTGAAACAACCACATCATTGGCACCCAAAAGCTTACCCACATCAACATTCGAACTACTCACAATGCCGCTAAAGGGGGCGGTTAATATGGTATCTTTCAACTTTCGCTCAGCCTGCGTGGTGCGCCATTCAAGCCTTTCCAGAGCGGCCTGTTGCTGGGCAAGCTTTGCGTTTTCCGTCACCAGATTTAACTTGGTTTGAGATGCCGCTTGTTTGCGCTGGCTCACGATCAACATGCGATCATCAACTTGTTTCTGGGTGGAGGTGCCACCTTTGCGCAAAGACTGGATGCGGACCAAATCTTTTTCGGCAAACCCAAGCTGGTCGTTCAAATTAATCAGCTTTGCTTTTTCGCTTTCAATACGCGCTTCAAATTCGGCAATTTTCGCCCGGGTCTCATCCCTATTGGCTTTTGCTTCACGCAACGCGCCCTCAAAATTGAAGTGGTCAATCTCAACCAATGCATCACCAGCCTTCACCTTCGCACCAGCGCGCAAATCAGGATGAACCGATATCACTTCACCTGCCACCAGCGCCCGCAAATCCACAGTTCTTGAAGCAACAGTTTCGCCATAAACCGTCATGATTGGTTGGAAATCAGCACTTTTGGCAATGATCGTATCGACGGTATATACAGTTTTAAAGGAAGGTCTGCGTTTTGGTTTTTCGCCGCTGTCAATCAGCTTGTTCATTGCAAAAAAAGCGCCTGTCAACACGGCAACCATCAAAATGATCTGCAAAAACCCACGTAAAGACCCGACCAGAACCCGCCACCCGAGCGATGGTTTCGTTACTGGCCCAAATTCTTCAACCGAAGCATGGCCAGATGCCCTATCCAGAGCTCCATCCTTAACCGGTTGTATTTCATTGTTTTTCGTCAGCATTAGCCTCTCCCGCAGCGGAGCATTAAGTTCTTTTTGCAACATGCCTACTATGGATGACAAGTTACAACTTGTTCATCTAACGCATGTCATATTAGTTCACATAGTCACTAATTGTCACTTATCCAATGTCTTCGCGGGTTATGCGGTATTTAGTGCCACAAAATTCACAAACAGTCTCCACCACATCATCCTTGAATGAGCCTTCCCGGCCTTCATCGGGAAAGCCTTTAATCATCGCAATCACTTTTTCCCGGCTACACGAACATTGGTCAAAAACCGGTATCTTGTCATATGCCTTAACACCGCTCTCGTGAAACAGACGATAGAGTAATCTTTCCGAAGAAATCTGAGGGTCGGTAAGTTCATCCGGTGAAATACTTCCCACCAATGAACGCGCTTCCTGCCATGAATCGTCTTCGATATGGCTGTCCTCTTCCGGCGCACCATCGCCCCCATGAAGATCGGGCATTTTCATGAATTCAGATGCTTCCGGCAAAAATTGTGCAATCAAACCACCGGCACGCCATCGCTGAACCGAGCCTGCCCCATTTTCCGCAGGCGTAAATATCTCAGCAGCCGCAAGCCGAATCTCGGTCGGAATTTGCTCCGATTGACGAAAATACTGCTTCGCCACCTCTTCTAAAGAATGACCATCCAGCTCAACAATACCCTGATAGCGCTGGGTATGAGGCCCTTGATCCACGGTCATGCCCAACATGCCTTTTCCCAACAATTCAGGAGGCGACGTGCGCCCTTCCTCAATGGCAGTTTTCAACATTTGCTCATCATAACGGGCATAGGCACGAATGGCATCGGGCGAGGTAAAATCAACCACCAGCAACGATACAGGACCATCGGTCTGGCTCTGCACAATGAATTTACCTTCAAATTTCAACGATGTACCGAGCAGAACCGTAAGAACGATCATCTCCCCCAAAAGGGCAGAAACCGGTGCAGGATAAGAATGGCGAGCAAAGATACTGTCCAGCATCGGGCCAAGCTGAACCGCACGCCCACGCACATCCAGCGCATCCACCTGAAAGGGCAAAACCGCATCATCACCAGCCGCCTGATAGCCCGGCTGGTCAGTATCGATATTCACACCTTCATTAGCGGCCATCTATTGGTCCTTTATGCCAAAGCACCAAGTCAAAATACCCTTTTGGGCATGAAGACGGTTTTCCGCTTCATCAAAAACCACAGATTGCGGACCATCAATAACCTCGTCGGTCACTTCCTCATTCCGGTGCGCTGGCAAACAATGCATGAACAGCGCTTCCGGATCAGCTTTCGCCATCAATTCCGCATTCACCTGATAAGGAATGAATACATTGTGCCCGGCCGCATCATCTTCATCACCCATAGAAACCCATGTGTCGGTGATGACGCAATCAGCGCCTGATACTGCTTTATTTACATCTTGGGTAAGGCTGATTTTTGCCCCTTGCGCCTCCGCCCAGCTGAGGGCGTCGCTATTGGGTTTGCGGCTTTCAGGAGTTGCAATCGCCAACTCATAGCCAAAGCGCGCTGCACCATGGGCGAGCGAAGTTACCATATTATTGCCATCACCTGTCCAGACCAGTTTTTTCCCGGAAATCGGCCCACGATGCTCTTCAAAGGTCATTACATCGGCCATCACCTGACAGGGATGGGTATCATCGGTAAGCGCGTTTATCACCGGAACCGTCGCATATTCTGCCATTTCCAATAGCCGGTCATGGCTAGTGGTACGGATCATGATCGCATCCACCATGCGCGATAACACGCGGGCTGTATCCGCGATCGATTCACCACGGCCAAGCTGAGTATCGGAATTGGAAAGAAATATCGTCTCCCCACCCAATTGGCGCATGCCCACATCAAATGAAACGCGCGTACGGGTCGATGGTTTGTCAAAAATCATCGCCAACACTTTGCCTTTAAGCGGCTTGTAACTTTCAGGCCCCTCAGCCTTCAATGTCTGTTTCATATTCTTGGCATTACGGATCATGCCATTCAGCTCATCGCTCTGAAACTCGGAAATATCTAAAAAATGCCGGATGCTCATTGCTTTATCCCGCCCTCATTCTTGTTGGAATTATTTTTACTTGGTGTTGAGAGTTTCTTGAAGTTCATCAAGCGCCGTTATCATACGCTCACGAACCTCACGCAACTCATCTTGGGTTATGGTCAAAGGCGGCGCAAAACGCAGCACATTATCGCCAGCAGGAAGCGCCAACACACGATGCTTGCGCAATGCGCCCAAAACATCGCCCACAGGCACTTTACATTTCATACCCTGCAACAGACCACTGCCACGCGTATCTTCAAAAATATCAGGATAATGATCCAGCATTTCGGCCAATTGCTGACGCAATACCAATGTCATTTCATTGACATGAGCCATAAAACCATCTTCCAGCACAATATCCAGCACCGCATTACCAATAGCCATGCCTAACGGGTTGCCACCATAAGTGGTGCCGTGAGTGCCCGGTGTCATGCCTTTCGCAACCTCGGTTGTGGCAAGGCACGCACCAATTGGAAACCCGCCACCAATACCTTTGGCAATCGCCATAATATCCGGCACAGCCTCCGACCATTCATAAGCAAACAGTTTGCCGGTTCTGCCAACGCCCGTTTGGATTTCGTCATAAATCAGCAAAATGCCGTTTTCATCGCAAAGCGCACGCATTTCGCGCAAGAACTGGTTCGAAACATTACGAATGCCACCCTCGCCCTGCACCGGTTCAATCATCAAAGCAGCGGTTTCTTCATCAATTGCAGCTTTGAGCGCATCAAGATCATCAAACGGCACTTGAATGAAGCCAGGCGCCTTGGGGCCGAAACCCTCTAGGTATTTTTCCTGTCCGCCAGCTGCAATCGTTGCCAAAGTCCGCCCGTGAAAAGCCCCTTCAAACGTGATGATATTCACCCGCTCAGGCGCGCCATTATCATAGTGATATTTGCGCGCGGTTTTAATCGCACATTCAATTGCTTCGGCACCGGAATTGGTAAAAAACACTTTATCGGCAAAGGTTTCTTCGCAAAGCCGTGTCGCTAACCGATCGCGCTCGGGCGATGTCAGCAAGTTAGACACATGCCAAAGCTTGTCCGCAGCGTCCTTTAGAGTCTGTACCAAATGAGGGTGAGCATGGCCCAGCGCAGTAACAGCAACACCAGACGTACAATCTATATAGTCATCCCCATTGGCATCAAACATTCGCACACCTTCTCCGCGCTCAAATACTTGCTCAGGAAAAACGAATGTTCCGTAGATATGATTGTCATCTGTCATCTTATCTCTCGCCTAAGGTTATCCGGGGATTAAGGTGCATATAAAAACCAAAAAGCCCGCCTCTCAAGACCCAGCACATCAATTGCCAAACCTATAAATAACGGACCTTCTCAAAACTGCCCCGTGGCAGCCAATAAACACCATACTATTCATCGGTAATATTTTGTCAATTGCTCAAAAACTACTCAAACCTTGCTGAAACCTGATTTGGTCAGCGACATTTTAGCAACACTATGGGAACAGGATTCACCTTTCCACAGGATAGTGAAATTTGATTCCCCAAGTTGGGGACAATCAGGAAAATTGATTCTAACTGCTCCCGATAACCTTGTGCGCAAGGATTTGGCCCGTTAACTTCTGATTAACAAACGGGACACCTGCGGCGAACGGGGCAAATTTTCAAGGCGTATTGTCTTCATCCAATTGAGAAATCATTTTCTCGATAGGCATGTGGATTCTGTCTCAGAATTGAAATTTTTGAAAAGGTAACATTCATGGCGACTTGGACTGATGATCGTGTAGCTACTTTAACCAAGCTTTGGGCTGATGGTTTAAGCGCGAGTCAAATTGCCGGTGAATTGGGCGAAGTTACCCGTAATGCCGTCATTGGCAAGGTACACCGGCTCGGTCTTTCCGGCCGTGTAAAATCGGGCAACAGCACACCACGGGCAAAGCGCAACACAACGCGCTCCTCTACTTACACCAAGAACAACAAAGCCAACTCAAGGGCATCCGGCGGCAGTCGAACGAATATTGTCTCTATTGCGCGCCCTCAGAGCGTTCCTGATGTCGTTGCACCAGAACCATTGAAAATTTCTCTGCTGGAATTGACCGATAGCACCTGTAAATGGCCAATCGGCGACCCTGCCACCAAGGATTTCTATTTCTGCGGCCATAAAGGCAAAGACGATTGCCCTTATTGCGAATATCATGCTTTGCTGGCCTATCAACCTCAGGCAGAACGCCGCGCAAGGCGCAGCAACGCCAGCCGCTAAGTCACGAACTCATAATCAGAAACCTTTAACGCTGATCGGGACATTTATTTGTCCCGCTGATCACATGCTGTATAGAATACAGCATGTGATTTTTGCCGTGGAGGAAACCTGATGCAAATACCGGACGCACCAATCGTAGATTTGGAACTTGGCGGAAAAAGCCGAAAATTTGATTTGGATGATCCCAAATTACCAAAATGGGTTTCCGACAGCGCATTTTCCAGTGGCAACTACCCGTATGAAAAATCTTTAAAGCGCGGCGAATACGAAGACACGCTTGAAACCCTCCAAGAAGAACTGGTGAAGATGCAGTACTGGCAGGGTGAAACCGGCGAACGCATCATGATCGTGTTTGAGGGCCGCGATGCAGCGGGAAAAGGCGGCACCATTGGACGCTTTCGCCAATACCTCAATCCAAGACACGCCCGCACCATAGCCCTTTCAAAACCATCCGACACCGAGCGCGGTCAATGGTATTTTCAGCGTTATGTGGATCATTTCCCTACCGATGGTGAATTGGTCATGTATGACCGCTCCTGGTACAATCGTGCAGGGGTCGAACCGGTGATGGGCTTTTGTAGCCCGGAGCAACACGAACACTTTCTTGAGCAGGTTCCAGCCTTTGAACAAATGATCGTCAATGACGGCATAAAACTGTTCAAGTTCTGGTTGAATGTGGGACAGGAAATGCAACTGGAGCGCTTCCACGACCGTCGCCATTCCCCTCTAAAAGTCTGGAAACTATCGCCAATTGATCTAAAAGCGCTGGGAAAATGGGGTGACTATACCAATGCGCGAAATTCCATGTTCGAGCATACCGACACAGATCATGCCCCATGGACAGTTGTGCGCACCAATGACAAGCGCCGCGCCCGCATAAATGCCATTCGTCATGTGTTGCTAAATGTAGATTATGAAGGCCGAAACCTCAAAAAAATCGGCAAAGTCGATGATCAGATTCTTGGCAGTTACGATACCCTGCTCGGTGACACCGAATAAGTTCTATCGGTCGCCAACAATTCTCAGTCTGGCAGAAATAATATCAAGGACATCCCCGCGACCGGAAAGGTTAGCGCTGCTGGCAATATCCGTTCGAATGGCAAGATAAGCCTTTTCTCCGAGGTTCTCGCCTTTTACATCAATTGAAAAAACCACCGCTTCCGGCTGCAACCCAACGCGGAAACGCTTGCGTCCACAAGAACCAATCTCACCAAACATACATTCAACCGAGAATGTCGCAGGACCGGAACTGCCGGATTTAGCAAGAATTTCAACGGTAATTTTCTTACCCCTGATCTGACTGAGAATACCTGGAAGAATTTCCAGCAATATTGGCTTGGCAGGTTGCGATTTATCAAAATTTGCGCGCAAGGAAACAATCCGCAACACCGTCGCTTCAACATCATTAACGATTCTTGCCTGCCCTGCCCCATCAGTCACAATGGTCGAAGGATCATTGGGTTCAAGCAAAGTAATATACTGGCTTGGATTAGGATTTTCACCGTCAACCGGGTTCAATGCAGAAACGCGGTTAACTTCGCGGTTTTGCGGCTGATCGCCGGTGTTTTTATCAATCAATGCCAGAACCAGCAGATAGCTAACATAAGCCACCAGCGCAACGACCGCCAAAAGCCCAATAAACCCGACAAATTTGATCACCCGTCGCCGGGTTTTGTAACGCGATGTCAGATCAGGCTCATGATCCGAAACTTCAAATTCTTCATCAGCATACTGAGAAACAGGCTCAGGTGCTGCCACGGGCTGGGGAGCAACTTCCCGGTCGGTGGAAATTACCGGCTCCGGCGATACCAGCGGCACTTCTTGGCGCACAACATTCTCCACCGGCACCACCGGTGGAGGCGCTGGTGGTGAGGACGCAACCAAATACTCTGCCTGCACAGGAGAAGCACTCGAAGGGGGAGCCAAAAATTCATTTTCAATTTTTAAAATGGATTGTTCGAGGATACCCTGTTGCCGCTCGGCAACCGCAGGCGACACGTCACCCTTGCGCTCAATCATGCGTAACAGAGCCGCACGAGAGGACTGGTAAATCTGCTCCCGAATAGCCGGATTGCTAGAATCCTGCTTGAATAGAGCCTGCCTAATCAATTCATCGAAATTTGCCAAAATAGCCCCGTAAACTAATACCGTGCACCTGCTCCTTCTACCGAATTTGCCCTGCTTTGCAACGCAATTGTCGTATGCAAGCTGATAAACTTTTGACAAGTGACAATTTAGCGATACACCAGCATAAAGTTACCAATTTATATTTGAAGCTATACTGCGGTTAAAATAAAATTAAGTGCCGTAATTTTCCAAACCCGCGATTGAAAACGAACAAAAAACAAATTATAATTTACGTTTACGAAAACGTAAATTTCAGCCTTTCAGGAGACAAACATTGGCCCTACCAGACATTCTCAAAGACAACCTTTCCGTGCCGGTAGTGGCAGCGCCTCTGTTTATTATTTCCCATCCAGAACTAGTTCTGGCCCAGTGTAAGGCTGGTGTGGTTGGTTCTTTCCCCGCGCTAAATGCCCGCCCAATCGAACAACTGGACGAATGGTTAGCGCAAATCACTGAGGAACTGGCAAGCTATAAGGCTGCAAACCCTGATAAGAAGGTCGCGCCATTTGCAGTCAACCAAATCGTCCATGGTTCAAACAATCGTTTACAAAAAGACGTTGAACTATGCGTAAAATATAAAGTACCCATCGTCATCACATCCTTGGGCGCTGTGCCGGAAATCAATGATGCAATCCATTCTTATGGCGGCATCGTGCTGCATGACATCATCAACAACCGCCACGCTAATTCCGCCATCCGAAAGGGCGCAGACGGATTGATTGCGGTCGCAGCGGGTGCTGGAGGCCACGCAGGCACCCTCTCCCCATTCGCGCTGATACAAGAAATCCGCGAATGGTTTGACGGCCCCTTGCTGCTATCCGGTGCGATTGCCAATGGCGGAGCAGTTCTCGCCGCACAAGCCATGGGCGCAGACCTCGCTTATATCGGCTCCCCCTTCATTGCCACCAACGAAGCTCGTGCCGTCGATGAATATAAACAAGCCATTGCCGATTGCAGTGCAGCCGACATTGTATATTCAAGCCTGTTTACCGGCGTACACGGTAACTACCTCAAACCTTCCATCATCAAAGCAGGCATGGACCCGGATAATCTTCCCGATGGCGACGTAAGCAAAATGAGCTTTGCCACCGGCGATGGCGCAGCGGTAAAAGCATGGAAAGACATTTGGGGTAGCGGCCAAGGCATCGGCGCCATCAAATCAATCACCTCAGCCGGTGAATATATCGAGAAACTAGCCAGCGAATATAAAGCTGCCAAAGCCAAAATCTGTTAAATGACAAATTCCTTTGATGTAATCATCGTCGGCGCAGGAGCTGCAGGCATGTTCTGCGCCGCCACGGCTGGTCAACGCGGCCAGTCAGTACTGATCGTCGACCATTCAGAAACCGTTGGTGAAAAGATCAGGATATCCGGTGGTGGTCGTTGCAACTTCACCAATTTGAATACGGACCACCGAGCATTTTTATCGCAAAATAAGCACTTCGCAAAATCGGCCCTTTCCCAATATACCCAGCACGATTTCATCGCGCTGGTCGATCGGTACGGCATTGATTGGCACGATAAAGGTCTCGGGCAATTGTTTTGCGATGGCAAATCCAGCCAGATTATCGACCTGCTTTTGAGCGAAATGTCTGAAGCCTCCGTTGAACTACGAATGCAAACTGTGGCAACCGACATTGCAAAGGTCGACGATCATTTCGAACTTCGCCTGAACGGTCAAAAAACTCAATGCAAATCACTGGTGATCGCTACCGGCGGCAAATCAATTCCCAAGATCGGTGCAACCGGCTTCGGCTATCAGGTCGCGGAACAGTTCGACCTCAACATCATCGAAACCCGCCCTGCCCTCGTGCCGCTGACCTTTGAAAAAAAGCTACTTGAAGAAACATCAAAACTCTCCGGCATCTCTACAGATGCACGCATCACCTGCAACGGAATATCCTTTGATGAGGCGCTCCTCTTTACACATCGCGGCCTGAGTGGTCCTTCCATTCTGCAAATCTCCAGCTATTGGCGCGAGGGCGACGAGATAGTGATTTCATTGCTACCGGATACCGATGTGCTGGCCCTGTTAAAACAGGCGCGCAACGACCAAGGCAAGAAAGCCATAAGCACAATCATCGCGGAATTACTCCCGGCACGCCTTGCAGATTTTCTGGTGACGAACCAGCAATGGGATGGCACGATTGGCGATCAATCCAACGCGGACTTGGAGGCAATTGCCGCCATCAACCATTGGAACATCAAACCCGCAGGTTCCGAAGGTTACCGAACAGCGGAAGTCACCTTGGGCGGCGTTGATACCAACCATCTGAGCAGCAAAACCATGGAATGCAAATCTGTTCCCGGCCTTTATTTCATCGGTGAAGTAGTTGACGTAACAGGTTGGCTTGGCGGCTATAATTTCCAATGGGCGTGGTCATCTGCGTGGGTCGCCGGGCAAAGCATGAATTAGAGCACTTCTCGAAAAGTGGGAACCGGTTTTCGGACAAGAAGTGCGTAAGAGCAAATATTAGAGGTTACAGATGTTTTTCTACGCTTCAAAAATTCTAGGCGCCATGCTCCAGCCCTCATTCATGGTAATCACATTATTGCTATTGGGGTTCATTCTCTCGGTCAGCAGATTTAAAAAACTGTCACGCGCAGCATTGGCATTCTCCGTTTTCAGCCTATTGATGATTTCATTTTCACCACTAGGTTACTGGCTACTGGTTCCTCTTGAAGAACGCATTTCCAAGCCGCCCCTCCCTTACGAGGTACACGGCATCATCATACTCGGCGGCGGATTTGACAGCACGGTATCCACCGCCCGCGACATTTCAGAATTGAACCGGTCTGCCGACCGTTTTGTCGAAGGTATAATTCAGGCGAAAAAATTTCCCGATGCAAAAATCCTTTATTCCGGAGGTTCCGCCAGCATTCTCACCGAAACCAAGGCAGGCGCGGTGGTCGCAGAGCCGATGTTTATCGATCTCGGCATTGATAAATCGCGGCTAATACTGGAATCAAAATCCCGCAACACCTACGAAAATGCGTTGTATTCCTTCAAAAGCGTACAACCAGAACCATGGGAAAACTGGCTATTGATAACCTCAGCATTCCACATGCCACGTTCGCTTGGTATTTATCGAAAAATAGGGTGGAAAAACATCATTCCTTGGCCGGTGGATTATCAAACCAGAGGTCCGGTCGATTATTTCAAATTTTCAGCCTTCCCAAACAAGACCATCGGGCGCACCGACCTTGCTGCAAGAGAATGGATCGGCCTGCTCGCTTATCGACTCACTGGAAAGACCGATGCGCTGTTTCCATCCTATCCCTGATCGCCCATCATCCGGGCATAGCCAGACACGGTGATTGAGCTACCAGAATTATCGGAAAAATCAGCCTTCAATCGAGATTTCGCGCCCATATCTTCGCCCTGAATAATCTCGATTGAATTACCGTGAGCCCACCCCAAGTCACGCAAATATCCAGCAAGGGCCGCAGCCGCAGCACCGGTGGCCGGGTCTTCGAGCACTCCACCAGAAGCAAATGCATTGCGCGCATGAAACAGCTGATCACCTTCGGCATAGATTAAACTTATGGTCACCAGCCCGGCATCATTCATCAACGTACGCCCCTCATCCAGATCATAATCCATTGCAGCTAACTTTGAACGTTCACGCAGGGCCAAAATCAAATGGGTAGCACCAGCCTCTGCGAATGCAGGTGGGATACGCAAATCAAGATCGTCATAGGAATAATCAAACAAAGCCAGCGCTCCTTCAACCAGAGAAGGTTCAGCAGGCGCACTTTTGGTCAGCGGCGAACGCAACGCCGCCCAAATCAAATCCCCCTCGCACCGTCCCTCAACGGAAATATTCGCCTCATTGAGACTCAGTTCAAAAACATCATCTCCTTCCTGCAATGCCAGCGCGGCACCCAGCGCAATCGTCGCATGACCACAAAACGGCACCTCGGATTCAGGAGAGAAATATCGCACCCGGTAGCCATCTTCGTAAGGTGTCGCAAAAGCAGTTTCCGAAAACCCGACCTCATGCGCAATCCGTTGCATCTCCGAAGCATCAGGCAATTGCGCTTCAATCACCACTCCAGCCGGATTGCCGCCAGAATTCCCATCAGAAAAAGCAGCGATACGAAGTATGTCCATCATGATTTTCCCATCAAATTGATTTGGCTAAACGCGCCCCAATCATGTAGGTAAGCAGAATGAGAAAGCAATATCATTTCCGCCCCAGCCCAAACGGACTCTTTGCGTGGGATGTCCATCGCCTGATTGAATTAACGACAGCCCTCACACCGCAAGAAGTTTCTCTGGATGAAATTGCCGAAATCGATGAAAATTACTGGTTCCTGGCAGGCGACGTTGAACCCACAGGCAGAATAATCGCCGAGCATTTCAAATTGATGATGGAAACCGACTTGAGGCATCCCATCATCCTTTGTTTAAATGGCCGGGTAATGGACGGCATGCACCGTATCCTTCGCGCACTCCACGAGAATAAAACCCACATCAAATGCGTTCGTTTTCTGAAAGACCCGGAACCGGATTATACTGATATCCAGCCGGATGAATTGCCTTATTAAAAATCGTACGAAGCAATTTCAATCAAATTCCCATCCAGATCATTGAAATAGATCGATAGCATCAGCCCCACAGCACCACTGCGTTTAATCGGGCCTTCAATGATTTTGACATTCTCAGCTTCAAGCTGCGAGACAACTTCTTCAATCGACCATTTGGTAATCAAACAAATATCGCCGGAACCAATCCCCGCATAATTCGAGGTTTCCATGCCGAGTGTTTGCAGATTAATTTTCTGGTTATCGAAGGCCACAGCTTTGCGGCCTTCACCAAATTCGACAATTTCCATGCCAAGAACCGCGCAAAAAATTGCGCGGATTGTTCGATATCCCGCACGGTCAAAACCACATGATCCATGTGGCAGATCTTAGCTTTATCCATTCAAACCTCAAAATTGCGAGTAGTCGATTTCCTTATTCTTATCAAGATGGTTATCCACCGGGTCCATAGGATATTTCAAGCCCGTGGCACAGTTGAACAGGATCGCCGTATCATCTTCAGAGACCATGCCCTTTGCCAAAGCAGTTTTATAAGCCGCAGCAGTCGCCGCCCCTTCGGGACAAAGCAACAAGCCTTCTTCCTTGGCGATAAAATCGCGCGCTTCCATGATTTCTTCATCTGACAACGTAATACAGAATCCATCAGATTCACGCACAGCACGAATAATCAAAAAGTCACCAACAGCAATCGGCACACGAATACCAGCCGCCACCGTATGGGCATTTTCCCAAAGCGGCGCATGCTCTTCGCCTGCTTCCCAAGCCTTCACGATAGGCGCGCACCCTTCGGCCTGCACCGCAACCATGCGTGGCATCGGGCCATCAATCCAACCCATTTCCTTTAGCTCATGAAATGCCTTCCACATACCAATCAGGCCAGTGCCGCCACCGGTCGGATAAAAAATCACGTCAGGCAGTTTCCAGCCGAATTGCTCGGCAAGCTCCAGCCCCATCGTTTTTTTACCTTCTATCCGGTACGGCTCTTTCAGGGTCGAAATATCGAACCAACCCACGGCCTCCTTGCCGCCGCCAACAATCGCTCCGCAATCATTGATCAGCCCGTTGACCATATAGGTTTCACCGCCCTGTAGCTGAATTTCGCGAATATTGATCTCTGGCGTATCTGCTGGACAAAGCACTGTCGCGCGCTGTCCGGCACGGCTAGCATAAGCCGCCATCGCGGCCCCCGCATTGCCATTGGTAGGGATGGCCAAATGCTCAATACCAAATTCCTTGGCCATGGAAACCGCGAGACAAAGCCCTCGCGCCTTGAATGACCCCGTAGGCAAACGCCCCTCATCCTTGACGATCACCTTACCCGGTTTGGCACCAAGATAAGAAGCAGAACGCTCAAGCGGAATTAGCGGTGTCACCACTTCGCCCAGCGAAATACGGTTTTCTGCCTTGGTCACAGGCAACATGGAAGCATAACGCCACATGCCCGGATCACCAGAATTTTTGATGTCATCCTTGCTGATACTGGCAGCCATTTTCTCCAAATCATAACGCACGAGCAAAGGCCGTCCAGCTTCGGACAACCCATGAATTTTCCCGGCTTCATAACGTTTGCCGGTAATGGAACACTCCAGATGAGATACGAAAGTTTCAGTCATTTAAATTCCAATCAAGCAATAGAGAATGTGGCTTCAACTTCAACACAAGCATTCAGCGGCAAAGCTGCAACGCCAACGGCAGCACGAGCATGCGCACCTTTTTCGCCAAGCGCTTCGCCCATAAAATCGGACGCACCATTGATGATTTTTGGATGATCGGTGAAGGTCGGAGTGGACGCAACAAAGCCACCAAGACGAATGCATCGTACAATACGGTCGATATCGCCGTCGCAGGCAACTTTTATTTGCGCCAGAATATTAATCGCGCAAACCCGAGCAGCCTCGGTGCCATCATCGATGGAAACCGTATCCCCATGCAGCCCGGTGCAAGTTAACACCCCATTGACCAGCGGCAATTGCCCGGAGACGAACACCAGATCGCCCTGACGTACAAAGCCCACATAGCTTGCTACCGGAACGGCAGGTTCCGGCAGTTCAATGCCCATTTCTTTCAGCCGTGCAGAGATAGATGTGCTCATAATAAATTCCTTTAATTGAAGAAGCGCCTCACGCCCCGATTGAAATATAACGTTCCAGATGATGGTCTGTATCACCGAACAAATGATCGATCATAATGATCCGTTTGGCATAATGGCTAACCGCATATTCCCACGTCATGCCATTGCCACCGTGAATTTGAATGGCTTCCTCAGCCACCTGACGACCGATGCGCCCAGCCAAATGTTTCGCCGATGAAACCATACGTTCGCGAATCACCCGGTCATCGTTCATATGACCACTGGCATTGATGATGCTCGAACGCATTTGTTCAAGCTCGATCAACACGTCAGCCATGCGATGTTGCAGCACCTGAAACTTGCCAATCTCCACGCCGAACTGCTTGCGCTGATGCATATATTCAACAGTGAAATCCTTGGCCACATCCATGGCACCCATGGCTTCGGCGCAAACGGCAAGCGTGGCCCGTCCATAGGCTTTTTCAATGGCCTCAAAGGCTTCGCCTTCATTGCCTAATAGTTCACCTGAAACATTCCGCATGGCAATTTCCGCAGCCGGATAACCGTCAACAGTCCCGAAACTGCGCACATCCAACCCAGCCGCCCCGGCATCAACCACGAATAATGAAATGCCATTCGCGCTGTCTTCATCACCACTTGTACGGGCAGAAATAATCAACGTATCCGCCGCTCCGCCGCCAAGCACCACGGATTTATTGCCATTCAATTGCCAGCCATCGCCAGCCTTTTCAGCCTTGGCAGTAACCCGTTCAATTTCATAACGCGAACCCGGCTCGCCATGGGCAAAGGCAATCAATTTCTCTCCAGAAATCACGCCCTCCAGCATTTCCTTCTGTGCATCGCTCCCCAATTCACTAATCAGCGAACCAGCAAGCAAGGTCGGTAAAAACGGCTCGACCACCAACGCCCTGCCAAGCTGTTCGAACACCACATTGATATCCTCACCGCCGCCACCAAAGCCACCATTCTCTTCCGAAAATAACGCACCGACAATGCCAAGCTCGGCAAATTCATTCCACATATCACGCGAAAAACCATCATCCGAAGCAGCACATTCATGACGCTTTTCAATCGAATATTTATCACCCAAAAACCGCGACAAAGTCTCCGACAGCATGCGCCTGTCATCACTGAGATTAAAATCCATAGTCTACAACCCCAGTTTTGTTTTTGAAATGATATTGCGTTGAATTTCGTTCGAACCGGCAAAGATTGAAAGCTTGCGGTTGTTGAAGTATTCAGACGCAATCGGATTGGCATAGTCCGGACCGATCGGCTCGTCATTATACCCCTCATCCATCGCTTCAGATGAAAACGGCAATGCATAGGGGCCGAGCGCACGACGTGCCAGATCATTGATCTCCTGCCGGATGATCGTGCCCTTGACCTTAAGCATAGAGCTTTCCGGCCCCGGCGCAGCACCCGAATCCGCATCAACCAGAACACGCAGATTGGTTGTTTGCATGGCACGCAAATCAATCTCCACTTTCGCAATACGGGCCGCAAAATATGGGTCTTGCGACAATGGCTTACCATTCTTCATTTGCCGAGAGGCAATCTCTTTCATGCTGGCTAGGGCCGCAAGAGAACTACCGATATTGGCTGTGTTCGTGCGTTCGTGGGTGAGCAAATATTTGGCATAGGTCCAGCCCATATTTTCTTCGCCAACCAGATTTTCAACCGGCACTTTCACATTATCAAAAAACACCTCATTCACTTCATGCTCGCCATCGAGCAGAATAATCGGACGCACTTCAATGCCGGGCGAGTTCATATCAATCATCAGAAAGGAAATTCCCTGTTGGCGCTTGCCTTCGTTCGACGTGCGCACAAGACAAAAAATCCAGTCCGCAAAATGGCCCAGTGTGGTCCATGTCTTTTGGCCATTGACGATATAGTGGTCACCATCACGCTCCGCCTTGGTGCGAAGCGATGCCAGATCAGATCCGGCACCCGGTTCAGAATATCCCTGACACCACCAATCTGTGCCATCAAGCATACGTGGCAAATAATGAGATTTTTGTTCTTCGCTGCCGAATTTAATCAGCACCGGCGCCAGCATCCCCAAGCCGAATGGCATGATTTGTGGTGCGTTGGCCGCCCATCTTTCCTCGTCAAAAATATGATTTTGAACCGCACTCCACTCAGCCCCGCCCCACTCTTTAGGCCAGTTGGGCGCAAGCCATCCACGATCATTCAGTTCCTTCTGCCACTCTTCCATATCGGCCTTGGCAAGACGCTTGCCAAACTTCACCTTATTGGACAGGCGAGGAGACAATTTCTCCGCAAAAAAGGCACGAACCTCATCGCGAAATACGATTTCTTCAGAGTTGTAATTGATATCCATAAAACGCTCACTTTCTGGAATAATTATGTACAATCAGCGCGATATTGCAATCTCATTCGTTCACGAAACTACTCTTTATTATGAATGCCTTATCAAAAAAATACTCTTCCAGATTGTCCCCATCGCCGCCACGATCAACCACCACAAAATCACTATCAGGTTCCAGCGCCAATAGCGGATGATGCCAAGTATTCGCGGAGTAATTCACACCTTGGTTCCCTGCGGCGAGAAACGCCTGTGGCTTACCGGGAACCCCGTCAACATCCTTCGACACCACTACCAAAAAGGGCCTCCCCTGCAACGGGATAAATGCCTGACTGCCAAAAGGATGACGCTCCATCATATCGATTTCCAGAGGAAACACCTTCTGGTCTCCCCGAAAAATATTGATCAGCGTCGAAGCATTTTCACCCAATGTCTCAACCTTCGCTAAATCATGATAGCGAACAGTCGAACCATTATTGATTTCAAAATTTTCCGCCCCGTCGGTTTCGATCACATCACCAAAATCCGCAAAGGCCTGACGGGTTAATTTCGAGACAGTTATTTCGCTCATATCAAACGCCTATTTTACCGGAGGAATGGAATAGGTCGCGGTAGCGTGCGCCACCAATGTCTGGTCAACCTTGGAGAGAATTTTAACATCACAAACCGCCAGACGCTTGCCCAGTTTCAACAATTGCCCCTCAGCCACAAGATCACCCATAACCGGTTTATTGAGAAAGTTGATATTGAGATTGGTCGTCACCGCCAGCGCCACTTTGCCAATATGCGATAAAATCAGCAAATAGGCGGTTACATCGGCCAGCGTAAACATGGTTGGTCCGGAAATCGTACCGCCGGGACGCAAATCATGTTCGGTAATTTTCATACCGACACGAATGAACCCGGGGCGAACTTCCTCGGCAATCCAGCCATATTTTTTGGATTGGGGAAATACCTCCCCCACAAACTCGTTCACTTCGGAAACCGTCATTTTTGGTTGAAATTGCATCTGGAGTCTTTCATGCTGGGAAAACCGCTAAACAGATTAAGAACATTGCAGATATGCCAACCCGACTCAATGCCCCATCCTACCATCGAAACATTGATCCAATTTCCTCAGTCATCACTAAAGCACTCGAAGGTAAATCCGGCCACGTACTGGAAATAGGCAGCGGCAGCGGGCAGCACATCACGGCCCTTGCAGCTTTAATGCCGAAACTTGTATTCTGGCCAAGTGACCCGGATGATGCAAGCCGCGCCAGCACCAATGCTTGGGCTAGTCAGTTGAAAATTTCCAACGTCAAGCCATCCTCCGCCATCGACGGTTCATCCCTCGATTGGCCATTGGGTGAGGACGGTTATCCACCAATAAAATTAACGGCAATTCAGTGTTTCAACGTCATCCACATTTCACCATGGCATGTGGCTCTGGGCTTATTGAAATCCGCATCCACCCATTTGTTACCGGGCGGAAAGCTAATTCTTTACGGTCCCTATAAGGTTGAGGGCGAACACATCGGGCAAGGCAATATCGATTTCGACAAATCCCTAAGGGAACGAAATTCAGAATGGGGCATTCGCGATATTGGTGAGGTTAAAAAAACGGCAGAAAAATTCGGGTTGATATTACAATCATTCCACCCGATGCCCGCCAATAATTTCATGCCAATTTTCACAAAACCCTAGGTCACAGACCCAGAGCAAGTCCGACTTAAGCCGACTTGTTAGATGGCGAAGAGCCGCCCGGCGCTAGCTGCGCCGCCCATACGGAGGCCCCAAGCAAAGCTTGGATACGCCCGTGAGAACAAAAAACTAGATCGTTTCCGTCAAAGACGGATACGATCTAGCTAACCCAACCCGGTTTGCGCTTTTCAAAGAACGCGCCCACCCCTTCGTGAGCCTCGCCACCTTCCCAAATATCAGCAAGTCTGCGCACCGTATCTTCGATCACCTGCTCATCAATGACGGTACTAAGCGAGCGGACCAATTCCTTCGCCGCGGCAACCGCCCGGGGCGCTGTTGCCAGATAGGGTTCAACGGCTCTTTCCACCGCATCGTCCAAATCTTCTGCGCTAACAACCTCCGAAACCAGCCCCAGATCTTTTGCTCTTTCGGCACCGAATAATTCGCCCGACATAAACACTTGCCGCGCCCTGCCTTCGCCCATCCGGGCAACAACATACGGTCCAATGGTCGCTGGAATTAGCCCCAGTTTGGTTTCCGTCAAACCAAATTTTGCATCTTCAACGGCAATCACATAATCGCACACACTCATCATGCCCAAGCCCCCGCCGAAGGAGTTGCCATGAATCCGTGCTATCAGCGGTTTGGGAAGAATATTCAACCCCCGCAACATATAGGCAATCTTACGCGCTTCGCGCATGCGCTGTTCTCTGCTCGAATGAAATTGCTCCTGCATCCAGCCAAGATCACCGCCAGCACAAAAGCTTTTGCCGTCACCAGCAAGCACAACCACCCGCACATCGGAATTTTCTGCCAGTTCAGTTGTGGCGCCGGCAAGCTCCGTGATCAGCTCCGCGTTCAAAGCGTTGTGTTTATCCCCACGCATCATCGTCAGCGTGGCAACTCCATTTCTGCTTATTTCAATCTGCACAGTTTCGAAATTCATCTGCAATCACCTTAATGAAACCGCAAACTCCGCGGTTGCCTTCAGTTTCCCGCTATCAATATCCGTTGTAAATCCCAAGGAGTCCAGCATAGAAACCACAGCCCCCGTATCCACATTTCCCTTGGCACCCGGCGCATAGGGGCATCCACCCAGACCACCAATGGCTGCATCATAGGTCCGCAAACCTTTTTCCAAGCTGGCGGAAATGTTCGCTAACGCATTTCCCAACGTATCGTGATAATGCCCCGCGAGGTTTTCCGCTGGCACAAATTGCAAAACAGCATCCAGCATTGCGCAAATTGTTTCCGGCGTTCCATGGCCAATAGTATCCCCAAGCGACACCTCATAGCATCCAAGTTGAAAAAACGTCTCGGCAATCCGGGCAACCGCCTCTGGCGGTGTTCGGCCATCAAACGGGCAATCTGTGACGCAGGAAATATAGCCGCGAACCGGAATATTATCATTGAGCGCCGCCGCAATAACTGGCTTGAACCGTTCGATACTTTCAGCCACCGAGCAATTGATATTGCTTTGACTAAACCCTTCAGAGGCCGAACCAAAAACTGCAACCTCATCGGCCTTGGCAGCAACAGCCCCTTCATATCCACGCATATTCGGTGTGAGTACAGTATAAGATACGCCTGCTTTGCGCGAAATCCCCGCCATCACCTCAGCAGCGTCCGCCATTTGCGGCACCCATTTTGGCGAAACAAAACTGGTCACCTCGATTTTTTCAAAACCGCAATCAGAGAGCATATCCACTAAGGCAATTTTATCGGCAGTTTTAATCAGCTTCTTTTCATTTTGAAGCCCGTCGCGTGGCCCCATTTCGAAAATACAAACCTTATCACTCATCGACACTCTCCAGCACAACGAGCAACACGCCATCCTCCACCTGATCGCCAGCTTTAGCGTTCACCTCAGCGATAACACCATCGCGCGGAGCAGTTAAAGTGTGTTCCATTTTCATGGCTTCCAGCACCAGCAGAGCATCGCCTTCTTTTACGGTATCACCAACTTTAATCGAAATCACCTTGATCAATCCCGGCATAGGCGCAGCAACACTATCACCAGCATTGGCATCGCCGCCGCCCGCATCAAGTGGGTCAGGCAACGCAAAGTCGTGAGACTTGCCATCAACAAACAAAACCAGATGCCCGGGATAATGCGCGAGCGAGAATTTAGAAACTTGCCCATCGATCCGACAAATGAATTGCTCACCATCAGCACCAACAAATTCAATTTTATGTTTGGCCTCACCCACCTCATGCACAACCGACCCGTTGGAATTTAACGATTGGAAATTCACCTCAATTGGTTCGCCATCCAGTTCTAAAACAACACGGTTGCTGGCACTCCCCCAATGGCGAAAGGATTGAAATTGAGATTGCTCTTCATGCAGACCAAGAGCACACAGGCCAGCCAGCGCGGTCGCCTGAGAACGAACCTTATCCTGCTTAATCAGCGTCTCAAGCTCGCGGTCAATCAGACCGGTATCCACCTGACCGTTGACAAAATCTTCATGGGAAAAAATTGCAGCAAGGAAAGCTGTATTGGTCACTATCCCGATCACCCGCGTTTCCGCCAGCGCATTTTTCATCCGTGCCAACGCCTCCCCCCGGGACCCACCCAAGGTAACGACTTTCGCAATCATCGGATCGTAAAATGGCGAGATCACATCGCCTTCGCGAACCCCTGAATCGTTACGGGCAATTTCGCAAAGCCTCAAATATTCAAGCTTGCCGGTCGCTGGCAAAAAGCCCTTGGCAACATCTTCGGCGTAAATTCGCGCTTCAAATGCGTGGCCGCTAATCGAAAGCTCCGATTGTTTTTTCGGCAATGGCTCACCGCACGCCACCAGCAATTGCCACTCCACCAAATCCTGCCCGGTAATAAACTCTGTCACCGGATGCTCTACCTGCAAGCGCGTGTTCATTTCCATGAACCAGAACGCATCGGTTTTCAGCCCATCAGAACTGTCGACAATAAATTCAATCGTCCCGGCCCCGGAGTAATTAATGGTCTCGGCAGCCTTCACCGCCGCATCGCCCATGACTTTGCGCATAGCATCGGTCATGCCCGGTGCAGGCGCTTCCTCAATCACTTTTTGATGGCGGCGCTGGAGCGAACAATCCCGCTCAAACAGATGCACCACATTACCATGATTATCGCCAAAAACCTGAATTTCGATGTGGCGCGGCGAAGATATATATTTTTCAATCAGCACGTGACCATCACCAAAGCTGGCTTCACCTTCACGCGAAGCACCTTCAAGAGCAGCAGCAAAATCTTCCGGCCGCTCCACCTTGCGCATGCCCTTACCGCCGCCGCCAGCACGTGCTTTTATCAAAACCGGATAGCCAATTTTGTCAGCCTCTTGCGCTAAAAAGTCCACATCCTGATTAGAACCATGATAGCCCGGCACAACAGGAACGCCTGCTTCGCTCATCAATGTCTTGGCTGCATCTTTCAGGCCCATAGCGCGAATAGCGCTTGCCGATGGCCCAATGAAAACCAGCCCGGCCTTTTCCACCGCTTCAACAAAATCGGGATTTTCCGACAAAAATCCATAGCCCGGATGAATGGCTTCTGCGCCAGTTTCCAAAGCCGCCTTGATGATCACATCACCTTTCAGATAGCTATCCGCCACCGGCGCTTCACCAATCCGCACCGCCTCATCAGCCATCATCACATGCATCGCGTTGGCATCTGCATCGGAATAAACAGCAACCGTCGCAACACCCAAACGCTTCGCTGTACGCATGATACGGCAAGCAATCTCGCCCCGATTGGCAATGAGAATTTTAGAAAAAAGTTGTGTCATCCCTGCTTCACATTCTGTCGAAAACTGTTTGAAATAATGTCGGTTGCTTCGCTCACCATAGTCTCCAGAATTTCAGCTGCCGGCTTAATATCAAAAATCAATCCGGTAACCTCACCCACAATCGAGTTGGCAATATCTGTGTCGCCAGTAGCCCAAGCCGCTGCCCAACCTTCCGCCACCTGCGGATCAGCCATTTTCAATTCATCGGTATGCTCGTGCCATCTATCGGAAAACCTGTTTTTAAGAACACGGACAGAATATCGCTCCGCCCAGTCCAGCTTGCGGATCACATCCAACACACTGGTACGCAAAGTATCATCGCCTGAAGCTGCAATTGCTGCTTCGTGCATATTGGCATGAACCTGCGCTTCCAAGCTGGCCCAAAATCGCGTTCCCACCAAAACCCCGTCAGCCCCCAGCATCAGGCTTGCCGCAAGGCCGCGACCATCTCCAATACCACCAGCAGCAATCAGCAGTGTTTCCGGTTTAACTTTGGCAATCATATCCGCCACCTCAGGTACAAGAGTAACGGTCCCGCGGCTTTCGCCATGCCCGCCAGCTTCGGCTCCCTGCGCCACGATAATATCTGCCCCCACATCAATGGCATGTCGCGCATCTTTCAAAGTTTGCACCTGACAAATAAATTGCGCACCCGACTTTTTAATTCTGTCCGCATAAGGAGCAGGATCGCCAAATGACAAAAATATCGCAGCCGGAGAACGCTCCAGTGTTTCGTCCAACGGCCGAGAATCTTCTGCCAGCACCCATGTGATAAACCCACAACCCACGGGCTGATTACCAACTTTTGAAAACTCATTGGCGATCCATTCCGGATCACCATATCCCCCACCGATAAATCCTAAACCACCAGCCCGCGACACTGCCGCCGCCAATCCACCACCGGCAGCGTTGGCCATCGGCGCAGATATCACAGGGTGGGCAATGCCCAGTCGTTCGGTCAATCGAGTAGTTAACATCTCAAATCCTTACATTCTAAATATACCAAATTGCGTATCTTCTATTGGTGCATTCAGCGCCGCCGATAAAGAAAGCGCGAGCACACTACGTGTGTTGCGCGGGTCAATAATGCCATCGTCCCAGAGGCGTGCCGAGGCATAAAGCGGATGGCCTTGTTCCTCGAACATGTCGATGACAGGTTGTTTGAATTCAACCTCTTCTTCCGCAGACCATTCCTCGCCGCGACGCTCCATGCCGTAGCGTTTTACGGTGGCCAAAACCCCGGCAGCCTGTTCACCGCCCATCACGGAAATCCGGCTATTGGGCCATGTCCAAAGGAAGCGCGGCGAAAATGCCCGCCCCGCCATGCCATAATTTCCAGCCCCGAAAGAGCCACCAATCAACATGGTAATTTTCGGCACTTTTGTTGAGGCGACCGCCGTCACCAGCTTGGCCCCATCCTTGGCGATACCACCTGCTTCATATTTTTGGCCAACCATAAATCCGGTAATATTTTGCAAGAATACCAGCGGAATTTTACGCTGAGAACAAAGCTCCACAAAATGCGTGCCCTTCAATGCACTTTCAGAAAACAGCACGCCATTATTGGCAATAATACCAACCGGCATGCCATGCACATGAGCAAAGCCACATATCAGCGTGGTGCCAAATCGCGCTTTGAATTCATCAAATCGGGAACCATCCACAATCCGCGCAATCACCTCGCGCACATCATAGGGCGTGCGCACATCATCAGGCACAATGCCCAGAATTTCTTCCGGGTCATAAAGCGGCTCTTCGACGGCCTGCATATCCAATTGCCGGGGTTTGATGATATTCAAATTTGCCACCGCCTGCCGCGCCAAAGCAAGCGCATGATCGTCGTCTTCCGCCAGATGATCAGCAACGCCCGATAGCCGCGTATGCACATCGCCGCCACCCAGATCCTCGGCACTAACCATCTCACCGGTTGCAGCCTTCACCAAAGGTGGGCCAGCAAGGAAAATCGTACCCTGCTCTTTCACAATGATGGTTTCATCAGACATGGCAGGCACATAAGCCCCGCCCGCCGTACATGACCCCATCACCACCGCAATCTGCGCAATGCCCTTGGCCGAGAGGTTGGCCTGATTATAAAATATCCGGCCAAAATGTTCCTTATCTGGAAACACCTCATCTTGGTTCGGCAGGTTCGCGCCACCACTATCAACGAGATAGACACAGGGCAGATTATTCTCGCCCGCAATCTCCTGTGCCCGCAAATGTTTCTTCACGGTCATTGGGTAATAGGTGCCGCCCTTGACCGTCGCATCATTACAGATGATCATCACTTCGCGGCCACTAACCGTACCAACACCTGCAATTATCCCAGCCGATGGCGCTGCCCCCGAATACATATCATGGGCCGCGGTTTGGCCAATTTCCAAAAACGCAGACCCCGGATCAAGCAATCGGTCTACCCGCTCACGCGGCAAAACCTTGCCCCGCGATAAATGGCGTTCGCGCGCGCGGTCACCGCCACCAGCCATGGCCAATTGGGCAGCTTCTTTGACCACACTCATGGCTTCAAGACTGGCCTCGCGATTGGCTAAAAACGCTTCTGAATGCGGCGATATTTTTGACTGAATAACACTCATGCGGTTACCTTAAACAATTCACGCCCGATCAACATCCGGCGAATTTCACTGGTACCCGCACCAATTTCCATCAGCTTGGCATCGCGCATCAAACGCGAAACCGGACTATCGGAAAGATAGCCGGCACCGCCCATGGCCTGCACTGCCTGTACCGATTGCTGCATTGCCTGCTCGGATGCATAAAGCACACAAGCCGCAGCATCCTGCCGCGTTACCTCACCCCGGTCGCACGATTGCGCCACTGCATAAACATAGGCCCGAGCCGAATTCATTGCTGTATACATATCGGCAATTTTCGCCTGCATGAGCTGGAATTCACCAATCGGTTTTCCAAACTGTTTGCGCTCATGCATATAGGGCATGATCGCATCGAGGCAGGCATGCATGATGCCAATGCCGATGCCGGAAAGCACCACGCGCTCATAATCAAGACCCGACATCAGCACATTAACGCCCTTGCCCTCTTCGCCCAGAATATTTTCGTAAGGCACTTCCACATCTTCAAAAATCAGTTCACCCGTATCAGAGCCGCGCATACCAAGCTTGTCGAAATGGGCAGAGGTGGAAAATCCAGCCATTTCCTTTTCGATCAAGAATGCGGTCAAACCACGCGAACCGGCATTGGGATCGGTCTTGGCATAAACGATCAGCGTATCCGCATCCGGCCCATTGGTGATCCAATATTTTGTACCATTGAGAATGAAACGATCATTGCGTTTCTCGGCTCGCAGCGACATGGAAACCACATCGGAGCCAGCCCCCGCTTCTGACATAGCCAACGCGCCCACATGCTCGCCGGAAATCAATCGCGGCAAATATTTCGCCTTCTGCTCATCACTGCCATTGAGTTTGAGTTGGTTGACGCACAAATTTGAATGAGCACCGTAGGAAAGGGATACCGAGGCAGAAGCCCGGGCAATTTCCTCCACCGCGACGGTATGAGCCAGATAGCCCATACCCGCACCACCATATTCCTCCGGCACGGTCACACCCAACAGGCCCATTCCACCCATTTCTTTCCAAAGGTCGCTTGGAAATTTATTGCTCGCATCAATTTCCGCCGCCCGTGGCGCAATCTTATCCTGAGCAAAACGATGGGTCATTTCCCGCAACGCTTCGATTTCTTCTCCAAGTGCAAAATTCATTACAGCATGAAACATTATGCATTCTCCTCCATAAGAGCTCCCAAAAGAGCTGTCGGTTCAAAAACCCCAACGCTCTGCATCACCATTTTTACGTAAATCTCTTCAATCTGAGAAACCGACAGCCGCCCGCCATAGCGAAACCAGGTATTGACCCCGGTCAGCATAGCAATGATCGCCATACCAGCAACCGGCGCATCGGAAATCTCGAACGCCCCGGCCTTCGCACCATCGCGCAAAATATCGCGCAACACACGTTCATAGCGTTGGCGCAAAACCTGAACCTCGCGAAAATTCTCCGGCTCCAGATTGCGCAACTCCATATAGGCGATGAAAACCTCATCAGCCCTATCGATATGATAGCGGATATGAAAGCGAACGAACTGCTCCAATGCGTTGAGCGGCAATTTGCTGGTTGGCCGCGCCTCGCAGGCCTCGATCAGCTCCCGCATATGCTGGGTCAGCAAATCACTCAGCAATGCCTGTTTGTTGGGAAAATGATTGTAAATCGCCCCGGCCTGAACCCCCACCCGGGCAGCAATCTGGCGCATGGAAACAGACGCATAGCCATGACGGGCAAACAAATACAAAGCCGCCTTGCGAACCTCGTCAAAGGTCTTCGTTCCAACGGATCCTACCGTACGAGCCATGATCACCACATAATTAAATGAACGTTCGTTTAATTATGTGGAAAACCTATACAAGAGTCAAGAAAGCTTCCAGCAACACAAACATCAACATCGACCACACCGACTGCTCCAAGCCACCGCAACTCTGATAAAATCCGAACCAGCATCCCTCAACTTACCTAACTTATAATTACAGAAATAATGATGCATCCAATTGAAATCATAACATTTATTCAACCAAAGAACTTAACAAATTAACCTAATAGAAACCAAACCTCTATAGTGAATTGCCTCAGTGGCTCGGGTCGATATGACCCGACGGCATGACGCCTTAAAACCAAGTCGAAATGAATCCGGCATCTTTCAAAATAGTGTGTGGAATTATTTATGACCTGGCTAATAAATATCAAAATTAAAATGCAACTTTTTCTGATTTGCATTATTGCCATCACAGGTCTGGTTGCCGTTGGTGTCCTCTCTTTTACCAGCGTTTCGAAACAGACCACTATTCAAGACATTCAAATCAGTGAGGCCAACAGCCTTTCCTATATCAATGAGATCAAAAATGGTTTCCTTCTGGAGCGCCGCAATGAAAAAGATTTCTTGCTGCGTCGCGACGAGAAATACGTTAAGCGCCATGCTGATACCGCAAACAATATCTTGCCTTTATTTGGCAAATTGGAAGCCAGCCAACAAGACACATCAAACTCAAAGCTGATTGGCGAGATAGAAGCCGGGTTTGTTTCATATGTAGCCCAGTTTGGAAAACTGGTGCAGATATGGGACACCATTGGCCTGACACCTAAAGAAGGATTGCGCGGAAAGCTGCGCGGGGCCGTCCATAAGGTTGAAGAAGAACTCAAAACCTTCGACCAACCAAGCCTCACGGTTATCATGCTGATGATGCGTCACCACGAGAAAGATTTCTTTCTTCGTCTCGATCCAGAATACATCAAAAGAATGGACAAACGTCAGGGTGAGTTTGATAATTTATTGGCCATAACTCTTATTCCATCAAGCGTCAAAACCCAGATCAGCGCCGATCTGGACATCTATATCAAAGGCTTCAAAGAAGTATCAGCAGCCCTTCTTGAGCAGGTCGATGCCAAATCGAAACTGAGTAAAATTTATGCCGGGGTTTCCCCAAAACTCGACCAGATGAGCCAAAGCACCGTCGCTGCGGCCCAAGCCGCCACGACCCATATGCAGACAAGCTCATCAGACACATTTAAACTGATGACAGTCTCGCTTGCCATTATCATATTCGCGGTTTTGGCGATGACCTTGCTAATTGGCCACGCCATCGCCTCCCCCATCATCTCCATAACAAAAGCCATGAAACAGCTTGCAGGTGGCGACATGGAAGCTGATGTTCCAGCGTCTGGCCGGAAAAATGAGATTGGCAAAATGATTGAGGCCGTTCATATCTTCAAGGAAAATGGCCTGAAAGTTCAATCAATGGACAAAGACAAACAACACAGCGATGAAGCAAGCGCCAAGATGATGGAAGATCTTGGAGTAAGCTTTGGTCAGGTGGTCAACGCAGCAATTGCCGGTGATTTCAGCGGACGCGTTGCTACAGATTTTGCAGATCAGGAACTCAACGAATTAGCTTCTTCGGTCAACGACCTTGTTGCAACCGTCGACAATGGCCTCAGCCAGACCAGCAAAGTGCTTTCAGCCCTTGCTCAGTCTGATTTGACCCAACGTGTAAATGGTGACTTCAAAGGAGCGTTCGCCAAACTGAAAGATGATACCAACAAGGTGGCGGATAATTTCTCAAACATTATCAGCAATYTGCGGGAATCTTCGTCTTCGGTGAAAAGCGCATCCGGTGAAATCCAGAACTCCTCCACGATTTTGTCCGGCAGGACRGAACAACAGGCAGCYTCCGTTGAAGAAACMGCTGCYGCWGTKGAASAAATCACTGCAACTGTTAAAACCTCGACAGAACGCGCAGAAGAAGCCGGCCGYGTKGTTGCYAAAACCAAAGCCAATGCRGAGCATTCCGGCRAGGTRGTKAGCGAAGCTGTTGAAGCMATGGTRCGGATTGAGAAKTCYKCCAGYGAGATTTCCAATATCATYGGTGTSATTGACGARATTTCWTTCCAGACCAACCTTYTRGCACTCAATGCCGGCGTWGAAGCTGCACGWGCAGGGGACGCAGGCAGAGGCTTTGCCGTGGTTGCGCAAGAAGTGCGCGAACTGGCGCAGCGTTCAGCTGCAGCTGCAAAAGAGATCAAGGCATTGATCAATACTTCAGGCGAAGAAGTAAAAAACGGCGTTAAATTGGTCAATGAAACTGGCACGGCGCTTCAAACGATCGTTACCGAAGTCAAGGAAATCGACGAGCATGTTCGTGCAATTGTTGATGCTGCAAGAGAGCAGTCTACGGGCCTTCAGGAAATCAACCAGTCAATCAATACGATTGATGAAGGCACTCAACAAAATGCCGCCATGGCCGAAGAATCAACTGCCGCCAGCCATACTCTGGCAGACGACGTCGTGAAGATTGATGATTTGCTAAACCAGTTTAAAATCTCCAATAATTCTTCGACATCAAGATTTGAAGATATGCGTCTGGCCTCCTAGAATTTTACAACGGCATTCCCGGCATTTGACCAAGGTCCGATGCCGGGAATTACGACGTGCTTACGCGCTAGTTTCAAACCATCGCGAATAACATAGCCTGTAGCGCAGCATTGAACCCAAACAACTTTCTCTTTTGAGAAAATACGCACTCTGAGTACGGTCTCTGCAACATCCGAACGATCAGGCTTTCATATCGAATTTTAAGGCGATAAGATCAAAAAACCAGTTTACTGATTTTTGACCTCGCGAAAGATTGATATGGCGACTGACGAACCTGCTATCGAGTTTAACTTTGACAACACCTATGCACGGTCATTGGTAGGGTTTTATACACCTTGGCAAGGTGAAAAAGTCCCTGATCCGCAGATGGTTCGGTTGAATGCAACTCTGGCAAAAGAGCTCGGACTGGATGCATCGGCATTAGATGGCATTGTCGGAGCCGAGATTTTTTCGGGCAGCCGTGCACCCGAAGGCGCCGATACGCTGGCACAAATTTATGCAGGCCATCAGTTTGGCGGCTTCTCACCTCAGCTTGGTGACGGGCGGGCGCTTCTACTTGGCGAAGTGATTGATGTTGACGGCAATCGGCGCGACATACATCTCAAAGGTTCTGGTCGAACTCCGTTTTCACGCAGCGGCGATGGCAAAGCGGCACTGGGCCCGATTTTGCGGGAATATATCATCGGCGAAGCCATGCACGCCCTAGGCATCCCCACAACGCGCGCTTTAGCGGTCGTAACCACTGGCGAAGATATCATGCGTGAAACCTGGCTTCCCGGCGCGGTTCTTGCCCGGGTTGCCGCCAGCCATATCCGGGTTGGAACCTTCCAGTATTTTGCAGCAAGGGGCGAGCTGGACAAGATCAAGCAACTGGCCGATTACGTGATAGCCCGCCATTACCCGCATTTGAAAAAAGAAGAAAATCCTTATCTTTCTCTTCTAAGCACGGTTTGCGATACACAGGCATCCTTGATTGCCAAATGGATGCTGGTTGGTTTTGTCCACGGGGTTATGAACACCGATAATATGACAATTTCCGGGGAGACAATCGACTACGGACCCTGCGCATTTATCGATCATTATGACCCCAATGCGCTGTTCAGTTCCATCGATGGCAAGGGGCGTTATGCCTATAAAAACCAGCCCCCCATGGCCCATTGGAATTTGACCCGGTTTACCGAAACCCTATTGCCCCTGATCGATCAGGACAGAGAGCAGGCTGTCGAAAAAGCAACCGCTGTCCTCGAAGAATTCCCTGAAATTTACGGCAGATACTGGCTTGAGGGAATGCGAGCCAAGCTCGGATTAACAACCAAAGAAGAAGATGATTTCGCGCTCGCCAGTGATTTGCTAACGGCAATGGAAGGGCAGGATATCGACTATACAAACTTCTTCCGCAACCTTGCCGATATGACCAAGAACGATGAAGACCCATCATATTTAAAAGAATGGCTTCCCCGCTGGCGTAAGCGATGCGCAAAAGAACGCATCAGCGATGCGAAGCGTACCGCCACCATGAACAAAGTTAATCCACTCTATACCCCTCGCAACCATCTGGTCGAAGAAGCGCTCACGGCAGCCGCTAGCGATAGGGATTATTCAAAATTCGAGCGTCTAATGAAGGTTCTGGAGAAACCTTTCACAAAACGATCAAGCTATGAGCGCTATACAAAGCCTGCACCTGAAGATTTTGGACCCTACAAAACATTTTGCGGAACTTAGATCGTTCCCGATAAACAGAAACGATCCAGTTTTTAGGCACCTGCCTAAATAGAATAACCCATATCCAGACCGCAACACATGGGTGATTTTATCTTGCCATGGTCATTGGGGCATTTTGATACTTGGACGCTGCCGCCATCTGGCAGATCAATGCTGTCATTGACCAACACAGCATCACATTTGCCGCAAGTTGCATTGACGCTCATGCCACACTTTTCACATTCGTAAGTTGCCATATCGAATTTCTCCTCGATTTTAGTGGGGTTAAATCAAGCTAAAGGTAGCGGGATATGACAACGCTCGCAATAGCAGAAATTTTTGCTTGACCTCAGCTTAACTTGAGGTGGTATTTTTAGAAATTATCAATACAATCCAAGGATATAACAATGGTTAGTCAAGGTTTTTCAAAAATTGATGGAATATATGAAACTCATCTTCCAGTAGCCAATTTAAAGCGTTCAACGGCGTTTTACCGAGATGTTCTTGGCCTTGAGCTTGCCCATGAATTTCCAGAACGGGGTATCGTATTTTTCTGGGTAGGCGAGAAAAACCGAGGCATGCTGGGCCTTTGGCAAGGTATGGCCGGACCATTAAAAATGACGTTACATTTCGCATTTCGAATGGAAAGAAGCGAGGTGTTGTCCTCACTCGTCAAACTGAAAAATAAAAAAATTGTACCACTCGACTTTAACGGTGAGCCAGTTGAAGAACCGGTGGTTATCGGATGGATGCCAGCGGTGTCTGTATATTTCAAGGACCCCGACGGGCACTCAATCGAATTCCTCAATATTCTAGATGAAGAACCCGATAAAAACTTCGGCATTCAACCATATTCACAATGGGTGGCGAAGCACAAATAGTAAGGAGCAATTGCTCGTGATTTAGTGCCCAAGAATATTTCGCACCACAGGCACTAGTGCCTCCCCAATTGCCCGCGTATTGGCGGCATCCAGATGAACACCATCCAGCGGAGATGCGCTGGCAAAAATTGCGGCATCAAAGAAATCGCAATTCATTTCCTCGGCAATGGCGGTATAATATTTAGCAAAAAGATGGCTTTCCTCAATGCGTCTTTCAAACATCGCAGCCATCATCAAATTATCCGTTTTCACCGCAAAGGGCGGCGCGACCAGCACAATTTTTGGGATTGGATGCCCCTCGGCATATGGATAGGTGCGGATGATTTCGATCAGGCGTTTCACGCCCATTGCAGCGCCTGCCGCTTCGCCACAAATAAACGGTTTCAAATCATTAGTGCCAAGCATCAACACCACACAATCCAGTGGGCTGTGGGAAGCCAGCATGGCAGGTAAGAGCTTTGCCCCATTGCGATCGGCAGCGGCAGAATAATCATCAAAAACTGTGGTACGTCCACCCAAACCTTCGGCAATGATCAGCGTGCCGTTAAGCCCTTTGCCAAGCACGGTTGGCCAGCGGTTTTCGTAATCATGCCTGCTGCCTTCGGGGTTGGTTCCAAAAGTCAGACTATCGCCGTAACAAAGCACTGTTTTCATATGGATGATTCCTCAATTAAGAAATCATCCTACGACATCCATCATGCGAAGACAAAACCGAATTAAGCAGCATCGCTCTCGACATGTTGGAAATCCTGATCTTCATCATCACCCGATTGAAAATCATTTGCCGGCTCTCTTTCGCCCAGCTTGAACCCTTCAACCAACTCGTCCAGATCAGTCACCTGTCCGTTGGCTTGCTCAATCGCCGCGTTGGTTTCTTCAACCAGAGCAGCATTGTTCTGGGTCATTTCATCCATTTGCCCCACCGCAATATTCACCTCCTCAATGGAAGAAGCTTGCTGGCGACTGGCGGTCGCGAGACCTTGCATCCGGGTGCTATTTTTCTGAATGGAACTTATCATATTTGAAAGATTCTCTGAAACCTCTCCAACAAATGTAGAGCCTTGCTCCACCTCACTGGTGCTTTGATCAACCAGTTGACGCACCTCTTTTGCAGCTTCCCCGGCCGATTGGGCAAGGGTGCGCACTTCGGTGGCGACAACGGCAAATCCTTTGCCTGCATCTCCTGCACGCGCAGCTTCGAGCGAAGCATTCACCGCCAGCAAATTGGTCTGGAACGCAATATTATCAATCATTCCGATGATATTGGAAATCTTGGCCGATGATGTTGCGATCTGTTCCATCGCATCCGTAGCCTTGGCCATCAACGCACCGCTTTGCTCAGCGGTATTTGAAAGTTGCAGCGAATCTGTGCTGGCCTTTTCTGCCTGTTCAGCGCTTTCGGCAATAGTGACAGCCAATTGCCCCATCGTAGTTGAAGTCTCTTCAATGGTAGAAGCTTGTTTGGCCGTGCGCCTACTCAAATCATTGGTGCCATCAAGAATTTCAGAAGTTGCCAATTTAAGCGTGCCAGATGTTTGGCGCAATTGGCCAATCACATCACCCAGATTGCCCGCAACCGCATTTGTGTCTTCTTTCAGTTTCAGGAACGCGCCTTCAAACTCTCCTTCAACTCGCAAGCTGAGATCGGTTTGAGCCAAAGCGCTCAACACTCTGCCCGTAGCAATCAGACCGCGATCAACGGTCTCAACAAGCCCGTTCACCTGCTTTGCGATAACCGCAAATTCATCTTTCCCGCGCGAAATTTCCACACGTTTGGAAAAATCACCAGCAATCGCTGCTTCAATTGTGCTGCCAAGCTGTTCGCGCAATTCTTCAATCATATGGCTTCTATCGCGTTCAGCCTCAGCCATCGTATCAATCGCGCCGTTAATTTTTCCGACCGAATGAAGATACATGCCGCGCATGCCTTCGGGACGAATTTTACGATAAAACCGCCCTTCACTCGCTGCCGTCAGAGCAAGGGATGCCTCACGCACAAATGCATCATTGATATCAATCATCGCGTTAAGATGGTCGGTGACTTTTTTCATGTCACCCCCCACACGAGGCAAAACCAAACGTTGCTCGAAATCGCCCATGCGTATGGCGTCGCTTAGATTTGAAATTTTTCTGAGGAACATTTTGACGGATAAAAGGCTGAGTAAGGCAAAAACCATGGCAGCAATTTGTACGCCAGCGGCGATGATGATTTCATCATCCGGCCCACCCGTATAGACAAGCCATACCGTATAGATGGCAGCCAGCGCCGCGATAAGCGAAAAGATCATTGCCCTAGAGAGAGAAGATAAATTCATCATAGCTCATGCCTTTCTCTTCTAGAATTTTCAGGAGCAGAGCGTATCCGGCCTTTTGACCTTCCTTGCGATTGCTGTGTTTTGCTTCTTCAGCAAGCAGAATTTCATAAAGGGCTTTAACCGCCTCAATCGCTGCCTCGCTGGGCGCTCGTCGATTGGAGTGATAAGAGATGATCTTACCATTCGCATCAGTGCTGGGAGTGACATGGGCAAAGACCCAGTAATGATCATTTTTCCTGGTGGCGTTCACCACATAGGCAAAAATTTCCCGGCCATCCTGAAGATATTCCCAAAGCAATTGAAACACACAGCGCGGCATCGCCTCGCTGCGGATCATCGAATGAGGTTGGTTCAGAACCTGTTTTAAAGAGTAATCCGCAATATCGAGAAACACATCATTTGCATAAGTGATGTGCCCCTTTAGATTGGTCTTGCTTACAATTAAATCGTTTTGGCCGAGCTTCCGCTCGGCTCCGTCCACACTTAACATCTCGATTCCCACAATTTTTTAGAGACTGTTAAGCTTAAAATACTGACGTAAGGTAACTAATCCGTTAACAGCCTAAAAGGCCGTTATTTGCTCACTTCTTGGCAGAAATTTCCGGTTGAGGGTAGAAAATTTTGTATAAAAGCGCGGCGGTGAGAACCATAAAAATACCCGCCATAATACTATCGGAGGCAAAGTGCCCACCCTGCCCTACGCGCATTAAACCAGATAGACCGCCAAATATGAACATGGCTGCAACCAACAGCCAGCGGCGCTTGACGCAGATGAATATCAGCGGCGCAAATAACATAAACATTGAGGAAACTTCACCGCTGATAAAAGAACAATTGCCGCCACATTCATTGCTCCAATTTGCCACCGGAGTAAAATCAAACCCACCACCAAATTCTTCGATATTGCGCGGTCGCGCCCGACCAGAATAATTCTTGAAAACCAAATTGGCCAATATTCCAGGCCCAATAGCCGAACACATCACCACATAAAACCAGTCACGTGCAGCAAAGCCAAACAGTGTTATTTTTCTGCTCATAGTAACGATAAGCGCAATGATAATTGCCGAATACCAGCTTACATATATTCCCATGGAGAGCGTTCGTATCTGCTCAATGAGCCCAATATCGAGAAATACAAAACGCCGATCACCAAGAGCAAAAATGCTTGTGATTTCAATATCCAGCAACGGATAGAAATTGAACAGGGCAATCGTTGCAATGCCTGCAAGAATTGTCACAAAAATGATCTGATTGGTGTGGGAAGCGCTCATCATATCACTATTGGTTCAAAGCCTTCCCGCCCAAATATCCAGAGACCCGCGCAAAGCGCAAAGTTTTGATACTGCCTGCCGAAACCAAGGATTGTCCGAGAGGTTCGAATGAGGAAAACTGCTTTTCAATGTCATCTGCTTGCGATGCAATAAAAACAATCAATGCTGGTTCCGTGGGCGTTTGTTGAAAACTGTGCATCAGTTCAAAATGGTCATTGGCGTGAGTTCCATGGCGCCAAGCCAGTAGTTTTACCGACTCATCACGCAATTGATAATACATCAATGCCGATACTTTACGACCCGTCGTGATAACAGCCTGATAATTCCCTTCAGCAAGTCGCGCACGCACTATATCAGCCATTTCTGACGACCCTTGTGTGCGTTTAAAAGGTTCAGTCCCACCGGGAAAAACCAATTGGCCCGGGCCAGCACGGGTAACAGCCAGACTGAGCACAATGAAGATTGCCACATGGATCAAATGGGATAATTTAGCCCATAGGGGTGGCATTTTATTGACCAAAAAATCCGCCACCAAAATGCTTGCGCCCACATAGGTAAGCGCTGCCCAATTGGCATAGGCCTTGCTCATCAACGCCTGAAAAATAATGATCAGCAAAATAGGCAGAGAAAAGGCCACAAGAAACTGATGGGTCTTTTCGCCACTAAAGAGCCTGACGCGCCAAAGGGCCGCCAGATAAACGCCCATCAAAATGGGACCAAACACACCAAATTGCGACAACAGAAATTCCAGCGCTTTCAACGGATGAAGGTTTAACCCGCTCCAGCCAATATTATCACCCGTATGTGAAAGCGTTGCGAAAGAATGCTGCGAGTTCCACCAGATATTAGGCATCAAAATCACAGAACCAAGGGCCATTGCCACCCAAAAACCCGGCCGCTTCAACATGTGTGGCCTATCGCTGACCAAAAGTGAGTAAAGCACCGTACATATCGGCAAATAGATCATGGCATATTTTGACATCAAGCCGAGGCCAAAGCTGACGCCCAAAACCAAAACCCAGATTTTCGCATTTGTGCGCTCTAACTTGATGAATGCGTAGAGCGCGATGCTCCAGAACATCAACAAAGGCACGTCAGTTGAGATGATGGTCGCTGAAAGCGTTACCGCAGGGATCAGCGCAAATATCACACCGGCCCAAAACCCGGTTCTGGTATCAAACAACTCACGGGCGCTCAGGAATATGAAAATCGCTGTAACCGAATGCACAATCGGGGCTGATAGCCTGACGCAAAAGGCGCTGTCAGAACCGCAAATCTCCGTTGATGCCCTGATGATCCAAGCCAGCACCGGAGGCTTGGAGAAATATCCAAACTCCAGATTTTGCGCCCACGCCCAATATTGAGCCTCGTCAAAAAACAACTCACTATTGTTATAATAAAGCGAAATCAGCCGGATCGCCAGAATGATCGCCAGAACACCAATCAACCCAACCAGAGAAATAGCTCCGGAATTTTCGGGTAAGGGGCCAGAATCGCCATTTTTCTCGGTGATGTTCATGGAAATATCAGTTTTCTCGAAAGCACCGGTTCAAACACTTTTGGGCATTGAGTGAGCATTGAGGTGGATTGAAAAAGCCATGCCGCCACGATCTGTGCCCTTGCCAATTGGTGGTGTTTATGGGATTAACGCGGCGCCAAGTCAATGGGCGCCCAATAGGGATGTCAGTAGGCATCCAATAGGGATAAAGTCGGTCTGTACATGAAAATTTCTCTGATCATTCCAACCTTCAACGAAGAGGGAAACATCCCTTCTTTGATTGAAGAATCCTTTGCTGAAATTCCGGCAAAAATTCTGGGCGAACTCATCGTCGTTGACGATTGTTCTACCGACGGAACAGTTAAAGCAATTGAAGCGCTACAATCGAAATATCCAAAACTGCGCTGTTTGAAACATCAAACAAATGCCGGACAGAGCGCCTCCATGCGCACCGGTATCATAGCCGCACGTTTTGATATCATCGCAACACTGGACGGGGACGGACAAAACGACCCAGCCGATATTCCCAATCTGGTCGCAAAGCTTGGAAAACCCGGCGAAGGCGGCGTAGCGCTCGTGGGCGGTGTCAGAACCAAACGCAAGGATACCGGCTCCAAGCGTTGGGCTTCAAAAGCTGCCAACTGGATCAGGGATACGGTTTTGCGCGACAATTGCCCCGATACCGGATGCGGCACCAAGACCTATTGGCGTGAAGCCTATCTGCGCCTGCCATTTTTCACCAGCATCCACCGATATCTGCCCGCTTTGTTTCAGACCTATGGTTATAAATGCGAATACGTGCCGGTAAACGATCGCCCGCGCATGAGCGGCGTATCCAAATATAACAATTTGAACCGGGCGCTGATTGGCATACATGATCTTGTGGGAGTAAGCTGGTTGCGAAGACGCACGATCGCTCCAGAAGTGATTGAAACAAGCGCCGCCCCAAAAAACGTGAAGAAAAAATAAGGCAATTTTGATGTTAGCAAGCCTCGCAACATGGTGGGCAAACACCTCAAGCACCGAGATTATATGGTTGGCAGTCGGCTTTGGTGCGCAAATGATGTTTTCCATGCGCTTTTTAATCCAGTGGATTGCCAGTGAAAAAGCGCGCGCCAGCATTGTACCCGAAACATTTTGGTATTTCTCATTTGCCGGCGGCGCTATGCTGTTGGTCTATGCTATTTACCGGGTCGATCCGGTTTTCATCATGGGGCAAGCCACGGGACTGCTGATTTATTCGCGCAATATCTATTTCATCTGGAATAATAAAAAAGATAAATCTGTTTAACTCAGGTATTGGCGCGATATTCCCCGATGATGGCATGGCCAAGTTTTTCATATAGCTCAACTTCTTCCATCATGATTTTCCCATCAGCTGTAATGATATCTTTGCAGGCACTGAGGAATTTCTTCAGGCCTTCCTTGCTTAATTTATTCAACCGTGGAACAGCTGCTTCAATCTCAAATTCCTCTGGATAAATGCGTTTAATCCAGCGATCTGCACTTTCTTTTTCATGGGTTGAAAGTTCTGTGCCCATTTCTCCCAGCCGGTTGGTGAGGTAACTCATTATAATCCGGTTTTCGCTTTTGTCAGCCCGGCCATCCACTCTGGCAAGTGCCCGAAGTAAAATTATTTCAGGCAGCACTAAATGCCGTTTAAGCTGGGATTGCTCCAGATGCGGCACAGTAATTTCATTGCATTGCCGATCAACAATATCAAAATCCTTGTTCAATATCACAGGCAGCATTTCTTCCAGATTATCAAATTCCTCACCATTAAGATCCGCCAGCGATAGCACCTGATCCTTCGGGAAAATCTGAAAACTATCACTTTCGTGACACCATGAACGGATGTGGGTTTCATCCACCCGGTAGACGGTGATGCGGCGCGACAAAACAACCCCGACCCCGTCGCGATACTTCATAATAACGGTTTCACCACCCACCAGCTTTTCGCCCTGAAAACCCTGCTCATCATCGCCAACATTTGGTTCTGGCGCTTTATGACGAAAGGGAAGAGAGGGAAGAGTTTGATTAGAAACAATATTTTTAAAAATAGAAATAACAGACATGGCACCTCGCAACAGCCTTGCTTGAAGTCAAACGAAGCATTTATCGGACAATCACGCAATAAAATTGATTTTCAAAACCCAAGGATAGTGAATTGCTGATTAAAGAAATCTGGAATTATTCGCTATTTCTTCCTATTTACCTCTTGTTTACCAATAATAAGTATCACTGGTCACTAGGTAATTTTTTGAGTTTGGCCACTAGCCAACGACGCAATGATTGCGGCTCTTCCATCAACAGGATTAGTCACCCATGTTTTCATTCCTTCGCCAAATGTTGTCCAAACTGAAAATCCGCCACCGGATATTGCTATCTCTGGCTGTGCCGATGGCTGCTTTGCTGGTTTTTTCCACCACCTCTGTCTGGCGTGATTATTCCCAATATGAAGAAATGCTGCTGGCTGCAAAAATTGTTGAAACAACAGAAGAGCTGGGAGAATTAGCGCACAAACTCCAGACCGAACGCGGCCATACCGCCGGTTTTCTTGGCTCTGCTGACACCAAAACACCAGCTAACGTCTTAGAAGCGCGGACCGCAACAGACCAAGAATTGAAGCAGTTCCGCCATGTTGTCGGCGAACTAAAGAAAGTCTCCCACGGAGAGCTGATTGATGGGCTTGAAGCGATCGAGCATGAAGTCGAAAAACTGAAGGAATTTCGTGAAAAAATTGATGCAAAAAGCGTCAACGGTGGCGAAAGCCTGGAACATTATTCCGCTATCGTCCATCATATCACCGAGATTGGTTTCCATGCTTCCGGTGTTTCTTCCAACAGTCAAATTTCACTCGGCATTATAGCTCTGCTAGACCTTGCTGAAACAAAAGAATTTGCGGGTCAAGAACGTGGTCTGGTAATGGGCGCGTTGAGCAAAAGAAAGATGTCGGACGCGCAATTCATAACATTTAATCAACATCTTGCCCGTCAATCACTAACTCAGGAAACCTTTATTTCGAATGCACCCGCAGAGCGCCGGGAGAAATATCGCGCATTGGTTGAGCAAACAAAACTAGAGCCGGTTAGCAATCTACGCAACCAATTGGTTCAAGGATATACGCTATTTTCGTCAATGGCGATTAAGCCCGAACCTTGGTTCAAAGCAACCACCGATAGAATTAATGCTCTTCGCGAACTTGAAAAACTGGTCGCAAAGGACGTTCACAATGACGCCGTAGCACTTTCATCAGCAGCCTTTACTACCATGATGACAAGTTTGGTAATTGGCATTGCCTTACCACTTTCCGTTGGCTTTTTAGGCTGGCTTATTTCCGGCTCCATCACCAGACCAATAATTGGTTTTCGCCACAGCATGGAAACCATTTCTGAGGGCAATCTTGAAGAAGAAGTTTACGGTCAGCAACGCATTGACGAGGTTGGCAATATGGCAAGAGCATTGCAGGTGTTCAAAATAAACGCCATCGAGCACAATCGCACCGAAGAAGATGCCAGCAATGTTCGCGATAATGCAGAAACAGACCGCAAAGAACAAGAAGCACGCAAAGCAGAAGATACCGCCCGCACCAATGAAGCAGTGAAAGCTCTCGGCGACGGGCTAAAACGTCTTTCAGAAGGCGATTTGACCGTGAATATCAGCACACCATTCACCGAAAGCCTTGATGAACTGCGATTAAATTTCAACGCTTCCGTCAGCACCCTTGCAGATACGCTTGGTTTGGTGAGCATCAATGTGGGTAACATTCATAAGGATGCAGGCAATATGCAAACAGCTGTCGGCGATCTTTCCCACCGTACAGAGCAACAAGCTGCATCCCTGCAGGAAGCAGCTGCAGCCCTTGAAGAAATTACTGAAACCGTAAACAGCTCATCCGAACGGGCACAGGATGCCCGCAAAATTGCAACCACCGCAAAAACCAGCACCGATGACGCAGGCAAAGTCGTGGCCAGCGCGGTTGAAGCAATGGAACGCATTGAAGAAGCCTCAAGTAAAATTGAAAACATCATCGGTGCGATTGATGAGATCGCATTTCAGACCAATCTTCTGGCGCTTAATGCCGGCGTTGAAGCAGCACGTGCCGGAGATGCAGGCGCTGGCTTCTCGGTTGTTGCACAGGAAGTACGCGAACTAGCAGGGCGCTCGGCGGAAGCTGCAAAAGAAATCAAAAAACTGATCGGCGCCTCCTCGGATGAAGTTAAAACCGGCGTGAGTCTCGTGAAAGAAACCGGTCAGGCACTAGAGGGCATTGCTACTCACGTGACCGAAATTAACGAGCATATCAGTTCAATTGCCGACGCTTCAAACGAACAAGCCAAAGCATTGAGTGGTATTAACTCCACCGTTTACCAGATGGATCAGGTGACCCAGGACAACACCAAAATGGTGCGTGAAACCAATACGGTCACTCAAGAGCTTTCCGGTCAGGCAGATAGCCTTTCAGAACTAATTTCAAAATTTAGATTAGGTGAAGCTAAGCAGCGGAACGCTGCTTAAGCCCGAAGGGCTAAGGTTTGTTTGTTCTCAATGCCTACTCACCCTGTGAGTAGGCATATTTGTTTGTTCTCACGGGCGTATCCTCCCTATCGGTCGGGCCCTGCGAAGGCGCGGCGCATTAGCGCCGGGTTCCCACGCTTGCCCTTTGGGCTCTCATTCATTCCCCTAAATTTTATCGGACCGTTCCCTTGCATAATTCTCTCCGTAGCTACCACGCCAAAGGCGGGAGCGAAGAGCGACCGGCGCTAATGCGCCGCCCATACGGAGGCCTGAGCACAGCGAAGATACGCCGTGAGAACAAATGAATAATAATACTCACCCAAAGGGTGAGTATTATGGCTCCAGCTCGGTATCCCAATAGAGGAAATCCATCCAGCTTTCGTGCAGATGGTTTGGCGGGAACTTTCGGCCATTGCGATGCAGATCGTAAACCGTTGGCACAAAGGGTTTTTGCAGCGGGAACATCCGTACTTCTGCAGGTAATTTATTGCTTTTACGCAAATTGCACGGCGAACAAGCCGCACATACATTCTCCCATGTGGTCAAACCACCTTTCGAACGCGGAACAACATGGTCGAAAGTCAAATCATTGGGCGAACCGCAATACTGACACTGGAATTTATCCCGTAAAAACAAATTAAACCGGGTAAAGGCCGGGTTTCGGCTGCTCTTCACATAGGATTTTAGGCTGACAACACTGGGAATGCTCATGGAAAATGTCGGACTGGACACTTGCAGGTCATATTCGGCGACAATATTCACCCGGTCGAGAAACACCGCTTTGATGGCATCCTGCCAAGACCAAAGCGAAAGGGGATAGTAGCTCAGAGGCTGAAAATCAGCGTTGAGCACCAAAGCAGGATGAGCGTCCGGTGAAACAACTAATCCCAAAATATTCCCCCCCATTTGTCAGCAATCGAATCGCAACGCTTCATCGTTGCCAATATTATTGATAACTGCGACAGCCTTGTGAAGGTTTCGCTATTTTTCCCACAATTTTGTTCATATTTGAGCGACCGAAGCATCATCACGCGGGCGTCCCGTCACGACCATCGCGCAAAACCGCATAATATGCCCAGAACAAACGGGCAGCCACCCCCTGCCACGGCGACCATTTTTGAGTGATGGTTCGAAGTTTTTTATCAGTTGGACGCTCGCTCATATCAAACGCTGCCCGTACAGCTTCTTGCAAAGCCAGATCTCCCGCAGGAAAAATATCACGGTGCCCCGCACAAAAAAGCAGATAAACCTCCGCCGTCCACGGGCCAATACCCTTGAGCGCGGTCAATTGTTCCATCGCCGTTTCGACCGGCAATTCGCACAGGCTGGTGAGATTTAATTGGCCTTCGACAATGGCATTACAGACAATCACAAATGTGCGTTGCTTCGGGCGTGACAGACCAACAATCCGCCAACCTTCTTCCCCGATTGCCAAATAATTTTCCGCAGTAAAAGGCGACACCTGCTCACATAGCCGCCCGAAAATTGCCGCCGCGCTGGCCTTCGATACCTGCTGCGATACAATAATGCTCGCCAACCCTTTGAAGCCCGGCTCGGACAATCGCAAAGGCACCTCCTCCACCGCCTCAATGATTGGCAGCAAAAGCGGATCGCATTTTCCCAGATATTCAAGGCCTTCCTCAATATCTGCCCTGTTACGAATTGACTTCATTCTCATATGATCCCTTTGTAACCACCGTCAGATTAGCCTAAACAGAGCGCATGTCTCAACCTAAGTCTCAGCCAATATTCAGATTCGCCCCCTCCCCCAATGGAAAGCTCCATCTCGGCCACGCTTATTCTGCATTGTTAAACCAGAAACTGGCACGAGAGGCCGGTGGAAAATTGCTGCTGCGTATTGAAGATATCGATACGGTTCGCTGCACGCCGGAACTCGAGACACAAATGCTGGATGATCTCAAATGGTTGGGCATTGAATGGGACGAAAAGCCCATGCGCCAGTCAGAAAATTTTGAAACCTACGCCAATGCTTTGAAAAAATTGCAGGCTGCCGGGCTGGTTTATCCTGGGTTTATGAGCCGGGGTGAGGTCACCAAAATCGTAAACGAAGCGAAAAAGGCAGGAACCATCTGGCCACGCGATCCTGATGGCACCCCTCATTATCCGCCAAACGACAAGAATATGAACAAAAATCAACGCGCTGAAATGCTTGGCTCCAGCGCCCCAAATTCCTATCGGCTTGATATGTCGAAAGCCCTCGAAACAATCGTCCCACCCCTTCAATGGCATGAAAAAGACATGCATATTGAAGCTGATCCCAAGGCATGGGGTGATGTGGTTTTGGCACGCAGGGATATTCCCACCAGCTATCATCTGGCATGTGTTCTGGATGATGCAGACCAGAACATAACCCATATAGTGCGCGGCAACGATCTCTATTCTGCCACCGCCATTCATCGTTTACTACAGGAATTGCTGGACCTTGAAGCACCGCGCTATCATCATCACAAATTGATATTGGATGAGGATGGTCAAAAGCTTTCAAAAAGCCGCAAGGATACAAGCCTGTCAGACCTGCGCGAGCAAGGAAAAAGCCCTAACGATATCAAAATTTTGATCGGGTTTTCATAGTTAAGGCGTGTTCATGCCTTGCCCAAATTACCAAATCAGCAAAGAGTGATTTACTCGCTGACAACAGTTTTGATAATCGCTGAAAATACCAGACAAAGGCACGCAGAACCTGCAACCACGGCGATGGTCAAAGCCGGGTCCCAATGGAACATATGGCCAAAGGAATTAAATCCGTACATGCCAGCATAAGTACCGATGAGAAGTAAAATCCAGTTCCCTAGCGGGCCAAAGCCCGAATACCCCATGATTCGGTCAGATATCCAACCGCCCACATAGGTAAAAGTACAGAGAAAAGAAAAAGACAAAATCCACTGCTCGGTCGTCATCTGCCACAACATCGGGCTACTCCAAAAGTTATTACACAACATTCAATTGGATTACATATTCACCCAAGCCTAAAACCATGGTGTCAAGAATTGGTTACCGGAATGAATTGTATTTGAATCATTTTCCGCACGGTGGTTGCCAAACGGCATTTTCACAACCATGTTGGAGCAAGAACTCGTAAGCAGGCCGCAAAAGGCCCAGACTGGATAAATATGGCCCAGATATTACAGCTAGCCACCCCTTTTCTTATGTTGCTTGTCCTCATTATCCTCGGCCTCGGCCTGTGGAACATGGCGCGTGGCGGCGATATGAACCTCTCTCAAAAACTGATGCGATATCGCGTTCTTGCGCAAGCGATCGCCGTGGCAGCAATGGTTGCCGCCGTCTATTATACACGGGCCTAAAAACCAATGGTCATTCTCAACAAGATATACACCAAAACGGGCGATGATGGCACAACGGCGCTAGGCTCCGGCGAGCGACGGGTGAAGTATGATCTTCGCGTTGCAGCCTATGGCAGCGTCGATGAAACCAACGCAGCTCTAGCGCTTGCACGCATTCACACCTCAGAAATGCCGGACCTCAATGAGGCGCTGTTGCGCATTCAAAACGACCTTTTTGATTTGGGCGCAGATTTGGCAACCCCTGATACCGGTAAAAAACCGGAACACGAACCCTTGCGCATCATCGAAACCCAGGTCGAACGTCTGGAAGCAGAAATTGATGCGATTACTGCAAAGCTCACCCCGCTACGCTCATTCATTCTACCCGGAGGATCGCCGGCAGCCAGCTATCTGCATCTGGCAAGAACAGTGGCAAGACGCGCAGAACGTTTGATGGTCGAATTGGCGGCCAAAGAAGGAGAAGTGGTAAACCCTCCGGCAATTCGTTATATTAATCGTCTCTCTGATTTTCTATTCGTGGCATCAAGAGTTGCCAATAATGGCGGCAAAGATGATATTTTATGGGTACCCGGCCAAAATCGCTAGAACCATAGATAAACCGTTGGGACCGGCTATCGACTCAAAGGGGCTTTTTGAGAAAGCAGACCATGTTTATTCCACTCCACGACGCCAATAATCTCAAACACATCAGCCACCCTTATGTGAATTATGCTATTATTGCTGTCAATATTATCATCTGGCTGATTTCCGCCTCCCCTGCCATTGTGGACCCGGAAACCGCAAAACGGGCAGCCATTTCCTTTGGCTTCATCCCCTCTGTGGTAAATAATCTGGCAGAATTACCCCTTGAATTCGTCGTCATTCCTGAAAAACTTACCTATGTTTCCTACGCATTTTTGCACGCCAATTTCATGCATTTGGCAGGCAACATGCTGTTTATCTGGGTGTTTGGCGACAATATCGAAGATGCCATGGGGCATCTGCGTTATATCTTCTTCTATTTGTTATGCGCTGCAGGTGCCGCTTTCTTTCACGCCCTTGTCGCCCAAAATTCCAACGCCCCATTGATCGGCGCATCAGGGGCTGCCGCCGGTATCGTCGCGGCCTATCTCATATTGCATCCCAATGTGCGCATCTGGATATTGGCTCTGGGCCGTATCCCTTTGCGCATCCCGGCATATATTGTTCTGGGCGCGTGGATTGCTTTTCAAGTATGGAATTTTGTTGCAAATCCCGAAGATCAGGTCTCATGGGCAGCCCATATTGGTGGCCTGATTGCAGGCGCAATATTGATCTTTCCTTTCAAACGAAAAAATGTTCCTCTATTCGATAGAGAACCGGACGCAGCCAAACCTTCCAACGAAGTCAGCCACGCCAAAAAAACACCCCCAGAACCACCCTCTCCCAAATGGGGAAGGTGAGCACGAATTCAATTGACGCATTCAGCCGATATGGATAGAAATTTGTGCAACGCAGTATAAGAGATATGAAAACAAGCGGAGTTAAATGACATGAAGATTGTCGTTCCTGTAAAACGTGTCGTTGATTACAACGTCAAAATCAGGGTTAAATCAGACGGTTCAGGCGTCGATCTGGCCAATGTAAAAATGTCCATGAACCCATTCGACGAGATTTCCATCGAAGAAGCCTTGCGCCTACGCGAAGCTGGCACCGCATCGGAAATCATTGTTGTTTCCGTTGGCCCGCAACAGGCTCAGGAAACCATCCGTACCGCGCTTGCCATGGGCGCGGATCGCGGCATTCTGGTTAAAACCGATGATGCAGTTGAGCCTTTGGCAGTCGCTAAAATCCTCAAAGGCATCGTGGACGAAGAACAGCCCGGCCTTGTCATTGTTGGCAAACAGGCAATCGATGACGACAGCAACCAGACCGGCCAAATGCTGGCAGCGCTGCTCGGCTGGGGGCAAGCAACTTTTGCTTCCAAGCTTGAAATTTCCGGCGACATCGCCAAAGTCACCCGCGAAGTGGATGGTGGATTGCAAACCATCGACGTGAAAATGCCAGCCGTTGTCACCACCGATTTGCGCCTCAACGAGCCACGCTATGCTTCCTTGCCGAATATCATGAAGGCCAAGAAAAAGCCTTTGGATGAAAAAGCACCAAGTGATTACGGCGTTGATACAGCTCCTCGCCTGACCATCGTTGAAACCGTCGAGCCAGCCACAAGGCAGGCAGGCGTAATTCTTGGTTCCGTTGAGGAACTCGTCGACAAACTCAAAAACGAAGCCGGCGTGCTTTAAGGAGGCCCAGATATGACCATTCTTCTTCTCGCAGATCATGATAATGCTGAACTCAGCGATCAAACTGCAAAAGCCATGACCGCAGCCAGTGAAATAGGCGGCGATGTGCACGTACTTGTAGCAGGCAGCGGCTGTGCCGCTGTTGCAGATGCGGCAGCCAAACTAACCGGTGCAGCAAAAGTGCTGCTGGCCGATGATGCGCTCTACGCAAATCAGATGGCCGAAGCCACCGCTGATTTGATCGTATCAATCGCAGGCGATTATGACACCATCGTCACCGCAGCAACCACCTCAGGCAAAAACATCCTGCCACGGGTTGCAGCCCTTCTAGACGTGATGCAGATTTCTGAAATCACCGCCGTGAAAGCTGCTGATACATTCGAGCGTCCGATTTACGCAGGCAATGCCATCCAAACCGTTAAATCAAATGATGCGACACGGGTAATCACCGTTCGTACCGCAGGCTTCGGCGCTGTGGGCAGCGATGGTTCGGCCAATGTTGAAGCAATTGGTGCTGCTGGTGATCCGGGCCTTGCAACTTATGTAAGCGCGGCTCTTTCCGATAGTGATCGTCCGGAACTCACCTCTGCCAAAATCATTATCTCCGGCGGACGGGCCTTGGGTTCAGAAGAAAAATTCATGGAAGTCATCATCCCTGTTGCCGATAAATTGGGTGCCGCCATCGGTGCATCCCGTGCAGCGGTTGACGCAGGTTATGCACCCAATGACTGGCAGGTTGGCCAGACCGGTAAGGTGGTTGCACCCGATCTTTATATCGCTTGCGGCATCTCCGGTGCCATCCAGCATTTGGCAGGCATGAAAGATTCCAAAGTGATCGTAGCCATCAACAAGGACGAAGAAGCACCGATTTTCCAAGTCGCCGATTACGGCCTCGTGGCAGATCTCTTCGATGTGCTACCGGAGCTCGAAAAGGCGCTCTAACCAACATACACCCTTAATGTTATCAGGCCGGGTGGAAATCTTTCCCCCGGCCTTTTTATTATCTGGATCAAAATCATGACCATCAAAAAAATCGGTATCATCGGCGCAGGACAAATGGGCAGCGGCATCGCTCACGTATCGGCACTGGCCGGATATGACGTCTACATCAACGATCTATCAGAAGACGTGATTAAATCAGGCTTAGCTACAATTGACAGCAATCTTGCAAGACAGCTTTCCTCGGAAAAAATCACCGCAGCAGAACGCGATGCGGCTTTGGAAAAACTGCACGCTGCAAACGATATGCAAGCATTGGAGGATTGCGACCTAGTTATTGAGGCCGCCTCCGAAAACGAAGCCATCAAACGCAAAGTTTACGATAATATCTGCCCGATATTAAAACCTGAAGCGATCCTTGCCACCAACACCTCGTCGATTTCGATCACCCGCATGGCCTCGTCCACCGACCGTGCGGAACAGTTCATCGGCATTCATTTCATGAACCCGGTGCCGGTAATGAAGCTGGTAGAAATCGTGCGCGGCATCGCCACCAATGAGCAAACTTTTGAGGCCGCCCAAGACTATGTGGGCCGCCTGAAAAAAATCTCCGCCGTGTCAGAAGATTTCCCGGGCTTCATGGTCAACCGCATCCTGATCCCGATGATCAATGAGGCAATCTACACCCTCTATGAAGGTGTCGGCAGCGTGGAAGCAATCGACACATCGTTAAAGCTCGGCGCAAATCACCCCATGGGTCCATTACAACTGGCAGATTTCATCGGCCTCGATACATGCCTCTCCATCATGCAAGTACTGCACGCTGGCCTGTCAGACACAAAATATCGCCCATGCCCATTATTGGTAAAATACGTGGAGGCCGGCTGGTTAGGCAAAAAATCAGGCAGAGGGTTTTATGATTATCGCGGCGAGGAACCAGTACCAACAAGGTAGGCCACCTACATCGCCATCGCGGCATCAATCAGCTTGAACGCATCATCGCTGGCCCATTCGGCTGGGCCAAACAGCGCGCCCACCACGCAGGAATTTTTGTTGATCAACAAAGACGTCGGCAGGCCAAAGGCGAGGCTCTTTTTCTTAAGCTCGTTGAACATCACCATGGTTCCGTCCACAAAGAACGGCAGTGCCTTCAAATTAATCTCGTTATAAAATGCCAGCGGTTTGGCAGGTTCGCCAAGATCAATACTCACCGGCACCACCTGAAATTGACCCCCGCCTCTGGCTTCTTCCAAAGCCTCAAGCGCTGGCATTTCGCGGCGACACGGCACACACCATGTGGCCCAAAGGTTCAAAAGCACGGTTTTACCGGTCCAGTCGGCAATGGTTGTTACCTTGCCATCACGATCCTTGAACGATAAATCACCCACATAATGAGCATCGTCCAACAAGGTAAACCCGGCAATTTCCCCGCCAATAGCCTTATCCAGCACCTTTGCCTGCTCAACAGCGGCGCTACAAACCTGCGCTTCAGCATCATTTCCGGCATTTTCCGCCACCATCATATTGCCAGACTTGCCAAACATGACGTATATGCCGAGGGCAACAACTGCGATTGCAGCTAGAATAAACATGATTCGGTTCTTGCGCATTTGGTTTTGAGTTCCCTCTTGGAGAAAAATTATGACAAAAGATGATGCTGGAAACCAGATGTGGGGTGGCCGGTTCGCCAGCGGACCTGACGCAATTTTAGAGGCGATAAACGCCTCCATCGATTACGATCAGAAATTCTACGCTCAGGACATAGCAGGCTCCAAGGCGCATGCAAATATGCTGAAGGATCAAGGCATTATTTCAGCTGAAGATGCAAAACAAATTTGCGCCGGATTAGACACGATTTTGTCAGAAATCGAGAACGGCACCTTCGAATTTTCAAGAGCGTTGGAAGACATCCACATGAATGTGGAAGCAAGACTGGCAACCCTCATCGGCCCCGCAGCGGGAAGATTGCACACGGCTCGCTCCAGAAACGATCAGGTAGCACTTGGGTTCCGTCTTTGGGTCAAGGAAAACATGATTGGCTTAGACAAAGCACTCGAAGGCCTGATGATCGCATTCCTCGATAAAGCCGACGAACACACCGCCACGGTCATGCCGGGCTTCACCCATTTGCAAACAGCACAGCCCGTCACCTTTGGCCACCATTGCATGGCCTATGTGGAAATGTTCGCGCGTGATCGCGACCGGGTACAATCTGCCATTCGCCGCATGGATCAGTGCCCGCTCGGCACGGCAGCGCTTGCTGGCACAAGTTTCAACATCGACCGGGAAAATACATCCAAAGCACTGGGCTTTGCTGAACCAAGCCGCAACTCACTTGATACAGTTGCCGACCGCGATTTCGCGCTCGATTTCCTATCTTGTGCTTCAGTCTGCGCAATGCACCTTTCGCGCATCGCCGAAGAAATCGTCATCTGGTCCACACCGCAATTTGGTTTTATCCAGCTTTCAGACAGTTTCTCCACCGGCTCCTCCATCATGCCGCAAAAGAAAAACCCCGATGCTGCTGAACTGGTTCGCGCCAAAACCGGCCGCATTAACGGCTCACTCATTGCCCTGCTCACAGTGATGAAGGGCCTGCCGTTGGCCTATTCCAAAGACATGCAGGAAGACAAGGAAAGCGTATTCGACGCTTCCGAAAGCCTCGAACTGGCGATTGCTGCCATGACCGGCATGATCACAGATTTGACCGTAAACGTCGAAAACATGAAAAAAGCCGCAGGCAGCGGCTATTCAACAGCAACGGACCTCGCCGACTGGCTGGTGCGCGAAGCAGGCATTCCATTCCGCGATGCCCACCACGTCACCGGCAAAGCCGTCGCCATGGCCATCGAAAAACAATGTGAATTGCATGAACTGGCTCTGGAAGACCTGCAAAGCATTCACGCAGATATTACCGCCGCTATTTTCGACGTATTATCGGTAGAAAGCTCGGTCGCCAGCCGCACCAGCTTTGGCGGAACCGCCCCGGCCAACGTCGTCAAACAAGTAGCCTTCTGGCGCGAACGCTTAAAAAACTAAAGCTTTATTTGACTTTCCTTGCTGCCTGTCGAATATGGTCTCAGCTAAAGGTTCAGGAACAAAAAAATGACCACCGCATTGAGAAAAACGGCGATGATCTTTGTTACCCTGCTGGTTACCGCCAGTGTGGTGTCTGGTTGTGGCCGACGCGGCGCTCTTGAACAACCAACGGCAATGGTCGTGGAAACCGATGAATACGGCGAACCAATAGAGACAAAGAAGAAAACGGTTGAAGATAAACCCTTCATCCTCGACGCCCTTCTTTAACGCCCCTTCTCGCTAAATTCAGGAATAATACAGTGAACCATTTTGAGTATCACAACGGCATATTGCATGCAGAAGAAGTTTCTATCGAAGAGATTGCAGCAGAAGTCGGCACACCATTTTATTGCTATTCCACCGCCACGCTTGAGCGCCATTACCGGGTGTTCACCGAAGCCTTTTCCGATATCCCGTCAAAAGTTTGCTACGCGCTGAAAGCCAATTCCAATCAGGCGGTATTGAAAGTTCTGGCCAATATGGGTTGCGGTGCCGATGTGGTTTCCGAAGGCGAATTGATGCGCGTTTTGAAAGCTGGTATTCCGCCTGAAAAAATCATGTTCTCAGGCGTTGGCAAAACCGCGCGTGAAATCGATGCGGCCCTCGACGCGGATATTTTCTGCTTCAATGTGGAATCGATCCCCGAACTGCATCATCTATCGGCTCGCGCCGTAGCCATGGGCAAAACCGCCCGCGTTTCCTTCCGCATCAACCCGGACGTGGATGCGGGAACCCATGAAAAAATATCCACCGGCAAAGCTGGCGACAAATTCGGCATTCCATGGACGCAAGCGCTTGAAACCTATGATCTTGCAGCCAAGCTCGACGGCATCAAAATCACCGGCATCGACATGCATATTGGTAGCCAGATCACCAATCTTGAGCCGTTCGACCGCGCGTTTTCCAAACTCGAAGGCCTGATCCGCGAACTACGGAATCATGGCCATTCAATCGACCATGTGGACGTGGGCGGCGGCCTCGGCATCCCCTATAAAAACGATAACACCCCACCACCAGACCCTAAAAAATATTCCCATGTGGTCAAAAAACACGTGCAGGCGCTTGATTGCGAAATCGTGTTCGAGCCCGGTCGTCTGATCGCAGGCAATGCCGGCATTCTGGTTGGCAGCGTGCTTTACGTGAAAGAAACCGAAGCAAAAAGCTTCATCATCGGCGACACCGCCATGAACGATCTCATCCGGCCAACGCTCTATGAAGCATGGCACGAGATTTTGCCTGTGACCGAGGCCAACAATCTCAAAGACACCATCCGCGGCGATCTCGTTGGCCCCGTTTGCGAAACCGGGGATTATATTGCCCGCGACCGCGAGCTGCCGCATTTGGAAGCCGGTGATCTTTACGCAATTTCCTCCGCCGGTGCCTATGGCGCAGTCCAGTCCAGCACTTACAACACCAGAGCTCTGGTGCCGGAAGTACTGGTGAGCGGTTCGAAATTCCATGTGGTTCGTGAACGCCGCACGCTGGAACAATTGATCGATCTGGATTCAGTACCCGACTGGCTTTAACCAGTATAGATGATCACAATTTGTAGAGAACGCTTCAAACACCTCGAAATCGCCAGAATTTATGCTAGTCTAAACGCGAACTGACTCTCAGCGTCGAGGCTTGTTATCGAAAATCAGATACCATCCGAGTCTGGCTCACAGACCAAAGGCATCTCACCATTGCTGAAATTCAGCACGTGGATGACGCTGTTTTGGGAATCGCTTTGGCCCCGCCTCGTACCGTTTTTCATGGCGCTCTGCGTCTTTTTGATTGTCTCGTGGGTTGGTCTTTGGGACGCAATCAACACTGCATTTGGTGAAACCGGGCGCTTGGCATTGCTGGCAGCTTTTGTGCTGGTCGCCCTCTATAGCCTGCGCCATTTACGATCCGTCAAGCTCCCGCAAACCACCGAAATCATCCGCCGTATTGAATCAGTTTCCGATCTGGAACATCGCCCGCTAACCGCCCAAAGCGATGATCAGGCAACCGGCAATGATGATGCCCTTTCCAATGCGCTCTGGGTAGAACATCAGCGGCGTATGGCCGAAAACTTAAAAAACATGACCGCAGGCACGCCCAAGCCCGATGCCAACCAGTTTGATGCTTTCGCCATACGCGCAGCCCTTCCGGTGGTCGCTTTTGCAGCTTTCCTTTATTCTTTCGGCAGTAGCGGCGGCAATATAGTAGATGCCGTCGTGCCCAGTGTAGACCGCGCAACCTTGCTGACCCGGCTCGACGTCTGGATCAACCCACCCGCCTACACCCGAAAACCCCCGATATATCTATCCAAGCGCAAAACCAATGGGAACGGCGACGCCATCACCGCTCCGCAAAACAGTGAATTTTATCTGCGCTATGTGGGCAAAGCTAATATTGAATTTGCCTTTGTTAATGTGGACGGTCGCCAGATTATTGAACCCTCTGAAACCAATAAAAACAGCGAAACCGAGTTTAAATTTCCTCTCAAGGATTCAGGTCAGGTGGAGCTTTCCGCCAATGGCGAAGTCCTCGCCCAATGGCCCATAAGCGTAATTGTAGACGCTCCGCCCACAATTGAATTCACCGAAATTCCCAGCGCTGCCCTTTCTGGTTCCCTGCAATTAAATTACGAAATGACCGACGATTACGGCGTGGTTTCCGCTCGGGCTGAAATCAAATCTCTGCTGGAAACAGACCAGCAGGCTCATCCCTTGGTGGAAGCGCCTGATCTCCCTCTCCCTTTGCCCCGCCAAAGGGCCAAATCCGGCAAGGCCAAAGTCAACCGGGATTTGACCAAGCACCCCCTCGCCGGAAGCAAGGTCTCAATAACACTGATCGCCAAGGATGACGCCGGACAAGAGGGCCGCAGCATTTCTCACGAGATGATATTACCCGGCCGGGTATTTTCAAAACCCATCGCTTTGGCGCTGGTGGAACAACGCCGCATACTCGCACTGGATGCCCGAAAATTACCCCGCGTGGCAAACCTTCTTGATGCCATCAGTTCTGTGCCGGAAAAATACATCAACAACCCGACCGCAAAAATCGCCATGCGCGTTGCTTATCGGCGGTTGTTAAACGCCCGCAATGATGATGATTTACGCGACACGCTCGATCTCATGTGGGATACGGCGCTAGCAATAGAATTCGGCGATCTGTCCGAAGCCGAACGCCGCCTGCGCGAAGCTCAGGAAAAGCTCAGCGAAGCACTGGAGAACGATGCCTCGCAAGAAGAGATCGAAAAACTCATGGCCGAGTTGCGTCAAGCAATGAACGAGTTCATGCAGCAAATGATGGAGCAGGCGCGCAACAACCCCATGCAGCAAAACCCGTTCGATCAAAATCAAATGCAAACCCTCAGCCAGCGCGACATCGATAAAATGATGGACCGGATTGAGGATTTGGCCAAATCCGGCTCCAAGGATGCCGCACGCGAATTGCTGGCCGAAATGCAGCGCATGATGGACAATCTGCGCACCAGCCAGCATCAACAACAACGCCAGCAAGAAGGCAACCAGATGAATCAGGCGCTGGATAAACTCAGCGAGCTGATGCAGCAGCAGCAGCAGTTGCTGGACCAGACATTCCAAATGCAGCGCCAGAATCCAAACAATCGGCAAAACCAACAGCAGCAGCAAAATCAACAACAGGGCGAAGGTCAAAAACCAATGACCCCGGAAGAATTCGCAGAAGCGCTGAAGAAATTGCAACAGCAACAGGAAGCCTTGCAGCAAAAGCTTGGCGAGTTGGGCAAACAGTTAGAAGGCATGGGGTTAAATCCATCCAAACAATTTGGCGAAGCCCAAGGCGAGATGGGCAAGGCTGGCAAAAACCTGGGCAAGGGAAGCACAGGCGCTGCCACCTCAAATCAGGCCAAAGCCCTTGATGCTCTGCGCCGGGGTGCCCAGCAAATGATGCAGCAAATGGCAGGAGACCGCCAACCGGGCGGCCAACAACCGGGCCAGCGCGGCACCGGCAGGTCAAACACCCAAAAAACCAGTGACCCCCTAGGCAGAAACCGACCGGGTGAAGGTCAAAGTACAGGTGACGAGACAAAGGTGCCCGATGAAATCGACGCTCAAAGAGCCAGACAAATCCTCGAAGCCATCCGCAAACGCCTCTCGCAACCAACCCAGCCATTAATCGAAAAAGATTATTTGGAGCGTTTGCTGGAGAGTAGATAGGTGTTTGTTACCACCCTGTGGGTGAGCATTTGTTTGTTCTCACGGGCATATCCAAGCTTCGCTTGGGCCCTCCGTATGGGCGGCGCATTAGCGCCGGTCGCTCTTCGCTCCCCGCCAAAGGCGGAGGTAAATACGGAAGAGATAGTGCAAGAGAAAACTACAGATGAACTGTCATGGAAAATGAATGAGAGCCCGTAGGAGGGCGAGCGTGGGAACCCGGCGCTAATGCGCCCGCGCTTCGCAGGGCCCGAACGAAGTGAGGATCCGCCCGTGAGAACAAAAATGGCGAACCCACAGGGTGAGTGAACAAACAAAGCTTAGCCCTTCGGGCTAAGCATCACCCGTGACAACGCCTACAAACGGCAATTCGCGAAACGCGTGGCCCGCATCCATGCCGTAGCCAACGACGAATTTATCCGGGCATTCAAAACCCACATAATCCGCAGAAATCTTCGTTTGACGACGCATGCTCTTATCGAGCAAGGCAACGACTGCAACCTTATTGGCACCACGTTCCATCATCAGATCACGGGTAAATTTCATGGTCTTGCCGGATTCTAAAATATCATCGATCAACAAAACATCCCGCCCCTCAACACTGCTTTCAATGTCGCGCAGAACCACCAGCTCGCCAGCCTCCGTGCCAGCGCCATAGCTTGAAATCGAGATAAATTCCAGTTCCGGCGACAGTCCCGCCTCATACATGGCGCGCATCAGATCAGCTGCAAAAACGAACGATCCCTTAAGCACAGAAACCACCAAAATATTGCTCAAATCCCCCAGCGCAATCTGCTCGGCCAATTCCGTATTGCGCTCAGCAATTTCGGCAGCGCTGTAAAGCACTTCAATTTTTTTGTTTCGTACGATTGGCATGAGAAGACCCGATTATCTATTTTCAGATTAGCGGTCATTCCCCGAAACAAATTGAATCTCGACCACACTCCCATCTTTCACATCAGTATTAAATTTTGATGTGAAACGCAGAGATGCACCCGCCTTCAAAAAGGCTTGTTGGGGGCGATAACGCCATGAAATGACGTTTTGCCCGTCTTTTTGACGCAATACAATATTAAGTTGCGGGATAGGCAATTTATTCTCGGACCTGTTGATAATATGCCCCGCTACCAATGCGATTTTTTTGCCATTAACCGAGATTTTTCGTAACGCCACATCGCTGACTTCTAGAGCAGTCGGCAAAGCAAAAGAGGTTGATGCCTGAGCAGTAATTCCAGCTTTCTTGTCCGAATAAATACCCGGCAGATAAACCCATTTTGCAACCAACATCACCGATATGAGAAAGGCAAAAAGCACCTGCCAATATATTCTTATTGTCGAAGAAGTGCCCTCCGCTGGCTTTCCCTTAAAGGCGCGCGTATCAAGTTGCACCAAATGGGGTGACAACAATCGCTCTGCCCTTCGGCTATGGGTTGAAGCCGCATCAGAAACGTCAATTTGAGGTAATAAAATCTGCATTTTTCATAGCTCCATGCCAAACAAAAGCCTCTTGCAGATATTTCAATACAGCAAATTTATTAATCTACTGTTAACCATAAAATTCACAGTGTAGACATAAAACAAACAACAACCACTGGGAACCTGATTCGGCCGTGATCAAATTTGAAAATGTAGGACTTAGATATGGCCTTGGACCCGAAGTTCTCAGCGATCTGACGTTTCAGATCAAGCCGAAATCTATGCAGTTTCTCACCGGCCCCTCCGGTGCCGGCAAGACCAGCCTGCTACGGCTGATGTTAATGTCATTACGCCCAACACGCGGACTGGTGAAAATATTTGGAAAAGACGCAACCTCCATTACTCCGGCACAATTGCCCGATATCAGACGAAGGATTGGCGTTGTATTTCAGGATTTCAGGTTGCTCGATCACCTAACCACCTACGAAAATGTGGCTTTACCTCTGCGCGTGCGCGGGAAATCCGAAAGCAGTTATCAGACCGATGTCACCGATTTGCTAAAATGGGTGGGCCTTGGCGAGCGCATGCATGTGCTGCCGCCTGTCCTTTCCGGCGGTGAAAAGCAACGTGTGGCAATTGCCAGAGCACTGATCGATCAGCCGGATATTTTATTGGCAGATGAGCCAACAGGCAATGTGGACCCGCCCTTGGCGCGCCGCCTCATGCGCCTGTTTTTGGAATTGCATCGCTCAGGAACCGCAGTGATCCTTGCAACCCATGATTTGGGATTGATGGACCAGTTCGATGCCCGACGTCTTGTACTCAATCAAGGGCGGTTGCAAATCTATGAATGATGAGATCGAGCGCCGCAACGAGCCACGCCCCCCAATGCCTTCTCCCAAACAAACGGTCGGGCCACACACACGCGAAAGACGCCTGCACAGCGGCAATAAGATCGTGCCGACAGAAACCATCGCCGGACAGGCGCTGATATCCGTCATCGCAATCATGGCGTTTCTTGCCTGCCTGACCCTTGGCATCGTCACCATCATCAATCAAACGGCTTCGGACTGGCAGGGCGATATTTCACGCGAAGTCACCATTCAAATTCGCCCTTTTGACAATATTGAAATGGACGCAGCCATTCGCACCGCCAGCAGAATTGCCCTGAATTATGAAGGCGTTAGCAAGGTTACTGCGCTCAATGACGATGCCAGTGCCAAATTGCTGGAACCATGGCTTGGCACCGGGCTGAATATCGAAGAATTACCGCTACCCCGCCTTTTAACGGTCGTCATCGACCGGGACAAAAAGCCTGACTTTGTCTCCATGCGCGCAGAATTATTGGCAAAAGTGCCCGGCGCCAGCCTCGACGACCACCGAAACTGGGTCGACCGGCTCAATACCATGGCATGGGCCATGGTGATGATCGGCATCTCAATTTTGGCATTGGTAATGGCCGCCACCGTGCTGATTGTGGTTTTCGCCACAAGAGGTGCCATGGCGGGCAACCGCGATGTGGTGGAAGTGCTGCATTTTGTTGGTGCAGATGCCGGTTTCATTTCCAATGAATTCCAGCAACATTTCCTGCAACTGGGCCTGAAGGGCGCGGCCAGTGGGGCAGCAGCAGCTGCAATTTTATTCGTTGGAATGGGATTATGGTCCAGCATCGGTGACGCCACCCCGCAAGGCGATCAGATCAAAGCCCTGTTCGGTACGTTTTCATTGGGATGGACCGGTTATGTCGGAATTTTTGTTGTCTTGATTCTGATTGCAATCCTGACAGCCTTCACCACACGCATCACCGTTCAGCGATACGTAAATTCGCTCTACAGTTATAATAGTACCGGTGAATAGTGCGCCAGGCATCACGAATTTGGCTTGCCAAGCCTCCGCCATAATTCTCTAATATAATTAGAGGCACGCTCGTTTGATGTAGGGCGTTTGGTGCGGGGGAGATGAACCTTATTGGAGATCGCAATGTCTGGATTGAGCGATACAGATACGGAAACTGAAAGCATCAAAAAATCATTTTTGAGGCAGCTCGTAGGATTTATTTCGGGTTTTGGTATTCTTGCAACATTTTGCCTGCTGGTATTTCTGACAATTGGCTTCATCCGTTTTGGTAATTTTGTTTCCACCATTAAAAATGAGCCGGGCCTCGTTAACGCCGATGGTATTGTGGTTCTGACTGGCGGTAAAAACAGGATTTCTACCGCAGTCGCCCTGTTACAAAACAACCAGGCTCCCCGCCTGCTGATCAGCGGCGTCCACCCAACTACCAGCAGTGAATCCATTGCAGAACTGATGAACATCAAAAAAAGCATGTTGGATTGCTGTGTCGATCTTGACCGGCAGGCAAAAAATACCAAAGGCAATGCCGACCAAACCGCAGACTGGGTAAAAAACAATAAAATTTCAACGCTCATCGTGGTTACCAGTAATTATCACATGCCGCGCAGCCTCTTGGAAATGCACGCGCTCATGCCGGATATTCAACTAATTCCCCACGTGGTTGCCCCAACCCAACCCGGGCAAGGAAAATGGTATGCCAATCCCGGCAAACTAAAGGTAATCGCCATCGAATATGCAAAATACACAGCAATCTCTTTCCGAAAGAGTTTTGATCGCGTAGACAAGACACTCGCTGCCTATACCAGTGCATATTCGTCTTAGACCCAGTCATCCATACATTTCGGGCATAATCTTGCTTTTATTCAGATCAGTCATTTTCAACATCGTGTTCATCGTGAACATTCTTTTTCAGCTGGTCTTCTGGTCACCGATATTTTTCTTTCTACCGCGCGAAGATGGATGGAAAATTGTAAAATGCATCGCATGGAGTTGCCTCTGGCTTCAGCATAAAATTATCGGTTCAACCTTTGATTTCAGGGGAATGGAAAACATTCCAGCAAACGCCGGTTGCATCATTGCTTCAAAACATCAGTCCACATGGGAAACCTATACCATGTTGCTGTTTTTGGCTGATCCAAGCTACATTTTGAAACGGGAATTATTATTTCTGCCATTTTTCGGCTGGTTCGCATGGAAAATGGATGTGGTCGGCGTCAACCGGGGCAAAAAGGGCGAGGCGCTTGCCTCCATGACGCGCAATTCGCGGGTGCAATATGATGAAGGTCGCCAGATCGTCATCTATCCCGAGGGCACCAGAAAAATGCCCGGTGCAGAGCCGAATTATAAATACGGCATCGTCCATTTATATAACGAACTCAATGCAACAATCGTGCCTGCAGCCCTCAATTCAGGCCTCTATTGGCCAAGACGCTCATGGTATCTTTACCCCGGCACTCTGGTTCTGGAGTTTCTAAAACCAATCAAAAAAGGCCTAACCAAAGACAAGTTCAAAACCAAGCTCGAAAAAACAATCGAGACCGCAACCAACGCTCTGATGGATGAGTCCGCCACAGGCAATAACCCACCACCAAAATACCTATACGAAAAGTCCGCTTAACACCCAGCCACAAATCCATCGTTCAAGGCGGCGAAGAGCCGCCCGGCGCTAGCTGCGCCGCCCATACGGAGGCCTGAGCGAAGCGAAGATACGCCGTGAGAACAGAAATAAGGTTACTTGCTAACCGCAAGTAACGCATCATGCAGACGCTCCAGCGCTTCGTCACGAACATTATGGGTCTGTAATTGTTGCACTGTAGCGACCACATAATCTTTATTATTCCCTGACATTCCAGAGGCACCACTCACCAAACGCAATTGTTCATCATGGGAAAGCACGCCCGCATATTGAGGATGGTCCTGATCCACCACATAGACCAATGAATTAACGGCACGGCCATCGGCCAGCTCAATATCATGCCATGTTTCCTTATAAACATGGGTGATCAATTCGCGCTCACGCAGATAAGCATGCACCTCTTCGCGGTTCTCATCGCTCACCTTAAAAGCAACGCCCTGACAAAACCCGCCATGATCAAGCCCGAAAACCAGACCGGGTTTTTCCTCCGTACCGCGATGCTTCCACGAATAAATGCATAGGGCGCGATGCAGGCCATGAATTTTAGCGCGATGCTCCTCGGTGAATGGAAATCCCGGTTTCCACATCAAAGAGCCGTAGCCAAAAACCCAAAAATCGCCCATAAGTTATGCCTGTTGATACGCTAAAATTAAAACCAAAAACCCATAACAGGTGCCTCTACCATGAATGACAAAGCAATTCAGAAAAAAAGTTTCGGCAGAGGCTTTTGGCTGATGTTGACCGTCATAGGCGTATTGGTATTTGGCGGCACCGGGCTTTGGTATTACGCCGCCGAAAAGCTCGAAGAAGAGGCTCTTCAGCTACAGCAAAAACTCCGTGCCAAGGGCCAAATCATCACTTGCGACAACCAACAGGTTCGTGGCTATCCGTTCCGCCTCGGAATTTTCTGTGAAGCGGTCGATCTCGAAGATAAAAACACAAAGCAAAAACTGACTTCCGGTGCGCTCCGCACAGTGGCGCAAATTTATGACCCAGGTAAACTCATCGTAGAGCTTGACGGGCCGGCGCAATTTACCAGCGCCCGTCAGGGCATATTTAAAATAAACTGGCAGTTTCTGCGTGCCAGCATGCGTGCAACGCTCAGTGGCATAGAGCATACCTCGATCATTGGTCATGCCCTGACCATTGATCGTGAGAAAAATGCATCCCCACTTTTAACCGTAGAAACCCTCGAGCTTCACGCCCGAAAACTGGGCGAGAATAATCTGGACGTTGCAATCGGCAGTCGAAATATCAGCTTAACAACAAATTTGATTTCCACGGATACCCTGTCCAAACCGTTTGATCTGGTATTGGAACTCACAGCCAATGACCTCTTTGAAGAAGTTCAGAACAACCGAAATCTGATTTCCTATTTTCAAAAAAACGGTGGCAGCGGCAATCTCAATGCTTTCAAATTGGAGACCACCAATGGCGGGATATTGGAGATTAAAGGGCCGCTCTCGGTTAATGCCAAAGGGCAATTATCCGGAAAATTCGATATCAGCGTTACCAAACTGAGTCACCTTTTTGAGTTTTTCAGAGAGTTTTTTCCCAACGCCAATGCCGATATGGAGCAAATCGAATTGGCAGTAAAATTACTTTCCGCTGGCACGGCTTCAACGAGGCTCCAGATACAAATCAAAAACGGCAAAGCAAATCTGGGCCTGATATCATTGGGAAGGATTCCACCGCTATTTTAGAAACTACACGAGTGCGATAAGCACCTTTCAATTTACCTCACAACACACTAGATTCCGACTCACATAAATATTCCAACATAATCAGGCCGAATGTTGATGAACTTATTGTTTGCACGTCTTTTTCTAATTCTGTCACTGTGTGTCAGCATTGGGTCATTTTCACTTATTGTAAACGCCAGTCCGGCAAGTGCCCAAGGCAAGCCCACATCTGAGCAACCGAGCGTCATTAACAAAAGTCGCGAAAAAAGCACCATTAAGGACGAAACTTCTGCTGCAGCTGAGTGGAATGGATATCTACAGAGTGCCGAGCAAGCACTCAAAAGAGAAAAGAAACTCACAGACAAACAGTTTGAGGCATTTGACGTAAATACGGCAAAAATCATTGCCGATGCTCAGGCTCAAATTCTGGCCTTAACCCCGGACTTTGATTATTCAAAACGCAGAGTGGACAAACTTGGCCCCAAGCCAAAGGAAGGTGAACCTTCCGAAACCGAAGAAATTGCCAGTTTACGCATGGAGCTTGGTGTTGCTTTTTCAAAGGTTGATGGCCAGATCAAGGATGCAAGGCAAATTATTGTTCGCGCGAGCCAACTCCGAAGCAACGCACTGGTAAGACGCCGAGCAGAGTTCGTGGAATCGATTACAACAGAATCCGAAAGTATTCTGGAACCGAAATTCTGGATAGAATTTGCTGCGGGATTCGAGGGACTGGGCAAAAGTTTTAGGCTGTTGATCAAAGATTCGCTAGCTGTGATAACCAATCGTCTTAGCAATTCACCCAGCAAAATATTCTTACTCGCTTTTTCATTATTGCTGGGCATTCTCGGTTATTTCTTTGTTAAACGAAAAACGGCCGAGTTTTTCCCAAAAAAGCATCATGCTGAAGACATCACCCGAAAGCAGATCGCTACATGGGCCGCCGCAAAATTTGCCCGGTTCGGGCTCTTAGATGCTGCCGGGCTGATCTATCTCTATTCCCTGTTTTTTGAATTCGACCTGATGCCTAAGCGGTTTATATTCTTCACTTGGGAAATCGTCTTTTCAATATCAGGATTTCTCATTGCCAAATCCTTGGCTCAGGTATTCTTAGCTCCTGAAAACAAAGAAGCACGCATTGCCAATCTATCCAGCGCGGCTGCCAAGCGTGTATTGCGAACAATCCTGATCACCGTCGCAATCATCATGTTCCTGAACGTGACAAATTTCACGGCTGTCATGTTGGTGTCCCCATTTGAAGTAAGCATCGGGCTAAGCGCAATCGTCGCAATTATCGGCATTATTGCGGTTGTTCAGGTATTAATAATCGCCGCTAAAGATCGCATCGACACCCCACCGCCGGTCTATCAGGAGGCCCGTATTCTACGCTGGGTCTATATGCGCCCACTATTATGGGCGGGCGCAGCTGCCTCCATCATCGCTTTGGTTCTCGGCTATATCGCACTGGCCGAATTCGCCGTTCTCCAACTCCTATTTGGTTCAATTGTGTTAGCAATTTTGTGGTTGATTCTGGAGTTGATCGACACCAATCGCCAATCGGTTTTATCTGCCATCGACGGATCACCCCAGCCGACAGGCATGCAATCGCCCAAAATGAAGCAAGTTAACATTCTGGCTTTTGGTGTGTTGAAGATATTAGCTATTCTTATAGCGATTATCGCCATGTCGCTGCCATGGGGCTATCGCACCAATGACTGGTTGCAATGGCTTAGTGGCGCATTTTTCGGCTTTCAAGTCGGTGGCCTGACCATATCTTTTTCCGTAATTTTTCAGGCCGGCGCATTATTTATCATTGGTTATGCAGCAACCAGAATGTTGCAGTCATGGCTAAACAACCAATACCTTCCTTCAACCAATATCGAATCAGGCCTACGCAATTCAATATCGACGGTAGTTGGATATATCGGCCTCACTCTGGCAGCAACAATGGCAATCGGCGCCGCCGGGCTAGACCTTTCCAACCTCGCAATTGTAGCTGGTGCTCTTTCCGTCGGTGTTGGTTTTGGCCTGCAAAGTATCATCGGCAACTTTGTATCCGGCCTGATCCTGTTGGCAGAGCGCCCCATTAAAGTTGGCGACTGGATCGTTACCGGCGGCGGCGAGGGTACGGTGCGAAAAATCTCTGTCCGTTCAACCGAGATACAAACCTTTGATCGATCTACTGTTGTCATTCCCAACTCTATTTTAATTACCGATCCAGTAACCAACTGGACCCATTCCAGCAAACTTGGCCGTATCAAAATTGCCATTGGTGTTGGCTATAATTCCGATCCTGATAAGGTGCGTGATCTCCTATTGAAATGCATCGATGAACACGAAGGCGTATTGAAAAATCCAAAGCCATCGGTATTTTTCCTCGATTTCGGTGATAGCGCCTTGCTGTTTGAGGTACGTGGTTTTCTTTCAAATATTGAAAACGGACTGGGGGTCAGAAGCGATCTTCGATTTGCAATCCTGCGCGCAATGCGCGCCGCAAACATCGAAATCCCATATCCGCAGCGCGATATTCACATCAAAACCCAAGCGCCTCCAGCAACAAAACCTGCAACCCGCAAACGCACAACCAGAACAAGTCGGGCGAAAAAGTAAGACCTGACAAGGGGCAGAGCATGCATATTTCTGGCGATAATTTCAACGAAATTTCCAAACACTTCCAGTGGGAAATCCCCGGCCAGTTTAACATGGGTGTCGCTTGCTGCGATGTTCACGCAGAAGCAACCCCTGAAAAAACAGCCCTGCTAGAATGGCGCCCAGATAATAAGCCGACTAATTACAGTTTTCAGGATTTAAAAACCGCTTCCAATAAGCTTGCCAATGCACTCAACAAACTTGGGTTTGCTCAAGGCGACCGACTTGGAATTATCCTGCCCCAAAGTTTTGAAACCGCGCTCTGTCATATTGCGGTTTATAAATCCGCCGGCATTGCCGTACCGATTGCACGCCTCTTTGCAGCAGATGCGCTTGCGTATCGGTTGAAGCGGGCAGGCGTTTCAATCATCGTTACCAATCGCTATGGCGCTGACAAACTTGCCGAAACCACCTTGCCCTTGCCGGACTTGAAACACATCATATGCATTGATGAGAAAGTGCCGGAAAATACGATTTCATTTCACGATATTTGCGACGAAGCTTCATCGGATTTTACACCGGTCGATACCACGCCTGATACTCCGGCCCTGATCATTTTTACCTCAGGCACTACTGGTCCGCCGAAGGGCGCACTGCATGGACACCGGGTATTGATCGGTCATCTTCCCGGCGTTCAGATGCACCATGAATTCATGCCGCAAGAGAATGATCGCGCATGGACACCAGCCGATTGGGCATGGGCTGGCGGCTTGCTCAACATCCTAATGCCATCTCTTTGTTTTGGCGTCCCGGTCATCTTTGGTGGGCTTGATCGCTTCGACCCGGAAAAAGCTTTTCAACTGATGTCGGAAATGAAAGTTGCAAATGCTTTCATTCCCCCAACAGCCCTGCGGTTGATGAAAACCGTAGAAACTCCAGCGAAACGGTTTGACCTATCCATACGCACCATCGGCTCCGGTGGAGAAAGTCTGGGCGAAGATACATTCGACTGGGCGCAGCGGGAATTAGGCATCCAGATCAACGAATTTTATGGCCAGACCGAGTGCAATCTTGTGCTCAGTTCCTGCGCAAAACTAGGCGTTTTAAAGCGCGGCGCCATCGGCAAACCTGTCCCCGGTCACACGGTTGCAATCGTTGATGACAATGGCGTTGTTTGCCCCCCAGGAACGCAGGGACAAGTAGCCATCATGCGCCCAGACCCGGTCATGTTCCTCGGCTATTGGCAGGACACCGAAGCCACAGAAAAAAAATACATCAATGACTGGATGGTCACCGGCGATCAGGCCATCATGGATGAAGATGGATATTTCCACTTTGTCGGTCGCGATGATGATATCATCAACTATGCCGGATACCGCGTCGGCCCCGGCGAAATCGAAGATTGCCTGATCTCTCATCCTGCGGTGAAACTGGCGGTAGCGGTTGGAAAACCCGATCCACTCAGATCGGAAATCATCAAAGCATTTGTGGTACTGCAAGATGATATCGCTCAAAGCAATGCGCTCGCAGAAGAAATCAAAGCCCATGTGAAATCACGCATGGCGGCTAATATCTATCCACGAGAAGTTGAGTTTATTGAAGAGATTCCCATGACCACAACCGGCAAGGTCATAAGGCGTCTGTTTCGTGAGCAGGCAAAAAAGGAAGCAGAAGAAAGCACTACTTCCTGAGCTTACCAATCATCGATTTTACCCAAACTTTAGCACGGTTTTTTCGATCCACCACTTCAACGATTTTCATGGCATTATTCTTTGCCTGAAGTTCGCTCTCACCCAGACCAATAGTGAGATTGCAAAGCTTCATTCGGTCAAACCAAATCTGGTTCATCAAATTATTATCGGAAGTCGCAAGGGAATCCGCGCCTTCGAAATTTTCTTCCGCCAGCAAATCTCTCGATACAAATACGGCCAATTGTTTGCCGACTGAATAACGGGCATATTCCTCGGCAAATGCAATCTTCCAGAGATAAAACTGGCCGCGTGATTTGAAAACAATCATTGAGGCCATTACTTTGCCGTCTAAACGAATTGAATAAATATAACAATTCTTCCCCGTGACCAGATTAGCCACCGCCTGACGGGCAAAAGCCGCCGTGCGTTTAAGAACATGAATTGAAGTGCCGCGCCGCCCCTTCCAGCTCTTGGTTTCAAGCAGCAAAAATTCTTCAAAGCGGATCATCACTTCCCAAAACACATCCACTTTCTCCAGCTGTAATTCGCCAAGTTCTCCGAGTTTGTTAAACTGCCGCCGCAATTCACGCGCCCGCTTTTTACTGAACGCAGCTTTCATATAACCTTCCGGCGTATCGGGTAAAAGCGTTGCTCGTTCATTTTCCCCATGCACAACCATCCGTGCCGCCATATCGGGATGTCTCAGCAATTCCTTGAAAAAATCGCTTTCCATCGGTAAATCCTGAAACAAGATAGCACCGGAATGCTCACTCTCCACTAACGGGATCATCTGGACGAATTTCGATACGACTTCCTTAAAGTCATCCCCATCAATCAGCGGCGTTGAAAGCGGCGCAAAAGGGTTGCTCCATACCCGCCAGACATTATGCGGGGGAAGACCTACTTTTTCCTGTTGCAACGGCATTGCTAATTTAAGGGTTCTTGTTTCTCCAAGCACTTCCGTCAGTATCAAAACTTTTTTATGAGGCAGGCCGAGACGCTCTTGCGAAGCAGAAAAGAATGCGGGGTCATAAAATATATTGCGATCACGGGAAACATCGCTCAGCCGTTGCAATTCTGCTTCCATATCCTTGTTAAAAACACAGCCATGAAGTGATAATTCCCATTTGGAAGAATCAATCCCGGCAAGGCTTGCAAGCACGATTGCCTCAGGCTGCTGATAAGCCATGCTTTCGTCAAAGGGCATCTTGAACTGGTCTGAGAACAGGGTCATTTCACCGTCACCTCTTCACCGTCACCAACACTCGATTTCCTTTGCGGAATAATAAAGATATGCAGACCCAGTTTCCGCTTGGCCACAGCATAAAGAAGCATGCTTTCAAACGCCAGCGCACAAGTAGTAGCAATGGCCGCGCCATACAGCCCATACATCGGAATCAACGACCAGTTAAGAACAATGTTCACCAGCAAAGTGCCCACATAAACCATCGCACAACTGTTTTGTTCACCTGACATTGTCAGCACGGTTTCGGCCGGGCCAACGGTAGAGCGCAGCACAATACCCAACCCCAAAATCCAGATCAAACCGGCACCCGATACAAAGCTTTCACCAAACAGCATCAGGAAATATTTGCCCAGAATCATCATCATTATTGCCAGAAACAGTGATGGCCAGAATATCCAGCGAATGGTTTGCGCAATATAGGCTTCATAGCGCCTGCGATCACCTGATTCCAGATAGGCCGAAAACCGGTGAGCGGTGGCAGCGCGCACCGCAAAATAAACAAAGTGAACCAGCGCCAGAGTTTTTACCGCAGCAAAATAAACCGCCACATCTTCAGGTCGCATCAACGCGCTAACGAATAAAATATCCACCGACGTCAATAAAACATAAAAGCCCTCAATCAGAAAAATCGGCAAGGCAACCAGCGCCCATTCCTTCATTCGAAACGTCATCGGCCCTTTAGGAACGGCACTTTTAAGCTTTGAAAGCAGCGCCATAAACTGACCGGTACTGGCAAGATACGTGGCAATGATCGTTACCCCCATTGCCGTCACAGCACTGGCCTCAAACCCGATTGCCAGAGCGATTAGCATAAAGATCAAAATCATAATCGGACGAATAACAAAAGTCGGAACCAGTGCCGTACCGGGCCAGTCAAAGGCGCGGCACACCCCATCCTGCACCTCCTGCAGGGCCAGCATTGGCAGGCAAATAACCGCAAGAACGATTGGAACAACATAATAGTCCGTCATTGAATCCTGAAAATTATAGATAAACACACCGCCCAAAACCGCGATCACGGTAGAAGAGAGAAACGCAAAGCTGACGCTGCCAACAATCGTGCCGCGTAACAATTCATCATCGCCTGATTCCCGGTATTTACCGATAAACCGCAACACCGCCGTCGGCAGGCCAATGCAGGTCACCGTGCCAAGAATAACAATCACCACCCAGACGCCAACAAAAATTCCGTATTCAAAATCACCCATCCAGCGGGCAAGCAACACCTGCGAGAGAAACGCAATTGCCGCGCTGAAAACACGAATGGCAAAAACCAACAGGGCCATGCGTTTTGAAACCGCATCATCATCCGTGCCATCCAATATCGCATCAGCCTGCTCCAGCCATGGCTGTGCATGGCAAGCAAGTTTTTTCGGCAGTTTTGAGCCGATGGAATGAGACAGATTGATTTGCAACGAATTGATCCCTTAGTGTCGCGTCAAATTACAACACGCCGTTTAACAAACCGTGTGAACAGGGGCGGTTTGAAGGGATAAGGCGGCAGTTTTAGGAAGTATGGTTAACCTTTAAACCCACCCCCGTCGAGAAACGCCTGTTCTTGCGGGGTAGTTTCACGGCCAAGCACCTCATTTCGATGCGGAAACCGTCCAAACTGCTTGATGATATCGTGATGCTCAATCGCCGCCTTCAAATTTTCAGGCTTATCAAACGTATCAAAAATCCGCACACATTCTTCCTGATCTTTAAGCTCTTCTGAATGCATCAACGGCAGATAAAAGAAGGTGGCCAAATTTTCATCAGCTTCTTTGTCATACCCCTTGGCAACGGCCGCTTTGGCAATCGCCAAGCCTTGGGCATCAGCTGCAAAGGTCGCCGGATCACCGCGAAACATATTGCGTGAGAACTGATCAAGTATCAGCACCAGCGCCAAACAATCATCGGCGTTATTTTCCCAATCAGAAAGCTCCCCGGCCACTGCCTTTGCATGCAGATCACCAAACTTGTCGACAATGCGTTTATCAATCGCATCGTCTTTTTTCCACCAGCCCTTTGGCCCGATTTCCCGCCAAAAACCGAGTATCTCTTGACCATTTGCCATGGGGATCATCCTTCTTTTAAGAATTTCATCTTCACTTTAAGGTTACTTTATGCGTTATCATTACAACAACCAAGTGCCAGTTGGAGTAATGCAATTGACTGAAACCATCCCGATATTGGACCTGCGCGGCCTTAAATGCCCCCTGCCGGTGTTGAAAGCAAAAAAGGCCATGCGTTCGCTGGAATCAGGAAACCAAATTTGGTTGGAAACCACCGACCCGTTGGCAGTGATTGACGTCCCGGCATTTTGCAATGAAGACGAACACACCCTGCTTGAAACCATCAAAGCCGATGGCTTTCATAGGTTCTTGGTGCAACACGGCTAATTTTCTATCTTGGGCTGCACCAAAACAACCCCGAAAATCATCACGCCCAGCGCCAGCCACACCTCGCTGGCGTGGCTTTCTCCCATGAACAAAACCCCGATAAATACTGCGGACATAGTAACGACATAGGCAATCTGGCTGGCAAAAACCGAACCGGCAATGCCCACCAGCCAGATATATCCGGCATAGGAAATTGCATGCAAAATGGAGGCCATCAACAGCGACCATTCCGGCGCTTCCCACGGCCCGGATAAATCTACCCAAGCATCGAACACCACCACCAAGATACCGGAAATAAAGAGCCCAATGACAGATGCCATTAGCAACGTAGTGATTGGTTCAGAATTTTTCGGCGTTTGAGTAGCCAGATAGTTGGTCTCGATCCCGTAGAAAAATGGCGCAATCAGTGCCAGCAGCGCAAATACCGCCTGTCCGGGTTTGGGCAGGCTAGCCTCTGGTGCCACCAACAGAACAACCGCGATCATCCCCAAAGCCACACCGATAATTCGAACCGGAGAGAGTCTTTCAATGCGGAAAACCAATGCGATTATCAAGGCAAACATCGGCACAGTCGCAATGATAATTCCCAATATTCCGGCAGGTAAATGGGGTGCCGCCAGATATGAAAATCCGTTCGGCACCAACGTCCCAACAAAAGAAAGTATCGTGTAAAAAACCAGAGTTCGCCGGTTAATTACAATCCTCAGTCGAAGCGCCAAAGCCAGCGCACCAAGCACAATGATAGCCACCACAAACTGCCAGAAAATCACCCCAAACGGGTGATGCCCGGTAGAAACAGCAATTTTTGAAAGCGGAATAGTTGCTCCCCAAACCAAGCCAAGAACGACAAGCGCAATCCAGCTTTTGAAACGTCCGAAAATACCCATTCAAACACCGCTCTTAAAAGAATGCCTGAATGCCGGTCTGTGCCCGGCCCAAGATCAACGCATGTACATCATGAGCACCTTCATAGGTGTTCACCGTTTCAAGGTTTTGCGCATGGCGCATCACATGATATTCGATGGAAATGCCGTTGCCGCCATGCATATCACGGGCCATACGGGCGATATCCAGCGCCTTGCCACAGTTATTACGCTTGATAAGAGAAATCATTTCAGGCGCAGCTTTTGCTTCATCCATCAATCGACCAACCCGGAGCGAAGCCTGTAACCCAAGCGCTATTTCCGTCTGCATATCGGCCAATTTCTTCTGAAAAAGCTGCATTCCGGCAAGCGGTTTATTAAACTGCTTACGGTCCAAACCATATTGGCGCGAACGATGCCAGCAATCTTCGGCTGCCCCTATCACACCCCAGGCAATACCGTAACGGGCCCGGTTGAGACATCCAAACGGCCCTTTTAGGCCGGAAACATGGGGCAATAAATGTTCTTCCCCAATCTCGACACCCTCAAGAACAATTTCGCCGGTAGTGGATGCGCGCAGGGAAAGTTTGCCGTCAATTTTCGGCGCACTTAATCCCTTCATGCCTTTTTCCAGCACAAAACCACGTATCTTGCCCTCATGGGCATCAGATTTTGCCCAAACAACAAAAACATCGGCAAAAGGTGAGTTGGAAATCCACGTTTTTGTCCCGTTGAGCACATAGCCACCCTGCACTTTCGTTGCCGTGGTTTTCATACTGCCGGGATCAGAACCTGCATCAGGTTCTGTCAGACCAAAACAACCAATCCATTCGCCGGAAGCCAGTTTCGGCAGATATTTCATACGTTGCTCTTCGCTGCCATAGGCATAGATCGGGTACATCACCAAGGACGATTGCACGCTCATCATCGAGCGATAACCACTATCGACCCGCTCCACTTCGCGCGCCACCAAACCATAGGCCACATAGCCTGCACCAATTCCGCCATATTGCTCCGGAATGGTGGCACCAAGCAGCCCCATTTCACCCATTTCGGCAAATATTTCAGGAGCTGCAGTCTCATTGAGATAGGCGTCTTTCACCCGGGGCATTAATTTCCCTTGTGCATAGGCTTGTGCTGAATCGCGGATCATCCGCTCTTCTTCGCTCAGCTGGTCCTCCAGCAAAAACGGGTCTTCCCAATTAAATGATCCCAATGATGGCTGGCTCTTTGCCTCAAGTTTCGGTGCTTCACTACTCATATAAATCTCCAACGCTGGGCCATGCCCAAATCTTGTGTCTTGCCGGGAGTTTCTCTCCACGTTATTCATTGGTAATGAGTTTTTTCAAAAAGGTGAACCATGAAACCAATTTTTCTGATGATTAAAACAGAGGTGGGCAAAGCCTATGATCTGGCAGCCATATTGGCCGATATGGAAGTGGCCTCGGAGATATATTCAATTTCCGGAGAATACGATCTAATGGTCAAAATCTACGTGGATGACGAAACAGACATTGGGCGTAAAATCGCAGAAATGGTGGTCGATCAACCTTTGGTTAGAGAAACCTATACGCTAATCACCCACCGCACATTCTAACGCAATGAAATTCTCCATTGATCCGGGAAATCCGGAGTTTTTCAACAATCCCTATCCAGTTTATGAAGAAATGCGGTCCCACGGGCCAGCAATCTACTGGGAAGACTACAGCATGACCTGCTTCACCCAATATGAGCCGGTTAATCTGGCCTTGAGGGAACGAAAATTTGGCCGCGATTTTTCTGCAACCCTGACCCGTAAAGAAGTTGGCCTGCCGGAAATCAAACCCCACGTTAAATCATTCTATGATTTTGATCGTCATTCGCTGTTGGAGCTGGAACCCCCGGCCCACACGCGCCTGCGCAAATTGATAAACCGGGCATTTTTATCGCGTCATATCGAAAAGTTGCGCCCGGAAATTGAAATTTTAGCCCATAAGCTGATCGATGAATTTCCAACCAATGGTGATTTTGACTTGTTATCGCTTTACGCGGAAAAAATTCCGGTCATCGTCATCTCCAGACTGCTCGGCATACCGGAAGAAATGAGCGATCAATTGCTGATCTGGTCCCATAATATGGTCGCCATGTACCAGTTTAACCGCAGCCGCGAGATTGAAGATGCGGCAGTGATTGCCACCGATGCGTTTTCCAATTTCATGCGCAGCTACACCGAACAACGGCGTAATCAACCGGCTGATGATCTCATCAGCTTGTTAATCGCGGCGCGCGAAGATGGCCAGCAATTAAGCGAAGATGAGTTGATCACCACATGCATATTGCTGCTTAATGCAGGGCATGAGGCAACAGTGCACGCAATCGGAAATGGCGTAAAAGCATTGTTGCAGGCAGGGCCTGAGACAAGATATGAGTTCGGTAATTTCCCCGATAAATTCCGCAATGTGGACGAGTTGATGCGCTACGACCCACCGCTCCATATGTTCACTCGCTACGTGCTGGAAGATACGGAGATGGCAGGGGTCAGTTTAAAAAAAGGTCAAACGATCGGCCTGCTTTTAGGGGCTGCAAATCATGACGGGCAGAAATATGAAAACCCGACCAAAATTGATTTTGAACGCGGCGGCATTGGTCATGTGGGGTTTGGTGCCGGCATCCACTTTTGCATCGGCGCACCTTTGGCAAGATTGGAAATGCAAATCGCCATAGACGTATTATTTGAACGCCTACCAAATCTACAACTGGCAGAAACACCGATCTATGCAGACCGCTTCCATTTCCACGGCTTAGAAAAGCTCATGCTAACGAAATAAGCACACGAATCTATCCGTAATTTTCCCTTGCTCCATCCCATCGGTATCTACCACGCCGCAGGCGAGAGCGAAGAGCGACAGCGCTAATGCGCCGCGCCTCGCAAGGCCCGAACGAAAGTGAGGATACGCCGTGAGAGAGAAAGTCACTCTTAATTAGTGATCGCCAAAGGCGATCTCTAATCAAGAATTCAATTTAGTAGACAATGTCCCATCCATATAGGATTTGGCAAGACTATCACCAAGCATAGGCCCAACAATCGATGCACTGTTGTTCATTGCCAGAGCCATATCGCGTTGTTCAAAGATCATCCGTCGTTCGGTGAAACTTGACTCAAATATCGGATAGCGATTCAGCAGTCTTTCCCGGCCTTCTCCCACATCCAGCTTCAACAAGCAGATGGGTTTCTTCAGCGAAGGGTAGGCCCGCGGTTCACACAAGGGAATTGAGTGAAATACCCGACGATAAAACGCCACATGTTCCCGGCGCACCGCTGCCAGACAATAGCTGGCGTCAAAATACTCATACGCCATACATGCCGCACGCATAGTAAGATACGGCAGTTCCGGATAACGTTCCATCGCTCCTGCCTCAGCTACAAACCGAGTAGGATCGATTAAAGTTTTTCCCTCTTCGATCATTGGACCGATGACATCGGGAAACACATCCAATGACGGCCCCTTGGGAAATTTTGGCGAAATCACATGAAGACGAATTGAACTAATCAAACGACCATCAATATAGATGGCGAAAATCCAGCAATTCTCTAAATCATCATAGGCATCCCGGAAGATGCCTGCTTCATTCTCATCAATTGTATTCTCACGCATATAGGCTTCGTAGCGAAGCCGATACACAGCTAACCGTTCTGCAGGAGACTCAGCGACCTTGTAGTCTGTCTCTTGTCGATACTCTAACAGTTTGTGGGCGAAGCTCTGCCCACCCGCGTCTAAAAACATAAGTTGCCCCTTACGTCTGATTTTTGACCCATAGATGTAAAGTTAACAAAAATTAATCACCTGTAAAGGTGTTATTTATTTACACTTTGTTAAGGTTAACAATTTTTCAGAATTATGGCGCATGAAAAACGATTGTTTTTAGACAACCGTAGGCAACTGATTTCACAGGAAAATTAGAATTTGGAGCGGTTCCTGAAAAGTGGGAACCGATTTTCAAATAAGGAGTACGCGAAAACAAAAGGTAGCGCACTTGAGCGGTCCAAAGAAAAACAAAAATGCTTTAGATCTGGATCAGGCAACAGCCCGTTTGCTGTGTTCATTGGAGGTCTCGGACTTGTCATCCTCTCCAATATTCCACAATCGGTCGGAATTCAGCAATGTGGCAATATCTTTGGTCGGCAATGGACGCGAGAACAAGAAGCCCTGCATTTCATCCACCCGCACATTGCTGCAAAGCAATGTAGATTGCTCTTCGGTCTCAATGCCCTCAACCACAATTTTCAAACCGAGATTGTTGGTGAGGTCCGTAATCCCTGACAAAAGGGTCAGTGAGCGTTCATCATCAACGATACCGCTGATGAAGGATCGATCAATTTTCACCTTATCCAATGGCAGGGTATGGAGATAAGACAGGCTAGAGAAGCCGGTACCAAAATCATCGAGTGAAATTTTCACCCCGAGTTTTTTCAACCGACCAAGCGTTTTACTGGTTGCCTCAATGTCATCCAGCATCGCAGATTCTGTAACTTCTGCATCTAGCCGAGAAGGATCAAGCCCACTATCATCAAGTGCTTTTTTCACTACCGCATGAACATCGGATTGCTGGAATTGCAGCGACGAGATATTAACCGCCACATGCACATCCTCGGGCCAGGTCATACAAGCCTTGGTTGCTTCCCTAAGCACAAATTCGCCCAATTGAGAGATAATGCCAATCTCTTCAGCAATTGGAATAAATACCGTCGGAGAAATCATCCCCTTCACCGGGTGCTCCCAGCGCAGCAGCGCTTCGCAGGTGGTAATTTTAGCCAGCTTCACATTGATCAGAGGCTGGAAATATAGAATGAGGCTTTCATTCTCAACCGCTTCGCGTAAATCCGTTTCAAGCTGACGGCGTTCTCTGATGCGCTCGCCCAAATTGTCTGTATAGAAAGAATGAGAACCACGACCTGTAGCTTTCGCCGCATACAGCGCCACATCAGCAGCTTTCAACAATTGGTCAGCGTTCTGCCCGTTCTCCGGAGCAATGGAAATACCAATGGTTGCTCCCGAACGAATGTCATGAGTATCAATGCTCAAAGGTTTTGATATCTCGCGTATCAATTTATCGGCGAACGCGCCACATTCTTCCCGATCAACCAGACCAGGAACCACCATCACAAATTCATCGCCACCAAACCGGCAAAGCAACCCATTGTCAGGCACCGCCAAATTCAACCTATTGGCAATAATTGTCAGCATTTCATCACCAATGGCATGACCAAGGGAATCATTTACTTCTTTAAATTTATCCAGATCGATAAAGAACATGGAGGCCGGTTCCTGCACCCCCCTCACATCGGTCAGCTCTGACATTGCCTGCATAAAAGTGCGTCGGTTAGCAAGCTTGGTCAGCGGGTCAAAACTGGCAAGATTCTGAATTTCCTGCTCTGACGCCACTTGCTCAGAAATATCCCGTAAAAACAGCACACCGCCCTTTGGCATAGGATAAAAGTCAACCTCAATGGTTTCCCCGACATCGGAACGATATGAAAAACGTTTACTGGTACGCTCGGCCAAAGAAGCCCCAATTTCATCAACAAAGCTGGTTTTCTGACCACTTTCAATGCACCAGATCTGCTTGGTATTTTCGAGCCTATTTAGATTCTTACCCACCAACCCTGCACCAGCCTGATCGATCATCTTTTCAAACTGAGGGTTGGAAACAAGAATATTTGCATCCCGATCAAACATCGCAATACCCTGTGCAATGTGATTGAGTGCCATATTGAAACGATCGGCGATTATTTTCTGCTCATGAGCTGAAATAACGGCCCCAAACAACATTTTACGCAGGCGCGATGATATCACCCATATGGAGATAAAAAACGGAATGAGGAAAGCTGCAAGTATCGAATGATAAACGGAACCAAATGCCGTCAACGCAACCAAAATCGGTACACCGGATGCAATAATCTGCTGCCAGATAACTTTGCCGCTGCCGAAATTACGCCCGATCGTTCCTATCAAATATGAGAGCAGCGATGAAATCGACAATAGATGGACGAAAGTGTCATCGGAAGCCGCAAAGCCATATAAAAACCAGCAACCGATTGCCGCAATATACAGGTTTCCCACTACCGCATAGCGGTTTTCCCAGGAATTAAGTTTTTTGCGGCTATAGGCTCTTTGAGGCAGGTTCAGGAACCGAAAGGTCACTGCCAGCCTGACAACGCCAAGGACAGCAAGCAGGGTGGAAAACCATAATTGATTGACATCGCCCGTCTTCCAAAACAAAACAATAGGCGCAATCGCAAGCGTCACCATACCGATCATCAATGAAATCCGGTCGTCAAATAGTGATTTCACGACAGACTCATAGATACTCAGCGGCAGCTGCTTATCCGTTACTGTTTCAACTTGATCAGATCGAAAATTCATCCTGTTCCCCAACTCCACGGGTAGTTTGACCATAGACGGCACAGGTATCTAAACCGTAAACAAATCATAAAAACCCTTTATATTCAGGCGTTTGAGATATTTCTCTTATTCATGGTTAATTTAGTTCTGAAAAAACTCACAAATTCAAAGCTTATCCAAAAAAAGTACCTTGACGACAAAACCCGGAATTGAGCATATTTACGCCATGAAAATTGAAATTCGCCGCGCAAAACCTGATGAAACAGCCATTCTCACCGATTTATCCATGCGTTCAAAGCGCTCCAACGGCTATGATGATGCCTTTATGGATGCTTGCCGCGAAGAATTGACCGTCACAGTTGAACGCATCGAAGGCGGTGAATATTGGGTAGCAGACGCCGGTGTTATATATGGTTGTGTTTGCCTTGGTCCGTATTTTTCAGATACAGATTCCGCGCAAATCAACGCCTTTTTCATTGACCCTGACTGGCAACGAAAAGGCATCGGGCGCCTATTATGGGCAAAAATTCTTGAACGCGCAGCCCAGCGAGGCATTATTCGCCTGACGCTTGATGCGGACCCCGCTGCTGTCGCGTTCTATCAGGCGATGGGTTTTGAAACCATCGGCGAAACCCCATCTGGTTCTATTCCGGGACGCGTAATACCGCAAATGGCCATCCAGTTAATTTAGGCTCGCTCCGCATTATCGGCCCAGACCACATCGCCTGCTCCCACAAGTCGCATGAGGCGTTTAAGTTCAGCATCAAGCCTTTCCCTGCGTTTTGCTGTCCATTTTACACCCGGTTCCGGCCAAAAACCGATAATATCAAGAATGCCCGCCTTGCGATTAGCCTTCACCTCGATGCGGCCAACAAAACGATCTCCTTCAAGCAAAGGATATACGTAATAGCCCCATATGCGCTTGGCTGCGGGAACAAAAATCTCAATCCTGTAATCAAACCCGAAAAGCCGCGTTAGTCGCGTGCGATCCCGAATGGCCGGGTCAAACGGATTGAGAAGTCTCATGCGGTTTATGGGGTCGGGCATATTCGCAATACGTTGCTCGATATCAAAGGGAGCAAAGGCTTCAACCCAGCTGCCATCTTTCGCCTGAAACTCGATTGATACCATTTCATTATCGGCATCCTCGGCCCAAGCCTTCACCTCTCCCACCTCAGTTGCCTCCCAAAAACGGCGTATATCTCCCAAAGTGCCAAAGGCCAGACGATCCAGCGCCGCATTGCAAAGCCAATCGATCTGATGCTGATCGGAAAGATCACTGGTTCTCAATTCGTCAGGAATAACATCGCGCGACAGCCCGTAGAATTTCCTAAAATCCTTACGGTGCGAAGTGGAAAGTTCGCCCGCATACCACATATAATCGAGCGCAAGCTTATGGGGTGGGCGTGACCACATCTCCTTTTTTCCCGCCACCTTGGTATCAAATGCCTGAGTTGAAAGCGGCCCCTCTTTAGCAATACGGGTTTTTATCGCCTTGCGGCCTTCCTCATCCAGCATGGTCGAATAGTAATTTCTACGATCTATCCGCTCTTTCATCCGTCTGAATTGCCGCTTCCACATGGGATAAAATTCCATCGGCAAGACAGAAGCATCATGGGTATAATGCTCGAACACAAGGCGCTCCTTGCCAAGCAATTTATCCAGCATTGGTTCGCGATAGTTCTGATTGCGGGACCACAAAATATGGTGGTGCGCCCGCGATACATTGCGAATGGTATCAAGCTGGACAAAGCCTAAATCCCTGATAATTGCCAACACATCAAGCGCACCCGTCGGCGCCGAACCCAGCCCCTGCGAATGCAGCCAGAGCCTGCGCCCATCGCGATTATTTATTTTAAAAACCATTACACACACTAACCCCATCACCTGACAAAAACCGTCAGTAGAGTTGAATTATCACCATGTGATAAAACCAATTCAATTGGCAACAGCTACCACCTGAAATTTATTATACCCGGGTAATATTGACACCCAATTATACCCGGGTATAATAAATTTAAATGAAAAAAACCAAACAAAAACAACGAAGCCTAACCGCCTTCCAAAATGAGCACATGTTAACGAGCGGTCAGACATGGGAAGTTGCCATTGCGCTTAAGGCAGCAATGAAAGTGGATAGACAAAGCGAATTCCTATGTTTTGACGATCTCAGTGGCTCTTTCATAGAACTCGATCTTAGCGGCAGCTATGAAGATATAATTGAGCGCTATAAACCAGCCGAACCAAAGCACCAGAAGAACAAACATTCCAAAGCAGGCCGCCCCAATCTCGGCGTCAAATCAAAAGAAGTGACCCTTTTACCGCAGCACTGGGAATGGCTAAGCCAACAAGAAAGCAGCGCCTCGGCGACCTTGCGCAAACTGGTTGATGCAGCCCTGAAATTGAATAGCCACGAAGAGCGGGTACGTCAGGCAAAGGCCACAACAGATCGCTTTATGATTGCCATGCTGGGAGATGAGGTAGACTACGAAAACGCTGCACGCGCATTATATCGCGGCGACAAGATCCAATTTCGCGACCTCACACGCCGATGGCCAGCAGATTTAAGGCATCAGGTAATGCGCCTCTCGGAACCGGCTTTCCAAATCCCGACAACAAAGAGCAAGACATGACAGCTCCTTCTATCTGCGGTCTATTTTGCCCGAATAACAACCTCGCAAAGCATTATGAGCATGGATACAGGAAATTTGATCGTTCTTGAAAAACCTTTCAATTGTCGCCTCTATATCTTTGCCTTTAGCAAGGCCCGCATCCACCATCATCCCCTCCACATCAAATGCCCGCAGGGATAGTAGGCGCGTAAACATAACCGGAGGAACTTTATTGATGCCCTCATAGGTTTCCTTTGCACCTTCAAGAATAAAGATCGCATGCGAAGCGCGATATGGCGTATTTTTCGGCTGCGAGACATAATTAAGTAAAAGAAGCCTTTCACCCGGTTCTGCTTCCCGCATCTCGATACGGTCGGGAAAACCCGGGCTAGCATCTGCCACATATCGCTTAACCCCCTGCTCAGCCAATGCCTTATCACTAAGACCATAAAGATGCATATATGGTTCGGCGGAGAGTCCTTTAACAAAAAATCCCATCAAATCACTCCAACAATTGAATTCTCGAAATTCCATTTTAAGGTCAATCCATTGCCGCAACCATCAAATTTCGAATATAGAGTCCGATATTGCCATATTTCGCCATACTGTTTTGCTAGGTTTTATGTGCATTGGGTAGGAACCAAAAAAATGATCAAACGACTGCTACACGCAGGTTTCGCAAGCCTGATGCTTTTGGCCATCAGCGCCTGCGTTGCCAGCAAAGAACCTCTATCACTGGGCGAAGGCATCCAATTACTACCAGCGCACGCCCTGCTCCAATATGGCGAGAACGATAAGGCTGAATTCTACAGACTTGTTTACAGCAAAGGCATATATCAGGTCTTTGAAAAGGGAAGCGCGAACAAGCCCGACCCCATGGCGCTCTATAAATTGCCCGGATTGCCCAAAGGGTACCACATTGGCTGGATGCCCTTGGGCATAGGCACGAGCTATGAAGACAATTATTATAATATCGCATGGCTGGAAAAGTCGCCTGCAGGCCAACGCCAAATTGTAATATTCTCACCCTCCGATAAAAACAAAATAGCCATTGCAAGAGCAATGAATGTTAACCCAAAAGACGGGCCGCAGATTAAAAATACAAAAGAGATGATTGCCTACAGCCAGACATTATTCAAAATGAGTAACGAACTTCAAACGAGCCGTTTCAACATTTATGATCTGTCCAACAAAGAGGATTATACCAAGGCCGAAGCATTGGCTGGCACAGCTTTCCTAACCCCCTCAAAATAAGCGTTTTATAGCTATTTTTAGCTTTCCCGCGCAGCATTTTTGCGCCATTTTTATGCTGCTGCTTTACTACGATGGCAATTCCGCTTAACTTCCAAAAATCTGGCCTCATCCAGAGCGGCAGATTAAGGTTTTAAGTGTTTGGAAAGCACACTTGGGGATCACAAAACTATGGAAACATTGTGCGATATACCGCTTTTTTCCGCGATGGACGAAAGACTTGGCGAACAATACGGCAAATCATGCCTTTGGAAAGAATACGGCGAGAACGAACTGGTCATCGATGAAGATGATGAGACCAAAGATGTTCGCTGCGTCGTATCGGGCCGGGTCCGCATCATTAACCGCATCGCGGTCGGCAAAGAGGTTATCCTTGGCGAAATGAAGGACGGCGATTTCTTCGGCGAAATTTCCGCCATCGATGATGAAACACGCTCCGCTACAGTAACAACACTGATGCGCACAAAAATTTGCATTGTGCCTCAGAAAATATTCCATGAAATTCTGTGCGATTCCAAAGAAGTAAACTTTGCTGTTTTGAGGGTTCTCACCAAACGGGTGCGCCGGTTAAATTTTCGTCTGGCCGAACAATCTTTTCTGCAGGCTAAACACCGCCTTTATGCGGAGGTCGTGCGCCTGTCAAAACCCAGAATGGGCCATGAAGGCCAGCGTTCTATCAGCCCACCGCCCATTCAACGCGTATTGGCAGAGCGCATCGGCACACGGCGCGAGGTGGTTTCACGCGAACTCAATGCGCTGGAAAAGCAAGGCATCATCGAAAAAAACAAAGGCGCCTTGGTGCTGGTCGATGTGGCTGAGCTGCAACGCAGAATTTCCGAAGCCTGGGACGAATAACATTTTCAGCCAGTTAGTCGCTGATCCAGCGATACTCACCTTAATCATCACCAGTTTTTTCACTTCCGCCATCTCGGCCGCAATGGGCCTTGGCGGCGGCGTGGTGTTGATGGCGGTCATGGCAGCATTCCTGCCCGTATCCGTGCTGGTGCCCATTCATGGCCTCGTCCAAATGTCTTCAAACGCCGGACGCGCTTATGTCCAACGCGAATTCATCGTCTGGTCGCTGCTCAAATGGCTCATTTTAGGCGGTATTATCGGCGCATTGCTCGGCGGGCAATTGGTCATCGAATTACCGGACCGCTGGCTCAAAATTGGTTTGGCGATCTTCATTCTGGCAACAGTCTGGCACCTAATCCCTTATAAGTTGATCGCAGGTCGGGCCGGGCCTTTTATTTTGGGCATGGTCGCAGCTTTCATATCGATGTTTTTCGGCGCAACCGGCCCCCTGCAAGCCTCACTCTTTTCGCGATTGCCGGAAAAGAAACAAACCGTCGGCACCCATGCTGCTGCCATGACTCTGCAGCACGGCGTCAAAGTCCTTGTGTTCGTAGCTCTGGGATTTTCATTCGCACAATACTGGCAATTGGTAATTGCCATGACCGCCTCAGGTTTTTTAGGCACATGGGTCGGTTCTTTAATGCTGGATAAATTACCAGAAAAACAATTCCGCATCATATTTGTAGGAAGTCTGACACTATTGGCCTTCAACATGATCCGCATGGCCCTCTGGCCTTAACGTCAATAATCCCAAGGAAAATGAATGCGAGCCTTCGAAGGGCGAGCGTGGGAACCCGGCGCTAATGCGCCGCGCTTTCGCAGGCCCAAGCAAAGCTTGGATATACCGTGAGAAAAAAATACCCCTAAAAACAAAGAACCCCCGGACAATGCCGAGGGTATCTTTTGTGTTCGCTGTTTTGGAGGTCTGTCGCGAAACCAGATTTTCAGAAGCTTCGCATCGGGCCAAATGGTTCAAGTCTGGCTCAGTGCCTTCCGTCTTTCTGATATAAGTAACATAACCTGCGATTTCCAGTGGCGATGTGCATTTTATCACACACCGCCATTTCCACCTGATTTTACTTCAAAACTGTCGTTCAAGGCAGCGAAGAGCTGCCCGGCGCTAATGCGCCGCGCATGCGCAGGCCCAAGCGAAGCTTGGATACGCCGTAAGCCAAACTAAGACGGCATCAAAGTTTCGGTCAACTCAACCCAATAAGAACAGCCAAAAGGAATGGCTTCATCATTAAAGTCATATTCCGGATGATGTAGACCGGCCGTATCCCCATTACCCACGAAAATGAATGCTCCCGGGCGTGCCTCCAGCATATAGGAAAAATCTTCGCCACCCATGGTTGGCGCAACATTGGTTTCAACCTTGGTGTCTCCTGCAACCGAACGGGCAATAGCAATTGCCTTATCGGTTTGCGCGGCATGATTGGCGGTAACCGGATAATTGTTCGAATAAGTGATTTTGGCTACGGCCCCATGGGCTTCGCATATGCCTTTGCAAACTTCCCTGAAGCGCTTTTCAGCGTGAGCGCGAACGTCCTTGCTAAGCGTGCGAACCGTACCGGATAATTTGACCGAATTAGGCACCACATTATAGGCGTTACCCGCCTCCACAATGGTCACAGAAATAACCAACGAATCCAGCGGATCGGTACTGCGCGAAACAATCGCCTGCAGGCCAATAATCACCTGCGCCGCAATCACAATTGGATCAATGCCCTGATGAGGCATCGCGGCATGAGAACCCCTGCCTTCAATGATCACATCAAATTCATCGGTGGAGGCCATCAAAGCACCGGGCCGAATGGCAAATTCGCCCACATCAAGTCCCGGCATATTATGCATGCCATAGACTTCCTGAACTTTGTATTTATCCATCATGCCATCATCCACCATAGCTTTACCACCGGCTCCACCCTCTTCGGCAGGCTGGAAAATGACAATCACCGTACCGTCAAAATTACGGGTTTCAGCTAAATATTTCGCCGCACCGAGCAACATCGAAGTATGCCCGTCATGGCCGCATGCATGCATCTTGCCTTCAATTTTTGAGGCATGAGGCAGGCCAGTCGCTTCAACAATCGGCAGCGCATCCATATCTGCGCGCAGACCAATCACCTTGCCTGAATTATTGGTCTTACCATGAATGACACCAACAACGCCCGTTCTGCCAACACCCGTCTCAATCTCGTCGACACCAAATTCTTTCAATTTCTCTGCAACCGAGGCCGCCGTTTCATGCACATCATACAGCAATTCCGGATTGGAGTGATATTCACGCCGCCATTTGGTAATTTCATCGTGAAGTTCGGCCATACGATTGACAATAGGCATAGTTATTCCTGACAAGGGTTGGTGATTACGGAATCATAATCATGTATGATTCCAATTCAAAATTTAAACGGGAATATCGCGTTGTTGAAATCAATTTTCAAGATGTTATTTATTTACATTGGTTTACTGGCCACCGCAACAATGGCTATAGCTGCCAATCCACATATCCTTGTAGACGTAAATTCTGGTGAAATCCTGTCGCAAAGCGGCGCTAATGATCGCTGGTATCCAGCTTCCCTCACAAAATTGATGACGGTTTACATCACCTTCCGCGCCATTGCAGCCGGAGAACTGGAAGAAGGCTCGCCAGTTATCATCTCAAAACTGGCAAGCCGCCAACCTCCAAGCAAAATGGGATATAAAGCAGGCACCCGCATCCGCGTTGATACAGCGCTAAAAATCACAGTGGTCAAAAGCGCCAATGATGTTTCTGTGGCACTGGCCGAAGCCGTTGCAGGCAATATGAAAAACTTCGTTGCCCGCATGAATAAAGAAGCTCGCAGGCTTGGCTTGATCAACACCCATTTCGTCAATTCCAACGGCCTGCACTCAAAGGATCAATATAGCTCCGCCCGCGATATGGTGTTTTTATCAGCACAAATCCTGCGTGAATTTCCCCGATACGCTTACCTCTTTGCCGCGCCAACTTTGAAAACAGCCAAGAAATCCTATTATTCCTACAATCTGCTGCTGGAACGTTTTCCCGGCGCCAATGGCATGAAAACCGGCTTCGTCTGCGCATCGGGTTATAATATGGTCGCCAGCGCAAAGCGTGGTGGAAAATTCCTGCTCGCAGCCGTCATGGGCAGAGCTTCCCAAACCGAACGGGCAGTTGCGGCCGCAAAACTACTTACCAAAGGTTTTGAAGGAAACCTTTCCTCGACGGGCAATCTATATACCGGCACACCCTCCAAAGGCCGCAAGGCAAAAAACATGCGCCCAATTATCTGCACACCGCAAGCACGCAAAAAGAGATATGACCCGGCAGGCGGCAAGGCAGTTATCAAGTCAGCTTATTTAATCAAACAGGCCAAATTCGGCAATGCTTTAAAAATCAAAGTTGGCGGCATAGATGGAAAAACCAGCGATGCCTATTTATCCCAAAAATACCGGTTTGCCGGCAAAATTCCGGTACCAATTAAACGCCCGCGCTATGTGTTGCTGAATGTCGATGGTGACGAGATAGCCAAACCAATCGCCATACGCGGCGCTATTCCTGTTCCAGTATATAGGCCCGGATAAATGATCCCTACTCACATCCTCACTGGTTATCTGGGGTCAGGCAAAACCACCCTGCTCAACCGCGCGCTCAAGGCACCCGAAATGGAAAACACGCTGGTGGTAGTCAATGAATTTGGCGAAATCGGCCTTGATCATCTGCTAATGGAAAATTCCAGCGATGCCATTCTTGAACTCTCCAATGGCTGCATCTGCTGCATGATCAGAGGCGAATTGGTAGATACGCTTCTGTCTCTTAAAGACCGAAAATTTGATCGCCTGATCATCGAAACTACCGGCCTTGCCGACCCTGCCCCGGTGGCGCAAGCGCTGATTGGACACCCGACGCTTTCACAAAAATTCGACTTGCAATCAATCATAACAATGGTCGATTGCATCACGGCCTTCCCCAATTCAAATGAGGAAATCGAACAACAAATCGCCTTTGCCGACAAAATAATCATTTCCAAAGCCGACTTACTAAGCAAAGACAAACGTGAAGCCACCATTGAAGAATGCAAGCAGCACATACAGGCGATAAACCCGAACGCCGAACTCATACTGGCAACAGATATCGATGACCCGGCAAAGATATTCCTGCAAATTGGCAAGCCTGTCACCAAACCGGTTTCAACCAGCCATTCCCATCATCACGTAAAAACCATCACCCTGCACCACGAAGCACCCATGCCAAGTCAAATACTGGACCAGTTCATGGAACAGGCAATTCTTCGGTTTGGCGATGACATTCTACGCATCAAGGGTCTGGCCTACATGACTGAGCATCCCGACCAACCTTTGGTCGTGCATGGGGTACAAAACATATTCCACCAGCCCAAAAAGCTGGACCAATGGCCAAACAAGCCTCAAACTGCGCTGGTGATCATAACGAAATTGAAAAATCCGGAGCCAATCCAGCGCCTGTTCGCGACCTTCCTTAATCAACCGCAGATCGATACACCTGACCGCGCCGCAATGACAGAAAGCCCGCTAACGATACTGGGCACTTAAGCCTCCATTGCCCTTTTGATATACATCGCACGCAGTTGAGAGCTGAGAATGCCCGGCCCGCCATTGCCTAACGGTTGTTCATTGATCCGCACCACCGGCATCACAAAAGCCGTAGCGCTGGTAACAAACGCCTCTTTCGCATCCAGCGCTTCTTCCAACGTAAATGGACGCTCCTCAACAACGAGGCTCTTTTCTGCTGCAAGTTCAAGCACCACTTGGCGGGTAATGCCGTGCAAAATATCATTACTGAGATTGCGGGTGATGATTTTATCGTCCTTGGTGATGATAAAAGCGTTGTTGGAAGTACCCTCGGTAATAAATCCGTCTTCTACCATCCAAGCATCATCAGCCCCAGCATCAACCGCCGCCTGTTTCGCCATCGATTGAGCAAGCAAAGCAACAGTTTTGATATCGCGTCGCTTCCAGCGCACATCATCAACCGTGATCACCGAAATTCCGCGTTCTGCCTTAGGGTTTCCTACCGCATCCAGCACCTGGGTAAACATCACCAATGACGGTTTTGGTTCTTTTGGGAAAACAAAATCTCGATCTGCGGCGCCTCGGGTGATTTGCAAATAAATAAGGCCGTTCTCAATATTGTTTTGAACCAACAGCTCAGCCTGAATTTCAGTTATTTCTTCATCGCTTGCCGGGCTTGGCATATTCAATTCATTCATTGAACGCCGCAGACGCGCCATATGGGCCGCATTATCGATCATTTTGCCTTTGATTACGGTAGAAACCTCGTAAATACCGTCTGCAAAGAGGAACCCGCGGTCAAACACCGAGATTTTAGCCTCTTCTTCCGGCAAAAACTCTCCATTCACGTAAACAATACGGCTCATAATCGGCATCTCTCTTTTTAAATTTAGCATTGATTTAAAAGGACTGTTTCACACTAACGCCGCATTTTACAACCAACAAAGCATCAATATTCGCAATCTACTCTTTTAAGACCCCGCGAAGGCGGGTTTTTCTTGACATTATGCCCAACACCTATATATCTGCGGCGTTCGAGGGCGTTTTTAGCACCCACGAGCGTTAATCTATCTGAAAAGACTGACAAAAAGACAGCCGGGCAGCAAAGCTTGCTTAGAGCTGACATGAACTTGTAAGGAAACAAAATGTTCGCAGTCATTAAAACAGGTGGCAAACAGTATAATGTTGCTGCCGACGATCTTTTGAAGATCGAAAAGCTTGCCGGCGAAGCCGGTGACATGATTGAATTCACAGAAGTGCTGATGGTTGGCGAAGGCGCCAATACAACAATCGGTAGCCCGATGATTGACGGCGCWATGGTTGTTGCAGAAATCGTTGATCARGGCCGCGCCCGYAAGGTTATYGCCTTTAAAAAGCGTCGCCGYCAAAATTCACGYCGCACAATCGGCCATCGCCAACACTTCACGCAGATTCGGATTTCCGAAATCCTGACCGAYGGTGCCAAGCCTTCWAAGAAARCAGCYGCTAAAAAGCCTGCTGCCAAGAAAGCYGAGCCAAAGAAAGAAGCTGCTCCRGCRAAARCYGAAAAAGCAGCRCCTGCYAMGAAGRNNNCTGAAAAAGCTTCTGAYACWYTGTTTRCAACCCCTAAGGGTGAKCCAGACGATYTGAAGAAAATTTCAGGCGTTGGTCCRGCACTTGAGAAAAAACTGCAYGCATTTGGTGTTACCAAATTTGAACAGGTTGCAGSSTTTTCAAAAGCTGATATCGAAAAACTTGATGACGCACTGTCATTCAAGGGGCGTATTGAGCGYGATGACTGGCTARGCCAGGCMGCTRMATTCGCAAAAGAAGTTTAACTCGAGAAGTTYTAAAGGAAAAAACCAATGGCACATAAAAAAGCAGGCGGCTCAACGCGCAACGGTCGCGATTCCAATTCMAAACGTCTTGGTGTWAAAAAATTCGGCARTGAAGCKGTTRTTSCGGGCAATATTATTGTRCGTCAACGYGGCACCAAGTGGCACCCGGGTCTCAATGTRGGCATGGGCAARGACCACACTATTTTTGCCACAAGCCCKGGCARAGTAGTCTTCCAAAATCGCGCCAAYGGCCGCACCTACATTAATGTGGTGACAGCCGAAGCTGCAGAATAGCCGGTAAMAAATCWCCGGCGTCTCATCGACCCCGGTTTTTTMAAAAAWCRAGTATCAGYAGGGGAGATGRGAAMACTCATCTCCCCTTTTGTTGATTTTTCACGACGCAGGGGAYTTTTCAACTCAAAGGCTTATGGAGGCCTAAATGATTGAGAACCAGGAACTGATAATTGATAGCGAAATACTAACCACCAAAGATTTGGTGTTGCGCCCGCCTCATGCCGAGGATGCGCAGGATTTACGCAAGCTGGCCAATAATATCAATATTGCTAAAAATCTGGCCACCATGCCGTTTCCGTATTTCGACGCTGATGCCCATGACTTCCTGAAAAAAGTCACAGGCAGCGCCAATTCAGGCTACACGTTTGCCATCACCAACACCGAGAGCGGTGAGATGATGGGAATTTGTGGCCTGCATGAACCCAATGCCCGCTATGAATTGCCATATATTGGCTATTGGCTGGGCGAGGCCTATTGGGGCAATGGCTATGCGACACAGGCCGCGCGGGCTTTGGTTGATCTGTTCTTTAAGACAGGCACCAAGGACGCAATGATGATTTCCTGCATTCGCGATAACGCAGCTTCAAGGCGCGTTATCGAAAAATGTGGTGGTGTATATTGGAAACCGAGCGAAGAATTTGCTTCTACGTTGGGACAAAACCATTTGATGGATAATTTCCGCATAACCCGTGAAACATGGATGGGTGCGGTTGCTGGATAAAGCAGTTTGAGTAAAAGGCGTTAGTTATGAAGTTTCTCGATCAGACCAAAGTTTACATTCGCTCCGGCGATGGCGGGGCTGGTTGTGTCTCTTTCCGGCGTGAAAAATATGTGGCCCTTGGTGGTCCCGATGGCGGCAATGGCGGCAAAGGCGGCGATGTCTGGGTGGAAGTGGTTCAGGGTCTCAACACCCTGATCGATTACCGCTACCAACAGCATTTCAAAGCCGGAACAGGCATTCACGGCATGGGTCGCAATCGCAACGGCGCCAAGGGTGAAGATATCATCATGAAAGTGCCCGAAGGCACCCAGATTTACGAAGAAGACAATGAGACGCTGATTGCCGATTTAACCACAATCGGCCAGCGCTTTTTGCTGGCTAAAGGCGGCAATGGCGGTTTTGGCAATACGGCCTTTAAATCCTCTACCAATCAAGCCCCGGCCCACGCGAATCCCGGCCTTGAAGGCATTGAAAATGATGTTTGGCTGCGACTAAAACTGATTGCCGATGTGGGCCTGCTTGGCCTGCCAAATGCTGGAAAATCAACCTTTTTGGCTAGCGTCAGTGCTGCAAAACCAAAAATCGCCGATTACCCTTTCACCACACTGCATCCAAATCTGGGTGTCGCTGCAATCGATAGCAAAGAATTCGTCGTCGCTGACATTCCGGGCCTGATTGAAGGCGCACACGAAGGCGTTGGTATTGGCGATCGATTCCTAGGTCACGTGGAGCGCACCCGCGTTCTGTTGCATCTGGTTTCAGCAACCGAAGAAGACATCACCAAAACCTATAAAACCATTCGCCACGAGGTAAAATCCTACGGCCATGGACTGGCGGAAAAACCTGAGCTTGTCGCTCTTACAAAAGTCGACACCCTCACCCCGGACGAGCGCAAGGAAATGGCGGCAGAATTGGAGAAAGTCTCCGGCCAAAAACCAATCATGCTTTCTTCCATTACCAGAGAAGGCGTTGAAGAAACCTTGCGCGCCATGATGAGCTGCATAGAAACCGCTCGTGCCGCTGACGGCGAAAAAGACGATACGGCATGGTCACCGGACAATTTATGAGCCGGCTCCAAAAATTTAAACGCATCGTCGTAAAAATTGGTTCTTCCCTGCTCGTAGACCGCGAGACAGGCCTGAAAGAATCATGGCTGCATTCCATTGCCAGCGATATTGCAAAATTACGCGAAGCAGGCTGCGAAGTGCTGGTCGTTTCTTCCGGAGCTATTGCCCTTGGTCGCACAGTTCTTGGGCTGGCGGCAACCTCTATCAAACTGGAAGAAAGTCAGGCCGCCGCAGCAGCAGGCCAGATTGCACTTGCCCGCGTATATTCTGAAGCCCTAGGCAAACACGATCTAAAAGCGGGGCAAATCCTGCTAACCCTCGGCGACACCGAGGAGAGAAGACGTTATCTAAACGCCCGCGCCACCATCAATACCTTGTTGCGACTGGGCGCTGTCCCGATCATCAATGAAAATGACAGCGTTGCCACTGGTGAAATCCGTTACGGCGACAATGACCGGCTTGCGGCACGTGTCGCAACCATGGTCAGCGCCGATTTGCTGATACTTTTATCCGATATTGACGGGCTTTACAGCGCCCCGCCAACTGCTGATAAATCCGCCCATTTCATCGAGCAGGTAGATGTAATCACCCCGGAAATCGAAGCGATGGCAGGCGACGCCGGAACCGAATTGTCTCGCGGCGGCATGGTCACAAAAATCGAAGCCGGAAAGATTGCAACCTTGGCGGGAACAGCCATGGTCATCAGCTCCGGCAAAGAGCTGAACCCATTGCAAGCCCTCAGTGATGGGGCAAAATCCACGTGGTTCAAACCAACTTCCACACCGGTCAATGCCCGCAAAAAGTGGATCGCAGGCCAGATGGAGTTTTGCGGCAAAATCACCGTTGATGAAGGGGCCAGCGGCGCCCTTTTATCCGGCAAAAGCCTGCTGCCTGCAGGCGTGAACACAATTGAGGGTGATTTCCACCGTGGCGACATCGTTGAGATCCTCAACCATGATGGAAGCGTGCTCGGACGCGGACAAATCGCCTATGACGCCCCGGATGCCAAACAAATTATAGGTCGCAAAAGTGGTGAAATCGCTGAAATTCTGGGTTATGCTGGTCGCGCCGCAATGATCCATCGCGACGATATGATCCTGAACAAGGGGAAATAGCCATGCTCGACAACACAAATATTACCGAAATCATGTTGGAAATCGGCGCCCGTGCAAAACAGGCATCTATCGTGCTTGCCAATACCCCTTCCAAGAAAAAACATACGGCCCTATTGGCCATGGCCGATGCCCTTTGGGAAAATCGCCAGACCATATTGGACGCCAACGCAATCGATATGAAAGCTGGTCGGGAAAACAAACTTTCCGCCTCTTTCCTTGATCGGCTGGAACTGAATGAAGAGCGCATTCAGGGCATGGTCGATGGCATGCGCGCCATTGCTGATTTGCCTGATCCAGTTGGTGAAATCATCGCCGAATGGGACCGTCCAAACGGTCTCCACATCGAACGCGTTCGTACGCCGCTTGGTGTCATCGGTGTGATTTTCGAAAGCCGCCCAAACGTCACGGCAGATGCCGGAGCTTTGTGCTTTAAATCAGGCAACGCCGTTATTTTACGCGGTGGCTCTGATGGGTTTAATTCTTCCAACGCTATCCACGCCTGTCTTGTGGCTGGATTGGAAAAAGCAGGACTGCCAGTAGCTGCCATCCAAATGGTGCCAACCACAGACCGCGCTGCCGTGGGCGAAATGCTTCGTGGCTTGAATGGCAATATCGACGTGATCGTGCCTCGCGGCGGCAAAGGCCTTGTTGGCCGTGTACAAGAAGAAGCACGCGTTCCGGTCTTCGCTCACCTCGAGGGCCTATGCCACATCTACGTAGATAAAAGCGCCGATCTGGATATGGCTGTCGCCATCGTGGTCAATTCCAAACTGCGCCGCACCGGCATTTGCGGTGCAGCAGAAACCCTGCTGGTAGACCGCAATAGCGACCAGTTACTGCCAATTTTGACCGCCCTAACCGAGGCCGGGTGCACCCTTCACGTCACCAATGAAGTGCAAGGCATGTTTGCAAACAGCGAACTCGCCACCGACGAAGACTGGGCAAAAGAATATCTCGACAGCATCATTTCCGTGAAGCTGGTCGACGGCATTGGCGAGGCAATTGAACATATCAACCAATGGTCTTCAAATCATACCGATGCCATCGTTTCGGAAGATGACGAAGCTACCACACGCTTTTTCAACGAAATCGACAGCGCCATTTTGCTGCATAATGCTTCGACCCAATTTGCCGATGGCGGCGAATTCGGCATGGGTGCAGAAATCGGCATCGCCACCGGAAAAATGCATGCACGCGGCCCGGTTGGCGTAGAACAACTCACCAGTTTCAAATATTGCGTGCGCGGTACAGGCCAGATACGACCGTGAACGAAGCATCCTACAAACAAGCATTGAAAATCCCCCACGCAGAGGATGGCATGACCATCGGCCTGCTGGGCGGCACGTTCAATCCACCCCATGAGGGGCATGTGCATATATCGGAACTCGTTCTGCAACGCCTGCAATTACACAAGGTGTGGTGGCTTGTGTCACCGGGTAATCCATTGAAAAACAACAATGATTTACCAGACCTCAAAAATCGCCTAACCCTTTGCAAAGAGTTGGTAAGCAATCCGAAAATAGAAATCACCGGCTTCGAAGCCAAATATCATACCCGTTATACCGCAGATACACTGGCTTTATTGAAGCGCATCCGGCCAAGATTGAAATTTGTCTGGATCATGGGCGCCGACAATTTGGCCCAGTTCCACCAATGGCAGGATTGGAAAAGAATCGCAGCAATGATGCCGATGGTTGTGATCGACCGCCTCGGTTCAACGCTTTCCTTCCGCTCGGCCAGAGCTGCACAAGCCTTAGCGCGTTACCGAAAAGACCCAGATACCATCACCCGTCTGGCCTATGAAAAACCGCCCGCATGGGCCTTTATTCACGGCCCAAGATCAAACCTATCCTCAACGGCCATCCGGGCCAAAACATCAAATTAAATCACACTTAGAAAACCCCATCCGTGCCAGCCTCAAGATTTTCTTGAAAATGACACATAAACCGGGTTATTCTTCATATTCAGGAATATAAATTATGCAAGTCACGCAATTAGCACCCAAGAGGGACACACTGACCACAGCGACACCAAAGCGGAGCAAGAAGAAAGCATCTGCAAAAGCATCTAAAGCTGCCATGGACGTGGTAGAAAATGCTCTCAAAGCAATATTGACTAGTTTGGAAGACTCCAAAGCCGAAGATATTGTCACCATTGACATCCGGGATAAAACGGCGATTGCCGACTATATGGTTGTGGCCTCCGGCCGCTCAAAACGCCATGTGGCCGCAACGTCGGATACCCTCGTGCGCCACATGAAATCGCTCGGCACCAGCGCCCGCGTCGAAGGCATGCAAAACGCTGACTGGGTATTGTCCGATTTCGGTGACATCATCGTTCATATTTTCCGCCCCGAGGTTCGTGATTTCTACAGCCTCGAAAAAATGTGGCAGATGACCGATATTCCGGAAACGCATGATTGATGCAGATTTCCATTCTGGCCATCGGCCGGATGAAATCCGGGCCGGACCTGTCGCTGTTTGAGCGCTATATGGACCGTGCCAATAAATCTGGAAAATCACTCCATTTAAGCGGCCCCGATTTACGGGAATTCACCGAAAGCCGGGCCGCAACCAGTGATTTGCGAAAAATGGATGAAGCTGGCCCACTCCTTTCAGCAGCATCTTCGGATACCTATCTCATCGCTCTGGACGAAAATGGCCGCGACGTTTCCAGCGTCCAGTTTGCCGAAATCATCCGCAATTTGCGCGATGATGGCACAAGACATCTGGCAATCGCCATTGGCGGACCCGATGGCCACGGCAAAGACCTGTTGCAAAAAGCCAATAAAACCATCCGCTTTGGTGCCATGACATGGCCCCATCAACTGGTGCGGATTCTGCTGGCTGAGCAAATTTACCGCGCCACAACAATACTATCAGGACATCCCTATCACCGGGCCTAAGAGCGTTTAGGTTTTAACGCAGAAGCGAAGGCGACGAAGAGCCGCCCGGCGCTAATGCGCCACACTCGCGCAGGTCCGAATGCGTCATGTCGGAGACATGCAACAAGAATGTGACGATACGCCGTGAGCGAATAAATGCCACAATCACATGCTTTTAAGCGGCCACAGTAAATCCTGTGATAGACACTTGTTAAATGTTGCAAAGTGATTCGCCGTAAATATTGGGGCTCGGATTTGTCGGTCATAAATCAGCTAAAAGGAATTTTGAAAAAAACCGCCCGCAAGCGGCGTATTCTTGTGCCAATTTTTCTAGCGCTCTCCATTTCCACTACCCTTTGTCAAACACTGGAAACAACGCAGCAGGAAAATACCGAAAGGCTGGATGAGATACGCCAGCAAATCAGCCTGAGCGAACAGCGCAAGGCAGAACTTGCGGTAGAAATTTCCTCAACCGAGCGCGACCGCGCTGATCTAAACCGCGAATTGATCGATGCCTCATCCAAATCCAGAAAGCTGGAAGTTCGTATTGAACGCACTGGCTTTAGGATGCAAAAACTCGAAGAACAGAACGCGAATCTACGCCTATCCTTACGCGAACGCCGCGGGCTCCTGTCTGAAGTCCTGGCAGCCTTACAACGAATGGGCAGAAAACCACCCCCCGCATTGCTGGTTCGCCCGGAAGATGCACTTGCTTCTGTCCGCTCTGCAATTTTACTTGGCGCAGTTGTCCCCGAGATTCGTGGCGAAACAAATATTTTAATTACCGAGCTTAAAGAACTAAGAAGAATCACAAATGAGATAGATTCTCAGCGCAAAAGTCTTCACGCTGACTTAAATCATCAGGCCGAAGAAGAAGAACGTCTCACTTTATTGTTAGCGGAAAAACAAAAACGCACGAAATCTGCCCGAACAAACCTCGCTAAAGAGAGCGCAAAAGTTGCTCAACTGGCCGCCAATGCCACCTCGTTAAACCGGCTGATAGAACAATTGGAAACAGAGATTTCAAGCGCCCGAAAAGCTGCTGAACTTGCCCGTCAAGCTGAAGAAAAATTGCATCAGGAAGAACAAAAACGCATCGCCAGCGCACGGCAAGATATTGAAAAACCTGATTTTTCCGATACCAATCGGATCAAACCCGCAATGAAGTTTGTCTCCGCCAAAGGCCTGCTTCCAAAGCCCGTCAGCGGCGTTGAAACGATACCTTTTGGCAAGACCGATAGCTTTGGTATCGTCTCAAATGGCATATCGATTGCTACCAGAATAAACGCCCGAATTGTCTCTCCCGCCGATGGCTGGGTGATCTATTCCGGCCCCTTTAGATCTTACGGTCAGCTCTTGATCCTGAACGCCGGCAGCGGTTATCATATTGTATTGGCTGGAATGAAGAATACATATGTAGCACTGGGTCAGTTTGTGTTGGCTGGCGAACCCATCGGAATTATGGGTGCACAACGTCTTGCCAGCGTGGATGCAACGATTCCGGGGTCGACGCGACCAATTTTATATGTAGAATTCCGTAAAGACAAAAAATCAATCGATCCAGCCCCTTGGTGGGCGGATATTAGCACGAAAAGAGCTTTTGATGATTCGTAAATTTGCACTAATCCTTGTAGGCGGCATCATGGGAGCAATCATTGTATTGTTCTCTATTCCTGACCTGCAATCCACCCAAAGCGCACAAGCTGCGGGTGCCGATACCTATCGGCAACTGAGTATTTTTGGTGACATTTTCGAACGCGTCCGCTCACAATATGTGACCGAGCCCAAGGAAGAAGAGCTCATCGAAAATGCCATTAACGGCATGCTGCGCTCGCTTGATCCTCATTCAAGCTACCTCAATGCCAAAGCGTTCTCTGATATGCGGGTGCAAACCAAGGGTGAATTTGGCGGCCTCGGCATTGAAGTCACTATGGAAAACGAATTGGTTAAAGTGGTCACCCCGATTGATGATACTCCGGCAGCACGCGCTGGCGTTCTTGCGGGCGATCTGATTTCCAAAATTGACGGCGAAAACATTCGCGGCATCGGCCTTCAGGCCGCCGTTGAAAAAATGCGTGGTCCGGTAAATACACCCATCGTCGTAACCGTCATTCGCAAAGGTGCTGACAAGCCGATCGATATCACCATCATTCGCGATATCATCAAGGTGCGCGCTGTGCGTTTCCGGGTAGAAGATGATGACATCGGTTATATCCGCGTTACCAGTTTCAATGAACAAACATTTGATAATCTGGAAACAGCGATTACCAAGCTCAAAGAAAAAATCGGTGAAGACAAAATAAAAGGCTATGTGCTTGATCTACGGCTTAATCCGGGCGGTTTGCTTGATCAGGCAATCGCTGTATCAGACGCGTTTCTCGATCGTGGCCTGATTGTTAAAACCCGTGGCCGCGATCCCAAACAGGAAAGCAGAAGCGATGCGAGACCCGGCGATCTAACGGGCGGAAAACCTATCGTCGTGCTAATTAACGGCGGCTCTGCCAGTGCATCGGAAATCGTTGCCGGCGCTCTGCAGGACCATAAGCGTGCAACCATTGTTGGAACACGTTCTTTCGGCAAGGGTTCGGTTCAAACGATCATTCCCCTTGGTTCAAACGGCGCATTACGGCTAACAACGGCGCTTTATTACACGCCTTCCGACACATCCATTCAGGGCATTGGCATCAAGCCGGATATTCAGGTGGAGCAACCTTTACCTGCTGAACTGATTGGAAAAGTGGAAGCAAGAGGCGAATCCAATCTTCGCGGTCATATTGTCGGCAAAGAAGAAAATGAAAAGGGATCAGGATCAATTGCCTATGTACCACCAGATCCCAAGGATGATCTCCAACTGAAATACGCCAAGGACCTGTTGCATGGCGTCGAAAAACACGCTGCCTTCCCACCAGATCCTAACGCAGCCGTGCCAAACTAGATTTGGTCCCAAAAGGCCAAAAAATGGGCCCGAAAAGGGAGAGGGCAACCTCTCCTTTTTGATTCCAATTAGAGCTTCAAGCAACAATACGGGCGCAACGAGGATGAACCAGAAAGGCAAATCACATGCCTTCATTTGACGATCTGGATGCACCACTGGGCCAAAAGCCAGAGAAAAGTACTGGCTTCCGGCCTGTTCTGGTTTCTGTCGCTTTTCTTGCCATTGCCACCATTGGTGGCGGTGCTTATTTTTTCACAAGTGACAAACCACAAGTTGAAAAACCGACTGTTACAGAAAATAAAAACACATTAATTGCCAAAGTCGAAGCTTCAGCCACCTTATTGAATGACAATGGAGCGGGAGCAGAGTCCGGCCCGGGCGAATTAACGGAAATCGAGCCTGAGGGCAAAATCACAGAACATGTCGCTGCCCCAACAAAACGACCGTCCAATCGGGAATTGGCAAAAATTCGTCAAAAACTCACTCTGGCCCATATCCCTGATAAAGAATTGAGTGAACAGGGTGCAACCGGCATCATCCCAAAACGCTCCCCCGATGGCCTGCGCGCCATGGATGTCTATTCCCGCCCGCCGTTGACTGAAGGAAATTTTGGCATTGCAAGGGTGGTATTGATCGTCGGCGGCATGGGCATCAGCCAGACGGGAACCCAGCAGGCCATCAAACAACTGCCCGGCGAGGTAACCTTTGCCTTTGCCCCCTATGGCAATAGTTTGGGCCGCTGGATGCAGGCAGCGCGCAAATCAGGCCATGAACTGCTCCTGCAAATTCCCATGGAGCCCTTCGGTTATCCGCAAAACAACCCGGGCATCCATACACTTAGAACCGGTGTATCTCTTGACGAAAATTTCGCCAGTCTCCATTGGAGCATGAGCCGGCTCACCAATTATGTGGGCGTGATGAATTATCTGGGCGGAAAGCTCATGGGCGATGATAAAGCCCTTCGTCCGATTTTTGATGAAATCGCCGAACGAGGCCTGCTGTTTGTCGAAGACGGCTCAATCAACAATTCATCTGGAGAAGAAACCGCCAAGCAATCCCTCCTGCCCTACACCAAGGCCCATATCTTGATCGATCGGGTAAATACCCGCGCAGAAATAGCCAAACAGCTCAACCTGCTGGCTAAAGAAGCAAAGCGCACAGGACTGGCCATCGGCGTTGCCAATGCTTTTCCAGAATCGATCAAAATGATTGCGCAATTCGTACGCAAAGCCAAAGAACTGAAATTGGAAATCACCCCCGTATCAGCAATTGTATCAAACCCCGGCGAGAAATAAGCGTCATGAGCAAACTTCCCTATCGCCCCTGCGTCGGCATTGTCGTTTTCAACCGGGATCGCAAAGTTTGGCTGGGCCGCCGCGCGCCAAGTCTTCGCGATCAGGCTTCGCAGGAAATCAGCGAGAAACGCTGGCAATTGCCTCAAGGCGGCATTGATAAGGGCGAGGAGCCGCTTGCCGCTGCAAAGCGTGAATTATGGGAAGAAACAGGTATTACCAACGCAAGCCTCTTGGCTGAGGCGCCGAACTGGATCAAATATGACCTCCCCGACGAACTGATCGGCAAAGCCCTAAAAGGAAAATGGCGCGGCCAGAGCCAACGCTGGTTTGCATTTTTGTTTGAAGGGGAAGAGAGCGAGATAAACATCACCCATCCGCCTGACGGTGCACCGGTTGAGTTTGATGATTGGCGCTGGGGTGATCTAGCCGATATCCCGGATTTAATCGTGCCATTCAAACGGCAAACCTACGAACAGGTAGTCGAGGCATTTAAACATCTGGTTTAAAAGCTACCCGACAACTTGAATGGTCACGTTTCTCGCCAGTCGTGGTAGCAGCTTCTGCATCACTGGCAAGGGCAACGCAATGCACCCTTCGGTCGCTTTACCTTCCATAGAAGCCAGATGGAAAAATATCGCACTGCCGCGATATCTGGCTCGCGGAAAAATATTATAATCCATCACCAGACAGATATCATAGAGATGATCCACCCGGCTCATGGCTTCGTGCGAGGCTTTGAAAGGCCGTTTGATCAACTCATTGTAATTGGGATGCTCCGGTGCATCGCACCAACCATCTGATGACCCAATAACTCGCATCGCCAGCCTGTTGGTCGGCAAATGAATACGGTCTTTTCGATAGAATCCGTAAAGCAGCGAAAAATGCCCGATCGGGGTTTTTCCATCCCCCTCTAATTTATTGACGCCAATACCGCTCCGTCCCAACAAACAATCAAAGCTCTGATTTCCCGCTATCAGAACACCGCGATGGGGCAGATAACCCGGTTTTCTTCTCACGGTCAGAGTTGAAATATTTTGCACTGAAACGTCCCTTTTGCCCCAATATGACCCATTTGCATTCACAAAATACGGTGTTTCTTCACAAATGCGTGTTTTTGGCCACCATGCCCTTAAAACAGGCCTCTGCAATTCCTATTCAGAATAAATCAATGGACCAATGATACAACATGATTCATATTGCGTAAAAAGGGTAAACAACATGACAGCGAGACATATCCTGCTGGTAGATGACGATGAAGATCTACGTGAAGCGTTAACAGAGCAGTTGAAACTCTACGAAGAGTTCAGTGTAGCAGTAGAAGCAAGTGCCACCAGTGGCATTCAGGCTGCCCGTGCCGAGCATGTGGATTTGCTGATCATGGATGTGGGCCTGCCCGATATGGATGGCCGTGAGGCAGTTAAAATTCTGCGCAAAAGCGGATTTAAAGCACCCATCATCATGTTGACCGGCCATGACACTGATTCAGATACGATTCTGGGTCTTGAAGCCGGCGCCAATGATTATGTCACCAAGCCATTTCGCTTCGCCGTGCTGCTTGCCCGCATCAGAGCACAATTGCGCACCCACGAACAAAGCGAAGATGCCGTCTTTTCCGTTGGCCATTATTCCTTCCGTCCTGCCCAAAAAATTCTGCTGGAAGAAAACGGCAACAAGGTTCGCCTGACGGAAAAAGAAACAGCAATCATGAAATACCTTTATCGCGCGGAACAAAGCGTCATTGGCCGTGATGAATTGCTGGAACAGGTATGGGGCTATAATTCCGGCGTCACCACCCACACGCTGGAGACCCATATTTACCGCCTGCGCCAGAAAATCGAACGTGATCCTTCCAATTCAACTCTGGTCGTCACCGAAGGCGGCGGCTATAAACTGGTTCCCTAATGGCAATAAGCGACGACATAGCCCTGCTTTCCAAAGTGGAACTATTGCAGGGTTTTGATATCGAGCAATTGCGATTGCTGGCCTTTGGCGCACCAAAACGCACGCTGGTGGCAGGTGAAGAGCTTTATCAACAAGGCACCATAACCGATGGCGGCTTTGTCATCATATCGGGTCAGATTGATCTGGTAACGACCATTGGTGGAAAACAAGTTATTCTGGGCAATTATGGCCCGGGCAGCTTGATCGGCGAAATGGCTATGATCACCAAAACTACCCGTATAACCAGCGCCTTTGCCCATTCGAATACACAACTGATCCGCCTGTCACGAACAATTTTTCTGAGAGTTCTGGAAGAATTCCCCGATCTAGCAGTGCGTCTCCACGACAAAATTTCAGATTCTGTAAATGACATCGTCGAAAAGATGGATCAGGTACGCACTAAGCTTGAGCGTGAAGAGCTTTAGAGCACTCGCCTAAACCTTAAAGCGCGCAATCACCGGCACATGGTCCGAAGGCTTTACCCAGTCCCGTGCTTCGCGGATCACCTCAATCTTTTGCAACGACTTGGCAATAGCAGGTGCTGCCCAGATATGATCCAAACGCCGACCACGGTCATTGACTTTCCAGTCCCGTGAACGATAGCTCCACCAGGTAAATAGCTTTTCCTCCGGCAAAATATGTTGGCGGATAAGATCGCGCCAATCACCATCATCCAGAATTTCCGTAAGGATTTTCGTCTCAATCGGCGTGTGGCTAACCACTTTGAGCAATTGCTTATGAGACCAAACATCATTTTCCAAAGGTGCGATGTTCAAATCTCCCACCAACACAGCATTTTTGCCGGAGGCAACCGATTTAAGCGCCCGCATCTCATCAAGAAATTTAAGCTTGTGATCGAATTTTGGATTGATCTTCGGGTCGGCCTCGTCCCCGCCCGCAGGCACATAAAAATTGTGCAGGTCAATTTTCTGACCGCCAAAATCATGCACGGTACAGATATGGCGGCTATCGCCCATCTCGCAATAATCTTTACTGTGGGATTCTAAAATAGGGAATTTGGAAACAGTTGCCACCCCGTGATAGCCCTTCTGCCCGTGGACAGCCATATGCTCATAGCCCATTTTCTGAAATGCTTTGGCCGGAAACTGGTCATTTTGGCATTTGATTTCCTGCAAACACAGCACATCGACTTTGTGAGTCTTGAGAAAATCTTCGATCAATCCGATACGCAAACGCACCGAATTGATATTCCATGTGGCCAGAGAAAAAGACATCATACACCTTGTGAGAATCGGGAAATCAGCACCCACTTTGTAGCAAGGAAAGGCAGGCTGCAAGTCACGGGTGTTAGTGCTACGGGGAAGAGCAGAGTTGTCGACAGAAAAGAGCGCAACATCAACTGTTTATCCGTATAATCCAAATATTATCTATTTTTGACTGCCCGAATTTCTGTTCAAAATCTGCGCCTTATTCACCACGAAATACTTTGTCGGTATTTTTACGCCCTTCTCCACATTGAATACCATCACGGAAGTCTCTTTGCCCTGAGCATCCTTAATGGTCCACTGGCGAAGATCGTAACTTGCCGGGTCAAACAGCAATGTGATTTCGGATTTGCCGAAAGCCTTCTTATTGCTCATGACAATCGTGGTGATATCACCCTCAGTTTTTACGCTTTTAATGGAGCTGTCATTCAAATCCAGCTTATCGTCCAAAAGCAGCTTGAGCGGCGTTTTTGACAAGGGATAGAAATTCCAGGTTTTCAGCTTCTTGTTATTGACCGCAACCGTGCGTCCATTGGAAATAATGCGGATAGGCGATGGCTCTTCATAATCGAAGCGTATCTTGCCCGGGCGCTGAATATAAAACCTGCCACCAGACTGCTCGCCATTTGGGCCGAACTGCACAAATTCACCCATCATTGTGGGAACCTCGGTGAATTCCTTGGAAATAGCCGCGAGAATTTCCTTGTCGGTCTCTGCCTGCGCAGATGACATCGAATTTCCAACCAGTGAAAATGAAGCCGCCAGTAAAAAGGCACCAATCAACCGACCGGTTTTACTCCCAATTCTGCATTTGAAACTTCTAATTTGCATTGCTGCTTTCCCGTGCTGTTTAGCGAAAAAAGGATATGGCCAGCGATAACGACATTTAAATGGCCTAAAGATGGCAATTCAACAATGTGTTACACCTACCTTGCCTCATATGGTCTCATTTTCGTCAGGAACAAGTATCTCGCGTTTTCCCGCATGATTGGCTGAACTTATCAGCCCTTCCTTTTCCATCCGCTCAATCAGCGAAGCTGCCCGGTTATAGCCAATCGACAGGCGTCGTTGGATGTAGCTGGTCGAAGCTTTGCGATCACGCAGCACAATAGCCACGGCCTGATCATAAATATCGTTGGATTCGGAAAGACCGCCTGCAGCATCACTGCCTCCGCCCGCATCCGAACCTTCATCTGCGTCCACAGTAACCGCTTCAAGATATTGCGGCACGCCTTGGGATTTAAGGTGATTAACAATTCTTTCCACCTCATCATCGGCCACAAATGGCCCATGCACGCGCTGAATACGGCCACCACCGGCCATATAGAGCATATCGCCCATGCCGAGCAATTGCTCCGCGCCCTGCTCGCCCAAAATGGTGCGACTGTCGATTTTCGAGGTAACCTGAAACGAGATTCGTGTCGGGAAGTTGGCTTTAATCGTACCGGTAATCACATCAACCGATGGACGCTGTGTCGCCATCACTACGTGAATACCCGCAGCACGCGCCATTTGCGCCAAACGCTGTACCGTACCTTCAATATCTTTACCTGCAACCATCATCAGATCGGCCATTTCGTCGATAATAACAACGATATATGGCAGCGGTTCCAAATCGAGTTGTTCGGTCTCATAAATCGCTTCACCCGTATCACGGTCATAGCCGGTTTGGATGGTGCGGCTCATACTCTCGCCCTTTTTACGAACCTGTTCCAGCCTCGTATTATAGCCGTCAATATTACGAACGTTGAGCTTGGACATTTTCTTATAGCGCTCTTCCATCTCGCGCACGGTCCATTTCAGCGCCACAACGGCCTTTTTCGGATCGGTCACAACTGGCGTCAGCAAATGGGGAATACCGTCATAGATCGACAGTTCGAGCATTTTCGGATCGATCATGATCATTTTGACCTGATCGGGAGTAAGTTTATATAGGATCGAAAGGATCATCGTGTTGATCGCAACCGATTTACCAGAACCGGTCGTACCAGCCATCAACAAATGAGGCATTTTTGCCAGATCAACGATGGTGGGTTCACCACCAATTGTTTTGCCAAGCACAATCGGCAGCTTCGCCTTAGTTTTTTCGTAATCAACACTGGCAAGCATTTCGCGTAAGTAAACCGTTTCACGGCGCTGATTTGGCAGCTCAATACCAATAGCATTACGGCCGGGAACCACCGCAACACGGGCCGCAATCGCGCTCATAGAGCGGGCAATATCATCCGCCAACCCGATAACCCGTGAAGATTTAATGCCGGGAGCCGGTTCCAACTCATAAAGAGTAACCACGGGACCGGGGCGTACATTGATAATTTTGCCCTTAACACCGAAATCATCCAGCACCCCTTCAAGCATGCGCGCATTTTGTTCCAGCGCCTTGTTTGAAAGACTGGCATCCTTGGCAATACTTTGTGCTTCTCCCAGAAAGTGCAGCGAAGGCAATTCAAAATTATCACTCTGGATGAAAGAGGGCTGAGCCTCACGCGACATCCGCGTGCTTGGTTTTGGCTTGTCAGCGATTGGCTGAACGCGTTCAGATGATGTTTCCTGATGTGGCATCTCAAAAGGAGTCTGTTGGCGCCATCGCTCATCAACTTGCGCAACAGATGCATCATCGTGAGCGTAAATATTTTCTCCGTAATCCGGCTGATTGGAGCCAATTTGACCATATTGGGTGAATGCGCCACCACCGGCTGCAAAGCCCGGTTCTTGACGTGCAGCATGATCATAAATTTCAAGCCCATCATCAGGCGGTGACATTAATTTTTCATAGCCAGATTTAACACCTCCAAAAATGGAGCGGACCATCGATTTCTTTGGTTGAGGCTCAATACCATCTCTTGAAAGGTCGGCACGCTTTACCAAATCAGAAGCATCAACACCAAGCTTGGCTGCCTTTTTTCTGCGCGATCTGGCTCTAGACATTAGGTACAGATGGGTCAAAGCACCGAATAGCCAGCCCATGGCTGAACCACCGCCGGCATCTTCGTCTTCTTGCTCAGCATCGATAGGATCATCTTGCACCGCAGATTTATTGCCGGTGAGGCCAGTCGCAAGAAAAATTGCGCCGACACCTGGAATTGCAAAAACCGCGAATAGAACACCCGCCAAAACACCTTGCGGATAAGAGCCAGTGATCATCGCCGGTAGTTTCAAAATTAGATCGCCAATGACACCGCCAAGGCCGGAAGGAAGCGGCCAGCTTGCAGGAATGGTGAGACAGCCAAAGGCGGCAGAAAACAAAACTACGCCGATTGGCCATGCCACCAGCCGTTTTCTCATATGGCCAATGGGTTTTTGCATCAGGCTCATCCAGCCCCAAAGGGCCGGCGGCATAAGCGCAATAGCAGCAGCAAGGCCGCAAAACTGCATCGCCAGATCAGCCAAAGCTGCACCGGCAAACCCGGCGCTATTTTGGATCGTGCCATCATTGGCATTGGAAAAACTTGGATCGGTAATAGACCACGTTGCCAGACTAACAAAAGCAAAGCCCACAAGCACCAGCATAGCCAGCCCAACCAGCACAGCAAATTGCCCGGTGAGCTTGCTTTTATAACTTTCATCGCCCCCCTTACGGTAGGCCGAATTCCCGGCATCTATTAACTGCATACTCTACTCCATACGACCTGAAAGCATAATTTCATGCCGCAATTCTATTGTAGGAAGGTTAAGCGCCTGTTAACCATGGGTCTCAACCGGGTAAAAACATGCCCGAATATCGAGAGTTTCCCGAAACTTATGATTATTCAACAAACTGTATTTCGAATTGCCAAGGCAAATGAGCTGGATACGGTTATTGCTCTTCAAACGAGCGCTTCTGGTCAAAAAAGCGAAGGAAAACTAGTTCAGGAGCTGGTTTCCTCAGAAACAACAACCCTTTCATTGCTGGCAGAGTTCCGCTGCGAGATCATCGGTCATGTTTTATTGTCGCAAATCCAAGCCCCGATAAAGGCCGTAGCCCTTGCACCACTTGCAGTTCTCGCACCCTATCGCGAAATGCAAATCGGCAGCGAACTCGTACGCTACGCCATCAAATTGGCAAGGGAAAAAGGATATCAGGCAATTTTTGTTCTGGGAGACACAAATTACTACGAGCGCTTCGGCTTCTCCGGCTCGCTCGCCAACAATTTCGAATGCCCATGGCAAGGCCGCAACTTCATGGCCAAAGAGTTGGCGGAGAACGCATTAAAGGACCAGAGCGGAGCTCTAACCTACCCAAAAGCGTTTTTAGAAATTGAATGAATGATCACTCAATGCCATTTGCGGGATGTGGCTAGTTCCTTTGCTGCAATTGCAGCAAATGAGATGGTAAAATACGTTTCATGCATCAGCCGGTCATTGAGTTTTGCTCTGTCGATTAAACACCTCGTTACATCGACTTAATTGCCAGTTTCCGAGTGTGTCATGATGGGCAATAATTTGGGTTATTATTCCTTCGGTATTGCTGATAATCTTGACAGTACATTGAACGGAATATGTCGAGGCTGGCGTGGAGGTCGTGTTGACGTAAGCGGTACCTCCGACAACATTTACCGTACTGGATGATGTGCCACCAACGGTATAGTTGGTTGGTATTTCTGACCAGAGGTATATCTTACCGCCACTGTCCAGCACATAGGTCTGTGAAGGTGGTCCGTACTGAATAAAAAACTGGTCCGTAGGAGTACCCACAAATTTCAGGATAAGAGCCTCATTTGCCTCCTTGGTTGTGCATGAGGTTAGAAGAAATAAAACAGTCAAGTAGATGATTGTATTCTTTACCCCAGCCATACCAATATCCGTTCCACATTATTTTCATCAACGCTAACCTATCTTCCTACTTATGTGGAGTCTGTCTTTGCTAGGCATACAGGTAATTCGGCTTTTCCAGCCCACTAGCCGACAATTTCCAATGCCCATGGCAAGGCCTGAAATTTCATGGCCAAAGAGCTAAAGCAGTACCTTAACCTACCCAAAAGCATTCTCTGAATTGTAGTGATAAAAGGAAAAAATCCTCAAGGGAAAAGATGCGAGCCTTCGAAGGGCGAGCGTGGGAACCCGGCGCTAATGCGCCGCGCTTTCGCAGGCCCGACCGATAGGGAGGATACGCCGTGAGAACAAAAAGCGAGACTAATGCCCTGCAGCAACCAGTGCCGCGTGGCTTTCTTGCAATTGATCAAGGGCAGCTTGTGCCTTGTTGCGTTTTTCGTCGGTATCAGCGTCTGCCACATCTTCTTTAAGATCGGTGATATGCTGATCGATTTCTGCCAGATCAAGGTCATCAAGATTGACTGCAGATTCTGCAAGTACCGTCAGACCATTTTCTGAAACATCCGCGAACCCGCCGCGAACGAAGAATTTGGTATTTTCACCGTCGGCCATTTTCACATCAACAACGCCGGGCTTGATGGTGGACATCACTGGCGCATGATGCGCCATGACGACAAATTCACCATCGGTACCTGGAATTTGAACTTCTACTGCTTCACCGGATAATAGAAGTTTTTCCGGTGAAACAAATTCAAATGCAAAAGAATCAGCCATATTACGGTTTCCTAAGCAGCTTCAGCTGCAAGTTTCTGGGCTTTTTCAACGGCGTCTTCAATAGAACCAACCATATAGAATGCAGCTTCCGGAAGGTGATCATATTCACCTTCAACCAAGCCTTTAAAGCCAGCAATTGTATCTTCCAGCGCTACCAGTTTACCCGGCAGACCAGTGAAGATTTCAGCAACTGAGAATGGCTGGGACAAGAAGCGCTCAATTTTACGAGCACGAGCCACAGTCAATTTATCTTCTTCAGACAATTCATCCATGCCCAAAATAGCAATGATATCCTGCAGTGATTTATAACGCTGCAAAATTTCCTGCACCGAACGGGCAACCGCATAATGCTCTTCACCCACGATTTGTGGATCGAGAATACGAGAAGTTGAATCAAGTGGATCAACCGCAGGGTAGATGCCTTTTTCAGAAATCGCACGGTTAAGCACGGTTGTCGCATCAAGGTGAGCAAAGGTTGACGCAGGTGCCGGATCGGTCAAATCATCCGCAGGCACATAAACAGCCTGTACCGAAGTGATAGAACCTTTGTGAGTAGAAGTAATGCGCTCCTGCATCGCGCCCATATCCGTACCAAGGGTAGGCTGGTAGCCCACAGCAGATGGAATACGGCCAAGCAGGGCAGACACTTCGGAACCAGCTTGCGTAAAGCGGAAAATATTATCCACAAAGAACAAAACGTCCTGTCCTTCTTCACGGAAATGCTCGGCAATAGTCAGGCCGGTCAAAGCAACACGGGCACGCGCTCCTGGCGGCTCATTCATCTGACCGAACACAAGAGCACATTTTGAGCCTTCGCCCCCGCCCTTAACGTTCACGCCGGATTCAATCATCTCGTAATAAAGATCGTTTCCTTCGCGAGTCCGCTCGCCAACACCGGCAAACACGGAATAACCACCGTGGCCTTTAGCAATGTTGTTGATCAATTCCTGAATAAGCACAGTTTTGCCAACACCGGCGCCGCCGAACAGGCCAATTTTACCGCCACGGGCATAAGGTGCGAGCAGATCAACAACTTTAATACCGGTAATCAGAATTTCAGCTTCGGTTGCCTGATCAACAAACTCTGGAGCCTTTTGGTGAATGGCACGTTTGACTTTTGTTTTCACAGGACCGGCATCATCGATTGGCTCGCCAATCACATTGATGATACGTCCAAGTGTTTCTTCGCCAACCGGCACCGTAATCGGTTCGCCCAGATCAACAACTTTTTGACCACGAACCAGACCTTCGGTGGAATCCATCGCGATTGTGCGAACGGTATTTTCACCCAGATGCTGAGCAACTTCGAGAACCAGACGCATATCGCCGTTCATGGTTTCCAGAGCGTTCAAAATATCCGGCAAATGCTCGCCGAATTGCACATCAACAACAGCGCCAATCACCTGGCTAATTTTGCCAACCGGACCTTTACTGGCCACAGTTTTCGCTTTTGTTGCGGTTTTCTTTACTGCCGGCTTTTTTGCAGCAGCTTTGGTAGTAGCTTTAGCCATCGTCTAACTCTCCAGGCTTTACAGCGCTTCCGCGCCTGAGATAATTTCAATCAGTTCTTTAGTAATTTGCGCCTGACGCTGGCGGTTATAGCTCAGTGTCAGTTTATCGATCATTTCGCCAGCATTACGCGTGGCATTGTCCATTGCCGACATCCGGGCTCCCTGTTCGGAAGCACCGTTTTCCAGCAATGCACGAAAAATCTGTACCGAAATATTGCGTGGCAACAAATCGTCCAGAATTTCTTCTTCACTCGGCTCATAGTCATAACAAGCAAGACTTGGCTCCGCATCATTTTTTTCTTCGCCATCAGCGTCCTGAGCCACATTTGCAGGAATAATCTGCTGAATGGTTGGGATTTGCGTGATGATGGATTCAAACTCTGAATAGAATAAAGAGCAAACATCAAATTCGCCGTCTTCAAACATTTTCAGAACTTTTTTGCCAACAATATTAGCTTCATTGAAGCTCATATGGCGCACTTCGCGAAACTCAATGGTTTCAACAATGATACTGCCAAATTCCATTTTGAGCTGGTCAAAACCTTTTTTGCCAACACAAAGCATTTTAACCGTCTTGCCTTCAGCCTTCAAATCCCGTGCTTTCTTGCGAGCCATACGGGCAATCGATGAATTGAAACCACCACAAAGGCCACGTTCAGCTGTCGCCACGACCAAAAGATGAACATCATCCTTGCCCGTGCCAATCATCAGTTGCGGCGCATCATCACTGCCTTCCATGGCAGATGAGATGTTAGCCAGAACTTTTGCCATACGCGCAGAATAAGGACGCGCGGCTTCAGCCGAGGCTTGCGCCTTACGCAGTTTTGCCGCCGCAACCATTTGCATGGCTCTGGTGATCTTCTGCGTCGACTTAACCGAAGCAATTCGGTTTTTAAGGTCTTTAAGATTTGCCATTTATCTTACCCGTTCAAACCCGCTTTTACGCAAAGCCCTTGGCGAATGCATCAAGCGCCGCTTTCAATTTCGTGGTCAAATCATCACTCAACGCCTGTTCTGTACGAATAGCATCAAGCAACTCTTTATGATCACTGCGCAATGTCGCAAGCAGGCCCTGTTCAAAAGGTCCAACCTGTTTCAGGTCCAGATCATCGAGATAACCGTTCACACCGGCAAACATCACCGCAACCTGCTCTTCCATCGCCAAAGGCGAGAACTGAGGTTGTTTCAATAGTTCTGTTAGACGGGCACCACGGTTCAGCAAACGCTGGGTTGAGGCATCAAGATCGGAACCAAACTGCGCGAACGCAGCCATTTCGCGGTACTGTGCCAATTCACCCTTAATGGAACCAGCAACCTGTTTCATGGCTTTAACCTGAGCAGATGACCCCACACGGGAAACAGACAGACCCACATTCACAGCAGGACGAATGCCCTGGAAGAACAGATCAGTCTCAAGGAAGATCTGGCCATCGGTAATGGAAATCACGTTTGTCGGAATAAAGGCCGACACATCATTGCCCTGTGTTTCAATGATTGGCAGCGCGGTCAAAGAACCGGAGCCATTTTCATCATTCATTTTCGCTGAACGTTCCAGCAAACGGGAGTGAAGATAGAAAACATCGCCCGGATAAGCTTCACGGCCCGGAGGACGACGAAGAAGCAAGGACATCTGACGATAAGCAACAGCCTGCTTGGAAAGATCGTCATAGCCGATCAAAGCATGCATGCTGTTATCGCGGAAATATTCACCCATGGTGCAACCGGTAAACGGTGCCAGGAACTGCATAGGCGCAGGATCAGAAGCGGTCGCTGCAATAATGATGGAATATTGAAGCGCGCCGCGCTCTTCCAGTATTTTCACAAACTGCGCAACGGTTGAGCGTTTCTGCCCGATCGCCACATAGATGCAATATAGTTTCTCGTCCTCAGGGCCATTCTCGTGAACGGCCTTCTGGTTGAGCATGGTATCAAGCAGGATAGCAGTTTTGCCGGTCTGTCTGTCACCAATGATCAATTCACGCTGGCCACGGCCAACAGGGATCAAAGCGTCAATCGCTTTAAGGCCGGTAGACATCGGCTCATGCACAGAACGACGAGGCATAATGCCCGGCGCTTTAACATCCACACGGGCACGTTTTTTAGCTTTGATCGGGCCTTTGCCATCGATCGGATTACCAAGCGCATCAACAACGCGACCAAGCAGCTCTTTACCAACCGGCACATCCACAATCGAACCGGTACGTTTAACCGTATCGCCTTCTTGCACGCCGCGGTCATCACCGAAAAGCACAACGCCTACGTTGTCAGCTTCAAGGTTTAGGGCCATGCCCTGAATTCCACCGGGGAATTCAACCAGCTCACCCATCTGAACATTGTCCAGACCGTAAACACGAGCGATACCATCGCCCACTGAAAGTACCTGACCAACTTCAGAGACTTCGGCTTCTGTGCCAAAATTCTTGATTTGATCTTTGAGGATTGCAGAAACTTCTGCTGCACGAATATCCATCTAGCTGACCTCTTTTAATGCGATTCTGAGGGAAGAGAGTTTGGTACGAAGTGACGTATCGATCTGACGCGATCCCACTTTCACAATCATACCACCGAGTATCGAAGGATCAACAATCGTATTGATTGTCACATCCTTGCCGACAACACTTTTCAGCGCTGCCTTCAATTCTTTTGCTTGAGCTGCGCTGAGTTTTTCAGCGACGGTAACGTCTGCTGAAGTTTCGCCGCGGTGATCAGCTGCAAGCTTGCGAAATGCGCCCAGCATACCGTTCATGGCGAACAGTCTGCGGTTTTGCGCAACAACGCGAATAAAGTTTCCAACCAGCCCAGTAATTTTGGCTTTGTCCAGAATAGCGCTGATAGCACGGCTCTGGTCATCGGCTGAAAATACGGGAGAACTAATGAGGCGTTGCAAATCATCGCTGCCCTGAAGCAGGTCATCAAAGCGCGTCAAATCTTTCTCGACAGCTGGGAGTTTCTTCTCAGCCAGAGCAAGGTCAAACAGCGCTTTAGCATAGCGCTCTGAAACACCTGAAGTTAAAGTATCAGAATTGGCCAATTATTTGTCTTTCTGGCAAATATCGTTGGGTTATTTCCCCAATAAGCGCGCCCACCTCGTCCGGTTAAAACACATTTTTTGAAAAACAACCCTTAGGGTTCGATGGCCCGTCATCTGCTTGAGCAATATAACAAACCGCGCTTCACCTAGCACATGAAATATTGAGTCGCAACAGACCTAATGACCAAGATGGGGTCTGATTGTCGCATTTATGCAAAATTTTTGTGAATCATCCGATTCTAGCCCAAAATCGGATCAAAAATTCAGTCTAAAGTTCAATAAATTATTTTACCAAACCCAAAACCACCACGAATGGCAAAGCCGCCAGCAATAGATCCAGAATCAGCGCGAACCAGTTGAATAATGTGTTGCCTCGATCAGACAACATCGAGATCATTCGCCCGAACGCACTCATGATCCAGCAAATCCCCAGAGCAAATCCCATAAAGAGACCAGGCACCGCGCTCACATCCGGGCTCATTAACAATAGGGCCGATACACCAAGATAAAATCCAGCCAGTACGCCGCGGGGTTCGCCCTTGGCCGATTCGCTGCCGACCTTCGTTTTCATCCGCATGAAAACCAGCATGCCACTGGGCACCAGGAACGAAACAGCGCCCATCAAAAAAGTAATCGCCGCCGCAACCCATGGCAAAAATACCGTCTGGCTTTCAGGAATGATAAATTGAAACTCTTTCAGCCCATCGGGAATACCGGTTTGTGTATAGGAATAACCAGCCAAGGCAGCGGCCACCGCAAGGCGCGCCAGATTGATAGCGGGCTTTTGCCTCAAGCCGCCATCCAGCACCAGATGCACCAGCTTACCCAAAGCAGCGATGCCCCAGCTAAGGGTCAAAGCCTGATTGAGAACGGGCTGCTGAAATAAAATACAGACAATCGACAGGCCCACCATGAACCCGCCGAAATTGGAGCGCCCGGCCCCAATGCCCTCGGGATGGTTCAACCCACCCTCAAGCCCAAGCCGCCCCAACACCATTTTCGGCATCAACAAATAGCCAAGCCCGATCAGCAAAGTCACCAGCGGCACCATAAACGGCAGCCATTCTTCAAAGGTTTGGGGGAGTTCAAAAAGGGGCATGGGCAAAACTTCGTTGTTAACTGATTCTGTCCGGCATGATTCTATCAGCGGAACGCCGCAATTATCAACAGCCATTCGATTGAATGGCTATGCATCTCGAAAACGCAAACCGATAGTTAGATGAAAACCCAATGACAGCAAAGTTTTCAAAGAGTAGGTTCGGGTTTTTTCATACTTTTCGCAACTGCCAGATGACCACTTCAAGCCTTTTGCTAACATTCTATCAGTCGAAATCCGAAAGATCGATAGTGATTGAAATTGCCGATGAGATCGGTGCTGACCTTTCATAAAAGAGCCTTTCCAGATTAGCGTCATCGCTTCCGTCAAATAACTTCCCCTGTCGGCAGGCAAGCACTTCATCCGCAACAAAATCTTCGAGCTTCCAACCATACTGGTTAAAATTTTGCTCAGAACTTTTCGTCGCATGATTAGATAATTCAGCAAGCGAGGGCGGTTTTCCAGCAACTACCTTACCAAGCGCCCGGTGAACTGCTTTCGAACTTTGAACACGACAACCCAAATTATTTTTTGGCATTTCAGAGTCTTGAGGCGCTGAAGGGTATTCACATTCGAACGGCACCTCAACCGGACAATAGAATGCATAGTGAACCGGTATTTCGTTTTCTAGTTGATACTGATCTATTCGACTGACCTGGGGCGAACCTGCGCTCATAGCGCCGAAAACGCAGTTTTCAGTGAAACTGAATTTCCTTGGTTGAGTTAGAGCACTCAGCTTTCCTGTTCTATCCCCCAATCTAGCAATACCTATGATAAAATCCGCATCGTCTAGCTCAGATGTAGGTATTTCTCTGGTGTAAAGTCTTTTGGTCTGAAGAAGAGTAACCTTCCGCGATACAAGTCCACCGTTATTTCTAAGAAGAATAAGCAGAGCAATATCAGCTATTTCCCAACGACCATACATCCTTCTACCACCAAGCCAGTGGGTTTCAATTACGACAGCAGCACCAGTTTCCCCAAAAAACCTCGGCGGTGCAGCCGATAATTCTGCCAGAAGCATATGGTCGAGTGTCTCTTCGTGCATTGATGGATGAACGGAAAGCGATCATGATACTTTGTCATTGGCGTCGCGAAAGGTTTTTCTGACAAATTCTATGACAGAACTAGGCAATGATCCAAACATTGGTAACTCCTTATAGATGAAACATTATAGCAGTATTGTGCACTAAAGCATTAGCAATGTCCGCATTGTTTACATTATGACTAAGTTTATAAAGCCTTATCTTCATCTACCAAAATACACCCTGGCAAAATCTACCTTACATCTTAACTAGATAAATTAAAAAAGAGCCGCCACTCACCACGGCAAAACCTCCAGCTCCGGCCATATGGCTTTCGCCCTTGCGCCTTTTGCCTCATGGGTATCCCGATTTTCAATCGCGTGGTTTGGCACCATTTGAAACGAGAACATATAATCCAGTCCGAATGGCGCAGAGATAGTCATGCTGTCATCCGCCTCCAGCCGAACAGCCACCGCATGGGTTTTAGACGCATAGCGCTCCAGACTTTCCGCAGCAGATTTCAACGCCGCATAAGGCCGCCCGAACCTCCCCGGATACCAGATATGCGTCCTCGCCTGATTGCGTAATTCGATGGGGATTGCGATATTGCCAAATTTCTCGCTCACCAGAGAAATTTGCACATCCTCCGCCTCATAGCTCAAATCGCCGTCATCGAAATAGATAACGTCGAAATCCTTGATACCCGCTTCCGGCGGCTGATTGGTCAAATGGTTCCAGACGCTATTATAAATTGCCCCAGATGCAACCCACCATTCTGGCAGGCCAATCTCGCGCATCCCCCGCAATACTTCCATCAACAACGGCGTATCCCGAACAATCACCTCCAGCACCCGACGCTGCTCCAAATCCGTTTTTCCTGAAAACCGCAGATGATCCATCACATAAAGCTTTGGGGATCGATATCCACTTGCACCCGAACCCCGCCCCGTTCTTTCGGCGCAAGGGCAAACCAGCCTCTAATCCAGTTTTGCAAATCAATATTGCGCTGAGCCTGAACCAGAATACGAAAGCGATACCGCCCCCGTATCATGGAGAGAGGCGCTTCCGCCGGACCAAGCACATTGACCCCTTCAAGCATCGGGGCCGTACGGCGCAAGGCCTTGGCATGAATTTCTGCCTGCTGCCTGTTATCGGCAGAAATAATAATCCCGGCCAGCCTGCCAAAAGGCGGCAAAGCTGCTGCTTTCCTCGCCTCAATCTCGCGCTCGTAAAACGCTTCGCGATCCCCCGAACAAATCGCCTGCAATACCGGATGCTCCGGCTGATAGCTTTGCAACAGACCAAGGCTTTTCCCGCCAGCACGGCCAGCACGCCCGGTCACTTGCGATAAAAGCTGAAACGTTCGTTCCGAAGCACGCAAATCCCCATGGGCCAGCCCCAAATCCGCATCCACCACGCCGACCAGCGTCATCAGCGGAAAATTGTGCCCCTTGGCGACCAATTGCGTACCGATGACAATATCAGCCTCCCCCTTGGCAATCGCTTCAAGTTCCACGCGCATGCGCTTGACACCGCCAGCCATATCGGAAGAAAGCACAATCGTGCGGGCATCAGGAAAGAGTTCGAGAATTTCTTCCCCCACCCGCTCAACCCCCGGGCCACAAGCCACCAGATGATCAAGCGTACCGCACTCAGGACAAGCCTCAGGGCTTGCTTCATGATGGCCGCAATGATGGCATTGTAGCTGCTTGCGAAAACGATGCTCCACCAGCCATGTAGAGCAATTATTACACTGAAACCGATGCCCGCAGACCCGGCAAAGGGTCAAAGGCGCATAACCACGTCGATTGAGGAACAAAAGAACCTGTTCCTTGCGCTCCAGCGTTTTGGCTATCTCTGAAACCAGAACCGGCGATAAAAAGCGGCCCCGCGAAGGCGGGTATTTGCGCATATCGATTAAACCGATATCCGGCAATTTCGCATCGCCAAAGCGTTGTTCCAGCCGCAAATATTGATAGCGGCCCTGATCGCCATTGACCCGGCTTTCAATCGATGGCGTGGCAGATGCCAACACCACGGTCGCATTGCCCAAATGCCCGCGCACCACAGCCATATCGCGCGCATTATAAAACACCCGGTCCTGCTGCTTATAGGCTTGCTCATGCTCCTCATCAACAATAATGAGGCCCAAATCCTGAAACGGTAAAAACAGCGAAGAACGCGCACCAGCAACCACACGCACTTGCCCCTCAGCCACCTGCCGCCAGGTTTTTTCACGCATTTTAGGACTGATATCCGAATGCCATTCCGCAGGCGGCGCACCGAAACGCGCTTCAAACCGTTTGAGAAAAGCGGAGGTCAAGGCAATCTCCGGTAAAAGGATCAAAACCTGCCGCCCCTGCTCAAGACACGCAGCAATGGCTTCAAAATAAACTTCCGTTTTGCCGGACCCCGTGACTCCGTCAATCAAGGTTACAGAAAATTCCTTTTTGGCAACGGATTGACGCAGCTTATCCGCAGCCTCACTCTGATCTGCATTGAGCTTAGCGACCACATAGTCCGTTCGCGGCAGAGCCACCACCGCCGGTTGCGGAATTTCAACCCGGTTCAGTACCCCCTGCTTAATCAATCCGGTAACCACCGCGCCACTAACACCAGCCGCATGAGCAAGCCCCGATTTGCTCCAAGCCATGCCTTCGCGCACCAATTCCAGAACTTGGGAACGGGCAGGCGTAATGCGCTCAGGATCCTTGCCTGAATAAATCCAGCCCTCAATCGGGGTCAGCGGGTCCAGTCCGCCTTTCACCCGCAAAACCATGCGCAGTACCATGCCCGGTGCGCTCAGCGTATAATTTGCCACCCACTCAACAAAGCGGCGCATTTCTTCGGCCAATGGAGGGCAATCAAACCGCGCAACCACTTCGCGCAATTTCTTGACGTTCACCTTATCGCCGCCGCCTTCGGGCGTTTCCCAAACCACAGCCGCAACCTCGCGCGGGCCAAGCGGCACCGTCACAAAATCGCCCGGTAAAAGGTCTAAACCTTCCGGTACACTATATGTATAGGGCCGCTCCGCCGGGATAGGCAGCAGGATGGAAACTGTTTTGGTCAATAAAGGGTCCGATAATCAACGAATCTAATCCAATTAGCGTAATGACCTTGAGCAAAATTTGCTATAAGGGAAACAACAACGATTAGCTTCTATAATGAGGAATATAACATGAAATTTTTTGTCGACACCGCAGATGTGGATGAAATCCGTGAGATCAACTCAATCGGCCTGCTCGATGGGGTTACCACCAATCCATCGCTGATCATGAAATCCGGTCGCGATATCATCGAAGTAACCAAGGAAATCTGCTCCATCGTTGATGGTCCGGTTTCTGCCGAAGTAACCGCGCTTGATTATGACGGCATGATGAAAGAAGCAGCCACTTTGGGCAAAATCGCCGATAATATCTGCATCAAATTGCCTCTCACCATGGAAGGCCTGAAAGCTTGTAAGGCGTTGACTTCCGATGGCCACCAAACCAACGTGACTTTGTGCTTCTCGGCAAATCAGGCGCTGCTTGCCGCCAAAGCCGGCGCAACTTACGTTTCTCCGTTCATTGGCCGTCTCGATGACATGGCAATCGATGGTATGGAATTGATTGAAGACATGCGCCTCATTTTCGATAATTACGATTTCGAAACCCAAATCCTTGCCGCTTCGATCCGCACCGTCAATCACGTGAAAGAAGCAGCCTTGGCAGGTGCAGACGTTGCAACAATCCCGCCTTCAACCATCAAAGCACTGGTGAAACACCCGCTGACAGATAAAGGCATTGAGGGCTTCCTCGCTGACTGGGCCAAAACTGGCCAAACGATTTAGCAAAATTTTCTCAGTTAATGGATTACTAACACGCCCGGGCTTATAGTCCGGGCGTTATGGTTTCAAACGCATCTTCCACCGAATTGCTCATCATTTGCGGTCCAGATCTGGCACGCGAACGCGTGTTATGGCTGCAATATTTATCAGCCGAGCGCCGCATGGCCGAAAAAACCAGCGAAGCCTATGAGCGCGATTTGCGCCAATTCTTCCATTATCTGACGACCTATCTGGCTCATCCTCCCGAACTTGCCGATGTAAAAGACCTGCGCCCAATCGATATGCGCGGCTTTTTATCAAGCAGGCGTAGAGAAGGTGCTGGAGCAAGAACGTTAGGCCGCAGCCTTGCAGGCATTCGCTCCTTCATTCGCTTTCTGGAGAAAAAAGGCCTCGCCAGTTCCGCAGGCCTTGCCGCGACAAGGTCGCCAAAACAGCCCAAAACCCTGCCAAAGCCCATCGCCCCGGAACAGGCGATAAAACTGACCGATGCCAGCCAGCATCTGCATGAAGAACCATGGATTAACGCCCGCGATACCGCAATTCTCACCCTGTTATACGGTTGCGGCCTGCGTATTGGCGAAGCTTTGGCACTAACGCCCCATAGTTTGAGCGACCGCTCGGCTCGTTCCCTATCGGTCACCGGCAAGGGCAATAAAACAAGGCTCGTGCCACTGCTACCGGTCATTCACAAAGCAGTTGATGAATATATAAAGCTCTGCCCCTATCATCTGGAAAAAGACAAACCATTGTTTCGCGGCGCCAGAGGCGGCCCGTTGCAAGCAGCAATATTACAAAAATCCATGCGCCTCCTGCGTTCAGCCCTCAATATGCCGGATAATGCCACCCCGCATGCGCTCCGCCATTCCTTCGCAACGCATCTGCTTTCCAATGGTGGCGATTTGCGCACCATTCAAGAATTGCTCGGCCACGCCAGCCTTTCCACCACACAAATTTATACGCAGGTCGATACCGATCACTTGATGCGCACCTATAATGCCGCTCACCCACGGGCGAATCGATAAAATTGATTCCACCCTCTTAACCAGATCTCCAGCATTTTTTGCGAATATCAGGCTGAATATTCAACGATTGGGGCAATCGAACATGGCAAACCGGATTAGCGAGACGATTCTTATCGCAATTGGACTGATCAAAATTGTATTGATCGGCGCATTCATTGCGTCTCTTTCATCAGCCTCAGCAACATTCGCCGCCAATGAGCCAACAGCTAATCAGCAAATGGTTTGCGGCGGTATCAATCTGATTGAAAAGATGCGGCTGGAAGAACCCAAAGAATACGCAATTCTCGTTAATGAAGCCGCTAAAATTACCAATGCCTCCTCAATTTTCTGGAAGATCGAGAAAGATGGTGTCGACCCTTCATATCTGCTCGGCACCATGCATGTGAGCGATCCAAAGGTAACAACCCTTTCTCCTGCTGCTAAAGCCGCCTTGAACGGTGCAAAAACCATCATTGTCGAAAATACCGAAACATTTGATCCGCAAAAAGCGGCCGCCGCTATGGTTCGGCTCAAGCATTTGACCTTTCTGAAGTCCGGTCAATCTCTTGATGCACAGCTCAAAGGAAATTTGAAAACCAAATTACAACAGGCAGTCACAAAACGCGGCATACCCTTCCAGATCGCCAACCGGATGCAACCATGGGTGGTCGCGACCATCGTCGCCCTACCCGTTTGCGAAATGACAGCCAAACAAAGCGGCAAAAGAGTCCTCGACCATATCATCGCTGATCACGCCATTCAAAAAGGCAAGAAATTGATCGGCTTGGAGACCATGGAAGAACAATTTACAGCCATAGCAAGTCTGCCCCCCGAGTTTCATTTTTCAGCCTTAAAAGAAACGCTGACCATGGGTCCAAGTCAGGCCGAAAACATCATCGCCACCATGAAAGCTCTATACCAGACCGGCAGCATAAGCATGCTAATGCCCCTGATGAAGGCTGTCTCCCCCAAAGCTTTCACGGGAAAAGGCACCACCGCCTTTCAGGAAGCGTTGATCACAAAGCGCAATAAAACCATGGCCGAACGCTCTCAAAAACACCTAGAAAAAGGCGGTGCATTTTTAGCCGTCGGCGCGTTGCATTTGCCGGGTGAAACAGGCCTGATAAGCTTGTTGAGGGAACAGGGGTTTAAGGTTACGGCTATAGCAGCAAAGAGTTAGGGTTCGATAAAACCATCTGTTTTTCCAAAAAAATAGAAATTCAGGCTGGAAAAACACGCTCCCACCGTTTCGATGCCCTATCGCGAAAACAATTTCCAAATATCTGCCTCGAAACTTCCGCTGATACATATTGCGCACCTGCAACAATCACAGCAGCTTCTTCAGTCGTCCTTCGTACCGGGTTGTACTTGTCACCCACCAATTCTGGCCAACTGGAAATTGTTCGAAGAATACGTGCAACATCAAGATTCGGAAAGTATATAGGCAGGTCCTTGATGATTTTCTGAGTATCGTGCCCATATTCTTTTCTACATTGCTCTTCACTTTTACCTGCTGCAATAAGGCCAGTTTTTAGGGCAAGCTCGGTCGCAATCACCCCACTCTGAACAGCGCCATTCTGGCCGGTTCTATCTGACAGGGCTGCTGTAGCTGTACACAAATATCCTCTTGCATTGTCAAACCATGACTGAACACGCTCACCATATTGGAGACTGCCATTTAGTCCTTGGTATTGTTTGTCCATATCAAATATGTCTCCAAACTGATCCAAAATGTGCTTAAGAGAATAATCGTCCTTTTCAATGCGAATTCTTTGAACCTCTGGAATTTCGATATGGTCCATAGGGATAATTGGCCGACGACCAAGCACCGTCGGCACAGTCACCTTAAATATAAATTGCTCCCAAACAACGATGCCTACATGGTGATTAAGAACACGATCCTCTTTAGGATAAATTTTCTCCAAAGCATTGTTAATGCGTTTTTCGTCGGAAGAAATAGGACCTCCATATAGAAATATATTCACCCCTAATCTGTTACAAACCCTTTCTTTAAGCATTAACGTTCTGGCAAATAATGGATGGCCTTCCGCTTGAAGTTTCACATCTTCCTCATCCAGAATTTTTAACAAATCAACTTCATCCATTTGCTATGTCGCCCCACTACAATTTATTAGGTATCAACCAGCTCTCTTATGAGCATCCATATATGATTTCAAAACCGCATTGATGCGGGTTTGGTAACCCTTACCTGCCCCTTTAAACCATTCCAGAACATCGCTATCCAGACGGATGCCAACCTTCACTTTTTCAGATGGCATGACCAACGTCGCCTCATCCCAAAAACCGGATGGTATCGCGTCAGAATCATCAGCAATTACTGTTTCAATTTCTTTTTCGGTCAAAGCCTTAACCCGCTTGGAAAGCGGTTTGGGTTCCGGCATATCGTCCAGACTGCTATAGCTGACCACATGCTTTTTCGTAAATTTGTCGGTCATTTTTACTAGCCCTCCATGCTGATATTATTCGACGGTTATTATTGCGGTGGGTATAGACAACGCACAGCACAACGCCATCATATGTGCCAAGCGCGATCAGGCGCTTTTCACCATAGTTCTTACGGGTATCAACCCGCTCTAAAACAGGGCTTCTGAATATCTGGGACGCTTCCACAAAACCAATGCCATGTTTGGCAATGTTCATCGCTTCCTTATCCGCGTCCCATTCAAAGCCCATATCTTAATATAGGCGCTATCTATACATTTGTCTAGACAAGCAAGATTTACATATGAATAGGCTTGCCATAGGTTGCCATTGCAGCTTCGCGCACGGCTTCTGACATGCTTGGGTGCGCGTGGCAGGTTCTGGCTAGATCTTCGGATGAGCCGCCAAATTCCATCAGCACCGCCGCTTCGTGGATCATCTCGCCAGCACCAAAGCCGACAATGTGAACACCAAGCACCCGGTCCGTGTGCTTATCAGCCAAAAATTTGACGAAACCATCGGTTTTTTGCATGGCACGCGCACGGCCATTGGCTAAGAACGGATATTTTCCGCTATTATATTCAATGCCAGCAGCTTTTAATTCTTCCTCGGTTTTACCGACGGAGGCGACTTCCGGCGAGGTGTAAACGACCCCCGGAATAACATTGTAATTTACGTGTCCCGCTTGGCCTGCAAGGGTTTCGGCAACCGCAACGCCTTCATCTTCTGCCTTATGCGCCAGCATTGGGCCATCTATCACATCGCCAACGGCATAAATGCCTTCGATATTGGTTTGCCAATGATCGTTGGTTTTGATTTTACCGCGATCCATTTCAACGCCGAGCGCTTCAAGACCCAGACCATCCGTGAAGGGTTTACGGCCCGTGGCAATCAGAACCACCGCAGCTTCCAGTGTCTCTGCGTCTCCGCCCTTGGCTGGTTCGAACGTCACAGCTGCGCCGCCATCGGAAGCAACAACGCCAGTCACTTTGGAGGATAATTTGAATTTTATGCCCTGTTTGGTGAGCATGCGTTGGAACTGTTTGGAAACATCATTATCCATCGGCCCCAAAATACTATCGAGGTATTCAACCACCGTAACCTCGGTGCCAAGACGGCTCCAGACAGAACCAAGCTCCAACCCGATAACCCCGCCACCCACAACAATCATGGTTTTTGGAACTTCGGAAAGTTCCAGAGCACCGGTGGAAGAAACAATGATTTTTTCGTCTATTTCAACATCAACGCCGGGAATGCCGGCAACTTCTGAACCAGTGGCAATCACGATATTTTTGGCTTCAACTTCGGTGATTTTTCCCTCGTCATCGACAACCTCAACTTTGCCTGCCGCCACAACGCTGCCTAAACCGCGAAACGTATCGATCTTGTTTTTCTTGAACAGAAATTCGACCCCATCCACATTGGATTTAATGGTCGCTTCCTTATGGGCCATCATGGCTGCCAAATCGAGTTTGGGTTTACCCACCTTGACGCCAAGGCTATCAAGACCGCCCGCAACTTCGTGGAAAACTTCCGATGCATGAAGCAACGCTTTAGAAGGGATACAGCCCACATTCAGGCAGGTGCCGCCATAAGTCAGATTTTTCTCGACCACTGCGGTTTTCAGCCCCAGTTGGGCAGCCTTGATTGCGCAGACATAACCGCCGGGGCCGCTGCCAATAATCACTACATCATAAATATCGCTCATAAGTTTGCTCTTTTCTCAAAATAGTTCAGCGTCCGCCGGACACATCCAATATGGCTCCTGTCACATAGGATGCTTCTTTTGACATCAGCCATATAATTGAATTTGCCACTTCTTCTGCGCTGCCTTCGCGCTGCATGGGAAGGGACGCCCTGACTTCTGCAACACGGTCCGGTTGCCCGCCGCTCGCATGAATGTCTGTGGCAATAATACCGGGGCGCACCGCATTCACCCGAATATCTTCGGCCGCCACTTCCAGCGCCAGCCCCTTGGTAAAGCTATCAATTGCACCTTTTGAAGCTGCATAATCCACGTAATTATTCGGCGCACCAAGCAAAGCTGCCACCGAAGATAAATTGACGATCGCGCCGCCCTTGCCGCCATGCTTGGTCGACATGCGCTTAACTGCTTCGCGTGCGCATAAAATACTGCCCAAAACATTGACGTTCAGCATTTTGGAAATCCGCTCGGCAGAAAATTCATCCACCCTTGCAGCCTCGTCAACAATTCCGGCATTATTGATCAGCCCAACCAGAGAGCCTTGGGCGTCTGCCACTTCGAACATGCGTAGAATATCAGCCTCTTCCCCCACATCACCCTGAACAGCAACGGCACTGCCGCCCTTTTCAATCACCGCTTCAACCACCTCATCAGCGGCAAATTGATTGCCCACATAGTTGACGATGATCGTACGTGAAGGATCGGCCAAACCAATGGCACAAGCTGCACCAATTCCGCGACTTCCACCTGTGATGACGATAACATCTGACATAAGGGTTACTCCGAAATAGGAGGCTCCAACCTAGGCAAGCAATTGCCAAAGGATGATGGCCATGCCAATGGTTGAAATGAACCAGATGATCGAGCGGATAAATGGAATTCCCGCAACATAGGCTGGCACATAGGCCACGCGGCCCCAGAAATAAATCTGCGCACCAAGCGCCGTCATTTCATTGACTTTTCCGGTATAAAGACCAATCAACACAAGCGCTGCAAAAGGCGGCATGGTTTCAAGCAAATTATAATATGCTCTCTCCAAACGCCCGCCAATAACACCCGGTTCAGGATCTTCGTCACGCGCACCAATTGCATGACCCGCTCCAAAATCCAGCAGCCCGGAGCCCATATGCGCAAGCAACTGCACAAAAAACAGCACGACCGTATAAAGCAACATTGTTAGTTCAACCGACATGATATTTTCCTTGTTTTGCCAAGTTCAGGATGAGATCACCAATTTTTACAGATCAAGCACCAGACGCTCAGGGTCTTCCAGACTTTCCTTAACCCGCACGAGGAAGGTCACGGCTTCTTTGCCATCAACAATCCGGTGATCATAAGAAAGCGCCAGATACATCATTGGGCGGATAACGACTTCTCCGTCCACGGCCACAGGGCGCGGTTGAATTTTATGCATGCCGAGAATGCCTGATTGCGGGGCATTCAAAATAGGTGTCGACATCAACGAGCCATAAACCCCGCCATTGGAAATGGTGAAAGTACCGCCCTGCATATCTGCCATGGTGAGTGCGCCATCACGGGCTTTGCGGCCCAGATTACCAATTTCTTTTTCCACATCAGCAATCGACATCCGGTCGGCATTGCGCACCACCGGCACCACCAAACCTTTGTCCGTACCAACGGCCACACCAATATGGCAGAATTTCTTATAGATGATATCGGTGCCATCAATCTCGGCATTGACCGAAGGAATTTCTTCCAGCGCATGGCAAATAGCCCGGGTGAAAAAACCCATAAAGCCAAGCTTCACGCCATGCTTTTTCTCAAATAATTCCTTGTATTTTTTGCGCAGCTCCATGACGGCTGTCATATCCACCTCGTTAAAGGTGGTGAGCATGGCAGCAGTATTTTGTGCGTCTTTCAGGCGGCGGGCAATCGTCAGGCGAAGCCTCGTCATTTTTACCCGCTCTTCAACAGGACCTTCTTCGCTTGAAGCGGGCACAGGGGCGGCAGGGGCAGGACTTGCAGCATCGACCGATTTGACCGTTTCAGCCTTCATCACATCTTCTTTGAGAACCTGACCACGTTTTCCAGAGCCTGCAACATCACCATCGCCCAGACCTTTTTCGGTCATCATTTTTTGGGCGGCAGGAGATGCCGGCATGCCAGATGATGCTTCCGCAGGCGCAGGAACTTCTGCAGCGGGAGCTGTTTCTACGGCAGGGGCGGCTGAAGTTTCGCCCGCAGCACCCTCTTCAAAATGTGCCAGCAAAGCATCAATTTCAACGTTTTCACCGTCAGGTGCAACAATCTCGACCAGCACACCATCGGCAGGTGCAAGAATTTCCTGAGCAACCTTATCGGTTTCAAGCTCCACCAAAGGCTCATCCGCCTTCACCGCTTCGCCAACCTGTTTCAGCCATTGGCCAACGGTTGCTTCGGTTACAGATTCGCCCATAATTGGTACGCGAATTTCAGTCGCCATGGTTCAATGCCCTTTTATGCTTTGATTATTGGAGTGTTGTTTCATGCCTAGCTCATTCCTCGAATTTTGATCTATTCACCAAGCGCATCTTCTAAAAACGCTTCCAGCTGCGCCAGATGTTTTGACATCAGACCCGTTGCCGGAGAAGCAGACGCTGGACGCCCTGCATAGCGAGCCCGTTTGTGCTTTGCTTCAATATGGTTGAAGACCCATTCAAGATAAGGTTCGATGAAGGACCAGCTGCCCATATTTTTGGGCTCTTCCTGACACCAGACAAATTCAGCTTGCTTGAAGCGAGTTAGTTCCGTGATCAGCGCTTTGGCCGGGAAAGGATATAACTGTTCCAGACGTAGGAGATAAATATCATTAATCTCGCGCTTTTCGCGTTCCTCATAGAGGTCGTAATAAACCTTGCCGGAACAAAGCACCACGCGCTTGATTTTGTCATCCTTGGCAAGCTTGATCGTCTCTCCTTTTTTAAATTCCGCATCATCCCATAACAGACGGTGGAAAACGCTGTCCTCAGACATTTCAGAAAGTTCTGATACTGCCCGCTTATGACGCAATAAAGATTTAGGCGTCATGATAATCAACGGTTTGCGGAATTCGCGGTGCAACTGACGGCGCAGAACATGAAAATAATTGGAAGGCGTTGTGCAGTTTACAATCTGCATATTGTCTTCCGCACAGAGCTGCAAGAACCGTTCCAGCCGTGCAGATGAATGTTCCGGTCCCTGACCTTCATAGCCGTGAGGCAATAGCATTGTCAGCCCGCTCATGCGCAGCCATTTGCGCTCGCCCGAGGAAATAAACTGATCAATGATCACCTGCGCCCCATTGACGAAATCGCCAAACTGGCCTTCCCAAATGGTCGCCGCATCAGGGTTTGCCAGTGAATAACCGTACTCATAACCAAGCACCGCTTCTTCCGACAGCATCGAGTTGATGACTTCATAATCACCCTGATCATCCGACAAGGTATTCAAAGGAATATAGCGAGTTTCATCATCCTGATCATAAACCACCGAATGGCGCTGAACAAAGGTGCCACGTTCCACATCCTGACCGGAAAGGCGTACTTTATGGCCTTCAAGCATCAGCGAGCCAAAGGCCAGTGCTTCGGCCATGGCCCAATTGATGTTCTTGCCTGTTTTGATCATTTCCGCCCGACCATCAAAGAAACGTTTGATGGTCTTATGCATGTTGAAATTCTCAGGTATCGCAGAGATTTTAGTGCCAATCTCTTTCAAGGTTTTCAAAGGAATACCGGTTTTACCCCGGCGTGGTTCCTCCTCATGGTCGGCAACTTTCATGCGCGACCAGGCACCATCAAGCCAATCTGCTTTGTCAGGTTTATAGGATTGACCGGCAGTAAATTCATCTTCCAGATACTGGCGCCACTGCGCTTTCATATCGCTGAATTCATCTTCGGTGACTAGCCCTTCTTCAATCAGGCGCTTACCATAAATCTCGGTAATTGTCGGATGGGAGCCGATTTTTTTGTACATCAAAGGCTGGGTAAACGAAGGATCATCGCCCTCATTGTGGCCATAGCGACGATAGCAGAACATATCGATCACAACAGGTTTCTGGAATATCTGGCGAAACTCCATCGCAACTTTCGCAGCAAACGTCACCGCTTCCGGGTCATCCCCATTCACATGGAAAATCGGCGTTTCAATCATCTTCGCCATGTCGGAAGGATAAGGTGATGAGCGCGAAAAACGCGGATTGGTGGTAAAACCAATCTGGTTATTGATGATAAAGTGCAAAGAGCCGCCAGTGCGGTGCCCTTTCAGACCGGAAAGCCCGAAACATTCAGCCACAACGCCTTGACCCGCAAAAGCTGCATCCCCGTGGATAAGCAGAGGCAAAACCGTATCGCGCTGACGCGTACCATCTTCCCGCGCTTCTTCAATTAAATCCTGCTTCGCCCGCGCTTTGCCAAGCACTACCGGGTTAACAATTTCCAGATGGGACGGATTGGCCGTCAGGGACAAATGCACTTTGTTATTATCAAACACACGATCAGAAGAAGCGCCGAGGTGATATTTCACATCGCCCGAACCTTCAACTTCATCAGGCTTATAAGAACCGCCCTTAAATTCGTGAAAAATCGCCCGGTGTGGTTTTGCCATCACATTGGAAAGCACATTGAGACGCCCACGGTGAGCCATACCAAAGACAACTTCTTTCAGACCCATCTGGCCGCCACGCTTGATGATCTGCTCAAGCGCTGGAATTAGTGATTCCCCGCCATCAAGACCAAAACGCTTAGTGCCTTTATATTTCACATCAAGATATTGCTCAAAGCCTTCCGCCTCAATCAACTTGTTGAGGATGGCTTTTTTACCTTCGGCGGTAAAAGCAACGCCCTTATCTGGCCCCTCGATGCGTTCCTGCAGCCAACCCTTTTCCTGCGGATTGGAGATATGCATGAATTCCACACCCATGGTCGAACAATAGGTGCGTTGCAAAATTTCGAGCATTTCCGGGATCGTGGCAAATTCCAGACCGAGCATAAAGTCGATGAAAATCTTGCGATCATAATCAGCTTCCGCAAAACCATAGGTGGAAGGATGCAATTCATTATGGGCTTCGCGGGTGCGCGCAATGCCAAGTGGATCAAGGTCCGCATGTAAATGGCCGCGCATACGATAGGCGCGGATCATCATAATGGCACTGACAGAATCGCGCGTCGCGCGTTGGACATCGGCACCATTAACCTCAGCACCACTTACGCTGGCCGCAGCTTTGATCTTATCGCCCACATGGATTTCAATTTCGCCCCAATCGCCATCAAGCGCCGAGACCAGTTCGCCATTGGCATGGATCGGCCAACTGGCTTTTTTCCAGGATGCGCCTCTGGCATTTTTGACAACATCATCCCCGTCATCATTCAACTGGGAGAAAAACTCCTGCCAGTCCGAACTTACCGATGTGGGGTTTTGTTGATATTGGGCATATAATTCTTCGAGATAGCCAGCATTTCCTCCGTAGAGAAATGAGGTTTGTTCGAACACTTCATTAGCTTCTTCACGCGCCATGATATTAAACGGGTCCTTGCCCGCCTCCTCGATTTTAATGCCTGCAATTGATCCGCCAAAAACCAATCACAATTTGCTGCGCAAGGTTTAGAATTTTAACCTTGCGCAAGCATTGTTATTGCCTACTTCAAATTAGGTGCGATTTCCCGGCATGCATCGCATAGCTCAGCAACCGCGCCAACAGACTTATCAAACATTTTCTGTTCAGTTTTATTGAGATCAATCTCGATAATCCGCTCAATACCGTTGGCACCGATGACACATGGCACACCCACATACATATCCTTGACGCCATACTCACCTTTAAGCGCTGCTGCACACGGAAGAACCCGTTTTTTGTCGCGCAAATAGCTTTCAGCCATGGTGATGGCAGAAGCCGCCGGCGCATAAAAGGCAGAGCCGGTTTTCAACAGCGCAACAATTTCACCCCCACCCTTACGGGTACGATCAATGATTTCATCAAGACGCGCCTTGGTAAGCCAGCCCATTTTTACCAGATCAGTAAGCGGGATACCGCCCACAGTAGAGTAACGCGCCAAAGGCACCATGCTGTCGCCGTGACCACCAAGAACGAATGCAGTTACATCCTGAACCGACACATCAAACTCTTCGGCCAGAAAATGACGGAAACGCGAACTATCAAGCACGCCGGCCATGCCAACAACTTTGTTTTTCGGCAGACCGGAGAATTTCTGCAAGGCCCAGACCATCGCATCAAGCGGGTTGGTGATGCAGATGACAAATGCGTTCGGGGCATATTTCTTAATACCGGCACCCACCTGCTCCATGACCTTAAGATTGATACCGAGCAAATCATCACGGCTCATGCCGGGCTTGCGGGCAACCCCTGCGGTTACGATGCACACATCAGCACCCTCAAGCGCCTCATAGCTCTGCGTGCCCGATAACTTCACATCAAACCCATCAACCGGTGCGGATTCTGCGATATCCAGCGCCTTGCCTTCCGGCAGACCTTCAGCGATATCGAACATCACCACATCGCCCAATTCCTTGAGCCCTGCCAGATGCGCCAGAGTACCGCCAATCATACCTGAACCAATCAGTGCGATTTTATTGCGTGCCATGAGTAAATTCTTCCCTTTACGTAAATGTAAAAACCTGTTGCGGATCAGATAATCCACATCGTTAGATCGGTTTTAACGAAATTGGAGAAATATTACAAGTAGCTCTTTTGTACACAATGATTTCAATCACTTAACAATAAACACACTTACGTAAACGTAAGAATTTTACTTTGAAATCGTTTTGAAATCGAGGGTGATTATCCAAAACTTCCGTAGAGTCAGAGACTTAGACGGAATTCGCTTCCTGGCCAGCCAGATAATCCATGGATTGCATCTCGATCAGCCGTGAAGCAGTGCGTTCAAACTCAAATGCTGCCGTCCCGCTTGTTGCCTGATAAAGCGCATCGGGCTCAGCCGCCGCTGAAACCACCAGCCTGATATGATTATCGTATAATGTATCAATCAGCAGGATAAAGCGCTTGGCAGCGTTCCGCTCAGCAGCGCCCATCACCGGCACACCGTCAATAAGCAGGGTATGGAACTGCCGGGCAATGGCCAGATAATCCGCAGCCCCCCGTGGTTCTTCGCACAATTCAGCAAACGACATGCGAGCGACACCGCGCTCGGCTTTGGCAATATGCAATTGCCTGCCCTTGATCTCGATTGTCTGCGAACCACCCTCTTTAGTGCCACTCAACCGAAGCCACGCATCATCCATCGCTTGTTCTGAAGCCCCATCCAACGGGGTTAGATAAACCGGTGCCCGGTTTAATTTTTCCAGCCGATAATCTGTGCGGGCATCCAGTTCAAAAATCTGCACATGGGATTTCAAAATCTCAATAAACGGCAGGAACAGTGACCGGTTCAAGCCTTCCAAATAAAGGTTCTCCGGCGCCACATTGGAGGTCGCAACCACCACCACACCGTTTTGAAACAGTTCGGCAAACAGCCGCCCCAGCAACATCGCATCGGCAATATCAGTCACCGAAAACTCGTCAAAGCATAAAACCTCAACCGCATCGCAAAGCGCTCGCGCCACCGGAGGGATAGGGTCCTTCTCTTCAACCTCACCGGCTTTAAAGGCCTCGCGATGCGCGTGAATGCGCTCATGCATATCCTGCATAAAATCGTTGAAATGGACCCTTTTGCATTGTTTGAAAGGAATTTGTTCAAAGAACAAATCCATCAACATGGATTTTCCTCGCCCGACAGAACCCCAGATATAAATACCTTTGAGCGGTTCGCTGGATTTAGCACCCCGGCCAAACAACCAGCCAAGGGAACTGGATTTCGAAGAAAGGTGCTTTTTATCAAGTGCCACCAGCAAGGCTTCAAGATGATGAACCAGACCTAATTGAACCGGATCATTTTCAATGGTGCCAGCTTTCACAAGCGCCGCATAAGCGTCGCGCATCCTGCGCCCAACCAGATCAGAAACACCGTCATCTAGGGAAGCGCTGGTCACTTTTTATAGTCTTTCAGCTGATATTATCTTGAAAACGCGATGGGTTTTCCAGAAGCGGTCGTGCCGTCATAGCGAACCGGGCTGGAAGAATAGAGGCTAGCCACCTGATCGCCGGACCGGTTGAACAGCAAAACCCGTTGCCCTTTTACATCCCACGCCCCGATGGTCTTGATCTCTTCTGAATTGCACCGGCGCGTCGTGGCACGATATCCACCATCCCATTTGGTAAAGGCCAAAATGAGAATGCATTGGGAATTATCCGAAGGCACAGTCCATGAACCAGCCATGCCCTCACGGGTGATTTGCCGGCCACCTTCTGGTGGCGGCGTAAGATTTGCGACCTGTTGATTGGTATTGGCCTCACCAGCATTTTGAATCTCAGGATTGATGCCATCGGCAGGCTGCAATTCACCCGAAGTCACAGGCTCCGTCGGCGAAGATAGCAACGCCTGAGGCCGGGTATTTTGAGAAAACGAACTGATCGACCGGTTACAACCGGAAGCTGCCAGCAAAACGCCCAGCAAAGCAAAATATTTTAACCCATTCATCTTCGTGCCCTTTAGTGCCCTATTCAAAGACCTGCATTCCTAACGCCTATATTCCCAACGCATGAAAATACGAATTGTTTACGCCGTAATTATGGCAATCACCATACGAAAACAAGGTAAACCATTGCTTAAACAAGCCCAAAACCGAAGCCCTTCCGCTTTTTAACAGAATCACTCCGACAATGAAGCCTAGGCTTCTGAAGATAAGAAAGATACGTGAACGGAGAAATTACGAACCCTTATGTTCGTGAATTCCGAAATAGGCCTCACTGCCCCACAACGCCTTAACGGCGTTATTGCGACCACAAGACTTGCGATAAAAGGCATAACGCAAGGGGTTTTTCTTGTAATAATCCTGATGATACCCTTCCGCAGGGTAAAATGGCGTGGCTTCCCGAATCGGCGTAATGATTGGCCGATCGATAATACCAGCCTCATTGATCTTCTTTTTGGATGCCTGCGCAATTTTCAACTGCGATTGATCCTGCGCAAAAACCGCCGTCGTATAAGAGTGGCCACGATCACAAAACTGACCGCCTGCATCGGTCGGATTAACACTGCGCCAGAAAATATTCAGCAGGGTTTCATAATTCACTTTAGCCGGATCATAGATAATTTTCACGGCCTCAATATGTTGGGCTTTCATGTGGTTCTTATAGGTAGGGTTGGAAGATGTGCCGCCCGTATAGCCAGACTCAGCACTCACCACACCGTCCACGGTCTCAAAATCCGATTCAACGCACCAAAAACAACCGCCAGCAAAAACTGCGGTTTTTGTCTCGGCATTGGCAGCAACAACCGAACTGCCCGCAACAATTGCAAACATCAGACCCGCCAGAGCCCGGCCAATTGATTTTTTACCAAGTAATTTTTTGGAAGAAGATCTAAATTGCATACTCGTAATCCTTCGTTTTTGAACCGTTCATCACCTGCTTCGAATATAGATGGTTCTATTTTCCCCAATTTATATCAATTGAACAATCAAACCTATTCACCTTTTCGTATGACGCGGCCCCAATCCGGTTTTCTTCGGTGATCAAGGTTCAAGAACCCCAGCGCCAGGATGTTTTCAACATCCGCACGAACCTGGCAAAAATCCTCGTCCTCACCAAGATATCCCGCATGCCTCAATGTGAGCAAGCCATGAACGGCAGACCACAAAACAAGGTCCAGCCGCTCCGGCGGCATGGAAAGCACGCCCGCTGCGTACGCCGCTTTCATCGGCGCCATAAGCAAGGTTCGGTGCTGATCAATGGCCTGACTGAGCTCATCTGACATATCTTCATCCGGCAGACCAGAAACAAAAATGAGCTGATAAAGCGCCGGATGGCCAAGTCCGAAATCTATATAGACTGATCCCAAGCGCCTCATATTCTCCACATATTCGCTATTGCAATCAATGTCGGCAATGGCGTCCTTGCTGGTTTGAATAAGCGTGCACAACCCATGCACCCGGACCGCATCAATCAGCGCCATCTTATCTTTGAAATAAAGATAGGGCGTTGACCGGCTAACCCCTGCTCTATCCGCCAAATGCCTCAAAGTCAGCGCATCAATCCCGCTTGTTTCTAAAATTTCCATGGCAGCCAGCACCAGCCCGATGCGCTTTTCTTCAACTTGGGCAAGAGTTAAAACAGCAGGCATCAAACGCATTCCTCGAAACAAATGAACATAAATTATTTTATAATTGACACTGTCAATAATAATGACCTACACCCCTGTCAAGGCGACGGAATGTTAGGAGCCCAAACGCAATGCCAAACATATTGGATGAGACTGTCGACAAGGCTGTCAATCAACCAGACAACATATTTCTGTCAGGCTCTTTACCAATATTGTTCGTAAAAACCGCAGCTCCCATCATTCTCATTATGATGGTCAACGGCTTCCATACCTTGATTGATGCCTATTTCCTTGGCGAATTCGTTGGTGCAGATGCCCTGACTGCGGTGACCTTGATGTTCCCGGCCTTCATGTTGCTTGTGGCCTTATCAACGCTTGTATCCAACGGCTACTCCTCCATTCTCGCCCGCCTGCTGGGTGCTGGCGAAAAGGATCGGGCGCTTAATGCCTATGTGGATGCCATATTGCTGGCGCTGGTGGTATGCGCTGTATTGATTGCAATGTTTCTGGCAGGCGGTGACACGTTGATATTGTGGGTTACGAAAGGCTCAACCACCCTTGCCGCCATGGGCTATACCTATATGGCAATCCTGATTTTTCTCTCGCCGCTAGCATTTGTCTTGGGCATTTCCATCGACACATTGCGCTGCGAGGGAATGCTTGCCACCATGGCAGCCATCACCTTGATGTCGGCATTGGCCAACACATTGTTCAACTATATTCTCATCGTTGAATTTAATTGGGGTGTTGCAGGTTCCGCTTATGGAACCATATTGGCACAAGCCTGTGCCATGGCCGCCGTGATTGTTGTCAGAATAAAGAAACAGCAATCCAGCGGTTTTCAATTAAGCAATTTCCGCATCGACTGGAAGAATTGGCGCAGGTTTTTAGCCCTTGGCGCGCCCACAAGCCTCAACTATGTGGGCATATCCCTTTCCGCCGCTGCCATCCTGTTTTCCCTGCAATTATGGAGCGGTAGCGCTTATGAAGCGACAGCAACGGCCTACGGCATTGTCACCCGCATCATGACTTTCATGTTTTTACCCCTGCTGGGTCTTTCCATGGCGTTTCAAACCATTGTCGGCAATAATTATGGCGCGCATAAATTTGGCCGCACCAATGCCTGCATCAAAATCGTTCTCTATGTCGCCTTTGTGTATTGCGTAATATTTCAGGCGTGCCTCTACGTATTCCGCAGTGACATCGGCTTCATATTCGTTGACGATTATGAAATAGCCTTCCAGCTTGGCAGGATACTGCCCTTCACAACGATGGTGTTGTTCATATTCGGCCCGCTAATGATGATAGGTATTTATTTTCAGGCAATTGGCGATGCAACCCGAGCTGCAATTCTTAGTCTAACCAAAGTATATGTCTTCAGCTTGCCTCTAATATTTATCCTGCCGATGTTCCTCGGTGAAATCGGCATTTGGTATGCCGGACCGCTGGCTGAAATATTGTCACTATTGCTGACAAGTGTAATTCTCTATCTAAGATTCCAAAAATTACAAAGCCCCTGGGGCCTGTTTACCAAGATAGCCCCCAGCGCTTAAAGCGCACAAACAAAAACGGCGACAGATAAAATCCATCGCCGTTTCAATATTCAAATATACTTTAAGAACTAGTCGATTATTTTCAAAGCGCCAGCTGATTCCTTGCCATTACGGCCAGTTTCAAGCTCAAAGCTAACTTTTTGATTATCGTTCAGGCCCTGAAGGCCTGCTTGTTCAACAGCGGAAATATGTACAAATATATCTTTTCCACCTGATTCTGGTTCAATAAAGCCATAACCCTTAGTAGAGTTAAACCATTTGACGGTGCCATTTGCCATCCGTCTTCTCCTTATATAGTGCCGCTCACATTATGTAGCGGTCGTGGTGCAGCTCGGTCTTCGTATTGGAACCGTCAGTCTGCATAAGGCGTCGGCGGAACAGCGAAAATTTAACGTCACAAGCGTGATATGGCGTAAGAATGTGGAAAAATCAAGGTGAAGACCGAAATGCACTTAATTTTTATAATAAACGTAAGATTAAGAACCTCAATTGCACCCCTTCACGCGCTCTGGGCGTTAGTCTAAAGAAGCTTCATGAACCTAACAGCAGAAAACCTATCGGCGATTCGCGGTGAGCAGACCATTTTTTCAAATGTCAGCTTTAGCCTCAAGTCTGGTGATTTGCTTTTGGTCACCGGCACTAACGGCTCCGGCAAGTCAACACTGCTAAGGGTTATTGCCGGTTTGCTACATACTTTTTCCGGTAAAATTGAATTATCTGGAGATGACCAACCAATCCAGCACCAATGTCACTACCTCGGACACCAAAACGTCCTGAAACCCACCATGAGCGTGGAAGAAAATCTCGATTTTTGGCGTAAATATTGCGGCTCGCCCGATGATGAGATCGAAATAGCCCTTGAAAAAGTAGGCCTTGCCGGGGTGCAGGATATTCCTGCCGGCTATCTTTCCGCCGGGCAAAAGCGACGAATCGCAATCGCCCGCCTGCTGGTAACCAAGCGCACGCTCTGGCTGGTCGATGAGCCTACCGCCGCTCTCGACGCAAAATCTGAAAAGATGTTTGCCGACATTCTGCAGACCCATCTCGAGAAGGGCGGCATCGCTATTGCAGCAACCCACCAGCCGCTCGGAATAAAAACTGCCCAGAAACTTGATATGGATGCCCATCAGGCAGATTTCCCGCTCGAAAAGGGAGAATTCCTATGATGGCTCTCTTTTTGCGAGAATTAAAACTGTCCGCATCCGTTGGCGGCGGTATTTTAACCGGCGTCCTGTTCTTTCTGGCAATCGTTGCAGTGATGCCCTTTGCCATCGGCCCCGATTTGAAACTATTAGCACGCATAGGCCCGGCAGTGCTTTGGACAGGCGCTTTGTTAGCTAGCCTGCTTGGGCTGGACCGGCTGTTTCAGCAAGAGCGTGAAGATGGCTCACTCGATATTCTTTTAATGCAAGATATCCCGCCTGCATTACTGGTCTTCATCAAAGCCCTTGCCCACTGGATCGCAAATGGCCTGCCACTGGTATTGGCAGTGCCGGTGTTCGGCCTGATCCTGAACATGAGCCCCATCGGCATTGGCGCTTCCATGCTAACCTTGGCGGTAGGAACCCCTGCAATCACCTTTATTGGCGCGGTTGGGGCGGCAGTCACGGTATCTTTACCGCGCGGCGGATTATTGCTCTCAATCCTCATTCTACCGCTTACTGTGCCAATCCTCATCTTCGGCGTCACAGCCATTTATGGCGCGGTTGAAGACCCGGCTCCGTTTTTGCCGCCATTTCTGATATTGTGCGCCCTCACCTTGTTCTTTTCCGTTCTGGGCTCACTTGCCGCAGGCTGGGTATTGAAACAATCAACGGACTAAGCCATTTATAGCCCCATGAACGAAACCACCACCAAACGCAAATCAATCTGGGATTACGCCAACCCCACCCGTTTTCTGGCGCTGGCCGACAGGCTCATTCCTGTGCTTGGCATTTTGACCGCCTTTTGTTTCGCTTATGGACTCTATTTGGGCTTTACCGCGCCGGAAGATTACCAGCAAGGTTCGACGGTACTGATCATGTTCATCCATGTGCCAGCCGCATGGGTTGCCATGATGTGTTACGGCGTAATGACCATGTCAGCCATCGGAACCTTGGTCTGGCGACACCCGCTGGCCGATATCTCCCTACGTGCGGCAGCAGCAATCGGAGCATCCTTTACTTTTTTAGCTCTCCTCACAGGCAGCTTATGGGGTAAACCCATGTGGGGCACCTATTGGGTATGGGATGCGCGCCTCACATCGTTTCTGGTACTATTCATCATTTATCTCGGCATCATCGCGCTGGCCAAAGCCATTGAAGAACCCACAATGGCCGCCCGTTCATTGGCAATCGTCACTCTGATTGGTTCCATCAATATCCCGATCATCAAATTTTCAGTCGACTGGTGGAACACATTGCATCAGCCTGCGAGTGTCTCAAGATTTGCAAAACCGGCCATGGATGTCGTCTTTTTATATCCGTTGCTGTTGATGGCGCTTGGCTATTCGCTCTGTTTTTTCACCCTTCATTTGATGAATATGCGCAATGAAATCCTCAAACGCCGCATCCGCACCATGAAGATGGGCGCCGCCCGCATGGCTGAAAGAGCATAATCATGTTTGGAGAACACGCAGCCTTCATCATCCCGTCTTATGCCGTCAGCGCTCTGGTAATCATTGCCATGTGCGTTCGTATCATGCTGCAATATAAGGCTCAGCAACGCGAGATCGCCCGGCTCGAAAAAGCAGGCATCAAGCGACGTTCAGCCAAATAGGAAAAATCATGTCGGGTGAAGCGCAACAATCTCCAAAATCGAAACTCGTAGCTGCCCTGCCGCTGATCATTTTCATTGCGCTGGCCGCAATATTCTTCAAACAATTGATGAGCGATGGCGATAAATCGGCGATCCCTTCAGCGCTGATCGGCAAACAGGCCCCGACCTTTGAACTGGTAGCCCTTGAAGGCCTAAACAAATCAGGCGTGGCAATTCCCGGTTTCAGCAGTGAATTATTCAAAGGCAAGGTCTCCATCGTCAATGTATGGGCCTCATGGTGCGTACCGTGCAGACAAGAACACCCCATCATCAAACAATTAGGCGAAGACAAGCGCTTCCAGCTTTTCGGCCTGAACTATAAAGACAAACCCAAAAACGCCCTGCGTTTCCTCGGCCAGTTGGGAAATCCGTATCAGCGCGTTGGCATCGACCCAAATGGCAAGGTTTCCATAGACTGGGGCGTATACGGAATCCCGGAAACCTTCATCATTGGCAAAGATGGCTCAATCCTTCACAAGCACGTGGGCCCGCTCAGCCCTGAGATTCTAAAAACCACTTTTTTACCGGTGATTGAACAGGCACTTGCTGATTAATCAGCAGCAAACATGGAGCACAATCAGCCTGTGCTCCATGTAATAAAAAAACCGTAAAAAATTCAAACTTTTACTCGCGCGTCGATAAACATTTCTACTACTATGAATAACTTACCTTTTCTAGCGCAGACAATTTAATCAAAGAAACTTTTAATTCACACAAGTATAGATAAAAAAACCCAAAACCCGTTTAAGCCTTTGAAGGTTTTGCGTCATTTTTTGTTTACCATTTTTTTAGTATTTCCAAATATACGGTAACTTGATCGACGAAAAAGGAGTCCTCTCCTTTGCATGAAGCGCCTCGTCCTGCCGGATATGCCGGATGTAATATATAAAAATTCCCACCCACATCTCTCGTCGGACCAAATTCCGAAAATACGAAAGCCAACGGGTGGAATCTCAACCCAGGGACGCAAATATGCGACATCTATTCGCTACCATAGCAACAGCAACAGTTTTGCTCACCACACCAGCACTAGCCAATGACTACACCGCCCAATTGACAGAGCTGGCCAAAACCAAGCTTCAAGAAATTGCCCATAGCGCAGATGTGAAATCAGCGATCATGGCTCAAAATGCCAAAACCACCAGTTTTGATCAGGCAAAAATCGACACCCTAGACAAAACATGGCGTGCAGAAGTAGACGCTTCCAGCAAACCAATGATTGATAAAGTGCTGGCCAACGCTACTTCCGCTTATTTGAAAAAAATTCAGGAACAAAGCAGCGGATTGTTCACCGAGATTTTTGCTATGGATGCCAAAGGCCTCAACGTTGGCCAAAGCTCGGTCACTTCCGATTACTGGCAGGGCGATGAAGCCAAATGGCAGAAAACCTATTCAGCCGGTGCTAATTCCCTCAATATTTCCGAAGTGGAAGAAGACGAATCCACCCAAACTTTCCAAAGTCAGGTTTCGATCCCCGTACTGGACGATGCCGGAAATCCGATCGGTGCCATCACCTTTGGCGTCAACGTAGAATTACTCTGACCGTCAGAAAATCTGAAAACATCTGATTGAGTCCCTAAAATAGCAGGATATCACAATGCCTAAACTCTCCATAAACTCCAAATTGATGCTAATCGTAATATGCACGGTGGCATTGGTAATATTCTCCGTTATAGCAATGAGTACTAAGCTGGGACTCAATCAGCTTTCGACTTCAAGTCAAAACTATGAACAACGTATTGCTGGCCTTTTGACCAAACAAAATGCCGGTAATATCAAGTTCAATAAGGAAAAAAACCTTAACAAAATTTTCGAAGCCTTCGCAACAGATGAAACCATCGATTTTGCCTTCGCTTCTGCCGTGCGTCTTGATGGTGCATCAATCGCCGAAAAGACCATATCCGATGATTTATCCGCTCCTGCCAGTAAATTGGCACGCGCAGCGATTGAGAGCCAGGAAACAAAAATTCTGCAGATCGGCCACGTCGAACTGATTGCAACACCCGCAATATTCGGCAAAAAACAAGCGGTTGTCGGTGCTTTTGTTATGGGTTGGGACATGTCGCCCAGCGTCTCTAAAGCTTATGACTCAGCCTTAGTGACAGCCCTTACGGCGCTGGCAATTGCAGCTGCCGCCATGGTCGGCCTGTATCTGGCCATCAGCTACATCGTAACCAATCCTTTGCGTATGCTAACCTCAACAGCGGTAAAACTCACAACCAATGATTTCGATGTGAAAATCAAAGGCATCGAACGCACCGACGAACTAGGCGAAATGGCCCGGGCAATCGGTGTTTTCCGTGAAAACGGCATCAAGGTTCAAGCACTCAATCGAGATAAGACACAAAGCGACGAGGCAAGCACAAAAATGATGGAAGACCTTGGCATCAGCTTTGGTCAAGTGGTTGACGCCGCCATTGCCGGTGATTTCACCGGGCGTGTTGATACAGGCTTTGCCGATGAAGAACTGAACAATCTTGCAACCTCTATCAACAAGCTGGTAGCAACGGTCGATAACGGCTTGAACCAAACCGGTCGCGTGCTTGCAGCCCTTGCAGATTCGGACCTTACCCAGCGTGTCGAAGGTGAATTCATGGGCGCATTTGCCAAACTGAAAGATAATACCAACAGCGTTGCGGATAATTTCACGAACATCATCAATAACTTGCGGGATTCTTCTTCTTCGGTGAAAACCGCCTCTGGTGAAATCCGTACGTCCTCCGAAGCACTTTCCAGACGCACGGAACAACAGGCAGCATCCGTTGAAGAAACAGCCGCAGCCGTGGAAGAAATTACTGCAACGGTCAAAACATCCACCGAGCGGGCAGAAGAAGCCGGCAACGCTGTTGCAAGAACCAGAACCAATGCAGAAAATTCCGGCAAGATTGTTGGTCAAGCGGTTGAAGCCATGGGTCGCATTGAAGATTCTGCCAATAAAATTGAGAATATCATTGGCGTAATCGACGAAATTTCTTTCCAGACCAATTTGCTTGCCCTGAACGCAGGTGTTGAAGCCGCTCGCGCCGGGGACGCTGGTCGAGGCTTTGCGGTTGTCGCACAGGAAGTGCGCGAACTAGCCCAGCGTTCAGCCAGCGCAGCCAAGGAAATCAAAGCCCTGATCACGACCTCTGGCGAAGAAGTTAAAACCGGCGTGAAACTGGTCAATGAAACTGGTATAGCTCTGGAATCCATTGTCTCCGAAGTTCAGGAAATCAACGAACACGTTGCAGCAATTGTTGATGCAGCCAGAGAACAATCAACTGGCCTGCAGGAGATCAATCAGTCAATCAACACAATTGACGAGGGAACTCAGCAAAACGCCGCAATGGCGGAAGAATCCACCGCTGCCAGCCACACCCTGGCTGAAGATGTGGTGAAAATCGACGATATGTTGAATTCTTTCAACGTCGAGAACAATGTAAAACGCGGAGCTTATGCCGGTGGCTATTCTGTGGAGCAAACCACCGAAGCAAAAGTGGCCTAAAAAATGTGATGGGGTCTAATTATGTTAGACCCCGTCAAATTATTCTTCGCCTAATGGTTCCGTAGAATGCCGCATAATCAACGGCATCTGGCTTAGAGTAAAAACCATCGAGATCGGCATCATTCCCCAAACTTTAAAGCTCACCCAAAAATCGGTCGAGAAATTACGCCAGATAATTTCGTTGAGGACCGCAAGGCATAAGAAGAATATGCCCCACCGAAAGGTGAGTTTGCGCCAGCCCTCTGCATCAAGCTTGAATACCTCGCCAAAAACCACACCCAAAAACGTTTTGCCAAAGTAAAGCCCGCCCAGAAGGATCGTACCAAACATCGTGTTGATGATAGTGGGTTTGAGTTTGATGAACAATTCATCCTGCAAATAAAGCGTCAGCCCGCCAAAAACCAGCACCACCACCCCGGTGACTACCGGCATAATCGGCAAGGTTCGGGTGAGCCAATAGGACACAACCAGCGAAATCGAAATCGCCACCATAAAGACAGCGGTCGCTAGAAATATCGGCTGATCGCCCAATTTCCCAAGCCCTGGCCACAGGCCCACCAGTGATTCTCCCTTGGCATTGGCAAAGAAGAACGCCACCAAAGGCCCCATTTCCAGCGCCATTTTCAGGAATGGATTGACCTTTTTTCCGTCAACAGTTTTCATTTATTCAAGTCCTGCAATTGAACGTGCAAATTGTTCCGCTTCAAACGGTTCGAGATCTTCTACCTGTTCGCCAACGCCGAGAAAATAGACCGGCAATTTGAACTTGGCGGAGATGGAAACCAGAATACCGCCTCTGGCTGTACCATCCAATTTTGTCATAACAAGGCCATTGACCCCGGCAACTTTTTGGAAAATTTCCACCTGATTGAGCGCATTTTGGCCAGTGGTTGCATCCAGCGTCAGCAATACAGTATGAGGCGCGGTTTCATCCTGCTTTTTTAAAACCCGTACGATTTTTTCAAGTTCGTCCATCAGTTCGGTACGGTTTTGAAGCCGACCGGCCGTATCCAGCATCAACACGTCCTGCCCCTGCTCTTTCGCCTGCTTATAAGCGTCAAAGACCAGACTTGCCGCATCACTGCCCAATTCATGGGAAACCACCGGAGAATTAGTGCGCTCGCCCCAGATTTTTAACTGCTCAATCGCCGCCGCGCGGAAAGTATCGCCAGCGCCAAGCAGGGTCGAATACCCGCTATCGGCCAGCTTCTGCGCAAGTTTGCCGATCGTCGTAGTCTTACCGGAGCCATTCACACCCACCACCAAAATCACATGGGGTTTGTGGTCCAGATCAAGTTCCAGCGGCAGGGCCACCGGTTCCAGCACTTTTTGAATTTCGCGCGCCATGATTTGGCGCACTTCTTCATCGGTAACATCCTTGCCATAGCGCTCGGCTGAAAGCGTCGCGGTAATAGCCATCGACGTTTCCACGCCAAGATCAGCCTGAATCAAAATATCTTCCAGATCCTGCAGTGTTTTCTCATCAAGCTTGCGCTTGGTAAGCACAGCCACGATGTTTTCTTTCATCGCAGACGATGTCCGCGCCAACCCCTTGCGCAAACGCCCAAACCATCCAACTGCGTTGGCTGGCTCTGGCTCTGGCTCTGGCTCTGGCTCTGGCTCTGGCTCTGGCTCTGGCTCTGGCTCTGGCTCTGGCTCTGGCTCTGGCTCTGGCTCTGGCTCTGGAACAGGCTTATCAGGCTCGTCCGTCAGGGGCAACTCTGGCTCAGCGGCCGGCTCTGACAATCCTGCGCCGGTATCAACCGGGTCAATATCCGGATTGCCAGGACCAATGGTGACACTCTTGCGTATGACTTCAGGCTCAGGTTCTGCCTGCTCTCGTGCCACAGAATCATCATATTGCTGCGATACAAGCCACCAGGAACCGGCAAGCATAACCAAAGCCAGCGCAGGCCAACGCAGATTAATCGGCACCGAAAACGTCCGTTTGGCGCCATTTTCAGTCGATACCATATCCAGCCATACGGCTGGTGTCACTCGCTTGAGACGGGAAAAACTCCCCTGACTCAAACTGTGCAACTGTGACAACTTCCCTGGCGACAGCAAGTCCTTGGCACTGCCACCAGCGCGGTGCACCCGGGGCTCCAGGTACGCAGCGACTTCCTCTTTTGTCAGTGGGCGAAGATGAATCTGATGCACTCCGGCACCGTCTCCTGACAACCCAAGCATTTCGATCAATCGCCCGCTGCCACTGAACACGGGAACCGCCGTCGCAGAGCGATCTGCAGCCTCAAAGGCCGAAAACAACAGCCTCAGCAACTCGGCAGGTGCACGATCCGCATCATCAATCAACAGAACCATTCGCTGGCCCTTCCGAGCTTTGATTTCAGACCATCGAAAAAAGCCGTAGATGGCGTCGCGCGCACCTTCGCCGGGGTTCAACCCTTTATGTGCAATACCGAGTAGCGCCCGTGACAGCGCCTGCGTACTCGTCAGTGCGGCGGCCGACACTCGATGAAAATCGAGACGGGAGGACTCGCTCCTCACCAGTTCCGCGAGCAACCGGCTTTTGCCCGCCCCGACATCACCAGTGAGAAGCAAAGCGAGGTCACCAAAGCCACAGAGGTGGCGAAGCGTTTCCAGGGCATGGTGGCGGGAGGCATCCGGAAAGAAGGGTGTTTCCATATCCAATGGATCGGCCCTCAACCCATAACGCTCCTGGAGTCGCGGAAACAGGCCGCCACCGTCATGACTGTTGAGCCCTTCGTCATTCACCGTCATTCCCTGTCTTTTCCCTGATCAGACCTTGTCAGACTTCATCGCAAAATACTCGAAGCGTGGCATCCAGTTCTCGTCTATCCACCGCATCCGTCACCACCGCATCCCCGAGTCTGCGCAGGAGAACCAGGCGTAGCGAACCATCCACATTCTTCTTATCGACCGCCATCAAGCGTAAAAAGTCATCGGGCGACATGCCCACCGGCGCACGCCCCGGAAGCCTGGCTCGCTCGATAATGCGCACCACCCTGGCACGGTCCTCTTCCGTTATCATGTCCTGGCGCAGGGAAAGATCCGCTGCCATCATCATGCCGGTGCCGACAGCTTCACCGTGCAGCCAGTTGCCATACCCAGCAAACGTCTCGATGGCATGACCGAACGTGTGCCCCAGGTTGAGTATCGCTCGCAACCCGCCTTCCCTTTCATCCTTCGCAACAACGTCCGCCTTACAGGCGCATGAACGATAGATGGCCTCCACCAGAGCCGACGTTTCCAGATCAATGAGCGACGTAATTTCTTGCTCTAGCCAGGCCAGAAAATCGGTGTCTCGAATCAGGCCGTATTTGATGACTTCAGCAAGGCCAGCCGACACCTCCCGTGGAGAAAGGCTTCTCAGGCTGTCGGTATCGATCAGTACGACTTCCGGTTGATGGAAGGCACCAATCATATTCTTGCCCAACGGGTGATTGATGCCGGTTTTTCCTCCGACTGAGGAGTCCACCTGCGACAACAATGTCGTCGGAATCTGAATAAAAGGGACACCACGCTGGTAGGAAGCGGCGGCAAACCCGGTCATATCGCCGACCACGCCACCCCCCAACGCAACAAGCGTGGTTTTGCGGGAATGACGCTTCTCCAGCAAACCGTCGAAGATACGGTTCAGTGTCTGCCAATCCTTGTATTTTTCGCCGTCAGGAAGCACAACCGTATCCACTTGCTTGCCGGGGAAACAGGCGCGAGCTGACTCGAGATACAATGGAGCAACCGTTTCGTTGGTCACGATCATGACCTGAGAGCCAGAGACACAGGGGCTCAGATCGTAGCTACCTAGCAGTCCCTGACCGATAACGATTGGGTAACTTCGATCGCCCAGCTCAACCGTCAACTCCCGCAGTGAGTCACGCATGATTTCTGCCTTCCTTACGTATTTGCCTTTTGTGGCGCGGCGTCCTCGGATTAATTCGATTTACCAATTGCCGAACGACCAGTCTCGGACTCTTGCGATCAGTAAACATGACGATATCGGCCAGTCGCGAATAGATCGGATCCCGCACAGCAAACAGGTTTTTAAGGACCGCCTCGGGATCATCGTTCTGCAACAGGGGGCGATTTCGATCCCGCCTTGTTCTTTCAACCTGCTGCTCGATCGAGGTTTTCAGGTATACCACGACAGAATCACGCTTCAGGTGCGCGTAATTCTCTTCCTTCATCACCGCGCCACCGCCGGTCGCCAACACTGTCTGTGAGTAGTCGGCCAACTCAGCCAACATCGCTGTTTCACGCTGCCGAAAACCGTCTTCCCCTTCCACATCGAATACCCAGGGAATATTGGCACCACAACGCTCTTCAATAATCCGGTCGGAATCGAGAAAACGATAGCCCAGCTCCTTGGCCAGCATGCGACCAATTGTGCTTTTTCCCGCACCCATTGGGCCAACCAGGACAACTCGTTTTGGCAAGGACATAACTTCCGCTCATCTACATTCCGGCGCGTGAGAATATCACAGGGTAACGTTTTCCATAAGCTTCAGGAAATGAACAGACAAAAAAACCGCCGTGCGAACACGGCGGTTTTTTGTCGGACGCAACCAGACTATTGAATCAGGTCGCTCTTGATGATCTTTGGTGTGATGAAAATCAACAGCTCGCTACGTTCATCGACATGCTCAGTGCGCTTGAAGAGGCGGCCCAAGTAGGGAATATCACCCAGGAACGGCGTCTTGGTAGTTGTGGTAGCTACTTCTGATTGGAAAATACCCCCCAGGACCACAGTTTCGCCGTTTCCAACCAACACCTGCGTCGTTACCTCGTTGGTGTTGATCGCCGGAATACCGGCGGTTACATCGCCACGAGAGTCCTGATTAACCACCAGATCCATAATAACCTTGTCATCCGGGGTAATCTGAGGCGTTACCTCGAGGGCCAATACAGCTTCCTTGAAGGATACAGAAGTCGCACCACTGGAAGCGGCCTTCTGGTATGGAATCTCTTCACCGGATTTGATCCTGGCGGTCTGTCGATCGGCCGTCACAACACGGGGCTGGGATACAACTTCTGCCTGCCCGTCACTCTCCAATGCAGAGAGCTCCAAGTCCACAAGAAAGTCATCGCTCCCCCAACCAATCGCGAAGGACGACGCTCCCTGACCTGAAACACCAAGATCAACTGCCAGCGCGCCTGGGAAAGTAATAGTACTGTTGGTGCCATTGGCCGCATCACGAGCCTCGCCAACAGCTCCCTGAGAGCCACCGACAGAGATAACACTGCCATCGCCCCTGACGTCATAGGCAGCACCACCCCAGCGAACCCCCAGGTTTTCGGCAACATTGGTCTGCGCCCTTACAATTCGCGCCTCAATGGAAACCTGACGAACCGGAACATCCCAGGTCGAAACCAGACGGCGAATCTCATCAAGCTTTTCCGAGGTTTCACGAACACTGATGGTGTTGGTGCGAGCATCCGAAGACACAAATCCCCGAGAGGAGATCAATTCCTCATCCGCCTCGATCAGCGCAACAACATCCCCGGCCTTGGCGTAGTTCACCTGAATGATATCCAGGCGAACCGGCGCAAGTTCAGCGATCTGCTTGGAGGTTTCCAGCTCAAGCTTTTCACGGGCGGCAATTTCATCAGCCGGCGCAACCAGCAGTACATTGCCGATCTGGCGCTTGTCCAGCCCCTTGGTCTTCAGGATCAGGTCCAGAGCCTGGTCCCAGGGCACATTCTGCAGACGCAGCGTAATACTGCCACTGACCGTATCGCTGGCAACAAGGTTCAAGCCGGTAAAGTCTGCAATCAACTGCAATACAGAACGAACCTCGATGTCCTGGAAGTTAAGAGAGAGCTTATCGCCAGTGTACGGGAACTTCTCCTCACGACGAGACTCGGCTTCCTCTTCCGTCAGCCTTTCCACGCTGACAGTAAACTGGGAACCAGACTGATAGGCAATATAGTCGTAATTACCTTCCGGACGAATTTCCACAACCGCATTGCCGTCTTCCGTAAAGGTATCAATACGGGTCACAGGCGTTGCAAAGTCAGTTACATCGAGGCGCCGGCGAAGATTGTCAGGCACACTGGTGCCATCCATCGTCAGGCGAATCTTACCTCCTAGTTCGGACAAGTCCACGGAAGTACTGGCGCTGCCCAGATCCACAATCACACGACCTTCACCGCCCTGTCCGCGCCTGAAATCAACCCCGGCGAGCCCGCTACCAGAGGACGAGGCGGATGAACTTGTTTGTCCACCTGAAGTTGCGGTGGACATGGAAGAAGCACCCGAGCCGGAAGCAGCAACACCGCTGCCCTGACTGCCGATCGTCACGACCAGATGGTTCTGGGCACGCACCGTCTCATAGGGGGCCAACTCTGCCAGATTGAAGATCAGGCGAGTGCGATCCTTGGTTTCGACAACCGTCATGCTCTGGGCGTTACCTCCCCCGAGCGAAATATTGCGACTGTCGAGGCCGCTGGTCGTGTCCCGGAGGTCCACTGCGATCCTGGCAGGTCGCTCGATCGTGTACCCGGTAGGTTCCGGTGGCTGGCCGTCAAACGACAGCGTCACCTCGACCCGATCCCCGGACAGCGATGAAAACGACACGTCTTCCAGCGTGACCGCATTGGCCAGGCCGGATAACAACCCAAAAGCAATCACGCCGACGTATACATTGAGTTTTCTGAACATCGCTAGCCTCGACCCCAAACTTTTTTGTTCATGCATGTTTCTTTCAATATTCATAATGCCGCTCCTTAGCCCTCATTCTCATCCAGCGACAGCGAGCGTGGACGCTCGACCCATCCGCCCCGGCCATTGGGAACGATTTCAATTAGCTCTATCCGGGTTTCATTGACACCAACAATCCGGCCATAATTCTGCCCCATGTAGTTCCCAGTGCGCACCCTGTGGATGCCACCCGTGTTGTGCTTTATCAGAGCAAACAGATTTCCGGATGCGTCACTCAAAGTACCCACCATGGAGAGCCCCTTCAGATCAAAGTTCTCAAGAACCTCTCTCGGCCGATCAAGATCTGGCTCGATATCGCTTTCGGGTTCCTGATCAACCATGGTGAGCTGCACATCAATAGGCGGCTCGAAAGGCGCTCTACGATCCGCTGCCGAATAACTGAAAGCCTCGTAAGCCTTGAACTCCGGTAAGGGTTCAACATGCCCCCGAGGTTTGGCCCGGGTATCTGCCATAAACTTATCGAGATCGGAAAAGCCACTTCCCTGAGAACACGCCGTCAGAAAAGATACCAGACAAATACCCATCCAGGCTTTTGCCGCATGCTGTCGCGCCATGCTCATTCTCCAGCCCGGTAGCGGTAGGTACGTGCAAGAACCTGCATATTTAGCTGCTCTCCATCACCGCCTGTTGGTGTTATCGTTAGGTCATGCAACGTCACAATCCGTGGCAGGCTCGCCACACTGCTGACAAACGTCGCCAATTCGTGATACGAACCCGATACCCGGATGTTGATCGGAAGCTCCGCGTAGAAATCACGCCGCTGCTCACCCTGCAACTTGACCTCCTGGAGCGAAAGGCCACTACCCAACGCCGTATTGGTAATATCCTCCAGCAGACCAGGCACTTCGGTTTCACTCGGGAGTTGACGCACAAGCGCGCCGAAGGTTTCTTCCATTTCCTCCATTTGCGCCTTGAATACTTCAAGGTTAGCCACCTGGTAAGCTTTGTCTTCGTAGCGCTTCCGAAGCTCCTGCTCGGTCTTTTCGACCCGGTCAAGCTGGACATACTGATCTTTGATAAAGAACCAGTAACCACCACCCAGTATCAGGCCAAAAATGATGAGCGCTACGATTGCCTTGATCGGGGCGGGCCAAATACCGGCATTGTTGACGTCCAGGTCATTGATATCAAATTCATTGAGGTTCTTGAGTGAGTCCGCGAGGCTCATTACTTGTCCTCCCCTTCGGGCTCTGGTGTTTGTTGCTGCACCGACAGGTTGAACTGGCTATAACCAGCACGACGGTTATCGGCGGCAGACACGTTTGACAGGTTAGGATTAGTGAACCAGTCGGACTCTTCAAAACGCCTCATAAGGGCGGAAATTCGGCTATTGGACTCCGACATACCAACGACATCCACTGTGTCTCCGGTCTTTTTGAGGTTCGTATAAAAAAGTCCATCTGGCAGCGTGCGAACCAGTTCGTCAAAAACCCGCACAATAACCGGGCGCTTGCCCTGGAGATCCTGAATGACCTGCATGCGCGACAGTAGCTCGTCCCGCTTGCGCTTCAAATCCTCGATCTCTTTAATCTGCTTATCCAGCTGCTTGGTTGCGGTTTCGATGTAGGCATTTCTGGATTCCTGGTAGGCGATACGGTTGTCCATATCGGTTTTCCAGAGAAAAGTCAGGCCGACAGCTATAAAAGCCGCCCCCAGTATCATCACCACAAACTGCTTCTGCTTCTCCGCCCGGAGTTCTTCGCGCCAGGGTCTGAGGTTAATCTTTGCCATCAGTCAAAGCTCCTCATTGCCAGCCCGCAGGCAATCATGAGTGAAGGTGCATCATTGCTCAGCGAAGACGCATTCACTCTTGACCCCACCGCCATGTCCGCGAAAGGATTTGCGACCAGCGTTGGTGTGCCTGTTTTTTCCTCGACCATTTCTGTCAGCCCCTGAATAGATGCCGTGCCACCTGCCAGGACCACGTAGTCAACCGCATTGTACTGGCTTGCGCCGAAGAAGAACTGCAGCGCCCTAGCAACCTGCTGAACGACCGCTTCGCGGAAAGGCGTCAGAACTTCGGAATCGTAGTCGTCTGGAAGACCACCCTGCTTCTTGGCCAGACCGGCTTCTTCAAGGGATAAACCATAACGACGCTGAATTTCTTCGGTGAGTTGTTTCCCCCCGAAAATCTGCTCGCGGGTGTAAACCGTCTTGCCTTCCGCCAACACGCTCAGCGTGGTCATGGTGGCGCCGATATCGACGATCGCCACAACGAGTTCTTCACCCTGGGAATCAAGCTGGGACTCAATGAGTGCGTATGCGCGCTCAAGTGCATAGGCCTCTACGTCCACGATCTTGGTGGTCAAAGACCCAATTTCTAGAGCATCTTCCCGAATATCGACGTTTTCTTTCCGGCACGCCGCAAGAAGTACATCGACCTGGTCCGGGTTGGTCTCAGACGGCCCCTGAACCTCGAAGTCGATCGCCACTTCATCCAGCGGATAGGGGATATACTGATCGGCCTCAAGCGTTATCTGGTCTTCCATCTCAAACTCGTTGAGACCACTGTCCATCTGGATCAGCTTGGTAATAACGGCGGAACCGGAGACGGCTACAGCCACCTGCTTGACGCTCGTACGTGATTTAGATGCGACACGTTTGAGCACTTCGCCCACCGCTTCGACATCCGTGATATTTTTCTCTACCACAGCATTGGCCGGTAGCGGCTCCACTGCGTAGCTCTCGACCTTGTAGCGGTCACCCTGCTTCGATAGTTCCAGTAGCTTGACCGAGCTGGAGCTGATATCCACGCCCAGCACCGAACTGGATTTTTTTCCTAACAATCCGAACACGCGCTCACCCTATACCTGGTTACATGCACCGGGTTATGAAAACTCCCGACGGAGTTCTTTCATATGTGTTTTTTATTTAAGAGAATTTCTTTAGTTTTCCGTCTACAATGCTCGTTCTTCTTTAATTGAGAAGCATTGCACCCGGGAAGCGGCTAGCCCTTCCTAAAGCAATTTCTCAAATGATAGACCTATATCCAACAGTTGTCAGAAAAAAATGTCTCATTTGTTGCGTACATCTCGCCTGTTTGCATGGCTATTTCTCACTGGACTCAGTCTCGCCACAATCGTGGCGTCAGGATTTTACCTTTATCTCCGCCCAGGTTTGCCTCCTGTGGAGCAACTCCTGGACATCAAGTTGCAGACCCCCTTGAGGGTCTACAGCGCAGACGACAAATTAATAGCAGAATTCGGTGAAAAGAGAAGGGCACCGGTCACAATAGAACAGATCCCTACAATTCAGTTACATGCCTTTATGGCAGCCGAAGACGCCCGTTTTTACGAACACTTTGGGGTCGACTTTAAAGGCCTGATGCGGGCTGCCATCGAACTGATCTCCACCGGCGAGATCCAGTCCGGGGGCAGCACCATCACAATGCAGGTTGCAAAAAATTACTTTTTGTCACGCGATAGGACGTTTATTCGCAAGTTCAACGAGATACTTCTGGCTCTTCAGATAGAGCGTGAACTGGACAAAAACCGCATCATGGAGCTCTACCTCAACAAGATCTACCTGGGCAATCGCGCCTATGGTATCGCTGCAGCCGCCCAGGTGTATTACGACAAACCCGTGACCGAGCTTTCTCTGGCAGAAATGGCCATGCTTGCCGGGCTGCCCAAGGCTCCCTCCGCCTACAACCCCCTGGCAAACCCCGAGCGAGCACAGATTCGTCGTAACTGGATACTGGGGCGCATGCGCGACCTCCAATACATCACCAGTGACGCTTATGAGCTGGCTGCCAGCGCCCCCCTGACCGCAAGCTTTAACGCCCCGTCCACTGAGGTTGATGCCGACCACGTTGCGGAAATGGCCCGAGCCGAACTGGTCAGGCGATTCGGCGATGCCGCCTACACCGACGGCTATGAAGTCAAACTGACCGTTGAAAGCGAGAAGCAACAAGAAGCGACGAGAGCCCTAAGAGCAGGATTGGAAGCATACGACCGGCGCCACGGTTTCCGCGGCCCCATTGGGCAGGTGGATGAAGAACAACTGGTCCCCGACAACCTCCCCAATCTGATGGCAAACTACCCCCGCGTAGCCGAGCTCGTGCCCGCAGTTGTAACCCGGGTGAGAGACGAAGACAGCGAGGTCGATCTTTACGCCCGCCAGCTTGGCGAGTCCGTAATGGCATTCTCCACAATGACCTGGGCCAAACGATACAAAACCGAAAATTTAACCGGACCCGAGCCGGGAAAGCCATCCGACGTAGTCGCTGCGGGCGATATCATTTACGTAAAACCCATGGTGGTGATGACACCCGAGCAGCCAAGTGAATCCGACATCCAGGAACAAAGCGATGATCAGCAAACCCTGGATATTGCCGAAGTCCGGCGCGTTGCGCTTTCGCAGGTACCTGCAGTACAGGGCGCACTGATCTCCCTTGACGCACAAACCGGCGCCATTGAAGCACTCGCTGGCGGATACAGTTTCAGTCAAAACAAATACAATCGCGCCACCCAGGCGAGGAGGCAGCCGGGCTCAACCTTCAAGCCGTTCCTGTATCTGAGCGCGCTGGAAAGCGGAATGACACCCGCAACCATCTACAACGACGCACCAATTGTGTTTGACGACTCCGAATTGGAGACCACATGGCGCCCACAGAATTCATCAGGACAGTTTTACGGCCCCACTCGCCTGCGAGAAGCCCTGTATCGATCCCGCAACCTGGTGTCAGTACGCTTGCTTCGGGACCTGGGCATCCAGAACACCATAGACTACCTTGAGCAGCTTCAGATCCCCACGGAGGACATGCAAAAAGATCTGTCACTCTCATTGGGCAGCGGGCTTCTGACACCGATGGACCTGGCCCGGGGGTTCGCGGTGATCGCCAACGGCGGCTATGACGTCGAGCCCTACCTCATCAGCCAGATCTCGGATATCAACAACGAAACAATCTTCGAAGCACCGGACGTCAAACTCTGCGATGAAAACTGCACAGAGAAACAGGAGAACAACTCCGACGACGAGAAAGAAGTTCGCATTGCGAGACGCCTGGCTGATGAACGCTCCGTATACATCCTGCACTCCATGATGCGGGATGTAATCAAGCGGGGCACAGGCCGACGGGCTCAGGCCTTGGGGCGGGATGACATCAGCGGCAAAACCGGCACCACCAATGAACAGAGAGACACTTGGTTCGGCGGCTTCAACCATGACGTAGCCACCACTGTTTGGGTTGGCTTTGATCAACCACAACCCCTTGGCCGTCGAGAGTTCGGCGCCAGTACTGCCCTGCCCGCCTGGATTGATTACATGAAAGTGGCACTAAAGGGCGAGCCGCCATCATTGATGGCAAGACCCAATGGCATCGTTAACATCCGCATCGACCCGGAAACAGGCAGGCGAGCAAGGCCAGGGCAAGAAGGTGCCATGTTCGAAATATTCCGTGAAGAGGATGCCCCGCCGCCGCTAGACCCTCAGGATGAGTCATCGGCCGGCGGCAACAATGGCAGTAGCGATGACCTGTCGAGACAGATATTCTGACACCAGCAAGCGGGGCGAAAAAAATTCTCGCGGCCACAAAAAAACCGGCGACTTAACAATCGCCGGTTTTTTTATTTCCCAACATTCGATTGGACTATATCAGATGATATCGTCCATTGATTTCAGTGGGTAATGGGCCGGGTAGCCGTTACGGGCAACGCCTGAGTCGACCGCCGCGCGAGCGACTGCCGCCGGAACAACTTCCAGCAGGCGCACGTCCATCGGCTTGGGAATGATGTACTCCCGACCAAACTCGAAACTTGCAACGTCATAGGCTTCACAGATTTCCTGCGGAACCGGCTCTTTCGCCAGCTCGCGAATCGCGTGAACAGCCGCCACTTTCATTTCTTCGTTGATTGCGGTCGCCCTCACGTCCAGAGCACCACGGAAGATGAACGGGAAGCCAAGCACGTTATTCACCTGATTCGGGTAGTCTGAGCGGCCTGTAGCCATGATCAGGTCATCGCGGGTAGCCAGCGCCACTTCAGGGCTGATCTCAGGGTCCGGGTTGGAGCAGGCAAACACAATCGGGTTCGGAGCCATCAGCTTAAGCTGGTCCGCGCTCAGCAGATCCGGGCCGGAAAGCCCGAGAAATACATCTGCACCGTCCATCGCATCATCAAGCGTGCGCTTGTCAGTATCGTTGGCAAACATCGCCTTGTATTGGTTCAGGTCCTCGCGACCGGAATGAATCACGCCCTTGCGGTCCAGCATGTAGATGTTTTCGGACCGAACGCCACAGCTGATCAGCAGCTTCATGCAAGCGATAGCCGCTGCGCCAGCTCCGAGGCAGACCACTTTGGCTTCATCGATTTTCTTGTCCTGCAACTCCAGGGCGTTAATCATGCCTGCCGCTGTTACGATGGCCGTGCCGTGCTGATCATCATGAAAGATGGGTACACTGCACTTTTCGATTAGCGCGCGCTCGATTTCGAAGCATTCGGGAGCCTTGATGTCTTCAAGGTTAATACCACCGAAGGTGTCGGCAATACGCTCAACCGTTTCAATAAATGCCTGGGGGCTTTCGGAATTGACCTCGATATCGAACACATCAATTCCAGCAAAGCGCTTGAACAGTACGCCTTTGCCTTCCATAACCGGCTTGCTCGCCAGCGGACCCAGGTTACCCAGACCAAGAATTGCAGTGCCGTCTGAAATCACGGCTACCAGATTACCCTTGGCGGTGTATTTGTATGCGTTCTCGGGGTCCTTCGCGATCTCGCGGACCGGCTCGGCAACCCCGGGGCTGTACGCCAGGGAAAGGTCGCGGGAGGTCTTGGTGGGCTTGGTGATTTCAACACTCAGCTTACCAGGCCGCGGCTTGGCGTGGTATTCAAGGGCTGCTTCTTTCAGATCTTGAGACATTGCCACTGTTCCGTTTGTCACGTTTAAGAGGTAATAAGCCACCGGGCCTTGCCCAGCGGAGCGCGACATTATGGCGCGAAGGGCTGCATCAGACAAGGCCGGATTGGCCACTTGTTAATCAGTCAATACGGCTTTTTGCGTATGCACTCACAACAGGCGCGCCCTACAGCGGGGGCCTGCAGATACAAAAAAAGCGCCTCGCAAGGCGCTTTTTCCACTATCAGCATTCGGATCAGGCTTTCTTGCCACCGATGCGACCACCGAAACGCTTCTGGAAACGGTCGATACGGCCGCCGGTGTCCATCACTTTCTGCTTACCTGTGTAGAAAGGGTGACACTGGGAGCATACATCCAGAGTCAGGTCCTGAGTAAACGTAGAGCGGGTCTTGAGAACGTTACCGCAGGAACAGGTAGCGGTAATCTCTTCGTACTTGGGGTGAATACCTTCTTTCATGGCGAACCTCTGTCGGTCATGCCGCTACCAGATCACGGGATTGCCTGGGTTTCAGCGCAATCCGGGTGTCAGGCACCGCATGTTTGAATCAATTGACAAGACGGGGCACAATCATGCCCTGCCGGAAACAGACCGCGAATCTTACTTGCAAATGCGGTATCAGGCAAGCCCCGGACCGTCTTATCATCCCGCCCGACACGGGACACGCCGGATTGCAGCCCTTTTTAAGGATAGGCAGATACCGTGACACCTTCATCGCCATGGAGCCAGATGTGCCCCGAACTGCGCGTATAGCATTGAATCGCCCTCTCCGGCGGCTGTTCGACTACCTGGTACCAGACCACCTGACATTACAAAAGGGCCAACGCGTCACCGTCCCTTTCGGCAGGCAATCGGCCACCGGTCTGGTGGTCGAGACTGACGCTCGACCACCAGAGGGCATCACTCTCAAGCCGGTCCGATCAGCCAGCGAGACATGGCCTGCACTGCCCCCGGAAACCTTCCGCCTACTCAGTTGGGCGTCGGATTACTATCAGCACCCGCTCGGCGAATGCCTTTTTACCGCACTGCCGCCCGCCCTGCGTCGCGGCAGACCTGCCGTGGAGCATGCCGAACCTTATTGGCAAGCCTGCGGCGATCCGGCGCTGCTGCCCGGCAACGCAACGCGACAGAGAGAGCTGCTGGCCTGGCTGAAGCGCCAACCCGGAGGCGCGGGCAGCAAACAGATTGTGCGCGCTGGTTTCACACAATCGCAAATCCGGAGCCTTCAGGAAAAAGAACTGATCGTTGAGACCACGCCACCCTCACCAAGCGGTGCGGCGGCGGAAACCCGGAATCGTATCCCCGTGCTGTCTCCGGCCCAACAAGAAGCTGCTGACCAACTTGCATCGTCTGATGACGGCTTCACGACGACACTCCTGTTCGGTATCACAGGCAGCGGGAAAACCGAGCTTTATCTCCATTACCTCAAGACTCACCTGGACAACAAGCACCAGGCGCTCGTTCTGGTTCCTGAGATCAACCTGACGCCGCAGACCGTTGCCCGCTTCCAGTACTATTTCGGATCCCGTATCGCAGTGTGGCACTCGGCACTAAAAGACAGCGAGCGACTCTCAACCTGGCTGAGAATCCGTAATGGTGAGCCGGTCATTCTGATCGGTACCCGCTCGGCTGTGTTGCTCCCCTTCACCGAGCTGAAAACCATCATCGTGGATGAGGAACACGACAGCTCCTATAAACAGGGGGAAGGATTCCGCTATTCCGCCAGGGACACCGCAGTCTATCGTGCACACCTCAATAATTGCCCCATTATTCTTGGCTCCGCAACCCCCTCTATGGAGTCCTACCACAACGCCCTGACCGGCAAATACACGCTGGTTCGACTTGAGGAGCGTGCAGGCAATGCCAAACTGCCGACGATCAAGTTACTGGACATTCGCAGCCGACCTCTGGAAGGCGGCCTCTCACGACCTGTGATGCGTGCTATCGAGAAATGCCTGAACGCCGGACAGCAAGCTCTGGTGTACGTAAATCGCCGAGGGTTTGCTCCGGTCATGATGTGTTTCGACTGCGGCCATATGGTTGAGTGCCCCCGCTGCGACACCCGCCTTACCTATCATCGCCGCGACCGTGCCATGCGGTGCCACCATTGCGACTTTCAGACCGCCGCGACAGACCACTGTCCAAAATGCAGCAGCGATTCATTCAAGCCAGTCGGCCAAGGCACTGAAAGAAGTGAAGATGTATTGGCAACACAGTTTCCGGACGTCCCCGTCGTGCGGGTCGATCGGGACAGCACTCAACGCAAAGGCAGCATTCAGGGTATTCTCGAGACAGTGAACAGCGGCAGCCCCTGCATACTGGTGGGCACACAGATGCTGGCCAAGGGGCACGACTTCCCAAACGTTACGCTCGTCGTTGTTGTTAATGCTGATGGCGGACTGTTCAGCGTAGACTTTCGCGCGCCCGAACAATTGATCCAGACCCTACTGCAGGTTAGCGGACGGGCCGGACGTGGTGAAAAATCAGGGGAAGTACTGGTGCAAACCTGCCATAGCGACCACCCACTACTGCGATCTTTAGCGGCGGGCTATTATCTCCCTGTTGCCGACCAATTGCTTGCCGAACGGGAAACCGGCCAACTCCCACCCTTCCGGTCAATGGCCATACTTCGAGCCGAGTCGAACATCATGGCATCGAGCCTCAAACTACTTGATGACATGAAGTCTAAGGCATCAGACTGCGGCGTTGAGTCTTGGGGGCCATTACCTGCTGTGATCGCGCGCAGGGCTGATCGTCACCGGGCCCAACTGATCATGGTTTCAAGCAACCGAATCCGGCTTAACCGTCAACTGGCAGCGCTTTGCCAGGAACTTGACCTGATGAAACTTCCCGCGGATATCAGGTGGGCAATCGACGTTGATCCGCTAGAAACCGGATGACCCACCAAAACTGTGACAACGAGGGCCTTTTTGCAATATTTTACAACCTGCCAAAGGCCATCAACTCGGTAAATTCCGTGTTTGGCAATGTTGAATCAGACTCTGAAGGCGCCCAATTCAGCGGGAGTGCAGCCAAGGCTGCCTTACCGGATCGGATTCAACAGGCTGTGTTTTTGATGGGCAGATTTCAATCCAGTCCTCAAGCGTCAACGTCTTTGACGTCACGTTTGAAGCCACCAACTGTGGGACCACACCTACCTCATCGCCGTCCGAACGCAATGGCCGCTATAACGGTTTGGGCTCCTACGACAGCATCAACCTCCGTATAAGCTTCATGAGTGCCAATAATACGGTGATCCTTCCTTTCCAAGGAGACTAAAGCAGTACCAACAACACCCTGTAGCATCGGGAGCCCTTCGCCCCCCCGGGGGAACGCAACTGGCCTCGAACAGCGTAATTTGAGTCGCCCGCACCTTTCCGCGATAATAGCGTCCTTCGACATCTCCGGCGGGACGCTTGCCGCCGTTCTTCCATTCTCTTGCAACTCGAGTCATCCGACAGCATGAAAGAGACCGTATCCGAACTTCTCCAGTCTGCGCTGGCGACCCTGCAATCTGAAGGCACTCTGCCCGCAGATCAGACCTTTACACCACAGGTAGGCAACACCAAGGACAAATCCCATGGCGATTACGCCTGCAATATTGCCCTGGTGGCATCGAAGGCTGCCGGTTGCCCGCCACGAAAACTGGCAGAAGCATTGGTCGAACGGCTACCGAACAGCAGCGCTGTCGAGAAGGTTGAAATTGCGGGCCCCGGATTTATCAACTTTTTCATGAGTACTGCCAGCGCCTTTGAAGTGGTCAACACCATTCTCGACGACGCCGGGCAATACGGCCGCAACAACAACGGCGAAGGCAAGAAGGTCCAGGTGGAATTTGTCTCTGCCAACCCAACCGGCCCCTTGCACGTGGGCCACGGCCGTGGTGCAGCGATAGGTGACTGCCTGAGCCGCCTGCTGGAAGCCAATGGTTACCAAGTCACCCGCGAGTTTTACTACAACGATGCGGGCGCGCAGATCAACAACCTGGCGCTTTCAGTGCAATCTCGAGTGAAAGGGCTGACACCGGAAGACGAAAACTGGCCTGCCGATGGCTACCGCGGTGACTACATCACCGATGTGGCCAACGCCTATCTCGCCGGCGAAACCGTTACCGCGGACGACCGGGAAGTCACCGCTAAAGCCGATCCGGACGATCAGCAAGCCATCCAGGAATTCGCCGTAGCCTACCTGCGTCGTGAGCAGGATCTCGACCTGAAAGCCTTTGGCGTGGAATTCGACGTGTACTTCCTTGAGTCCTCGCTGTATGAAGATGGCAAGGTAGAGGAAGCTGTCGAGCGCCTGCAGGAAAATGGCTATACCTACGAACACGACGGCGCCATGTGGCTGAAAACCACCGAATTCGGTGATGACAAAGACCGCGTGATGCGCAAGAAAGATGGCGGCTACACCTATTTCCTGCCAGACGTGGCCTACCACCTGGACAAGTGGCAGCGGGGCTTTACCACGGTTATCAATGAGCAGGGTGCCGACCACCACTCTACCGTCACGCGGGTCCGTGCCGGTCTGCAAGCGCTGAACGCTGACATCCCCCAGGGCTGGCCGGATTACGTTCTTCACCAGATGGTGATGGTGACCCGGTCTGGGCAGGAAGTGAAGATTTCCAAGCGCGCGGGCAGTTACGTGACGGTCCGCGACCTGATCGACGAAGTGGGCCGCGATGCCACCCGCTTCTTCCTTGCGGCCCGCAGAGTCGACTCCCAGTTGACCTTCGATATCGATCTGGCCCGCTCCCAGACCAATGAAAATCCGGTCTATTACATTCAGTATGCCCATGCACGTATTTGCAGCGTGCTCAGAAAGCTGAAAGAAGAAGGGGTTGAACGTGGTCTGAACGAATGTGTCGGCGACCTGTCCTTGCTGACACTCGACGAGGAAAAGGATCTCGCTAATCAGCTAGCCAAGTACCCCGAGCTGATAGAAAGCTCAGCCAAACTGAGAGAACCACATCACCTGACGCACTATCTCAGGGATCTTGCTGGTCAGTTTCATACCTACTACAACGCCCACAAAGTTCTGATCGAGGATACCGCTGTCCGGGATGCTCGCGTTTCCCTGTATCTTGCGGTCCGGCAGGTGATCGCCAATGGTCTTGACCTGCTTGGCGTAAGCGCTCCCGACGAAATGTAGCAAGTCAGGCTTCATGATCTGAATAATCAGGCACGCAACAGGAACTAACCCGGCCATGTCCCGAGACTATGCCCGCAAATCCAGACCGGCCAGCAAACCGGCAACATCAAAAAAATCCGCGAGGCCTGTGCGTAAGCAAAAGCAGCCCCCCAAACGCCCTGCTGCAGCCAAGTCACAGCGGGGCGGCTTGTCATTGAAGTGGATCCTGTCACTGGCAGCCGTGGGTGGTTTTATCGGCTTTATTGCCTATCTCAACTCACTTCCGACATCCGAGCCTCGCCAGGATGAAAAAGCCACAGCAGCCGAAACGCCTGCGGTAAAGGAAAAGCCTCCGGAAACCGCCGCAAAAGAAAAACCCGGCTTTCGCTTTTACGACATGCTTCCTGACTCGGAGGTGGTTCCTCCCGAGGTTGAGGAATATACCCCAGGGCCCGGACAGCAAACGTTTGATTACCTGGTGCAGACGGGGTCTTTCCGACAACAGCAAGATGCGGAGAGGCAGCGAGCCGAAATCGCGTTCCAGGGCCTCCGTGCCCAGGTCAAACGCATCGACCTCGACAGCGGAAGCATCTGGTACCGCGTCAATGTGGGCCCCTTCACCTCTCGCAGCCAGATGAATGCGGCTATCGACAAGCTGGTCAACCTCAACATTCAGCCTCTGGTCAGGAAGATTCCCAAGGAGGGTTAAGCCGCCCTCCTGACTCTCTTTCCTCCCACCCTTGAAAACCGCCCCCCCGCCTCCATAACTGCTGAATACTGTTTTCTATCAGGCAAGTGGAGCCAGAATGACTACCATACTTTCTGTCAGGCGTGACGACGAAGTGGCCATGGGTGGCGACGGCCAGGTCTCCCTCGGCAATACTGTAATGAAGGGCAATGCCCGCAAGGTTCGCCGACTCTATAACGACAAGGTGCTGGCCGGTTTTGCAGGTGGTACTGCCGACGCATTCACCTTGTTCGAGCGCTTTGAAGCCCAGCTTGAGAAACACCAGGGCAACCTTACGCGCGCTGCTGTCGAGCTGGCCAAAGACTGGCGAACAGACAGGGCTCTTCGCCGCCTGGAAGCCTTGCTGGCCGTCGCGGATAAAACCGCATCGCTTATCATCACTGGCAACGGCGATGTTATCGAACCAGAACAGGGGCTGATCGCGATCGGCTCCGGCGGTCCGTTTGCACAAGCGTCCGCGCGGGCCCTGCTGGAGAACACCGACCTGAAAGCCAATGAGATTGTGGAAAAAGGCCTGGATATAGCGGCCGACATCTGCATCTACACCAACCACAATCGCACCCTCGAAGTGCTGTCAGCCAACGAYTGATCCGGAGCTAGCATGTCTGCAATGACCCCCCGTGAGATTGTCCACGAGCTCAACAAACACATCGTGGGCCAGGAAGAGGCCAAGCGTTCCGTRGCCATCGCCCTGCGCAAYCGCTGGCGCAGGATGCAGYTGGACAGTGGTCTGCGCGARGAGATCACACCRAAAAACATCCTYATGATCGGCCCCACYGGTGTKGGYAAAACTGAAATCGCACGCCGTCTYGCCAAACTGGCMGACGCCCCYTTYCTGAAAGTGGAAGCGACCAAGTTTACCGAAGTGGGCTATGTGGGCCGGGAYGTCGAGTCCATTATCCGTGAYCTGGCGGACATGGCCATCAAGATGCTGCGCGAGAAGGAAATGAARCGCCACGAGCATCGCGCCATGGAYGCMGCCGAGGAACGYATTCTSGATGCCCTKATCCCGCCACCCCGGGAYTTCAAGGAAGACAGYCAGAAAACCGAAGACTCTTCCACCCGCCAGCTGTTCCGCAAGAAACTGCGYGAGGGCGAGCTGGACGACAAGGAAATCGAAATCGACCTGCGCAACAGCGGCGCCGGCGTTGAAATCATGGCACCTCCGGGCATGGAGGAGATGACCAGCCAGCTACAGAACATGTTCTCGAGCATGTCCTCTGATAAGCGCAAGACCCGCAAGATGAAGGTCGCTGACGCCATGAAGCACGTTCGCGACGAGGAAGCCGCCAAGCTGGTCAACGAAGAGGAAATCAAGCAAAAAGCCATCCAGACAGTCGAGCAGAATGGCATCGTCTTCATCGACGAAATCGACAAGGTGGCCAAGCGCTCAGAGAACACCTCATCGGACGTATCACGGGAAGGTGTACAACGGGATCTGCTGCCCCTGATTGAAGGCAGCACCGTCAGCACCAAGTATGGTTCCGTGCGAACGGATCACATCCTGTTTATCGCGTCCGGCGCGTTTCACCTGTCGAAGCCGTCTGACCTGATCCCGGAATTACAGGGCCGCCTGCCGATCCGCGTTGAACTGCAGGCACTGACCCCCGATGACTTCAAGCGCATTCTCACAGAGCCAGACGCCTCTCTGGTACAACAGTACGAAGCCCTGATGGACACCGAGGGCGTCAAGCTGACCTTCACAGAGGACGCCATCGCCCGTATTGCCGAGGTCGCGTACAAGGTCAACGAGACCACGGAAAATATCGGTGCAAGACGCCTGCATACTGTGCTGGAACGACTGCTGGAAAGTCTGTCTTACGAGGCGGGTGATCAGGTTACCGACAGCTTCGAGGTTACCGCGGCGTTTGTGGACGAGAAGCTGGGTGAGTTGGCTGAAGACGAAGACCTGAGCCGCTATATCCTGTGACCCGCAAGGGCTGGAAGGCCCGAATGTACCCGATTGGGGGGCGCGTTCTTCGCGCGCCCTCCTAGCTCCCTCCAGATTGCTGAATCACGCCCACTACAGCGCCTTGCTGAATAGCTCCGACACATTGTCAAAGCCCGTTGCCAGCTTTCCTTTCTGAGCCCGTTTCTTGCGACCTTTCGCCACATAGAGGGGAAGCATCTCGCCGTACAGGCTGGTACTGATCGTACGCTGCTCATCTTCCAGGCGATCCCGACGCAAACGAATACCGTACTTCGCAAGCTTCGGCTCCAGCTCGTCCGCACGGTTCAGCAGATCGCGCCGCGTCATCTGGTAGGCATGCTCACATACCATTCGACGGGACTGGAAACTGAACACATTGGAGAAGAACAACTTGGCATCGTCACGCGTCGGCTCAAACAGCAGGATATCCTTTTCCGGGTAATCCCGGGTGTACTGCGCAATGCCCGACTGCATTCGGGAGTACACCATGGTGCGGAACATCTGGGACAGCAGGTTTGGCATACCTGACCGGGTCAGCTCCCCCGGCCCCATGGTACCGGCTCGTACAGCTGAGCTCGCATCAATGGGAACCTGGGGGTTGACCGCAAAAACCAGATCCGCACCGTCCTCAAACGCCACAGACGCATGCAGTCCCTTTCTCAGGGTGCCATCCACGTAGTAGCGCCCATCGATAGTGACCGGAACATAGATACCCGGAGACGATGTACTCGCCTGAATCGCCTTTGATATGGGTACATGATCAAAACCGGGGGCACCGAAACAAACCGCCTCGGTGCTTTCCACATCCGCCGCAACGATGTACAGACTGCGCTTGAGCTGACGGAAATCGTTGGTGCGGCCAAGCATGGTGAAGGCCCGCTGCAAATATTCATGCAAGCCTTCGTTGTCAAAAAGACCCGCAGGCGCGGCCTGCGCGAGGATAGTCAGTGCTTCCAAAAGACTCTGGTCATAAGGGTTGTTCACAAACCGCCTCACAGCGGTCGTCACCAGCCCCGGAACCGCCAGCAGGCGACTACCTAACTCCCGGAACGCCGGGCGATAAAACACTTCCGGATGGAAGGGATGTACTTCCGCTTCATTGCGCACAAAAATCCGGCACAACTGGGCCGTGGTCATCTGGTTTGCCAGATTGGCCGCAACAAAAGAGCCAGCGTTCACTCCCACGTACACATCAATATTATTAAAATCAAGACCGTCCAGCACCTCATCCAGTGCTCGCAACGCCCCGATTTCGTAGATACCACCCAACGGGCCACCGCCGCCAAGGGCAAGGCCGATGCGAGGTTCGGGCTTAATCGCTGTTGTGGTTGCCGTCATTCGATATCCCCATGCGGGTGCGGTTGGCCATTGCAATTAACACTAGCAGCCAGTTTTAGAGTCCACACCCTATATAGGACCAATTGGCTATACACCTTCACGAAAGGGCCCTTTCGGCATGGGCAATGGCGCTGGTCTTGCCCGGGCGCAGGTAGCGACCAAATCCGGCATTGCGCAACGCCAAGTCCACACAACTTTTGATAACGTGGGGAGAATCCAGCAGCAGAACATCCTCGAGCAATTGCGCAGACCACTCGCGGCTCACGCTACGGATAACGGACTTGACCTTCGGCAGGCTGGCCGCATTCATGGACAGGGAATCGTAGCCCATCGCCATCAATAGCAGCGCGCCGCCAGGGTCACCCGCCAGTTCACCGCAGATACCGACGGGCTTGCCGACCGCATGGGCGTCCTGGGCCACGCGCACCAGCGCCTGAAGCACGGCGGGATGATAGGAGTGGTACAGCTGCGCGACCCTGGGATTGTTGCGATCCACCGCCAGCAAGTATTGGGTGAGGTCGTTTGAACCCACAGAGAGGAAATCCACGCGATCCGCCAGTTCGCGAATCTGATACACCGCCGCCGGAATCTCCACCATTACCCCGACCTTGGGCATATGGATGTTGTAACCTTCCTCCCTGACCTCATGATAAACCCGGTAAATAAGGTGGAGAGACTCTTCCACTTCTGAAATATTGCTGATCATCGGCAGCATGATCTGCAGATTGTTCAGGCCTTCACTCGCCTTGAGCATCGCGCGCACCTGAACCAGGAATATCTCCGGATGATCCAGGGTTACCCGGATACCGCGCCAGCCCAGAAACGGGTTCTCTTCCTGGATCGGGAAGTACGTCAGCGCCTTATCGCCGCCGATGTCCAGCGTACGCATGGTGACAGGGTTCGGCGCAAAGGCTTCCAGTTGCTCGCGGTAATATTCGCGTTGTTCCTGTTCCGACGGGAATCGGTCCTTGATCATGAACGGCACTTCGGTTCGGTACAGACCGATACCTTCAGCACCATGGCTCAAAGAACGCACCACATCTGTCATCAGACCAGTATTCACCAGCAGCGACACCCGGTGGTTATCGGTGGTTTCGCAAGGCAGATCCCGCAGGGCTTCCAGCCCTTTGACCAACTCGTCTTCCTCGTCACAGATTTCTTGGTAGAAGTTCCTCAGATCCATGGAGGGTGACGCGAAAATCTGCCCTTCAAAGCCATCAACAATCAGGTCCTTGCCATCCAGTTGGTTGACCGGAATATCTACCAGCCCCATGACGGTGGGCACACCCATGGCACGCGCCAGGATGGCAACGTGGGAGTTGCTGGAGCCCTTAACCGACACCAAACCGACCAGTTGCCCCTTGGGCACCTCTCCGAGCATGGCCGGTGTCAGCTCTTCACTGACAAGGACTGTGTTCTCAGGATAGACCGTGTCTTTCTGCTCACCTTCCTGTAAGTGGGACAACAAACGGCGGCCGAGGTCGCGGATGTCCACAGCCCGTTCCTGCAGGTAGTGGTCGTCCATCATTTCAAAGTGGCGAACGTACTGCTGAACCACCTGCTTCAATGCGCCCTGGGCCCAGAAACCCTCCTTGATCCGGTTGCCCACCTCACCCGGCATTGCGTCATCACCCAGCATACGCAAATAGACATCGAACAGAGCCTGCTCTTCCGGGCGAAGCTGGGAAGCAAGCCGGGCCGCTACCCGCTCAATGTCTTCCCGAACCGCTGTCACCGCGCCTTCAAACAGCGACAGTTCCAGCTCAACATCATCGGTGGGTTTCTCAGGCACAACGTCCAGGTCGGCGGCCGGGTACACCACCACGCCCTTGCCAATGGCAACGCCCGGCGCACCAGGCACACCACTGAAACTGACATCAGTCGCTTCTTCACCGGTCAGGGAAAGACCGCTGATGGCGCCCGTTGCCTCGCTGTGGGCGATAACACCTGCCAATTGGGCCGAAACGGTTACCAGGAAGGCTTCTTCACCCTCGTCAAAGCAGCGCGAACTTTCCCGTTGCTGAACAACAAGAACGCCAAGAACCCGGCGATGGTGAATGATGGGAACACCCAGGAATGAGCGAAAACGCTCTTCGCCGGTCTCAGGGAAGTAACGATAGCGGGGATGGGACGGAGCATCTTCAAGGTTGATAGGCTCCTCCCGGGAGCCAACCAGACCAATCAGGCCCTCGGAATAAGCCAGGCTGACCTGCCCTACTGCTTGCTGGTACAAGCCTTCTGTCGCCATCAATATGTAGCGATTTGTGGCTGGATCAAGCAGATATACCGAGCAAACCTCGGTATCCATGGCTTTCTGCACCCGCGAAACAATGACATCCAGCGCCTCCTGCAAATCGCGGGCACTGTTTACCTCTTGTACAAGACTTCGCAGTATGCTCAGCATGGCGGGTTCAATCCGTCATTTCTGTGTGTCCTTCGCGCGTCGGGAAGGCTCGCTCTGGCGCCACTGTTCCATGTCATAAAACAGCCGCGGCGCGAGCTCTCGCAGCGCACGTCGATAGACCTCGCGTTTGAACGAGACGACCTGCCCAAGCGGGTACCAGTAGCTAACCCACTGCCAGCCGTCGAATTCCGGCGAGTCCGTGCCGTCTACGCGCACCTGCGCATCCGGCGAAAGCATCCTCAGCAGGAACCATTTCTGTTTTTGTCCCACGCAGACCGGGTGCGAATTGTGCCGCACCATCCTGCGAGGGAGGCGGTATCTCAGCCAGCCACGGGTACAACTGATGATTTCCACATCGCCTGTACCGAGACCTATTTCCTCCGCCAGCTCCCTGTAGAGAGCCTCCTCTGGTGATTCGTCGTGCTTGATACCACCTTGAGGGAACTGCCAGGAGTCCTGCCCTATTCGCCTTGCCCAGAGGACTTCCCCCCTGTGATTGGCCAGAATGATTCCGACGTTGGGTCTGAAACCGTCCGAATCGATCACGGCACAGTCCTCTTAAAAGTCGGTTGGCCGGATTAAAAATTCACCGGCCGGATTTATCCAAGTTGCTCTCATTCTTACAGAATCCCAAGGCTTCGGCAAACGGAGCCGACTGCGGCATGTCATGGTAAACTGTCGCGCCTGTAATGGCCGTTGTTCCTGCTGGAGGTAAACAAATTGACGCTTGCGATTTTTGATCTCGATAACACCCTGCTCGCCGGAGACAGCGACCATGCCTGGGGTGAATTCCTCGTGGAAGAGTCTATTGTGGATGCAGAAGAATACCGGCAGGCGAATGACCGCTTCTATGAGGAGTATTTGAACGGCGAGATGGACATCATGCGCTACCTGAGCTTTGCCCTTCAGCCTCTTGCACGGCATGACACGGAACAGCTGCTGACCTGGCGCAAACAGTTTGTGGCGAAAAAAATCCAGCCAATGATGCTTGTCAAGGCCAAGGCATTGCTGGATAGCCACCGGGCCGAAGGCCACACGCTGATGATCATCACTGCAACCAACCGGTTCGTAACCGAGCCGGTGGCTGAACTGCTGGACATTGACCATCTGATTGCCACTGAGCCAGAGATAGTCAATGGGCGTTATACGGGAGAGGTTGCAGGTATTCCCAGCTTTCAGGACGGGAAGGTAACCCGCCTGAATGACTGGCTCGAATCAACTGGAGAAAGTCTTGAGGGCGCCTGGTTCTATAGTGACTCCCATAACGACGCCCCATTGCTTCGCAAAGTCGACAACCCGGTCGCAGTCGATCCGGACCCCACACTTGAAAAAATTGCGAAAGAGAGCGGCTGGAAAGTCATGAGCCTTCGCGGGTAACTATATGCCTATGTGCCCGGGAAGGCCCCAGGGAGGGAGTGCCCGGGATACGCTGTGAATCCGCTACTTCTGAGTTTCATTCTCGGAAGCCCAATAGATCGCAGTGAAATCCAGAATCCCGGCCTCAAAGAAACCCAGTCAATGACCGAACAAAACAGCTTTTAATATAATCGGTCTCCGGAATCCCCGGCACTACCGGATGATCCGGCGCTTGATGGCCTTGCTCCAATAACTGAACAAATCGGTCGATCTTACGGCCACTGCCGCGAATAATATCCGTCAGTTTTTCCTGGGACAGGTGCATGGAGCAGGAAGCCGACACCAGTAGTCCATCCCGACCAAGCAACCGGAGTCCCAACTGGTTCAGGCGCGCATAAGCCTCTTCCCCGGCCTTCTGGTCGCGCCGACGAGGAATCAGTGCCGGCGGGTCCAGCACGACGATGTCGAACTTTTCCTTCTCATCGCACAGGGCCTTCAAAGCGTCGAAGGCATCACCCTCGATCGTCTCGATGTTATCAAGGCCATTGATCTTCGCATTGTGATGAACAGAATCGATGGCACCAGCGGAACTGTCCACACAGGTCACCTGCGTCGCCCCGGCACAGGCAGCCTGGATCCCCCAGCCACCCACATAGCTGAACACATCCAGCACGCGCTTGCCCGGCGCATAGGCCTGAAGGCGCTGCCGGTTCATGCGGTGATCATAGAACCACCCCGTTTTCTGCCCTCCCTCCATGGGGACTTCAAAGCGCACGCCATTTTCCTCAACCGGCAGGAGATCAATCTCCGGGCCATGGGCCTGCTCAACGTAGGTATCCAGCCCCTCCACCTTCCGCATCTTGCCGTCGTTCTTGAGGATAATCGCCCGCGGATGCGCCAACCTCTGAACCGCACGAACAATCGACTCCTTCATCTGCTCCATACCGGCCGTGGAAATCTGAACCACTACAACATCATCAAACCGGTCAATCACCAGCCCGGAAAGCCCATCACTGTCACCAAACACCCAGCGATAAAACGGCTTGTCAAACAACCGCTCCCGCAGCGCCAGCGCCGTCTCAACCCGCTCAGTAAGCCTTTGCGGCGTCATGCCATGGGCGGCATTCCGGCTGATCAAACGGCCGCAGATCAGCGCATGCGGGTTCACAAACACCGTTCCCATGGGCTTATCGTTGGCCGCACGCAGCTCAGCCTGGGCACCGGCCTCAAACTCCGTCAGCGGAGAACGACGGGTATCCACTTCATTGCTGTAGACCCAAAGATGGCCAGCCCTGAGCCTGCGCTCGGCGCCTTTGCGGAGGTATAAAACCGGAAAATTCATAAATAACCGCCTGAAGAAAAAACAAAAGGAAGGCTTTTCGAAACGAGTCCAGCACACAGGTCCGGGGATTAAGCTGGGCAGGCTTTCCAAAACTGTGCGGAGCCATGGATGGCGGAGCCCAAGCCGCACAGGGACGTCTCGAGGCGTGTTTTGGAAAGCCTGCCCAGCTTAATCCATGCTCCGGACACTAGAAGTCCTACTCCTCGGCAGCAACATGCTCCGCATAAGCCGCCGCATCCATCAGGCCATCCAGCTCACCGGCATCCGCCAACCGCACACGGAACAACCAGCCATCGCCATAAGGATCCTCATTCACCTTCTCAGGCTCATCCTCAAGGCTCTCATTGACCTCAATCACCTCACCGGTCACCGGACTGAACACATCCGACGCCGACTTCACCGACTCAGCAACCCCTGCCTCTTCAGCACCGGTCACCGTTGCTCCCACATCCGGAACACCAATAAAAACGATATCGCCCAACTGATCCTGGGCAAAATCAGTGATTCCGACAGTTGCAGTGCCATCATCGGCTACACGCACCCACTGATGCGTCTCAATGTATTTCAGGTCTGCGGGTGTTTCGCTCATGGTCAGATATCCCCGATGAATAATTTCGCGCATTTTAACCGAAGAACGACGCCCCCGCGAACATCTCAACCAAAGTTGCGACCCATTCCAGCTTCAAACCAGCCCCCAGGTTGTCTCCCGAGCCATCTCCATGAACGACTGAAGATAGGCCACGTCCACATCCCGCTCACGGAGGCCCAGGAAAATCTGCTTATCAATACCCTCTCGACCAAGCCGTACCGGGCTGATCGGCATCTGATGGGCGTACTCCTCCACCAGCCAACGGGGAAGTGCCGAGACACCCCGCCCTGCCGCGACCATTTGCAGCATAATGTCCGTGGTTTCGATGGTCTTATGCCGGGCCGGGCTGCTGTGGGCCGGCACCAGAAACCGGGTATAAATGTCCAGCCGCTCGGCATCCACCGGATAGGTAATCAGGGTCTCACTCTCCAGATCCGACGGCTCTGCCCATGGCCTGGAGGCCAGTGAGTGATTGCTCGGCACTACTAATACCTGCTCGTAATCAAATACCGGCTCGTACACGAGCCCCTTGCGGTGCAACGGGTCCGGCGTCACCAGCACATCGATGTCATAACCGAACAAAGCACCAATGCCACCAAACTGGAAACGTTGTTTCACATCCACATCCACGCCTGGCCATTGCTCAAGATACGGCCCAACCACCTTGAGTAGCCACTGGTAACAGGGATGACATTCCATACCAATTCGCAGGCTGCCCCGTTGGCCCCGGGCAATCTGGCCTACCAATTCCTCCGCGTGCTCAAACTGCGGCAACAAACGGTTCGCCAGTGACAACAGATACAACCCTGACTGGGTTGGCCGAAGTTTACGGCCTTCACGCACCCACACCGGCGTCCCCAATTGTTTCTCCAGCTTCTTCATGGCATGGCTGAGGGCAGACTGGGTCAGACACAGGGCGTCCGCCGCCGCAGTCAGTGAGCCGCTCCGATCCACTTCCCGGACAATCTCCAGGTGGTTGCGCTCAATCATTGGCCAGCCTTTTGAAAAAAAATCATGGATTCATGAGATTTTACCATTATTTTTCATGGCAGATCATCGCTAGCCTTGATGACCTGACTGAATGACGACAGGAGATTCATCATGGTAACCACCCATAACCTGGGCTTTCCCAGGATTGGCGAACGTCGCGAACTCAAGTTTGCCCTTGAGGGCTACTGGAAGGGCGAACTGAACGAAAACAGCCTGCAGCAAACCGCCACCGGGCTGCGCGCCAGCATTTGGCAGAACCAGCGACCACTCACCTTGGCGCCGGTCGGGGACTTCTCGCTCTACGACCACGTACTGGACATGAGCTCCACACTTGGCAACCTGCCCAAGCGCTCAGGCAAGGCCGATGACCACGAACTGGACCGCTACTTCCGCATTGCCCGTGGCCGCTCTCCGGCGGACGACGATTGCTGTGGCGTGCATGCCGGAGAAATGACCAAATGGTTCGACACCAACTATCACTATATTGTCCCGGAGTTTGGCGCGGATACACAGTTCACCCTGAATCCATCGCGTTTACTGGAACAACTGGCCGAAGCCAAAGCTGCGGGCGTTAACGCCAAGCCGATTATCATCGGCCCTGTCACCTATCTCTGGCTTGGCAAATCCAAGGACAACACAGACCGGCTCAGCCTGCTGGAGGACTTACTGCCGGTCTATGCGGAGCTGTTGAAGCTTCTTGCCGACAATGGCGCAGAGTGGGTGCAGGTTGACGAGCCAATCCTGGTCACAGAATTGGGAGGCGACTGGCGGCACGCCCTGAACCTGGCTTACCACAACCTCAAGACCAGCCCGGTAAAACTGCTGTTGGCCACCTATTTCGGCCAACTGCGGGAAAACCTGCAACTGGCCTGCGAACTACCGGTTGCCGGCCTGCACCTGGATGCGACAAACGCCCGTGACGAAGTATCCCGCGTGACTGACTGGCTGCCGGGGCACAAGGTACTCTCACTGGGCGTGATTGACGGCCGCAATATCTGGAAGACAGACCTGCAGGCAACCCTCGACTGGCTCGAACCGGTCTACCAGAAGCTGCAAGAACGGCTGTGGATAGCGCCATCCTGCTCACTTCTCCATGTGCCGGTGGACCTGAACAACGAAACCACCATGGACCCGGAAATACGCTCCTGGCTGGCCTTTGCGCGGCAAAAACTGGAAGAACTGCAGTTGTTGGCCACGGCACTTACCGATGGCCAGGATGCGGTGACCCGGGAACTGAAGAGCAATGCAGACGCCACACTCAGCCGCAGGAACTCAACCCGCGTGACGGACCCACAGGTTCGCGAGGCGGTCGCGGCGATCACGCCTGAGCTGGGTCAGCGCAAGAGCAGCTACCAGCAGCGCTCGGCGATCCAGGCAAGCCACCTGAAGCTGCCGCGCTACCCCACAACCACTATCGGCTCGTTCCCCCAGACCAAGGATATCCGCCAAACACGGCTCAAGTTTCGTAAGGGTGAGCTCGCACCCGAGGAATATCACGAGCGAATCCGCGCGGAAATCCGCCACTGCGTTGGGGAACAGGAACAATTGGGACTGGACGTGCTGGTGCACGGTGAGGCGGAACGCAACGACATGGTGGAGTACTTCGGCGAGCAACTGGAAGGCTACGTGTTCAGCCGCTTCGGCTGGGTACAGTCCTACGGTTCCCGCTGCGTGAAACCACCCATCCTGTTCGGCGATATCTCCCGGCCCAAAGCCATGACCGTGGAATGGATCCGCTACGCCCAGTCGCTGACAGACAAGCCTCTGAAGGGCATGCTCACCGGCCCGGTCACCATCCTGAACTGGTCCTTCGTGCGCGACGACCAGCCCCGGAAAGACACCTGCCTGCAACTGGCACTGGCCATCCGTGAGGAAGTACTGGACCTGGAACAGGCTGGCGTGAACATCATTCAGATCGACGAAGCCGCCCTTCGAGAAGGCCTGCCCCTGCGCCAGAGCGATTGGCAGACCTACCTGGACTGGGCCATCGAAGCCTTCCGGATTACGTCCAACGGCGTGAAGGACGACACTCAGATACACACCCATATGTGTTATTCGGAATTCAACGACATCATCGAAGCCATCGCCCGCATGGACGCCGATGTCATCACCATCGAAACCTCGCGGTCTGACATGGAGCTGCTGGATGCTTTCAAGGGCTTCCAGTACCCCAACGACATCGGCCCCGGCGTTTACGACATTCACTCACCCAACGTGCCGGGTACCGAGCAGATCGTGTCGCTGATGAACAAGGCTGCAGAGCGGATCCCCGCCGAGCGGCTGTGGATCAACCCGGACTGCGGGCTGAAAACCCGGTCCTGGGAGGAGGTGATTCCGGCGCTCAAGGGGATGGTGGCTGCGGCTCGGGAGTTGCGGGAGGCTTAGGTATTCTGAGGCAGAGGCTCATGCCTCGGCCTCATCCTGCAAACTCTTTGAGCTCTCCGAGGTCACTTGAGGATGTCATCTTAGCCCTGTAGGCCTCCATTGAGATTTTGCCGATCTGCGGTGTGAGTTTGCAGGTGCGTTTGTTCCAGGGGTACTCAGTCTGGCGCTTCAACCACTCGGCCCCCTCACCCTGCTTCCAGACTTCCAGATCCAGGTCACGCCAGAAACGGGGATCACGGCCGGTTTGCTGATCGTGTTCGGCGGTGACGGGGTCCAGGTGGCGGAAGGGTTCCAGCCTCGGCATATCCGGCAGCGGCTGGGATGCATCCATGTACCTCTGCAGCATATCCCATAGAGCCATGACTTCTTCTTTTGTTGGCTCAATCCGGCTTAAGGACGTCTGAGTGAACTGCTTGCCAGTGTAGCGGTGAACAAATATCAGGCGATAGAAGATACCGCCATGCTGAATCACGCGTTCCACATAGGCATCGAACTCCTCGAAGGGTGCGGTCAGTTTCTTACCCCTCGGGAGGGCGAAGCTGACCTCACCCGTGGCACGGCTGAAGGCGCTCTCGCCTGCTTCCAGTCCGCGGTCCAGGAGTTTACCTAGCAGTTTGTCAAATGGGCGCAGCAAAAGGGCGAAGCCGCCCGTGACCCAGGGCATGGTTTTTATGAGGATGTAGATCGAGAGAGCTATCCAACCGAGACCCGCGACGAGAACAACGAAAAGCTGAACAATACGGGGCGACTCCGACGTCAAAAGAAATGAGTAGTAGACAGCCAACATCTCGCCCCCCCCTAGGACCGCAGTGCCCCAAGCATAAGGTATTAGCAACAGTAGAGCCGAAATGCCGACAAAGGCTTTTCCACTTACAAAGCGAATCTGCTGGTGATTCCACCACCCATCCTCAGACTCAACGATGTTCTGATCCTGATACTGGACTGCCGCTGCATCCTCACACGTCCGGTAATAGGGGGCGATGCCAGCGTAATCACCCACCGGCTGCGGATCTTCACCGAGCCGTTTTCTGCTGGTCTCAGATTCTGGTAGATTCGGAACTTGATCGGCCCGAAAACCAGTATCGCCCTGCTCGGTTAGGCGGTGTTTTTCACTCACACATCTACCTCTTTTACGATCCAGTAGGGCACCGGCTCATTTTCAAACGGGTTTAAGGCGTTCCGCTTCTTATCAGGCAGTTCGCCGTGACTAGCAGTGTCAAACGGTTCGTAAGTATCAAGAACCGGCATGGGGAGCCTAAACGCGCCCATTTCGCTTTCGACACTGGCCTGCAACACTACTCTTAACGTGATGTAGCGTCTTTGACTCAGACCAAACCCATGGGTTTCGCCACCGGTTAAGTGCTGTTCGACCAGAAAATGCACAGCATTGGCACCTGGCTCAGGCACATAAGCAGCCACCCGTTTCAGTTGTCTTTTCCCGGTTAGATTGTATTCATCAACCAGGCCCGTCGGGGTATTCAGTGTACTGACAGTATACTCCAGTTCCTGAACGCCCAGCCTCAGTGCGGGCTCTGCATCCGCAGCCCTATCCTGTATTCGCTGGCCCAGTTTGAAACGGCTGATAAGCGGCGAACTGACCGTTATCCGATAGTCGTCTGATGAGGGTGTGTGGTTTGAAAACATTGCCTGTTCTTGACTGTTCAAGTCACCGTAACGATTCACGGATACTGTGACCGGCGAGAACTGACTTAGCAACTGAGGGAAATACGCGGAGTCCTTCGCTGGAAGGCCCTTGTGGTCTGGCCCTACACCGAGTGGCCCTTGCTTCAGCACCCGCTCTATCTCACTATCGGTAGAAAACGCCGCAAAAATGCTACCGCCGAGCACAACCCCCAACCCTAGCAGCGCCCAACCCCAGCCAGGTATCGCCAGCAATCCGCTTAACAGGGGGGATACGAGAAAGACACTACCGCCGGCAACAGCAAGTCCGTGACCAAATGCAGCATCCAAATCCCCGCGACTAACACTGTTTCGGTAATCCCAGGCGCTAGCGCCTACCATAAACACACCAGCGACGAAGTTCACTAGCCCCATTGTTCGGACAATGGTACCTGCCCCAACCTCCAAAAGACGTTTCTGGATAATCGGTCCAATCAGCGGAACAGCCTTCACCTCAAACAGTGGTCTTAATATTATCTTCGGTGCTAACCGACTCCCCGCCGGGGAGCTAACAACATGAAGTTTCATCAACGCTGCCGACAAGTCCAACAAGGCCCCCGAAACTTTGAGAACCTTTCCAGTTTCTATTTGTCTCGCAGTCCAAATTTCGGAAGCAAAATTAAAAGCAGCCAACCCCACCAACACCCTGGACAACCCCGGCCCATCGACGAACGCTCTGGCCTTGTTCGCCCAATCAATCTTTAATGCACTGAATTTCCGGGCTTCGGGGTGGTCGATGGGCAGCACAAACACCCAGGCATGGGCGGCGGCTTTCACCATTGTTTCCGCGCCTTCATCGGCCAGCCGGCTGGGGCTGGTGGAGGCGACCCGCTGGCCAGCGGCGTCGGTTCTGTCGGCGAACAGGTAGTCGTTGCGCCTGGTCAGGGCCTCGCTTCTGCGGTCTTCATCGGTCAGGCCGAAGGAGAGGCCTTCCCCATGAACACCGACGATGCTGTATCGGGTCAGGTCTACCTCGTCCCGATACATCACCTGTAGCTCGCCATCCAGGCCAGGATCGGCAATGTCAGCGGCTTGTTTGACGGAAGCGAACACTCGGTTGAGTTTGATGGCCGCCAAGTCGTCGCTCTGGCGCAGGTTGTCCACTACCTTGAGTATGGCTGCGCTCCAGCCACCCACGGCGGTGTTCACCATGCTCGCCGCCGTGCCTGGCGCGCTGCTGGGAACCGATGATGCGCCATTCTCTGCATTGGACCCACCCTCCTGCTGCGCCAGTTGCTGGGCCAGTGCACTGACAGACGACAGGCCCGCCCCGGTCAGCTGCGCCTCTGTCAGCGTGTTCTGGTCCCTCGCCAGTTCCTTGAGCTGCGCCAGCATGGGATGAAGGTCGTTGGCTGGGTTTTCACTGTCAGCCAGGGCATTGATGAGGGTGTTCTTTCCCAGGCCCTGCTTGAGCAGCCGTGACAAGATGCCCGGTGATTCCAGGCCATGGGCATTCAACACGCCGGGGAGTTGTTGTGCCAGGTTGAGCAGATCCGCCTGTAGCGCAAAAGCTTCGCATGGCCCCAACCCGTCGTGGTTAAGGTAGTCATCACAGACGGTTTCAAAGTCGCCGCTGTTGACCAATGTTTCCAGGGTTTCCAGGTGGGCAGCGATTTCTCCGAGCACCTTCCGGCGCTCGGGATGGTCCAGAGTCTTGTTGAGTTTCTCCCGGTCCACCGCCGCTCGCAGGGTTTCGACTTGATCGCTGGAGGCTGAAACCTGCGGATCGAACAAGGCCTGGCGGATTAGCGTGGCGGAGTGAATCAACGGTTGATCTTTAAGCGACAGGTCAATCGCATCGAGGTAATGAAGGGCCAGGTGCAATTGAGCCAGGGCATGACGTAGGCGAAACAGCGGGTCGGGGATGGCCACGCATACGATGGCGCTGTGCTCCCGGGCACCGACCAATGCGTCCTCTGCGGCCTCGGCCTGCAAATCCAGATCCGGCAGTTCCCTACCCGGATCCTCGTCATCCGTAGGAATCCGCTTCCATCGTTCAACGACTCGGGAAATCAACTCACCACTGCCCGGCACCCGAAACTCGGGCGTAAATCCGGAAGGGTCCCTGAGCATCAGTTCAATGCCCAGATCCCTGGGGCGCAACTTGGATACCGATGTGATGGTTGAAGCCGGAAAACCGCTGTCAAAATTTAGGCTATCGTCGACGGCTGCGGCCCAGGCAGGCGCGATGGACAGGGCCTTCTTCTCCAGAACGGCTGGCGCGTTTTCCAGCTTTTCAATATAGGACCATGGCCACTGGATTTCACTATAGGCAATGCGGCAGTCCGTCAGTTCAAATCGATTCTGCAGCAATACTGGCACCAGAAAATCGGTCGCTGGTTTACCCGCCGCCAAACGGGCGGAGGCCTTATTCTGGCGCGCGGTCACGAGATCGACTTCGCTGAGAGTGCCTTCCGGACCAATCTCGAATTCGCGCCAAAGTGTCTGGCCCCTGAATACATAGAGGTAACCCGGGCGCATAAGGGACACCGCGCGGCCACCGAAGACCGTTACGCCACCGGACTCAATGGGGCGTTTGCTATGAATTTCAGCAACAGGGCAAACACTCATCAAGGTATTGCCCAATTCACCTTCCGGCTTTTCTTCCGTGGATTGCCAGTCGTCCAGAACGGGCACCATGAAGGAGCCGCCGTCTTGAGTGGGGATGGCAAGCGCCATCCCCGCAGGCTCGCCCTTGTCATTTTCCGCCCTCAGGCGGACCGTTTTATCGAGAGGCTCACGTTTGAGGTTCAGGGGTTGATTCATACCGTGCCCTCCTTACCGGGTGCCAATGCGCTTTTCACTGTTTCATCGTCGGTTCCCCGACCACGAACGTCGACCAGCCGGCCAGATTCGTTGACAACAGGGGTTTCCTCTAAGACACCATCGGATTGCGTCGGAGAAGCGCTGAAAGGTGTAGGCCCGTTGCTGCCCCCGGACTTAGTCTTGGCTCCAGCAACACTACCTGGCTTAGCATTGATTCGTGTGCCGGTTTCGGCTAACGAATCCTGCGTCACATTGGCACCTACCACTGGCTCGATGAGGTCGGGCTTTTCAGGCATTTGTGCCCCAACGCCACTACCGCTCCCAGGCCCACCCCCGGAATTCATCTTCACCATGGGTCCTGAAACCGTCACACCGCTGGGATCCACCTTCACAAAACTCCCCCCAGCCTTGAGGGTCACTTCCGCACCCGCTTCGATGACGATTTTCATGCCGGCCTTGTGGTGGATTTCGCTGCCGGCTTCGATGAGCTGGCCCTTGCCCTGTTTGCTGTGGTGGCTGCCGTTGACGGTGAGGCTGTAATCACCGCCGATGGATTCCCGCTTCTCGCCGTCCACGGTGGCGTGGTCATTGCCCTTGATGTGGGCCTTTCGGTGGTTGTCCACGGTCAGGTGGCTGTCATTTTTGATGACTTCGGTGCGGTTGTTTTCCGTCAGCAGGTCCAGGTCTTTCTGGGCGTGGACGTAGATCTGTTCCTTGTCCGCTTCGTCCTCGAATCGCAGTTCGTT
>NVSG01000002.1 GCA_002401155.1 Hyphomicrobiales bacterium
AATGGCGGTCTTGCCACCCTTTGAATGGCCAACGAAAGAGACGCGCTTTAGGCCCCGATTAATGATCTGGTAAAAAGCCCGATTGCTATTGCCATGGGCMAKCACATGAACATKATGRTTGTTGCGCGTCAGGCGCTTGCCCAAATCATCCAGACCGGTTGAATAGGTYTTRCCYAKCAGSCCRCGAAACAAATAAATTTCAGCRGCAACGGCTTGRGYTGGCAAAGCCAGAATGACTAYGARTAACAAGACGTGAAATCTAAACATTGTTAAAYTACCGCGTTGTCGATTGWTGCKGCYACACGAAAAAGWTCATCTATCTGAGCATCAKTAAGCGCCAAWGCSGCTCCCAATGCCGCAATAACYGGRTGYCKYCKSCGCCAGTAAGGCGCATCRTTSAGATARAAATCATCTTCTTYGCTTTCAGTCGCTGCYACAGCCGATTCCACACTATCKAGTARACCGGCGCGATTGAGCGCKATCTTAGCCGCCGCACGGGTCACACTTTCAGGCACMGGGATTGGGCGTGGTTCGGCTTCGGGTATTGAAAGCGTTTCTCCATCAAAAGCCATACCAGCAATGACCTCGTCGCTTGTCTCTTCCAAATTTTGCAGGTCTGCAATATCGGCTTTAATGTCGRCTTTTGCGRYGTTCAACCAAACGGTAATAACAACTCCGTCTTTGTGTARAAATGAGTTCGTCATAGGCTTTTCTCCCGCGTGATYAAAATGTAAGMATCCATATGMGCGTCRGGCAAAATGTTATTATCATCGCCACTAAGTCGAGTTCCGCTMGGTTCAGAYTTRTGTTGCAATTCAATAAKTGTCGSCGCRGSCAAAACGATATGWCCRACCATCATYGAGGKCGTTACAACGCCGGGATAACTRTCACATGAYGTGCCRAGCAGCAGCACAGCATCATTCGTAACGTCATAAAGGCGKGCGCGATGGTGACCAGCATCAAAACCMTKCGCTRTYGCCTCAACCCKGTARACGCCAGCMGGAAGCCCTATTTGAAAATCKACAAGCGTGACACCAATTTGATCGGTCACCACTGTGTTAAACTTGCGTTTATCCGAAAAATCATCGGCCAGCGAATAAGGCGAGGCGTTTCCAATTCGGGTTTCGTGAAGGAGTACAATCGGAGCTGATTTCGATAAATCTTGATCCTTCAAAAGATCATGAACCTGATAAACTTCTATAATTCGGTCATCGGTGGTTGGGTCGGCTGATTCTTCATCACTGGACCAAGGCAATTCAACAGTGGTCAGTATTTGAAGCGCTTGCCAAAGCTGCGTCCAGTCCCCGACTTCCGGGTCAAGTCCTGCCGCTTCAATGACTTTCATAATCTCTTCTTGCACAGCGTTCATATGGGCGGCCGTCACCTCAGTGCCGATAAGCCCACCGACCACATTTTCGTCTCTGAAACCGCGCTTGTCACCGCCGATATCAATTGTGTCTGCACCATTAATGCGATCCATCAGGCCGCCTCCTCTAATGTGTATGAAAATACCGGCACGGTGTGAGCGTGGGCTATGCGCCGCAACTCGCACTCAATGCCGGATAATATGAATTGACCAAGGGGATCGCCCGCTTGCGATGCTCCAGTTTTAAAATTTTCAAAGCCGTTTAAAGCCAGTTTAACGCGCCATACAAACTGCTCACCGTCCGGTATCAAACGTTGCCCTGTTCTGAGCCTACCGGTCTTGCTCGGCCAGAATTCTTCGATCTCGATCTCATAGCCAAGCTGGGAAGCAATGCTCAAAAGATAGGGTATTGATTGCCCGCCCATGGCTGTCCAGCGTTGGTGCGTCAGCTTCTGCCGTGTGGCCAATGTGGGGTTATCAAGATCACGGCCGCAAAAGTCAGGGCCAAGCACTCTTTCAAAATCCGTTAGTAATTCCCGCGAAGTGCGCGGATCAAATTCATCCATCATCGCGGCCGCATCCAGTTCAAACCGGGCAAGGGCGGATGCAAAGGATTTCAGGATCGTATCGAGAACACCGCCGCGTTTCCCAAGCGCAAAACCGGGATGCAATTTACCAACCAGGCTAGCCAATATGGTTTCAGTTTTTCTGGTCATGCCGGATCCAACCAAGTAATAACGCCAGGCGTAGGATAGCCCTTATCATCAAGCACCAATTGCGCTGCCGGCACGGTCAGGTCATGGGCATATTCGCCGCCTGCAGAAGAGATTGCTTCAGATATTCTGGACGGTTCCAGAGTGGCCCCGATCGGGCCATTGTTAATCTCGTCCTCTTCGTCGCCAACCGTGGCAATGAAGCGGGAAAATGCCTCTGTTACCGCCGTGCGGATATCTTCTGTGTCCGGACGCAATCGAACAGAAATATCAATCGGCGTGACCACACCCGATAAAACAACCACATGGGCAGTTACCGGGCGCACACCAGTTGATGAATTCAACGGCCCGAGATAGGTCAGCATGGCGTCCAACTCGTCTTCGATCGGCGCACGGCCAAATGCATCATCTACCCGCATGACCACAGCCACACCGACAGAACCGCGACCAAACCAGCCGGGCAATGTGCGCACGGCTTCCACGTCAAATGCACGGCCGATCCAGTAAGGATAATCAAAACCAGCTCCACCGTGACCACGTTGACGAATGCGTGTAAGAGTTGCCGACTGGACGCTTGCCAGACTTTCGATATCGGAGCCACCGGCCGTGCCTTCAGGCCCAACCAGAACCGTGGCTATTTCAGGAAACGGGGCAACCGTCGCAAGACCGATATCGGCTTCAACATTGCCATCCAATCCAGCCACAACTGCAGTCACTGCGATATCGACAGAGCCACCCACCCCAATGATCACCAGATCATTACTAAGAAACGTCACGCCGTCTGAAACGGCAAATTCTGTCAGGGCTGGAATATTTGTGCCGGCCTCGCCCTCAATAACCAGCGTACCCACCGCCTTGGTTGCTGCGCGGCGCGGCACGCCCCAGATACCGGCATGGCGCAAAATAAACTCATCCTCGGCCGTATCTGGAAACCATTGCCTTGCCCACCAGCTCAAATGGTCGTGCAATTGACGGATTTCCAGAGATACCGCCCGAATGATCTGGGCGAACACGCCACGGGCCGATCGAACGGCTCTTGAAATCGCAAGGGGATCGACCAAAGGCTTGATTATTTGCAGACCACTTTCCAGCGTGCCGGCAATACGGGCTGCAATCTCTTTGGCTGGGGGGATCGGCCAGGGCATTAGTTCACCGCCCTTGTAAGATTGATCGCACTGTCTTCAATCAATATTCGATAGCCCATGCGGCCGGTTGACGAATTGCTTTCGAGCCATTGCGTATCGATCTCGGCTGGATAACCGGTTTCAATCTCTGCCCATTCAAGCGATTCTTCTAGCCAGAATTGGAATAATAGCCTGGTGACTTCGGTTTCCTTGGCGCGGTCCAGTAGCCAACAGCGCGCACCCGTGCGCTCGCCTTTTGGATCAAGCGCATCACAAGGGCCACCGCGCAGTTCTGAATAAGAGGCAGGGGTTAGAAATTTACTGCGACCAACCGGTAATGGATCGTCCGGCTCAGCACGTCTGTCCAAACCAACCGATATCAAGATTGCAGGGATCGGAGTTTCATCCATCAGCAGATCGCCGTCCGCACCGATCTCGAGATCGCATCGGCGGGCATCATTATCGTAAATGAGGGCTGCATCGAAGAATGACATGATGGCGAACCTATCGCGCGCGCGTGACCATGTTCATGCCTGCCCCGGCAGGCAGGAGTGCAGGCAGAGGTTAATCCTGTTGTGGGTTTGGCGGTGGTCCGGCAGGGTGAGCGTGAACGTTGTATTTATCGCGCATTTCCTGCATCGAGCCATTTTTATCGGACACATCGCCGGTGCACACAAAATCTCCGACCACTTTCGTTATCACCGCGGTAATGGTGACACCTGTGTCCGTGGTGATATTGACCGTTGCGCCGGTGGAAATATCAAGCGAACCACCGGCCGTCATGATCGCCTTATCACCATGCTCGTTATAAAAACCAACTTCACCCGGCTTTAATTCTCCAAGGCGCTTGCTTGGATTAGCTATGGGCAAAATGACCATATCCCCCTCATCACCGCCAATGGCAAGCACTACGCCAAGTGCGCCATCTTCCGGCACGTGGCTGGCAAAGCCATAGGGCTGCATCACTTCCACATCATCGCGCCAGATGCCTTCAGCAATTTCGATTGAGGCGGTTTGGGTTTCCCCATCATCCTTAAAATTTTTCAAATTTCCCCGGCGTATCATACCGCGCAAATTACCGGCTGTTTCATCATCCATCATAATGACTTTCAATCAAAGTGCTCTGGCGGTGCCATCGAGTGGCCCTGATTTTTTCTTGCCGCGTTTGCTATTTTTTCGGCGATTACCCACGGATTTTTTGTCGAAGGCTTCGGGTGACATAACCGTCATTTCTGTGATCTCGCCCTCGTCTTCGGCGTAACGATAGGCAATCCGCGATATCAACATGTCCCTGTTAATGCCCTGAAAGGCGTCATTCACATTGGGCAGTTGATTGACCTTCCACAATATTCCATTGACGGAATAACTGTGCACGGTGACTGTCACTTCCTCGCCATTGGCCCTTGCTGCACGTGATCGAAAATCCGCTTCGTCCTGCGCGCCCTGTTTGCTTGGCTGGCTTTTGGTCAAATGTACTTTCGGGCGGTGGCGTGTAATCTCCGGGTCTTTGGTCCGGCCGGTAATCGCAATGCCCTTTCGCTCACGCGTCGTGGCCGAGCCATCGCCCAGCGCCCGCGCCTCGCCATCAAGTGCCGGATCGCCCGGTTTCAGTTTGGCCTTGCGTTTTTTCCGGCGTCCTTCAGCTTTTTCAGATTGGCCCCGGACAATCGTTTCAGAATGCCGGCGCTCATGGCTGTAATGGCCACTGGATGAAAGGATATTTCCCGGCAGGGTGAGATCGCCCGGTGCCTTTTCTTTACCGCTGCGGGTGATGACAATGCCGCCCTTACCATCGGAAGTAACCAGCGCGTGGCGTTGTCTTGCACCCTTCTCGATGGCCGACAGGGCGGTTTCCGCAACCCCTATCGGATAGCGCGGGAATGGCTCTCCGGTATCAATTTCAGTTTTGACGGTCAGGTCGAACGGTGCGGCGATCTTCTTGGCAGCATCTTCCAGTTTGATATTTTTGAATTCGCCGGGCCCATCAGGTGCAGCGGCGCTGTCCACCAGATCGCCGCTCTTATCGCGACCGGAAATCGTGACTTCGCCAAACTCCGCATCAATATCCACATCAACATTCTCAATCCAGCCTACCAATATCAATTCACCCTCGAGGTAGATTTCGAGGCCCGGCCCCGGCCGCATCTGAAACAGGGGCGGCGGTGATGCATAATCAAAGCTTGCAATGGCTCTGGTCGCATCGCGCAGGGTAAACGAAAATGTCCCGGCAAAATCCTGCAGATCACGAGTAACCTCGGCAATGGTCCATGCATCGAAGGTTCCAACGCCCTCAATTTCCAGCCTAAATTTGCGCGTGGCCATCAGCGCAAGACCTCGAGCGCGCCGGATGAAAGCAAGGCCGGATTGCGCGGCCGATTTCTGGAAACAATACTGGCGTGGCCTTCCTCAACCAATGCCGGGTCATCGCCATAATAGTGATTTGCAACTAAAAATGCATCGGTTTCCGTTTCCAACTCCACCCGAAGAACCGCAGGCAGACGGCCAATCGCTTCGTTGATATCGCTGGCGGCCGCATGCTTTGCCTCGATCACGGTGCGCAACAGATCACTAGCCGCTGCAACGCTGGACGTGGTGGAAAGGGAAACCAGATTTTCCTCGATTGCGCTGGCTGTCTCGGCAATCCGGCCGCGCAATGCAGTGGCACTGTCGCGGGCCTCGTGCTCGATGATGGTCGATAATTGCAGGGCTGCAGAAAATGGAAAGACGCAAGAAGCAATAATAATTGCTTTGTCGGTTGGTGATGGCGCCAGCGTTGCGTTGGCAGTGAGACTGGCAGTGACATCAAGCAACTGGGATACTGCAATATCTGCAGCAAGACCGGTTATTGCCGCCGCTTCAGCTGCAGGCGCTACTGGTGAAGTTCCCCCCCAATCCGGCACTGCATCAAACCCAAGATCAAGCGAGGCTGACAAATTGTCATAAAGCGCCAGCCCATCGGCCGGAATGGCCAAAAACTGATTGGCAAGATCGACAATTTCAAAAGCATTGACCTCTGCAAAGGCCTCACGAATAATCCGGTTTGAGCGTTGCAGCGCTTTAAACCGGACCCTCGACAATGTGCTTCCCTCAGCGCGTCGAATCAAGCCTCGTGCCGGCGCAATCAATGATCGGGCGACAAATAGCAGTTTCGATATGGTCGAACCGCCATAGGCAGCACCGCCGCCGAAACCTATCTTTTTGAAACTGACAACAAACCGAACAACCCGCAATTCGCGATCGGAAAATGAAATATCGGCCGTGCCATCGATGAGCACGCGCATGCCACCCAGCCACGGGTGGATCAGTTGTCCTGGTCCCGGCCGTTCAAATGCTTTTTCAAACATCTTGGCTTTGGCGATATAATCATCACCAATATAAAGTCCCTCGCACGTAACGATCTGTTGAGCTTTTCCCGTATCATCATAGGCAGCGATATCGATGCCCGGAAACAAATGCTCAGCAATCCTGCGACCGGGTTCAATCGATGTATCCGGCATATGGAAATCGAGGCCACGATATACTGCTGGCATTAGACCAGGCAATAAATCCGATAAGCTATCCCAAATCATGGGCTACCAACCGTTCTGCCAGCATTGATCGGCACTTTGGAATTTGCGCTTTGGGTAGACGTGACCTTGCCCGGACCCTCAACCTTAATTGTGATTTGACCGCCAACCTGTACGTTGGATCGCTGGCTGATTGGTGAAACACCAGTAGGGCCTATTGCGGGTTTTCTTGTATTTGAAGCATCTAGGCCTCTCCACGCGCCTTCAGGTCCGTAACTTTCTGGATCGCCGGGTTTCTTTTTACTCCCGCCGCCAAACCATGATGGCAGGCTTGGCCAGCTTATGCCAGAAAACCACCCTATCAAATCATTGATGCTGTCCTTGATGCCTTGAATCGCTCCATCGAGAGTCGCCCCAAGCGCCGACCAGTCAATCGTCAAATCCATGTCGAGCAGGTCGCCAACCGTTTTAAGAATACTATTTAGCAAATCACCGATCGAGCTAAACACTTCCTCGCCCGTTCCGGCAAGAACATCCCATTCAATCGGCTTGCCGCTGATTAAGTTAAACAATTGCTGCAGGCCTTCAACCAGATAATTAATGGTATCCACCAACAGTTTCAAACCTGCAGCTGCAGTACCGAGCGAGTTACCGGCGAACTGACCTAAAATCTCACCCAGCCCTCTTGCCGCATCGCTGCTGATCTCGACAGAGAAAAGGCTCAATAACGATTTTGACATTGATAATATGTTCTCAGCCACATTGCCGATCGGACCCGCCAACTCGGTCAAAGGCCCGAGCGCGGGCCCCAGCTCAGCCATGAAGCCTTCACCGAAACCACTGCCGAAACTTTTCAGCACTTCCCAGCTCGCCTGCAGGTCTGAAACTAAGCCATCAAAATACGGCGCGACCTTATCCCAATTCTTCATGATCAGGATTGCACCGCCCACCAGTAGCGCGATGGTCAGACCGATCGGCGAGAATGCGGCAGCAAATAATGAAGCCACAACGCCGATGCCGGTCGCCACTGCCGGCAGCACAAATCCGAGAATGCCAAGCCCCATTGCAGCAATCAGACCAGCCGCGGCAAAACTTAGAATTTCATTCTTCGCGCCTGGCACATCGCTTTCCAGACCCTGCATATAGGATCGCAATTCCAGCAAATGCTTATTGACCTTTGGCAACCAAGAATTAAACGCATCGCCGAAATCACGCGCCGACTGGATCCCCAGCTCTGTGAATATTTTACGTTGGCTGGCCGGGCCGTCCATCTGGATTTCAAAATCTGTCTGGATCACATCAGCACCGGCTGCGTCTACCGACGCCTTGATCCGTTTATATTCGTCGATATTGGCAAGGAATGGCAGCAAGAACGCCTTGACCTGCTGATCTCCGAACAGTTCAGCCAGCTTGCCGGCAGCGCCGATCCGTTCTAGCTGCTCGTTGACAATTTTAAGGGCATCAGCTCCTTCAATGCCGTTGGCCTTGGCTTCGGCCATCAATTTTGCCACCACTTTTGCGGATACGCCTGTCAAATCTTCGGTCTTGGCAATCACCGCCTCGATCGGATTAATTCCTTTGACGGCGGCGTCCTGCATCACTGCCAGAATATCAACGCCACTATCGGCAAATCGTTTGACCGTGTCCGGAGCCAATACTTTCTGCAGGAAGTTCTGGAAATTGTTCGCAGCCTGTGCCGGATCGGATGCGCCCAGAATGGCAATCTGTAGGCCACTGGCGAGCATTGAGACCGCTTCCTGTCCTTTGATGCCAAAGCCTGCCAATTGCGCTGTCAGTGCCGGGAAATACTTGGCCATTTCCTTCAGCTCGAAGCGACCTTCCTTGCCGGCGACAACCAGCTTGCCCAGAGCATCTTCCATTTGGCTGGCAGGAACATCGAGATTTTTGGAAAGCGCAAAGGCTACTTTACCGATATCGGTAATATCGGCAGTGGCGGCTTTGGCCGATTTCGATATTGACGGCATGAGTTGATCGATCAGCGCGTCGCTCAAACCTGCCTGTCTCAATTGGCCCGCGGTACCGGACACATCTTCGGAATATTGCGCCGTAAGCAGTGCCAGATCCTCATAGGCCGATCGCTGGCTTGCAATCCAGGCATCAACCTCTGTTCGGGCAATACCCGAGGTCACAGCGATATCTCTTAAATTCTGGTCAAACTTTGCAGCTTCAGCTGCAGGACCGGCAAATGTAATGCCGGCGATAATCCCGGCCACCGAGCCGATGCGTTTAGCAGCCGAACCAAGACGGTTCAACCCGCGCATGATACCGCGAAGCTTGCCAGAAAAACGATCCCTCAGGCGTACAAAGACGGAAAGGTCCATACTTGAACTGCTCAACTTTCCCACTCCTTTTCCAGCCCGCGGCCGGCCATAATAGTGTCAAACCAATAGGTGATATCGTCGGCGGTGAATGCATCCAGCTCGTGGGCTGTAAACCCGGTGGATGCCGCAATTATGCCTAACCAGCCTTGGTGGTCTTCAGGCCAGTCGAGGTAAAATTTGCCAATACTTGACCAACCGCATTCGTATCCGAGATATCCATCAGTTCATCGAGCCGATTAGCCACCGCCTGATTAAGCCGGGCCATACGGGCAAGGGCCGTTGCTGACATCATTTCGTCGCTGGCAGAACCAATCACCCGGCGATCAACACCGTTCAGCCTGTGCAAATTCAGAGTAGAAAACAGGCGGGTTTTGATCTTGCCGTTTTTCTTGGTTTTCATAGGGACAGAATATTTAAGTGGCAGAGTGACTGAACCGTCTGCATTGAGGATTGCGCGCGACGGCAAGCGATCCTTGGGATCGATATCCAAATCCTCGTCAACCACATCGGTATCAATTGTCAAAGGTGTTACAGTTTTTGTGTCTTCATCCACGATGATTTCGTCATCGAGATTGATATCAATTTCAGACGTTGTCTTGCTGTTCTTGTTTTCCATATTCATTGTCCTGGTTGGTTAAAATGAATGTCAATCGGCGCATTAGCGCCGGTCAACTATAGTATTTCGATTGCGGCAGAGGCGGACCATTTGAGCTCGATGTCGCCACCGTCTCCGCCAGTAATGTCCGGAATGTCACCCGACAAAAAAGCGTCACCAAAAATATAGGACTGACCGGTATCGCAGATCACCTGCAGTTCGCCTTCAGAAGAGTCCCACGTATTGCCCCAACGCTGTCCACGCTCAAGATGGGTTTTGACCGTCACTTCCGAACCCTGAAACTCTTGGGCGCGAGCGACTTTGCGGCCATAGGTGACGGGGTTGTTCATAATCCCGCCAAGTCTCATCTTGGAACCTTTTTCGACGGGTATATTACGGCCGCGCCATACGATATCGATAATACCTAAAACTTGCATTTAACCGGCCCTCCTAGGCCTGAAATTCGAGTGCACCGGCAAGTACCATGAGGTTGCCGACAATAATTAATTGCTGGGATGCGTTGAGACGGTTTTTACCGTCATCACCACGGACGAAATAACTTTCTTTCAAAGTCTTTTCGATTTTTTCAACCCATGTTTTTTTAGCATAGAGCGCACAACGGGCCGCCCATGAGCCGTGCATGCGGCGCGGGGTAACAACAGCGTTGCCAACCAGACCATCGTCATCATCACCCCGATCCACAAAGGCTGCCTGATCTTCATCATCGAGCAGCTTTGATCTTGGGTATAAAAGACCAACATAGGCCGACCAGTCATATCGAATCCGGCTCAATGTTGCCGGCACCATAATATCCATCCAAGCCCGATCGGGAATGCCGAGATTGGAAGTCTTATAGGTTGTGATCAATCTGGAAATGGTAAGCTTGTCATCTGGCAGACGGTCAAAGGTTGCAATGCCTTTGCGCAGCAATAAATCCTGCTCGGTCTCGGTGAACTGATCCACAGCTTCAGGAGCCTCAACCCCTTCAACCACCAAAGAGCGCAATTGACGCGCAGGATCATTGGTCAAATGGAAGGTTGCAAGACCACATACTGCAGCCGACAATACCCATGAGGATGTGGGCGAATTCTTCAAGCCCATGGCAGAAATAAACGGCTCATTGGTTAGTTCGCCAAAGGTACCTAATTCGCCGTAGGTACCGCGCTTGGCAACAAAGCCGTGCGCGTCCAATTTGGCCAGTGCCGTAAAGCGCGCGCGCATTTCGGCGGCAAACTTGGCCATATTGGTTGAATCGTTCCAAGGCATCTGGAACTGCGTGTACCAGGAGGAGGACAAAGCATCGAATGCATCATCAACATCAGGGTTTCCGGCACCATCGGCCATATCAGCCACAGCGATGGTCAGGCCATCGGGAATTGGCTGGTCTTTGGTGTAGACGCGAAGATCGATATCGTTACCAACTTCACCGCCATGTTTGCAGGTAACTGTTACCACCCCAAGGGCAGCGCCGGCAGTGACCACAAGTGAAGTCTCGGCCATGATCGCGGCGGCCAGATTAGTGGCCATATCGGCGACAACGTCCGTTGGTTCAACAGTGATGCGGACCTGTTGGCCAGCAACTTTGAAACGCAGAACCGTTGCAAGTGCCAGTGAGCCAACAAAGGTAAACGTACCGGTTGCTTTTACTGCACCGTCAGCATCACCCAACGCCACCACATAAAGCGGCGTGGTCTTGTTGGTTTTTCGGAAAGCTCTTACTTGCTCGGCACCGATCGAGCCGACACCAAACAATGCGATTGCATCATCGGGATTGACGATCTCTTGTTCAACCCCTTCAACCAGCGTGCCGGCTGCCAATTTCTGGCCGATAATGTTCGAGCGCACAGGATAGGGTAGCAGGCCTATATTGCGATAGTTCGGGCGAATCTCAGTGAATGTGCCTGGTTCTAGACGATCATAAGGGATTTGATCAAAAGTAATCTGGTCCATTATTTGTTACCTTTTCCATTGGCGGTTTCGATTTTCCGGGCGTCGGCTTCTGCTTTGCGCATGACAGCCTCGGCCTCCTTGTCGCGTAGATCGCCATCCGCAAGACGGCGGCGGTAATAACGGGACTTCACCACAGGGTGGTCGATCTCCTTACCGTCCTTGCCAACTGGCCACGGCTGGCCATTTTCCAGCGATACCAAGCGGCCCTTGACCGGCGATAGTTTGGTTTTCTCCAACATCATTAGTCTCCTTGAGGAATATCAATTGTCTGATTAATTACAGGCTGGTCTTCGGGATCACCCGCGCTACCATTGAGCCAGGCAACGGTTAGCATTGAAAAATCATCAGGCTCAACCAACGCATAAGCGGCTGGCGAGGTCACAGTTGAAATATGGAAATTGACCATGGCAACAACCGTATCGTCATCGGCCCAGCCTTCAGCATAAGTTGCTTCAGCAGAGGTGACGGTGCATGTGCCAATGTCTTTGAACACCGCGCCCTGCAGCATCACGATTGCAACATCACTCATACTGTCGAGGCCAATATCGCGGGCATCGCCCTTGAAGCGGACTTGCAGATTGCCAGATGCCTTGAACACCAGAAATAAACGCCAGCCCCAATTGGCCTTCAACTGCCGACCTGAATCGGGATCGGATTTCATATTCACCCATGACAGGCCAATAAACGGCGACAATCTGGCTATACGGCCAAATTCATTGATGGTCATATTGGCTGGGATGCGCTCGATGGCGAAATCCTTTTCAGGAAATGCCATGCGCAACCGATCAACGATAACCGGCTCCATCGATTTGATAGGTGCGAGGTCGAAGTTTTCCATTCAAAGCGCCGCCAGATCACTGGCAGAGAATTTCTGCGGCCTATCGGAAGTCTTTGCTCCATGGCTGGCATTGGTCGTGCCGCTCAATGATGGCGCATCAATATTGATTTTGTTGTCAGAAATCAGTTTGAACCAGGCAAGGCTGTCCTTGCGACCATCGGTCATTTCATCGCTGGGCGTAATATTACCGCCCTGAGCCAGATCATATCGGGCCAAAATACATACATGTCTGACCAGATCGCGCGGTGGATTTGCCACCGGCAGGGCATAGCGTGCGCGCAAAAAACTGTCGGCAGCAACGCTTGCGTCGGTCAAGGCCGTTTCGATCTTCGCAACATTCCAGGTCTCGGCCGTGCGATCTTCTGGTTCGGACAAGCGGATCATGTCCGTTTCACCAAAGCGCTCGATCATCTGGGTAATAGTTGCGTACATTTTCTCTCTCACGTCGTTTCGGGCTTGGCCCGGACTGCGAGGCGCGGCACATTGGTGCCGGTTCGCTTTTCGCTCACCCTGCGGTGAGATTTTAGAAAAAAGGTGAGGGTGTTCTCCCCCCACCTTCAGGATATTCGGGGTAACTAGTTTCTATCGTTTAGGAATTTAGCCAGCCAACTTCAAAGCTGACATTGGAGCTTTTGAAATTGAGAATGTGCAGGCTTGGCGGGCTGGTCGTAAAATGAATCTGCTTAACAAGCGGCTCGAAATCGAGCTCTACAACCTGCGAGTATGGATCGCCTTGCAGTGCGTAAAGTTCAAACACCTTGCTGCCATCTTCATCGGCAATATTCGGGGCAATGTCCTGCGTAAATTCGACCTGCTCGATATCAAGTGACATCAGCGCCGGCGGATCCACTTTGATCAGTTCAAATCCTGATAGCCCGACTTCCGCCATAGCAGGTGCGCAGGTCGCAAGAAACAAACTGATCACAGTTACAAATGAGGTTTTTAAAAGTCTCATAGTTTCACTTTCGTTAGTAAGACGGTTAGCGCGATCCGCCTCGTTATTCTGTACAGCCACTGCGCAACTGTGGCCCGTCTGTTGAATTGAGGTGGACGGCGACGAGCCATAGGGAAACTCGCCGCCGCCCTTCGGGGGGGTATTTATTTCGGCGTTGCCACTTTGATTTCATCCGGCGTTGGTTTGAAGCCGATCGCCTTTTGCAAGGCCGGGATTTTTGGAATGCCTTCTTTGGTGAAATCATCTTCCTTGAACTTGTGCACAGCGGCGGCGATGGCATCGGCTCGCAGTGTGCTACCCCAATCACCGGGCGTCGCATCTGGATCTAAGCGTTTTTCGGATGCTACAATTTCTTCAGGCATCGGAACAAAACCAAGCGCATCAACCACAGTTCCGATAAGTGGCTGGCCTTCAGTGCCGTAATCTGCCGCCACAAGATTGAAGATAACCTCGTCGATCGCATCCAACCGACGCTGATCATCGGCATCAAGTGAACCGATTTCAACTTCGATCGGGACTACGGCATCGTCCGGCTCGATTTTCACATCACCGCCAGTCAGAACTTCGAACTGGCGATCATTGTCAAAGATAGTAAGCTGCTCATCGGTCCAGCGATCTGCTGGCCAGACCTTCGAGGCTTCATGTGCAATGCCAAGCCGACGAAATCCGGGGCGGTGGCATATTAAGCGAATATTAGACATGCAATTTCTCCTTAACCGAGCTGCGGAATGACGGACAAACTCGCGGAGTTCACCCAGATATTGCTGTTGCCGCCATCAATCAAAGCAGCCTCGACCACTTTTTTGCCCTCTTCTTCAAGGACGTTTGGCACCAGCAATTTCTTTGTTTTGATGTCGCTGACTTCACCTGATCGCTTGCGAATGGAATGCATCGCCGCTCTCGCAGCCTTGTAGCTCTCGATGGTCAGCGCTTCTTTGGATTTGTAAATCAACTGCCATGAGCCATATCCAGCAGCGCAACGGCCATCGATACCCCATTCAAACTGACCTCGTGACCAGACACCTTCATCTTTTGGGTCATCACGTGCGGTAAGTGTAAATTTCTCCCGATCCTGAAAAATCAAAGGCATAAAGACCTGACTGTCATCCACCAGATACCAGGCCGGATTCGCGCCGGGTGCATAGTTTGAAACCGACGCTTCTTGGCCTTCCTCATTCCAGCCCGGGTGGTCGGTATCAAAGAAGTTTTGACCATCAGGGCCAATATTGTTTTCGCCATTATTCATCAGCGGGAAAACCAATGAGTCAGGAAAAGCCGCGGTTTTTCGCCCAAAGCTTGCGGCAATTGGGGTAAATAGACCGATCTGATCATCTCGAATGCGCGAACGTTTGATGCCGATTGTCAGTTCAAATTCTTCATTCTCAATGACGGTACTGTTTGCGCCAACGCCATGCACCACACGGTCACCATCCCACCTACGGATGCCGGGTAATTCGTCCAGGCGCGGATAAGCATTCATCGCTGTCGTCGACGGCACGGTCATTGCCACCTGTTGATAGGCAGTTTCAACATTGGCAACTTCGACATTAAACGCCGTTGAAAGACCGGTAAAAATCGCTTCAAGGGTATCTTGATTGATATCCATTTTAAAAAATTCCTTTACCCTTGGGTGTTAAATACGGATCCATGTGCCATCGGCGTCAATCGCCTCAAGCACTCCGAGTTGAAGTTCACCGCCAGCATTGGTTAGCTGCAGCGTGTTATCGTCCAGCGCATAAACCGGACTGCCGATATCCGACTGATCGGCTCCGACAACAGGATATCGACGCACACCGCGCAGGCATTGCACGGTCTTGTCGCCAGTAGCGCCATTGGTGTTATCGGCGTGATCTTCAGCTAGACCCATCAGACAAACCTCGTCTGCATGACCTGCCGGAACCGACTGCCCATTGGCATTGATCGCCACAATCGAGCGACCATAATGTTTGATGCCGGTATAAACCGGATAGCCATAGCGATCACCGCTACGGCTGGGGGATTCGATATCGTTGACGGCGACCATTAGTGTGCACTCCTGATTGCTTTGGAGGTTTCAGCGAAAGCTTTTGGATCGAGCCCCATCTGAGCGCAGACCTGATCATCGACTGCACTAATCGTGCTGGTGTCGTCGATCTTGCGTTCTGTGAGACCGCCAGAATTGAGTGAGATCATTGCGCCGATTTCTGTTTCCACATCAGCCGGGTTTTTCATGTGGCGCGAAATCATGTGATCGCGCAAAGACGGAACAAGCTTGCAATCTGCAATTGCTGCATCGACAAAATGCACCGCCTTGTCTTTGGCTGCACTGTCGGAAATAGTGGTAAGCCGACTGTTCATCAGCTTGATCTGATCCTGCAGGCCTTTGACAAGGGATGAGTCTTCACCGCCTGCTGGCGTTATGCTGCGGGAATTGATGGCAGCGACCATGTCTTCGGAGCTGGCGCCCTCGTTAATCTCAAGCGCTTCAACAATTGCACCCAGACTTTCATCATGCTCGGCTGCGCGCGCGTTAAGCGCCTTAACGGCAGTAGCTACAGCAGCGTCATCTGCACCGGCTTCAAGGCCGAGCAATTTTAACAGTTCTTCATCCATAGGATCGTTCTTTCTGTGAAGTGATTTTAGGGAAGTGAGATTGGGTGAGTTGACCAGCGCAACGCTCGTGATCCGGCTAACCCGGTACGGTCTTTTTCTGGTGTGCATAAATACAGGGGAAACAAACCCGTAAGAACGACTCTTAACCAGTCTTTCACCGTCCTCCGTCCATTCAACGCGTCCCCAAACTCCATCATCACGGGCCTGCATTTCAACAATCCAGCCACGAGCAGGCGAAGGCTCGCCTTTGACCGCCAGCAATTCAGTTGAATGATTTTCGTCAATGGCCATTTTGTTATGGCTGGATGCTTCAACGACCGCCTGAAGATCAGCAGTAAATGGGCCGCGTCCATCGTCGCCGGTAAATTCCCCGGCAGGGATTAGCTGAATCCATTCAGGAGCTTCACCCTCAGTGGCTGGCAGTTGTTGAACGAAATGGCAGAGGAGTTTTTCCATGCATCGGGTTTAGACCCGTCTGCAACTTTACTTCATGCCTGCCGTGGCAGGCATGAAGTAAAGGAGGGATTAGGCAGCGCTTTAATCAGCGTTTAAAGACCCGTTTCAAAAAACCGAACACGATTTCTGCAATCATCGTGCGATCATCCGATGAAACCCCGAGGAACGGCCGGGCTGGAATAGTCACGGACTTGGCGCCAACAGTGCGGCCACCAATTTTGAAAATCAAGTGCGTGCCGTTTTTCGGAGTAATAACGGCACCGTGTTGATGGGGCCCAGCATAAATCACATTGGTGCCGATCTCAACTTCGTCGCGTCCAGGTCGCGATGATATGGAATCGCGCAACCGGCCGCTCTCGGTTAGGATACGGGAATTTCTTTTGCCCGCAGCGTATTCAGGATTGAGCGCTTGCCATGAATTGCCGCTTGGCTCGGTCTGGGAAACAAAGCGTTGATGGGTCGAACCCACAATTCCAGTACCGATCGCGGCCATAATCGGCGTGGTATTCCGCATGGCGCCGGACAGCTTTTTGAAGGCACGGCGAACCGGTTTGTCTAATACTTCGGTTGTTACTATGATCGCGGCGCCTGACATTATTGACGCTTTAACGGAAAAGCACTATATAAACAACAGGCGCGTCGAGCCATTTTCGGAAGCCTTTGTCTGGGATTTGCTCCGGCCCAGCGGCGCGCCTCTAATTTCCAAGTCTTTTTAATTCTGCAATTTGCCTGATCTGGCGCGGGCTTGCTTTGCGCAAAGTCACCATCAGGAATTCGTTGAAACGGGTTACCTTAAAGCCTGCAATGAATGGCTTGCCGCGGATCTCCACCTTGGCAGAAATCCTGTCCCTGCTTCTGATGACTACATCATCGAGCGCCGGGCGCACCTGATTGATATAATCATCAATCGTCACATCATGCTTTCCCGCATGATCGCGGATGGTCTGCACCGAAAGCCGAACCGAAGATTTTTTAGGCAATTCCAATCGTGCTGCCAGACTTGCCGGCACATTGGCGATCGGTACGGTGGCCGCCACTGGCAATTCACCATCAAGCGCCCTTAGCGCAAAAGCTGCTACCTGTTTGACTGTTGCGATCTTCTGGCCCGGCCGACCACCGGTTAACCAGCGTTGACCGGGGTTCCATTCAAAGCCCGGATCGACGCCAAGCGGCACATCGGTGCCAAGCTGCTCGAGATTGGGCGGCGTATCCGGTCCGGTTTTGCCTTGTCGTTCAAGGCCCGCATCTGAAACCGGCGTGACGAAACAACCACAACCCCAGCCATTGGGCGGATAATTGGTTTGCCAGAATGGCGCATCTGCCCGATAGACATCGCCATCCCAGCTTAAATGATTGATCCGCGGGTGATTGGATCCCGAATGATTATATTGCCAATATGGAAACGACAGCAGAGTTTCAGGTTTTGTCAGCTCGTGATATCGACCGGCAGCATGGGCCGATCTAAGATTGGTTTCGAAAATAATCCGCGTGCGCCAATTACGATCGCCGGTATATTCCCAGCCGTGTTTCTTAACGATGTTGTCAAAACCTGCGCGAAATTCTTCCAGCGTGGTGCCGTCTTCCAGTGCTTTTTTGATCTCGCTACGGAAGTCTTCGACCAGCGCCTCGGTCGCTGCACCGGCCACCATGAATGAATGGGAATGGGCCGCGCCATAAACTTGACGCCAGTGTTTTGTCGGCACATTGATTTTTTCCTGAAGAAACCGGATTGCAGCTTCAGGCGGCAGTTCGAGCGCGTCTTGTTCAATGCCCATGGGATAACGCTTCCATTAAAGGGGTTTTAAACGTGAAAATTGCCGATTCGCTGCTCGGCGAGTACGAAACCCGCGCAAAAAAAATGAATCGCACGTGTGGCGAGTTATGGGCTTTCTGGCTTTTTGATACTTCATCAGCTTTCATCCAGCTCATCGAGCAGGGCAGCTTGGCCTGCAAGATGCGATAGAGCCATGCCGCGAGCCAGCGCATTTGAGAGTTCAGCGGAATCGAGATTTAGCCTGGCTAAACGCTCGGCGGCATCGTTCAAACTGGTCGCCGCCATCAGCTCCTTGCGGACGGCATCAGTCAGCCCACCCAAAGCGCCTGCAGTCTCTTGTCCCAATCGTTGATAAATTACATCGATGCTCTGTTCGATCGGCTGACGGCCATGGCGCGATGACAACAACTTGCCAAGCGGGTTGCCGAATGAATTGAGTTGCGGTGCACTTTCGCCAGAAATGGGACGGCCGCCGATCAGTTCTGCATCATCTTCAGGAGTCGGAATACCCATGCGCGAACGCATCCACATTAGATCGGCGGTCAATCCTTGCGGTCCGAGCTTATCGAATGCGTCGGCAAAGGTTTCCAGATCAACTTCGTCCGGCCGACCAATATGCACTTTTGGATAATCGTCCTGCGGCCCGAAATTAAAGGCCACCATGTTCGGAATGATTTGCGCATTGACAGTACCAGATAACAATACCGAGTCTGCGCGTTCGATATCTTCCTGCACCAGGCGGTGCTCCTTGGCGACCGCGTGGCCACCTGAAACTGCATCTGTTGTGGTGGTTTGACCAAGGACCAGTTTTGATACCTGACGGTCGAGAAAGTCTGCCCGCTTTTCGAACAGGTCTGTTGAACCCGACTTACTGGCGACTTCTTGAAATTCTATCAACATGTTTGCCGGGATGATGGCCGCACAATCACCGGCGATATCGTGCACCGCCTGCCAAAGCACATCCTTTTCTTCATCGCTGGCATTGGGTCCGTATTTACCAATGCGGATCGGCATGCCGTAATTTTGAATAAACATTGCCCAATCATTGGTCGCGAATGTTTTATACATCCATGCCCAACTGGCGATCCGCGCAATACCCGAACGGATCGTTAGGCCAGACTTCGCCTTGTGCCGGTGTATGACAAATTTATGAGGAATCAATAATTCGCCACTACCACCATTATCAAGCAACAGGGTTTCTCCATCTTCCGGATCAAACTTAAACCAGCGCTGGGGTCGGTAAATGAATTCCTTCGGGCAAGTATGGCCGGCATGATGCCGCCATTCGATCTCCATCATGGAAATTCCCTTGCCCACCGCATCGAGAATATCGAACAGGGCGGCCTGAAGAATGCCATCATCAATCCACGACTGAACAAACTCCGCATGTTTTTTGTGGTCGGCAGCATTGGATGCCGGCGTTACAGTGATCGGCAATTGAGAGACAGATCGTTTCCGCGTTGCAAGTACACCTGTGTAATGGAGATCGCGCTCCTCGATGTCTTCGGCCAGTTTGAAATATTCAAGCGGCTCGCCTTCGGCAGCCTGCCTGTGAATTTTGCTCAACGTTGTCGGCGTAATGCCATCCGCTGCGTGCCCGGAAATGACTGGCCGAACGCCGCCTCTCGTTGGGTAGGCTTGTGGCTGTGCCAAATCTTTTTTCTTGACCAGCGCACCATAGGCGTCCTGGAGCCGCGATGTAAGACCCTTGAGTAAATCTGCCATGTGATACTGTTCCTCTTATTTGTGGCACGATCGAGCGCCCCGGCCTGCGGCGTCTGTCGCGCGAATTGCGTTCTTTTTTTCCAGCAGCTGCACTCTTATATCCATACGAAGCCGGGTTTTGTCTTGAAGCAAACCAAGCGAGCATGCCGGCAATGGCACTATCGCCGTGTCGATCCAGACCATCGGCTCCGCGATAACGTGCATCGTCCGGCACTTTGACAATGCCATTGACATAGGCCAATGATTGATGATCGCGGATGATGTCTTCATCGGCCGGCAGCGTGAGCGTTTCATCTGCGAAGGCCTCGATATAGGCCATTGAGTTTTCTTGATACCAGAGCGTGGACAATTTCACTTCGACAACACTTTCGCCGAATTTCATCGCCAGAGCTTCAGCCACATAGGCACCGTTGCCGGTGGCATCCAGTGCACCACCCGCCATCCGCGGCATGCGTTTGACGCAATAGGCCAGCGCGTCGCGTTGCTGATCGAATGGCACATTGCGCATTTCGAAAATTAACTTGCAGCGGCGAATGGTATCCTGACCGATTTCAAAAATCAGAAATACCGAAGCGTCCCCGGTGCGCGCAAAATCAGAACCGAATACATGGGCCCGCTTGGGATCGAGTGAATCTAATATCTTTTTAAGATTATGCCGGCACCAGTCGCGCTGGGCAGATTTGCGAATGTCTTCGCTATAACCCTTGAACGCATCGGACAACTTCCAGCGAATAACCGGAATGCCTTTTTCCTTGACCCGCTCGATCTCGACACGGGAAAGAGCCGAGCCTTCAGCATCGGCCGGGATAGCATCGAGTTCCTGCTTCATCGCCGCGTCGCGTGTACCGTAAGATTTGCGGATCTTGGCTTCCCATTCGACCTCGCCCTCTTTGGTATATTCAAGGCCATTTACCAGACAAACTCGTTCATAAAGACCATTGTCGATTGCGGTCTGGAATGGATAGACATGGATTTTATAATTGTTCTTGAATGCACGGGCTTCGGTGATCAGCTCATTGAACGGATTAAGCAGACCGTTATGGGTTGAGATAATCCGGACTTTGCCACCCCAGATTAAAAGCGCATTAACTGCGTCAACCACTTCGCGCACATTGCGGTGATAGGCAGCTTCATCAATCACAACGATGCCCTGCAGGCCTCGAATATTGGCAGGATTGGAAGACAGGGCTTCGATGCGAAAACCTGAAGCAAACGTCACCCGGTAAGACGAGATATATTTTGTGGTGCCATCCTCACGCTCGTCATCGAACATGAATTCTTCAATTTTGCCCAGCTCCCCGCAAACAACTTTTGCGAAATGCGCCACATAGCCAATGAACTCGCGACCCTTGGCTTTGGTATCGCCGATATAAAAAACATTGCTGCCACCTTCAGAACGTTTCAACGCAGCGATCAACGTATCATCGAGCGCTTCAGCAAAGGTGATTCCTGTGCGCCGGCCTTTCTCGCAAATCTTCAAAGGGGATTCGTCTCCGATCCACTCATTCTGATGCTTCATCAAAATGCCGTCGGCAAACGGATCGAGATCGTCGGGGATCATTCCGCCGCGGGGAAGTTCCGAAGGCAGGTCTTTTGGATCTCGGGCTAAGATCGCTTTGGTTGCTGAACGTTTGTTTTTTGGCTGTCTCATTTCATACCAAAAAACTCTTTGCGCAATTGTGCGACAATAGTGGCAGGCAAGCCTTTTTCCGTGCTGACTTTATCGAGCACCGCATCGACTTTCTTGGCCAGATCGGCTTCAACAGCCCGGCGACGATCGGATGATACTTTCTGAGCGTTCACGGCTGATTTAAGCGCGCTGGCCATTTCCATCGCATCCTTTGGTGTGAGACCCGCTTCACCATGTTTATTCAATAATTCAAACACCAGCGTCTTGATGGTTTCCGCAACCATGATGGTGAGATCATCGGTCTGACCCGGCTCAAGCCGCTCGGTCAATGTCTGTGTGATGGCTCTGGTATCTTCAATGCGCCGTGCAATCTGGGCCATGGCCATTGAATGGCGACCGAAGGCCGACGACGATATCGGCTCAAGTCCGAGATCGGCAAGCTTGTGATTAAACTCTGCATGGATATCGACAGCCGTGCGTTTGCGTTCCCGCAATTCCTGTGCCGCCCAGGCAACAGCCAAATCGGCTTCATCCGGCAGAGCTTCAATGCTTGATATTTGGCCGCGACCCTTACCCTCACCCATGCAGTTACTCCTCGGACGGCACAGTGATGCCCTCAATCACGACATCCTGTTCAACGTGATCTCGGCCTGCTCTGGTCAAGACAGCAATAAAAACAGTACCGGCCCTGGTGATTGTGATGGCTCCCAAATCTTCCATGACCTTCAATTGTTCGCGCACCCAATTGCGATCGCGCCGGAATCCGAATACCTTCAGGGCACGACGCAAAGCGGTTTCATTAAGAGTGCGCGAATTTTCTTCAGCCAATTCTATCAAAATGGTCAGCCGGGCATCTTCGTTGTAATCGTCTTTGTAGTCCTTCATTTACCGCTCCGTTCCAGCAAATATTTTTCCATCCGCACATTGGTTCCCTTGATGCTATTCAACGCCTCGGCCATTTGCTTCATGTCACCGGTCAGATCCGACATTGACAACTCAAGGCGATGCTGGCCCTCCTTTGTCGGCAAGTGCTGAAACTCGCCTTCAAGTTTCAGCAGCCGTGTTTCAAAATCGGTAATCTTCGCGTTCATTTTCCCAATGTCTTTTTCGTTACCGCGGGAGCTTTTGGTCAGGAAAAAATAAACATGACTGCCAACTGAAATTAACAACGCTGCGATGGCTAGATATTCTTTTAAGGAATCAGGCATGGGTTTCTATTTGGCCTCTGCTTGCGGCATCAGCCGAGATTGGTTTTTGGATGGCTCAACGTAAAAAACTGACATCAACCAGAAGAACGAAACTAAAATCGCACAACCGATAATTGCGATTTTCCATGTGTATGGATTTCTAGAGCTCATGCCACACCAGCCCGTTTTTCATCCGTCCGGCGCCAAACATAAACACCGACAACACCTGCATGGGTTCCGAGAATAGTGCCCAGAAATGCATAAAGCGGCTTCACCGCGCCCAGAGTTTCCACATCGCCAACGTATATTTTGACACAAACTACAAACACGATGGTTGCCACTTCCAATCCGAATAGAAGGCCATTGACTGGCCGCCAGATACGATTGAGCAGCGATAGACTGTCACGATCCCCCTTGATCAAATCGTGATATGATATCGTTGCCTTGCTCGCTGCTTCAGCCACAGCACCAAGATCGGTTTCAATGTTCTCAAACACTGTAGAAACGGCTTTTGGATTGTTTGCATATTCCCGCTCGATTGCGGCTGGTGTCGGCTCGACACCCAACTCGCCAGCAAGTCGTTCAATGACCTTTCCAGCCACCTTGCCCGACGAACCGCCCTTGCGTTTGAAAAGCTCCGCAAGAAGAGGAGCGCCCAATTTGATTGCTATGGCTGCAATGCCTGTAATGGCCATTTAACTATCCTTTAAATGCGTTTCAAAGCTGATTTGATTTCGTCGCGGTAGAACCATGCGAGATAGGCAAGACCAACACCCAGCACAGCGAGACCGCCATAGAGTATCCAGTCAGAAGTTTGGGTGATTGCTTCGACACTCGCCGTATCTTCAACTGCAAGTGAGCCGCCAGCCGTGCCACCGCCCGCAGTCGCCACGCCAGTTACTTCGCGCTTAGCATTGGCCAAGCGTATAATTTTGGCTCTGGTTGCAGGGCCGAGGATACCATCCACGATCAGATCGGTTGCCCGTTGCAGCGCCTTTACTGCGGTTGCCGTTTTAAACCCCCAAAGGCCATCAGCCTTACCACAATCATAGCCAAGAGAATTCAGCATCTGCTGATCCTGCTTTAGCTGCTCGCTAAATACTGGCTTCGCAGTACCGGCTTTTGCGCCATGACTGTTCGGGGTTGATTTGAGATTTCCGTAATCGCCATGCTGCAGAAGGTTTGCCTCTTCATCACGGCGGCGCACCAATCCACGCAACCGGCGACCGCGAGCGGTTACTGCAGTAGTGCGCAATCGGGCGGCTGATTGTTTGATGTTTCCAGCTTTATAAAGCTTAGCCCATGACCATTTCAGAGAACCGGGACCACAATTGAATGATACCGATGTACCAGCATCCTTCGCATGTTTCGGTGCGGCGGTTCCAAGAGCATTGGCAACGCCGATGCCGTATTCTTCATTCATCGCTTTGGTGAGCAGTTTGTCATTCTCGACAATATCAATCCTATCACCCATGCGGATTTTGTGTCCGCGCGATTTCTTGAACCACTGCAACGCGGTTTTTGAACCATTGGTGAAACCCGTGCCGATTGTTATTTTTCCAGCGGGACAACGGTAAGCCTTGGAAACAAAACCCTCATGTTTCCGAATGAATGCAGCGCCTTTTTTCGACATGGTATTTCTCCTGAAAGCTATTCGGAGAAATTACGCTTTCCGCTTGTCCATATTCATGCCTGCCTTGGCAGGCAGAGCGGCGGGCTCAGTGTCAAACATATCGATTTGATTTTCATTGCGGCGGCGATCACGGATGAACAGTTTTTCAACTGCGTTTTCGGTGACCCCGAGGCGGCGAGCAATGCGGGCATGGGATAGCCCTTGCGCCCGGTATATTTTAGCCCGGTATTCCCGGTCAAGCGGAACCTTAATGTATTCTGCTCCATGTCGCTCTGACAAGAGCCTAACATTTTCAAATCCGATCGCCGTTGTCAACTCTGAGCGCTCCACGGATTTTGGCACAAACAACCGAATGCCGCCGTAATTTTCCAGCAGCTGCAAATAGCCGTCCGGGCCAAGCCGTTTCAACAACTGTTCGCCCATTAACGACATTTGCAATCTCCACCTTGCCGCAGCGATTCGCATTGTGTATTCTGCTGAAAACAGCAGGGAGAATGATGATGAAAGAGGTAATATTTGCACTGGCCATTCTTTTGGGCAGCACGGGCATAAGCGCCGCTGAAGGTTCGTTTGTCGCCAAAGATGCGGGCAAGCAGTTTATTGCGGCCGCCACAGATTTTGGCATCAAGAATATGGCTGCCGAACAAACGACCTGCCGCCAGAAAAAGTATTTCACATGCCAGTTTGATACCGCTGGAAACATCGTCCTGGTTGCCGCGGCCGAGAATGAAAACGCGCCGATTAAATCCATCGGTCTGTACTTCGTTAAAGACAGCGACCCAACTATTTTCTTTGCCAGCGTTGGCGCTTTGATCGGCCTGCTCGATCCGCAGGTCTCCATGAAAGACAGGCAGCGCATTGCAAAAAAATTGATTGATGGCGCGCCAAAATCTGGAGCGACCGAACTTGGTTCCAATTATGCAATTCAATCCAGTTCCGACAGGTCGGTTGGTATTCGGGTTATTGCGCAATTTCTCTGAGATTATAGGGCTGGTCATCGCTCAAACTTCCCTAGCTGATCACCCCAAACGTCATTGCCTTGCCAATATTCGGTAGCGAACAATTCGCACTTAGGAACATCGCCACATAATCGGCCCAGCATTTCGCGCATTTCAGGCGGCTTGCGTGAATGTTCGCGTCGCAATGAATCAATCTCGGTCGGGAATTCCTCAACCTCAAATGTCTCCATATAATTTCGTTCAGATTTGGATACCAGTTTCGGCTTGCCGATCGTACCGATCAAATAAGGCTCGGTGGATGATCGAACGATATGGCCGGTACCAAAAGCGATCTTTCCGGTAACGGTTCTTTTGGTCCATGAGCCACCGGTCTTATATTCAAAACCAAGTTCACCCATTAGGGCCATGGCCTGTTTCAAATGCGGCCATACGGCCCACATCACCAACATGCAATCATTGGCCGCTAGTTCACTAACCGGCATGGCAGAGAGTTCGCCAAGCAGCATGGTTTTATAATGTGATTCCTGCGATTTCTCATACCCCTTGGCAGAATACGCAGAATACGCCCACGGAAAATCAATCAAGATCACGCCGTATTTATATCGCTTGAGATCACCGAAAGGCCAAGTCATTTTGGCAACCTCACTTTGCTAAGGTCACTCAAACTTCTAAGCATCTCAACATCGACTTGAGACATAACGTAATGAGAATTACGGCGAGCATCGATTGATATGCCAAATGGATGTAGTTTTTTTCGAAGCTTCGATATGTGAGTTTGGACAGAATTCAAGGCGATGTCACACTCGTGCAAACCATATAGGGTGTTGTAAATATATTCCGCAGTCGGTGTGCGGCGGCGAAGAAACGCCCGGCAAACGGAGATTTCTTTTAACGGCATTTTCAAGGCGTCATCTGGCAGCCATTGCGCATCCGGGAATGCATTTTTGTGCAGCAACACCTCTTCCTTCAGGATATCAACCGACTCTCGCAAGGCCGCGTTCTGTTGTTCCAGTGATCGAATTCTTGCCGCTTCGCTCATAATTAAAGCCCCACATTTTCGAGATAACGCAGGTCGGTTAAAGACCGGCAAGGTACTGCTTGGGATTCATGTCGATCGAAGTTGAGCGCAATAAACATCTGACAATGCAAACAAACGACCATGATGTATTGGTTATCCGGCCAGTCGCGACAATAGCCCTCATCATCCGTGGTCACTTTCAGATCCGGCGTGCTGTCGATTTCAAAGTCACCTGATTGAAACCCATGGCTTTCGCGGCAATGTGGGCAGCGAGCAACATCGCCATGGTTGAGGTCCACTCTTTCGATGTATCCCATCAGCCCCGCCTCTCCATTGCCTTCAATGCTTCGATAACTTTGTTGGCTTCGCCTGCTGTCAGAAATTCAGGATCATCGCGGTTCGTCAGATCAAGAACGAACGCAATCAGAGACTCGCGGGATTTGCTTTTCCAGATGCCGCGCTTTTTCAGATCGCCCCATATCGCCCATATTTTGCGCACATAGGCTTTCTTGGATGCTGCCTTCCAGTTCCTGCGGCCCGGCTTCCAGTTGAGATTGATGAATTCATCAATCACCGCCTGATGCTCTTTCGGGCTCATATCGCCGGCTGAACTTTTTCCGGTTACGCGAACCAGCACAGCGCGATAGGTGTCATCGTCCAGGCCAAGGTCTTTTTTGGCGATGTGGATTCGGGCGAGCGCGCTCATTGCGGCACCCTCCGTTCAAACCCGGCATCGGCCGCGGCCAGCTTTGCTACCTCTTCCCGCTTCAAAACTTCGTCGTAAACTGCGAGAATCTCCACACCGATATCGGTGGTTTCCGGACTGGCCACATGCAACGCTAATTCTCTGGCGCAATTCACGCGAAACTTGCCAAGGCTTTTGCCATCGGCGGCAAATTCCAAAACGTCCGGCTCGTGAAAAATCATCATTTCAGGACGTTCGTTGCGATTAACAAAACCAGTCAATGGATTGTCCTCCCCGCTTCAACTGCCGCGACTGCGCAGGTGGACAGAGCGTCGGCAAGAACGCGCAGTTTTTCACCCTCAACCTTCAACAATACTCTGGAAAATTTGTCGGCGCTGTCTGGCGTCATCCAAAACGTGCCTACGCTTGTTTCTACACAAACCACAGAAACGCCAAGATGAAACCCGTTAGTAATGACCGTTTGACTTATCTGGATGGCACCGACCAATTGCTCCCAAACGTCACCGATATTGTTCTCGGCAATTGCTTTTTGAAAATCGACAACACCCATCACGCCACCCACTTTCTGCGATCATCGAGCAGATCAGCGTAAAGGTACAGCCGGTCGGTGAGTGGCCGCGCTTCCATGCCATCAAGTTCAAAAAACGCATCGGCAAATTCTCTCGCCCGCTCTGCCGTGAACAAGAAAGTTTTAATGGTTGTTGCCAGCTCGATAAAATGCCTGCTGTTCAAATGCATCAGGGTAATTTCATTAGCGCCCATGTGGATCGCTTCATAAAATTCTTTCCATACAGATAGCTTTTCGGGCGTACGGGTCGCCCTGAGATATGCTTCGCCGCCGAGTCCCATCACGCGCCTGCCTTTGCAAGGTCGATTGAGATTACATTCCATTTACCCTTTGGATCGTCCCGCATGTGGAATCTCACATAGGACTTGGTGCCGATAATGAAGATGGCGTCGCGGATGGCATCCATGGCCCGCACCCAACGCTCGTCGGTAATCTTCAACTGCAGCAACTTGAATATTTCGGTTCGATTGAACTGGCCGTCTCGATCCTGATTGAAGGCGATGCTGATGATCGCTAGCGCTTCGTCCCGCATTTCACCGGTCCAATCATCCATGCACTCCATGACGATTTTCTTAGCGACAACCAGCTCCGGCCCGAACCGTAGCAAATTGGCAACGTTCACGCTTACCTTCATGCAACCATCGAAGCTGGTCAGGGTCATATTGCCTTTTGGCCCACCAAGTTTGGCGTCATATTTTTCTTCAAGCAAAACCTGATAGGCGCCGATATCGTCCATGCAATGTTTCAGGAATCGCCTTAGCTGCGCGTTGAGATCAATGGCATAGGCCAGCATGTTGCGCACCGTATCGTCTTCCATGATTTTGGCATCCGGAACCATGGCCAATGGAATAAGATCGCCGCGGGCATTCTCCATATATTTCTTGTTATCAAAAAATAGGATCGGCGATACACGGGTAATTGTGCGGCCTTCGATTTCGCATAGGTTCTGAATGGTCATTGGTCTTTTCCTTTTTGGTTCAATTGGAAGTTCTGGCGGGAGTTCGGGCAGTCGCCCCTGCAGGCGCGAAACATTTTCACCCGCAGCGGATTGGTTGCGCGCAGGTGTTGCGCCCTTTTTTGCCAAACGAGGCAATCATTGCCGGCGATGCTCTGGCCAAGGCCGGGGCACTCGACAGTCTCGGCTCGCAGCGCACCGCGAACCGCTTTTTCAATGGCGTTTAAATCGCCTTTAAATTTGTTGTGAAGCAGGGTTGAAACATAGGCAGGCGAATAACCGATCCGCTTTGCCGCTGCGGCCTGTGATGTACGGTCGCATTCCTCGGCAAGCCACAACATCCAGTCGGTGACCTGATCGCCCCATGACTGTTTCAGCATGGCAACCGAATCCGCTGCGCTTTTCACGCCTGGTGCAGGTCCGCGCCTCATGTGACAGCCACCCAAGGTTCGCCGCAAAGGGTCCAAATTTCACCATTGTTCAAATCGGAGATACAACGACGATGACCATCAAAGGCCGGAGCTTTCGGACCATTATCACGCACCAAAAACCAAACCACATAACCATTAGAAGTGGGTGAACTGCCCTGCCTCCGTCTACCCAATTTGGTGATGAATCCGGCGTTAAACCACATGCGCAAAATTCGGGCTGCGGTTGCCTCAGGCTTACCGTCTTTTTTGGTCCGGGCCAGCGATACCAGTTCTATTGTCGTGGCTTTCCTTTGCGCTCGCAGCGCTTTCCATAGGCGTGTGGTCATGGTGCCACTGACGCGCCTTCGCTGGCCCGTATGAGCTTTCTTCGGACCTGATTTTATGGTCTTGCCCGATGCCACATATTGACGACCATTGTCGGTCGCAAAATAGCACCCGATGTTTTTGCTGCCGGTCAGCTTGTCGTATCGTAACCGGCCAATTGTTTTGATGATTTCCTTGCGTGAATGATCCGGCAATGCCTGATCAAGTTCATCAATCGTCACGCTTCGCTCACCCGCCGCCAGCAGGGCAAGAACCTCGTCTGATATGGCCATTACGCAGCCCTCACGCCTGTGCGTGATTTACCATCATTGGTGAGAATTCTGCCCTGTAGAGAATCGGCTGTAATAAGCTCGCCGGAGCGTTTGCCAATGCGTTCGAGTTCAGCAATATAATTGATCACTTCGCGCAACCGGCCGCCAGTATGTGCAAGAACCAGCGGAGCGATATCGTCAGCTAGGTGGACCTCGCAAAGTTCGTCACAACAACGCTGAACATCTTCAACACTGCAAGCCTGAAACTTGGTCACGGAATTGATCCGGGAATAAATTTGCGGGTAACGTTTCAGGCGTTTTTCAACACCCGACATCCCGCCAATAATAATCGGCACTTCCGTCTCGTCCGAGATGTCGCGGAAGGTCTCGATGATGCGGCGATCACCCAAGGCATGGTCGATCTCATCCACAATAATGGCGCGCTGATTTTGCGCCATCGCGATCACGATCTGCTCGTAAAGCTTTTCACGAGAGCGCGCAGCTAGCAAGCCAAGCTCATTCGCCACATCGCGCAGGGCCCATGTCGGTGTCCAACCTGCCTTTGCTCGAATCAACAGGCAATCATTCTGCAAATAATACCAAGCCAATGTGCGGGTTTTACCGAATCCCGGCTCACCAATAACAAGATGCCAGGATGATTCAGGCGCGCCGCGGTGTTCGACCTTTTCACAACCAGCGAGAAACCGGTCTACGTTTTCAACTTCAACGAATTGAGCTCTCATTGGGAGTCTCCTTCGTTATCAGCGTTCATGGAAAGTCGATCTATCATTGCGCATGCAGTTTCGATTAAACTTTTGGCAGTCCGCTCGTTGGCCTGCTTTTTGAAAACATCGTCAACAACATCTGGCTCTATTCTGGTTATTTCCAAGTCAACGAAGCACTCTCTAACACCAACAATCCGATGCAAAGTTGCCTTGTCACCGCACGGCTCGATATAGAAAAGCACTTGCTGCCCATCTACCCGGACGATCTTCGCGAAATCCGGTTCTGTTTGTTCCTTACCCATAATAAACTCCCTATATTTTGGCCTATTGGCCTGCCGCAATTTTCAGCCGCCTTTGAAAGGACTGACTGCCTTTTAATTCCCGTAGAAATTCCCTCTGCACATCGTTCAACTGGCACGGATGCTCGTGCGCCCAGTTCCAGAATTTCAAATCATCGTCGATTGCTGGCGCGCTACCCGAACCCTCGTTTCGAATTGCAACCACGTTGCCCTGCTGCCCGATCCGCGCCCGCGCTTCGTTGGCTGCCTGCTTTTCCTCGTCGGTCAATTTTGTCGTGGTGTTCGCGTCCTGTGTGGCATCGATGGCCGCTGCCAGATCGATTGGCTTGTAATCTTCCGCCCGCTTGGGAAAGGCCGCCAAATTGCCGTTCTTTTTCGCCGCGGTCGCCAACACACCATCGATAAGATCGCGTGGTTTGATCTTGGCAATTTCACGGCGCAGCGGCTTGACCTCTTCGGCAATGCGCCGGGCCTGCTCGCGTCGAACTGCAATAATTGCTTCCTTGGGATCGACGCCCAACCGGTCCGGGCAAATCGCCTCGGCAATGAACGCCCCATCGTCTTTTTCAAAGCAGTAAATCCGGCCCATATCTTCGGGATCGTGGCGGATGAAAACCTCTTGACCGGGATCCAGTGCCGCAGAAATGAAATGCCCGTTGTCCAGGCGTATGCCAAATTTGGTCACGGTCCGGTGGCCGTTTTTCCCGGCGATCGGCATTAGCAATAAATCAAGCGCGCGATCGTTCTCGATACGTTTGATTGTTCCGTTAAAACTGGCGGCCTTGTTGAAGGGTGTCTCGTCGCAAATGCCTTTGTGTGTGCTGTGCTGGTATTTATCCCGCACCCATCGGTCAATGTAATTCTGAAGCTCATCCGCTGTCAGATCGACAGTGAAGGTGCTGGCATCGTCTTTGCCCAATCTGGCAGAGAACGCCTTGCGCTCCTCAATCACTTTACGATCGGCAACATTGTGTCCAATGAAACCCGGTAGCAACGGCATTAATCCATGCTGCATGGTCTTGATGTGTCGCTCTACAGTTCCTTTTTCCCAAGGCGAAAAAGCGTGTGTGATATCGAGCTCAATACCGAGAGAATTAAATGCGCGCTTGGCTTCGTAAGAAGTAAAATCCGACCCATTATCGATACGAACGACTTCCGGCACACCCCATTCTTTAATAGCGCGTCGTATCAATGACAGCATCGTTTGGGTTCGTGGCGTATCGGTTGAATTGATCAACATACGGCGGCAGAAAATATCAACCACTGCATAGGTGTTGCGGCGACCGTCTTTTGTAAGTGTGTCGGCAGGGGACGCGTCGATTTCCCATAACTGATTCAATCGAACCACATGCGAATTCATATTCTCGCCGGAGAACTTGATCGCAGAATTGAACTTGTCCGGATTGGTAATTTTGATCAGGGCGGTATTATGCTCGGCTTTCCAGTCCGCAATAAATCGCTGGAACGTGCGGATCGGTGGCAAGGTCACCAGTTCACCATCGCCAAGCACCAAATCACTGCCATATTCCGCCTCGACGATATCGGAAATATGATCTGCAGTAAGATGGGGCTGTTTGACAATCAGCGCCCCGATAAAATTAGCGACCTCGCCACCACCGGCCCGCGCTAGAATGCTCTTTTTGGCGTGGCCATATTTGCCGCCAAGGTCATGCAATTGACCCTTGTTTCGCAATGCCCGCCAGCGTTGCAGCGATGCCGCAGAGACGGATTTCAACTCGGCACGAACCCAAGATGGTATTTTAACGGCATTGGCATTGTAGGAGCGCGAGAATTCAAATTCTGCACTGCGTTGTGAAAGACCACATTTCACATAAAATATTTTGAAGATCGCGAGCAACTCCAACCGCGCGTCGCGGCGAATGGTTTGATGCTGGCTGAAGTCGTCCGGCACGGTCGCCGGTGTCATTACTTCGACGCCATCCGGTATCGCTGCCTTGTGGCGCTTGATCGCCAGATCATGCCGGGATGCTGCAGGCAAATTCTCGATGGCATATTCAAAACCACCGCCTTTGCCGTTACGTTTTCTAGCCAGTTTTTCGCCGCGCTCAGACCAATTTTCACGGTCAATCAATTGCAGCACGCCACGCTTTGATTGTGGCATTCCGCGCAGTTTCAAAATGCTGATCTCGGATGCTGTCAGCCAGTCTTTTTGAAGGATGGTCAAATAAGGCCCTCCTTCTTTAACCAAGCAACAATTTCATCCCTATAATTATCAAACACGCTAAGGCGGTCTTTTGGCATCATGCGGTTCATGTTGCCGACCGTTGAACGATACATTTTATCTGCAGGACTTTGCTTGCTAATGCCCTGCAATTTTTCAATTGCTTCGCCAATCGTCTGGCATTCCGGCTCGTCTCCAAGCACCAGATCAAGAATACGTTTTTGATCCTGCTGTATACTATCACCGAGCTTGCGAAGGTCACTGGTTTTCTGCGCAATTTCCGTGCCTTCAACTCTGGCGATCGTATCTTCGCTCAATGCGTTGAATATGGAAATATCGAGTTCGACTGTGCGGATACCAAGGCCGATTTTCTCGGCGGTTTCAGAACTAAACGAAAAGATTTCGTTTTGATTTTTCGCGTTGGCGAACTTCTTACTTTTCCGGTCTCCGCCTGCCTTGGTTTGCGGATAAACTTCCTCATACAATTTCTTGCGCATGGCCAAATTGCGCATGCGATCAAGCCCTTTAAGTGGGTTGCGTATAAGATTTTCGTCGATCTCCAATAGCTGCGCTTCAGCAACCGGATTATCTGTCTCACCCATTTTAATGCGCGAGGGAATAACGGTCAGTTTCAACTTCTCGAATGCGGCGATCCGGTGGCCACCGGCACCCAGATAAAATTCGTCTTTATATTCGAGTAAAACAGCCGGTTGTTGCAGCCCATCCTGTTTGATGCTGATCGAAAGCGCATCCACCCACGCAAGATTAAGCTGACGCAATCGCGTTGCACGCTTGATCTTGCTGATCTCGATATCTGCAGAACGAAATTTGATCACGCGCACACCTCGCCATACAGCTTGCGGTGATCGCATTCGGAAAGTGCTTGCAATCGATGGCAGGCGCTTCGCAGAATCTCCAAACGAGCTATTTTTGCATTGAATTCTGGAGTGTTATCGACGCCTGATTGCCCGACAATCTTCAACTGCGCGCGAGCTTCAAGCCACCGCGTGCGCAGCTCTGAAATCATGGCCTCATCCTCGACGGAAATAATCCGGCCAACTTCAATAACAGATTGCACGATCGGGTCTCTCATGCAGCCCCCACTTTCGAGCAGGCAGCAACAGCTACCCGCTTCGGTGTTTTTCCAACCATAAGAAATGGTGAACCAAGTTCACTGCGCATCAATCGCGCTTCGTGTTGCAGCGATTTTGGGAGCTCTTGATAGTCCTGATTAGACATACCAATCACCCCAAAATCAGGCGATGGATCTAGTTTACTCAGGCGAAAGCCAACGTTATGTACGTTTGGCACCTGCCAACCGAACGGCTTTATTATTGCCTCGATTGCACGAATATTACCATAGATTCCACCACGCACCGCCAACGGGCCGCCGCAGATCAGATCGCCCCAAACAGCCAAGTACAATTCATCAAAGCTTGCTGGTTGTCCGTCTTTTTCTATCAGAAGAGAAAGAACCCTCTGGCGCCGCGCATTCATACCAGGAAGGCTGGCCAATAACCCTGGCAACAACACCTCTTTCAACGGTCGATCGCAGAGCGGGCAATGCATTAAACCATTCTCCCAATCGTGAATGAAATCTCTGCACAGGCAGCGAAATACCAAACAACAAAACTGATAGAAATAACCGCAATAGCAGCGACTATGTCGCGAAACATCGGAACGGGGATATTGAGGTCGTATAGGTATTCCTCGAGCGCTCTCATTGCACAGCCCCTACGCGCAACAGGCCCATAAACTTCTCTTGCAGCCCGACAATATCCTTGCGCGAAAGCGGCACTGATATGTGGTGGTTTTGATAATTGATCAGCAGGGATGGATTGTGGCTGCCCCCCTCGAGCATCACGATTTTTCCACCAATTTTGGTGCTATCAAAAATTGCCTTCTTCTCTTTTACGCCAGCGCCATCGCCATCTAGTGCGACGCCGATGTGTCCCTTTTGCAAACGGTCCAGTTCTTCATTCGCCTTCGTTATCGTCTTCATGCCGCATCTTTCTTTTTTTCTGGTCGCACAATGTCTTTTGGCCAATCAAGGTCAGCGGGCCAATTGTTTGAGAACCAACTCATGGCTTTATTGGCTGTTGCTGTTTGACAATCACCGCCTCGGTTCAAACGTCTAAAAAAGTCACCTTTTTTCATTATCCGCATGGAAACTCCCCAGTGGGAGATATTGAGGTGATGGCCGTAAATCGCAGCCAACTTAATAAGATGATTCTTTGTCATGTATATTTTATAGCCCCACGGGGCCAATATAACAAGCCCCACAGGGCTATATATGCAGTTCTCTTGTACATCTAGCCATTCCGGGCTAGTTAACTCATCATGGAACGATTGTTGCGCGTGATAGATGAGGCATTGAAACAAAAGGGGATTTCCGCCTCTAAGGCGTCAATGCTTGCTGCCGGTAATCCATCCATGATTAAAAATTTAAAACTGGGAAAGAAGCCAGGATTTGATGCAATCGAGAAGCTTTTTGCGGTTCTTGATATAGGAATGCATTACGGCCTTCGTGTTCCTGAACCTGAAAATCTAAGTACCGTTGATTTAATTGGCATGGCTGGCGCAGGTGGTTCAGTTGCCTATGACGGTCATCTCCATGATGGAGAGACTGCACCAGCGCCACCTGGTGATATCAGGAGCGTTGTCGCGATTGAGGTTCGCGGTGACAGCGCTTCACCTTTTCTACGCGATGGTGACAGAGTTTACATCCGGCCAAATCAACCGGCAAACCCCATGCATCATATTGGAAGGCTTGTTCTTGCTACTACTACAGACGGCGCTGCATATATAAAGATATTGCGGCGTGGCAATAGTGACGGTTTATGGAACCTCGACAGCATTAATCCTCAATACGGCACAATGGAGAATATGGAACTCGAAAGAATTTCACCATTCGTATGGATACATTTCAAGCAGCTTTAAACACTGTTTTAATCGCCAAAAAAGTGCACAGTTAATTTTCCAACTTTCCGCACACTGTTCAACTTAAATCGTTGTTTATATTTAGTATTTTTCTTTCTGTGCACTCATCGGCTTTCTGGGAACAAAAGTGCACAGTTGGCGATTGGCAAAATTTTGCAAACGGGACTTTTCCAACGATAAAGCAGCTTTACGCGACACTCGGTGATGCAGCCATTCATTGCTAACTGTCGTTTGGCGAAAATTTTATGCTGTGTCCACTATTGTGCATTTATTCCCGAGAAACGTTGTGTTTTAGCCATTCCTACCCACTAAAACCCGCTCAATCCCACCTATTCCCGCCTATCTTCCTGCATCATATTAAGTGTCGTATTACATATATCTGGGCAACAAAAGTCCCAGTGTCGCCTAGACACAACCACCTGTAATATAAAGAAAATTTTGGTAGCGGGAGAGGGACTTGAACCCCCGACACGCGGATTATGATTCCGCTGCTCTAACCACCTGAGCTACCCCGCCATCACAGCCCGTTGGGCTGATGGAACCGCTATCATAGCGGTGTAATCTGGCGCATATAAGGAGCGCGGCCTTGTTGTGTCAAGCTTTGTGAACCAGCGGCGGCGATTTTTCTTTGCCTGATGGTAAATGTGCCTTGCTGACCGGCTCGACCTTCTGCCTAACTCGCGTTTTGCGTTGAGCTGATATCGCTGGTGCCATTTGTTGACAACAGTGCCTGAAGTGCGACTTCAGTGTCGTTTTCGCGTTCGGTTTTCAGGATGAAACCGCCACCTAATACGCGGGTTTGGGCATTTTCATCTTCATAGAAAACACAGGCTTGTCCCGGTGCAACGCCCGCTTCGCCAATGCCTAGTTCGACGAAAATTCCATCATTATCGGCAAAAAGAGTTGCGGGAATAGGCGGGCGGGTCGAGCGTATTTTGACAAAAAGCGGCAGGCCGTTTTCATTTATATCTTCGATTTTGCCATTCCCCAGCCAGTTTACATCGCGCAGGGAGACCTTTGAGGTCGCCAATGCCTCGCGCGGCCCCACAATGACGCGTGCATTTTTTGCGTCCAGATGCACCACATAAATCGGTTCGCCAGTGGCGACACCCACACCGCGCCGCTGGCCAATGGTGTATTTGATAATACCTTCGTGGCGACCAAGCACACGGCCATCCAGATGAATAATATCGCCCGGGGTCGCCGCTTCCGGCTGCAATTTGGTGATGATATCTGAATATTTGCCCTTCGGCACAAAACAGATGTCCTGACTGTCAGATTTTTCTGCAACCACCAGACCCAGTTCACGTGCGATCTCCCTTGTGCGCGATTTCGGCAAGCCACCGAGCGGAAAACGCAGATAATCGACCTGCTCCTGTGTCGTAGCAAACAGGAAATAGCTCTGGTCGCGATTATCATCCATCGGGCGATGAAGGGAACGTTTACCGGTTTTTTCATCCACCAGATGAGACTGAATATAATGGCCTGTGGCCAGTGCGTCAGCACCCAGATCTTTGGCTGTTTTTAACAAATCGGCAAATTTCACCGTCTGGTTGCAGGCAACGCAGGGGATTGGTGTTTCGCCGGCAATATAGCTTTCCATGAAGGGGTTGATCACCGAATCGCGGAAACGCTCTTCATAATCAAGCACATAATGGGGAATGCCAAGGGCTTCGGAAACACGTTTTGCATCGTGAATATCCTGACCAGCACAGCACGCACCTTTGCGGTGCACCGCTTCGCCATGGTCATAAAGCTGTAAGGTCACGCCGACGACATCATAGCCTTCTTTAGCCAAAATACCGGCAACAACCGAAGAATCAACGCCGCCAGACATGGCAACAACAACACGGGTATCCTCGGGACGCCCGGGTAAATCGAGAGAATTTAACATTTTTTCTATCCTGATCATGTGCCGTTAAAGGCGGCACCGCCCAAGTTTTAAAAGTCTTATACGCCGCGGGGCTAAGAAATCAAAGCCTGACGGAAAAAATTACTATCCAAGAGAAGTCAAACACACCGATGTGTGCCCCGCTCTGATAAAACCAAGCTTGCGCGCAGCAATGCGCGAAAGATCAATAATCCGGCCTTTGGTAAACGGCCCACGATCATTGATGCGCACGATCACGCTTTTGCCATTGCGTTTATTCGTAACACGCACTTTGGTGCCAAAACGAAGATAGCGGTGGGCCGCCGTCATTAAATCTGGGTTCATGCGCTCGCCTGATGCGGTGCGGCTGGTCAGTGCGTACCATGATGCGCTACCGCACTGGTTCTTCGATTTTGCGTTGACCAAGGTGGGTGTGGTCATCACAACAGACATGCTTAAGAGCACTGCCCCGAATAGAATTTTGTTGGACATTCTGTCTTTCTCTGCGTTTTACTGCCTCCCATTGGCCCATTAGGTTGCAAACCGTGGCTAAATTGTGATCACCTGCCTTTTTAAGAGAACCGGAAATTATGAAATGAACGAAGATTTCAGCGATTGGATTGGCCAAACCCAGAGCATATCCGACGTAATCGATGCGCGTCATGCCAATTTGATGGCTGCCACTATGGCGCGGCCGGAAGTTGAAGGTGAGATAAAACCATTTTCTGAAGGCGACGAATTGCCGCTTGGCTGGCAATGGATTTATTTCCTTCAGGCCGCCCCATCATCACAACTAGGCCGCGACGGACATTCCAAAACTGGCGGGTTCCTGCCTCCGATTCCACTTCCCCGGCGGATGTGGGCGGGAAGCAGATTGGAATTTCTCCAGCCATTATTGATCGGTGATCAGGTGGAGAAGAAAACAGAAATTTTGAGCGTCACCCCAAAGGAAGGAAAGTCCGGGCCACTATATTTTGTGACGGTAAAGCACAGCTTCACCAAACAGACGGGCCTTTGTTTGGTTGAAGAGCAGGATTTAGTCTATCGGTCTGATCCCAGACCAGACAGTGTTGCGCCTCAACTGTCAGAGGCGCCGGCACAGGCTAAATTTTCTCGTGAAATTGTGCCTACCTCCACCTGGCTTTTTCGTTATTCTGCCCTTACTTTTAATGGCCATCGCATCCACTATGATGTGGATTATGCCCGCGAAGTGGAGGGATATCGCAATTTGGTGTTCCATGGGCCTTTGTCCGCAACCTTATTGTTGGAACTGGCGAGCGAGATCGCCGGAAAACAACAAGGAAAACAACAAGGAAAACAAAAACTGGCGAGTTTTTCCTTCCGTGCTATCAGCCCTCTTTTTGCAGATAGGTCATTTTCCATTCATGCCAACGCTAATGGAAGCGAGATATGGGCTGCGAATCCCGATGGCAAACTGGCCATATCGGCAAAAGCATCATTTGTAGATTAAATAAATGTGCCGCATACTCCGCGCAAACGCTGCCTCACAGGCGTGAATCGCAGAAAAAGCAAATTCTTACTCAATTGTAACTAACTCCTTAGGCGAAAATTAAGAGGATCGCGCTATCGTAGCGTCAGTATTGATCTTTTTGTAGCGAGTAGTTTAGGTCATGAGTGAACTAATTAGACCACGAGTAAAATATGTAATCGGCCCTGATGGCAGTCCTTTGACCATCGCCGACCTTCCACCAACGACGACCCGTCGTTGGGTTATTCGGCGTAAAGCCGAAGTTGTTGCTGCTGTTCGCGGCGGGCTTCTGTCTTTGGACGAAGCTTGTGGACGATACACACTGACAGTGGAAGAATTCCTGTCATGGCAGACCTCCATCGATGAGCATGGTCTGGCCGGATTGCGCACCACGCGTATTCAAGAATATCGCGCTTAGCCCACCGGGCTAAGTTCTGTTTGTTCTCAAGATGCTTGCTCACCTCGTGGGCAAGTATTTTTGTTCTCACGGGCGTATCCAAGCGCCGCTTGGGCCCTCCGCATGGGCGTCGCATTAGCGCCCTTTGGGTTCTCATTATTTTCCAAAATTAACCGGACTGTGCCCTTGCACGGGCTCTTTCTGTGGTTTCCATGCCGAGAACAAAAATTATTCTTTAAGACCTGAGGTCGCGATAGCAATCGTGATTGTCGATAGGGCAAAAAACCAAATGCCAGGCAGTGCCGTAACGGTTGCCATGCCACTGGATTTTGCGGCGAATACCAGCAGCGCCACCATCAACACATCAAGCATCGACCATTTGGCGATAACGCCGGCCCATTTTGATAATTTGCGTTGGGTAAATACCGCTTGATAGGTCGCGGCCTGCTTACATATTGGCAGTACAATTGAGAATAATCCGACCACCAATGTCAGACCAATTTCGCCCTCTTGCCATAGCCCGCCGACCATCATCAGCAGGGAGGGGGTATCAGAAAAAAAGAAAAATTTCTGAAAATGGATCAGCGGCAGGGAAATCCCTAAACCAAATGAAATTGCTGAAATCAGAAGCAATAGAGGACGGATGGTTTGCATGGATAAAAATATGCTCGCTAAAATTGCTGCTGAGATTCGAATATCCCTACCATGTAGGAGCAATTTCCAGAACTACAAATATTTCCATCGACCAAATATTCGAAACCAACGTTCAAGGCGGCAAACAGCCGCCCGGCGCTAGCTGCGCCGCGCATTCGCAGGCCCGAACAGTAGTGAGGATATGCCGTGAGAACAAGCAAAGCTTAGCCTTGTGGGCTAAGCGAAAACAATTAGCGACCCGGCAGAATTAACTGCCAGACCGCTCAACTGAGTATGTTTTTCAACGAATTCGCACAGGTGACAATCTGCCACCTGAAACTGGCTGATTAGCCAATCATTGCGCGTGCTTCGACTTGGGAATCCACCTTGGGTTCAACGATACCGCTGCCGCCACTGCGTTGTTCCAGCGCCTGAGCCTTTTTCAAAGCTTCATCCGCTTCTTCAAGCGCAGCTTCCGCATCAATTCTCTTTTCTTTAAGATCAGAGATTGAACCATCAAGATTTTCCTGACGGGCTCGTGCTGCTTTCGCAAAAGTTGGATAGGCAAAGTGCGAGGGATCAGTAATCCCGGCCTTTTCCTCTTCAAAATTAATCTGGGCATTCAGATCACCGTGCATTTTTTCAAACTCAGCAATCATCATGTCAATTTGCGCCAATTGGCGGGTCTTGTCTTCCACTTGGAAGTGCTTCAACCGAAGCATATTCTCTCGCGCTTTCATACTCAATACTCCTTGAATGCGTTCAATCTCAATAGATTGGTCGATCTGACTTTGAAATACGCTCAAAGCCACCCCGTATTTTATTTTAAAATTCCCCGGACATAAGTTTCGGGAAACTTCTCGCTGCTAAGCCATTTGTTAGGCTTTCGGCAATAAAAAATTAACAAATATTACGATTGTTAACCTTTTGTTTACTCGATTCCTTAATCATAGGCGTTAGGCATTAATGGACCGTAAAAATATTGCGGTTGATGCTGAAAAAGCCAAACATTTGATTCGGTCGAATCATTTAGCGGAATTTCTTAATGCGAGATCTTAATAAATATAAACTTGGTTTATATAGTTATTTCAATGGAATAGCGTTTAAATCCGGGAAGTCATTTTGAGGCTTGCACTTGTGAATAATAATTTGTTAACCATTATGCCTCAGCATCCGATTCACATCAGATGCTTCGGCATTTGGAACAAAAAAACGAAATGAACGATCAAATGCCTATTATATGCGGCAATAAAAGGGGATTTTAAATGCGAGTATTGTTAATCGAAGATGACAGTGCAACTGCGCAGAGCATTGAGTTGATGCTCAAGTCCGAGAGCTTCAATGTCTACACCACCGATTTGGGTGAGGAAGGCGTCGATCTTGGTAAGCTTTATGATTACGACATCATCTTGCTTGACCTGAATTTGCCAGACATGTCCGGTTATGAAGTGTTGCGGACACTTCGCCTGTCAAAAATTAAAACGCCAATTCTTATTCTTTCCGGTCTTGCCGGCATTGAAGACAAGGTTCGCGGTCTGGGCTTCGGCGCTGATGATTATATGACCAAGCCTTTCCACAAGGATGAGCTGGTTGCACGTATTCACGCAATTGTTCGTCGCTCAAAAGGCCATGCACAATCAGTGATTACTACTGGCGATCTGGTGGTAAACCTTGATGCCAAAACGGTAGAAGTTGCAGGCCAGCGTGTTCACCTGACCGGCAAAGAATACCAGATGCTGGAGCTGCTTTCGCTTCGCAAAGGTACGACTTTGACCAAGGAAATGTTCCTCAACCACCTTTATGGCGGCATGGACGAGCCTGAATTGAAAATTATTGATGTGTTCATCTGCAAATTGCGCAAGAAACTTGCCTCCGCTGCTGATGGCCTGAATTATATCGAAACCGTATGGGGCCGTGGCTATGTTCTGCGCGAACCAGAAAATTACGAAATGCGCGAAAGCGCCTAACGTTTCAAAACTTCGATAAAGAATTAAAAAACCCTGCTGATTTCAGCGGGGTTTTTTTACGACTAAAACAAAGGCTGACTTGGGACGAAGGGTCAGGTGGCGAAGAGCCACCCGGTGCTAGCTGCGCCGCGCATTCGCAGGGCCCAAACGAAGTTTGGATACGCCCGTGAGAACAAGAATTTCCGTGAGAACAAACAAGCTTAGATTATTTTATCTAAGCAGCTTTGGGCTTGGCTTCCATTCCGATTTCCTGGAGTTTGGTACTCAGAATATTGCGATCAAACGGCTTCATCAGGAAGCCATTGGCCCCGGCGCGTTTGGCGCGGGTCATTTCTGCAACCATGATTTCGGATGTGCAGTAAAGTATTTTTACTTTTTGCGCGCCGTCCAGCGAACGGAATTCCTGAATGAATTCTGTGCCGCTCATGGATGGCAAACTCCAGTCCACAAGGATTGCATCGGGCATTTTGTGGCCGCACAAGTTCAATGCTTCATTGCCGTCGCCCGCTTCGACAACGATAAATCCCATATCACGCAAGAGGCGATCTGCAACTTTTCGAATAACGGGGGAGTCATCCACAACCATAATAACTTGCATTTTTTGCTCCGGCCCATACGGGGTGAGGGCATGAGTTCAAACCGCATGCCCGGACTAATTAAATATCGTGCTAATTGGATATAATGTACCCGACATTTCCAATGAAATTCTTAATCGAATAGCATTAGCTGGATGAATTAAATTCACGGTTAGCAAAAAGTGAATATTCCAGAGTTTAGCCTCTGTATTTACGGATAATTTTCGCCAATATTTGCAACGGCACCAGCATTTCTTCTTGTGAAATCGAGCTATATCCCATCAACAGGCCGGGTTGGCCATGATTCCCGGCGTAAAATGCTGAAAGCGGCGGGCAAATAAGATTTTGAACCTCTGCTTCCTTCGAAATTGCCACATCATTGGTGTTTTTTGGTAATTCCAGCGCGATTTGCATGCCAGCAAGATGGTTTTTGTGGCTGGCCATCTGCCCCAATTCCGAATGAAGCAATTCAACAAAAGTACGCTGTCTAGCACCATAGGTCCTGCGCATGCGCCTTATGTGACGATGAAATTCACCGTCTTCCATGAACGTTGCGAGCGGAAGTTGTGGTGCGATAGAGGTAGATACACCAAAATCCCGGAGTATTTGCCCAAATACCGAGAGCAATTTCTCCGGCACCACCATATAGCCAAGCCGTAGGCCCGACGAAAATATTTTGGAAAACGTACCGATATAGATCACCCGCTGAATATGATCGAGCGCTGCAAGGGCGGGAATGGGGCGTCCTGCATAGCGAAATTCGCTATCAAAATCATCTTCAATAATCCAGCCGCCGGTTTCCTCCGCAAAGGCCAAAAACCGGTTGCGCTGCCCGGTCGGCATGGCTCCGCCCAAAGGGAATTGATGCGACGGGGTGAGGATGGTGAGGATCGGAGCGACATCAAATTTTTTGGGGCATTCGGCTCCCTGTTCACCCACCTTCATCCAGAGTGGAGACAGTCCCAAACTCATAGCCACGCGGCGCATTGGGGCATAGCCGGGATCTTCAAGCGCGATCACTTGTCCAGGTTTTGTCAGCGCCCGCATGGCAATTTCCAGCGCGTTTCCAGCTCCGGCAGTCACCAGAATCTGCTCCGGCGCCGCCTCAATCCCACGCCATTCCGACAGATGGCTGGCAATCGCCTGACGCAATCGCATATTGCCAAATTTATCGCTGGTGGTGATGATCTCGCGCGTCGCAGAGCGTGCCGATCGAGACACATGGCGTCCCCACGCCTCGTAGGGAAACAATCTCATATCCGGAATCCCCGGTTCAAAATATCTTGGGCGCTCGGGTGAAGGTTGTGATGGTTTTAGGATAACCGATTTATGCGGTTTTCCCAGTGCTGTAAAAGCCCCCACATCACAGACAAATATCCCGGCCCCGGCGCGTGCCTCTCCATATCCTTCAGCAATTAATTGGTCATAAGCCGTCACAACTGTTGAACGCGAAACGCCCAACTCACCAGCAAAAGTCCTGGTAGCCGGAAGCCGCGCACCTGATTCGAGTTTCCCGGTAATAATAAGCTGGCTCAGGCCTTCATAAATTTGCTGGAACAGGGGTTCTGGAGCGTTGGTATCTACCGACAGACTGAGAAAAATAGCATTGGTCATAATAAAATTGGACTGGTTGAAATAGCAAAATTTGGACCTTTTCATTAATCCTCTTTTCTCCGAAAAACAATCCAAACCTTTTTGGAGATAAATTATGAGCAGCGACCAATTATCAATCACCGAACGCACGCGGGTCAAACGGGGACATACACGGGCAAGTTTTGACCGCAAAATCCTCTATGAAATTCTGGACGCAACCCTGCTTTGCCATGTGGGTTATCTCAGAGATGGAAAACCGGCGGTTATCCCAACCGTGCAATGGCGTGAAGGCGATCACATCTACTGGCATGGTTCCAGCGCTAGCCGCGCCCTTAAAAATTCCATTGATGAGGATGTATGCCTGAGCGTGACTCATTTGGACGGCCTCATTCTGGCTCGTTCAGCCTTCCATCATTCGGTCAATTATCGATCAGCTGTGATTTACGGCAAGGCGACTAAAATCATCGATCCAGACCTTAAGGCAAAAAAACTGGAGAATATGGTTGAAAAAATTATGCCCGGTCGCTGGCCTCATCTGCGTGCGATGACTGCCAAAGAAGTTAAAGCCACCATGGTGCTTTCCATGCCAATAGAAGAAGCCTCGGCAAAAATCAGAACCGGCGGCCCAATCGATGATGACGAGGATTACGAACTGCCAATCTGGGCAGGCATTGTGCCAATTCATTCGATGATGGGGGAGGTGGAAGCCGACCCGCGCAATCTGCAAGGACTGGAAATACCCGAACATGTTTCAAATTTGGTGCGTTGAATCTATATTCTTATGAGTCAATCATGGGGGTTTAGAAATAATGAAACGCATTTGCTTTGTTGGAGCGTCAACCGTTGAAGGTTTGGGAGATGAAACTGGTCTTGGCTGGCCGGGCCGCTTGCGCCCGAGCGCACCTGACGACACAGTCTTTTTTAACTTGGGAGTTCGCGGCCAAACGGTAGAAGAAATTCAGGATCGGGCGGCACGCGAATGCTGTGCCCGCATTCTTGAACCGGCTCTGGGCGGTATTGTCTTTTGCTCTGGTGTCAACGATCTTGGCCGAATTGAAAATGGCCAGTTCAGAACTCCAGAACGTAAACCGCCAATTGCCCTTCGAAAAATGATCCTTGAGCTAAAGGAAATCGCCCCGGTCATCGGCATCAGCCCGTTTCCGGTATTTGAACCAAAAATGCCATTTCATTCAGCCACAGCGGGCATGACGTTCAATTTTCAAAACGAGGATATCGCCCGTGCAAGCCGAGCTTACGAAACAATTTGCGAAGAGCTTGAAGTGCCGTACCTACAAGCCCATCCAATCCTGATGAAAAGCGGGGCGTATACTGAAGGACTGGCAGGAAATGATGGCCTTCATCCGGACGGTGCCGGATATCAGGTCGTTGCAGATTTAATCTCGCAATGGGAACCATGGCAAAAACTTGTAAGCTAAAAGCCGATCATTGGAGCCACTTGCGGCCAACCGTCCCACATCATGTCGAGGGACAGATAAACCAGAAAAACCAATCCGGCATATGAGAGCATCGGGTATTTGGTCATCAGCCTCATGATCATGGTTGCAAAAAACGCCATGAAGGCAATGGCTAGAACCAAACCAAAAATCAGCAATGCGGTATCATCGCGTGCGATGGCCGCAACTGCGATCACATTGTCGATCGACATGGAAACATCGGCGATGGTGATCGTTACCAGCGCACTGATTAGCTGGCGACGGGGTGATCCCTGATAACCCTCGGCAGTGAGTGCCTTTTCCGCATCTGCAGAAAGATGCGCGCGCAGTTCATGGTAAAACCGCACACAAACCCATGCCAGCAACAAACCGCCAAAAAACAGGATTCCCGGAATTTCAATCAGGTAAGTCGCCATTGCTGCAAAAACAATGCGCAAGACAGCAGCAAGGGCCATGCCAAGGAAAATCGCTTTTTTGCGAAGCACCGGTGACAGACCAGCCGCAGCCATGCCAATCACCAACGCATTGTCGCCTGAAAGGATAATGTCTGCAAAAATAATTTGGCAAATGCTGAGGAATTGATCAGACATTACGATACGTTCTTGAAGGAAAGACTTGGCCGCAAAGACAGATAGGGATGGTGTTTAGCCAGTTTCAATTATTCATAACCCCGTTTTAGTATGCCCATAATCACAGCTATTGTCTTGCACACCGAAAATCAAGACCTGCCACCAGCTCATAGGTAAAATACTGTGTCGAGTGAACACATATTTGATGCGTCATGACGAGCGCGTGAACAGGCTTGATACCCTGATCAATGGTAGTTAGGGTCAAGACCAGTAACGTAATGATTATTTTGGCAATTCTAATTGCCAATAAGGGTAGAATTCAAATTGTCCGAGATAACAAAAGAAACCGTTTTTGCAGCCCTTTCCAAAATTAAGGGCCCCGATATGACTGGCGATCTGATCTCGCTTGGTCTGGTAAGTGATGTTTTCATCACCGATGGCAAAGTAATTTTTTCAATCAACGTACCCGCCGAAAGAGCGCAAGAGCTTGAACCTCTGCGCAAGGCTGCGGAAATGACCGTGGCTGATCTCGATGGAGTTTCAAAGGTCATTGTGGCCCTCACTGCCGAGCGAAAAGTGGGCGGCGCGGCGCCTGTTCAATCAGCCCCTCCGGCAACGGCCCCTCGTGCGGCTGCTCCTGCTGCGCCCGAAAAAGTCGGCGTTCCGGGTGTTAAATACATCATCTCGGTTGCTTCCGGCAAAGGCGGCGTTGGCAAGTCCACCACCTCGGTAAACCTTGCTCTGGCGCTTCAAAAACTGGGTAATAAAGTTGGCATTCTGGATGCAGATATTTACGGCCCGTCCATGCCACGTCTGCTGGGCATCACCGGAAAACCCACAGCCAATGGCCGCATCCTAACGCCGATGGAAGGCTATGGCCTGAAAGTCATGTCCATGGGGTTTCTCGTAGAAGAAGATACGCCAATGATCTGGCGTGGTCCGATGGTAATTTCTGCCCTGACGCAAATGCTGAACGAAGTGGATTGGGGTGAGCTGGATATGCTCATCGTTGATATGCCGCCAGGTACGGGCGACGCGCAATTGACCATGGCGCAAAAAGTGCCGTTGGCTGGTGCCGTGATCGTTTCAACCCCGCAGGATATCGCCTTGATCGATGCACGAAAAGGGTTGAACATGTTTCGCAAGGTCAATGTGCCGATCCTCGGTATTGTTGAAAATATGAGCACGTTCATCTGTCCAAAATGCGGTGAGCGCTCGGATATTTTCGGCCATGGCGGCGCGAAAGATGAAGCCAAACGCCTCGGTGTTCCTTTCCTCGGAGAGGTTCCATTGCATATGGATATTCGCCAGACGTCTGATAGTGGCACACCAATTGTTGCCTCTTCCCCTGATAGTGAGCACGCCAAGGCATATATTGCCATTGCCGAAAAGATGCTGGAAAGATTGAATGCCGAGCAAAATATGGCAGGCAATGAAGCGCCAAAAATCATCATGGAGTGAGGGCGTCATTCTGCTTCGGGCAAATGATTGAGGAGAAATAATATGAGCTGGAATCCATTGCTGGAACCGCGCGATGTTACCGCTGATTCTGTTGATTCAATCGACACCCTGATCATCCCGCGCGCTCGTGATCTAGGCGGTTTTGCAGTGCGCCGCGCGCTTCCTGCGCCGAAACGTCAAATGGTTGGTCCGTTCATATTTTTCGATCATGTGGGCCCTGCTGAATTCATTTCCGGTGATGGTGGAGTGGACGTGCGTCCCCATCCCCATATCGGCATCGCCACGGTGACTTATTTATATAAGGGCGAATTTATGCACCGGGATTCAACCGGCGTTACCCAAATGATTTATCCCGGCGAAGTGAACTGGATGATTGCCGGAGGCGGGGTCACCCACTCCGAGCGCACCAGTGAAGAAACACGCAAGAATGCCCATTCCCTGCACGGGGTACAAACATGGGTGGTATTGCCTGAAGAAGCGGAGGAAATGGACGCGGCCTTCGAACATCATGGCAAAGAGGCATTACCGCTGCTTGAAGGCGAAGGAAAACAAGTACGTCTGATCATCGGCTCGGCCTACGGTGCAACCGCACCGGTAAAAACATTTTCCGAAATGTTTTATCTTGATGCGGTTCTGGCACCCGGTGCCGCAATTCCCCTGCCGGATAATCATGAAGATCGCGGCGCTTATGTCATCGAAGGATCTGTCGAAGTGGCTGGTGATGTTTTTGAAGAAGGCCGGATGATGGTTTTTCGCCCCGGCGACAAAGTATCACTAAAGGCCGGAGAAAAGGGCGCACGTTTGATGTTGCTCGGCGGTGAAACGCTCAATGGTCCGCGTTATATCTGGTGGAATTTTGTTGCTTCCTCCAAGGAAAAAATTGAAGAGGCGAAACAGGCATGGCGTGCTGGCGACTGGGAAGACGGTCGCTTCAAATTGCCAAATGATGACAAGGCCGAATTCATTCCCCTGCCGGATAATGCTTGATGGAAAGTGCTGCTAAAGAAGACCATTCCTATGGCTGGGTGATCGTTGCCGCTTCGACCTATTGCATGATTTTGGCCTTTGGCGCGAACCTTACAGTCTCCGTTTTAATCGATCCGCTTCAGGCCGAATTTGGTTGGTCACGGGCTCAAATCTCAATTGCCTACACCATGCTCACAGTAGGTGCTGCCATTGGCGGCCTGTTTTGGGGCGGGCTTTCGGACCGCATTGGCGCAAAGAAAATCGCTTTCTTTGGTGCCGTTGTTCTCTCGGTCCAATTGGTGTTGATCAGTTACCAATCCGAGCTATGGGCAATTTATGCGCTCTATTTTGTTTTGGGTGCATTTGGCATCGGGGCACTTTTCACACCCTTGCTGGCCCTCACTGGATTGTGGTTTAGCAAAAACAAAGGGCTGGCTTTGGGCATTGTGACAGCCGGTGGTGCCATCGGGCAGGGGGCAATTCCCTTCGCTGAGCGCATGATGATTTCCTCATGGGGCTGGCGCGATGCGATGTTCTATCTCGGCATCGCCTATATTGTGACGCTCATTCCCGTTTTGTTTTTCCTAAAGCAGCCACCGATGTTTGAAGCGGGTGCAAGTAGATTAAAGAAATCCAATGAAAACACATGGGGTATCTCCCATATGATCACCCTGCCGTGGCTTTCATTTGCTGGCCTGTTTTGCTGCATCTGCATGTCGGCGCCGTTAATCCATTTGGTGCCATTGGGTATGGATTTGGGCCTCGGTCCAGAAACCGCAGCCAGCTTGCTATTCGTTTTGATGGTAAGCGGTTTGTTCGGTCGCCTGTTCTTTGGATCATTCGCCGACAGAGTTGGTGGCTTGAAAGCCTATTTTCTTGCCTCCGTCGGACAAACCGTATCGGTTTTCTGGTTCACTCAAACCACATCCTTGCCACTGCTATATGTTATTTCCGTTGTATTTGGTTTCGCTTTTGCAGGCGTCATGACCTGCCTGATCATCTGCGCTCAACAGGCAGCACCCGTGCGACTGACCGGGCTTGCGGTTGCGATGGTTTCAGGAACCGCATGGGTTGGCATGGGCGTTGGGGGCTTTCAAGCCGGATATTTCTTTGATCTAAACGGCAGCTACACCACATCCTTTGCCAATGCAGCTATTGCTGGCATGATCAATCTAACCATCCTCATCGCCCTGTTTGCATACAGGCGCAATCGGGGAATGGGTGGTTCAATTCAGGCCGCTTAGCGATCTAACCCGACGCCTTTGAAACGCGAACGCACGGTGAACCATGCTCCGATATCAAGAAGCGGTCGCGGCGGTAGCCATGTGGCAGGTTCAAAGGCCAGACAATCATCGATCAATGACGACTGCCCATCACAAGCATATTCTGCCAAAGCGGTTCCAAACGCTGTGCCTCGACTAACGCCGGAGCCATTAAACACACCTGCATAATAGATGTTGGTTTCTTGTTGGCCAAAGAAATTGGTGCCATTGGCGCTGATCCCTTCAACGCCCGACCATGAATATTCAAACGGCACATCCGCCAATTGCGGATAGCGTTTTTCGAAAGCTTCACGATGAACGCGCTGGCGGGAGACCAGCGTCTGATCATCAAACAATTTCGCCCCATTATATTCAGCGGTATTACGCAGGCAAATCCGCCCGTCTGTCGTCAGCCGAACAGTCGCACCACCGCGATGAAGCGATAACGACCCCCAATGAGAAAGACTACCAAGACTGGCCAACTCATCTTTACCAAGCACCCGCGTTACGCTGCCGGTTAAAGTGCTACCAATCATATAACGGTTCAAAACCCCAAGCTTTGGTGCTTCATAATTGGTTGCGATAAACAGCTTGTCTGTTTGTACTTCACCAGCTTCAAGTTGGAGAGTGATGGGCGTTCTGTTCGAAATTGAAAGAACCGCACTTTGCTCGCAGAGCGTCACGTTTTTGGGAAGACTATCTGCCAGCCCCTGCACCAGCGCAGCCGGTTGTAGCAGCACTCCACCGGGAACATGGATGCCGGAATGGTAGTGCCGGGTTCCCAGTTTTTCATTCAAGGCCTCGCGATCGTGGACATGATGTTTGATCTCCATCCTTTGGAGAAGTTTTTCCAAATACCCACATTCCTGCTTTGATATTTCGTCAGCAGCAACATGATAGAAGCCATCGTCGCGCCACTGGCAATCAATCGAATGCGCTGAAACCTGTTCACGCAATAATTCCAGACCAGCCTGATTGGCCCGGTTGATCCGGCGATAATCATCAATTTGCGCGGCCAATGGTGGTTGTAAATTATCGCTGAAAAAATGGCTGACCGATACAGCAAAACCGGAATTTCGCCCGGACGCTCCCTGTCCGATATCCCGAGCTTCCAGTAATAAAATCTCCTGATCCGGATGCAGCTCCGCCAACCGGCGAGCGCAGGAAAGCCCAGTCACTCCGGCGCCAATCACGGTGAAGGCGGCGCGGTGTTTTCCTTTAAGAGCTGGCTTGGCAGTGCGCGGTGCAAGCAGTTCTGCCCACCCATGTGCATCGGTAGCATAATCTTTGGAACTTGAACTCATCAATAGAACCCCATGGAAGCTTGCGCCAATTAGCAGGCCAGCCATTTACCTGTTTCAGTTTTTGCCATAGCTTTGCCTAGTTCACTCGTACATGGAGTGAGATCACAATTAAATAGGAAAACCCAATGAATTTGAAATTGCACCACATCAATTTATCCACCAACAATGTTGGTGCAATGGACGATTTTTATAAAGATGTTCTGGGCTTGGAACAGCAAAAGACCGACATGCCATCACTGGAAAAAAACAAAGGCTATTCCGGCGATGTTTCCATTGTCTCTGACGGCCAAACTCAAATGCATCTTTCCGAGCGCGATGTGATGGCAGGTTTTCGCACCGGGGAATTAGTCAATCCGGTAGAGCGCGGCCACATCGCTTTCCGCACCGATGATATCAAAGCCTTCATGGCGCGTCTTGATGAAAAAGGCATTCCCTATTCCGACTGGAAGCATTTGGCGGTTGCCGACTGGCACCAGATTTTCTTCTTTGATCCCGACGGCAATGTCATCGAGGTGCACGAGGTGCTGAAGTAACCTCTCACATCTAGCTCCTACTAAGGTCTAATAACGGTTTATCAGTATAGAACCATGCGGCGCTTGACACTCTAAACTTTCTCGTTAACATGTTAATAACAAAAATAATAAGAGCGAGGACAACGTGCCCCATTTCATTTTAGAACATTCGGCCAATTTAAACGGGCAGACAGATGTTCAGGCGCTATGCGACCTCATTCTTGAGGAAGCGCTTCAAACTGGTTATTTTGAACTGGGTGCTGTTCGGGTGCGTGCGATCTCCTGTGAAAAATATGCCATCGCCGATCAGCACGAGAAAAACGCATTTATCAACATTACGATCCGCATGGGTGCCGGTCGCTCCGCTGACGATAAAAAGAAAATCGGCGATGCGATTTTCGCTGCCGCAACAAAGCAATTAATGCCGCTTCTAAACGAGCCTTATTTCGCATTGTCCTTAGATATCGTGGAAATTAATCCAGATTTAAGCTGGAAGAAAAACACGATGCACAACCGCTTGCGAAAAACATAAAGGAGATTTTCTTGTCAAAATTTGAGGAAAATCTGAAAACTGCTGAGACCTATCTCGAACGGTTTCGCAAAGAAGGTGTGCTGAACCGCATCAATGGTGAAAGCGTTGCCGCCATCTCCGGCGAAACCTTCGAAAGTATTTCACCAATCGATCTCAAGCATCTGGCAGATGTGGCCAAAGGCGGAGCTGCAGATATTGACCGCGCTGCAAAAGCTGCAAAAGCTGCGTTCCCCGAATGGAAAGTCATGAGCGGTAAGGACCGCAAAAAACTCCTTCATAATATTGCTGATGCTATCGTCGCGCGCGCCGAAGAAATAGCTTTTGTGGAAAGCATCGATACCGGACAAGCCATTCGTTTCATGTCCAAGGCAGCATTGCGCGGCGCCGAAAATTTCCGTTTCTTTGCAGATTTGGCACCAGGTGCCAGAGACGGAAAAACCCTGCATGCACCAAACCAGATCAATTTTACATCTCGCCGTCCCGTCGGTCCGGTCGGCATCATCACCCCGTGGAATACGCCGTTCATGCTCTCCACATGGAAGATCGCACCGGCGCTCGCTGCTGGTTGCACCATCGTCCATAAACCCGCCGAATTTTCACCGCTCACTGCCAGCCTGCTGGTAGAGATTGCCGAAGAAGCAGGCCTTCCCAAAGGCGTATGGAATGTGGTCAACGGCTTTGGCGAAGACGCAGGAAAAGCTTTGACGGAGCATCCCGATATCAAGGCAATCGGCTTTGTTGGTGAGGGTAAAACCGGCTCGATGATCATGGCGCAGGGAGCCCCCACGCTCAAACGTGTGCACTTTGAACTAGGCGGAAAAAATCCGGTCATCGTCTTTGCCGATAGCGATCTGGAGCGAGCTGCTGATGCCGCGATTTTCATGATCTATTCACTCAACGGTGAACGCTGCACTGGTTCAAGTCGCCTGTTGGTGGAAGCATCGATCTATGATGAATTCACCGCAAAAATCGCGAAGCGTGCGGCAAAGATCAAGGTCGGACATCCGCTTGATCCTGATACGATCATAGGCCCACTCATCCATCCAATACATGAGAAAAAAGTACTTTCCTATTTCGATCTCGCTAAAGAAGAGGGCGCAACAATCGCCACCGGCGGTACGAAAGTCGATGGTCCCGGCGGCGGTTGCTATGTCAGTCCGACGCTCTTTACCAATGCTAACAATGCTATGCGCATTTCGCAGGAAGAGATATTTGGCCCGGTCTTGACAGCCATTCCATTTGCCGATGAAGCAGAAGCACTGGCTTTGGCCAACGACACAGAATATGGCCTCGCCGCCTATTTATGGACGGCGGATTTGACGCGATCTTTGCGTATGACGGATCAGCTTGAAGCTGGTATGATCTGGGTGAATTCGGAAAACACCAGACATCTGCCGGCCCCCTTTGGCGGCGTTAAAAATTCCGGCATAGGGCGCGACGGCGGCGACTGGTCCTTCGATTTCTATATGGACACCGTGAACACAGCCATCGCCACGACAGCCCATAAAATTCCAAAACTCGATGGCTGATAAAGTCTGTAACAGGGGACATTGAAAATGCCAGCACCCGAACCAAACCTAACTCCTCCCTTCAATATTGTACGATTGAGCCATGTGGAATTCGTCGTCACCGACCTTGCAAAAAGCCGCGCATTTTATGTCGATATGCTGGGCTTGCAGGTTACCTATGAGGACGACAAGGAAATCTATATGCGTGCTCTGGAAGAGCGCGGCCATCATTGCATCATTCTCAAAAAAGGCGATCTGGCAGTTGCAAATGTGCTTGGCTTCAAGGTCTACTCTGAGGATGATTTGGATAAGGCCAAAGAGTTTTTTGAACGCCGCGGACAGCGCACGGAATGGATCGAACGGGCCCATCAGGGCCGCACGCTTTTGACCAGTGACCCCTTCGGCATTCCGCTTGAATTTTATTGCAAGATGGAATTGCTGGAACCGATCCATCAACAATACAAACTTTATCACGGCGTAAAACCGCTCCGCATCGATCACTTCAATTGCTTCACACCGGATGTGGATGGTTCGGCTGCTTTTTATAATGACATTGGTTTTCGTACCACCGAATACACCGAGGATGATGAGTCCAAATTAATGTGGGCCGTGTGGATGCATCGCAAGGGCAATATCCACGATATGGCCTTTACCAATGGTCTTGGCCCGCGTCTGCACCACACCGCATTTTGGACTGCTAACCCGCTACACATCATCGATTTGCTCGATTTAATGTCGACCACCGGCTATCTTGATAACATCGAAAGGGGACCGGGGCGGCATGGAATTTCCAATGCCTTCTTCCTCTATATCCGCGATCCGGACGATCATCGTATCGAGATTTATTCTTCCGATTACCAAACCGTCGATCCCGATCACAAGCCGATCAAATGGGATTTGAAAGATCCCCAGCGCCAAACCCTTTGGGGCATGCCGGCACCGCGCTCGTGGTTTGAAGAGGGAAGCATTTTCCCGGATGTGGAATTGCAGGAACCCCTGCTCAAAGCCCAGCCAATCATCGCGCCATAACAGGAGTAACATATGATATCCCGCCCACGCCTCGCCACCTTCTCCCATGAAGGAAAATCCAGATATGGATTGGTAAAAGAAGATGGTATCGTCGACCTCTCCGCACATTTTGCTGACCAATGGCCGACCCTGCGCGAAGTGATTGCGGCGGGCGCATTGGGCACGCTCGTTGAAAAAGGCGAGGGGCTACCAACGGATTTTGCTCTTGCGGATATCACTTATGAAATTCCGATTCCAGCTCCTGAAAAAATCATCTGTGTCGGCGTAAATTACCCCGATCGAAATGCCGAATATAAGGATGGGCAAGAGGCTCCTCCTAATCCATCTTTGTTCATCCGCTTCCCCGGTTCTTTCGTTGGTCACGAGCAAAACGTCATCCGCCCCTTCGTCTCTGAACGTCTCGATTATGAAGGCGAAGTCGTGATGATTATCGGCAAAGCCGGACGGCACATCAGCCAAGAAAATGCGCTCGATCACATCGCAGCCCTGACTCTTTGCAATGAAGGCACCATTCGCGACTGGGTGCGTCATGCAAAATTCAACGTGACGCAGGGCAAGAATTTCGAAAGTTCCGGTGCCATGGGGCCTTGGATTATCCCTTACGAAGATGAAAGCCAGATTGCCGATATTCGTCTCGAAACCAGAGTGAACGGTGAGGTGCGCCAGCAAGACCAAACCAGTCGGATGATTTTTACTTTCCGCAAACTCATCAATTATATCTCGACATTCACTGCCCTAACGCCCGGCGATGTGATCGTTGCCGGAACGCCTACCGGGGCGGGGGCAAGGTTCGATCCACCGATCTGGTTGAAGCCGGGTGATGTGGTGGAAGTCGAAGCCGAAGGCATCGGGATTTTGCGCAATGAAGTTGCCGACGAAGTGGCTCCCAAATGATAACGCCTGAACAGGTCAGCGATGCCGCCGAGCAGCTATACGAAGCTGAGCGGACCCGCAAACAGATACGGCTTTTGACCCTGCAATTTCCTGACATGGTCATGGACGATGCCTATGAAGTGCAAAAGGCTCTGGTGCAAAAAAAGCTCAGTTCCGGCAATGCCATCAAGGGTTGGAAAATTGGTCTGACCTCCAAGGCAATGCAAGCAGCGCTGAACATCGATATTCCGGATTCCGGCGTTTTGTTTGAAGACATGTTTTTTGACGATGGCGCGGTCATCCCCAAAGACCGGTTCATTCAAACGCGCATCGAAGCTGAAATAGCATTCATCATGAAGTCCGATCTCAAAGGGCCAAATGTCACTGTCGAAGACGTGATCAAAGCAACCGATCACGTGCGGCCATCACTGGAAATTCTCGACACACGCATCATGCGCCTTGATCCGGAAACCGGAAAGATACGCACCATCGTCGATACAATCTCCGACAACGCCGCCAATGCAGGCATCGTTTTAGGCGGCAAACCTGTTGCTCCGACCGAACTAGATTTACGCTGGATAGGCGCCATCGTTTCGCGCAATGGCGAAGTCGAAGAAACCGGCCTCGGCGCAGGCGTTTTGAATGAGCCAGCCAAAGGCATCGCATGGCTCGCCAACCGATTGGCACAATATGGCGATATGATTTCCGCCGGCCAAACCGTATTATCAGGCTCCTTCATCCGCCCAATCGAAGCGCGCCACGGCGATAAAATCTTTGCCGATTTCGGACCCTTCGGTACGGTGAGTTGTGATTTCGAATAGGAGCAACAATCATGAACGACTTCGCGTCAAGCTATGTGGGCCAGCTCCGAAAAATTATCGGGAATCGTCTCCTGTTGGCACCTGGTGCCCGAATTGTAATTCAAGATGACCGGCAACGAGTTCTGCTTCAAAAGAGAAGCGATTTTAATATCTGGGGCCTGCCCGGAGGAAATGCTGAAGAGGGCGAAGATATCCTGAGCATCATCGTGCGCGAGGTGGAAGAAGAAACCAGCCTACGGGTACTCGACGCCAAGCCATTTGGGTTCGGATCATCGCCATCGTTGGAGACATGCATCTATCCCAACGGAGATCGGGCGCAACATTTTGTTCTTAATTTTTTCAGTCGTCGTTTTGAAGGCACTGCAAAAGTAGCAGACGATGAAAGCCTCGATATGCAATGGTTCCCGATCGACCAACTTCCTGACGATATTCTGCCGAACATGCTTGAAAGCATCAAAGCCTATCAGCGTTTTTTAGCTTCCGGTGAATTTCAGTTATTCTAGAACGCCAACCTTGAATATTTTGCTTGTAGCGGCGCAAAAAATCCTTGAAGGTTAAAGGGAATAGAAGACACAAAACCTTCCCCGCCCAAGGAATTCCTAAATGCTAGGTCAGCCTGAAACTTCGCCTCTTCGCGATCAAATCATGTCTATGAAACCTCACGATATTTACGAGATTGCCCGCTTGGGTCTCGGCCAGAAGGGTGTCATTCCGCTGTGGTTTGGTGAGAGCGATCTCAATACGCCTGACTTCATCAAGGATGCGTGCAAGCAGGCGCTGGACGATAATAAGACGTTTTATTCATTTGCCCGCGGCGTGCCGGAAATCCGTGCTTCGATTGTCAATTATGTAAAACGTATTCAGGGTGTGGAAATCAACGATGCCCGTATCACCATGCCCGGTTCTACCATGCTGTCGCTGGTTATCGCGCTGGAATGTGTGGTCAATAATGGGGATAATGTGGTTTGCGTTTCTCCGATTTGGCCCAATGTGGCGCAGGCAACAAAAATGCTTGGCGGCGAGCCACGGCTCATCCGTTTGGAGCCTCGCGACAATGATTGGTATCTGGACCTCGATCGGCTGTTTGATGCTTGTGACGCACGCACCAAAGCGATCTTTCTCAATTCACCGGGTAACCCCACCGGATGGATTGCCACGGTGGATGAGCAGCGTGCTATCCTCGAATTTGGCCGTAAACATAATATCGCGATTATCTCCGACGAAGTTTATAACCGCCTCGTTTATGAGGGCACTGCTGCGCCGAGTTTTTTGAATATTACCGAACCAGATGACCTGGTTTTCATCATCAACGGATTTTCCAAAGCCTACGCCATGACCGGATGGAGGCTCGGCTATATGATCGCGCCGGAATATATGAGCGAGCAATTATTGATGCTGGCCGGGATCAACAATACCGGTGCACCCGTCTTCACCCAATATGGCGGCGTCGCGGCCCTTGATCAGGGCGAAGATTTTATCAAGCAGATGGTTGATCGTTGCCGCAATGGGCGCGACATCATTATGGATGCCACCGCGAACAGCAACCGCATTAAAATGATCAAACCCGAAGGGGCTTTCTATGCCTTTATCGAGATTGACGGGATGACCGACAGTCTCGAATTTGCCAAAAACCTGATGCACACGGCCAAGGTTGGCATGGCGCCGGGTTCTGCTTTCGGCGAAGGCAATGAAAGTTTCCTGAGAATTTGCTTCGCACAGGAACCAGCCACTCTGGAAACGGCAATGGAACGCCTTGTCGCAGCGCTTTAAGTTTTCTTCACAATCACATTACTTCACAGCCCGTACGAACAATGCTATTTGTTCGTCATGGTCTCAGCCACGTTGGCTGCAATTGCATTTATATGCTTGCAGCAATTTCACGAAGCCACTGATCATTTTTCTTTAAAAATGACTGCTTTATTGAAATAATCGTGGAACCAAATCATATGGAATATACTGATATTCACCGCGCCATGGGTGCGAGATTTAATATGAAAACATGGAAGCTTCTTGAAAAACAAAACCGCTCTGAGGCTGAAACATCCCAGATGATTCACGGTGTTCATGCTTCTCTCGCCCATTGGCTGGTCGTTGGTGGTCATGTTGAAGAGGTCCGAGGTCTGTGGCATATCGCGCGCGTTTATGCGGAAGTTGGTGATGGGGAATTGGCGAGCCGTTACGCGCTGGAATGTAAAATTCTGGCGGAGCAGATTAGCTCTGATCTGAAGGATTTCGACATGGTCTACGTGGTTGAAGCAGAGGCGAGGGCAAATGCAATTGCCGGTAATCTCTATACAGCTCGCGAATTAAAACAACGCGCTTTGACCATGGCTGGGGAAGTCAAAGGAGAACGGGATCGCGAAGTCGTCTTGGCGGATTTATCTTCGGGAAACTGGGGTGAATTGGTCGGTTGAGTTTTGCATCGGCAACGAATCTTACTGCACGAACTCAGCAATTCCACCATAGAAACAAAATGCCCAGAAATTGATTTAAATATTGGTAAGTTTACTTGGCGTATTAGTTATTCGAATGTTTCTATATCTACTATAATAAATAACTTAAAACAGTATAATATGGAAAATTACAGGTAAAATTAACTGTAGTTTTTCACAAATTACGTATTTCTTTTCCAAGAATCTTTTATGACAGGGGCATGCAGTTCACAAATTGGCAAAACAATGTTTAGCCAGTGTAAATGAGCCCGCAACGTAACATAACACATTCGCAATGAAGGGCTTCCAGAACGTTCCCCAAAAACCAACTGATAGCTATTCAGAGCGATACCGGTTCTGTCCCAAAGTGTTGGAACTTAATCCACACTATCCTGCATTTTGGGGCAGAACCGCCCTTTTTATGTTAGCCGATTTTTGCCAGTTTTTCGGAATATGTATCCAGCAGCTTAACCGCTTGATCGGCCGGAACGGCCTTGCCGTAAAAATATCCCTGCCCAAAGGTTGCGTTGCCCTGACTAATCTCGTCATGCACCAGAGCACTTTCCACACCCTCAGCGACCGTGTCGAGATCGAGGCTTTGAGCAAGAGACAGCATCGAAAGCACAATATTTTTGCTCTCCCGGTTCTGGTCCATCGTCATGATAAAGGAGCGGTCAATCTTGAGGCAATCAACCGTCAGTTCTTTCAGATAACTAAGGCTCGAATAACCGGTACCAAAATCATCCAGCAAAACCCGGATGCCAGCCTGACGCAGAGCAAAGATCACGGATTTTGCAGTTTCAAAATTCTTGACCAGAGCGGTCTCCGTAATTTCTACCTCAAGCCGGGTTGGCTGAAGATCGTACTCATTCAAAATAGACATCAGCCGCATCGGCGTCGAAGGATCACATACCTCGCCGGCAGAAATATTAACGGCCAGTTTGATGTTTTTCGGCCAATGGCGTGCCGCCTCACAGGCCTTCCGTAATATGTTGCTGGTGAAGTCATTCATCAGATCAAATTGCTCCATAATCGGTATGAAGCGATCTGGTGGCACAAATCCCTGCTCCGGGTGCTGCCAGCGAGCCAGCACTTCAAACCCGTAAATGCTACTATCCTCAATATTGATAACCGGTTGGAAGTAAGGCACGAACTCATTGTTGCGCACGGCCTCACGGGCATCGCTCTCAAGCTGTGCCGTGGCGCGCATCTTTGCATCAAGTTCAGGGTTAAATACGCTATGGGAAGCGCGGCCATGCTGTTTAACATGGTACATAGCCAGATCGGCGGCCCGTAACAGGGACTGAGCATTGGCGCCGTGATCGGGATAGATCGCAATCCCTATACTGGCACTGATTTCAGCATGAACAATATCCGAATGAATAGGACTCTCAATTAATTTGACAATCTGTGCAGCAAGATCTTCCGCGCTTTTGCGGATGTTAGATATATGCCCGTTTGAAAACACAATGCCAAACTCGTCCCCTCCCAGTCTGGCAACAACGCCATTGGTCTGAATGGCGGCCTGTAATCGCTCCGCAACCTGACATATAACAAAATCACCTGCGGCATGACCATATATGTCATTGATGGGTTTGAAACGATCAAGATCGATCAGCAATACAGCAAATCTGTTAAGCCCGGTACTGCTTGTACGGGTGGCACTGGCCTTCGTCAATTTCTCTATATGCTCGGTGAAGACCCGGCGATTAGGACCGTTGGTCAGAGGGTCCTGACGCGACATGGAATGAGCAATACTGCGTGCCGTCTCGGTTTCTTTGTGAGCCTCGGCAAGTTCAATGGCGTTGTTCCGAAAGATTTCCAGCGCATCGATTATGCTGTTGATTTCGGACGCATAATGTCTTTCCGGCAATTGGATATTGGTTGCCCCATTCGCCAACACATTCATGATCGATGTGACGCCCATGATTGGATCGGAAATGCGGCGCGCCACATACCAGCAAGCAAGCATGCCAATAAGCCCGCCAATACCGAAAATCGCCAACTCCATTTTTGTAATGTCATTGAGAACCTGAGTTGCTGCCTTGGTTTTGGATTGGGCCGTAACTGTTACCAGCAAATTTAAACGCTTGGTAAAGGCAGCCACTTCATCATGTTCGCGTGATAGCATTTCGCTTGTGGGAATAAATTTGGCTGGCAACAGGCCCAAGGCGACCTTTATGCTTTCACGCCATTTTCTATAGGCACCATCGAGCTTCTCCACTTCATCGCCGATTTCATCAGACAGCAAGTTTTGGGAGAGGCGGGTAAGGGTTTTTGAAACAGTGATATCTCTTGTATGAAAACGCCAGCTAATGGTTTCGGTGGGAATGAACGTGGTCATGTCCATAAAGTCACCCACGTCCTTTTCCAGTTTGCCAATTTCAATTGAAAGCGTGTTGGACTCGGCGCGAGCATTAAGTGCCTGTTCCACGATCCTGGAAAGATCCCGCTGGCCGTCGGCCGCCATAGTAGCGGTCAGCATGGTAACGGCTACTCCTGCGATAATCACAAAGAACAACGGGATAATGATTTGTAGCCTGAGCGAGGCTGTGGAAATGGACATGGACATCGTTTTAATTCGGAAGAACTGGCAGAGAGGCTTCTTGCTTTTCTGCCGTTAGAGTTTTGATAAATGAAACCAGATCGTTACGCTCCCCGTTGGTCAGGGAAAAATGTTCCATCTTCCTTGACCGTGATGTACGTTTAATGCCTCCAACCTCATAATGGGTAATCACCCGCCGAAGCGTTGGAAGTGATCCATTGTGCATATAGGGCGCACGAAAAATTGTATTTCGAAGGCCAGGTGTTTTGAATGCGTGCATGGCCTTAAGGTTGTCTGGCTCATATTTTGCCCGACCAATATCGCTTGTATTCAGGCCTGTGTCATGGAAAGAATTATCGGTAAAATTCCAACCTGTATGGCAATTGGAGCAACCTGCTTTTCCGGTAAACAGTTCGAATCCGCGTTTGGCACCAAGTGAAATTGCATGTTCATTGCCATCCACCCAGCGATCAAAAGGGGACCAGCCCGATACAATGGTTCGCTCATACGTTGCAAGAGCGGTCAAAATATTTTTCTGTGTTACGCCATCTTCGGGAAATACGATATTGAACCATTTGACATAGTCAGGGATCATTCTGAATTCTGAGATGATGGTTTTGAAATTGCCATTCATCTCGATCGGTGAGGTAATAGGCCCGACGGCTTGTTCCTCAAGGGATTTAGAACGTCCATCCCAAAAATGCGGACTAACCCAAGCCATGTTCAAAAGGGTAGGCACATGCCTGTCGACAGTGGAATTATTTGCCCCAACAACAAGATCAACGGGAGTTTCATAACCAAATGAGGGGTTATGACAACTGGCGCAACTCATGTTTTTTGCGCCGGAAAGACGCGGGTCGAAAAACAGCATTTTACCAAGGGTCGCAAGTTGTATCGAATAGGGAGTGACCCCATCAAAGGGGATGGTCAGCGGCCTTTTATATTTTTTCAGCTCATCCATATTCGCAGCAGAACTCGGCCCGACAACGCAGCAGAGTACCAACACAGATACCAGAAATTTAAGAGAAAATTTCAACGCAACTCAACCTCCAAATCGCAGGACCACTTCGGGACACACCGCGAAAAGTAAGTATTTGCACAGGTAAACAGTATCGTTCGGTAGTTAATAATATCTAAAAAAACCATTCAAAATGGGCGTTTAGGTGCATTTTTGGTATATTTATGTTGATTTGAATCAAGGCGCCGCCAGTAAGTTTGGTTATACTAAAATTTTTCCAATTCCTTGAAGGGTTGAGTATGCATGGCACATGAGTTTGACGGAGTATGCGTTGGTAACGGCAGTGCAGCGCAGATTACGGGCGCAACTAAGCTCGATAAGAAAAAATCTACAAATCGGATTCAGGAATTGCGGCGGAGCCCTGAGGCCATTCGCAAAGCCTTTGAGAGCGGAGAATACCCCTATAAGCGCAAACTTTCTCGCAGCAGCTATGAGGCGTCCAAGGAAAAGTTGCAGGTCGAGTTATTAAAAGCGCAGGAGTGGATTAAGACTTCAGGAGAAAAAATTGTCCTGATTTTTGAAGGGCGTGATGCAGCTGGCAAAGGGGGCACAATCAAGCGTTTCAATGAACATCTAAATCCACGTAGTGCGCGGGTGGTGGCACTGGAAAAACCAACTGAGCGCGAGCGCAGCCAATGGTTCTTCCAGCGCTATATCTCCCATCTTCCGGTTGCCGGAGAAATGGTCTTCTTTGATCGCTCCTGGTACAACCGCGCAGGCGTTGAGCGCGTGATGGGTTTTTGTACGCCCAATGAATATCTGGAGTTCATGCGTTCCTGCCCAGAATTTGAACGAATGATCACGCGCAGTGGCGTGCGCCTGTTCAAATACTGGTTCTCCGTCACACAAGAAGAGCAGCGCAGGCGTTTCAAATCGCGCGAAGTGGACCCGCTAAAACAATGGAAGCTATCCCCCATTGATCGGGCATCATTGGATAAATGGGACGATTATACCGAAGCTAAAGAAGCCATGTTCTTTTATACAGACACGGCCGATGCGCCATGGACTATCGTAAAATCGAACGATAAAAAACGTGCCCGTCTAGGTTGCATGCAACACTTTTTGGCAAGCCTTCCCTATCCCGATAAAGACTATAGCGTTATCGCAGGCCTTGATCCGCTGATCGTCGGTTCAAGCGCTGATGTCATTGGCCAGAGTAGCCACATTCTGGGTAAATCCCTGCACCCCAATCATCGCCGTAAGAGCAAATAATCACTCTTTAAGATTGGAAGCCCGGATAGTTTTCCGGACTTCCATATTTGTTTAAGCGTTGCGTGTACGCCAGCTATCCGCATAGGATTCACGCGCATCTCTGGAATAAGGAATTTCGGAGACCTTCACCCGGATGGTCGTTTGCTTATGCCTTTCCGTGGCGCTCTTTTTAGTGCCGCCATTTTCTTCGCCCCAAACCAGCGTCAACACATCACCCAGTTTAACTTCAGGATCAACGATACCAAGCGATAGCATCGCACGCTCGTTGAAGCTGAATCCGTTGAACATGGAAAGCCCGACCAGCTTGTCACCCATCATGATTTTGTCGAAGGAGGATGAGGCATAGTTTGGCTGAGGCAGATCGATCCATTTGTAGTTTTCACCACCGGGAACGAAGGAAGAGGCAATGACCTTGGCCACATCTTCTGCATTCCACTCAAACGTCACCTTGCGGCGGTGCGGTTGTTTGGCAATTTTCTCCAGCGCCTCACGGCCAATAAAATCATGATCAAATTTGACATAGATACCATAGCCAAGCTCGTAAGGCGTGACGTAATAGTCTTCAATATTATCAGAGACATAAGAGCCACCAATTGAGCCAGTGGCCTCATAGCTGTTTTCATCCAGCCATTCGCGATAGGGCTTCATTTTATCGCCCGTATAAATTGCCGGTAGCGGAGAAGGGATCCAGCCGGATTCCAGCGTGTTGGTCGAATAGGCACGAGACCCAACCAGACAAAGACCGAACTCCTTGCCAGCTTCAACGATCGCATCGCGGATTTCATCTTCCTCTTCATAAGGCCCCCACACTTCAAGGCCCGGTGCACCAGCCATGCCGTGGCGCAAGGCAAGAACTTCGCGGCCCGCAATGTTGATCGTACCCATATTGAAGAATTTGATTTCAGGGATCGGGCCACCATTCAGTTTTTCCAGAATTTGTGGTGCATTAGGCCCCTGAATCTGAAAGCGATAGCGCTTGCGAATGACCGGCTTGCCACTTGGACGCGCCGGCGAGCGGTCATCACGCTCTACCTTGACGTCGAAGTCACCGGTTTCAGCATGGAATTGCACCCAGTTCACCGTTGGTGCGCGTCCAACCAGAAGGAATTGTTGCTCTTTGAGGCGAAAGACAATCACGTCGCCAATCACATAGCCATCATAGCTGCAAGGCACCAAATGCTTTGCCTTGTTGACGTCAAATTTTGCAAAGCTGTTAATAGAAAGGTATTGCAGAAATTCGAAGGCGTCCGGGCCTTCTACCATCAACTCTGCCATGTGGTGGGTTTGGTCAAACAGCACAGCAGTTTTTTGCCAAGCTTTTTGTTCATCGCGCCAATTGGTAAATTCTGGTGCGACCACCGGGTAAACATAAGCACCAATCTGAGAATTACGCAGCATTCCGACGGTATCGCCGTGGCTGCTAAGGACTTCTTCCAAACTTTTCGTTGTCATTATATTTCCTGTATTTGACTAAATTGTATACATTAATAGTTATTATGCTTATTGGGAGACCAGAGTCAGGCCCGGTATTTTCGGGATCAGACTTCGGTCCTGATGCATCACGTAATCCAGATTTTTTCGCGCCATTCGGGCGTGTTCACGTGCCAATGCTTCGGCCCGTGCGCCCTCGCGCATTTCGATGGCTTCAACAATCGCCCGGTGCTGCGCCTGAGCGCTGGCCATGGACCGGCGAAAGGTTCGGTCGCCAAGAAAAGCATTGGGAGAAGCAAACGGCAACAGCTTAGCTCGCTCCAGTTCCCGGCGGATGATTTCACTACCGGAAAGACTGGAAAGCAGTTGGTGAAATTCAAAATTCAGTTCCTGATATTGGCTCACATCGCCATCTGCCACCGCGCGGCTGGTGATCGGGTCAAGGGCATCAACAACCAGTTTGATTTCGCGCAATTGTGAAGGTTCCACACCGCGCTCCGCCGCAAGACGGGCGCTGGTTCCTTCAAGTACGCCGCGAAGTTCGATGGCGTCATGCACATCTTCAAATGTGAAGGTACGTACCAGATATCCACCGCCCGATGCGCGCTCCAAAAGGCCTTCACCTTCGAGCCGCGATAGCGCTTCGCGAATTGGCGTGCGGGAAATCCCGATACGCTCCGCCAGAGATATCTCGGATAATCTTCCCCCGGCCGGCAGGGTTCCATCCAGAACCATTTCGCGTAGCCGCATCAAGGCAATTTGATGCTGCTTCTTGCCGCTTTCAGGGGTATCTATTCCTGCAGTCATTTTTCCTCCAAAATGAGCGCTTCTCCGATTGCTCTTTGGTATTCATCTCTTCCGACCATGCACTACGTTTCAACATAATTGTATACAATTATAAGTCAATTGGATGGCAAAAGATTTTTCTACCAGAATAGAGAGGGATGCTGTGCTCCTGACAGGCGTGCCTCAAACAAGCGTGGTCTTGTTGGATGACTCATTTTGTTGGCATTCGGCTCGCCTTGTGCCAAATAGCACATCCAATTTTGCCGCCACATCCTATCTCCATTGTGTAGGGAGTGCAATTTGGACTTCCTGTCAGGAGTCTCGGTGAACGCCCCTACCGGGGCTTCTGACGCCTTCGGGCCTAATCGGTTTGATCGATGGTTCCTATATGTCGACGACAGATGTATGGTAATTTCGAAATCAGATTACGCCAGATTATGAAAGACCCTGAATGAAGATTATCGAGGTGAAGGCCGGAGAGCGTAAGCGGATTATTCGAAGAATTTCCAGCAGCATGCAAAAAACTTACCATTTCGCAGCAGAGCCAGTGACAGACGGAGAGGTTCTGTCCGGCACTATTGAGATAAGGGGCTCCAGATGGATGTTCCCAAAAGCTCCGACTATGCAAAAACTGGAAGAGAATAATTCCGTCGAAAAGGGCGTGTGGGACACGATTTACAGCGTATATGTCATTCCTGAATGTGATGTAAAAATCATGTTCATCGATGCGCGTTTAAGAAATATCGCGATCTATCTTACCTTGGCAATTTTTGTCACAGTCATCGCGATTATTTTCACCCTGAACCTTGCCTAGTGCAACATTAAGCACCGTGTTTGAATGTTCTTTGATCAATCAACAGAACGTCACCAAAGGAAACGGCCAGCAGGGCAACGGCAGGGCGGTTGATTTTCCCACGTAGCGGAGCAAGTGTTGCCGCATCGCGGATATCGATTGAGCGGATTTGTGCAAGAGGCTCAGTTTCGATCTGGCTTCGAATAAATTTTGTAAGTTTTTGTGCCGTAACACTGGTGGTCAAACAGATGTCTTCTGCAGAAAATAACGCCTGAGATAAAATTACGGAGCCACGCCGTTCCTTGGTTCCAAGCATCGCATTGCGCGAAGACATGGCCAGTCCGTCTGCTTCGCGCACAGTGGGCACACCGCAAATTTCAACCGGCATATCCAGATCGCGCACCATGCGTTTGATCACTTGAAGTTGCTGGTAATCCTTCTCTCCAAAATAGGCGCGGTCCGGCTGGCAAATATTGAACAATTTAGCGACAACGGTCGTGACCCCGCGAAAATGGCCCGGACGAATACGCCCGATCAAAATGCGCGACAGGCGCGTTGCTTCAATGATTGTTTCACTGCCCCGTACATACATTTCCTGCGGGGAGGGTGTAAAAACGGCGTCCACACCTTCAGCTTTCAACATGGCAATATCGCGTTCAAGATCACGCGGATAGCTGGAAAGGTCTTCATTCGCTCCAAACTGTGTCGGGTTCACAAAGATCGTAACTATAACCCGGTCACAAGCTGCCCGCGCCTGACGCACCAGTTCCATATGCCCGTCATGGAGAAACCCCATCGTGGGGACAAGACCAATTGTATGGCCATTTTTGCGATAGCCAGCTTGAAGCGCATAAATGTCTAGTTTCGTTTCGCAAATCTGCATTCTGCAAAGACCCGATCATTTAGAACTGTCGCCCATAAAGAATGAACAACTCAAAATAACTTGTCCATGATTGGATGCTGCAATGCAATAAATTTTTAGGAAGGTTAGCTATAGAGAGATGGTCCGAATCACCGTGAACGCCCGACCTTAGTCTCAGAGCACACCTTCGCGCGCGGCTTGATAAACCGTAGCAATTACTGGTCGGAAACCAAGATCGCGTGCGAGGGCGCCATCGATCAGACCCCACCAAGGGTTTGAAAGCGGCTCGGATGACGGTTCGATGGGCTCTCCGACAAGCTCACAGAGGTCGTAGATTGACATCGGTGCCTCATCGGTGGTGTTGACAATTTTTCCGTCCAATACCCCGCTTAACGCTAGCTGTATGAAAGCCGCAATATCGCGGTGATGGATCATGCTCAGCTTGCTTGCAGGGTGCAATTTGAATTTTTTTGCGAGCTGAGGCAGCGATTCTAGGTGGCCGTCTTTATCTCCATAGACAAAACCAAAGCGCAGGATCGACCAGTTGAGCCCGCTGCTGCGAAGTTCAGCTTCGGCAGCCACCTTGCTGGCCGGATAATCCAGTTTCGGGTTAACGGCATCCTCTTCTCGTCCGGGCCGCGGGCTGTCGGCATCATAGACGAGGCTGGTGCTTGCCATGATGAAGCGCGCATCCGGCGCATGCTGCTTTGCAGCCTCAATGAGATTTTGCGTACCTTTTAGGTTGGTAGCCCAGATAAGGTCAGGATCGGGCGTGCGCAGCACAGCTGCAAGGTGCACGATGGCAGACACGCCTTCGACGGCTTTATTGAGCGTTTCCGGGATAGAGAGATCCCCATCAACCGGTGTCACACCTGCGGGAAGTTCTTTACCCGCACGCACCAGAGCGCGGCAATCAATACCAGCATCGACGAGGCGAGTTAGCAGGCGTGAACCCACGAGACCTGTGCCACCGGTGATAAGTATAGTCATGTCTTTTTTCCTTCGTTTGCAAGAGCTTGCAGTCGTGCTGTTGCCGACTGGAGTACCCGAACGACGGTCGCTATATCCTCTTCATCGACCCCCTCAAAGGCGTCCTTCCGGATGAGTGCAATCGGATCGGGCAGGTTATGCCAGAGTCTGACCCCCGCGGGCGTGAGCTTCAAAATCCTCTGGCGCTGGTCCTCGGGGTCCGGCATCTGATCGACAATGCCTTTGCGGACGAGGGCGCGGACGATGCCGCTCAGCGTCGGTTTTTCCACCTGCAAAAGGCGCAGAAGGTCGCGCTGTGCCATCGGTCCGTCGTGGACCAGATGCCACAAGACGTACCATTGTGATGACCCAAGGTCGTACGGACGCAAAGTTGTTTCCACCACGGCTCGGCTGGCGAGATAGAATTTTTTTGCCCATATTCCGGCCGAATTATCTTTTGTGATGTCCAAATCAGCTTCCTTTAGTTCGGCACCTAACTAATATGGTTTGGTGCCGAACTAAATGTCAAGTACAAAAGGTATTTTACCCCGATCTTCGACATTTATGATGGTTTGCTAAGGGCTCGAAGCAGCCCTTGGGCAGTTCTCGTTTCGAGTCAATATCTTGACGGAAAAGTCAAATATCTCTGGTGTTTTATATGGAGGAAATGGTGCACCCGGGAAGATTCGAACTCCCGACCCCTTGATTCGTAGTCAAGTACTCTATCCAACTGAGCTACGGGTGCGTTGCTTCGGCAGTGAAATTTAAACCACCTTGCAGGGCGTTTTCCTACTGCCTTGGGCGGCCAATTGCAAGCCTGTATCTTCAATTTGTCCAATAATTCCGGATTAATTGAAAGCCTCGGTTTTGTGCCTTGTCCTATTCTGCGGCTATGTCCAGATTTCCCGGGTCATCTGGCAGGTTGAGTACAATCACCGTGCCGGTTGAATCCGTGCTTTCAATGGCGATGGAACCTCCGTGAGCTCGCATCAAATCTGCGGCAATCGACATGCCCAAACCTGTGCCGCCCTGCCGGGTTGAACCCTGAAACGCCTGAAAGAATTTTTCTCTCGCTTTCTTGCCAATGCCGGGGCCTGTATCGCTTATCCGGATGGAAACAGAATCTGCATTACGCTCAGCTCTGATGCGTAAGATTGGTGCGGAAGCCTCAGAGGTCTCCATGGCCTGAACCGCATTTCTGCAAATATTCATCAGCACCCGAAAAAGCTGCTTGGCATCGGCCTCAATTTTCAATTGTTGTGGAACCTCATTGACCCAGCTCACAACGCCCTTTTGATCCAGCCCCAGTAATTCATAAACTTCGTCAGCCAATTGGTGCAAATGCACGACGCTGCGTACCAGCGGCGTTTCGCGCGTGCTGGAATAGCCAAGCACCGAACCTGTATATTCCACTGCCCGGTCAATGATTTTGATCAGCCTCGGCGCAAATTGCTGCACGGCCGGGTCCGTTGAATTGGATAGCCGGTCGGAGAGCAACAGGGCGGTGGCCAAAATATTGCGCAAATCATGATTGACCTGCGACACAGCCAGTCCCAAATCTGCCAGCCGCCGCTTTTGCCTCAAAGTGTGCTGCAACTCTTCCTGAAATTCTGCCAGTCGGTGCTCGGCAATACCAATTTCATCACGCCGGCTGCTGGGAGAAAAAATCAGCGCAGAATTTTCCGGGTCATCGGAAAACGCGCTCATATTGCCGGAAATGTTACGAATGGGCTGCACGATCAACCAGTGTAGCGCCAGAAACACCATGACGGCAGTGATCAGCGAAATTGCAAAGGAAATCAGCAACACATTTTTGGAATAGATCAAAAGTGCCGATGATAAATGGCGGTCTTCCTGAACCAGTTCGATAATGGCATCGTGCGATTTCATGGTGGCAAACACGCGGTAATATTGCTTCTGGTCCGAAGTCAGAAAAGTAAACGCCATGCCGATGGCATTGAGCGGTCCAAAATCATCAAGATTGATATGGGCGGTTAATTCAGCCTCCATATCGTTGGAAGCCATCAGCGTTGACATGCCGCCCTCACGAATGACCACGGCCACGGATTGGGTCGCATCCAGCAATTGTTGTTGCGCTTCGCCCGACAACATCACTTCTTTGGAATCTAGAAATACGATGCTTGCAACTTCTGCTGTATCGAGCTTGTTTTGCAGCCATGTCACGCAGAAATTGGCAACCGACGGAACGAAAATCAGCACCTCCGCGATCATCACAAAGATCACCGTCAAAACCAGCAATTTCCCCGAGAGTCCACGCAGAAACGAAGGCCGTTTTGGCACGTTCGTTGTTTTCTTATTCTCAGGGTCTGTTGATCGTTCCAAATGCGTTCTCCCCACGCTTAAATAGCGACTGTTCTCAGCCGAATTTCCTCAAAAACCCAACCAGCCAGCGCACGAAAGGTTTGCGGGTCAGGGGCACATAATAGCTTGTTGCCGCCCGCTTGCCAATTTCACTCATCGTTGGGTAGGGCGCCACATAGCCCGATACATCGCGCACCGTTAGCCCTTTTGAGACCGCCAATGCCCACATATTAATCATCTCTCCGGCATTCGCGCCAGCAATGGAAACGCCCAATATCTTGCCCTTTTTATCGGTGATCATCTTGATCAGGCCTTTGGTCTTACGTTCAGCCTGCGCCCGGTCATTTTCATGGTAGGGCCAGCGCAAAATGCTGATTTTTTTGAATTTCTTGGCGGCAGTTTCCTCGTTAAGGCCCACATGCGCCAATTCAGGGTCCGTATAGGTCACCCAAGGGATGATGCTTTCATCGACCACAGCCTTTTTGCGGAACAAAATAGCCCGCAGCACCAGCCCCGCGTGATATCCCGCCACATGGGTAAATTGCAGACCACCCGCCACATCGCCAATGGCATAAACGCGGCTGTTGCTGCTGCGTAAAGCATTGTTGACCTTGATGCCGCGGCGATCAAAATCAATGCCGGCCTTTTCAAGGCCGAGCCCTTCCACATTCACCGAGCGGCCAACGGCCACCAATAAATGCGTGCCGTCGATGGTTTCTTCTTGTCCCTCAACGTTGATCGTTACGCGAACGCCTGTTTTGCCGCGCTTTGCAACGGAGGAAACCATCGCTCCTTCGCGAATGGTGATGCCTTCCTCGCGCAGGTTTTCCAATACTACGGCTGCAAGTTCCGGATCATCCTTGCCCAGCGCTTTCATGCCCTCAAGCACGGTAACGGTTGAACCGAGCCTGCGATGGGCTTGTGCCATTTCGAGGCCGATAGGGCCGCCGCCAATGATCACCAGATGGCTAAGCTTGCGGGTGTTTTCAAACAGCGATTCATTGGTGAAATAATCCACATCCTCAAGGCCGGGAATGGGCGGTACAAAGGCCGATGAACCGGTGGCGATCACAAAGCGGCGTGCGCGAATTTCTGTGTCGCCCGCGACTACTGTGTTCGCATCCTTAAATCGGGCAGTGGCTTCAATCACCTTGACACCAAGGGCGGTGAAGCGTTCAACGGAATCATTGGGTGCAATCGCCGCAATCACGCTCTGAACGTGCTTATTGACCTTGCGATGATCAATTTTGATATCGCCGCCAAATGAGACACCGAATTTCGATGCATCCCGCATCGATTGGGCGTGTTTTCCTGCTGCAAGCAAGGCTTTTGACGGGACGCAGCCATAGTTGAGGCAGTCGCCGCCCATCTTTCCTTTTTCAATCAAGACAACGGATACACCGAAGGCCGCGGCGGCCGCAGCAACGCTCAAGCCGCCTGATCCGGCACCGATAACGCAAATATCAGGAGTTAATGTCTCAGTCATTGGACGACGCTTTCAAATTTCGTTTTTTTGCACGGTGACGCTGGATTAAAATGGGGATCAGGGAAACGATTGCCAATCCCACCATGGCAGCAATAATCTCCGGCGTGATAGCAGCTTTTAGATCAATTTCACAGGTGCCCAATGCAGCGCATCCGGGGTTTGCAGTTTCTTGCGCTGCCACCAGACTATCAAGCCCTTCGCCGAGCAGGGCATAGGCAAATGTGCCGGGCAAAATGCCAATGAAGGTTGCAGTGATATAGGTGCCACGGCGCACATTGAAGAATGCCGGTGCCAGATTAATCAGCCAGAACGGAAACAGCGGCACAAGACGCAAAAACAACAGATAGGAAAAAGCATTTTCTTCAAAGCCCTTGGCAAGCCGGTCCATGCGCGAACCTGCCTTTTCACGCAATGTCGCGCCAAAGGAGGTGCTGGCAACGCTGAAAATGATGGTTGCGCCGATGGTCGCGGCAAATGCGGTGATAAACCCGCCATAGGCCCATCCAAAGATAAAGCCACCAGCAATGGTAATCAGCGACGCGCCGGGAAAGGATAAAGCCACTGCAACGATATAAAGGGCTGCATAAGTGAGGATGGCAAGGATGAAATTATCCATCACATAAGCCAGCAACATTTCGCGGTTTTTGATCAAATTGGAGAGGGTAAAATGCTCGTGCCAGCCATTGGTAAATGCAAAGACCATAGCACCAACCAATACGGCTAGCGGTGCCCAGCGTTTAATCGTGGATAATGCGGTAGGCGAAGATTGAGTTTCCATATTACCTGATTTCATATCCATAATGTTTCTCGGCTTTGTTCGCTACAGCCCCTGCAAAATGAATAGTTCTGCTTCCTGTACCGAAGCTGAAATGTTGACGATAACATTTTTTGCAAGTAATTGAGTGGCGCTTTCACATACTGTTGAATACGGAAAAAATGAACTCACACTCATGTGATCAACTCTGTGATCTATGCTGTTTTGTAAAAACATACGCGAAAGCAGGAAAATGCAACCATCCCTGTGTAATGTGATATTGACTTGCCAAAGAGTTCAACCTATAAACTGCCCAACGTTCAGTCCCCGGCTGGAGCGCCTATTTTCTGTGGAATTTTCTTGAATGAAGTAGAGCAATTGATTTGTAATCAGTGTGTCTACTCTGTTCCACAATGAAAAACAGGCGCATTGGTTGGATAAAGGCTGATATTTGAACAAATATCTGAACAGGTTAAATCCTGAAAAAGTTCAGAAAAATGTAAGGGTCCGTCCATTGGGACGGATATAGCACTATGAAACGCACATTTCAGCCAAGTAACCTTGTCCGCGCACGCCGTCACGGTTTCCGCTCACGCATGGCAACCAAAGGTGGACGCAGAGTAATTGCTCGCCGTCGTGCCCATGGTCGTAAAAAACTTTCAGCCTAAATTCGCGGCTACACATTATAGGGTGCTTTGAACTGGTTACTTTAAAGAAACGCAGTCAGTTCCTTGCGATGAAATCAGGCGCGCGCATTCATGCGCGCGCTTTTGTTTTGCAGGCTCGTCAGCGGCAACCTGACGAAACTACGGAAAATCTGGCTCGCTTTGGCTTTACAGTCACAAAACGCGTTGGTAATTCTGTGGTCAGAAACAGGATCAAGCGCAGACTTCGTGCGGCGGTGGTGCAATGCAACGAAAATCATACCAATGCCGATTGCGATTACGTCTTGATTGGCAAGCGGGCAGCATTATCTGAGGATTTCACAACTATCGTCAAAGAATTGCGCAAAAGCCTTGACCGCAGTGGTGCAGTCAGGGCAAATCCAGATAGAAAAAGCGGTAGAGAAAATTCACCAAAATTGGAACAAGATAAATGATGGACGGCAATAACAAAAACACCTTTTTGGCCATTGCGCTTTCGATAGCAGTGATCGTCGTTTGGCAGTTTTTTTACATCAATCCAAAACTGGACGCGGAACGTGAAGCGGCACAACTTGCAGCAGACCAAACCGCAACCGAGCAAGTAGCCAGCCAGTCCTCTGATTCGAATGGCAACGTTCCGGCAAATAATACCAACGGCGAAACATCTGCTGGCACTGGCGCCAATGTTCCCGGCACCCAGACCACATCTTCACCAGCCATTTCCGGCGACAGCCGTGAAGCTGTGCTGGCCACATCCAAACGGGTTATCCTTGAAACCGACAGCCTGATTGGTTCGATAAACCTCAAGGGTGCGCGCATTGATGATTTGAAATTGAAAAATTATCGCGAGACCATTCAAGAAGGTAGCCCGCTGATTGAGTTACTATCGCCCTCCGAAACAAAAAATGCATTTTTTGCTGAATTCGGCTGGGTTGCCGGCACCAATGCTGGCGATGTTCCCGGACCAAATACCATGTGGGAAGTTAGTGCCGGTAAGACGCTAACAACCGCGCGTCCCGTGACCTTGAAATGGTCCAACGACAAGGGCCTGACATTCCTGCGCACAATCACGCTCGATGAAAATTATATGTTCACCCTGACCGATGAAGTGAAAAACACATCTTCTTCTAGTGTCAGTCTGTCGCCATACGGACGCATTACGCGTTTTGGTAAACCTGAAATTCAGGGCATCTACGTATTGCACGAAGGCCTGATCGGCATCTTCGGTGAAGACGCCGCCGGCGAAGAGCAGGGCCTACAAGAATACACCTATAGCGAAATCGAAGACGACAAGCAGCTATTATCAGAGATGGTCAAATCCGGCTGGGTTGGTATCACCGACAAATATTGGGCAGCAGCCTTGCTTCCCACCGGTGAATTCAAACCGAGGTTCTCTTACTTCTCCGATGGCCGCGCTCGCTACCAAACAGATTTCCTTGGCAAAGCCATCGAAATTGGCGCAGGCAAAACCGCAACGGTTGAGCAACGTCTGTTTGCAGGTGCCAAGAAAGTTGATATCGTCGATGGTTATAACGATACCCTCAAACTTGACCGCTTCGATCGCTTGATCGATTGGGGCTGGTTCTACTTTATCACCAAGCCGATGTTCCAGCTTCTCAGCTGGTTGAACCATTTCCTCGGCAATTTCGGTCTGGCTATTTTGGCAACCACAGTGATCGTGAAAGCGATATTCTTCCCGCTGGCCAATTTGTCTTATGCCTCCATGGCCAAGATGAAAAAACTACAGCCGGAAATGGCTGAAATCAAGGAACGCCACGGCACTGATAAAGCCAAGCAACAACAGGCAATGATGGCGCTCTATAAGAAAGAGAAGATCAATCCCGCCGCTGGTTGTTGGCCGGTGTTAATTCAGATTCCTGTATTTTTCTCTCTCTATAAGGTGATCTACATCACGCTGGAAATGCGCCACGCGCCATTCTTCGGCTGGATTCAGGATTTGGCCGCGCCCGATCCAACATCCCTGTTCAACCTCTTCGGTCTGATACCATTTGATCCGCCAAGCTTCCTGATGGTTGGCATTTGGCCACTATTGATGGGCATCACCATGTTCCTGCAAATGCGCATGAACCCGACGCCTCCCGACCCGACACAACAGATGATTTTCACCTGGATGCCGGTCATGTTCACCTTCATGTTGGCAAGTTTCCCGGCTGGTCTGGTGATCTATTGGGCATGGAATAACTCGCTTTCAATTGTCCAGCAGGGCCTGATCATGAGACGTCACGGGGTCAAGGTTGAGCTGTTTGATAATCTCAAAGGGTTGTTCGACAAAAAGAAAAATGAACCACCAAAATAATGGCAGAGCTAAGCGAACAAGAACAACACCAAGCCGCTCTTTTGGAACAAGGGCGGCAAATGTTTGCGCGCCCGTGGATTTTCATCAAGGGCGTGCCAGCGGTTAAATTCCTGCCGCCTGAAGGTCCGTTGGAAATCGCCTTTGCCGGCAGATCCAATGTGGGAAAATCTTCGCTCATCAATGCGATGATGAACCAAAACAGCCTGGCCCGTACTTCCAATACGCCGGGGCGCACGCAAGAACTCAATTATTTTGTTCCAGATGAAGACGTGCCGGAAAACGCTGACCCGGATCATGCTGATTATCAGCCGCCGCTGGCCGTGGTCGACATGCCGGGCTATGGCTATGCCAAAGCGCCGATGGCCCGCGTTAAAGCATGGACCAAGCTGGTCTTTACCTATTTGCGCGGCAGGGCCACTTTGCGCCGTGTATTCGTCTTGATCGACAGCCGTCACGGCATTAAGAAAAACGATGAAGAAGTGCTGGCTATGCTTGATAAGGCAGCGGTCTCTTACCAAATCATTCTGACCAAGGCCGATAAAATCAAGCCGCCGGCATTGGCTCGGGTTGAAGCGGAAACAGCAGAAAAACTTCTCAAACACCCCGCAGCTTTTCCGGTTATTCTTTCCACATCGTCGGAAAAACATCAGGGAATTGCCGAGCTTCGTGCCGCAATTGTAGAATTGCTGTAGCAAGCTTCGCTAATTCGGGCTAAACCATTTCAAATCTTACCTGAAACCGCAGGACGACAAGATCATGGCACAGGATTTAGCCACAGATAACAAGAAAGATAATCAGCAAGCTGGCGCAAATGAAGCGCAAATTTTGGCAAGAGCGCTGCCTTATATGCAACGCTATGCGGGAAAAACTGTTGTGGTCAAATATGGCGGGCACGCCATGGGTGACCCGGATTTGGGTGCCGCTTTTTGTCAGGATATTGCTCTTTTAAAACAGGCAGGCGTCAATCCGATTGTGGTTCATGGCGGCGGTCCGCAAATCGCAGCCATGCTGGAACGCCTCGGTATCAAATCCGAATTCCGCGATGGCCTGCGTATCACCGATGAAAAAACCGTTGAAGTAGTCGAGATGGTGCTGGCCGGTTCCATCAACAAACAAATCGTTGCGTCCCTCAATGCAGAAGGTGCCAGAGCCATTGGCCTTTGCGGTAAGGACGGCAATATGGTGCTGGTGGAAAAAGCCAAGCGCACAGTCGTTGATCCCGATAGCAACATTGAAAAAGTCATCGATTTGGGCTTTGTCGGTGAACCAAAAACCGTCGATACAACCGTGCTCGATACGGTTTCAGCCGGTAATCTAATTCCGGTTATTGCGCCCGTGTGCTTCGGTGAAGACGGCAAGACTTACAACGTAAACGCCGACACCTTTGCCGGTGCAATCGCTGAATCCCTTGATGCCAAACGGCTGTTGTTTCTCACCGACGTACCCGGCGTTCTCGATAAAGACGGCAATTTGATCAAGAAACTTTCAATCGCTCAGGCCCGTGAACTGATCGCCGATGGAACGATTTCCGGCGGTATGATTCCCAAGGTTGAAACCTGTATTTCAGCGCTGGGTGAAGGCGATGAAGGCGGCGTCGAAGGTGTGGTTATCCTCAACGGCAAAACACCCCATGCGGTGCTTCTGGAACTCTTTACCGTGCACGGCGCTGGCACACTGATTGTGAAATGACCATGAACGCTGAAACTGAACAGGCCTACAATTTTCACCACGTTACCGAGTGGATTTTTGATCTGGATAATACGCTCTATCCGCGTCACGCGGATTTAATGTCTCAGATCGATGTGAAAATGACCAACTTTGTGGCCCGGCTGACGGAGCTTGATTTCGATCCGGCCCGAAAGCTGCAAAAAGAACTTTACCACGAGTTCGGCACCACCTTAAACGGTCTGATGCATCGCTATGATGTGGACCCGCATGAATATTTGAAAGATGTGCACGACATCGATTATTCAAAACTGGAGCCAAACCCGTTTTTAGGTGATCTCATTATGATGCTGCCCGGTCGCAAGCACATTTTCACCAATGGCGATGTGCGCCACGCGGAAAACACCCTTGAGGCGCTGGGCATTGACGGAATGTTTGATGAGATGTTCGACATCGTCGCTGCGGGTTTCCAGCCCAAACCTGCCCGCGAGCCCTATAACAAATTCTTAAGCACGTTCGACATTAATCCGGCAGAAGCGGTAATGTTTGAAGATATGCCGCGAAATCTGGAAGTACCCAAAGCATTGGGAATGGCAACGGTATTAATCACGCCACAAGCGGGCGGTACTTATGTTGCTGAAAATTGGGAGTCCGAGGTAGGCGACGCCGCTCATATCGATTTTTCTGGTGATGATATCAATAAGATATTGGCCGGGATCGTTACCGAACTAACGATGTAACGACCTAATTATATGTGCGGGGAAATTCCAGCAATTCGCCCTCAAACACAAGCGCACCACTGCCTGCAAGCATTTGACCTGACTGGCCCGCCAATCTGAAAAACGGACTTTTGCGAAGGTTTTTGGTCGCAGCACTGCTGGCAGCCAACCTGCGAAAATTTCTTTCAGCAAGTCTCTCTGCATTCTCGACTGCGGTATAGCAAACGCCATTTCCGCCTGCTTTTTCCAAGCTAGCCATATCTAAAACTCCCTTTAGAACGCGGGTTTTTACCCGTCATTTTGCAGCTATTATATGCTGCTTACCTAAAGATAAGATTTAAATTGAGGCGATTCTGTGCAAAATGACACATTATGAAATAAAGTTTGTTTCGAAGGCCTGTTTCACTCAAAGCTCGTAATGATTGACTATCAGGTCCCAGCCTTCTTCTGCTGTATCAACGAAATTGAACAGATTTATATCATCGGGTGAAATTGTTCCCTGATCTGCCAGTTCCTTGAAATTGATCACCTTTGTCCAGAAATCCTTGCCGAAAAGCAAAAATGGAACCCGTTCCATACGATGGGTCTGGATCAGAGTTAATGCCTCAAACATTTCATCCATGGTGCCAAATCCGCCGGGGAATACGGCAATAGCTTTTGCGCGCATCAAAAAATGCATCTTGCGAATAGCAAAATAGTGGAAGTTGAAGCACAATTCCGGCGTTACATATTCATTCGGCGCTTGCTCATGCGGCAAGACGATGTTGAGGCCAATCGAGGGCGCACCAACATCCGCAGCGCCTCGGTTCCCTGCTTCCATCACACCGGGACCACCTCCTGTGACCACCACCATCTCTTTGCTATAGGTCGTCGCAGAATATTCTGAAGCCAGTTTAGCGAATTTTCGCGCCTCGTCATAATATTTAGCATTGGCTTCGAGATTTTTCTTCTGGGTCGCATTTTTAGCAGCCCATGCGTCTTTGCCAGGCTCTGGAATACGCGCACCGCCAAATAAAACGATGGTTGATTCAATGCCGCGCTCTTTCAGCAGCATTTCGGTTTTCAAAAGCTCCAGCTGCAAACGCACCGGGCGCAACTCTTCGCTGCACATAAAGTCTTTGTCGTCGAAGGCAAGTCTATAGGCCGGGGCCTGCGTTTGCGGTGTGACCGGTACATGGTGTGCGTGTTTGATATCCTCAGGAGAGTGGACCAGCGGTTTCCAGCCCTTATTATTTCTATCAGACATTCAAAATTCTCCATTTTTTTCATACAAATCGCGTGGGTGGGAGCCGGAGCAATTGACCTGAAAAGCCCGTTCGCCTACCGTCCGCCAGAATTCTTATATTTCGTGGCGATATCCCGCGCCACCATGCCTGTCAGGAGTAAACAAATGGCCAACAAATCCCTTTCCGAACTGGAAACCATCATAAATACTGCGTTTGATGACTTAAATGGCGTTAATACCAGTACAACAGGTGATGTTAGAGACGCCGTGGTTGAAACTTTGATGCTGCTTGATCGCGGCGAAGTGCGCGTGGCTGAACGCAGCTCAGGCACCGGCAATGGCGACTGGCAGGTTAATCAATGGCTGAAAAAAGCCGTGCTTTTATCTTTCCGCCTCAACGATATGGAAATCATCGATAACGGCCCCGGCGCATCGGTCTGGTGGGACAAGGTTCCATCGAAATTTGATGGATGGGGCAAGGAAGAATTTAAAGCCGCTGGCTTTCGCGCCGTACCAAACTGCGTTGTGCGCCGCTCCGCCTTTATCGCACCAAGTGTCGTGTTGATGCCATCTTTCGTTAATCTGGGTGCCTATGTGGATGAAGGCACCATGGTTGATACATGGGTAACGGTAGGTTCCTGCGCTCAGATCGGCAAAAATGTACACCTTTCAGGCGGTGTTGGTATTGGCGGTGTGCTTGAACCTTTGCAGGCTGGCCCGGTAATTATCGAAGATGGTTGCTTCATCGGTGCACGCTCCGAAGTGGTTGAAGGTTGCATCATTCGTGAAGGCGCTGTGCTTGGCATGGGCGTATTCATTGGCAAATCGACAAAAATCGTCAACCGCGCCACCGGTGAAATTTCCTACGGCGAAGTGCCACCATATTCAGTGGTGGTTGCCGGAACCATGCCGGGCAAACCAATGCCAAATGGCGAGCCGGGACCAAATCTTTATTGCGCCGTCATCGTTAAAACCGTTGATGAACGCACTCGCTCCAAAACAGCAATCAACGAATTATTGCGTGATTAGAGCACAATCTGAAAAGCGGGAACCGGTTTTCAGATAAATTGTGCGTAAAACAAAAAAGCCTCAGGAGATAGCCATTTCAGTCGAACTTCCAGAGCCCACGGTCACTTGGGCACTGTTCAGTTTTAAGGGCCGCATTTCCCGTGCAGGCTTCATGCTTGGGCAGGCCCTAATGCTGTCCGTTCTGGCGGTGATTATTGTGATGATTGTGAAGACCCCTGAAAACTCACCAGATCTGCTTGGGTTGGGGTTGGCTTTGATCGTTGCTGGCCTTGCAGCTATGTGGGGCGTTCTCGCCCTCAGCGCCAAACGTCTGCATGATTTGGGCTGGTCGATTGGCGTAATTATTTTTCTGTTTGTGCCTCCGGTAGCGATGGTCTTCTTATTGATATTGGCCATCATGCCCGGTTCGCAGGAGGACAATCCTCACGGACCACCACCTTTTCCCAATAAGTGACACATTTTACCTCCAGCCTACTTCGTGTTAAACGAAAATGTGGGCGGAAAATGGAGGATTAAAATGGATTTCAAATATCTATTCACCAGCTTTGACGGCCGCATTGGACGACAACAATTTTGGCTCGGAATTTTGGCGATAGTCATCGCGTCATTCGCCTTGATCATCGTATTGGGATTTACTATCGGGCTTTTCCTGCCCACAGCATTGATCTCCCTGATCGGCACCATCATTATATTTTATCCATCCTTGGCGCTAAGCATGAAACGATTGCATGATCGTAACAAGGGCGCAAAACCTTGGGCTTTTATTTTCTTCGGACCCGGCATTTTGATGCAATTAATGCAGATAACGGGCATTGGTTTCACCACCAGTGTTATTGCTGGCGAGGAAATTGTGATTCCATCAAATGGGTTGGTTATGATATTTTCCGTTGTTGGAGCTGTCATCGGTTTGTGGGCGCTTGTCGAATTTGGGTTCCTAAAAGGTACGGATGGCGACAATCAATTTGGCCCCGATCCTCTGAAGAGCTAGGCCTAATAAATGAATGCGTTTACCGCTTTCATTTAATTTGCCGACCCGCTAAAAACGGGCATGGAAAACAATCTCTCACGCCCCGCAGAGCTTCTGCGCGAACTCATTCAATGTCGCTCCATCACGCCGCAAGAAGGTGGCGCGTTGAGTTGTCTTGAAGGACATTTTCAACGGCTGGGCTTTGAAACCCACCGAGTGATATTTTCCGATGAAGATACTCCGGACGTGGATAACCTTTATGCCCGCCTTGGCACAAGCGCTCCCCATATCTGTTTTGCTGGACACACCGATGTAGTGCCGGTTGGCATTGAGGCCGACTGGTCTTCTGGTCCGTTTGAAGGAGTAGTTGAAGATGGCATGATGATTGGTCGCGGCACCGTTGATATGAAAGGCGGCATTGCCTGCTTTCTCGCAAGCGTCGAAGCCTATCTCAACGAAAATGAAACGCCCACCGGCTCTATCTCATTCCTCATCACAGGCGATGAAGAAGGCCCTTCGATTAATGGCACCGACAAATTATTAAAGTGGGCAAAGGAACGCGGCGAAGTCTTCGATGCCTGCATTGTCGGCGAACCATCCAATCCGGCAGTCATTGGTGACGCCATCAAAATTGGCCGCCGCGGCTCCATGTCCGGGCGTATCACCGTTAAAGGTGTGCAGGGGCATTCTGCCTATCCTCATCTGGCCGACAATCCGGTGCGCGGCATGATGGACATGCTAGATAGTCTGTTGGCCGAACCGTTCGATGAAGGCACTGACGATTTCCAGCCAACCAATTTGGAAGTTACCTCCGTTGATGTGGGCAACACAGCAACCAACGTTATTCCAGGCAACGCCACCGCTGCATTCAATGTGAGATTTAACGATACCTGGAGCGGTGAGAGCCTGCGCGAAGAAATCATCCGCCGTCTGGAAGAGGGCACCTCAAAAGGTCGCATCCGGCGTGGTAAAAATACTCCGGCGAAATTCGAAATGGAATGGCTTGGACGCATCAGTCCAGTGTTCCTTACCAGCGACGAGACCCTCGTTAAAACCCTGAGCGATGCCATTGAAGCCGAAACCGGCAGCCGCCCAGAACTCTCCACCGGCGGCGGCACGTCCGATGCGCGGTTCGTGAAGGACTATTGCCCCGTAGTAGAATTCGGCCTCGTAGGAAAAACCATGCATCAGGTCAATGAGTGCGTGGCACTGGATGATCTGGATAAACTCACCGCAATTTACGGCAGATTTTTGAACAGCTATTTCGAATAACTATTCCACCGCTTTTAATCTCGGTTGTTCCTCGTCTGCATCGGTGCCGCTTTTCTCATCAAATTCAAGATTGGCGATTTTATCACCGCGCTTGGTTACCTTACCGGTGGAAGTCAAAATCATATCCACGTCTTTTTGGGTCTGCTGGAAATGCCCGGCAAGCTTGCGCACACGGTCGTCGAGCCGTGAGACATCTTCCATCAGCCGGATAACTTCGCCCTGAATAAGATGGGCTTGCTCACGCATGCGGCTGTCTTTCAGCACCGATTGCACCACCTGTATCGAAAGCATCAAAAGAGAAGGGGAAACAATCACCACCCGCGCCCGGTGAGCGGTTTGGATGATGCCTTCAAAATTCTCATGGATTTCTGCAAAGATGGATTCCGACGGCACGAACATAAACGCCGTATCCTGCGTTTCGCCCGGTATCAGATATTTCTCCGAAATTGCTTTGATATGCACTTCCATATCGCGGCGGAATTGTTGTCCGGCAGCTTTCGCATCTTCGGGGCGCTCGGCCTTGCGAATGGCATTCCACGCCTCCAGCGGAAATTTGGCATCGATCGCCAGCGAAGGCGTATCGTTCGGCATATAAATAAGGCAATCGGGCCTGCATGAATTGGAAAGGGTCGCCTGAAATTCATAGCCATTAAACGGCAAGCCATCCTGCACAATCATCTGCATCCGCGCTTCGCCAAAGGCGCCGCGAGTCTGTTTATTGTCCAGAATATTTTGCAATTGCACCACCTGTCCGGTCAGGCTGGTGATGTTGTTTTGCGCATTATCAATGACCGCAAGACGCTCCTGCAATTTGGCAAGGCTTTCCTGCGTGCTCTTGGTGGTCTCGCTGATCGATTGACCAATGCGCCCGCTCATATTTTCAAGGCGCTCATTGACCGTGCGCACCATATCGCCCTGACGGGTAGAAAACATCTCGCCCATGCTCGCCATACGTCCAGTCAGTTCGTTTTGGCTGGCAATGAGTTCGGCCATGCGTGTCTCTGCATCGCGTGCCCGTTCCGCATCCAGAGCGTCACGCGCAGCTTCTGCTATGGCAAGTGCTTTGCTGTTGCGTGATGAGACAACAATGCGCCAGATCAATAGTGCAAAAAGAGCAACAATAATTGCCATAGTGACCTCGCCCAGCGATATCGGGCGATTGCCAAACTGGGTGATAGGTTCAGAGAATAGAACTTTGAAGGTGTTGAGTGAAATTTCCATAGCAACAACCGTAGTTGATTCTTGCAAAATAAAAAAGAACAAAAAGAGAATATCCAGATAAGGGTATTAACCCGTTATCGCAAATTCGGTTGACGCTTTCGCTTCCATTCCCTATCTCAACACCATAGATATTATCATTTATTATGAGTTCAAACAGCCCATGAGCCTCCGCCCGATCATCAATATTCCAGATCCTTTGCTTCGCTCGGTTTCAAAACCGGTGGAACAGGTCAGCGATGCCCTGCGCAAACTGATGGATGACATGCTGGAAACCATGTATGACGCGCCGGGCATTGGCCTTGCGGGTATCCAGATTGCGGTGCCTCTGCGCATCATCACGCTGGATGTCGCCGTGCGTTCATCTGATGAGGAAGGCGATGAAGACAGTGAGCCAAAAGAGATCGAGCCTGATCCGATGTTCCTGATCAATCCGGAAATTGTTAGTTTCTCTGACGAGCTTTCGACCTACGAAGAGGGGTGCCTCTCCATTCCCGATTATTACGCCGATGTGGAACGCCCGGCGCGATGCATGGTCAAATACATCGACCGCGATGGCAAGGAACAAACCATTGAGGCCACCGGGCTTCTTTCTACTGTCGTTCAGCACGAGGTGGATCATCTGGATGGTAAATTATTTATCGATCATATCTCCAAATTAAAGCGCGATATGGTGGTAAAGAAATTCACCAAAATTGCCAAACAAGACGGCACCACGCACGCTACCCCGATCATTATTTAAGAAGCAGGAAACCCAATGTCGCTTCGCATCATCTTTATGGGAACGCCGGAATTTTCTGTTCCAACCCTATCGGAAATCATCGCTCGCGGCCATGAGGTCGTGGCCGTTTATTCTCAGCCCCCAAGGCCAGCAGGTCGGGGCATGGAATTACGCAAAAGCCCGGTGCACGAAAAGGCCGAAGAATTTGGCATTCCCGTTTTCACTCCGGTCAGTCTGAAGGGTGAAGCAGAACAAAAAGAATTCGCATCATTCAACGCCGATGTGGCAGTGGTCGTAGCCTACGGCCTGTTACTGCCGCAAGTGGTGCTCGATGCCCCGCGACTGGGTTGCTATAATGGCCACGCATCTTTGCTGCCACGTTGGCGCGGAGCCGCACCCATTCAACGCGCCATCATGGCCGGTGACAGCGAAACTGGCGTCATGGTGATGAAGATGGAAGCCGGGCTCGATACCGGACCGATGGGCGTGGTCGAGAAGGTCACCATTGCACCCGATATGAGCGCAGGCGAATTGCATGATGCACTTTCTGTCACCAGTGGCGGTTTGATGGTTCGCGCTTTGGATGCCCTCGAGCAAGGCAATTTGAAGCTAACCGAGCAATCAAAAGAAGGCATCACCTACGCCAAGAAAATTGAAAAGACCGAAACCCGCATTGATTGGTCAAAGCCGGTAGTGGGTGTCCACAATCATATTCGAGGCCTGTCGCCTTTTCCTGGTGCTTGGTGCGAGATGGTGCTTGGTGGCAAGAACACCCGTGTCAAAGTTCTTCGTGCAAAAGTTGTCGATGGTAATGGTACTCCGGGTGAAGTACTTGACGATGCCCTGACTATTTCTTGCGAGGGCGGCGCGCTTCGTTTGGAGCGTGTGCAAAAGGCCGGAAAACAAGCCGGCAGCGCAGAAGAATTCCTGCGCGGCAACCCTGTTTCCAAAGGCACGGTACTCACCTAATGCCTCGCTATAAACTCACCATTGAATATAACGGAATGCCCTATTACGGCTGGCAACGTCAGGCTGATGTAATCAGCGTGCAGCAGGCTTTGGAAGAGGCCATCGAACAATTCACCCAGCACAAAGTCACAGCCACCGCCGCCGGGCGCACCGATGCAGGCGTTCATGCGCTAGGCCAAATCGTCCATGTGGATCTGGAAAAAACATGGACAACAGATAAAATTGTCGAGGCGGCAAACGGCCTACTTCGCTTTAACGAGCATCCAATTGCAGTTACCTCGGTCGAACAGGTGGACGATGAATTCGATGCAAGGTTTTCAGCTATCCAGCGCCACTATCGATACCGTTTGATCAACCGCAAAGCGCCCCTCACCGTGGAGAATCAACGGGCATGGTGGATACGCTTCCCTCTCGATGTGGAAGCGATGCACGAAGCTGCACAAGAACTGGTGGGCCGATACGATTTCACCACATTCCGCGATACCGAATGTCAGGCCAAATCGCCCATACGCACTATCGATAAATTCAGTGTCTATCTGGCCGAGGGAAATGCCGCTATTGGCGGTGCTGGCCGAACCATCAATTTCGACATTTCAGCCCGCGCTTTCCTGCATTCACAGGTGCGCTCCATGGTTGGATCATTAAAAATGGTCGGCGATGGTAAATGGTCAAAGCAGGATTTGATCAACGCCCGTGATGCCAAAGACCGCAAGGCGTGCGGTGTTGTCGCTCCGCCTTACGGATTATATTTGGTTCAGGTGGATTATTCCTGAGATCAGCTTGTTAGTCGCCAGATTAGGTTGGCTTAGATAAGGCCGCCGCGCCGCAAAAGCTTGAATGCCAACGGTGCGCAGAGTGCGGCAATTGCAGCTTTCACCACACCGCCCAGAATGAACGGGTTCAAACCGTATTCCATTACTTTTTCAATAGGCACGAAGTTTGCCAGCCATACCATGCCAAATCCAAAAATCGGAACAAGACCGATAACCATGATAGCAAACTGGATCATTGAGTTTTTGCCATAAGCAAAGCGCCCGATGAACAGCGTCGCGACCAGCATGCCGAACAAAAAGCCACCTGTTGGCCCCATCATATAGGCAAGTCCAATGCCTCTCTCAGGCGTACCTGAAAAGACGGGATAACCTGCAGCGCCCATGGCCAGATAGCCAATATATATAGCGGCGGCCTGGCGCCAGCCAAACATGGAGGCAAATGCCATCACCGCCAAAGTTTGCAGCGTCATCGGAACTGGATACATTGGCACATGTGCTTTTGCGCTAAGCGTCAGCAATGCCGCCCCAATAACGGTGATGGCAACAAAGCGCAAAGCGCCACTTTTTGGTGTAACATCCGTATTGACGGAGAAGATCGTATTCATCACATGTCCCTTCAATTTTTTTCTGGCCCGTTCTTAACATACCGCCGCAAAGCGTCAAATGTTATCGAAATTACTGCACAATGAATGTGTAGGGGAATATGAGAGGTGAATGTAGAATAACTCACCACATAGTTTTTTCTGCCCGCCCGCCCCATTCCTTATCGTATTTCTTGCCATCAAATTCCTGATTGGTAATCGCGCTCATAATATCCCCCGGGCTAGGCAAATCCTGCGCTCCTGTTTGCGCATCTTGTTCCCAAAGGCGGGCCCGCATGATAGCGCGGCCACACTGGAAATAGATCGCTTGTGTTTTGATCACGATGATTGAGCGTGGTTCTTTTTCGTTGACGGCAAAGCTGGCTTTCAAATCGGGGGCCGTGGAAAGGTGTGCTAATCCATTCACCCGAAGGCAGTTCTTGGAGCCGGGAATGAGAAATAATAGGCCGACTTTTGGTTCATGAACAATATTGCGCAAGGAATCGACCCGGTTATTGCCCCTACGGTCTGGCATTAGCAAGGTTCCCTCATCAGCCACCCGCACGAAACCGGGGAAATCACCGCGAGGGGTGCAATCGAGCCCCTCTGGTCCGCTTGTTGCCAAAGCACAAAATGGCGCAGCTTCGATATACTTTTGATATTCCGGCGTCAGATGCGCCACCTCTTTAACCAATGATGCCCCGGATGGGGTGCCGTAGATTGCTTCCAGCTGTTCAATCGTATCAATAATCGTCATAAAATCCCCGTTTCAAGCTTTTTGCGTATGGTATCCGATTTTTGCCACTTTTCAGCGATAGTCGCAAGCAGGGGCCTGTTTATGAGTGCATGACTTGAAAAATTTGACTTCACCTAAGCCAAAGGAGCGGTTTTAAGTGAATAATTCTAAAGTTATTGGGGGCGAAAATTTACCATATGAAGCGTTGGTCAGTATATTTATAACGTATTTATTGACTGTGTGCGTATATCAACTACACAAAGCAATCACAATAAGGCTTAGTGAGGCTATAAATTGAAAACCAATCGTTCATTAACCATCGCATTATTGCGCGCACGTGAAAGCTTAATGACAGAGTTTCGCCCAATATTGGCGCGTCATGGATTCACCGAGCAACAATGGCGGGTGTTGCGCATTCTCATCGAGATGAAATCTCTGGATGCCACCGCACTTTCGGAACGAACCTGCATTTTAGCCCCCAGCCTGACACGGATAATCCGCAACCTTGAAAGCAGAGGCCTTTTGCAAAAAGATATTTCCGAAATGGACGCTCGCAAGCTGGTTTTAAAGCCAACAAGGCAAGCATTGGAAATCAGTAAAAAGGTGACCCCGGAAACCAACAAGGTTTTTGAAGAAATAGAAAAGCAATTTGGTGCGGAAAACAACGAGAAATTGCTGGATATGCTGCAAGACTTGTGCAACTCAAATAAGCTAGCCAATACGTGAGTTTGTGACCCAATTTAACACGGTCAGGAAAACTCGTTGAGGCTGCGAAAATCAGCAAGTAATACGGATTTCCAATGACCGAACAAACCACCCATCAACAAATTGCCGAGGCTCTGGATAAGGGCGATCTGCTGACTAGCTATCGCGGGCAATTCGCGATTCCCCCAAAGCTAATTTATCTCGATGGTAATTCCCTTGGTCCTCTGCAACCTGCTGTTGGCAAAAAAGTGGCGGAAACTTTGGTTGTGGAATGGGGTACGGACCTCATCAAAAGCTGGAACAAAGCTGGCTGGATAGATTTGCCCGAGACAGTCGGCGAGCAAATTGCCCCGATCATTGGCGCAAAATCCGGCACGGTGATTGCAACGGATTCAACCTCTGTCAATGTGTTCAAAACCCTTGCCGCAGCATTGCTTATGCGCAGTGACCGCAGAAAAATTGTTTCGGAAAACGGCAATTTCCCGACCGATCTATATATGACGCAAGCAACAACCGCTTTCCTTGGTACAGGTCATGAACTCGTCACCGTCAAAGATGATGATGCCCTGATGAAGGCGATTGACGAAGAGACAGCAGTAGTGCTGTTGACGCAGGTCGATTACAAAACCGGGCGCATGCTGGACATGGCAAAGATAACCGCCCATGCCCATGAAAAAGGCGCTCTGATCATCTGGGATTTGTGCCACTCTGCCGGTGCGTTTCCGGTGGCGCTTGATGCATGCAACGTGGATTTTGCCATTGGCTGCGGTTATAAATATCTCAACGGTGGCCCCGGTGCACCAGCCTTTATTTATGTGAAAAAAGAATTGCAGAACCAAGCCATCCAGCCTCTTTCCGGTTGGTTTGCCCACGAAGCACCATTTGAATTTGATCCGGAATTCAAACCGGCCATGTCGATCAAACGCTATTTGACCGGCACCCCGCCTGTGCTTTCTTTGATGGCATTGCATGAGGCTCTAAAAATCTGGAAGGATGTGGACATGCGCCTCATCCGCCAAAAAAGTGTGGGTCTCAGTCAACTATTCATTCAAGCCGTTGAAGAAACCTGTGAAGGGCTCACCCTAGCCAGCCTGCGCGATCCGCAACTGCGGGGAAGTCAGGTTTCTTTCACCTTTGATGGCGATGGCTATGCTCTCATGCAGGCATTGATTGCCGAGGGTGTGATCGGTGATTTCCGCCAACCCAATATTTTGCGCTTTGGTTTTGCACCGCTCTATGTCCGTTACAAAGATGTGGTTCGTGCCGCTGAAATTCTGGCCGATATTTTGAAAACCGAACGCTGGAAAGACGAAAAATTCAATGTGCGAAGTGAAGTGACTTAGAGTATTTTCGTTTCCACGGAAATGCGAAGGCGGCGAAGAGCCGCCCGGCGCTAGCTGCGCCGCGCATGCGCAGGCCCGAACGTAGTGAGGATACGCCGTGAGCCTAGAATGAATTTTTCAACATTGCACTCAGAGTTTCGGCGTCTTCTTGATTAAATTCAGCCAAATTGTCTGAATCAATATCCAGTACACCGATCAACGCATTGCTCTGAAATATCGGCAAAACGATTTCTGATTGCGTGGTGGCAGAACAGGCAATGTGGTCGGTGACAGCGTTGACATCAACAACAATTTGCACCTCGCGGTTTCTGGCACAGGCCCCGCAAACGCCCTTGGCAAAGGGGATAACCAGACAGCCATGACCGCCTTGATAAGGGCCTATCTTGAGGGTGTCGTCGCCGGTATTGCGGTAAAAACCAACCCAGTGAAATTCATCAAATGCGTGATAGAGTTCGCAGGCGATGGTTGCCATTTTAGCGATGTTATCGCTTTCGCCTTCAACAAGGGCAGCGATGCGCGAGATCGTTTCTGAATAATCGCGAGCCATCTTATTTTTTATGATTAGCAGCAATCGCATCAATGGCAGCAAGATAGCCTTGCGATCCAAGCCCGCAAATCACACCCACCGCAATCGCGCTGATATAGGAGCGCTTGCGGAAAGATTCACGCGCATGAACATTGCTCAAATGCACCTCGTAAACGGGGATATCAACTCCCGAAAGCGCATCGCGAATAGCAATCGAGGTATGGGTATAGGCACCCGGGTTGATAATGATAAATTGATGCTTGCCACGTGCCTGATGAATTTCATCAATGATCGCGCCTTCAGTGTTTGACTGGAAGGAAGCCAGTTCAAACCCGTGTGATTTAGCATGCGTTGCGCAAAGCTCTTCCACATCCCCAAGGGTTTGCGACCCGTATATTTCCGGCTCTCTGGTGCCGAGCAGGTTGAGATTTGGTCCGTTGATCAAAAGAATTGATATGGTCATGAATGTGCGCTCCTGAAGTCCCACGCATTTTAAGGCTAAGCCCCTAATAATCTAACAATATATAAAAAGAAATCCCCGTGTGGGTCTAAGCTTTCAAAATCAGCAAAAATCGCCAAGGAAATTTGCTGAATGTTCGACGAAAATCTGTCATCCACTATCGAGAAAATAGCATCTGAACTAAACATCGAACCCGCCGCGCTCAAAGCAGTGGTTCAGGTGGAGAGCGCAGGCCGCTTAAGCGTCAACATCGCCGGACGTGCAGAACCTTTGATCCGGTTCGAAGGGCATTATTTCTACAAACTGCTGCCCTTGGCCAAGCGCAATATTGCCGTGGCGCAGGGTTTAGCGAGCGCAAAAGCCGGTACGATAAAAAACCCGCTCACCCAAAAAGGCAGATGGAGGCTATTGCGACGCGCCATGGAAATAAACCGCGCGGCTGCATTGGAATCGGTATCTTGGGGGCTAGGGCAGGTGATGGGTTCCCATTGGCGCTGGCTCGGATATGCCAGCATTGACGCGTTGGTCGTCGAAGCGCGTGAAGGGACTGCCGGGCAAATTCGCCTGATGGCTCGCTACATCGAAAAAGCAAATCTTGCAGAAAAACTCCGCGCCCACGATTGGGCTGGTTTTGCCAGAGCCTATAGCGGCCCCGCTTATCGCAAATATAAATACCACACCAAACTGAAAAATTCTTATGGCAACTTCAGCGCAAGTGGATCACACAAGCCTCTGAAAAATAAAATGTCGATGCTACAATATGGCAGCGCTGGCAAAGTGGTTTCAGAACTACAAAAGAACCTCACCAGTCTCGGTTATTTCCTGATCGCAGATGGAGATTTCGGCCCGGCAACAGAGCGGGCAGTGCGGCAATTTCAGGTGGAACATCATCTTGTCGTGGATGAAATTTTTGGCCCGAAAGGCATCAGAGCCATGATGCAATTATTGCCGTCTTGTCACAAATAACCTTCTCTTTATCCTCCATCTGCACTAAACAGGGCACATGGAAAACAAACAAAAAATCATTCACGATATCATGACGCTGGCTCCGGTTATTCCGGTGGTGGTTGTCGAGGAAGTTGCCAGCGCCGTTGCCTTGGCACGCGCATTGGTGGCAGGCGGATTGCCTGCAATCGAAGTAACCCTGCGCACTCCGATTGCCATGGAAGCGCTGAAGGCAATTGCCGATGAAGTGGAAGGTGCCTTTGCTGGTGCCGGTACGGTAGTAACCCCCGCCCAGATCAAGCAAGTCGAGGCAGCTGGTGCCAAATTCATGGTCAGCCCCGGCGCTGCCGCAAATCTGCTCGATGCCGCCGATGACAGCGCCTTGCCGCTTTTACCGGGAACAGCAACCGCCAGCGAAGTCATGACCCTTGGCGAACGAGGCTACAGCCATATGAAATTTTTCCCCGGTTCACTGGCCGGTGGCGCGCCTTATCTCAAAGCTCTTTCCGGTCCATTGCCTCAATATAGCTTCTGCCCGACAGGCGGCGTAAGCCTTGCCAATGCCAGCGAATATCTTGCCTTGCAAAACGTATTATGCGTTGGCGGTTCGTGGGTTGCACCCAAAAATCTGGTTGAAGCCGGGGATTGGGACGCGATCACAAAGCTTGCCAGTGACGCAGCCGCGTTGAAGTAATGGGCATCCTCCGGCTTCTTTTTGTATTTGCAGTGCTGCTGACCAGCATTCAATTGGCAAAAGCTGACCAATTGGTTCTCTATGTTGCTGCAAGCATGAAAGAAGCCGTGGAGGAAATCTCCGCCACCTACGAAAAAAAATGCGATTGCAAAATCGTCATCTCCGTAGGTGGAACCGGCACATTGGCTCGCCAGATCGAGCAGGGCGCACCCGCCGATATCTTCATTTCCGCCGATAAAAAATGGATGGAATATCTGTCTGAAAAACATGCGATCAATGAGGCTTCGATTGAGGTGATAGCGTCGAACCAATTGGTGATTGCGATGAAGGCAGATATCGCCATGGCTCAATCTCCATTAAACATTATGGATGAGGTCAGGTTTGCCATGGGCAATCCGCAATCCGTCCCGGCAGGCCGCTACGCCAAGGAGGCGCTGGAAAACCTCGGCAAATGGCAAGTGTTCCGGCCCCATGCGGTGCTGACGGAAAATGTGCGCGCAGCACTTGCCATGGTTGCGCGGGGAGATTTGGCGCTCGCGATTGTTTACAAGTCTGATTTGATGGTCGATCCGAGAGTGAAATCGGCCTACCGCTTTGCCCCGGAATCGCACTCAAAAATCCTGTATCTCGCCGCATTGACCAACACGGCAAAACCAACTGCCGAGGCATTCCTCAAATTTCTAAAATCACCACCGGCGCAAGCCATCTTGCAAAAGTTTGGTTTTAGCGCTGTAACTGATAAATAGAAGTTTTGCCAATCGGAGCATAAGTTTGCTTTCGCCTGAATATCTCGAAATTGTATTGCTTTCCCTCAAGGTTGCTGGCCTTGCGGTGGTCATGGCAATTGGCCCTGCCATTTTCATGGCCTATGCACTGGCCAATTGGAGCTTTCCGGGCAAAAGCATTCTCAACGCATTGGCACATATTCCATTGGTCATGCCGCCGGTGGTCACCGGCTATTTGCTCTTGATATTGATGGGCCCAAAAGGGCCGATAGGTATTTTTCTAGCCGATTGGTTTGGTATTTCCTTCGGCTTTCGCTGGACGGGCGCCGCCCTTGCCGCCGCGATCATGGCGTTCCCGCTAATGATGCGGCCCATGCGATTAGCGTTTGAATCAATCGACAGCAATCTTCCCAACATCGCTGCCACCTTGGGTGCAGGGAAATGGGTGACGTTTTTCACCATCTCCCTGCCGCTGGCTCTACCCGGTATATTGGCTGGTCTCGTACTCGGATTTGCCAAAGCTCTCGGCGAATTCGGCGCAACAATTACCTTCGTTTCAAACATTCCCGGCGAAACCCAAACCATTTCGCTGGCCGTATATTCACTGCTGCAAAGTCCAAATGGCGACGCTCAAGCATTGATTTTGATCATCACTGCGATTGCAATTTCCTTCGCTGCTCTTTTGCTTTCCGACTGGTTTTCCGAAAAGCTGATGCGTAAGCGGGGAGGCGATGATGGCTGAAAATATTATTGTCGACATCAAAGGAAAAGTCGGAAAATTCCAACTCGATATCAATTTCCAAACCGCCTCCGGCGTCACCGCATTATTCGGAGAATCCGGTTCTGGAAAGTCAACGACCTTGCAAATGATTGCGGGTCTACTTAAACCAGATTCTGGCATCATCAAGTTTGGTGGCAAGGTTCTCTTCAATGCGGAAACCGGGGCAAACCTGAAACCAGCCCAGCGCAAAATCGGCTATGTGTTTCAGGAACCGGGCCTGTTCCCCCATCTCAATGTTGAGCGCAATCTTACCTATTCCAAATGGGCAGTACGGCGAAAATCAAAATTTGAGTTCGATGCTATCGTAGAAATGCTAGCTATCGACAGTCTGCTGCAGCGTTTCCCCGAACGCCTTTCCGGCGGCGAAAAACAACGTGTCGCCATTGGCCGTGCTTTGCTCTCTTCACCCGAAATTTTGCTGCTGGACGAACCCTTCTCGGCGTTGGATGAAGCACGCAAGGCGGAGATATTTCCATTTCTGGAAACCGTGCGCGACGAGCTGTCGTTACCGATGATATACGTCAGCCATTCCACCCGCGAAGTTATTCGCCTCGCCGATCATGTGGTAGTGTTGAAAAACGGCCAAGTGGAAACCAGCGGCAGTGTCGAACAGGTTTTTGCCAGCGCAGATTTTGCAGATATCGGCCTGCTCACTGGCACGGTTGATGCTTATGATGCGCAATATGGCCTCGACCTAATCGACGTGGAAGGCCAACGCATATATCTTGCGCGGGCCAACGCGCCCGTGGGTAAAAAAATACGCATCAGCATTAATCCAAATGAGGTGATATTGGCGCGAAACGTGCCGGAAAAAATCAGCGCTCAGAATTGTCTAGCCGGAACAATTAAATCCATCAGCCCAATAGATGGCGGTACGTTTTTAGTAGTTCTGGCAATCGGCAAACAACAATTGAAAGCCACCATCACCGACAAGGCGCGGGTGCAAATGGAGTTGCAGGAAGGCACTGACTGTTTCGCAATTCTGAAAACAGTCGCGCTGAGCAAAAATGGATTTTTCGCATTAAAAACTAGCGAGTAGTTGCCATCAACACGCTGCCACCGATGAGAAACCCACCGCCGGTATAACCAATTCTTTTGCGTGTCTTTTCGCTTTGAAAAGCCGTTCTAGCCTTATTGGCCATCATCACATAAGCAGCCAGAATGAGGCCGACAACAACAGTTGAGGTGATCGCCAATATGGAAATTTGCAACACCATATTGCCATTTGGATTCACGAACTGCGACAGGAATGCCATATAGAACATGACCCCTTTGGGGTTAAGCACAGCAGCAAGAAATCCAGCTCGAAGGCTGCCAAACATGAAGGCCGGGTGGTTTTCACTCGAGACAGTTTTTGCCTCCTGCCGAGCATCCAGAATTTGGCAGATACCGAGATAGGCCATATAAAAAACACCAGCCCACTTCACCAACTGGAACAGCGCGGCAGACGCCGCCAATATCGCGCCCACGCCCATTAGTGACAGAATGATCAACAAAATATCGCCGATCAATACGCCAACAATGCTTGAAAAAGCGGGCCCAAGCCCGCGTGACAGCGATTGCCCGATGAGCAACAACACGCAGGGGCCGGGGATTAGCGTAAGAACGGCACACGCCGCAGCGAATGCTACCCAGACTTCAAAAGACATTTACTTCACCGCTGAAAATGCAGTTGGTTGAAGGATCGAATTGGAAAAATAATCGACCAGAGAACCGTTTTCTTCGGTCTTGGCTTTCTTCTCGTGCCATTCCGGATCAGCCATAAAGGCAGTCCAAAGCTTCTCGCGTTCGGCCAGAGATTCCCATTCAAGCAGATAATAAAGATCGTGATTATTATCGCCAATGGCAACCGTCCAAAATCCGGCTTGCTTAATGCCAATACGGTCCCAAATTTTAAGCGTAACGGTATCGAAGCGGTTAAGCAGGTCAGGTAAACGACCCGGTGATGCGCGATAGATACGAAGTTCGTGAATCATATAATTTTCTCCTCAGTGAATAATTTATTTGGCCAGAAATTCAGCAATGCGCTCGATGGCCTTTTCGATGTTCTCCGCTGAATTAGCATAGGAAAGGCGGATATAGCCTTCGCCCAAAACGCCAAAATCAGGCCCGCCAATAGTAGCAACGCCTTTCTTCTCCAGCAATTGCGAAGCCAACTCCTTGGCCTTCCAGCCAGTGTCTTTAATGTTCGGAAAAGCGTAAAACGCACCCTTTGGCGTGCGGCAGGAAACGCCGTCAATGGCATTCATTTTTTCCACCACCAGTTTGCGGCGGAAATCGAATGCTTCCATCATTTCTGCTACCGCATCCTGCGGCCCGTCAATCGCCGCGATACCAGCATATTGCGCCGGTGCATTGACGCAAGACCATGCATTCACCGCCAGTTTTCTTGCCTTGTCATAAAGCGCATCCGGCCAGATCGACCAGCCCATACGCCAGCCTGTCATCGCCCAGGTTTTCGACCAGCCATTGAGAATGATCAGGCGATCGCGCAATTGTTCGAACTCCAGCATGGAAACATGTTCCGCGCCGTCATAGGTCATCACCTCGTAAATTTCGTCCGACATGATCGCCACATCGGGCCATTTTTCAAGGCCTGCCACAAGCGTCTCGATTTCGGCCCGAGGGGTAACGCCGCCGGTTGGATTGGCCGGAGAATTCAAAATAATCAAACTGGTATTCTCGTTGATCAGCGATAGTGTTTCTTCGCCGGAAAACGCGAAATCATTTTCTTCGCGCATGGGGACGGGGATAGGTTTTGCGCCGGTATATTCAATCATCGAGCGGTAGATCGGAAATCCCGGATCAGGATAAAGGATTTCTTTGCCGGGTTCGCCAAACATCAAAATTGCGAGAAACATAGTGACCTTGCCGCCGGGAACGATCATCACATTTTCCGGTGAAACTTTGACCCCGGTGGTAGTCAACGTGCGCCGTGCCACCGCTTCGCGCAGGGGCAAAATACCATTGGCCGGGGTATAGCCATGATGACCATCTCTCAGCGCTTTGATCGCAGCTTCAACGATGTGTTCCGGCGTTTTAAAATCCGGTTGGCCAATGCCTAAATTGATAACATCCATGCCGCCATCGGCCAGCAGGTTCGCCCGCGCCAGCACGGCAAAAGCGTTTTCTTCGCCAATACGATCAAAGTTTGAAACGGTGTGGAGCATGTTTTTTACCCTGCTTGTTGATTTGCCAGACCATGTCTGATCTTTCTATAAAAGTTCTATAGCATCTTTTCTGGAGCAGCAAAGTTATGGCGTTCGAAATCAAACAAATCGACAATAAAAAGATACTCTACGTCATGGCTGCCGATGCAGAGTATGGCACTCATCTGCAAAAGCGCTTTTCCCCGCTGATGACTGGCGTTGGTCCGGTGGAGGCGGCGATGGTGCTGAGCGACACGCTGTCACAACTGCGCAGCAAGAACGGTTCACCGAATTTGGTGGTGTCGCTGGGATCTGCCGGTTCGCGCACGCTGGAACAAGTGAAAATTTATCAGGCAAGTTCGCTTTCATATCGGGACATGGATGCGTCCCCTCTCGGCTTTGAAAAGGGCCGTACACCGTTCCTCGATCTACCCGCAGAAGTTAATCTTGCGCTGCAATTGCCGGGCGTGCCATCGGCCCGCTTATCCACCGGTGCCAATATCATTTCCGGTGATGCCTATGAGCACATTGATGCAGATATGGTGGACATGGAAAGCTTCGCGATCTTACGAGCATGCCAGTTTTTCGAAGTGCCAATGATTGCCCTACGAGGAATTTCAGACGGCAAGGATGATCTCAATCATGTGGATGATTGGACGGAATATTTACACTTGATCGATGAAAAATTGGCAGCAGTGGTAGATAACCTGGAAGCATCTATACGAGAAAATCAGCTGGCTATTTAATCCGGCGAGTACTGTTTCGCTCTACGAATTCCGGTTCAAAATAAACATGATTTTGGCTGGGTCGGTTGCCCTGCAATATCTCTACCATAGCGCGCGCCGCAAGTTTGCCCACCTCTTGCTGACCATTCCAGACCGTGGTGAGAGCAGGTGAGAAAATCTCCGCTTCCGCGATATTATCGTAACCGGTAACCGACACATCAACGCCCGGTTCCTTGCCAATGGAACGAAGGCCGTTCATCACGCCGAAGGCCAAAAGGTCGTTGAAACAAACAATGCCCGTAGGGTTTTGACCGGATTCAAACAGAGCACGAACACAATCATAGCCATCTTGTCTGGTAGATTGCGAACCGGTTTGCAAATCAGGATTGGGTTCAATACCAGCTTCATGCAGCGCCGCCAGATATCCATCCCGGCGATCACGCCCGGTGGAGGTTTCCCGGCGTCCACCGACGAATGCGATTTCCCGATGCCCCAAATCAATCAAATGCTGGGTGGCAATCTGAATGCCCTTTTTATCATTGCCCCGAAATACCGGCACGCTTGCATTGGGAATATCACGCGCCACCAGAACAACCGGTAGGCCGTTATTCTCGATCTTCTCAATATCCTCAAGCGTGGTGCCAATCGCTGGCGAAACGATCACCCCATCGGCACCGAATTGCAGCAGCGTGTCGATGAAATTGGTTTGGGTCTTCAGATTATCCCGGTGGTTGCAAAGCAGAAAAATGCGTCGGCTTGCTTCCAGCTCATCTTCGATAGCGATAAGGATTTCTGCAAAAAACGGGTTAACGATATCGTGCATCAAAACGCCGATAATGCCTGAACGTGATGTGCGTAGGCTGGCTGCTCGACGATCATAGATATAGCCAAGATCGGCGGCGCTTGCTTTTATTTTTTTTCGTGTGGTTTCCGCCACCAGTGAACTGTCACGAAGCGCAAGAGAAACTGTCGCCGTCGAAACACCCAAATGCTCGGCAATGGTCGAAAGGGTAACTTTTTCTTTCAATGGGTAAGGCCTTTAAACTTATAAATTGGCATTGCCGGACTGATGGTTCTGGATATTTTCCGTTATTTTCTGGAAAGACTTAGCGAGCTTCTTTTTGCGCTTTTTTCCCACTTTGAACAAGGAGGTTCTTTCGGTTTTCCGCCATGCCTTGTCGATTTTCTTTATCGCCTTCTCGCCTTTTTCGGTTATGAATACATGGGATTGGCGATTGTCAGTCGAGGAGGTTTTGCGTTCAATAAACCCTTGTGCAGCCATGCGTGTGACCATTTTTGTAACCGTTGGCGGGCGTACTTTAAGGTGCGATGCCAAAATTCCCATCGAGCGGCCATCCTCCTCATCAAGGCAGCGTAGTAAAGTGTCCTGCCCAGCATAAAGTCCGTGCTTCAATAATAGCTCCGAACGCAATGTCCGGCACAGACGGGCGGTGTGTATCAGCGCCTCAATCAGTTCCTCGCCCTTCGACATGGTATGAATTCTCCCTAGGGGTGCCCCTTATTTTTCCTAAGTGAAACATAATTTTATCAACTGGCAAACAAAAAAGTGAATTGACCATCCCCTCAGAGCGCTTAAATCGCGGAACTTGCCGATTGACAAGCAGCATCCGGCACCTCTTATTGGGCAAATGATGCAAAGCAAAAACAGAGTATGGCTGAAAAATCCGCTGGCGATCCTTGAGGATAATGCAGGTGGCGGACTGGTCATTGAGGGCAGCAGAATTGTCGAGCTGGTGCCGTCAGGAAAGACGCCGCAGAACGAAGTGACAAAGACCTTTGATTGTTCCAATCATGTGGTTCTGCCGGGCCTGATCAACACCCATCATCATTTTTACCAGACCCTCACAAGGGCGCATCCCGATGCAATCAACAAGGAATTATTTGGCTGGTTGACGGCGCTTTATCCGATCTGGGCCAAGGCGGTGAACCGCGATAGTTTCCGTTTGGCTACACGACTTGCTTTGACAGAATTAATGATGTCGGGCTGTACCACCGCTTCCGATCACCACTATCTTTATCCGTCAGGCATAGAAGACGCGATGGATATTCAGGCAGATGAAGCGCAAAAATTAGGCATGCGCATCACGCTTAATCGCGGCTCAATGAATTTGTCAGAGAAAGATGGTGGCCTGCCTCCTGACAGCGTGGTGCAGGATACCGATGAAATTTTGATCGATTGCGAGCGGGTGATTTCGCTCTATCATGATCAATCAGACGGGGCGATGACGCAAGTTGCGCTGGCTCCCTGTTCACCGTTTTCGGTGACAACAGAACTGATGCGCTCATCGGCGGAACTCGCCAAAAAATGCAATTGTCGCCTCCATACCCATTTGGGCGAAACCCATGACGAGGATGCCTATTGCATCGAAAAGTTCAATTGTCGTCCGGTGGACTATCTGGAGGAAAACGGTTGGCTCAGCGACCGTACATGGCTCGCCCACGGCATTCATTTCAACGATAACGAGATCAAACGCCTTGGCGCTCACGGTGTCGGTGTTTGCCATTGTCCGACCTCCAACATGGTGCTTGCATCAGGCCAGTGCCGCACCATGGAATTGGAAAAAGCGGGCTGCCCTGTTGGCCTTGGGGTTGATGGTTCGGCCTCCAATGACAATTCCAATTTGATGGAAGGCGTGCGTCACGCGCTGATGATCAACCGGCTGAGATATGGTGCCGCCGGTGTCACCCACCTTGATGCCCTGCGTTGGGCAAGCGAAGGTTCCGCCCGCTGTTTGGGGCGCGACGATATCGGAAAAATCGCAGTCGGCAAACAAGCTGACCTTGCACTCTTTACCCTGGATGAATTGCGCTTCTCTGGCGCAGGCGATCCCATTGCCGCACTGGTCCTATGCGGTGCACACGCAGCCGACCGTGTGATGATCGCCGGCAAATGGACGGTTGAAGAAGGCCTGCCTGTCGGCTGTGATATCAAAGAACTTCGCCGTGCCCACGGCGCCGCTGCAAAAGCCCTGTTCGAGGAGGCACTATAATGTTGCCAAAACCCGACTGGCGTCAAATGAGCGAAGCAGAAATCAGCGCTGCCGATACTTCAAACTGGATAGCGGTTCTGCCTCTGGGTGCCACCGAACAGCATGGCCTACACCTGCCGGCAGAGACCGATACGATTATTGCACAAGGCATATGCGATCACTTGAAACCTATGTTGGCGGGCGAACTTCCGGTGACATTTCTGGCAGTTGAGGAAATTGGCTATTCGCCGGAGCATTCAGATTATCCCGCGAGCAAAACCTTGAGTTATGAAGACGCATTGAGGCGCTGGATTTCCTTCGGCGAAATGCTTCATTCATATGGCATTCGCAAGCTGGTTTTGCTCAATGCCCATGGGGGGAATTCTCCCTTGATGACGATTGTTGCAACAGAGCTGCGTTGCCGCTTCGATATGTTTTGCGCCTTTACAAGCTGGACGCGATTTGGTTCGCCATCAGAGATAGTAGGCGAAAAAGAAAAGGCGTTTGGCATTCATGGCGGTGATATTGAAACCTCTGTGATGTTGGCGCTGGCACCCCATCTGGTTGATATGAATGCCGCAGGCGATCACGATAGCTTGCAGGCAGAGCTTGCGAGCCGCAACGAGTATTTGCGCGCCTATGGCCCACATGCCTTTGGCTGGAAAATGCAGGATCTGAACCCAATTGGTGTCGTGGGAAATTCTTCCGCGGCCACAGCCGAAAAGGGCGAAGATTTGCTTGAAGAAGCACTTTTGGGACTGGTAAAGTTCTTTGAAGAAGTAGATGAATTTGATTTAGAAAAGCTGCAATCAAAACCTGTTTTTAAATAAGGAATTCTCATGGACGAGGCAGAAGAAAAAATTCCCGTAACCGTTTTGACCGGCTATCTGGGCGCGGGCAAGACGACCTTGCTCAACCGTATCCTATCAGAGAAGCACGGTAAAAAATACGCGGTGATCGTCAATGAATTCGGTGAAATCGGCATCGATAATGATTTGATCGTGAAGTCCGACGAAGAAATTTACGAGATGAATAATGGCTGCATCTGCTGCACCGTGCGCGGCGATTTAATCCGCGTGGTGCAAAAACTAATGCGCCGCAAAGGACGCTTTGATGCGATCATTGTCGAGACAACAGGGCTGGCTGATCCAGCTCCCGTCGCCCAGACATTTTTCATGGATGAAGACGTGCGTAGCAAGGCAAAACTCGATGCGGTGATTGCGTTGGTTGATGCAAAACACTTTCTGCTTTCGCTGGGCGATAGCCCGGAAGCGGAAGATCAAATCGCCTTTGCCGATGTTATCCTGCTTAATAAAACAGATCTGGTGGATGCCGATGAATTGGCAAAAGTTGAAGCCACCATTCGCACTCTCAATCCACGCGCGGAATTATATCACACCAATCGCTCGGACGTTGATCTCACAAAAATTCTCGACCGTGGTGCTTTCGATCTGGACCGCGTGATGGAAAGCGACCCACAATTTCTGGATCATCGAGACGACCACCACGACCACGACCATGACCATGGGCACGATCATCACCATCACGGCCATGCGGGATTGGATGGCAATGTCCACGACACAACTATTGGAACCGTTTCACTGCGCGGCGGTGATCTCGATCCGAAAAAATTCATGCCATGGATTGAAAAAGTCACCCAAACGGACGGGCCGGATATTTTGCGCTTGAAGGGCATCATCTCGTTTAAGGATGATACCGACCGTTTCGTGGTGCAAGGCATTCATATGATTCTCGAAGGCGACAGCCAGCGCGAATGGGGCAAAGATGAAAAACGCGAAAGCAGGCTGGTTTTCATTGGGCGCAATCTCGACCATGAAAAACTGAAACGCAGCTTTGCAGCGTGTGCCGCCTGATGGTGACCATTGCCAATATTGATCTCGACGATGGTGCCTATGTGGAATGGGCAGGCTTTGTCGGAGACGTTCCAATGTTCGCCACCGCCGATGGCGATGTCATTCGCGTGGAAGGTGGACAAACAGTCCTCTCTATCCACGACGGTCTGTTATGCGCAGAGCTGGTTCAAAGCGGTGACGCTCTGCTGACTGGCGGCGAAGATGGCAAGGTTTGCCGCATCAATTCAGATGGTATTTCAACCGTGCTGACCGATCTTGAAGACAGTTGGATAGATCAGATTGCAGCTGGCCCAAATGGTGCCATTGCCTTTGCATCGGGGCGCAATGCCACAATTATCATCGACGATAAAATCGCCTCCGAAATCAGCCTCGAACGCACCATTGAAGGTTTGGCCTTTGCGCCAAAAGGAATGCGTCTGGCACTGGCCCGCTATGACGGGGTAGAATTGCACTGGGTGACCTCAGGTGGTTCAACGCAAGTACTCGAATGGAAAGGCGCACACACTGGTGTGTGCTTTTCGCCCGATGGAAAATATGTGGTTTCCAACATGCAGGAAAACGCCCTGCACGGATGGCGATTGAAAGATGCCCGCCATATGCGCATGCAAGGCTATCCATCAAAAGTAAAATCCATCTCTTGGTCGCCAAAGGGAAAATGGTTGGCCACCTCAGGCGCTCCGGCAGCAATCGTCTGGCCCTTCACCGGCAAAGACGGCCCCATGGGCAAAGCGCCCAAAGAACTGGGTTCTATGGGCAAACTGCAAGTAACCTGCGTTGCGTGCCACCCAACAGAGGAAGCCATCGTTATCGGTTATTCCAACGGTATGATCTTGATTGTGAAAATAGAAGATGGTCAGGAAGTGCCATTGCGTAGCGAAGGCAAAGGCGCAATCACCAGCCTGAACTGGAATAAGCAAGGCACCCAATTAGCCTTCGGCAGCGAACAAGGCGAAGGCGGCATAATAGACGTCACAAGCTAGAGCGCTAGCGGATATTTTTCGAGCCGCCAGAATATTTCCCCAGCACCATTCTCTCCGTATCCACCACGCCGAAGGCGGGAGCGAAGAGCGACCGGCGCTAATGCGCCGCCCATACGGAGGGCCCAAGCAAAGCTTGGATACGCCCGTGAGAAAGAATCAAGCCATCGCCCGCGCTTGAGCAAAGGTAACCAGCTTTCTTGTGTTTTCATCCCAAAGGTGGAGTTTCACGCAGCGAAAGCTTTCCATCAAAGTCAAACGTTTGACTTCTGTTAGCTCAGGAAGATCTTTCAACACCTGTGGCAAACGGTAAAACGGGATTTTACTGTTTAAATGATGCACGTGATGTACGCCAATATTGGCAGAAGCCCAGCGCAAAATTCCCGGAAGGTCATAATGTGAACTGCCGTGGAATGCCGCATCCTGCACTTCCCAGTTTTCTTCATAATCCCACTGGGTTGTTTCAAATTGGTGCTGCACATAAAACAGCCACACACCAACGGAAGAAGCAACAAGAGTGATCGGAATTTGTATCGCCAGAAATTTGCCAAAACCTGCAAAATACATCATCACACCAGCAACCAGCACAATCATCAGATTGGTTCCCATGGTGGAAATCCAGTATTCACGGCTATTGCCATTATATTGTTGCGGCAGACGGTTGCGCAGCAGGAACTGATAGGCTGGCCCGATAACAAACAGGGTAATCGGATTGCGATAAGCGTGATAGGCCACCCGCCCCCAAAAACTCCGCGCTTTATATTCTTTAACAGTCAATGTGGAGATGTCGCCAATACCGCGTTTATCCAGATTGCCGGAACCTGCATGGTGTAGCGCATGGCTGCGTTTCCACACCTGATATGGCGTCATTGTGAAGACGCCAAGAATGCGTCCAAGCCAATCATTGATCTGACGGTTTTTGAAAAATGCACCGTGACCACAATCATGCTGGATCAAAAATAACCGTACAAGAAATGCACCGGCTGGAACAGTAAGCGCAAGGCATAGCCAATAACTGATCGAATAGGCCCACCAGCAAATCGCCCACATGATGAAAAACGGGATGACCGTTATCGCTACTTCGATGACGCTACGTAATTGATCGGGTGTGCGATAAGGAATAAGTGCTCTTGCTAAATCCTTAACCGGTGTTGAAAGTCTGTCGGAGTTAAGGCCCGTTTTCTGATAATCCATACAATCAAATTCCCTCAAATATCGTCGCGACGGAAAACTTCTTATCCGCCCATGAAAACTCGATAACGCAGTTTTACCTGACTATCAATGATAAGTTTTTTGAATGAGACGATACTACGCACTCAATTGTGTGACGCTGACCATAATTGTCTCCAAGCGTTGCTTGTTAGGGCGAGATGACCTAATTCTTATTGGAATCATTCTAACAGGCAGCGTACTTTGGCCCGGAAAAATACTAAATTAAAACCTTTGCAAAAAGTTGGCGTATTACTTGTCAATCTCGGTACACCCGATGGCTATGACAAGAAGAGCATGCGCAAATACTTGGCAGAGTTTTTATCTGATAAACGCGTGATCGAGTGGCCACGGGCGATCTGGCTACCAATCCTTTATGGCATCGTGCTGAACGTGCGGCCAAAAAAATCAGGTGCCCTTTATGAGAGCATCTGGAACACGGAAAAAGATGAATCGCCACTTCGCACATTTTCCCGCTCCCAAAGCGAACAATTGAGCGAGCGTTTGTCGGACTTGAAGAATGTGGTGGTCGATTGGGGCATGCGATATGGCAATCCTTCCATCGCATCGCGCCTTGATTTTCTGCGCGAGCAAGGGTGCGACCGCATCGTCGTTTTTCCGCTATATCCGCAATATAGCGCCGCAACCACAGCTACGGTGAACGATAAAACCTTCGAAGCTCTGGAAAAAATGCGCTGGATGCCGGCACTTCGAACCGTTCCTGCTTATCCAGCCGAGCCTTCTTATATTGATGGGCTTGCTGTTTCGATTGAAAATCATCTGAAAACCCTTGATTTCAAACCGGAAAAAATCATCGCCTCTTTCCACGGTATTCCTGCAGGTTACGCTGAACAGGGCGATCCTTATCCCAAGCAATGCGAGGAAACCCACCATTTGCTGTGTGAGCGGCTCGGGGTTTCAAAAGATTATCTGATGCTTTGTTACCAGTCGCGTTTTGGGCCGGAAGAATGGTTGCAGCCCTATACGGATAAGACCATTGAGAAATTGGCAGGCGAGGGGATCAAGAATCTGGCTGTTTTTAATCCGGGCTTTGTTTGCGATTGTCTGGAAACTCTGGAAGAAATTGCGGTCGAGGGGCAAGAGATATTCCACGTTGCGGGCGGTGAGAATTTTAGCCATATTCCTTGTTTGAATGACAGTTCTGAAGGTATCAAAGTGTTTGAGGATATCATCCGCAGAGAGCTTGGTGGCTGGGCATAATACCCCCGAAAATTCTGTGGGTTTCACCCCGAATGCATTGAAAACACAACAACAGCACCTATATCTGTCACTAGTAAGCCTTTTTTTCGGGGAGAAAATTTTATGGATATTTATGGTTTTGATCTTTTTGTTATCGGTGTGGTTGTGCTGGTTATTCTTGTGCTTTTTGCAGGCGTCAAGCAGGTCCGGCAGGGTTATAATTATACGGTTGAGCGATTTGGTCGATACACCAGGACGTTGCACCCCGGCCTGAACTTAATTGTGCCATTTGTTGACCGCATCGGAAATAAGCTCAACATGATGGAGCAGGTGCTGGACGTGCCAACCCAAGAAGTTATCACCAAAGATAACGCGACCATTGCTGCAGATGGCGTCGCTTTTTATCAGGTTTTGGATGCTGCGAAGGCGGCCTATGAAGTGAGTGGTCTCCAAAATGCTATTCTAAATCTTACGATGACTAATATTCGTACGGTGATGGGGTCCATGACTCTGGATGAGTTGCTCTCGAAACGCGATCAGATTAATGAGCGCTTGTTGCGCGTGGTCGATGAAGCGGTTGCTCCGTGGGGCATTAAGATTACCCGCATTGAAATCAAGGATATTAATCCACCAGCCGATCTGGTGGAAGCCATGGGTAGGCAGATGAAGGCCGAGCGTGAAAAACGTGCGGCCATTCTGGAAGCCGAAGGCGTACGTCAGGCCGAAATCCTGAAAGCTGAAGGCACTAAGCAATCGCAAATTCTTTACGCCGAGGGTGAAAAAGAAGCCTCGTTCCGTCAGGCTGAGGCCCGCGAGCGTTTGGCCGAGGCGGAAGCCGCAGCCACCAGAATGGTTTCCCAAGCGATTTCTGAGGGCGATGGTCAGGCCATCAACTATTTCATTGCGCAAAAATATACCGATGCGCTTCAGGCCATTGGTACAGCGAAAAACCAGAAAGTTCTGATGATGCCTTTGGATGCAACCGCATTGATGGGTACATTGGCTGGCATTGGCGAAATTTCCAAAGATTTTTTAGGCAAGGTTGGCAGCGATTCTCGCCCGACAACCACGCCTTCCGTCACAAGAACGAGAAATGATTAAGCCAGAAATAATTAAAGGAGTCCAAGCATGATACTATCCTTGGTACAGGAATTAGGCGGCTGGAGCTGGTGGATACTGGGTCTGATATTACTCGGCTTGGAAATCATGGCACCGGGAACATTCTTCCTCTGGTTCGGTCTGTCGGCAATGGTTGTCGGCACGATTACACTTGCCCTTGGACCAGATGTATCATTTTGGACGTGGCAGGTGCAGGCCTTGATATTTGTCGCACTTTCCATCATTTCTGCCGTGGTTGGTCGCAAAATCATGCAAAAAAATGGCTGGGATGAAAGTGAAAACCCCAACCTCAATGATCGCGGTGGTCAGTTAGTTGGCCGCACTGCGATTTTGCATGAAGCAATTTCGGGAGGTCAAGGTAGGGCAAAAATAGGCGACACAACATGGCGCGTCACCGGCCCCGATCTGGAAAAAGGCAGCAAGGTTCGTATCGTAGCGTTTGACGATGGTATTCTGTCAGTTGAGGCTGAGGGGTAAATTGCTTAGGTGGCGAAGAGCGAGCCCGCCCGGCGCTAGCTGCCCCGCGCATGCGCAGGACCCAAGCAAAGCTTGGATACGCCCGTGAGAACAAACAAGCCTAATCTCTACCCGAGGCCGATGCGCAGCAAATCATGCAGATGAATGATGCCGATCGGCTTGCCGTTCTCGGTGACAATCAACGCACTGCGCTTCTTTTCATTCAGGATTGCCATGGCACTGCTGGCAAGAGTGTCGGGCGAAACGGTCATCGGGTCCGGCGTCATGATATCCCCGGCGTTTTGCGACAGCATGGAATTGTTGAATTTGCGGCGCAAATCGCCATCTGTGATGATACCGGCCAAAAGCCCGTCAGCATCGACAATCCCGACACAGCCAAAACTTTTTTCCGTGATTTCGAGGATAGCTTCAGGCATGGGCGTATCGGTTGATACTTGCGGCAACGCATCGCCTGAATGCATGATTTCCGAAACATAAGTCAGGCTCGCACCCAAAGAGCCGCCCGGATGATAGATGCCGAAATCGGAAGCCGAAAATCCACGCGCTTCCAGCAGCGATACAGCTAGTGCATCGCCAATGGCGAGCATCATCAAGGAAGAGGTGGTTGGTGCCAGCCCGTGGGGGCAGGCTTCTTCTTCACGCGGCAATGCCAGACAGACATCCGCTACCTTACCGAGGGCAGATTTTCTATTGTTGGTGATAGCAATCAGCGGAATAGAAAAGCGCCTGGAATATGCCAAAATACCGTTGAGTTCTTTGGTTTCGCCAGACCATGACAGTCCCAAAATCACATCTTCGCTGGTGATCATGCCCAAATCGCCATGATTGGCTTCCGCCGAATGGACAAAATGCGCAGGCGTGCCGGTTGAAGCAAAGGTTGCTGCCATCTTGCCGCCAATATGACTGTTTTTGCCAACACCAGTAACGATCAAGCGACCCTTGGTTTTGCGCAAAATCTCCACCGCTTCGGCAAAACCTTGAGAAAGCGGCCCTTCAATAGCTTCCCGCAGTGCGATCAGTCCCTGAGTCTCAGTTTTTAAGGTACGCAGCGCCGATTGCACGCTTTCAGGGTTTGCCATCAAAATATCCGAAGTGTTTTACAATTTACTGCCCTGAATTTACAGGGTTTTGCCAAAAAAGTAACGGCTAAAATGTGAATATTCTATTTGCCGGTTCTGCGCGATTGAAACCTTTCGTTAACCACATTTGTTTACGGTTCTTAAAGAATTTAAACGCCGAACGTGTCAGGTTTCAATGAAGCTAAAAAACAGACCACGCCTGAGGTTTTTGACCCGGTCCATCGCCTGCACCTTGCTGGCGAGCGTGAGCCTGTGCGCACTCGGTACATATGGATATGCCCAGTCTGCCGATGATATTTTTTTGATACGGGGTACAAACAGCGATATCCTTGGAGATGCTAACAGCAGTGATGCCAGCACGCTCGATAACACCACAACAGGCACAGTTCGAAGGTCCGCACGTCCTGCACGCCGGCCAGAACAACCAATCAAACTAAACCCCAGACAGCGCTCCCTACCGGCAATGTCATCTGTTCATACAGATGATGGATCATCGACTGCCCGCGAGGAATTACTGACAGGCCGCGAGAATGCGCGTGTAGCCGCCGATCAACCGCGCACGGTAAATAGTGATGTGACTGATCCTTTCGCCCCGCTTGGGTTTAGGATGGGATCATCAATTGCAAATCTCACTCTGCAACAATCCCTTGGGGCTAGCTCCAATATCGAGCAGGCTTCCGTGGCAAAAAGCGGGTCATTTTCCCAAACCAATTTCTCGTTCGATCTGCAAAGTAACTGGAGCCGTCATCAACTGACTTTAGATGCCGATGGCAGCTATCGAAAGTTTTTTGAGGGTGATCAAACGGATCGTCCAACGGCCGATCTGAGGGCAAGCCTTCGGCTAGATCTTGTTGATGGGGTTACGTCTACTTTGGGTGCCACCTATAATTTTGCCACAGAAAGTCTGACCAGCAACAGTCTGGGGTCAGATGTGACAGCCCAACCGGGTGTCCATACTTTCGGTGGCAGTGCGGAAGTCGCACGAAACGACCGCAAGTTAAATTTCCTTTTACGCGGGGTGGTAACAGGCACAACTTATGATGCCGCAACCACCACAGGCGGCACGCTCGACCAGAGCGACCGGGATAATATCCGCTATGCTTTAATCGCGCGCGCCGAGTATGATAACGGCGCGGCAATCAAGCCGTTCATGCAACTGGGTGCGGCGGCCAGCCGCTACGATCTGGAAATCGACCGTAATGGTGATCGCAGAGACGCAGGCATTTATGAAATACGTGCGGGGCTTGGGTTCGATTTTGATGAAAAACTAACCGGGGAAATTGCCGCCGGTTACATCTTGGAAAACTACGACGCTGGCAGCCTCGACGATCTCACCGGCTACACAATCAACGGCACGCTCAATTGGTCACCATCGCGCGAAACGACGGTCGTCCTGAATGCGGCAACGACCCTCAATGGTTCCACTACCGCAGGCGATAATGGCTCAGTGGTATATAATGGCGGCCTCGCCATCACCCGCAAAACAACCGAGCGCCTGTCACTGAATCTCAACGCCACCTTCAGCCTTGATTATGATGAGCAACAGGCTACCACCGATGCAACTTATACATTCGGTGCCGGTGCCCAATACTGGATGAACCGCTATATGGCGATTTCCGCCAATCTAGGCCACACAATTTTCGAAGGCAGCAGCGGCAATAATGACTACGATGAAACCACTGCTACGCTGGGCGTCGTGTTACAGCGCTAGCCGATCGGCTTGATTTCCCGCATCATTCGCTCGATCTCAGGGCGAATATGCTCGGCCATATCTTTGTGCCAAAGGGCAAACGCGATATTGGCCATGATAAACCCTTCCTTGGAACCGCAATCAAATGTGCGCCCGGTGAAGGTGAAGCCATAAAAATCCTGCTGTTTTGCCAGTGTGATCATCGCGTCCGTAAGCTGAATTTCGCCGCCTGCACCACTTGCTTGATTTTCAAGAATATCAAAAATTTCAGGTTGTAGAATATAACGCCCGTTGATGAAGAGATTGGAGGGAGCCGTACCCGGTGCCGGTTTTTCAACCATGCCCGTCACTTCAAATCCGCCTTCCACATCATTGCCCATTTCAACGACGCCGTATTTGTGGGTTTCTTCCCATGCAACTTCTTCCGTCGCTATAATATTGCCACCGGTGCGTGAATAAAGATCAACCATACGGCTCATGCAGCCCACTTCGTCCTGCATCACCATATCTGGCAGAAACAGCGCAAAAGGTTCGTCACCAACAATATCGCGCGCGCACCAAACCGCATGGCCAAGGCCCAGCGGTGCTTGCTGGCGGGTGAAACTTGCCTGCCCGGCTTTCAGCTGTGAGCCGTCCAGAATTTCAATCGCAACATCTTTGCCGCGTTCTTCCAGTGTTTTTTGCAATTCGTATTGAATATCGAAGTGATCTTCAATCACCCCTTTATTGCGTCCAGTGACGAAAACAAAATGCTCAATACCCGCGGCCCGTGCCTCATCCACTGCGTATTGGATGACGGGTTTATCGAGTACGGTCAGCATTTCCTTGGGAACTGCTTTGGTGGCCGGGAGGAAACGGGTTCCAAGGCCTGCTACGGGAAAAACAGCTTTTTTAATTGGTTTTTGTTCGGACATAAATGTACCTGCTCACATTTTTTTGAAAATGATGGCCCCTTAATTGCATCCCAACCGTTTATTTAATCCTAAGGTTTTGATGCTAGCCTGACTTTTAACAGCACAAACGGAAAAGTGGAAACCAGTTTTGTGGTTTGTGCGACAAAATTTACTATTGTGCAAAGAGCGAGACATCAAAATGACGGTATTAGTGACAGGCGGCGCTGGATATATAGGTTCCCACATGGTTTGGGAGTTGCTGGATCATAACGAGGACGTTGTTGTACTTGATAATTTGGTTACCGGCTTTCGCTGGTCAGTGCCGGAAAAGGTCAAACTGATTATCGGCAATATCGCCGATGAAGAATTGGTTGAATCCATCATTCGTGATTATAAAATTGATTGTATAATCCACTTTGCAGGCTCTGTTGTCGTGCCAGAATCCATCGAAAATCCGCTCAAATACTATGAAAACAACACAGCCAACTCGCTAAAACTTATCCAGACCGCAGTTAAGATGAATATTTCAAAATTCATTTTTTCATCAACCGCCGCCGTTTATGGTACGCCGCTTGGAAGTGGTCCGATCCGTGAAGATGCGATCCTCAATCCCATGTCGCCTTATGGTTCATCCAAATTGATGACTGAAATCATGGTGCGCGACGCGGCCAACGCCCACGGCATGCGCTATGTCATGCTGCGTTATTTCAACGTTGCCGGCTGTGATCCGAAAGGACGCACAGGCCAATCGACTGAAGGCGCAACCCATTTGATCAAGATTGCCTGCGAAACGGCATTGGGCAAACGCGCCAGCATGAAAGTATTTGGGACCGATTATGATACACCGGATGGCAGTTGCATCCGCGATTTCATCCATGTGTCCGATCTGGTCAATGCTCACTATACGGTGCTTGGTTTTCTGCGCGATGGCGGCCGAAAATTCACCGCCAATTGTGGTTATTCAAAAGGCTATTCCGTGCTCGAAGTGCTTGAAGCTGTGAAGCGGGTTTCGGGCAATGACTTCCCGGTAATCATGGATGAGCGCCGGGAAGGCGATATTCCATCTCTTACCGCCGATGCCCATCGTTTGATGAGCAGGCTGAATTGGAAACCTAAACACGATAATCTCGACGAGATTATCGCCAGCGCTTTATCATGGGAAGCCAAGGTGGATGATTTGAAGAAGTCTGCGTAGGGCTCTTTTCTGCCATAAAATAATCATAACTCACGTTAAAATCGCTTTCTTAAGCGAAGTAATATACTCAGGGCTAAGGGTGATTCTCGTCATTTTTTCATTCTGGCAAAAATCGAGTGGAGAAATTCATGCAGCGATATCCAGCGGTAACCTCATTTTTATGCAGCGTTCTGGTTGCATTTTCTTTGGTGATGATTGCATCACAAACAGCCCGTGCGAATGCAGGCTTTGAAAAATGGATCAGGGATTTTTATTCTGTTGCGGCCAAATCCGGCATTAAAAAATCCACCTATAATGCAGTTTTTCGCGGCATCAAATCGCCTGACCCGGAAGTTCTGAAAGCTGCACGATACCAGCCCGAGTTCACCGCCAAGGTCTGGGAATATCTCGATACGCGCATCACTGAAAAAACCATCCGTACCGGCCAAGAGATGGCCGTCAAATACAAGAAATGGTTGAACAAGATCGAGCCGAAATTCGGCGTTGATCGTCATATATTGCTGGCCATCTGGTCGATGGAATCTTCCTATGGCGAAGCGCTGAAAAAGAAAACCGGCATCAGAAGCATCGCCCGTTCCCTTGCAACCCTTGCCTATGCCGATAAGCGTCGGCGCAAATTTGCCCGCAGCCAGCTCATCGCTGCATTGAAAATTGTTCAGCGCGGCGACGTCAGCGCCAAGGGCCTTGTGGGGTCTTGGGCCGGCGCCATGGGCCACACCCAATTCATTCCCACCAGCTATCGCACATGGGCCGTTGATATTGACGGCGATGGGCGGCGCAATGTCTGGACATCGGTGCCTGATGCGCTGGCATCATCGGCAAATCTGCTGCGAAAAAATGGCTGGAGAAGCGGCCAAACATGGGGCTATGAAGTCAAATTACCGAGAGGTTTCAATTACAAATTGGTGAACAAGAATGGCCTGACCCTTGGAAAATTTGCCGCCATGGGTGTCAAACGTTCCTCTGGTTCAAAATTCCCGCGCCCCGGCGATAAGGCGGTTTTAAAACTGCTTGCCGGAAAAAAGGGCCCGGCCTTTTTGATGGTCAAGAATTTCTACGTCCTCAAACGTTATAACAATGCCGACAAATATGCTTTGGCGGTTGGCCATTTGGCCGAGCGCATTAAAGGCTCCGGTCCTTTTGCTAAAAATTGGCCGAGGGGCTATATCCCGTTAAACGAAAGCGAGCGCAAGGAATTGCAAATCCAGCTTTTAAAACGCAAGCTCTACGATGGCAAAATCGACGGCAATATCGGCTCCGGCTCAAGGGCAGCCATCATGGTATTTCAGCGGGCCAATGGCATGAAGGCAACCGGCTATGCATCCAAAGCGGTATTGGCTAAGATGCGTAGCAGGAAGTAAGGACGCTAAGCTGCGGAAATTATGGTTAATAAATCTTAATTTTGGCTCATTTGAGATATTTAATATGTATATGAGTTTATGATTTGAGTGTTTTAATTTTGGATTTGTTGTGATGCGTTCTTTGTTTTGGATATTGGCGATACTGGCGGTGCTTGGATTAGCAGCACCGGAAGTACCGGTGTTTGGTGTCGACAGTGCCTATTCGCAAGCACGAAAGAAAAACAAACGCCCCAGCCTTTTTCAGCTGCTTTTCAAGAGAAAAAGAAGACGCAGAAATTCCAGTGCCTCTCAGGGAAATCCACGCCGTCGCATCGGTCAACGGATCGTGAGACGCCGCAAAAAAGCCAATCGTCAGGTTGTGGTTATTCCCAAGGTCGATAAGCTTGAAAACGCCGCAAAAATTCTGGTTATCGGTGATTTTATGGCTGATGGTTTGGCCAAAGGACTGACGCAAATTTTTGCCAAGGATGCCAACGTAGTCTTCATAGAAGAAGCACGCGGCCTCTCCGGCATCGTTCGCGAAGATGTGGTGAATTGGTCAGCCGAAGTTAAGAATCTGATTGATGAAATTAAACCGGCGGGCATCGTTGTAATGGTTGGCATGAATGACCGTCAGCAAATGAAATCTACAGCGGGTAGATTCGATAAATTGACCGAGAACTGGAAAAAGGAATATGTGAAACGGGTAGCAGCGCTTGCCGCCGCCACAGCATCCAGAAATCTCGTATGGGTTGGCCTTCCGCCGGTTCGAAGCGGTTCAATGAATGCCGATTATCTTGTATTCAATGAAATCTTCCGCACTCAGGTCGAGGCTGTCGGCGGGACCTATGTGGATGTGTGGGATGGTTACACAAATGCTGAAGGAAAATTCATTACCGCTGGCCCGGATATTAAAGGTCAAATTGTTCGCCTGCGCAGTTCCGACGGCATAAATATGACCAGGGCTGGAAAGCGCAAGCTTGGATTTTACGCCGAAAGCGCCATCCGCAAAGCCAATAAGCTGGCTGCAGAAACGCTCCTCGCTTCGCTGCCATCTCTCACAGGTCCAGCGCAACCTTTGAAGGCTGAATACGATCCGGCAAAAACCGGTAGAACTATGATCGTTTCTCTGGAGGGGCCGGCACTCGATGGCGGAAGTGTGTTAGAAGGCCCATTAGGCTTCATCAATGCCGAGGGTGCGGATAGAAGCGTGAGCTTTGAACTGGTTTTAAGAGGCAATGTGTCCACCTCCCATGCAGGCCGAATTGATGCGGCGTGGGGACCAGCAAAAACCGACAAGGCTCAGGCGGCGGAAGAAGACAAGGCCGATGCAATGAAAAAAGCCCTGACTAAAAAAATTGGCCCGAAAGCATCCCTCGCAATTCCCTACGTAAGAGAAGTTCTGGTAAGCCTAAACTAGGCTCCCAAATTTCTTTCCGTATCCTCTCCCGCCAAAGGCGGGGAGCGAAGAGCGACCGGCGCTAATGCGCCGCCCATACGGAGGCCCGAGCGTCATGTCGAAGACATGCCACTAAGAATGTGGAGGGTATGCCCGTGAGACAAAACGAATCCAATTTACCTAGGTAAATTGGTTTTTCCCATCAGATCGAAATCGATTGAACGAGCAGCTTGTCTGCCTTCGCGAATTGCCCAGACAATCAGGGACTGGCCTCTGCGACAGTCACCGGCTGTATAAACCTTGGCCAGAGATGTTTTGTAATCTTCTTCATTGGCGGTGATTGCTGCATCGCCGCGTCTGCCGGGAGTTGTATCGAGAGAGAGTTCTTTCACGAACGTCTCTTCCAAAGGTCCGGCAAAGCCGATAGCGATGAACACCAAATCAGCTTTTAAAATAAATTCCGTGCCTTCAATCGGCTCGCGTTTTTCATTGACGCGTGCGCATTTCACGCCGGTGAGAACTCCGTCCTTGCCAACAAATCCGAGCGTTGCCGCCATGAATTCACGTTTGGCTCCTTCTGCCTGCGAGGAGGATGTGCGCATTTTGGTCGCCCAATAAGGCCAGACCATCATCTTGTCTTCACGCTCTGGGGGTTCAGGGCGAATATCCATTTGGGTCACCCGCACCGCGCCTTGCCTAAAGGCCGTACCAACACAGTCAGATGCGGTATCGCCACCGCCGACCACAACGATGTGTTTACCGGCCGCCAAAATTTCGTCTGATGGCCAGCCGACACTTTGGATGGCTTCACCACCCACGCGCCTATTGTGCTGAACCAGATAAGGCATGGCGTCATAAACACCGGAAAGGTCGCTGCCGGGAATGCCCGGATCACGAGGTTTTTCTGCGCCCGTTGTGAGCAGCACTGCATCGAAATCTTCAACCAGTTCTTTCGCACTTTTATCAACGCCGATATTCACGCCGTAATGGAACGTCACACCTTCGCCTTCCATCTGCTCAATGCGGCGGTCGATATAATGTTTTTCCATTTTGAAATCAGGAATGCCGTAGCGCAGCAAACCGCCAGCGCGGTTTTCGCGTTCAAAAACATGTACGTCATGGCCAACTCGGGCCAATTGCTGAGCGGCAGCCATGCCAGCTGCGCCCGAACCGATGATCGCAACGCGCTTGCCGGTTTTTTGTTCCGCAGGTTGCGGCACAATCATGCCCAGTTCATAGGAACGATCGGCAATTGCCTGTTCAACAGTTTTGATTGCAACCGGCGCATCTTCCAAATTAAGCGTACAAGCTTCTTCGCACGGTGCCGGACAGATTCTGCCGGTAAATTCCGGGAAGTTATTGGTCGAATGGAGATTGCGCGAAGCTTCTTCCCAATCGCCTTGATAAATCAGATCGTTCCAGTCTGGAATCTGGTTGTTGACCGGACAGCCCGTATCGCCGTGGCAATAGGGAATGCCGCAATCCATGCAGCGCGATGCCTGCTTGGTAACTTCCTCATCAGACATGGGAATTGTAAATTCGTGGTTATGGCGAATGCGGTCAGAGGCAGGCTGATAGCGTGCTGTTTGACGATCAATTTCCAAAAATCCGGTAACTTTACCCATAGATTTACCCTTACTAAAATTCTCTTATTCGGCTGCCCGAACGTGCTTCTTTTCTTCCATTTCCCGCAATGCCCGGCGATATTCAACCGGCATGACCTTGGCAAATTTCGGACGGTATTCTTCCCAATTATCCAAAATTTCCTTGGCCCGCGTGGAGCCGGTATAATGCATGTGAGAGATGATGAGTTGCTTGAGGCGCTCTTCATCAAAACGGGTCATATCGGATGAAACATCCACTCGGCCTTTATGGTCGAGATCGCCGCCATGGTGATGCAGTTTTTCAAGCAGATCGTCCTCTTCAGGAACCGGCTCAAGTTCAACCATCGCCATATTGCAGCGTTCAGCAAAATTGCCTGCTTCATCGAGGACGTATGCAATACCGCCGGACATACCGGCTGCAAAGTTGCGTCCGGTTTCACCAAGTACAACCACCACGCCGCCGGTCATATATTCGCAACCGTGATCGCCAACGCCTTCAACGACGGCAACAGCGCCGGAGTTACGAACTCCGAAGCGTTCACCAGCAACACCGCGGAAATAACACTCTCCAGAGATCGCACCATAAAGCACGGTATTGCCAACGATGATGGATTCTTCTGCCTTATAGGTCACGTTTTCTGGTGGCCGCACAACAATACGTCCGCCGGATAATCCCTTGCCCACATAGTCATTGCTGTCGCCTTGAAGATCAAAGGAAATTCCTTTGGCAAGGAATGCGCCAAAGCTTTGCCCGGCAGTGCCTTTCAGGCTGACCGCGATGGTATCATCGGGTAGTCCGTCATAACCATATTTCGCAGCGAGTTTGCCCGAAAGCATGGCACCGGCAGAGCGGTCCGTATTGAAAATATCAACTTCGATCTGTACCGCTTCACCATTCTCGAGAGCAGGTTTTGCCTGTTCAACAAGCTTGCGATCCAGAATGTCATCTATTGGATGCTTCTGGGTTTTGGTCCAGTAAATTTCGCTTTTCTCAGCTTCCGGCTTGAAGAACATACCGGAAAAATCAAGACCGCTGGCTTTCCAGTGATTGATCAGGCTTCCCTGTTCCAGCATCTGGCTCTCGCCAACCATTTCGTCGAAATTTAGATAGCCCATTTCAGCCATAAGTTCGCGCACTTCTTCGGCAATGAAGAAGAAATAATTGATCACATCTTCTGGTGTGCCGCGGAAACGTTGGCGCAAAACAGGGTCTTGTGTCGCGATACCAACAGGGCAAGTATTGAGATGACATTTACGCATCATCAAACAACCTGTCGCAATCAGGGGTGCGGTAGAAAATCCAAATTCATCGGCACCAAGCAGCGCACCGATCACCACATCGCGTCCGGTACGAAGCCCACCATCAACCTGCAAGGCAATGCGCGAGCGAAGCCCATTCAGAACCAGAGTTTGATGAGTTTCAGCAAGCCCCATTTCCCACGGAGACCCAGCATGTTTCAGCGAGGTGAGGGGAGATGCGCCCGTGCCACCATCATAACCGGAAATCGTAATATGGTCGGCGCGTGCTTTGGCAACACCAGCCGCAACCGTACCAACACCAACTTCCGACACCAATTTGACCGAGATAGCCGCGTTTTCATTGACGTTTTTCAAATCGAAGATCAGCTGGGCTAAATCTTCAATCGAATAAATATCATGGTGCGGTGGCGGTGAAATCAGACCAACCCCTTGGGTGGAATGACGGGTTTTTGCAATCACCGCGTCCACTTTATGGCCGGGCAATTGTCCGCCCTCACCGGGTTTGGCACCCTGCGCCACTTTGATCTGTAGCATGTCTGCGTTAGCCAGATATTCAGCCGTAACACCAAACCGGCCAGAGGCTATCTGCTTAATAGCGGAGCGTTCCGGGTTCGGGCTGCCATCGGGCATTGGTGCGAAACGGTCGGATTCTTCGCCGCCTTCGCCTGTGTTTGATTTGCCGCCGATCTGGTTCATGGCACGTGCAAGCGTTGTATGAGCCTCACGCGAAATCGAACCAAACGACATCGCTCCGGTTGAGAACCGTTTGACGATGGTTTCGACCGATTCAACCTCATCAATTGGCACTGATTTGCGACCATCATCCTTGGCAGATTTTATATCAAACAATCCGCGAATAGAGGCGTTGTTTTCCGCCGCATTATCGACCAGTTTGGAGAATTCCTGAAACGTTGCGTAGGAATTTCCGCGCACCGAATGCTGCAATTTGGCGATGTTTTCAGGGGTCCATGCATGGACTTCGCCGCGCATGCGATACATATATTCGCCACCCACTTCCAGCGAGTTGCGCAACACCTGATTTTTGCCAAATGCCTTGTCGTGGCGATCAACGGTTTCCTTGGAGATTTCAACAAGACCCGCGCCCTCAATCAGCGTGGCAGTCCCGGTGAAATAGGCTTTTATGAATTCGGATGACAAGCCCACCGCATCAAATATCTGCGCACCGCAATAGGATTGATAAGTGGAAATGCCCATCTTGGACATCACCTTCAAAATACCTTTGTCGACGGCTTTGATATAGCGGGAGGTCACCTCATAGGCATCCACCTCGTCGGGGAAATCGCCCCGTTCAAACATATGTCCCAGCGTCTCAAACGCCAGATAAGGGTTGATCGCTTCCGCGCCATAACCTGCAAGCATGCAGAAATGATGCACTTCGCGTGGTTCGCCGGATTCAACAACCAGCCCAACAGAAGTCCGAAGACCCTTGCGGATCAAATGATGATGCACAGCCGCCGTTGCCAGCAACGCCGGAATGGCAATTCTGCTCGCGGCAATCTGGCGATCGGAAAGAACAATAATATTATAATCGCCGCGCACGGATTTCTCAGCCCGTTGGCAAAGAATATCAATGGCTTCCTTCATGCCCTCGCTGCCTCTGTCGGCACTATAGGTAATGTCCAGTGTTTTTGTCTGGAACTGATTGTCACCGATATCGCCAATGGCACGGATTTTTTCCAAATCCTCATTGGTCAAAATAGGCTGACGAACCTCAAGGCGTTTCATGGTTGCAGCGCCCTTCAAATCCAGAATATTTGGACGCGGGCCAATAAAGGAAACGAGGCTCATCACAGATTCTTCGCGGATCGGATCAATCGGTGGATTGGTCACCTGCGCAAAGAGCTGTTTGAAATAGGTGTAGAGCATTTTCGATTTGTTGGAGATCGCCGAAATCGGCGTATCCGTTCCCATCGAACCAAGGGCTTCCATTCCGGTTGTCGCCATCGGCGCCATCAGGATTTTCAAATCTTCCTGCGTATAACCAAAGGCCTGCTGACGATCGAGCAGGGTCGAAACATGCCCGATAGCAGGTTTTGCAGCCACCGGCATTTCTTCGATTACGATCTGCGTACGCTCGACCCATTCTTTATAAGGGTTGGCATCGGCCAGCTGTTGTTTGATTTCCTGATCGGAAATAATCTTGCCTTCTTTCATGTCGATCAGCAGCATTTTACCCGGCTGCAACCGCCATTTAGTGACAATATCCTCGTCGGCAATCGGCAACACGCCGGATTCAGATGACATGATCACCCGGTCATCCTTGGTCACCACATAGCGCGCAGGGCGAAGGCCGTTGCGGTCCAGAGTTGCGCCAATTTGCACACCATCGGTAAAGGCAATAGCGGCCGGGCCGTCCCACGGTTCCATCAGGGCCGCGTGATATTCATAAAACGCACGGCGGTCATCATCCATTAGCGGGTTGCCCGCCCAAGCTTCCGGCACAAGCATCATCACCGCATGAGCCAGCGAATACCCGCCACGCAGCAAAAATTCCAGCGCATTATCAAAGCACGCCGTATCCGATTGTCCCTCATAGGAAATCGGCCAGAGCTTGGAAATATTATCACCGAACAGCGGCGAAGAAACTGATGCCTGACGCGCAGCCATCCAGTTTTTATTGCCGCGCAAAGTATTGATCTCGCCATTATGCGCCACCATCCGGTAAGGATGCGCCAATTTCCATGATGGGAAAGTGTTGGTCGAAAAGCGCTGGTGGATTAGCGCAATAGCAGATTTACAACGTGGATCAGTGAGGTCTTTGAAATACGGCCCCAACTGGTCGGCAAGGAACATGCCTTTATAAACAATCGTTCGGCATGACATGGAGACCATATAATAGCCATTGTCGCGACCTTCGGTTTCCTGAAAAATCTGGTTCGAAATCACCTTGCGGGTCAAATAAAGACGGCGCTCAAAATCATCTTCCGTTTTGATATCGTCGGAACAACCCAAAAAGCATTGGCGATGAAGCGGTTCTGTCCCGGCAATTTCCGGGTCTTTGGAGAGCGCAGAATTATCCACTTCAAGCGTACGCCAGCCAAGAACACTCAAGCCTTCCGAGCGAGCAACATTTTCAATGATTTCTTCGATATGGGCGCGCAGTGTTTCATCGCGCGGCATGAAATTTTGCGCCACGGCATATTGGCCACGTTCAGGCAATTCAAAGCCCAGCGCCTTACATTCTTCCTGAAACAACTCGTCTGGAATTTGCATTAACAGGCCTGCACCATCACCCATTTTCGGGTCGGCACCCACGGCACCACGATGTTCAACATTTTCTACGATCTGCAATCCGTCGAGCACAATCTGGTGAGATCTCTCGCCCTTCATATGGGCAATAAAGCCCACACCGCAGGCGTCATGTTCGTTACGAGGATCGTAAAGACCAATTTTGCTCGGATTGGTTCTATCAAAAACTGGTTTCAGTGCACTGTGAGAACTTTCACATTGTACAGTCTGGGCTTTTTCATCCCGGGCCATCGATGGCGTAGATTTCGTCATCATTTTCTCCACTTCACACTTAGACACGAATACCAGTCAGAAACGTTTCTGCTGAATATTGGTCGCAATTCACACCATTTGAGTGCCGCTTTAATCAGCGCTCAAAATCAGACCCATCAATTATACGGATCATGCGATCGATGGTAAAAAGACGCTGAAACAGCCATGGCATCAAGATTATTCCTAATCCGTGCGGCCCAATCAGTTTGCTTGCCTTTAGCCGGGTGTTGAGCTTAGTGGCATTTTCCAGCCATTATTGCGCAATTTTCACCATTTGCCATCGTCACAAAACACAGTTTATCAACAAAAAGCGCTCTTGAAAACCAAAAAGGACAGGATTGCTGTCCTTTTTTGCAAAAATCATGATTTTCAAGAAACGACCTTCCCAAAGGGAGTAACTAGATTTTGTGTATATAATACCATAGCATAGTTGTTTAACAGATTAATATTTGTTATATATTTATTAATAGGTACATTTGTACGCCGACATTTAGTGCAATTGGGGGGAGTGATATCGGAGGGAGTATTCTTCGAGGATTATCACTAAGAATTGAATTTCAAGTTCATTTAGCCCCGCTTTTGATGCTTGATTATGTGTATGTTGTATTCATTTGATGTTCTGGGGCTTTCCATAATTTTTATATATCGGGATTTAGCTTAGTGCCCGGTCTTAAGATGGTTTTTCTGCGCGAACTCGATACTGTCGCCCCCAGATCGAAAAATCGGCAGGAAAACCTTCTTAAAAATTGAATCGGCACTGAGAGGCCCGGTCCCTTTTGGGATCGGGCTCTTTTTTTGATTATCATGTTGTTTCGGGCTAATTTCTAACGGATAAGCAAAGGTATCTATCAGGTCGTCCGGGTTTTGCCGTTCGGGTTATGAGTAAGGCTACCAAAGGAACATGAGAATGATATTCACCAGCGACAATTGGGCCGGTGCAGCCCCGGAAATTTCACAGGCTCTGTCAGATAATGCGCAAGGCATGGTTTCAGCCTACGGCACCAGTGATCTGGATGATCGCGTGCGCCAGAATTTCAATGAAATTTTTGAACGCGAAGTGTCTGTTTTCTTCGTGGGAACAGGAACCGTTGCCAATTCGCTCGCCTTGGCGAGCATGAACAAGCCCGGCGGTATTTTGATGTGTCACCGCGAAGCCCACATCATTGAAGACGAATGCGGCGCCCCCGAATTCTTCACATCCGGTGGCCGTTTGCTGGCAATTGATGGCGATGACGGCAAGATGGATATCGATGTGCTGGCAGGTGAAATGAAACGGGTGCACGAGATATTCGTCCATCACGGCCAACCCATGGGCATTTCTATGACCCAGACCACAGAGGCCGGTACAATTTACAGCCCCGATGAAACCGCAAGGATTGCCGATATTGCCCACGGCGTTGATGTGCCGCTTCATATGGATGGTGCACGCTTTGCCAATGCCATGGTGCAGCTGAACGCGACGCCTGCTGAGATGACATGGAAGCAGGGCGTCGATGTGCTTTCTTTCGGCGGTACTAAAAATGGCTGCTGGTGTGCTGAAGCGCTGATATTCTTTGATCCAAAATTAGCCGAGCAAATGCCCTATCTGCAAAAGCGTGCGGGGCAGCTATATTCCAAATCACGCTTTATCACGGCGCAGTTTGAAGCCTATTTCAAAAATGATTTGTGGGTTGAACTGGCAACATACTCCAATGGTATGGCCGATCATTTGCGTGCGGGGATAGCAGCTTCAAATCGCATTCGTGCTGCGTGGGACGGGCAGGCAAATGAAGTTTTTGCCATAATGCAGGCAGAAGATGCTGAAAAATTACAACAGGCCGGTGCCCATTTCTACGAATGGCCAACACCTCATAAGTTGGCCAGCTCCCTGAGCGATAACGAAAAAATGTATCGCTTCGTCACGAGTTTCGCCACCAAAAAAGCAGACATAGATCAACTCCTCAGTACATTGGTGGATTTGTAGGCCGAATAGATAAACTGTTTCTCACAAAGCGGTTACCATGTGTGATGCAAGTTTACTTCCCTTTCGCCTCAGTATTTCTCATGTTTCACTCAAGTCATCGGCGATACTGCCGGGACGGGTTTCGTGGCGTTCTTGTACGCGAGACTGTTTTCAAGAGGAGATAACTCATGTCCAAGAAAATCGTTTCATCCGCTGTTGCGGGTGCTGTAGCAATAGCCGTTTCGGCAGTCGTCACAATGGGTGTAACAACCACAGGTGCACAAGCTGCAAACATCAAATGCTATGGCATTTCAAAAGCAGGCAAAAATGATTGCGCCGCCGGTCCGGGCACCACATGTGCGGGTACTTCCAAAGTTGATTATCAGGGCAATGCATGGTCATTCGTTGATGCAGAAAATTGCGAAAGCGTTTCTATTAAAACCATGGATGGCACAACCATCATGGGTTCTGATAAAGCTCTTATGCGCAACATGCCTAGCTAAACCATATCAGGTTTTAATTGATTTCTCCAAGGGGTTAAGAGCATGCAGACAATTACCGCGTCTTCAATTCTCGCAGAGGCAATCTTTGAACCATCACCAATCCCGGCTCGCGCCGGGATTGGCTTGAAAGCGCAACATGTTGCTGAAATTCTGGAGACCAAAGCCGATATCGGCTTCTTCGAGGTCCACGCAGAAAACTATATGGGCGCAGGCGGAATGCCTCACGCGCAACTCACAAAAATCAGAGAAAATTATGCCCTGAGCGTTCATGGCGTTGGCATGTCCATTGGCGGCGAAAACGACATCGATAAAGACCATTTGGCCCGGTTCAAGGCGGTGGTGCATCGCTACGAGCCCGGAATGGTATCCGAACATTTGGCATGGTCCACCCATGACGATATTTTTTACAACGATCTCCTGCCAGTTCCCTATACTGAGAAAGCTCTGAAAAGGGTGGTCGAGCATGTGCAAGTCGTGCAGGAGGCCCTTGGCCGTCAAATATTGATTGAAAATCCATCCACCTATGTAGTGTTCGAACAATCCACCATGAGCGAAGTGGATTTCATGGCCCAGATTGCAAAACAGTCCGGCTGCGGTCTGTTGTTCGATGTGAATAATGTGTTCGTTTCGGCCGTCAATCATGAGACCTCACCCACAGAATATATCGAAAGCTATCCGCTGCATCTGGTGCAGGAATTGCATTTGGGTGGTCACGCGGAAGATAAAGACGATGCGGGGCGTCGTCTGTTGATCGACGCGCATGATCGCGAAATTGCCGATGATGTGTGGGGTCTGTACAAATTGGTTCTAAGCAAAACCGGACCACTACCAAGCCTGATCGAATGGGATAACGACGTGCCGCAATGGCCGGTTCTGGCGGGTGAAGCGCGCCTTGCCGATGAACTGATTGGAAGAAATTCGATCCAGAGTATCAACCCGTCTTCTGGCTTGCACTGAGAATGACTTCACACATGCCATCAGATGATCAAACGCCACACAAAATTTTCGGGCAGGCACTTTTCGATGCCAATCTGGATATCCCGGAAGGTATCATCGGGCCGGATGGGAAAACGGCACCTGTGCGTTTTGGCGTCTACCGCAACAACGTAATCGTCAGCCTGATTGAAGCGATGAAGGATGCTTATCCCTCGATCCTTTCTATTCTGGAAGACGAAAATTTCTCCCGCATCGCCCGAAATTACATTGCAGCCCATCCGCCAAAATCACCGATGATGCAGGAGTTCGGAGATAAGTTCGCGCATTTTCTGCAAGAATTTGAACCCTTGAAAGCTTCTCCGTTTCTGGTGGATTTGGCCTGTGCTGAACGCGCGTGGCTGGTCGCCTATCATGCCGAAGATCAGCCGGTCGTTGCAGCGGAAGCTCTTGGTACTGTGCCGCCTGAAATCGTCATGGACGTGACCTTTGAAAAACACGCAGCAAGCTGGATTTGCGCATCGCAATTTCCATTGTTTGCTCTTTATTGTCGCCGAGATGACACTAGCGCCGATATTGATTTGACCGAGAGCCAGAATGTCCTGATCACCCGCCCGCAAACAGATGTCATCGTGCGCCATATAGGGGCAGGGGATTGCCGGTTTTTCGAACAGATATTTACAGGCAGCACGCTCGGCGAAGCCATTGGTGCAGGAACAGAAATGGAAACTGAATTTGATCCGGCAAATGCCATTGGTATTTTGCTGGAAAGTGGTTGTTGCAGCAAATTATCACAGCCAGAATCCTAACACGCATAATCAGGAGAATATTATGTTATCGACCCTCACTTCGCTTCACGGACGATTTTTCACAAGCCTCGAAAGCATAACCAATGGCTGGCTTTTGGGCCTTGCTGCCCGGTTCGTTTTTGCGGCAGTCATCTATGTTTATTATTTGAATTCGGCGCTGACGAAGGTCAATGAAGGGTTCATTGGGTTCTTCCAAATCCGCTTCGGCGCTTACATCCAAATATTATCTGAAGGGGTTTTATCAGGCTATGGGTTTGATGCTGCCAACGTGCCATTCTTCCCGCAATATCTGATGGTCCTATTCGGCACCTATGGCGAATTTCTCCTGCCACTGTTAGTGGTCATTGGCCTGTTTACCCGGCTGGCGTCGCTGGGAATGATCGGTTTTATTCTAGTGCAATCCTACGTGGATATCGCATTTCATGGCGCTGGTGATGAAACCATCGGTGCATGGTTCGACAGGGATTCAACATCCCTGATCATGGACCAGCGCACGCTCTGGATATTCCTGTTGATGGTCTTGATCGTGAAGGGTGCAGGTTCAGTTTCGGCGGATAGTTTACTCGCCCGTTGGTGGAAAAATCGAAACTAGAATAATAAAAGGGCGCCCATCAGGACGCCCTTTCTCAAATGGCTTAAGCCTTATTTCTTGGCTTCAATCTGCTTTGCCTTGGAGGCTTTCGAGCCAACGGTACCAATCGCAATCTTGCGCGCTTTCATGGCTTCAGGAATCTCGCGAACAAGATCAATATGAAGCAGGCCATGTTGCAGGCTGGCATCTTTCACTTCCACATGGTCAGCAAGCTGGAAGCGCCGCTCAAACGAGCGTGCGGCAATGCCCTGAAACAGGAAGTCTTTTTCTGTTTCAGTTTCAACATCTGCTTTTTCAGCGCGGATGGTCAGCATGTTTTGTTTCGCTTCGATTTCAATATCCGCATCGCTAAAGCCTGCAACAGCCATGGTGATGCGATAGGAATCATCGCCCGTGCGTTCGATATTATAGGGCGGATAGGCATTTTGATTGCTATCCGGCGTACCCATATTATCAAGCAGTGAAAACAGGCGGTCAAAACCAACAGTAGAACGGTAAAGGGGTGAATAATCGATAGTACGCATAATATGTCCTCCTTGAAGCGACGTTTGCGTTTTGGGGCGTTAAGCCCGATATGCCTTCTTCCCAAACGGGCAAGAAAACGTTGATTGCAGGCCCAAAAGGCACCCACCACTAATATGTAGGAGTAGTTTTTATGAATTCAAGGATTGAGAAATCTGGGCTTAGATGTGTTCTATGCTTGAGCCTACCTGCAACACTTTGTATGCAGGGTGCATTCTACCTTCTGCCACCTCGATAAAGCTGGCAAATCACAGGTACTATTGATGCGCGAAGCCAAATTATTAGATACCGAATATAATCCGGTGCCGGAAGGCTGCAAGTCTGGATATGTCACCACGCCTGATGGCATGGATATCCGCTATGCCAACTGGAAATCGCTTTCATACCCGGTCAAGGGTACGGTTCTGTTGCTCCATGGTAGGGCAGAATTCATCGAAAAAATGTTCGAAATCGTCACTGATTTGCGTAAAAACGGCTTTGACGTTTTGACCTTTGACTGGCGAGGGCAGGGTGGTTCCAGCCGCTTGCTCGAAGATAGCCGCCGCGGCTATATCGATAATTTCGACCAATACGCGCTGGATTTGGAAACCATCATGGATGATGTGGCGCTGCCCGATTGTAAGGCACCGTTCTATGTTTTCGCCCATTCATCGGGCGCATTGGTTGCTCTGAATGCAGCACCGCAATTTGCCAATCGTATTCGCCGCATGGTGCTGGCATCGCCCTTTGTCGGTCTGTCAGAATCAAGAATTTCCCCCGGCGCAATGAAAGCATTTGCGGGCACTCTTTGTGCCATTGGATTGGGCGAAATGTATGTGGCTGGCGGCGGCGCTGCCAATGCCAACAAGCCGTTCTCTGCAAACATCCTGACATCAGATACGACGCGCTATGAGCGCAATGCCAAATTGATCATGGAACGTGAAAGCCTGTCGATCGCCGGACCAACGGCTTCTTGGTTATTTGCTGCTTGCCGCGCCATAGATCAGGTCAATGACCCGGATTTCCACAGCCAGATTACTACGCCTATATTGATGGTTTCGGCCGGCAATGATCAGGTGGTTTCCAATCGCGCCATCGAAGACCTTGGCCGCCGCCTTCGTTCAGGCTCTGCCACATGCATCAATGGTGCAAAACATGAAATTATGCATGAGCGCAATGTGTTCCGCGAGCAATTGCTGGCAGCGTTTTATTCTTTCATACCCGGCTCGGAATTGGGCACCTAGGGTTATAGATCAAGTTATCCACATGCATTTTAGGATGTGATATCGAAGTGAGAGAATTTGCCTCGTCAAATACATTGTCAGGCACATTAAATCAGTTCCGCAAACACCCCGCACGATTACGTTTTCCGGTAAAACCGCATCCTGTATTATGTTAATAGTGTGCTATTCGGATGGCCCAAAATTCACCTTTGCAACTCATCATTGAGAAATCCCAAAGGGTGTGATCCGTGTCTGGATTTGTCCCGCAGGTTGCGTATTGAAAAAACTTCCCTGTAGTCATATTTACTATACATATTAAGTAAATCTATACGTTATAAGTATGACTCATGCTTAAAACAACAAAGTTCACTCTACCCAGAGTTTGAATTTTATGCCGGGATGGAGTGTCAAAAAGGAGGAGATATCAAATGAAAATCAAACAATTCATAGCAGCCCTCGCCTACGCGACGGCCCTATTATTTTCAGCCTATGCTGTTCAGGCCGCGAATTTTCCAGATCCGGTAGAAGGTGATTTCATCATCAAGAAATTTGACTTCCACACCGGTGAGTCGATTACCGATATGAAGGTCCATTATTATACTGTCGGTGATCCGGCCAACGAAGCCGTCTTGCTATTGCATGGCACCACCGGGTCGGGCAAAAGCATGTTGCGAGCTGGCTTTTCAGCTGCAATGTTTGGCCCCGGCCAACCGCTTGATGCCAGCAAATATTATCTCATCATGCCCGATGCCATCGGTGCAGGTGGCACCGCCAAACCTTCCAATGGATTACGCGCCAAATTTCCAAGATATAACTATGACGACATGGTCGATGCGCAGTACCAATTGGTGACGCAGGGGCTTGGTGTCAAACATTTGCGTCTGGTTATGGGCAATTCAATGGGTGGCATGCATGTGTGGACGTGGGCCACGCGTTATCCAGATTTTGCCGATGCGGCTATCCCGATGGCATCACTGCCAGCGCCAATGGCCGGTCGCAACTGGATGATGCGTAAGATGTTGATTGATAGTGTGCGAAACGATCCTTTGTGGGACAATGGCAATTACACAACCCAGCCTCCTAATTTGCGAATTGCCAAAGTCTGGTTCTCATTGGGAACCTATGGCGGCAACATGAATTTGCAGGCCAAAGGCGCGACCAACAAGCAAGCCAGTGCCTATGTGGATGCCAAGGTGGCTAATCAAAAGGCTCAGGATGCCAATGATGAAATGTATCAGTGGGATTCATCGCGTGACTTTGATCCGAGGGCTGATCTTCATAAAATCACGGCGTATGTTCTCGTCATCAATTCACAAGATGACGAACGCAACCCGACGGAGTTGAAAATGCTGGAAGCTTATATGCCGGCAATCGCACACGGACAGGTTTACATCATCCCCGAAAGCCCAACGACCACTGGTCACGGCACCACAGGTGGTCAGTCAGCACTCTACGCTGAACAGGTCGGAGGGTTTCTGGCAATTGTGCCCAAAAAATAGCAAATGATACTTTACTGAAGAGGGCCGTATTCTCTGCTGAATGGCACAAGATACTGCCTTTTTTCATGACCAATGTCGATTCCATCAAAGGTAGGGATACGTGAAGGCGGCGAAGAGCCGCCCGGCGCTAGCTGCGCCGCCCATGCGGAGGCCTGAACGTAGTGAGGATATGCCGTGAGCCGAAAATGTTGAGGATACGCCGTGAGCCAAAACTATTTATTCAACAATTCCATCGCTTGCTCGTGTATCTCACGATTAGCCGCGGCCAAAATCTGACCGCCATTGGCGCAGGATTTTCCCTGCCAGTCGGTCATGATTCCGCCCGCCTGTTCGACCACCGGAATGATCGCAGCAACGTCATAAATATGAAGCCCGTTTTCGGCCACCAATTCTATCTGCCCTGAAGCGACCATCGCATAGGCGTAGCAATCACCGCCATAGCGGGCCAGTTTGCAGGCACTTTCCAACCGCTCATAAGCATCCTGCTCCTCGCCTTTAAACAGCTTCGGCGTGGTGGTCATGAGAATGGACTGCGAAAGCTGCGTTGTTTGCTTGGTGGCAATTTTTACCGCAGCGTCATTTCCCATTTGAAGAAAACTACCCTCGCCGCTGGTGAAATACCGTTCCTTGGTAAAGGGCTGCTGGATCACACCGGCAATCGGTACGCCGTTATGATAAAGCCCAATCAGCGTTCCCCATGTGGGCAGACCGCTGATGAAGGCGCGCGTTCCATCCACCGGATCAATAATCCAGCAATAGTCAGCCCCTTCATTCTCGACACCATCTTCTTCGCCAAGAATACCGTGGTCGGGGTAATGTTTCTGGATCAGCCTGCGAATGGCCCGCTCGGCTTCCCGGTCGGCTTCGGTAACCGGGTCAAAATCATCAGGTTCTTTATTATCTATATCGAGCACTTGGCGAAAGCGGCTCATGGTTTCTTTTTCCGCTGCATCGCATAGCAAATGCAAAAAGGATTTAATTTCATTGGGTGTCATAGGAGTATCGATCTCTTATTCTGCGGCGAGAGGGCGGTTGCCTAGCATCGCGGCCTCCGGCATGCTCACAACAATATTCAGCAATTGGCGGATATCATCTGCCAGTTTTTCAAAATTCTCGGACTTCTGCATGGAATTTTCATCCATATATAGCCCGCGATTTATCTCAATTTGCACCGCATGAAGCCCGTTATCCGGGCGTCCATAATGTTGGGTAATAAAGCCGCCAGCATAAGGCTTGTTCAGCACCACTTTATAGCCGAGCGCTTTCAAATTATCGCGCAAACAAAGCGTAAGCTCTTCCGAACAGGAACTGCCAAACCGATCGCCAATCACAAAATCAGGCCGTAGCCCATAGGGCGAACCGTGATGTGCAGATGGCATGGAGTGGCAATCGATCAGTACCGCATAGCCAAATCGCACATGGGTCTGAGCCAAAAGTCGCCGCAAACAAGCATGGTAGGGTTTATAAATATCTTCAATCCGCTCGAGGGCATCATTCAGCGATATTGGCCCATGATAAATCTCTTCGCGATCCGCAACAATTTTTGCAATCGTACCCAGCCCGGTGGAAACCCGCACCGATTGCGTGTTCACATAATCAGGTAATTGACTGTCGAACATTTTGGGGTCGAGTTCATAGGGTTCCCGGTTCACATCCAAAAAGGCGCGAGGAAAATTGGCCACCAGCATCGGCAGGCCAATTGCAACGCCGCTGCCAAATAATTCATCCACCAAAAAATCTTCCGATTTCCGAATGGCAAAATCTGACAGTTGGACATTCGACATAAATGCGCTGGTATAATTGCGTCCGCTATGGGGGGAATTCAGGACAAACGGCACCCTTTGTACTGCCGGGCCATAGACCTCGAATGGCGGGTTGGAAGGGGTTTCGAATCCTGTAGTCATCTAATATCCATACAGCTTTTACCTGTCGTGGAACATGCAAATATGCACTGACAATAAAGAACGGCAATAAGGCCTGTTGGAAATTTTGAGAAAAATATGACATCTCGGCAAAAAAAAGATGTTTTTTCCAGAGATTTCCCTTCTCTTCACTCCCTGTTTACCCGCGTCGTGCCTTATTATATACTCAAACCAACATTAGACAGTAAAAAGTAGCAGGGTAACTCAATGGGACTGGCCATGACCAAAATTCTTCTCGCCGAAGATGATAACGATATGCGTAAATTTCTGTCGAAGGCTTTAAACAACGCTGGATATGAAGTGGTGTCATTTGACAACGGCTCCAGCGCTTATGATCGGCTTCGCGAAGAGCCTTTCAATCTGCTTTTGACGGATATCGTCATGCCGGAAATGGATGGCATCGAACTTGCGCGCCGGGCAACAGAAATCGACCCTGATTTGAAAGTGATGTTCATCACCGGATTTGCCGCCGTTGCACTTAATCCAGACTCCAACGCCCCAAAAGATGCCAAAGTGCTTTCCAAGCCTTTCCATCTTCGCGATCTGGTAAACGAAGTAGAAAAAATGCTCGCCGCTTAAGCTCAGGCGAGAATTTCAACATTATTTGATAAATCACCAATTAGCGTGTTGACGCAGCACCAGATATTTGGTGTATCCAGACCACTTGTTTGTTTCAAAAAACAATCAGGGCGATTAGCTCAGTGGGAGAGCACTACATTGACATTGTAGGGGTCGCTGGTTCAATCCCAGTATCGCCCACCATCAGCTTTTCGCGAAGCGAAACGCTAAAACCATCCGAGCAGCTATAAATTGCGGCAGTCGTTTCGCAGAAACGATGAGAGCCTTCAAGGTTCGAACTTACTCCGCTTGGCTCCACCATCACATCAATTCAGTTCTATGCCAGTTCTATGAATGGCACACCGGCGATTGTGAAATTGCCGGTTTAGTTTTGCGTAAACTGTTAAAATCGATTTTTCTACTCATATTACTTATCTAAATTGATGTATTTTATCACGAATGCATGAATCTCATCATTTTGAGGCGTTAAATGCAGGAATTTATTCAAATAACCTCCCGATATGCCCGATTTTCCGCATCTGAATGGCTTAAAATTTGATTAACGGCATCCAGATTCTATGCCGGAAATTAAGTGTGGGCGAGTGCAATGTTGGGGATTTGGTTTGTTGTTTTATAAAGTTTTTGGTCGCGGTTCTGCGGCGGGGTCGTTGAAATCAGGTAATGGCGCGCGCGCGTCCAGTGGGAGATTGGCGTTGGTTGCTGCCTTGCTGGGTTTTGTGGTTTTTGCCATATCCAGTTTGGCCAATCCGGAGCGGGCTCTGGCGATTGATTGTACCGGCATTCCTCATCATGAGGTTGGTGTAGGCAATGAGACATTTTTCTTCAATGGGGATACGGGAACCTGCGCTACCCAAACCAGCGGGGGTGTTGCTCCGGCAAATGGGTTTCGATGGTACGCCCACTATCTTACCTTTGGTGCTAGCGCTCCATTTTACGGTACTTTTGGCATATGGGCCAATTGTGCCTTAACTGCTTCTTCCGGGCCAGCAGCGGTAGGTTTTCAAATTATCCCGGGGAGTTGTGCTAGCGGGCCAGCCTTAGCTAAAACAGTTACTAGTGGTACTTATGATCTTGAATGGACAGTGACCGAAACTGTTGGTCAGGGCGGTACTTCCTATGTGGTGAAAATAAATGTTACCACAGATTTAACTTTTCTTTCCGAAAAATTCACTATCAATAGCATGAGCATTACAGGTGGTGTTTTTGATGCGCCGAGTGTGACAATTTCCGGCGTGCCTGCCAATGTTGACGATGTGACGCCATTTAATATTACGATGCAGTTCACCGAAACTGTCACCGGTTTTACTCTGGCCGATATTGCGGTTGGCAATGGTGTTGCCTCCAACTTCGTTGCCGTAGATGGTGATACCTACACGGCAACCATTACACCCACGAATACGGGCCATCTGACGGTTACAATTGCAGCGGGTGCCGCGCAGGATGCCGCTGGCCTTGGTAATATTGCTGCATCTGCAACTGCTGTATCGATTATCACAAGCACCCAAGAAGTTATCGCAACTTTCATGCATAATCGCGCCTATCATATGTTGGCTAATCAGCCGCAGATTGGCGCCTTGCTGAGTGGCTCAAACCTTCGGGGCGGAGGTCCTTTGGGCTATCTGGAGGTGAATGGCAATGAGGGCGACCTAAGATTGTCCTTCGCCTCCAGCCTCAGCCGGTTGCAGAAAAAATCCGGTTCCGATGGGCGAATTGATAATGCGTTTCCGCTGGAGAGTGCCTCATCGAGCAATGGTGAAGCGCGTAATTTTGATATCTGGACCGAGGTTTACGGTTCTTCCTCAAGAATTGGTGATGCCAATAGCGATTTCTGGGTCGGTTATTTCGGGGCGCATTATTTCGTCTCGCCTGACTTCATTCTAGGTGCGTTGGTGCAGGTGGATTGGGCCAGTGAACATAACGAAGTTGCCAACAGTTCCGTTGAGGGCAGGGGCTGGATGATCGGGCCATATATCGCCGGGAAAATTCCGGGCAAGCGGCTTACCTATGAGGCGCGTATTGCATGGGGTCGTTCCGATAATGACATCACGCCAAGTGGCACCTATACGGATGAGTTTAAAACCGAGCGTGTGCTGGCCAGCGGCAAAATCTCCGGCAGCTACAGGATGGGCAGTTGGAATATGAAGCCTGCGGCTAGTATAGCGTGGTTTGAAGAGCAGCAAGAGGCCTATAGCGATAATCTAGGCAATCTTATTCCCAAGCAGACGGTTTCGCTTGGAGAGTTCAAGTTCGGCCCTGCCTTTACCTACGATATCCTGCTTGACGATGGCACGTTGGTGCAACCGGGCTTTGGTGTTTCGGGGGTAAAGAATTTCGGCATCAAAAGGGGCATTCTTACCCAAGGTGCCGTGCTTGGTTCTGACGATCTGCGCGCCAGACTGGATGGGGGGATTGCAATCACCAATCTGCTCGGCTGGCACCTTGCGTTTAGCGGTTTTTACGATGGTGTCGGGATTGATAATTACGAGGCTTATGGCGGCAGTGCCAAGCTGGTTATTCCGCTGAATTAGGAATTAGGGAGGCCGATTGCAGGCCTCATCCTCTTCCAATTCGAATATCTATTCCAGATTGCTGATTTCCGGCGGGACAAAGGCTGTCACCTTTGGTGGAGTCTTATCGAAGCGTTCGAGTTCAACCAGACAGGTTAATGCGCCCGGGCCTTGTGCCAATTCAGAAGTTGGAAGGTCCGCCGTTAAACTGTTGGGGTTTCCGTGTTTGCAGCAATTGGGATCATTGCTCCAGTCCGGATCGTACCATGCCCCCGTTGCAAGCATCACCACGCCCTCGCGAACATTTGCATCAATTCTGGCAACCGAAAGGCACGCACCGCGGTCATTGAATAACCGCACCATATCGCCATCTTTGATTTTGCGTTTGGCCGCATCGGATGGGTTTATGTTGCAGGGTTCTCTGCCCTTGATTTTTCCAGCTTGGCTATGACTGCTTTGGTCGAGCTGGCTGTGGAGGCGTCTTGTGGGCTGATGAGAAACCAGGTGCAAAGGATGCTTGGCTGTATTTTCAGAGCCGAGCCATTCGATTGGTTCGTTCCATACCGGATGCCCCGGAATATTCTTCAGATTAAACCCTGCGATTTCTTCGCTGAATATTTCAATGAGCCCGGAGGGTGTGCTCAAAGGATGAGCGGCTGGGTCTGAGCGGAATTCTTCGAGCAATACTTTCGGCTCAGCAGGAGAATCGAGTTTGAGGAAACCTGCCTTTTTGAATGCATCATAGTCGGGGAGGGAGTAGCCAAGGTTCTCGCCTCGCTCCTTCGTTTCGCGATAGAGTTCGCGCAGCCACTCATCCTCGTTACGGCCTTCGGTAAAGGCTTCCAAAAAGTCAGTTGTTGAATTGCTGAGAGGCTGCAAGCGGCTTGCAAGACCAGCAAAAATATCACGGTCATTGCGTGCCTCGCCAAAAGGTTCCGCGACCTTTTGAGTGGCAAAGAAATAGTCATCTCTGGATGATCCCGATAGATCATTGCGCTCCAGCGATACGGTCGTTGGAAAGACAATATCCGCATGGCGGGCAAGGGGTGTCCAGAACGGTTCGTTGACGATCACCGTTTCAACCTGCTGCCATGCGCGGCGCAGTCGATTGAGATCCTGATGATGATGAAACGGATTGCCACCAGCCCAATAGACCAGACCGATATCCGGATAAATATATTCCTTGCCGTCATATTGAAACGGCTTGCCGGGGTTCAACAACATATCGGCAATTCGCGCGACGGGGATGAACCGATCAACAGGGTTTTTCCCTGTTGGTAGTGCCGCCCACGGCAGGTGCACACGGTCACTGCCAATGCTACTGACGGCAGAAAGTCCCAGTGCAAAACCTGTCCCCGGCTTACCGATGCCGCCAAGCATTGCGGCTAAAACAACAACCATCCAATAGGGTTGTTCGCCGTTTTGTTGCCGGGTTAGCGACCAGCTTACAGAAATCATTGTCAGTGTGTTTGCCATGCGGCGAGCAAGAGTGATAATTGAATCAGCACTAATGCCGGTAATGTTCTCAGCCCATTGAGCATTCTTCGGAACGCCATCGCTGGTGCCCATCAAATATGGCAAAAACGCCTCGAAACCCACGCAATATTTTTCAAGAAATGCCTGATCGTGCAAGCCTTCATCGACAAGTGTATGAGCTAAGGCCAGCATCATCGCCACATCGGTATTTGGCTTGATCGCAAGCCAATCCGCATCCAGCTCTTCCATAGTGTCAGGAGCGGAAGGGCTGATGCTGACAAATTCAACACCTGCTTTTTTGGCCGCCATCATATCGGAAGCCTGAGAGTGGTTACCGATGCCGCCCGGGTTTATCTGTGCGTTTCTAACCGGCATGCCACCGAAGGCGACAACTAATTTTGCACCTTCTGCAATCGAACGCCACGATGTGTGCTCCAGCAAAAGCTTGTTTAGGGAGCCGGCCACATGAGGCATGATGACTTCAGCCGCTGCGTAGCTGTAGGTGTTTCGAGATGAAGTAAAGCCGCCGAAAAGATTTAAAAATCGCCGCATCTGGCTTTGCGCATGGTGAAAACGGCCAGCACTGGCCCAGCCATAGGAGCCTGCGTAAATGCCTTCATTGCCTCGTTCGTCGCGAACACGGGCAAGTTCGCTAGCGGCTAGATCGAGTGCAAAATCCCATTCAACAGCAACAAAACTATCATTGCCGCGCCGGGTTCTATCGCTTGCTTTTCCGTGTTCCAGAAAACCACATCGCACCATCGGTTTAACGATGCGGCAGGGACCGTCGCGAGTTTCCAACATGGCATCACCGATAGGCGATGGATCAGTGTCCTCTTCAAACCCATGCAGAGCCACCGGCTTGCCACTGTCCATTTCAATCCGGTAAGTGCCCCAATGCGCTGAGGCGATCGGCATTTTCGATAATTCATCAGAGCTTTTGATGCTATTGCTTTTTATGATTGTCATTTCAACAAGATAGACCAAATGCGCGATAGGATAATATTAAAATATGCGGAGATTTGAAATTTTTTCTCGATTATCGGCGAAATATGATGGATTTACGCATTAGTCATCCACATTAATCATCCAATGGAACCGACATCCCCGTTTTGGCCCGACCCATAACAACCGATGTGCGAAAGCGCTTTATGTTGGAATCTCTAAAAAACATCCGGTGTGTCAGTTTTTCAAAATCATCCATGTCCTTGGCCAAGGCAATCAGGGCAAAATCCGCTTCGCCCGTAATATAATAGCATTGTTGAATCTGGGGTTCCTCGCGCGCCTTCCTGCGAAACGCATCAACCTGATCAACACGTTCACGCTCAAGCTCAACCATTATCAGGAATGTCATATTATAGCCGACAGCTTCCGGCGAAATCTGCGCGGTCTCTTTGCTAATGACACCAATGGTTTTTAGATGCTTGATACGGCGTTGTACCGTGGCAACCGAGAGGCCAGTATCATAGGCGATGGTCTCTAACCTCACGCGGGCATCGTCTTGTAAAAACTGTAGAATTTTTCTGTCGGTATCTTTTAACTCTTCCATGGAAAACTCCTTTTACTCGAAAACAGCCATATAGCATTGTTGCGGTATTTCAATCAGATTTTCCGATTTTATGAGATATTTAGTCATAAAACCGGTTCAGTATGACATTTGAATTCGGTTTAACCCGTTAACATGAAGTCTGGCTGATAGCCTCGTTAGGCTGGGGGACAGTGACGTTCCCATGGGAGGAGAATTGAATATGACATTATCGAGCCTCATGCTTTCGGGAATTTTGGTCGATGAATAAGATCATCGAATTTCAGGGTGTGTCGAAATCTTTCGGTGATTTGCAAGTGCTTGAAAACCTGAATTTGCATGTTATGAGCGGCGAAAAACTCGCACTTATTGGTCCCAGTGGTTCTGGAAAAACGACCATCCTGCGCATCCTGATGACCCTTGAACCAATTGATAGCGGTATTGTCATGGTGGATGGGGATTATTTGTGGCATCAAAAAACCGACAATAAGCTTGAGCCTGCCAGCGAGAAACACCTGCACAAAATGCGCCAAAACATTTGCATGGTGTTTCAGCAATTCAATCTTTTTCCGCATCTGACGGTGGTCGATAATATCGTGCAGCCGCAGGTTCTTATCAAAAAATCCAACAAGAATGACGCGCTTAACAAGGCAGAGGAACTTCTGGCGCTTGTTGGTCTTGAGGGGAAAGAATCCCAATATCCGCATCAACTTTCGGGCGGCCAGCAGCAGCGCGTTGCGATTGCCAGAGCCTTGGCGATGGACCCGAAAATCATGCTGTTTGACGAGGTCACATCGGCGCTTGATCCGGAATTGGTCGATGAGGTTCTAACCGTCCTGCACCAGCTGGCCGAGAGCACCGACACCACCATGCTGACCGTCACCCACGAGATGAATTTTGCCCGCGATTTTGCCGACCGTGTTCTTTTCTTTGATAAAGGAAAAATCGTTGAATCCGGTCCTCCCGACATGATTTTCACCAATCCCAAAGAAGCCCGAACTAGGGATTTCTTGAAGAATTTTATCGGAAAAATTTAACGATAAGAGGGAGGGGCAACAACAAAAATCAATCGAAAATACCAAAAAAAAGCAACTTAAGAGGAGTGAACAAAACAATGTTAAAAAATAAATTTTCCAAAGCGATAGCACCCATTATGTTGGGCGTTATGGCGCTGACAATATCTTCGGGCAGCGTCTTTGCTGATACTCTGGAGAAACTCAGAAAACAGGGTTACGCGACCGTAGCTGTTGCCAATGAACCACCTTATAGCGACATCAAGGGCGATGGCTATGTCAGTGGCGCAGCACCCGATGTTGCTCGCGCAGTTATGAAAAAACTCGGCGTTCCTGAGCTAAAAGCCAAAGTGGTTTCCTACGGATCGATGATCCCGGCCCTGATGGCGCGCCGTGTTGATATGGCTACATCGGGACTTTACATCAAACCAAAGCGGTGTGAATCAATCATCTATTCAGAGCCTGATCTGTGCGGCGCCGAGGCATTTGCGGTTGCCAAAGGCAATCCTTTCAACATCAAGACATATGAAGACATTGGCAAAAACCCGAAGGTCACCATGACCACCTGTGCCGGTTGTGCCGAGGAAGCATACGCCCTTGAAAGAGGTGTTTCGCCGGATCAAATCAAGGTATTTACTGATCCGCCAAGCGGCATCAAAATGCTGCAACAGGGCCGCGTCAATGTCTTTGCATTGTCAGGACTTGGAACAAAAAATCTTCTTGAGAAAATGAATGATCCTAACCTTGAACTCGTCATGCCCGTAACAGGCGTTCCGATGGGGTGTGCCGGTGCTGCTTTCAATTCCGAAGATACAGCCTTCCGGGCCGCCTACGATAAAGCCCTAAAAGAACTCAAAGAAAGCGGCGAATTCGCCAAAATCATTGAGCCTTATGGTTTTTCAACCGCAGCAACATTGAGCGTCAAACGCGACGACTTCTGCCCGGGCAACTAGGCTCAATCTCAGCCACGTAATACTGCTCCCATTTTGGGGAGCAGTATTATTCTCAGGTGACATAATGAACGAAGTTCTGACCTTTAGCCCGATCCTTATCGAGGGAACCATAACTACGATTGAGCTGACAATTGCCAGCGCGATCGTAGCGTTGCTGATTTCGTTCATCGTCGGATTGGCCCGTTTTTCCAGACATCGGTTTGTTAGATGGACTGCCGTCGTTTATCTCGAATTTTTCCGTGGAACCTCGGCAATCGTGCAGATGTTTTTCATGTATTACGTGCTGCCGTTATTGGGGGTAAATCTATCGCCACTGCTAGCAGGAGTTATCGCCTGCGGTCTGAATATCGGTGCTTACGGATCAGAAATTGTTCGTGCTGCGGTGCAGTCCATCGGGCGTCCGCAACACGAGGCCGCGATCTCTCTAAATTATAACAGCTACCAGCTCTATCGTTATGTGTTGATACCGCAGGCGATCCCGATGATGATCCCAACCTTTGGAAACCTGCTGATAGAATTGTTGAAACTTACCGCCGTCGCATCGCTAATTACCATTTCCGATCTGACTTTCATGGCGCAAATTATCCGGGTTCAAACAGCTCTGACGCTCGAACCATTCCTGGTCATTCTGGTTATCTATTTCGCCATTTCCTCCATTCTTATCGCCATGACAAACCTGATTGCAAAGAAATTTTCCAAGGGCCGTAACACGATGCAAGCGGGGGGGAATTAGCCATGGAATGGAGTTGGACTGTTGTTCTGGACGTCATGCCCAAAATGCTTGCGGGGTTGGTCATCACGATTCAGGCAACGTTTATCGGAGCCATCCTTGCCTATGTTTTAGGCTTGATGCTAGCCATTTTAAAAATGTCGAAATCAAAACCATTGGCGTTTAGCGTTTATTGGTCGTCGGAATTTGTTCGCCGAACACCCCTGCTGGTTCAGCTATATTTCCTGTTTTATGTGCTCCCCGATTTTGGGATATTTCTTGAACCATTCACCGCGGGTGTTCTCGGGCTTGGCATTCACTTCAGCACCTACACATCCGAGGTGTTCAGAGCCGGAATTGAAAATGTCCCCAAAGGACAATGGGAAGCCGCTAAATCCCTCAATTACACGCCTTACCAGACCATGCGATATGTTATCCTGCCTCAGGCCATCCCGCCAATGATCCCGCCCTTGGCTAATTATCTGATCACCATGTTTAAAGAGACCCCCTTATTGGCGGCGATCACTGTGGTTGAATTGTTCAATGCGGCGAACATTTACAGCAACAGTAATTACAAGTATTTAGAGCCGATGACTCTGGTGGGCGTGTTTTTCCTTCTGGTATCTGTTCCTGCCGCAATCGCTGCCAATCGGTTGGAGCAAAAATTCAAACCGGAAGAGGTGAGATAAATTCACATGGCTGAGATTCATCTATCCGACTTACCAATTAACATCATGCGTTAGATTACAAATGACAAATTATCTCCAACAACCATCCGGGGACCGTGCCTTCGTGCCCGATCCATCAAAACCCGCGCAACTTTTACGGGTCTGCCCGGCCTATAAAGAAACGCCTGTTCTGGAAATCGCCCAGCCATTTGGTGGCATACTTCTTGCAAAAGATGAAACCCACAGAATGAATCTTGGCGCGTTCAAGGCGCTTGGCGGCGTCTATGCCGTGGCACAATTGATAGCGATGGAGTGGGAAAAACAAACAGGTGAAAAACTTGAACCTGATGATTTTGCCTCCGAAAGGATCAAGGCGTTTGCAAGCGGCCTGACATTTGTTTGTGCAAGTGCGGGCAATCACGGCATGGCCGTTGCTGCCGGTGCGGGTATTTTTGGTGCAAATGCCAGAATTCATTTGGCGCGGGAGATGCCTGACGCATTTGAAAAACGCCTTCAAGAGAAGGGGGCAAATGTTGTCAGATCAAGCCAGACTTATGACCAGAGCGTTGCCGAAGCATTGCGCGATGTGGAAGCAAGCGGCAACATTTTGCTGGCGGACGGGTCATGGCCCGGATACACCGTGCCACCTGCGCTCGTGATGGAGGGATACACCATCATTGCCGAAGAGATGAGGCGCGAATTCGAGGCAAAAAAACAATGGCCGAGCCATGTTTATTTGCAGGCTGGCGTTGGCGGATTGGCAGCGGCAATCACTTTTATGATCCGTAAAAACTGGGCGGTACAACCTGAAATTACCATTGTCGAACCAGATGTAGCACCTTGTTTGATGGCCAGTTCAAAGGCTGGTAAAATGGTTACAGTTGAAGGCCCGGTTTCCAATATGGGACGACTGGATTGCAAGTCTCCCTCCATTCTGGCTTTCGATCTTCTGGAACGTTCCAACGTCACCTATATGACCGTATCAGATGAAGAGGCAGAACAAGCCGTTGTAAAATTGGCAGAGAATAGCATTGCTACCACCCCGTCGGGCGCAGCAGGATTCGCCGGTCAAATTAAATCATTGCCCAATGATCAAGGGGATGGATATAGTCCCCTCATCATTGTTTCAGAAGGGGCGCTATGAACAGTTCGGGGTTTCCGGATGGTGAATTTGAAGCACGGTGCGAGCGTGCACAAATTGCTATGCATGAAGCAAAACTGGACGCGCTGTTTTTCACCACCGAAGCAGAAATCCTCTATTTTGCAGGTTTTCGCACGGCGTTCTGGTTAAGCCCAACGCGGCCATGGTTTCTGATTTTACCTGCAAGCGGAAAACCGATTGCTGTCATTCCGGCAATTGGCGCAGATTTGATGGCTGGCACATGGATTGATGATATCCGCACATGGGGTTCGCCTCACGAAAATGATGATGGCATCTCCTTGCTGGCTTCGGTGCTGAAAAATTATTCAAACATTGGAATGCTAAAAGGGCGCGAAAGTGGTTTGCGCATGCCGTTGGCAGATTATGAAACCCTTCTGGGCAAGCTTCTCGGTACAAATTTTCATAATGCAAGTTCGTTGGTGCAATCCCTTCGGATAGTGAAATCCGATGCCGAAATTGAAAAAACCACTGCGATTTGCCAAATCGCTTCTGCCTCTTTCGCCAATGCAAATCAGTTGTTTCATGTGGGCCAACCACTTGATCAGGTGTTCAAGGCTTTCAAGATTGAACTGCTCAAGAATGGCGCCGAAGAAGTGCCCTATCTGGTGGGTGGTGCCGGGCAAGGCGGTTACCGCGATGTGATCTCGCCGCCCGATAAAACACCGATACAATCGGGCGATATTTTGATGCTGGATACGGGCGCGACGCTTGAAGGATATTATTGTGATTTCGATCGAAACTTTGCCTTTGGTAGCGCCAGTGACGAGGCGTTGAAAACCTACGACATCTTATATCGAGCGACCGATGCAGCCATCAATGCTGCCAGACCCGGCATCAAATGCAGCGAGTTATGCGTCATCATGCAGGATATTATTTCACAAAATAGTGGCGATGTGGGGCGGCTGGGGCATGGGCTTGGTATTCAATTGACGGAACATCCTTCGCTGGTTTCGTTTGATCAAACGGTCATGCAGGCAGGCATGGTGATGACCATTGAACCAAGCATGAGCATGAGCGACGGGCTTATGATGGTACATGAGGAGAACATCGTTATTATGGATGGCGAAGCTTCATTGCTCAGCGAACGAGCACCTTGCGAACTGCCTATTTTGTGAGACCCGGAGGGACAACAATTTGAAACTACCATTCTTACTGGACGATGGGGCTGCAAGCAAAGCGGCGCTCGGATTGATAGTCCTTCAAATGGATGAAACGCTGGAGGCAGAACTCCGCACGGTTTTCAACCAGCCGGGTGTCGCGCTTTTTCATACCCGCATCCCTTCAGCGGAAGAAATTACACCGCAAACTTTGATGCAAATGGAAAACGAATTGCCAGCAATTGCTGGTCTGTTACCTTCAACCCATCCACTGGATGTGGTCGGCTATGGCTGTACATCAGGAGCAACAATTATTGGTTCGGATAAGATTGCCGCGCTGGTCAATCAGGTCCATCCAGCCGCGAAAGTTACCGATCCAATCAAAGCCGTGATTGCCGCTCTTCAACATCTCAACATTTCAAAAATCGGATTTATCACGCCCTATGTGGCGGAAGTCTCAGAGGCAATGCGCGATTTGCTGAGCAACAACGGTATTTCCGTATCAGGTGTCGCATCGTTCGAACAAAGCCGGGACCCGGTCGTTGCCAGAATTTCGCCAGCCTCAATATTGGATGCTATCATCGCCACGGGAGAGGACGATAATATCGATGCTGTTTTCGTTTCCTGCACCAATTTACGTTGCTTCGATATCATTGAACAAGCAGAGGAAAAAATCAGAAAACCTGTGATTTCGAGCAATCAGGCTCTGGCATGGCACATGCTAAAACTTGCCGGTTTACCGACATGGTCAATGGGGCCGGGAAGATTGTTTGGTTCCTGAGTTGATCACCGATTGAATTCTAATCATTGGAGGAAGGTCACACCTCACGCCCGCAAGAGCACCTCAGGATGATCGACTTCCAAAATTTCCGGCAATGGCCTGCCATAAAAATATCCTTGCCCTTGATTGCATCCAGCAACGCGAAGCATTTCGTGTTGGCGGCGGGTCTCGATACCCTCTGCGGTAACGATTTTACCAAGGCTATTTCCCAGTCCAATAGTCATGCCAACGATGGCCGTTATTTCAGAATCCGTGCAAAGATCGTCAATGAAGGATTTGTCGATTTTAATTTTGTTGAACGGTAACGTTGCCAGATAGCTCAGGCTGGAAAATCCGGTGCCAAAATCATCGATTGCGATCGAAATTCCCATATCTGTCAGAATTTGTAATTCAGCCACAACAGAATCCGGGTTTTGAATGAGAACGCTTTCAGTAATTTCAAGCTCTAGCCGCCATGCCTCAAGTCCGGTTTCCTGTAGAATATTTTTGACCATTTCAGCGATATTTTGACGTTTGAATTGCACCGTCGACAGGTTAACCGATATTTTTTCCCGGTTCGGCCAGCTGACAGCATATTCACATGCGGTGCGCAAAACCCATTCGCCAATTTCTTTGATCTGGCCCGTTTCCTCAGCAAGGCAGATGAACTGAAGCGGAGATATCAAGCCAAGTGTCCCATGCTGCCATCTGACAAGAGCCTCATAACCAATGATTTTTCCCGAAGATAAATCCACCTGCGGCTGATAGTGCAAAAGCAATTCGTTGTTCTTGATCGCGCTACTCAAATCCGATGCCATTTGCTGGCGTTCCTTGGCACGCGCATACATGCTGTATTCAAAAAAGCGGTAGGAATTTCCACCATCTGCTTTGGCTTGATAAAGAGCCAGATCTGAAAATTGAACAATTTTTTCCACATCGCCATTTTCTGGTGGACCGACTGAAATTCCAATGCTTGCCGAGATTTCAATAATATCATGATCGATCTGAATGGGTGCCGAGAGAGCAGAACAAATTTTGTCACCAAGCAGTCTTAATTCGCACGGGTCATCAAACTCCTTGACGACAACTATGAATTCATCACCGGAAAGGCGCCCGGCAATGCCGGTTTTGCTAAGAGATTGCTTAATCCTCGAGCCGACCTCCAATAAAACCTTGTCCCCAACGGGGTGGCCCAGCGTATCATTGACTTCCTTAAAACCATCCAGATCGATGTATAACAGCGCCATTTGAGTGTCGTTTTTAAGGGAGCGGTGTATCGCCGCCTTCAGTTTTTCCTGAATTTGTGTCCGGTTTGGCAGGCCGGTCAGAGCATCAAAATTTGCCAGATATTTGATTTTCTTCTCGGATTCATGGCGTACAGTAACGTCCTCATGAATAGATAGCCAGCCACCATTGGCCATAGGGTGGTCACGAATTTCGATATAACGTCCGTCTATCAGGCGATGAATTTTAATTCCGGTTTTCTTGCTTTTCGCCTGATTGGTTCTTTCTTGTCGATATTCTTCGGCACTTTCCCCACCATATGTACCGTTCTGAATTCGCAGTTCGAGAATATCCTGCAAATATGTTCCGGGCTGAATTTGATCCGGAGAAATCCCATAAATTTCCGCGTATTGATCGTTGCTAACCACGATTTTCTCGTCAGCATCGAACATACAAAGCCCTTGCAACATAGTTTCAAGGGCAGCATCTAACCGCTCGTTGCGATGTGTAAGTTCATTTTTGGAGAGCACTCGCTCGGTGATATCTTCATGAATGGTGAACCAGCCATTGCCCTCCATTTTAAGGTCGCAAATCTCCACATAGCGACCGTCATTGAGCTGGTACGTTCTGGGGGTGTAAGTGGGGTTGGATTTCACACCGCCCATGATGCGGCGATATTCAAGTGCATCCGAACCGACATGGCAGCCATTTTTAATGCGAATATCTACAATCTCGTCTATCTTTGTCCCGGGCTTTAATTGCTCTGGTGACAAATTATATATGGTTGCAAACCGATCATTGGAGAGGGTGATTTTGCCATCATCATCAAATATACAAAATCCCTGATGCATAATCGATAGAGCCGTATCAAGCCGGTTTTGCTGTTGTTTATATGCGTGTTGTGCCTTCTTGGCCTTCGCCCTGTTTCGCATATAAAGCAACACCGGAGCGCCGAAGGTGAAAACAAGCATGACGGACAATACGGCAAGAAAAGCGAATACAATATCTCTCATCAAAGCCTGGGTTTCTGTCTGATCGAGATAGAGTTTAATCGTACCCAGTTTTCTCCCGTCCTTGGCAACCGGATGGGCCACATATGCGTATAGCTTTGGGTGAGTGGAGCCGTTACCCGTTTTCAGGGTAACTGTATGGCTGCTATTTGCGTGCAAGGAACGAGAATGCGCGACATGTCCCATGCTCGCTTCATCGTTTCCATGCTCACTATGATGATTGGTGGACAGCTCGTGTCCTGAGGTTTTTGGAAGGATATGGGCATTTTGGCTTGTGGGACGATAGGTGCTGGTATCAAAGACAGTCTTGCCTGTGAGGTCGATAAATACGTAGCGATAAATACGTCCAATGGAACTTAGCCGCCGCAAAATTTCAGAGGAGCTGGATTGATCGGGCTTGCCTGCAAAAATCTTGTCCAGATCAACTAGATTTGCTTCAATATCTTCGGCCCAGTGCATTCCCACGGCATATGCGTCGCGTTTCAAGAGACGGTTTGTGATCATGTCCAGTGAAAATGTAGCTGCACCGATTGAGGTCAAAGACAAGACCAACGCCAATGTTTTGACGCGATCCGCCCGCGAAAATATAGAAAAAATAGCCATTTGTTACGTCTTCGATTTATTTTGTGCTCAAGATCATCCCCGTTTTACATGACCGCATGTACCATGCGTGCCAGATAACTTTGTTGAACTGTATGGAGTAGGTCTTATGCAACGGTTAATGAAATCTCCCGACATTTTTTGTAGTAAAAACTTGAGGTTAGCGGTATTTAGAATTCGTATGAGTTTAACTATCCAAGTTCTTCGATATTGATTTAATGCGTGAGAAAAACCCGGCAGAAATATTTTTCTCTCAGTACATTACGTTAGGTAAGGTTTGCGTGGAGGGTGATATACTTTTAAAAAATAAAATTGGGTCATGGCTAAGCAATTGAATACTCCATGCATAGGGAGCTTCATGAGAGTTCGGCGTATAATGTATTTATTTTTAGAATGTGGAAGCAGGCTATTTGCGTTGCAATTTTTTTCAAAATTTCTGAAAATACAAGCACTTCGCGTAATTCTTGAGGGTTATTTCGCTGTGAATCGCACTTGGCCGACACGGTATTCCGTTTTTGAACCCTGTCGGATAGTGTGTCTGCAGGCTCCCGTTTATGTCACCGAACTCATATAAAACTATAAATCGCCCAGAGTGCAATGTGGGAAATTTACTCCAACTTGCCTTCAACGGTAAGACCCAGTGATGTCCACGCCTGCATGCCGCCGCGATAATATTTTAGTTTATCCGCCGGGTATCCAAGATTGATTAGCGAATATTTCGCCCGCACAAACATGCCCGGGGTCTGGCCACACCAGTACCCATTGCAATAGCCGATGATGGTTTTGGCATTGTCGAAATTGAGGGTTTCATCGTCATTTTCCTCAACCCCGAAATTATCGAGAATGGTGAGGATCGCGATTTCCTTATCATCGTTTAGCAAAGTGTAAGGAACGTTCACCGTGCAGGGGATGCGAAGATCACGGTGCCAACCTTCGGTCCGCGTATCGACAATCATGATGCTCTCGTCTTTTTCGGCCTTCATCATATAGTCGACGAATTCCAATTCACCCAGAGTTTCAATGCCCTTGCCAAGATTGATCGGCTGAGGTGCTCCGCGCTCTGTTGTCGAATAGGCGGCGTGGATTTTATTGCCCTTGGCCTGCGCCCTGGCGATTGTGCATGTCTCGCCATTCAGCGTGACGCTGAACTCGGTCATACCCTTTTTGATGTTACTTTGAGCCAATGCCGGAGTGGCCAGAGCCGTAACAGTAAAAATCGCAAGAATAGTTTTAAGCATGATAAAATCCTCTCCCATTAAAAATTCAGGACGCAACCTTCGTTAAAGGCTGCGCCTAACACATATCATTATTTGAATGTTTTGACGAATGATTTATTGTGCGCAGACTTGATCGATCGAATGAATACAAATGTTGATTTTGAAATTAACGAGAAAGACCTTTTGCGTCCAGCTCGGCCAAATGATCGTTCCAGCGGTTTTCTTTTTCTTTTCCCAATTCAAGAAAATAGGCCCAGCTAAAAATACCTGTATTGTGCATATCATCAAATGTAATGCGAATGGCGTAATTCCCGATCGCTTCGACCGTCATGATCTCCACGTCTTTTTTGCCACCAATGGTTTGGCGCTGGGCTGGAGAGTGCCCCTGAACCTCGGCGGAGGGCGATAGAACACGCAACATCTCAGCTGGAAATTCGTAGGATATCGCCTCACTGAATACGACGCGAAGGCTCTTTTTATCTTTTGCAACGCGCAATTCAATCGGTACAGACGGGGTAGCTGACATTGGTGGGCCTTTCAAAAATGCCACTTTATAAAATGAATTTATGAGCGTGGGAGAAGAACTTCAAGCGGTTTTCCGCAATTACTCCGCAGCTTCCTTGGTAAGCCGTTCCTGCGCAATCACCGCGCGCATTGCCGCAGGCTTGATCGGTTTTTGTAATATGGGAATTCCCAATTCACCGGCTTCCAATTTTAGTTCACTGGAACGATCCGCAGTAATCAGCACCGCTGGAAGTTGCGAGCCAAATCGTTCCCGCAATGCGATAATCGCATCAATCCCGTTGGCCTTATCCAGATGATAATCCGCCAGAATCACATCCGGCAATTTATCCTCTTTTTCGATTACAAGTCGCGCTCCTTTCAGATCGGTGGCAATGCGAACCTCGCAGCCCCATTGGGTCAGCAGGCTCGACATTCCCTCAAGGATATTGGCGTCATTATCGATGCAAAGAATAAAGGTTCCTTCCAACTGGTTGCTTGTGACCAATTGTGCTTGAGCTTTTGTCCTGCCCGTTTCGGTGACGGCTTCTGCCACATCCACCAACACTTCGAAGGTCGTGCCCTTGCGCAGTTTTGATTGCACCTGAACCTTGTGCCCGAGCATTTTGGCAATGCGCTCCACGATGGAAAGGCCAAGCCCCAGACCTGTGGCTTGCTTTGCGCCATCCTCCAGCCGTTCAAATTCGGTGAAGATGATTTCGAGATTTTTCTTGGCAATGCCAATCCCGGTATCGCGCACCTTGATTGAAATTTGATCTCCAACCGTTTCGCAAAAAATCGTAACCCCGCCCAGACGGGTATATTTTAGCCCGTTGGAAATCAGATTTTGTAACAGCCGTCGCAATTGTCCGGGGTCTGAATATACCCACGCTTCGGTTTTATCAAAATCAAGGGTCAGGCCCTTTTCCATGGCGAAGGGGATGAATTCCAGCTTCAATTGCTCCAGTACGGATTTCAACGGAAAAGCCACAGGGTTGGCAACCATCTGCGCCGTATCAAGCCGGGAGATGGCTAGGATTGCACCCAGAATTTCCTCAACGGATTCCAGTGATTTTCCCATGTTCTGGGCCAGATTTACTTCCGTTTTATTTTTAAGGCGTTCAAGCAAGGTGGAAGAATAAAGCCGCGCCGCATTGAGCGGTTGTAAAATATCATGTCCGGCAGCGGCCAAAAAGCGCGTCTTACTTCGGTTCGCCATATCGGCTTCGGCCTTGGCGATTTTTAATTGTTCATTGAGTTCCACCAGATCGCTGGTACGCTCTTCCACCCGGCGCTCAAGGCTCTCATTTGCTTCGCGCAACGCTTCTGCTGAACGCAGGCGCTGGGTAATATCGTTCCACGTCACCACGATCCCGCCGGCAGGCATGGCGCTGGTTTTAATCTCCATGATTTTATCTTGGCCGGGTATCTCAAAATGCCAAAGATCATCCTTGTGGATCATCCGGTATGCCAATTGTTCACCGTCCGGGTCAAAGTCCTGCAAGTTGTTTTGTTCGATAATTTCCTTTGTAATCTCGGTCAGTGGCGCTCCGGCCTTCACGACACTTGTCGGTAGTTTAAGCAAATTTCGAAATTGCGTATTCCATGAGGCAAGGCGAAATTCATCGTCAAAAACGGTTAGCCCCTGATCAAGCTGATCGAGGGCTGATTGCAAAACACCCCGGTTAAATTGCAAAGCTTCAGAGGCCTGATCAAGCAATTGCAAATTGGATTTTACATCACTGTCATAGCGTTTCAATAAAAGAGAATGCACAAGACGTGATGAAGAAGCACCAATAGCACTGGCCAAAAGTTGTTCAGAAAAGCGTAACAATTCATCATTGATGAACTGCTCATCCGGCAGGATTTCTCCAAGGGTTGTCCAATAATCTTCAAAGGCCCGATTGGTTCTGGTGACGCCAAGATAACGCGCCACGGTTTCGCGCAATTGCTGAACGGTAACTTCGCTCTCGCCTGTTCCGCCCGAACGAGAGGATGCCCGGGAAACAGAAACAAAGGCACTGGCCTGCATCCGCTCCAAAGGGTCAGACGTTCTGGTGAGAGACCCTGCCACATAGCCAAATGTATTGAAGAACAGGCTCCAGATCATGCCGTTACTGATTGCCGCCAGATCAAACCCGAACAGATTTTGCGGTCGCAATGCAGTGATACCAAACAGGCCTTCGGCAATCAAAGGATGTTCAGCCGGAAGGAATGTTGGCAGCAGTAAAGTATAACCCCACACACTGGCACCGCAGATCATGCCGATGATTGCACCACGAGCATTGGCCTGTCTCCAGAACAATCCACCAAAGAATGCCGGGCCTAATTGAGCAATCGCCACAAATGATATCAGGCCAATCGAAGCAAGCGCCACGGTGTTATCGGTGAGCGAATAATAGAAGTAGGCAAGGGTCAGCACGCCGATAATCGCACCGCGCCGAATATTCAAAATGGGAATTTCCATATTGCGCGTGCTGGTTTCTTTGGCCCCTGCCTGCGAGCGCAAATAGATCGGCAATATCAAATCGTTCGAAAGCATGATCGCCAACGCAACGCAGGCAACCACCACCATAGCAGTGCCGGCAGAGAGGCCACCGATGAACGCAAACAAACTGATAAAACTGCTTGAACTGCCCGATTGGGACATCGGCAAAATAAGCACGAAATTGTCGGCACTGATGCTGCCACCAAATTTGATCAGCCCGGCAAGAGCAATCGGAATAACGAACAAATTGATGATCACCAGATAAAGCGGAAACAGCCATCTGGCTCGGCGCAATTCCTGATCCGTATGGTTCTCCACCACGGCCACATGAAACTGTCGCGGTAACAGCAAAAACACAATCAGGCTCAGCGCCGTATAAACAAAGAACTGCCCCCAATTAATACCATCGACCATTTTTTGAACGTCGGCATTGGTTGAGGCCTGAGAAAACAGATCGCCAAATCCATCAAAAATTACATAGACAGTAAAGAAGCCGACGCAGACAAAGGCCACCAGTTTGACCACCGATTCCATCGCGATTGCCAGCATCAAACCATCCTGATGCTCGGTCGCATCCGCATGGCGCGTCCCGAACAAAATAGTGAAGAGTGCCAGCACCACGGTAATCAGGATGGTGATGTCGCCGAACGGCAAAAGGTTTGGCGTTAGCCCATCGGAAGAATGTGAAATCAGGGTGGTCAGCGAACTCGATATCGCCTTGAGCTGTAGAGCGATATAGGGAACGGTCCCGATCACTGCGATGACGGTAGCAACCGCCGCCACATGCATGCTTTTACCGTAGCGAGCGCCCAAAAAATCCGCGATGGAAGTAATGCGCTGTTCCTTCGATAGTCGAACAATTCGCCGGACAATCGGATAACCAACGGTAATGACCAATATCGGCCCGAGATAGATCGCAAGAAAATTGATGCCGCTGGATACTGCGAGGCCAACCGAACCAAAAAACGTCCAGGTCGTGCAATAGATTGCCAGACTGAGCGCATAGATATTGGAGCGCCCGCGCCATTGCTTCATCACCTTGCGGTCACCATAACTGGCCACTGCAAAAAGCAATGTCAGATAGACGAACGCAACAATGAGAACGACCCAAGCTTGTATCAAAATTCACCCCTTGGTCTGTGACCAAAACTGTTGCGAGAATTCACCACGAATGAGGGCGGTTTGTCTATGCCGCAATAGAACAACATTCCACAACCTCATTGTGGCTAAAGAAGGTTTCCCCTTAACTTTACGGCAGTTTATGTGTATACGAACCCTTCCACCGAAGGGGATAGATTTGTCGGCAGGTGGTAGAGTTTATTTTATGTAACGAGGAGAATACTATGCTCAACGAATTCAAAGCCTTCATTATGAAGGGTAATGTCATGGACATGGCCGTCGGTATTATTATCGGTGGAGCTTTTACTGCAATTGTAACCTCTCTGGTCGGCGATGTGCTGATGCCGGTTATTGGCGCTATTGTTGGGAATGCTGATTTCTCCAACTATTTCGCACCATTGTCTGAAAGTGTCACAGCTTCAACGCTTGACGCCGCGAAAGAGCAGGGGGCAGTTCTGGCCTATGGTAGTTTCATTACCGCTATCATAAATTTTCTGATCATCGCTTTTGTAATTTTCATGATCGTCAAATTCATCAATAGCCTGTCTGCTAAAGAAGAAGAGAAAAAAGCAAAGGAGCCAGCAGCTCCACCAGCGCAAGAAGTGTTGCTTGCTGAAATTCGAGATTTGCTCAGCAAGAAAAAGTAAGCGCAGCTTTTTTTATAGGTATTAAAAAAACCCCGGTGCATTTGCATCGGGGTTTTTTGTTGTCTACTTTTTGCGTTCAAATTCTCGTGCTAGTTTCGCGATGGTTTTTTGATAGACCGTGGCCCGGTTCCACCCCTTCAACACCTCGTAATTGTGACTGCCTTCTTCCCATCCTTGGCCGCGTCGCCAACCTTCGCCTTTGAACCATGCGGCGGTAGAGGCGAGTACGTCTGGTACGGAATGGTATAGGTCGATAGTGCGATTGCCATCAAAACTAACCGCATATTGTACGAACCGTGACGGTAGAAATTGTGTCTGGCCAATTTCACCAGCCCACGCACCTAGCATCTGGCTTTTCTTGAGATCACCGCGTTCGACAATCGTCAGCGCGCTGACGATTTCGTTGGTGAAAAAATCGGTCCGCCGGCAATCATAAGCAAGGGTCGCCAATGACTGGAAGATCGGTTTCTTGCCACCAAAATGACCGAACGCAGTTTCCAAACCCCAAATGGTGGTGAGCAGGGAAGCCGGCACACCATATTTTTTCTCAACCCGCGCAAAAGTCTTGGCATGCCGCTTCATCATTTTGCGACCTTTGGAAACCATACCTTGGGTCCGGCGTTTATAAAATTTTGCAAAATTCTGTTTGAAGGATTTTTGGCTACGGTCAAGTCTGATTACTTTGGAGTTGTATTTCAGCCCGGAAAGCGAACTTTTCACGTTGGATCTTGAATAACCCTTGGCAATCATTTCTTTTTTAAATTGTGCCACCCATTTATTAAATCCAGCGCCCGTATTGCCGCATTTTGCAGCATAGGCAGGGGATGCCACAAAGGTGATTGCAGCAGCAAATAACACGCCGCGCACTATTGAATTACGCATAAATAGTCCTTCCAATTAATTGACCGATGGCCCCGAATCTCATGGTTCATGACACAAGACTTCTTTTTTTACCCCACGCCATTATGAAAACCAAATTTTTGTGCCAGTAATATGTTCAAAACAGAATAAGAATCAGGAGTTGAGTTATGTATACACTTGTTGGAAGCGTTAAAAGCCGGGCATTCAGAGTATTATGGATGCTGGAAGAACTCGGTGTTGAATATAAGGTTGAGGGGGTGGGGCCGCATTCTCCTGAAATTTTGGCGGTGACTCCATCGGGAAAATTGCCGGTTTTAAAGGACGATGACGACATCGTTATCGACAGCACGGCAATCATCCAATATCTGGCCGACAAGCACAATAAGTTCACTTTTGCTACGGGAACCATAGAACGCGCACATCAGGATTCATTCACCTGTTTCGCGCTGGATGATCTCGATGGGATTTTGTGGAATGCAGCAAAACATTCTTTTGTCTTTCCCGAAGAATTACGCGCATCCGGTGTGAAGGCAGCCGCACAATATGATTTTGCCAAATCTCTGGAAACACTCGAAAAACGCCTCGGCGACAATGAATACATCATGGGTGATACCTTCACCGTGCCTGATATTATCATCACCCACTGCTACGGATGGGCAACCAGCTCCAAATTTGATTGGCCCGATGGCAAACTAAAAGATTATGTGGAAAGAGTTCGGCTACGGCCAGCTTTTGTCAGGGCGCAAGAGATACGCAGCACTTCTTAAAGGAAAGATATGATGGCAAAAGATTTCGACACACTGGCAAAAGAATTCAAGGCAATGCACGTACCCGGCAAGCCATTCATTCTGGCCAATGCATGGGATTTGGGGTCCGCACAAATGCTGATGGCTCTTGGCGCAAAAGCCATCGGCACCACGTCTGCCGGATTCGCCTTCGCCCTTGGTCGCGGTGATATGGGCGACGTTACCCGCGAAGAAGCGATTGCCCATGCGCGCGATATTCTGATGGCCACCAACGCACCAGTTAGCGGAGATCTGGAAAATGGCTATGGTCATAGCCCGGAGGATGTTGCCCAAACCATTCGAGATGCCGCCGCCGCAGGCCTTGCAGGTTGTTGCATTGAAGACACCATGTTGCCCGATGAAACACCCTATGATTTTGCCAAAGCAGTTGAGCGTGTTGAAGCGGCAGCCGATGCAGTAAAGTCCCTTGATCGGGAATTCATGTTCGTTGCCAGAGCCGATGGAATTTTAACCGGACAATATGATACCAATGAAGCCATCCGCCGTTTACAGGCTTTTGAAGCCGCTGGTGCCGATGGCCTCTACGCGCCAATGCCGCCTGATATGGATGAACTCAAACGCATATGCCTGTCGGTCGAAAAACCGGTCAATGTCCTCTGCGCAGGCCCGTTCACCAAATACACCATGGACGAATTTGCATCCGCCGGTGCTGCCCGGGTAAGCCTCGGCTCAGCGTTGGCCCGTGTGACCCATAAGGCAATCATGGATTGTGCCGGTGCAATGTTCGGTTCCGGTGACATGTCGCTTCTGCGCAATGGTGTTGGTGCAGGCGTGATTGATCCGTTGTTGGAGCAGGGAAAAGCTGACTGATCCGTTCGGAAATTATTTGAAAATTACTTTTTCCAGCAAGCTGATGGTTTTCAAACAACCATCGCCATCTGCGCCCAATGCCTTCAGCACCTCGCGCTCATAGGCTCTTACCAAAGGTAAAATCTCACCCATGCGCTGGCTTCCCAGTGATGTAAGTTTGAAACTTTTTTCCCGGCCATCTTGCGATGGGCCGCTCCGCTCCACCCAGCCCATGCCGATGAGTTTGGTGACCGCTCGGCTGATTGTTGATTTGTGGGTTCTCGTGGATGCAACAATCGCCTGCGCCGTCGTTTCGCCCTCATGGGCCAATGTCGCTATCACCCGCCATTCGGTAATTTCGATGCCAAATTTTTCCCGGTAAACGCTGGAAAGCCCGGCGGACATTTCACTGGCCAGCCGGTTCAATCGAAAGGGTAGAAAATTCTGTAGGTCGAATTGTTGTTTCATATCCGCACACTAATAGTTGCAGTTGCAACTAAATCAAAAATGCGGTAAATGTCAAATTCAACAATTTTGATATATGGGAGAGAAGTAATGACCCTTCAATATATGCCGGGTTTCGGCAATGATTTCGAAACAGAATCGCTGGAAGGCGCGCTGCCTCAAGGGCGCAACTCTCCGCAAAAGTGCGCCTATGGCCTTTATGCAGAGCAATTGTCAGGTTCGCCTTTCACCGCACCGCGTGGCACCAATGAGCGCTCTTGGCTCTACCGCATGCGCCCAACCGTGCGTCACACACGCAAATTCTCCAATGGCAATTTTCCCTTTTGGAAAACCGCACCCTGTCAAGAAGATGTCGATCTGCCTTTGAATCAGACCCGCTGGAATCCACTGCCCATGCCAGAGGAGAAAACTAATTTTCTGGAAGGCATGCGCACCATCACAACGGCAGGTGATGTTTATACGCAGGTCGGCATGGCGACCCATGTCTATGTTTGCAACGCGGATATGGAGGACGATTATTTCTTTAATTCCGATGCTGAACTGATGATCATCCCCCAAGAAGGTGCCATCACGGTCTTCACCGAAATGGGAAAGATGGATGTAGCACCGAACGAGATTTGCATCGTCCCGCGCGGCATGATTTTCAAAGTAACTTTGGATGGTAAAACTTCACGCGGCTATGTTTGTGAAAATTACGGTGCGAAATTCACCTTGCCTGATCGCGGCCCCATCGGTGCCAACTGTTTGGCCAACCCACGAGATTTCAAAACACCCATCGCTGCCTATGAGGATAAAGAAACTCCGTGTCGCATGCATGTGAAATGGTGCGGAAAATTCTATCAAACCGATATCGGCCATTCACCGCTGGATGTGATTGCATGGCATGGAAACTACGCGCCATATAAATATGATCTGGCCACATTCTCGCCCGTGGGAGCGATTGGTTTCGATCATCCTGATCCATCCATCTTCACGGTACTAACCGCACCAAGCGGCGAACCCGGCACCGCCAATATCGACTTCGTAATCTTCCCGCCACGCTGGATGGTTGCCGAAAACACTTTTCGCCCACCGTGGTATCATCGCAATATCATGAGTGAATTCATGGGGCTGATTAAAGGTCAGTACGATGCCAAAGAAGAAGGTTTTGTTCCCGGCGGCATGAGCCTGCATAATATGATGTTGCCTCACGGTCCCGATCATATGGGTTTTGAAAAAGCCACCACGGCTGATTTGAAACCGGTAAAACTTGATAACACCATGGCCTTCATGATCGAAACCAGATTTCCTCAGCTAATGACAAAATTTGCCAGCGAGCTTGAACAAGTGCAGGATGATTACGTCGAATGCTGGGATGGGCTGGAACGCAAATTTGATGGCACACCCGACCCGAAATAAAATATACACACTCAAAATCCTCGGCACTTTGCTCGGAAAACCCACTACCGAAAGAACGTAAAATATGGCTAAGAAATTCGCGTCCCAGGGCGACATGGAAGAAAAGAAAATCTCTTTTACTGAAATCGGTGAAGGGCTTTGGGCATTCACCGCCGAGGGCGATCCCAATACCGGCGTGATCATCGGCGATGACAGCGTGATGATTATCGACGCACAGGCAACTCCGCGTCTGGCCAATAAGGTGATCGAAAAAATCCGCAGCGTTACCGACAAGCCGATCAAATATGTGGTGCTTTCCCATTATCATGCCGTACGTGTTCTCGGCGCATCGGCCTATGGCGCATCAGAAGTCATCATGTCTGAAAAGGCCCGTGCCATGGTAGTGGAACGTGGTCAGGAAGATTGGGACAGTGAGTTCGAACGCTTTCCTCGCCTGTTTCAGGGCCATGAATCCATTCCCGGTCTCACATGGCCAACCGTTACATTCAACGAACGCATGACGCTTTATCTCGGCAAGCGCCGGGTGGATTTGATGTTCATGGGCCGGGCTCACACGGCGGGCGATATCGTTGCTTACGTGCCAGATCAGAACGTCATGTTCACCGGCGATATCGTCGAATATAAATCCGCCTGCTATTGCGGCGATGGACATTTCCACGACTGGCCGAGTACCCTCGATGCTATCCGCGCATGGGATTTGGATGCTATTGCACCGGGCCGTGGCGGCGCTTTGATTGGTTCAGACATGGTCAATGAAGCACTCGACCTCACCGAAGATTTCGTCATCTCCACTTACAAGCCAGTAGCAAAAGTAGCTCTTGGCGGTGGTTCACTAAAAGAAGCATGGGACGCTTGCCGCGCCGAATGCGATGATAAATTTTCCGACTACGCCATCTATGAGCATTGCCTGCCATTCAATGTGGCTCGTGCCTATGACGAGGCAAGAGACATCGACACTCCGAGGATCTGGACAGCAGCTCGCGACATTGAGATGTGGGAACAATTGCAAAGCTAGACCATGGGCAAGATCTTCGAAACTCCGCTTTACGCCTACGAAAAATCTGCCGACCAAAGCGCGGATAATCCTGCGCGTCATCCGGTCATCGTCATCGGTGCAGGGCCGGTGGGACTTGCCGCAGCGGTTGATCTGGCACAGGCGGATATTCCGGTTGTGGTCGTCGATGATAATGACAAGGTGAGTTCCGGCTCAAGAGCCATTTGTTTTGCCAAGCGCCCGCTGGAAATTCTTGACCGCCTCGGCTGCGGTCAGGTGATGGTTGATAAGGGCGTGATCTGGAATACCGGAAAAGTCTTTTTCGATGAACATCAGGTTTTCCAATTTGACCTGCAGCCCGACGGTGTTCATCAGCGCCCAGCATTCATCAATCTACAACAATATTATCTGGAACAATATCTGGTTGAGCGCCTGAGAGTGTTGCAGGCCGAAGGCAAGCCAATTGAAATTCGCGGACGCAACAAAGTCACAGCGCTTGAGCAAACGGACGATCATGTCTCTCTGACACTGGAAACTCCAGACGGTCCCTATCAAATCAAAGCCGATTGGGTCATCGCCTGCGATGGTGCAAACTCACCCGTTCGCTCCATGATGCAACTCGATTTCGATGGCCGGGTATTTGAGGATAATTTCCTGATTGCCGATGTGGTGATGGAAGCCCAATTCCCAGCCGAACGCTGGTTCTGGTTCGACCCGCCCTTTAATCGTAATCAGTCGGCCTTGCTTCATAAACAACCCGATGGCGTCTGGCGCATAGATTTGCAGCTGGGCTGGGACATCGACAAGGAAAAAGAAAAGCGGCCCGAAAATGTCATTCCCCGTCTGAAAGCGATGCTGGGAGAAGATGCGAAATTCGAACTTGAATGGGTTTCAATTTATACGTTCCAATGTCGGCGCATGGAAAAGTTTCGCCACAACCGCGTGTTGTTCGCCGGTGACAGTGCCCATCAGGTTTCGCCTTTTGGAGCAAGGGGAGCCAATTCCGGTTTTCAGGATACCGACAATTTATGCTGGAAACTGAAACTGGTAATTGAAGGCAAGGCCTCGGAAAAACTTCTCGATAGTTATGATATCGAACGGGTCTATGGCGCGGAGGAAAATATCCTCAACTCCACCCGCTCAACAGATTTCATCACGCCTAAATCTGATATCAGCAAGGTGTTTCGCAACGCTGTTCTTGACCTCTCGGCAAAGTATGAATTCGCCCGGCCACTGGTAAACTCCGGTAGGCTTTCCGTGCCTTGCATTTATGATACGTCGCCTTTGAACGGCGAAAACGAAGACGGATTCCCGGCAAACCTTCGCCCCGGGGCATCCGCAATCGATGCGCCGTTGAAAGATGGTTGGCTATTGGAAAAACTAGGCGGATGTTTTCAACTGCTAACCATCGATGCCTATGCGCCGAACACTATCGATGTGGATGGCATTATGATTGAACGCCTTGCGCTGGACAAAACCGATTCACTAGCCACGCGCTACCTCGGCAACAATGCCAGCGCAGTCTATTTGATGCGCCCGGACCAGCACGTTGTTGCCAGATGGACAACGTTCGATGAAGAAAAAATTCGTGAAGCACTCAACCGTGCAATTGCCCGCATATAGAGGAAACCCCATGCTGATCACCACACCCAACCTCACTCCGGCAGATGAATTCTACGAAACATTGCTGGCGGCCCATGAAGATCTTTCGCAAGAACAAAGCGTTGCGTTCAACGCCCGGCTCGTTCTTGTCTTGGCTAATCACATCGGCGATCTGACCATCCTTTCCGAGGCATTGGATGTCGTTGAGGAAACTGCCAAGCCCGCTGAATAGTCGGAAAAACAAACCACCATATTTCTTTTTTTGAATGGCCAGCATTGTATACATTTGCTAGGTGAGGGCAGTTATTAATTCAGGGTGGAAACAATCACATGACAGCAGAACGAATTGACGGAAAAGAAGTCGCGGCATCAGTGGTGGCGACAGTCACAGAAGCCACAAAAAAATTGATCGCAGATACCGGCATGGTGCCGGGCATTGCGGTCGTTATTGTCGGCGAAGATCCTGCCAGTCAGGTCTATGTGCGCTCCAAAGGAAAACGCGCAGAAGAGTGTGGCTTTCATTCCGTGACCCATAAAATGGACGAAACGACTTCCGAAGAAGACCTGCTTGCCATGGTCGTCAACTTGAATGAAGACGATGCCATTCACGGTATTCTCGTGCAATTGCCGCTGCCAAAGCACATTGACGAAGGCAAAGTCATTCAGACCATCGCGCCGGAAAAAGACGTCGACGGATTTCACTTCATCAATGTGGGAAAACTTGGAACCGGCGAAACGGAAACCGCCTTCGTTCCCTGCACGCCAGCAGGTTGTTTGGTATTGATCAAACGCGCATTGGGTACGGATGATTTTTCCGGCTTGAACGCGGTTGTTGTCGGACGTTCAAATATCGTTGGCAAGCCGGTTGCCAATTTGTTGCTCGGTGCCAATGCGACAGTAACCATCGCTCATTCACGCACCAAAGATTTGCCGGCAATCGCACGCGCCGCCGATATTTTGGTTGCAGCAGTAGGTCGCCCCGAGATGATTAAAGCCGATTGGGTCAAGCCCGGTGCATGCGTCATTGACGTGGGTATCAACCGCATCGATGCGCCGGAAAAAGGTGAGGGAAAAACCCGCCTCGTCGGTGATGTAGCCTATGACGAATGCGCCGAGATCGCCGGTTCAATCACCCCGGTTCCCGGCGGTGTTGGTCCCATGACCATCGCTTTGTTGATGGCTGCGACCCTTAGCAGCGCTTGCCGTGCTGCTGGTGTTACACCGCCAAAGATCTAGGGTCTGAACCTTAAATAACGCTCGCACCCATATCCGCGCCGGAAACATTGGCGCGGAAGGCTGCGAATAATTCGCGGCCAAGGCCAAATTCATTGCCAGATAAATCAGGGTTGGCTGCAGTGCGGCCAGCGATTACATTGGCATCTACCAGTAGTTCAAGCGTTCCAGCATTGACATCAATGCGGATGATATCGCCGCTTTCAATTTTACCAATATTACCACCTTCGGCAGCTTCCGGTGTCACATGAATGGCGCTTGGAATTTTCCCTGATGCTCCCGACATCCGGCCATCGGTAACCAGAGCCACCTTGAAACCTTTGTCTTGCAGAACACCCAGAGGTGGCACCATTTTATGCAGTTCCGGCATGCCGTTTGCTTTAGGCCCCTGAAAGCGCAAAACCGCGATGAAATCACGGTCCAGTTCCCCAGCCTGAAAGGCATCAACGATTTCATGCTGGTCATGAAAAACAATTGCCGGAGCTTCGACCACATGGCGTTTGACTTCAACAGCTGAAACTTTCGATACCGCCTGACCAAGATTGCCAGAGAGAATTTTTAAACCACCAGATTTTGCAAAGGGTGCATCAACCCGTGCCAGAATTTTTTCGTTGCCCGGTTTTTCAGCGGCCTTTTCCCAAATAGCTTCACCATTCGCACCAAGCTTTGGTTCAAAGCAATAGCGCGATAATCCTTCACCGACGATGGTATTCACATCCTCATGCAGCAAACCATTATCGAGCAATTCGCCAATCAAGAACGGTAACCCTCCGGCGGCATGGAAATGGTTCACATCAGCCATGCCATTTGGATAAACTCTCGCCAGCAGCGGAATAACTTCCGACAGATCAGCAATATCTTCCAGAGTGAGATGAATACCACCGGCGCGTGCCATTGCAATGAGATGCAGAGTCAAATTGGTTGAGCCGCCCGTCGCATGCAGACCAATGATTGCATTCACGAATGAGCGCTCATCGATCATCTTGCCAACCGGCGTAAATTCATCACCAAGCGCAGTAATTGAAAGTGCCCGCCGCGTTGCTTCACGGGTGAGAGCATCGCGCAATTCCGTGCCCGGATTGATGAAGCTGGAACCGGGAAGATGCAGCCCCATGAATTCCATCAGCATCTGATTGGTGTTTGCCGTACCATAAAATGTGCAGGTACCGGGCGCGTGATAGGATTGGCTTTCGCCCTTCAATAATTCTTCGCGGCCGATTTTACCTTCCGCATAGAGCTGGCGAATTTTCGCTTTTTCCTGATTAGGAAGGCCCGTGGGCATGGGACCGGCAGGCACAAAGATTGCCGGTAAATGGCCAAAGGTAAGAGCAGCAATCACCAGCCCCGGAACAATTTTGTCGCAAATGCCAAGAAACAAAACCCCATCGAACATGTTATGGGTCAGGCCAATGCTGGCCGACATGGCAATCAGATCGCGCGAAAAGAGCGATAATTCCATGCCGGGAAAGCCTTGCGTCACCCCATCACACATGGCAGGAACACCAGCCGCAATTTGCGCCACGCCGCCCGCTTCACGGGCCGTTTGTTTGATAAGATCGGGATAATTTTTATAAGGTTGATGAGCCGAAAGCATATCATTATAGGCGGTGATGATGCCAAGGTTTGGCAGAATGTCGCCGCTTAATGCAGCTTTGTCATCGGGGCCACAAGCTGCAAATCCATGGGCCAGATTACCACACCCAAGAGCGCTGCGATTGGGCTTTTCCTGTATCTGGGTATCCAGCCTCGAAAGATAAACCTCACGACTGGCTCGGCTTCGTTCGATCATTCGTTCGGTGACGCGGCTAATTTGGTTGTGGACCATCATAAGCTTTCCTTGATCAAAAAGTGTTGGGGCCTGCTATTCCGACCAGAACAATTCGACATCTTTATAATTGCGCAGAATGTGGCGAATGGGCAATTCATTGGCCGGGCCGTCCTCGCCCAGTGCCTTTTCCATGACCTGTTGTTTTTTGCCACCTTCCAGATGCACCGCAAGAAAATTTGAGATTAGTATCGCTGGCAGAGTTAAAGTCACACGAACTTCGCCCGCAGCCTTTGCTCTCATAGTTGATATGATGACATTTGCATTAATATCTGTTGCCGCTTCAAGATTGTCGCCGGAAGGAAAAAACGAAGCGGTATGCCCATCTTCTCCCATGCCCAGCACCACTGCATCGAATGGCAGGAGCGGTATGACGGCTTCTTCGATCGTTGCAACCGCCTCTTCAGCTTCCATGCCTTCTTGATAGAACGGTTGGAAATTAGCTGCTGCCGCATTGTTCTTCAGTAAGAAGTCTTTCACCAGTTTTGCATTTGAGCGGTCTTCAGAATCATCCACCCACCGTTCATCCACCAAAGTGATGGTAACGTTTGCCCAGTCCAAATCCTGCTTCGACAAAGCCTTGAAAAATGATACCGGCGTAGAGCCACCCGAAACAGCAAGACTTGCTTTGCCGTTTAACCCCAATCCCATTTTAAGTTCACCCGCAATTTGGTTGGCCAATTTCGTGGCAAGCAGTTCGCGGTTTTCGAATATATTAATTTCCATTATTCTTCGTCATGCTCCTCATGCCATGTGCGATCATCATGGCTAATAAGTTTAACTGAATCCGACGGCCCCCAACTTCCTGCCACGTATTTTTTTGGCTTTTCGTCTGTCGATTCCCAGGCTTCAATAATTGGATCAATCCATTTCCACGCAGCTTCAACCTCATCGCGCCGCATGAACAAAGTCTGGTTGCCACGAATAACATCAAGCAGTAACCGCTCATAGGCATCAGGCGAACGGCCTCCAAATGAATCTGCAAAACTCATGTCGAGCGAAACATGGCGCAATCGCATGCCACCGGGGCCGGGATCTTTAATCATGATCCATTGCTTCACCCCTTCATCCGGCTGCAAGCGCAGCACCAAACGGTTGGAGATTGAATTTCCAGCATCCTCGGTGAATATATTATGCGGCGCCGGTTTGAACTGGATAACGATTTCCGAAACACGCGTCGGCATCCGTTTACCGGTACGAAGATAAAACGGCACGCCGGCCCAGCGCCAGTTTTGAATATTGGCTTTCAACGCCACAAAGGTTGCCGTGTTGGAACCCTTGTCTTCAATCTCATCGAGATAGGCAGGAACAGCAACCCCGTCATTGGCCCCCGCCGAATATTGACCACGCACAGTATTTTCCGCGGCATTGGATGAATTAATAGGTTCCAGGCAACGCAGCACTTTCAGTTTTTCGTCACGCACAGAATCTCCGTCCATAGAGGCCGGTGGTTCCATTGCCACAAGACAAAGAAGCTGAAGCAAATGGTTTTGCACCATGTCGCGAATAGCGCCGGACTTATCGTAATAGCCGCCACGTCCTTCGACACCCAGCGTTTCCGCAACAGTGATCTGAACATGGTCCACATGGGCAGAATTCCATAATGGCTCATAAAGTGCATTGGCAAAGCGCAACGCCATCAAGTTTTGTACGGTTTCTTTGCCCAAATAATGATCGATGCGATAAATCTGCTCTTCGTGAAAATACTTGCCGACGATTTTGTTGAGGTCTCTAGCCGATTGCAAATCCGTTCCAATCGGTTTTTCAATCACCAAACGGGAGCGTTCCCGAATAAGTCCGTTGGCGTGCAACCGCTCGGCAAAATCCCCAAACAAAGACGGTCCCACAGCGAGGTAATAAGCACGTACCCGATCTTCATCCCCAAGCAGTTCGGTTAATGCAGCCCAGCCCTTATCCGATTTGGCATCGAGAGAGATATAATAAAACATGCCGATAAAATCGGCAATTTTAGTCTCATCGATTTCTTCCGCAGAAACGTGAGAACGGATGGCATCACCGGCAAACTTACGAAATTCCTCGTGGGATAGTTCTGCCCGCGAAGCGCCAATAATGCGCGAACCCGCTGTAATTTGACCATCGGCAGAACGTCGATAAAGGGCAGGGATAAGTTTGCGCTCGGACAAATCGCCCGTACCGCCAAAAACAACATAATCAAACGCTTCAACAGGGATAATTTGACTGGTCATTCGCCGTAGGTTTCCTGTGCTTCCGGCTCATCTTGGAGCCCGGTGAGGATAAAATGTGGATTGATTGATATCAGGTGTTTGCGTGATTTTCGCTGTTTTTCATCATTTCCACAGCCTTGCTACATTTAAATCGATTGAAATTCAAGGTGGTGCTAAGATTTAGGCCATTTACATCCAAAATCCTACCTCTGGCCGACCTCTAGTAAGCCGCGAACCTTCATTGTATGGTCAAAACTCAACTGGGAGGCAGTTAGAATGGACGCGCTGATTTTTAAAATCGGGCTGCCAATTGCATTGGCAATTACGATGCTGGGCATGGGGCTTGGCCTGACTCTGGCTGATTTTTCGGTTGTATTCACCAAGCCAAAAGCATTTTTCACCGGTGCGATATTACAATTAATCATATTGCCATTGATAGCTTTTGCGGTAATCTCTGCAATGCCAATGGCAGCCCCTTTCGCGGTAGGAATGATGATCTTGGCAGCCTGCCCCGGCGGTGCCACTTCCAATATATTGACTTATGTAGGGCGCGGCGACGTTGCTTTATCGGTGTCTTTAACCGCGTTGATAAGCCTCGTTGGCTTCATCACCATTCCTTTGATTACAGCTTGGGCATTGGATGCCTTCATGGGGGACAGCGCGCCGGATTTACCCATCGGCAAAACCATGCTCGGTGTGTTGGTGATTGTTGTAATTCCCATTGCCATCGGCATGTTAGTGCACCAAATATCACCGCGTCTCGCAGCCATGGCAGAAAAACTGGTCCGCCCGCTTTCGATTATTGTCTTTCTTTTTGTTGTCGCCAGCATTGTTTATGTGGAGCGCGACAATATTCTCGACTATTTTCAGCAGGTGGGCATTCAGGTGATTGCTCTCAATTTGCTGATGATGATATTGGCGGCGATGGTTGCCAATGCTATGAATTTAACTGGCCCTCAGCGCACCGCCATCACCTTGGAATGCGGCTTGCAAAACTCAACCATTGGCCTGACAATTGCCCTGACCATATTGGGTAATATTCAAATGTCGGTGCCCTTGGCGGTCTATGGTCTCACCATGCTGGTCACTGGCTTTATCTATGCAATCTTTGTGAAGGGCCGTATGAAAGAAAATGAAAATGACGTCTAATATCAAGCCTGATACCATCGCAGCGCAGGCCGCAGGTCATCTTGATGGAGCCAGCGGCGGCGTAGTGCCATCGCTGCAACCCTCCACCACTTTTGCCCGCGATGAAAACAACGCCCTTCTCAACAGTGAGAATATCTACGGCCGCGATAACAATGACGCTGTGCGCCTTGCTGAGGAAATTCTGGCCAAACTTGAAAATGCCAAGGATGCTTTATTGTTTCCTTCGGGAATGGCAGCGATTGCTGCACTTTTCAGAACCCTGCCCAATGGTGCTGGTGTGGTACTGCAATCGGGTATTTATTGGGGGACGACCCACTGGATACGTACGTTTTGTGAGCGCCGAAATATTAAATTGTCGGAGGTGGAGGCCAGTGATAATGCGCTTCTGCAAAGCGCGTGTGAAGAAAATAATCCTGATATTGTCTTTGTCGAAACCCCGTCTAATCCGTGGCTCAAAACCATAGATATCGCTTTTGCATCAAGCTGCGCAAAAAAATCCAACGCCATTCTCGTCGTTGATGGTACGGCGGCAACACCCATTCTGACCCGCGCCCTCGACCATGGCGCCGACATCGTCATGCATTCTGCGACCAAAGCAATCAACGGCCATTCCGACGTGCTGGCCGGAGTGTTGGCGATAAAAAACGAAGACCTTCCCATCTGGGCCGATATCAAAGCGGACCGCCATGATGCCGGTGCTATCATCGGTGCATTTGAAGCATGGCTATTAATCCGGGGTATGCGAACCCTGCCACTACGTGTTGAACGCATGAGCCGAAACGCCCAGCAAATCGCGGAATTTTTAGAAAGCCACGCCAATGTGGAATCGGTCCTTTATCCGGGGCTTGAGAGCCATGAAGGTCACGCGCTTGCCGCAAAACAAATGCAAGGCGGTTTCGGTAGCCTGATGTCATTCTTGGTCAAAGGCAGCGAGGCAGACGCATTGAAGGTGGTTGGAAAAATGCAATTAATCCACCGCGCCACATCGTTAGGCGGGGTGGAGAGCCTTATCGAACATCGCTTCACCATAGAAACTGAAACCGGTATACCGCCAAACTTGCTGCGACTATCGGTAGGCATTGAAGCTGTAAGTGATTTAATCGGCGATCTCGATCAGGCGTTGAGTTTTTAGAGCGTATCCGTTTTCACGGAGACGCGAAGGCGGCAAAGAGCCGCCCGGCGCTAGCTGCACCGTCGGTCATGTCGGAGACATGCCATGGAGAATGCTGAGGATACGCCGGAGCAGAAGGTGCTTTAGCCTCTTGGTGGGCGAAATAAATACACCACCAGCCACACGGGCACGATCACCATTGAGCCGAGGATCACATTGGGAATGGCCCATTTGAACCCGCGTTCCAGCATTGCCATGACCTTCTCCGGCGTCATGCCAATTTCCAGCAGAATTTGCTCGGCTGATAAATTCAATTTGGTCAAAACCATTCCGGCAATCAGGGATGCCAAAGCAATTTTGATAAATGTCGAAAACATACGAATCATGATTGTGTCAGTAATTTAATGCGGGTTTTCTCCCAATATAGCCGATATTCGCCCGTATTTCCAAATCTCAGGTTATCATCCTAATTGGCAGGGGCAATTCGGTCTCCCTTGGTAGGGGGTAGAAAGCTGCGACTACTGGCTGGCCAGCGGGTCAATAAAGGCGAACTAAAAGTGCCACCAATGATAAAATTATTCCATTCACCAGCCTTGGGTAATTGCTCAGGGTTTGAGGTCTGCCCATCAGCAATGCGTTCAACCTTGCGCATTTTTGCCTGTATCGCCAAGCCGCCCAATAGCATGTCGAAATTGCCGCTGAGTGCCATTTCTCGCCCCGGGCTGAACATCGAGCCTTCCGATATCCAGGCAATGCCGCGATTGATCAAAAACTCAAATTCTGCCTTGTCAAAAACTGTTCTGCCACTGAGTTCATCAAAGGAAACCCGCTTTTTTTTCTCTGAAAATATGGCATCAAGCAGCGTCAGATCAATGCCGTTTATCTGCCCGTCGCTGGCTCTGGCTTCCAGAGTGCCCATGATGTTTCGAATGAGCGTACGCCGGTTTGTTCCAGCGGTGGTAACATCCAGTTTGAAATTCAAGGTGCCCGAAGGCTGTATGATCTTTGCACCCAGCAATGTGGCAATTTCAGCAAAATTCGTCTTGGTTGCCGTAATATTGAAGGAGAATTGGGGGATATCTGCTTCCAGTTGAGCCTCGATTTTCGCGGTCACATTACCCTCGAACATCGCTAGATTACCCACATCCAGAGCCCAGTTTCCCTCGCGAACAGAAAGCGTTGCGGCAAAATCCTTGCCGGCCAGATCATAAACCGAGACCGTATTGGAAGAAATTCGCATATCCAGCGAAAGCCTGCGCAAGGAAGTTTCTCTATTATCTCCTCCCGCTTGCTTGTCAGAAACAGCGTCCAGCAATTTGGTAATATCGATTGCATCAAAGGCAAGTGTACCATCAAGCTTAGGTGTGTTTTTCTCATCGATGCTAATGCTAATTGCGCCAACCGAGCGGCTGCCATCAAGCGTGATAGCAGCTTCCGTGAGCAAGGCCTTGTTCGGTTTCATTTCCAGTTTGCCCGCCCCTTCCAACTCGCCAATGACCAGGCCCTCAAGCAGGGTTACACCCAGGAATTCACCCATGCGATTGGCCGAAGGCGAGTGCATGTTAAACTCCCCGACCAGATGGAGGTCAGAGATTAAATTGGCTTCGCCGACAAAATTAAAATCAAGGGGGGCAGACTTCATATTGAATTCGATTTCCGAATTGCCGCCGCTCATCAACTGGATTGGTTCTTCAGCATCCACCGTGAAATTCAGTTGTTCACCCTGCCAGATACCGCCAATTTTCATCAGCAATTCGCTATTACTGTCAGGCCAGATAATGGTGCCGTTAATATTGGTGACGGTCTCCATAACACCGGAAATCTCGTTTTCGTAATTCGCGATACCATCAACAATTTCGAACCGGCCAAAAGTGGCGTTGGGGATAGGATCAGCGGATTCATTCTCTGAGTGTGATTTGGATGAAGCTTCCAGAACCTCCCGTATTATGCCCTTGTCGAAAATCCAGTTTGCCTTGCCATTGCTATCGGTTCTGAAATTAAATTGTGGCCGTACAAAGCGGAAGTTCCTGATATCGGCCCGGCCAAAAAAGGCAGAGAGCGTTTCCAGCTTGCCGAACAATTTATCAATCCGCACAAAGGGAGGTGAATTGGGAGGAGCAGAAGGATCTTCGATGACCACGTCTGAAATCTCGATGCCAAGAAATGGCTGGAAGGATACGGTTGGGTTGCCACGAAACGTCATGGTACGACCGGTAAGGTCTTGCACTTCGCTCAAAATCCGGCTTTTGACCGTATCCGAAGAAATAAACATCGGAGTCATCAAAAAAAGGGCAGCAACGAACACCGCCAAAACGCCAAAAATGATTACAGCCCGTTTCAAACTCACCAACCTGAGCCCGGATAAGTTCCGGTCATCTCGATTACAATTACTCTGCAGTCAGATTACAGCCATTTGGCAATTTATCCAAGCACGATAATTGATGATATTTCGTCCCCAACCATTTACAGTTTCAGGGCCTCTATGCCAAAATGAAAATAGACGTAACAGGAAGATAAATATGGATAATTCGAGCCCGATCTGGTCTCCCAACGAGACCCAGATTTTTGATAGCAAGATGATGCAATTTGCCCGTTGGGCTTCGAACAAATGGGACCGCTCTCTCACCAATTCTGACGAGCTTCATGCATGGTCGATTGACCAATTGGAGGAGTTTTGGGACTCTGTTTGGGATTTTTGCGGCGTAGTCGGTGAAAAGGGCGAGCGGATAGTGGCCAATCCGGGCAAAATGCCCGGGACGCAATTTTTTCCTGATGCCCGTTTCAATTTTGCTGAGAATCTATTGAAAAAATCCGGCAGCGAAACCGCTATGATATTCCGCGGCGAAGACAAGGAGCGCGCTTCGATTAATTGGGATGAGCTACACGCGCTCGTTTCAAAATTCCAGCAAGCACTTATCTCTGAAGGTGTTGGCAAGGGCGACCGTGTTGCCGCCATGATGCCCAATATGATCGAAACCATCGCGGCCATGCTGGCAGTCTCGTCCATTGGCGCGATCTGGTCCTCATGTTCGCCGGACTTCGGTACAAAGGGGGTGCTTGATCGTTTCGGCCAGATCGAGCCAAAGGTGTTTTTTGCCTGTGATGGTTATTGGTATAATGGCAAGCGGATAGAGATCGCGGAAAAGCTTTCCGAAATCGTGCCCGGCCTCAAAACCAAAACGGTTATCATTCCCTATCTGGGCATTGCATCGAATGTAGCGGATAAATTACCGAATACCGTCAGTCTGGACACGTTCATCGGTTCTTTTGAAGCAAAACCGATCAGCTTTGTGCCTCTGCCATTCGACTACCCGCTCTATATCGTGTTTTCCTCCGGCACCACCGGCATTCCAAAATGCATCGTCCATTCTCAGGGCGGTATCTTGATGATGCATCTTAAGGAGCATCAACTTCATTATGGGCTGAGCGAAGGGGATAGGTTCTTCTATTTCTCCACCTGTGGCTGGATGATGTGGAACTGGCTGGCTTCCGGTCTGGCTAGTGGGGTAACGTTGATGCTCTATGATGGTTCTCCCTTTGCGCCCGATGGCAATGTGTTGTTTGACTATGCAGCCGAGGAGAAGTTTACCTTTTTCGGCACTTCGGCCAAATTCATCGATGCGGTGCGAAATGCTGGCCTGAACCCGGCTAAAACCCACGATTTAAGCGCTGTGCGCGTGATAACCTCTACCGGCTCGCCGTTGGCACCGGAGAATTACGATTTTGTCTATTCCCATATCAGCCCCGATGTTCATCTGGCCTCGATCTCCGGCGGCACAGATATTGCCGCTTGCTTCGTTGGTGGTGATCCAACCAAACCGGTTTATAAGGGCGAAATTCAAGCCAGCGGTCTGGGTATGGCGACCGAAGTTTGGAACGATGAGGGCGAACCTGTGCAATTGGAAAAGGGCGAGCTGGTTTGTGTCAAACCGTTCCCCTCAATGCCGATAAGTTTTTGGAATGATCCAGATGGCAGCAAATATCACGATGCTTATTTCGCCCGCTTCGATAATATCTGGTGTCACGGAGATTTTGCCGAATGGACTGAGCATGGCGGCATGATCATTCATGGCCGCTCCGATGCAACGCTCAATCCCGGCGGCGTGCGGATTGGCACCGCAGAAATCTATAATCAGGTTGAACAGCTGACAGAGGTGGATGAAGCCTTGTGTATCGGGCAAAGCTGGGACCACGATGTGCGGGTGATCCTGTTCGTCAAACTGGCATCTGGAGTGACCTTGGATGAAGCGCTGATCAAGACGATCAAACAAAAGATCAGAACAGGTGCCAGCCCGCGCCACGTCCCGGCAAAGATCATCGCCGTCGCCGATATCCCGCGCACCAAATCAGGCAAGATCACAGAACTGGCGGTCCGCGACATAGTGCACGGTCGTCAGGTGAAAAATCAGGAGGCTCTGGCCAACCCTGAGGCTTTAGCTTTGTTCGAAAATCTAGCAGAGCTGGCCTAAAACGACTTTAAAAACAAAGCCAACGTTCAGGGCGGCGAAGAGCCGTCCGGCGCTGGCTGCGCCGCGCCTTCGCAGGCCCGAACGGAGTGAGGATACGCCGTGAGAACTATTTATGCTTAACAAAAAGTAACCATGATTTTAACCTTGAAACCAATTGGAGGGCAGTTAGAGGGTATTTTAAGGAATCTGGTAAGGTTTTGTTAAGCTTTGAAAGCGATATTGGGCCTCATAGAGTTTCAGCTTTTGCTACAAAGTTTGACAATATATTTGAACACAGCGTGCCTCTCCTAATGTTGTTATCAAATTCTCTGGCCCCGTTTTTACGGGGCCTTTTTTTTGATCAAATCAGGAGGTTCTTAATCGGCCAAAACGCGCTGTGTCGGGAATTGCACATGGGCAATCGTGCCCTTTCCTGTGGCGCTTTCCAGATCGAAATGCGCCCTGTTGGCATCCACCAGCGCTTTGGTCAGCGGCAGGCCAAGGCCAGTTCCCTCGCCGCGTCTGTCGCTGCCGGTTCCAGGGATTTGGTGGAAAGGTTGCATGGCATCTTTCAATTCGCTCTCGCTCATTCCAATGCCGGTATCACGGATGCGTAGCGCCACTTCGCCATTGCTTTCATAGACCGTCGATACAATCACCTGCCCATTACGCTGGGAAAATTTAATCGCATTGGAAACAAGGTTCATAATGATTTGCCGCATGGCGCGCGCATCGGCAACGACCTTGGGAACCGCGCGCGATAGGGACGTGCGGATGATAATGCGCTGGCTGTTTGCCTGCGGCTGCATCAAAGCAACAGTTTCCGAAACGATCTTATTGAGATCAACAGCCTCGAAAGACAAATCCATCTTGCCGGATTCAATTTTGGAAAGATCAAGAAGATCATTGATCAGGTCGAGTACATGAACACCCGAGCGATTGATATCACGCAGATATTCGCGGTAACGCTCGTTTTCGATGGGGCCGAACCGCTCTTCGATCATCACGTCGGAAAAACCGATAATCGCATTGAGCGGTGTGCGAATTTCATGGCTTACCCGCGCCAGAAATTCAGATTTATGTTCGCTGGCAAGTTCCGCTTGTCTGCGGGCCTGAACAAGTTCTTCTTCGGCCTTTTTCCATGCGGATATATCGCGAATGACAGCGCATAGTTTTTTGGAAGCGCCCATTTTGCCAAAGGTCACCAGGAGCGGAATGAAACCGCCATTGGCTTCGCGGCCAATCAGCTCCAGCCCGTCATTCAAAACGCTGCGAACCGGATCTTTTGGCTCATCCGTATCGCTGGTCAGGGCAACGATGGTGCTGGCAATGGCGTCATGGCTCTCCACGGCGAAGAGGGCTTCAATGCTTTGATTGGAAACATCTGAATGCTCAATGCCAAACAGGGCTTCGGCCGGTGCATTGATCGATTCAATCATGCCCATTTGATCGATAACGATGATGCCATCCGTGGCGGTATTCAAAATATTCTGGAGTTGGCTGACTTGGGAAATTTCGATCGCCGGCATATCATCATGCACAACTTGGCGCGCGGGTTCTTCTTCCAGTATCTCCTCGGGCACTTCTTCTTCCAATTGCGGAGAAGGAGAAAATGTCAGCAGCAACGCCTTATCATCCTGCCACGCAAGGCTGCGAAGGGTCATTTGACCGCTCAGCTTTTCCCCGTTTGCAAGGACGAGGTGGAAAGAATCATTGCTTCCTTCTTCCAAATCATCATGTTCCTCATCAAATTCGCTTTCGAGCAAAGCATCGATGCCGCCAGCTTCAATGATCTCACCAAGGGAATCATATCCGGTGAGCTCCAGCATCTCGTCATTGACGAACAGACATTCCTCAGCCTGATAGACCAGTGCGGGGAGGCCTAAATTGTTAATTTTTTCCAGGTCGTCATTTGCTAAATTGTCATTCGCCAGATCATCGTTGGAAAGTGTGTCGGGCGTCTCAGTGGGTGTTTCTGCGGTATCTGTCGCTATTATTTTAGCATCCGCCGGTTCGTCTTCCGCCCGGCCAATGATCCATTCAGAGTCGGACGTCTCGCGCAGGGATTCACCGATTTTGTTGAATGCCCGATTTTCGTGATCGGTCAGGTTTTCTGTTTCCGTATGGATTTGTTGAGACGATGGTGAATTTCCCGATGTCACCGGTGTCAATTGCACTACGTTGTCGGGCGTTTCCTCGGGGGCAAATTCATCTTCCTGTTTCAGAATTTGACGAATTGAGATGTCCTTATCTTCTTCTTGTTTTTCTTGCTCATGCAACGGGGCAGGTGCACGTTTTCCAACCCAGCCCTTTGTGCGTGCGGCGGTAAGGGCAAGTCCGGTTCCATCCGGGTCCAAAATGGCATCGGCGGTACGGATAACCCCGAAGCCACGAAAACCCTCAAATTCCCGCTCAGAACTAAATGCGGGAAGCGCCGCCAAATCAACCGGCACCTGCAAATCTGTTCCCTGAACCGGCCACAGCACCGTTTTGCCGGACCAGGTATCTTGTCTGGAGAGCAAACCGCCTATGACACCGTTTGCATCGAACCCGAAAACCGCAGAAACATCTTGCCATCTCCGGCCAACAACATCGGCAGCATTAGGGCCAACGATTTCGGCAAGTTCAGGAGATACGGATTTGAATATCTGGTTCTCGTCGATGGTCCAGGCAAACCGCGTGGCATTGACAGTGTTATCAAAGATGAAGAGATCCTCGTCAGCCTCGTCAGCCTCGTCAGCCTCGTCAGCCTCGTCAGCCTCGTCAGCCTCGTCAGCCTCGTCAGCCTCGTCAGCCTCGTCAGCCTCGTCAGTTGCTTCCACTAATACGTCTTTGTGCGGAGGTTCTATTTCCTCGTCGACGATAGGTTCAAACGCAGGTTCTTTCTCTTCCGCGACAATCTCGACGGGTTCTTCTACTTCCGGTTCGAGCGTTTCCTCAACGGGAGCGACATCTTCAATAGGTTCCTCAGGTTCATCAAGCTTGGCCTCGAACTGTAGGATAGGCTCATTGACCGGTAGAACGTCTTCATCTGGCTCACCACTGGCTTCAGGCAGATCCGGTTCTTCCGGAGCATCATCCTGTGAGCTAAAAACACCAACCGGGGTTGCAGGAACGGGTTCGTTCGCGCCTCCTGATCCTATTCTTGCCAGCACAAGCAGGTTGCGGCCCGGATTATCGCTCAGCCGGGCAATACCGGCAGCAAATTCGCTATTATCCAGCGCGTTGATACGGCGCTTAACAAGACGATCATTCTCGTTGCGCAAATCACTAATCAAGGTCTGCAAATCCTCAACGGATAAATCAATGTCTGAAAAAGAGCGGGTAGCAGCGATGGTCAACGTGTAATCATCAATGATTGCAGCTGCATCGGCAAAGCCGTTCAATGAATTAACAGCAGTTTCGGCAATCTCGTGTTCTTTTTGAGTGCGCAGTAGCTTTTCGTCCTGACACAGCAATAAAAGCGCCTTTTCCCCGTGAGGCAGGGTGATCATGCTCAATTCGCACTGAATAAGCTCTGAGCGCAGACCGCGCACAACGCGAAAGCCCCGTGAAAGGGTTTCGTTCTCGCTCAATTGCTTATAGGCAAGTCGCAATTGTTGAATGAAGGGCTGGGATGGGGAAGGGCGCGAAGAAAGCAGTTCCACAACACCGTCACCGCCGAAATATTCAGCACCCGCCGCATTGACCCAAAGCACAGTTTCTATGTCTGCATCAAAAACCAGCACTGGTTCGGCTGATAAAACGCGGCCACGTAATTGTGGCAACACACACAAATCAAGGTACGAATATTCAGGTTTTTGCATCGTCATAAACTCAATACTAGACAAATTACTCAGGGCACACGAGGCCAGCCCAACGGGCGGCCAATTAAACAGTAACCATTTGTTAATATCTCGGGAAGGCCCACGGGTCCAGATAAATGCGCATTTGAGCGCCATGAACCTACGGTGAGGGTTAATAAATTTATTGTGCAGTGCAATATAAATGTTGCAACGCACAAAAATTGTGCTATATAGGAGCTATAAGAGATTTATTAAAGATGACGGCGAGGATTTTGCCGCCGTACCCACCTGTACCCGATGGAGATCGACCATGACAAAGAAAAATGAAAAAACCATCCCGGCTTTTGAAATGCCAAAATTTGACGCATCCACATTTGATTTTGCAAAAATGAACGAAACTTTCCGCGACTATGCTGAAAAAGGCGCAGCTCAGCAGGAAGAATTTTTCAGCAAATTCAAAACTGTTGCTGAAGACGCTAAAGTTTCTGCAGAAGAAGCAATGGAAGTTGCACGCGGCGCTGGTGACGAACTTTCCGCTAAAGCAATGGAAAACGTAAAAGCCAACACAGCTGCAGGCACAGCATTCTTCGAAGACATGATGGGCGTAAAATCATTCTCCGAAGCATTCGAACTGCAAGGCGCTTTCTTCCGCACACAGTATGAAACTGTAACTGCACAGGTTAAAGACGCTGTTGAACTGACAAGCAAAGCCAGCGAAAAAGCTTCTGCACCTGCAAAAGCAGCGTTTGAAAAAGCTGCTGTTTAAGGCGCTGTTTAGCCTAAATCAATCAAAAACACGGGCAGCATATGGCTGCCCGGCGTTCATGCTCTATCCATGTTGGTGAGGTTCTCCCGGCACAGAGCGAAACAAAATATCACAAACAGGTCAGGTAATTTGAGTTTCGTTTCCCCACCGAGACATGAAACCTATTGTTTTCCGTTTACTCAAAAAAGTAAAAAATCCCCTTTGACCCTTGCAAATGGGAATGGATAACCGTATCTCAGTTTTGCAGTAAGATGTGCGGTTGTAGCTCAGTTGGTTAGAGCGCTAGATTGTGGCTCTAGAGGCCGGTGGTTCAATTCCTCCCAACCGTACCATTTCTCCAAACTGCAATTCCCCAGCGGATATTTACCAACGTGTATTTAAAAGCCTTAGAGAACGCACTGGCTAAGTGACCATCTTTAGGCCGCTCGCAATTTGGATTCTCTATTCTTGTATTGAGGCTCAGTTGAAACCGACAATTCGCCGCCATTGGTATTTCTATCCTGTAGGTCATCGGTTTCAAACGTGCTCAACATATAATTGATATTATTGACGTCTTCGGCAAGCGCCCGGCTGGCAGCGTTATTGTGATCGGCCATAGCGGCGTTTTGTTTGGTTCCCTCATCAATCATATTGATTGAACTGCTAATTTCCTGAAGCCCTGATGACTGCTCACGAGCAGCAACCACGATTGCCGACACATGTTCGCTGATCTGTTCAACTTCGCTCACGATCACTTCCAGTGCGGTGCCGGTATCATTCACCAGATTAACCCCGGTTTTCACTTCATCACCAGATTTGATAATCAACGCCTTGATTTCCTTGGCGGCAGTCGCTGAACGCTGGGCAAGGCTACGCACTTCCTGCGCAACGACCGCAAAGCCCTTACCGGCATCTCCTGCCCGCGCAGCTTCCACACCCGCGTTGAGTGCAAGCAGATTAGTTTGAAATGATATTTCGTCAATAACACCAATAATTTTGGTAATTTCGTTCGATGACGTTTTAATTCTATCCATGGCCTCGACCGCTGCGTCAACGATATCACCAGAATGCTCTGCATCGGTTCTGGCTTTCTCCACGAGAACGCCTGCTTCTTCCGCCCGTTCAGTCGAAGTACGAACAGCGAGGGCAATTTCTTTCACTGCGTCGGCGGTGCGTTCAATAGACTCGGCCTGAGATTCTGTCCGTTTGGTCAGACTTTCAGAAGAATTGCGAATATTATCCGTGGTTGTTCTTAGCGAACTGGAGGTATCGCGCAACCGTTTGATCATATCGGCATTATGGTGTTCGTTTACCTGCATTTCACTATTGAGGACATTCACCTTGATTGCGTTCTCCCGGAAAACAATCAGCGCCCGGTATATCATGCCTATTTCCGTCGTGCTTGGGTCGTCTCCGATCACCATGCTGGTATCGTTAACCGCTAAAGCTTCGGAAATCCGGGCGATTTTTTCCAGCGGAAGAATAATGGATTGCCCAATGATCAATCCCGCAAGAAGCATCAGGAAGAGAGCCGCACAAATCACTCCTAATATGGTGTAGCGCACCAGATTATTGAGTTCTGCGACCTGCATCTGCGAGCGATCCATTGCATCAGAAGCATATGTGGCAACTTTCAAATTGTTTGACGCGAGAGTTTGGTAAACCAAATCCAGAACCGCGATGTCTTCTTCCAGCACCAGAGATTTTTCTACAAATTTGTTGAAACCAACATGATAGGCCCGCACTTGTTCTTTTATTTCGGCTTTTATCGTATTGGAAACGAGTGCTGCATCAATAAGCGGCATAATCTCCACCACACGTTCAGTCACAAGATCGATGTATTTTATGTCTTTGCGTACGATGAAATCTTTTTCGTGCCGGCGCATCATCAACATTGTTATCATAGCCCTGTCCAGCTTTGCCCGCGACAGTTCCCCTTCGACCTCGTGAATAGCTTTGCGCATCGCTTTTCGCAGGCCGTCATTCTCACTCCAGCCAATATGGGCCCGATATTCAATAATATTATCAAACACGGTTTGATGGGTTTTTAGGTTTTTGCGGATCATGATGATGGCGTCTTCCATCGGCGTGCCCTTTAAAAGGGGCTCCAGCTTGCGAACGTTTTCAAGTATTCCGATTTCTTGTTGCTTTACCTTCGCAAGCAGCTCTGGTTTGCCGGATAGTATGAAATTTTGTCCCTCAACCCGAATTCGGGCAATCTCTGTCACGATGAGATCGGACAATGTTTCCACCACACGTAGCTGGTGCTGAAACTTGGCTTGTTGTTGTGTGCTGGCATCGCCGTAGACGTATACGCCGCCAATCGCGGAAAATAATACAACGCCGATAATCGCGTTAAGCTGGATACGATAGGTGATTTTCACCTGCTTAAATAGCTTCGGGGCAAATTTGAACATTAAATGTCTTTTCTTGGTGGGCAGTCCGTATTCAAAAACATAAGTGTCCATCCTCCCATTTGGCCGATCTGCTGGTGCCAAATGGGAGGAGGGTATTTTTCAGGCAATAAAAGAGGGTTAAACTGCCTGAGAAATAAGTAGATGTGGGAAAAATTCGGAATTAACCGATAACGTAAAATCGCATCATGCTGGTGTTAGTCTATTTACGTTAGGTCAGATATTAGTCGACTCAGAGTAAATTTTTAGTTAATACTAAAAATTATACCAGAACCTAAGCTGCTCTTGATTTTATGCTATAAGATTCAGGTATATTGTCTGATTTGCTCGTTTCTTCCGTAGGGTTTCCACCTCCTTCGCCAATCTCAAACTCATTTAGCATCATATTGATTCGGCTAACATCGTTAGCCAGAATATGACTGGCGGCGGTTGATTGTTCTGCCATCGCTGCATTTTGTTGTGTTGCTTCATCAATTGTCTTTATCGAATGATTGATGTCCTGCAACCCGGCGGATTGCTCCCGGGCAGCATCGGCAATAGCACTCACATGGGCATGTATCTGTCGGACTTCAGAAACAATAACATTAAGCGCAGACCCGGTCTCATTCACCAGTTCCACGCCGGATTTCACCTCTTGGCCGGAAGTTGTAATCAATGCCTTGATTTCTTTTGCAGCATCTGCCGAACGTTGGGCCAATTCTCGAACTTCCTGCGCGATCACGGCAAAGCCGGTACCTGCTTCTCCTGCACGTGCAGCTTCAACCCCTGCATTGAGCGCAAGCAGATTAGTCTGGAACGAAATTTCGTCAATCACACCAATAATATTGGCAATTTTTTTGGATGAAGCTTCAATTCTGCCCATGGCTTCCACAGCGGTTTCCACCACTTCACCAGAGCGTTCAGCATTGGTTTCCGCTTGTGATACCAACACATTTGCTTCCTCTGCCCTCTTTGTGGAGGTCTGAACATTGGTATTGATTTCCCGCACAGCCGCCGCTGTTCTTTCGACAGATGCTGCCTGCTCCTCGGTGCGTTTGGACAAATTATCCGATGAATGGCTAATTTCTTCTGCGGTGGATTTTAAAGACCCGGAAGTAACCCTCAATTGTCGGATCATATCCGCACTCAAATTGTCGGCATGTTGTTTATCCACATTCATGGATTCCACCTTGAGAGCACTCTCCCGAAAAATTTCAACTGTTCTGGCCATGGCGCCGATTTCATCGTCACGGTCCACATATCCGATAGATACATCCAGTTCATTGCGTGCAAGGGCGTCCATTGTGCGTGAAAGACGCGTGATCGGCAGGCTGGTAGAGCGTCCGACCGCAGCACCAATCAGGCCCATAAGGATAAGTGCCGTTCCTGAGATGATCAAAATTGCATTGCGAAGACCGGCAATGGGGGCATTCAGTTCATCAAGGTCTTGAGTAACCACAACCACCCATTGCGCCCCGAACACACCCAAAGGCGTCGCGGCAATATGTGCGTCATTGCCAAATCGGCTGATGCCGTGATCTGAATTGGGTGTGCCGGAAAATGCAGCTTCAGTAACACCATTTTTCAGTTTTCCAATTAAAATATCGGGACCAGTACTAAGGTGAGAATTGGCGCGCATGAGATTATCCGGCCCAAGCAAAAGGGTTTCCCCGGTTTGCCCCAGTCCTGCAACGGTGTTGGTAATGGCAGAGATATTCTCAATCGGCATCTGGTAAGCCAGAACGCCAATGGTTTCGCCGGTGTCATTTGCAACAGCAGTTGAAAGAAAGGCCGCAGGATCTCCATTTGAAGGACCATAAGGTTTAAAGTCTACAAAGGATTGTTCTCCAGCAGGTTTTGCCATTGCCTGACGAAAAGCTGTGCCAAGCCCTGTATCCGCCCATTCGCCGCCATTCTCTTCAGAAAAATTGGTAGAATAGTCCGACTCTTTTGCAACAGAATAAATAAGGTTGCCTTTAACGTCGAAAAGAAAAATATCGTAGTAACCATTGTCTTCCAGATGTTCACGAAACCATGGGTGCACGACGCCGTGGGCCGTGTCGTATAGCGCCATGCTACCCTTTGTAGAATCTAGTTTTTGCTTCTGACCAATTGGAAAGGGGCTATTGGTTACATATTTATCGTACAATGATTTGGCAGGTTCTTTGCCTTCACTTCTCCACCCACGGGAAAAATTGGTAATTGACAGGCGGGTGTTCGGATTGGTGGCAACAGATTTTAAGTCATTTTTTATCGAGGTGAAATAGAAATCCAGTTGCTGGCGCCGCGCTTCAACAATCAATGTCAGGCGCTCCTCGTTCAGATGCTGTATAGATTGTGAGGAGTAAAGATAACTCCCAAGGCCAACACCAACGCTGGCCACAAGAGCAGCTGTGGCAATAATAATAGGCAATTTGATTGCCAGGCGGATATTTGAGATTCTTTTCATTTTCTTCCTCGAACAAAATGAAATTGCTTCATCCTCGCGGAAAGCCCTGGCAGAATCACGTGCGAATCCAGCTTGTTGGAGCGGATTTACAAGCATGCATCGCCATGAAACCGGCATGCAATTTTTTTTGAATTTGTTGGGGTGGGCTTGCGTCTGGTTAAAGAATTTATGTGTGGGTAAACATTCGGATCAACCGAGAGGCGAAATACATCATGTACAGGGATAACCTGTTTTCGCCGGATAAATACATATAAACATTGCTAAGTTAATAGATTGTAAAGAATAATTTCTAAGATGTTCATATATATTCTGATGGTATATTTTTAAGGTAGGTAATATCTTATCAGTGACTATAAGTTTACCAGACTTTTACGAATTACCTGTAAGTTGATAACTGCCACAATATTTCTGTGTGAGCATGGCTATGATAGCTAAACTAAGTGAATGAACACGGCTCGATTTTGATTTGGCATTTTGCCCAAGGATACCCACAACGTGTACGTGTATTTAGTTTTCTTTTTCCAGCAATTGATGTGTTTTATACGCAAGGTGTCACTATGTGCGCCAGTGGCCGTTCGCCAACACTCAAACCTGCAGATGACGGTATAAGGTATGAGAACCGTCGATCATGTGGAAAAAAATGGCGTAGAAGGCGACTGTATCGACACAGTGCTTCGCAAAGCCAACGTCAATATTAAAGCCCATAATATCATCGAAGATGCAGCATTCGGAATGTTTCTGATTGGTACAGATCGGCGCGTGGTTCACGTAAACACGGCATTTTGTGACTTACTTGGTTATTCCTTCGAGGAATGCATCGGGCTTGATGTTTGTGAATTCATTCACCCCGACGAGCGTAAAGAAGTAACAAAAAAACAGACACATCTGGCCGAGGGCAGAACACAAAATTATACGGTTGAGCGTAAGTATCTACACAAGGACGGCTCCACGATTCCCGTTCTTTCAACGGTTACTGTTTATGTGAATTCAAACGGCAAACCTCAGCTCATTGCAGCCCAGCTCGTGGATATCAGCGCTCTTAAAGCCACCCAGAAACAATTATTTACCAGCGAGCAAAGATCAACCTTCGCGCTGGAGGCTGGAAGACAGGGGGTCTGGGACAGCAATCTGGTAACAGGTGAAGTCTATCATTCTGATGCATGGCGTGAAATGCGTGGTTATCCTTTGGATGAGAACGATAGTACAGATGATGAAAACTCTCTGGAAAAGTGGATTACCCGAATACATCCCGATGATCGTGACCGTGCCAAAAAAATTGCAGCAGATAGGGCTGAAGGCAATTTTGATGAGCACGGTTTTGAATTTCGCGAATTGCACTACAAAGGTTACTGGATATGGATATTGTCCCGTGGACACGCAATCGAATGGGGACTGGATGGCAAACCGACCCGTATCATCGGAACCGATACTGACATATCGCACCTTAAAGAAGCAGAGCTTAATCTTGAAGACGCTTCCAGCAGGCTCGAGCTTGCTCTGAGCACTTCCAAAATTGGTGTGTGGAACGTTGATTTGACCAATGGCCGTGTCCAGTGGGACAATCTTTTACGAGAGCTTTTCGAGCAACCTGATCTTAATATTCTGGATGTTCCCCGGGATATGTGGGAAAAAAGCCTGCATCCCGACGATGCAGATGAAGCCATTGCAACCATACAACACGTGAAAGAAAACAAATCATTTGTTGAATTATCCTACAGGATTATCTTGCCGAGCGGATCAATTAAACACATCCATTCAACGGTCAGATATTTTGTTGATGCTTATGGACGCAAAAAAATCCTTGGCACAAAACGCGATGTCACCGATGAAGTTACAGCATCAAGCAAATTGGAAACCGCGCTTGAACAAGCGGAAATAAACAGCGCCAAACTCCAGGCAGCCCAAGTTGATATGGAACTGATGGCGCGTCGGCTGGAAATGGCTGTTTCCACATCAGGCGTTGGAGTTTGGGAGCTTGACCTGAAAGCAGATGTGATCACATGGGATGACACCACCAAGAAACTATACGGACAAATGGACGTTGAAGGTAACGTCGCCCCTGAAGGGGTATGGTTCACGTCTCTTCATCCAGAAGATGCCGAAAAAGCCATGCATCAGGCCAGCTCCGCCATTAAAACACGCGGGCGAAAGTCCTCAACCTACCGGATCATCAGGCCCGATGGCACCATGCGCCATATCCATGAGATTTGTCGCTCATATGTTGACGACGAAGGGGAAGAAAAATTCATCGGTGTTTGTCGCGATATTACCGATGAAGTAGATTCAGCGGAAAACCTGCGTCAGGCAAAAATTCTTGCGGAACAAAAAAGTGCCCAACTGGAAATCGCAATGGAGATTGCGGAAAAAAACAGCGCTGAGCTTGAGAACGCTCGCGCGGCCATGGAATTCAATTCACTTCATGACGCGCTGACAGGATTGCCCAATCGACGCTATCTGGACGAAAAACTTGCTCAGGCTTCTAACGTGGATCACACGGGTAGCGCCAGCTTGCTGCACATTGATCTGGATCGCTTCAAGCAAATCAACGACACACTTGGCCACGCGGCAGGGGATACCATGCTTATCCATACGGCCAAGGTATTGCGGGAGATCGTAGGGGAAGAGAATTTCACTGCCCGGGTCGGCGGCGATGAATTCGTGGTGCTGATGAGTGAAGAAAAAACAGATGATGAGCTAGCCCAACTTGCAAAACAAATTGTCAAAAGAATGCGCAAGCCAATTGTCTATGACGGGCATGAATGCCGGACCGGTGTTTCTGTTGGGATATCAAGAAAATTGGGTCGGGACGTTGATCCTAAAAAAATGTTGGTCAATGCAGACATCGCTCTCTACCGTGCCAAGGAAAAAGGCAGGAACCGCTACGAGTTCTTCACCGATGAGCTGGAAGCTGAAATCACCAACACCAAACGACTGGCCGATGAAATCCTGACCGGGCTCGAAAAAGATCAGTTCTTTGCATATTATCAACCCCAGTTCGATGCAAACAGTCTTGAGATTGTAGGTGTCGAGGCGCTGGCCCGGTGGAACCATCCCACACGCGGAATACTGGCGCCCGATCAGTTCCTAAAAATTGCCGAGGATTTGAATGTCGTATCGAAAATCGACAGGCTGATCATGGAACAGTCACTTGCCCATCTTGATGAATGGCATGCGGCTGGCATATCCATCCCCAAAGTCTCGGTGAATGTTTCTGCCCGCCGTCTGCAGGATGATGCACTAATCGCATCTTTGAAAGAATTGAATTTTCGTCCCGGAACATTGTCATTTGAACTGCTGGAATCGATATTCCTCGATGATAGTGACGAGGCGGTCTCCTGGAATATCGATCAGATTAAGGAATTGGGCATCGAGATCGACATCGATGATTTTGGCTCAGGCCATGCCCCGATCATCGGCCTACTCAAACTTAATCCGCATCGGTTAAAAATTGATCAGCAGCTCATTCGCCCGATTGATAAATCAAAAAAACAGCTAAATCTGGTGAAATCCATCGTCGATATAGGCAAGTCTCTGGGCGTCCAAATTGTTGCAGAAGGCGTCGAAACCATGGAGCACGTGCGCCTGCTGCGTACGCTGGGTTGTGATATCCTGCAAGGCTATGTCTTTGCCAAACCCATGTGCGTCGAAGACCTAATGATATTCACCAAAAACCAAGGCTGGCGAGAAGTGGCTTAGCCCGAAGGGTTAAGCTCTATGTTTGTGCTCACGGCATATCCTCCCTATCGGTTGGGCCTCCGCAAGGGCGGCGCATTAGCGCCGGTCGCTCTTCGCTCCCGCCTGCGGCGTGGTAGATACGGATGGAATAGTGCAAGGGTACGGTCCGATAGATTTTGGGAAATGAATGAGAGGCCCGTAGGGCGAGCGTGGGAACCCGGCGCTAATGCGCCGCGCCTTCGCAGGGCCCAAGCGAAGCTTGGATACGCCCGTGAGAACAAACAAAATATCTACCCACAGGGTGAGTAGATATCGTGAGAACAAATTAACCGGTTCGCGCGCGAGCCGGATTAGCTATGTCCAGCAATGTTTGGACCTCATTTGCCGGCATGGCTTTACCGTAAAAATATCCCTGTCCGTATGAGCCGCCAATGAGCTTGACCAGTTCATGGGTCTCGCCATCTTCGATGCCTTCGGCAACCGTATCAAGGTCAAGCTCGCGTGCGAGCGACAGGATTGAGCGAACAATTCTTTTGCTGACCGGATTATTGGTCATGGAATTGATGAAGGAGCGATCAATTTTCAGGCAATCGAGGCTGAATTCTCGCAGGTAATTCAGACCGGCATAGCCAGTGCCAAAATCATCCAGCAAGACGCGAATACCCGATTCCCGCAGGTTTGAAATCACTTCTTTCGCGGTATCTAAATCTTGCAACAAAGCAGATTCGGTTACCTCAATTTCAAGCCGGGTCGGCAAGAATCCGCATTCTGAAAGAATGTTCATCAGTCTGACCGGCATGGTTGGATCGCAGATTTCCCCTGCAGAAACATTCAGGGCCAGCGTGGTGTCCTGTGACCAATCACGTCTTGCAAGGCAAGCACGTCTCAGCATGGACGCCGTAAATTCTTTCATCAAACCGAATTGTTCAATGACTGGTAAAAACGTATCGGGAGCAACATTACCAAGTTCAGGGTGTTCCCAACGTGCCAGAATTTCAAATCCAGAAATTTTACCGGTTTTTAAATCAACTATTGGTTGGAACCAGGGTTGGATTTCTTCATTTCGAACCGCACGGCGGGTTTGTTCTTCGAGCAAGGCACGGGTTTTGAGCTTTTTGCCCATCTCTTCTTCATATATTATCCAGTTGCCGCGACCGTTTTTCTTGACGTGATACATGGCAATATCAGCAGCACGGAATAGAGATTGCGCATTTTCCCCATGCTGAGGATAAAGAGAGATGCCGATGCTCGCTCCAATGTCAGCTTCAAAGCCATCTCCTCTAATTGTTTGTTTGATGGAATCGACTATTTTTTCTGCGATTGCTTCAACCTTTGCAACGATCCCTTGTCCGCTGTCATCATCCCTGACAATGACACCAAATTCATCGCCGCCGAGCCGAGCCACGGTAGACGTTTCTCCCAGCAGTTCTTCCAGCCGGTTGGCCACTTCGCAAATCGTTTGATCGCCCGCCTGATGGCCGTAAATATCATTGATTGGCTTGAAGCGATCCAGATCAAGCAGCAAGACAGCAAAACAACGGTCCGCATGTTCTGGTGAATTTATCAGGTATTCAAGTTCTTCAGAAAACACACGCCGGTTTGCAAGTTCAGTGAGTGGATCTTGTTTCGAAATTGCATCGGCAGTTTCGTGCGCCGCCTCTGTTTTTTTCTGGGCACGCTCAAGTTCTTCGAGGTGACGTTGATATGCTCTGGAAGTTTGTTCGGCTTTTTGTGCGTCAGCCTCCCTGATTTTTGTGATATCCACATCGGTTCCGGTCAAGCGCTTGGGGCGACCATCTTCGAACCATTCAACCACTCTGCCGCGGCTTAATATCCAGACCCATTTACCGTCGCGGCGGCGTTCACGATATTCAAATGAAACTATTTTATCGCCGCTTGTGTGGTGTCGGGACAAATGTTTGCGTACCGATTCCAGATCATCGGGATGAAGCCGATTTTCCCAATCTTCACGTGTGTCGAAAATTTCTTCATCAACCGGGATGCCGCGAATACGTTTCCATTCATCAGAATAGAAACGTTCATTCGTGGGTACATAATGATCCCAGACGCCGTGTTGAGCACCATCGACCGCGTTACGCCAAATACTTTCTCTATAGGTAAGTTTTACCTCATCCGTTTTTTCCGCGTCAACATTGATGATTTGGACCACATAACGAGGTTTTCTTGTAACTTCCAGACGTTTGGAGATCGAAATAATTCCCCAAAAATCCTCACCGTTACCGCATTTTAAATGGCGGGTGGAATCGCCCTGTTCCAGAGAAAGAGTATCACCGTCTTCGTCTGTATCACTCAGTAACAGATTGTCGCTTAAATGACTTCCAACAATGCCTTTGCTTGCAATGCCCAACGTTTTTGAAAATGCACGATTTGCATAAACAATGCAAAACTCGTCATCACAAATTGCCGTAGCAATCGGTGCAGCATCCATGATGATGGGCAAATCAATTAGAAAATTCGATGTTTTCGGCTTGTCACCGATTTTATTGTTCTTGGTGTTCATCTATTGCGTCCTCTACCCGCGACCGTAGTGGGAACATATTAATACCTTGATAAAACAGGGTAAATTAGGAAGGTTAACTGCCGTATACTTAACGAAAGAATAACCCCTAATCATTGCGAATACTCTGGCAGGAAGAAATGGTAAGAAAACAAGGCTGACAAGGCGTTGACATGTTGCTGTCACAAGCTAGCATTAATGGTTAATCGTTTAATTTTGTCAGGAGAAACCATGAAAAAAACATCATCTAAAGACGCTCCCGTGGGGACATTTACCAACCCGGTTTTGTCGCGTCGCTTGTTTGTTGCAGGTGCTGCGGCAGCTTCTTCTATGATTATGCTGCACCCTTATTCCGTGATGGCCAAGGAAAATACAGCGCATCTGCGCATCATGGAAACAACCGATCTGCACGTACATGTGTTCCCGTATGATTACTATCGTGATCGCCCCAGCGATTCTGTCGGTCTGGCGCGCACAGCCGCTTTGTTCAAACAAATCAGGGATGAATCAACCAATTCTATGCTGATCGATAACGGCGATTTCCTTCAGGGCAATCCGATGGGTGACTACATTGCCTATGAGCGCGGTATGAAAGAGGGTGATATGCATCCGGTGATCACCGCCATGAACGCATTGGGTTTTGAGGCATCAACTTTCGGCAATCACGAATTTAACTACGGCCTCGACTTTCTGATGAAAGCCATTGGTGGCGCAAAATTCCCGGTGGTTTCAGCCAACATCGCCAAAGGCACTCTGGCTGCCAACCCTCGCGACGATAAAACCCTCGTCAAACCTTATGTGATCCTCAACAAGAAAATCATCGACGGTGCTGGTGTCTCCCACGATATCAAAGTCGGTCTGATCGGCTTCGTCCCACCACAAATCATGAACTGGGACCGCCGCCATCTGGAAGGCAAGGTCAACACCCGCGATATCGTAGAAACCGCGAAAGCCTATGTGCCGGAAATGAAAGAGGCCGGTGCTGATATCATCATCGCGCTTTGCCATTCAGGAATTGGCGACGCCAAATACACCGATGGCATGGAAAATGCGGCAATTCCTCTAGCCGAAGTAGAGGGCATCGACGCGCTTCTCACCGGTCACTCTCATCTGGTTTTCCCCGGTCCAAAATTCGAAGGTTTTGCCGGTCTCGACCATGAAAAAGGCACCATCCACGGCAAACCCGCCGCAATGGGCGGCTTCTGGGGTTCCCATATGGGCCTCGTCGATCTAATGCTTGAAAGAGACGGTGGCAAGTGGAAAATCATCAACTTCACCACCGAAGCGCGCAGCATCTATAAACGCGATGGCCGCAAATATATTCCGGTCGTGGAAAGCCAGCAATCGGTGCTCGACAGCGTTCAAAAAGAACATGATGCAACGCTCGCTTATGTACGCCGCTCGGTGGGTAAAACCTCTGCGCCGTTGCATTCCTATTTCGCGCTTGTAGCTGATGACCCATCAGTACAGATCGTTTCCAAAGCCCAGACTTGGTATATCACTGAAATGATGAAAGGCACTGAGTGGGAAAGCCTGCCGATCCTTTCAGCTGCTGCGCCATTTAAGGCCGGTGGCCGTGGTGGTCCAGATTATTATACCGATGTGCCCAAGGGCGATGTGGCGATCAAGAACGTTTCTGATCTCTACCTCTATCCAAACACTGTGCGGGCCGTATTGATTACCGGTGCGCAGGTGAAGGACTGGCTGGAGCGTTCCGCCGGCATGTTCAACCAGATCGAAGCCGGCAAAGCCGATCAGGTTCTGCTCAATCCGAAATTCCCAAGCTATAATTTCGATATCATGGATGGGGTCACCTACAAGATCGACCTCACCCAGCCATCGAAATTCGATACTAAAGGCAAGCTCATCAACAAGGATGCAAACCGCATCGTTGATTTGCAATTTGATGGCAAAGCAATCGATCCGGCACAAAAATTTGTGGTCGCCACCAATAATTACCGCGCTAGCGGCGGTGGCAAATTCCCCGGTACCGGCGATACGATCATCTTCGTTGCACCCGACACCAACCGCGACGTGATCGTGCGTTATATCGTCGATCAGGGAACCATCAACCCATCGGCCGATGGAAACTGGCAGTTTGCCCCGGCTGGCGGCGCAACGGTTCTGTTTGACACCGGACCAAAAGGCAAAGAGCACATGGCCGACGTCAAGGGTGTAAATATTGAGGAAGCTGGTGATGGTCCCGATGGTTTTGCCCGCTACCGCATAAAACTTTAGGGTCTAGACCCCTAGACATTTAGAGTAACAATAATATTAGATTAGGGCGGCGCAAGAAAATGCGCCGCCCTAATCTTATGAGGTGTAGAGTTTGACAAAACTGGATGTAATTACGATCGGGCGCAGCTCGGTAGATTTATATGGTGGCCAAGTCGGAGGCCGCCTTGAGGATATGGCATCCTTCCAAAAATACATCGGCGGTTCCCCCACCAATATGGCGGCAGGAACAGCAAGACTTGGTCTCAAATCCGCTCTGATCACAAGGGTAGGTGATGAGCCCATGGGCCGTTTCATCCGTGAAGAATTACAAGCCGGTGGCGTAGATGTTCGCGGTGTCAAAACCGACCCGGAACGGCTAACCGCATTAGTGCTTTTGGGAATACGTGATCAGGAACAATTCCCGCTGATTTTCTACCGCGAGAACTGTGCCGATATGGCGATCTGCGAAGATGATATCGATCCCGATTTCATCGCCGAGGCCAGATGCGTCACCGCAACGGGCACACATCTAAGCAATCCGCAAACAGAAGCAGCCGTCCTCAAAGCATTGAAACTCGCGCGCGGCAACGGTGCTTTAACCGCGCTCGATATCGACTATCGCCCAAACCTGTGGGGCCTTTCCGGCCATGGCGACGGCGAAAACCGCTTCATCGAATCCGATGCGGTGACAGAAAAACTGCAATCGATTTTGCATCTGTTCGATCTGATCGTTGGAACTGAAGAAGAATTCCACATCGCAGGCGGAACCACAGACACATTGCAAGCATTGCGAAATGTGCGGAAAAAATCCAGCGCAATTCTGGTCTGCAAACGCGGCCCAATGGGTGCCTCTGCCTTCGAGGGAGATATCCCGGATTCACTCGACGACGGCATGTCCGGCCCCGGCTTTCCCATCGAAGTTTTCAATGTGCTGGGCGCAGGCGATGGTTTCATGTCTGGCCTCCTCACAGGTTGGCTAACAGGCGAAGACTGGCCCACCGCGCTAAAATTCGCCAATGCTTGTGGCGCACTAGCTGTTTCACGCCACGGTTGCGCCCCTGCATACCCAAGCCGTGAAGAACTCGATTTTTTCCTAAAGCGCGGTGTGATACGCCCGGACTTGCGCAACGATGCAGAACTCGAACAAATCCACTGGTCCACCAATCGGCGACATGACTGGCCGGAACTGAAAGTCTTTGCTTTCGACCACCGAAGCCAATTGGAAGAAATCGCCGATGCAGAAGGGGCCGACCACGACCGCATTGGCGAGTTTAAACTGCTCTGCCTCAAAGCCGCAAAACAAGTTGCAAATGGCCAAAGCGGATACGGCATTCTATGTGATAGCCGCTTGGGGCAAGATGCGCTTTTTGAAGCAACGGACAGCGGATTATGGATTGGACGACCGGTCGAATACCCTGCATCGCGACCATTGCAACTGGAAATTGGACCGGATTTAGGAACGGATTTATCCTACTGGCCATTGGAGCAAGTGGTCAAAGTTTTGTGCTTCTATCATCCCGACGACGACGATGATGAGATGAAAGCAAAACAGGAAGAAACCATCATCCGCCTAGCCGATGCTGCACGTTCCAACCGTCTGGAATTTCTGCTGGAAGTAATCCCGTCAAAGGTCGCTGATTGCGATGATGATACTACCGCAAAAATCATCGAACGTTTTTACTCCCTCGGCGTTTATCCCGATTGGTGGAAGCTCGAACCATTGAAATCAGAAGCTGCGTGGCGCAATGCTGTTGAGGCAATTGAACGCCATGATATGCACACACGCGGCATCGTTGTTCTTGGTCTCGATGCACCCGAAGAGGAGTTGCAGGCAAGTTTTGCGCTGGCAGCAAAATTTGATCTGGTAAAAGGTTTTGCCATCGGCAGAACAATATTTGCTGAAGTCGCAAAAGCATGGTTCACTGGCAAAGTTGATGACAAACAGGCCGTTGAACAAATGGCAAAAAAATACGCAAGTCTTTGCGAGGGCTGGCAGTCAGTCCGAAATAAAGGATAACCAAAATGGCGACAATCCGTTTGACCGCATCACAAGCAATGGTGCGATATCTTAGTGTGCAAATGAACGAGGATGGCGTGCCATTTCTGGCGGGTATCTGGGCGATTTTTGGACACGGGAATGTGGCTGGTCTCGGCGAAGCTTTGCATGCCATTGGCGATGATTTCCCCACATGGCGCGGTCACAATGAACAGGCAATTGCTCATGCAGCAATCGCCTATGGCAAGGCCAATAACCGCCGCCGCGCGATGGCTGTCACCACCTCCATCGGTCCCGGTGCCACCAACATGGTCACAGCCGCAGCCCTTGCTCACGTTAATCGGTTGCCCCTGTTGCTTATCCCAGGCGACGTATTTGCCAACCGCGCCCCCGACCCTGTTTTGCAGCAGGTAGAGAGCTTCGACGATGGCACCATCAGCGCCAATGATTGTTTCAAACCCGTAAGCAAATATTTCGATCGCATCACCCGCCCCGAGCAATTGTTGACCGCACTACCAAGGGCATTTGCAACCATGACAGACCCGGCAGATTGCGGCCCGGTAACGCTGGCCTTTTGTCAGGATGTACAGACCGAGGCTTATGATTGGCCGGAAGAATTCTTCGAACCAAAAGTCTGGGGCCTGCGCCGACAACGCCCGGATGCACGCGAACTAGAAGCCGCAATTGAAGCCATTAAATCAGCAAAAAACCCGCTAATAATCGCAGGCGGCGGTGTACTTTATTCCGGCGCTTGTGACGTGCTTTTGGCCTTCGCCGAAAAACATCAAATACCCGTATGCGAAACGCAGGCCGGTAAATCCTCCATGCCTTGGGACCATCCATTGAACCTCGGTTCCGTCGGAGTAACCGGTGCCAGCAGTGCCAATGCAATTGCCGAGAAGTCCGATTTGATCATTGGCATCGGTACAAGATTTCAGGATTTTACCACAGGTAGTTGGACATTGTTTAAGAATCCAGATTGCAGAATTCTGGCACTCAACGTGACCAGTTTCGACAGCCACAAAGCAAATGCCTTGCCGCTGGTTTGCGATGCAAGAACAGGACTGGAAGAACTCACCGCCACTCTCGGAAATCACAAAGCACCTGCACCGGATGCATCCTTGAAAACAGACTGGATGGCATCCGTCGATGCCGCAACTTCTGCCCCCTCCGGCAATGATTTGTCATCAGATGCACAGGTTATCGGTGCCGTCCAGCGCAGTATGGATGACGACGCCATATTGGTTAGCGCGTCCGGCGGACTGCCCGGCGAATTACACAAATTATGGAAAGCTGCCAAACCCAATGGCTATCACATGGACTACGGCTATTCCTGCATGGGTTACGAAATCGCCGGTGCCGTGGGCGTGAAAATGGCTCATCCAAATCGCGAAGTCGTCGTCATGCTTGGCGATGGTTCTTATATGATGATGAATTCCGAGCTTGCGACATCCGTCATGCTGGGCACAAAAATCATCTGCATCATTCTCGATAATCGCGGCTTTGGCTGTATCAACCGTTTGCAAATGGCCACCGGTGGCGAGAATTTCAACAACCTGCTGGATGATGCCCGTCACGTGGAAACAAGCAATATCGATTTCGCCGCCCACGCAGCATCGATGGGCGCAGCCTCCGAAAAAGTGAATTCCATCGAAGAGCTAGAAGAAGCAATGAAGCGTGCCTGCGCGTCGGAAATCTCCTATGCCATTGTCATCGATACAGACCCGCTGATTACCACCGAGGCCGGTGGCCATTGGTGGGATGTGGCTGTGCCAGAAGTCTCGACCCGTCCGCAAGTGAACGCCGCTCGTGCCGACTATGAAAACCATCTGAAAGAAAAGAAATGATCAAATACGGCACAAACCCCATCGCATGGTCAAACGATGATGACCAGACACTCGGTGCTGATATCCCTCTTGAACAGTGCCTACGCGAAGCCGGTGAGATCGGCTTTGACGGCATCGAAAAGGGTCACAAAATGCCTACCGAGCCGGAAGCCTTGCGCGCGGTGCTTGAGCCACATGGTTTGCAATTCATCTCCGGCTGGCATTCTCTAAACTTGCTGACCCATTCTGTTGAAGACGAGAAGAGGGCAATCCAGCCCCATCTCGATTTACTAAAAGCCATGGGATGCAAGGTCTGCATCGTTTGCGAAACTTCCAATGCCATCCATGGCGATGATGATTGCGCCCTGTCGCAAAGCCCCGTCCTGCCCGAAAACAAGTGGATCGAATTCGGCGCGGCAGTAGAAGCAATTGCCAAGTTCTGCGAAGGGCAGGACATCATGCTGGTCTACCATCACCACATGGGCACTATCGTCGAAACCGAAGTCGAGATTGATGCGTTCATGGCGAATACAGGGCCTGCAACAAAGCTGCTGCTCGACACTGGTCATGCATGGTTTGGCGGCTCCGATCCAGCTGCGCTGGCCGAGAACTATATGGACCGCGTAAGCCATCTGCATGCAAAAAATGTACGTCCAGATATCCGCACCGAAGTTGAAGAAAATGGCCTGTCTTTTCTCGAAGGCGTACGCCGGGGCGTTTTCACTGTGCCCGGTGATCCCGAAGGCGGCGTCGATTTTGAGCCGGTTTTGAAAATCGCAGCCAATCACAGTTATGAAGGCTGGTTGGTGATTGAAGCCGAGCAAGATCCAGCTGTAAGAAATCCGCTAGAATATCAAACCATGGGGTTAAAGGCCCTGAAGGAAATGGCCCGCTCAGCTGGTCTTGATAAGGGAGAAGAAAATGCCTGATCTATTGCGCAAAGCCTCCGGTACATCCGGCAAGGTACACGATATTACACCGGAAAGTGCTGGCTGGTCCTATGTAGGTTTTGGCCTCTATCATCTCAAGCCCGGTGAAAAAGCCAGCGAATCTACCGGTGATAAAGAAGTGATCCTCATGCTGGTTGAAGGCAAGGCCGAAATCAGCGGCGCAAGCAAAGACTTCGGTGAATTGGGCGATCGTATGAACGTCTTCGAACGCACGCCGCCCCATTGCGTCTATGTGCCAAATGATTCGGATTGGCAGGCCACTGCAACGACCAATTGCACATTGGCTGTTTGCGCAGCACCCGGCATGGGAGGCCATGAGGCGCAAATCATCGGGCCTGCGGGCATCGCTTTGGAAGAGCGCGGCAAGGGTGCGAACACCCGCTTCATCCACAATATCGCCATGGAAAATCGCGATGTGGCCGACAGTCTATTGGTGACCGAAGTGTTCACGCCGCAGGGCAATTGGTCGTCCTATCCACCGCACCGCCATGACGAGGATAATTTCCCCGATATGACCTATCTGGAAGAGACCTATTATCATCGATTGAACCCGGAAACCGGCTTCGGTTTCCAGCGTGTTTTCACCGAAGATGGCGAACTTGATGAGACCATGGCAGTCTCATCCGGTGATGTGGTGCTGGTGCCAAAGGGCCATCATCCATGCGGCGCACCTTATGGCTATGAAATGTATTATCTCAATGTTATGGCAGGGCCATTGCGCAAATGGCGGTTTAAAAATCACCCCGACCATGACTGGATTTTCCAGCGCGATAGTAAGTAGGAAAACGTATGATTAAATTCGGATTACTGGGAGCCGGGCGCATCGGCTATACCCATGCGCTGGCAATCAGCGAACTCGCATCAGCCACAATTGCTGCGGTCTTCGACCCGGTGGAAGAAGCAGCTCAACGCGTTCAGGATATGACTGGCGCGCGCCGTGCGTCCGTTGAAGAAATCATGGCCGACGATGAAATCGACGCGGTGATTATCGCAACGCCTACCGATCTGCACGCTGATCAAATGGAAATGGCGGCGCGTGCCGGTAAAGCAATTTTTTGCGAAAAACCCATTGCGCTTGATCTGGAACGGGTACGTGATTGCCTCAAAGTTATTGAAGAAACCAATGCAAAAGTGATGGTTGGTTTCAATCGTCGTTTCGATGCAAATTTTGCCAATGTGCGGTCGAAAATTGAAGCAGGCGCAATCGGCAATGTGGAGATGGTGCAGATTACTTCGCGCGACCCTTCACCGCCGCCAGCCGATTATGTTGGACGCTCTGGCGGTCTATTTCGCGACATGATGATCCATGATTTTGATATGGCACGTTTCCTCCTGGGCGAGGAAATAACCGAAGTCACAGCCACCGGTTCCGTGCTGGTGGATGAAGCCATCGGCAAGGCCGGTGATGTGGATAGTGCCACCGCGACCCTAAAAACCGCCAGTGGAAAAATCGCGATTATTTCAAATTCCCGCCGTGCTTCTTATGGTTATGATCAGCGTGTTGAGGTGCATGGTTCAAAAGGTTTGATCAGTGCCGAAAACCTTCGCGCCACCACGGTAACGATTGCCAATGAAGAGGGCTATCACACCGAGCCTCTGCTTGATTTTTTCATGGAACGCTATGCCGCTGCCTATAAAAACGAGCTGGCATATTTTGTGAAATCACTGGAAGAAAATACGGTGATTACGCCAGACGGTTCGGACGGTTTAAAGTCATTGGAACTTGCCGATGCTGCGGTTAAATCAATGGAGCAAGGTAAGACAATCAAGCTTGCCTGAATCACATCTCTTCCATTGGGCGCCATCCATGCTGCACCTTCAGGCTGGCAATTTCTATCGTAATGAAATTGCCACCGCCGCCCGTTTGATCATGCTTGCGATCAATGGGAATGCCGCTGAAATGACAATATAGCAATGTGCCAACGGCACCGTGGCCGATCAAAAGCAAGTCGCCTTCCTTGTGGGATGCAAGCACCGCCTGCACCTCGCCAACAATACGGGCCTGAGCGGCAGAGGCGCTTTCCCATCCTTCGACGGTTATGTCCGGATTGGCGAAAAATCTGTCGGCCATATCTTCGAATGCGGCGCTTTCCAGAAAGCCGGTGGAGGTGCGGTCATTCTCGTGCATCTTCTCGCGAGCTTCCGGTTTGATCCCGAGAGAATTGCCAAGGATTTCCGCAGCCTCGGTGGTCTTGGTTTCCGCGCTTGAAACGACACGGGTAGTTTTGGTCAATGTCGCGGAATTGCACAATTTATGAACCCGCTCCGCCCCCACATCTGAAAGTCCCCATTCTGGAACAGGAACATTCGGGTCAACATTCACCTGAGGATGGGTGAGATAGCGCAGCACTGCGCCGGTCAAAACAAATTGCCCTGATCGATTTTTACCGCAGGTTTAATTGGCTTCTTCGGAGTAGGTGTCTTCGGTTTCACCGGCTTCCCGCCTTGCGCAACACCCTCGATTTCACCGTCCCGCATCCGCACGGTGAAAGCGTCACCCGGTCCAATAGCACTGGCCGACATGATAGCATTTTGATCCCCATCGAGGATCAACGCATAGCCCCTTGCCAGCACATTGTTATAGGAAAGCGTTTCGATCAAACGGCTGGCTTGGTTAAGCCTTCCGCGCATACGTTCCATATGGTTACGTGCAGCAATATGTTTGCGCTGAACCAGGGCATCAAGGGTTTCTCCGGCGCGGGAAATAGATTTTTCCAATCCGGAAAGGTTCAGCCGCCCTGCTATGATATTGAGGCGGGAGCGATGGTTTTGGGTCAAATGCCCAAGGCCCCGACCCAAGCGACCCGACGCTTCATCAAGTCTGCGTCGCGGCATGGCAAGCAGCATATCGGGCGTCGCAAGTCCGCGCTCGGCGGCCCGCAAATCCGATTGATGACGTTCGAGTTTTCTGGAAATGGCTGTTTGAAGTCTTGCTGCCAGACTTGCGATAGTTGCTTCGAGATCAGCCTTTACCGGCACAGCAATTTCTGCCGCACCCGTCGGCGTTGGTGCGCGGATATCGGCTGCAAGATCAATCAGCGTCCAGTCGGTTTCGTGGCCAACAGCGGAGATAATCGGCAGGTCGGAATCCGCCGTTGCCCGCACCACGGCCTCATCATTGAAACCCCATAAATCTTCGACGCTTCCCCCACCGCGCGCGACAATGATCATGTCGGGTTTGGGCATAGGGGAATGCTCATCCAGTGCATTAAACCCGCGTATGGCATTCGCCACTTCATCGCCGCTGGTATCGCCCTGAACCCGCACCGGCCAGACCAGCACATGCACCGGGAAACGGTCGGAAAGCCGATGCAATATATCGCGGATCACGGCACCTGTAGGCGAGGTAACCACGCCGATGACCTTCGGCATAAAGGGCAAAATTTGCTTGCGTTCAGCCGCAAATAACCCCTCGGCAGTGAGCTTCTTTTTGCGCTCTTCAAGCAGAGCCATTAAAGCACCTGCACCAGCAGGTTCCAGTCCCTCAATCACGATTTGATATTTCGATGAACCGGGGTAGGTGGTGAGCTTGCCGGTGGCAATAACTTCTAACCCTTCTTCGGGCAGATGTTTTAGTTTTGAAGCAACCCCGCGCCAGATAACAGCTTCCAGCCGGGCACGATCATCCTTCAGCGAGAAATAGGAATGGCCAGAGGAATGCGGTCCGCGATACCCGGAAATTTCACCGCGCACCCGCACATGGCCGAAGCGATCTTCGACGGTGCGTTTTAGTGCACCTGAAATTTCAGAGACTGAATATTCGCCTGCATTTGATTTTTTTTTAGAAGATTCGACCATGGAACGATTCTATTGCTATCCAATGGTGGTTTCAACTCTTTAGAAGCCGATATTTAAACGCCTTGGGGACGAAAGCTTCTGGCCACTAATAAAACCGTTAATGCCAAGGCTACCGGGATAATTGCAAACCACGAACCTACGGCCACAAGACCCGCTGTTCCTGCCCAAAGGATGGAGGAAAATGCCTCAGCAAAAGTTGCTACCTTCGAAGATGTCTGTCTGCGGCGAAAGTTTGAACGCTCGGCTTGGCTCCTGAACCATAACTGGATCATTGTCGCTGATGTCGCTGCAATCAAAATATGGATGGTGGCGATCATCGCCAGCCGTGCATCCAGATAAAACAACATCATCAAAATTGGACTGGCAATCATCACAATAGCGCCAAGCACAGCTTCAATTTTTGCGCGAATAAGAGTGCCTGTTGGAATTGGTGCGGTGGATACCAGATCGGGCGCATCCTCACCGGAAATCGCAAGCCATGCGAGGCCACCGGAAAGTTGCCCCGTGGCCATTACCAATACCGGTACCACAACCACGTCGAGTGCACCCGCATTGCCAAAGCCTTGCCACAGCATAAACGCCGGGGGCAGCAGATAGAGGATTTGCATCAGGGTTTGTGAAATCAGCCAATGATCGCGCAGCAACAAACGCCATTCCTTATGGCGCAAATGGGCGCTCACTGAGCGACGTTTGAATAGGGAAGCGTGGCTCTTTTGAATGATTGCTGCCCCGGTAAAATTACTCGCTGCCAGCACGCGTTCGCCGAATCTAACCGAGAATACGCGAATTGAAACGGCAAGCGCGGTAATGGAGGCCAGCACAATTGTCATAATTGCTGTGGCATCTCCCATCAATGCCCGTGCAGGAAACCATATGAGGCTGTCTGCGTGCGGGGCATACGCCAGCACGCTTTCTGAGGAGAAGAACTCAATGCGCGAGATGCTGCCGATCGATGAAATCGCTGCAAGTTGAATGCCGATGATAAAGCTCGCGCCAACGATTGCAGCTACGATTTGCGCCATCGAGCGCGTACGTTTCGCACCAAATATTTTAAATAAACCAATGGTAACCGCCAGCGACAGGGAGGTTACAATAGCGCCAAGGCAAAACAGCAATGGATAGCCCGCCAGCCATTGCGCGCCATCATACCACGCCAGCACATTGATTGCCGGAGCAAATAAAACCAGTGAAAGCATGGTAGTGGAAACCGCAATGGCCCCCACGCGCACAGCAAATAGTTGTTTCACCGAGGTAGGCGAAGATAATATGAGATCAAGATCGGAACGGGCGTAAAACACCCGCGTCACCATCTCCAATGCCTGTGACATCATCAGCGAAAAGATCAAAAACATCGTGCCGGTAATCATCACAAAGGATGCTTTATCGGGCAGAATCCCGCTTTCCAGCGAGGGGCGTATCATGCCGTAAGCCAGCAAATGCATTGCCGCCGCAGCGATGAAAATCACCAATAAAATAGTGCGTTCCCGGCCTGGTTTTCCAGCCGTCATCATGCGCATGAAATCGCGCCAGAACAGCGAAAATTCATGGCCTGCAAACCATTGCAACGTACCGGGTTTATTCGTTGGGGCAGAGATCATCAAAGGATATACCTAAGCTGCATCCGCAATAGGATCAGCGGTCTCGGCCACCAGACTTAGGAAAATTTCTTCGAGATTATCAGATTTATTGCCGGTGGTTTTGCGAAGCTCTTCTAACGTGCCTTCGGCAATCAAATGACCGTTGGCAATAACCCCGATACGGTCCGCCATGCGTTCTGCAACTTCCAGAATATGGGTGGTCATAATGACCGTGCAACCCTCGGCAACACGCTTTTGCAAAACATCTTTCACCAGACGTGCAGAACCTGCATCAAGCCCGGTCAACGGCTCATCGAGAATGATCAGTTTCGGATTGTGCACCAGAGCACCGGCCAGAGCCACCTTCTGGCGCATGCCTTTGGAAAAGCCTTCGCAACGCTCATGCCCATGGGGTGTAAGCTGCAACCATTCCAGCAATTCGGCAGACTGGACACGGGCCTGTTCAGGAGCAATATCCCAAAGTCCGGCAACAAAATCCAGATATTCAAATGGTGTTAGCCGATCGTAAATCATCGGTTCATCAGAAACCCACGCAGTGATGGCCTTGGCCTCCACCGGGTTTTCATCTGTATCAATACCGAAGATCGAAATCGAACCGGAATCTGCTTCAAGCAGGCCCGAAACCATACGAAGCGAAGTGGTTTTTCCGGCTCCATTGGGCCCCAGTAAAGCGTAAAACTCTCCGGCCCGGATTTCCAGATTAAGATCGTCCACCGCTGGTCGATCAAAGCTCTTGTTCAAATTCTTAACAGATAGTGCGTTTTGCATTGGTCTTCCCCAGTAGATATCCAAGGGATAAATTAGCAGGGCAAAGTTTAAGCGCAGTGAAATACCAGTAAAATTCGCAGAACTTGCTGTTCATAGGAAACAGAAGGTTAAAAAAGTTAGATTAAGCGATGGTTTTTTTCAGTCGCATAACACGAGCATAAGACGCTTTTATCTGAGCTTGGCTCAACCGGCCATCCTTGACGGCGCGTAAAATCCACTGGATGACATGAACCGGAAGGTCTTCGTCATACTTCAAGGAATTGGACATCAGCAACAAATCATTGCCAGCCTGCAACGAGCGGATGCAGGCATCTTCCAGACTGAAGGATTTGCGTATGGCACCCATGTCCAGATCGTCTGTCAGGATCACACCATTATAGCGCAACTTCTTGCGTAAAAGGCCAGTCAGGGCTTTCTTGGAGAAAGTGATTGGCAGTTTGCCGTTGGAAAAAGTCTTGTGATAAAGATGCCCACCCATGATCAATGGTGCCTGTGCGGCCATGTTCTGGAACGGAATTAATTCTTCTTTGCCCCATGTTTTTGTGATGTCGACAAAGCCGTCATGGCTGTCGCCGCGCGATGTGCCATGGCCCGGAAAATGCTTTAGCGAGCAAGCAACTTTTGCCGACGACATGCCTGATACAAAAGCAGTGGCGAAAGATGTGATGCGGTCCGCATCCGTGCCAAAGCTCCTGCCATATCTGCCAATCACCGGGTTTTTTGGATCATGCACATCCACCGAAGGGGCCAGATTGAGGTTAAAGCCGGCGGCACGCATTTCACGTCCGGCGGCGGCATAAAGCACCTTGGCTTTCGCGGCATTGAGATTGCCTGCCACCCAGCGGGCTTCCGGAATTTTCGTAAATCCAAGTTTCTTGGAAAGCCGTTGAACCTTGCCACCTTCTTGATCTACTGCTGTCAGGGTTTGGCGATCAGCATTCAAAAAACCGCGCGTCATACCGGTTACAAGTTTGCGCGATTTGAAGTTATGCCGCAGTAAAACCACCCCGCCAGCACGCCCCTTTGCGATATGGGCAGTCAGCGCTTTTGTTGATCTGTTTCCGGTAGAGTTTCCCGGCAGACCCAACAGCAATAATTGCCCGGCCATTTTAGCGACACCCGCCGCATGCACCGGAGTAGTGCGTAAAATCGCTGGTGCAAATAGCCCGACACCAGCGCCTGCAACAAAATGACGGCGGCTGATATTGGAACCATTTTTACTTGAATTACTCATGGAAAACTCCGGTTTGAAAACTTGATTCGTCTCGTTCTACAGCAAATATATCTGCCGCGCTAATTGAGACAATTATTAGAGAATGTTAGCTATGCCTTCGCAAAGTGTCTGTTTAATGACCCTATCATTTTCGCCCCACTCTGCCTTTTTTGAAGCCATCAACACGGCCTGACTTTTTAGGATAATACCATCGCTCAGGATTTTTAATTGATTGGCTCTCAGCGTTGTACCAGTAGAGGTGATATCAACAATGATATCAGCACTGCCAGAGGCCGGTGCTCCTTCGGTCGCGCCGAGGCTTTCAACAATCCGGTAGGCAGTGATGCCGTGATTGGCGAAGAAATTCTGGGTCAGGTGCCAATATTTGGTGGCAATGCGAAGCCGCCTGCCGTGACGGGCACGGAACTCTGCCGCCACATCATCAAGGTCAGCCACATTGGCTACATCAACCCATGCCTCTGGAACGGCAATCACCACATCCGCATGGCCAAATTGCAGGGGTACGCAAAATTCTACATAGGCTTCTGCATCGGCAATGGTTTCACGGGCCAAATCTTCGCCGGTGATACCCATCTGGATATTTCCGGCAATCAGTTCACGGGCAATTTCCGATGCTGAAAGAAAAGCGATTTCGACGTCACCGGGAGTGTTTTTCAATTGTCCATAATAGCTGCGTGCATTATCGGGCAATTCAACATTAAATCCGGCCTCGTTGAATATCTCAATAGAGCGTTCTTTGAGGCGGCCCTTTGAAGGAATGGCGATTGTGAAACTCATGACACCACCTGCTCAAGTCGATCCATCCAGATCGAAAAGCCAACTGCAGGGACGGTGCTTTCCGCCCCAAGAATAGACATCAAATGATCGTAACGACCGCCGCCCACAAGAGGTCGCTTACCGTTCGACGCGTAAATTTCAAACACCTGTCCGGTGTAATAATCGAGCCGTCTGCCAAAGGAAGCCTGATAGTGAACGGAGCAATTTTCCATGCCACTTGATTGAATGCCTTCGAAGCGTGCTTTCAGGTTTTCAAAACTCGGACCGAAACTCAGATTATTTGCAGCTTCGAACTCACCCATGATTTTTGCTGCATCTTCAATAGGTGCATCAATCTCAAGGAATTGCTCCAGAGCAGAACGGTTTTCATCGGACAGCGTGGCGGAGGCCAGTTCAACTTTATCCATCAATCGCGAAGCAATAGCACTTGGCGTGCGTCCGGCAGAAAGCGGCAGGCCTGATGCGCGCATCTTGTCGGTAACCCAACCAGCCACCGCTTGCGCATCATCGGAGTTGATATGCTCCACCAAATCAGCGGGCAAATCCTCATAAGGGTTGCTGCTCTCGCCGGATAGCCTTTCGAGGCTCTGGTTCAAACGCTCAGTGTCACCAAACTCTCGACCAAGCTTTTCTTGCCATGCTTTGGGCAGGCCAAGGGCTAACAGCAGCGCTTTGAAAATCGCCTGATCCCCAAGCAAAATAGTAATATCGCCAACACCGAGTTTGCGCAAAATGGTTTCCGCATCAAGCAGGCTGGCAATATCTGCCTCCACCCGGTTTTCATTGCCGAGGTCTTCAATACCCGCCTGATCGAACTCATGGGGTTCGTCTTCGCGTTGGCGAAATACCGTGCCCACATAACCATAGCGCACCGGAATTTGGCCCGACGCCAAATGGTGCAGGCATACCGGCACGGTAAATTCCGGTCGTAGACAAAGATTGGTGCTGGTCTGGTCGCTGGTTAAAAACATCAGGCGACGAAAATCTTCGCCCGCCGTTTCTAGATATGGGTCAGCAGGTTGCAGTAATCCGATCTCTGCATTGACGCAGTCATTGGCTTCAAAAAATGCATGAAGCTGATCAGCAAATTTGGTCGCTACCTGAACCATGATTTAACCGGCAGCCTTCGCCGCCACACGGTCGGCAGCTTGCTCTTCTAAAATACGCTTCACCTCGGAAACAAGATCATCCTCTTTGGCAGATATCTGTGCCGGTCGGGACTCGCGCCATGTGATGTTATCTTCAATCTCGGCTGAAAGGCGTTTGCCCTCGATCAAATCCTTGATTTGAACTTCGCCATTTTCGCGTTCATCAGAACCCTGAATGATCGCAATCGGCGAACCGCGATGATCGGCATATTTCAACTGATTGCCAAATTTCTTCGGATTGCCCTGATACATCTCGGCGCGAATACCGGCTTCGCGCAATTTCTGAACCATGCCCTGATAGCGTGCCAGAGCATCCGTATCGCGGTCCATCACGCAAACAACAACCGGCGCAATCGCTTCACTGTCTTCCAGCTTGCCAAGGTTTTTAAGCGCCGTCATCAACCGGGATACACCAATGGAAAACCCGGTTGCCGGAACCGGCTGACCCATAAAGCGGGAAACCAATCCGTCATAACGCCCGCCGCCACCGACAGAACCAAAGACAACTTTCTTGCCTTTTTCATTGACCACATCGAAGGTCAATTCGGCCTCGTAAACAGGCCCGGTATAATATTCAAGTCCGCGCACCACAGACGGGTCAAATACGACGCGGCCCTGATATCCCGCTGAATCGGTGAGGGTCATCAGCACCGCAGTTTCTTGCGAAGGTTGATCGTCCCCATTGAGCGAAGTAATCATCTCGCCAATGGCCGCCAGTTTATCGGCACCAGTTTCTCCGGGCGCAAACAGATAATTCATAATGATCTCGACTTGCGTATCGGCAAGTTCAACACCTTTGGTAACGTCGCCGCTTTCATCTTCACGGCCAGCACCGAGCAGTGCCTTGACGCCGTCGCGACCAAGCCGGTCGAGTTTATCCATGGCACGCATCACATCGAGGCGTTTTTCTTCTGCGATTTCAGCAGCTTCCATCACGCCGTCAAGCACTTTGCGATTGTTGACGCGGATGACATAGTCGCCGCGCTCAATGCCCAAAGCTTCCATCACATCGGCCATCATCATGCACATTTCCGCATCGGCCTGAACGCCGGGAGCACCGACACTATCGGCATCAAACTGCATGAATTGGCGGAAACGGCCCGGTCCCGGTTTTTCATTGCGAAAAACCCAACCGACACGGTAGGTGCGATAGGGCAGTTGAATCTCGTTGTAATTTTCAGCCACATGACGCGCCAGCGGAGCGGTCAAATCATAGCGCAGGCTCATCCATTGATCGTCGTCATCAGTGAGCGAAAATACGCCCTCATTGGGACGGTCAGCGTCAGGCAAAAACTTGCCCAGCGCATCGGTATATTCAAACAATGGCGTTTCAACCGGATCAAATCCGTAGCGCTCATAGACCTCGGCAATTTTTGCAATCATGGCATTCGCAGCGCGGATATCGGCCGCATCGCGGTCAACAAAACCACGCGGCAATCGCGCTCTTAATTTTTGCGGTTTTTTATTCTTGCGAGACATGGATAAACTGCCTTTGGTGGCTCTGTTTGGATTTCGCTTCGGTGGTAGCTCATCCGCCTTTATATGGCAAGTTTTGTGACCTATTTCGGCCGCACGAATTTCGCCCGTTCTGCGTCAATCTTCGCCCGGCAAGTGCAACCCTCGATATGATCATTGACCATCCCCATCGCTTGCATGAAGGCATACATGGTAGTGGGGCCAACAAATGACCAGCCGCGCTTTTTCAAATCCTTCGACAGGGCAGTGGACAGCGGCGATATCGGGTTATTGCGTAACCAATCGTAAGTGAGAACGTCAGGGCGCTCATCTTCCGGTGGTTCCCAGCGCCAGAAATACGCACCCACAGACCCTTCGCTCTCGGCCATCTCGATGGCCATACGAGCATTATTGATGGTAGATTTGATCTTGCCACGATGGCGAATAATACCGGCATTGAGAACCAGCTTCTCGATATCCGCATCACCCATAGCAGCCACTTTTTCGATATCAAAATCATGAAACGCATCACGAAAGTTCTCGCGCTTGCGCAAAATAGTGATCCACGAAAGCCCGGCCTGAAAGCCTTCAAGACAAATTTTTTCAAACAACCGCTGGTCACTATCCTCAGGCGTGCCCCATTCATCATCGTGATAAATCACATATTGCTCATCTTCGCCCGGCCAAAAACACCGCGTGGTACCATTGTCATCTTTTATCAATCCGGTTTTTTCTGCACTCATAGGACCCTCGAATCGTGAATTAGTGATTATTTTTGTAATATTGAACAGGCAAGCCAAGCTGGATCAACCAAAATTAAGTTTGTTTATAAAAACCTCTATCTCGCCACTTCTTTAGCGCTATAAGAAACGCAAGGGAGGATGTTCAGCTAATGCAGATTGTAGCCGCCGGAAAGTGGGCCAGAAAACGAATTGTTTTTGCCTGTTGTGCTGTGTTGTTTTCGCTGTTCGCATTGGGTGGAAATCACGCCCACGCTGTTGCCAGAGATGCTGAAGTTATTCGCGGGTTTAACCTCACAGTATTCGGTGCTGAATATGCTCCTTTCGGTTTCCAGTCGCGCTACATCCGAAAATTTCGAAAACCTGTACGGTTTTATATCCATAATATGTCGAGAAAAAACCGTACCAAAGCCGTGCGACGATTTATTCTCGGCCTGAATAGAAACATCAAAGGTCTGAAAACCCGGATAGTCTCTTCGCCGGCAAAAGCCAATTTCATTATCCATGTGGTCGACCGCAAAGACTATGTGAATATTGTGCGCACCAAAATCTATCGCCGTCCCAATGCCGCGACACCAGGCAAATGTCTGGTGCGGTCGGTTTTTTCCCGGCGCGGTATTAAGCGCTCCGATGCCGCCATCGTTTCCGATGGTGGCGAGAAGCTTTTTAAGCGCTGCCTGATTGAGGAAATTTTGCAGGGGCTGGGTCCATTGAACGAACACAGAAGCCTTTGGCGTAGTGTTTTTAATGATGCTTCCAAGCAGGTTTCCTTCACCAGATTCGACCGCTTGATCCTGAATATGCTCTATGATCCCCGGATCAAAAATGGCGCATCCTTGGAAAAAGTACAAAAAATTCTGCCCGAAGTACTGCGCTCTGCAAAGAGAAGAGTTCGATAAAATTTGGCCATGGTCCCATAAGTAACGAATTGTTTACTATCTCCGCAAACCCTTTGCTTACTACGATTGCATCAAATTTTAATCAAAATGCATTGATTCATAATTCGGTTGTGACTTTAGAACATATACTCATCTGATTATCCCGTGTAACGTATGGGAATTATAGCACGATCCGAAAAGTGGAAACCGGTTTTCGGGCAAATTGTGCGTCAAACAAAGAGTACCTTAGTATCCGTTGACGATTAGTAGAGAGTACGTCATGAAAAAATATGTAGCCATCATCGCCAGCCTTATTGTGCTGATAGTCGGCAGCCTTTCCTTTTCCCACGCTGGGTCACGTTATTCGTCTCAGCCCCCCATGGTGTTATCACCCAATCTTACTGCTCCTTGGGTTTTGCAATTGGAAAAGAGACCACGGGCCCACGCCCCCAGACAGGCCAGAAGAACCGTTATTCTGTCAAAGCCGGCTCAAAAACCGCGTCGTAAAGCAACTAGAATTCAAACGCGCAAGGCCAAGATACGCAAACTGCGTCGCAGCTCTCATAGAGCACGTATTGCCAGCACGACCCGTCGTGCCAGCCTGTCTCAGGTCAGCAGAAAGCATCGCGTTCGACCAATCACCAAACGCACACCACGTTCCAAACAACGTGTATTCCTGAAGCGCCGCCCATTATTGAAGGCGCGCCCTTTGCTGAAATCGCGTAAAATCGTTCACCTGCGCAAAAAACCACCGTCACCAAAACCGCGTGGCAAAAAATACAATTCAGAGCTATTGCCACAAGTGGTCAGTTATTCTGGTGGCCATAAAGCCGGTACACTGATCGTCAATACCCAAACCCGTTTTCTCTATCTGGTCATGAGAGATGGCAGCGCACGCCGTTATGGCATTGGTGTTGGAAAACCCGGTTTCGAATGGTCTGGAAAACACAAAGTTTCCCGTAAAGCTGAATGGCCCACATGGACCCCGCCCAAAGAGATGATTAAGCGTGAAGCAGCAAAAGGCCATTACATTCCGGACTTTATGAAAGGTGGACCCAAAAATCCTCTTGGTGCCAGAGCCTTGTATCTTGGCAGCACTCTTTATCGTATCCATGGCACCAATCAGCCGTGGAGCATTGGCAAAGCGGTTTCCTCAGGGTGCATTCGCATGCGCAACGAAGATGTTATGGATCTGTATGAGCGGGTCAAAGTAGGCACGCAGGTTGTTGTAATCTAGCGCCAAAAATTACTTCGCATTACCATTTGCAGCGGGCTTTTGAGATGAAGCCCGCTGTTTTTGTATGTGGATCACAAGAGTTCAGATGTTTGACAAGCAAAAATGTCACACCTCACAACAATGTGCGTGGAACAAAAAGGTAATCACTTGAGATACCATCGGGTAACTTGTTAGATAGCCCATCACGCGGAGGAATGGATGAGGCTTTAAATCTTGATTCCGTACAAAGGGGTTTGGCGAAGTTTAAACTTGGATTCTCGATATGATTTCAAAAATTATAGCAATTTTCGCGCTGGTTGCAGGCGTATTTATAACAAGTAATGTTGTGGCTGTTTCCGATGCTACAGCCGAGCGTATATACGATCATGCGCAGATGCGCTGGGTAAATGTTGATCCCAATCGACGTAAATATACCAAAAAGGCAGCGCCGAGGAAATTCAACCGGCGCAATGTCACCATTCGTACCAACGAAAAACCGGGAACCATCATCATCCATACCGATGAAAAATTCCTGTATTATGTCACCGGTAAAAACCGGGCCATTCGCTACGGCGTTGGCGTTGGACGTGAAGGTTTCGGCTGGAATGGCCGCGTGAAAATCAAACGTAAAGTTGAATGGCCAAGTTGGACTCCTCCGCGGGAAATGATCGTTCGCGAAGCAAAAAAAGGCCATCATCTGCCTGCACACATGAAGGGCGGCATTGAAAATCCTTTGGGAGCTCGCGCGCTTTATCTGTTCAAGGGAAACCGCGATACTCTTTACCGCATCCACGGTACCAATCAGCCATGGTCGATTGGTCTTAATCTTTCATCCGGTTGTATCCGCATGGTCAATAAGGATGTTGAGCATCTTTATGCCCAAGCAAAAATCGGTACCAATGTTGTGGTGATCGGTCCTGGTCAGGACGCGTCAAAATACTTCACCCCATCGGTAAATCCATTGGCCGCCTTGTTTGGCGGCTAATAGGCCTTTTTGAAAATTTAGCCTGAAGGTGATTTGGCCGGAGGGCATTTTCATGAAAGAAACAACACTCCCTGAGACAGCGGACGCGAAGTCGCCCGCTGGTGCTGACATCCGGTTCATCATGGATGGCACAACGGGCAATATGATCCACGCCTCCGTCCCTCCCCATCAAATCAATCGCGCTACAATCCACAGCACCGTCAGTGAATTCTGGTATGTGCTGGAAGGACAGGGGGAGATTTGGAGAAGTGATGGCGCATCTGAAAAAGTCACCCAATTACTGGCGGGAACATCCATCGACATACCCGTGGGGACAGCGTTTCAATATCGAAACGTAGGGGAGAGCGATCTAAAGTTTATCTGTATCTCCATGCCGCCATGGCCCGGCGATGACGAAGCAAGTCCAGCTGAAGGCAAATGGAAGGCGACTTACTAAGCCTCGCCAAGAAGACCTTCCATGCCTTTTGGCATGGCTCCGCCATAAGCCCAGTTTAGCAACTCAATTGTGTGACACATGGGGACGCCCACATCTGCGGATAGTTGGGTCAGACAGCCAATGTTTCCAGCGGAAATTAAATCTGGCTTCACCTTGGCGATGTTGCGCAATTTGCGATCCTTCAGGCGCCCGGCAATTTCCGATTGCAGGATGTTATAAGTGCCAGCGGATCCGCAGCATAAATGTCCTTCGGGAATATCAACCACATCAAACCCCACAGCCGAAAGCAATCGCTTCGGCTCGTCTTTGATCTTTTGCCCATGCTGCATGGAACAGGCGGAATGATAGGCCAGTTTCAGTTTGCGACCTTTTTCGTTTTTGTCGAGTTCGCGCGAAGAAAGATATTCGGTAATGTCCTTGGCAAGCGACGCGATGGTCTTTGCCTTTTCAGCATAGACCGGGTCCAGTCGCAGCATATGACCATAGTCTTTTACCGCGGTGCCACAGCCCGATGTGGTGATGATGATGGCGTCCAATCCGCCATTTTCAATCTCGTGCCACCACGCATCAATATTATTTCTGGCAGCGGCAAGCGAAGCATCTTCGCGGCCCATATGATGCACCAATGCCCCGCAACAGCCTTCTTTTGCAGGCACTACAATTTCAACGCCAATGCGTGAAAGCAATTCCAGCGTGGCTGCATTGATACGCGGGTCCAACACTTGTTGAGCACAGCCAGATAGCATCGCCACCCGCCCAACTTTCGAAATTTCAGCAGAGGTAACAACCGGTAATCTAATCGCGGCAGGCAGACTTGAGGGTGCCAAGGAAAGCATCGCTGCCATTGGCTTCATTGCTGGAATTTTTGCAAATAATCCGGCAAAAGGTTTGGCTAATCTGGCCGCCTGCAAGGCAAAACGAAAACGCGAAGGATAGGGCAAAACCATCGCCAAGACATTGCGAAACAAACGATCCATAAAAGGGCGCTTATAGGTTTGCTGAATATGAATACGCGCATGATCCACCAAATGCATATAATCGACGCCGGACGGGCAAGTTGTCGTGCAAGCCAAACACGACAGGCAGCGGTCAATATGTTTGACGATTTTCTCATCCGCAGGCTTGCCGTTTTCCAGCATGTCCTTGATCAGATAAATTCGCCCGCGTGGACTGTCCAGTTCGTCGCCCAATGTCAGATAGGTCGGGCAGGTAGCAGTGCAAAATCCGCAATGAACGCATTTGCGCAGGATTTTTTCAGAAAAATCCACATGGGGGTCTTCTAATTGTTGAGGAGTGAAATTGGTTTGCATGGTCTATCCGGCCTTCACTTGAGAGGCGTTCATTCGTCCGGGGTTTAAAATATTGGCCGGATCGAATTGTTGTTTGATGGCCGCTGATAGGGCTGCAACGCCCGGTGCTTCCGGCTGAAAGGAATTTGCCACATCATCTTTGTCGCTCGCGCGAACCAGCGTCACATGGCCGCCAATTCCAGAAAGACCATTGCGCAAAATCGTGGTCACGCCTGCCGAGCCGCCATTAGCACCAAGCGTCTCATCACAGGCAAAAACCCAAATCAGCCCACCGGCCCAATCAAGGAAATATTCCAGTTCTGCCTCATTCAAAATGCGGTTGAGAAAACCATCCGCATCGCCCGGCTTCACTGAAACCCGCCAGACCGAACCTGCTCGTCCGGCAAACTTGCTACATTCCCGAACCTGTTGCCAGATATCCAGATGTTGCTTGTCATCAAGGCGGCTGATTGTGCCAAATGACTGCAACAATTCGCTGACACGCTCAGCGCGATATTCCAGCTGATTGCTAAACCCTTCCAGCCGTATCAAGACCCGTGCCGCCTTATCGTCTGCCGGTAAATAGGCAAGACCCGTCGGATCAAACGGCGAGGTGGCAGCCTTCGACAGCGCCGCAATCGCTTCGCTATGCGCCGGGCCTTCCACAACGATGGTGGTGGTTTTTTCCGCCAGCGGCAAAACCTTGAATGATACTTCGCTCAAAATACCCAATGTGCCAAAACTTCCGGCCAGCAGTTTTACCAAATCATAGCCGGTAACATTTTTCATCACCCGCCCACCATTCTTGACGATATCACCCGTGCCATTGATGAAGCGAACACCGATCAGGCAATCGCGGCAAGCGCCGCCCTGAAATCGCTTCGGCCCGGAAATGCCGCAAGCCACCACGCCGCCAATGGTCGGTTCGCCCTTGCTACCCATTAACGGGCGATAATCGGCAGGTTCAAATGGCAAATGCTGGCCCTCTTTGGCCAACGCTTTTTCAATCTCCACCAGAGGAGTTCCGGCCTTGGCAACGATGGTCAGTGCACCCGGTTCATAGAGCGTAATACCGCTCAACTTGGAGGTAGATAATTGCATATCCGCATTGACGGGATTGCCCAAACCAAGCCGTGTTCCACCACCAACAATCTCGATTGTCGTGGCATCAGCATTGGCTTTGCCAACGATTTCAGCGATCTCTTCTTCGCTGTTAGGATATTGAATATTGCTCACTATGCAGCCTTATATTGATGGTTATTATTGCGCCGCGCATGGGTGATATCGATCGGGAAAACCTTGGCAGGGTTCAACAACCATTGCGGGTCAAACACATCTTTCACCCGTAGCTGCATTTCCATGTCGATTTCGTTGAATTGATAGACCATCAAATCACGCTTTTCGATGCCAACCCCATGTTCGCCGGTGAGGCAACCGCCTACTTCCACGCAAAGTTTGAGAATATCCGCGCCAAACGCCTCGCATTTTTCAAGGTCGCTGGGGATGTTGGCATTATATAAAATCAACGGATGCAAATTGCCATCGCCAGCGTGGAAAACATTAGCGACCTCAAGCCCGTAATGCTTTGCCATTTCCTGCATCCTGCCCAATACAAAGGGAAGCTGCGAGGTGGGAATGGTCCCGTCCATACACATATAATCGGCAATCTGCCCCATGGCACCAAAGGCAGCTTTTCGCCCTTTCCAGATGGCATCCGATTGCGCCGCGGATTCACTTTCGCGCATTACTGCCGGATCATGGCGCTGGCAGATTTCCTTGATCTTGGTCAGTTGCTCATCGATTTCGCCGGGCGAACCTTCAACTTCTACAATCAGCAGGGCATCCACATCGGTGGGGTATCCAGCCTTGGCAAAACGCTCGCAGGCGATGATCGCCGGACCGTCCATGAATTCCATCGCCACCGGCAATACACCCGCACGTATAATATCGGAAACGCACGCACCTGCTACTTCGCTGGAATCAAAGCCAAGCAGAATAGGCCGCGCACCTTCCGGCTTGCGCAGAATTTTCAATGTTGCTTCGGTGACCATTCCAAATTGTCCCTCGGAACCACAAATCACTCCGAGCAAATCATAGCCCGCTGGGTCCAGATGCCCGCCGCCAATCTCGATGATGTCGCCATTCATCAAAACCATTTTTACCCCGAGCAGATTATTAGTGGTGACGCCATATTTGAGACAATGCGCTCCGCCGGAATTCATGCCGATATTACCCGCGATGGCGCAGGCCAATTGGCTGGAAGGATCGGGTGCGTAAAAGAAATCATTGCCGGAAACTTCGCCGCTCACCCCAAGATTGGTGATGCCGGACTGAACCGTTATGGTGCGGCTGTCATAGTCGATATCGAGCACTTCGTTCAGGCGCGATACACCAATGACAATGCTATCGGCAGTGGGCAGCGCGCCCCCCGAAAGCGAAGTTCCCGAACCGCGCGGAATAACCGGAAGACCAAGTTCGCTGCAAAGTTTCAAAGTGCGCGACACTTCCTCGGTGCTGCGCGGCAAAACAACCGCCAGCGGCGGACAGCGATAAGCCGCCAAACCATCACATTCATAAGCGATGGTTTCAGCTTCATCATGAATGACAATTTCTTCGCCAAGCTCAGATAATAAACGATCAATGATCTGGCTGCGCTCATTCATGATGTGCACATTGGGTATGGGCATGGAAATATCACTCATGGCAATCTCCTTATCTGGCTCAGTATTTTCTGAATTCAATGGTAAACTATTTTTACCACTTGCCGCAATCAATATTTATTGTTAAAAATCAACATACATTAATTCCTGAAAGTTAAAAATGGCAAATATCAGCGATATGGCAGTTTTCGCCAATGTGGTTGCCTCAGGCGGGCTAACCGCAGCGGGTCGCCAGCTTGGCATGTCACCGGCGGTGGTTTCCAAACGCCTGCGCAAACTGGAAGAGCAATTGGGTGCCAGATTATTGCATCGAACCACAAGGCAGGTTTCGCTCACCGAAGCAGGGCAAGGCTATTATGACCGGGTGGTGGAAATCCTTGCTGACATCGAAAAGGCGGAGAGTTTCGTTTCCCGCCGGTCTGAATCTGTCCGAGGTATTTTGAAAATCTCCGCGCCCACCACCTTTGGCCGGCTCCACATCGCGCCCCATTTACGTGAATTTATGGAAGCTAATACCGACCTGACGGTCAATCTCGATTTGTCGGACCGGTTCGTCGATATCGTTGGTGAAGGTTTTGATATAGCAATCAGAATTGGCACACTGGATGATTCAACGCTGGTTGCAAAAAAACTGGCGAGCGTTCGAAGGGTCTTGTGCGCATCGCCCGAATATCTGGAAAGCCACCCCGAACTCAAGCAATTGCAGCAATTGGACGACCATCACTGCATCGCCACCCACAATCAAAACATCTGGAAACTTGACGGTCCCAACGGACCGGTGGATTACCGGGTGCATGGCGACTTGCAAACCAATTCAAGCGAAGTGGTGCGCGAGGCCGTGCTTGCAGGCTCTGGCATTGCGCTGCGTTCTACCTGGGATGTGGGGCCGGAACTGGCCAGCGGAAAATTGAAAATCCTGCTGCCTCAATATACCGGCAACAAACGCGCGGCCATTTATGCCCTCTACCCAACGAGGAATTTCCTGCCTGCCAAGGTACGCGTTTTCATAGAATATCTGGCCGAGCTCTACGGTGCAAATCCGTATTGGGACAAGGGTTTGAGATAGGTTTCTCACAGAGGCGGGGAAAACTGTGCAGGGGAAAAGAATGAGAGCCCGCAGGGCGAGCGTGGGAACCGGCGCTAATGCGCCGCGCCTTCGCAGGCCCGACCGATAGGGAGGATACGCCATGAGAGCAAAAATGGTAAATATAATTGACCAATCCCCCCCTCAAACGCTATCGTGAATCATGAGCATATTTTCCCATATTGCCTCGGTAAAAACCGCCGATGAAGTTGCCCACCAGATTGAAGCATTGGTGCTGGAGGGAATTTTACGGGTAGGGGATCAACTACCCGGCGAACGGGAACTGGCCAGCATCACCGGCGTTTCTCGGCCCACTGTGCGAGACGGTATCAAGGCGCTGGAAGCGCGCGGGATTCTGGAAAGCCGCCACGGAGGCGGCACGTTTGTTGCCGATGTGATCGGCACGGTGTTCTCGCCGCAGATTATCTCAATCCTGCCAGCGCATAAAAAAGCCACCCGCGACTATCTGGAATTCCGTCGCGAATTCGAGGGAAGCTGCGCAGCTTTTGCAGCATCGCGCGCCACGACGCTCGACCGCGAGCTGTTTTCCGATCTGATGGGGAAGATGGAGCAAGCTCCCAACGATCCTGAAAAGGAAGGGGAGGTGGACGTAGAATTCCATTCCCTGATTTGCGAAATGGCCCATAATCTGGTGATGCTGCACACCATGCGCTCGTGCTACCGATTGCTTTCGGCGGGGGTATTTGAAAATCGTGAGCGGCTCTATTCTACTTCCGGCTCCCGCGAGAAGCTGCTGAAACAGCACCGCGCCATTTACGATGCGATCATGGCCCGCAAACCTGATAGAGCAAAATCTGCCGCGCAGGCCCATATCGATTTCATCAGCGAACAAACAATTTTACTTGAAAGTCTTGATGAAAGAGAGAAAATTGCAAAACTGCGTTCCGAGACCCGAAAATCTAAAACCAAAGTTTAGTATATGTCGAATTCCATGCCCAAAAATCCCCGCGTAGCCCTTTTTGTCACCTGTCTGGTTGATCTCTTTCGCCCCAGTGTCGGTTTTGCTTCGGTGAAATTACTGGAAGACGCTGGCTGTGATCTGGACGTTCCCATGTGCCAAACCTGCTGTGGTCAACCCGCATGGAATTCCGGTGATCGCGCCGACACGAGAGATTTGGCAGAGGCTGTTATCAGGAATTTCGAAGACTATGATTATATCGTAGCGCCATCTGGTTCCTGCGCCGGGATGTTGAAAAAACACTATCCGGAAGTCTTCAAAGGCGACGAGCTATGGGAAAGCCGTGTCGAGCGTTTTTCCGAAAAAGTATATGAGCTCACCAGTTTTCTGGTCGATGTAATGAAGGTCGAAAAAGTCGACGCAGTTCTGAAAGCCGATATCACCTATCACGATTCCTGCGCTGGATTGCGTGAGCTTGGTATTCAGGAACAGCCGCGAAAGCTGGTAAGTTCCATTAAGGGTGTCACCATGACTGAGATGAAAAACAGCGATGTCTGTTGCGGCTTCGGCGGCACATTCGCGGTCAAATATTCCGAAATTTCCAACTCTATCGTCACTACTAAAACAGGACATATTAAAGAGACCTCGGCAAAAATGTTGCTGGCCGGCGATCTGGGCTGTCTGCTCAACATGGCCGGAAAACTAAGGCGTGAAAACAGCAATATCGAAGTGCGCCATGTGGCCGAAGTCTTGGCAGGCATGGTGGATAACGCACCGATTGGCCAGCGAACACCCAAGGGCGGAGGGCGCTAACTCATGGTGGAAATCACCTCACCAGAATTCAAAGCCAATGCCCGTCTGGCCATGGGTGATGGTCAGTTGCAGCAGGCCTTGGGGCATGTGCGAACCAACTTCATCAACAAACGCGCCGAGGCAAAAGCCAATCTCGATGAATTCGACGAATTGCGTGACAGCGCCACGGCGATCAAAGACCATGTGCTGGAACACCTCGATCTCTATCTTGAAAAATACGAGGAAAAAGTAATCGCCAGCGGTGGCCACGTTCACTGGGCTGCAACGGCTGATGATGCCTGCAAACAGATACTGGATATTTGCCGCAGCGTTGGTGCGAAATCCGTCACCAAGGGCAAGTCGATGATTTCGGAAGAAATCGCCCTTAATGACGCGCTTTCGGCAGCAGGCATCGAGCCGGTGGAAACCGATCTCGGCGAATATATCATCCAGTTGCGCGGTGAACATCCAAGCCACATCATCGCACCGGCTGTGCATTTGAATATGGATCAGGTGCGCGATGATTTCATCAAACACCATACTCATTTGCCCGCTGATAGACCGTTGAACGAGCCGGAAACCTTACTGCGAGAAGCCCGTGCCATTTTACGCGAAAAATTTCTCAACGCCGATGTGGGCATCACCGGCGCGAATTTCCTGATCGCCGAAACCGGCACATCGGTCATCGTCACCAATGAAGGCAATGGCGATCTCACCCAGACCTTGCCGAAAATCCACATCGTGATCGCGTCGATCGAAAAGATCGTGCCGACGCTGGAAGACATGAGCCAGATCGTGCGTGTATTGGCACGCTCCGCCACGGGACAGGACATGTCGGTTTATACCACGCTCTCAACCGGCCCACGCCGCGAAGACGACCCGGATGGGCCGGAAGAATACCACGTGGTACTGCTCGATAATGGTCGTTCTTCCATGTTGGGAACCGAGTTTCAGGATATGCTGCGCTGCATTCGTTGCGGCGCGTGCATGAACCATTGTCCGGTTTATCACGCCATTGGCGGTCATGCGTATGGCTGGGTATATCCGGGGCCAATGGGAGCCGTTTTATCCCCCAGCCTGATCGGCGTCGATAAAGCCGGACATTTGCCGAATGCATCCACATTCTGTGGCCGTTGCGAAGATGTCTGTCCGATGCACATTCCTCTGCCGAAAATGATGCGGCACTGGCGCGAGAGGGAGTTTGAAAAACACCTGTCTCCAATGACCCAGAGAGCTTCAATCCGAGGTTGGGCATGGGTGGCCAAGCGTCCGTTTTTATACCGGATGATGGCTTCTGCCTCGGCCAGATTTCTCTGGCTGCTCGGCGGTGTCAACCACCGCATCAAATCTTTGCCGTTTGCATGGGGATGGACCAGACACCGCGACATGCCCGCACCCGAAGGCTCAACCTTTATGAGCCAGTGGCGCGAGCGTCAGGCTCGTGATGCAGGTGATCTATGAGCCAGAGAGAAGAAATTTTAAGCAAAGTCCGCGCCGCCATTGCCCCCAATGGTAATCATGATGAGCGCCGGAAAAATCTTCGCACCGCTGCCATAGCCAAGGCCGACGGGATCATTCCAAAGCTTCCCGAATCTAAAAAAGCCATTCAGGCCCGATTTGAAGAACGCGCAGTCAAGGCCGATGCTACGGTTGTATTCTCCAAGCCGAGAGAAGTCGCGAACAACATAGCAAAATATTTGCGCGAACATAATTTACCAAGCGCCATTCGCACTGGTGACGACAAGCGGTTGAAAACCCTGCTGCGAGGCTATGAAAGCCTGCTCGAAATCAGCCATGGTCGAACCTATGGCGATGATATGGTCGGCGTCAGCCATGCCCTTGGCGGAGTGGCCGAGACCGGAACCCTGTTCATGGAGTCCGGCAAGGACAATCCGACCACGCTCAATTTTTTGCCCGAAACCCACATCGTTGTGATTAATGCTGATGACATTGAAACCAGCTATGAAAACCTGCTTGAAAAACTACGCGATAAATATGGCGCTGGCGAAATGCCTCGCGTATTAAACATGATCACCGGCCCATCGCGCTCTGCCGATATCGAACAAACCCTGATCCTTGGCGCACATGGACCCTTGCGCCTCCACATTATTATTGTGCGAAAATGAGTGAACGTTACGATTTCCGAACCCAGCGTCTGTTTGTGGAGCAATCCCTCTCGGAAAATGGGAAAATAGAGCCCGACCGCGCCCAATCCAATTATCTGTTGAACGTGCTGCGCCTGAAAGAAGGCAGTGAAGTATTATTATTCAATGGCAGGGACGGCGAATGGCTAGGGAATATCAAGCCAATTGGCCGAAAATCCTGTGAGATCACGCCCGTTCGACAATTGCGTGAGCAACCGGAACCCTATGATTTGGTCTATCTTTTTGCACCGCTAAAACAGGGTCGCCTCGACTATATGGTGCAAAAATCGGTGGAGATGGGCGCGGGCATTTTGCAACCGGTTCTGACCCAGCATACACAGTTCACCAAGCCAAGTTCCGAGCGCATCGAAGGTTATGCAAAAGAAGCGGCAGCACAATGCGGAATTCTCACACTTCCGGTGGTGAAACCCTCGGTAAAATTGATGGATTTACTGGCCAATTGGGATAAATCTCGCCATATAATCTATTGCGACGAGACTGAAACAGATGAAAGTGCTGTGGAAATTCTGGCCCAGATCAAGCCCGGCCCACTGGCCATTCTCATTGGCCCCGAAGGCGGGTTTTCGATTGAGGAAAGAAAACACTTGAAGACGCTGGAATTTGTCACACCTATATCACTTGGGCCCCGTATTCTGCGTGCTGATACAGCAGCGGTTGCGGCGCTCACTTTGGTTCAGGCAGTGCTAGGTGACTGGCGCAAAAAAGAGTGAACGGATAAGCATTGCAATAGTAAAGCATTGTGTTGATATGTATCTTCGAAACGAATTGAAATGCGACTGGGTTTAGGCAGAGATAAATGGCACGCGATACCACCGACGACACACCGATTGAAACCAAAAGCCAGTTAGTGGATTGGCTTGCCGTTGGTTGCAAACCAAAATCCGATTGGCGCATTGGCACCGAGCACGAAAAATTCGCCTTCTATCGCGACAGCCATAAACCCGTTCCCTATGGCGGTGATAACGGCATTCGCGCGATCCTTGAGGGCATGCAGAAAAAGCTCGGCTGGGAACCAATTATTGACGATGGCAATCTCATCGGATTGTTTGAGGAAAACGGGCAGGGCGCGATTTCATTGGAGCCGGGCGGACAGTTCGAACTTTCCGGCGCGCCGGTCGAAACCCTTCACCAGACTTGCAGCGAATCCAATCGTCATCTGGACATGGTGAAAGCGGTTGCCGATGAATTGGGTATTGGCTTTTTAGGTCTTGGCGGCAGCCCGATCTGGACGTTTGAAGAAACCCCGCGCATGCCCAAAAGCCGTTATGAAATCATGACCAATTATATGCCTAAGGTTGGCAGCCAAGGCCACGATATGATGTATCGCACCTGTACAATTCAGGTGAATCTGGATTTCGACAGCGAGCGCGACATGGTGCGCAAGCTGCAAACATCCCTGAAATTGCAGGGCATGGTCTCAGCCCTTTTCGCAAATTCACCCTTCACTGAGGGCAAGCCCAACGGCCTTCTTTCATGGCGCAGCGATATCTGGCGCGACACCGATAATCAGCGTGGCGGCTATCATGCCTTCATGCTGGACAAGGATTTCAGCTTTGAAAGCTATGTGGATTGGGCGCTTGATGTACCGATGTATTTCGTCATTCGCGACGGTCGCTACCATGATTGCACCCATATCACCTTCCGCCAGTTTATGGATGGTGCATTGAAAGGTGAGGTTTCCAACCCGGAGCCAACGGTCGGTGACTGGAGCAACCACATGACCACGGTATTCCCCGATGTCCGCCTCAAACGTTTCCTTGAAATGCGCGGCGCCGATGGCGGCCCATGGCGCAAAATCTGTGCCTTGCCTGCTTTCTGGGTGGGATTGCTCTATAGCAGCCCGTCACTCGATGCCGCAGAAGAACTGATTTCCGACTGGACACCGGAAATGGTGTTCGATTTGCGTGAAGCGGTTCCCAAAGAAGGCCTTCGTGCAAAAATTGCCGGTCGGGAGCTACTTGGCTTTGCTAAGGAAATTCTTGAAATTTCGCGACAAGGTCTGGTCGAACGCGCAAGATTAAACGGTGAAGGTTTCGATGAAAGCGTACATCTGGCCCCATTGCAGGAGACAGTCGCTAGCGGCATGACACCGGCAGAAATATTGCTTCAAAAATATAATGGCGAGTGGAATAAGAGCCTTGATCCGCTGTTCACAGAATATGCTTTTTAGAGCACTTCGCGAAGTGGGAACCAATTTTCAGACAAGAAGCGCGTGAAATAAAAGATTAGGCTCTAAAATCGTGCGTTCACACCCGTTTACCGAACGCTACAACAGTTTTTCGTCCCACTGGCTGTTCTTCACTTGCCTTCTTCTTTTCCTGTAGATGAAGGGTTAGTAGACTTTCCTGCCGACGCTGTTGCAGTATCTCCCTTAACTCAGTTTCTTTTGTTTCAGCCGCGCTTGAATGGCTGTCGGACATTTTAAGAGTTTGAAAACGCGCCAGATTGGTTTCCTGTTTTTCGCCGCAGAATTCGACGCCCACCCAATTTTTGTCCTTTCGTACCGTGCGACACTCAATCTTGTAGCGTTCAAGGGCCACATGAAGAGTAAATTTCGTTGGCACGCAATCAGGATTTTCAAATTCCAGAAGGGCACCGGTTTGACTGATGTTTTTTACCCGGCACGGCACAGCACTGAATTCATTGTTGAAGGCTGCATGAGCGCCCTGCAAAACTCGCCTGCGAACAGCGCGCTCTGCGAGCTTGGGGCTGCCGTTTCCAAGATTGGTTTCAGACATAACGTCTGACCTTTCGAATGTTGGTCTGACCAACTAAGTTACCCTGCATGACGAAAGGTAAGATAATAAGGTAAATGAAACCTAAATAGGAAAACACAAAAATGCCCAGCTGGAAGGTGATCCAACTGGGCATTGTAACAAAAAAATTTTGTATTAAATTCAATTACCGTGTGCGGTAGCGAACATTGTTTTCCCAGGTTTCAAAACTAACCTGCACTTTACTGCCGCGTTTGCGCATGACTTTGCAGTCAACCTTCACACTGTCCGGTTCAATAAACAGGGAAAAAGCGTCTGGCACGCCCATCCACCCGTTCATGGTAAGCACTGCGCCTTCGGTGGAGAATTCTCTAACTCCGCAGGGCACGCCGCTTGGTTGCCCGTTGAATACTAGATAACCCATCCGCGTTCCGCGTGTGTTTTTGATGACCCGGCGAGCTGAATTCGCTGTATGTTCTGGAGTACTGGTAACGATATCTTGTTGCATTATTAAATTTTACCCTACGCTGCTATTAATCTGGATATTGCGGCATTATGGTTAAGTTTCGATTAAGCCTGCTCATCATCGAGTATTTTTTTGCAAAAAAAGCGGAGAAAAATCATGCCGACCCTCTATGAAATGATGCAAAATGCACAAAGCGGGGAGTTTCATCAAAATCTTTCCCGGCAATTTGAACTCACTCAGGAGCAAACGGAAAAGGCGCTTGAGGCGCTTTTACCCGCATTTTCTCAAGGATTGAAACGAAATACAGCAGATCCGGCAGGCTTTGCATCTTTCATGCAGGCCTTGAGCAGCGGCCAGCATTCTCAATATATGAACAATCCCGCTGCGGCTTTTTCGCCAGCAGGAATGCAGGATGGAAACGCCATATTATCCCATTTGTTCGGTAATAAAGACGTCAGCCGTGCTGTCGCGGCGCAAGCAGCGCAGGCAAGTGGCATCGGCGAAAGCATATTAAAACAGATGCTGCCAGCTCTCGCACCTATGGTCTTGGGTGGCCTGTTCAAACAAATGCAGGGTGGCGGTTCGACTGCTTCAAATCTTGGTGGTAGTCAAAACCCGTGGGGCCAGATATTGGAACAGATGATGGGCGGCGGACCTGCTCAATCAGGAAACAGACCCCAATCGCGAAACCCGCTGGAAGATTTGCTTGGGCAAATGATGGGCGGCGGCGCGAGGCAGGCACCTAGCCAGCCCTCTCCGATGGATAACCCACTGGGTAAAATTTTTGAAGACATGCTCAGCGGCGGCGCGGGTAATCGCAGGACACAATCCCGGCCCCAAAACGAGCAAAAGATACAACCGGAAGAAAGTTCAGGCGGAGGACTGGGAGATTTGTTCGGTGAGATGTTCGACACCGGTCGTCAAACTCAGGAAAAATACCAAAGCGAGCTTGGTTCGATCTTTGATCAGTTTCTAAAAGGTAAGCGCTAAACCAATTATTAATCTGGCTGCTTAATAGGGAAGATAGCGCAGGTGGCTGTGCCATGGGCCAGCAGTTTTCCGTCTTTGGTTTTCAAAGTTGCTTCGCACGTGGCGATGGTACGTCCCATGTGAATCACATTACCTTCGCAAATGACCTCGCCGGTATGGTCAAATATCGGGCGAACCAAGTTTACTTTGAATTCAATCGTCGTGAACCCAATACCCTTTGGTAATTTGGTCTGAACCGCACAACCCAGCGCTGAATCGATGATGGTTGCCGCCCATCCCCCATGAACAGTTCCCAGCGGATTGTAGTGATCGGCCAGGGCCTCTCCGCGAAATGCTGCAGTGCCTGAACCGACTTCGGTTATGGTGAAATTCATCGTCCGGGCAATGGTCGGACCGGGGACTTCCCCATTAAGCATTTGTTGCAAAACTTCCAACCCCGAAAACTGCATCAATTTGTCCATTGGAATGGAACCAAATTCTTGTTCTGGTGCGTGGATAGTACTGGAAGTCATGGTCATCCTCATTTGGGCTCATTGGCTTGGAATTGGTTGTATTATCAGCTATATTAAAATTAAAGGTATATGCATGTATATTATAGGCATACGCATGGAGTCAAGCAATAGGAGGTGTTATGTCTGATACCAAGACCTTTACTTTTGTCGATGAAGTGAGGGAGGCGCGAAGAGGCGCTTGTTATTGTCTCGCTGTGCGTCAGGCCTCCAGACGGTTGATGCGTTCATATGATGAGAAGCTCAGCGCCCACGGCCTGACCGTCGGTCAGTTTGCCATGCTTTGTTATATTTCAGGTCCAGAGGAATACACCGTGCAGGCGCTTGCCGACTTTCTGGATATGAACCAGTCTGCACTATCGCGGGGATTGGCACCATTGGAGAAGCAGGGCTTTTTGATTTCTCGGAGCGATCCTGATGATGGACGCAAGCGCATTCTCGAACTCACGCCTCTTGGGGCTGAGCGCTTAAACCAAGCATCAAAATCATGGAAGTCTGCACAGCAGGAGCTTTCCTCTCAAAATGAGGAACTGGATATCGGCTCGCTGATGCAAACTATCGCGAAATTAGGCGCGGATTAGTTTTGTTTTTACGGTGAGCCCTGAGGGTTCGTTTTTTTGTTCTCACGGGCGTATCCTCCCTATCGGTCGGGCCCTGTGAAGGCGCGGCGCATTAGCGTCGGTCGCTCTTCGCTCCCCGCCGAAGGCGGAGGTAGATACAGATGGGATCGAGCAAGGGAACGGTCCGATAAATTTTTGGAAAATGAATGAGAGCCCAAAGGGCGAGCGTGGGAACCCGGCGCTAATGCGCCGCCCATCCGGAGGGCCCAAGCGAAGCTTGGATACGCCCGTGAGAACAAAAAAAGGGCAGCTCAATCGAGCTGCCCTTCGTAATATCAACCGTATGGTTGGCTTGACTTACATCATGCCGCCCATGCCGCCCATTCCGCCCATGTCAGGCATGGCTGGTGCGCCAGCGCCGCCTTTGGCAGGAGCTTCAGCAACCATAGCTTCGGTGGTTACCAGCAGAGACGCAATAGAAGCTGCATCCTGTAGTGCGTGGCGAACCACTTTCACCGGATCGATGATGCCCATTTTGTACATGTCACCGAATTCRCYAGTCTGGGCATTRTAGCCGTAACCAGCTTTTTTCTTGGCAACAATGTTACCAACGATGATTGAACCTTCATCACCCGCATTTTCAGCGATCTGACGAATAGGAGCCTGWAGTGCRCGACGAACGATRKWGATRCCAGCATTCTGGTCATCATTTTCGCCTTTAACTTTAATCGCAABAGAAGCCTGCAAAAGAGCAACACCGCCACCAGGCACAACGCCTTCTTCAACAGCTGCACGCGTAGCGTTCAGCGCATCGTCGATACGGTCTTTGCGTTCTTTAACTTCAACTTCAGTAGCACCACCAACGCGGATAACAGCAACACCGCCRGCAAGTTTSGCCAGACGTTCCTGCAGTTTTTCCATGTCRTAGTCAGAAGAAGTTTCTTCGATCTGAGCTTTGATCTGGTTKACGCGACCTTCGATGTCTTTTTTCTTGCCAGCACCATCAACGATAGTGGTGTTTTCTTTAGAGACAKTWACTTTCTTGGCAGTGCCAAGCATKTCGAGSGTTACGTTTTCCAGYTTGATGCCGAGGTCTTCGGAGATAACCTGACCACCGGTAAGAACTGCGATGTCTTCAAGCATTGCTTTACGACGATCACCGAAACCAGGAGCTTTAACAGCAGCAATTTTCAGGCCGCCGCGCAATTTGTTAACAACCAGAGTAGCCAGCGCTTCGCCTTCAACATCTTCTGCAATGATAAGCAAAGGACGGGAAGACTGAACAACAGCTTCAAGGATTGGCAGCATTGCCTGTAGGTTTGAAAGTTTTGATTCATGCAGAAGAATGTAAGGGTCTTCCATGTCTGCAATCATTTTTTCCGTGTTAGTCACGAAGTAAGGAGACAGATAACCACGGTCAAACTGCATGCCTTCAACAACTTCAAGTTCGGTCTCAGCAGTTTTAGCTTCTTCAACTGTGATCACGCCTTCATTGCCGACTTTCTGCATTGCTTCAGCAATGTCTTTACCGATTTGCTTTTCGCCATTGGCAGAAATTGTGCCAACCTGAGCAACTTCAGCAGAAGTCTTGATGGTTTTTGAATCTTTCTTGAGAGTTGCAACTACATCGGTAACAGCAAGATCGATGCCGCGTTTCAGATCCATCGGGTTCATGCCGGCAGCAACAGCTTTTGCGCCTTCACGTACGATTGCCTGAGCAAGAACGGTAGCAGTTGTAGTGCCATCGCCTGCAGCGTCGTTGGTTTTTGAAGCAACTTCACGCACCATCTGTGCGCCCATGTTTTCAAATTTATCTTCAAGTTCGATTTCTTTAGCAACGGTCACGCCATCTTTAGTGATGCGCGGTGCGCCGAAAGCTTTGTCGAGAATAACGTTACGGCCTTTAGGACCAAGCGTTACTTTTACAGCATTAGCAAGAATGTCGACGCCAGCTAGCATCTTGTTGCGTGCTTCTGTACCAAAAATTACTTCTTTAGCAGCCATTTTAAGCTCCTTTATGTGTTTGCCGCAATTTCAAGTGAGCGGTTCACACGATTAAAATATTTGATGAATTAAGAGAGACGGAATTAACCGATAATTCCCATGATGTCTGACTCTTTCATGATCAAAAGGTCTTCACCATTGATCTGAACTTCTGTGCCTGACCATTTGCCAAACAGGATAAGGTCGCCTTTTTTAACGTCCAGCGGAACCAGCTTGCCGCTTTCATCGCGAGCGCCTGAACCTATTGCAACGATTTCACCTTCGGAAGGTTTTTCCTGAGCATTGTCTGGAAGAATGATGCCACCGGCAGTTTTTTCTTCAGCTTCAACCCGGCGAACAACAACACGGTCGTGAAGAGGGCGAAAATTGATCTTCTTTGCCATAATTTCTAATCCATTTTAGACAGCGCAAATGATTTGCGCGATTCCAACAAAAATAGCACTCCTCTAGAAGAGTGCTAACAACAAATGAAATAGGAAGTGTGGGCCTCAGAGTCAAGAAATTTCGCAATTTTTGGCCGGTACGGGCGCAAACATAAGCGTTATAGTTAACAAAATTATACAGCTCTTGACCAAGTGTCAGGTGGTTGCAAATGAATCCACATCCGGCGCGGGATTATCGTCCCGGCTCTTTGCCGGACGGGGTTCAGAAAACAAATCCCCCTGAGCCATCATGATATCCTGATCAATCAATTCCATCACCTGATATTCTTTTTCCACGTGAGTGGCAATCAGGTGAGTTTGGTTCTTGTGAGCTTGATGGGCAATCTGCACGCCATTCAACTCGTGGTTTTCCCCTTCATAGCCAACCAGTGTCGTGATCGGGATTTTAATGAATGAAAAAGCACTCGACTTAATCAGGCGTTGAAGCAAAATCAGATCATCGCAATTATCAATCGACAAGCCCACGCCAAGATCACGCAGGGAGGATAGCATTCGCAACTTTGACAATCCAAGTTTCTGATATTTGTCTTGAGAAATCTCCACCAGAATTTGTGGGCAAACAACCGAGTTTGCCGTCAGGATTTCCAAAACATCTTTGAAAAAGCCTTCATCATCCAAACTGGTCGGAGAAAGGTTCCAGAAAATTCCAGGTTCCATATCCTCGCGTCGCAAATCGCGTAGAAGCTGAACAATTTTGAGCAACATCTGACGGTCCAACTCGACAATTGCACCCGATTGTTTTGCCTCATTTAAAAAATCACTGCATTTGATAATTTCGCCATCACCCAGTTCAAACCGCGCAAAGGCTTCATAATGGGTGACCTCGCGATCAGGTAGCGTCAAAACCGGCTGTAGATAGAGTTGCAATTCGCCTTCATCCACATGGTCTTCAAATTCATCAGCCCGTTGGAAATTATTTGAAGCTGCGATAGCCTCCGGATTAAGCAGAAGATTTCTCAACGGGATATTTTCATTCACCGGATGCATATTGGCACCCGGGCCATTGGCGAATTTTTTGAGCGATGAATTAAATTTTTGCTCAAGGCCGTCCATCCGTTCTGAAACCGTTGTCAGCAATTCCCCATCATCCAGATGAGCAGAAACGCCGTCTAACCGTTTGGCGATATCCCGCTCGAATTCAGAAATACCGTCCAAATGCTTGCGCATCTCGGCTACCAGTTTTGCCTGCTCAAAATGATTTTTCACGGAGATGAGGACGGTAAAAATACCGGCAAAAATCAGCGTTTTTTCAATCAGGGAAAGTTCTACAAATGGGTCGGCTATCAACACAGAGCCGCCCGCAAGAATGAGCGCAATAGCTGGTAGTTTCAAACATTGGTATAAATATTCAACCAAGCTTCTCATGGAATTCTCTCAAATGATGCGAAATCATATTGGCAGGGAAATAAACCCGAAATGTGGTGCTTCGTGGGTACTTTGTAATGACGCAAAACTACCCCACAAGATACTCAATTAGGAGCCTATGGTAATCGAACATGGTTAAGGAGGCAAACTTCCCCTTGCCGGGAAGATGAATATGCGCCATTGCAGAACGAGAAAATATCCCACCATTCATCCCATCGCCCACCCATCCATCGCCCAAAGTGAAAACATGACGAACATTGCCAGAATTTCCGGTCTGAATGAAATTGCCGATAATTATGATGCGGTTCTGTGTGACGTGTGGGGCGTCCTGCATAATGGCGTCACCCCGTGGGCACAGGCCATGGAGGCGCTTTCCGCTTTTCGCGACAAAGGTGGCATCGTTGTGATGATCACCAATGCGCCAAGACCAACGCCGCCAGTGCTTGCTCATTTGAAACGTCTGGGCGTGCCCATGACCGGCGTGTTTGACGAAGTGGTAACATCGGGGGACGCAACCCGTGATCTGATCGAACAGCTCGACGGCCCGATCCATTACCTTGGACCTGAACACGATAAATCCTTGTTTGAAGGACTGGATGTAAAACTGGTCGATTGGCAAGATGCAGAAGCCGTTGTTTGTACCGGCCTGAAAGATGATAGTACCGATACGCCGGAAAGCTATCACGATCTTCTGGCCCAATTCCATGCCGCAAAGCTTCCTTTCATATGTGCCAACCCGGATATTGTGGTTGAAAAAGGCGACAAGATGCTGTTTTGCGCAGGCGCTTTGGCCCGTGATTATGCGGCCATTGGCGGTGAAACCCGGATTGTCGGAAAGCCCCATAAACCAATTTACGATCTGGCGATTTCCCGCGTTGATGCGCTTTCCGATACGAAGATTGAACGATCACGCATTCTGGCGATTGGCGATGGCATGCCAACAGATATTCTGGGCGCACAGAAAAATGATCTGGACGTGCTGTTTATCAGTGCAGGCATTCATTCAAGTGAGTATGGTAAAGTGGAAAATCCCGACCACGAGAAAGTGCAGCAATTTTTGCAATTGCATAATGCCACTCCGGTGGCGTATCTTCCACGCCTCGCCTGGTAGTTTTATTGGTAATTCTAAAGAGTTCGAATTTTGCAAATCATCCATGACATAAACAATATGCCCGATGCCCTGAAGGGCGGTGTCATTGCCATTGGCAATTTTGACGGTGTGCATCGCGGTCATCGCGGCGTACTGGATGCGGCCCTTGAAGTGGCAAAGCGCAACAATGTGCCGGCTTGTGTTTTGACGTTCGAGCCTCATCCAAGAACATGGTTTCGCCCGGAGCATCCGGTGTTTCGGCTTACCCCGTCTGCCATGAAGGCAGAGCTGCTTGAAAGTCTCGGCTTTGACGCAATGATCGAACAACGCTTTGATGGCGACTTTGCAGGCAATAGCGCCATTGCGTTCATCGAAGAATTTCTTGGTCGTGATCTGGCTGCAAGCCATGTGATCACAGGTTATGATTTCCATTTTGGAAAAAAACGACAAGGCACGCCTGAAATGCTTGCCAAGGAAGGCAAGGCCGCAGGTTTCGACGTGACGCTGATCGAAGCTATTAGCGATGAAAACAGAGAAGTGATTTCCTCGAGCCGCATCAGGGCAGCACTGGGTGAGGGCGATATCGCGCTCGCCAACGGTTTACTCGGCTATGGTTTCCGCCTGCGCGGAACGGTGATTGAAGGAAAGAAACTAGGCCGCGAGCTCGGTTTTCCAACCGCTAACATCTTGCTTCCGGCGGAAACCACGCTTGCCTACGGCATTTACGCCGTGCGCGTCATTCGTAAAAATGGCGACCGCCATGATGGTGTCGCAAGCTATGGCCGCCGCCCGACATTTGAAAATGGCGAAGCTTTATTCGAGACTTTCCTGTTTGATTTTTCGGGTGATTTATACGGCGAAGAACTCACCGTCTATCTGCATTCAAAATTGCGCGATGAAGTGAAATTCGAAAACGCCGATGACCTCATCGAACAAATGAAAATCGACGACAATGAAGCGCGTCAGTTTTTGCAAGGCCTACCAGAAAATGCTGGCCTATGGCCACAATATGCTCAAGCGCTGGATGGCTAACAACGTTATCATCACCGGCGCCAGCGATGGCATCGGGCTGGAACTTGCAGCGCTTTACGCCGCTGAAACTGATAGTCTCGTAGGCGTCGGACGGCGTCCACAGGATCAATTGTCCAATTGGCCAAACAACGCCAGTTATTTTCAAGGCGATCAGGCTAACCCTGATTTTGCCGATCAGTTGCTGTCTCATATCAAAGGTCTCGGCTGGGATCACATAGACAATTTGATCGTAAACGCCGCCGTTGGGGAAACCGGCGATCCCGTCGATGAAACGGCTGAGAATATCCAGCTAACCCTTGATACAAATCTTATTGGCCCAATCATACTCGCGCAGAAATTCCATCCCCTGCTTGCTGCTAGCCCTAACCGTTCTTGCCTTACTCTAATTGGTTCGGTCGCCCATAAGGGAGCTGCAAATTTCGCTTCTTACGCTGCCTCCAAAGCAGGACTGGCAGGCTTCGCCAGAGCACTGCACGAGGAGTGGAAACACGAGATAGACGTACAAATCCTGCACCCCGGCGCGACCGCAACCAACATGCACGAGAAGGCTGGGTTGCAACTCGGTAAAGCCCGTAAATATTTCATCAACCCGCAATATTCAGCCCGCAAAATCAAAAGTGAAATCAGCACCGGAAAACCGGTCGCAACCATTGGTCATAAAGCATTGGCATTGGACCGCGTAAAAAACCTATTTGGCGCGGGTGTCTGATTTGAGCAATCTTCCTAAAGCATTGGTGACAGGCGGTGTCCACGGATTGGGCCATGCGCTCGTGCAGCAATTACTATCCCGAGGCTATCAGGTTCATGTGGTCGATTACGACGCCAACGGCTTACAAAACTTGCGTGATACTGCAAGCGGGAACGTGGTTACATACCAGCTCGATTTATCAGATATCACCAACCTCAAAGGCGAGATATCAAACCTCGTCAAACAGGGTCCATTTGATATAGTAGTCTTGAACGCTGGAATAAGCGCCACCGGAAAATTCGAAAAAATCCCGATAGAAGCGCATCAAAAAGTATTGGCCGTAAATCTCACAGCCCCCATGTTGTTAGCCAATGGCTTGGCAAAAGAGGGCATGTCTTCCAAATCCAGTCTGGTATTCATTTCATCCTTGTCCTACGCGGTGGGGTATCCGGGTGCTGCAAGCTATGCCGCTTCCAAGGACGCACTGGCTATTTATGCCAAAAGTATCGCAAAACCGTTTGCGAAAATCGGCATTGCTGTCACCTGCGTTTTCCCCGGACCTGTACGAACCGGTCACGCCGAGAAATACTCGCCCAAAGGTTCCAGTGACAAAAACCGTGTGGCCCCGGAAAAACTGGCCCTTGGTATCCTCAAAGCGGCACAGGCAAAAAAGCGAACTTATTATCCCGGTGCCGCCGCCAAAATCAGTCGCGTGATTGGCTGGATTGCGCCCGGTTTCATCACTTCAAAAATGCGTTCACTGATATTTGAAAAGCTCGATGGCGAGGTTTTTTAAGCCAAGCGGCCATAAAGGCCTTTATTCGTTAATTCTCTGCTGATAGAAGACAGAAATGCAAAATCATATGATCAGCACACGAATTATTTGCCCGGCCTCTGTTTGAAGCAATCAAAGAGAGTTCCGGGATTAAGCGGCCATGTCTTTTTGGCATCCGGTCCAGTTTTTAGTCACATCAGCGTAATTTCCAGACCAAAGGTCCCTGCCGTTATCAAAACAGGCGGGAAAATAGTACGAGAACCATGAGCGATAATTCATCCGAACCATTTGATTATTCCGACACATTAAATCTGCCCAAAACAGAATTTCCCATGCGCGCCGGCCTTCCAAAAAAGGAACCGGAAATCGTAGCGCGCTGGAAGGAAATGGACCTTTATAAAAAGCTGCGTGAGCAGTCCAAAGGCCGTGAGAAATTCATCCTCCATGATGGCCCTCCATATGCCAACGGCAATTTGCACATCGGCCATGCGCTCAATAAAATCCTCAAAGACATCATCAACCGCTCGTTCCAGATGCGTGGCCGTGATGCCAATTACGTGCCGGGCTGGGATTGCCACGGTCTTCCCATCGAGTGGAAAATCGAAGAGCAATACCGCGCCAAGGGCAAAAACAAAGACGATATTCCGGTCAATGAATTCCGCAAGGAATGCCGTGATTTCGCCACCCATTGGGTCGGCGTACAGTCAGAAGAATTCCAACGTTTTGGCGTGATCGGCGATTTCAAAAATCCGTATCTCACCATGAATTTCAACGCCGAAGCGGTAATTGCCGGTGAGCTAATGAAATTCGCCAAATCCGGTCAGCTCTATCGTGGCTCCAAACCGATCATGTGGTCGGTGGTGGAACGCACAGCCTTGGCCGAAGCCGAGATCGAATATCAGGTCTATGAAAGCGATACACTCTGGGCAAAATTCCCTGTACTCGAAGGCCCTGAATATCTGGTCGGAACATCGGTCGTTATCTGGACCACAACCCCATGGACGATTCCGGGCAACCGAGCAATCTGCTATTCTAACCGCATCTCCTATGGTCTCTTCGAAGTTGCCAGCGCCGAACAGGAGTTTGGCCCACAACCCGGCGATAAGCTGATCTTCGCCGATGCATTGGCAGAAGAATGCGCCGCGAAAGCTAAAGTCACCTTCAAGCGTTTGCAGGATGTATCTGCCGCAGATTTGGCAAGTGTCATCTGCTCGCATCCTCTGGCTGGTTTCAACGACACCTATTCCTTCAAAGTGCCACTGCTGGATGGGGATCACGTTACCGATGAAGCCGGAACTGGCTTTGTGCATACTGCTCCCAGCCACGGTCGAGACGACTTTGAAATCTGGATGGCCAAAGCAAACGAGATCGAAGCCAAAGGCATTTCAACAGCAATTCCCTTCACTGTGGCAGATGATGGTTCATATACTGAAGATGCGCCGGGTTTCCCCGATGTTCGCATCATCGACGACAAAGGCAAAAAAGGTAAGGCCAATCAGGCGGTTATCACTGCGCTTATCGGCCAGAACAATTTGTTCACCCGTGGCCGCGTCAAGCATGACTATCCCCATTCATGGCGTTCGAAAAAACCGATCATCTTCCGCAATACGCCTCAATGGTTCGTCTATATGGATCGTGACCTAGAGGACGGGACAACCCTTCGTTCCCGTGCTTTAAAAGCAATCGATGACACCCGTTTCGTTCCCGGCACTGGCCAGAACCGTCTGCGTGCGATGATCGAACAGCGCCCGGATTGGGTGCTGTCACGCCAACGCGCATGGGGCGTGCCAATCTGTGTTTTTCGCAATGAGGAAACCGGGCAAGTCATTCCCGGTCCGGATTTTGATAAATCAGACGAACTGGCCGCCCGCATCATGGCAGCCTTCCGCGTTGAAGGCGCAGACGCATGGTATGCTGATGGTGCAAAGGAAAAATTCCTCACCGGCATTGTTGATAATCTGGACGATTGGGAACAGGTCACCGACATTCTCGACGTGTGGTTCGATTCTGGCTCCACCCATGCCTTCTGTCTGGAAGAGCGCGACGATCTGCAATGGCCAGCCGATCTATATCTGGAAGGCTCCGATCAGCACCGCGGCTGGTTCCATTCCTCTTTGCTTGAAAGTTGCGGCACACGGGGTAGGGCACCTTATAATGCGGTTTTGACCCACGGCTTCACCATGGGCGAAGACGGTCGCAAGATGTCAAAGTCTCTCAACAATTCCGTTGACCCGCAAAAGGTCATCCAGCAGTTCGGTGCAGATATTCTGCGCCTGTGGGTATCATCAATTGATTATGCCGAAGATCAACGCATTGGCGATGAAGTCATCAAAACCAGTGTCGATGCCTATCGCAAAATGCGCAACACACTGCGCTGGATGCTGGGCACATTGGGCCACTATAAAGGCGAAGATATCCCCTTCGCCGAAATGCCTGAACTTGAACGCCTGATGTTGCACCGTTTGGTGGAACTCGATGAAATCGTACAAAAAGGCTATGATGATTTCGATTTCAAACGCATCTTCGCGCAATTGTTCAATTTCATGACCGTTGAAATGTCAGCGTTTTATTTCGATATCCGCAAGGACGCACTTTACTGCGACGCACCGTCATCGGAGCGCCGCAAAGCTTCCCTGCAAGTGGTGAAAATCCTGTTTGATTGTCTCACCAAATGGTTGGCTCCAATGCTTTCTTTCACCATGGAAGAATGCTGGACTTCGCGCTATGGCGATGATGCAGGTTCCATCCATATGGAGCAATTCGAGGTGATTCCCGCTGAATGGCGCGATGATGCATTGGCCGCCAAATGGCAAAAAATCCGTAACGTCCGCCGTGTTGTAACGGGCGCATTGGAAATTGAACGCCGTGAAAAACGCATTGGTTCATCCCTTGAAGCAGCGCCTGTGGTCTACATCACCGATGAAGATTTGCAAAAGGCAGTATCTGATGTGGATTTGGCAGAAATCTGCATCACCAGCGCAATTTCGGTCACCAATAAAAGCGTGCCTTCCGATGCTCTGACGCTCGAAGATGTTCCCGGTGTGGGCGTTGTCTCAGTCATGGCTGAGGGCACAAAATGTGCCCGTTCTTGGCGAGTATTACCGGAAGTTGGTACTGATCCGGATTATCCGGATATCTCACTGCGCGATGCTGATGCCATGCGGGAGATCGAAGGACGCTAGAAAAAAGCGGTTAACCCTTTGTGGACTTTACTCACAGGGTTGACCGTTCGCATTGCGCAAAAATGGTTTTTGCTGTAATTTCCGCCTAAATGCCGGATTGTTGCCCCAATTGGGTGCCATTTGGCATATCGAGCGCCGCATTGGCGTGTTTGCCGTTATCGGGACAGACAATTATGAAGTACCCAGTATTAGTTTCAGGATTGATCGCAGCAACTATTGGCCTTTCCGGCTGTGTTGGCGGAACCACGTACGGCACGGGTGTGTCTCAGGAGCAAGAAACTCTTGAAGGTGTGTTCAACATGTTTTCGCTTGGCGGCAAGAAAAAGGAAAAGATAGATTATTCGGCTCGCGCAGATTTGGTGATTCCCTCAGACAAGAGTGTTTTGCGTGAACCCATAACTGTCGAAAGCTCCGTAGCCGATTCCGATTGGCCAGAATCACCCGAACAAAAAATCGCAAGAATTCGTGGTGAAGCTGTTGAACCGGATGAACGTACGGGTCAGGTTCCAATTTCGGAGCGTCTTCGCAAAAAAGAAGGCATTAAAATCGAGCGTAATTATAAGACTTCGGTCTTGGATGAAAAACAGGGGTTTTATAAGTTTCAGCGGGAGAGTGCCAAAAAAAGGAAAAAAATTCTGGCAGTTCGCAAAGAGCTGGCTTATTCCGTTGGTCCAAAGCGTAAATTCCTGACTGAGCCACCAACTGGTTATCGCGACGCCGCTACAACAGCGGTTGCAGGAGATCAGGGACTCGATCCGGAAATTTTGAAAAAGCGCAAGCGTGAAGAAGAAAAACGCTTGAAGTTTCTGGAATAGTCAGTCGAATTTTATCGACGTTCTTTAAAGAATTCTTTCAAAATCCGTGTGCTTTCTCCAGCTGACATGCCCGTATAAACATCGGGGCAATGATGGCAGCTTGGATCACTGAAAAATCTCACGCCGTTTTCAACCGCTCCGCCTTTATGGTCTTCTGCGCCAAAATAGAGGCGCCTAATTCGGGCAAATGAAATTGCTCCCGCACACATGGTGCAAGGTTCAAGGGTCACATATAAATCGCACTCAGACAGCCGCTCATTGCCAAGGGTAAGCGCTGCTTCACGCAAGGCAAGAACCTCCGCATGGGCCGTTGGGTCTTTATCTTCAATCGTTCGATTACCGGCACTGGCAATGATTTCGCCATTTTGAACAATTACCGCACCCACGGGCACCTCGCCACGTTTTGCAGCAAGGTTTGCCTGTTCCAGTGCTTTTTCCATAAATTTTGACATTTGCTTCCAGCTTGGCGTGAGCGAATTGAAGTGATAGAGACGGGCTATGAAACCACATAAAAACAAAGTTGATCAAAACAAAACTGATCGCAAAGTCAACCGCAGCAAAAATGCACAAAGGGATGACAGCAAAACACCATCGCCGGATGAAGAAATTAAAACTTCTGCGCCCTTGGTAAGCGAACGCATCGCCAAGCGTATGGCGCGCGCAGGCCTCTGTTCGCGCAGGCAGGCCGAAACATGGATTGAAGCGGGCAGGGTTTCCGTGAATGGCACATTGCTGACAACGCCAGCTTTCACCGTGACTGCTGATGACCGGGTCGAGGTAGATGGCAAAGTAATTAGTGGTAAGGAACGCACACGGCTGTGGCTTTTCAATAAGCCTTCCGGTCTGATCACAACTAACAGCGACCCGGAAGGTCGCAAGACTGTCTTTGATGCTCTGCCCGCGGAATTGCCGCGTGTATTGACTGTCGGCAGATTGGATATCAACACCGAAGGCCTGCTGCTTTTAACCAATGACGGCGGCTTGGCGCGAATTCTGGAGCTTCCCAGCACTGGCTGGTTGCGCCGCTACCGTGTGCGGGTTCATGGTCGTGCAAATGAAGCGACCCTTGAAAAATTGAAGGAAGGCATTGCTGTTGATGGCGTGCTTTACGGCTCCATCGAAGCTACACTGGATGAGACTCGCGGTAGCAATTCATGGCTTACGCTGTCTTTGCGCGAGGGGAAAAATCGTGAAATCAAAATAGTTCTCGGTGCGCTCGATCTGGAAGTCACAAGATTGATCCGTATTTCCTATGGGCCGTTCCAATTGGGAGATTTACCGCGTGGAATGGTGCAGGAGATTAGGGGCAAAGTTTTGCGCTCCCAATTGGGCGAAAAGCTGATCACCGCCGCCAACGCAGATTTCGATGCGCCGATCATTCATCTGGCCCCGGAAATTCCCCGCACCCAAAAGAAAGCTGCGGAACAAAAATCAAGCCGTGGCCAAAAACGGCCCCAACGCGTAGTGCGCGGGCAGGTGAATACCGATAATCTCGAACGTCTGACCACAAAACGAACGCCGACAAAGTCCAAGCGCTACAACAAATCTGCTTCGTCAAAACCTCGCTTCAGCGGCTCTGGCAAATCCAGAAATCGCGGAAAAAGCGACTGAGATGCGCATTGTTGGCGGAGAATTTCGGGGCCGCACGCTTTTATCCCCCAAATCGGCAGCTACCCGCCCCACCAGTGATCGCACAAGGGAAAGCCTGTTCAATATACTGGTTAACCGGATGGATTTTGCAGATTTGCGCGTGCTTGATCTATTTGCAGGCACCGGCGCATTAGGGATTGAAGCGTTGTCGCGTGGCGCAGATTATTGCGTCTTCATTGAAAACGCATCATCGCCCTATGGGGTGATCAGGCAGAATATCGAGAGTTTTAACCTGCACGCCCGCACCAAACTATTGAAAATAGATGCCACAAACCTTGGTAAGAACCGGGGGGCCGGTTTTGATCTGATCTTTCTAGACCCGCCATACGGCAAGGCTTTGGGAGAAAAAGCGGTGGAATCTCTGGTGGAAAATAACTGGCTAAATGAAGGCGCTACCCTAATTTTGGAGGAAGCAACCAGTTCCGCACCAACAATACTGGCCGGTTTCACGCTGGAAGATCAAAGAAAGTTCGGCGACACCATGATCGGGATATTTAAGGTTATTCCAGCCTGATATCGGTAACATTTCGGTCAAATTCTTGCGATAAGGCTAATATTACCAAAAATTTAGTGGTCAACGACACCGCGCAGTCTATATCAAGAAGAACTGTTTTTACCCGTGATTTGCAGGCTGGAGGTATATCCCACATGCGCCGTATCAATTTGGCAGAATTTCAATTCGCAATTTTCACCAGCATTCTCATTCTGTTTGGCTCCGCCAGCGGACTGTTTGCACAAACCAGCGGGAAAACACCAAAGCAACCCGAAATATCCGATTTTCGTCTGGAAAACGGCCTGCAAGTTGTAGTTATCCCTGATCATCGTGCGCCGGTTGTCACCCATATGGTCTGGTATAAGGCAGGTTCTGCTGATGAGCGAATCGGAAAATCAGGCATCGCCCATTATCTGGAACATTTGATGTTCAAGGGAACATCCAACGTCCCTGCCGGTGAATTTTCAGCTAAGATTTCTGAAATTGGCGGTCAGGAAAACGCCTTCACTACCACTGATTACACGGCCTATTATCAAAAAATTATTCCATCAGCTCTGGAAATGGTGATGACCTATGAAGCCGACCGGATGGAAAACCTCACCTTGACCGACGAGACCGTTTTACCGGAACGCGATGTTATTTTAGAAGAACGTTCCCAAAGAATTGGCAGCAATCCGAGCGCAATTCTCGGCGAGACAGCCCGCGCCATGCTTTTCAAGCATCACCCTTATGGTCGGCCAATCATTGGCTGGGAGCATGAAATGCTGGCGCTCACCAAGGACGATGCTATTGCGTTTTATGATAAATTTTATACCCCGAATAATGCAATTTTGGTGGTCGCAGGCGATGTAACCCGTGAAATAGTGGCAAAGCTTGCAAAAGCAACTTACGGCAAAGTGAAACGAAGAGCGGAGCCGGGTGAGAGAAACCGGGTGCAGGAACCTGAACCGATTGCCGCAAAATATGCGGAATATTTCGACAAACGGGTTACCTCCCCAAGCTGGCGTCGCACCTACCTCGTGCCATCTTATAACAGTGCCGAGGGCAATGATGCGGAAGCACTGGATATTTTAGCTGTTGTTCTGGGTGGTGCTTCCACCAGCCGGATCAACCAAAAGATCATTCTTGGCGATAAAAACGCTACCGCTGCCGGGTCATATTATCAGGGCGGTGCCCATGATATGTCCACTTTCGCCCTATACGGCGTTCCACGCGGCGACGTATCGCTTGAAGTATTGGAAGATGCAATCGAGAGTGTGATTGCAGACCTGATCAAAAACGGAGTTAGCCAGAGTGAAGTAGATCGGGCGCGCAGTCGTTTGATCAAAACCACCATCTATGACCGTGACAGCCAGACAACCATGGCCAGAATTTATGGTGCGGTACTCGCCATGGGCGGCAAGATTGCCGATATCACCACATGGCCAGATCGTATCGCGAAAGTAACCGCAGCAGATGTGGAACGGGTGGCCGGTAAGTACCTTAAAAAGAGCCGTTCCGTTACCAGCTATCTTCGCCCGGAGGTGACCAATTAATGACCCATTTTACCCAAGTATTTTTGCCTAAACAACTCATCGCTTTGATGGCCCTGTTTGCCTTTTTAGCAATCGGCACCTCATCGTCTTTTGCCGTCAATATTCAAACTGTCACCAGCCCTTCAGGAGTAAAGGCATTGCTGGTTGAAGATTATACGGTTCCAATCGTTTCGATTTCGGTTTCGTTCAAAGGCGGAGCTTCGCAAGATCCGGAAGATAAAGAAGGCTTGTTGCGACTGCTCTCCACAATGCTGGATGAAGGAGCAGGGCGTTATGACAATAAAGTATTTCAGGCACGGGTTGAAGAACTTGGTGTGGAAATGGGGTTTGGAGCGGGCCGTGATGCATTCACCGGCAGGCTTCGCACATTGGCAAGTGAAGTAGATAATGCCTTTGAAATGTTTCGCCTTGCGTTGAATGAACCACGCTTTGATGCCGAGCCAATTGACCGCATGAAAACGGCTCTGATCACCCGTCTGGTTCGTTCAAAGAAAAACCCAAACCATCTGGCAGGTGTTGCCATGCGTGATGCTTTATTTGCCGGCCATGCGTATTCGCGCCCGGTTTCGGGGACGGAAGAATCTCTGGCAAAATTGAACCGGGACGATCTTGTCGAAATTCATCGCAAATTGTTTGCCCGTGATAATCTGAAAATCGGTGTGGTTGGGGCGATCAGTGCCGAGAAACTGGGTTTCATGCTCGATACTTTGTTCGGGAGCCTGCCAGAAAAAGCAGAGCTGCGCCCGATCCCGGAAATCGTACCGAAATTTGGTAAGAAAATCGACGTGGTGCTCGATGCGCCTCAAACGTCCATTTCGCTGGTTTATCCCGGTCTCAAAAGAAGCGATAAAGATTTCTTTGCAGCCCATTTGATGAACCATGTGCTGGGCGGCGGTTCATTTTCTTCCAGACTATATAATGAAGTTCGCGAAAAACGTGGCCTCGCCTATAGCGTATATTCGGGCATTTCTACCTACGATCACGCGGCAATTTTAACCTCCGGTACCGGCACCAGAAATGACCGTGCGGACGAAGCGCTGAAAGTCATCAAAAGCGAAATCGCAAAAATGGCAAAAGACGGTCCAACGAACGAAGAACTGATTGCCGCCAAAAAATACGTCATTGGCACCTATGCAATTTCCAATCTGGACACATCAACCAAAATCGCCAGCGTGCTGGTAGCCATTCAGGATGCCGATCTTGGCATTGATTATATTGATCAACGGGAAGGTTATATTTCCTCGGTAACGCGCGAAGATGTGCAGCGTATCGCAAAACAGCTTTTGAGTGTGGAGCCGACGATTGTAAAAGTGGGACCGAAAGCCTCTTGACCAAACTTGCGTTAGTTCTTGGCGGCGGCGGTGCGCGCGGCGTTGCCCATGTCCATGTGCTCGAAGCACTGGATGATTTGGGTGTGCGTCCAGATATCATTGCTGGCGCTTCCATCGGCTCAATCGTTGGCGCGGGTTATGCCAGCGGCATGAGCGGCGCGGAGATTGGGGAATATTTCGTAAAGACATTTTCCGATCCCAAAGAAGTTGCCACACGTCTGTGGAAGTTACGGCCCGACAGCATTCGCTCGATCTTCACTGAAACCCTACCCAGATTTGGTGAGCTTAATGCGCAAAAAGTCATGCAGGCATTCCTGCCATCCGGTCTACCTGATAGTTTCGAGGAGTTGGATATTCCGTTGAAAGTTGTCGCGGCAGATTTTTACGGCAACCAACAGGTGGTGATTGAAAGTGGCAAACTAATGCCGGCACTTGCAGCTTCCGCAGCCATTCCCGTCATCTTCAAGGCCGAAGTTTTGAACGGCACGGTGCTGGTTGATGGCGGCATTGTTAATCCGGTGCCATTTGATCTGGTGAGCACGCTTGACCATATAGTTTTAGCGGTCGATGTGGTGGGAATGCCCGTTGATAAAGGCGTGGAGATACCTTCAAGGATTTCTGCCGGTTTCGGCGCCAGCCAATTATTGATGCAAAGCATCACAAATTTGAAGCTGGAACATCATCGGCCCGATATTTTTATCCGGCCCGAGGTAAGTGAATTCCGGGTGCTTGATTTTCTGAAAGCCAAACAAATTTTGGAAAGAACCAAGGGCACGCGCAAAGAAGTGCGCACCAAATTAGAGCGTATTTTAAACGCCGCATAAACCGCAAGGAAGCTACCCTCTACACAGCCTGACATAAGGTTCGTGAGGTATCCTGCGGAAACCAAAGGATATATTTATGAAAAGTGTTTTTACCTCCAGTTTCCTTGTCTTCGCGCTTCTGACCTTTCCCGCAAATGCAGGTTTGGCCGGTAAGGGCGGGGTCAAGGAAATTCATAATAATGGTCTTATCCGCGGGCACCAGAGTTACAAAGTTATTTGCAAAACAAAAGGTGATCGCGTGGTGGTTCGAAAAGAGAACCGGTGGACAGATTCGCTTGGATACGGTTTTTCCATCACCTTCAGCAAAATGAATATCCAGCAATTCGCTTACGATTTATGCTACGGCCAATAGGCTAGAGCACAATCTGAAAAGTGGGAACCGGTTTTCAGATAAATTGTGCGTCAAACAAAACGCCCTAGCGTCCGGCACTTGCACCTTTTCCAGATGTGAACGGTGAGTTTGCAGACGGGATGCTCGGTGTTATTTCCTGTTCTTTGGCCTTCTTTTCTGGTAGTTTTTTCAATATTCTGAAGCAAATCAGGATCGATACAACGCCGAATAGCACCCCGCCAAGTCCCCAGCCGGCCAACACCCCGTTCGGCCCATAGGCCTGCCCCACATAGACAAAGGGAATGACACCCAATGTGGCACGGCCCCAATTGGTGAAGGTGGAATAGAGCGGGTAACCCAGATTATTGAACGCGGTATTGGCGACAAATAATGCTGCCGCAAAGATGAATGATCCGGCAACAAAATAGCAATAGAAGCGGATCATTTCAGCAGCTTCCCCTTTGGCGTTGAATGCAACAACGATTGCATCGCTTGATACAACCAATAGCAGCCAGACAAGGAAGCAATAAATGAAGGCAAAGATGAGACTGTCTCGCATTGCTCTGTTCAAGCGGTCAAAATTTCCGGCCCCGTAATTTTGCGAGACAATAGGACCAACAGCACCCGACAAAGAAAAGATTGCCGCGAAGGCCAGCGGGAATATCCGTCCGATAATCGCCCATCCGGCAACAGCACTATCACCGAATTGCGCGATTGAAGCGGTAACATAGGCATTGCCAACCGGCGTTGCGATCTGGGTCAAAACGGCAGGAATCGCGATGATAAAAAACGGTTTTGCCAACCGCGACAGACTTTGAAAATCAGGTGGCGCCAGCATTTTATGAACCACATGGGTGCCATGCCAGCCAACAACAATGAACAGCACCCTCGCAATTACCACAGACAGCGCAGCGCCCTTTAGACCCAATCCAAGCCCGAAAATCAAAACTGGATCAATGATTGCCGCCGCAATTCCGGCAGAAAGCGTCACATACATGGCACGGCGCGCATCCCCTTGCGCGCGCAACAGGGAAGAAAAGCAAATACCAAGGCCCATCAACGGAATTGACGGGATAACGATATGCATAAAATCAAGGGCAAGTGTGTGGGTCTCTCCTTTTGCTCCCAGCACAGTCAGGAAGACATCGGCCAGTGGATATAAAATCATGGCAATCAGGCAGCACATCACAAACATGAAGATCAGACTGGCCGTTGCCGCCTTTCGTGCGGCCAGCTTATCACCGGCACCAATTGATCTGGCGGTAAGGGCTGTTGCTGCAATTGAAAAGCCGATGCAAAACGATATGGAGAAAAACATGATGGTCGCGGCATAGCCAACAGCTGCTGCCAGTTCCTGAACGCCCAGAAGCGAAATATAGAAAAGATTGGCCAGATCGACCATAAAAATAGCCACCAAACCGATGGCTCCGGTCGACGTCATAACCAGCACGTGACGCATGGTTGAGCCGGTCAGAAAAACCGCCCCTTTGTCGTCATTCTTTTCAGTGACTGGTTTCATTCGTTACTCCGGCCATTGTCCCTGTAGAACAAAGGGTTTTATCTCTGGATTTTTGCACGATAGCGGCTTATGCAGATGGCACAGCAAGCCGATATTTTCATTATAAACGGTATAGTATGATTGATCTAAATAAACTTGAAATAGATGCCCAGCGTCTGGTCGCAGCAGCGATCAAAGCAGGTGCTGACCATTGCGATGTAGTTGTTGCCCACGGGCAATCTTTGTCAATAAATATCCGCGAGGGCAAACAGGAAAATTCTGACCGCTCCGAGGGCGATGGAATTTCACTCCGGGTGTTTTGCGGTAAAAAAATTGCCAGCATCTCAACCAACCAGATGGACGACATCGATGCGCTTGCCGAACGTGCGGTAGCGATGGCGAAAGTGTCACCGGAAGACCCGTTCCAACAATTGCTGGAAGAAAATCTGTTTATCGACCAGCAAGTGATAAAACAACGCATTGAAGAGCTGGATCTGTTCGATCCGTTCGTGCCTGAATCTGATTTCTTGAGCGATTACGCGCTTGCCTGCGAAGAAGCAGGGTTAGGCGTCGATGGCGTTCAAAAATCGATGGGTGCCAGCGCCAGTTGGGGCATGTCGGGTTTTGTGCTGGCCACTTCCGCAGGTTTTTCCGGAAATTTCAAACGCTCCAGATTTTCCGCCTCTGCTGCCATGTTGGCAGGTGAAGGCACCAAAATGGAACGTGATTATGATTTCTCATCGAAAATTCATTTTGAAGACATGATGGATGCACAGGGCTTGGGAGCAAGCGCTGGAGAGAAGGTTGTGCGACGCTTAAACCCACGTCAGGTTGATACTGCATCGGTTCCGATCATCTTCGACAAACGTGTATCCAACGGAATTTTGGGCTGTTTGATGGGAGCAATTAATGGCGCTTCAATTGCCAGAAAAACAAGCTTTCTGCGCGACGAAATGGGAAAGCCGGTCACCGCTGATAATATCACCATCGTTGATGATCCGCTGATCAAAAGAGGTCAGGCCTCACGCCCCTTCGATGGCGAGGGCATGTCGTGCAACGCGATCAACTTTATCGAAAAAGGCGAGTTGCAGGAATGGGTTCTCGATGGAGCCACCGCACGCGAACTTGATCTAAAAAGCAATGGCCGCTCGGCGCGGTCCGGTTCCGGCACGTCACCTTCCTCCACCAATTGCTATATGCAGGCAGGTGAGCAAAGCGCGGAAGCGATGATTTCCGATATCAAGAGCGGGCTCTATCTGAGCGAAACCATCGGTCACGGCATCAATATGGTTTCAGGGGATTATTCCAAAGGTGCTTCCGGCTTCTGGATTGAGAATGGCGAAATCACCTATCCGGTTGCGGAGATCACCATTGCCGGTAATTTAAAAGACATGTTTATGAACATGACCCCCGCCGATGATCTGGAACTCAAATACGCAACCAATGCGCCAACCTTGCGGATTGATGGCATGACGGTTGGAGGGAAATAGCTCTTGAACGCGCAAAACCAGAACCTTGAAGACATGGCTCTTTTGAGCGAAGTCGCCAAACAAGCCGGTGATATCGCGCTGAAGTTTTTTCGTGGCGATAATGAAGTCTGGATGAAAGAAGGAAATTCACCTGTATCTCAAGCAGATTTGGCGGTGAACGAATATCTTCTGGAAAAATTGCGCAACGCCCGCCCGGATTATGGCTGGATGTCGGAAGAAAACGAAGACGACCAAAGCCGTTTAACCCATCGCCGAACCTTCATCGTCGACCCGATTGATGGCACAAGAGGCTTCATCGCCGGTGTGGATGAATGGTGCATCTCGGTTGCAATTGTCGAAGAGAATACGCCGGTGGCTGCCATCCTTCATGCGCCAGCATTGGACGACACATATTGCGCCACCGACGGGACGGCGAGCACATTGAATGGATCGCAAATCACCGTATCAACAGCGGAGCCAGTGAAATCCATCACCGCTTCGCGCAAGCTCAACGAATTGTTCGAGCAAGCTTACGGCGATACAATTGAGATTATGGACTATATTCCTTCTCTGGCTTTGCGAATTGCCATGGTAGCCAATGGCAGAATTGATGCAGCTTTCGCCAGATCGGGCGCCAATGACTGGGATGTGGCCGCAGCGGATTTGATACTGTTACAGGCAGGTGGTAATTTGAGCGATACAAAGGGTGAGAAACTGTCTTATAATCGCGAGAAAGTACGTGTTCCGGCACTGATTGCTGCAGGTCAGAAAACGCAAAAACAAGTGATGGCCTTATTGGAAAAAGGCGGATTTCTCCGATAGTGGAGTTAATAATAAAAACCGTCAAATAATTTTGGAGAATTATGAAAATGCCTGAAAAAAATGCAGAAAATGAAGACAAGCAACTGCTTCATCTGGTGTTCGGTGGCGAGTTGACCCAATTGCAGGGTGTCAATTTTCGCGATCTGGATAAACTGGATGTTGTTGGCATCTTCCCCGATTTTAAATCGGCAAAAACTGCGTGGAAGTCGAAAGCACAAATGACCGTAGATAATGCGCATATGCGTTATTTCATCGTTCATTTGCATCGTCTCCTCGATCCCGATGGCGATGGAATTGCCGGTTAATTCGGTAATTCTTGATCTACAAATATGTCTGAGCCAAAGCTAACGCCTCCTCCCAAACGTAGAAAGCGAACCTCGCCATGGATTCGCCGTGTCGGCCGTTTCGTTTCCGAAGGACGCTGGACCGCGCCCATCGTTTCGACCATTGCGATTTGGTTTTTAAAACTGGTCTACAGCACCAATAAGATTGTTGCTGAACCAGCGGACGTTCTGGAAACGATAAAACCGTTACAGCCGATCATCACGGCGGTATGGCACGGGCAGCATATTTTAATTCCGGCCATTCCCATCGGGATTAATGCATCCGTGATGATTTCCAAAAACCTTGATGGAGAAATCACCGCGCGCGTGGCCGAGCATTTTGGTAACCAGACCATCCGCGCATCAGGCGGCAGAGATCAAAAGCAAACTTTGAAAAAAGGCGGTATCACCGGTTTTCTGGAAATGCTGGCAGCATTAAGGGATGGCCGCAACGTGGTACAAACAGCAGATGTCCCCAAAGGCACACCGCGCCGCGCCGGTATGGGCATTATCTCCCTTGCACAAAAGTCTGGACGGCCCATCGTACCCCTTGCAATTGCATCCAGCAGGCGGCATGTTTTCAGCAAGGCTTGGGATCGGGCGGCCCTCAGTTTGCCTTTTGGCACCACAGGTATCTGTGTTGGTGAATTGATTTACGTTCCGGCAGAAGCGAACGCAGATGAATTGGAACTCTGCCGAATGAAACTGGAAACCGTTTTAAACGATACAACCAAACGCGCTTATGCGCTGACCGGGGTGCCCGAGTGAGCAATCTGCTGGCGAGGATAACCCTTCAGACCTATCGTATTATCGGGTCCATCATCTATCCCTTTATGGGCCCGTTTCTGGTGCTGCGTGCCAGAAAGGGCAAGGAAGATCGTGAGCGTCGCTATGAACGCTATGGTTATCCCAGCGCCAGGAAACCCAAGGGGCCAATCGTTTGGTTTCATGCAGCCAGTGTGGGCGAAGCCCTAGCCGTCATTCCGCTAATCCAGCGCGTGAACAAACTGGGCATTAATTCAGTCATTACCACCGGCACCGTGACCTCGGCAGAAATTGTCAAAAACCGTCTGCCCAAAGGCACCTTCCATCAATATGTGCCACTGGATTTGAAACCGGCCGTGCGGCGGTTTCTCGATCACTGGAAACCGGATCTTTCAGTGTTTACCGAATCTGAAATATGGCCAATGACCGTGCTGGAACTTGGCGCTCGCCGTATTCCTCAGGTGCTTGTCAATGCCCGCATGTCAGACCGCTCCTTTGCCAGATGGAAAAAGGCATTGCCGTTGGCAAGTGCCCTGTTTGATTATTATTCCCACGTGATTGCCCAATCGGAAGTGGACGCCGAACGCTTCCGAACCCTTGGCGCAAGGCCGGTTGTGGTTTCGGGAAATCTGAAAGTGGATACCGAGGCGCTACCGGTTTCCAGAGATGAGTTGGCGCGGGTTTCAACCATGATTAAGGGCCGGCCCACATGGGTCGCGGCCAGTACCCACAAGGGCGAAGAACAAATTGCCTGCGAAGTTCATGCCTCTATCGCCGCCCGAATTCCTGATCTGTTGACCATCATTGTCCCAAGACATCCGGACCGCGCCGATGACATTGCCGCCAAGATGAAAGAAGCAGGTTTGAAGGTCGCACGCCGCAGCTATAATGAAGAGATTGAACCCGATACCCAGATTTATCTGGGCGATACAATCGGTGAAATGGGACTCTATTTTCGTCTGGCAAGTGTCGCTTTTATCGGCAGAAGCCTGGTGGGGACGGGTGGGCAAAATCCGTTGGAACCTGCCATGCTTGGAACCGCAATCATTTCGGGTAAACACGTACACAATTTCCGCGATGCCTATCGTAATTTGGTAAAATCTGGTGGCGTGCGCATGGTGGCTGACGGAAAAATGCTGGCCAATAATGTGGAATATTTGCTGAATCACGAGGACGGGCGCGAGCGAATGGTTGAAGCTGCCAGGGAAACTGTGGAGGGCATGCGCGGTGCACTCAATGCAACCATCCATGTACTCGATTCTTACACTTTTCCCCTCACGGTGAAGCGAGACCTTGAGGGGATGAAATAGTGGCTATGGATGAAGCCCCCGACTTTTGGTGGGGCAAGGCAAACTGGCAGGCATGGGCACTCGCTCCGCTCGCCTATCTCTATGGCAAAGGCGCAACGAAGCGCATGACGCAGGCGCCTGCGGGCAGCGTTAATGTGCCTGTAATTTGCATTGGCAATTTCATTGCAGGAGGCGCTGGCAAAACTCCCACCGCTCTCCATCTGGCAAAATTTGCCATGCGCGCTGGGCTAAGGCCGGGATTTCTTTCACGTGGATATGGCGGCGGCATCTCCAGAACCACGCTGGTTGATCTGAAACAGCATAACGCCCATGATGTGGGAGATGAGCCATTATTACTGGCGCAGCTCACAACAACGGTGGTCTCAGCCAATCGTCTGGCAGGCGCGAAAATGCTGGTGCAGCAAGGTTGCAATCTGGTGATCATGGATGATGGTTTTCAAAATCCCCAATTGCAAAAAGATTATTCTCTGGTTGTGGTCGATGCTGAACGGGGTATTGGAAACGGCTTTTCAATGCCGGCAGGCCCATTGCGGCTGCCTCTCCCTGCACAATTGCTGAAAGCAGATGCAATTTTGGTGATCGGTGATGCACCCGGAGCCGATAGTGTCATTCGCATGGCAGCGCGTGCTGCAAAACCGGTCTTTACGGCAAAGCTAAAGCCCATCAATAAGTCTGTGTGGAAAGACAAACAAGTCATCGCTTATGCAGGCATCGCCAACCCTCAGAAATTCTTCAATTCCCTGGCTGATGCCGGAGCCGAGGTCGTTGAAGCCATACCTTTCGGCGATCACCACGCTTATAGCGAGGAAGAAGTGCAGGAATTAATTAATAAGGCCAAGCTGCGCAATATGATGCTGGTCACCACGTCCAAAGATAAAGCGCGACTGAAGAGCACCCACAAACATTTGATGCGATTGAACGAGGTTTCCAATGTGATGAACGTGGGGCTGGTATTCGACGAACCCAGCACCCTGCAACGCATCATCCGCGAAGCGGTAGCCAATTCAAAAAAACGCATTTTGGCACGACGTTAAAAAAGTCACTATTTTACAACAAGCGCAACTTTTGCTAGATAATGCATAGTTTGTGAGCACAGGTAATGAGTACAATGAACCGATTTGAAAGTCCGGGTTCGGGCGAAGCAAAAATCAAATATCTGGATGGTGATTACCACGTGGTTTTGCCGGGAGCATTTGTACGTTGTGCCCTCACAGGAACGCCCATCCCTCTGGAAGAATTGAAATATTGGAGCGTTGCGCGTCAGGAACCTTATCTTGATGTCATCGCTTCGCTAAAAGCTGAAACAGAGTAGTTCTACCTGCCAAACAGCCGCTCAATATCTTTCAGGCTTAATTCAATATAGGTCGGGCGTCCGTGATTGCACTGACCAGCATTGGGCGTAACTTCCATCTGCCGCAACAGGGCGTTCATTTCATCTCCTTTTAGAAGACGTCCCGAGCGCACCGAGCCGTGACAAGCCATGGTGGCCGCCACATATTCCAACCGGTCTTTCAACCCATCCGAACTTCCCCATTCAGCAATTTCATCGGCAAGGCTGCGGATCAGTTCGCCAGCATCAACCTCGCCGAGCATCGCCGGTGTTTCGCGAACAGCGATAGCACCGGGGCCAAATTGTTCGATTGTAAGCCCCAGTTTTTGTAACGCTTCGACGTGCTGCAAAAGGCGGTTCACATCTTCTTCCGGTAGATCAACAATTTCCGGAATGAGCAGAAGCTGCGAGGGTATGCCCTCTTCCATCCCCACTTTCAGCGCTTCGTAAACAATGCGCTCATGGGCCGCGTGCTGATCAACAATCACCAGCCCGTTTTCAGTTTGGGAAACGATATAGTTCTTATGCAATTGCGCCCGCGCCGCGCCCAAGGGGTGATGCGTCTCGGCGGCAACTTCCACTTCGTCCATATTGGTCATGCTGCCACTGGGAGTTGCAAACGATGCACCTTGGTTGGAAAATTCCGCCTGCGTTTCCTGAAATCCGTTTGGAGCGGAGTCCGGGCGATAAGCCGATTGTTTCCAATCGAAATTGGCGTTGCTTGCCCCCTGATAAGAAGGGCCGTTCCTCTGCCCGAATTCACCCGGCCTGAAGGCCTTCATAATACCATCGGTCCCCTCGCTGGAAGCAAGGTGGCCCGCCTGCGCAAAGGCTTGTTTCAGCGAGCCGACAATCAGGCCGCGGACAAGGCCGGGATCGCGAAAGCGCACATCAGTCTTTGCTGGATGCACATTAACGTCGACAAAATGGGGATCGATATCGATAAACAGCGCCAGCACTCCGTGACGGCTATGGGCAAGAAAATCCGAATAAGCACCGCGCACCGCACCAAGCAATGCCTTATCTTTCACAGGTCGCCCATTGACGAAAAAGAACTGGTGCAATGCATTGCCGCGATTGTAAGTTGGCAGACTGGCAAAACCGCTGAGACGCACATTTTCGCGCGCAGCTTCAATCTCCAGCGCATTCTCGCCAAAGTTCTTGCCCAACACCTGATTAATCCGCTCAAGCCTGCTGGTGGGTGCATATTCCAACTGCGAGCGATCACTGCCACGAATGGAAAATCGAATTTCAGGGAAAGCCAGCGCCATGCGCTTGAATATCTCGGTAATCGCATTGGTCTCGGCGCGGTCGGTCTTTAGGAATTTTAATCGGGCAGGGATCGAATAAAAAAGATCGGATACCTCCACCACCGTACCCTTGGAAAGGGCCGCAGGTGATGGTCCTTCGACCTTGCCGCCGGTCACCTTGATTTGCCACGCATGGGGTTCGTCTATCCTGCGCGTGGTGATCAATAAACGCGATACCGAACCGATTGAGGGCAAGGCTTCGCCCCTGAACCCGAGCGTTTTGATATCGAGCAAATCTTCCGAGAGTTTCGAGGTGCAATGGCGCTCAACGGAAAGCTCCAGATCTTCCCGGCTCATGCCGCCGCCATCATCAGAGACTTTGATCAGGTTTTTACCGCCTGCAGCTGTCACCACATCAACGCGGCTGGCCCCGGCATCGACCGCATTTTCGATCAATTCCTTAACGACGCTCGCAGGCCGTTCCACCACTTCGCCGGCAGCGATCTGGTTGATGACAGATTCTGATAATCGAATGACTTGCATAGGGCTGATTCCTTCACCTCAATAATAGAGGTTGCTCAGCCTGTTGCAAATGTTTGTCTAGAGATAAATCACCACAATGCCGGCAAATATCAGGCTGACACCGATGAAATAATTGAGCGTCAGGGTCTCATTTAATAAGAAATACCCCAAAATCGGAACGATGATAAATCCAGATGCCATAAATGGATAGGCTTTTGAAAGATCAATCCGGCTAAGCGCAATCACCCATAAAAAAGATGCAAACGCATAAAGCGTTCCTGCCGCAATAAAATAGGGATCAAAAGCAATGGACCATAAGTCCTTGCCCATATTGCCAGAAACATTTCGACCCGCCATTTTGAATAAAAACTGGCCAAAGGCGATCATCACTGGAACGATGATCAGGAGTGCAAGATCAAGGCGCATATTCATGATCTCGGCATCCGTTGCTGAACCAGATTATAGAACATTCGTTTTGTCTCGGCCCGGGAGCGACAAAGAGAGTCGAGGATCACACCTGCCGTCAACACCAAGCTGGATACAATCATGATGCCGGTACACAATAATGCAGTGGGAAGGCGGGTCACCAAGCCTGTTGCTGCATATTCAAACAGCAAGGGCAGTGCGATCGAAACCGCCAAAACAATGCCCATGATAGAAAAATAACCGAAGAAATAGAGCGGTTTATATTCTTTCAGCAAGATGATGATGGTTTTTAAAATGCGTAATCCGTCTCTGACGGTTGAAAGCTTGCTTTCAGAACCCTCGGGGCGGTCTTTGTAATGGAATGGAATTTCTGCAACCGGCAGACGCAGTTGGGTTGCATGAACCGATAATTCTGTTTCGATTTCAAAACCGCTGGAAACCGCCGGAAAGCTTTTCACAAAGCGTCGGGAAAAAGCGCGATAGCCGGAAAAAATATCTGAAAATTCACGGCCAAACAAACCATTGTAAAGCACGTTGAACATCTTATTGCCGAGCGCGTGGCCTGCACGCTCATGCTTTTCAGATGCTTCGGCGCGCGCCGCAACCACCATATCAGCACTTTCAGAAATCAGCTTTTCCACCAATACGGGTGCTTGTTCTGCGTCATAGGTGTCGTCACCGTCGACCATGACATAGATATCGGCTTCGATTTCAGAAAACATCCGCCGCATGACGTTGCCCTTACCGGCACGCCGTTCATAGCCCACCACAGCGCCAGCTTTCTTGGCGATCTCTGCAGTATTGTCGGTCGAATTATTGTCATAGACATAGACGGTGCAACCGGGCAGGAATTTTTTAAAGTCCTTAACAACCTTCGCAACTGTAATAGCTTCATCCATGCACGGAATGAGGACCGCAATTTCATTTTTCAAAGCAATGTTTTTTGCCACGTTTACCAACCATGTTTCATTCAGTTATCGGCATCATAGGGACGATCTGTAAAATAAAAATTAATGTTGAGGGAGTAGAAGACGAATTATTCAATTCTGTTCAAGGCTTCCACATGATGAATTCCGCACAGCCCAAACAAACATATTCCCTGCTCAAGATCATAGTTTGGACATTGCTGTTCCAACTTGCATGGAATTGGGGCCGGGTTATCCCGGTAATGATGCAGGGGGAATTGGTCGGTCCGGATGATTTCTTGCGTTTGCATCAGGTACAAAACTGGATGGCGGGGCAGGGCTGGTATGATATTTCCGCAGCAAGAATGTTTCCTCCTAATGGTGCAGATATTCATTGGTCCAGATTGGTTGATGTGCCGATCGCTGGATTGATCTGGCTGTTGGATATCGTTTTTGACACCAAAACGGCAACCCGGCTGACAACTGTTTTATGGCCTTCGTTTCTTTTGGCAGCCGTTGTCGTCGTTCTGACTCTGATCTGTGATCGTCTTCTCAAAAGTTACAACCGCCTGCTGCCAATGCTGTTTGCTGTGTTGTGCATTACTTCAATTGCCCAATTTCTTCCCGGAAGAATTGACCACCACAATGTGCAAATCCTGTTATTTTCTCTGACCATTCTTGGGTTTGTCAGTCGCGAGACATTCTGGGGCGATTATTTGATGGGCTTTGCGATGGTCTTTTCGATTTCAATAGGATTGGATACCGCCGCCCTCACCCTCATCATTCTGGCTTATCTCGGATATGAATGGGCAATCGGCCATGACGAGAATGGTCGGGGGCTGGTGAAGGTCGCTGTTGCCATTATTATATCAACAATTATGCTATTTCTGCTGAATTTTGATCCTGCCACCTATCTATATGCCCTTGATAGTCGCTGTGATGCCAATTCCGCGTTTTACGCGGCCGCATTATTACTGCTTTCCGGCGCATTCATCGTGTTGGCGATGTCTTCACGATGGCTGAACAATGCAAGCGTGGCGACGCGCCTTATTATGCGTTGTGCCGCAGGTGCGGCAGTTAGTATTAGCGCGTTGTTAGTTTTATTGATGCTTTTTCCCGATTGCGCAAATGGCCCGTATGGAGCCGTGAGCGATGAAGCAAAAGCCAGATGGCTTACCAACGTTGGTGAGGCATCGTCCCTTGGGGAGGTTTTGAAGAGATTCCCTTCCGAATGGCTCGGAACCGTCTGCTATCTGGCTGTCATATTGCTCGCCGGGCTCTATGCACTGTTCCAACCCAAATATTCAAGCGCTAAACTGATAGCTCTATACGTGCTGTTATTGGCCTGTGCATTGGGAACCCTATGGCAAATTCGCGTTCTTCGAATTGGCATTTACATGTCCATCCCGTTTTGCGTCATCATTGCCGATATTTCCTGGCAGTTTTTGATTAAGCGATATGCAAATGCAAAACCGCTGGCCTATGGCCTGCAATTGCTGGTGGTAGCCGCGCTGGTTTCCGTCACATGGACATGGGCAGGACAATTTATTTTTCCCAAGAGTACAACAAAGGTAGAAAATACCGTTGTTTCACAAAAGCCTGAAACGAACCTTGAATCCTTCAAGCGTAATACGCCCAGCCGATGTTTTGCCGATAGTGATTATGAATATCTTTCAAGCCTGCCGGTTGGTATTGTTATGACGGATTTGTATTCGGCGACAACGGTGCTCGTTCATTCTCCCCATACTGTCATTTCGGGACCGTACCACCGAAACGAGCGGGGCATTCTCGATGTTCTGGATTTCTTCGGCCCGGATATTAAAATCTCAAAAGCCCTCGCCGATAAATACAAGCTGAATTATGTCAGCTTCTGTATGAATTCAGTAGAAAGAATGTTGCAAGTTTATCCGAATGCTCAAATGGCGGCCCGAATTAAAAAAGGCGATTTGCCTGATTGGCTCGAAGAAGTTTCGCCCAAAGACAGTCCCGTCAAAGTATTGAAAGTTCTGCGTTAACCTAAAAAACCGTGCACAAGCGATTATTGTGTCCACCCCCCTATGCAATCCACCAAGAGCATGGTAACCACCCTTGTCAAATCAACATGTTTGGCAGTCTCCCAAAATATCCCTGCCAAACCCGCTTTTTCACACAGTAGGGGATTGGCGCCAGCCAAATTTTGCCATGGCCAATATTATTATATCCAGCACCGGTGACACCGCGCTCACCTTCGATGACGTCCTGTTACAACCGGGCCATTCTTTAGTCATGCCCGGCGAGGTGGATATCTCCACCATGGTGACAAAACAGATCGCTCTGAACTTGCCAATTCTGTCTTCCGCAATGGATACAGTCACCGAATCCCGCCTGGCAATCGCTATGGCGCAGGCCGGCGGCATGGGCGTTATTCACCGCAATCTCACCCCCATCGAGCAGGCCGAGCAAGTGCGGCAGGTGAAGAAATTTGAATCAGGCATGGTCGTCAATCCAGTGACCATTGGTCCTGAAGCTACCTTAAAAGACGCGCTTACCCTCATGGCGACTCACAAAATATCCGGCATTCCGGTGGTCGAAGATGCGGGCACAGGCGGATATGTGAAGGGTAAGCTGGTTGGTATTTTGACCAACCGCGACGTGCGCTTTGCCACTGACCAGACACAAAAGGTTTATGAGCTGATGACGAGAGAAAATCTTGTTACGGTTCAAGATGGTGTGAGCCAAGACGAAGCAAAACATTTGTTGCACAAGTTTCGGATCGAAAAACTGGTCGTCGTTGATGGCAATTATCATTGCGTTGGTTTGATCACCGTGAAGGATATGGAAAAATCCCAACTTCATCCAAATGCCGCCAAGGACTCGCAGGGACGCCTGCGCGTTGCCGCTGCAAGTACGGTCGGTAAAGATGGCATGGAACGCGCCGAACGGTTGATTGATGCTGGTATCGATCTGATTGTTATAGATACCGCCCACGGTCATTCCCAAAGCGTACTGGACGTGGTGACCAAGGTGAAGAAACTGTCCAACTCCGTGCAAATCCTTGCTGGCAATGTTGCGACCGCTGAGGGCACAAAAGCGCTGATCGATGCAGGAGCAGATGCGGTCAAAGTAGGGATTGGTCCCGGTTCAATTTGTACGACCCGCATCGTTGCAGGCGTCGGTGTGCCACAACTATCAGCCATTATTTCAGCCGTTGAAGCTGCACAAAAAGAAGGCATTCCAATTGTTGCTGATGGCGGCATCAAATATTCCGGCGATCTGGCCAAAGCCATTGCTGCCGGTGCATCGGTTGCCATGGTTGGTTCGCTTCTGGCGGGCACAGAAGAAAGTCCCGGCGAAGTCTATCTCCATCAGGGCCGCTCCTATAAAGCCTATCGCGGCATGGGTTCTGTCGGTGCCATGGCCCAAGGCTCTGCCGACCGTTATTTTCAGGCAGAAGTGCGCGATGAGTTAAAATTGGTTCCCGAAGGTATTGAAGGGCAAGTCGCTTATAAAGGCCCTGTCGATACGGTTCTCCACCAATTGGCCGGCGGACTAAAAGCTGCCATGGGTTATGTCGGCGGCGCTGATCTGAAAGACTTCCAGAACAAAGCCAAATTCGTCAAAATTTCCAGCGCGGCCTTCGTTGAAAGCCATCCGCACGGTGTGACCATCACCCGCGAAAGCCCAAATTATCAACGCAATAGCTGAGCGAAAGTAGACTGACATGCAATCGACTCTCATTCTGTGGCCAATGGTAATTTTGGCCTTGGCGACCCTTTATCTTTATATCCCTATGTCCAAAGCAAGGGTGAAATCCGTCAAGGACGGTACAGTCAAGGCCGCAGTCTATAAGCTCAATCAGGGTGAGCCGGAAGAGAGTCTGCAATTTACCCGCGCTATCGCCAACCAGTATGAAACGCCAACCCTGTTTTACGCGGTTTGTCTGGCGGCCTATGTCAGTTCGAACGACAGCATGGTGATGATCATTTTGGCATGGGGATTTGCCCTTTCCAAAATCGCACATTCCTATGTGCACATATCCACCAACAATCTGCGCCATCGCAGACCAATGTTTATGGTGTCCTTTGCAACGCTGATCCTTCTATGGTTGGTTTTTGCCGTTCACCTTGCCGAAATTCTATAAATTCATTTTTTGATCGACATGTGCATTATGGCACTGGCAGTCTTATCTTTTTTCGGCTATGCATTTTTTTGAGTGGGATAGCCCGAAAAGGAAATAGCCATGCGTCTTGGTGGTCGTGTACAAGCAGCAATAGAAGTTCTCTCCGACATTGAAAAACGAAACCGTCCGGCATCAAGTTGCCTGAAGGACTGGGGCGTTGCACATCGCTTCGCCGGTTCCGGTGATCGTTCCGCTATCGGTAATCTGGTTTATGATGCCCTGCGCAACAAAACTGCCAATGCATTTTGCATCGGCAATGACAGCGCCCGCGGTATTGTTATGGCCGTACTGGTACGCCAGTGGGAGATGACACCCGAAGAAATCGCAGAAGCCTTCGATGGCGATAAGTTCGCTCCGGAACCTTTGAGTGCCGAGGAAATTGCATCTCTCGAAAACATCGAATTGAGCACTGCGCCACCGCATATTCAAGCGAATATCCCGGAATGGTGCGTCGATAGTTTTGAAGCAAATTTCGACGAGGAGTGGATAGCTGAGGCAACCGCTCTTTGCGAACGTCCACCTCTTGATATTCGCGTAAATACCTTGAAAGCCACGCGGGAAAAAGTGCTGAAAGCCCTTACCCGTCAAGGCGCAAAACTGACCTCCATCGCAAGGAGCGGATTGCGCATAGAAGCCGGAAAACAAAATTCGCGCTTGCCCAATGTTCAGGCCGAAGCAGGCTATCAAAAAGGCTGGTTTGAAATTCAGGACGAAGGCAGTCAGATTGTTGGCGATTTGGTCTTTGCGCGTCCCGGTGAGAAGATTCTTGATTTTTGTGCAGGCGCTGGCGGCAAGACATTGGCGCTTTCAGCTACCATGGAAAATAAAGGGCAGGTCCATGCCCATGATTCCGACAAGATACGCCTGAAGCCAATCTACGAACGCCTAAAACGGGCAGGCACACGCAATGTGCAGGTTCATGGTCCCGACGATGATATGTCTGCGCTGGTTGATAAGATGGATCGCGTCATCATAGATGCTCCGTGCACAGGCTCGGGAACATGGCGTCGTCGTCCTGATGCTAAATGGAAACTAACCAAAAAAACACTCGAAGAGCGCCTGCGCGAGCAGGAAGAAGTGCTCAGCGAAGCGGCTCCATTCGTTAAGCCCGGTGGTTTCTTGATCTACATTACTTGCTCGCTTTTGCCGGAAGAAAACGAAAATCAGGTCTATTCCTTCATGGAAGATAACCCGCAATTCGAACTCCTTTCTGCTGGCGAAGTCTGGCAGGATTTGTTCGGGTTCGATAAGAAGAATCCATGGTCATCCGACATGATGACGGTCACTCTGACACCTGCATCCACTGGCACTGATGGCTTCTTTTTTGCGGTGATGGGGCGCAAATAATGGACGGTGAAATTGTTCAGCAATTCATAACGGCCTTCATTGATCCAAAAAATCTGGTTGGCCACGTAGCTTATGTGTTGCTGATTGCTTCCATGTTAATGCGCAGCATGCGCTGGTTGCGGATATTTGCGATTTCTGCAGGTACGGTTTCGGCAATTTATTACTGGACTCAGGCCGATTACGTCAGCGTCTTTTGGGAAACTATTTTTACTCTGGTCAACATATTTCAGTTGTTTTATATCGCGATTGAAAATAGCCGGGGAAGATTTTCCAAAGATGAGAAGTACTTTATCGAGACTTGCTTACCCGGCGTGGAAAGAGCGCAGGCGCGACGGTTCGTCAAACTTGGTGCATGGACACAAGTCTCTGACGGAGCCATATTGATCACCGAGGATACCTGCCCGCAACGTTTGAAATTCGTGGTCGATGGTACTGCCATTGTCATGCGTAAATCCAAGCATTTGGGCAAAGTCGGCCGGGGAGATTTTCTGGGAGAGATGAGTTACCTTACCGGGAAAAACGCCAGCGCATCCGTGACGGCGGAAAGCACCATGCGCTACTTGGCCTTCGACAGGGATGTTTTGAAACTGCATCTCGATAGAAACCCCGAAGTGCGTTTTGCACTTGAATCGAGCTTCAACCGGAATTTGGTAGGAAAACTAGCCAAGACCAATGAGTTGATACGTCCTGAAACCGGGGACTAGCATAGCTAACCGCGACGTAATCCTTGCCTAAATAGCGCAACTCCCATATGCCAAGGCATGACAACACATCCAGAATCCATACTGATCATCGACTTCGGTTCGCAGGTCACCCAATTGATCGCCCGCCGCATTCGCGAGGCTGGCGTTTATTCAGAAATCATCCCCTTCCAGCTTGCTGAAGAAGGCTTCAAGCGGCTGAAACCAAAGGCCGTGATCCTCTCTGGTGGCCCAGCATCCACCTCCGAAATCGACAGCCCGCGCGCGCCGCAAATCATATTTGATGCAGGCATTCCGGTGCTTGGAATTTGCTATGGCCAGATGGCTCTTTGCGTGCAAATGGGCGGCGAAGCGGAAGGTTCCGACCACCGCGAATTTGGCCGCGCCGAAGTAAGCGTCGCCAAACATTGCCCGCTCTTCGATGATGTATGGGAAGATGGCGAAAGCCACACCGTCTGGATGAGCCATGGTGACAGGGTGGTAAATCTGCCCGAAGGTTTCGAAGTTTTTGCCAAATCTCCCGGCGCACCCTACGCCGTATTCGGCAACACCGAACGCAAAATGTACGGCATGATGTTCCACCCCGAAGTGGTGCATACGCCGGATGGCGCAAAGCTGTTACAAAACTTCGTCCACAAAATTGCAGGCATCAAGGGCGACTGGTCCATGGCCGCCTATAAGGATCAGGCCATCGCTGCGATCCGCAAACAGGTAGGCGACAAAAAAGTTATTTGCGGCCTTTCCGGCGGCGTAGATTCTTCCGTTGCCGCCGTTCTCATCCATGAGGCCATCGGCGACCAACTCACCTGCATCTTGGTCGATCACGGCCTGATGCGTGAAAACGAAGCTGCCGATGTGGTCGCGATGTTCGAGGAACATTATGACATTCCGCTGGTCTGCGTAGACGCCGCCGACATGTTCATCGACGCGTTGGAAGGCGAGTCCGATCCCGAAACAAAACGTAAAACCATCGGCAGGCTTTTCATCGATGTGTTTGAGGCCGAAGCCAAAAAACTGGGCGGTGCCGAATTTCTGGCACAGGGAACACTCTACCCCGACGTGATCGAAAGTGTATCCTTCACGGGAGGGCCATCCGTCACCATCAAATCCCACCACAATGTGGGCGGCTTGCCGGAGCGCATGAACATGCAATTGGTCGAGCCGTTACGCGAACTCTTCAAAGACGAAGTGCGCGCCTTGGGCCATGAGCTTGGCCTGCCCGATCATTTCATCGGAAGGCACCCATTCCCCGGCCCGGGTCTGGCGATCAGATGCCCCGGCGGTATCAGCCGAGAAAAACTGGAAATCCTGCGCAAAGCCGACGCGGTTTATCTGGACGAAATCCGTAAAGCGGGCCTGTACGATAAAATCTGGCAAGCCTTCGCTGTCTTGCTACCGGTACAAACCGTGGGCGTAATGGGTGATGGCCGAACCTACGAATTTGTCTGCGCCCTACGAGCCGTAACCTCGGTCGACGGCATGACAGCCGATTTCTACCCTTATGAAATGGAATTTTTGGGCAAAGCCGCAACTCGCATAATCAACGAAGTCAAAGGCATTAACCGCGTGGTCTATGATGTGACATCAAAGCCGCCGGGAACCATTGAGTGGGAGTGATGAAATTCTAGTTTCAGGAAATTTCAGGAAACGTAATACATCATCTAACACATTGAAATAATTAAATATTACAACGAAATCAGCCGTGATCTAAGTGTGCCCAATTTGAGCTAGCAAAACGACATGACGGTATTCTGTTCGTACAGAATTTGCTTGATTCCATGTCTCCAGAAAAGTACCGTCAGCGATACCAACTCGTTTGACGGTATTTTTTTCGAGCTAACTATCTGATTTTACAACAAAAAGGCATGAAAACAGCCCCGTTTCCGGCTGACGGTATAATTGTGCCTTTTTTACAAAAAAGGAGAGAAAAATGCTTACGGAAAAATTTCTTAAACAACTGAAACCAAAAAGAGAAAACATACAAAGTAGCGGATCGAGATGGGCTGTACGTACACGTCGCCATTTCCGGTACTGTCACCTTTCGTTATGATTACCGAATTAACGGGCGACGAGAAACTCTTGTCATCGGGAAATACGGTCGTGGCGGGATTTCACTTCTTGCTGCGCGAGAGCAATGCCTCGACGCAAGACGTCTAGTTGTCAAAGGGGAATCGCCAGCACTGGAAAAACGTCGCGCAAAACGAAAGATAAAAGAAGCAACTAGCTTTGGTCAGTTTGGTAGGAAGTGGCTAGAAGATGGTCGAATGGCAGATAGCACCCGCAAGATGCGTGGTGCAATTTTTAAACGTGATATCTCGCCCGCCTTCGATAGTCGATTGTTGAAAGAGATAAAACCTGATGACCTCCGCCAGTTATGCGCCAAGGTAAAGGATCGCGGAGCTCCTGCGACCGCCATCCATGTGCGTGATATTGTCAAACAGATTTTTAGTTTCGCCATTCTTCATGGTGAGCAAATCCAAAATCCGGCAGATGAAGTAGGGCCATCTTCCATTGCAACATTCATTCCTAGAGACCGTGCACTTTCGCCAACCGACATTCGTGTCATGCTTATGATGCTTGAGCAGGTTCCGACGCTGCCTACCATCCGGCTCGGGTTGCGCCTCATTCTTCTGACCATGGTTCGTAAAAGCGAATTGCAGGACGCTGTGTGGGATGAAGTTGATTTTGAGAATGCAGTTTGGAGTATTCCAAAAGAACGCATGAAGCGTTCGAGGCCACACAATATTTATCTGTCCCATCAGTCTTTGGATATTTTGATTGCGCTGAAAACTTGCTCGGGAAATTCCAGGTATCTATTGCCGTCGCGCTATGATGCTGATGCCCCCATGTCGCGTGCAACATTCAACCGTGTAACAAATTCGATAATCGAGCGAGCAGCGCTAGCTAACTTGCCTCTTGAGTATTTTACAGTTCATGATCTGCGTCGGACAGGAGCAACGCTGTTGAACGAGCTAGGATTCAATCGAGACTGGGTAGAAAAGTGTCTGGCCCATGAAGAGGGGCACACGTCACGCGGAGTTTACAACAAGGCAGAATACGAAATTCAAAGACGGCACATGCTTCAGGAATGGGCAGACCTGATCGATGCCTGGGCATCCGGTGAAAAACGGTCACCAGTTATTCTCCCGCCAGATCTGGCACTCTACGCAGCAGACCCAACCTTTTAATTACGTGAGTCCGGTGCCTGTCCAGTGATGGACCGGACGCAAAATAATATTGATCAAATACCCATAACATGTCGTGTACACTGAAAAATCGAGGCTGATCTGTTCTGTTGTATCAAATCAAGTTTTCAAAGGTCGACTATTTCACTGAGTGATATGTTCCTAACTTCATAGATGAATCTGAGAAATGGCGGATAGGAAGACCGTCTTTTGAATTTTTTAATGACAAAACATACAATTATATCAATAGGTTATAAGGTTGGTGTGTAGCAGATTGTGCAGAATTTGACTTTACCAAAAAAAGAGGAGTTGGGATTGGTTAATGAGGATCAAAAAATGATATCGAGCAATCTGTTTTGGCGGTTTGGTCATCTTTGCAAATGGCAAGAACCGTGGCTTTGTCTGTTATTCTAGGCATATCGACGAGTGTCATTATACTTCCAATAATGCAAGATTATCGGACATTAAAAACATGTACGAGGTACGGCGTTTACAGGCGTAATATATAGCAATAAGCGCCGTTATGATTTATGGTATTTGATATGATTCAGATATCAAATACTGCAGAAACCCAACCACCAAAACCCATCCTACCGGCCTGGATCATGAATGCGCGTGCTCCTGAAACCTTTAAGACCCTGGAGAACGCAGGGTTTGCCTCGGGTTCTGCATTGGCACTGCTGCATGTGGCGCTGAATGATCCTAACATTGCAGTCCCTACCGAACTCCTAAGAAACCGGCTTGCTCTACGTGCCGCTGTACGGTGCCTGAAAACCGAGGGCAGGAGTGACGACGACGCGCAGGTGCGTGATGCCTTTCTTCTCACAAAGCCTGGAGACATTATGGGGCCGGGTGGTGACATGCTGGCTCTGTGGTCAAAAGCCTGTACAATATCGCTACGAAACAACACTGGTGTTGGGGGCTGGCAAGACCGCTTAATTGCATTGCTTCCCGAACACCTTCAGAAACCGGCATCAGGCTTGCTTGATGCGATTGTTGAGGCAGACATATCGGGCAGTCCAGTTGGCTCTGTCGCAAAGTCTACCTTCGGTAAACTTTGCGACAGAGCCCTTGAGGCCTCTCTGGTTTGTGTAACTGAGAGGCCTTCAGGCCGTAGCCGGTGTGAATCATGATGTTTAATGTGGGCACATATGGTCATTGCGTGGAGATTAAAATTGCTATGTAAGGGGGGGATGCGGCTCTGTTAACCTGCATGTGCATGAAGTGTTTTTGATTTACAGACAACGTCATCTACAAGGTCGAACTGGCGACGATGGTAGCTGCTTAATACGCCGGCAGCGATTTTGCTGTTATTAGCAAATAAGGCATTTACCAGAGTGCTTAGTTGACCAAGAATGGTGTTTGCGAATTTTGGTAAGCGGAGTTCTCGTTTGCGAAACTCGCGAGTGCGTTCGTTAAACCCCCATATTTGCTCCAGCTTTTGGCGGTCGTGAGTTAATTCTGCAATTCTATCGTGGAGCCGCTCCTGAAATATGCAAATCTCTGTTATCAAATCGTCCTCTATTGGCAGCTCGGATTCTTGTTCCCATGTTTGAATGATCTTGGGGACTTTAAGGCCGGACAGAGAGAATTCCTGAATGTTGGTCTGCACGGCATGTTTCATAATTTCACAAGCGTTCTTGAAATCGTCCTGTATGATTGATGCTCCGTCCCGATGGTTGCTGTTTTGCTTATCTGTCACTTTGCTATCCTTCTTTCTTGTTTCCTTGATGCTGTCTTGTTGCCTTCGACTAAAAGGATGTTTTCGTTAATCCCGCCGCCCCGAGGGATCGTGCATTTCCTTCTTTTACGAGCTCATATAGTAGTTGGAGTTTTGCATTGTTTTGGCGTTCCAAATTCTGGATGGCTTTTGCCGCATTGTGATCAATCAATAATGTGACTAATTCTGCGGTGTCGTCGGTAATTTGGCAAAAGCGATTTGATTGGAGAAGATCGATTTCTCGGATGAGCGTTGTGCGGTCATTGAATTGCCGCATAATCCGAATGAATTTATTGTTCGCGGATAAGCTGGCGATCCGTTCGTATAATGCCTCAAGAAATATTGTCCATGACCGGGCCATATTGGCGGAGACGGTAAGTTCTTCTGCGCCTTGTTCAAATCCATTCGGCTTAAATATTCCTTCAATGGAGAAGTTATGGATGTTTTTTTCAATTGCATGCTTGGCGATGAGTAATGCTAGTTCGTAGTCGGATTCTAACTCGCGGACACTGAGTGGTTTGGTAAAGAAACCGCGTCCCGGGACCATCAAAATAATTTCCTCGTGGGCAAGGCGAATTAAAGATTCTCTCACGGGAGTTGGGCTGACATTCATGCCTTCAGCGATGTTTCGAATGTTGAGTTGGGTCTGTGGTGGCAGTCGATAGAGCAAAAGAGTTTCGCGAATTCTGATATAAACTTGCCCACTTTTATCGTTGTCAGGTCTGTTTTCATCTTGACCATCCCTGTACATTCAAAAATTCTTTCATCAAATTCCTGTTTGTTAAAGTAAAGTTGGTTTGTGACGTGAAAATGACAGTATATTTCCTATTTTTGTGATGTTTTACAATAAATTGTCATGCGTCCCTCTCAATACATTGGTTATTTGTTTGGTGGTCGGGCGCTCCCCAGCGTTGATTGTCTTTGAGTTTTTTTGGAAAAAATTTAGGTTTAATTTTTTAATTGTGGCAAATTTGTGTTGTATTTTTCGCTTTGTTGATTGTATAGGTTGATATATCCTATGATATATCAATTTATATTTTAATTAAAACTATGAAATATAATGATATATCAAATTTATACCTGTTGAATTTTTTGGAATAGTAATTTTACTTGTCATTTGGTTGTTAATTATCTACTAATTGGCATCCACAAGTAATTCTAACGATAGGTAATTCCATGGATGTACTCACAAATTCTCAGTTGAAACACAGTCCCGGTAAGCATAAATCGAAACTGGCAGAGCAACGAGCCTTTCGAAAACGTCTTGATAAGGCATTTCCTCTTGAAATAAAAAACGTACCGATCAGCCGGCGTGCTGGCCTTGCTGCGTTTGGCGGAGAGCCCGTAATTGAGAAGGGGCAAATTGTTCCCTGGCCTGCGGCGTGTAAGAAGCATGCCGAGTTACTTGCTTCCGTTGTTAGTAGTGGCAAATACCATCGTGTGAACCACCCCATAGTGACAAAACTTGAGCAACGTCTTGCTGCCTGGTCAAACTGGTGGGACGTTAGGGCCGTGGGCAGCGGGACCTCTGCTGTACATATTGGCTTGGATTATTTTCGCAACCGCGGTCCGAAAGTGGTAACGGCTGCGCTAAACTGGCCTGGTGCCGTTGGGCCAATTGGTTTCAGTAATATGACGCCTGAATTTGTTGATGTGGATTTGTCCAATGCCGCCATTAATCAGGAGGCCGCAGCAAATAGGGTGACCAATGATGTGGGTGTTGTATTGATCACACATCTGTTTGGTAATTTTGTCGATGCGGAAAAGCTGCGGGAAGTCAGCAGAAAAAATGGTGCTGCAATTGTCGATGATGTGGCCCAATCGATTGCTGCGATCAAGGTTGGCGATGGTCAGCATCCGTTAAACAGTGATGTTCTTGCTCTTTCAGGTAATGGGGCAAAACATTTGGGTGCTGGTGAATTGGGTTTTGTGTTGAGCCGCGACCCTGATCTGATTGAGCATGTGGACCGGGTTTCACTGACTAGCTCATCCAGAAACGGAGAGCGAGTTTTTTCTCCAAATACTAGCGGATATAATTACCGTCCTAATGTATTTTCTTCAGCGATTGCATCATCTCGAGTTAAGAAGCTGGATCAGCAATTGAAGCATCGACGCAAGAACTGCTTCTCGTTTTGGAGTAAGGCAAAGCATTGTGAAGGGCTTCTGCCCATATTCAATCCTGATGACATGCGAAACTCGTTTCTCAATCTGCCGCTGCGTATTGATACTGAAGTGCTTGATTTGCCGGCAAATCCGATTGTGCGAGATTATATCGTCAACTTGCTACGTGCAGAAGGTGTGCCTGTATTGGTTTGGTTGACAAAACCGGTGTTTGATTATCTGCCGAAATGGCAGGGTAAATGGTCAGCTACCGACTTTCCCAATACTCAGCTTTTATTGGATACGATGTTCTATCTATCGGAAATCGCACCGCCAAACAACAAAGCGCTCATGCAGCAATATGCCAATGCCTTTGAGAAGGTATGGGCTGCTCTGCCTAGCTTGAAACAAGAAATACGTCGTTCAGTATTTCAGTAAATGGAGGGTGCTATGTCTAGATATAAATATGAAGGTTTTCCAGATTTCGGGTTCTCGACTGTCATTAAATTTGGCGGAAGTCTTATGCGGAACCCTGCGGCATGCAGATCTACAATTGTTGCAATTGAGACTATTGCAGCATCGGGGCACAATGTGTTGATTGTTCCGGGGGGAGGGATTCCCGATAAGGCGATTGAGGCGATAAATGTCGATAACCCTCTTTCACCCTTTACTGCTCACCATGCCTGCGCACTGGCGCAGGACCAGACCGGATATCTTTTATCCGATCCGGAATTTTCCTCTAACCTTGTGCCTTGTGCTTCGCTCGGGGATTGCAAGACTGCTTTACAAAAAGGGAGCGTTCCGGTTTTGCTTCCCTCCCGTATTCTGTTTGCTATTGATCCTGTTGCCTGGTCCTGGGACATCACATCTGATGCCGTCGCAGCCTGGTTTGCGTGGTTGGTTGGTGCGCGCAGTCTGGCTGTTTTGACTGATGTTGATGGAATTTACGCTGATGGGGATATCAACAATCCGGAAAAACGAATTGTGCGTGTGTCGGCGCGCGATTTAGTTGGTTTGGGGCATACTTCGATTGATGTTTGCGCGGTCGCTTTCATGGCGGGAAAGGGGATCACCGGAGCTGTTTTGAATGGTCATCACCCGGATCGACTGATTGACTGGATGGAGGGACGGGCGACAATTGCAACCGATATCGTAGAGCATGGCTCCATGATTCTTGCCGCTGATAATGATGCGTTGGTAGGATAGGGGCAAACATGACAAATAGTACTTCTATTGGATTGACCATTTACGGACCCGAAGTTGCAAAGGCTGGGTTGAGTAGATCGTTAGATAGCTTCATTGGCAATCATACTGGCCTCATGATTGAAGAGCGGTTTCTTGTTTTGCATAGCGCGCAGTCAATTTTTCAATTCTATTCCCTGACTGATTCAACCTCTGGAGCGCATTGGCCATTGGTTGAGGATTTGTTTGATATGCGCCCTGCATGTGTAACTCTTTGGCGGGGTGAGAATGCTCTCAATTCCCTACAAAAAATTAAGGGTGCCACCCAGCCTGCTAATGCGTTATCAGGCACTATTCGGAGCCTGTTTTGGTGTGATAATGCGGTCACGAACCTTCTTCATGTTAGCGATGCTCCAGAACTAATGCAGGCTGAACTCAAAATGTTGCGGCCCCTCAGTCTTGCGTTTTCGCAAAGTGCATGGGATGCGCAAAAGATTTCAACAAAAAACATATGGCCGCATTCATCTCTCGCCAGTTTGCTTTCTCTGCTGATTACGGCGCGAGATGAACCTTATGATATTGGCCCTGGATTACCAATTTCGGGTGCGGCAATTGAATCAGCACAAATTTGGATTGCTGCTGCCCGTCGTTTGAACGCCAATAAGGACGACCGTCTTTCTGAGGCAACGCAGAATTATTTGAACGGCGAATTACAAGGTTTTGAACAATTGATGCAAGCGACTGGGCCGGTTTCCGCTTGGACGAGGTTGGTGTTGAAAGCCGGAATTTCCTCGAATAAAATCTGGTCTTCTATGCAGATGGATATGACAAAAAAGAAGGTGAACAGCTGATGACGCCCACTTCTTTAATGGATTATGCATTGCAAACAATTGCAAAAAACAGGAGTTCCTCCAGTTGGTTGGCGGGCAGTGTGGTTATTCGTGATCTGATCCAGCGGCAGCCTCAGGATGTCGATATTCATCATATCTCTGCCAAAGCGATGCTTGAAGCGTTTGAGGCGGACAAACGGTTGCTTCTGGAATCCGGGTTTTGTTTGGGGAAAGAAGAGCACGAGGAGGGGGAATTTCAATCTGCGTTTGAGCATTCCGATGGAACGGTCATCCTCAACTGGGTGCTGGAGGACCATTTGCCTCCCGATGGATTGTTAATCGCCCATGATTTGGGCGCATGTTCTAATCAAACTGATGTGCTGGCCCGCAAGGTTGAAATGTACCTTGAATGTGGTGATCCAAAACACAAAAATGACCTGATCTCGGTGTCGGAGAACTTGGCGATCATTCCAAATGCAATTGCTCCGGAGACTATTGCCAAAATGCTACGCCAAATTGGATTGCCAAACGCGAATAGTCTTTTGGCTAAAAACCATCAGGACGGGCATTGAAATGGATCGCGAGAGGGGGCTCCCGGTAGGTCTATTATCGATAGGTTCTCTGGTTGGCCCTATAACATTTCCCGCAATTGCCTCGATTACGGCGACGTTTGACTTCTCAATATTTCGCAAACCAGACATTGCATCTGCGCTCACCGCCCATTTGTCTGCAACAATATCGTGCAGGTTTGAATCCAGTTAAATTTGATTTTAAAAATCTAGAAGGATAATAAAATGGGATACCACAAGAAGTTAGTAGATGACTCCGCTATTGCGAATGATTTGTTTGAGCAATCCTTAGCACTGACCACTAAGGCAAAAGATTTATACCCCGCTGGTGTTACTCGGGTCTCTATCGGAACCTCCCAACTTGCTGGTCAAAAAAAGGAGTTATCGATTTATGCACAATCTGGCGACGGTGCATTTTTTATAGATGTTGATGGTAATAGTTTCACGGATTTTCATAGCAATTTTTCGACCTTGATACATGGGCACCAGCACCCAGATATCATTCAAGCAATTCAGTCTCAGCTCGAACAAGGAACTTGTTTTGGCGGTCCAACCGAAGCTGATATCACCTTTGCGAGCCTCTTATGCGAGCGGATTCCCGCCATAGAACGTCTCCGCTTTCTTAATAGTGGCACAGAGGCTGTCATGTTTGCCATCAAAGCTGCAAGGGCCGCGACAGGTCGCACAAAAATTGCCAAATTTGAAGGTGCATTTCATGGCACCTATGATTGGGCTGAAGTGAGCGTACGGAGCAATCCTGACACTTGGGGTAATATCATTCATCCACATTCAAACCCACCATATCTCAATACGCCGGATCATGTGTGCAAGGATGTCGTAGTTTTGCCTTTCAACGATATTGATCAATCAAAGAAAATATTAGACGAACATGGGCCTAGCCTCGCATGTCTGCTGATCGATATGCTTCCGTGTGCTGCTGGAATGATGCCTATTGAAAGAGATTATCTTTCAATGCTTCAAGAAGCCGCTCATAAATATAAAATTATTACAATTAGTGATGAAGTGGTGTGTTTCCGTCTTGGCTATCACGGCGCATCGGCCGCGATGGAATTCGAGCCAGATTTAGTAACACTGGGGAAAGTTGTTGGAGGTGGATTACCGATTGGTGTCGTTGGGGGACGCGCGGAAATCATGGAAGTTTTTGCCCCACAGGGAAATGCTCCGGTACCCCAGGGAGGGACATTCTCAGCCAATCCACTTACCATGGTAGCAGGAGCTGCCGCTCTCAATGCTTTGGTGCCGAGTGAAATCAACCGAATTGATCGACTTGGGAAACGTTTACGGCAAGGCTCGGAAGAGCTCGCCCTAAAGGCTGGTGTCTTACTGACTGTACAGGGAGCGGGATCCCTATTTCGCTTCCACGCCAAGAAAACAAGGCCAAGGACATTCCGGAGTGCTTTTGCCAATGCTGCAGAAACCGAGATGTTACGCTGGCTCCATGCCGCAATGTTGGAACGGGGTATTTACATTGCCGCACCACTTTGGGGGGCTATTTCCACCGCAATGACAGAGGAGCACATCGATAACTTTCTCAATGCACTCCGTGAGTGTCTCGCGAGATGGCCTGAGAAGCAGAAATCCTAATGGAGGACGTTATGCAATTCTCAAAACAATCTTCTAGGACCAATGATGACGAGCTATTTTGCTCTCTGGTGACAAATCTGATGTCATTCGATGACCTTGATCCGGAAATTATCGCTCTCAATTTTGCAATACTCAGACACAACAAAAGTGCAGTTGGTGACATTGAAGCTCTACTAGATGTTTATGCCAAATCAGTCGAGAGCCTTACTCAGAATGAACAGGCTATGAGATGGCGCGAGCTGAGGAGAGACAATAAATTTGCCGGAACAATCAACCAAACTCTCTATCTATTCTACCTAGGCGCGATTCAAGTTGACGGACATTGGAAACGCTGTGGATGGCAGCAACATTTACAAGCACTAGTTTGGAGAGAGCTGAGTACGCATCCACCAATGAGCCGCGGCGTAAGCGAATTCGGCGACTGGAGCAGACCACCTCACAAAAAGAGCTAGAGAACGGGAATTTCAGAAAAGTGAATATCCATGACGGACAAAACCTATGATGTTGTAATAGTTGGGAGCGGTTTTGCCGGTTCTCTCATCGCGGATTCTTTGATGGAAGCTGGAATCGATGTTGTCCTTCTCGAAGCTGGATTGCCAATTGAAGATGAGAAACATATCAGACACAATTTACGTGAAGTCATTGCAAATTCAGATGAGTCAGAAATATCTGCACCATATTTGCATCTGCTTGCACCTCAGGACCGCGCGCGCAAATCAGATTATTATGAGCAAGAAATAGGTCCAGCATTCGATGAATTTGGTGGGAAATACCTGCGCCTTGTCGGAGGCACAGGTCTTGCCTGGCTCGGAACTGCTCTTCGTATGTGTCCCAATGATTTTCGTATGCGAACCGAATATGGACTTGGTCGAGACTGGCCATTGTCATATGCAGATTTAGAACCATGGTATTGCGCAGCGGAGGAAGCTATTGGAGTAGCGGGTGCAACCGAGGCGGATACCTCTCTAGCTGCTCCGCGAAGCAAACCGTTTCCGATGCCGCCGATACCGCAAAGTTATGCTGATCACTACATGATTGAACGTTTAGGCAATCTTCATTTTGGATCACAAAAAATTCAAATCGTTCCAACGCCACAGGCACGTAACTCCATCGATGGATATAACGGAAGACCACTCTGTGAAGGCTATTCATCATGTGTGCCACTTTGCCCGGTCGGAGCGAAATATGATCCTTTGGTTCATCTGCGGCGGGCATTATTAGCTGGTGCTGAACTGATAGCTGGTGCAACCGTGACTAATCTTGATGTGGATGCCGATGGCCATGTTACCACAGCTTGGTTCCGGGCTATTGATGGCGAAATCGGAAGCGTGAAGGCGAAGATTTTTATACTTGCTGCAAACGGTATCGAGACACCTAAATTGTTGTTGCAATCCAATCATCAATACTCAGCGGGCTTGGCCAATGGAAGTGGTCAAGTCGGCTGCAATCTGATGGACCATGTTGAGAAGCATTCATGTGCCATTGCTCCTGATCCCATCTTTCCATACCGGGGACCACAATCGACATCTGGTATCGAGGTCATCCGAGACGGAAAGTTCCGAAGAAAAAGAGCCGCATTTCGAACAGCGCTACGCAATGACGGTTGGCGTAATGTTAACGGTGCTCCATTTGGCAGCCCTTCATCTTCGAACCGAATGCTGGCGGGCACGTTAATTGAATATGTTGAGAAAGAAGGCCTTTTCGGACAGCCACTGAGAAACCGCATAAAGCAAATTGGGCTTAGGCAATGCGCATTGCAAAGCGTGGTGGAGATGTTGCCAGATGTCGAGAATCGAATATCGCTATCCAATGAAAAGAAAGATGCATCCGGGCTACCGCGTCCTGAAATACATTTTCGGATCGATCAATATACTAAGGCCGGTATTATCAGCGCGGGAGAGCTTCATCGGAAACTTTTTAAAGTATTGGGTTGCTGCGAGAATTCTACATTTATCGATCTGCAAGATGACAAACACAAATCTGATGCGGCAGGAAGCCATATTATGGGCACGACTATTATGGGAGGAAATCCAAAAAACTCTGTTGTCGATTTAGAGTGTCGAACCCACGCGCACAAAAATCTATTCATAGGAGGAAGCGCTGTTTTTCCTACCGGGGCGACATCGAACCCCACCCTAACTATTTGCGCTCTCGCGCTCCGCATTGCTCATTCAGTCAAAGAAATGCTGCGAACGGTCTAACCAACACAGCATAGGGTATCTTGAAAGGCGGTCTGCTTTGTCCAGTAATTCAATACCTCTAACTAAGGTTGAGCCAGCTCCTGACCGAGTGGCGCTATTTTTGGTGATATGCTGTACCTTGGCTTTGGCCATCGCGCAGGGCATGAGCTATCCGCTCTTTTCCATCGTCATGGAGAGAAATGGTGTTTCTAATACTCTGATAGGGATGAATGGTGGAGCGCATGCCCTTGGCTTGGCGGTTGCAACCTTGACAATCAGCCGACTGACATTGTTGATCCGTGGTGATTATCTTTTTGCGGTGGCATTGTTTGGTTGTGCATGTAGCCTCGCTATTTTTGCAACCTCGGACGCACTTTGGGTCTGGTTCTGGGCTCGCTTCTGTCTTGGTTATTGCGTTAATATTGTTCAAATACTGTCAGGGGCCTGGCTCAATACCGCTTGCACTGGTGATATGCGAGGACGTGTTGCAGGTTTGTTTGGTATGGGGGTTAGTATAGGGTTGGCCGTTGGCTCTCTGGCGATCCCGTTATTTGGGAAGCACAGTGATCTTGCATTTGGTTCACTCGCGCTCTACGTCACTTCTATTTCGCTTTTGCCACTTGTTTTAATGAACCGTATTTCCTGCCGTCCAGGACAATCTGCTCGCGGTGCGAAGTTTGACTTGTTTAAAAAAGCACCACTAATAGCGGTGATGGTATTTGTTTATGCTTTTACCAATGTTACTGCAATTTCAACTATGCCCGTTTACTTTGTTCGCCTAGATTACGATGAAACATTTGCCGCGTTCAGCATAACCATTTTGACTCTATCAATGGCTATTTCCCAACCAATAGTTGGATGGCTTTTGGACCACACTTCATACAAGTTGGTAGCAATAAGCGCTGGGCTAATTGCTGGTCTGGCCTTTCTAGTAATTCCATGGTTAGCAGCGCCCCCTATGATCCTTATGGCTTTTGGTCTGGTAGGGGCGGGGTGTCTTGCGCTTTATACCTGTGCTTTGACAATGCTTGGAGATCAATTTTCTGGAGGAGCATTGGTTTCGGGAAGCGCTGCAATAGCATTGTCCTATGCTGTTGGATCTGCTGGCGGTTCATCCATTACCGGAGCTGTTATGGATATATTCGGACCATTTGCTGCGCCTGTTGCTGCTGGTATAGTTTTGATATGCTTCACGGTTGCCCTTGGACGTGAATTCATCGCGTTTTTCGCCCGTATTTTTGCCGTAGCATGTCAGACTATGACAAGACGAATTCTCGGATTTCTGTTTTGACGCACCGTCCTGCAATGGACTGGCTTTGCAATCAATAATGCTCAACATGCTCAGATTGATGCAGGTTATTCGACCATACTCGCGCGAGTATCTCTACATAATAATTCTATTCGACCCTTTCCATCGGCGGTTGAATATTCACGAGCGATTATATCTTCTTCAATAATTGGCGCGGTGTGGTGAATCAAAACACCTGTGTCTGAAATAGTAATAATGTCGAAGGTTGGTTCGCTGTTTACAAATTCGATAGAATCTTTTCCGAATCCAAGAGCGATGCGATGACAAGTGCCACGATTACAGCTAAACGACACCCTGTCCCATCGACCCGTCGTTGTAATATGTAGATGTCCAAATGCTATGTGCTCAATATTGGAATTTGAATCAATGAGTTGCCAAAATCCGTCTGTTTGCTCAAGCATCATATTATCGAACCATGGTAGCCCGACCGATCGTGGGGGGTGATGCATAAAAACACAAATTCTCTTGGATGTTGCTTCGGCTAATCGAGCGGAGAACCACGCAAGCCTATGTTTGCACAATATTCCGGTTCCGGCATTCTCATCATCAAGAGTATCGAGTAGGATTATGCGTAAGTCACCAAAATCTACCACATTTTGAACAAAGCCAGCTCCATCAACCGGTATGCCTGACAGGACCGTTCGAAAATGCGCGCGGTTATCGTGGTTTCCCAGCATGAGGCCTGTTGGAACTTCGAGGTTATCCAGAAGATGCTCAAGGAGCAAATAGGACTCGATATCGCCACGATCTGTGAGATCTCCAGAGATGATGCAATAATCTGTATCAGCATGTCTCTTGTTGATCGTTTGAATAACTTGTTCGAAACGTTGTCTGGGATCCATGCCTACTACGATTTGCCCCTCCGGGACGAGGTGGATGTCGGTAATATGAATAATCTTGCGCAAGTCAAAGCCCCTATAGTCACTGGTGTTTATTGGTTGATGATAATGTCGGTTAAGATCGTATAGAGGCCGGATCTATCGTTCGGCCTCTATACTACTATTTTGGTTTTAATTTGAACCTGCGAGGAGCTGGCGAGTTGTTTCTACAAGCTGCTTTAATCCTTTATCAGTTTCAACTTCACCTTCAGCAATTGCTGCAAGAATACTGGATTGTTCACGCCAAATTTTAACTGCTTTAGTTCCAGGATACCCAAAACTAATCGCCAGAGGCCATTGCTTCATGCTCGTGGTCCAATCCGGGTTTTGGGCATAATGGTTCCCAAGATATTCCGGTTGAGATGTCCTTAGGTTTGTTGGCATGTACCCTGATCCAAGCACTGCAATTTTTTGTCCTTCAGGACTGGTTGCAAACTTGATGAACTTCCATGCAGCCGCTTTTTTTGCAGCGTCGGTCGTAAGGATAACGGCGGAGTTTCCACCTGTTGGTAGTGCGATATTGGTATCTGCTCCGAGCGGAAATTTGGAAGTTTTCCAGCCAAATTTACCAGCCACGGCATCACCCATTGTACGGACTTCTGCGGTTGAACCGAAGAAAATTCCCATCTTACCGGCAACAAATTGTTGGATGCCTTGTTCTTCATTCTGTAAAGGCATGCCGGTCTCTTTGACCATGCGTCTAAGAATCGTAACGGCTTTCTTCCCACCCTCGCCATCGAGGACAATTTTTTCACCTTCCATAATCCGGCCGCCATTGGAAAACACCAGTGCCTGGAAAAGCCAGTCGTCGTCTTGGAGATTATATGTCATGCCATCGATATCAGAACCAAGACCATTAATTTTGGTTGCAAGGTCAATGATTTGATCCCAGTTAGCGGGAAGGTTGTCTGCGTTGCCGCCTGCCTGTTTAACCAGATCAAGGTTGTAGTACACAATCGGAGTTGAAGCATTAAACGGCATGCCCCATTGATTGCCGTTGATTTTACCGAGTTCTAGTACATGTGGGTCATAATTGGATTTGATCCAGTCTTGGCCCTCTGCCTCCAGGAGAGAATTCAACTGAGTGATTTGTTTTCGCGGTTTAAGTGTATGTACGAGTTGACCCAGTAGGTGATGACCAGAATACCATATATCAGGCGTGTTGCCGGTTAATGCATCCCGCAATACAGATAAATGGCCTTCATCATAATTGGGTGCAGCAGCACGAAACTTGATCTTGATATCAGGATTTTTGGCCATGAAGGCATCTGCTACTGGCTGATGAATGCGTTTGCCATGCGATCCATAGGCATGAAGAATTTCGAGAGTTACATCAGCCTTCGCTATCGTCGGTAGGAATGCAATCGCACTAATTACACCCACTTTCGTGAGAAGTTTGGTCAAGTAATTCATAGTAAGATTCCTTTACAATTCTGTAGGCCTTTGATAATCGGGATAACGTGCGTTCAAGGCTGAAAACTCGCGCGTTAATTTGATTTTGCGATGATGTCGCAGAGGGCAGGGCATCAAAAAACAGATGTGAAGATGCTAAGATTACTTGAATCCGGTCATCGTAATTCCCTGGATGAATTGGCGTTGGGCAAACAGAAACATTAGGAGCAACGGGGTGGTGATAATTGCAGCAGCAGCCATGAGCATGCCGTAGTTAGTTCCAGCTTCAGCGTCGCGAAAATACATCATGCCAAGTGGGGGCGTCATGTAATCTACGGTGTTGATGACAATCAGCGGCCAGTAGAGATCGTTCCAATGTGCCGTGATTGAAAATATGGAAAAGGCAGCAATGGCCGGTTTTGCGCTTGGCAACACAAGCCGTGTGACGATCTCGAACTCTGTAAATCCATCCAGACGAGCTGCGCTTATGATTTCATCAGGAAATGATTTGAAGAACTGCCTGAACAAAAAAATTGCGAATGCTGACAAAAACCAAGGAAACATTAATGCGAAATATGTGTTGAGCAATCCAAGGTTTGCGAGCCCTAGGTAAAGCGGTAGAGCAGGTACTTGTACAGGTATGCAAAGGGCAAAAACTACAAAGGCAAATAGAATGCTTTTTCCACGAAATTCAATCTTGGCAAGTGCGTAAGCTGCCCCGATTGACGTTACTAATTGAACCATCAATATACCGAGGACGACGACAGTGCCGTTGATCATAAATGTGATCATAGGCACAGCATTGAAGGCGCCTATGTAGTTCTCAACACCCTTCTCCCAATCGAAGCGCAGACTAAAGGGGGTGTCGAAAATTTCGGTGGGATCTTTAAGGGACGTCATTAGCATCCAGATGAATGGTAACAAAACAATTGCCGCCATAATTAGTAAGGCGGTGTGTGCTCCGATCCGTTTAAATAATCGGGCACCTCCAGCCGGTGTTGTCTTTGCCTTATTAAGGAGAACATCTGAGTCTGCGTTTGACGAACGAAATGGAGTAGCCATCAGTAATGCACCCTTTTATCGAAGAAACGGACCTGAACCAGCGATAGCAGGAGGATGAATGTTAGAAAAACCAGAGTAAGGCAGGCTGCGTAGCCGATTTCGAAATACTGGAACCCTTCAAGATAAGCCTGGTAGAGAAGTACATCTGTTGATCCGCGGGGGCCGCCCTTGGTCAATACTGCTACGGTATCGAACACCTGAAACGCAGTGATGGAAGTTGTAATGGTGACGAACATGGTTGTAGGCCCCAGTAACGGCCATGTTATGCGAGCCAATTTATCAATGCCGCCATCAACACCATCCAATGCGGCCGCGTCGTAGATATCCTTTGGAATGGCCGCTAAACCGGCGAGGAACAAGATCAGGTTGAACCCGATGAGCTGCCAGATGCCGATCATTGCCAAACTGATCATTGCTAGATTTGGATCGGTAAAAAATCCAATTCGTTCGAATCCGTTTTCAAGGAGAAGAAGGTTCACAGGCCCAACCCGGCTATGCAGCAAAAACTGCCAGACGATTGCCATGGCTACTAATGTTCCCGTTACCGGCAGAAAGAAAATGATTTCATACAGGCGTTTGGTGTGGACACGTTCATGAACCAAAAGTGCCAGGAGAAATGCCAATCCGACAGATCCCGGGACGACGATTACAACATATAGAAATGTATTTTTGATTGACCGCCAGAACACAGCATCCGACAATAGTTTTTCGTAATTCGTTAAACCGACGAAACTCCAATTCAAGGCACCCAATGTGTAGTCCGTCGCGCTTAGAAAAATCACAATAGCAATCGGCAACAAGATAATGACTGCCAATAATAGGGTTGCCGGAAATGCGAAAGCGTACCCAGTGATTGATGCTCGTTTTTGAATGATGCGCCGGATTTCAACTATATTAGGCTCTTCCATAGTCGAAAAACGCGCGGTGTCGCTGACTTCATTCATTTTAAGAAGCCTTTTCGACGGCTGATTGCAGCATTGCTTCGCCTGACAGGCGATCACCAGTTTCGGAAAATACAAAGATCTTGGCTTCATTCAGGAATATATTGACTGCCGCACCAGGTTGCCCAATGCCATTAAGCTCTTCTGGCGGAAAGCGAACAGCAATCTGCCAATGCCCATCATCACAATCCATGTCGATGTGGGCAATGTACTCGTTTCCAAGATTCTCGAGACGACGCAACCAACCACGCAAACCACCTCTTTCAATCAGGCCTACTTTAAACTCTGAGATTTGCAAATCTTCCGGCCGCACGCCGATTTTGACATTTTTTTGGTTGGATCCGTTAATTCGGTAACGGCATTCAACTCCGAAAAGTGATAGATTTCCTGCCGAATTTACCTCACCCGGGAGTATGTTTATCGGTGGGCTGCCAATGAACTGAGCTACTCGAATATCCTGCGGATCATTATACACCTCATCGGGAGTTCCAAGCTGTACGATTTCACCGTCCATCATAACTGCTATGCGCTTAGACATTGTCATGGCTTCGACTTGGTCGTGCGTGACATAGATGAAGGTAGTACCCAGTCTTTGATGGAGTTCAGCTAACTCCGTACGCATCTTAACCCTGAGGCGAGCATCAAGATTGGATAATGGTTCATCCATTAGAAACGCGAGCGGGCGGCGCACCATTGCGCGGCCAAGGGCGACACGCTGTCGTTGACCACCCGACAATTGTCCAGGTTTGCGCTCCAGAAGTTTTTCAATATGCAGGTGTTCTGCGACTGTCTCGACCTCTTTCCTAATATTTTTTTGGATGTGCTGACTGCCGGGAACCCATCGACCCATCACTGGAAAGCGTTGCGCAAAGGACATGCGCTGCATTAAAAGCGGCATGGTTATGTTTTCAGCAACAGTCATGTGCGGGTAGAGTGCATAGCTCTGGAAAACCATCGCTACATCGCGTTGTTTTGGCCTCAGATGATCGACCGACCTGCCGCCAATGAAGACACTACCGGTGTCTTGCATCTCTAATCCTGCTATGATGCGCAATAATGTAGACTTACCGCAACCTGAAGGGCCGACAAGGGTTAGAAATTCACCCGACTCGATATTCAAATCTACGTTGCGTAGCACAGGGGTTGCATCAAATTTTTTGACAATTTTCGAAAGCGAAATTGTTGAATCAATCATATTATTCTCCATCTATCAGTTTTGATAATGGATTTATTTATCAAATTTATGACAATATGTGGATTATTACTTCATAGCGAAATCCAAACAACGAAACCCAACAATTTTATTGTATGTTCTGCCTCATCTTGGCAAAAAGGGGAGGGCTCAATGTTCGTTCAATAATAGCAAGAAAAATTGGACAGGATGGTTTATCTGTTAGGAAGAAAAGATACTTGGCTATATACGAACGAGGTATTTTACTTGATTGAGAAGATTGAGAGGAATGTATGAACAAACGAAATAATACCTCACTTGAGCCGAGCAATGACGCACCTGTGCGACCAATGGTATTGCTTAATTTGGAAGCAGCTTTGGATTATCCGAATGCCTTGGCGAGGGTTGCGCAGTATATTCTCGAGAATCCCAACAAGGTGGTGCGTCAATCCCTGGCGGAACTAAGTAGCGCTTGTCAGAGCGGACAAGCGTCAATATTTCGACTATGTCGTGAACTTGGTTATGAAGGCTATACCGACTTCAAGCTCGCTCTTGCTGCAGAAATTGGACAACGCGAAGCAGAATTTAAAAAGAATAGAAACCTTGCAGGAAATTCTCTTGATGAGATGGCCTCACTCATCTGTCGGTCGATATCCAATACACGGGAATTGGTTCAATCTGCTATTTTGGCGGATGTGGCTAAAGGCTTGTTGCAAGCGAATCAAATTAATATTTATGGCTCTGGAGAGTCTGGTATAGCAGCTGAAATTCTTTCTTATCGCTTGTTGCGTTTGGGGTTAAACGCCCATTTTTTGAACAATTCCAGTCTGGCATGCGAAGTCGCATCCGTCTTGACCAACAAGGCTGCTGTCATCGCTATTTCTCAGTCTGGGGCTTCGCCGGATACCGTTGCGTTTGCAAAAAATGCACATAACGCAGGTGCATTTACGGTTGCAATTACTTGTCACCCGAAAGCGCTCGTCGCCAAATATTCTGACGCTGTGCTACAAATGGCTCGGTTGCAACAACCTGACCTAGGGGGACAAATGTTAGGGTTGCCCCGTGCCATATTCATTGCCGAAGCTTTGGCGATTGCAATTACAGAAATTACTTCTGCCGGTGATTCTAATTCATAAAAATAGATAAAAACTCCATATTAGTTATTGAATTAAGATTTATACTCCATTACATGGTTGGTTATTCGTTTCGCATTTCGCGGCATTTAAGCCGAGATTAATTTCCAATAACGCAAGCGAAGATGGATCACGAAAACAATACACTCATGGAGTAATCAATGCTCATTACCGTACCTCAGCTGATCATTTTTGATTGTGACGGCGTGCTCATAGATAGCGAAGTAATCGTAAGCAAGGTAGAAGCAACGGAATTGACCCGCATTGGTCACCCAATCACGCCTGAAGAAACTATGTTGCGCTTTGCCGGTGTCCCGGAAAAAGATATGTATCTTATGGTAGAGACGGAAATGGGAAAGTCGCTGCCGGACAATTTTTCCAAGCGCATCGACGCATCAATTAAGCAAGCGTATGCGACAGATCTTTTGCCTATTTCGGGTGTTGCTGAAACCGTCCAGAATTTATCAATACCTTATTGCGTGGCTTCAAGTTCTGTTCCTGATCGACTAGGCCTCGGTTTGATTCAAACAGAATTGTTCGGGCTTTTCTACCCAAACATTTTTTCGACGGTGTTAGTGCAAAACGGCAAACCTGCTCCCGACCTCTTTCTTTATGCTGCGGGAAAGATGGCCACTCACCCTGACCGCTGTGTGGTAATTGAAGACAGTATTGCGGGAGTTAAAGCCGCAGTGGCCGCAGGAATGATCGCGTTGGGATTTATAGGTGGCAGCCATTGCACTGCGCAGTTAAAGGACGGTCTCTTAGGTGCTGGGGCAACGTATATATTCGATCACTTTAATGAGCTGCCCCTTATTCTCGAAAAAATTCGATGTGTTGGTGAAGGTTAACTCAAACCACTTTTTACATTTAAACGGACACCAATAAGCAGGCACAAAATTTGAAATATTCCTAGTATTTTGTGTTTTCCGCTTTGTCATTAATTATAGAAATGGCTCAAAATGCCAGCGACAGCCAAGCCCCAAATCACATCCTGGAATGTACATATAAAGGAGACTTTGAAACTAGGGGTTCCGTTAATCGCCACCCAGATTGCTCAGTTGGCGATAGGAACCACCGATATATTAATTGTCGGCCGTTTGGGGACCGTTGATCTCGCCGCAATTGTGTTGGCCTCTCACTATTTTCTTTCCATTTTCATCCTTGGCTCAGGGTTTTCCATTGCTGTGATCCCGATGATGGCACAAGCTGTACAGCAAGGAAATATGAACAATGTAGCCCGATATGTTCGTATGGGTCTGGGGCTGTCATTGGCATTCTCAGTAGTTTCACTGCCTCTGTTCCAATATTCGGAATTAGTACTTCTTTCGTTGGGGCAGAAGCCGGAGGTCGTAACCAAAGCCGCCGACTATTTAATGATTGCTGGATGGGCTGTTTTCCCGGGGCTCTCACTGATGGTATTCAGGGCTTTGCTCATCACGCTGCGCCGCGCAAATATTATTTTTTATATCACGGTAACGATTTTTATCCTTAATGCGGTGTTCGCATATATTTTAGTGTTTGGTTATTTAGGTGCACCAGCGTTGGGGATAAGGGGGGCAGCGATAACCACTGTCGCAGTCAATTTTTTTGGTCTTTGTTGTGCCGTCATTTATGTACAGTTTGTGGCCGAAACGAAGCGATTAAAGATTTTTTTCAACTTATGGCGGCCAGACTGGATTCTTTTGACTGAAATCGTGCGTCTTGGTTTTCCAATCGGCTTTTTGTTGTTCGCCGAAGATAGTTTGTTTGCTGTTGCTGCTATCATCATGGGCTGGATTGGTACTGTTGAGCTTGCTGCACATGGTATAGCCATGCAGTTAGCAACCATGGCTTTTGTCGTTCCTCTTGGCCTGTCCCAAGTGGCAACTGTACGGGTTGGATTAGCTGCTGGAAATAATGATGAAGATGGTGTATTTAAAGCGGCGATTTCGGTCTTGATGATGACGATTTTTACGGCGGTTTTTGGTGGATTCTTGTTTGTTTTCATGCGGGAAACGCTTGTAGGTCTCTTCATCGATCCTTCGTCTACTAATGCGGATGAGCTTTTATCCGTTGCAAGTTATTTTGTCATAGTGGCCGGTATTTTCCAACTTTTCGACGGATTGCAAATCGTTGGCGCTGGTCTTCTACGTGGAATTAGGGACACGACTATCCCAATGGCTCTTGCAATGCTTAGCTACTGGCTCATTGGTTTTGGTGGCGCATACATTTTGGCTTTTCAAGTTGGCTTAGGAGGAATCGGTATTTGGTTTGGTTTTCTTGGGGGACTGGGAAGCGCTGCAATCTTGCTTAATTTGAGGTTTTTCCTCCTCCTAGGTTTCCGTCGAACTACATTCGCACTTGGTAAACGTCGTTTATCATAGGGGGTTTGGCTTGATGTTGACATATACTTAGATACTGCCTCAAACTCGGTCAGAGTTTAGACAAAGGTGGTCGTTTGAATGCCTGTGCGTTCTGTCCGTCGTCAGGGTTTTTGGGTGTGATTGCAGTTTAGAATAAGCGAGATTTTACTCATCTTCGCCTTTTCGGCGCACTTGCGCCCTCCAATTTCCAGCCTTTGCACGAACTATTGTAGCCATGCGCCGTGCAGTCCTTCCAAACCGTGCAAAAACCGTGCACAAAGAGATCAAACGTGGTAAAAAAACTGTGCGATTTAGTCCAATTTAGCGCATGATTTGTTAAATTTATCTATTTGTAATGTGTCATAAACTATTGAAAAATAAAGGAAAAATATTATCTGTTGCCCCATGATGGACGGGACTAACAATTCAATTAAATCAACATGTTACATGGAGTTCCGTGCAAAAACCGTGCAGTGCGCAATCAAAAATGGTCCAGCATAGTCCATGTTCTGTAAGCGGTGCGCCGTTCACACGGTTGCGTTGTAGTTCCATGGCAGAAGTTGTTCGATCTGACTTTGTTTATGACCGTTGACGATTGCTTTGAGAATGGCTGTGAGATAGGCATGTGGCTCGATATTGTTGAGCTTGCAGGTCTCGATGAGTGACGCAATTACGGCCCAGTTTTCAGCGCCGGCATCATGACCGGCAAAGAGAGCATTTTTTCTGTTCAGGGCAATTGGGCGAATGGTGCGTTCGACGGCGCTGTTGTCCATCTCGATACGGCCATCAGTGAGAAACAGGCAGAGGCCGTCCCAATTTTGGCGATATATTTGAGGGCCTCTCCCAGAGGAGATTTTCTTGATACTTTACCACGGTGCTCGCGCAACCATTCTTCAAACGCTTTGATCCTGGGGGCTGATCGTTCCTGTCTGGCTGCCAAACGCGCTTCGGGGTTCTGACCGCGGATATCTGTCTCGATGCGATAAAGGGCAGCAATCTGCTTCAATCCGGCCTCTGCAATCGGAGCGGTGCTGTTTCTGGTGATCTCGTATAGCTTACGGCGTGCATGCGCCCAGCAATATGCCAGTTCGATACTTTGATCCGCACGTCTGAGCAGACGGTTGTATACGGCTCAGTCCTGCCAGCCCTTCATTCCACTCGGCTTTTGCCTCAAAAAGGATGTCGAAACTCTCCAGTGGTAGGGTGAGTTGGTAGGAAAGGTACCGCTCGCGAATAACTTCAACGGCAAATTCTCGGATGAAGCGATAAGCACGGCAGGTGGCGACCCAAAGAAGCGCTTGCCGCTCGGAGCGATCGGCTTCTTCGATGAGATACATGCGTTCCGCAGCAGATAGCGTCAGCAAGCGGTTGGAAATTTCACGCAGCGTCCTTCGATTAGAGGCTGATTTTGGAAGGCTAGTAGTCCCTTCATCCATGGCCCGCAGAATTGTCTGCTCCCACGGCTCACCCTCAACGTGCAAGCGTGCGACTTCCAAACGTTCATTCATGAATAGTCCGCCGGTGCTGAAGGACATTTTATAGTCCTGTTTTGCGGAAGTACTCATAGCGCCCTCCTTTCGAGAGCAGTGCGCACTTCGTTGTCATTGATCAGTACGATGTGCTGGTCCTGTGGGTGTCGCGTGGATGGTGCGACGTCCAGGCCCAGTCTCTTGAGATTGTAAAACAGCAGGCATTTACGTACTTCAAGAGCCGCCACACCGTCGGTCATGGCATAATCCAGTTCGACGATCTTTTGTTGGTTGGCCGATAGGCCGGGATGCGGTGCAATCTGTAGTGTGACCGTTTCTTGCCAATCTCGATCGGCTTCAGGATCAACCTCTGAATTTTCATCAAGTTTGCTATTCAGGATACGGCCGAGGATGAAGTCCTTGAAGGTTTGATCCTTGAAGCATAAAGCGCGTACATGCCAGCGAAACCCGTCATGGGCGAGCGCATGGGGTGCGATCAGACGTTGGGTTGGATCAGGAAAAGACATAGATTGGTAGTCGATCAAAAGCGTCTTACCTTGTTCGCAGGCCAATAGCACGTTTCGGACTGTGAGTGGGCTTAAGCCCCTTCCTGGTACAACCGTTCCCAAGATATCAGGCTGGTAAACGATCCAGTCCGCAGCAGGCACGGATGCCCCTCGGGAAATTGACAGAAGATCACCTAGGTATTCTGACGGATCGAGTGCTGCGTATTGGGCTTTGAACTTAGGTCCAAGCACGTAGGTTTTCGCCGTTTTGTCGTAGACAATATGCCCTGGGTGGTAGTTGATATAGCTATTGAGGTCTTTGGAAGCTTGGGCACGACTTAGCCCCATAACATTCATTAGATCTGCCAAGCCAACCCGGCCGTCCAAAACACGCGATGTTCAATGAATGCGCGCCGATCATGCTGCCACCGTGTAAGATTTATCGATTCGTTCTCCATTCTGAATTATTAGTTCAATTTGATGTATGGGTCTACAAATAAGAACCATCAATTCCATTGATGTAGTCTATTTGGAACCCACGCTTTTACGCGGGCATGTGGGGACGACCATGAATGAGGTATTTAAAGGTCATTGGATGGGGTTGGTTCTACTCCCATGCAACCATTGTTTTACGGTTTGGATTACGCCACCGTCAAAACGGTTAATTAAGGGCGTATTTTACCCCGACGGAAAACCAGAATCTTAATGTTGCACTTCCAAAGCCTTGCAAACAATTTCGGGTTCTTGTGCAATAACTTTTAAATAGGCGAGGGCGGCTTGATCTGGAGCACAGCGGTTTTGTTCCCAGTCGCGTAATGTTCCAATGGGGATATGAAACCGTGTTGCAAATTCCTCTTGGCTAAAACCAAGTGCTCGCCGAATGATCTTTGCTTGCGATGTGCGTTTCATGCGTTTCATATCTGAAACGGTTAGCGGAATATTATCAGTATCAGGTTTTTCCATATCAAAAATTGCTTTCGTGATAAGCTCGTCGTTCTTGCGGCCCTGCTTTTCGAGCAGAAATAATCCAAACTTTATCGTGTCGTTCTGTATGCACGACAACCAAAATATTATCAGTGGCCATACCGATTAAAATAAAGCGTTCTTCGCCGTAATCCATTCGGTCATCTTCAAATTCGATGGCAAAGGGATCTCGAAACGCTTGTTGTGCCTGTTCAAAACTCACCCCATGCTTGGAGAGGTTTGATGCAGCCTTTTTGTCGTTCCAGTTAAAAGTACTATTACTCATAATATACGGAATACCCGTACCATGTCAAGAAATCCAGTAAATTCGTTAGATTGATCCGCTATTTAAGTAAATCCATTTGAGGGCAGGGGAGCGTATCCCATTAAGAACATTTATCAGTCTATTTCACTATCAAACATGCCGATAAATTCATCATCCGCATAATATCGAAGTTTTTGCGCGACGATTGGCCTTTGCCCGGAAAGAAAAAGCAATTCGGAATGTCCTGGCATGTTGCGCACTTCATCTGGGGTTAGCAGTGGTCGGGCGGTATGTTGCTCACCAAAAGAAATGCCGGATTTTTCTGAATCCAAAGCCCGGCCCATTGTTTAGAACACAGCGGTTTCCTGTCCCAACAAATCAGAGATCAGGTGCGCGCTTTCGTGGTCATTAACGCCGAAGACCTGAAGAACAGCGGCATTTGACAGGAATGTTCCAGCGCGTTGTCCATAGGTGGCGCGGAGTTGATGAATATCTTGTAGGATTGGCCAGATCTGAACACCGTAGCCGGCCATGAGGCCCATAGCTCTTTCTACTGATGCAAGGTGGCCGAGGGAAGCAAACTCATCGAGCAGATATAATACCGGGCTGGCTGGTTTGGCGGGAGAACGCGCCATATCGGTCAAACTTTGTGTTACTAACAATCGCAGCCATCGGGAATAGGTACTTAGGCGATCTGGCGGCAGGACCAGGAAGACGGTTGCGACATTTTCTTTCATATCGGCAAAGGAAAAATCCGATCTTCCTAGTACATTTGTCATGCGAGGACTATCAAGAAAATGAGTATGGCGCTGTGCAGCTGACAGAACGCCGGCACCTTCACGGTCAGACTTTCCCAGATGGCGGTTTGCAGCTCTTGCGATTAGCCCGCCGGCTTCTTGTGTATCCTGCATGTCCTTCAGCATTGTTTGAAACGCTTCAGGGGGCAGGGTGAGGCATTCGCGTACAGTTGAAATGTACATCGATTGCGCGGCTCATGGGCGACAACGTAGAGGATAATACCAGAAATTAGTGCTTTTGCTTCTTCGTTCCAATGGGCTTCACCTGACGTTCCTGGTTCATCATAGATGAGCGCATCAGCAAGCGTACTTGCGTCCTCTGCAACGTCGATGCCATCTATATCAAGATTACTGAGAGGATTGTATGCAGCTGATGGTTTACCGGTAATAGAAAAGGGGTCCAGGATATGGACAGGTCCAAATGAATTACGGGCGCGACCTGCAATGATTGCGTTCTCTCCTTTGGGATCGATACAGACTACAGAGCGGTTTGCGGTTAGTAGATTTGGAATGATCGTTCCAACGCCTTTACCGGTGCGCGTCGGTGCCATTGTCAGCAAATGTGCTGGGCCGTCAACCATGGAACATGATCCGCAGATGCAAAGGATTGTTCGCGACAGGGCCGAAGAATTAGGGATTAATCACATCAAACAAGGTCAAAATATCACTGCTGCTATGGAGCAAAAGATTAATGCTCAATGGTCCAACGGTGGATTGATATACAGTCCGCCAATTAGATGACTTATCGCGTTCAACTCTCTTAAGCCGACATTCAAAGATGAGATGCTTTGGATCGCTCGAATGGTGACAATGCCGGATTGAATTTAATGTTCCAAGTAAAAATTCAGCTAAAAGATTGAGATATGCCCATGGCTAACATTCCTCGGGACTGAATCACCCATGAGATAACATGAATCCTGCAAGCGATTGGTCTTCTCCTTCATCCTATTAATCAGGATTGCCCCCAAATAGCGGACGTGCTGATGAAATGCATGAATGACCACTCCCCCCAAACTTACAGTTCTGCCTCGGATTGGTAATGATAATTACCAGTTATCGTAACTTGATAAAAATCGTTAGTATGCAAGTAAAAGACGAAGACAGAAAGAAAGCAAGTACAGAATTATAGTTGTCAATTTTAACTCACTCGATCCAAGAGTGTCGAAATCATTGACTACCTGTTTAAATTATTCGGATATTTCCAAGACATTGATACAATTGATTATTTTTTATCTGTCACACCAGTGAGTGGTACATTCAACGTATGGGGACACGATGACTAAAATCAATTTTTTAAAATTTCATACTTTTTGCAAAGAACAATTAGGGCTTAGGTTCTGTTGACAAACTGGATTCCCAAATCATCTGAGATATGATTCAAGATAACTTTTTAGGAGGTTATCTTGGCGCGCTTATTGATGTCAAATGGGGAATGGGCTTTCTTTGAGCCGTTTATTTCCAGTATTCGGGGGCGTGGCGGACGCCCTGCCTCCAATCACCGGCTTATTCTTGATGGTGTTTTCTGGATCGCACGTACTGGCAGTCCATGGCGGGATTTACCCGAAGAGTTTGGCAAATGGTCCAGCACCTACAGACAATTTCGGCGATGGACGTTATCGGGGCTTTGGGAATTGATGCTGGAAGCTCTCAATGAAAGTAATTTAGCGCCTGACAGCGTTCAGATGATCGACAGCACCATTATCCGGGCCCACCATCAGGCAGCGGGCGCTAAAGGGGGACTCAAAAACAAGGTTTTGGCCGCTCAAAAGGTGGCTTTACGACCAAGATCCACCTCATTACCAACGCAACCGGTTTGCCTTTGAGAGCAGAGATAACCGGCGGAGAAGTGTCTGATTACAGGGGTTTTGATATTCTTTTCGATGCCGATACACCCTGTGCCAAAGTCCTCATCGCAGATAAAGGATATGATTCAAATCACATCCGCAACACCATTGCACAAAGCGGTGGATCTTCTGTCATTCCATCGCGCTCAAACCGGAATAATCCAGAACCCATCGACGACTTCATCTATGCTTTGCGAAATCAGGTCGAAAGATGCTTCAACAAACTCAAATGCTCCAGAAGGTTGGCAACCCGCTACGACAAAACAGCGGCAAGCTACCTCGGTTTCATTCATATCGTATCAACACGACTATGGTTCAGGAGTTTGTCAACATGACCTAGTGAGCATTCTCTACGAGCTTACCAGCAAGACTTGAACACATTTCAGAAATTTATTTCAGCTGAAACTACATCAAATTCTGTGACACACGAACTATTGGTTCGCTATCATCAACACCTTCGAGAAACTGCTCAAGCCAGTCCGGCAACCATGAGGCGCCGATTTGTCACCCTCCGCTCCTACTATAAATGGCTTGAGGGGGAACCAGAAGGAATCGCCTCACCATTTATTGGGTTGCGTCTGGATCTCAAAATTCCTCAGCGCCTTCCTAGGCCAGTCGACCGCCCTACTCTCACAACACTGTTTAAGTCCACCAAGCACCTTATCGAATTGAATCCCGAGGATCATCTGCTGAATAGGCCAGCAAGCTCTGAGCAAATTACTGGGCTGATAGTTCGGCTACTCGTCGTAACTGGAATGAGAATTGGTGAGATAACACATTTGAGATTGATGGATGTATCTGGGGCTTGCTCGAAAATCCGGGTTCATGGAAAGGGAAATAGGGAGCGAACAGTTTATGTTGCCAATACCCGTTTGCTGAGCGACTTCAGATACTATTGGGAAAAACGCAGCAGAGCTGAGGATCCACACGCCTACTTATTCCTCAATGCACGGGGAGATCGTTTAACCGAACCCGCATTTCGAAAACGGTTACGCACCATATCAAACTCGCTGTTAATTGCTCCTTACTTGACACCCCACCGTTTCCGACATTCGGCTGCAACGCTTTTGATTGAAGAAGGCGTCGACATCAGAATTGTTCAACGACTGCTCGGCCACGCCAGCATCTCTACAACAGAAATTTACACAAAAGTTTCTGACAACTCTTTGGTTGCAGCTATCGAGAGGGCCGATACTCTTGCTCAAGTTGACCTGTAGCTGCGTAACCTTGTAGTGGCGTGCACCACTCATTTTCTGGAATACACGATACGAGCAGAGTTCATACGACTATGTCAGTGTGTCAGTATCTCCCGAAAATCTGGTAGTGCCACGCTTACATCCAGGCTTAAGAAATGCCGCCTTGACGACGAAGAGATGAGACAACATCGCCACGCTCTGAGGCAAGGCCGCGAACCATATTTCCATGATCCGTCAGGTCTTCACCGAACTTGACTCAACTTACGGTTTGCTCTGAAGGGAAAAATGGCTTTTGCAGGATTATGGGTTGCTCCTTCAGGGGATAGAGATCTGATATATCAGAAAAAATTCAAAAATCTCTACTTCAATGGTATTTAAAAAGTTCCCAAATTTTCACATATAGTCCCAACAGATAAAAAATTTGAATAAATTAGTAACACCAATAAGAATTATATATTCCAAAAACTTATAAAGATAAATTATTACAAATGTTACGTATTTATGACGTATTATTGAAATAAATATTTTACTTTACTAAATATTATTACCTGTAATTAAGTATTATTTAAAATTGACAATCATAAAAAAAGTATTTATGTTGAATTTATTCAAAATTTCAATTACTTTAACAACAATTACTTTAATGCTCAATTTCATTTAGGTTATCTATCGGAAATTTTATTATTTGTCCAATAAGCAGTTAATTTAAATCGCACTAATCAGAGCGTCAAATGTTGCTGATACCAGAACGAAAATAGCAGAATATATCGAAAAATCAGGATTGTTGTAGAATTACAACCGCACTAGAAATGATTGTTTCACTTTAATTGAAACAGAAATCATTATTGAAAATCAAGAGGTAAAACGCTGAAAAAATAGAGCAGCCTCGGGGACAATTCCGAGTCACCTTTGAATAAAAATCGCCAAACAAACCTTAATCTAGGGAGAGTAGTGAACATGCGAATAGTCAAAGCAGAAATTTTCAAGGCACGCATCGCATTGAAAATGCCGTTCAAAACCGCATTGGGAAGCGGTCAGGCTACCGAAACCCTGTTTATCCGGCTGCATACCGACGATGGCCTGGTCGGCATGGGAGAGGCGAGCTATATGGGAACCGTGGTCGGCGAAACTCTGTCCACAGGAGCGGCAGCTGCGGTCGAGTATGCACGTCTCTTACTGGACAAAAATCCTTTAGCATTAAAGCCACTGACAAAGCAGATGCGTTCATTGTTACCAAATAATCCTACGACGCGATCCGCGCTGGACATGGCGCTTTATGACATAGTGGGACAGGCGGTAGGGATGCCAATTTATGCACTGCTAGGCGGAGAAAGACGTCCCCTAACGACTGATATGACCATTGGAATCGACACCCCCGAAGCGATGACGCGGACCGCGCGCGACTATGTTGATCGTGGCTTTTCCGCTATCAAGATCAAGCTTGGCACAGCTTACCGGGAAGACATTGAGCGCGTGTCGAGAATCCGTGCGGAAGTTGGAGACGATATCCAACTAAGAGTGGATGCCAATCAGGGTTGGGATCACGTCACGGCTTTGAAGGTATTAAGAGAACTCTCATCGCTGGATATCCAGTATTGCGAACAACCGGTTCCTGCGTGTGACTTAGAAGGAATTACATACTTGCGACAGCTTTCCCCGGTGCCAATAATGGCAGACGAGGCTGTGTTTGACCAATATGATGCCTTTCGCCTCATCAAGCGGGAAAGCTGTGACTACATCAACATCAAGCTTGCTAAGTCTGGTGGAATTGATACGGCGATGAGCATTAGTTCGGTTGCCGAAGCGGCGGGGATCAAATGCATGATCGGTTGCATGGCGGAAAGCCGGCTCGGTCTGACCGCTTCTGCACATTTGGCTTCCGCGCTGGACAATATCGTATTTTATGACCTAGACGGCGCTGAGATGCACATCGATGATCCGATTGAAGGTGGCTTGGTCTATCACCATGGCGGGGAAATTGAGTTGCCTACGGCGCCTGGCCTCGGTGCCACCATAGACCAAACTTTCTTAGACCAGCTCGAGAAGATTAGCGTTACCAGCTGAGTTGTCTTACCGTAAAACTAAGCCTTCAACGACTACGGGACGCGTAGACTACGGCAGGCTTTTCAAAATTTTGATCAGATTAAACATTCCCCTCTTGCTTGGTAAGAAACCCCATCCCACGCGGGGTAATACATGCCACTCGACGTCTGGCGGATAGGATCCGTCGACCGGGCCCGGTAGCGCCAAAGCTGCAAAGCGACGACAACGAACATTCTGGAACAGATTGCGACTACCAGCAAAAGTAAAAAACTCTCTCAGCTAAGCTTGGCCGATTTTCGAGGCAAAGACTTGCTGTTAACCGAGTTTGCTTCCGGTGGCCGGAACTGGCCGGCTTGCGCGTAAGCTAGTTTTTTGCCTGTCTGCACTTGTCCTGAGGGAATGGCTGGACCCAGTTGATATCATGGAAAGTCCGGTCCTCCAGATGATCAACCAATGGAACAATTTAAAAGCATGCCCTCTCTCCTCGCAGTCGATCAATCCCATCCTGAAAGCCGGCTAAACCCGTACCAGCCTAAATCGCAGGGCTTCCACCCATGCTTGCTCGCCAGTTTCCTGACTGAAGCCCCTAGTCGGGACATTCCTATCCAGGACGTCATGTTGCGGCTCCGCCACCGCCCCCTGCCAGACCTTGGAATATTAGAACGATGTAGGGGAAATCCAGAATTGCTATTCCAACACTTCCGAAACGGCGCAACTAGTTAGCACTCTAATTTCATACAATTATATGATATAAATCAGGTAATTAAATGGATATATATAATAATTCAAATATTTTTATCAAAATATATCACTAAAAAAAAATTTAATGTCATATTAACGTCGCAATTATAATTGATATACTGACCATCAAGATCAATACATGATTAATTTATAGTTTTTAGTAAAATTCACCTTTGATTGAATCAAATTTCAATTTTGTCTAATATTAATTCTTAGTAAAACAACGCTTTAGAAGAAAAATATTGTTAAATGTACGATGATATTATTTTGAAAGTGAAATTTTTAACTACACCAATATATTACTTAAAATAGATTAGGTTAGATTGATGAATCACAACAATATTCCAAATTGGCATTACTACGAACCCCGATTGGCTGCAGTTTGGGCTCGTGCGCGCACTTCCCAGCACTATGCCAATCTCCCTTCCTTCACCTCTCAGACCTTTCGATCACTCTCACTGACGGACAAGTCTGAGGTTAAAAATGACCCTTGGAAATTTACAACCTTAAATCTGAGCAAGGCAATCCGATATTACGAAACGACAGGAACATCGGGAAATGTAACGCCAACTCCGCGCACTCGCGAAGATGTCGAAACAAATGTGAACTCGGTGGCATCCGCTTGGCAAAGGTTTCTAAGTCCTGGAGATCGTGTTCTTAGCTTGCTCCCATCCGACATTGTTCCAGTTGGCGATCTAATTGCCGGAGTTAGTGAAAAAATCGGCGCCGTACATACGCGTGCGTACCCATATTCAGCTGGTATCAGTGACTGGGAGCGGGTTTTCTCCTTGTGGCAGAACTTCAAGCCAACTGCAGTTTTCGCCGCACCAGGTGTCATCCGCGAACTCACGAAAATTGCCATGTTGCGCGGAACATTAACGGAACTGGCATCATCGGTAAAAGTTGTCCTAATGCTCGGTGAAGTTACGTCCGATGCCCTCCGGAACAGGATTGCGAGCTGGTGGGATTGCCTAGCGGTCAATGCGAGTTACGGAAGTACAGAAACCGGAACTCTTGCGGCAGGATGCCGACTTGGACGGCTGCATCTGCTTGTCAAGGCAAACTACTTTGAGGTCTACACACAAGACGGCAAACTTATTCCGCTGGACAACGCAATTCTTGAAGAACCCAATGCACTTGTGGCTGGCCGCCTTGTGGTTACGCCGCTCAATGGCTTTGCGCGGCCACTTTTACGTTACGATACGGGGGACGAAATTACGATTGGAGAACCATGCGGGTGTAAAATCGAAGAACCCTCTATTCGTATTCATGGTCGCTCTTCAGATGCCTTGGCGCTTGGTGATCGAAGTATTTATGTAGAGGAACTCGAAGAGTTGATTTATGAGAAAACTTCTGCTCTCGGGTATGTGGTTCAATTGGATGACATGCAAGCGCCTTCACGCGCGCGAATCCTGCTGGAACGACAACCATCGAACTCCAATACCATCGAAGATTCTGAAACTGTCCGACTGATCGAAGAACTGAAATCAGCGATCCCCGCCATTCCGCTGGATGCTGTCTGGTTGAATAATTTACCTGCAAACTCCCGTAGCGGAGCGGCCTTGAAGAGCTGGAAGGCTTCGAATGTGAGGGTTGGCGAATGGTGAGGCAACAGCATTCCCTGGCTCCCGCAATTAAGGCGACGGTTTTGCCTGTTGCCGATCTTTGGTGCACCTACGCTGCATGTCGTACTCTAAAATGGCTCGGGGTGGATATGGATCCATCACACAAAGAGAAAACAATAAACGTTCTACAGCAAAGACAGAATGGAGACGGTGGCTTTGCGTGGTCTCGTGGGATGCGTTCCGACACCTGGGCGACCTTCTATTGTAGCCAAGGACTTACCTTTCTCATACCAGATACCTTGAACAAAGAAGCTCTGGCGGGTTGGGCCGATACAACAAAATCGGCCGACGGTGGGTACGCGATGGTGCCTGGACAAAGCTCAGACATTTGGGCGACCCATTATGCCGTTAGGGTAATAACTGAAATATGCCAAAAGCCAATTCATGAAATTAAGGCCTTGTTGAGTTGGCTTGCCAAATGTCAAGCCGAAGATGGCGGTCTAACTTGGTCTCCAGAACACGCCGTATTCAAACGCAAATCAGATGTCCGTGCATGCTTCTATGGTGTCGCTGCCTGGCGAGCAGTTGCTCAAATTTCTCCTTCAGATCCACCATTTGACACCAAACGGCTTGTTCAATGGATTAAAAATCAACAAACTTCCTCAGGCGGTTTTCAATTGAATTGTGGCGCGTCTGAGCCATGTCTTTGGGCAAGTTATCGAGCGTCCGCAACGCTGAGCATGCTTGCCGACCGCCCACTAGCTCCTGTTGACGAATATCTCTGCAGAACCTTTGGTCAAAACGGCCCAATCCGATGGCAAGGGTATGACATCGCAGATATTTGGGCTGCCTTTTGTTGGGTCGGCACTGCACAAGCCAACGATTTCCCAATTACGACAGAACAAAAGGACCAGATTTGCCGCGCAATACAGAAGATGGCCTTGCCAAGTGGTGGCTTTACATATCGGGAGCCAAACAGTGCAGTTGATTCTTTAGCTGTTGCATCAGCGGCTTTGATCGACTCGGCATCTGGGCGTGAGAATTTTACGCTTGTTGATTGGTTGAATGGCTGTCAGATGCCAAATGAGGGTGGAATCATGTACATGCCAGGCCGCGGAGCAGAAGTCCGCTGCACACACTGGGCGTTAGCTGCTGGGGCGATCCAGAACAACCAAAAAGCCCAAACTGACTTGCGCAATTGGCTTTCAGGACTCCAGAACCCAGATGGCGGCTTTGGCTATTGGGAGGGACGAGCATCGGACTTAGTCTCAACTGCTGCTGCTGCGGAAACGGCATATACAATTCTCGAGCAACCGGAGATGTTAGATGCTGCGGCGATTAGACGTTTCGTTTCAAAATGCGCAAAGGCAGATGGCACCTATTCGGTGGTCCCTGGCGCAGAGTCTACTGCAAGATCAACGCTTCAAGCTCTTCGCATTCTTAATCTTCTCGGAGAAAATGTAACAGATCAGGTAAGAATGGTCATTGACCGACACCAAGTACCAAGCGGCGGGATTGCTGAGCACGGAAAACGATTACCCGATCTTGCCACGACTTATGAAGCCGTAATCACAAGCAAAAGAGTCGGTCTCAATCATATCATTAAAGATCTTGAGTTGTTTCTGGCTCGGCTCACTCATGACAAAGCGGTTGCATGGAACCCTATGGCTCCACCAACAAGTGAATTAATGCCAGTCGCGCTGGCAACGTTGTTGAAATCTGGTTGTCCGGAAGCACCGGCGCTGGCTCTAACTTGAAAAGCAAAGAACATGCCTACAATAACTATTTTGTCGCAAGGAATAACCGAACCAATATTAAGGCGTTTTGCTTTGCGCACAACTCTTTGGTTCAGAGATCACGGCGTCGAACCCGCTCATGTCGTGGTCTCAGCACAAGAACTTCAACTTCCAATCTATACTGGTGGCACGCCCAGAACGGGCACTCACGCTGCTGTATTTTGTAGAATTGGGAAATATCGTAATGCAAAATTTTTGTCAGATCTTGCAGAAGAATTCACGGATTGTTTGTGTGAGCTGATATCGGCGGATTGGATTCAAGTCACGTTCGAACGTCATGTTGCGGCTGATACATTTATTTTTGACGGCAAAACACTATGGAACGCCCAAAATGGTTCTGAGTTGTTACTCACGGAGAACCGGCAAGAACGCCATTAAATCGGAGATAATTACTATGGAAGAACTTGAGATTGAAGACACTGTTCGCAAATGCCTTAAGCGCGTTGTCGGCGAAAACGCCATCCAAATTGACCGCGACATTCCTCTAAGGGAAGCGATTAAATCCTTTGACAGTCTTGCGGCCATGGAATTCATTACCGCTCTTGAAGACGCATTTAGGATCGTAGTGGACTTTGTTCTGCACGATGTACGATTTCGTATGGAGACCATCGAGAAAAGCGTCGATTTTGTGCGAGAGCTGCTCGAAGATAAGAAGGTGCTTGGCGTATGATACTCAACACAATCCCAACTGTCCTTTTCGAGACCTCAGGCACAACCGGCTCACCGGTGCACTGGTGGCGTTCTGAAAAACAAATGCATCTTGAATGCTCAATTATGATCCAGCAAATAGGAGATGCAGATGCAGTAATTTCTTTTGCTTCGCCAAGCCATATATTTGGAGATATTTTTGGGAAACGGATTCCAGACATTCTGGGGATTCAGTGTACAGCAGTCACCGATATACTTGCACCGATTAGCTTTCCTAATGTTTCTCGAATTTTCATTATCTGCGTGCCTTCGACATGGAAAATTTTGGAGCGTCAGCATAAATTTCTATTGCCTTATCAAGAAATCACTTTCATCCACAGCGCGGGTGCGCTGCCAAAAACATCGATGCGGGTGCTCGAGGCTCTGGGTAATCGCAGTAGTATATTTGAGATACTCGGGTCGACGGAATGCGGCGGTATAGCAACGCGCCGAAAAACCTCGCTTGAATCGGGTCAATGGGCTGTCCTTTCAGATGTAAATTTGATTGGACCATCATCTGGAACTGGGTTGCTTGAAATCACCTCCCCACGGCTTGCTTCCAGATCGAAAACTATACCGACAGAGAAGTGTAGAACCGACGATATTGTACGGCGAACTGGCCCGGCGTCTTTCGAATATCTAGGTAGGCGTGACCGCATCATTAAGTTTGATGGCCGACGCTTCGACTTGGACGAAATCGATAGGCAGATTGAAGCGAGTGTCAGCAAACACGTCGCGTCTGTGCTTGTTGAGGATGAGCTCCGTGGGTCGAGTTTTGATGTTTATGTCGAAGACGGAGATCCCTTGGATGAAGCGATCATTCGCAAAGTTTCACCCCTTCAACCTCAAGAAATTCATTTGCATGGCAAGTTGCCACGAACTACCTCCGGAAAAATTGATTTTCAGCATTTGATTAGTCAAAGCACACAAGGATTGAGTTTCACACAATGACATCATTCAAAAGAGAAGAGCCAACACTCGGCGAAAAAATACCGCTTGAAATTGTTCAACTCGCCTCCGGATTTTCGGAAATTGGAGAAAGTTACCCAGCTGACTTAGACAGGGTACCGTTAGAATCATTACCAATCCTACGAAAAGCACATTTTAGATCAGTCAAAGACAGTCTGTTGAATCGTGCCCGTAAAAGGTCTGGCGGCGCGGTCATCTTGGGAAGTGGTGGAACAACTTCTGAGCCCCTTATTAGCGTGATTCCGAGTGGAATGTTCCTGAAACAAATTCGTCAAGTTTGGGATCCACTTAAGCCAGATGACGTCGTAGCGAACTTGAACGTAGGAGGAGAACTGGGGTCGATGTTTCCATTCTTCAGTTCTCTCTGCGATGTATCAAACGCAGTTTCGGTTCCACTTGGACCTCTCGGAGACCAAAAGGCCGTCGAAAGATGGTTGCCATTTTTTGAAGCAGTGGGCGTAACAACTCTCGCCGGCACCCCCACACAAATGAGCATAGTGCTGGGCCTACTTAACGAAACCAATCGTCGGCTCTCAACTCTCAAGAAACTTATTTGGACCGGCGAAGCCTTTAGCGCAGCCGCACTCGAAGAAGTTAAACGGTATGGTCCACTTGAGATGTATGGTGCCTACGGATCGACAGAAACTTGGGTGATCGGTGTGAGTTATCCAGAATGCCCCGTTGGCACATTTCACTGGGTCCCATATCAGCATGTCGAATTTGTGGAGGGGCAAGTTACTGTGACTTGTCTTGACACGGACTGCATTAACCCAATTGTCCGGTATCAACCTGGTGACCACGCTCTTGTATGTGAATGCGCCTGTGGTCGACCGAGAGCGTTTTCAGTCGAAGGGCGGGCAGATGAGCAAGTCAAATTCCTGTCGATACTTTTTTATCCAAGAGAGCCCTATGATGTTGTCTCCAGTCATCCCGACGTCCACGCTTCACAAATCATTTTGATTGACAACGGATCGCCTCAAGAACGGATGGAAGTCCAAGTTGTACTTAACGTCTGCGACGGCCAGGTAGACATTGAAAGTGCTACCCGCAGTATCCGTGATCACCTTCTGGGAAAGCTCTACCGGTTGGCGCATGAGACACATGACAGACCAGAACGCATAGTTGTGAGAGCAGTTGAACAACTGAATACCAATCCAAGAACTATGAAAACGCCTTACATCGTTTATCGATCCAGCAAGAAAGAGGGCTAGAGATAATGTCCAAAGTTGCAGTTGTCAGTGGTGGTGGAAGTGGCTTAGGAGCAGCAATCACTGCTGAGCTCACGGCAAACAAATACACAACAGTGATTGTTGGCAGGCGAAGTGAAGCCTTAGCTCAAACGAAAGCCTCAATTGGGGATTCCGTTGACACTTTCGTCGCTGATCTATCGATTCCGAGTCAGGCTTCGGAACTTTCTGCATATATTAAGAATAAGTATGGCGGTGTAGATGTGCTCATAAACAATGCCGGAGGAAATTACGAAATCCAATCACCCGTAGATTTGAATAGTGTCAAATCTATAGCTGAAAGCTGGACCAATAATTTCAATCTCAATGTTCTTACGACCGTCCTACTCACAGAAGCTCTGGGGCCAATCATAAGGGACAGCGGACGAATTGTTGTTACAAGTTCGATCGCAGCCTATCGAGGTTCTGGAACTGGATCCTACGCGGCGTCAAAGAGCGCCTTACACCCTTATGTCTACGACCTATCAAGGCGTTTTGGTCCAAGAAAGATAACGGTAAATGCAATTGCTCCAGGTTACGTGTCGAACACAGAGTTCTTCGGAAATAGCCTGAGTGATGTTCGGAAGGAACAGTTAAAAAGTGAAATGTTGACTGGTGAATTCACCCGACCAGAGCACATCGCAAGCTTAGTCGGGTGGCTCATATCGGAAAAATCCTCCCAAATCACCGGCCAGATCATTCAAGTGAATGGTGGCGCGGAATTTGGCAGATAGAGATTTACAAGTTTGAATGAAAGGAATTTTTACAAATGAACACGCCCACTGTTTTAATCGTTGATTCATATTCTGCAACAAACCTAGGCAGAGAAAGCCTTCTCGACAAATTCAACGATGCAGGTGTGCAATGCGTGCGCGTGCAAAGTTCACCCGAATTGCCAACTATGTTTCAGCTGCCAACTAATATTGCAAGCTACGTTGGCAACATCATTCACAATGGCAATCTTGATGAAACAGTTACAGCGGTTTCACAATACTCTCCAGTTGCAGTGATTACCGGGTCCGACGTGGGCGTTGAATTCGCAGACACTTTAAGCGAGCGGCTCAGCCTTCCGACTAATGGTACTGCTAAAAGTATAGCACGGCGAGACAAATATGAAATGATTGAGGCTGTGAGAGACGCTGGGCTCAACGCGAGCGTACAGATAAAGATCAAAGATGTTGATCACATTCGGGAATGGCATTCTGAACTTGGAGGGCGAGTGGTTCTCAAGCCGGTTCGAGGCGGCGGAGGCAGTGGGGTTCATTTTTGTGATACAGTTGATCAATCTGTAAACGCCTACTGTGAAGTGATCGCTTCAGGAAATATATATACCGATCACAATGAAGCTGTTGTCGCTCAAGAATATCTGGTCGGCACAGAGTATATGGTCAACTCAGTAAGTTCAGATGGGACACATCACATTTGTGATATATGGCAAACCAACCGTCTAAGCGCGAACAACGTTCTTGACCTGTGCGGGTCGATAAGCATTTTGCCGCATGATCGCAAACCAGCAGATACGTTGTGCGCCTATGCGAATGATGTCCTTGACGCTCTGGGTATTCGTTTCGGTCCAGCTCATCTTGAGATCATAATTACCCCTAAAGGTCCGTATCTGGTCGAAATTGGCGCACGGCCTGCAGGTGGTGACCTTCAACATAATACCGTCCTTTGTACAGGGGAGTGTCAACTTGATTGGACCGTTGATGCATATGTTCGTCGTGAGCGATTCAATAACCGGTGCAACGATCCCTATCAGGTGAAAAATTTCTACACTTCTGTTGCTCTGGTTTCACCTTTGAGCGGCCACCTTTCTAGATATCGACATCTTGACGAAATACAAAAACTTGAATCCTTGTATGAAATTCGTCAGCTAGTAAAGCCGGGCGAAAAACTTCTTAAGACAGTAGATGATTATAGTTATCCGGTTCTCGTAAATTTAATGCATCCTGTTGAGGAGGTGGTTCAGCGCGATGCTGAGACAATTCGGTTTTTAGATGGTTCAGATTTCTATCAACTTGCTGAGGAGCCGGTTGCTGTCATTGCATAGTTATTTATAGGCACGGGCAGGGTAATCCAACCTACTTTTGGAATGCTAGGCAGCAGGTCCGTAAAGGGCCTGTAGCAAAGGTTTTTGTGGTTTGAAGTTGACGCATGAATCGCTCAAAACAAGACCTATCAGGCTGAGTGTTAATTCTGAAAAATACTCTAGTTGGGTGCACAGAATAAGTAAGAGCAACTCGTCAAGAAATGAAAAACTATGGAAATGCTAGCTAAGAACAGATACTTCTCTCCATTCTCTCCATTAACAAAACGTGTTTTTCCTTCAACTGATGAAATGTCATGGAGGAATTGGTGCCGCGCGTTTGACCAATATTCCTATTCTGTCAACTCTCGGGTGTCCGCATTTACAGACACACCAGCCAAGACTGTTTCTAGTCCAATTGGAACAAATTTTAGTTCATACAAAGATTTGATATCCGTTAAATCGCTCAAGAGCCGATTTGGCACCGAAAGTGTCGTGGTAATTCCAGAAAACTCGGCAGCTATAGTAAATGCCATGGAAGCCTTAGGGATTTATACTTTGGGAAAAGTAAGAACCACTGAGTTCGGTTTTGGTGACAATGCCAATGACTGCGTTAATCCTCTATTTTCGGAGTTCACTCCCGCAGGGTCGAGCAATGGTTCTGCAGCTGCTGTTGCTTGTGGCATTAGTGACATTTCATTCGGCACTGACGCAGGAGGATCAATACGTTTCCCCGCATCGAATTGTGGGGTAGTAGGGCTCATGTTTAGTTCCTCTGAAAAGCTCAAACAGGGCATCGTCCCAGTTAGTTCAACTCTTGAACGTGTTGGGGCAATAACTAGGTCAATTGATGACATCATATACCTGTGGAATAGATATGAGCTGTCAAATAGTTTTCCTCAACATTCAGAACAATTGGAAAAAATCGCGCTTGCGGCACCTACTTTGCCTCAACCGGTCGATGAAGAAATTTTTCAAACATACGAAGAATATATTTTACGACTTCGTGCGGCTGGTGTGCACGTCGAAAGGGTTGATTTGCAAGGTTGGTCTCAACGCCAATTGGGTTGGAAAATTATGGCTTACGAAATTAGTCAACTTTTCAACAATTTAGAAAGTTGTCTACCTATCGGTAGATTGCTTCCAAGTACAAAGTTTACGCTTGATAACGCCAAGCATATTTCTTCGGACGAATATCAGGAAGCATGCGCAGGCCGTAAGTTTTTATGCAAAGAAATCAATGACCTGTTAATACAAGGGCAATTTTCTGGGATTCTTTTACCGATAGACCCTAATCCCGTTCGCCGAGTACGAGTGCCACCTACTCAGCAAACTATACCATTGCACGCATCTGCAAACGGTCCAGACTACCTCACTTATACAATCATCGCAAATCTTTGTAATTTAACAGCGGTTTCGTATCCAATCCGTGTTAGCTCCGATGGTTTCCCAATCGGCGTCCAAATTTTTGCAAGAGAACAATGCGAAGTTGCTCTTCTAAAAACAGCAAAGTTTTTAGAAGAGCTCCTTCCAAATTGGATTGAACCAGGCGAACTTGACGCTAGGCGTAAAATTTTCAATGACGCCGCTTCTTATGCGGAGCAATCAATCATTTGAAATAGTGCGTATTTTCTGAGATGATTGACAGCGCATCTTCAAAAGTAAATATTTTTCGTGACAATAATTGTTAAAATGTTGGAGTAGATAATATGTCTTCTGATATTCTTTCTGTTGGTAAAAAAGAACAATCATTTGGAAAAATGATTTTTTTTATAATGTGTATTGCCACACTTCTTGGCTTTTCAATGACAACAACCCAATCGTTTCTGCCGAATGTAATGGAAATGAAGGGAATTCCGACGTTTATTACAGGTTATGCGATGTCTTCAACGGCTATCTTAGCTCTTATTTTTGGATTGCTGTCTGCGCCTCTAATGTCACGCCTAGGGACACCTCTTCTAATGTTTTTGGGAATGACAATTATGCTCATTTGCCATTTAAGCCTTGAGTTTGTTTCTGAAAGTTACGGTGCGATCTTTCTTTCACGAATAATATACGGGCTCGGGGCAGGCATCTTTTATCCATCAGCTCTCACGTTCGTCAAAGGTATGCTCCAAGGAGAAAATACGGTGACGCTATTCGGGATGTATACGTCGACGATTCCTGGAGCTTTTCTCATAGGCCCTCCGTTTGCTGAATGGTATTTGAAAAACTATGGCAGTGAAGGCTATTTTTTGGCGTCGGCTGTTCCCGGAATCCTGTCTGTATTGCTTTTGCTGGGTCTTTGGATTAAAAACCGTGACCTTCGAGAGGATTATAAGGTTACTGCTAGATATAGTGAGGTACTTTCAAAACCGACCTCATGGCTGCCAATTCTTTGCCTGGTTCTTGCCGGTAGCATTTGGGGGTATGTAATCTCATTTCTTCCATATATCGCTACAGTCAGACAAATCTCCGGATCTCTTTTCATTGTAGCATCAACAATTGGTCTATTTGCGTCTCGCTTTATAGTTGTTGACCGTTTACGCCGTTTCAATGATGCAACTGTTTGTGCATGGGCTATATGCCTGATGGCCGTATCTCTTCTCGTCATGGGTTGGGTACAAAGCTCCGCTGCCATTGCTATTTGCGGGTTTATCTTCGGTTTGTCATATGCTCCTACTTACCCCTTTATTTCTGTTTGGATTCTTCGTAGTTTTGACAAAAAATTACACCATTTAGTCATTGCTTTAACAAATACAATTTTTAATTTCTGCATGTATATTGCGCCTCTTTTTGTTTCTTTTTACACAGGTGTTTTGGGCTTTGGTTTTGGTAGTTATCAAAGTTTTTTATCGTTGACGGCGTTATTGTTTTTAGGTTTTGGTTTCGCTTTTAGAACATTCTCGCGATGAGTGGTGTGTCTGATATCAGCACCTTTGAGGCAGAATTGAGAATTTGAACGACGGAGGATTTCCTCGAGGCGAGTAAACGCCGCTCGTCTGGTAACGTCATCTAAAGTGATGTGACGTGACACGCCACACCTAAGTTACGATAACTCAGAATTATGAATACAATTTTTATAGCGTTGTCAGATGCATGTTGGAATTGCATCACCTTAAATGGATCCGCATGGATTATGGTCTATGGGTTTTTCGTGCTATACGTGGCTTTGGCCTTTGATAGAAAGTGGCTGCCGACTACAGGCGTAACAACAGAGGTAATACCAGACTTTGAGGAGTTCAATATTCCTCCAATCACACCACAGACTCTGCTGTTACGGTTTCTCTCAGATTTACTGACACCGAGAAATTATATCTTATGTTTGCGTAGAGTTACCCAAAAGCTTCAGAGCATCACTGGCATAAATCGGCGTGGTTTTTTAAAAAATATTGGTGTGATGTTTATCTTTTATTATCTGGTGGTATCAGCACCCGCAGCCGCCATGATTCCGATCAATTATTCCGTAGAATATACCTTGCAGTCTATTGTGGCCTTGCTTGCAATGATGCTCACAAATGCCATTGGAGACTATTTCTCCATAAAACTGACAATTGGCAATGTGAAGAGAATTGTGCGATATCATCGCCGTAGCCTGGTAAAAAACGGCGAACCAACTTCATTTACAAAGAGTCTGAAAACCGAAGCAATCCTCTATGCCATAACCATTTTTGACATGTTGATCGCGTTTGGAATTTTGGTAGTGGTGCTGCTACTCACTAGTCTGTATTTTGGTGTCTCGATTGGTGAGTATCAATTTGAATTTACCCATACGGCTATTGAAGGAGCTAAAGAACGGTTGGGATTATTTTGGACCACTGCAATGGAGCCATATTGGTTCAGAGACACTGTTCTACCGGATAACGCCAGTGGTCTCCCGATGTTGTTTATTTTCTCTGTAACAAGTTTCGTTCCTTCAGTACTTATCCTTGTCTTCGCCCTTTTCTGGACCTGACCTGCACCCTATGTCTCCTCCAGCTTTCTGGAGAATCCGAGGGTTGATTTATGACCTTATGCGGCCTGTTTTTCCAGTATCATTTTCATTGTATACTCTGAGGGCGTCATATTGCCCAGTGATGAGTGTGGTCTTTGCGTGTTGTAATCCTCCTTCCATGCGGTGATATCGGCTCTTGCTTCAGCCAGTGTAGAAAACAGTGTTTCGTTCAGGCATTCATCTCTGAAACTGCCGTTGAAGCTCTCAACAAAACCATTTTGCATCGGCTTTCCTGGAGCGATGTAATGCCATTCAATACCCGTTTCTTGGCACCATTTGAGAACGGCCATACTGGTTAGTTCAGTTCCATTGTCTGAAACAATTGTTCGTGGTTTGCCACGCTTTGCAATCAGTTCGTCGAGTTCCCGGGTGACGCGCATGCCAGAGAGTGAAGTGTCTGCAACCAATGTCAGGCATTCGCGCGAGTAGTCATCAATGACAGCCAGTACACGAAACCTGCGACCATCCGTAAAAGCATCATTGACAAAATCGAGGCTCCAACGTTCGTTGATCCTGCTCGGCAATAACATAGGTCGTCTGGTGCCAAGAGCGCGTTTACGCCCGCCACGCTTGCGCACCTGCAGCTTCTCCTCACGGTAAAGCCTCAAGAGCTTCTTGTGGTTGATATGGATACCCTGACGCTGCAGCATGACGTGAATCCGTCGATAGCCAAAACGACGACGATTAACTGCAACCTGCTTCATAGCTTCACGCACGCTGGTATCATCATCACGAGTGCTTTTGTAACGAATACTCGATCTATCAAACTGCAGTACTTCACACGCCCGCCGCTGGCTCACTCCATGTTCTTCACAAACATGAGCCACAGCATCCCGCTTTGCGTCGGGCGTTACCACTTTCGCGAAGCAACATCTTTCAGCATCGCATTATCCAGCATCTGTTCTGCCAGAAGCTTCTTCAATTTGGCATTCTCAGATTCCAAAGCCTTTAGTTTGCGAGCGTCAGATATGTTCATGCCGCCATACTTCGATTTGTATTTGTAAAAACTCGCTGAGCTGATGCCATGTTTACGGCAAACTTCTGTCGTTGGCATACCTGCTTCTTGCTCTTTGATTATGCCGATAATCTGTTCTTCTGTGAACCGTGAACGCTTCATTCGTCCGTCTCCTTCGTTGTGAAGGATTCTACATTAAAGTGGAGGAGTTTTAAGGGGGCAGGTCAAGTTCACACGCTCAAGTTCTCCCGCCGTCAGGGCCTTTCTGTTGTGTTCCTTCGTCCATTGAATTTGCGGTAAAGAAATACTCAATCCAGTGACATGAAGTGTATTATTATTCCTAACGGAAAACCTTTCAAAGCTGCCCCAGCCCGAGCCAATGTTCAGTACTTTGAGCCCTTCTCTTTGACCTTCAATTCGTTTCAAAATAGTGGAAAATTTTCGATCTTGGGCATCGGCAAGAGAGTCTCCCTCTTCGAAAAAAGCGCAAGTGTACACCATCTCTGAATCTAAAAATTTAGCGTAAATCTCCGAGTTTAAATTGTAATGTTTTTTAACCTTGCGAGTAAAATAACGGTGAAACAGTTTTTGTTTCAAAATGTGCAAAAAAGTGGGTCTTGACTGTTGGAACTCAAAATATCTCCGGTAACTACCACGCACGTTATCAGTGATGTGTTCAATGAAGTCGCTTAAATCTCCCTTTTCTAAGTTCCAATGACCACGACAATAGGCCTCCGGTATCCAATAGGTGGGATTCAAGAACATCCGAATCGTGATGCCAAGAGAAGGAGCATGTATTATATACGGCTTCGAAAGCTTGTTGCCTGTAGACAGATTAGCAAAATGCACAAATTCTTCGTTGATCATTATACCCAGCAGCCAGTGAACAATTCTTTGGTTGATTGGTCTCTTTGGCGAAGATTCTGTATTCATAATTCTGAGTTATCATAACTTGTAGTCTGTTCTGGAAGTCCAATGCAGCCTCTTAAGCGGAACACAACAATACGAGTCGAGAGGGACGTTGAAAGAATAGTGATTAATATACTCCGCGAATATTTTGGATTATACGCTTCGAGTTATCCACAGAACGTGATGGGTTGGAATATCTGTTAAATTTCAATATGTTAAATGACAAACATTGTTTTGACGGTATTTTTGTCGGTATAGAAAATTTATTGAGTTAAAAATGCATTTGAAATCAATTGGTTGCGTCAACTGGATATGATTGAGTGGGAGTAAGGGGGATTTCAAATTGCGTGATGCATCTCGTAACTAGTTGAAATAATTACACATCACAGCAAAAATTGTTCCATTATTCGAGTAAATAAATTTTGATTTCCTGTGTTTGCGCCGTAACTGTACGTTCATGCGATAGCTACAACGAGCATCTCCGCGAGGATATTGATGCTCGGCACTCAAAACCAGGTGTTTGAAATTGTATCACAGCGAGGAGTTCAACGCTTCATATGCGGCGGCTCGCAGTTCTTGCTGGTTATGAAGACCTAGCTTTGCATAAGCTCTTTTTCGATATGTTGTGATGCTTGTTAGACCTAGGCTAAGTTGTTCGGCAGCTTTTGGTTCGCTGTATCCCGTAGCCAGAAGCGCTAGGATTTGCGCTTCCCGAAAGCTGAGTTTTTTGGTGCCCAGTTTACGCAATGCTATCGCCAGTTGCGTGGGGCTCGGAAAAGAAGAACGATGATCCCGAATAATCATCTGATGTTTTTCCACAGCTGCCAGCAAGGCTGGTGAGATTTGGGATACGATATCAAAATCATCCGGTGGAAATGGGCCGTTCACTTTCAGACGGTAGGCATTTATTACAAACCCTGGGGAGCCCGACTTGCAGATCGAGATGCGTTCGCTCACTTCGCCTTCGCCGTAGCATTCCAGTCTGTAATCAATATCACGAATGGAAATATCTGCGCGCCGCGCCGTCAAAATATGGCTGTGGGCTCGGCCCAAATTGGAGAGCATCGCTGTATCTCTGCTCCAATAATGCTGCGCATAGCGCAAGGATGCTATTCGGGCGAAAGCAGACCCTTTTTTATCTGCACTTTCCGCCAGCAACACGCTGACCTCACCTTCATCAAGCAAAAATGCAGAGCACATGTCTGCCTTCACCAATTGTCTGAAACAATTCATCACCGATGAACCAAAGGCGTCCTCACCAATATGCGAGATGACCAGAGCCAAAGATTGTGACGCAGCGAACGGCAAATATTTCGACCTTCTATCTTGTCCTCTTAAAAGGGGGACGTTTGGATTTGGTTCCACTGCTAAATTCAAACGGCCGATAAATCAATAGACAAGAGAGATTCAATTCCATGAGCACCCAACCACAATTGCCAAAAATAAAAGGGCTTTACCACTATTCATTTCCATGCCGTGATGGAGAGGAAACCCGCAAATTTTACGAAGACCTTTTGGGATTGCCGCTGGTTGCCTGTATGCAGGCAGACACAGTGCCAAGTTCCGGAGAATACGGCCCTTATGCGCATTTCTTTTTCGAAATGGGTGACGGTTCTTATTTTGCATTTTTCGATTTGGGTAAGGACGAGATGCCCAAACCATCTCCCAATACACCAGATTGGGTCATGCATTTTGCGGTAGAAGTTGATACGGTAGACGATGTTTTGGTCTATAAAAAACGCCTTAATGAGGCTGGTGTCGAGACAACAGATATCGTTGATCACGGTTTCATTAATTCAATCTATTTCTTCGATCCAAATGGATTGCGTCTGGAAATAACTGCACGGGTAGACAAGCCCGGCGAGTTGAAGAAAATGGCTGAAGACGCCCATGAAAGCTTGAAAGCTTGGGGAATCAAGAAAGCTGAGCTTCTTAAAAACGCTTAGATATTCGAGATTTCAATTTTGAAGGGCGCCCCTGAGGCGCCCTTTTTCGTTTGAAATGTTAATTTTAGCCGTTCATCGCTTTGGCAATTACATCCACGCTGCGGGTCCAAGCCAGATCAGCGCTCTCTTTGTTATAGCTGCCTCTCGCATCGCAGTTGAAACCGTGGCCTGCATCATAGGTGTGGATGTCGATATCGGCGCGCATCTTTGTGACATGGGCCACATCTTCCATTGAAATGGTGTGGTCATGTTCGCCGTAATGTAACACAGTAGGGCAGTTGGGTGTTTCATCGGCAATTTTTGTGATATATCCGCCATAATAGCAAACTGCGGCGGTGAGATTTTTCATTCGAATTGCAGAGAGATAAGCAAGAGAACCACCAAGGCAAAATCCAACCACAGAAACTTTCAGCCCCTGAGAACTCAGATGGTCAACGGCTGCTTTTACATCAAGAACCGCTGTTTCCCAATCAAAGCCATTTAATAACGGACGTGCAGCCTCAATCTCTTCGGAAGAATACCCGCTTTGAAAATCTACTGTCTGTCTGTCAAAAAGGGCAGGGGCTATTGCACTATAGCCCAGATCAGCAAACCGGTCTGTGACACTGCGAATATGTGAATTCACACCAAATATTTCCTGAAGCACAACAATGCCTCCAACTGAACCCTCAACTTGCCGCTCATAGGCTCCGAGTTGATGTCCGTCATCGGCTGTTAGCGAAATGTTGTTAGGCATGGAAATATCCTTCTTTGGTATCAATGTTAAAATACTATTTGTTGCTCCGGGAACTGAATGCTCCCAAATCTTTGCTCATGGATTGGCTGGCTTCGCGTAATGCGCTTGCGACAGCGCTATCCTCGCCGATATCTGTTTCATGGCTCAGCCCGATGGAGGTAATTGCGGCGCAAATCTTGTCTTCATTGTCAAAAATTGGGCAAGAGACACCGAAGAAACCCATGTGTGAAAGGTTTTCGGTCGTCGCAACACCCACATCACGAATGTGTTGTAAATTTTTGTTTGTCTTTGCCAGCAGTCCGGGACTGGTGCGGTTTTCTACCTTCGCCAGAGCCAACCATTCGCGCTCGGCTAAGTGGGCCATGAAAGTGCGGCCCGTTGCTGTTGTAAGCATGGGAAGCACATAACCAACGCGCACAGAAAGAGGGACGGGTATCTCGCTATCAAGCCTGAAGACAATGGTTGGTCCGAGATTTCCCCAAACGGCCAGACTGACTGAAGTCTCTGTTTTTTCAAGAATATCGGGCAAATATTCGCGGGCGAGATCAACGACGTCCATCTGGTTGATCGCGGACATGCCCAATTGTAATGCAGCAGGACCAAGACCGTAGCGTGAGGTCGTTTGATCTTGTGAAACAATGCCTATCCTCAAGAAACTGACAAGGTAAAGATGCGCCTTGCTTGGGGTCATCCCGGCTTTCTCCGCCAAGGTCTTGAGCGGGAGTTTTCCACGTGCTGCAGCCAATTGATTAATTAACTGAAAGCCGACTTCGACGGATTGAATACCGCGTCGTGTATCCTTTGGAGCTTGTTCGGTCTCTTTAATCATTTTTCTTTTCCTTAAAGTTCTTGACGTCTATCAAAAATTTTATCATTCTACAATTGAATTTGACAAAAGTGAATTTGTTGATCTCTCGGAGGATATATGACACGCGATGACAACCCACAGTCCGCTGGCGAAAAAGCTGTTTTTGACATGCGCTCGTTTCTGGAACTTTTAAAGCAATCTGGAGAACTGACTGAAATCTCTTCTCCCATTGAGCTTGGCCAAATCGCCGAAAAACTCGATGCGGCTGAACCTGCAGTTCTTTTTTCAAATGTTGGCAAAGAAGGTTCCCAGCTTGTTGGCAATGTTGCAGGCAGTCGCTCACGGCTTGCTCTTGCTTTTGATACTGACGAAGCAGGCTTATTGCAAACTGTTCTCGCGCGACTTGCCAATCCTCAAGGCGCGACAATTGTTGATCGCTCGGACGCACCAGCGCAGGAAGTGGTGCTGACCGGAGATGACGCTGATTTCACAACCCTGCCAATTCATTTGCAACATGGCATGGACGGTGGGCCATATGTTTCTTCATCCATGGATATCGTGCTTGATCCCCGAAATGGTCTCACAAATGTTGGCATCCGCCGTTTGATGGTTCGCGGACGTCGCGAAGCCGGTGTCGATCTTGTGGCACCAAGTGATCTCAGAGCGATCTACGAACATTTCGTTTCCCAAGGCGAGCACTTGCCGGTGGCCTTTATTGTGGGCTCGCACCCGGTAGACCATGTGGCTGCTACCATGCGAATTCCAGTGGATGAAATGGAGTTAATGGCTTCACTTCGCGGACAGTCAATGCCTGTGGTAAAGTGTGTTACCAACGATATAATGGTACCAGCCGACGCAGAATATGTGTTGGAAGGGTATTTTGATTGTGCCGGGCACGTTGAAGCCGAAGGTCCCTATGGTGAATTTTTGGGATATTATGGCGGGGTCAAAATGAACCCGGTCTTCCATCTAACTGCCGTGACACACCGCAAAGATCCGATTTTTCAAACCTCAACAATCGCAGGCGCAAATATTGCACTAACGGATTCTGCACAGTTAATTGCACTGCGCACCGAGGTGACCGTATGGCGGGCTTTGGAAACGGCAATTCGTGAGCCGCTAAACCTTCATGCGACAACCGCTTCCGGTGGCATGTACAACATTCGTGTTTCCATGCGCCAGCGCGTGCCGGGCGAAGCGAGAAATGCAATTGCCGCATGTTTCGGGTCTCTTGCCAACGTCAAACATGTTTTCATTTTTGATCCTGACATCGATATTTTCTCTGACGCCCAGTGCGATTGGGCGTTTGCAACACGCTTGCAGGCAGAGCGCGATATCGTCATCCAGTCAGGCTTCCGCACTCTTCCTCTGGACCCTTCATTGGCGGGCGCACGCGTTGGCTCCAAGGCCGGGTTTGATTGCACCATGCCGATAGAAGTGGCCCGTTCGATTGAATCGAAAGTACCCGCTCCACCGAAATTTGAAGGGGCACGATTTGATTCTGTTGAACAAGCAATGGAAGACGGGCCAAAGACATTTGAACAGCTGATGGTTGCCATTGATACATTGGACGGGCGTGAAATCTTGCCGGTATTCGACGATTTGCGGAAATCAGGCCGGTTAGGCCGTGATGGTGATGGTCGCTGGCTTTTGAAAGATGTCGAGGACCAACAGTAAATGGTCTCTGCGATTAACAAAGTTGAAAGGCCATCCGGTCCTTTCATCGGACAGCCGATTCCCCGGTTTGAAGACTTGCGTTTTGTTGCTGGAAACGGTCGCTACACAGATGATTTTCATCTGCAAAACGAGGCCGTTGCGGTCTTCGTTCGTTCGCCTTATTCATCTGCACGTATATTGGAAATTGATACAGTAGCTGCAAGCGCCATGCCCGGCGTTTTGTGTATTATTACCGGGCAGGATTATGTCGATGCTGGCGGCCTTCCTTTGAAACATTTTGCTGATCCGGCAGATGCGCGTGATCATACCAAACGCGCTTTTGGTGGAAGTGCGGATAATATGGCACTGGATATTGGCCATTTGCCAATGCCTGTAGATGCCGTTCGATATGGCGGCGAACCTGTGGTGATGGTAGTTGCCGAAAATTTCCATCAAGCGCAGGACGCTGCTGAAGCAGTCGAAATTGATTATGAAGAGCTCCCATTCGTAATGGATGCAGCTTCGGCATTGAAAGATGATGCACCTCAAGTTGATTCGGAAATTACAGGTAACCTTGCCGTCGAGGCAAGCTTTGGAGATGTTGCTGCTGCCGAAGCGGCAATTGCCGGTGCGCCTTGTGTGATTGAACAGGTTTTTCCAAACCAGCGTATCGCCAATGCCCAGATGGAGCCTCGATCTGTCATCGTTGAATTTGATGATAAGACCGGGATTTACCATATGATTGCCGGCAGCCAGGGAGCTGTGCGTCAGCGCGATACTTTGGCCGCAGCACTTGGGATTGATCGGGCGTTGGTTGAGGTAACTTGCCCGGATACCGGCGGCGGATTTGGACCACGTACAAATTTATCGCCGGAACAGCCGATCCTTGCAATCGCTGCTCGTAAAGTTGGGCGCCCGGTACGCTGGGTATCAACTAGAACAGAATCCTTTCTAACCGACTATCAGGCACGTGATCTGGTTTATTCAGCCCGAATGGGTTTTGACAATGATGGCCGCATCTTGGGCTATAGCGTCGAAATGACTGGTAATGTTGGTGCTTATACGGTTGCGTTTGTGCCGATGGCCAACAGTTTTCGCGTGATGACAACGGTCTATCACGTGCCGGTTGCAGGCGTGACCATTCGTGGGGCAATGACCAATAGTGTGCCAACTGCACCCTATCGCGGGGCGGGGCGACCCGAGGCAACATATGCCATTGAACGTATGTTGGATTTGGCTGCCCGCAAGCTTGGGCTTGACCGCCTCGAGATACGTCGTCGCAATCTGGTTCCTCATTCTTCGCTGCCCTACACATCAGCAATGGGCCTCACTTATGACAGCGGTGATTTCGCAGCGAACATGGGGCAGGTTATCAGCCTTTCTGACTGGTCCGGGTTTGAAGCACGGAAACAGTCGGCAAAAACGCGCGGTATGTTAGCCGGAATTTCATTGGCCAATTACGTCGAAAGTCCGGTGGGTATCCCTCATGAGCGGATAGATATTGAAGTTCTGCCGGATGATGGATTGATAGAGGTCATAACCGGAACACAGTCTACCGGTCAGGGGCATGAGACAAGTTTTGCTCAGGTCATGGCCGATCAATTGGGCGTCACGCCTGAAGATATTCGTCTTGTTTATGGCGACACAAAGAAAGTGAAATCCGGTGGTGGATCTCATTCTGATCGTTCAATGAGGCTGGGGGGTGCTTTGATGGTGGAATCATCTGGAAAGGTGATTGAGCAGGCCCGGGCGATTCTGGCGCATCATTTCAAAATTGATGTGGGTGGGATCAGCTTTGAAAACGGGCTGTTCCACATCATTAAACGCAATGAAACATTCGGTATTTTTGACGTTGCGAATATGAGCATGGCTGAAGGTCTGTCTGATGAACTTCGCGGACCACTTGCAGCAACTGCGAGTTTTACCGGCCGTATGCCAGCTTATCCTACGGGGGCGGCAGTTTGCGAAGTGGAAGTCGATCCTGATACCGGCGTGGTGAAAATAATGCGCTATGCGTCGATTGATGATGCAGGGCAGCCAATCAATCCACTGATCCTGCATGGGCAAGTGCATGGCGGTATTGTCCAAGGCGTTGGTCAGGCCATATGCGAAAGCATCGTCACAGAACCTGGTTCGGGACAAATGCTAACCGGCAGTTATATGGACTACGCGATGCTGCGCGCCAGCGATGTACCTAAATTTGACGTTGATCTGGTCGAAGATCCAACCAGTGGCAACCCTCTTCGTGTCAAAGGCGGCGGGGAAAGCGGAATTACACCTTCACTTGCCACAACTATGAACGCCATCATTGATGCGCTTACCCCGCTTGGCGTGGAGCATATGGATATGCCTGCCACACCGTCGAGAGTTTGGGATGCCATTCAATCAGCCAAGAGGAATGTCGCATGAAAGATGGAATAATTCACACAGAACTGTCAGATGATGGTGGCTACACAATCACCATTGATCGCCCCGAAAAGGGAAATGCGTTGACCAGTGAAATGACGGATCAGCTTGCCAAGGCATTTTCGCAACCGCCTGAAGGTGCACGCTTCATCGTGTTGTCCGGGCAGGGAGATGATTTTTGTGCCGGGCGGGATTCGCCAATGCCGAAAGGTGGGCAGGTAATGTCTGCCGAGGCAATTCGTGCCCGTGTCGCTGATCCGGTTCTTGCATTTTATGAAACCATTCGAAACGTGTCTTTGCCGGTCATTTGCATCGTGCGTGGGCGCGCCCATGGCGTTGGATGTGCACTTGCAGGATTAGGCGACATAATAATTGCCGATCAAACAGCTGATTTTTGCATACCCGAAATGAATCGCGATATTCCGCCATTGCTGGTGGGAACCGCTTTGGCAGATCGTCTGCCTCGTGCTGCGTTATCACGTATGATTTATGGCCGCGAAAGCGTTGATGCACAGGCCGCTGTTATAATGGGCTTGGCAAGCGAAGCCGTTGCCAGTGATGAGCTTGAGGCTCGCATCGCCACATGGCGGAGCCTGTTGTCTCAAAACAGTAAAACAATCCTTTCTACCGTAAAGCGGTTCTTGAATGTGGCGCCGGAACTTGGATTTCAGTCTCTGCGCGAATATGCAGCGGTCTCCAATTCAGCCGCCGTTTCAGAACGTTTTATCGACCCAAACAATAAGAGTAAAAAATGAGCAGTAATTCCGAAAACGGCAAATGGCGTAATCTGTCAGGCCTGTCACAAATAATTGGAACGACCGCTTTGGTTCTGCCTGTGATTATTGCAGCTCTTTGGGCGGTTGAGGTGCAGACCATGCTTGGACTGCTGGTTTTCAAGGAACAGTTTTTAGCATTGATGCTGGCCTGTGGTCTTGTGGCTATATTTCTAAATGTTCGCGGACGAAACGGTGAAAAATCCGGAAGTGTTCCGCTACATGATTGGCTTTTGGCCGCATGTGCGATTGCAAGTTGCGGTTATGTTTTCGTGAACTACAAATGGCTGGTCTACGAAACCTCATCTCTTGAACCGCTGCGTATTGTGTTAGGTTGCATAATGATTGCGACGGTGTTCGAGGCGACTCGCCGAATGATCGGTTGGACGCTCATATTCGTAGCCTTATTCTTTATTTTCTATGCACGGTTTGGCGGCATGATGCCCGGTATTTTTGCAATACCTTCATCAAGCTGGGAGCGCATCGTAATCTATTCCTATCTTGATACGACAGCGTTGTTCGGCCTGCCTTTGTCAGTCGCAGCCAATACGATTGTCACCTTCATATTTTTTGGTGCAATGCTTAAGATCACAAGGGGTGACAAGTTTATCACCAATCTTGCTTTGTCGTTGATGGGAAAATATCGCGGTGGACCGGCCAAAGTATCGGTGGCTGCCTCCACTTTGTTTGGTTCTGTCTCGGGCAGTGCTGTTTCCAATGTCGCCGTGGTTGGTCCGATCTCTATCCCGATGATGGAAGAGGCCGGATATCCCAAACATCAATCGGCAGCGATTGAAGCTGTATCCTCAACCGGCGGGCAGATTATGCCTCCAGTAATGGGGATTACCGCTTTCCTTATGGCTGATTTTCTTGCCGTGCCATATAGCGATGTGGTTATCGCGGCACTGCTTCCAGCTTTGCTTTATTATGTAGCGGTATTTGTTCAGGTTGATTTTGAAGCAGGGAAATATGGCCTCAAGGGATTGTCCCTTGCTGATCTGCCGAAGTTTTTACCGACCCTTCGTCAGGGGCTGGTGTTCTTTATCCCGCTTGGCGTGCTGATCTATGCGGTGATGTTTGCTTTTTGGCCTCCGGGAAAAGCAGGATTGGCCGCTGCCGCTGCGGCCTTGTTTGTTGGAATGATAACTGAGCGTACCCGACCAAGTCTGAGCGATGTTGCCGGTGCCTTCGTCACAACTGGGCGGACCGTTGCGAGTATCATGATTTTGACTGCGGTTGCAGGCATTGTAATCGGTGCGCTGCAACTTGCAGGGCTTGCCTATTCGATGTCTTCAATTCTCGTGGCTCTGGCCGGGGACAATGTCGTGTTGATCCTGCTTATGACAGCAGTGGTCTGCATTGTTCTGGGCATGGCACTGCCAACCGCAGTCATCTACACGATGCTTGCTGTGTTGGTTGCTCCGGCATTGGTTGATTTGGGTGTAGATCGTATGGCGGCGCATTTATTCATCTTTTATATGGGCATGTTGTCGATGATTACACCGCCGGTTTGTTTTGCTTCGTTCACAGCTGCAGCAATCGCTGGTGCAAGTTTTTGGAGTACGGCAATTTCCGGAATGCGTTATGGCATTGCTGCATACCTGTTGCCGTTCGTGTTTCCGTTCAGCCTGGGCCTGTTATTTCAGGGCAGCATGATGGAAATTTTCTGGGCGGCTGCATCGGCCATAATCGGGTTGATTGCTATTTCCGCAAGTCTGGTCGGCTACCTTTTCAGAAACCTCAATGTCGTTTTCCGCGTTGTGCTTTTTGCGGCCGGGTTTAGCGCGATGTTGTCTCCGTTCAATGGAGAGTTGACCAAAATGCTGAACTTCGGAGGGCTTGGCATTGTTTGCGTAATCGCGGTGTTTGAATGGATTGCAGCATCACGAACACAAACCCAGACTGCCACATGAATATTTACCAAGACGGGAAATTTTCCGTCGATATCACGGTCAGCCAAATTTCTGGCTGGCTTACCAAAGTCACATCTAGGAGGATACTATGACTTTTACACGTTCCGCATTATTTCTGGCCGTCGCATTGGCGAGCGGTTTAACCGCAGGCATTGCTAGCGCCCAAACCGTTGCTTTGGCAACCGATAAACAAGGCACGACCTTCAACACTGTCGGTTCAGGCATTGCTAAAGTAGTCAGCGCCAATAGCGATCTGAATGTGATTATACGTCCTTATGCCGGACCGGCTGCATGGGCACCAATCGTTGATACGGGCGAAGTGCCATTCGGCATGATGTCCGCCAATAGTGGTTTTCGCGCATTCTCAGGCAAGAATGAAGCCAAGAAAGCTTATCACGGCTTGCGCATTATTCGTGCCGGTGGTGCAAGCTTGATGCTCGGATTTGCAGTTCGAGCAGACAGTGATATTCACACATTGGCGGACCTGAAAGGCAAACGCGTTTCTTCAGATTTTGGCGGTCACCTTTCGATTGGCCACTCTCTGGCGGCATCTCTGGAAATTGGTGGCTTGAGCTGGGACGATGTTACAGCCGTACCGGTAGCCGGTGCCAATGATGGCATAGATGCCCTTGTTGCCGGTCGTCTTGATGCCACTTGGGCATCTGTTGGTCAGCCAAGAGCACGTGAAGCAGATACCCAGATTGGTATCCGTTACGTGGCTGTTCCTGAAGGAGATGCTGCCGGTGATACATTCCGCAAGATGGTATTTCCAGGTGCGCGTGTAACGATTGCACCAAATGCAGTTGCTCCGGGCATTGATGGCGATACGCGTCTACTTTCTTATGATAGCTATCTGGTTGCTGCTTCTGCAGCGTCTGACGAGATGGTCACCAAGATGTTGCAAGCTTTGTGGGATCACTCGGAAGACCTGTTCGGTCTGCACCCGAGCCTGCGTGGTTTCACCAATGAGAATGCGGTAACCGGTGCTCCGGTAATGCCATATCATCCAGCTGCGATTGCATTCTACAAATCAAAAGGTGTTTGGAATGATGCTAATCAGGCAAATCAGGACGCGCTGATGGCTAAGGCTAGCAAATAAAACTGACAAGGCAGATTTCTCTGTCCTGCTGACGATAATTTTTGGGGGGCTACGGTCCCCCAATTTCATTTAGAACACCAAATTCAGATAACATAGGGAATCCAGAAATGATCATGAAACACAATTGGCAACGCCATGCCCTCGTGGTCTCGTTCAACGATTCTGCAAAGGCTGCAGAAGTTTACGGCTTTGCCGGCAACTCAGGAAAAGTAAATCTTGAAGGACAATTGCTAGCGGGTGATACAAAATCCGACACCGTATTCGTTTTTATGCACCCGACCTCAACGCTCCAGCTTCTTCCCATGCCGATGGCACTTGCCGATGCGGGTATGCATGTGCTTTGTCCCGGCAGCCGCTACCCGCGCAATGATGTGTCGCTAATCATGGAAAAGGTAGCATTGGACCTTGGTGCATGGATCAGACATGCAAAGGAAGAATTGGGTTATTCAAAAGTTGTTCTTGTAGGCTGGTCCGGCGGCGGATCTCTGTCGCTGTTTTATCAGGCGCAAGCGGAGAACCCGACGATTACCCATACTCCTGCTGGCGATCCTGTTGACCTAACTACCGCGAACCTTATTCCTGCTGATGGTGTGGTTTTTATTGCAGCACATCTATCGCGTGCTGAAACCATGACGGAATGGCTTGATCCTTCCGTCACCGATGAACTCGATCCCGATAACCGCGATCCGAAGTTTGATATTTACTCAGATGTCTGCCCGCATAAAGCGCCGTTTGATGCAGATTTCATTGCAGCATTTCGTGAAGCGCAAATTGCCCGAAATCGTAAAATTACCGCATGGTGTCAGGATATGTTGACAGAACTTAAGGAGCGCAATGGCCCAGAAGTTGAACGTGCATTCATAACCCATCGCACCATGTGTGATGTGCGTTGGCTTGATCTGTCAATTGATCCCAATGGGCGCAAGCCCGACTGGTGTTATATGGGGGTGCCGCAAACAGTAAATGTTGGAGCTGTTGGTCTGGCGCGGTTCTCGACATTGCGCTCTTGGCTTAGTCAGTGGAGCTATGATCTCTCCAATGCCAAAGGGCCGTTAAACGCTGCGCGGATTACCAAAACGCCAGTCTTACAAATTGTAAACGGCGCTGATGATGCAGTACCTGCCACACACAATCCGGCAATTCGAGAGGCCCTGGTGACGAAAGATCAAAGCTATATCGAGCTTGAAGGGGCTACCCATTATTATCTGGGACAGCCGGAATTGCTGGAACGCTGTATTATGTCAGTTTGTGACTGGAGCAGGGAGCGTGGCCTCCTGAGCTAAAGGCTTAACCACTTATTCAGACACAAAAAAATGGGGCTCAAACAATTGCGCCCCATTTTTTATTTGCTGTTTGAGCTAATTTTATTCGGCGGCCTCTGAAAGGGCTACGGTGTTTGCATCATATTCAAACAACCAGTCATAACGGACCCGGACTTTTTCTGGTTGCCATTCGCTCTCAACATATTCAGCCGCCTGCACAGGATCAGCCAATGCCTCATTGTGGAAGCGATGAAGATTGGCACTTGAACCATTTACAATCGCTGTTGTGCGCTCCAACCGCATTCCTTCATAGCGAGTAAGTGCAAGCGCTGTATCATCTGGATGAGCCTCGAAACAACGGGCGAGAACCATTCCATCTTCAATCGCCATGATTGCACCTTGTGCCAGAAAGGGCAGGGTTGGATGACATGCATCGCCCAAAAGAGCCACACGGCCATCAGTCCATTTAGTCAATGGTTCGCGCCCGACAAGGGCCCAGCGGAACGGTGTATCAAGCGCAGAAATGGTTTCACGAACCAATGGATGCCAATCTTGGAAATCAGCAAGGCACTCTTCAACGGAACCTTCTTCAGACCAGCTTTCACGAGTCCATTCCGGGTTTTCCACAAGACCGACAAAGTTCAAATATTCGCCAGAACAAATCGGATATGTGATCACGTGACCATTCGTACCAACCCAGTTTGTTCCAACCGGACGACGCAATTCTTCAGGAAGTTTATCCATCGGAGCCAAACCACGCCATGCCATCAAGCCGGTAAAGGTAGCCTTGGGGCTTGCAAACATCTGATCTCGCAAAACAGATTGCACACCATCTGCGCCAATCAACGCGCTACCGCTTGCAATCTTACCGTCGGCAAATTTGAGGGTCACACTGTCTTCAGTTTGTTCAAAACCAGTGCAGCGGGCATTCAGATGCACGGCATCGGATTTGAGTGCCAAAACCGCATCAAGTAAAATCTTGTGTAACTGGCCACGATGAACCAGCCAATAGGGAGCACCGAATCGTTTGATCGAATCTTCGCCAAGGTCAAACAGTTTCCATGCCTCACCAGTGTTCCAGATCCGAACCTCTTTTCCTGCGGCTTCTGAAACGACGGCTTCCAATTGTTCGCGTAATCCCAGTTCAATTAATACCCGGGTTCCGTTTGCGGCCATCTGAATGCCCGCACCAAGTTCCAGCATTTCAGGTGCTTGTTCATAGATGTCTACATCTATGCCCTTTTGAAGCAGTGCGAGTGCCGCCGTTAGGCCGCCAATGCCGCCCCCTGCGATCAAAACGTGTGGTCTGTTACCCAAGCCGGATTCCTCCTATAAGTAGCGGCAATACCCGAACGATGTTAAGTAGATCGGGATAAAATTTATGTTCAATATATAAAAATTACATTCACTATTGTCAAACGAAACCAATATTTAGTACTCATTAAAAACGACAATTTTGCATTGCGGACGTAAGGCGCTTGAAAGGGATCAACATGTCAGAAAAAAAACGTATCATTGTGGGGATTTCCGGCGCATCTGGCGTGATCTACGGCATTCGTGCGCTTCAATTGCTCCGCGAAATACCGGATATCGAAACCCACGCCGTAATTTCGCCTTCCGCGTTTTTGACCGCTCAAAGCGAAGTGGATATGTCGGCGGATGAAATAAAGAAATTACCGGACGTGCTACATGGATTTCGTGATATTGGTGCGTCGATTTCTTCCGGCTCATTTAAGACCGATGGAATGCTGGTCGCGCCATGCTCAATAAAAACTCTCTCAGCCATTGCCAATTGCTATGCCGGTCAGTTGCTGGTTCGTGCGGCTGACGTTTGTCTCAAGGAACGCAGGCGACTTGTTCTCATGTTACGCGAGACGCCTTTGCATCACGGGCATATATCATTGATGCAACAGGCAACGTTAAACGGCGCAATCATCATGCCGCCAGTACCCGCCTTTTATGCGCGTCCACAATCATTGGACGAGATGGTAACCCATACTGTGGGCCGCGCGCTTGATTTATTCGGGATTGATGCAGGCGTTGTCCGGCGCTGGAAGGAAACGGTCGAACCCGACGATGAAACCTAACTAACAAGTTTGGGAACGCATAGAGTGACCAACTCTGCCAATTCTTGACGGTCGGAATCACTTTGTGACACTCCGAGATGGGTGTAATAAATATCCAGATTATGATGGGCACTGGATTCTATAATTTTCAAATCAGAGGATTGTGTTTCAGATTTAAACATCAAGTTGAAAGCTGAAAAAAGAAGTTGTTGTTCAAGTTTTTCTGCAGCCAGCTCACGTGCCTTGATTGTGGTTCGAAATGTCTCCGCCTGATCTACCGGCAAACCATAGCTAGTCAATTTGAGGCGCTGGCGTGTATGCCGGAGTGGCCTCACAACATTAGCATGAAACTCTTCCGCTCCCTGAATGAGCTGCACGAATATGTCGTGGTCAACTGTTTTATCCTGATCCGCTACCCATAAAGCAAATAGCAGAATATTGACGTCCAGTTGATGGCGTTCCTGCAAGTTCAGGCAGAGCCGTGATACTCCCGGACGCATATAGCGGTCGATTGAAAATGACCAAAAAGGAAAATCATTCACGAGGCGGTTCCATGACTTATTTCGATAGCAGGTGTTTACGCTTTAATCAGATATTCCCCAATACCTATTTTTTGAGACCATCCCACCAAAGGCAATTTGGGCTCATAACTTCGTGATTACCCGGTAAAACCTGAACGGGTGCCCGTTGTCCCTTTTCAGCAGCCCCAAGGCGAAGATCGCGGGCAAAAGCACGGCGTTCATCATCAAGCCATGTACGGTCATGTCCCCACAAGCTTGGACCGTCTTCCGATTCAACAGATTGCCAATTTGCCGGATCGATCTCGCGCCCGCCCCAGCCATATTCCACCATGAAATTGGACGGGGTCCATGAATAAAAACTGGTCATCCAGTCATTGGTATGGCGCCCCAGCGTCGCTCCGATATTCCCCTCGCGCAGTTCAGCAAGATCATAGCCTTGCCCCACATCATCTAGGTTCATCAGTTCCATCATCAAATGGTGCACGCCGTTCTTGCCGGTTTCAATCAACGCCAGTGAATGATGGCGTGGATTAATATGAAAGAAAAATGCCTTGAACGGACGCAGGGCAAAGTCTGAAAGGCGGAAATTCAAAATCTCCGTATAAAAGGGCATGAGATCGTCAATGGATTCGCATGTTAAAACAGCGTGCCCAAGCCCCATCACCCCGGTACGGAAACCGGAGATACACCGGCCCGGCTCAAATGGGTCCGTTGCAATCTCACCCCCGTAAAATGCTTCCAGCCGATTGCCGGCAGGATCAAGAAACCAGATCAAATTAGCTACCCGGCGTTGCTCCGCCAAAGCACGCTCGCCAACATGCACGGTCACCCCATGCGCTTCAAGGCGTGCTGCCAATTGATCCAGTGCGGAGTGGCCGTGGACTTCCCAGCCCATATAACGAAATTGCTCATTGCCATCTTCCTCCACATGCAATCGTTGGCGACGGTCGTCCATCCGAAATGCCACAGACTTATTGGATTTATCCACTGATTGCAGACCCAGCAATTTTGGTCCGTAATCCAACCAGTCAGACAATTGATTTGTGCTGATTCCGATATAGCCAAGGGAAAGAAGGGACATCTAAGAAGCCTTTTTAAAATTTGTAATTGCATAATATCAAAAATTGCAATATTTGCAAATAGTGAGAATAATTAAATTTGGAAATAATATGAAACTTGGATCTTTAAAGAGTGGCGGGCGTGACGGCACATTGGTTGTGGTATCCCGTGATTTAACGCGGATGGTGACTGCGAGTGACATCGCCCCAAGCCTGCGTGAAGCAGTTGAAAACTGGGCTATTGCGCGTCCGTTATTACAGGTGGTATCGGATCGGTTGAACAATGGCGATGAAGCTGGACAGGCATATGATGCAGCCCTGTTGGCCTCGCCTTTGCCTCGAACTTTCCAATGGGCTGATGGCAGTGCCTACCTTTCGCACATGCGTCTGGTACGACAGGCGCGCGGCGCGGAAATGCCTGAAAGTTTTAAAACCGATCCGCTTATGTATCAGGGCGCTGGCGATACATTTTTGGCACCGCAGGATGATATCGCACTTTATGATGAAAGCTGGGGGCTGGATTTTGAAAGTGAGATTTCAGTAATTGTCGATGACACACCTGCCGGTACCGACAGCGTTACAGCAAAAGATAAAATTCTGTTGATCGCCCTTTGTAATGATATTTCTTTACGCAATTTGATACCCAATGAGCTGGCCAAGGGGTTTGGTTTTTTTCAGTCAAAACCCTCCAGTGCATTCTCGCCGGTATGTGTAACTCCTGATGAACTTGGAGATGTTTGGGATGGTGGAAAAGTTAATTTGCCACTTGTCACAACCTATAATGGAACAGAGTTTGGCCGGGTTGAAGCGGGCAATGATCTCTATTTCGATTTTCCTCATTTGATCTCTCATGTGGCCAAGACGCGGGCAATTGGTGCCGGCGCGATAATTGGTTCGGGAACGGTTTCTAACGAAGATTACAAGACGCTTGGTTCTTCCTGTCTGGCTGAAAAACGAATGATTGAAATTCTCGAAACCGGTTCGCCGATTACACCGTTCATGAGTGATGGAGACACCATAAAGATAGAGATGTTCGATGGCTCCGGGCAATCGATCTTTGGTGCAATTGATCAAAAAGTGGTTGCAAAGTAACCCGCAAACATTTTTATCATTCCAGATGAGCCGCAAATTTCGCCCACTGGACCTTCTGTCGCTGTTTTCGATCAAGCGGCCGTTTCTATCTGCCGATGAAATTGCGGAACTATCCCACGTTCCCATTTCAACTGTATATCGGCAAATGAAGACGTTGCGGGAATTAGGGATGATTGAGGCCCTCGATCGTGAGCGATATCGCCTTGGGGGTGCCGTTTCCGTATTGGACCGGATTGCACGTGAGGCAGACCCGTTGTTAAAGGCTGCGCGACCGGTAATGGTGCGGCTTTGTAAAAAGACCAAGCACACGGTTACACTGACCCGGCTTTTTAAAACGGACCTGATCAGCGTCTCGCAAGAGCTCGGTCGAGCTCCCATAAGAGTTGGGTATGAACGCGGCGAAATTGTTCCTTTATTTTACGGTTGTACCGGCAAGATTACACTGGCGCATATGGAATGGCGGGCTCTCAAGACTTTGTTTAAAGGCAATGCGCAGCAAATCAGTGCGGCAGGTCTGGGGGCTGACTGGAAGGCATTTCTTTCAACACTACGCGATTTTAGATCGGCACCATATCTGTGGACCGAAGGTGAAATCACACCGGAAAATGTTGCGGTGGCTTCGCCAATATTAGATGAGGCAGGGCGGGTAATGGGCGCGTTGACGGTGATCATGCCGAAGTCGAATAGACCCTCAGGAATTGATGATAAGATTGCCATCGAACTGCAAGCCGCTGTTGAGGAGGTTTCCAAAAATTTAGTGGTATGAAGATCTGCCTTTATCATCGTTTGAAGAGGCAATTTTGATCTTTGGCCCGTTATTCCGATTCATTGGCATGTAGAGTGTTAAAAAAGTTAGATATCCACTCAGAGTGTCGGCACGTTGTTGCGTAAATATTCAGTCAATTCCTGCATTGGGCCGGTCAGTGCGCGGTTTTGCAATGATATCAGGCGGATGTCGAATATGAGATCGGGTGCTTTGACATCAATAAAACATAGCTTACCTGAGCGAATATCTGCATCAACACTTTTTTCAGGAGAGCAGGATATGCCAACGCCGCCGGCAACTAGCTCCCGTAAAAACTGATATTCGGTGGCTTGTGCAACGGTGCGCACATCCTGAATGCCGATATCGGTGAGCAATCGCGTAACCGATTTTCCAAACATCGAACCTGGAGGCGGTCCGACAAAACCGTGTTTTGCTATTTCTTTAGGTCTTACATTTTTACGCCCTGCGAGAGGGTGGTTAGGGGAGCATACCAGCCGCAATCTTTGTGCGCCGATGATCTGATTGTTTAGTCTGCGCATATCTTCATTGCTCAGGAAGCAACCAATATCAGATACCCCTTCGCGCACTTCTTCCAGCACATTTTCTTGTGACCCAATACGCACCACGAGTTGAATATCCGTGCGCGTCAAAATGAAATGGGTAAGAGGGGCTTTCAGCACAAAATTAGCAAGAGAGCGCTGACATGAAAGGACCAGTTTTTGGCCAGCGGCGTTGTTGATATTAACCACATCGGCACGCATGTCATCGGCGGATGCAATCATCTCGAGCGCATGCTTGCGCACGCTTCTGCCGAGATCGGTTAGCACAGGTTTGCTGCCGCGACGGCGCTCAAAAACCAAACCACCAACTTCACGTTCGAGGCTATTAATATGCGCGCTGACAGAGGGCTGCGCGATATCCAATTCATCGGCTGCACGGGTGAAACTACCGGTTTCAGAGACAGCAAGAAAGACCTTCAGGCGGCGTAAAGTGACGTTAAACATATAACCAATATATAGCCTATTAGCTATTAATGCCAGAGCCTTTATGCCCGTTGCTTTGATCCCTTTGATCGTATGAAATCTGTTCATTGAATAAATGTCAGGAGAGCAAAGCGTGAATATAGTGGGTGTGGATATTGGCGGGACATTTACCGATCTCGTGGGATATATCGATGGCAAAATTGTCACTTCCAAAACCTCTACCGTTCCGGCAGACCCTACCAAAGGGATTGCCAACAGTATGGAACTTGCCCGGTGTCAACCTTCGGAAATCGATGAAATTCTGCATGGTTCGACTATTGCCATTAATACGGTTCTTGAGCGCAAAGGTGCACGGACGGCTCTGTTGACAACAACCGGATTCAGGGATGTTTATTCCATTGGGCGTTCAAATCGCATCGAAGCGTTTAACCTGTTTTTTAACCGGCCCGAGCCGCTTGTTCCACGTAATTTGACCTTCGAAATCAACGAGCGTGTGTTGGCAAGTGGTGAAGTGCTTGATCCTCTTGATGAAAAATCGGTTGAAGATGTCATTCGCCAATTGGAGGCGCTAGATGTTGAATCCATAGCGGTTTGTCTGCTTCATGCCTATGCCAATCCGGATCATGAACGCAGAATTGGCGAGATTTTACGCAAAAGCCGTCCAGATTTATTCGTCACATTATCCCATGAAATCCTGCGTGAGTATCGTGAATATGAGCGTTCTTCTACAACTGTCCTGAATGCGTTTGTCGGGCCGCGTGTGGGCGGATATCTGGAGCGTTTGGATGACTATTTACGGGAAGAATCCTTCACCGGAAAAACCCACATCATGCGTTCAAATGGCGGTGTTATGTCCCTGCGACTTGCGCAAGAACAACCGGTTTCGATGATGGAGTCCGGCCCTGTTGCCGGTATGATTGGTGCAGGCCGTCTCGCCGATATTTTGGGCTTTGAACGCTGTGTCGGTTTCGACATGGGTGGCACTACCGCTAAATCCAGCCTGTTGACCAATGGTCGTCCGGAAATCATTACCGGCTATGTAATTGGTGAACCTGCGACCGGTCAGCCAATGCAATTGCCGGTTGTTGATATCGTGGAAGTTGGAGCCGGTGGCGGATCAATCGCATGGGTTGATAAAACCGGTGGGCTCCATGTGGGGCCTCAAAGTGTTGGCGCTGATCCGGGGCCTGCCTGTTATGGCAAGGGTTCCGGTGATCCTGTAGTAACGGATGCCGATCTTCTTTTAGGTAGGTTGAATGCGCAGCGTTTCCTTGACGGTGGCATGCCGCTTGATATCGAAGCTTCAAAGACGGCGATGCAGGAAAAAATTGCCGGCCCACTTGGTCTAAATCCATTACAGGCAGCTCTGGGAGTGGCAAGAATTGCCGATGCCGCAATGTCGCTTTCGGTGCGTAGCGTCTCGGTAAATAAAGGGGTCGACCCGCGGGATACGGCAATGATTGCCTTTGGTGGCGCTGGCCCTCTACATGCAATCTCGATTGCACGCGAAATTTTCATCCCTACTGTGATCATACCAAAACTGCCCGGCACTTTTTCCGCCCTAGGCATGTTGATGGCATCTTGGCGTCAGGATTTTGTCCAAACCCTGATCGGAAGGATTGGCGAATTGGATGAAACAGATGTTGCTCAGGTTTTTGGCGAACTGGCACAAACCGGGCAGGATCAACTCCAACTGGACGGCATCGATCAAGCCACAACTGATTTTCGTTATTACGCAGATTTACGTTATGTCGGTCAGGAGCATGCGATTTCCATTCCGGTGGAAAGCCCGGATATGTTGACCGGCAATGTGGCAACAATCAGCGAGCGTTTTGACCGCGAACACGATCAGCGTTACGGACAATCCGCTCCAAATGAAACCATGGAAATTGTCAGCGTTCGGCTGGTTCTCACCGCTGCCAGAGAGGATTCTCTCGCGGAGCAGTGGCTCTCGGAGCCATGGAAACCAGAAAGTGATGTTGCCAGCGAAACCCGCGACGTCATTTATGACGATCCTGACAAGCCGCTAAAGACACAAATTTTATGGCGCCCATCAATGGCGGCTGGAACCGAAGTTACCGGGCCAGCGGTTATTGAAGAACCAAATTCCACCATCCTCATTCACCCCGATGACCATGTACGGGTCACCGATGCCGGCCATTTGGTCGTCACACTTGCATATTGAGGGGCAGAGAAAACCAATGACAAAAATTGATCCAATCACCATTGAAGTTGTTCGCAATGCCATCGTTGCCTACGCAGACGAGATGGCAGATGTTCTATCTAAATCTGCCTATAATATGATGATCTATGAAGTGCATGATTATTGCTGCGGCCTAATCAACACCAAGGGCGAGATGATCTCGCAAAACCGTGGTGGACTACCTATTTTCCTCGCAGATTTGGGCGTGGCTGTTGAAGACGGCATCAAAAAATATGGCCTCGACGGATTTTCCGAGGGCGATGTGCTGGTGATGAACCATGGCCATATATGTGGCCAGCACCTTAATAATGTGGTGGTTTATGCACCGTGTTTTCACGATGGAAAACTGGTTGGTTTTTCTGCCAACCGCGCGCACTGGGTAGACATCGGCGGCGGGCGACAGGGCTTTGGTTCAAACGCCACAACAGATATCTTCAGCGAAGGTCTGCAAATGCGTTCGCTCAAAGTTTATGAGGCGGGCAAGGCAAACGAAACGCTGCTTCAGATCATTCGCGATAATATCCGTTATCCCGACGCCAGTTTGGGCGATCTTCGCGCGCAAATTGCCTCCTGTCATGTGGGTGCCAAACGTTACGGCGAACTGGTGGGACGTTATTCGGCTGAAGTAGTTGAGGAATGCGTGCAAATGGTTTGGGATCAGGCTGATCGCTCCGTACGGGCGGTAGTTGAGAACATTCCCGACGGCACTTATGAAGCAGAAAGCTTCCTCGATAATGATGGTCGCACACTCGATAAGCCACTCCGAATTAAAGTCAGTGTTACGATTAAGGGCGCACGCATGTCGGTAGATTTCTCCGACATGAATCCTCAGGTTGATGGACCGCTAAACTCTGGAAAGTCTGGCGGCATTGCCGCAGCGAGAGTCGCCTTCAAAGCGCTCACCTCACCTGATTTGGACGTCAATGAAGGTTGTTTTCGAGCACTGGATGTGGTGTTGCCGGAAGGAACAATGCTCAGCGCCAAACCACCTGCTGCCCTTGGACAGTGGAGCATTTCGCTTCCAACCGTTATCGATACCATCCTTAAGGCACTTGCCCCTGCGATACCTGATATGATCCCGGCGGCTCATAAGGGAGATATGGGTGGTTGCTCCTTCTTTGGTTTTTTTGAAGACGGTTCACGCTTTTTATTGCTGAATATTTTCGGCGGCGGCTGGGGTGGACGTCCAAATGGCGATGGCGCTTCTGCATCCGTATCCGTTTGTCAGGGCGATGTGCGAAACACCCCGGTCGAACTTCAGGAAATCAAATATCCCTTCATCATTGAACGCAATATGCTTCGGCCAGATTCCGGTGGAGCAGGGCGTTATCGCGGTGGGCTGGGCATTGAACTGACCTATCGCTGCCTGCGTGAATGCAAAGGCAATATCAATTTCGACCGTTCCGTAACCCCGCCTTGGGGACTGGATGGCGGCTTGCCCGGCGCCATCAGCATTGCAATTATTGAGCGGGCCAATGGTGAAACGGAAAAAGTTCACAAGGGCACCAATATTACATTCTACCCCGGCGACCGCGTGACGTTCCTGACAGCAGGCGGTGGTGGTTATGGCGACCCCGCACAACGTGATCCTGAATTGCTTAAAAACGATATTGCCATGGGGCTTGTTTCGCCTGAAGCAGCCGCGCGGGACTATGGTGTTAGTGAACCCGAAAAAGTGAGGGTGAACTCATAAAATGGCTCAAAATTTAACATCAAAAGTTGCGCAGGTTCGCAGGCAAAAATTAGTCCAGGCGATGCAAAAAGCAGGCCTCGATGCGATGGTGCTTTACGGCAATGCATGGCAGAATGATTACCTGCGCTACGGTGTTGATTTTGGCATTCTTGAAGGCGAAGGCATTGCGATTGTCACCCGTGATGGTGAGGCAACGCTTTATCTCGATGATCCATTCGAGGCGGACCGAGCAAGCGTTGAATGCGACGATATCACAATCGTGGTTTGCAAAGATATCGTGCGAGACGTGGCCGCGAAAATTAACAGTTTCGATAATTCCAATATTGCCGCCGCCCCTCAAAGGCATTTGCCCTACGGGCTGGCCCAACTACGTCAGAAGCATAATATTGCAGATGCAACCGTAATCCTTGATCATCTGTTAATGGTCAAGGCTGAAGAAGAATTGCAGGCGGTAAGACGCGCAGCACGGCTAGCCGACGAGGGTTATGCGGTTTTCCGCGATGCTGCACAAATTGGCGTCGAAGATTACGCACTCATCGCACAGATTGAAGCTTTCTTTCGGGCCAATGGGGTTGATGATAATTTTATGATTATCGGCGTTGGCGGACCTGAAATGCGCGGTATGGCGCCACCATCCGGTAAAAAGCTGAAAGCCGGCGATCTTGTAACAACAGAGCTAACCCCGTGCATCGATGGTTATTATGTCCAGATTTGCCGCACTTTGGTGGTGGGCCCGCCAAACGAAGCTCAGCAAAAAGCCTTCTCACTCTACCATGAAGCAATGATCGCAGGCATAGATAAGGTTGCGCCCGGCGTGAGCGCATCTGATATCGCTAAAGCGGAAAATGACGTGTTTCGAAAATACGGCCTGGGCGATTATGTCACCAGCGAATATACGAGAGTGCGCGGCCATGGGCTTGGTCTATTCCCTGATACAAAACCGCATATCCTTGAAGGCGTCGAAACCACGATTGAGCAAGGAATGCTGCTCATTGTACATCCCAACACCTATCATCCCGAGGTGGGCTATATGGTGCTGGGCGATAGCTTGATTGTCGGCCCCGATGGCGCCGAAGTGCTCACCACAACCCCGCGCGAATTATTCTCCGTGCCCCAAACGAGGAGCGCGTCATGAGACATGGCTTAATGAAATGGCGGGAAGATGAACTTTCCCAAGCTGATGTGCTTTCCAGACAATATCGCCTGCAAAAATCAATGGAGGCGGATGGCATCGATGGTGTGCTCATCTATACCAATCACGTGCGCTCGGCGGCCGTTACTTATTTGACCGGTTTTACGCCCTATTGGTCCGATGCCTTGTTGTTTTTGCCGGTGGCTGGAAAACCATTATTCGCCACGGCTTTATCCAAGCGGGTGGGCAATTGGATAAAATCAACCAACCCAACCTCGACGATTGATCATTCACCGCGCCCCGGTGAATTGATCGGCAAACATATGATTGCGCTCGGTTGTAAAAAAGTTGGCGTGGTTGAACTCGATCACATGCCAGGTGGCTTGATTGATGAAATCATTGGTGTGACGGATGTCCAGCTTGTTGATGCATCAACAATGTTTGCTGAAGCTCGAACAGTTCGTGATGCTGCCGAAATCGCACTAGCCAAAAAGGCAAATCAAATAGCCACTGACGCATTTGCTTCCGCTCCAAAGGAACGTCTGCTGGTGGGTGATGTAACCGAGGCTCTGGAACTTTATGTGCGTAATGCCGGGGCTGAAGAATGTTATGTTGCGATTGCCCCAGACCTTCAAAAAGATACGCGACTTGCACGAACCAAAGGGCAGGTGGAACTTGGTGAAACCTTCGCCATCCGGCTTTCAATCGCCTATAACGGCGTTTGGATAAGACGAACAGAGAGTTTCCTGCGAACAGCGGGCGATGATAATCTCACACAGCTTGCACGTTGGGCCGATGGATTAAGTGAAACCGTCGATCCAAGTTTAGCAATGGCATCCCAACTGGCCACATCCTCCCGGCCAGCGGGCGCTTCAATCAGCGGTTGGACGCTGGAAGCGCCCATAGGTAACCGTCCTCTTCAGGCCGTTGCAACAGAAAAAAACCAGACCGAACAATCTCTGCCTTATGGGGTTTTGACAATCCAGCTTGATACCAAGCAGGGGTCATTTGTTCTTGCCCGCCCAATCGGCCTGCATCTTTCGCCACCAACTGCTGAGGGTGCCGTATGAGCGCCCATTCCCTCATCAATTCCTTGAACAAAAACCAGTCGGATACTGGCGAGCAAATCAATGCCGTTATATTGCATGTGATGGACAGCATGTCCGTTCTCCTCGCTGGTTTGGAAACTGCTGAGGGAAAGGCAATCAGCCAATTTTATAGCCATGGCAACAAGACAGAGACCGTGGCCGGAATGGCGTCGATAATCCGGTTTTCCGAATGTGATGACATTCATATTCCAAGTTGCGTTTCGCCGGGATGTATTGCGATACCCACGGCACTCGCTTTTGCAAAAGATGGCGAAGGCATAGCGAATGCGGTTGAAGCCGGTTATGGCGTTGGCCTTGCTTTTGCCAAGGCCATTGGTGGGGTTAAGGCACTGGATCATGGTGTTTGGCCCACATTGTTTGCAGCCCCTGCCATCGCCGCTGTAACCTGTGCCGTGTCGATGGGCTTTAGTGAAAAAGCAATAGCTCAAGCGCTGGTACTTGCGATGAGTGGAACTTCCGGTCGAACTGGGCGACCGCAGGGCTTTCCCTCTGGACGGTGGCTGGCGATTGGGGAAGCAACGATCAAGGGCATTAGGGCAGCACAAGCCGTACGCAATGGTTTTTGCGGAGATGAAAACCTGTTTTCAGACCAATGGCTCGCTTCACAAACACAGGCTGATTTGGTTGATTCCAAAATGCTTCATAGCGTGCCGAAAAATGCAGTGCAGAAAGTCGGCCTGAAACCATTTGTATCTGCTCGCCAAGGGGCTAATGCAATTAAGGTCTTTCTCGATTTACTCGATGATGGGTTGTCGGTCGAGGACATTCATTCAGTGGAAGTGTATCTGCCGGTTGTTGCTGTGCCCGTGGTGGCGCGCGAACTCGATTTGGGAAACCGACTTTCGACGATTGCCAATCTTGGTCTTCAATTTGGTATCGCTGCATTTGAACGTTCGCGCTTGTTGGATGTCGATCGTAAGAAATCTTTCAAACCACAGACAATTGCATTTGCAAAAAAGGTGAAAATTACTGCTGACCCTGATCTTCAAACCGATGATGCAAGTGTATGGCCGGCGCGAGTCAAAATTTTCACCACTGCCGAAAATTTCGAACAAAGTTGCCACGCTCTGCCCGGTGATCCCGGCGATAATTGCCAGATGGATGTGGTTACAGCCAAAATAAAACATTTTAACCAACTCGCTCTTTTTGATGAGGTTCTTGCCCATCAGGAGAACGGGCTGGCTGCCCTCAATCGGGCAAAAAAGAATCTGTATGCTGCGGCTTCGCAGCGATTTGCAGAACAATGCAGCCAATCTGAAAACCTTGGAATGGCTTCATAACTCAAACCTAATACCGGAGGAATATATGACCAAATTTACAACGATTTTATCCGCAGGTCTGGCTGCTTTGACGCTGCTCACGGGCACCGCTTTTGCAGACGGAAAGCTGGAGAAAAAAGACATCACCATCGGCCTGCCGGTGACAACTTCAACCTTCTTGCCGCTTTATCTAGCAAATGAAGAAGGCTTCTTCAAAGAAGAAGGTCTCAACGTTAAGATTGTGGCGTTTCGCGGTGGCACAGATCTCGTGCGCGGCATGATTGCTGGCGCCGTTGATGTTGGCGTAACCTCGCTTGCAGGTGTTACCATCGGTATTAAAGCAAAACAGCCGATCAAGGCTTTTTATGGCGGCTTCAACATGGCGGTGTTTGACTGGCATGCAGTTGCCGGGATTAAGAGCATTAAAGATGCAAAAGGCAAACGCTTTGGCGTGACCCGTGTCGGTTCTTCAACTGATTTTCTAACCCGCTATGCATTGAAAACACAGGGTCTTGACCCTGAAACAGATGTGCAAATTGTTCAGGGCGGCGGTTCAGTTCAACGCCTTGCAGCCATGGAAGCAGGTCAGATTGATGTGAATATTTTTGCGACACCAGAAAAATTCATGGCAGCGGATCGCGGATTTGCGGCAATCCTGAAACAGACAGACATCGCTCCAGATTATCCATTCCATGTATTCTTCGCTACCGAAGACGACATCAATAATAGCCCCAACACGATGAAGGCCGTTTTGCGCGCATTCATTAAAGGCGTGCGAGTAGCCAAAGCCAACAAAGCGCGGGCTGTTGAAGTTCTGGTTAAACGTGTGGGCATGGAAGAAAAATATGCATCACGCGGCTATGACGATTTCATCAATGGTGTGTTTGAAGATGGCAGATTGCCGTCAGATGCCGGTATGAAAACATTCTGGGAAATTGGAGTTGAAGCAGGCGTTTACAAGGAAGCTTGGTCGATGGATCGTTTCTGGGTATCCACCTATGTAGATTCCTATAATGACTGGAAACCAGCAAAATAAAATAACTTTAGGCGGGACTGGAACAGTTCGGTTCCGCCTATCAAATTACAGCATAATGGCAGGAAACTTGTTTGCAAATGCCACAATTTAATATTACCGCAGTGAAGGTCGAAAGATGACACAGATAGAGATACGTGATCTCAGGGTCGAATATAAAACCCCCAAAAGCGACGAGGCCTTTGTTGCCATAGACAACATCTCGCTCGATATCGAGCAAGGTGAATTCATCACCATCGTTGGTGCCAGTGGGTGCGGAAAAAGCACCCTGTTGTTGACAATTGCCGGATTGGTAAATGTAACCAGCGGATCGGTGACGATCAATAACAACACGGTCAATGGACCGGGTCGTGATAGGGCAGTTGTGTTTCAAGATGCATCGCTCCTGCCCTGGCGTTCGGTTCTGGGCAATGTCAAATTTGGCCTCGAAATGCAGCGCTGGAAAGATGATGACATTGGCGAGCGTGCGAAGCGTTTCATCAAGATGGTCGGTCTGGAAAAATTCACAGATTATCATCCTCATCAACTATCGGGCGGCATGCGTCAGCGTGTGAACATTGCGCGCGCATTGGCTGTTGATCCCGATGTCCTGCTTATGGACGAACCTTTCGGAGCACTGGATGCGCAGACCCGCGAAGTCATGGGCGATGAACTCATGAATATCTGGGAAAGAGATCGCAAGACTGCCCTGTTTGTGACCCATGATATCGATGAAGCCATTTTTCTGGCAGACCGCGTTATCGTCATGGGCCGCGATCCGGGCCGCATCAAGGAAGTGATGAAAATTGATATGGAGCGGCCACGAAATGCCGCTATGTTTGAAAGCGACGAGTTCGCAAAATATCGTCGGCGCTTGCGCGATCATCTGGAAGAAGACATGGCTTCAATGCACCTTGTAACTGAGGTTGCGTGATGTCCGTCGTCCAAAGTGATGCCAATAAAATCAATGCGAATGCAATGAAGTTTGACTGGCCGGTGAGTAGGTCAACGACAATTTCGGTACTGTCCGTTGTGATATTCTTTCTGGCCTGGCAAATCGCGCCTGAACTTGGACTGGTGAACGGTCGCTTTACCAGTCAGCCATCAAAGGTGTACCTTGCCGCAATTGAAGTTTTTCGCACCGACAATTTCCTCTTCCACGCGCGTATCAGCTTGACAGAATTCGTATTGGGTTTTTCTTTGGCTTTGGCGGTGAGTGTGCCTTTAGGAGCGCTTCTGGGAACATCCAGATATGCTCGCCTGCTGCTCGATCCGCCCCTCATGGCGCTCTATATCGCACCGACGCTGATCCTGCTGCCCATCATGGTAATATGGCTGGGGATCGATTTGCCATCGAAGATTGCCGTGGTGTTTCTCGGTGCAATCTTTCCAATCATTGTCAATACAATGGCAGGCATGCGGGAAGCAGATGCCCAATTGATCCGTGCCGCTCGTTCCTTTGGTGCCAATCGTTTTGACGTGTTCACCCGTATACTGATACCCAGTTCTCTACCATCCATATTAATGGGCGTCCGACTTGCCGTCGGGCGTGGTGTGTTGGGCGTAGTGGTTGGTGAATTATATGTATCTCAAGCAGGCGTTGGACACCAGTTGATGACCTATGGCTCGGCCATGCGTATCGACCGTCTTCTCGTCTATGCGTTGATCATTAGTATCTTCGGCTACACCCTCACGTCACTGGTTCGGTTGTTGGAAAACCGGGTGCGCAATTGGAGGCCACAATGATGCTGGATTTCTATCGCCGCAATGAGGCAATCATTTTAGGAACATTGTCGCTCGCATCAATTGGCGTAGTTTGGCAATTCGTGGTCGACGCAGGGATCGTCAATCCGTTCTTTATATCAACACCCAGTGAAGTATTTGCAGAAGCGAGCATACAGTTGGAAAGCGGCAAATTATATAAGAACATTGCCGCAAGCATGTACTCCTTTGTGCTGGCGCTTGGTCTGGCAACCATTGTTGGGATTTTCCTAGGGGTACTAGCAGGCTGGTTCCGTGATGTGGAATCGATATTGGAACCATTCATCTGGTTCAAATATTCAGCACCGACAATTGCGTTCTATCCGCTTTTTGTTGCTTGGCTGGGTTATGGAACCCCAACGATTGTTGCAATAGCCTTCTTATTTGCCCTGACACCAATTTACGCAAATACGCTTTCGGGTATCAAAAATGTGGACCGCGATCTGGTGCGCGCTGCCCGTTCATTCGGCGCAAGGCCGCTTGATGTTTTCTTGCAAGTTGCATTGCCCGGTTCCGTTCCAATCATTGTTGCCGGTCTACGGCTCGGAGTTGGACGCGCTTTAACCGGTGTCGTTGTGGCAGAATTGTTCGGAGCAAGTGCGGGATTGGGCTACAGCATCGCTTACCATGCCCAGCTTTTGGAAACCTCGAAAATGATGGTTTCAATCGTGGTCATCGTCCTGCTTGGCGTTGTCTTAACCCAGCTTTTGACTTGGCTTGAAAAGAAAACGGATTCCTGGCGGGTGCACTAATTGTCGCCCGAAGGAAAACTTGGAGGTTGCCAAACATGCATATCATCGATTCACATTTTCACTGGTGGCCACCGCATTTTTTTGAAAAAATGGCAAAGCGCGAAGGTTATCCGCGCGTCGAATTGAATGCACGAGGTGGTTATACCTTTACCGGTGCAAATGCTCGCAGCGGTGACGTGCAAAGCTGGGCCGCATGGTTTGATCTTGAAAAGCAATTCGAACACATGGACGCGTTGGGACATCAGGTTGATGTGGTCAGTTCAATCGGACCATTTTCAATTTATTTCAGTGAATTGCCCGCCGAAGAAGGGCGAGATGCGGCAATGATGTGGAACGAGGAAATGGCCGCTGCCCAGAAAAAATATCCGGGCAGGTTCTGGGGTACCGCAGCCATTCCCTTGGTTGATACGAATATTGCTATCGACGTTCTCGATCACGCCATCAATAAGCTCAACCTAGTCGGCGTTAATTTGCCCGGCAGCATTGGCACCGATCCCCATATTGATGCTGATCGGTTGGAACCATTTTATGATCGGGTAGAGGTCTTGGGTGTGCCGCTTTTTCTTCACCCGACCGATGCAATATTCTCCGACATTCTCGATGGCTATAATGGCGCGCTTCACCTCAGTCTTGGACGGGTGGTCGAGGTCAGTGTTGCGGCCATGCGATTGATTTTATCCGGCCTGATGGAGCGCCATCCCCGGTTGAAAGTGATCATGTCCCATACGGGCGGAGCGCTGCCTTATCAGGCTGGCCGCATGGATAAGAACGGCAAAAAAGCAGGGCTCACCGAAATGCCCAGCACCTATATCAAACGCATGTTCACCGACACGGTCTCGCCGCACCAGCCGGGCATAAAATTTGCCATAGACTATTTTGGCATCGATAATGTTATGTACGGCACCGATTACCCTTGTTGGGATCCAGCCACCGCATTGCAGCTAATCAGCGAGATTGATCTCAGCGCAGAAGATAAGCAGAAACTGTTTGTTGAAAATGCCAGACGTATTTTGAATTTGTAGCAAAATTTTTTCTTTGAAAAGATCAGCGCGCATGATTGGCATGCGATAAATTCGATATACTGGAATACATTAACCCCATTGGATTTTGCGCTTCGAGTTATCCACAGAACGCGCGATATGGAAATATCTGTTAAGTTTCAATATGTTAAATAACATGCACGATTCTGACGGTATTTTTGTCGGTATAGAGAATGTGGTGAGTCAAAAATACAATTAAAAACAGTTGGTTACCAAAATATAATATGATGGAGTGGGAGTGATCCTGCCAGCGAAATTCGGGTTGAAACAAGGCTTACGTATTATTTCAACCCGTAGCGAACGGCTTTGCGGAAATTGCCTAATACGTGGCTCGGCCACCTGAGAGATCGAACACTGCACCCGTTGTGAACGAGTTTTCTTTTGAGACGGTCCATGCGATCATTTGGGCAGCTTCTTCAACTTCCAAAAAGCGACCGCGCGGAATTTTGGATAGCATATAGTCGATATGCTCTTGGCTCATCTGGTCAAAAATACGGGTGCGGGCAGCTGCCGGGGTCGCGCAATTTACCGCGATATCCATGTCGGCCACTTCTTTGCCCAACGATTTGGTCATGCCGATAACGGCGGCCTTTGAAGCTGAATAGGCTGACGCATTCGGGTTGCCTTCTTTACCCGCGATTGAAGCGATGTTGAGGATGCGGCCATAGCCATTGGCCTTCATTCCTGCAATGCAGACACGGTTGACATAAAATGTCCCGTGCAAGTTGATATCAATCACCTTGTGCCACGCATCGATATCATATGTATCAAGCGGATCGTTTGGACCGGCAATACCCGCACTATTTACCAAAATGCTGGGCACACCCACTTCTTCGCAGGTTTTTGCATAAGCAGCTTCGACCGATGCAAGCGAGGAGATATCGCATTCCACCGCCAAGCCCCCAAGCTTCTCCATCGCAGTTCCATTTTCTGCATCAAAATCCCAGCTCACAACTTTGGCACCCCGCGCCGAAAGGATTTTTGCGACCGCATATCCGATCCCTTGAGCTGCTCCCGTGATGACGGCAATTTGATTTTCCATATGTATTCATCTCCCAATAATATGATCTGTGCGTTCGATTTATTCGTTCAGTTTCAGATAGATACCTGACTGGCCGCTCAATACCATGCGGTCATTTGAGCGTACGCGTTCATTGGTGAAAAGGAAACAAAATACCGGCACGATTTTAACATCGTGGATGGTATTGAAAAAGTGAAGTGACATTACAAATCGTTAATTATGTTGACTAAAAATGTCATGTTATTCTTCAAAATAACTACAAATGGAGTTGCCCATTGTTCGCGGAAATTATTCTAAATACCGTTCTGATCCCACTAATATTTGGTTTGGTTCTATATCCCGTGACAATGCTTCTTGGGGTTGAAAACCCGATCACGGCTTTGCTTGCCGGGTTGTTGATCATCACCATTTACATAATGCTGGAAGGGGCCCCGTCATTTCCGCCTGTGTCTTCCCGGCACAAAGTGGTGTTCATAATATCCGGGCTCATCGCGACCACATTGTTATTTAGCCGGTGGAAGCAGGTCGGTAACGGCATCAATTTTCTGCTGCTCTTGGCAGGGTTGCTCTGGCTTGGTTGGAACCGGTTATCGGATGCTTCCATGTTGCCACGTTTCCTTGCGCTCGCCGCACTGATCTCGTTGGGCACATTCGCATCGGTTTATTCGGTGAGAAATGAGTTGTCGAAGAAGGACGGATTCGCTTCTCCAATCATGTTGCTTTGTGTGGCGATTGGCGGTTCGGTAATCTCGCTTTTAGGCGCCTATATTGGATTTTCTCAAGCGCTGGGCGCCATCGCTGCTTTTATTGGTGGTTACATTCTGATTGCATTTATTTTGTTATTGCGAGGAACGGAAAAGCCTCAAACATTATTCTCTGAGATCACACTTCAGATCATCTCACTAAGCGTTGTAACGCTTCTATTGGTCGTTGGCCTTTTCGCCCCTGACGTAAACCCTATTGCACTGGCAGTGCTGGGTTTGACATTCATTATGCCCTGTTTTTCTTCGCGACTTGGCAATGCAGACAAACGACTGAGACCCATATTAATTGGCTTGATGGCAGCAATCCCGACTGCTGCTTCAATTGCCATCGCAGCGCTTTGGCTTGAGGGCTAAGGTTCTTCGGTAAATTACCGTAACCGTCGGAATTTTTGGAGTATTATAGATGAGATTACCTATTAAATTAATTTCTGCATTTGCAGCGCTCACGCTTTCAAGCGCCGCATTCGCTGCCGACAGTTATAAGATTGACCCGGTTCACACATGGGTGGATTTTAAAGTAAATCATGGCGGCTGGTCTGCTGCATCCGGTCAGTTTAGAACGGTGTCCGGAGACATTGTGTTCGACAATGATGACGTGACAAAAAGCTCTGTGACGGTAGTGATTGATGCGTCCAGCGTTGACACCAATAATGGCGCTCGGGACAAGCACCTAGCCAGCCCTGATTTCTTCAATTCAGCTGAATTTCCCAAGATTACTTTCGAGAGCACATCGGTCACAAAATCCGGTGATAATACTGGTGAAATCACGGGCAATTTGAGCATGTTGGGCGTATCTAAGCCGGTGACGCTGAGTGTAACTTTCAATAAAGCAGAAGGCGATAAAATCGGATTTTCAGCTGTCGGAGAACTAACGCCGGGTGATTTTGGAATGGCGAAGGTTGCAGGTTTTGGCATGGGCCCGAATGTGAAATTTACCATCGAGCTAGAAGCTAAAAAATAATATCTATTTTTTGCGTGCACATTTTTCGGTTATAGAAGTTACGAAAAATGTGCACGTGACCACGTAAATTTGTTTGGAAAATATCAATGGCAAGACCCGATCCCCGAACGCTTGAAGTCATTCGCGTAAAGCAAATCACCCCGCATATGAGACGCGTCACACTGGGCGGGCAGGGGCTATCATCCTTCCCGGAAGATCAGGAGAGTGCGTACCTCAAAATGCTGTTTAGTCAGGAAGGTTCCGATAAACCCATGCTGCGCACCTATACCGTTAGATATCAGCGCAACAATGAAATCGATGTGGATTTCGTATTGCATCACGATGGTGGCCCTGCGGCCACATGGGCCGCCACGGTTAAGCCTGGTGAAACCATAGATGTTCGGGGTCCTGGGCCGAAAAAATTGGTTGATACCAATGCCGACTGGTTCTTGATAGTTGGCGACATGACGGCGTTACCAGCCATCAGCGTCAATATCGAAAGCCTGCCAGCCAACGCCAAAGGCCATGCTGTAATTGAAGTTATTGAAGAAGACGATATTCAAGAATTGTCGGCACCGAAGAATTTTGAAATCCACTGGCTGGTCAATCCACAACCCGGCGAAAATAGCCAAATGCTTGTTAGTAAAATACGTTCGCTGCCATGGCAGGATGGCAAACCCTCTGTTTGGGCAGCATGCGAGTTCAACAGCGTGCGTGAACTAAGAGAATATTTTCGCGGAGAACGACAGCTCGATAAAAACGAATTATACATATCCAGCTATTGGAAACACGGAAACGATGAGGATGCCCACCGAATAGCAAAACGAGCCGACGCTTAAAAATTTGGTTCTAAGCGCTCGGTCCAATCATCAATTCCGGGCGCACGAGCCTATGGAATTCTTCCTCGCTCACATAGCCAAGTCGCAGCGCTTCTTCTTTCAATGTGGTGCCATTCTTATGAGCGCATTTTGCGATTTCGGTGGCTTTATCATATCCGATGGAAGGGGCAAGCGCAGTAACAAGCATCAGCGAGCGTTCCATTAAGACGCGGATATTATCCTCGTTGGCTATGATCCCTGATACACATCGATCAGCAAAGCTGCGCGATGCATCGGTCAACAATTTTACCGATTGCAACAATGCATAACCCATAACCGGCTTGAAGACATTGAGTTCAAAATGCCCCTGACTTCCGGCAAACGAGATGGTTGATTGATTGCCGTGCACCTGAGCACAAACCATGGTTAGCGCTTCGCATTGGGTCGGGTTTATTTTCCCCGGCATGATGGAAGAACCCGGCTCGTTTTCCGGTAGAGATAGTTCGCCAAGACCCGACCTTGGGCCAGACCCCAAAAAGCGGATGTCATTGGCAATTTTAAACAGGGACATCGCAACAGTGTTCAACCCACCATGGGCATAGACATAAGCATCATGGGCGGCCAGCGCTTCAAATTTATTTGGTGCGGTCACAAATGGTAGACCCGTGATGTTTGCGACTTCGGCAGCAAACTCTTCAGCAAATCCTTGTTTGGTGTTTAAGCCTGTACCGACTGCCGTGCCGCCTTGGGCTAGCTCATACAAACCTTCCAAACCTTGATTCAGTCGTGTGATCCCCATTTTGACTTGAGCTGCATAACCACTGAATTCCTGACCCAATGTAAGCGGTGTTGCATCCTGCGTATGGGTGCGGCCAATCTTCATAATCTCAGACCACCCTTCCGCTTTCTCGGTAAGTTTGAGATGCAAATGTTCCAGCGCAGGTATGAGCGAAGAGTTTATTTCCCGCGCGGCTGCAATGTGCATTGCCGTTGGAAATGTGTCATTCGATGATTGGCTCATATTGCAATGATCATTGGGATGCACCGGATTTTTTGACCCGATCTCGCCTCCCATGATTTCAATCGCGCGATTGGCAATCACCTCATTGGCATTCATATTGGTTTGGGTTCCGGAACCCGTTTGCCAGACCACAAGCGGGAAATGATCATCCAGTTTTCCCGCCACAACTTCACCCGCCGCCTGATCAATCGCTTTGGAAATAGGAGCGTCCAGTTTGCCTTGCGCCAGATTAACCCGCGTCGCCGCCTGCTTGATAATACCCAAAGCATGGACGAGCGGCTTGGGCATGGTTTCACTGCCAATTGGAAAATTAATCAGTGAACGCGCAGTTTGCGCTCCGTAATATTTATCATTTGGAATTTCGAGTGCGCCGAATGAATCGGTCTCTGTGCGGCTTGTTGTAGACATCAAAAATACCTGTGTTGGCCCGTGCTGGTAGGAGAATTACTGATTTGCACCGTATCGGTGGTCCTGTAGTTCTCCATCAATATAGACGGATAACGAGGGCCGCGAACCCACAAACAAAAGATTATTTCCATCGGTATCCCTGATTGAAAACTTTAATGGTTGATGACGAGCCACCCGCAGCCTGCTCAAAGTAGACACCTCTCGCTGCAAATATTCACAATGCAATTCTCGCACATCGGGAGTTTGCAAAATTACGCTCAGGCCCCCGGCATCTGTATGATTATTTGCCAAATAGAAACGCAATGACATTTGCTCGCGTGTGGCCAGCATTCCAACATTTGCGCTGGAAACATCAAACCCCAAAACGTCCTGATAAAAACGAGCAGTAACGTGAAAATCCCGCGCAAAAAGAATTGGAACTATGGGTGCACGCTGAACCATTTAACTCAATCTCCATGATTATTGCGTATCCAAACGCAACTCAATTTACGGCGAAATCTTCCAAATGAATAAAGTTGACTATTACAGTCATATTTATGAAATGCAAGATTGTAGCTCCAGATTTGTTGCTGATATTTTCATTTCAGCAAAATTTATCATTTGGTGGGGATTGGAATGATCATCGGAAAATTAAACTTGACTTTTAAAATCATATTTTACTAATTTATGTCGTTATTTAAATCCAAATTCTTAAAAGCAGACCTTTAATCTGCAAAGGAAACAACATGAAAATTGATAGTTTGTACAAAATCGCCGTTGGTGCGGCTTTGACGGTGGCGCTGATCGTAGGCATTAACGGGACGCAGGCCCAAGCCGAAGATATGATCACTGTCACGGATATCGCTGGCCGGACCGTTACCGTCAAGCACGGTGTTAAACGGGTAATTCTAGGAGAAGGCCGGATGATGTATTCGGTAGGAATTCTCGACAAGGAAGATCCGTTCCAACGGGTTGTTGGGTGGAAGGATGATTTAATTCTTTATGATCCCGACGCCTTCCGCAAATATCAGGCAAAGTTCCCGGCACAAACCGCAGCCATCAAAAACTTCGGTAGCCCCTATGCAGGTGATTTCAGCGTAGAAGCAGCGATCGGACTGAACACCGATCTGGTAATTCTCAACCTCGGAAATCTTTTCAAAGCCAAAGAAACCGGCGTGTTGGAGAAGTTAGAAAAAGCTGGCATTCCGGTAATCTTTATCGATTATCGAATTCGCCCAACGCAAAATACCATACCAAGTTTTCTGCTGATGGGGCGCGTTTTTGCCAAGGAAAAAGCAGCTCAGGAATTCGTTGATTTTTATATCAAACAGATGCGCCGGGTGACCAATATCGTCGATGGCTATGCGCTGGAAGATCGCCCATTGGTATTCATTGAAAATGCTGCAGGCTACCGCGGACCAACCTTTTGCTGCAACACTTTTGGGGGTGCAAACTACGGTAAATTTGTTGACGAAGCTGGCGGCATTAACTGGGGAACACGCAAATTTCCCGGCTTCCGTAGCGATGTGAATTTTGAAGCTATTTTGGCTGATGACCCTGACATCATCATTGGCACAGGCGCTAACTGGGCTGAGGCAAAACCCGATGTTCTGTCAGTGTTACTGGGCTATGATGCAACCAAAGAGGATGTACAAAAAAGCCTCGTTGTTCTGAAAAATCGTCCCGGCTGGGATACGATGACAGCGGTTAAGAAAAAGCGTTTCTATTCGATTTATCACCAGTTCTATAACAGCCCATACCATTTTGTAGCGCTACAGGTTCTTGCCAAATGGTTCCATCCTGAAGACTTTGCTGACCTTGATCCTGAGGCAACCTTCACTGAAGTACACGATCGCTTCCTTGCTATTGACTACAGCGGTGTCTTCTGGGGCAAGCTTCAATAAATTAGACCTCCCAAGAACTACGCGCCGGCGGCAGTGTTCGCCGGTGCGCTTGTCTCCTGAAAATACGGGTCCCTCATGACTGATATCGTACTGAATACGGCGGAGCGTTTCCGCAAGCGTACCAAGAAACGCCTGATCTTACTGGCCGGTAGCGCGTCCGTCCTTATTATCTCATTGCTGGTGGATATCTCCTGGGGCCCGAGCGATCTGTCGATCTTTGACGCAGCCATGGCAATCATAAATCCATCCGGGGCAAGCCCGCAAATAAATGTGATTATTTGGGACATCCGTTTGCCGATTGCCATTATGGCCGTTCTCGTTGGTGCGATGCTGGGCGTTGCCGGCGCTGAAATGCAAACCATTTTGAACAACCCTTTGGCCGATCCTTTCACCCTTGGCATTTCGTCTGCCGCTGCATTTGGAGCGGCCCTTGCAATTGTATTCAGATTGAATCTGGTGCCGGGAGCGGGGGAAATTCTGGTGACAACAAACGCTTTTGTTCTGGCGCTTTTTTCATCGTCTCTTCTTTATGCTTTTACCAAAATTCGTGGCGTGACCTCTGAAACCATGGTGCTGGTTGGCATCGCCATGATGTTCACTTTCAATGCACTGCTGGCCCTAATGCAATATGGCGCTTCGGAAACCCAATTGGCGCAAATTGTGTTTTGGATGATGGGTTCTTTGGCCCGCGCCACATGGACAAAAATCGCCATTAGCTTGGTTATCCTCGCGATCACCGTACCTTATTTTATGAAACGTAACTGGGCACTGACAGCGCTTCGCATGGGCGACGACAAGGCGGCAAGTCTGGGCGTTAATGTCAAACGCCTGCGGGTGGAAATGCTGATTGGTATTTCTCTTCTTGCGGCCACCGCCGTCTCTTTTGTAGGAACTGTCGCGTTCGTTGGTTTGGTCGGCCCGCACATCGCGCGCATGATTGTCGGGGAAGATCAGCGTTATTTCCTGCCCTTATCGGCAGTTGCAAGCGCACTGATTATGTCCGTCACTTCCATCGTCTCCAAGGCAATTACGCCCGGCGTGATTTATCCCATCGGGATTATCACATCGCTGATCGGTATCCCGTTTTTCATCAGTCTCATTCTTGCCGTTCGTCGCAGGAGTTGGGGATGACTTTAGAAATTCAAAACCTCTCTTTTGCCTATTCCAAAAAACAGGTTCTGCACGATATCTCGGTCGAAGGTTTCAAATCCGGAGAACTCACGGCTCTGATCGGGCCGAACGCAACGGGTAAATCTACCTTTTTCAAATGCGTATCGGGCGTTTTGAAAACCAAGGGAGCGATGATTAAAGTGGGTGGGTTTGATATCCGCGAAACAGGCATGCAGGCATGGAACCGCAATGTTTGTTACATGCCGCAAAGCTTCACCAGCAACGCCGCTCTCACAGTCTTCGATGTGGTTTTATTGGCCCGCAAACACATGCATGGCTGGCGGGTTGGCGACGATGATTTAAATGTTGTCGCTGAGACATTGCACATGCTGAAAGTTGATCATCTTTCAGAAACCTTTGTCGGTGACCTTTCTGGCGGACAACAGCAAATGGTGTCGATTGCCCAAGCGGTGGTGCGCGAACCCGCTCTGTTTTTGCTGGACGAACCAACCAGTGCGCTGGATCTCCGTCACCAACTTGAAATCATGAAGATCATCAAAGACGTTACCCAATCGCGCAAGATTGTTTCGATTGTGGCCTTGCATGATCTAAACCTTGCGGCCCGCTTTGCCGATCATGTGGTGTTGATGCGTAAAGGCAAGATCATTTCTTCCGGTCCGCCCCGGGAAGTTTTGGCTTCTCCTGAACTTGCCGAAACCTATGGCGTCACAATCGATATTCATGAATCAAAAGAAGGAGTGCTGAGCGTCGCTGCCAGCCTTTAAATACCTGAACCAAAGGATAAGAATAATGAAAATTTCCAATTCCAGCCTCTATTTAAGTTTGATTTTTGCAACATGCCTCCTCGGAGCTGTATCTCCTGTTCTGGCCGAAACCTATACGGTAAAAATGATGTCGACTGATCCAAATGATCCCTCGGTGGCGATGAGTTTTGTGCCTGCATTTTTGAAGATCGAAAAAGGCGATACGGTCATATTTGAAGCCACGCAGAAGGGGCACAACTCGGCAACAAAGAAAGGCATGCTGCCGGACGGTGCAAAAAAATGGAATGGTCGCATCAACAAATCAATTGAAGTCACGTTCGATACGGACGGCACTTATGGTTATTTCTGTGTTCCCCATTATAGTGTGGGCATGGTCGGGCTGATCCTCGTTGGGGACTATTCCGTAAACCTTGAAGAAGCCCGCAAAGTAAAGCAGCGAGGCAAGGCTAAAAAGGCTTTCAATGCTCTATTTGAGCAAGCAGACGCCCTCAAATAGAGGGATTAGGAAAGCGGAAAGAATGACAACCAACTTCACTATTCGCGATGAAATTCGGGAATATTGGTCCCTGCGCGCCGAGACATTTGATCTTCAGCCCGGGCATGAAATTTTTTCTGATCGCGAAAAGAAGGCTTGGTACGCGCTGTTTCAAAAGCACTTGGGGTCGGGAGCAGATAGAAGCGTTCTCGACCTTGCTTGTGGCACAGGTGTGATTTCCCATCTTCTTTTCGATCTCGGTTTTAAGGTTACAGGGTTGGACTGGTCCGATGCGATGCTTGCCAAAGCGCGAGCAAAATCCAAGAAAAGGAACTCCAACATTTTCTTTCTCACCGGCGATGCAGAAAGAACAGGCGAGGACGAAGGTAGCTACGACGTGATCGTAATGCGCCATCTCGTATGGACATTGGTTGATCCCCAAACAGCGTTTGCCCATTGGTTCACGCTGCTTAAGCCCGGCGGGAAACTGTTGATTGTCGACGGGGATTTCGTTCGTAAAACCCCGCTGGGAAAAATATTGAATGCTCTTAGAACGGGCTTTGAAAAACTAGGCGGCGTTTCAAAGAGCAACAAAAGTCCAGCGATGGTTGAAACCCATCAGCGCATTCTATCTCAGGTATATTTCAAAGACGGTGCCAGGGAGAGCGATATCGCTGCGATGTTGGAACGAGAAGGTTTCTGCGACATTGAAATCCAAACCAACCTCTCGGCAATCAACAGGGCTCAAAGGGTCCATATGGGTTTTTTGGAAGGGCTGGAACGGTTGACCTTGAACAGATATGCAATTTGTGTGTCAAAACCATTGGACTAGCAATATCCGTGAGACGATGGCTAATACGCTTTTACCGATATTTCAATTATTGGTTTGCAGCGTGTTTATCACGCATCGTGTCGGCTGACTGACGAACTACTTCAGAAATTTGCAGGAGCTGTTGAGCCAACGGGCTCGTTTTGCGCCATATCATGCCAATCGTTCGCGACGGTTCGGGCTTTTTAAAATGTGCGACAGAGACCGCAGCAGAACTCGTTTCCACCGCAATCGCCATTTCCGGGAGTAGGGTGACACCAAGGCCGACGCCGACCATTTGAACAAGCGTTGATAAGGAACTTGCATCCAGCCCCTCCCACGATTGTGCTGATTGAACATTACAGAACGATAGCGCCTGATCACGAAAGCAATGACCTTCTTCCAAAAGAAGCAATCTCATTTCTCGCAACTGATCGCTACTGGGAACGGGTTTAGCTTCATCTTCGCTTGGTCGAACAAGAACGAAGTTTTCAGTAAACAGTGCAACCTCAGTAAACGAAGACTCAGATACCGGCAGAGCAACAATTGCTGTATCGAGCCGCCCCTCTGCCAGCTCTTGTATCAGCTTCGGCGTCAATGTTTCGCGCACATGAATATCAAGCTCGCTATTCATCTGGGTGAGGTTCTTGATGATTGTCGGCAAAAGATATGGCGCAATAGTCGGGATCACGCCGATGCGCAAGCGCCCCTTCAACAAGTCCCGCGAGGCGCGTGTTAGGTCATCTAATTCATCGATCGAACGCAGAATATCACGAACACGCAAGGCAAACTCTTCTCCGAAATTGGTTAGCCAGACCTGTCGCGCCCCTCTCTCAAAAAGCACGATACCAAGCGACCTTTCAAGTTCTTTGATCTGCAATGATAAAGCTGGTTGGGAGATGGCACAGGCATCTGCGGCGCGTCCAAAATGACCATGATGGGCCAAAGCTTCGAAATAGCGCAGCTGTTTAAGGGTCAAATTACTCATAAGAATAACTTATCGCAACAATCAGAAAATTCAACTTAAACTAATGAATAAAGTTTGTTAGAATGATTCTAGTTAAGATGCGCTAGCCATGAATCTGGACAGTCTCCCAGAGGGTTCATGATAATTGCACACGAATCGACTTTAAATCAACGACCGCAATCAGAGAGAAGTGAACCACATGACCGATAGCAATAAATGTCCCGTAATGAGCGGTGCGAACGCACAAAAAGCAACAGGAAGCACAGCCAACCAACACTGGTGGCCCAATCAGCTGAACCTGAAAATCCTTCACCAGAACTCAGCCCTGTCCGATCCCATGGACGAAGCATTCGATTATGCTGCTGAATTCAAGAGCCTCGATCTGGATGCCTTGAAAAAGGACCTTGTCGCATTGATGACAGATTCGCAGGAATGGTGGCCGGCAGATTATGGTCATTATGGTCCGTTCTTCATCCGGATGACATGGCACAGCGCAGGGACTTACCGCACGCATGATGGTCGCGGCGGCGGGGCCTCCGGTTCACAGCGCTTTGCGCCCCTCAATAGTTGGCCTGATAACGTAAACCTTGATAAGGCACGGGCTTTGCTTTGGCCGATTAAACAAAAATACGGTAAGAAAATCTCCTGGGCTGATCTGCTGATCCTGACCGGAAACTGTGCACTTGATTCAATGGGCCTCAAAACCTTTGGCTTTGGCGGCGGACGTGTAGACATCTGGGAACCGGAAGAAGACATTTACTGGGGCCCTGAAACAACATGGCTCGGTGATGAGCGCTATAGCGGCGATCGCGATCTTGCAAACCCTCTTGGCGCTGTTCAGATGGGTCTGATCTACGTCAATCCTGAAGGTCCGAACGGCAATCCTGATCCGCTTGCTTCAGCTGTCGATATCCGCGAGACATTCGCACGCATGGCAATGAATGATGAGGAAACCGTTGCTCTCGTTGCTGGTGGACATACTTTCGGCAAAGCGCATGGTGCGGGTGATCCAGATAAATATGTTGGCCGCGAACCTGAAGCTGCAGGCATTGAAGAGCAAGGCCTCGGCTGGAGTAACACGATGGGCACCGGTTCCGGTGACGACACCATCGGTAGTGGTATTGAAGGGCCGTGGACTCCAAATCCAATTAAATGGGACAATGGTTTCTTCGACGTTCTTCTCGGCTATGAGTGGGAACTAACAAAAAGTCCAGCCGGTGCAAATCAGTGGACCCCGACAAAGGATTCTAACCCTGATACGGCACCTGCCGCCCATGATGCTTCCAAGCAAGAGCGTCTGTTGATGACAACCGCGGACATGGCTTTGAAGATGGACCCGATCTATGGTCCGATTTCAAAACGCTTCCACGAAAACCCGGAAGAGTTTGCTGATGCCTTCGCAAGAGCATGGTTCAAACTGACCCACCGCGACATGGGACCAATCACCTGCTACCTCGGCGCTGACGTGCCAAATGAGGAACTCGTTTGGCAAGACCCTGTCCCTGCTGTCGATCATGAAGTGATCGGTGCCAGCGATATTGCCGACCTCAAAGCAAAAATTATGGCGTCCGGATTGTCCGTCTCCCAACTGGTTTCAACCGCATGGGCATCCGCTTCAACCTTCCGTGGTAGTGACAGACGCGGCGGCGCCAATGGCGCACGCATTCGCCTCGCACCACAAAAGGATTGGGCAGTAAACAACCCAGCTCAACTGGCAGATGTTCTTAAGACGCTTGAGGGTATTCAGAGCGATTTCAATTCGACCGGCAAAAAAGTTTCACTCGCTGATTTGATTGTTCTGGGTGGTTGTGCAGCTGTTGAGAAAGCAGCAAAAAATGCAGGCCAGGATATTGAAGTCCCATTCACTCCGGGACGAACAGATGCAAGTGATGATCAAACGGATGTAGAATCCTTTGCAGTGCTTGAACCAAAAGCAGACGGTTTCCGCAACTATTTGCTGGGCGAACCAAGCACTCCGGCAGAAGAATTGCTGGTGGATCGTGCTCAGCTCCTGACACTGACAGCACCGGAAATGACGGTTCTTGTGGGTGGTATGCGTGTTCTTGGTACGAATACGGATGGGTCAGAAAATGGCGTCTTCACCAACCAGTCCGAAACCCTGAGCAATGATTTCTTCGTGAATCTTCTCAGCCGCGATACGAAGTGGGAAGCGTCTTCAAAATCAAAAGGTGCGTTCGAAGGACAAGACCGTGCAAGCGGCAAGGTCAACTGGACCGGAACTCGCGTCGATCTCCTGTTTGGTTCAAACTCGCAACTCCGTGCGCTTGCAGAAGTTTATGCAAGTGATGATGGTCAACAAGCGCTTGTAAGTGATTTTGTTGCCGCATGGACCAAGGTGATGAACCTCGATCGCTTCGATCTTGCTTGATTGCAATAAGCACTGACAAATGAAAAACAGAACGGCGTTTCAGAATACTGAAACGCCGTTTTGGTATACGCTACAAATCGGTATTAGACGGCCTTGAATAATCATCTAGACGGTCAGCAATTTTTCCCACCAAGGCATGCAGGCTAACGGCAAAGATTGCCAACACAATCAGACTGGCAAACATCAAATCGGTTTTGGCGCGCCCATTTGCCAGCAGCATTAAATATCCAAGGCCCTTGGACGAACCAACCCATTCACCAATCACCGCGCCGATGGGAGCGTAGACCGCGGCAAGCCGCAAGCCCGAACCCAGCGATGGCAGGGCTGAAGGAATGCGGATGCGTCGCATGATTTGCGTTTTGGTTGCGCCCATGGTTTGGGCAAGATCGAGCAGCCCACTTTCCACCCGTGTCAGGCCATCGTAAAAAGACGAGGTTATCGGGAAGTAGATGATGAGCACGGTCATCACGATTTTTCCGCCAATGCCATATCCCAGCCAAAGCGTCAGAATGGGTGCCAGAGCAAAAACCGGAACAGCTTGGGTGAAAACTAAAATGGGTAAAAAGAGCCGCCGTGCCATTGGCGAAACGGCAAGACCGATGGCCGTTAATACACCGAGCACTACGCCAATTGCCAAGCCGATAAAAACCTCTGTCGCGGTGACAATCGCATGTTCGCCAATAAGGGCGCGGCTATCATAGCCGGCAAAAAGCACACGCAATGGAGAAGGCAGGATAAAATGCGGTGCATCGGTTATCCAGACAATCATCTGCCAGAGCATCACCCCGAATATTCCTGACCATAAAATATCAAGCCGTTTCATGGGACGCCTCCAGATTTTGACCCCGAAGCTGGCTGAGGAGTGCCGACTGACAGGCAAGCGTTTCGGGAGCATCAATAGCACGGATGGGCGCGGTGTTAGGATGGTCCCAAATCATCGCTTCGCTTGCTGACATCAGAACAATTTTATGCCCTAACCGACTGGCCTCTGCAGGGTCATGGGTTACCAGAAGAACGGTTTTCTCTGCCAGCATTTCCGCCGCCAGTTCCTGCATATCAGCTCGCGTGCTGGCATCAAGCGCGGAGAAGGGTTCGTCCAATAATACAATCGGGCGATCCTCCATTAGTGTGCGGGCGAGCGCCGCCCGCTGTCGCATGCCTCCCGATAAGGCAGAGGGGTGCTTATCCTGATGTGGCGTAAGCCCGACGCGTTCAATCAGTGCTCCAGCACGCAGCATGTCGGGTTGTTCGCCGCGCAATCTTGCACCCAGAACCACGTTCTCGCGCACATTCAGCCACGGTAAAAGCAAGTCGGACTGCGCCATGTAACTGATACGATCAGCCAGCGTATCCCCATCACTTGCCGTAATCTTTCCGGAGAAAACACCAGCGGTTTTCAATCCTAAAACCAGACGCAGAATGGTCGACTTGCCAATGCCGGAAGCGCCAAGAAGGCAAGTCCATTGTCCCGCCGGAATATCGATAGTGAGAGGCCCAAACAGATGGTCACCGTTGATCGTATAACTTCCGGCAAGCGATATGGAAGGCGCAGGTTTCATGCTCCGCGCAATCCCATATCCCAGAATTTAATTTCCAATTCGGTCGCTTTGGTGAAGCGCTCTTGTAAAAATTTCCACCGGGGCGATTGTTCAGGCGCATCACCGATACGTTGAAGCACGGCGGTATCAATCATGGCGCCAATATTTTTCATGACGTCCTGATATTCGTCATCCGAATAGGTCGTAATCCAGTCGCGGTAGGGCGTGTTGTTATCCGCTTCACTGGCCAGCCTTAGGCCAATTTCTCCGTAGCCAAAAACACACGGGGCCAGCGCCGCCATCAGGTCGAGGAAATCCCCCGATAACCCGGCATCCATCACATAGCGAGTGTAAGCGAGGTTCTCGATTTCCTCAGTGGCGGCGAACAGGGTCTCCTGCGAAATACCTTCGCGAGCGCAAATTTCGATGTGCAATTCCATCTCGTGATTGACCAGCGCATCGACGGTTGCTGCGCAGGTTTTCATCTCGTCCATGGTTTGAGATTTCACCACGGCCAGCGCCCACGCCCGTGAAAAGTGCACGAGGAAAACGTAGTCCTGCACAAGATAATGCAGGAAGGTTGCCTTGGGCAAAGTGCCGTTTGACAACCCTTCTACAAAAGCATGGCACGTATAATCCTGCCAAGGCTTGGCCGCACCTTCGCGCCAAAGGGAAAAGGTGCGGCCATAATTAGGTAATGCGGTCATTTCGCAGTCACGTCGATTGCGATATCAGAAACCGGATTGATCGATGGCACCAGTCCTGCCTTTTTCAAAAATGCTTCAAATGTTGCATATCGGCCCACATCCATTGCTGTCGGGCGCAAAGCAAAACGTGGCAGAGTATCGACCCAAGCTTGCTTGTTTAACTCATCCTGTAGCTCTTTCGATGTGCCGGAAAATATCTTCCAGCTCTCGGTCGGATGGTTCACCATGAACTGTGTCGCTTTCTCGGTTGCCGCAAGAAAACGGGCAATTTTTTCTTTATCCATGGTGTCGGAATTTGCCACATAAATCAGCTCGTCATAGGAAGGAAGTCCTTCCTCTTCAACAAAAAAGCAATGCCCCTCAACCCCTTCAATTTTCATTTGCGTCAATTCAAAATTGCGGAATGCGCCAATCACCGCATCCACTTGTTTGGACATTAGTGAGGGAGACATGGCGAAGTTCACATTAACCAAAGTGATGTCGTCCATGGTCAAATTGTGGGTTTTCAGGATCGTTTCAAGAACCGCTTCTTCCACGCCGCCGACGGAAAACCCAACGGTTTTTCCCTTCAAATCCGCGGGTGATTTGATTGGTCCATCTTTAATTACCAAGAGGCAATTGAGCGGCGTTGCGACCAGAGTGCCGACGCGCTTTAGCGGTAGACCTTCATGGATTTGCAAATGCAATTGCGGTTGATAGGAAACCGCCAGATCGGCTTTGCCTGCGGCTACCATTTTTGGTGGATCGGCGGGATCAGCTGGAGCGATGATTTCGATCTCCAAATTCTGCTCAGCGAAAAAACCTTTTTCCTGCGCGATGATGATGGGGCCATGGTCGGGGTTAACGAACCAGTCGAGCAACAGTGTCATTTTATCCGCGGCCATTGCCGGGGTAGTCACGAGAAGCGCGGCAGCTAGAAGTAGATATTTCATTGGATACCTTTCTAAGGTGTTTTTGGGGATGTTTCGGGCGTGTCGCCCATTGCAATTAATGAGATTTCACCGCTCCAATAAGTTTGAAGACGGCGGGCGGCCTGCCATGAGCGGAGGCCGGAACGGCAGCACAAAACGGCGCGCTGCCCTTCATTCGGGGTAGGGCCATTGGGGCTAAAATCATCAACACTGTGTCGGTTAGCATTTGGGGAGACGGGTTGGGGAGCCTCGTTCACATCGCGCAATTCGACAAGGAAATCTTCTGTTCGGATACTGTCGGGTGCGATGAAGCGGAGACGCATTCCTGTTGGTTCGGGAGCATTATCAAACCGGAATCCACCGAACCGATAATTACGCAAGTCCAGAGTAACCAATTGCCCCAATGGTGCAGGCTCCAAACCCAGAACTTGAGCGATTGTCATTTGCGCCTGCATCGCGCCGATCGTACCAACAACCGGACCGAGAACACCTGCTGTTGCACAAGTAGCGGCTCGCTCCGGGAGATCAGGAAATACAGCGCGTAATGAAGGAGAGCCACCACAAAAACCACCCACATAACCGCTAAATTCCAGCGCCGAGGCGGAGATCAACGGCAGGTGTTTTTCTTCGCAAATATCCGACAGAATATAACTGACAGCAAAGCTGTCGGCACAATCAAGAACGATATCAGCATCAGCCAAAAGTGTTTCGGCATTAGCCGGGGTGAGAGCATGCGGCACACTTTTTAAAACACAATCGCTGTTCAACCTTCGCAAAGTCTCGACGGCGATATCCGCTTTCAGGGCACCCGTTTGATCTTCCTTGTAAAGCGTCTGGCGATGAAGGTTGGTGAGGGAAATAATATCGCCATCAACAATAGTAATTCGCCCCAGACCCGCTGCAACAAGATATTGCAGGGCAGGGCATCCCAACCCACCAGCACCCACAACGACAGCGTGTGAAGATTGCAACCGAGCCTGACCAACTGCTCCAATTTCCGGCAATATTTCCTGACGGGCGTAGCGCATTATGAGGGCATCCTCGTTGCTTGCAGCCATTCAGCCACGCGCGCCTCGGGGGTGTCGTTTAGCGTGATATCTGTGACGGCGGAAACGATATCGGCCCCGGCCTGAAACGCGCCGTCGGCCCGTTCGATATTCATGCCGCCGATTGCGACCAGCGGAATATTGCCAATCAGACCTTTCCACTCGGTCAGTTTTTCCAGACCTTGTTGATGCCACTTCATCTTTTTCAAGATGGTCGGATAGATTGGTCCAAGAGCGATATAGTCGGGTGCGAATGTCAGCGCGCGATCCAGCTCATCATGGTCATGGGTGCTGATTCCTATTTGCAGGCCCGCACGACGGATGGCGGGGATATCTGCCTCATCCAAATCCTCCTGCCCCAGATGGATAAACGTGCATTTTTCCTCAATGGCGATTTGCCAATAATCATTCACAACCAATACGCAATCTGCTGCTTTGCAGAGGTCACGGGCGAGCCGAATTTCCGCTCGCAATTCATCGGGCGCTTTGTCCTTGATGCGCAACTGAACCAGTTTGATGCCATGGGGCAAAAGGCGTTTCAGCCAGTCCGTGCCATCCAGAATGATATAGAAACGATCAAGGGTCATGACAGGAATGCCTTTCCAATAACGGGTGTTGAGGGGGCTGCCATATCGCGAGGTTCCATTGGATCAGCAGTCGCTGCCAATTGCCCTGCGTTTACTGCAAGAGAGAAAGCTTCAGCCATGGCGGCGGGGTCTCCAGCTTTGGCAACGGCGGTATTAAGCAGCACCGCGTCGAAACCCAATTCCATCACCTGCGCTGCCTGCGAAGGAAGGCCGAGACCGGCATCAACCACCAAGGGAGTGTCGGGAAAATGCGCACGCATGGCACGTAGGCCAAAGACATTGTTCAATCCCTGACCGGAACCGATGGGCGAACCCCACGGCATCAGCACTTCGCATCCAGCCCTGAGCAATCGCTCGGCGACCACCAGATCATCGGTGGTGTAAGGGAATACCTGAAAGCCATCTTCGGAAAGAATACGGGCAGCTTCCACCAGTGCAAATGTATCTGGATGGAGCGTGTCTTCTTCACCAATTACTTCGAGCTTTATCCACGCCGTGCCAAAGACTTCGCGTGCCATTTGCGCCGTGGTAACTGCTTCTTTTACCGTGTGGCAACCGGCAGTATTGGGCAGCACATGAACGCCCAATTTGCGGATTAATGCCCAAAAATCTTGTCCCTCTTTATCGGCCCCGCTTTCACGGCGCAGGGATACGGTGGCAACGCCTGCGCCGCTGCGTTTGAACGCATCAGCAAGGATGGCGGGCGAGGGGTATTGGGCAGTTCCCAGCATCAGAGCGTTGGATAATTTGGTTCCGTAAAATTCGCGCACCGGCTTAGCCTCCTTGCATTGGGGCAAGAACTTCAATTTGGTCGCCCTCTTTAAGAGAATAAGTTTCGCGCTGACCTTGCGGCACAAAAGTGCTGTTGACCGCTGTCGCAATGGTGGTGTTGGCAAACCCGTTTTGTTCCAGCAGCATTGTCAAAGTCTCTGCTGAGGTGGTGGTCGGTTCGCCATTAATTAAAATGTTCATGCATCATCTCCGGTGTCGAATTATCAAAAATCAGTTCCGCAACCATCCGCGCCATCGCAGGTGCCAGAAGAAAACCGTGGCGGTATAATCCATTCACATGGATCAAATTTCCGTCACGCTGGATGCGGGGTAAATTATCGGGAAAAGTGGGGCGGCTATCGACGCCGATCTCTAATATTTCCGCTTCGCCGAAAGCCGGGTTCAGCGCGTAGGCCGCGCTGAGTAATTCAAGTAAGGAGCGCGCCGATATACGTGAGCGCGTGCTGCTTTCCAGCATGGTCGCGCCCAGCATGAATACGCCATCGCCGCGCGGCACTACGTAGAGCGGGATGCGCGGATGCAACAAGCGCACGGGGCGGGATAATTCAATGTCGGGGGAAGAGAGAATAACCATCTCGCCTTTAACCCCGCGCAGATCGGGCAGAGCATCTTTAGCGGCAAAGCCTCGGCAATCGACTGTCAATCCGTCGACAGCAATTACCCTCGGGTCAACTTCCTCATGGATGAAGTCGACGCCATCGAGAATTAATTTTTCTCGCAACGAAGCCAAAGCTGCACGAGGTGACAAGTGAGCCTCGTTTTCGAAATATAATCCTTTGGTAAAACGGTCCCCCAGATCGGGTTCCAACCTTGCGATTTCATCTGGCCCAACGTCGATAGAGTTTTCTGTGCGGCGTTTAAAACGGCGCAAATCAGCATGGTCACGCTCAAGCGATACCACAAGTGTTCCATTACGGTGCACCTCTCCAGTGTGCTTGTCCCACCACTCTGCGGATTCCTTTCCAAGGCGAAAGACGGGTTCCTCCGCACTTTCGCTTTCGCAATAAGGAGCCAGCATACCTCCAGCCCACCACGAGCAGGCGTGGGAACCGATGCCCTCCCCGCGCTCGAACAATCGTAGCTTTACACCTCGGTCTAATAGAGCGCGCGCAACACAAAGCCCTGCTACGCCGCTGCCTATGATTGAGACATTTTCCATTCTAGTTCGCCCAAAGATTGTGGAAATGATGGACAGGGCCGTGACCTGAACCGATGCTCAACTGGTCCGCGTTAATAATGGCATTCTGTAAATAGGCGTGCGCATTTCTAACAGAGAGTTCCATGGACTTGCCTTTGGCAAGCTCCGCTGCAATTGCTGCGGAATAAGTGCAGCCGGTGCCATGGGTGTTTTTTGTATTTTGGCGCGGGGCATCCAATTGCACGAATTCCTGACCACGGCAGAACAAAATATCGGTGCAGGTCAATCCTGTTCCGTGGCCACCTTTTAGTAGGACAGCCTTTGGACCAAGCATCAACAGCGCGCCTGCCTGCTGCTTCATTTCATGGATTGAACCAGCCTCTTCCACACCAAGTAGCCGGGCAGCTTCAGGGAGGTTTGGAGTAAGCAGATCAACCTTCGGCAAGAGAAGGGATTTTAATGCGGAGACCGCCTCGTCCTGAAGCAATGCGTCGCCGGATTTCGCAATCATCACCGGATCAAGAACGACTGGAATTTTACTGTTTTCAAGAGCTTTGACCACAGCGGCAATGATGTCATGGGAGAACAACATTCCGATCTTGATCGCATCCACATCTAGATCATCCAGCACTGTTTTGATTTGAGCAGCAACAATATCAGAGGGAATTTCATGAACGGCGGCAACCGTGAGCGTGTTTTGTGCCGTGACTGCGGTGACAACACTGGCACCGTAAACGCCATTCGCCGAGAATGTTTTCAAATCGGCTTGCAATCCGGCCCCGCCGCCACTGTCGGAACCCGCAATGGTTAGCGCGATGGGTATTCTTAAAAGAGAAGGTTTCTCTCGCATTATTGTCCTCAAAAAATTAGCGGACAAAAGGCGAGAAAAGAGCAAAGAGCAATAGTGCTCATACGACCCGTTCCCTACGCCGGTATTGTCCGGATCAGGTTCGACGGGTCAGCATTAAATGCTTCTCAGCCCAAAAAGGGCCCCCCGACGGATGCGTAATTGGTAAGGAATGAAAATAAATGTGTCAATATCAAGTTTGTTATAACTGGCAGATTTTGTATGTAACTCCGAAAATTGAGCTTGAGGGTTTTGATAAAGGTAAATTGAATACATGCATGCATAAGCATTCGGCGACTAGCAGTTTCGTGAAGGATTTCAACTCTTACGTAGGGTTAACTTTATGTTAACCCACTGAATTTATACACCTTTTCATCTACTACTCGTGGGGGCGATGATGACCCGAATTCCGTAATGATTGCGGCACACTGCCAAGGATTATTATGTGATGTTCTCAAATATGCGAATTCCGTACAGAATTGCGCTTGCCCTAGCCGCACCATTGATTGGTGTTTTTGTGCTTGCAGCAGAATCTGTTTATAAAGATTATGAAATTTACCATCAGATGGAGTTTGTTTCGACAATCGCCGAAACTGTTGCCGAATTAGGCGAACTTTCTCACAGATTGCAGGTTGAACGTGGAACAACAGCCGGCTTTCTTGGGTCATCAAAAACACAAATTCCGGAGAGCCTGATTGCAGCTCGTAAAGAAACAGATCGCGAGTTTACCCGTTTCCATGAATTAGTGGAAAAATTGAAACATGGGACTCATCAAGAGATGACCCAGGGCCTTGCTCATATCGAAGATGATTTGGCCAATTTAACCGAATTCCGCGGTAAGGTCGATGCAAAAAGCATCGTTGGCAAAGACAATATGGATTACTATTCCAAAATTGTTGGTGACATTATCGAATTGGGTTTTCACGCTTCCGGTTATTCAACCAACAGTGAAATTTCTCTCTCAATCGTTGCCTTGCTCAATCTGTCAGAAATAAAAGAATATGCAGGCCAGGAGCGCGGTCTTATTGCTGGCGCTCTTAACAGAGGTAGGATGGGGAATGCCCAATTCTTGGCTTTTAACAAGCATATTGCTCGCCAGGAACTGGCTCATATTGGCTTCATTGCCAATGAACCTGATAGGCATCGTGATGCCTATGAAGCAATGTTGAAAAAAGTCGGCGAGGAAGACGTCGAACATCTCCGCAATAAGATTGTTGCAGCAGGCACATCTGTCTCCAGCTATGGTATCACTCCTAAAGAATGGTTCGAGACCACAACAAAACGTATAAATGCACTTCGCGACATTGAAAAACTAGCGACTGCTAATATTCATGATGAAGTGATCAGCCTATCCGATCATGCCTATCAGTCAATGATCATCGATACCATTATTAATGGCGCAATTGCGATCTTTGCTATGGGCTTCGGATACTATATGGCTCAGACGATCAGTCGCCCGATCGTTCGTCTTTCAGACACAATGGATGCCCTGTCCAAGGATGATTTCGATGTGAAAGTTGACTTCGTAAAGCGCGGTGATGAAATTGGAGACATGGCTCGTACGGTCGAGATATTCAAAGAAAATGGACTAAAGGTCCAGTCCATGAATGAGGACAAGAAAATGCAGGAAGCTGCCAGTGCCAAGATGATGGAAGATCTCGGCATTAGTTTCGGCCAGGTGGTTGATGCGGCAATCGCCGGTGATTTCACCGGGCGTGTTGCTACGGATTTCGCCGATGAGGAGCTTAATGAACTTGCATCCTCAGTTAACAATCTTGTTGCAACCGTTGATGATGGTTTGACTAAAACAGGTAAGGTGCTTGCAGCGCTAGCTGACTCAGATCTCACCCAGCGTGTCGAAGGTGACTTCTCAGGCTCCTTTGCCAAGCTAAGGGATGACACCAATAGTCTGGCAGATAAATTCTCCGAGATCATTGGTAATTTGCGCAGTACATCTTCCTCGGTGAAATCTGCATCGGGCGAAATTCGCAACTCTTCTGAAAACCTTTCCAAGCGTACAGAAACACAAGCTGCCTCCGTTGAAGAAACAGCTGCTGCCGTGGAAGAAATCACTGCAACGGTTAAAACTTCTACTGAAAGAGCCGAGGAAGCTGGCAATGTTGTTGTCAGAACCAAGGCGAATGCTGAACGTTCCGGCGAGGTGGTTGGTGAAGCTGTGGAAGCCATGCAGCGGATTGAAAAATCTTCTGACGAGATCGCCAACATCATTGGTGTGATCGACGAGATTTCATTCCAGACCAATCTTTTAGCTCTTAATGCTGGCGTTGAAGCTGCACGAGCCGGTGATGCGGGCAGAGGCTTCGCGGTTGTTGCGCAGGAAGTGCGTGAACTGGCTCAGCGTTCAGCGGAAGCTGCAAAAGAGATCAAGACCTTGATCAATGCCTCAGGTGAGGAAGTCAAAAATGGTGTAAAATTGGTCAATGAAACCGGGGCAGCTCTTAAAACAATTGTCTCAGAGGTTCAGGAAATCAACGAACATGTTTCCGCAATTATTGATGCCGCGAGAGAGCAATCTACCGGGCTTCAGGAGATCAATCAGTCGGTCAATACGATTGATGAAGGCACCCAGCAAAATGCTGCTATGGCTGAAGAATCAACCGCAGCCAGCTATACTCTTGCCGAGGACGTGACGAAGATTGACGACATGCTAAATCAGTTCAAAGTTGATGGTTTTTCACAAGTCATCCGTGACGAAGATAACGAGCCTGCCGTTCGTATCGCTTCATAGCAAAGACGTTATCGGCTGTGAAAAGCCGGTGCATTAGGAAAATATAAAACCGCCTCCATGAAAATGGGGGCGGTTTTTTTATGATCACTAATTTCGACCAGCGATGAAAAATTCTAACTGGCTCGATGCTGCTCCATTGTGGAATAAACATTCTCGGTGGTGTAAGCCATAAGAGTGTTCCTGCATCCATCTTTCCAAAGGGATTTGAGAGCAGTTTCATACTCGTTTCTAAAAATTGCATCTTCAGCGAGGTGACCAAAAATATTTGTCATTTCAAGAAACGCACACGGATTTTTCTGGGCCCGTAACGCGTGATCCTTCAACCGTTCTGCGTTCTCGTCCGGTATCTCAATTGAGTTACCGGCATCATCGGTCCCCGCACAAAAACGACACCACAAAGCCACTTCCAAAGCCAGCCCCTTGATTGGCAGGCCCGCTTCCAATCGGTCGATAATGGATGGAAAGATAAATTTGGGTTGTCGGTTGGAGCCATCGAGGCATAGCCTCGAAATCGTATCGCCCACCGCAGCGTTCGAAAAACGCTCTTGAATACTTTCCAGATAGGTTTGGAAATTTACGCCGGGCACTGGCGGCACAATTGGAATAATTTCGTCGATCTCAAGGGTTTGCAAAAAGCCGTAGATATCAGCATCTGCCATGGCATCATGGACATAACGAATGCCCAACAAAGCAGCGGGGTAAGCAATTGCAGCATGGCCACCATTGAGAATGCGCAGTTTCATCAGCTCGTAAGGAGCAACATCATGGACAAATTCCACGCCTACTTTTTCCAGTGCTGGGCGACCAGTGGGGAAATTATCTTCAAGAACCCATTGACGAAACGGTTCGCAAACAACAGGGGAAGCGTCAATAATACCAAATTTCTCCGCAACAAGCGTACGCTCTCTATCGCCTGTTGCCGGTGTAATGCAGTCGACCATGCCATTAGGAAAAGCCACTTCACTTTTAATCCATTTGGCGATTTTAGGTGAAATTTCCTTTGCAAGACCAAGCATGGCCTGCTGCGCCACATGGCCGTTTCCCGGTAAGTTATCGCAGGACATAATCGTAAAAGCCGGAATTCCCGCAGCCTTGCGTTTCATCAATCCGGCAATCAAAATTCCAAAGACTGATTTTGGTGTGTCAGGATGTTCAATGTCGTAAAGAATTTCAGGATGATTTTTATTAAACCCGCCATCGACCGCGTCCACATAATATCCACCTTCGGTGATCGTCAGCGACACAATACGAATTTCAGATTGTGCAAGAGCCTCGATCAAGGCCGTTGAATCCACATCGATAAAATCAATCATCGAGCCACAGATCTTTGCCGTCAGGCCATTTGGATCAAGTTCGACAATCGTGGTCAACCAATCCTGATCGACAAGTTTTTCGCGCATGGTTGCATCGTAACTTTTAACGCCGGCGCCAATGATTGCCCAATCATGATCCGTACCCTGATTAAACAATTGATCCAGATAGATACCCTGATGGGCACGATGAAAATTACCAACGCCAATATGTAATATTCCAGCACTCAGCGCAGCCCTGTTATAGGAGGGGACCGCGACTGAGGCAGGAGGATTGCTCAGTAAATTTAGGTTTAGTTTCTGCTGCATTAACTCATCCAGTTTCCGCCATCGACGTTAAACGTCTGGGCGACCACGTAATCACTCTCGGAACCGGCCAGAAAAATGGCCATGCCCGTTAAATCTTCAGGTTCGGCCATCCGGCCAAGGGGGACAGCTTTCGCTACAAGGTCCCGTTTTTGGCCAATCGGCAGGCATTCATATTTGGCAAACAATGCATCAACACCATCCCAGTGTTCGCCATTGACCACACCCGGCGCGATCGCGTTGACATTGATGCCGTATTTAATGAGGTCCAGTCCCGCCGATTGCGTAAAGCTGATAACCGCCGCCTTCGTTGCGCAATAGACTGAAACAAGAGCTTCTCCGCGCCTGCCGGCCTGACTTGCCATATTGATAATTTTGCCGTTATTGCCGCTGTCAATCATGCTTCTCGCCACCGTCTGCATCATGAAAAACATGCCTTGGGTATTGAGCAAAAACAAACGTTCAAAATCATCGCGGGAAACTTCAACGATGGGTGCCATGTCAAATATGGCCGCATTATTCACCAAAATATCGATACTTCCCAAAGTCTCATTTACGCAATGCACAGTGTCATCAATCGATGTTTGATCCGTTACATCCAGATGCACCGCCAATGCATTTTCGCCAATTTCTGATGCCGTCCGCTCCGCCTTTTGCATATCGATATCAGCAATTGCTACCTTGGCCCCCTCGTTCACATAAGCTTGCGCAAAGGCTTTGCCGATGCCTCGCGCAGCCCCCGTAATAATGGCGACCTTTCCATCAAGTCTTTTCATTTTATTTAGCTGCTGTGATGGTCATGCCATCGCCATCAAAGCGATGCAGTCTGGTTTCATCCGGGGTCAAGTAAACGATGTCGCCATGGCTTACATTCAGTTCGCCAGAGACGCGAACCGTAAGCTGACCGATATCTTCTGCGTCCACATAAAGGAATGTGTCGGACCCCAAATGTTCAGCAATTCCTACTTTTGCGATCCATGCACCCACAGATTGTTTTGTGTTGATGCCCAGATGTTCAGGACGGATGCCGACGGTTGGTACTTTGTATTTTTCAGCATGCTTGCCTTCGATGAAGTTCATTTTCGGTGAACCAATGAAACCCGCTACAAACTTGTTTCTCGGACTATTATAGAGATCCAGTGGCGAACCAAACTGTTCCACATTGCCAGCATTGAGCACCACGATTTTATCAGCCAGCGTCATCGCCTCAACCTGATCGTGGGTCACATAAATCATGGTGGTTTTCAGTTCATTGTGAAGGTCTGAAATCTCCAACCGCATCTGCACCCGAAGGGCAGCATCAAGGTTGGACAGTGGCTCATCAAACAGGAACGCTTTTGGTTCACGAACAATCGCGCGGCCAATCGCAACACGCTGGCGCTGACCACCGGAAAGCTGTCCGGGGCGGCGATCAATATAGCTACCGAGATCAAGAATTTTGGCCGCATGGTTGACCTTCTTATCAATCGAGGCCTTATCCATGCCAGCCATTTTCAGGCCGAAAGCAATATTGTTGCGCACCGTCATATGGGGATAGAGCGCATAGGATTGGAACACCATCGACAGCCCGCGTTTTGCAGGCGGCTCTGCTACCACATCCACATCATCGATTAAAATTCTACCACCTGAGGTGTCTTCCAGCCCCGCGATCAAACGCAACAGAGTGGATTTTCCGCAACCCGATGGCCCGACGAACACAACGAAATCACCATCTTCCACTTCCAGATCAATTGAGGGAATGACCAACACATCCCCAAAATATTTGGAAACTTTTTCAAGTACAATACGTCCCATTACGCTGCTCCAAGTTTATGATTATTCATTTTACCGCTCCAAATGTCAGACCGCGCACCAGCTGTTTCTGACTGAACCAGCCAAGAATGATGATCGGCGCAATGGCCATGGTGGAAGCTGCTGAGAGTTTCGCCCAGAACAGACCTTCCGGGCTGGAATAGGACGCGATGAAGGCCGTGAGAGGCGCTGCATCAATCGTGGTGAGGTTCAGCGTCCAGAAGGCTTCATTCCATGACAGGATGATGTTGAGAAGAACCGTTGAGGCAATTCCCGGTATAGCCATCGGCATCAGCACGTAAAGAATCTCCTTGCCGAGCGTTGCCCCGTCCATACGGGCAGCTTCGAGGATATCCATCGGAATATCTTTGAAATAAGTGTAGAGCATCCAGATGATGATCGGCAAATTCATCAGAAACAAAATGCAGATCAGGCCGAACCGCGTGTCGAGCAATCCCCAATCACGGAAGATCAGATAGATCGGGATCAACACCCCAACCGGCGGCATCATTTTTGTAGAAAGCATCCACAGCAAGGTGCCTCGAGTGTGTTTGGTTGGCGAAAATGCCATACCCCAAGCCGCTGGAACTGCCACCAGAAGACCAAGAGCAGTTGACCCCAAAGACAGCCAGACTGAATTTAACGCGAATCTAAAATAGTCGGAACGCTCCAGCACCGTTGCATAATTCTCTGTCGTCCATTCGAAAAACAGAAATGATGGTGGTTGAGAGAATGCATCAAGCTCGCTCTTGAAGCTTGTCAAAAACATCCAGAGCACCGGAAAGAAGATGATGAAGGCAGCAAGCCAAGCACCGCCCGTTACCAGTATCTTGCGTTGAGTTGTTATGTGTCTTGCCACGATATTTCCCTCAATTTTTGTTTAAGCGTCTAGGTTTTTGCCGACCATCCGTACAAGGAAGATCGCAACGATGTTAGCGAGAATTACGGCCACAATGCCGCCTGCGGATGCCCCGCCGATATCGAACTGTAGCAACGCTTGTGAATAAACCAGAAACGCGATGTTGGTCGTATCCAGACCCGGCCCGCCGCCAGTGGTGACGAAAATTTCAGCAAATATGCTCAGGAGAAAGATCGTCTCAATCAGGATCACCACGGTGATCGCACGTGCCAGATGGGGCAGGATAATATAATAGAATAGCGAGATCGGCCCGGCACCATCCATCTCCGCAGCTTCCTTGCGTTCGCCATCGAGCGAACCAACGGCTGTCAGAAGAATGAGCGTTGCAAAAGGCAACCACTGCCATGCCACCAATATGATGATTGAAAGGAGGGCGTGATCGCCCAGCCAGTCGATAGGCTCCACGCCAACCAGTTTGGCGAGATAGGCAAAGAAACCGGAGACCGGGTTCATCAGCAAGTTTTTCCAAATCAGCGCACTCACGGTCGGCATCACGAAGAACGGTGCAATGACCATGAGGCGGGCAATGCCCTGCCCAAAAAACGGTTGGTCCAGAAGGATCGCCAGCAGCACGCCGCCAACAACAGTAATGAACAATACCGAGCCAACAAGTATCAGAGTGTTGCCCAGTGCTGTGAAGAAGTCCGGATCGGTAAGAAAATAAATGTAATTTTCAAGTCCGACGAATGCTTCATTGCCCGGGTCCAGCAAATTATAACGAAGCGTGGAAAAATAAATCGTCATACAAAGCGGCACGATCATCCAAAGGAAAAGCATGATGACCGACGGTGCAACCATGAAAGTTGCCAGTGTCTTTGTTTGCTTTGTTGCCATCGATTTAACTCCGGAATGTTTGAGAGCCCTTGGTTCGTCAGGTGGCCCTGTCATGCATAATTTCAGAAATGATCAGATAGTCGGGCCAGTAATTGAGCCAGTAATCAGGCCAATAATCAGGCCAATAATCAGGATTGGATAATGCCCACAGCCAGTTTGTCTTTAAAATCTTTGCCCGACCATTCTTGCCGGGCAAAGGTTCACTTGCGAAATCTCCTGCATGTGTAGGTAGGGTAGTTTCATGCAGGAAACCGGAAGGATTACTATTTGATATAACCAGCCTTCTTCATCGCACGAGTGGTTACAGCCTGAGCTTCAGCAAGAGCTTCATCAATGGTTTTTGATCCAGCCAGTGCAGCAGAGAAAATCTGACCCACTTTGGTTGCAATGCCCTGAAATTCAGGAATAGCCGCAAATTGTACGCCCACATAAGGCTTAGGCTTAACCGTGCCATTTACAGGGTCAGCTGCATTGATTGAATCCAGTGTCATTTGAGCAAATGGCGCTGCGTCCAGATATTTCTGGTTTTTATAAAGGGAGATGCGGGTTCCAGGAGGAACATTTGCCCAACCTTCTTTGGCTGCAACCAATTCAAGATATGCCTTACTGGTAGCCCAAGAAACAAATTTCTGAGCGGCATCATTTTGTTTGGTTCCTGCAGGAATAGCCAAGGACCATGCCCAAAGCCAGTTGCTGCGTTTGCCTTTGCCAGCATCCGGTGCCAGAGCAAATCCAACCTTGTCGTGAACGCTTGAATCTTTCGGGTTTGTTACGAAAGAAGCTGCAACCGTTGCATCAATCCACATGCCGCATTTGCCGGTGTTGAACAGAGCTAGGTTTTCGTTAAAGCCATTTGAAGAAGCGCCTGGAGGGCCAGATTCATTCATCATGTCCACGTAGAATGTCAGAGTTTCTTTCCATTCAGGTGTATCGAATTGAGCATTCCAGTCCATGTCGAACCAGCGAGCACCAAAAGCATTTGATGTGGCTGTCAGGAATGCCATGTTTTCGCCCCAACCAGCTTTGCCGCGAAGGCAAATGCCGTAAACTTCGTTGGACTTGTCAGTCATTGCTTTGGCAGCTTTACGAACGAATTCCCAGTTTGGACCGGCAGGCATTGTAAGGCCAGCTTTTTCCATCAAATCCGTACGGTACATGATCATGGAGCTTTCGCCGTAGAACGGTGCGGCGTAAACCTTGCCTTCATGTGAAAGGCCGGAACGGATTGCCGGAAGGATGTCATCAACATCATCCAGGCCGTTAAGTTCGTTCAACCAGCCTTTGCCTGCCCAGATCGGAACTTCATAAGTGCCGATGGTCAACACATCGAACTGACCGCCTTTGGTGGCGATGTCGGTGGTGACTTTCTGGCGAAGAACATTTTCTTCCAGTGTTACCCACTGAAGCTCAATGTCAGGGTTTTTTGCGGTGAAATCTGCTGTGAGACCCTGCATGCGGATCATGTCGCCATTGTTCACAGTTGCGATGGTTAGTTTTTCTGCGAGCGCTACCGATACGGTTGCGCAAAGCGCTGACGCTCCTAAGAGCGCGCTAATAAATTTCTTCATGATTTCCTCCCAAAGCCCAAATGGGCATTTGCTACGTTTACGGGCAAATACTCACTTGAATAAATATAAGAGTCAAGAAAATCTGAGGTAAAATTTATTTACCTTGGGACAACGGGTGAAATCAACTTATCTTTCAAAGGCTTAAATAGTATATCTGAATGAATTATTTCAGCAAAAGCTCTGCGGTGGCCTCATTCGTAATCAGGGAATTGACCAGTTTTCCGCGTAAAGCGCCCGAAATTGCTGCGATTTTATCAATGCCTGCAGCAACGCCAATGACCGGTTTATTATGGTTTGGCATCATCGGCGCACTGGCAACGCGATCATTCGTATGACCATCAATAATGTTGCCCTCGCCATCATAGGTCCAGCCAACAATCTCTCCCACCGCGCCGACTTTTTGCAGATCAGCACGTTCAGCGTCTGTGATAAAGTGATCTTCCAGCAAGGGCGCATGCTCGCCCAGATGGCCAATCCCGACAAAGGTCACATCTGCATTTTTAGCCAGTTCAAGAATATGGCGAATGAGCGTTTGGCTTTGAAGAATTTCCCGCTCGCCAACGCTGGCAGCAATCACCGGCAACGGCATGGGGAAGTGCGGGGCCTTCACCGTATCGGCAAGCCGAACGATAACGTCATAGGCAGACGCGGAGCCGTCGGATGCGATGTTACCTACCAGCGACACGATGGAGTGCATCTGGCAATCCATCTGTTGCAATTGATCGACACAGGCACGCAATGTACGCCCGGTCCCAACCGACATGATCAACGGTTTTTCCGATTTAAGATGGCGCTCCATCTCGGCAGCACCCGCCTGCGCAATGCCAAGCGTTACGGAACTGGAGGTAGGGTCACTCGGCACAACTTCACAGCCGCGCAGGTCAAATTTATCCTTAAGGTGCTGGCTTAACTCCATACAACGGGCGATTGGATGATCAAGCCGAACTTTGATGAGCTTTGCGCTGATCGACAGCGATACCAGACGTTGGGCCGATTGCCGCGACACGCCGAGTTTTTTGGCTATCTCGTCCTGCGTATTGCCAGCCACATAATACAGCCATCCTGCGCGCGCGGCTTCATCAAGCCGGCTGGGTTCGGCATCGTATTTGCTAGGCATCAATTTTCCTCAAACTAAACGCTAATTAAGTGACTGAAATCATTTTCAGTTCCGGCGCTATATCAAAGAAATTTGACCATTTGTCAAAAATTTGAATTCCGGGAAGGTTGTTTTCCGGGCTGCGGGAGATCGAATCCAGATGGCTTCCTCCCATAAAACGCCACACATTCATATTCGCCGCCAGCGCCGCACGCACCCCTGTCACGCTGTCTTCAATGACCAGACAATTTTCGACCGAAACGCCCATGGAGTTTGCTGTGTGGAGAAATAGATCCGGTGCCGGTTTCCCGTTTTTTACCTCAGATGCGGTGAATACATTTTCGCCGAAATACCCATTCAGTCCGACCAGTTCCAATGAACGTTTTACCCTTTTAGGGCTGCTACTGGTTGCCACACATGATTTGCAGGAAAGTGCATCAAGAACATTCTCAAGCCCTTCGGTCACCTGCAATTCATTTTCAAAAATGGAGAGTAATTTCTGGCGATAATTGTCCTCAAATTCCGGCTGTAAATCCAGCCCGAAACTCTTGCGAATATCCACCACCACACTTGGGAAACTGCGCCCGAGAAAATGCTCCTGCACATACCCCAAATCAATAGCCACCCCGAGGGCGGCAAGTTGATCGATTAAAATACTCGCACTGATGATCTCGCTGTCAATGAGAACCCCGTCGCAATCAAATATTACCAACTTTATTGAACTCATATTCATTGCGACTTTTTCTTATTCGCGCGTTGGCGTGCTGCGCGTAACCTTGGACCAATCCGGAAATATGCTCCGGCAGCAACCCGGCTGCGCGAGCGAAGAACCGGCGTGTTTTCCGAGATATCCTTACGGCTTTCCCGAAGAACAATGTAGATACCACTTGCAATGATCACGGCTGCTCCCATTAGCGTTTGCAGATCAGGCGTCTCGTTAAAAAACATGTAACCGAATATCGATGCCCAGATAATTTGCGAATATTGCATCGGCGCAACGATCACCGCCTCGCCGGATTTATAAGCACCAATCATGCAAAGCATCGCCGTGAAAGCCAGAATAGCCAGCAACGCCACGGCGCCCAAATCCACCAGCGGCATCGGTTTATAGTCCAGCGGCAACAGCACGCCCATAATCATGAAATTGCCAAGCATTGGGTACAGCAAAAGAACCACATCACGTTCATCCCGGCCAATCTTGCGCACAATGATTGATGCTAGAGACCCGCTGAACGCGCCAACAAGCGCCGCTAAATGGCCCAGCGTGAAATCGGAACTTCCGGGGCGCAGAACAATCATAACCCCGATCAGACCAACCACCACGGCTCCGCCGCGATGTAAACCAACCCGTTCCCCCAAAATTGGAATCGATAAAAGCGTAATCAGCAACGGCATTGCAAACAGCATCGCGTAGGTTTGAGCCAGAGGCAGAACCGAAAATGCGTAGAAAATACAAACCCCGGTAACCAACACTGAAACGGTCCTTAGCCCCGTCCACCATGGGTGGCGCGGGCGCAAATTTTCGGTGCTGGTATCCCCAACCAACATAAAGGTAACCAGCGGAAACCCGAAAAGCACGCTGAAAAATACCAATTGGAAAGGGCTGTAAGTTGCCCCCAAAAATTTAACGATCACATCGTGGGTTGCAAAAATTGCAAAGGCCGCAAGGCCAAGAAGAACGCCTTTGGTGTTGGGACTCATTTGAACGAATCTCTCATGTCTTTGATCTAATTTCCAACTAGGTCATAAGATAGAAATGCTCATCGGTCCACTATTCCTGATAGGGTTCAATCTTTACCTTTTCCATATGGTAGCCCACATCTGCCAAAATGGTCGTCATCGGTTTAGCCTTCAATTTCCCGGTAATCCAGATTGGATCCCACATTTTATCAAGTGAGATTCCCTTGATTTTAGAGACATATATGATCTGGTTTCCCGGCGGGGAAGGAACATGAATGCACGCCCCCACATAGGGAACCAACAAAAATTCAACGACGTTTTCTCCGTCAATTTCCAAAGGTGTAATGAAACCGGGAATGCGCACTATTTTACCATTCAGATCGGTGCGAATTGAAACACCCTGAGGCTGCGTATAACGCTGGGCTTCATAAAGATCGATCATCTCCGCATATTCGTCGTCATTGCCTTCAAAATCTTCACGCTTTGGGGTTCCGATTGTCGGGCTGTTACCGGGGACGGAAAGGATTTGACCCTTGCCCTCCGGCGGTATCAAATCTTCCCAATCAAGCGTTAAAGGCTCTGCCTGCACAGGCTCTGCCATCGTGAATGAGGCAAACATCATTGCGAGGAAACCAGCGATAAATATTCTCATTTTATGCTCCCTTGATCCTTTGTGTGGCTTTATGACCTGACCGTCAAACCATCCGATACAGACATGCGATAGGCGCGTAATGCCGGGATAATACCAGCCACTATACCACCAAATATGATGATCAGAAGATATGTAATTTCCTGTTGCGCCGGAGCCTCAAATTGTAAGTATAGTCCGGTTGCTTTTTCAATCCACGTCCAAGTGAGCCCGAGCACGGCGTAAAGTATAGCCACGCCAACGACCACGCCGCAAATTGCCAATGCCGCAGCTTCTGCAACAAACAGGCTAAAGATTTGCAATGGCCTTGCGCCAATGGCTCTCAAGATTGCCATCTCGCGCCGACGCTCGTTGAGCGAGCCAAGTATGGAAATAATCATACCCAAAAATGCCGTGAAAACTACCATGGTTGATATGACGATCAGCGCCATTTCTGCATTGCCGATAATCGCCCAAAGCTGGGCAAAAGCAACGCCGGGAAGAATGGCTGTTACCGGTTCTTCGCGGTAATTATTGATGAAGCGCTGCAGGGAGAATATCCCGATTTTTGATTTCAATCCAATATAGGCAGCCGTCACAACCTTGGGTGCAAGGTTCATTTTTCGAACTAGGTCAGCGCTGACGATGTTGTCTCCACGCGGTGCCGTTCCCGATTGCCAACCCACATGAATGGCCTCAATCGCTTCAAGAGAAATATGCACCGTGCGATCAACCGGCGTGCCAGTTGATTCAAGGATTCCAGAAATCAAAAACGGTTTATCAGCGTGCGATGCACCGAACGAAACATTGCCCGTACCATGAGCAACGCTGATGGAATCGCCAACCGCATAGCCCAGTTCTTCTGCCACATCAGAGCCGATAACCGCATCGAATAGATCATCAAAGGCCACTCCGCCGTCAAAACCCAGCGGGATATTCCTTCGATATTTATACCGCGTAAAATAGTCTTTGCTCGTTCCCATCACCCGGAAGCCACGGTGTGAATCGCCAAGGGAAATTGGCACCATCCACTCGACTTCTTTTTGACGTTTAATATCATCAAGCGTTTCAACGGAGATATTATTCGTCGCATTGCCAATTCGAAAAACCGAATAAAGCAAGAGCTGAACATCGCCAGCCCGCGCACCGACGATCAAATCGGTACCGGAAATTGTGTTGATGAAACTGGAACGGGCGCCCACACGAACCTTCTCAACCCCCAATAAAAGCACCACCGACAAGGCGATGGAAAGGATGGTCAATATCGCGGTCAGCCGGCGGTTTAAAAGGCTTTGCCATGCGAGGCGAAAAATAATCATGATGTCTGCCCCACCTTGCCAATGTGACAAATGTCTTCCAGATTTATGACCCGGTCAAACCGATCCGCCAAACGCAAATCATGGCTGACCATTAACAGACTAGCCTCGGTCCGGATTTTTTCCGCAAACAATAATTCCATAAAATCTGCCTGTCGCCCTTCATCCAGAGAGGAGGTCGGTTCATCGGCAATAATGATTTCCGGTGCGCCGATAAATGCCCGTGCCGCAGCCACCCTTTGCTGTTGGCCAACACTGAGATCGCTGGTTTTTTGCTGGTCAATTTGCTCAAGACCAAGGCCCGTTAAAATTCGTCTGGCTTCAGTTTGACGTGCCTGTGCCAAATCGCCCGCCTGCAATTTACGCTTTTTTGAAAAATGCAAAGGGATGAGCACATTATCCAGAATGGATAGGTATGGCAGCAGGTTGAACATTTGAAAAATAATACCAAAATGATCGGCACGAAAACGATCGCGCGCCGACCCTGAAAGGGTACTAAAAGGCTGCCCCAGAACAGATATGTTTCCGCTATCTGGAACCAGCGTCCCGCAAATCATCCCGAGCAAAGTGGATTTACCACTGCCCGACGGTCCGGTCAGCAAAACGCTTTCGCCCTTTGCCAGTTCGAACCGATCAAGCCTCAGGCTGAATGAACCAGCGTGTGCCCCCCACGAAAAACTAATGTTTTCCAAAAGCACTGCTGGTTCACTCAGGTTCGTTTCAACGCTGTCTTGTTGAATAGCTGACATAGAACTCAATTTGTAATTGGAGCAACAATGGATGAAAGGTTGATAGTTTTTTCACCGCGCATGATTTCAAGCGCTATTTGTCCATTGTTTGATACTGCTTCTACTTCCAGCTCTTTTGCGTTGGGAAACAGATCAAAGAATTTCAGGCCAAGATTAGCGAGTGATCCAGGTGATGTGCATGTGAGGGAGTAAGTCACATGGAATTCCGCGTGCCCTTCTTCATCATCATGATCATCGTGTTTCTCACCTTCATGCTCTTCTTCATGTTCGGTTTCAAACTTCGCATCGCTTGCTGTAACAGAGCATCCGGCAGCTACAGGAAAATCAAATATACTCATTGGATCACCGAGCATGGAAAGTGCGGACTGAATGCTCTTTTTCTGGGTATCGTCTTCCGCTTCATGTTCAAAGCCAACGATATCTGATCCCGGTGCTTCAAGCTCAAACTTTAGAAGCTTGCCGTCGAGAGCAATTTTCAATTGGCTGACCCCGTGTTCATGCGCTCCGTGCTGGCGCTCGGTCTCGGCAGCCAGTGTGGCGGGGAAAAGGAGAGAGAGGGTAGATGCAATAACAAGATACTTTTTAGCAGACATTTCTGAAATTCCTTTTTGGTTTAACTAATTAAAATATTCTCAGGCGTCGGTGCAGTCAGGACAAAGCCCGACCAGCTCAACCAACCCGTATTCAAGTTTGAATTGGCTTTGTTTCGCGGTTTTTGAAATCAGAGCTGAAATAGTATTATTGGCAAGTTCAGCCACCCGCTTGCAGGATGAGCAAAAAAGCAATTGAGGATTATGACACGCATCCTCAGTGGTGCAGGCAACATAGGCATTGATCGACTGGACCCGGTGAACCAGCCCTAGCTCCATGAGCGTATCCAGTGCCCGGTAAACCTGAACGGGCTGCAAGCGTTTGCCGCTCTCTGCCATGCGTTCAACAATTTCATAGGCACTCGCCGCCCGATGGTCCTGCAGAAGTGCTTCCAGAACCCGAACCTGATTTGCCCCGAATTTCTTGCCGGCATCCTCAGCCAGTTTGAAGGCGCGTGTTTTTGCGCTTTCAATGCAAGCATTATGTTGGTGTGTGATGTCGGGAAAGAGGCTGGGCATTAGGCAACTCCAATTTATCCGCTGACCTGCGGAAGTTGCTGTATCCTTATGATGTGAAAATATTCGTGTCAACAAAATTGTAATATAATTACATTACAAAAATATCCGATGGTCAGTCGTTACCGTCCCATCCAGCCGCCATCGACTGTCATTACCGTACCATGAACATAGTTCGAGGCGGCAGATGATAGGAACACGACTGCCCCGGCAAAGTCATCCGGATCACCCCAACGGCCTGCAGGAATGCGTTCCAGAATTGACTTTGAACGCTCCGCATCAGCCCTCAATGCCTCGGTGTTATCTGTTGCAATATAACCCGGAGCGATTGCGTTTACATTGACACCCAGCGGCGCCCATTCATTCGCCAGTGCTTTAGTCAGTTGGCCAATGGCCCCCTTGGATGCGGCATAGCCCGGCACGTTGATCCCGCCTTGAAAGGTGAGAAGAGAGGCCGTGAATACTATTTTTCCGGAACCTCGTGCGATCATCGTTTTGCCAATTTCACGGCTGAGTACGAATTGGGCAGTAAGGTTCACTTCGATCACCTCGTCCCATAATGCATCCTCGTGTTCGGCTGCGGGGGCACGTTTAATCGTTCCCGCATTGTTGACCAGAATATCGATGGTCGGGTTTTCGGAAATGACTGTTTTTGCAAAACCATGCACGGCCTCGCGATCTGAAAAATCACATTGATAGGCGGTGAATTTCCGGCCCAGTGCGGTGACTTCTTTTTCGATCTGGCTTCCCGACGTTTCGAGCGTGGCGCTGACTCCGATGATATCCGCACCGGCTTCTGCCAGAGCAATCGCCATGCTGCGACCAAGTCCGCGTTTGCAGCCGGTTACCAAAGCGGTTCTTCCGCTTAGATCGAATAGTTCCATAACGCTCATTTGAGTGCCTTTCCCTGAAAGTGCGTAATCAATTGCCACCGGGTGCCGGATAAAGCATGTCCGGCAACCACATGGAAAGTTGTGGCACAAAAGTCAGCAATAGCAAGACCGCAACCAGCGGAATAAGGAACGGAGCCGTTGCCGTCACACATCGCTCGAACGGTACATCGGAGACTTTGGCCAACACATATAACACCAGCCCCACTGGCGGGGTTAAAAGACCAATCATCAAATTCAGGATCAGGATAATACCGAAGTGAACCGGATCAACGCCCATGGTGACAGCAACCGGAAGAAGCACTGGCGTGAGGATTGTAATCGCCGCGATGGTTTCCATGAAACAGCCAACGACCAGAACAACCAGCATGATGATCAACAGAACCGCGATCCTGTTATCCGTGAAGCTCAGCAACTCGGTTGCAAAAATCTGCGCGACCTGATTGGCTGTTAAAATCCATGCAAAGATTGCCGAAGCTGCAACGATCATCATGATCGATGCGGTGATTTCCACTGTATCTATAGAGACGCGCAACAAGCGTTTCAGATCAAGCGAGCGATAGACAACCAGCCCGAGGAACATCGAATAGGCAACTGCCGCAATAGCCGCTTCCGTCGGGGTGAATATTCCGAAGAGGATACCACCAACGATAATCATCGGTGTGAAAAGCGGCAGGATGGCGTGGCCAAACGTGGTCACAAAATGGCGCCACACGAAGCGATCATCGCGTGGATAATTTCGAATTTTCGCAAAATACGCAACCATCAACATCAGAGCAAATGCCATGATCAGGCCGGGGATCAGGCCCGCCGCAAAAAGTTTCCCAATCGATGTGTCGGCAATCACCCCGTAAACCACCAGCGGCAGGGAAGGGGGAATGATCGGCCCGATGGTCGATGAGGCCGCGGTGATGCCAACGGAAAAATCAGTGTCATAGCCAGCGTCCCGCATAGCTTTGATTTCGATATTGCCCAGCCCGCCAGCATCTGCAACAGCGGCGCCCGACATGCCTGCGAAAATTACACTCGCCCCGACATTTACATGGCCAAGGCCCCCATGCATCCAGCCCACGGCGGCGCGTGCGAAGGTGAAAATCTTGGTGGTGATGCCCGATGTGTTCATCAAATTACCAGCCATGATGAAGAACGGCACCGCAATCAGCGGAAACGAATTAATGCCATTGACCATATTATGAAGCACGACCACCGGCGGTAGACCGTCGATCAGGATGAAGATCAGAGACGCCGTTCCCAGCGCAACAGCAATTGGCGCACCTGCAATCAGCAGGGCGAACAAAATAAAGAATAAAAGAAACAGGGCCATTTTTGCTCGCAGGTTCAGTCGGAAACTTCGGGGTGGGAATGCTCTTCCAATTCGCGCAGAACGTCGTCCGGCGACTGGCGAATTTTATGGATCAGCCATGAAAGAGAATAGACGGCCATGATGGCCAAAGAGATGGAAACACACCAGTATAAAAGGCTTTTGGGAATTTCAATCGAAGCCATTTTAGTGCGGGTTTTCAGTGCCAGAATAACCGCCAGATAAGCCAGATATCCATAGAAAACCGTGGAGAGGAATTCCATAGCCACGGCCAACGCCTTGCCGGTCTTGGGCGATAAATAGCGGTAGAAAAATTCCAGGAAAATATGGGTGCCTTTGCGGGTGACGGATATGGCACCGAAATAGGCAACAACGATCAGCACGTAGCGGGCGATTTCTTCGGTCCATGCAAGGCTGTCATTCAACACATAGCGCGTGAAGAATTGCAGGAATACGATAATTGCGAGGCCCCATAAAGCAATCAGGCCCGGCAGATCCATGAGTTTGAAATCAGAAACATCGACCTCAGGGTCGGTGAAAATAATTTCAGAACGCGCCTCATCGGCGCGCTCTTTATTTTGGTTAGATTGGTTCGTCATAATATCTTGATGCTGTTAGATCAAAGTTTTCCAAGACGTTCAAAATGATCCATTGTGTATGGAACATCCTTGCCCGTCAGCATTGGTTTTACAGCATCTTGAAATGGCTTCTTGTCCACTTCATTGACCTTGATACCCTGATCGCGGAACCATGAAATCAGATCGACTTCAGACTGGTTGATCTCTTTCGATACTTTCAAAGCAGCGTCATTGAGGATTTCCTGAACAACCGCTTTATCGTCACCGATACGAGCCAATGCATCATCTGACGCAATGATCAGCAGGGAGTTCAAAATGTGCCCTGTGAGGTTGATATTGGTTTGAACCTCATAGAATTTTTTGAACTTGATGGTTGGCAAAGGATTTTCCTGTGCATCCACTACGCCCTGTTGCAGAGCCAGATAAACTTCCGAAAAAGCCATCGGAGTTGGGTTTGCGCCCACAGCATTTGGGAACATCAGCATAACCGGTGAATTCGGTACGCGGATTTTTAAGCCCTTCATGTCGGCAGGGGTAAGGATAGGTTTGTTTGAAGTCACATGGCGCTGACCGTAATAAACCAGACCCATAACTTGATTGCCCGTGGCATCGTGATATCCGGCGGACAGTTCTTTGAACAAATCGCTGCTGCGATAGGAGAGCCAATGGTCATAGCCGCGCATGATGAACGGATAATCGGAAATCGCGATTGGACCGTAATAACGTTCAACAAAGCTCGGGCCGGTATAGATGATATCCACCGCGCCAATGCCGAGGCCTTCATTGATTTCGACTTCCTTGCCCAAGGATGAGGCAGGGAAAACTTTCAGTTCAACGCGGCCATCGGTGCGTTTTAGAATCTCAGTGGCGGCCCATTCTGCGGTCACGTGATATGCGGAACCTGATTCGTACACATGCGCCCATTTAAGGGTTTCAGCAGCATAAGCAGCCGATGCGCTCGCCATTGCGATGATGCCTGCGGCAATTGCCGTGGTGATGTTTTTTATATTCATGTCTTCCTCCCGATATGCCCGATCTTTGTCGGACGCTTAGTTTGGGCGTTGCTTTCCGATGGAGATGGGAAATTGACGCCTACTAATATATCTTGTATATCAGTTATATTATGATGACAAGCCGCTGCTTTACGCAAGCCTGCATTTCGGTTAATGCAGTAAGGAGGGACACCCCCGATGTTGAACCCAGTATTGAAATTGAATGGTAACTGGCTGATGAAAACAAGCTCTCCAAAAAGAGCTGCACAGGCACCAAGAAAGAGAGCGCAGAACACAGCGCCATCCGGTGTTGCGCGCTTCAACGGGAATTCAGCCGCCACGCTTTCCGATATCCAATATGATAGATTGCACGAAGCCATCGTCTCCATGGATATGGTTCCGGGCACGCCAATTTCTGAAAAGAACATCGCGCTGGAACAGGGCATTAGCCGCACACCCATTCGCGAAGCGATTTTGAGATTGACCAGAGAAAACCTGGTCGAGGTGGTCGCAAAATCTGGCACCTTTGTTGCGCGCATCCCAATTTCTGCTCTGCCCGAAGCGTTGATCGCTCGGCGGGCGCTAGAGGTTATGACCGTTCGCTCAGCCACACGATGCGCAACCCGAAGCCAAGTTCTGCAACTTCAAGCTTTGATCGAGCGGCAGCGCGAGATGAACGAGCGCGGCAATACCAAGGGTTTCCATCTGGCCGATGAGGATTTTCACGCCATGGTGGCAAGCATCGGAAAATTGCCGGGGCTTTGGAAATTAGCTCAACAGGTGAAATTACAGGTCGACCGGTTTCGCCATCTGACCTTGCCTGAAGAGGGGCGCATGGCGATGGTCGTGGAAGAACACGCCGCCATTGTTTCCGCGATAGAACGCGGCGATGAAGAGAGTGCTTGCGCAAAAATGGAACTTCACCTTTCAGGATTGCAGCATGATTTCGCCCATTGGGTCGAAACCCATCCTGAATATTTCATCCACGATATTGATCTGGATGACATCGCTCAAGTCTGAGCCCCTCAATAATGTATCTCGAAATTTTGGAACAGCACATGACCATAGATATCCGTCAGGTCTCAAGCCCTGCAGAAACCAAATCTTTTGATACAGCGCAAATGCGCGAAAATTATCTTGTGCAATCCATATTTCTTGAAGGTCAGATCACCATGACCTACAGCCATCTGGACCGCACCATTATCGGCGGCGCAATGCCAACGGATGCGCCTTTGCCACTGTTGTCCAACAAGCAAATCGGATCGCCCTGTTTTCTGGATCGTCGCGAAATCGGCATTATTAATGTAGGCGGCAATGGCACGATCAAAGCCGATGGCAAATCATACAAACTGACTCGCACCGATTGCCTCTATCTACCAATGGCAACAAAAGACGTGAGCTTTGAAAGCAAAACGCCCTCTGATCCGGCACGGTTTTATTTCATCAGCGCTCCGGCCCATCACGCCCATGAGCCGATGAAAATCACCGCCGATGATGCCAATCGCATCGAACTTGGTACTCAGTCCGATGCCAATGTGCGCGTGCTGCGTCAATATATTCACCCTGACGTTTGCACCAGTTGTCAGCTTGTCATGGGCATCACCATGATCGAAGATGGCAGCATTTGGAACACCATGCCATGCCACACCCATGACCGACGTTCAGAGGTCTATCTCTATTTCGATATGAAAGAAGAGACACGCGTATTTCACTTCATGGGCGAGCCTGATGAGACCAGACATCTGGTCGTTGCCAATGAAGAGGCCATTCTATCGCCGGGCTGGTCCATCCACAGCGGCGCAGGAACAGGGCGTTACGGGTTCATCTGGTCCATGGCCGGTGACAATCAGGATTTCACGGATATGGATTTCGTTGAAATGAAAGATTTGCGCTAACAAAAAATTACGCAAAAAGGTGGAGATATTTTAGGTGCGATCAGCCTGTTATTTTCGCATGAAATTTTTTTACCTATGCGCGCGATCCGAATAGAAATATCATTGATGATATTGCAGACACTCCGACAAAAGCGAACTGACGGCACGATGTCATATTGAAAGATAAATCATGACCCACATCACGCTTTTTGGAAATCGATTTAGCGGCCATTCCTATAAGGTGCGGCTGTTTCTTGCTCTAACCAATACGCCGCACAAATATGAAACCATTGATCTGATGCAACCTCGCACTGAGCGACCCGCCTTTTTCCGTGAGAATGCACGCTACGGCGAAGTGCCCTTATTGATCGTGGATGGGCAGCCATTTGTGCAGTCCAATGCGATACTTTTATATCTGGCAGAAAAACTCGATATGATGGATGGCGGCGCGGCCCATGCTCAAGTGGTGGAATGGCTGATGTGGGAACAAAGCCGTCTCGGTTCGTCCCTTCCCAATTTGCGCTTTGAACGAAAATTTAAGAAAAACACCGACCCAGCAGTTTTGTCTTGGCTGGAGGGACGTTTGCGCAATGATCTGGATGTGTTGGAAACTCATCTGACTGAGGGAACTGGTTTCATGGTCGCAGATACGCCGACAATTGCCGATTGTGCGATTGCCGGATATCTCTATTGGCTGGAGGATGCCGGACTTGAGATTGAAGACTGGCCGCAGGTCAGCTCATGGCTAACACGAATGAGCCAGCTTGAAGGTTGGCAGCATCCAGATGTATTGATGGTATGAAGGACGAGCCTTCAATCATACTTTGACGAAGATCAATTCGGCAATTTTGCCATGGTCATAGACCCATGCTTCGGTGTCTCCTCGGGGAAAGACGTAGTCTGGAGGGCAGGCGACCGGATCCATATCTTCCAGATACAGGATCACATCATCCATGGCGACGGAATATTTGTCGGCAGCTTCTCTATCTCCCAGCATTTCTTCAAACTCACGGATAAACTCATTATCGGGTTCTCTTCCAGTAAACAGGCGCATTCTTCACTCCAAACGATTCGTTAGAATCACAGACTGAGCGCAAATGGTAACTAGGGAGTTAATGCGGGAATGCGTTGGGAAGATTTAAATAAAATGTCCTCCCGGTAGGGGCGTTAACCGGGAGGACATACTGGCTAGCAGATGACTATTGGAAAGCATGCTAGCCAGCATTCTTGAATTTGTTTCGAAGCAGGTCTCCCTGTTCCTTGTCCTTAATTTAGGGGAGGATTGTTCCGATGGGTGTGCATTCTGTCACACATCGAATCTCATCACGTTTTTTATCTCTTGTTTTCGAAAAAAGCAGCGCACTTCTTTTTCGAAAAAAGCAGCGCACTTCTGTTCACAAACCCGTATGAAGCCTAGCTTTGACGTTGCAAGTAGGTAATATCCCGGAAATTGAAATCAGGATGAATCACCCAATGTTTGCATCATTTTTCCCTAACCCGAGATTATTTTTCCCCGCAATTATCCTCTGGTCAGCCGTATCTGTTGCCGTCTGGTACACAATTGGGCCTGATGTCGGACAATTTTTCGGATTCGAAAAAACCGCGGCCGATGCAGCACCAATCGTCGGGCTACATTATTTCTGGACACCAGAATTTTTATGGTTCGACGTATATTTCTTATTTTTTGTATTAACTTTTGCTGCATTTTGGATGTGGGCTTTTCCTCATAAATGGCAACTCTGGTCGATACTGGTCTCTGCCCTTATTCTGTATTCCACTTATTTCTCGGTGCAGATCGCTGTAGCGGTCAATAATTGGCGGCGCCCGTTCTTTGATGTGGTTCAACAGGCTTTGTCCGGCACCGTTACTCCAGCCTCTGAGTTATATGGGCTCATGTTCATATTCTTGCAGATAGCCTCCATGTCGATTTTGGTCTATGTGGTCACAAAATTTGTTGTCAGCCATTATGTCTTTCGATGGCGCACCGCCATGAATGACTATTACATGTCGAAATGGTCACAGGTTCGCGTCATCGAGGGTGCTTCCCAAAGGGTGCAGGAAGATACCATGCGATTTGCCTATATCATGGAAAATCTCGGAGTGAATATGGTGGATGCCGTGATGACCTTGTTTGCATTCCTGCCGGTTCTTTATGTTTTGTCGAGCCATGTGACAGAGCTTCCAATTGTCGGTGCAATACCTGCTCCTCTATTCATCGCAGCAATGATCTGGTCGGTTTTTGGCACGGGGTTGCTGGCCCTGGTCGGGATAAAATTACCAGGGTTGGAATTTAGAAACCAACGAGTGGAAGCTGCTTATCGCAAGGAATTGGTTTATGGAGAAGATGACGAAACCAGAGCGCAACCTATGACCATTAATGAGTTATTTTCCCACGTGCGAAAAAATTATTTCCGGCTCTATTTCAACTACTTATATTTCAATGTGGCACGTATGTTATACATTCAAGCGGATGGTATATTCTCATACTTCATCCTGATTCCAACAATCATCGCAGGCAAAATCACCTTCGGCATTTTGCAGCAGATTTTGACCGCCTTTAATCAGGTAAGTAATTCATTCCAGTATCTGGTCAATTCATGGACAACGATTGTTGAACTGCTTTCCATCTACAAACGCCTGAGATCCTTCGAGGCGGCAATTAACGATCAGCCGCTACCCGATATCGACAGCGAATACCTAGCAAGGCAAAACGCGGAATAATCACACCACATACTATCCGCATCCACCACGCCGAAGGCGAGAGCGAAGAGCGACCGGCGCTAATGCGCCGCGCCTCGCAGGCCTGAGCGCAGCGAAGATATGCCGTGAGAGCAAACTAAGCACATTTCACACAGCGCTCGGCCATGGGATCTACCTTTAGCCGGCCTGCAGGAATCTCCTCGTCACATTCGGCGCAATAACCATAATCGCCACCCTTGATCCTGCGAAACGCCATTTCGATACGCTGTAAATCAAGCTGGCGGTTTCGTTCCTGTGCTTTTGCCATGGCTTGTTGTTGCATCGCATCCATGCGTGAAAGCCTGCCGACGGACTGTTGATCAAGCTCAACGGTCTGGCGAGATTCCTGCGAAAGTTTGGAAAATTCCTCCAGTTCTTTCTGCTTTTCATTCAGCAAGTTAACCGCAAATTCAATATCAACAGACATGGTATGGCAATCTCCCTTGTCAGCCATTATATTCGGGCCAGTATTAATCGAGCATAGCAGCGAGAACTCCATGTGGATATTGATTTTAGGACTGGTAATTTTCCTCGGAAATCACTCAATCCAGATGCTTGCGCCCCGATGGCGCGATGAGATGGTCGTTAAGCTGGGGAAACTCGGCTGGCGTGGTCTTTATTCTGCATTCTCGCTGGGCGGGCTTGGCCTGATCATTTGGGGCTTTGGTGAAGCGCGTCCCGATGCGCCAGACTTATATTATGCGCCAAGCTGGATGCCTCATCTCACCATGATGTTAATGCTGATCGCCTTTGTCTTTATGGTCGCTGGCAGCCTGCCCACCGGCTATATCAAGGCGCGATTGAAGCACCCGATGATTACCGGTGTCATCATCTGGGCGTTTGCTCATTTAATGATGAACGGCGATCTGGCCAGTGTTTTATTATTTGGTTCCATTCTTGTCTGGGCTATTTGGAACCGACTAAACGTAGATCGCAGAAGCTCCGGGGCACTGGTCGTGAGATCAATTTTTCCTGATATCTTTGCCCTTGTCATAGGTCTTGGCCTTTGGATGCTGATGCTGCACGTTCTGCACGGCATGCTGATTGGCGTAGAAGTGATTGCATAAAGGGTATGATTTCGGCTACAAGGCATCCTACAACAAAGATTGATTGGCCAAATCGCCGCTATTTGCGGCAGATTATTTAGTCAAACCACAATTTTACCAATCCGGATTGAGAATTTAATGGAAGACGATCAGTTTATTCGCGAGGTCAATGAAGAAATGCGGCAGGACCGCATGGAAGGCCTCTGGAAGAAATATAAATGGGTTATCCTAAGCGTAGCGGTTTTGATCGTTGTGGTCACCGCTGCTTCGCGCGGCTGGCAAAGCTATAGTGAAGGCCAAGCGGCAGCTTCCGGCGATAAATTCATGGCGGCCATCGCATTATCCAATGATGGCAAGCACGATGATGCAATCAAAAGCCTCGAAGCGCTGAGCGCAGATGGCTACGGTCAATATCCAGCATTGGCGCAATTACGCATTGCCTCCGAAGTCGCAAAACGCGGTGATGTTAGCGAAGCGGTTGCAGCCTTTGACAAAATCGCAGCTGACAGCAGCTTCAACGCCACATTGCAAAGCGTTGCTAAGTTGCGCGCGGGTCTCTTGTTGGTTGATTCCGGCAGCATGGAAGATGTAACAAAACGCCTTGGCGCTTTGGCAGAAGGCGGCGAACCATTTCGCCATTCCGCCCGTGAAGGGCTGGGTCTTGCTGCATGGAAGGCCAATAAATTACAGGATGCCTATAAATGGTTTCAGGCAATTCTAGACGATGCGCAATCCACCGCAGGCACACGCTCCCGAGCTGATGTCATGCTGAAATTACTCGCCGGTAAAGGCGTGACTAAGGCTAGCTAACTCACTTTGTAGGGCCAGCCGTAGAGGCAGCGAAGAGCTGCCCGGCGCTAGCGCGCCGTGAAAAAGAAAGTAATATTATGAGTTTCACAGTTGCTATCATTGGTCGTCCCAATGTGGGCAAGTCGACTTTATTTAATCGGCTGGTCGGCAAGCGGCTTGCTTTGGTTGATGATACGCCGGGGGTTACCCGCGATCGTCGCATGGCCGACGCCCGACTTGGTGATTTACGCTTTAAGATCATCGACACCGCGGGTCTTGAAGATGCGGATGAAGAAAGCCTGCAAGGGCGCATGCGCGAGCAAACCGATCTTGCGATTGAAGAAGCTGACCTTTGCCTGTTTCTGGTCGATGCACGAAGCGGCATTGTCCCCAATGACAAAAGCTTTGCCCAAATCCTGCGTAAAACAGAAACGCCCATCGTTCTGGTTGCCAACAAGATGGAAGGCAGAACCGGCGAGAGTGGCTTTTACGACGCTTACCGGCTTGGCTTTGGCGATCCTGTTCCTGTTTCCGCCGAACATGGCATCGGCATGAGTGATCTCTATCAGGCAATCCTCGATAAGGTTGGCGAGGAAGTAGCCTTCCCGCCGAAACCTGAACCAATCGAAATCAGCGACAGTGAAGACGAATTACCCGAAGGTTTTGAAGATGGCGAGGAAGAGCTCGCTTACGACAATACAAAGCCCATGAAAATTGCAGTTGTCGGCAGACCCAATGCGGGTAAGTCAACGTTGATCAATGAGATGATTGGCGAAGAGCGCATGCTGACTGGGCCCGAAGCTGGTATCACACGCGATTCAATTTCCGTCGATTGGGAATGGCACGGCCGGAAGATACAGCTTCACGATACCGCCGGAATGCGCAAAAAAGCCAAGATGCAGGGCAAGCTCGAAAAGCTTTCCGTATTCGATGGTCTTCGTGCCGTTCAGTTTGCCGAAGTGGTGATCATCGTTCTGGATGTGACCATTCCATTTGAAAAGCAGGATTTACAGATCACCGATCTGATCATCCGCGAAGGCCGTGCTTTGGTTATTGCCCTTAATAAGTGGGATTTGATCGAGGATCGTCAGGCTGTGCTGAAAGAAATGCACGAAAAAGCCGCCCGGCATCTTTCGCAGGTTAAGGGCCTGAAGGTTATTCCGATCTCCGCCGAGACAGGCGAGGGCATTGATAAATTAATGGCCGCCGTGCTGGAAGTTCATAAAACATGGAACCGCCGTATCCCAACGGCCCCGCTGAACCGCTGGCTATCGGGCATATTATACCATCATCCACCGCCAGCAGCGTCGGGACGTCGCATCAAGCTGCGCTATATCACGCAAGCAAAAAGCCGTCCGCCGACATTTTCAGTGTCGTGCTCCAAGCCGGATTCATTGCCAACCTCATATAGCCGCTACATGGTCAATGAGTTGCGCAAGGAGTTTGATCTGTTCGGAGTACCGATCCGCCTGTTCATGCGCAAGAGCGAAAATCCTTTTGCAAATAGGAAGCGGCGTAACAATTAGCGGAACCACATATTATAAGAACTCATCTGGATTAATGCCGATAATTACGTTTGAATAAGTTTCAGCATTATTACGCTCATAGGTTCCGCCAATACCAAAGCCGATAGTCGGAATGCCGATTTTACCGCTTCCGGACAGATTGGTGATGTCACTAATTGAATTAGCTTTAACGGCGCTTAATATTAATACAACGTTCCGACCGCTTTTTTGCAGAGAGGCTATGGCCTGTCTGCAATTATCGCCGATTTCAGACTTAACTAGATCAACCCCACTGTCCAACAGTGATAACTGATGGGCTTGGGTTATTGTGTAGACGCGATTTCTATTGCCTTTTGCATCAAAGCCAATGTTTCCAAATTTCTTAAATTTGCTAAGTGATAGCGAAACGTTGCCACCAAGTTTCTGAGTCACAGTCTTTTTGTCAATAACAATGCCATCGTCGATTATGTAATTTGAAATTTGTTTGAGCTTATTATCTTTGGCAAAATCATCATAGCACAGTCGGTTATATATCGTGCCATCTGGAAGCGAAAATACTGGGCGCCTACCATCACCGGAAAAATATAGTCGTCCTATTCTTGGTAGGGCACTTGGAACGATCTCGTGAGTTTTGGGAGGCAGTCGTTTTTGTAAAGATAATGCCCCAAAGCTTCTTGATGTGCGGTCACAAGCACTAACGGATACTGATAATAATACTAAAAGTGCAATTTTTTTCATAGTGTAGTCCCCAGTTATACAACCTGTAGTTGCACCTCATATTTATGAGATATCTATTGAAGTCAAGAGACCTTCTTGTGTTGTTCAAGGGTTATCCAGTGTTTGATGTAAGCAAATATGGAATATATTGCTCTAAAAGAACTGTTGGATATTGCGAATTTTGATCGGGAATTTGTTTTTGATTGGGGTTGTTCTATATAACGACGCGTCTAGCGTGCTTGGGTTGATTTACTAATCGTCCTCTGACCAAGGATTCATATCTTAACCACAGACAAATTATACGCTTCCACATTGTGAGCATAATGATGCCCAAATTCACCTGCATTGAATTTCATCGCAGGGCATTTTTCCAATCTTAACTTTCTGGAAATGATCGCTTAACGCTTCCTCAAGGTTAATTATTTATGGTCATTCCAAAGATAGTTCAGTTCGTTAAGCCTCATTGGCTAAATACGTCATACCTGTGGAGTAGAGTTTTGCGTACTTCCCATCTTCTTTCGCCCTGCTGGCAACGGCGGGCAAAGAAATTCATGTTGCCCTTGCTTGCCGCTGGCGGCATGTTTTTTGGTTTTCCCAATGCGATTGCATTTCAGGATGTAGCGAGCAGAGATGTTTCCAATCGCTGGATGGCACACATTGAAGAAGCCCCCGGCGAGACCATTCTTGCTTCGGCTTTTATCACTGGTAAAACCATCCAGATACCCGCCCTTGATCGCATGATCACCGGATCGGTTCCCAATGCAACTGAGCGCACCGCATCCATGAAGCAGCCCGTCCAATTGGGCGTGAAGACCGAGCGGGTGCCACAAAAGATCAATCGTTCTCTTAAAGGTGGCCGCGTTGTTTCCGCAACGGCCAAAGCGCCGCCGGCACATTTTTCGGCTGGCTCAGTTTTGCAGCGCCATAGCATGCTTGAAGGCCTCAATCGCAGTGAGAAGCTTGAGCTGGCATTTGTAAAACCAAAATCTCACAAGGAAGCTCTTCTGGTTGCCTCGGCCTTTCATGTGAAAAAACCGGCTAAATCAAATATCGATCCGAATCTCCCCGTTATGATCGCAAAACTCGTGAAAGAATCGGAAAGCTCCGTTTTTGCCTTCGCTGCCGAACCGGAGCTGGAACGCTCTCCTTTTGCTGCCGTGCTGAAAACAACAGAGCCGCTGGCGCTTTTACCCAAGCTCGGCAAGAGCGATCATAAATGGGCCGGCGGTTATTTACCAAAGAGCTCCTATTCCAAACGACAGCAGAAATGTCTGGCCGAAGGTATATACTTTGAAGCACGCGGTGAGCCCGTGCGCGGACAGGCAGCTGTTGCGCAAGTCATTCTCAACCGGGTCAAAAACCCGGCTTATCCAGGTTCGATTTGCGGCGTGGTCTACCAGAACAAAAACTGGCGCAATCGTTGTCAGTTCTCTTTCGCCTGTGACCGCATCCGCGATCGTGTGAGGAGTAAAAAACTCTGGAAAGTGGCCCAACATATCGCAACAGAAACCAGCGCCGGACGCATCTGGTTTCCGCAGGTTGGCTCATCCACCCATTACCACGCGACCTATGTGCACCCGAAATGGGCAAGAAAGATGAAAAAAGTAGGCAAAATCGGCCTCCATGTCTTTTACCGCACTAAGAATGGCGGCTGGAGCTAAGCCCTGATTCTGGGCATATTTCTTCAAAAACAGGCTGAATTTGCCGCTTAACGCATGGCGCATTGTCGCACTGCGAAAACAATCCGCATTTTTATGTTGGAACACGACCTAAGTCGTACTGCAATTGCTTGACACTTGGGGACGGTGAACCTATGTTTCGCGCGATCTTAGAGACCGACTCTCTCGTGTTTTTGATGAACCTTTCAAAGGAACTTATCGCTTGGCCAAGAATAGCCAACAACCGGGTGAAAACGGAGCTGATGATCAATTGGATGATCGTCTCGAATCCCTTCAACGTGAGTTAAAATCACGGCGCAAGGACGAGAGAGGAACCGGAAGACGAAATACCGACGCCACCGGCTTTTCCCAAGCCATGCGCTTGTCCACTGATTTTGTGGCCGCAATTTTGGTTGGAGCAGGTTTGGGCTGGGCGATTGATCGTTTTTTTGGCACAACGCCATGGGCAATGATTCTGTTTTTGCTCCTCGGGTTTTGTGCCGGTGTTTTGAACGTAATGCGTTCTGCCGGATTGGTAGCTGAAAATAGGGCCTTGCGTCCTGGCAGCAACGCCGATACGAAAGACCGTAATGAAGATAATTGATGCGCTAATCTGGTAACAACCAGAACCAAGCGCAGAATATAAAAAGGATATCAGGTGGCAAACGATCCTATCCACCAGTTTCAGATTACTAAGTTGATCCCGCTAGAAGTGGGCGGCGTTGATCTGTCTTTTACCAATTCAGCCCTGTTCATGACGCTGACAGTGGCCCTTACCGCAGGGTTTTTGATCCTGTCGACCAATGGTCGCGGACTTATCCCCGGCAGATTGCAATCCATATCGGAGATGTGCTTCGAATTTGTGGCCAATCTGCTTCGCGATAGCGCCGGCAGCGAGGGGATGAAGTTCTTCCCCATGGTGTTCTCGCTGTTTATGTTCATTCTCGTTTCAAATCTGTTCGGAATGTTCCCGTATTTCTTCACAGTAATGACCCATATTATCATCACCGCAGCCTTCGCCATCATGGTGATAGGCACTGTGATCATTTACGGCCTGATGAAAAACGGTTTCGGCTTCTTCAAATTATTCGTACCGCAAGGCGTTCCCGGCGTGCTGGTTCCGGTAATCGTGTTTATTGAGGTTCTGTCCTTCGTTTCACGCCCAATCAGCCTCTCCGTACGTCTGTTCGCCAACATGCTGGCTGGGCACATTACCTTGAAGGTTTTCGCAGGCTTCGCCGTTTCCATGATCGGTGCTTTTGGCGCTGGTGGTTTTGCATTGGCTATCCTGCCAATCGCTTTCACTGTGGCGTTAACAGCGCTGGAGTTTCTGGTCGCGTTCTTGCAGGCCTACGTATTCGCAATTTTGACTTGCATGTATCTCAACGATGCAATTCATCCCTCACATTAATTAACTGAAATTCAAATCTAAGAATCAAACCAAGTAAAAGGAATATTATCATGGAAGCAGATGCAGCAAAATTGATCGGTGCAGGCATTGCATGTGTTGGAATGGGCGGCGCTGGCGTTGGCCTTGGCACATTGTTCGGTCACTTTCTTTCCGGCGCTCTTCGTAACCCATCCGCAGCAGACGGCCAGTTCGGTCGCTTGATCTTCGGTTTTGCGGTGACAGAAGCCCTCGGCATTTTCTCATTGCTTATCGCTCTTCTCCTTCTCTTTGCTGTTTAATTTCAGCAATCAATATTTCCAAGCGTAACATATGTAACGCTTGGATTCCCTTTCGAAGGAGGGGCTTATGTTTATAAGCAAAGCACTCGCTGCCACAAGCGAAGCAGCCCATGGCGGTGGTCATGAGAGCGGTGGGAATTTTCCGCCGTTTGATCCGACCTATTTTGCATCTCAGCTATTATGGCTGGCGATTACGTTTGGCTTGTTCTATTTCCTCATGGCACGGATTGTACTCCCGCGCATTTCCAGCATTCTGGAAACACGCAAGGATCGCATTTCCCAGGATCTTGATGAGGCTCAGCGTCTAAAGGACGAGTCTGATCACGCCCATGCTGCCTATGAGCAGGAACTGGCTCAAGCCAAGCAGAATGCCCACGCCATTGCCCAAGAGGCAAAGGACAAGGCGAAAGCCGACGCCGATGCCCAGCGCAGCAAGATTGAAGAAACTTTGGCCAAGAAGCTTTCTCAGGCGGAAGCAAAAATTGCCAAAATCAAGAATGCCGCATTGGCTGAAGTTGGTACTATTGCAGCAGATACCGCTGAGACAATTGTCAAAGAATTGATCGGTGGAAAATTGACCAAAGCCGAGATTGCAAAAGCAATCACGGCGGCAGGTAAATAGGAAATTATGATGGACGCTACCTTTTGGGCCACCGTTGCTCTTTTCATCTTTCTGGCTGGCATGGTCTATATCAAGGTGCCGGGAATGATCACCAAAAATCTGGATGGTCGTGCTGATAAGATACGCAGCGATCTGGACGAGGCCCGCAGACTGCGCGAAGAAGCGCAGGAATTGCTGGCCGAATATCAGCGCAAGCGCAAAGAAGCAGAAAAAGAAGCCGAAGGCATCATAGCCGCTGCCAAGCGCGAAGCTGATGCTTTGTCCATGGACGCTGCCAGAAAAATGGAAGAGTTCGTGGAACGCCGTACAATCGTTGCGGAGCAGAAGATCGAGCAGGCCGAAGCACAGGCACTGACCGAAGTACGCGCTTCAGCAATTGATATGGCTATGGCCGCAGCCGAACAAATCATCGGCAGCAAGGTTACTGGCAAAACGGCAAGCGATCTGATTTCCAAAGGCATTGCGGAAGTGAAAGCTAAACTGCACTAGTTCTTGATCAAAATAGAATATTTAAAATGCCCGTACAAATATGCGGGCATTTTTTTTGCCTAAAATCCAAGCAGGCTTTTAACCGGTTCAAAGCTTTTTCTATGGAGCGGGCAGGGGCCAAGTGAATGAATAGCCTTGCGGTGAGCTTTGGTGCCGTAGCCCTTATGCTTGGCAAAGCCATAGCCCGGATAGTCAATCTCTGCCTGCACCATCATTCGGTCACGAATAACCTTTGCGATAATCGAAGCTGCGGCAATCGAAAGAGATCGCGCATCCCCCTTAATAAACGCCTCGCCTATATCTGAGATCGACTCAGGCACATCGCGGCCATCTACCAATACATGCTTCGGCATTAAAGACAGAGAGCGGACAGAACGCACCATGGCTGAAAGAGTTGCCTGACGTATATTGATCTCATCGATCTCTTTGGCAGGGGAGGCCGACCAGGCAACAAGCGATGTAAGCATGATTTGATCAAATATGGCTTCACGCTTGCTGGCAGAGAGCTTTTTTGAATCATTGATGCCTTTGGGAATATTATCAGCATCCAGAATAACCGCCGCTGCCACAACTGGCCCGGCAAGAGGTCCACGTCCGGCCTCATCAACCCCTGCAACAGGCCAACACCCCGTTGTGGCCAGCTTCTCTTCGAAAAGAAAATTGGGCCCATCGGGCAATGTGAATGAGGGCAGAGAATCGATGTTTGATGAAAAGGGCATAGGGCAATGCTCCACCAAACTCCGACTCTCTGCAAGCCCTATACCCAATTCAGTTGCGGCGAATTGGGTATAGGAAAATAAGTTTCTGCTCCTAGAACAAACTAAGTTGCGCATTGTTCAAAGGTGACTTGAACAATTCACTATTGAGCTGATGCCGGTCACGGTTAAGCTTCAATCTTTTGCAGGCAATTTCAAAACGCCGTCCGATCTGCCACGCATAAGGCCCTTCACCCCGCATACGCTCGCCAAACTCGGCATTGTAATCCTTGCCACCGCGCATGGAACGAAGAAGCTCCAACACCCTGTTGTAACGATCAGGATATTCTCGCAGCAGCCAGTCGCGGAAAATCGGGCTAACTTCACCGGGCAGGCGCAGCAAGATGTATCCAGCCTCATCCGCACCAGCTGCTTTGGCCGATTCTAAAATACGTTCCATCTCGTGATCACTAAGTGCGGGGATGACAGGGCCAATCATTACGGAAGTCGGAATGCCAGCCTCACTCAATTGATGAATCGTCTTCAACCGCAAACCGGGAGCTGCTGCACGCGGTTCCATGGCGCGTGCCAGACGGCGATCCAGCGTGGTGATGGAGATTGCTACTCGAACAAGGTTTTTTGCGGCCATCCGCTCAAGGATATCAATATCTCGGGTCACCAGATGGGACTTGGTAACAATCGCTACCGGATGATCCGCCTGTTCTAAAACTTCAAGAATTTCCCGTGTGATGCGCCACTTCTTTTCTATCGGTTGATAAGGGTCCGTATTGGTGCCCATAGCGATAGGTCTTGCCTCATAGTTCTTTTTTGAAAGAGCTTGTTTCAAAAGCTTGGCGGCTCCGGGCTTTGCAAACAGTTTGGTTTCAAAATCCAGTCCCGCAGAAAGCCCCATATAGGCGTGTGTCGGCCGTGCATAACAATAAATACACCCATGCTCACAGCCTCGATAAGGATTAATCGAGCGGTCAAAGTGGAGATCCGGTGATGTGTTCTTCGAAATAATCGTACGCGCATTCTCCACCTGAACTTCTGTCTTGAACGACGGCAATTCATCAAGGGTCTGCCAGTCATCATCAAACACATCGCGGGAAAACGTTTCAAACCTGCTCGATGGATTCAGTCCTGCTCCGTGTCCACGCCGACGCGTATCTGGAATAGTATAGCGATTTCTTGGGAGGACGCTGCCAGCCATATAAGACTCATGCGCAAGGGGAGCATTATGATGTGAACCAACATTTTGCGTCTCAGTCGATGCCATAACATTTCTCCTTGCCTGCTCTAGGAAAACATGATTATCATGGAAATCAGAACAAAACAAGAACAAATTGGAATGCTTTGAAAGAAACATAATTCTAAGGCATAAGATGGATGTGATTATTTCAATGAATCGGTGGAATTGAGATGGGTGGAATTGGATTGAGAATTGGTGGCTATCTGTTGGTGTCGTTCATGTTGGCGCTGCTTTCAATCACCTCACCCGCCCATGCCGCGTCAAAGGCATCCGTGGAAAAGCAATTCCAGCGCTGGGTATCCCAAACCCTGTGGAAAGATGCCAAAGCCAACGGCGTTTCCTCCAAAACCTTCAAGAAGACCATGTCGGGCATAAAGATAAACTGGAAATTGCCGGATTTGGTAATGCCCGGTTCAAAGCCAAAATCGACGCGAGTGCAACAACAGGCAGAGTTCCGTAGCCCCGCGCCATATTTTTCAGAAAAGCGCATACGATCACTGGTAGCTTCCGGCAGGAAGTTAGCCACTCGTCACAAAAAACTCCTTAGCCGCATTGAGAAAAAATACGGCGTTCCCGGTCGCATCATACTGGCTATCTGGGGGAGAGAATCAGGGTTTGGCAGGGCAAAAATTCCCCATAACGCAATTCAGGTTCTTGCCACCAAAGCCTTTATGTCCACCAGGAAACCACTTTTTCATAAGGAAATACTGGCGGCCCTTGTCATGATTGAAAAGGGCTATGTCACCCGCGCTTCAATGAAAAGCTCATGGGCAGGAGCCTTGGGACAGCCGCAGTTTCTGCCGTCGAGCTTCCTTGAATATGCGGTAGATTTTGATGGGGATGGTAAGCGGAATATCTGGACCTCCGTGCCGGACACACTCGCTTCAATTGCCAATTATCTCAATAAATATGGTTGGCAACGGGGCAGGGATTGGGGCTTTGAGGCTAAGATTCCGGCGTCCGTTTCCTGTGCTCTCGAAGGCCCGGACCAGATGCGTGCTGTATCAGCGTGGGCCCAATCTGGCGTGACGCGTTTTTCGGGCAAGGCGTTTCCGAAATCTGAGTTAAAACGCAAGGCCGCTTTGCTTGTACCCGCGGGCCTCAGCGGCCCTGTCTTCATCGCCACACCCAATTTTTATGTAATAAAATCCTACAATAATTCGGATTTATACGCTCTGTTTATCGGTAATGTCGCCGACCGGATTGCCTATGGAAATAAACCGTTTCGGGCGGGCTGGAAAAAGATCAGCGGTTTGAAACGCGGTCAGGTAATGACCATGCAAAAACGCTTGATAAAACTCGGCCATGATGTGGGCGGCGCAGATGGTCTTGCCGGTTTTAAAACCCGCCGTGCCATTGGCATTTGGCAATCAAAAAACAAACGCAAGCCCACATGTTTTCCAAGCAGTGGATTGGCGAAGGTGCTGCGTTAGGATTTACGACCCAGCGCCGCGCTTCAAATGCTCATCCAGCCTCGGCATGATTTCCACAAAATTGCAGGGCATGTGACGGTAGTCAAATTGCTGGCTCAATATGCCGTCCCAAGCATCCTTGCACGCGCCGGGAGAACCGGGGATGCAGAATATAAACGTCGATCCGGCCAGCCCGGCAGTCGCTCGGGACTGAATGGTCGATGTGCCGATTTTATCAAAGCTGATGCGATGGAAAACATTGGAAAATCCATCCATGCGTTTTTCAAACAAAGGTTCCACCGCCTCAGGCGTAATGTCGCGACCGGTAAAACCCGTGCCGCCTGTTGTAAGGATCACGTCGATATCATCCTGAGCAATCCAACGCTTCAACTGCGCCTGAATCTTATCCACATCATCGGTTGTAATTTGGCGATCGACCAGAATATGTCCGTCTTTTTTCAGCCGTTCGGCCAGTATTTTTCCTGATTTATCTTCATCAAGTGTGCGGGTATCAGAGACCGTGAGGACAGCAAAGCCCACCGGAATAAATTCGCGGGAATTATTGGATGACACGGTCAAGTTCCTCCTTGTCGTTAATTAGCTTTGTACTCATAATCCACCATTCAGGATGCTGGCTCGATAATGCAATCTGAGCACTTTTAGCGTCTTTAGCTGTTTCAAAAACCCCAAAACATGTGGCACCTGAACCACTCATTCGGACAAATTGAATTTGCGGTAATTCTGCCAAGGCATCAAGAACGCTTTGAATGACTGGTGCATGAGAAATCGCAGGTTGTTGCAAATCATTTCTGGTGTCAGACAACATTTCAATGGCTGGGAAATGCGAAAATTCCATGCCCATATTATTCTTGTTCGAAAGGGCATTAAAAATATCCATAGTAGCAATGCTAACGCCGGGATTGACCAACAGCAAATGAAAATCTTTAAATCCATCCAGGACAGATATTTCATCACCCACACCGCGCGCGCGCAAAGTATTACTGTGCAAGCACATAGGGACATCGGCGCCCAATCGTTTGGCTACATCAAAAACTACGTCACTATCGTGAAAATCCCAGAATTTTTTCAGCCCCCGAAGCGTCGCCGCAGCATCAGCCGAGCCGCCGCCAATACCACTTGAAACCGGAAGGTTTTTCTGTAATTCGATATGAACAGCAGGTGCCGTAATATTCTGTGAGACTAATATCCCCCGCAGCAAGGTGACCGCGCGTAAAACCAGGTTTTCACCATGATTAGATAGATCGTTTGAAAACGGGCCGGATATCTCCAACCGGTCTTTGATGAGGTCATCCGGAGTTGATAGGAGAAGTTCATCTCCCAGTTCGGTAAAAATCACTAGCGTATCGAGCAGGTGATAACCATCATCACGTTGACCCGTGATATGCAAAGTCAGATTGATTTTCGCAGGGGCGCGGCAGAAAATTTTCATCCAATTTTTGATTGGCAGACGCCCGCCAAACCGCTAATTTTAATTGGCATTTTGTGCGGTATCATCGGTTTCATCAACCAGACCGTTTTCCAGCTTTTTCTCGATCTTTGCTTTTTCCACCGGGCCCGGTTTGGCGTTAATCGCGTGCCGCCATTGGAACGTTGCTTCCAGCTTGCGCCCGACCTTCCAATAAGCATCTCCCAGATGGTCGTTGACCGTGGCGTCCTGCGACATAAGTTGCACAGCACGCTCCAACTCGCGAACCGCCTGATCATAATCGGCCAGCTTATAATGAGCCCATCCAAGGCTATCGATGATATATCCAGAGCGGGGTTTTAATTCCACAGCCTTGCGGATCATTGCAACGCCTTCATCCAGATGAATGCCCTTATCAATCCATGAATATCCAAGATAATTCAAAACGTCAGCTTGATTAGGAAAAAGTTCCAGAGCTTTTTTGAAGTTTGGTTCTGCCAAATCCCAATGTTTCAAACGCTCCCGGGCAATCGCCAGACGAAAAAATAAATTCCAGTGATAGGGCTGGGGAGTGCCGATTTCGGCAACCGCAAGATCATATATCTTGGCAGCCTCAAAGTAATTCTCAGCACGAGAGAACAACGCACCAAGGGTCATATAAGTGGTGAGTTCTTTTGGTGAATTGGCAATCAATTCGCGTAAACTGGCAATCGCCTGATTTTTCTCGCCAATTGATGAAAGGTTCAGTGCTTTGGCAATCGATGCACGGTGATATAATGGAGAGACATCGCTAATGGTCCCCAGCAATTCATTGGCCTCAGCATATTGTTTTTGGCGTTCATAAATTCCAGCAAGAGCAAATGAAACGACATCGTTGCCGCCATTCAGATAATTGGCAAGTTGAAGATGGGTTTTTGCAAAAGGCGTTCCACCTTCGCGGCCGATCGCAGAAGCGATGTTGAACAGCAGTTCAGCGACCCCTTCCTGCGGGGAGGTGACCAATGGGGTCACCGTCTTTTTGTCGCCCATAATTCTTTGTAGCGCTGCGAAAGCGGCATGATTTGGAAGAAAGTCAGTACCTTTCTTCAATGCCAAAATGGCTTTGTCGTTGTTTTCGGCACGGATTTCCGAGCGTATCAGAGCCTCAATTGCACGGGCATAGGTTTCGGTCAAAATCGAGGCCAATTGGCGTCTTTCGAGCACTTTGGAGAAACGGGCCACTGCATTTTTATTATCACCACTGGCAGCTGACATAAGCCCCACATGGTAATCGCGAACCAGCATCACCCAATTCGGGCCATCAATAGCATCGGCATTGGCAATCGCAGCTTTCAGATCACCAGCGCCAACCAGAGCCCAGCTCTTGATAATTTCAGCGGTCAGCTTATCGAGATCATTGCCGCGAATATCCGCCAGCGCCAGAGGAACCTTCGTCCATGAACGTTTGCGTAGCGCTTCAACACCCAAGGCGACCCTGGAAAGAAACACGGGGTTGCCTTCGCCCTGAATGGCATCGGCTATGGTGATTGCATCAGAAATCCTGCCATTGGCTATCAGCGCAACAAACAAGTTTCGTTTTAATTCATTGTTTTCCGGGTCCAGTGATACGGCGCGGGAATAAAAAGCCACAGCAGCACTATCGTCATTATCTCGCCCGGCAATTTGAGCCGCCAGAAAGCTACCGGCAAGGCTCGCATTACCAACGGTTTCCTCAATATTTGCTTCCAGCGCCACCGAGGGTGTCGCAAAGTTCGAAGCAACAAGAACCAAACTGGCGCAGAAGCTCAATAATATTTTTTTCATACGATTCCCAAATTACTATTTGTGATTTTTACGGCCTATCCAGCCCGACTGATACAAAACTCCAACACATCCGCTAACGCATCTTTATGAGCTGATGATGGCATTGGCGCCAATGCATCCTTGGCAACTTCGGTATAGTGGCGAGCCCGCAGTACCGTATCGCTGAGTGCCTCATATTTTGTCATCAAATGAAGGGCGTTTTCCAGCGCCGCATCACTGGTCTCGCCATTCGATATGGCGTCTTTCCAGAATTTGCGTTCTTCATCATTGCCCCGGCGATAGCTCAACACAACCGGCAGGGTAATCTTGCCTTCACGGAAATCATCACCAACGTTTTTGCCGAGGCTGGAGACATTTCCGCCATAATCAAGGGCATCATCAATCAACTGAAAAGCAACGCCAAGATTGGTGCCAAAGGATCTGAAGCCATTAATGATCGATTGATCACGCCCGGCAATGATCGGTCCAACTTCAGCAGCGGCTGCAAAAAGCGCTGCTGTTTTTGAGCGGATCACGGTCAGATATTCATCTTCCGTTGTTTCCAGATTTTTAGCTGCTGCAAGCTGTAATACTTCTCCCTCAGCAATCACGGTTGCTGCGTGGGATAGTACCCTTAGAGCGCTCAAAGAACCTACATCCACCATCATGCGAAATGCTTGGCCGAGCAGAAAATCGCCAACCAGCACACTGGCCTCATTACCCCAAAGCATACGGGCGGCCTGTTTGCCCCGGCGCATATCACTTTCGTCAACCACATCATCATGCAGCAAGGTAGCCGTGTGCATGAATTCCACGCTGGCTGCCAGTGTAATATGGTGATCGCCCTCATAGCCACACATTTGCGCTGTCGCCAGAGTAATCATTGGACGTAGGCGTTTGCCGCCGGAATCGATCAAATGTTTGGCAATTTCGGGGATCATTTTCACATCTGATCCGGTTTTCGATAGGATCAGAGAATTTACCCGCGCCATGTCATTGCCAACCAGTTGCATCAACGGCTTAATACTGGCATTTGTTGGCTTTTCGCCAATCGGTACTACAACACCTGACATTCGTTCAATTCCCATATGCAGTCATATTTTTATTATAGAGCAAGGCTACTCCTTATGAAAGTAATCTGGCGCCTCCAAAGGTGCAAGGGACAGATTGACTCAACATATGGTAAATGGCTGGTTTCTCCCGATTAATCGGGAAATTTTATGACCAGTCACCAGAAGTTTATTACCAGTGAACAGGCGTGGCTTGAAAATTGAGTGTTATGGTGACATTTTTTCACCATACCAATTGGGGCATTGCATGATTGAACTCATTAAAACCAATAACATTGTGACCATTTCATTCGTTAAAGCGCTGCTCAACGAACAAAATATTGGATTTTTCGTGCTCGATCAAAATATGAGCATGCTTGAAGGTTCCATTGGCGCGATCCAACAGCGCGTAATGGTTGAAAACGACGCATTGCAAAGGGCAAGGCGCATTTTACAGGATGCCGGTTTGGGCCACGAGCTCAAAGCGTCAACAGGTTCTTGAAGATGGGTAGTTTTACCAAAGATATTTCGCGGGATGTTTTCCATAAAGACGGCGCGAGCGGTAGTTTTGAACTGTTACAATTCGCCGACAAAGGCCATCGTGCCGGCATGGATGCAATGCTGCTGGCCGCAAGCCTGCCGGATGATTCATACGGTTTTGTCGCCGATCTGGGTGCCGCCAGCGGGGCTGCCGGTCTTGCAGCCATAAACATCCACAAAAACCTTTCCGCATTGCTGGTGGAAAGTAATGAACATCAGGTCGATCTTGCAAAGCAAACATTGCTTTTATCCGCCAACAGCCATTTCGTAAATCGGGTAAATGTCATCCATGCCGATGTGACCTTATCCGGTGAAAAAAGAAGCGCTGCCGGCATGAAACCCAACAGCGTTGATCATGTTATTTTGAACCCTCCCTATAACCAGCCCAATTTACGCGCATCCCCTGATCCCATGCGCGCGGAAGCCCATGTGATGGCTGATGGTGGGTTGGATGCGTGGCTACGCACGGCTTCTGCCATCCTCAAACCGGGTGGAACCTTGTCATTGATCTATCGCAGCGAACGTCTGGGCGAGATCATTGCCTGTTCGCAAGGCCGGTTTGGAAACTTGACCATCCTCCCAATTTTTTCTCGTAAAGGTGAAGCCGCTAAACGTATTGTTGTGCGCGGTGTTGCTGGTTCCAAAGCGCCATTGCGTCTGGTGCCCGGACTGGTCATGCATGACGATGATGGCAAGCAATCCAAAGAAGCTGATGACATATTAAATGGAAATAGTAATTTGAATTTCGCTGATATCTTGTAAATCAGGTCAATAAGCTCCATTTTGGGTTTTGATATATTTAAAATTTAAAACTCAAAGCCCCGGGGCAAGAATGCAATTTAAAAAATTACTTCCAGCAAAATTCCGTAAAGATCACACAATCATTCCTGTGGTCAGATTAGCCGGCGTCATTGCGACCGGTGGGTCAGCCTTCAAACAAAACCTGTCTTTGGCATCTGTCGCCGGTGTTTTGGCAAAAGCCTTTGCCTTCAAAGACGCGCCTGTCATTGCAATTTCGGTTAATTCCCCCGGTGGTTCGCCGGTGCAATCGCGACTGATATATTCGCGCATCCGTGAACTGGCCAAAGAAAAAGACAAAAAAGTTCTGATCTTCGTCGAGGATGTCGCTGCATCCGGTGGTTATATGATCGCCCTTGCCGGTGATGAGATCATCGTCGATGAAACATCGATTGTTGGCTCCATTGGCGTTGTTGCAGCAGGCTTTGGTTTTGACAAAGCGATCGAAAAACTCGGTATTGAACGGCGTGTTTATACTGCTGGTAAAAACAAGGTCGGTCTCGATCCGTTTCAACCGGAAAAGAAATCCGATATTGATCACATCAAAAAACTCCAACTCGATATCCATGAGATTTTCATCGACATGGTCAAGGAACGTCGCGGCGATAAGCTGAGCGACAATAAAGATATTTTCACCGGCATGTTCTGGACCGGCAGACCAGCAAAAGAGCTGGGCCTGATCGATGGTTTCGGACATATGAGTACGGTACTCAAAGAACGTTACGGCGAAAAGACCAAGCTTAAACTCATTCAGCCAAAACGCGGGTTCTTCGGCCGCAATGTGCCGGGCGTCAGCACCGAATTGACATCCGCTGCTGCAGGTGGTCTGGCGTTTGGCGTATTGGATGCCATCGAAGAACGCGCCCATTGGAACCGCTTCGGGCTTTAAGAAAAAGTAATTTAGGGGAGAAACATGCTGCAATTGACCGCATTCGCTCTGATCGGCGGGGTTGCGTGGGTTGGCTACAAAGCCTTTCGCAAAGAGATGCAACGCGCCGCCGACGAACTCGAAAAAACCGATAAAAAACGGGAAGAAAAAGTGGTACCTTCGCTAAAAGAGGGACCAGACGGCGTGTTTCGCCCGGACGATGACTGATTCAGCAAATATAACAGCGGATGTTTCTTGACGGGGCCGCTTAAATGGGTAGGTTTCGCGAGAAGACAATAATCAGACTTGCTAGCAAATCTCACGGGCCAAAATGACCAATACAAACGCTGCTTTACCCGCACATATGCAACCAACCAATTCCTTTCAGGGCTTGATCCTGACTCTGCATCAATACTGGGCAGATTACGGCTGCGTGATACTGCAACCCTACGATATGGAAGTGGGCGCAGGCACATTTCACCCAGCTACAACCTTGCGCGCGCTCGGGCCAAAATCATGGAACGCTGCCTATGTGCAGCCATCCCGCCGCCCAACCGATGGCCGCTATGGTGAAAACCCCAACCGCCTGCAACATTATTATCAATATCAGGTGCTGTTGAAGCCTTCCCCACCCAATTTGCAGGAACTTTATCTGGGTTCCTTGAAAGCCATCGGCATTGATACAAATTTGCACGATATACGCTTCGTGGAAGATGATTGGGAAAGCCCAACACTTGGCGCATGGGGCCTTGGCTGGGAAGTCTGGTGCGACGGTATGGAAGTTTCCCAATTCACCTATTTCCAGCAGGTCTGTGGGCAGGAATGTTCTCCCGTTGCCGGCGAACTCACCTATGGCCTAGAGCGCCTAGCCATGTATGTGCAGGACGTTGATAACGTCTACGATCTCAATTTTAATGGCCGCGAAGGCAATGACAAAGTCACCTATGGCGATATATTCCAGCAGACGGAACGCGAATATTCCCGCTGGAATTTTGATGTGGCCGATACCGAAATTCTACTGCGCCATTTCGAAGATGCCGAAGGCGAGTGCAAGCGCATTTTAGAGCAAGAAGAGACCGACCCAAAGACCGGCAAGAAGATCATCATGGCGCATCCCGCCTATGATCAATGCATCAAAGCCAGCCACGTCTTTAATCTGCTGGATGCAAGGGGCGTTATTTCAGTCACCGAGCGTCAGAGCTACATCTTGAGGGTGAGAACGCTTTCCAAAGCTTGCGGTGAAGCCTTCCTGAAAACAGAAGCAGGTGGAAACCATGCCTGATTTATTACTCGAACTTTTATCCGAAGAAATCCCGGCTCGTATGCAGAGAAAAGCTGCGGGCGATCTTCGTAGCGCTGTGACCAATGCTTTAGTTGATGCTGGTCTGACCTATGAAGGCGCAAAAGAATTCTGGACGCCGCGCCGTTTGGTATTGGATATCCGCGGACTTACCGCCAAATCTGCCGACTTAAGAACCGAGCGCAAAGGGCCGCGTACCGATGCGCCGGAAAAAGCAATCGAAGGCTTTTTACGTGGCGCTGGGCTAGCTTCAGTTGAAGATGCTGAAATCCATAACGATCCCAAAAAGGGCGATTATTATGTAGCGGTGATTGAAACCGCTGGCCGCAATGCGCAGGATATCATCGCCGAGATCATGCCAGATATCATCAAGAATTTCCCATGGCCAAAATCCATGCGTTGGGGCGAAGCAAGCAGCAGAGCTGGTGCGCTAAAGTGGGTGCGCCCGCTGCAATCTATCCTGTGCACATTCGGCCCGGAAACCGAAGAAACTGAAATTGTTCCGTTCGAAATTTCCGGCATAAAATCCGGCAATAAAACCGTCGGTCACCGTTTCATGTCCGAAGGCGAAATTACGGTGAAGCGGTTTGAAGACTACGCCGCAAGTCTCGAAAAAGCCCATGTGATGTTAGACGCGGAACGCCGTAAGGAAACCATTCTAACGGACGCAAAAAACCTAGCCTTCGCGCAAGGCTTTGATTTGGTTGAGGACAGCCGCCTGCTGGAAGAAGTTGCCGGTCTGGTGGAATGGCCAACGGTTTTGATGGGGACGTTTGAAGAAGCTTTTCTCGACATTCCAAGAGAAGTCATTCAGCTAACCATCCGCGACAATCAAAAGTGTTTCGTGTTGAAAAAGCAAAACTCTGACGAGCTCGTAAACCGCTTCATACTGGTATCAAACATCGTCCCATCCGATGGTGGAGCCGAAGTTGTTCGCGGCAATGGCAAGGTCGTGAACGCACGCCTTTCCGATGCTAAATTCTTCTGGGAGAGCGACCTACAAATCGCAACTTCGGATGAAGGTTTCAAGCCGTGGGTTAAAAAACTCGATCACGTGACGTTCCACGCCAAACTTGGTTCGCAAGGCGAGCGGGTAAAGCGCATCGCGGCACTGGCCAAAGAGTTGGCTGAAACCGTTGGCGCAGACCCACAAAAAGCAGAGCGTGCAGCAAATCTCGCCAAGGCAGATTTGAACTCCGCCATGGTCTACGAATTCCCAGAATTGCAAGGCCTGATGGGTCGTTATTATGCCGAAAAAGCAGGGGAAGATGCTTCAGTTGCCGCAGCAATCGAAGACCATTACAAGCCTCAAGGGCCGGGCGACGGTGTGCCATCCGATCCAGTGTCCATTGCGGTAGCGCTTGCAGATAAACTCGACACACTGGTTGGTTTTTGGGCTATCGACGAAAAACCCACAGGCAGCAAAGATCCATTTGCTCTGCGCCGTGCAGCCCTTGGTGTGATACGCTTGGTGCTCGAAAACGATGTGCGGTTGAACCTTCTTGAAACCGCCAATCATTGCATGGAAAAACTGCTCAAGGTCGAAGCGAAAAATGATGCAGCAGATCTACTGGCATTTTTCCACGACCGCCTGAAAGTTTATCTGCGCGACAAAGGCATTCGTCACGATTTGATTGATGCCGTGATCACACCAGAATCCGATGACCTTCTGACCATCACCCGCAAAGCAGAAGCCCTGCAAAAACTGATTGAATCGGAAGAGGGCATCAACCTTCTGGCAGGCTATAAACGCGCCGCCAATATCCTCGCCGCCGAGGAGAAAAAAGGTACGGAAGTTCCAACTGCGATTTCGGATGATCTGCTGAAAGTGGATTCAGAAATCAAACTGAATACTCGTTTAAACGAGCTGGAACAAACTGCCATTGAGGCCATAAAATCGGAAGACTTCGCATCGGCCATGTCGGCGCTGGCCACCTTGCGTGAACCGATTGATTCTTTCTTCGAAAACGTGCTGGTCAACGATGACGACCCGCAAATCCGTTTGAACCGTCTGGCGCTTCTAAATCGCATCCGGCGGGCCACTTCCATGGTTGCCGATTTCAGCAAAATCAGTGGCTAATTAAAAGGAAATATCATGAAAATCTGGAAAATTTATCTGTCCGGTGAAATCCATTCTGATTGGCGCGAGCAAATCGAAGCTGGTGCAAAAGCTGCCGATTTACCAGTTGAATTTGCAGGCCCCGTCACCCACCACGAAGCATCGGACGATTGCGGCGTAGCAATCTTGGGCGAAGAACCAAACAAGTTCTGGCACGATCACAAGGGCGCACAATTAAACGCTATCCGTACCAGAACTCTGATCAGCGAGGCTGATGTGGTGGTGGTGCGTTTCGGCGAAAAATACAAGCAGTGGAACGCAGCTTTTGATGCAGGATATGCTGCAGCGCTGAACAAGCCAACCATCGTCATGCACGGCCCTGACCATCAACACGCTTTGAAAGAAGTTGATGCAGCAGCTTTGGCGGTAGCCGTAACTTCAGAAGAAGTCGTGCAATTGCTGACCTACGTCATCAAGGGTGAATTGGCTGGTTACACAAACTAGGGTTTGGACCTTAGCCAAAGGCAATCGTTGCAGAAACCATCGCTGAAAATAGAGCGATGGCAGCGACTACCAGCAGTTTTGGCACATAAGATGGTGGTCCTTTGTGGGGCGTTTTCGAACGCCATGCCAACAAATTCAAAAAGCTAATGATGAGCAAAAGCAAGGTGGCAAACCCAATCTTTGCTGAAAATGCACTGCCATCCACCCACGGACCATATTTGATGACCATCAACATCGGGCCGGTAATCCACAATGCCAGTATCGCGATCAATCCGGTGATGCGGAATAAATAACGCAGTTTGTTGGCAAAGGCCGGTGAGGGCAAGTCATGTGGCCCCTTGGCAAACATCATATATAAATTGCCAAGGCTCGCGACGGAGCCAAACATCAACGCGCCAATATGAATGATCTTGAGTAGAATAAACATCATTACTCCTTCTCGCGAGCAACAGCCCGCCAACCAATATCCGAACGGCAAAAACCATTTGGCCAATCGATTTTCTTGATCGCGGCATAGGCATCTGCCTGCGCTTCACTAACCGAAGAACCCATTGCCGTGATATTCAGAACACGTCCGCCAATGGCAGTAAGCTTACCATCATTTTCGGCGGTACCTGCATGAAAAATCTCAATATTGTCGGCCTCAGCCTTATCAAGATCACGAATTTCTGTGCCTTTTTCGTAACTTCCCGGATAGCCTTTGGAGGCAAGAACCACGGTGAGGGCAGTTTCATCACGCCACTCAGCTTCAACTTCCAATATCGAGTTTTCAACCGAAGCGATCATCAATTCGAGCAAATCAGATTTTAGCCGGGGCAAAATTACCTGCGTTTCTGGATCGCCAAAACGCACGTTATATTCAATCAGTTGCGGACCATCCTCGGTCAGCATCAGGCCAGCAAAAAGGATACCCTTAAACGGTATGCCGCGTGAATGCATTCCAGCGAGGGTCGGTACGATGATCTCGCCCATCACCTCATCAATCATTGCCTGATCCATAATGGTCGCAGGCGAATAAGCGCCCATGCCGCCGGTATTCGGCCCGGTGTCGCCTTCACCAACGCGCTTATGATCTTGGGCCGTGCCCATCAGCAATGCGGTCTGGCCATCGCAAAAGGCAAACAGGCTAGCCTCTTCTCCTTCAAGGAATTCTTCGACCACCACCTCATAGCCCGCATCGCCAAATGCACCTTCGAAACAATCATCGATAGCGTCTAGCGCCTCTTCAACAGACATTGCCATGATGACGCCTTTGCCAGCCGCCAGACCGTCAGCTTTGATAACAATCGGTGCACCCATTTCGCGGACATAACGCTTGGCCTTCGGCGCATTGTTGAAACGTTGATAAGCGGCGGTGGGAATATTAAATTCCGCACATAAATCTTTGGTGAAACCTTTGGAGCCTTCCAGTTGCGCCGCCGCAGCTGACGGGCCAAAGGCAGAAATATCAGCCGCTTCCAGTGCATCAATAATACCGGCAACCAATGGGCCTTCCGGTCCGATAATGACAAAAGAAATATCCTTGTCTTGGCAAAACTCAATGATCTGCTGATGGTCAGAAATATCCAACGCTACGCATTCAGCCACCTGCGCAATACCGGCATTTCCCGGTGCGCAATAAAGTGTTTCCAACAATGGAGATTGTACCAGTTTCCATGCCATTGCATGCTCGCGGCCACCTGAACCTATCAACAGAACATTCATCAAACAGTTTCCAAATTTTTGTTGCCAATCAGGTAGCATGCTTTGAATGCCCTTGACCAATTTCGCCTAAGCGTCCACAGCTTTCAGGGATGATAAACAGTTCCGAAACCAAAGTCGCTGACGCCATTTCCGATAGCTGGGTTTATCGACTATTGCCAAACTGGCTCTGGCCCTATGCCCAACTTGCGCGGTGGGAACGTCCGATTGGCTGGTGGCTGTTGATGTGGCCATGCTGGTGGTCATTGGCTCTGGCCATGAGTGCAAGCGGCACGACTGATTTTGTTCTGATGATCAAATATCTGGCGCTGTTCATGCTCGGCGCGGTGGTCATGCGCGGGGCGGGGTGTACCTATAATGATCTGGTCGACGAAAAAATCGACAATAAGGTTGCGCGTACCCGTTCGCGGCCATTGCCTTCCGGTAGGGTGAGCCGATCTCAGGCAAAGATATTTATGGGCCTGCAATTGCTGATCGGGTTGATCGTGCTTTTGCAATTCAACTTTCAAACCATTTTGCTGGGCTTTCTGTCCGTGGTGACGATTGTTATCTATCCCTTTATGAAACGCATAACTTACTGGCCACAACTGTTTTTGGGCTTCGCATTTTCATGGGGTGCTTGGGTTGGCTGGTCGTCGATTTTCGCGTCCGTGAGTCTGGCTCCGGCACTGCTCTACATCGGATGCATCTTATGGGTGATCGGTTATGACACAATCTACGCCCATCAGGATTTGGAAGATGATGCACTGGTCGGAGTGAAATCCACGGCCAGATTGTTTGGTGACAAAACTAAAATGGCCTTGGTTTTGCTCTATACAGGCGCTCTAATATTCTTCACAGCCAGTATGTTTGTTGCCGGAATAAGCTGGCCTGCTTATGCAGGATTAGCGCTCGGCGCGGGGCATCTGGCATGGCAAATCATACGCCTGCGCATCRAAGATGCTGRSCAATGCCWGCAATTRTTTMAWTCYAACWCRCAATTTGGYTGGATATTTTTYATCGGAATTTGYTTGTCGATKGTSTGRGGYTAAGYCTCTATCGACGTGCRATGATCTCGGCAGCRGTYAGRCGYTCRACWWTTCCCACAACACCAATYTTACGDCGGCGCAGGAAATTCGGGCGRTGTTTRAYTGTRCGATGACGTTTGCGRCGYTCRATMGGGTCTTCRACCATGATCTCDCCCAAAAGCTTRCGCACCGGGCTGGCTGARTTRTYSGCATCAAGAATRAGCATHGGCAGSGATARAACACGGCTCCAYGCATGCCAGTCGGCAGCRATRTCATCCATRTTATCCGTCACCAGMACCGGYACACATAATTCTGCRTCTTCRTGGTGCAGTTCCAGYGTTACCAGCATGCCGCCATCKTCAGTTTCCACCGCACGYGCYGCAATNCCCNTTGAARCTAYSGGCKGGCAGCTTGATGGAAGTBGRCGAACCACTCCGCTGCATTTCCACCCCATCACGATCGATAGAATAGGAAAGCGAGCTGTCGCTTTTGACATTGTGGGGAAGATGAAATGGGTCAAGCCGRATATCCCGGCCTGCCCAATTCTGGATGGCATGTGCAGCCATGAGTAGTGCCTCTCTGTCTCCTTCAGAGCCCAATTCTGTGTCGGGTCTTCTGAATTAACACGGGGATTGTTTTTGTTTTTATTGGTCCGTGTTGAGGAAAATATAGCAGGCAGATGCTCCGAATTTACCTAACAAACGGAGTCAACAATCCCTTAATCAGCCTTGTGGTTATCGAAGGCTTATCGGAATTGGTAAACTGATAATGAATCTTTTAGGGCGTTGTTACTTTTCTAAAACGCGAAGGCGGCGAAGAGCCGCCCGGCGCTAGCTGCGCCGCGGTCATGTCGAAGACATGCTTCCAGCATGGCGCAGGCCCGAGTGAAACGAGGATACGCCGTGAGCACGATTTATGAGCTGTTACTTGCCTTTAGACATAAATGCCATAAAGGCTTGCTTGGCTTCGTCAGAGGCAAGCCGCTCGCCGAACAGTACCGCCTCCTCTTTCATGCGGGCAAGAATATCGGAGCGATCACCACGTATTAGTTTGCGAGTGATTTCCATGGCCTGAGGCGGCTTGGAAGCAATATCTGCAGCAACATCAAGGGCGGTTTTCTCCAGCACGTCCGATTTCACGATGGCATTCACAAAGCCAGCATCGCGTGCGTCCTGTGGGCTAAATTTTTCGCCCATGGCAAGAAGTTCAAATGCCCGATGATGCCCCATCAACCGAGGAGCAAACAGGCTGGAACCAGCCTCGGGCACCAGACCCAGATCTACAAACGGTGTTTTGAAACTGGCTTGTTCCGACGCAATCACGTAATCGCAATGGAGCAACATGGTCGTACCGATGCCAATCGCCAAACCATCGACCCCGGCAATCACCGGTTTTTTCGCCATGATGAGTTGTTCGAGGAAATCAAAAACCTGCATGGAAGAACGGTCGCCACTCATCGCGATTTTCATAAAATCACCAATGTCATTGCCAGCGGAAAAAACACCGGGGCAACCCAGAATCAATACGGATTTTACCGCATCATTTTCAAAAGCGCTTATCAGCCCATCAGACATTTGACCGTACATCTCAGCGGTGAGAGCGTTCTTTTTATCCGGCCGGTTCATGCGGATAATTTGAACAGCACCGTCTAATTTGATTTCAATATGGTCGCTCATTTTCAAATATTCCTATTGTTGTTCCAGCAGGGCGCGGGCACCAAAAAGGCTTGCGTGTCCGCCAGTGACGCTTTGTTTTAATGCCATGCATTCATCGAGAAAATTCTCGGCAAAAAAGCGTGCAAGTTCAGCTCGCGGTCCATCGTTCAATCCGGCTTTTGCAAGATAGGCACAACCCGCGGCTAGTCCGAACTGGCGCAAATATGGCGTGGCACCAGCCAGTATTTGAGACTGATTACCAGCTTCCAATTGTGCCATAATCCAGTTGGTGGTTTCTTCCAATACATTGATTGCATCATCAAGTTTTGCAGCAGTATCACCAAATTCTGGTGTATTGGTCTCACGTACTGCCCTGGTAATTCTTCGTAATTCTGCAATATAACTTGTTACCGCTTCACCGCCCGAAAGCCCTAACTTGCGGCTCACAAGATCAATTGCCTGAATGCCATTGGTGCCTTCATAGATCGGATTGATCCGTGCATCGCGCATGAATTGGGCTGCGCCCGTTTCCTCGATGAAGCCCATGCCCCCGTGAATTTGCACGCCCAGTGTCGCGACCTCACAACCGATATCCGTGGAAAATGCTTTGGCAATCGGTGTCATCAACCCGGCCATTTCATTCCATTTTCGAGCCTCATCGCCTTCGGTATTTCGTGCCATATCCAGTGCATAAGCACAGGAATAACAAATACCACGCGCTGCCTGCGTCATCGATTTCATCGTCAGCAGGTTTCGCATCACATCTGGATGTTCGATAATCGGGGTCATACCTTCGCCAGAATAATTTTCCGATTTCCCCTGCTTGCGTTCATGGGCATAGGCAAGCGCGTGCTGATAGGCAGCCTCGGCAATCGCCACGCCTTGAGTGCCTACATTGAGACGTGCATTATTCATCATGGTGAACATGCAAGCGAGGCCGCGGTTTTCTTCGCCGATCAAATAACCAATCGCACCGGGTTCATTGCCGTTAAATCCATCACCAAAAATCATTGTGCAAGTGGGTGAGCCGTGAATGCCAAGCTTATGTTCCAGACTATGACAAAAAATATCATTGCGTGCCCCGATGCCACCATCCTCACCAACCAGATATTTAGGCACAAGGAAAAGCGATATGCCACGTGTACCAGCAGGTGCATCGGGCAAGCGGGCAAGCACCAGATGGCAGATATTTTCGGTCATCTCATGATCGCCGTAAGTAATAAAAATCTTTTGGCCGAATATCCGATAGGTGCCATCATCCGCGCGCTCGGCTTTCGCCTTCAGCGCACTCAAATCAGACCCCGCACCCGGTTCTGTTAAATTCATCGTGCCGGTCCATTTGCCGGTAACGAGCTTTTCAAGGTAGACGGACTTAAGCTCATCCGACCCATGTTTATGCAATGCTTCAACCGCGCCGATGGTGAGCAACGGGCAAAGGCCAAAAGCCATATTGGCCGAGTTCCACATTTCAGAGACCGCAATAGCCATCATGATTGGAAGGCCTTGGCCGCCAAACTCTTCCGGCCCGGAAATACCGTTCCAGCCGCCTTCTACCCATGCACGGTAAACGCCCTTCCAGCCAGGCGCAGTGGAGACAACATTATCTTTCAATGTCGCGCCATATTCATCGCCAACTTTATTCAGCGGAGCCAGTTGATCAGAGGCAAATTTTCCAGCCTCTTCCAGTATTGCGTCAATAGTACCCTCATCCAGATCGCCAAACATTCCCTCGCTCAGGGCTTCCGACATACCAGCCACGTTTTTTAAGGTGTGGGCGATGTCTGAAATGGGTGCGCGATACATGAAGCATCTCCTCAAATGGCCATAGAAGTTCGTCCCATTGTCTTGACGAAAATTTACGTATACGTCAATGTGATTTTTTAGTAATCAAACCCCCGGAAAATACCAAAATGGTGCAATTGCTGCCATCAAACCCAATCGCACCCGCATTCGAAAAAATACTCGAAGAACTAGCCGATGGCAGACAGGTCGCCATTCCGACCGAAACCGTTTACGGCCTCGCGGCAGACGCCACCAATGGTCTGGCAATTGCCGGTATTTTCGAGCGTAAGGGACGTCCAAAATTCAATCCACTGATTTGCCATGTGAGCGATATCACTATGGCAAAAAAATATGGTGAGCTTGATACGCTTGCTCTTAAGCTGTGTGAAGAATTCTGGCCGGGGCCTCTCACAATCATTGTACCTGAGGTGAAGGATTCCGGCGTGCATGAACTTGTAACCGCCGGGCTTGGAACCATCGGCCTGCGCTGTCCTGATAGCCTGTCTCGGAAATTGATTGGCGAATTCGGCAAGCCTCTGGCGGCTCCCAGCGCCAATAAATCGGGGGGCATATCACCCACCACGGCTGCTCATGTTGCGGCTGAATATGAGGGCGAGGATTTGCTGGTGCTCGATGGTGGCCCTTGTGTCGTAGGGCTAGAGTCGACGATTGTCGCGATAAATAATGGCACCATCACCATGCTGCGCCCCGGCGCAATTACTGCAGAAATGATTTCAAACATCGCCGGAGTTGAAGTGCTGTCTTACGAAGCGGACGGTAAAATTCTCGCGCCGGGCATGATGAAAAGCCACTACGCGCCCAATGCACAGGTGAAACTCAATGTAACCAACCCGGATACTGAATGCGGCTACCTTGGTTTTGGCGCAACCAGCCCGAAAAATAGCAAAACTATTAATCTCAGCACCAAAAATAATCTGGCAGAAGCTGCCGCAAATTTGTATAGTGCATTGAAATCGCTCGATGAAATGGGCGTAGATACCATATGCGTTCATCCAATTCCAAAAGAGGGGTTGGGGATAGCAATCAATGACAGATTGATGAGAGCCGCGGCACCAAGGGGTAAGTAATTGACCAAAATTTCCAAAGAATTATTGCAGCGCTTCACCGACATTGTGGGCGAAAAATACGCCATCGATGAAAGCGGTGATCAGAGCCACTACACCCACGATAATCGAGATATCTATATTGGTAAAACTCCGCTGGTGCTGCGCCCTGCCAATACCGCAGAGGTGGCCGCAATTGTTAAACTCGCTCACGAGACGGGGACAAAGATAGTGCCCCAAGGCGGTCATACAGGCCACGTGGCCGGCGGCGTTCCCAACGATACCAATGATGAAATCGTCGTGGTTCTCGGGCGTATGAACAAGGTGCGTGATCTTGATTTGGCTGGGGATACCATGACGTTGGAAGCAGGTTTCATTCTGGAGAATGCCCAGAAACTGGCCGATGAAAATGACCGTCTGTTTCCATTATCCATCGGCTCCAAGGGATCGTGCCAGATCGGCGGCAACATCTCCACCAATGCAGGCGGCACCGGCGTGCTGGCCTATGGCAACACACGCGAAATGGTGCTGGGGCTGGAAGTTGTTCTGCCAAACGGCGACATCTGGAACGGCCTGCGTCGATTGAAAAAAGATAATACCGGATACAATCTCAAGGGCCTGTTCATCGGCGCTGAGGGTACACTGGGCATTGTCACGGCAGCAGTGCTGAAACTATTTCCAAAACCAAAATCCCGCGATGTAGCTTTCGTCGGCTTGGACAGCCCGCAAAAAGCGCTGGATCTTCTGCAAGTTGCCAAGGGTGGCGCAGGCAGTTCGCTCACTGGTTTTGAAATCATACCACGTATTGGGATCGAATTTGTCCTGCGCTATCAGGATCAAATCCGTGATCCCATGGGCGAAGCACATCCGTGGTATGTGCTGATGGAAATCTCATCCAATCGGCCCGATGGGGATGCCAGCGGAATGATGCAGGAAATTCTCGGTGAGGCGTTTGAAAATGGCGTGGTGAATGACGCGGCGATCGCGCAATCCATCACCCAGCAAGATGAGTTCTGGAATATTCGCGAGACATTGGCTCCGGCACAAAAACCGGAGGGTGGTTCTATCAAGCACGATATTTCCGTGCCGGTTCACTCGGTGCCGGAATTCTTCGACAAAGCAGAAACCATCATCATGCGCGAACTTCCCAACTCCCGTATTTGCGGGTTTGGCCATATGGGCGACGGTAATATCCATTATAATATTTCGGTGCCGATTGGCGAAGACAGTGAGAAATTCCTCACCAACCGCCTACGCATAAACGGGCTTATCCACCAACTTGTGCTATCGCTCAACGGTTCCATTTCTGCCGAACACGGTATCGGAAAACTGAAGAAAGAAATGATGGCCGAGACCAAAGACCCGATTGAACTAAATCTGATGAAAGCCTTGAAAAAAGCGGTTGATCCACAAGGGCTGATGAACCCCGGTAAAATGCTTTAAGCAAGTCGACTTAAGTTGATTTGCTTAGGCTTAGGTGGCGAAAAGTCACCCGGCGCTAGCTGCGCCGCCCATCCGGAGGGCCCAAGCAAAGCTTGGATGCGCCCGTGAGAACAAACAGACCTAACGCTCTAACAAGGCTACAACTTCAATATGCGGCGTATAAGCAAATTGATCGAGCGGTGTGACCGACAATAATTTGTAGCCACCCTTAATCAGGATACGCAAATCTCGCGCCAGTGTCGTTGGGCTGCATGAGACTGCCACGATCTTTTTAACTTTCGATTTCGCCAGTTGTTTGACCTGCATTTCGGTGCCGGCGCGCGGCGGATCAAAAACCACCCCGTCAATTTTCTTCATCTCGGCGGCGGTTAGCGGGCGACGGGAAAGGTCGCGTTTCTCGGCGTTGATGGTGCGTAATTTTCCTGCCGAATTGCGCCATGCCAATTCGAGCGCTGCTATTGACGCAGCCTCGGACTCCAGAGCAATCACGGAAGAAAATTCCGCCAAATCCAATGCAAATGTGCCGCTGCCGCAGAATAAATCAGCGGTCTTTTTACAACGGCCAAGATGGGCAATAACCAACTCGCTCATGGCGGTCTCTGCAAGTTTTACCGCTTGCACAAATCCGCCCGGTGCAGGCGTGACCTCCGTCTTTCCGAATGTAAGCAGTGGTGGTTTTTGCTCAATCAAGACTTCGCCATTGACGGATAGGCGGCAAAAATCGGTTTCCATGAATCGCCGGATGACGGTTTGGCGCTGCTGGTTCGATGGTAATTTTTCACATTCAATCGAGATATCAAGACCGTTGTCACAGGCCAAAACACTCACATGGGAAATGTCCTTCGCCGGAATAAGCCCGGCAATTATTTGTTTGATCGGTTCGATAGCCTGAACAATTACCGGCAGAAGAACCGGACATTCCTGCACTGCAATCATGGTGTGGGAATTGCGCTCCAGATAGCCGAGTACCAAGCCCTCATTGGTTTGACGGGCCGAAAAAACCGCACGACGCCTTTTACCATTTTCAAAGGTGCGAACGGGATCAACCTCAATCGAAATATCTTCTGACCGTAGCGCTGCTTTCACCAAATCCCGTTTCCATTCGAGATAGGCATCCTGTTCCATATGCTGTAGCTGGCAGCCACCGCATTTTCCAAAATGCGCACATATCGGTTCAACGCGCGAAGGAGAGGGAGTAACAACGGTTTCCAGTTCACGCCGCTTGCCGCTGCCACTGACGGTCACGGTTTCGCCTTGCAGGGTGAAGGGCACAAAGATGGTGCCATCATTTGAATTTGCCACACCGTCGCCCTGTGCGCCCAAGCGGTCAATTACAAGTTCATTCATCGTTTTATTCCTGCCATCAGATATTCTTCATTGCCATCCCCGCCAAAGATCGGCGAGGGCATGAAATGGGTACATTGCCATCCGGGGTAATTATTCAACCAATCAGAAAGCGCCTGCGCGCATTCTTTGGCCGCGTCTTTATCTCTCACCAGACCGCCTCTGCCAATATGGTCGCGGCCCAGCTCAAATTGCGGCTTAACGAGAAAAATTCCGTGTGCGCCGCTGGCAGCTATATCAAGTGCTGGGGGAAGAGCAAGCTTGAGTGAGATGAAACTTACATCGCAAACCAGAAACTCCGGCACCACACCGCCAAGATTATCAAGAGATAATTCACGCGCATTGAGGTTTTCAAGATTGATCACGCGCGGATTGCCAGCAAGACCGGCATTCATTTGCCCATGACCAACATCGATTGCAAACACCTGTTTGGCCCCGCGTTCCAGCAGCACTTGAGTAAAGCCACCGGTAGAAGCACCGATATCCAGCCCGATACGATCCACCGGATCAAAACCGGATTTCGCAAGTCCTTCGATCAATTTCAATGCGGAGCGCGAGACATAGGCTTTGGCTGGATCGTCGATCTCAATGTCACTATCAAAAGACAGAGTACGACCAGATTTTAGCACCGGCTTTCCAGCCACAAATACGCAACCCCGCGCGATAGCATCGCGGGCACGTGAGCGGCTGTTGTAGAACCCACGTTCTACCAGTAAATTATCCAGTCGAATTCTTGATTTTGCGTCCATGAAGGTTTCATGGCTTGCGTTTGGCTGGTTTACAAGAAAAATTTAAACCCCAGTGCAGACTTCTAGTCTGTGAGGCCATTGGAAATCTGTTTGCCACTAGCGTCAAAGCGGTCCCAGACGACAGTTTTCTCGATATTTCTTCCATCCACATTGCCCGTGATCATGTGGTCCAGAGGAAACCCGTTTTCGTCCATCATCATGCCCGAACGGGCCATGGCCTCAAGATGGGAAACATCAGGAAGAAAAACGCCACCGATAAAGGAATTCGAACGTTCCCAGTCATTCAGCCCAATTGAACCGCGCAAGCCAATGACGCTGTCAGCCGAATGTTGAAATCCGACTAAAATACCCGCACACGCTGTCGAAACGCCAACGATCATCACCAGTGATGATAGTAATAATTTGTGGCCAATGTTACGCATGGCAAATGAACTCTCGAATGGTTTATCCCGAGATCAATTCTGCCATACGATGGTTAGAAAATCGCAAATGAACATGGTTGATATTTGGTAAATAAATCTGCGTTACGAGTTTGACTTCAAGAGGTTTTTTAGCTTCTCAAGTGCTGTTTCACCATCTTCACCATATGAAATCGTACCGGAAAAACTGCCATCAGAATTCATCAGATAAATCGATGCACTGTGATCCATCGTATAATCACCATCGTCTAGCGGAACCTTTTTAGCATAAACCCGATAGGCGGAAATGGCCTGCTGCATATTTTCCGGTGTGCCGGTTATGCCTACGATACGAGAGTCAAAGACCCCCACATATTCAGACAAAACTTCCCTCGTATCGCGTTCGGGGTCGATGGTGAAGAAGTAAAAAGCCAACTTGTCAGCATCATCGCCGAGCTGCATCATCCAGGCACTGACTTCAGATAGAGTGGTCGGGCAAACTTCCGGGCAATTGGTGAAGCCAAAAAATAATGCGTGGGGTTTACCCTTGAGATCATCATAGGTGATGGGCAAACCATTATCGGTGCGAATAAGGTCAAACGGTCCGCCAATAGCGGCAACAATGGGCACTTGCACAGCATCTTTACTGTACTTGCTGAATGCCAAAACCGATAGCAATACCGCAATAGCGACCCAGATGAGTATTCGAAATTTTTTCATAAATATTGTCACTCCAACTTGGTTTGACTTGGCTTAGGTGGCGAAGAGCCACCCGGCGCTAATGCGCCCCCGTGAGAACAAAAACACCAGATCGATTCCGTCAAAACGGAGACGGTCTAGGAGTCCAAAGGTTCCGTTCCTTGAGCCGAACCGTCTGCACCAACGCGAATTTTCTCTACTTTGTCTTCGGCGGTCCTGAGCAATTTTTGGCAATGATCGCGCAGCTTTTCTCCGCGCTCATAAAATTCGATGGATTTATCCAAAGGAACATTGCCCTGCTCAAGGTTCTCAACAATGCCTTCAAGCTGGGAGAGGGAATCCTCAAAGCTCAGCTTGGTCACTTCTATTTTTTGTTTCTCTTCAGCCATAAAAATATCCCGCTCTTCAGCCCTGTTTCAGGCGCCTGACATGTGCGGCCGCAGAATCGGCCAAACCTTCCAGATCGTAACCCCCTTCAAGCAGGCTAACAAGTCGGTTATCACAGTGTTTTCCGGCAAGTTCCATCACTTTTCCGGTAGCCCAGTCGAAGTCGTCTTCTACTAACTTAATGCCTGCAAGCGGGTCTTTAAAGTGGGCATCAAAGCCTGCGGAAATTAAAATCAGTTCCGGGGCAAAATTATCCACTGCCGGAAGAATTTTCGAGGTAAATGCCTCTTTGAAAGCATCGCTGCCATCACCCTCACTAAGAGGCGCATTGAAAATATTACCAATGCCGGTTTCATGTTTTGCGCCGGTGCCGGGATAAAGCGGCATTTGATGGGTCGAGGCAAAGAGGACGCTATCATCCTCATAGAAAATATCTTGCGTCCCATTACCGTGATGCACGTCCCAATCGATGATTGCGACGCGTTCAATACCATATTTCTCCTGCGCATATCGTGCCGCAATGGCGATGGTGTTAACGAAGCAAAAGCCCATCGCCGTAGTTTTTTCCGCGTGGTGCCCCGGTGGGCGCATAACGGAAAAGACATTATCGGCGCGCCCGTCAAAAACACAGTCCACCCCCTCAAGGGCAGCGCCAACCGAATGACGTACAGCGTCCCAGCTTTTCGGGCTGGCACTGGTATCGGCATCAATGACCACAATACCGGTTTCAGGAATACGCTCTTCCAGCATCGCAATGTGCGAAGCCGGATGGGCCAGTTCAAAAACCTTGGAGTCAGCGGCAGGCGCCTCCCTCCGCTCAAGATCATTGAAATCCTCATGACTGAGCGCTTGTTCCACAGCCCGTATTCTATCAGGGCGCTCCGGGTGACCGGGCGGTGTGATATGATCAAGGCTGCTTGGATGTGAAAAAACGACGGTGGTCATGAAAGGCTCTAGTCTTTAGTTTAAATGAATTGTGAGTTTAGCACCCATCACATGTCAATAATTTGTTGCGTCCCTGCGACTTCTTAGCGGTGGACAGAATAAACACTTTCATCTTCAAGCCCGACGATAAATTGCACGCTATTGCCTTCGCCCCTTAGCGTGATGGCTTTGTTGATGGGGCTAGGAAGTTGCGCTTCGGCGAGCAGAACCATGCCGTTCTCGGTCAGGCTCATGATATATAATGAAAGACGATCCGCAGAAGGAAGCGCTATATCCGGCGTACCGTTTCCGTCAAAATCAAGGACCACTGATAAACGTTGTTCGCGCGAACCAATCACATGGTTTGAAAACCCGGAAGCTGCCGCCCTTTGCAATAATTTGCCACGGTTATATTTATAAAACCGCAGGGTTCCACCAATATGCGGTGTGATAACGGCTGCGATTTCCAGTGTCTTACCGAGGCTGAAATTACTAATCCCGGCAATATTCAGCCAGCGATGGCTAAGCCCGATAAAAGGGGTTGTCGCTTTTTGCACCAATAGAGGGCCATTAAGGCCATAGACGGTGATCGCCGCTCCTTTGCTCACTGATGAACGGATGGTGACGACTTCAATCTTGCCGTTACGATCAAGATCAACCAGACGGGGCGTGATATCCTCAAATACCTCTGAACGCGGCAAGCGATAGGTGAGGGTGGCTCCAAAATGGGTTTTAACTTTCAGACTACCCGCTTCAATTTTATCCCCTAATATTCCGTGGCGATAACGTTCTGTTGGTCTCGAATACCAAGCGGCAACAATATCGCCTTTTATCGTGGAAATTCTTCCGTCGGGTAGGCCGTTCTCGGATAGCTCGCGAGGGTCAACAATAATTTCTGCAGGGTAACTATCCGCATCCAGTTTCTCCACCACCAATTTGTCTGCCGCAATTGCGCCGTTCAGTGAGGCGCCGTGCAACGAGAAAATGAGCAGAAAACTTGCAAAGATACGGCGCATGGTAGTGGTCCTATTCGGTTAGAAGAGTCTTTACAATTTTGATACCAAAACCTTCAAGCCCCACATAATGACGTTCGCGCGATGCCATCAGTTCGATAGACTGAATGCCTAGATCTTTCAAAATTTGAGCCCCAAGCCCGATCTCTAGCCATTCATCCTGCCGGGACTTGGCTTCGTTGTGGTGTTCACGGCCTTCTTCGGCAAGTTGATGCCCGGGATTAACAACACCCACCGCGCCCTCGCGCAAATAGACCACAACGCCGCGTCCGTTTTTGGCGATTTCGTCCAAAGCATTGGTCAAAGATTTCGCCGTGCCGAACACATCATCAATGATCGATTCAATTTGCAGCCGCACCGGAACATTTTGCCCATCACGAATATCGCCAAAAACAACCGCCAGATGATGCATCGCATCCCATTTGGTTTTATAGGTGTGTGCCATCGCTTTGCCTGCGGTGGTTTCAATTTCAAACTGCTCCACCTGTTCGACCATGCTTTCTTTGCGCTGGCGGTAGGAAATCAGATCAGCAACTGAAATGACGAGCAGTTTATTTTTCTTGGCAAATGCGTCCACCTGCGGTCCGCGCATAACGGTGCCATCATCATTGACCAATTCAGAAATTACGCCCACCTCAGGCAGTTCCGCCAAGCGACAAAGATCGACCGCAGCTTCCGTATGGCCGGAGCGCATCAGAACGCCGCCTTCTTTTGCAACCAGTGGAAAGATATGGCCGGGGCGCACGAAATCGAGCGCACCCGAATTTGGATTTGCCAACGCCCGAACAGTGGAGTTGCGTTCCTCGGCAGAAATTCCTGTGGTGGTGTCATGCTTATAATCAACCGATACCGTAAAGGCGGTCGCATGGGGCGCATCATTATCAGCAACCATCGGAGCAAGGTTTAGCCGCCGTGCTTCGTTCGCTGTCATTGGCGTACAGACGATACCGCTGGTGTGGCGAATGATGAATGCCATTTTTTCGGTGGTACAATGAACGGCGGCAACAATTAGATCGCCCTCATTCTCACGGCCATCATCATCGACAACAACAACAATTTCACCAGCTTCAAAGGCACGAATGGCCTCAACAATTTTTGCCTGATCGTAACTCATAAATTATACGCGCCCTGTTTGTCCGCGGTGTAATAGGAAATGGTCTGCAATAGCGCAGGCCATCATGGCTTCCCCAATGGGGACTGCTCGAATGCCAACGCACGGGTCGTGACGACCCTTGGTGCGTACATCAATTTCTTCGCCCTTGGCGGTAACGCTTTTGCGTGTGGTCAAAATTGAAGAAGTAGGTTTCACCGCAAATCTTGCAATGATCGGTTCGCCAGTAGAAATGCCGCCCAATATGCCACCGGCATTGTTGGAAAGGAATTGCACTTGGCCATCATTGCCCATGCGCATTTCGTCGGCATTTTCTTCGCCGGTCAATGTGGCGGCATCAAATCCATTGCCGATTTCAACGCCCTTAACCGCGTTGATCGACATCATATAAGAGGCGATATCCTGATCGAGCTTGGCGTAGATCGGAGCGCCTAGTCCTGCAATGGCACCCTCGGCCACCACTTCAACCACTGCGCCGATTGAGGAGCCGTTCTTGCGAATGCCGTCGAGATAGTCGACCCACTCAGCAGCCATTTCAGCATCAGGGCAGAAGAAATCATTATTGTTGACCTCATCCCAATCCCATCGGCTGCGATCAATCTTTTTGTTACCAATCTGCACCAGCGCCCCGCGAATGGTAACATCCGGAATAACCTTGCGGGCAAGCGCACCGGCAGCAACACGAGCCGCAGTCTCGCGGGCAGATGATCGCCCGCCGCCGCGATAATCGCGAATGCCGTATTTCGCATCATAGGTGAAATCCGCGTGGCCCGGACGATAACGGTCCTTGATTTCAGAATAGTCTTTCGAGCGTTGATCGGTGTTCTTGATCAACATCGATATCGGCGTGCCGGTTGTAATCAGCACATCGTCTTTATTCTCATGGGGCAAAACACCGGAAAGAATTTCAACGATATCGGCTTCCTGCCGCTGAGTGGTGAAGCGTGATTGGCCCGGTCGGCGCTTATCCATAAATGTTTGAATTTCAGCCAGTGTGATTTCCAGTCCCGGAGGGCATCCATCAACCACGCAGCCTAATGCAGGCCCGTGGCTTTCGCCCCAAGTGCTAACACGAAACATATGGCCAAATGTATTGAATGACATGGGAATTCCTGAAAAAACGAGTTCGCTGGATTTGTAAGTTGGAAATCTGGTTTGGTCAAATAATCTTCACGCCAAAAGGCATTAGACGAATTCTTCACTACCCTTTTGGATAACGCAAACCTTATCCTGCGGAAAAATGAAACCACCAGCATCCTGCTCGTCGAGACCCAGCAAGTGATAACGCAAGACGCGGCCCACCACACCGTGGGCAACAACAACGGCGTCGCTATCCAAGCTTTCATACCATCCTGAGATACGATCAAGCATCATGGCACAGCTCTCGCCATTGGGCGGGCAAAATTCCCAGCGAATTTCTTTGCGACGGCGATGTAGTTCTGGAAACTCAATTTTGACTTGCGGCAGGGTCTTACCCTCCCAATCGCCGTAAGAAGCTTCAATCAAACGCTCATCAATCTGAACGTCTTCATCTTCGCGGCCCAATTTCACCAAAACCCGTTGCATGGTTTCGCGTGTGCGCATCATCGGACTGGAAATAAAGGGCAGGGAGTGATTAGTCGGTAAAATCTCCGCAAGCTTCTCGCCGTTGCGATCGGCCTGCGCCTGACCCGTAGCATTAAGCGGAATATCTTTTCGCCCCTGAAAGCGAAGCTCCGCATTCCAGTCCGTTTGTCCGTGCCGGAGATAGTAGATACGAGGATTTGCCATTTTATCGCTAGTCTTTGACCACCGAAATATCAGGCGCATCCACCGCTTTCATGCCAACCGTGTGGTAGCCTGAATCCACGTGATGCACTTCGCCGGTAACGCCTCTTGAAAGGTCCGATAACAGATAAAGCGCCGAATCGCCCACTTCTTCGATGGTCACAGTGCGTTTCAATGGCGAATTATATTCATTCCATTTCAGAATGTAGCGGAAATCGCCAATGCCTGATGCGGCCAGAGTTTTGATCGGTCCGGCAGAAAGCGCGTTAACACGAATTTGCTTGGCACCCAGATCAACAGCCAGATATTTGACCGATGCTTCAAGGGCAGCTTTGGCAACGCCCATGACATTATAATGAGGCATCACTTTTTCTGCGCCATAATAGGTCAGTGTCAGGATCGAGCCACCGTGCTGCATCAGCTTTTCAGCGCGCTGGATGATTGAGGTGAAGGAATAGACCGAGATGTCCATGGTTTTGCGGAAATTATCGGCGCTGGTATCCACATAGCGTCCGGTCAGTTCGTCCTTGTCGGAGAACGCAATGGCGTGCACCAGAAAGTCGATCTTGCCGTGTTCTTTTGCGATACTGTCAAACAGCGCATCGATGGTGTCAGGATCGGTAACATCCACATGCCCGCCAACTTGCGCACCCAATTCCTCTGCCAGCGGCTCGACCCGCTTTTTAAACGCATCGCCCTGATATGTCAGGATCAAATCCGCTCCGGCATCCGCACATGATTTGGCAATGCCCCAAGCAATTGAGCGCTTATTGGCAACACCCATAATAAGCCCGCGCTTGCCAGCCAACAATCCGTTTGTTGTAGCCATATCAACCTCCATAAAGAGTTTTGGCAATGATATTAAGACCACATCCGGTCAATGAATTGAGTGTGGGTATCGCATAGCCATCGCCACCCCGCAAGCGATACCGGACAATCTCAACAGACAGTATTGTTTTATTTTACGGTATCGCCGAAAAGCGTTTTGAGATCGTCCAGCCCCTCTTCCGGCAGCTGGATTACTGTTTCCACGAGCAAATCTCCGGTACCACCGCCTTTTTTGGGCAGGCCTTTGCCTTTCAGGCGAAAAACTTTGCCTGAATTGGTGCCCTCAGGAATGGTCAACGATAGTTTGCCATCAACGGTTGTAACCGTCTCTTTGCCGCCGATAACAGCGGTTTTTAACGGTAAAGGCAGTTGAAAACGCAAATCGGTACCCTGAACGCTAAAACTTGGATGGGAAATGAAGTTAAGGGTAACCAGCGCATCCCCCGGCTTCATGCCCGGATGCTTTTTGCCTTGCCCTTTGAGGCGGATGGTTTGGCCATCCTCGGATTGCGGAGGAATTGAAACAGAAATCTGTTTGCCATCGGGCAATTTTACCGAGGCTTTGCCACGGGCCAGATCTTCAACGCTCACACGTGTTTTTAGTTTGATATCGAGATCAACGCTCTGTCTTTGCCGTTGGCCGCCAAACCCTGGGGGAGGCCCCCCATTTTGCCTGTTTCCGCCAAAGGCAGAACCAAACAATTCGCTAAGAATATCTTCCGCACCATGCACGTTTTGGCCAAACCCGCTCGCCTGTGCGCCGGGTCTTCCCTGTCCACGAGGGTTAAATCCACCGCCCTGACTAAAGCCAGCGAAGCGTTCCTTGCCATCGCCATCAATCTCGCCCCGGTCGTATTGCGCGCGTTTTTTCTTATCGCCAAGAATCTCATAAGCCTGATTGGCTTCGGTAAAATGTTGTTGCGCTTTTGGGTTGTCTTGATTGGTATCTGGATGAAATTTTTTCGCAAGTGTACGAAAAGCGATTTTGACATCGCTTTCACTGGCTCCTTTAGAAACCCCAAGAACCGTATATGGATTACGCATAAAATTACCCCAAGAAACGACACACTGACATCGGGTTTTACGCCCGAAGCAAGTTCAACTTACATGGATATGGTAATTTTTGTGCTAAATGTCCACAAAATCGCATAAATCAGGTGATTTTTGCTTTTTTGATGACTGATTAGAGCTTTTTCTTGAAAAATTGTGAAAGTATCCAGAAGCCTTTTTTCACTTCGCAGGTTTCACCATCATAGATTGAAATGCCCATGAAGGAATCCACTGTGGTCTGGAATTTTTTGCATTGGCGGCCTTGCGGCCCAACAAATTTCTCGATGGCAATAATCGTTCCGCTATTACCGGTGTCCGGGTTTTGCCATGCTAGTGAGTTGGACGAGGCTTGGGTGCCATCATTTTGAACAACAACTGTTTTGATAACTTCCGTATCGGTCGCATCAACCCCTTCGGCTTCAATAGCTTTTGAAATTGACCCTGTAACAAGCTCGGTTTGAAGGTCATTTGTATCAACAGCTTTGCTGAGTGTGCAAGCGGACGTGCCAAGAGCCAGAATTCCAAGGCAAGCTATTTGGAAGAGCAAGCGTGTCGCTCTAAAATGAAAGTTCTGGTTTTTTTGTTGTACAGATGACAAGATAATATGTGTGCTGGTTGCCGCGTGCATGGGTACGTCCAACGGTAAACTTAAGGGGACAATTCTAAATGAATGATCAAACATCTGGGTTAAGGAATGGTGACCAAAATCATAAAAACCCAATTGAATTGTTCTCCCAATGGCTGGAAATGGCGGAAAAGTCGGAACCCAATGACCCCTCGGCCATGACCCTTGCCACCGTCGATAAAGACGGCATGCCCAATGCACGCATGGTGCTGATGCGTCGCTGGGACGAGCGAGGCATTGTTTTCTTCACCAATTTTGAAAGCCAAAAGGGTGAAGAGTTACTAGCCAATCCAAAGGCCGCCGCCAGTTTTCACTGGAAATCCCTACGCAAATGCGTGCGTTTTAGAGGTGAAGTCGAGGTGATCTCTGATGAAGAGGCCGAGGACTATTTCCAATCTCGCGCTCGTGGTTCGCGCATCGGTGCTTGGGCCTCTAAACAATCGCGTGAGTTGGAAAGCCGTTTTGCACTGGAAAAAGAAGTGGCCATCTTCGCTGCCAAATTCGGCGTAGGTGAAATTCCAAGGCCAGAATACTGGTCAGGCTTTCGCCTCAAGCCTCTGTCGATCGAATTCTGGAACGACGGAAAATTCCGCCTGCACGATCGCCAAAGGTTTGATCGCAAAGCCGTGGGCGATGATTGGAACGTTTCGAGGCTTTATCCTTAAACAGGGGGCTGGGCTCTAAACCCCGGTGCCACCAACCGTCATTTCATTCATCCGAATGGTTGGCTGACCAACACCTACCGGTACGCTCTGGCCTGCTTTGCCGCACATGCCTATGCCCTTGTCGAGCTGCAAATCATTGCCGATCATGGTGATGCGCTTCATGGCTTCGGGGCCATTGCCGATGAGGTTCGCTCCCCGGATTGCCTGACCGACTTTGCCATCTTTGATTTCATAGGCTTCGGTGCAGTTGAAAACAAATTTGCCAGAGGTGATATCCACCTGTCCGCCGCCAAAGGAAACAGCGTAAATACCATTCTTCACTGATTCCATAATTTCCTGCGGATCGTGTTTGCCCGAATGCATATAGGTATTGGTCATGCGCGGCATTGGCATATGGGCATAGGATTCGCGCCTGCCATTGCCTGTGGGCTCCATGCCCATCAGCCGTGCGTTCTGGCGATCCTGCATGTAGCCTACTAAAATGCCGTCTTCGATCAGAACTGTATTTTCTGTCGGTGTTCCCTCATCATCGACGCTGAGCGAGCCGCGCCGTTCATCAATCGTGCCGTCATCCACAATGGTAACGCCCTTGGCTGCCACCTGTTCGCCCATCAATCCGGCAAATGCGGATGTTTTCTTGCGATTAAAGTCACCTTCAAGCCCGTGGCCAACCGCTTCATGCAACATGACGCCGGGCCAACCCGACCCCATCACCACATCAAACGTGCCAGCGGGCGCAGGTTTTGCACCCAGATTGACCAATGCCTGACGCAGGGCTTCATCCACAGCAAATTGCCAGCGATCCTCAGCCATGAATTCGCCAAAGCCGCGACGGCCACCTTCACCGTAGGAACCGGATTCCTGACGATCACCATCGCCAACCACCACGCTCACATTTACGCGAACCAAGGGACGCACATCACGAACCAGATGTCCGTCTGCGCGCAGAATTTCCACCAATTGCCAACTGCCTGAGATGGAGGCCGTGACCTGACGAACCTTCGGATCTTTGGCACGGGCATAGGCATCGATTGCCTCGAGGAATTTCACCTTGTCGGCAAAGCTGGGAGAACCAAGCGGGTTTTCGTCACTATATAGTGCGCGGTTTGTACCCTTGGGCGCAGCAGTATAAGAACCACCATAGCCGCGCTGAACGGCACTCACTGCATCGGCTGCCCGTTTCAAACCGGCTTCCGATAAATCACCTGAATGGGCAAAGGCAGCGGTTTCGCCAACCACCGCCCGAAGACCAAATCCTTGATCGGTGTTGAACGTGCCTGACTTCAACCGGCCATTATCAAACATCAGGGATTCGCTCTGGCTATATTCCAGATAGAGTTCCCCATCTTCGCAATTGCCTAGAGTATCGGAGACAATGCTTTCCACGCGGGCCTTGTCCACATCAAATTTATCAAGAAGAGAATCCATAATTACCTATGACCTATGGGAGTTGCCTATGGGAGTTGGTTGTAGCCTTCGGTGAAGCCATTCAGATCAACCGGGATGCCAATGCCTTCTTCCGGGGTCTGGAATACAATGAAGGTGGCGCTTTTGCCGGTTTTAAGAGTTTCCAGTAATTCACCTTTTAAAATGACTTCCGCATAACAACCGTCCTGAAAACAGCGCACAAAATAAGCGCGGCCAATATCCTTGCCGTCCACATTCAGGCCCAGCCCGTTGGGCAGTAATACGCCAAGGGGCGCCAGAACACGCATAATCTCGGCTTTACCATCTGCGGTGCGCAGCACGACCACCGAAAGGCCGACTTCACTACGATCTTCCGCCACAACATTTTGCATCAGCGCGCATTGTTCGGAAATGGCCCCGGGCGGTGTATCGCAAACCATGGCCCATGCGCCGTGGTTCGATTTAACCGCTCCTTGAGCATTAGCACGTTCAGCGTAAGAAAAGCCCGTTACAGCACAAAGGATGAAAAGCGTCGAAAGGATAAAACTGTGAACAAATTTGGCGGTAAATCTGGTTCGTATCATATAAATTTCCGAATCATTGATCTCATAATGAGTGATGCTTTATGACAGCAACACATAAATTCATGCAACTTCTATGGCGTAGAGGAAGCAAATACCACAAATATTGTTGATTCTTTGGCGATAGACGATATTTGCACACACTATCGGTGGCACGTTCGCAATGTTTGGTGTAAAAATGCCGCACAATTGTGACGCCAAGCACATTGCGATTAGTACGTCTTTGTGATCTTACATGCGGGAATTGGAATTCTTGACGCTGGTCAGGCGGAGTTGCGGATTTTTAAAGTACGAGTTTTATTGGAATTGATTGACGAGCGGTCGTTTTATCCCGCCCGGCATTGACAGGAGAAAACGTGATGAAAGTTATCACGGCAAGTTTTTCATTGGTACTAGCGTGGATGGCGCAAAGCGTGTCGGCACTGGCAGATCAGCCCGTGCCTTGGCAAATGTGGCATCAGACCGCTGCTAGCGATATGATGGAACGCATTGATTGGTTCGATGCGTATACTTTCTATTTTATTACGCCGATCACCATTTTTGTGACGCTTCTGTTGGCCTATGTCATGGTGCGGTTTAGCGCCAAGAATAATCCTACCCCTTCAAAAACAAGTCATAATTCGACCATTGAAGCTGTCTGGACCATCGGCCCGATCGTTGTGTTGGTGATGATTGCTTTCCCGTCCTTTGATTTGCTCAATCGCCAATTGGCCCCGCAGGAAGAACCTGCAATGACCATCAAGGCCACCGGATACCAGTGGTATTGGGGCTTTGAATATATGGACGGCAGTGAGATTTCTTTCGATACACTGATGTTGCTGGAAGAAGACCGCGCCGAAATCGGCAAGACCGATAAGGCCATTTACCCGCGCCTGCTGGCTGTGGATAATGAAATCGTCGTGCCTGTGAATGAGATGGTTCGTGTTTTGGTAACAGGTGCCGATGTTATCCATTCGTTTGCTATGCCTGCCTTTGGCGTCAAGGTTGATGCTGTCCCGGGCCGTATGAACGAGACATGGTTCAAAGCAAATCGCGAAGGCCTGTTCTACGGTCAGTGTTCCGAGCTTTGCGGCAAGGATCACGCATTCATGCCAATAGCAATCAGGGTTGTTTCCCGCGAAAAATTTGACGCATGGAAATCAGCCGCCGTTGATGATGTGGAAGCTGCCAACCAAGCGTTGATGGCCTCCATTGCAAGCGACAAACCAGTTAAAGTTGCCGGAAACTAAATAAGTTTCAGGCGAAGAAGTTCCAAGGAGAATACTGTCATGGCAAATGCTGCATATGGTGGAGAACACAAAACATCTTTTTTCACGCGTTGGTTTCTTTCGACCAACCATAAGGATATCGGTACCCTCTATCTGATATTTGCGATTATTTCAGGCATCGTTGGCGGCGCATTGTCCGTCATGATGCGTATGGAATTGCATGAGCCGGGGATGCAGTTTTTCACCAATCCTCATACGTTTAACGTGTTCGTCACAGCGCACGGTCTGATCATGATCTTCTTCATGGTGATGCCCGCCCTGATTGGCGGTTTTGCCAACTGGTTCGTACCGATTATGATCGGCGCGCCGGATATGGCTTTCCCCCGTATGAACAATATTTCGTTCTGGCTTTTGCCGCCCGCTTTGCTGTTGCTGGTTCTTTCCATGTTTGTGGAAGGTCCTGCCGGTGCAAACGGCGTTGGCGGCGGTTGGACGATTTATCCACCTCTTTCCACTTCCGGTCAGCCCGGACCTGCCATGGATTTTGCAATCCTAGCGCTCCATCTTGCTGGCGCTTCGTCCATTCTGGGTGCGATCAACTTCATCACAACGATTTTCAACATGCGTGCCCCGGGCATGACAATGTTCAAAATGCCGCTATTTGCTTGGTCCATTCTGGTTACAGCATTCTTGCTGGTACTGTCTTTGCCAGTGCTTGCCGGTGGCATTACCATGTTGCTGACAGATCGTAACTTCGACACAGCATTCTTTGATCCAGCTGGCGGCGGTGATCCGATCTTGTTCCAGCATCTGTTCTGGTTCTTTGGTCACCCTGAAGTGTACATTTTGATCTTGCCGGGTTTCGGTATTGTCAGCCACATCATCTCCACTTTCTCACGCAAACCGATCTTTGGTTATATGGGAATGGCATTGGCAATGATCGCGATTGGCGCGGTTGGCTTCATCGTTTGGGCGCATCACATGTATACGGTCGGTCTGTCGCTCGATACCCAGCGTTATTTCGTGTTCGCCACCATGGTGATTGCAGTGCCAACGGGTGTTAAAATCTTCTCATGGATCGCCACAATGTGGGGCGGCTCCATCACCTTCCGTACACCGATGCTCTGGGCAATCGGCTTCATCTTCCTGTTCACCGTTGGTGGTGTAACGGGTGTGCAGTTGGCCAATGCCGGTCTCGATCGTGCCTTCCACGATACTTATTATGTGGTAGCGCATTTCCATTACGTGCTGTCTCTTGGTGCTGTGTTCGCGATTTTTGCAGCCTGGTATTACTGGTTCCCGAAAATGACTGGCTATATGTATAATTCATTCCTTGCCAAGTCTCATTTCTGGGTCACCTTCATCGGTGTGAACCTGTTGTTCTTCCCTCAGCATTTCCTCGGACTTGCTGGCATGCCTCGCCGTTATGTTGATTACCCTGATGCCTTTGCAGGCTGGAATGCCGTGTCCTCATGGGGCTCATATATTTCAGCCTTTGGTGTGGTGATCTTCCTTGTTTGCATGATTGAAGCATTCATTGGCAAACGCGCCGCAGGCAACAACCCTTGGGGTGAAGGTGCAAATACGCTGGAATGGCAATTGACCTCTCCTCCGCCACATCACCAGTGGGAAACCTTGCCACGGATCAAGTAAGTCAAAATCACAAAATCGATGAAACGCCGGAACTTCCGGCGTTTCATTTTAAAGTTCGAAAATCAGAGTAATTGTTTAAACAGGCATTATCGTAATGGCCACGCTGGAAAATGAAGTTTTAGCCGATCAGGGCGTTCGCATTTCAACTGCAACGCCAGCGGATTACTTTGCCTTGCTGAAACCACGGGTGATGTCACTGGTGGTTTTTACAGCAGTGGTTGGTCTGGTTGTTGCCCCCGGCGACATCAATCCATTCATCGGCTTTATTGCTATCCTGTGCATCACAGTTGGCGCAGGAGCATCCGGCGCACTTAATATGTGGTATGAGGCCGATATTGATAAGATCATGAAGCGCACCGCCAACCGGCCTATTCCGTCCGGACGGATCACCAAAAATGAGGCGCTTGGCTTCGGACTTACCCTTTCCTTCATGTCCGTTCTGGTGATGGGCATTCTGGTAAACTGGTTTTCAGCTTCGTTTCTGGCCTTCACCATTGTTTATTACGCCGTTTTCTACACCATGTGGCTGAAGCGTGCGACACCGCAGAACATCGTTATTGGCGGCGCTGCTGGTGCTTTTCCCCCGATGATCGGTTGGGCAGCTGTTACCGGCAACGTCTCCATTGAAAGCTTCGCGCTTTTCGCCATCATCTTTTTGTGGACCCCGCCGCATTTTTGGGCGCTGGCATTGTTCAAAAAAAGCGACTATGGCGCAGCAGGCATTCCGATGATGCCAAATGTCAAAGGCGAACGTTCTACTCAAAACCAGATATTTGGTTACGCTTTTCTAACCGCAGCCGCTGGCGTAATGCCGTGGGCTATTGGCTTCGCCAGCACTGGTTATGGCGTCGTTTCAGCACTGCTTGGCGCAGTCTTCATCAAATATTCCTACGATGTCTGGATGATGCCATCTGACAGCGAGACAAATGCACCAGCCAAAAAATTATTTGGCTTTTCAATTCTTTACCTTTTCCTCGTATTCTCAGCTCTTTTGGTTGAGTCAATCATCGCAAGGGTAATGGCGTAATGAGTGATGAGAAAATGAAAAACGAAGCTACGCAAGAAAATGAAGTTATGTATGAAGAAGGCATTGTTCTGACCGATGCCCAGAAAAAATCTCAGCGCGCTCGTAATATCGCAATTGGATTAGTGCTTGGCGGGTTGGTTGTACTTTTCTATGGCGCAACCGTCGTAAAATTTGGCCCCGAAATTCTTCAGCGGGCGATGTAACTTGGAACAGAATTTGGCAAACCAGCAAACACCAGAGGGAAAAGGCAACGCAAAGAATTTGCGCGTCGGTGCTATTTGCCTTGGGCTGGTTTTCGGCATGGGCGGAATGGCCTATGCAGCTGTGCCTCTTTACAAGATATTTTGTCAGGTAACCGGTTTTGGCGGCACCACCCAGCGTGTTGACAACATGGATGGCATCAAAATTCTCGACCGTGAAATCACGGTGATTTTTGACGCCAACATGACCTCCGGCCTTGATTGGCGTTTCAAACCTGTTCAGCGCCGGGTTAAGGTGAAACTGGGTGAGTTGAAAAAAATCTCCTACATGGCCGAAAACCTGTCGGATAAAACCCTCACCGGAACAGCCACCTTCAACGTGACGCCGCAGGCAATTGGTGCCTATTTCAACAAAATCGAATGCTTTTGCTTCACCGATACAAGAATTGAACCACACGGCAAACTGGATATGCCGGTAGTGTTCTTCATTGATCCTGATCTTGATCAGGAAGAGATTTTGAAATCGATTGAATCAATCACCCTCTCATACACTTTCTTTCCAACAAAATCTGAGGCACCCGAACGGGTGTCCAGTGCTAATCAGATTATTGATGGTACGGATAACAAATTATAATCAGAATCGCGTTTCCGAGAAAAAGCGGAACCGCAAAAAGGTAATACAGGAGAAATATCATGTCAGATGGTCATAACGTCGATCACGACTATCACATTGTAGATCCAAGCCCTTGGCCATTGATTGGCGCTATTGGTGGCTTCACAATGGCGATTGGTGCCATTGCTGGCATGCGGTATCTCAATGATGATGTCTTCATGTTTGCCGGTGTTGATCTGGCCAATCCTTGGTTGTTCTATATCGGTGTAGCCCTTGTGCTTTACACCATGTTTGCTTGGTGGAGTGATACCATCAAGGAAAGCCATGCAGGCGATCATACTCCAGTGGTGCAGATGCATCTGCGCTACGGCATGATCCTGTTCATTGCTTCAGAAGTCATGTTCTTCGTGGCTTGGTTCTGGGCTTTCTTTGATGCAAGTCTTTTCGCTAATGAAGCTGCGCAATTTGCAAGGGTTGAATATACTGGTGGTCAATGGCCACCAGTTGGCATTGAAGTGCTGGACCCAATGCATCTGCCACTGTTCAACACGGTCATCCTGCTGCTTTCAGGCACAACGGTGACGTGGGCGCATCACGCGTTGATACACAATGAACGCGGCACGCTGAAAGGCATGCTGTTCATCACAGTAGTGCTCGGCATCCTGTTCTCCGGCGTTCAGGCTTACGAATATGCCCATGCACCTTTTGCCTTCAAAGAGTCCGTCTATGGCGCGACCTTCTTCATGGCGACAGGCTTCCATGGTTTCCATGTATTGGTCGGCACGATCTTCCTGCTGGTTTGCTTGTTCCGTGCCATGGCAGGCCATTTCAGACCTGAAAAGCATTTTGGTTTTGAAGCTGCCGCATGGTATTGGCACTTTGTGGATGTGGTTTGGTTGTTCCTGTTCTTCACCATCTATATCTGGGCTTCATGGGGAGCTACATTGGCGCACGTCTAGTCGGCGACGAGATTTAAAGTTTCGAAGGCGGCTGATCCTATTGGCCGCCTTTTCTTTTGAGTTCATAAAACTACTGCAGGATTTATTATGGCCAGTTCCCACGACAAGGCGCTCTATCCACCGGTATCTCCCGTCACAGTCGGGCTAAAAGGTATTTGCCCAAGATGCGGACAAGGGCGTTTATTTGCAGGCGTTCTAGCACCGGCAAAGGAATGCATGAGCTGCAAGCTCGATTATTCTTTTATTGATTCTGGTGATGGACCAGCCGTTTTTGTCATCATGATCATGGGCTTCGTTCTTCTGGGGCTTGCGCTGGCATTCGACAATATGTTTCACCCACCGATTTGGGTGCATGTGATTGTCTGGGGTCCGGTCATCGTCATCTCGTGCCTGTGGACGTTGCGCATTTGCAAGGGCTTTATGATTGCCCTGCAATTTAACACCGATGCCAGACAGGGCACGCTTTCTGACGAGAACGACGAAGCGTAGCTTATGGCCCAACCTAAAATGAATAAGGCCAAAAATAGTTTATCCAAATGGATCATGGCCATATTGGTCATCGGAGCTTTCATTACCCTTTGCTTTCTCGGCAATTGGCAGGTGCAAAGGCTGGAATGGAAAGAGGCATTGATCGCACAAATTGATCAGCGCATGGCAGCCGCCCCGGTCTCCATTGGTGAAATGCAGACCATCCAGAAAAATGGCAAGGATGTTGATTATCGTCCGGTGATGGTGACGGGCACTTTTGATCATGACAATGAGGCCTATTATTACAACACCAATAACGGCGTGGTCGGATGGAATGTCTTCACTCCGTTAAAGACCGATAGCGGCTTGGTGGTATTGGTCAATCGTGGCTTTGTGCCTGAAGTATTTCGTGAGCCAGCGGCTCGCGCCAAAGGGCAGGTGACAGGCATCCAATCCATCACCGGTCTTGCCCGCACGCCGCCAGCTGAAAAACCAAATTCCTTCATGCCTGAAAATGACATCGCGGCAAATATTTTCTTCTGGAAAGACTTGCCCGCCATGGCCGCGAAAATGGGGCAGGGTAGAGGTGAGGTCACTCCGTTCTTTATCGATGCAGGCAAGAGCCAAACCCCCGGTGGTTACCCCAAAGGCGGAACCACAAGAGTATCGTTTCCCAACAACCATCTTCAATATGCTGTCACATGGTACGGGCTGGCATTCGGCCTCGTGCTGGTATCCGGTTTTTTCCTTTGGTCTAATAGAAAAAGCAAAACGCACACCAAAGCTTGACACTTGGTGCAACTCACTTTCTATTCCCGATATGATTTCATTGGAGAACAACGCGTGAGCGAAGCTGGCAATCTGGCTGAAGGCAAGAATGATTTAACGTTGCGCCTCTGCGGCCCGCGTGGCTTTTGCGCAGGCGTTGACCGCGCCATTCAAATGGTAATTGTTGCGTTGAAAAAATACGGCGCACCGGTATATGTTCGCCACGAAATTGTCCACAATCGCTATGTAGTCGAAGGGCTGGAAAATCTGGGAGCCGTTTTCGTCAAGGAACTCGATGAAATTCCGCCGACAGATCAGCCGGTAATTTTTTCTGCCCACGGTGTTCCAAAATCTGTGCCGGAAGACGCAAAATCCAAAAACCTGTTCTATCTGGATGCAACCTGCCCATTGGTTTCTAAAGTCCATAAACAAGCCCTACGACACATGCGTAAAGGTCGCCATGTGCTGCTGGTGGGCCATAAGGGACACCCGGAAGTCATCGGCACTATGGGCCAAATGCCTCCTGGCACGATGACTCTGGTCGACACAATGGAAGACGCCGAACAGTTGATGCCCGAAGACCCAAGCCAGCTTGGTTACGTCACCCAGACAACCCTTTCCATGGATGATATGGGGGACGTGCTGAACTGCCTAGAAAAGCGGTTCCCGGCTCTTCAGGCACCGGTCTCTGATTCGATTTGCTATGCCACCACCAACCGTCAAGATGTGGTGAAACAGGCAGCAAAAAATGCCGATCATTTCATCATCGTCGGCGCGCCTAATTCTTCCAATTCAAAGCGTCTGGTGGAGGTTGCCATTAAAGCTGGAGCCAAGCGCTCCCTTCTGGTTCAAAACGCCTCTGAAATCCCGTGGGGTGAAATGGAAGGCGCAAAAACGATCGGTCTTTCTGCTGGTGCATCCGCTCCTGAAATTCTGGTCAATGAAATCATCGAGTGCTTTCGCGATCGTTTCAATATGAAGCTAGATCTGGTGGAAACAGTTCAGGAAACTGAAAATTTCCCTCTGCCTCGTGAAATTCGCGACGTGGTATTAACAACGGCTGATATGGCCTTTGTGAATGGTGAATAAGAGTGGCTGTTTATACAGAAATATCCGATATGGAACTCGCTGCCTATCTTCGCCTCTATGACATCGGAGAGTTGCACTCTATCAAAGGCATTGCGGAGGGCGTGGAAAATTCCAACTTTCTGATCACCACAGATGATGGCCCCTTCATCCTGACGCTCTACGAAAAACGGGTTGCCTCCGAAGATCTCCCTTTCTTTCTGGGACTGAAAGAACATCTCGCCGATGCAGGTTTTTCCTGCCCAAGACCCATTGCCATGAAATCCGGCGAGACCCTTGGCACTTTGGCGGGCAGGCCATCGGCGATCATCAGTTTTCTTGACGGTCTTTCTGTCAGCGAACCCACGGTTAAAAACTGCTATCAGGTTGGCGCAGCTCTGGGAAAAATGCATTTGCTGGCGAGCGATTTCAAAATTCATCGCAAAAATGCTCTAACCCTCGAAAATTGGCGACCGCTATTTGAAGCCTCCGGTGAGCGTGCAAACGAGGTGCAGGAAGGTCTGGTGAAATTCATTTCGACGGAACTCGATTTCCTAGAAAAGAACTGGCCGGGCACACTGCCATCGGGCGTCATCCATGCCGATCTGTTTCCCGATAATGTCTTCTTTCTAAAGGACCAGCTTTCAGGCTTCATCGACTTCTATTTCGCCTGCAATGATTTGCTGGCATTCGATCTGGCCACTTGCATAAATGCATGGTGCTTTGATGCAAAGAACGTCTTTGAGCCAGAAAAAGCAAACGCCCTGATACGCGGTTATGTTTCGGAGCGCCCGCTTTCTCAGGCAGAATATGACGCGCTGCCGATTTTGTGTCGCGGGTCAGCATTACGGTTCTTGTTGACCCGTCTTTACGACTGGCTAAACGTGCCACCCGGTGCATTGGTCGTCCCCAAAAAACCTGATGAATATATTGAGAAACTCCGTTTTCATCAGACCATCAACCAGACTCCATCCTATGAATTGAGCGCAAAAGAAGCAGGACTTTTATGATTGAACGCGTGCAGATTTGGACCGACGGATCGTGTTCGGGCAATCCCGGACCCGGAGGCTGGGGCGCTTTAATGCGGTTTGGCGACCATGAAAAAGAACTTTGCGGCGGAGCCGATGATACCACCAATAATAGAATGGAATTACAGGCAGCCATCGAATCCTTAAAGGCGCTGAAAAAACAGTGCCATGTGGACCTTTATACCGATTCTCAATATGTGCGCGGCGGTATTACCGGCTGGATTAAAAACTGGAAGAAAAACGGTTGGCGCACGGCCAATAAAAAGCCAGTGAAAAACATTGAACTTTGGCAAGCTCTGGAAGAAGCGCTAAGCCATCACGAGGTTGAATGGCATTGGGTAAAAGGCCATAACGGTCACCCGGAAAATGAACGGGCAGATGAACTCGCCCGCCAAGGAATGGAGCCTTATAAGCTCGGTTCCTGACGGGCGATTTCTGTTTAAAGCTGATCTAGAATGGTCGCAGCACCGGAAGTAACCGCCGTGCCGGGAGTTTCTTCGATGTTCAAAGATGTCACCACGCCATCTTCAACAATCATTGAAAGCCGCTTGCTGCGAATACCAAATCCAGCAACGCCAAGATCAATATCAGCGCCAATTGCCTTGGTGAATTCTAATGCACCATCTGCAAGGTAGTGGATTTTTCCAACGCCATTAGTAGCCTTCGCCCACGCATCCATCACGAACACGTCGTTGACAGAAAGAACAGCAACTTCATCAACGCCCTTGGATTTAAGTGTTTCGAGGTTCTCCAGATATCCCGGAAGGTGGGTGGCGGTGCAGGTGCGGGTAAACGCACCAGGCAGAGCAAACAAAACCACTTTTTTACCTTCAAAAAGGTCAGCATAAGTGAGCGTATCAGGCCCGTCTTCGCCCATGATTTTAAAATCCATTTTTGGAAGGCGGTCGCCAACCGAAATACCAATCGTATCTGACAAAATATTATCCATTCAAATTTTGAGTTAAATAAAGCTATCAAGACCTAGCCCAATCGGTCCGGTTTTACCAATTGCTTTCATTCTAAATTTTGAGGTTCTGCGAAAAAGAATTTTATTCAGCTTTTTTCCACTGCTCAATGCTGTGATTTCCACTAACAAGCGTATAACGCAGCTCTTCTTTTGCAATATCAGCTTCCGGTGGAACCTGCGATAAATCAAGTTTGAATTCTGCCAATCGCCCGTTGATACGAACGAGAGAAGCCGGTGCCAGTCGCCATTCTGGCGGGCCTTCGACAAACAGGCTGAGGGGCTCGTCGCTAGAAGGAATATTGGCAAATATCTGCAAATTCCGTCGGCTAAAATCGACCCGCTCAATACCAGCTTCCGCCGTTGGTTTTCGGGGAAGGCTTTTACGCGCAAGATTTATGAAGCCCCCGCTCACCGGGTCTGACCGGGTCAGTTCGGAAATGGGAATTTCAAAATTTGCCTGTGCCGGGATACAGATTTGTTCGCACACACCCAAAAACATCTCCAGCCGGATTTTATTCTCCGGGTCAAACGAAAGCATGTTGCCATCAAAGACAAAACTCACATCGGATTTATAACCAACAACCTGAGACTGCTCGATCTTCATTGTTTGGGGGGCAGGCAAATGCACCGCATTGTGCACATAGCCTTTTGAACCGGCAAAACTCAACTGCGGCGGTATTCCGCTATCGCCGGGTGAGCGCCAATAGGTTTTCCAGCCCGGGTTGAGCTTGATCTCCACCACACCGGAAATTTTTCCGGTATCGGGCGCAAGCACCGCAATCATCCGCGCTTTGCCGCCGCCAATATCTTGCCATTCAGTGCTTGCAGCACTGCTGTTCCCGACCATCTGCAAAGTGGTGAATACAAACAGCAACCCGGCCACGAACAAGCGGATAGTCATGCTTTGAATCGGCAAAATATGATTAATTATCCTAGATATCATGGGGCATGCATACACGGTTTCATCACCTGTTGCGACCATTCCCTCATCAAGGCTGATCATATCTCGGTGAGCGCGAGTTCTCGCATATACCGTCAGGTAATTATTTTGGTTACAATCAAGCGTATTTTGCGTATCTTCCCTAAAGAATCTGCCCATGGGCGGTTAAGCGACATTGGGTGGATAGAGGGACAATATGGACGAGAAGCTGTCTCTTACGGGACAATTTTTGATTGCGATGCCCGGTATGGGAGATCAGCGTTTTGAAAAAAGCGTGATATTCGTTTGTGCGCATTCTGAAGATGGTGCCATGGGCTTTATCATCAACCAGTCCATGGTCTCGCCGAATATCGTCGAGTTTTTTGCTAAGCTTGAAATTATTACAGACGAAGAGCAGGGAACCATTGATGAAAAACTTGCTGGTCGAAGCCTGAATATGGGTGGGCCGGTCGAGCCGGGTAGGGGTTTTGTCCTCCACACCCCGGACTATGAAAGCGATACATCGCTCAAAATTGGCGATGATATCTGCCTTACAGCGACCCTTGAGATATTGAGGGCCATTGCCACGGGCAGAGGCCCGGAAAGAGTATTATTGGCACTGGGATATTCTGGATGGGGTGCAGGGCAATTGGAAAACGAAATCATCTCCAATGGTTGGCTCAACTGCGATGCTGATCATGACATTTTGTTCGATCAGAACCACGAAACCAAATATCAGCGCGCCCTCGCAATTTTAGGGGTCGACCCGCTGCTATTATCCAGTGAAGCGGGCCATGCTTAGGTTGTTTTCTTCGAAAACAGCCTAAGCTTTGTTTGTTCTCACGGGCGTATCCTCACTATCGTTCGGGCCCTGCGAAGGCGCGGCGCATTAGCGCCGGTCGCTCTTCGCTCCCCGCCGAAGGCGGAGGTGGATATGGGAGAGATGGAGCAAGGGAAATAGATAGTACTACCGAGGAAAATGAATGAGAGCCCAAAGGGCGAGCGTGGGAACCCGGCGCTAATGCGCCGCCCATACGGAGGGCCCGAACGTTAGTGAGGATATGCCCGTGAGAACAAACAATGATGTCTATTTACAGAGTGAAGAGACATCATGAGAACAATTATGTTTTTACCAGCGCCGCGTCTTCGGTGAGAATCTCTTCGACTTTCTTGATATCCATCGGTTCGCCGAACAAAAATCCTTGCGCGAATTCGCAGCCCATTTGTGCCAATTCCGTCACATCAGATTCCATCTCTGTGCCCTCGGCGATGATTTTCTGGTTCAGCCCGTGCGCCATAGCAATAATTGCGCGCAGCACCACAAGGCGTTCCGGGCGATCTCTGGCCTGAATAAACGACTTATCAATTTTGATCGTATCAAACGGGAAGCGGGTCAAATAGGAGAGGCTGGAATAGCCCGTGCCAAAATCATCCAGCGAAAGCCCAACGCCCATGGCGTGAATTCTGCGCAACACTTCCGATGAGTGCTCCGGGTTTTCCATGACGAGGCTTTCAGTCACTTCCATCCGCAATAAATTAGGAGCCATCTGGCTTTTCTTTAGAGCGGTACGAATATCGTTGACGATATCGTGGCGCAGCAATTCACGACTGGAAATATTGACGCTGACAAAACAATTCAGCCCTTCAATATTGCGTGCCATTTCTGCAAAATCACTGGTCGCCTTGTTCAAAACATAAGAACCAAGCGCGTTGATCAGCCCAGAACTTTCAGCCAGCGGGATGAATTCCACCGGCGACACGGAGCCAAGTTTGGGATGCTCCCAGCGCAGCAGAGCTTCGAAGCCAACAATATCGCGGCCTTCCAGATTAATAATCGGCTGGTAGAGAACAAACATCTGATCGTTCTGCAAAGCGCTTTTAAGGTCCTCAAGCAGGATGACTGATTCATCTTTGACAGTGCGAAATGCGGGCCGGAATGGTTCGATCCTGTCGCCGCCAAAACGCTTGGCCTGTATCATGGCAAGTTCTGCATCACGCATCATCTGGTTTGGTTTACTGTGTTCCGGTGTCCAACTGGCAATGCCAATCGATGCGGTAAGCACGATGTCCTGCCCGGCAAATTGCACCGGCGCGTTAATGGATTTACGAATGGATTCTGCAAAACCTGCAATTTTATCGGGCATGTTTTCCGACAGCAGCAGGATGGTGAACTGATCGCCGCCCAGTCTGGAAAGATGATCCCCCGGTTTCAATAACCGGCCCAGACGCCGTGACACCGTCAGCAAAATTGTATCTCCAAGCGAGAACCCGTGCCTGCTATTAATCTCGCGAAATTCGTCAATATTGATATGGAACACAGAAGGTCTTGAATCCGCGTGCTGAATGGCGAAATTAATTACCGTATCCAGCCGGTTGATGAACAACTCCCGATTTTCCAACCCGGTTAGATTGTCGTGCACCGCATCGTGCAACAGGCGTTCCTCGGCATTCTTTTCCGCAGTGACTTCAGAGATCGAACCAATGCACCGGATTACTTCATTGTCGGAACCTAGCATTGGGCGTGCGCGGAGCTTGAACCAGTTGTAATGGCCATCTTCGGCCCGGACCCGAAACGTTTGGGAAATGCGTCCGCGACGATGTTCCAAAACCGCATCCAAGGTAGCCTGCAGGCGATCCCGGTCATTGGGGTGGAGCAATGCCACCCAGTTTCGCGATGGGCCGTTGAGCTTTTTTTGTGATGTGGAAAGAATGTGGGTGGCTTCATCTCCAACATAAATCTGGTCTCTGGTAACATCCCAGTCCCAAACGATATCGCCGCCACCGATCAAGGCAAGCGCCTGACGTTCCACGTCACTGACCAGCCCATGGGCCAGCGCACCGCCGGCAAAAGCATGCTGCATGACGGTAAATCCAAGCAGCAACACAATCAGCACCAATCCGCCAACCAAGGCTGGTTGGACCACGTCATTGGCAATTCCGCCGGTAATGGTCATGCCAGCACCGGTGGTCCATGCAAGCACCAAAATCCATGTGGGTATCAGCATGATAGCACGGTCAAATCTCTTGAGGGCCAGAAAGGTAATCAACCCGGCCCCACCAATTGCGGTGAGCGCAATGGAAAATCGTGCAATACCAGAAGCAATTGAAGGTTCGGCAACCGCGATACCGAGCAAGATAATCAGGCCCAAAACCCATGCTACCGTGACAGATGAAAAATGTGAATTCCAACGGTTGAGGCTCAAATAGGCATAAAGAAATATGATAATGCCAGCCGCGAGGAACACTTCTGTCGAGGCTCGCCACACTGGTGCGCTGGAAGCTGTGAGTGAGATAATTTTATCCCAAAAACCAAAATCCACACAGACATATGCCAGAACGCCCCACGCAAGGGCTGCCGCTGCCGGGAACATTGCTGAACCCTTGACGATAAACAGAATGGTCAAAAACACCGCCAGCAACCCGGAAATACCAAGCACAATACCGCGATAAAGCGTGTAGCTGTTGACCGTATCCTTATAGGCAGAAGGTTCCCACACATAGAGTTTCGGCAGGCGCTTGGCCTTTTGCTCGGCAATCAGGGTGATGACCGCGCCGGGGTCGAGTGTGATTGAAAATACATCCGCTTCATTGTCATTCTGGCGTTCCAGCGAAAACCCTTCACTCGGTGTAATCGTTGTAATACGCACCGAATCAAGATCTGGCCAAATCATACCAGAGCCAACCAACCGGTAACGAGGAGCAACAATCAGCCGCTCAATCTGCTCATTGGATTCGTTGGCAAGAGAAAACACCGCCCAGTTCGACGCCACGCCCTTGTCGCCGGCCTGCACTTCGATGCGGCGAACAATGCCATCAGCATCAGGAGCAGTAGAGACTTTCAAACTATCCCCGACCTCGGAATAAAAATCGATGGAGCCGGTAATATCAATCGCCACATCGTCGCGAGAAATACCAACAGGTTCAAGCGCATGGGAGGCATTGACAGAAAAAAGCACGATAAAAAACACACCCAGAAAGGCGTAAATTAGCTGTGTAAGTTTCTGTATCGGAAACAAGTGTTTCAGACCCGTCATGCGTTTTTCAATCTTTATGGAGATATCGCCAGAATTGGTTTTCCGAATAATATCTTTGCCCAGAATTAATCTGTAGCAAACCCTCGGAAATTTTTCCAAACGTATTCTGGCTTATTCAGCGGCATTTGCAGGTTTTAAACCTAAATGTGCACTGACATCATTTATGCGGGCCATGTTTTTGGTCGGGCCAATGGCGGTGAGCGTCACATTGCCCTCGCAAAACATCCGCCCGGCAAGATCACGAATGCGTTCAATGGAAAGCGCATTTAGCCGCTCCATCAATTCTTCATTGGGAATCTGGCGACCAAATAGCAGCAATTGACGTGCAATTTGCCCGGCACGCGCGGCGGGGCTTTCCATGCTCATCATCAGACCAGCACGAACCTGCGCCCGCGCACGATCGAGTTCTGCCTGAGAAATATCTTCGCTGGCGCGTTTTAATTCGTCGAGGATAACCGGCACGAGTTCCTTCAAATCATCTGCGCCGGTTGCCGCATGAATGCCAAATACACCAGTGTCCGAAAAACCCCAGTGAAACGCATAGACCGAATAGCAAAGGCCGCGTTTTTCACGCACTTCTTGGAACAGTCGCGAGGACATGCCGCCGCCCAAGATGCTGGCCAAAAGTTGTGAAGCATAAAAATCACGCACATGATAAGCACGCCCTTCAAAGCCAAGAACCATCTGGGCTTCCATGAAATCACGTTCGATGATTTCTTCACTGCCCACATAATTTGCGCTTTCTGAAGGCTCGGGTAATTCGCTTTGAAAACTGGCAAATGTCTCTTCGGCCTGTTTAACCAAAGCATCATGGTTAACACAGCCAGCTGCTGCCAGCACCATATTGGGCCCGTGATAATGGCTGTCGAGATAAGTTTTAATATCGCCCGATGTGAAGCTTTGCACAGTCTCCGGCGTGCCTAGAATCGGGCGTCCAATCGCCTGATCGCTGAAAGCCGATTTTTGAAACATGTCCATGACAAGGTCATCGGGCATATCCTGAGAAGCGCCAATTTCCTGCAAAATCACGTGTTTTTCGCGGGTGAGTTCTTCTTCGTCAAAGGTTGAATTGGCCAAAATATCATAAAGAATATCGGCTGCCAGAGGTACATCTTCACCCATCACACGGGCATAATAAGCTGTTGTTTCAACACTGGTTGCCGCATTGACATCGCCGCCAACATTTTCAATTTCTTCGGCAATTTGCTTGGCGCTACGTTTGGCAGTTCCTTTGAACGCCATATGTTCCAGTACGTGGGCAATGCCGTGCTGGTTTTGGTTCTCGTCCCTTGAACCGGCCTTTACCCAAACCCCCAAAGCGGTGGTTTCCAGATGGGGCATGGATTCAGTGACAACGTTAAGCCCGTTGTCCAGCTTTGTTACTGATACGCTCATCCGCGAACTTTAGCGATTGATCGCCCTCATGTCATTCATTCTTTTGTCGCAGCACTCAAAGGTGATTAGATACGACCATTTTCAGAAATAAATGCTTCTACAGCTTCCAGTGAATTTTCCAGAACTGTGAATTTTTCTTCGCGTTCCATCATGGCCTGCTGCCATTCAGGCAACGCCGGGTGAATACCGCTGGCTTTTTTCACAGCGGTCGGGAATTTTGCCGGATGGGCCGTTGATAAAACAATCATCGGTCCTTTTGACGGATGGTCTTTCGCCACATGCACCGCAACGGCGCTATGGGGATCAAGTAAATAATCGCAGTCTGCCAATGTCTGGCGAATGGTGTCAGCAGTCTCGGTTTCGCTGCAACGACCGGCAGAAAATTCTGCTCGCAATTGCGCAAGCGGTTCTTCATCGATGGAAAACGCACCGGATTGGCTGAGGCCGGACATCGCCCGTTCAATCGAATTGCTATCGCGTCCGTAAAGTTCAAACAGCAGACGTTCGAAATTAGAAGATATCTGAATATCCATCGAAGGAGATTGGGTAGCTTCAACGCCGGTCACTTCATAGCGTCCGGTTTCCAGTGTGCGTGCCAAAATATCATTCTGATTGGTCGCAATGATGAGTTTTTCGATCGGTAGCCCCATTTTTTGGGCCACATAACCCGCAAAAATATCACCAAAATTTCCGGTGGGAACCGTAAAGGAAACCTCGCGTTCAGGCGCACCAAGAGAGGCGGCTGCCGAAAAATAATACACAATTTGCGACATGATCCGGGCCCAGTTGATGGAGTTCACGCCGGATAATTTTACCCGATCCCTGAAACCATGATGATTGAACATCGCTTTTACCAGCGCCTGACAATCATCAAAATTACCCTCAATCGCAATTGGATGAACATTGGCATCGTAAACGGTGGTCATCTGGCGTTGCTGCACACGGGAAACCTTTCCCTTGGGAAACAGCACAAAAATATCAGTGTTTTCGCGTCCACGAAACGCTTCAATCGCTGCCCCGCCCGTATCGCCCGATGTGGCGCAAACAACCGTGGCTTTTTCATTGCGCTCGGCAAGGGCATAATCCATCAGCGGCCCCACAAGCTGCATCGCCACATCTTTAAACGCCAGTGTCGGACCGTGAAAAAGCTCTAATATCCATGTGTTAGCGCTGATCTGAACCAGTGGTACCACGGCTTTGTGATGAAAACTGGCATAGGCATCATCCACCATTTTGGCAAAATCTGCTTCAGGAATTTCCCCTTCAACAAAAGGCGCCAATACGGTTTTAGCAATTTCGGCATAGGGTTTGCCCGCGAAGGAGCGGATGGTCGCTGCATCCAGCACCGGCCATTCTTCGGGTACATAAAGGCCGCCATCGCGCGCCAATCCGGTTAACAACACATCACAAAAACCAAGCGCTGGCGCATTGCCGCGCGTGCTTACATATTTCACCTGAAAAATCCTATTTTCGTCTAATGCCTGTTCTCGCCTAATGAATGCCGTGTTTCTGCCTTTTATCGGAATAAAATGCAATGACTGAAATGCTTTAACTTAGCCGTAAAAGGCTCTAAGATTGTGTGCAACCCAATTAGTAATTCGTTTTTGATCGATTCTGGTGCTATAGAGTTCCCCAGACGCTTTCGGGGCAAAGGTAATATGAGTAAGAGTAGTAATAATTTCGCGTTGAATATAACGATTTTGGCAGGCCTGACACTGGCATTGGCTGCATGTAATTCCACCAAAAATGAAGGCGTTGTTGGCGCACTTGATATTGGTAGCAATCAACAGCAAGCGAAGGTAGAGCAGGTCGAAGAAGAGACGCAGGATCTGCGCGCTTATTGCCCCAAAACGGTGCTGCGTGCCGGAACCGAGACCTTTCGCCTTTACAAGCGCGGCGTGAAAAAGGGCGATGAGAATGCCCGTAACTCTGTGCGTTTTCAGGGCAGCATCACGGAAGTCGTGCGCGAGTGTAATTATCGTGGCAACACATTGAATGTTCGTGTTGGCGTTGCCGGACGGGTTATCAATGGCCCATCAGGCGAAACCGGCACTTTCAGCATGCCCCTTCGCATCGCGGTCACGCGTGGTGAGGAAGTGCTTTACACACAATTGCATCAGGTGGTTGGAACCATCCAGCCTGGAAAAACCAACGGATTTTTCAAGTTTGTCGATGGTAACATTATGATTGATAAGCCAAAGTCGAAAAATATCGTCATCTATGCTGGTTTCGATGAAGGCCCGCCAAAGAAGAAATAGCGGTTAGTCAGCTATTCCCAATTCCTTGCGCAGTATCTTGGTCAATTTGCCTGTGATGATGGTGTAGGCAGCATTGATATAGTCTTCGATCGCCTCGTCGCTCATGGCTTTTTCTGCATCAATCTGCACCCATTTTGCGCGCGCCAGATAGGGCGCGGGGATGATATGCGGCTGCTCGCATAAAATCGTATAGGTGAGGTCAGAGCATTTGAAACTCAGTTTTTCATGCTCGCCCTTGCCCCATTTGGGATAAATCGCAAAGATTTTTCCGCCGATTTTCCATACCGATGCGTTGCCCCATTGAATGACGTGGGTTGCAGCTTTTAAACCACCGCAATAGACGTCAAATTCTTCGCGGGTCATGCAAGTTCACCGCCCCAAAGGCCGAAGGCCTCAATCAGGGCAGGGAGGTCGCGGAAGTTTTTGATCACGGTTTCGGCCCCCGCATCGGTCAAAATATCCGCATGCCCGTGCCATGTGTGGGAGCCGCCGGTAAAGCCGACTACCCGCACGCCTGCAGCCCTCGCAGCCGTTACGCCGTGGGAAGAATCTTCCACAACAATTGCTTCTTCAGGTTTAACTTCAAATTCAGCCAGCGCTTTGAGAAAAACATCCGGCTTTGGCTTATTCATCGGCGGATCAAAATCCTTCGCCGAGAAAATATAGGGCCGGAACCGGTCATAAAGCTGCACACGGGTAAGCATGTCTTTCAGCCGATTGGCCGGTGAATTGGAACAAATGCAGCGCGGTTGATCAAACATATCCAGCACATCATCTGCGCCGGGAATGATTTTCACCTCATTGCGAACCGCTTCGTCAATTTTTCCTGAAATGCCCGCCATCACTTTATCGGGAAAAGAAAAACCCAGTTCTTTTTCAATTTCAGCGCGAATATCGGCACCGGAACTCCCGGCAAACCGGATCGCAAATTCCTCGTTTTCAATCTCGTAACCAAGGCCGCGATAGGTTTCTGCCTCGATTTTCGAAGCAATAACTTCAGAATCGACAAGCACCCCATCGCAATCGAATATGACAAGTTTGATTTCTGACATGGAGGTTAAATACCTGTTTTGGGACAAAGATTCGTGAAAGATGAGCCATAGCATATTCATCAAATAGAACCACTCCCATCACTAAAAACAGAAAATATTTTTGTCTTTAATTCTTTATTTACCCTGTTCGGTAACCATGTTGTCAAAGTTGTAACGCGTAAAAATGGTGTTCCATGAGTGTATTGAGTCTTGCAGATATCCGTCCTGAAGTAGAAGCTGCTTCCCATTCTCCAAACTGGTTGAATTCGATTATCAAAGGCAATTGCGTTTCCGCAATGGAAAAGCTGCCGGAGAATTCCATCGACGTCATTTTCGCTGATCCCCCGTATAATCTTCAGTTGGAAGGCGATCTGCATCGCCCGGACCAATCCAAGGTTGATGCGGTGGATGACGCATGGGACCAGTTTTCCACATTTGAAGCCTATGACAATTTCACCCGCGCTTGGCTACTTGCTGCCCGCCGTGTCTTGAAACCAAATGGCACTATCTGGGTCATCGGATCTTATCATAATATTTTCCGGGTCGGAAATGCGCTACAAAATCTGAATTACTGGATTCTCAACGACATCATCTGGCGTAAATCCAACCCGATGCCAAATTTCCGTGGACGCCGTTTTACCAACGCCCACGAAACCTTGATTTGGGCAACGCTTAATCAGGATGCCAAAAAATATACCTTCAATTACGACGCCATGAAAATGGCCAATGACGAAGTGCAAATGCGCTCCGACTGGTTGTTCCCGATCTGTAATGGCGGCGAGCGGTTAAAAGACGAAAATGGCAAAAAAGCCCATCCGACCCAAAAACCGGAATCCCTGCTGCACCGCGTATTGATGTCCTCAACCAAACCCGGCGATACGATACTCGACCCGTTCTTTGGTTCAGGCACCACGGGAGCTGTTGCAAAACGCCTTGGCCGTAATTTCGTAGGCATTGAGCGCGAAGATAAATATATCAAAGTCGCCACCGCGCGCATCGCCGCTGTGGAAGTGAATTCCGGCCCGGTGCTGAAAGTCACCACCGGCAAACGCGCCGAACCTAAAGTACCTTTCGGCTCATTGATCGAAAGCGGATATTTGAAGCCCGGCACCATGTTGACCGACACCAAAAAGCGCTGGAAAGCCATTGTCCGCCTAGACGGCTCACTGGAAAAAGACGGCGAAAGCGCCTCCATCCACCGCATGGGCGCAAAAGTACAAGAACTGGACGCCTGCAATGGCTGGACCTTCTGGCACTTCGAACAGGATAACAAACTTGTCGTCATAGACGAATTAAGAAAAGCCTACAGAAAAGAAGTGCTCTCCGCCGGAGCCTGACAATTTAAGAAATTATGCCGTGAACCAAGGCACTAAAAAGGGGAGTAACGGTGATACACGTTGCTCTCCTTTTATTTTGGTTTCGTACAATCTGGTATGGCCTGTTCCAAAACCTTCTTCATCAATCCGGGCAAGGCTTCGCCAGCGAGTTCATGGCGACCGGACCACCAGCCTTCTTCGGTTGTCGTTTCCGCTTCCCCAAACCACACCTCCAAAACCAGATGGAAATGCGTGAACGTATGGCGGATTTCTCCTTTATTGGTCCAGTTCAGCTTTATAGGCGCTGCATCACTTCCGGTCTTGCCATCCTGATTGGAATTCCAATCTGATGTTGGCACCACGCTCATGCCGCCTAACAGGCCGCTATCCGGGCGTTTTTGCAGGAAGATTGCACCGTCCTTGCGCTGGATGACGAAGGCTGCGCCTTTGCGGCTGGGCTTTTGGCGTTTTGGTGGGCGAACGGGGTAGCGCTCCATGTCGCCCTCTACCCTTGCATCGCATAAATTCACCAATGGGCAGATGAGGCAGTTTGGTTTTTTGGGCGTGCATATCGTTGCCCCCAAATCCATGCAGGCTTGCGCAAAGTCTCCGGGACGAACGGAACTGAAATTGGTTTTGACGTGTTTATGGATAGGGATTTTTGCGGCTGGTAGTGGCTTGGAAATTCGGAATAAACGGGCAAACACCCGCTCAACATTGCCATCAACCACGGCGGTTTCTTCACCAAAGGCAATGGCCGAGATCGCCGCACTGGTATAATCACCAATGCCGGGCAGGGCTTTTAGCTCTCCGATATCGTTTGGAAATTGTCCATCCATTTCAAAGGCCACAATCTCCGCACAACGCTTTAAATTTCGAGCGCGGGAATAATAGCCAAGTCCGGCCCATGCTTTCATCACATCTTCTGTTTCAGCATTGGCTAGTGCCGCCACATTGGGCCATTTATCGATGAATTTCAGGAAATAGGCCTGCACCGTCACGACTTGGGTCTGTTGCAACATGATTTCTGACAGCCACACATGATATGGATCGGCAATCACGCCGGCTTTGCCATCCTCAGGCGGGATACGCCAAGGCAGCTTTCGCGCGTTCTGGTCGTACCAGTTCAGCAGGTCAATTGAAATTCGGTCAGTCAATGTTAGAATAGTACCTGAAAATGTGAAAATCGAATCCCAGTAATAGCGAAGCCAAATCCGTTGAACCAGCCCGCAGATAAAAAGCCCCGCACTAAAAAGATTAAAAAGCTGAAGCGCAATAATCAGCGAGCAAAATCTATGAGCGAGTTGGTGGGCGGGATTTTGGAGCCGATCATTGCCAAGCGGGCAGGCATGACCCTTAGCCTGATGAATGCATGGGCGGATATTATTGGCGGCCAGCTTGGCAAACATTCACGCCCCGAAAAAATCCTGTGGCCACGCCGTGCCCATGATGACGACCCATTTCAACCGGCAACGCTGGTGGTGGCATGCGACGGTGCGCAGGCGATTTTCTTCCAGCATGAAACCGACGCGATCATTGAGCGGGTGAATACATTCTTCGGTTTCAACGCTATCAGCCGCATCAAAATCCAGCAAAAGCCGGTAGCAAGCTATTCTCCAGAAAAGGCCAGTGAGGCGTCAAAAGAGCTGAATGAAGCTGAAAAGCAAAGGCTCACCGAAATGGTCGGCAACGTCGAAGACGACGAGTTACGTCAAAAACTAACCAAGCTAGGCGAAGGCATCATCCTGCGCCAACGCGATGAAGACTAGCCACAATCCTGCGTGGAAAAAGAATGAGAGCCCGCAGGGCGAGCGTGGGAACCCGGCGCTAGCTGCGCCGCGCTTACGCAGGGCCCGACCGACAGGGAGGATACGCCCGTGAGAACAAAGACGAGAGCCCAAAGGGCGAGCATGGAAACCCGGCGCTAATGTGCCGCGTCTCGCAGGCCCGAGCGTCATGTCGAAGACATGCCACAGAAATGCGGAGGATACGCCGTGAGAGCAAACAACCAACAAAATCACATCACGTAAAATTTACGAAAATTGTGATTTTGTCCCATTTCAGTCGCGTTTTTCTGCATTATGTTATATCAACGGGAAATATTTTTACGCCCGAAGCTTTTTTAATCGACAGGACGCAACATGCTGATAAATAGACGCCGAATTCTTGAACTCTCTGGTGCCACAGGCCTTGTTCTGGCGGTTGGTGGGTTACCAAATCCTGCATTTGCGGAAGATCTTTCCACTTTGATGGAACCTGGCCCTATGGGCGATAAATTCATCGGCAAGGAAGATGCTCCCGTTACGATCATCGAATACGCCTCCATGACGTGCCCTCATTGTGCGACTTTTCACAAAGATGTTCTGCCTGATCTGAAGGAAAAATTCATCGATACGGGTAAAGCCCGTTTGATTTTCCGCGAATTCCCGTTTGATCCAAGAGCAATGGCAGCCTTTATGTTGGCGCGCTGTGCACCTGAAGGCATGTATTTCCCAATGATTGATGTGTTGTTCAAACAACAGTCAAAGTGGGTTCGTGCACAAGATCCTGTGCCTCCACTACAAAATATTGCAAAACTGGCAGGTTTTACACAAGAGTCCTTCGAAGCCTGCTTGAAAGATCAGAAAATTCTAGACAGTGTGATGGCGGTTCAAAAGAAAGCGGCAAAGGACTATGGGGTGAACGCCACTCCTATGTTCTTCATCAATGGTGAGAAATTTGAAGGCGCTTATACAGTCGAGGATATGTCGAAAGCAATCGAAGCTGCCATGTAGTGTTTTAAGCACGCATGGGGTTTTCGCTTGCGTGCCTGACTGTGTCTTGTTTCATGGGGTAATCGCCCCATGAAGTTCAACAAGCTTCGGGTTCTAGGCTTCAAATCCTTTGTAGAGCCGACAGAATTTTATATCGAAAAAGGACTGACCGGCGTTGTCGGTCCCAATGGCTGCGGTAAGTCCAATCTGGTCGAAGCCTTGCGCTGGGTTATGGGCGAAAATTCCTATAAAAACATGCGCGCATCTGGCATGGATGATGTGATTTTCTCTGGTTCCGGCAACAGACCTTCGCGTAACACCGCTGAGGTCACGCTTTTCCTTGATAATACCGATAGAACCGCTCCGGCTCAGTTTAATGACGCCGACGAATTGCAGGTTTCGCGGCGCATCGAGCGTGAATCCGGTTCCGTTTACCGCATCAATGGCAAGGATGTTCGCGCCAAGGATGTGCAACTGCTTTTCGCTGATGCTTCCACCGGTGCGCGGTCGCCTTCCATGGTCGGGCAGGGGCGTATTGGCGAACTGATTTCTGCCAAGCCGCAGGCAAGACGGGCACTGCTTGAGGAAGCTGCCGGTATTTCCGGGCTTCACTCGCGTCGCCACGAAGCAGAATTGCGCCTCAAGGGCGCTGAAACCAATCTTGAGCGGCTGGAAGACGTGGTTACCCAAATGGATAGCCAGTTGGATAGCCTCAAACGTCAGGCACGACAGGCCGCTCGCTACCGCAATCTTTCCGGCGATATTCGCAAGACCGAAGCATTGCTGTTTCATCTGCGCTGGGCCGGTGCCAAAGAGGTAGAGGTCGAAGCGGAAAATGCGCTGAACGCAGCAACTGTCGCCGTTGCAAGCGCTGCCGAATTACAGGGTAAGGATGCCACCACACAGGCCGTTATCGCTCACAAATTACCGCAATTGCGTGACGATGAAGCCGCCGCCGCCGCAGGCTTGCAACGTTTGACCATTGCTCGTAAACAAATCGACGAAGAAATCGCCCGTATCGCCGAGCGCAGAGCCGAGCTTGAAAGCCGTATCACGCAACTTAACGGCGATATCGAACGCGAAGAGCGCATGATTTCCGAGAACTCAGAGTTTCTCGAACGTCTGGAAGCAGAAGAAGCCGAACTGCAAAGCCAAAGCCGCAATCTCGCTGAGACTGAGGCAAAAACCAAGGAAGTTCTGGAACAAACCACGTTGCGGCTTGGCGAAAGCGAAAAGGCTTTCACCGACCTTACCGCTGATCTTGCCGAGCAAAACGCTCGCAAAAGCCAATTGGTAAAAACCCTGCAACAGGCAAATGAGCGTAAATCGCGCCTCGATAGTCAAATGCAACAGGTCGAGCAGGATTTAACAAAAATCATCGCCGATATCGCAGCCCTTGCCGGTCCGAAGGACAAGCTTGAGGCGGTCGAGAAGCTTGAGGCAACGCTCGCCGCGCAGGAAGATCAGCTGGAACAGGCTGAGGCGCTGATCGTTGAAAAACGGCAGGCTGAACAGACCGCTCGCGAACCACTGACCGCAGCTCAGGCCCGGGTGAAAGAGGTTGAAACCGAAGCCAGAACCCTGCGCAATATTCTCAATCAGGGCGGGCAGGATTTGTTCCCGGCCATTGTTGAGAAAATCAAGGTTGAAGCTGGCTATGAGGCGGCTTTGGGTGCAGCCCTTGGCGAAGATTTGGACGTTTCAACCGATGCTTCCGCTCCCGCCCATTGGGGCTTGATTTCAGGTGAGGGCGATCAAGCGCTGCCTGATGGCGCAACACCGCTCGCTTCATTCGTCAAAGCGCCTGCAGAGCTTTCGCGCCGCTTGGCCCAGATTGGCGTTGCCACAAAGGAAAACGGCAAAGCGCTGCAAAAACTGCTGAAACCGGGCCAGAGACTTGTTTCCCTCGAGGGTGATTTATGGCGCTGGGATGGTTATTCCGCTGGTGCCGAAGCGCCAACGCCTGCGGCCCAACGCCTTGCCCAGAAAAACCGCTTGGCTGAATTAGATAAAGAATTTGATCTGGCAATCGCTGCGCTTCGCGCGGTGGAAGCGGCGTTTGAGACCGCAAAAGCAGATGCCCAGTCAGCAAATGACAAGCAACAAAAAACCCGCGAAACCTTGCGCGGCGTGCAACGCGAATTAGGCATTGCCCGCGAAGAACACACCGTTGCCGAACGTGCCGTAAGCCAGTTTGCCAACCGCAAATCTGCGCTGGAAGAAGCAAAAAGCCGGTTATCTGCCGATATCGAAGAAATGCAGGTTTCGTTGGTTGAAGCTGAAACCGCTTTGGCAACTGTGCCCGATATCGGAGCGCTTGATGCCGAGCTTGATACAAAACGCACCAAGCTGGCACAGGACCGCGCCGAACTCGCCGAAGCCCGCGCCAATGCCGATGGCCTTTCGCGCGAAGCAGAAGCACGCGGCAGACGCCTACAGGCAATCATCGGCGAGCGCGATAACTGGAATAACCGCGCCTCTAACGCCAAAAAGCAGGCAGCAACCCTGCGCACGCGCCACACCAAATCAAGCGAAGACCTCACTGAGATTGAAAAGGCGCCAGCCGAATTTGAAAGCAAACGCATCGCCCTGATTGGCCAGCTAGAGCAGGCAGAAACGAAACGCTCCGATGCCGCCGATATTCTTGCACGAACCGAGAGTGGCCTTGCGGATGCTGACCGTGCTGCGAACGCTTCTCTTGCCGCATTGTCGGAAGCCCGCGAGAAGCGCGGCAGAACCGAAGAGCGGGTGGATTCTTCACAAGAGCGCCGCGTTGAAATCGAAGCCCGAATTCGCGAAGAACTCGATTGTCATCCCGCCGATGTGCTGGCAATCACCGAACTGGATGCGGACGCAAGACTGCCTGATATAGCTCCGACCGAGAACAAGTTGGAGAAACTAAAGTCCGACCGTGAACGTCTTGGCGCAGTGAATTTGCGCGCCGATACTGAGCAGGAAGAAATTCAGGAAAGCCGCGATAATCTGGTCAATGAACGCGATGATTTGATCGAAGCCATCCACAAATTACGCCTCGGAATTCAAAGCCTGAACAAGGAAGGCCGCGTACGTTTGCTGGAAGCTTTTGACGAGGTCAACGAGCAATTCAAACGTCTCTTCACCCACCTATTCGGCGGCGGAACCGCGGAATTACAACTGATTGAATCCGACGATCCACTGGAAGCAGGCCTCGAAATTCTGGCACGCCCACCGGGCAAAAAACCCCAGACCATGACGTTATTATCCGGCGGCGAACAAGCCCTCACAGCCATGGCCCTGATCTTCGCCGTGTTCTTAACTAACCCCGCCCCGATCTGCGTATTGGACGAAGTTGATGCCCCATTAGACGATCACAACGTCGAGCGTTTCTGTAATCTGATGGACGAAATGGCAGGAGCCACCGACACCAGGTTCGTCATCATCACCCACAACCCAATTACCATGGCCAGAATGAACCGCCTGTTCGGTGTAACCATGGCCGAGCGCGGCGTTAGCCAATTGGTGTCAGTAGATTTGGGTGCCGCCGAGAAACTGGTTGAGGTAGTTTAAGGGAGAGAGACATATGGTAATTATTTGGCGTCAAATCTTTTGACAGAGTTTTTGCCAATAACAGCGTTAATTGCGATAGTTCTTTTTGCATTTAAGGAAGTTCTTGAGGCGTGGAGAAGGCATAAAGCAAAAGCACGAACTAGACGAGCAACCCGAACTCTGTTGGTGCATGAATTGGAGCGCAATAAATGGGCTCTGAAAAATTTCCGAAAACATCTAGAAAATTTTGAATGGGCTATCAATGAAAACGGTAGTATCCAATTGCTAGACGAAGCCAGTGGCCACAGAAGGATCGAACTTTTATTCGATGGTGAAATGTCGTCATCTTCATTACTTGCGGATGTTTACGCCGACACATTGTCGAACAATTTGTTGGAAATTGCGGTAAATGATGAGAGCATTTTTGAAACTGTGCTGGATGCATATGATGCATTAAAGGAATTGCAGCATTTGCATGACAACATACTGGTGCGCGCGTCAGAGCCGTTCAATTGCGCTGACGGCACCAGGCCAGATTTTATTGAATCGTTCATTGAGTACGCAAAGGCTGAACTTGATCTTATTGAAAAGGACTTGGCGAAATTATACAGGCAATGCACGGGCAAGGATTTTGAGAATTTTCGGTTGAGGTAGAAAATTTGCTGAATGGGCAGGTTTGTTCCGCAATGGTTTGATGCCCAAATCAGGGCTAATAGTTTGATAAAAATGGCGGAACTCAAATTTTCGTTGATTACCCTTTTTTTCCTATTCAGTGCGGAGACCAAATATTGCACCCCGTTATCACTTCTCCTATAGTTAGTAATGAAAGACCCATTTTCACGACCAAAAATACGCACCGGCCTGTTTTATCATAATCCAATCGCGGCACTTGATTGGATAGAAAAGGCATTTGGTTTCACACGGTCCATGGATATTCGTGATCAGCATGGCGAACTTGTCCATGCAGAAATGACGTTTGGCCACGCTTCGATTATCATCGATAGTGAGTGGTCGGATTTTGTTGCTAGCCCGCTTTCCAACCAAGGTGTGAATACGCAGATAATCTATGTTCAACTTGAAAATGATATTGAACAACATTGTGAACATGCACGCTTCTGCGGTGCGGAAATTATTCAGGAACCAGAGTCTCAATATTACGGTGATTGTGTTTATAGAGCCAAGGATATTGAAGGCCATGTCTGGACATTCTCGCAGGCAATTCGTGATATTGGTAAAGCGGAAGCCGAGCAATTGGGCGAAGTAAAAATTAGCGGCTGGCATAGGGATTGAGCAGATAAATGACAACTTTAAAAATCACAGCAGGACCATACACATTCGATGCAAAACTGGAAACCAAACTCGCCCCCAAAACCTGCGAAGCGTTCCTCAAACATCTGCCTTTTGTCAGCAAAATTGTTCATGTGCGCTGGAGCGGGGAAGGTGTTTGGATGCCGCTTGGGGATATGGATTTCGGTATCGATTTTGAAAATAATACCAGCTACCCGGCTCCCGGCCAGATCATCATCTATCCCGGCGGCGTCAGCGAAACCGAGATATTACTGGCCTATGGCGGTGTGCAATTTGCCTCCAAAGCCGGTCAGCTTTCGGGCAATCATTTCATGACTTTGACATCAGGGTTGGAAAATCTCGTGTCTCTGGGAAAAATGACCCTTTGGCAGGGTGCACAGGACATTCGCTTCGAACTGGCTGAATAGGTTAGAGCCTAAAACCGCTGAACAACCGGTGAAGGCTCACCGCTGGTTTCTTGTATATCGCCAGTTTGTGGGTAGCCGCGATAGCGCCAATAGGCAAAACCGCCTGCTGCCCCGCCGAGAATGAAGCAAAATGATATCGACGAGGTCGGGATGCCACGGGCTATATCGGTGAGCATCATCACGCTGCCGCTTATTGCTCCGATCAACACGTCGGACGTTCCTCGTTTTACGCCGAAAAATTGGAATATATCAGCTAATATTCGTATTGGAATCAGCATGAGGGGAGAAATGACCATCATCATTATCATGCCGCTCAACAGATTCATGAACAATCGTGGCGTCGCGCCAGCTGGCGCGTTGGAATCGACCAAAAAGCTGACCAACAGCACACTAACAATAAAACCCGTTACACACGCCTTGAAATAGGCCCATGCAATATGCTCTTTTTTTGCATTGTCGCGCGGGGAAAAAAGCTTCAGAGCAGCTTCAACACCACTGTCGCCAGTCGCAAATGTTTCGCCGCTTGAAGCGCGATGTTCAATGATTATGTCTGTTTTTTCAGGAGCGCCCGACTGGGGAGAGCTGCTATTGTACAGAGAAATATTTCGGTCATCATATAACTTTTCTACACTCGCATTATTCCGCATAAACCACTCCTGATACAATAATCAAACGGGAAAATACCATGCAGGAGTTAGCTTTATGTTAATTGGAAGCATCAAACTGGATTGAATAAATTTCGCCATTCCATCGCGCTTTGCTCAATTGTGCTGCACCTGCTAACAAGCTATTCAAGTATACGATGCAATTTTGAGAGCTAATCATGTCCGGGTGGATTTTTGGCTTCGCTGAGGGCAAGGCCGACGGCGATGCTTCCATGAAAGAGTTGTTGGGCGGCAAGGGAGCAAACCTTGCCGAGATGTCGGCTATCGGCTTGCCTGTACCCGCAGGTTTTACGATTTCCACCGATATCAGCACCTATTTTTATGAGAATGATAAGAACTTTCCAGCAGGGCTGAGTGACGAATTGCAGGCGGCACTGACCAATTTGGAGCAATCAAGCGGACGCTCCTTTGGCGCTGGTCCAAAGCCTCTGTTGGTCTCTATCCGCTCCGGTTCGCGCGCGTCCATGCCCGGCATGATGGATACTATCCTCAATCTTGGTTTGAACGATAAAACAGTTCACGCGCTTGCAACCGAGACCGGCGATGAGCGCTTTGCATTTGATAGCTATCGCAGGTTTATCCAGATGTATGCCTGCGTGGTTATGGGGTTGGACCATGCGCATTTTGAAGATATTCTGGCGTTGGTCAAAAGCGCGCAAGGGTTCGAGTTCGACACAAATTTGAGCGTCGACGATTGGCGCGGTGTCATTCAGTCTTTCAAGGCGTTTGTTGAAGAAGAAACAGGGACACCCTTTCCGCAAGATGTGCAAAACCAGCTTTGGGGAGCGATCACAGCGGTATTTTCCTCATGGATGTCGCGCCGCGCCGTGATTTATCGTGGCATTCATAATATCCCTGACCATTGGGGAACGGCGGTTAATATTCAGGCCATGGTGTTTGGCAATCTGGGAGGGGATTCGGCATCCGGAGTGGCCTTTACCCGAAACCCAAGTACCGGTGAGAAGCAACTTTTTGGCGAATATCTGGCCAATGCTCAAGGCGAAGACGTGGTGGCGGGAATTCGCACCCCACACAGCCTCACCGAAATTGCCATGAAACTTACCGGTGATGAGCACGCTTCGCTTGAAAGCTGCATGCCGAAAATGTTTGGCGAGATCGTTGATGTAGCATCGCGATTGGAACGCCATTTTTGTGATATGCAGGATATTGAGTTCACTATCGAAAACGGCAAATTGTGGATATTGCAGACGCGCAGCGGCAAACGTACCGCTGATGCCACTTTGCGTATCGCGGTAGAATTGGCGCAGGAAGGCATTATTTCCAAATCGCAGGCGCTGGCACGGATTGATCCTTATGCGCTCAACCATTTGCTGCATCCGACCCTTGCGCCATCCAATGAACAGCCAGTGATTGTGACAGGCCTGCCCGCTTCGCCGGGAGCTGCTTGCGGCGAAGTTTGCTTTTCGCCTGAACGTGCAGAGGTTCTTCGGGGTGAGGGCAGGGCCACCATTTTGGTGCGCCTTGAAACCAGCCCAGAAGATATTTTGGGCATGGATGCAGCCAAGGGAATTTTAACCGCACGCGGCGGTGCCACCAGCCACGCCGCCGTTGTCGCTCGCGGCATGGGTAAGCCCTGCATCGTGGGTGCTGGCAGTTTGAAAATAGATTATGAAGCCGGCGAGTTCACCGTGATGGGACGGCCATTTCATGAGGGCGATATCATCACCCTTGATGGTTCCACCGGGCGCGTTTACGCAGGTTCTGTGCAGATGAACCAGCCCGAATTTTCCAGCCATTTCGCCACCCTGATGGAATGGGCCGATAACACCAAAGCCATGAAAATCCGGGCCAATGCCGATACGCCGGCCGATGCCAGGCTGGCACGATCCTTCGGTGCCGAGGGCATCGGGCTTTGCCGAACGGAGCGCATGTTTTTTGAAAGCGACCGCATCAATGCCATGCGGGAAATGATTTTGGCGGAGCATAAGCTCGCGCGTCGTGAGGCGCTTGAAAAACTACTCACCATGCAGCGCGCCGATTTCATCGAGATGTTTGAAATCATGGCGGGTATGCCGGTGGCAATCAGGCTTCTTGATCCGCCTTTGCATGAATTCCTGCCAAGTCAAAAGGGTGATATTGAGCAGGTCGCAAGCGCTATGGGGATTGAAGCCGAACGCCTGCAAAATCGTGTTGATTTGTTGTACGAGGTTAATCCCATGCTTGGCCATCGCGGTTGCCGTTTGGCGATTTCCTACCCTGAAATTATCGAGATGCAGGCCCGTGCAATCTTTGAAGCAGCACTGGCCGCCGAGCAGAGTACGGGGAGCAAAGTTACGCTGGAAATCATGGTGCCGGTGATTTCCATGAACAAGGAATTTATCTTTGTGAAGGAATGCATTGAGAAGATTGCCGGAGAGGTGGACGAGGAGCAGGGCACAAAGATTGAATACACAATCGGGACCATCATCGAATTACCTCGCGCCGCATTGATTGCTGGCGAATTGGCCGAAAATGCAGAGTTCATTTCTTTCGGCACCAACGATTTGACCCAGACAAGTTTCGGCATGTCGCGCGATGATGCGACGGGGTTTCTTCGTGCCTATGAAAGATTGAGAATCATGCCGGATGATCCCTTCGTCACCATTGATGAGGATGGGGTTGGCGAATTGATGAAGATTGCCATAGAGCGCGGAAGATCAACTCGCCCGGGTATTGAAATAGGCATTTGTGGTGAACATGGCGGCGATCCCAAATCGATACAATTTTGCAATCAAATAGGGCTCGATTACGTTTCCTGCTCGCCCTACCGAGTGCCCATTGCGCGTCTTGCAGCAGCTCAAGCTACCAAGTAAATTTAACCAAAATTGCACCCGCAACAATCAGACCGATAATGGTCAAACGGGTTAAATCCAGTTTTTCCTTGAAGATCAAAACTCCGATGATCGTTGCAAAAATGATCGACGTTTCGCGCAATGCGGCAGCTTCCGCCACGCTGCCATACCATGTGGCGAGCATTAGACAACCAAAGCTTGAGAAGGCAAACAGCGCACCAATGATACCGCGAATTGCCAGCTTTGAAAGAGGGGGCGTCACCGCCATTTTACGCATCCGGTGAATGGCCACCAACGGAAAACCAAAGCCACCAAGAAAGAAAAACCAGGCTAGGAACATAAATGGTTCATCCGATAACCTGATACCATAGGCATCCAGATTGGTAAAAAGGGCAACCATTATTCCGGTCATCACCGCAATGGCCACGGTCAAAATCAGTATCTTATTTGCAGCAGCATCCAGTTTTTTCAACCGTATGTTGACCCATGCGAGGGACAGAATTCCCCCCGAGAGCAATAGCAAGCCAAACCATTGGGATGGCCCCAATTGTTCGGTAAAGAGCATTGCCGCAATGAAGGCACTGACCACCGGGCTGGTGCCTCTGACAATCGGGTAAACGAGGGTGAAATCACCTTTGACATAGGCCGCAGCCTGCAACCATTCGTAGATAAGATGCAGGAGAAAGGACACCGCCAATATGGCAAATATCGATGCCGTGGGTAAAGGAACGACGAACAACACCACCGGCAGCGCCATCAAACTATAGCAAATATTGATCGCACCCCGATTGAGGTAGGGATCAAATCCACTCTTGTTAATGGCGCCAAACACCGCATGGGAAAACGCCGATAAAAGCGTCAACCAAAGCGCCATGGTGGCATTGTCGACGGTCGAGAAAAAACCCGTAACGGCTGAGATCAAGTGATTTTCTCTCGCGTGATCCAGTCTAGTGTGTCTTTCAGAGCCAGTTCCAGCCGATCAAACAATGCGTTTAATTCTGCTTCCGTGATGATCATTGGAGGGCAAAGCGAAATTGAATCCACAATCGCCCGGAAGATCGCGCCATGTTCCAGCGCAAACTGCACGGTATGAGGACCAACACCGGATTTTGGATCAAATGAGGCTTTGGTCTGCTTGTCGCGCACAAGTTCAACCGCGCCGACCAATCCCATATAACGAACCTCACCCACAAGAGGATGCGCTTTGAGTTTTTCCATTCTCGCAGCAAATACCGGAGCAACGCTACGAACCTGACCAAGCATGTCGCGCTTTTGATAAATTTCAATTGCTTTCACACCGAGTGCTGTTCCCAGCGGATGGCCGCCATAGGTATAGCCATGGCCAAACATACCAAGCTTTGCCGATTGATCTTCCAGCGCTTGCATCATTTTTTCAGGCACCATCACAGCGCCCAGCGGCGCATAGGCTCCGGTCATCTGCTTGGCGCATGAGATGGTGTCGGGCTGCATGCCGAGGGATTGCGAACCCCACCATTCACCGGTGCGGCAGAATCCGGTAATCACTTCATCGGCGATCAGCAAAATATCGTGCGCCTTGAGGATCGGTTGGATGGCTGCGAAATAATCCTTCGGTGGAATAAGCACACCGCCAGCACCCATAATCGGTTCGGCAATCATCGCCGCAATGGTGTCGCCACCTTCGCGCTCAATCATATCTTCCAGCGATTTCACCAGACCGGCAAGGAATTCTTCTTCGGTTTCACCCTCATTGGCAAAACGATAATAATGTGGGCAGTCGGTGTGCAAAACCCGGTCGACCGGCAGATCAAAATCATTGTGATTGCCCGGAAGGCCGGTGAGGGAAGCTGCCATCACCGTTACCCCGTGATAGGCTTTTACCCGCGAAATAATTTTCTTTTTGTCGGGCCGTCCCAGCGCATTGTTATAATACCACGCCAGTTTCACTTGCGTATCATTGGCTTCAGAACCGGAACTGGTAAAGAACACATGCGATATCGGTACGGGCGCAATTTCTTTTAGTTTTTCTGCAAGCTCAATCGCAGGCTCCATCGAGCGTCCGGTAAACAGATGATAATAGGGAAGTTTTTCCATCTGCTTTGTGGCAGCTTCGATCAGTTCTTCGTCGCCAAAACCAAGGCCAGCGCACCAAAGGCCGGACATGCCCTCGATATATTCTTTGCCATGGGCATCATAAACATAGATGCCTTTGCCTTCATTGATGATCAAAGAGCCCGTGTCTTTGAGTTTATGCAAAGCTGAATAAGGGTGTAAGACGGATGCCACATCACGGGCCTGCATATTGGAAAGGGGAGTATTTTGGGTCATGGTCTTTTTCAAATCACTTATGTTGCAGGGAAGTTTCTTTTAAAAATCCTATACCCAAATATTGAAAAATAAAACTGGTGTTTTCCATTCTTAAATTTGATATACGCAATGTTCCATTTGCTGAAGGCGAGTTGATATCTCCATGGCTGGTTTCTACGAACGAAAAAGATCCGTATCCGCAATCTGGTGTCAAAGGCTGGGGATATTTTTGATACCCTATTTTCTGTTGGCAACTTTGATGCATCGCCTTGGTGGTATTCAAACACCGCAGCTTTTTGTAATTTTGGCGATTGGTCTGGTGATTTCAATTATTGCAATGATTCTTGCAATCAAAGCGGCGTCCGATCTCTGGTCCAAGGGCCATAAGGGCGGAAAAGTAATGGTGCGCGGGATGTTCCTGTCCCTCGCTGTGCTGCTGCCTTTCGGCTACTACGCTTATCTAGCCCTCGCTTTGCCGTTGGCCAATGATGTATCCACCAACACGTTTAACCCGCCTCAATTCGTAAAAACCGAAGAATTTCGTTTGCGTCAAAAAGCTGCCGGTATCAATCAGCTGGCGGAATTTGATGACGAATATTCAGAGCGCCTGCTACTTGCCTATCCAAAGGTCGGACCTCGGCGCTATCCGGCAGGGTCCGAGCGGGTGTTTCAGGCCGTCAATTCGATCATAGTGGATAGAGGCTGGAAAGTAGTTGCCCGATACGGTGCGGTAGAATCAGCACCTGCATCCGACACAGAAAAACTTGCCGGAGCCAAAAAAGATGCGGCGGACGAAAATATTGCACCAGTCAATATCTCCGTCGAAGTCACCATATCCAGCCCGATATTTGGCTATAAATATGATGCGGTTATCCATATCGTCAGCGAGGATGTGACAACTTTGGTGGAAATGCGTTCTTCATCAAGATGGGGCGCTCATGATTTTGGCGTCAACGCAAAAATCATTGAGGCCTTCATGAAAGATCTCGATCTGTCTTTATTGGGATTGGCCGGCGAGGGCTAATTTTAGCCGTCCTCATTTACCGGAAAAAATCTGCCATTGATTGACGCTGCCTGATCGCTGGTGATTTTGCCACGTGTAATCAAATCTTCGATATGGGCCAGTACGGATAGCCCCGCCGCTCCATGAAGCTTCGGATCTGTGCTTTTATAAATAACTTTTACGATATCCGGGATCGTTTCATCTCCCTTACGGATACGGGACAATACGGCGGTCTCGCGCATTTTGCGGTGGGCCCTCAACGCCCGGACAAATTTGGGCGCATTATTCAACCGCCCGCCATGTCCCGGAAAATATACGGTTTCGCTACGGGCAGCCAATATTTCCAGCGAGGCCATGTAATCTGACATGGAGCCATCCGGCGGCGCGACAATCGTTGTTGCCCACGCCATCACATGGTCGCCGGAGAACATCATGTCGGTATCTACCAAGCCAAATGCCATGTGATTGGCCGTGTGGCCCGGTGTGAAAATCGCTTCCAGCGCCCAGCCCTCGCCCTTGATGATGTCGCTATTCGATAGAACCACATCCGGTTCAAATTCCCGGTCTGCCGAACCGTCCAATGGATTATGTTCGCCAATGTGCAAATCTCTCGATGCCCGGTGCGGGCCTTCCCCATAGGTCGGCGCGCCGGTAAGGGCCGCAAGCTTTCGCGATAAGGGAGAATGGTCTGCATGGGTGTGGGTGACAATAATATGGCTAAGAGTTCGCCCTTTAAGGGCATCCATGATTGCCGCAAGATGGGCATCATCACCCTCTGGACCAGGATCGATAACAGCCACGTTTTTATCGCCAACAATATAGGTATTGGTACCATGGAAAGTGAACGGGCCACTATTATTGGCAGTAATGCGCTGCACACCCTCAGCTATACTAACAGCTTCGCCATGAGCTGGCACAAATTCCATTCTGAATTCTGGTGTCGCCACGTTTTTTTCCTTAACAATCAATACAATGAGCCAAAATATGAAAGGCCGCAATCTTTTAGACAATTTTTGATGACTTAGAAAGCCTTGATGTATTTGATGGAAAAAACATTTCCAAGCATAAGTAATTATACTTCATTTGGTAAGTAAAAATAACTTAGATTTACTTGTTCGCAGAAGGTACTTCGAAGACTTGTTCTTTACCAAATATTCATCATGAAATTGCTAGAATGCACTGTGCAGAATAATTTTCGGCATTTTGGGGATGCCCACGCGCATATGAGATTGAGTCTTGGATAGTTTGAACACGCTCGAAACCCGCATGGTATCGAGCTCTGAGGAAATAGATGAATTATTGGGCCTGCTGCTTGAGCGGGTGCCTGCCGATGACTTGCTGAAAAATCCCACTCTCAAAAAAATCTTTCAAAATCAGTACCATGATGAAGATCAAGGCGAAGATCAAATTGTCTGGCAGCAATTGGGGCTAGCCGTAAATGCCATGAAAGATGGTTTTCTGCTTTGGGACAAGGATGATCGTCTGCTGGTTGCAAATGATGCCATGAAGGATGAATTTCCCGGGATAGATGACCCGCTTGGAAAAACAGCTTTCGAACTGTTTTCTGCCTTAGCCAGCTCAGGCGCTGTACCTTCGGCTGTCGGCCGGGAGGAGGCGTGGGTTACCAAGCAATTAGCACACCGCGATAATGATTTTGGAAAAGAGATCGTTTTCCAGACCAGTGATGGTCGCTGGATTGCCCGATGGGACCACATGACGGAACATGGGCACAGAGTCTCAATTCGAAGTGACATCTCCGAGCAGAGAAATCGTGAGAACATGCTGGAATCCGTGGTGGACAATGCTCAAGAAGGCATTTTAATCACCAATAAAAATAATGCAGTGTTGATCGTCAGTGATCGTTATTGCGAAATGTTCGGCATTGATTCGCAGATATTGAAGGAAAAACAAGATTTGGGTGAACAGGTTCGTTTTGATCTGGCCACCCTTAAATCCCTCCAGAACAGCGAGGCAGACATGGATGCCCGTGCCGCAACCATGCCATTTAATTTCATTGATGAGGCATCGAACCACCCCGTCGACGTTGAATTGCCAAATGGCAATGTCTATCGTTTCAAATGCAAAATACTGCCTGATGGTCAATTGCTTCACAGCTATTTTGACCTAACCAAAGACAAGCAGCATGAACATGAACTTCAAGAAGCCCGTGTTGCTCTGCAAGTGCACGAAGCCCTCGTTGAGGAAGCTCTGGAAGTCATGGTTCAAGGCATCATGGTCTGTGACGATGACCATATCATTCTGGCTAATGAAAAAATTGCCGAAATTACCAATATTCCCACGGAGTATTTTGAAATCGGGCGGGATTGGAAAGATTATCTGCGTTATTCTTTGGAGCGCGGAGATTTCGGCGAAGGTGAAGAAGCAAAGCGTCAGTTCGAAAACATTCTCGAAAGCGCTGCAATTGGTAAGGGCGCGTATATCGAGCGAACCACGGGCGATGGAAGATATATAGCCGTCACCGCAAATACGCGTGAAGGTGGTGGAAGGGTCGTCACCTATGTCGATATCACTGAGACCAAAGAGCGCGAACTCCAGCTTGAGAAAGCATTGACCTCTTCCAAAGCTGCAGACCGGGCCAAATCTGAATTCCTAGCCAATATGAGCCACGAAATTCGCACGCCAATGAATGGTGTGATGGGCATGGCGGAACTTCTGGCGCGCACTCAACTGGATGCCAAGCAAAAAACATTCACAGATATCATCGTGAAATCGGGTGCCGCTCTGCTCACCATCATCAATGATATTCTCGATTTTTCAAAAATTGACGCCGGCCAGATGGAGCTTGACCCAGCGCCTTTCCGGCTGCATGAGGCAATTGAAGATGTGGCCACATTGGTTTCATCCCGCGCTGTCGAAAAAGATCTGGAGCTGGCCGTTCGTATCGACCCGAACCTGTCGGAAATGTTTGTCGGAGACGTCGGGCGCATTCGGCAGATCGTGACAAACCTCCTGGGTAATGCCGTGAAGTTCACTGACCACGGTCATGTATTCGTCAATGTAACAGGCGAAACGCAAGGGGGGGATGAACCTGCCTCGAAACTGCTTTTCCAGATTACAGATACAGGCATCGGCATTCCAGAAGAAAAACGCACCGCGATTTTTGAAAAATTCTCGCAGGTGGATGAAAGCGCCACGCGCAAACACGAAGGCACGGGGCTGGGTCTGGCAATTGCTTCGTCACTGGTAGAGCTGATGGGCGGAGAAATCGGCATCGAAAGCACTGTGGGTGAGGGGTCAACCTTCTGGTTCTCCATCACATTGCCGATCCATAAGGATGCTTCCGCCAAAAAGCGTGTGCCAGTGGATGTCTCTGGCGCGCGCGTGTTGATCATTGATGATAATGAGGTCAACCGCGAAATTCTTTCCGAACAAATGGCCGTATGGAAATTTGATAGTGCTGCATGTTCTTCCGGCAGCGAAGCGTTGGCGATGATGCGCGCAGCTCGCGAACAGGGCGTTACCATCGATGTTGTTATTCTCGATTATCACATGCCTGAAATGAACGGCGCTGATCTGGCCCGCATCATGGCCGCTGATAATGATCTCTCAGATATTCCCATCATCATGCTGACATCTGTTGACCAGATGGAAGATGGCCGTTTGTTCTCCTCCCTCAAAATTCAGGGCCATCTCACCAAACCTGCTCGCTCCGCACTGATGCTGGAAACTCTGGTTGATGTTTTGCAGGACAGTCGGGAAGATTATACTGAGGTTTTTGAAGGCATCCGAATCGCTAAGGCACTCGGTGGCTACGTGGAAAAATCGGCGATCAAACAAATAACCCCTGTTAAGAACGCCGATAATGGCCAGATAGACATTCTGATTGCTGAAGATAACGAGGTAAACCAGATTGTCTTCACACAAATCCTTGAAACAAGTGGCTACAGTTTCAAAATCGCTTCCAATGGAATTGAAGCGCTGGAAATGTACGAACGTTATCAACCCAGATTGATTTGTATGGATGTATCTATGCCGCAAATGAATGGCCATGAGGCAACCCGGGAAATCAGAAAACGCGAAGCTGACAGCGATCACCATACCCCGATTATTGGCGTTACCGCGCACGCCATCAAGGGCGACCGGGAAAAATGCATCGAAGCGGGCATGGACGATTATCTCTCCAAACCTGTGTCACCCAATGCGTTGGAAGAAAAAATCCATAGATGGATCAGCGATGAAAACGATCAATCTGGTGCGCAATCAGCATAGAATACATTAACTGCTTGACCTTCCAGTGACTGGAACCCTCATGTATGGTGCCAGTCATTCAATTATGGAACTCAGGCAATGGATATAAAAGCAGATACAGCAATCGACCCCGTATGCGGCATGACCGTGAAATTAGATGCTGGAAAACCCACGCTGAACTATAAAAATGAGAATTATCATTTTTGTATGCAACGGTGTCATGACCGCTTTGATGCTGATCCATACTTCTTTTTGTCCGGCGCTAACAAACGTCAGGTGAAAGCCGCTCCCAAGGATGCGCGCTATACCTGCCCGATGGATCCCGAAATCATTCAGGACGGCCCCGGGACCTGTCCGATTTGCGGCATGGCGCTGGAGCCAATGGGCGGAGTTTCCGATGGCCCCAACCACGAATTGATAGATTTTACCCGTCGTTTCTGGGTCAGTGTTTGTGCCGCTGTGCCCCTGTTGATATTGACCATGGGCCCCATGCTTGGTTTGCCTGTGCGTGAATGGCTGGGGGAGCAAACAGCGAGGTATCTGGAATTTGCTTTGGCAATTCCCGTGATTTTATGGGCTGCCATGCCGCTTTTTGCGCGGGGGTGGAGTTCGATCAAAACATGGAATCTCAACATGTGGACCCTGATCATGCTGGGGGTATCCGCAGCTTTTGGTTACAGCGTCGTCGCATTGTTCTTCCCGCAATTATTCCCCGAACTGGTGCGCGATGCGCAAGGATTTGTACCGGTCTATTTTGAAGCCGCCGTGGTGATAATCGCGCTGGTGTTCCTGGGCCAAATGCTCGAATTGCGTGCCCGTGAACGTACCGGCGATGCCATCAAGGCACTGTTGGACCTTGCACCCAAAACCGCTCGCCGGATCAATGAAGATGGTTCAGAGTATGATGCGCCACTGGAAAATATTCTGGTCGGAGATCGTCTCAGAATACGTCCCGGCGAAACTGTTCCGGTCGACGGCATCGTGCTGGAAGGAAATTCAAGCGTCGATGAAGCGATGATTACCGGCGAACCCATCGGTGTTGAAAAAACTGAGGGTGCCTCCGTTACCGGTGGCACGACCAATCAGAATGGCGCATTGATCATCAAAGCCCAGCGCGTTGGCGGTGATACCACTTTGGCAAAAATCATCGACATGGTTTCAAGCGCCCAACGCTCCAAAGCACCGATGCAGAAACTGGCCGACAGAGTTGCCGGTTATTTCGTTCCAGCCGTTGTGGCTGCCGCAATCATCGCCTTCATCACATGGACGATATTTGGCCCCGAACCTTCATTGATCTACGCCATCGTATCGGCGGTATCCGTTCTCATCATCGCCTGCCCCTGTGCGCTTGGTCTGGCAACGCCCATGTCTATTATGACGGCCACAGGTAGGGGCGCGCAAATGGGCGTGCTGATCAAGGATGCCGATGCCCTCGAACAAATGGCGCGGGTGGATACGCTGATCATCGACAAAACCGGAACGCTCACCGAGGGCAAACCCGTATTGAGCGATGTGGTGTCCTTTGGCGATATGAGCGAAGACGAATTGCTCAGCGTTGCCACCGCTCTGGAACAAAATTCGGAACATCCTTTGGCCGATGCCATCATCAAGGGCGCGCAGGAACGTGATCTTAGCGTCGCCTCGTTGGGTGACTTTGAGGCAGTCACCGGCAAAGGTGTTCAGGGAATTTTGGATGGTAAAAAAGTCGGCCTCGGAAATGCTGCGATGATGGAACATTTGGGCGTATCCGGCAGCACCAACGACGAAGCGGTCACCACTCTTCGAGCCACAGGAAAAACCGTGATGTTTGTTGCCGCTGGTGGCAAAATCGCCGGCATGATTGCCGTTTCCGATCCCATTAAAGCAACCACCGCAGAAGCAATCAGCGCACTACATGCCAGCGGCCTAGCCATCATCATGGCAACAGGCGACAGCGAAGCAACCGCGAAATTTGTCGGCGCAGAATTGGGCATTGATGAGGTGCACGCAGGCCTTCTGCCCGAAGAGAAAAAGGCCTTGGTAGATAGCCTCCGGGCGCAAGGAAAAATCGTCGCGATGGCCGGTGATGGCATCAATGATTCCCCCGCCCTTGCCAGTGCCGATGTCGGCATCGCCATGGGAAGCGGTGCTGATGTGGCCATCGAAAGCGCAGGGATTACCTTGCTCAAGGGCGATTTGGCAGGCATCGTGCGGGCACGTAATCTTGCCAACGCAACGCTTAGTAACATCAAGCAAAACCTGTTTTTCGCCTTTGCGTATAATGCCGTCGGTGTACCGATTGCCGCCGGGATTTTATTTCCGATCACCGGCATGTTAATGTCGCCCATGCTGGCTGCTGCTGCCATGAGCCTTTCATCCGTATCTGTGATTTCAAATGCCCTGCGCCTGCGCACAGTAAAATTATAGGAGTAATATAATGAACATTGGAGCCGCCGCCGAACGTTCAAACCTGCCACCAAAAACCATTCGCTATTATGAAGAAATTAAACTGGTAAAACCAGCAAGGGCGCAAAACGGATATCGCGATTATTGCGATGCTGACATTCATCGCTTGAGATTTTTACAACGTTCGCGAAGTCTCGGATTTTCCATCGAAGAATGCCGTACATTGCTATCTCTTTACGAAGATGAAAACCGAGCCAGCAGCGATGTAAAAGCCCTCGCTTTAGAAAAGATCACCGAAATTGATCGCAAGGTCGAGGAACTTCAGGGCCTCAGAAATACCCTTCATGCCCTGGCAGAAAATTGCCACGGCAATGATAAGCCCGATTGTCCAATCATCAATGATCTGGCGGGAAAAATTTAGAGCATATCTGACTTAGGTTGACTTGGCTCAGGTGGCAAAGAGCCACCCGGCGCTAGCTGCGCCGCCCATGCGGAGGGCCCGAGTAAAACGAGGATGCGCCCGTGAGAACAAACAAACTAGATCGATTCCGTCAAAGACGGACACGATCTAGTCTCTCGCCCGCAAGTCTTCATAGGAGACCATGGAATATTCGCGATAGGCTGGCCGTTTGCACAGCCCTTTATAATAGCGTTGAATATTCGGATGATCCGCACGCTCGATTTCCATGGTGTAATAGCGATAAAGAACATGCCCAAATTGTATGTCCGCCATGGTGAAATCCCGGCCCGCAAGATAGGAAAACTCACCTAGTCTTGCTTCAGCGATATCAAGATATGTAGTCAGTTCTTTTAATGCAGCGCTGATCGCCACCGGGTCTTGTTTTGATGGCGCAGTTCGTATCACCCTTAAGAACACAGGTGTCGTGAATTTCAGCACGATATTCACCTTTGCCCATTCCATCCATTTATCAATCTGCGCCCGGGCAGCCGGGTCGGATGGCCAAACGGTGTCATTGCCATATTTATTGGCAAAATGGCGCAAAATGGCGGCAGATTCCCATAGTGGCGTATCGTCCCCATCTTGTATCATGGGGACAGTACCATTTGGGTTCTCCGCAAGATATGCAGCTGTATCGACGACGCCATGGTTCATTCCTGCATCAATGCGATCGTAACCGATTCCAAGTTCAGCTGCGCACCACAATACCACCTGAACATTGGACGAGTTTTTCCGGCCCCAAATTTTTATCATAATCTTTTCTCCACCCACGGATTGGTTCTTCATTTAATCTGAAGTCTATTTTCCACCTTACTTACAGTCAAGGCGTCGACCTTGTGTCGCTGTTTATGTTTGGCAATTGCGTTTTTTTGTTCACAGGTTCATCATGTTCCAGCAATCGTGGGAGGATATGTCATGGGATCACTATTAATCAGAAATACCAACATCTGGGACGCCAATGCCGGTGAGCTTTTTGCCGGAGCTGTGGAAATCAAGGGAAACCGGATCGATAAAATTCACCGCAAGGATATTGAAGCGGCGGATGGTGCAGATGTGATTGACGCTGATGGCAAGACTTTGATGCCCGGCATGGTAGAAGGACACTGCCATCCAAGCTTTGTTGGGATTGATACCAATGCTGATCTTGGCAATATTGGCCCGGAGGAACATACTCTTCGCACCGCTGCCAATATCAAACTGTTATTTGAGCATGGTTTTACCTCGATTTTTGAAGCCGCCTCCGCCAAGCCGATGATTGGCGTGGTGATAAGGGATGCAATCAATAGTGGTATGATTGTTGGCCCTCGCATGTTGGCCGGAAGCCCCGAATGCACCACAACCGGCGGCCTTGGCGATGAACGTAAACGCCACATGTATGCCGAGAGCTTTGGCCTTGTGGCCGATGGCCCCTATGAGATGCGCCGCCTTGCACGCGAATGCGTTCGCGACAATGTGGACATCATGAAAATCAATATTTCCGGCGATGAATTTGTCTCCCACGCAAAGGCGGAAATCACCACCCTTGAAGAAGATGAACTGGCAGCCTTCGTCAGCGTTGCGCGCAATTACGGCAAGAAAATCGCCTGTCACGCCCGTTCATCCAAAAGCGTAAAGATGGCTGCACGCCACAAAATCGATTGCATCTATCACTGCGATTTTGCCGATGAAGAAGCCCTCGACATGCTGGAGGCGATCAAGGATGTGTCCTTCGTTGGCCCGGCATTCGGGCTGGTATATAACTGTACCGTCGATGGTGAGGCCAATGGCTTTAGCAAGGAATTGGCCGAAGAGATGGACCTCTTCCGCAAGTTCGATGCATGCTGTGAAACCTACCACGAAATCAGAAAACGCGGCATTCGCGTGGTGGTCGGCGGCGACTACGGCTTCAACATTACGCCCATGGGCCAGAACGCCCGCGACATCGAACATTTCGTCAAATATTTCGGCTATTCAACCAATGAAGCATTGCTCTGTGCCACCAAAGTCGGTGCGGAACTGATGGGATTTGCCGGTGAAGGCGGCGAGGTGAAAGAAGGATATCTTGCGGACTTGCTGCTGGTGGATGGTAACCCGCTGGATGATGTTTCAATTTTACAGCACCGCGAAAATCTGGCTATGATTATGAAAGACGGAAAAATCTATAAAGATCCGCGCAAAACTGGCCGCGGCGAAACTGGACTGATTGCATGAACAAACCGAGCCTTATTCTAATTCCCGGCCTACTTTCAGATAAGATTGTCTGGGAGCACGCCGTCGAACATTTTTCAAAAACCATGCCGGTGTTCATCGCTGATCACACGACGCAGGATAATCTAACCGATATGGCAGCCGATGCGCTGGCTCTGACCGATGGCCCGCAAATGGTCGTTGGACATTCTCTGGGCGCGCGCATTGCACTTGAAATGCTGCGTCAGGCGCCCGAGCGAATTGATCGGGTAGCGTTTCTTGATGCGCGTACCGAGGCCATTCAGGAAGGCGAGCCGGCCATACGGCAGGCGATGATCGATCTTGGTTTTAATGAAGGGCTAGGGGCTGTCTCCGATGCTTGGTTGCCGCCGATGGTCAATCCGGCCAGCCATGGGAACAAAAAAATTATGGGCCCGCTTCGTGATATGGTCTTGCGCATGTCGCCGGAACTGCTGGAGCGCCAGCTACGCTCGCTAATGAACCGCGCCGATGTGGAGCTGGTCATCACCGCCATTACTTGTCCAACGCTGGTTGCTGTTGGTAGGCAAGATGGTTTTTCCACCGTCGCCATGCACGAAGAACTGGCTGCAAAAATTCCCCATTCAAAACTGGTAATCTACGAGGATACCGGACATTTCGCACCCTTTGAAAGCCCGGAATTAGTCACCACTTCGCTGGTCGACTGGATCGCCTCAGACCAAAGAGCATGAGCGATTTCGAATATAAATTCATCCCGCCTCACCACGCCCCCGATGAGCGTGGTGGCAAGCCGCCTGCCTATGAAAAGACCATTCTCGATGGCGTCATCATCGAAAAAGACGTGGCAATCACCCTGCGCGATGGAGTGACAATTTACGCTGATATCTATCGTCCAGAAAATGAGAACAAGGCCGCGCCGCTGATTGCATGGGGGCCTTATGGCAAGCACGGCCATACCCAATATTCGGTTAACTTCCCCAAGGCCGAAGTCGATGACAGCAACATGTCGGATTACACCGCCTTCGAAGCACCGGACCCGTTCTATTGGGTGCCCCATGGCTATGCCGTCATCAATGTAGACCCACGCGGCACATGGCACTCCGAAGGCCGCGCAACATATTTATCGCCAGAGGAAGCCGAAGATTTTGCCGATGTGATTGAATGGGCTGGAACCCAAGAATGGTCCAATGGCAATGTGGGCCTTTCCGGTGTTTCCTATCTCACCTCATCCCAATGGCGTGTGGCAGAACTCAACCCACCGCACCTCAAAGCCATCAATCCGTGGGAAGGCTGGACGGACACATACCGCGAAGTTGTAGGCCATGGCGGCATCCCCGAAACCTCGTTCTGGGAATATCTTCCCGGACGCTGGGGCAACGGCCTCAATCAAATAGAAGACCTGCGCCGCGAAACGAGAGAACGCCCTTTCTTCGATGCCTATTGGCAAAGCAAGAGCGCCAATCTAGAAAAAATCAAAGTACCCGCCTTCATCTGCGCCAGCTGGACAGATCAGGCATTGCATACACGTGGAACGCTGGAAGGCTTTCGCAAGATTTCCTCAGATGAAAAATGGCTCTACGTGCATGGCCGAAAAAAGTGGGCCCATTATTATGAGGCCGAAAGTGTAGAAATGCAGCGCGCATTTTTCGATCATTTTTTACTCGGCAAAGAGAGCGATCTAAAAAACTGGCCGAAGGTTTTATATGAAGCACGCGACGCATATTATCAGGGTGAAGAAATCTCCGCCAAAGAATGGCCCATCGAAGGAACCAAATATCAATCGCTCCATCTGGGTGATGGAACGCTGGAAACTGAACCTACACCGCCGGTTACAAAAAGTTACAATTCCACAAATGGCGAAAGCGTCACCTTCGACCACACCTTCACGAAAGCAACAACGCTAGTCGGTCATATGGCGCTGAGACTTTGGCTATCAATCGAGGAGGGGGACGACATGGATATTTTCGTTGCGATCCAGAAACTGGACGCCGCTGGCAATATTGTGCCCTTCGCTTTTTATGCTCAGTTCGAAGATGGCCCGGTGGCCCTTGGCTGGTTGCGGGTATCCCACCGCGAACTGGACGAGGATGCCTCAACACCATTCATGCCAGTTCATAAACATCAACGTGAACTGAAATTAATGCCCGGTGAAATCACCCCGGTCGATATCGAAATCTGGCCATCAGGCACAAGGTTTGCAGCAGGCGAAAGCCTGCGTCTCGTCATTCAGGGTTCAGATATTTACGATTACCCAAAACCAAGTGTCTATGCACGGCATGAAAGCCTGAGAAATAAGGGTCGCCAGACCATTCACATGGGTGGAAAACACGATTCCAATCTACTGATCCCGATTTTGCCTCAATAATCCCGGAATCTCTGCTAATATTAAAACCAGCTATTGGAAAAGTGAGGGCTTTACGGAATTGACGCAAACACTGCTCTGCCGTACAGTTTTCTCAAATAGTAAGATTTTTAAACAGGGAGAGAAACATGAAACATATGCTAACCGCACTTTTGGGTGCCGCCGCATTAATGAGCGCTGGTGTCGCGCAAGCTGCAGACACCATCAAAATCGGCATCGTAAACGCCTATTCTGGTCAGTTCGCTGATCCAGCTGCTCAGCTTGATAACGGTATCAAGCTTTACATGCAGATCCATGGTGACATGGTCAACGGCAAGAAAATCGTAATTATCCGCAAAGACGTGGGCGGCATCAAGCCACCCCTCGCCAAGCAATTGGCCGCTGAGCTGGTAACCCGCGATAACGTCGATGTTTTGGCTGGCAATCTGCTGACACCAAACGCATTGGCCGTTGCTGCTGTTTCTGCAGAAGCTGAAAAATTCATGGTTATCATGAACGCTTCAACATCTTTCATCACAACAAAATCTCCTTATGTGGCCCGTACATCGGTGACCTCAGCGCAGCTAAACAGCGCGTTCGGCACATGGGTTGCTAGCAAAGGTGTCAAAGAAGTTTACACCATGGTAACCGATTATGCTCCGGGCAAAGGCTCAGGCAAAGCATTTGAAGGTGCTTTCGTTGCGGGCGGCGGCAAGGTCGTTGGTTCCGATGCAACTCCGGTTGTGAACCCTGATTTCTCGCCTTTCGTACAGCGTATCGCAGACGCAAAACCAGAAGCCCTTTATATCTGGGTTCCAGGTGGCACGCAGCCTCCCGCTGTTGGTAAAGCACTTGCAGAGCGCGGCGTAACGCCAGCCAATACCAAGATCTATGGCCAAGGCGAACTGACCGATGATGCAGCATTGCTAGCAATGGGTGACGCATCTTTGGGCATCATTACCGCCTATCATTACAACATCCACCGCGATACAAAACTCAACAATGAGTTCGTTAAAGCGTATCGCGCTGCCAATGATGGTCGCGATCCTGACATCTACACAATCGGCGCTTACGATGGCATGCATTTGATCTATGAAGCATTGAAAAAAGCTGGCGGAGATACTTCCGGCAAAGCCTTGATCGCTGCTGCCAAAGGCATGGAATGGGAAAGCCCACGTGGCACCATGTCCATCGATCCTGAAACTCGTGATGTGGTTCAGACCATCTATATCCGCGAAGTTCAAAAGGTCGACGGCAAACCTGCAAACGTCATCATCGATCAGATCGATCACGCAAAAGACCCAACGCATTAGAGCGTATGAGTTTTTAATTGTAATACGCATTGCCCCGGAATATCTTCGGGGCAATGTTTTTTTTAGACTGATTTTGGAACCTTCTCGATGAGCCAAATACTGGCCGTTCTGTTTGATGGATTTGCGTATGGAATGTTATTATTCCTGCTTTCCGTCGGCCTATCGGTGACCCTCGGCCTGATGAATTTCATCAACCTTGCCCATGGCGCATTCGCCATGATTGGCGGCTACGTCACCTTTGCTTTGGTGAGCTTGGCCGGATGGCCGTTTTTGGCCACATTGCCTTTTGCGTTTTTGATAACTGCAATCATTGCGGCAGGATTTGAAGTCTTGCTTTTCCGGCGGATTTATCAATCGGGCGAACTCAATCAGGTGCTGTTCACCATCGGGTTTGTGTTTTCCATGTCGGCAGTTGCTGCCTATTTGTTTGGCACGGTCAATCAATCGGTCAAAATGCCGGAATTTCTAACTGGCTTCATTGAACTTGCCGGAGTGAAATTACCCTCATACCGGATTTTCCTTGCTGCAATCGCTCTGGTGGTCACCATAATTGTTGTTGCAGGATTAGAATATACCCGCTTCGGAGCGATGGTTCGTGCATCCGTTGATAATCAAAAAGTTGCCCGCGGACTTGGTCTCAATGTGAGTAAAATCTTCGCACTGACTTTCGCAATCGGCAGTGGCCTTGCAGGTCTTGGCGGGGCGCTTTCGATAGAAATTCTCAGCCTCGATCCGTCCTTCGGATTTCACATTCTGGTGCTGGTGCTCATCGTTGTTGCTGTCGGCGGACTTGGTTCCGTCTGGGGCAGTTTCGTTGCCGCGGCATGTCTCGGCATATTCGATGTGATGGGAAAATATCTGTTCCCGGAACTGGGTTCATTCCTGATTTATCTGTTCATGGTGGTGCTGCTATTTTATAAGCCGCTTGGCCTGTTTGGAAAGCGTTGACCATGCAACCAATCGATCCCCAAAAATGGCTGAGAAACAAAGCGCGCATTTCTCCGTATGAAATCGCGTTTTGGATTGCCGCTCTAATTATTCCTTATGCATTTTTTCCAAACTATTTGGCGCTTGCAAGCCAGATTGCAGCCACAGCAATATTTTGTATCGCGCTCGATCTGATCATCGGTTATGCGGGCATCATATCATTAGGCCATGCAGCCTTCTTCGGACTTGGTGCTTATGCCGCCGGTATCCTCTCGCAAAAAGGCTGGGGTGAACCAATTTCAGGTGCGCTCTTTGGCGCGATATTTGCAGGCTTCTGCGGCTGGATAGTCAGTTTTATGATTGTGCGCGTGCAACATCTGGCATTGCTAATGATCACGTTGGGCCTCGGCTTCCTGCTGGTCGAATTGGCCAACACGCTCGATTGGTTGACCGGTGGTTCCGATGGTTTGCTCGGTATAGACACATGGAATTTGTTCGGTGTTTTCAAGTTTACGTTCTGGGGATACACCGCTTACGGTTACACTTTAGGTGCCGCGTTTTTGGTATTCCTGCTTTGCCGCCGTTTGGTGAATTCACCTTTCGGTCTCGCGCTCGAAACCATTCGCGAAAATCCGCAACGCACCACAGCACTGGGCGTTCCAAACCGCGCGCGCCTGCAAAAAGTATTTACGATATCGGCAGCGATCGCCGGATTGGCCGGAGCCATTCTTGCCCAGACGACGGAAACAGTTTCGCTCGATAGCTTGGGCTTCCAGCGTTCCGCCGATATTGCCGTGATGCTTATTCTCGGCGGTACTGGCAGGCTCTATGGCGCTATCCTTGGCTCCATCATTTTCCTTGTGGCGCGTGACCAATTGTCGGGTATGAACCCGCAATACTGGTATTTCTGGATCGGGCTTTTGTTGATGATTGTGGTGCTGTTCATGCCACGCGGAATTCTGGGTGGTTTGGAAAAGATCAAGTCCAAACTGAGTACAAAACCGAATCAAAAGGTGGATGGGGCATGAATGCACTTGAAACCAGAAACCTGAACAAAGCCTTCGGCAGCCTCGTGGTTGCCGATGATATTTCAATTCAATTGCCCAAGGGCGCACGCCACGCATTAATCGGTCCAAATGGTGCAGGAAAAACAACACTGATCAATCTGATGACTGGCGCATTGACGCCGGATTCTGGATCAGTGCTTCTTGGTGATCAAGATATCACCGGTCTTGAGAGCAATGAGCGGGTGAAGCGCGGCCTTGGACGCACCTTTCAGATCAACACTTTGTTTCCAGAATTAACACCGCTTGAATCCACCACTATGGCAATTTGTGAACGCATGGGCGTGGCGCAAAACTGGCTTTCACCACTGGCCAATCAGACCGAGGCAATCGATGAAGCATTCGGCTTGCTAACCCAAATCGGCCTTGCCGATGATTGCACCAAGCCCACTGTTGATCTTGCCTACGGGCAGCAACGGCTACTCGAAATTGCGTTGGCATTGGCCACAAAACCAAAAGTACTTTTGCTGGACGAACCGGCAGCGGGCATTCCAAAAAGTGAAAGCGCGGCATTGTTCGAAGCGATTGCTGATCTGCCAAAGGATATCTCGGTGCTGTTTATTGAACACGACATGAACCTCGTTTTCACTTTCGCCAGCAGCATTACGGTTCTGGTGCAGGGCAAGGTTCTGGTCGAGGGTACGCCCGACGAAATTGCCCATGATCCGTTGGTGCGAGAAGTATATCTGGGAGGAGCCGACCATGGTTGAGCCTCTACTTTCCTTGCGCAATGTCACTGCCGGTTATGGCGAAGCGGTGGTTCTCGATGACGTGTCCCTCGATATTACTGAGGGTTCAGGCCTCGCGCTTTTGGGGCGAAACGGGGTTGGAAAATCCACCCTGATCCAAACCATTATGGGGTTCACAACTTTGTTTTCCGGCAGCGTTCACTGGCGCGGTGAGGACATCACGAAACTAAAGCCATATCAACGTGCACAGGCAGGCATTGGCTGGATACCGCAGGAACGTGATATTTTTTCCTCGCTCAGCGTTGAGGAAAACCTCACGGTTATCGCTCGCAAGGGCAAAAAAGACTTATGGAATCTTGAGCGGATTTACGAACTTTTCCCACGCTTGCAGGAACGCCGCGAAAACAAAGGTAATCAGCTTTCCGGCGGTGAACAACAAATGCTGGCCATTGGCCGCACATTGATGACTAACCCCTCAATGCTGTTGCTCGACGAACCCTTGGAAGGTCTGGCCCCTATCGTGGTGGAAGAGCTGAGCGCGGTGATCTCCAAAATGTGCAAGGAAACAGGCATGACTTTGATAATGGTCGAGCAGCATGCAGAAACCGCCCTTGCCATGACAGACGATGCCATTATCATCGAACGTGGCCGCATCGCTCATAGTGCGAAGGCAGCGGAATTGATGGCGGATCAAGCGACCCTTGATCGCTTCATCGGATTGAATTTAGGCGATTAGAAAAGGACGCATCATGGAATTACGCAACGTTGGAACATCCGGGTTGAAGGTTTCAACCTTGGGTATCGGATGCAATAATTTCGGCGGCAGGCTAGATTATGCTAAATCGGAAGCGGTGGTTCACGCAGCGCTCGATCATGGTGTCACCCATTTTGATACAGCTGACGTTTACCCCATGGGCGATGGCGGGGCCTCCGAACAACATCTCGGCAAAGCGTTGGGTACACGACGGGTAGACGCGGTGATCGCCAGCAAGTTCGGACTGCCGATGAAGGAAGGCCAAGGCGGTTCGCGGCGCTATATCATGCAGGCGGTTGAAGCCAGCTTGAAGCGGCTCGATACTGACTGGATCGATCTTTTATATTTCCATACGCCCGATGCAGATACGCCCATTGACGAGACCCTGCGTGCAATGGATGATCTGATCACCAGCGGCAAAGTCAATTACATCGCCGGTTCCAATTTTGCTCCGTGGCAAACGGTTGAGGTTCATTATGTCGCCCGTGAATTAGGCACGAACCGCTTCATCGCTACGCAGGAACAATACAGCCTGTTGACGCGAAATGTGGAGGAGGAAACCATTCCGCTCTGCCAGAAATACGGAGTTGGCCTGATACCATTCTTCCCGTTAGAAAGCGGTGTACTCAGCGGGAAATACAAAGTGGGTGAAGATCTTCCAAAGGGTTCAAGATTGGATATTTCCAAGCCGCTGGCCGACAAATTCCTGAATGACGACAATCTAAAAACCGCAGCAAAACTTGCCGAGGTTGCAAAAGCCGAAGGCAAGGAACTGATCGATCTGGCCTTCGCATGGTTGCTGCGCGACAAGGTCGTGCCAAGCGTCATCGCCGGTGCCAGTACACCGGCGCAAGTGGCAAGAAATGCCGAGGCGGTCGCATGGCAAATGTCCGATGAACAAGTGACTGCAACCGCCGAAGTTTTCGGTTAAACCTTTACCGTTTATCCGATACCGCCACACGCACATCGAGCAAGGCTTGCCGCTTTTCCACGCGTACCGCGTGAAGCGCGCGCTCCAATGCGGCAGGGAAGTCTTCGCCGGTTTCCACGCGCTCACTGTAGGCCCGGCTCGCACCGGCAATGGCTGCAAAGTCGGGTGAGGGCTCCAGCGAGGTTAGCGGCATCTTGTTTGATTTTGCAGCTTTCCCCTCAGGATAAGAGACGACTACCGAACGCCGCACCGCATTCCAGATGCCGTTATTTTTGACAATGGTGAGGAGCGGCAATTCTAGTGCTTCGGCGATTTGATGGCAGGCCACCGGATTGGCAAACATATAGGAGCCATCACCGACGGCAGCAATAGTCAATCGGCTACGATCAAACAATTGAGCACCGAGGGCCGCGGGCATTGCCCACCCAAGCCCGCCGGAATGAGGGGCGGTGAAGAGCTGGTTTGGGCCTGCAAATTTTATCATGGAGGGAACCACACCAAGCTCGGAGAAGATCGCACCATCGCCCAAAATATCCGAGATGCATTGGGTCATCCAGGCATCGTCCATTAGCTCTTCGGCGACGGCAAGAGCAGGTGCTTCCATCGGCTCCAGTTTAGTACGCGGTGCCATCGCTTTTTCTAGTGCCACAATGGCTTTCGCCGGATCACACAAAATAGAAATATCTGATTGAAAACTGCGCACAGGATTGCGTTGAAAAAGTGGGTCGGGACCAAGGGTAATGATTTTTGCATCAACGGGTCGGTGATGTTTTTCAATCCACGGAATGGCACTATCCACCACAAGAATAACATCGGCATCCTTGAGCAGTTCAAGCGTGAAGCCACGGGCACACGGATCACCGGATGCCATAACATTGCGGATAGTGAAAGGTTCAATCACCGGCAGTCCGAGTTTGGATAACGCTTTGGAAGTTTCCCCGGCCACATCGCCGCGCTGACAAATCACCAATGGAGATTTCGCCGCGTCGAGCAATTTGGCAGCCCTTGCGATATCGTCCAAATTACCCGAATTAGACTTGGCAACAGATTGAACTGCTGGAGGGAATGGCTGGTTTTCTGGAAATTTTTCATCCAGAGGTTCCCGTGGAAGGCTCAGATAAACCGGGCCACGCGGTTCACTCATGGCAATGCCAACGGCGCGGTTCACAAGCTGTCCACCCTGTTCCGCATACCGCATTTCATAATTAAATTTAGTAACATCGCGCACCAGCGATGTTTGGTCATACATTTCCTGCCCATATTGAATAGGTGTCATCCGCGCCCCCAGACGGCCATGTTCTGTAATCGGCGTGCGCCCAGACATCATAATTACCGGAATATTATCGCTGGCAGCATTGATGACGCCCATGGCAGCATTTGCCAGCCCTACGTTCACATGTACCATCACGGCTTGAGGCTTCCCGCTCACCAGATAATAACCGTGCGCCATCGCGACCGCAGCGGTTTCATGCGGGATGGTCACAGGCTCCGGGAGTGCTTCCGGCCGGGTCGCGAGCGCCTCGATGATTGGCGGGAAATCTGTCCCGGCATTGGCAAAGAGATAATCCACCCCTTGTGCCTTTAAAGTCATCAGAACGGCTTCCGCGCCGGTTTTTGGTTGTATGTTCTTCAAAATGCCTACGAGTCCTTGATAATGTTTGTCTTCCAATGGTACTATCGTAGACTAGGCTTTCAGCGCTCGCCAGAGCAAAATTATGGTGTCGATAAATTGAGTGAAACAAATTCTCTGGAGCGCATGCTGGCCGTTCTTGATCTATTCAGCGAAGATCGGTTGGAGTGGACATCCGAAGAGATGATGGCCCAACTCGGCTATTCACGTCCAACGCTCTATCGCTATTTAAAAACCTTGCGCCAAAACGGTATGTTGGCCAGCATCAACAATGCTGGCTTCACCCTTGGTCCAAAGATCGTAGAGATGGATTTTCTCCTGCGCCGGTCCGATCCGTTGGTGCTGGAGAGCAAACCCATTCTTTCTGAAATTGCCGAAAAATATAAATGTACGTCTTACATTTCTCGCTGGTATCGCACCCGTGTTCTTTGTGTTGAAAACGCCACCGCTTCGCCGGTGCCAGAAGGGTCTTATCCTCGCGGCAGGCTTATTCCGCTTGGGCGCGGTGCCACATCGAGAGCAATTCTTGCTTTCCTCCCAAACCGTCAGGCAGAACCGCTGATTGCTTCATGTCTCGATGAATTTCGATCCGTTGAATTTGGTGATAGCGTCGAAGAAGTTTTGCTGCGACTGCGCGAAATTCGCAAAGCTGGAGTGGCGGTTGCCCACGGCGAACTAACCACCAATGTGATCGGCTTTGCCAGCCCGGTTTTCGATTCCGGACGCACACCGGTTGCCAGCCTAAGCGTGACCATTGGCTACGCACGGGTGGATCAGGAAGCCATAAATGCTATCACCGTCGATGTTAAAGTCGCAGCCGCTCAATTGAGCGAAAGACTCGCCGCTCGAAAACGTTAACTTATGCACTATTTCTGTGCAAAAATCTCATAATGTGAGAATTTAGTTGACCTGTTAACGACCAATCTCTATTTATAGCCTGCTTGAGCAGACTATTTGGAGGTGAGCATAGCATGAAGAAAATTGACGTATTTACCCATATCTGGCCGATGCCTTATCTGGATGCACTAGGTAAAGTTACCGGTGAAATGACCGCAATCACGGCACGCAGCAACGGCGTTCCCATGATGACCAATCTGGATCGGCGTTTTGAAGTTATGGATATGTTCGGCGATGATTATTGCCAGATACTTTCCCTTGCTGCTCCCGCCCTCGAGATGGTTGGAACACCGGAACAGGCGCTTGAATTGAGCAAAATCGGTTCAGATTCCATGGCTGAACTTTGCCAGAAATATCCTGACCGTTTCCCCGGCTTCATCGGCACAGCGCCGATCAGTAATCCCGATGCAATGGTCGAAGAATGTCGCCGCGCCATTGAAGATCTGGGCGCAGTGGGCATGCAAATCTATACCAATGTGGCAGGTGCACCACTCGATTTAGCTGAATATGAGCCATTCTTTGAATATATGGCAAAATCCGGAAAAATGGTCTGGCTGCATCCGGCTCGCGGACAAAATTTCGCAGATTATCTGACCGAAGATCGCTCCGAATATGAAATCTGGTGGACCTTTGGTTGGCCTTATGAAACTTCGGCTGCAATGGCACGTATGGTGTTCTCCGGTCTGTTTGACAAATATCCGGGCCTGAAAATTTTCACCCACCACGCCGGCGGCATGGTGCCGTTTTTTGAAGGCCGTGTAGGTGCTGGTTGGGACCAGATGGGCAAGCGTACAACCGACCGTGATTTGAGCACCGCACGCACAAATCTGAAAAAACCGCATCTGGAATATTTCAAGGATTTCTACGCTGACACCGCGTCATTCGGTTCGGTAAAAGCCATTGAGCATGCCATCGAATTTTTCGGTGAGGATCATGTGTTGTTTGCTTCTGATGCTCCTTTCGATCCGGAAGGCGGCCCGATGTATATCCGCGAAACAATCAAGATCATCGACAATATGGATATCACTGACGAGCTTCGCTACAAACTCTACCAAGGCAATGCGGAGCGGCTATTGGGGATCAAACTCTAATGTCAGTTGCAAAGCATTTCATTGGTGGTGAATGGGTTGAGGGTCTGCTGACCGCTCGCGAAAGTTTCAACCCTGCTAATGGCGAAAGCTTGGGTAAATATTCTCCCGGTGACGCATCGCTTGCCAATGAGGCAATAGGCCATGCACGCCGTGTTTTTGACGAAGGCAGCTGGGCAGCATCCCCGCGCCTTCGTGCCGTGGCCCTGTTTGAACTTGCCGACCAATTGGAAGCAAGACGCGAAGAACTGATCGATCTGATCGTCGCGGAAAATGGCAAATTGCGTTCAGAAGCCATCGGCGAGATGATCGGCGCAGTTTCTGAAACCAGATATTACGCAGGTCTTGCCCGCAACATTTTTGGCCGTACATTTGAAAGCGCGCCGGGAAATATTTCCCTGCTCCACCGCGAACCGGCAGGTGTTGCCGCCGTCATCGTTCCGTGGAATGCACCGGTTACTTTGCTGATACGCTCGCTCGCACCAGCTTTGGCGGCAGGTTGTACAGCGGTCATTAAACCCGCACCACAAGTTCCAATGGTCCATGCTGTCGTGATGGAATGCATCGCAGCATGTGCTTCTTTTCCAATTGGTTGCATCAATTCGGTCAACGAAGATGGCAGCACAGTCGGCGAGGCATTGGTCGCTTCGAAAGACGTGGACGTAATCAGCTTCACCGGTTCAAGCGCCACCGGAAGACGCATCATGGAAGGTGCATCGTCCACTCTCAAACGCCTTTCGTTGGAGCTTGGCGGCAAAGCGCCCGCCGTGGTTTTTGCCGATGCCGATATCGATAAAGCCGTTGGCGAATTGCTGCATGGTTCGCTGGTGATGGCCGGACAAATTTGTGTCGCCGCGACACGGTTTATCGTCCACGACAGTGTTTATAATGAATTCAGCACCAAGATGGCTGCGGCATACAAGGGCATAAACACCGGTCCCGGAAATCTGGCTACTTCTCAAATGGGTTCGCTGATCGACAAGGAAAATCAGACGCGCCTCGAAGGCATTATTGAGCAAGCAGGAGACGAAGGAAACCTAATCGTCAAAGGCGAACGACTGGACGGCGAAGGTGCTTTCATCACGCCGACCCTGTTTGAAATCGACAATCTGGATTCTTCACTGGTGCAGGAAGAATTATTCGGCCCCATCGCATCTCTGGAAAAATTCAGCGATGAAACTGAAGCCGTACACATGGCCAATGCCACCAGATACGGTCTGGCTGCCAGCGTGTTTACCAATGATCTCAACCGCGCAACACGCGTATCCAGAGCCATTCGCTCCGGCACCGTTTGGCTCAATTGCCATACCCGCCTATTTGCCGAAGGAGAAACCGGCGGTTATCGCCAGTCAGGACTTGGACGTCTGCACGGCCTCGAAGGGTTAAACGATTTCCTGGAAACCAAGCACGTCTATTTTGAAGCGGGAAGCATCTAGTGAACGGCGAGTTCATTATAGAAATTCTACTGGTTGCCATCTGCCTCGGACTTGGCGGAATTCTTAAAGGAGCAACCGGGGCAGGGGCGCCTGTTCTTGCAGTGCCGGCCCTCGTGCTGATGTTTGATGTGCATTTCGCAATATTGATAATGATCGTTCCTAACATCGTGACCAATACGTTTCAGGTCTGGAAGTTCCGCTCCCATATGCCGGAAATGTCGTTCATTTCGCCGCTGATGATTGGTGGAACAATCGGAATTCTGATCGGCACATATGTGCTTGCCTCGCTTTCCAGCGAAACGCTTTCGTTCTTTCTGGCTATTGCCGTATTCGGCTATATTGCACTTCGTCTTGCCAAACCCGATTGGAAAATTGAGATGGGCCTTGCCAAAAAACTGGCATTGCCTGCCGGTATTGGCGCAGGGTTTTTACAGGGAGCTTCTGGCCTTTCAGCGCCGGTTTCAATCACATTTCTTAGCGCTATGAAGCTGCCGCGCCCGGTATTTATTGTAACCATTTCTCTCCTGTTCGCCATCTTCACAATTGTTCAGCTTGTGGCTCTATGGCAGGGTGGATTGTTGCGTCAGGATGGAATGATTTTTAGCGTATTTGCGTTGATCCCCATTTCCGCAGCCATGCCGCTGGGTGCACATTTAGCAACACGGGTTAAGCCGGACACATTTGATAAGGTGATCCTTGGTTTGCTGGCATTGATTGCAATTCGGCTGCTCATAGGCCTGCTTTACTAAGCCATTTCCCAACATCAAATGACGTTTTCTTTGGCAGAGATGGTTTGACATGTCGATATAATCAGCATTAGGATTAATAGTGAAAACAGGTGGAGGAATAAGACATGTCTGCAAGTGAGAAACCCACCGACACCCCGGAGCGTTTGGCATTTTATGAAAAGATTGCCAAAAAATCTCTCAAGCCCCTTTGGGCCGTTATGTCGAATATTATCACGCCGGAACCAACCAGTGATTGCATCCCTCATTTATGGAAATTTGATGAAGCAAAGGAATATTTGCTTGAGGCCGGTGGCCTGATTACCGCAAAGGAAGCAGAACGTAGAGTTTTGATTTTAGAAAATCCGGGCATGCCCGATTCTTCCAAAACCACCACTTCGCTTTATGCCGGATTGCAGCTCGTCCTGCCCCATGAAGTTGCCCCCGCTCATCGTCATAGCCAGTCAGCATTGAGGTTTGTGCTCGATGGTTCCGGTGCCCATACAGCTGTAAATGGTGAGCGTACAACAATGGAATACGGTGATTTCGTCATTACCCCGCCCCATTCCTGGCACGATCACGGCAATCATACCGATGAGCCAATGATCTGGTTGGACGGGTTGGATATCCCTATTGTTACCGCCTTTGATGCATCCTTCGTGGAAAGTCTGGGTGAGGATGAGCAGCCAATCAACCGCCAGACCGGCGACAGCCTTGCTCGTTTTGGCTCCAACATGCTGCCGGTGGATTATCAACAAGAACGGCTGGCATCGCCCATTTTCAATTATCCCTATGAGCGTTCCCGTGGAGCGCTGGAGACCATGAAAAATCAACAGGAATGGGACCCGTGTCACGGCCTGAAAATGCGCTACGTCAACCCAGTCGATGGTGGTTACGCCATGCCGACGATTGCGCCCTTCCTGCAATTGATTCCCAAAGGTTTTAAAACCGCCGCCTATCGCAGCACTGATGCCACCGTTTATGTGGCGGTGGAAGGAACAGGGCGCACCACCATTGATGGTAAAGTTTTTGAGTGGGGACCGAAGGATATTTTTGTTGTGCCGAGCTGGAAATGGGTTAGCCATGAACCAGATGGCGAAGCGGTGCTGTTCAGTTTTTCAGATCGCGTGGCGCAGGAAAAACTTGGCCTTTGGCGCCAAGATCGCGGCAACTCTTAAAGGTTGGATTGATGGTAGAAGACACAGGCGATTTCACCAGATTCCCCGGAAATCTGCTGCGCCGTTGCCATCAAGTTGCGGTAGCGCTATTTCTCGATGAATGTTCGGAGTTCAATTTAACACCGCTTCAGTATGCTATATTGGCTGCGTTGGAAAAGGACGGTCCGCAGGACCAGATCACGCTTGGGGGCGCAACCGCGATTGACCGGACCACCGTCACCGTTGTTACCCGTAATCTTGAAGAACACGGTCTGATCGAACGAAAAAAATCCCCCCGCGACAAGCGCTATAATATCGTTAGTCTGACCAACTCAGGCCGCGAAGTTGTTCGTGATATTCTGCCCGCCGTTGAAAATGCGCAACGACGCATTGTTGAACCGCTTGAAAAAGAAGAAGCAGTTCAATTGATCATGCTTCTGGAAAAAATGATGGCTGCAAATAACAAACTTAGCCGTGCGCGGTAAAATCGAAATCATGATTCTACGGGTGCAGGTTTCAACCGTCTAAGCACCACACTCAATGCAGTAAGATAAGTGAACGCTGCGCAGAGCGAGATCAAAATCGACATGTTGACGCCGAATATTGGAATTGTTTCTGCAGCCACCATCAAAAAGCCAATCAGGCTGACCAGACCAAGCGGAAAGCTTCTGATGATCGTGCGTACCTGAGCGCCGCTATAGGTGATGTGGATGATCAACAAAAACGGCAAAAATACCATTGGGAAGCCGATCAGCAGACCGGACCATTGGGAGCCGATGGCATCGGCAAGTGTGGTGATTGCCACCACAAACCCCGCGGCCATTCCCGAGCGAAACAACATGCGAGGAAATGTCATGCGAATTTTGTTTTGTATTTTGTTGGTGTCATGAGAATGAAATACGTAACCGACCGCGCCAAGCGTGATCAATGACAGGCATGCGCCGGTAATTAGATTGAATTCAACCATGCTCAAAGCACTAGCAACAACAAAGAAACAAGTGACCCCCGTCACCGTGCTGATCAGAGGCGAATAGCGGTTGTTTGAAAGCGTTCCCCAATAATAACCGATGGCAAAAGAGATGGTACCGACCAGAGAAGGTATCGCATAAAGCGCACTTTCGGCCGCAAATTGCGGCCCAAGTTCAATGCCGACGAAAAACAATATCAGCACGGCCCCAAGCGGCATGCCGGAGAGGATGCCGGCTATGCGCGGGTTCACATGTTCTGCAACCCATGAAAGCCCCAGCACGACAAAAACTGAAACAAAAATTTTTCCAAGTAATAAGGTCATGCGGTAGATGGACTTTCAATAGGGCAATCTGGTTGCGAATGCAGACGGGCGTTGAAAAGGGAAAAGTCAGTCATTGAAAACTTCCGCAAAATCGATCAGCTCACGAACAAGAGTTTCCGGAACTTCCAGCGGGATTAAATGTCCGGCGTCGACATATCGTTTCTCGATAGCATCAGGGATGCGGGTTTTAAGTTCGGCAATATCTTCTTCTATGCGGAATATTCTATCGAATTTTCCTGTGAGGATCAGCACGGGAACATTCAGCTTTTCGTAGGCGAAATTCCAATTGGTTTCCAGTGATCCAATCATCAGTCGAAGAAGACCATCATTTTCCGACGGCGCTTCAAATGGCTCATCGGTGAAGGTCGCATCATACATTTTTGCCAGCAGATCAGGAGACGCAATCATCGGCATATTGGCGGTCATCACAAGGCGCCCGCCGCCCAGTTTCGCCATCGCCACCATGGCTTGATTAATCCAGTTCAGCCTTTGGGAAGGCTTGCGTAATGTATTGATCAGCACCAGACCGCAAGCCTCAGCGCCCGCAACAAAGGCCTGAGCAGCAAACAGCCCACCAATCGACAGCCCTACAAGAATGGGGGAGGGCGGTGCAATTTTTTCCATCAATAGTTTTAAATCTTCAACAATCAGGCTGGGTGTTAACGCGGTTTTATCGGCAAATTCCGTATCTACCTGACCACGAAAATTATAGCAGAGCGTGCCGAAACCTGCTTCGTGCAATTGTGCGCAAATCGTTCCTGACCACATGCCGGTATTGCCGGTCAGTGCATTGACGAAAACGAAGGTCTTTGCTTCCGGGGCAGATGCTGTTGGCGCAACATATTCATAATAGAGCGCTTCGCCTTTTGATATTTCCAGTCTAGCCATTCTGACTTGCCTCCAGCTTCTCAATCCGTTTCGGATCAGGCGCAGGCAGAAATAGCGCCAGCACCGCGCACGCCATTGGAATAATCGCCAACAGGTGCAAAGCGCCATCATAGGCACCGAAATAGTCAAAGGAAATAGCCAATGGTAGCGGCCCGATCGACGCGCCAATAACGCCGATAGCCTGTCCCGCTCCCTGAATACTTCCCAGATGTTTACGGCCAAAATATTGCGCCCACATATAGCCGAAAAAGGTCATATTAGCAGCAGTATTCACACCGAATATTACGGCGTAGAAAATGGCCGTCGGAGTATCGGTGACGAAGGTAACATTGACCAAAGATAGTGCCAGCAAAACCAGTGAGGCCGAGAAGATGTATTTCGGATTGCTGCGATCCAGCACCCAGCCAACCGCCGGCATGGAAACCGCCATGGAAAGGGCGGAAACAGAAAACATGCTTGCAGCCAGTCCCCGGGTTAATCCGTGTTGCTCGAAGATCGACACCTGAAAAAAGAACAGCGAGGTGATCATCATGGCAGGAACGAAAAGCCCGGCCATGACGATCCAGAAACTCGATGTCTTCATCGCCCCGCGCAGCGTCGGGCCTATTAGCTCATTGGAGGATTGTGCGTCGTCAGTTGTTTCCACGCCATCCGGCAATAACTTCAGCGGTTCGGGTTTATCAAATACCAGCAACCACAATAATGGCAGCATCAGAACCCATGTCATGAACCCCATCCATACCCACGCTTCGCGCCAGCCAACAGCTTCGATTAGCCATTTTGCAAGCAAGGGGTGGAGTGACATGGAGGCAGCAAATCCTAACATCAAAATACTCATGGCAAGGCCGCGTTTGGCGTTGAACCATTGCGCCACAAGATTTGTCGCCCCAAGCATCATCGAGCCCTGACCCAAAAACCGCAGGCACATAAAACTCAGGGAAAGCGTGATGACACCGGCAGCTGCCCCGAATGCAAAACAGGCAAACCCGAGCAGAATGACCACCACAATCAAAACCTTGCGCGCACCATAAAGGTCAACAAAATGACCCATGCGTGAAAGCCCGAAGGCAGCGATCAGGGTCGCGAAGGCATAGGATGAGGCAATGGATGTGCTGGAAATGCCAAGGTCTTCAGCGATCAAATCAATAAAAATACTAAACGTATGGGACTGGCCAACACCGGTTGCAAACATGGTAATTGTTGCGACGCCAAGAATGACCCAACCATAAAACAAGCGGTGTTTCACGCGCTCAAAAACAGCTTCGCGTATTTGCATAACCAAGGCCCAACCTGTTACTGCTGACCATATGAAACCGGTGCAAACCTGCCATCACAAAGTTAGCTATTTAATAGGTTAAGCAATTCTGGAACTCTGTCAAATGAGTTGACATGGCACTCAGCCAACTTTCATGAAGCTGGCTGATTCGGTGTCGAACATCTCTCTAACCTTCTTGGCAGGCATGGCCTTGCTGTAGAGATAGCCTTGGCCGAAGGTCGCGCCCTCACCACGGATGCGCTTGAGAATGCTTTTATTTTCAATGCCTTCTACGATTGTTTGCAGACCAAGGTTATGAGCTAGGGAAATCATTGAAAGAACAATTTTTTCACAATCCTTATTGTCGTCCATGGCAAGAACAAAGGACCGATCAATCTTGATGCCGTCAATGTTCAATTCTCTCAAATAGCCAAGGCTCGAATAACCCGTGCCGAAATCATCCAGAATGACGCGAATGCCTGCCTCTCGGAGGGATGAAATTACCTGCTTGGCAATATCAAAATCTTCGATCAGCGCGGTTTCGGCAACTTCAATTTCCAGTCGCATGGGTGAAAAATCAAAATCAGTAAGAATTGACATCAACCGAACCGGGGTAGCGGGGTCGCATATTTCCGTGGTGGAAATATTGAGAGCCAGCTTGATGTTCTTAGGCCAGTCTTTTGCCGCACTACAAGCCTGTTGCAGAATAACGCTGGTGAACTCATTCATCAGGTCAAATTGTTCGATGATCGGCAAATAGTTTTCCGGCGTTATATTGCCAAGTTCAGGGTGATCCCAACGAGCAAGAATTTCAAACCCGTGAATCCTGCCAGACTGAATATCCACAATCGGCTGGAAGAACGGTTGGAATTTGTGATCGCTAACGGCGCTCCGCACATCACTTTCGAGTTTCGCGGTGGCACGCATTTCAACATCGAGGTCTTCGTTGAAAACATTCCAGCCGGCGCGACCGTTTTTCTTCACATTATACATTGCCAGATCGGCAGCCCTCAGTAGGGATTGCGTATCGCAACCATGGTTCGGCGAGGTAGCGATACCAATACTGGCGCTGATTTCTGCCCGCACATTGCCGGTCACAATGGGAACTTCGATAGAGGCAATAATTTCTTCGGCAAGGTTTTCTGAATCCGGATTGGTTTTATCAAACACCACACCAAATTCATCGCCCCCAAGTCGGGCAACGATGCCAAGTTTGCCGACAGCCTTTTCCAAACGTTCGGCGGCTTTACAAATAACAAAATCACCAACTTCATGCCCGTAAATATCATTGATCGGTTTAAAGCGATCCAAATCGATCAAAAGTACGGAAAAGTCTTTTGATTTATTGGATGCATCATTATCGAGCGCTTTAATATGTTCAGAAAATGCCCTGCGGTTTGGCAGGCCGGTAAGCGGATCGCGAAGAGAAATTTCGTGCGCTTCCTGACGGGCTGTTTCAGTTTCAAGATGCGCTTCTTCAATCTCTTTCATGTGCTGCTTGGCCCGATTGCCAAACTTGACCATGATAAAGCTTACCAGCAATGCCAGAAACACACCGATAAGAAGGAAGTTTTTGATTTCAGAAGCTGCCCGCACCGCCGGATTGATGTTGGTGCCAACTTCCATGACGCCTCGAACATCGCCCAGCTTCCAGTTGTTTTTTGGTGATGCCGGGTGCGCATTATGACAATCTACGCAACCTTGTGCGGTAAATACGTCAGCCACAGCAACACGCAAAATAGATTTGCCATTATGCATTTCTTCCTGCCTATATACGCCTGTGGGATTTGTTGAGAGGTAGGCCCATGCATCATTCATAAAGCCATCCATCACCCGGTCCTTGCGGTTTGGAAACGGATAAGCACTATAAAGCGTCATGGTTGTGTTCTCTTTAGCAAGCAGGGTGCTGAGATCGTGGATCAAAGTTGCAGGAAGAGGAATTCCATTGGGACTTCCCACATGATCAATCATTGGTGTAAGAGCGCCGGAGGCTTTGGCCTTTGAGATTACGTTCTTGGTATAGTAACCACGGATGACTTTGAATTGTTTGACGGTCTGAACGGCGGACTGCCCCGCTGTTTCACGCGCATCCTCGACAATCATATTTGGAATTACAAAGCAGGCAATTATCAGTGAAATCGCCAATAATAGCGGCACGGCAAGAGCAAGATTATATATATTAATTTTTTTAAGTTGCACAGTCAGTTTCCAATGTCCTAATGCTCTCTCGGTTGATATTCGAGAAAACAAAATAAATGTGAAACGTCCACAACAAGTTCACTGGTAGTAATTCTGTAAATAACTTGATTATCCATAAAAATAATGAGTTTTTACAAAGTCATCTAAGTTGTACTGTAATTACTCTACCAAGATCTTGTTAAATTTGGATGTTGTGGATTGGTTAATAATGTTTGAATTTACAATGACCCGATGGGCCTGAGTAGGTGCTTTGGTAACGTTGGCTGGTCGTATTTGCCCTTACTGAAAGCCGGGGAAACAGGGGAACTCGCCCCTTTTGTTTCATGTCATTACCCGATATAATGGAACCTTGTTTAAATGCCCTGAGCGCAGCCTTTAATTTGCGCCGGATACATGACGGCTCCCAATGTTCCATCTGATTAAAAATGCCAATCTGTTTTCACCCGAAGCGGTGGGCCTGCGTCATCTGCTCATCGCCGGTGAACGAATTATCCATATTGATACGGAAGTTCCAACGCTCGACGACCGTCTTGATGTGGAGATTATTGACGTTGAGGGCGCTAGTGTCGTTCCGGGGTTCATTGATGGTCACGCGCACATCACCGGTGGTGGCGGCGAAAGTGGTCCGAGCAGTCGGGTGCCGCCGGTAAAATTATCTGAATTTACCCTTGCTGGAGTAACCAGTGTTGTCGGCCTGCTCGGTACGGACGATATCACCCGCAATACCCAAACTTTGGTAACGCAAGCCTATGGCCTGCGCGAAGAGGGGCTATCGGCATGGTGCTATACTGGCGGCTATCATTATCCACTGACCACACTTACCGGAAATGTACGCAGCGATATTGCTTTTATTGATCCGGTCATCGGAGTGGGTGAGCTGGCAATCAGCGACCACCGATCGAGCCAACCAACACTGGATGAATTTTTACGGGTCGCTGGAGATGCTCACGTAGGCGGCCTGATGACCGGTAAGGCTGGCATCGTCCATTGCCATATGGGCGATGGTGGACGCGGTCTCGATCTGTTGCGCCGCGCCGTTGAAATCAGCGAAATTCCGGCACGGGTGTTTAACCCGACCCACGTTAATCGCAACAAACCTCTTTTTGCAGAGGCGCTTGAACTTACCAAACTTGGTTGCCGCATTGATTTAACGGCGTTCCCAAAAGAACATGTGGAACCGGGTTTGTCCGCAGCCGAGGCTTTCATTGCCTATCGTGAGGGCGGATATCCTGCGGAGTTGCTTACCATGAGTTCGGACGGCGGCGGCTGTCTGCCAGCCTTCAATAGCGAAGGCGAATTGACCCGCATGGGAGTTGGCACATCATCCATCCTTCCCGAAACCCTCGGGGAACTTGCTGGCCATAATGTTCCGCTGGAGGAAATCCTGCCATGCCTCACTTCAAATGTCGCCCATCTACTCCGGTTATCAGGCAAAGGCAGGCTTGAAAAAGGCTTTGATGCTGATCTCGTAGTGCTTGACCAAACGCATAAAGTCAGTCACGTGATGGCCCGTGGAAAATGGCATGTTCGCGACAGTGCGCCAGTCATTCTCGGCACTTATGAAAATTTGAAAGATTAGCTAAAAAATGTCTCCCGCTCCCGTAGAAGATAATCAACAACGCGGCTTTATCATCCCCATTGGCGGTGGTGAGGACAAAGCCAAAGAGATGCAGATTCATCGAAAATTCGTAGAACTCTCCGGCGGCGAAAAAGCCGATATCATCGTCGTGCCCACAGCCTCGCAGCTAGAGGAAACCGGCCCAAACTATAATGAGATTTTTCGCGAATTGGGCGCAGGGCAAGTCGAGTTCCTGCCAATCAATCGCCGTGAAGATTGCGATAATCCTGCCTTTCTGGAAATGCTCGATCGGGCCACCGGAATTTTCATGACCGGCGGCAATCAACTGCGACTTTCAACCATTCTTGGCGGGACGCAAGTTGCGCAGAAAATTCGCCGTCGTAATGCTGCCGGCGTTCCGGTTGCCGGCACCTCGGCAGGTGCCTCGATCATGTCTGAACATATGATGGCTGGCGGCGATAGCAATTCGGCACCATCAGGCGGCGGCGTCAGCCTTGCTCCCGGCATGGGGCTGACCAATGCAGTCATCATCGACCAGCATTTTACCGAGCGTAATCGTTTGGGTCGCTTGTTAGCGGCCTCCTCCCATAATCCGTTTCTCATCGGTCTCGGTATTGATGAAGATACGGCTGCCTTCATCGATCATAATGATGTTCTGGAGGTTGTCGGTAGCGGCACCGTCACGGTGGTTGATGCCAGCGCTATGACATTTTCCTCTGTATGGCAGGCAAGTTCCGGCGAGGCGCTTTCGCTGCTGGGCCTGAAGCTCGACGTGATGGGGCAAGGGTGCCGTTATGATCTTAACGCTCGCCGTGCCTATCCGCCTGACGAAAATAACAGTGGGTTTTGCAGCCTGCCAGTAGAAAATGAAGAGCAGAAAAGCCAAGAATTTGTACCCGAAATCCGGTCTTCCCGAAAATAGACCTGTAACAAAACCAAAAATATGTAAACATCGGGCCTTGAGCCATAAGCGCTGGGTAGGAGTAGTAGAAATGAAGATCATTTCAACAAATGTATTTGTCGGCCCAAACGTTTGGGCCGGGTTTCCTGTCATTCGCCATGTGATTGATCTTGGTGCATTGGAAAACTGGCCTTCCGCAAAAATTGGCAACACTTTTATAGATGGTCTTATTGAGGCACTTCCGGGCCTGAAAGAACACGGCTGTTCCTACCGCGAACCCGGTGGTTTCATCCGTCGTCTGCGCGAAGATGAAGGCACTTGGCTTGGCCACGTGATGGAGCATTGCGCGATTGAAATTCAAAATGTTGCAGGCACCGATGTTACTTTCGGGCGCACACGCGGCACTGGTGAGGTCGGGCAATATAATATGGTCTACGCCTATCGCCAGCGCGATGTGGGTCTCGACGCAGGAAAATTGGCCCTGCGCCTGTTAATGCATCTTCTGCCGGAAAATGTACGTGCCGAAGTTGAATATGATTTCGACGATGAATTCGAATGGGAAGAAGAACTGAAAGAATATGTTCTGCACGCCCAGCGTCAGGAATTTGGTCCTTCGACCGGCTCTTTGGTAAAGGCCGCCGAGGAACGCGATATTCCGTGGCTGCGATTGAACAAATATTCGCTGGTGCAGTTCGGCCATGGCAAATATCAACAGCGCATTCAGGCAACCATCACCAGCGAAACTCGCCATATCTCGGTGGAACTTTCCTGCGATAAGGAAGACACCCATAATCTGCTGAACGATTTGGGCCTGCCAGTGCCGCAGCAACGCATGGTCTATAGCGCCCGCGAAGCCGTACGTGCCGCCCGCCGCATTGGTTATCCGGTGGTGATCAAGCCGCTCGATGCGAACCATGGACGCGGCGTGTCGATCAATCTGAACGAAGATAATCAAGTCGAAACCGCTTTTGCGGAAGCTCGCGAATTTGGTACCAGCCGTGCTATTTTGGTTGAGAGCTTCGTCACCGGTTTTGATCATCGTATGCTGGTGGTCAATAATGAATTGGTAGCGCTGGCAAAGCGCGTGCCGGGTCACGTCAAGGGCGATGGCAAAAATACCATCGAACAACTGATCGAGATTATAAACGCCGACCCACGCCGCGGCATTGGCCATGAAAAAGTGCTGACCAATCTGGAATTGGATAAGCAAGCCGAACGTCTGATGAAAGCCGCTGATGTCACCAAGGATAGCGTGTTGCCCGATGGTGAGATACTTTATCTACGCGAGACCGCCAACCTTTCAACCGGTGGCACGGCCATTGATATGACCGATGTGGTGCATCCTGATAACCGCGAAATGGCCGAGCGTGCCATCAAGGCAATTGGTCTTGATGTGGGCGGGGTCGATTTCCTGATCGATGACATCACCAAATCCTATAAGGATATTGGCGGCGCGATTGTCGAGGTGAACGCAGCTCCCGGTTTCCGCATGCATGTGGCACCCAGCGAAGGTGAGCCGCGCGATGTTTCCGGCAAGGTGATCGACATGCTGTTCCCTGTTGGCACAAAGTCGCGCATTCCAATTGCAGCGATTACCGGCACTAACGGCAAGACCACCACATCGCGCATGCTGGCCCACATAATGAAAACCAGCGGCAATACTGTCGGTATGACGTCGACCGATGGGGTTTATGTGGATGGAAAATTGAGCGTAAAGGGCGATATGACCGGCCCGACATCAGCCCAAATCGTGCTGCGCGATCCATCAGTTGATTTCGCCGTAATGGAAACCGCCAGAGGTGGCTTACTGCGCTCCGGCCTTGGCTATCAACGCAGCGACGTTGCCGCTTGCCTCAATGTTACCGCTGATCATCTGGGATTGGGCGGGGTGGAGACTGTTGAAGATTTGGCCGTGGTCAAGCGGGTCGTGGTTGAATCCGCCACCGATACTGTGGTGCTTAATGCCGACGATATCCACTGCCTGCGCATGGCTGATTTCTCACACGCTGATACGATTTGCTATGTCACGATGAATTCAGATCATGCGCTGGTTAAAGAGCATATTCGTGCCGGTGGGCGCGCTGTGGTGCTTGAAAAAGGCATGAATGGCGACATGATTACGATCTATGATAATGGCACTCACATGCCGGTTCTATGGTCGCATCTCATTCCGGCGACTATGGAAGGAAAAGCAATGCATAATGTGCAGAACGCCATGTTTGCCACCGGTATGGCATTCAGTTTCGGCGTTGATCTCGATAATATCCGCCACGGTCTGCGCACCTTCGACACCAGCTTCTTTCAGGCTCCGGGCCGTACCAATATGTTCGATGAGCATCCCTTCAAAGTGCTGCTCGATTATGCCCATAACCCGGCAGCTTTTCGCGCCATCGCTGATCTTGTCGATCGGCTCGATGTATCGGGTCGCCGGATTGCTGTCATTGCGGTGCCGGGCAATCGGCGCGATGAAGACGTGTTTGAAGCCACCAATATTCTCAGCGGCCATTTTGATCATTACATCTGCAAGGCCGATGATAACCGCCGTAATCGCGGCCATGACGAAATTCCAAAAATGTTGCAGGAAGGCTTCCTCAAAAACGACGTGGATGCGGATGCAATTGAGATCATTCCCGACGAGGTAGAAGCGGTAGCCAAAGCGTTGGAAATGGCAGGCGAGGGCGACCTCGTTGTGATCTTCGGCGATGACAGCGTACGGTGCTGGAAACAGATCATCTATTTCAACAGCGAGGGCGAAGAGAGGGTGCTGGAAGCAACCAAATCCGTCAAAGAAACTGATATTGTTGCAATGGATGACCTCATTGGCGAGAATGAAACCTTGATACGCGATGAACGAGGAGTTCGGCTTGCACGGGGCACGGGCGAAGAAAGCGATTAGGCATGACGGATAGCTTAGATCCGCCCAAAAATTCGCCAAGAGATTCGGTAGAGGACGCATTGACGATCCCTATTCCGGCCAGCGAGCAGTTGGTTCTGGATGATGCGCGCCGGTTGACTGGCCCCGGCATGCTTTGGAATTACCCAGGTGCGGTGCTGGACATTTCTTATGAAATGTTAGATCCGCAACAAATTATTACAATTTGGAATGGATACGCGCGACGCATATTGGATGCCGTGGGGTGGGGCAGTGAACAAATCGTCAACCGTCGTTTTGCCGGTGGGTTAAATCTGGCAATCTCTGCACCGATGGATCAACTCTATTCGGCGATTTTTGTTGCTCAGACCGCATGGCATTTTTCCGCAGCCGAGATATTGGACCAGCCATCGGGTAATTTTGAAACGATGATTGGTAATCTAAAAACGGTGATGGCACGCGAAGCCAATCCCAAACTGGTGGCCCTGATCGCCGCTGCCGATATGCATAAAATTGATATTTTATGTGATGATGATGAAATCTCACTCGGCCATGGCAAGGGATCGAAAACATGGCCGATTGATGAATTACCCGGGCCAAAAATGGTCGACTGGGATGGGCTCTATAATATACCGGTGGCACTGATCACCGGAACCAATGGCAAAACCACCACCACCAGACTATGCGCTGCCATTGCCAAGGCGGCCGGGAAAATTGCCGGGCTAACCTCAACCGATTTCGTGCGTGTTGGCGATGACATCCTTGATCATGGTGATTACTCCGGTCCCGGTGGCGCGCGTATGTTGTTACGCGACGAACGGCTGGAAATGGCTTATCTCGAAGTTGCCCGTGGCGGGATTTTGCGCCGGGGCCTGCCTGTGCGCCAAGCCACCGCTGCTCTGGTGACAAATGTTGCGGCAGATCATCTGGGTGAATACGGCGTCAATACAGTCAAAGATCTGGCAGTAGCAAAATTCGCTGTTCATCGAACGCTGGCCCATAACGGTGTTTTGGTGCTCAATGCGGACGATAAATATGTTGTTGCGCAGGCTGAACAAACTCCGTCAAAAATCTGCTGGTTTTCACTTAATCCCAAATCCGAGAAAATCATTCAGGCCAAACGACATGCCCATGCATGTGCATGGTTCGATGGCAGGGCGCTTGTCTATTTTGATGGCAAAAATACAAATACCATGATCAATGTTGCCGATATTCCGATCACCATGAAGGGCGCTGCACACTATAATATCCGCAATGCACTCGGCGCGCTCTGCCTTTCAAGAGCCATGGGCTTGGGAAATGACGCGATCATAATAGGTCTTTCAAGTTTCAAAAATAACCCACAGGATAATCCCGGTCGTTGCAATGAGTTTGAGATAAATGGCGCGCGGGTTTTTGTCGATTTCGCCCACAACCCCCATTCGATTTCAGCGGTAACACAGGCTCTGGAATCTGTGGTTTCCGCGCGAACCTTCGTTATGGTCAGTCATGCAGGGGATCGTTCAGACGAAGATATTCGGGCGGTCACTGAAAGTGTTTTCAAACTCAACCCCGATGTTGTGGTTGCCGCCGAGGTAGTGGAATATTTGCGCGGGCGCGCGCTGGGAGAAGTTTGTGCCCTGACAATGGACGTATGTGTACAAAAGGGCCTCGCTAAAAGCGATATAATGTTTGCCACATCACCGGCCAATGGTGTTGCCTATATCCTTCGAAAATTGCAGCCGGGCGACATGGCTCTGCTGCTGGTTCTTTCGGAACGCGAAAGAATATTCAAGTTGCTGAGTAAAAAGAACTGGTAGTTCAGAACGCTCGCGTTTGTTTTTGCGCCCGTCGGGTCTGCCAGATGAAAGCGATAATAAAAATTCCGCTCAGGATCAAAATAATCGTCGGGGCCGGTGCGCTATCAAGATAGAAGCTGAGATAGATGCCGAGAAAACCGGAGATCAACGTTACGATCACCGCCACAACAAGCATCTGTTCAAAGCGTTTGGTCAGCAAAAAGGCAATTGCACCCGGCGCGATTAAAAGACCAATGGCAAGAATGATGCCCACCGCCTTGAGGGTAGCAACAATCGTTAGCGACAGGATCGCCAGCAATCCGTAATGCAACAGCCCGACAGGAAGACCGGAGGCCTTTGCCTGTGCCGGATCAAATGCATGCAACAGCAAGTCGCGGCGTTTCAATACGATAACCACGACGACAAACAGCGAAATCAAGCCGGTGGTCAGAATATCGCCCATACTCACGCCAAGCATGTTGCCGAATAAGATATGATCAAGGTGCACATCTGTATGGATTTTTGTGTACATCACAATGCCAAGCCCGAACATGCCGGAAAAGACCACCCCCATCACCGTATCCTGTTTAACCCGGCTGTTTTCCTTCAAAAACCCGGTAGCAAGGGCGCAAATCATACCAGCGCCAAACGCCCCGATGATCAACGGAATGTTGATGATATAGGCAAGCACAATACCTGGCAGCACCGCATGGCTGATCGCATCCCCCATCAGGGACCAGCCCTTAAGCACGAGGTAGCATGACAAAAGCGCGGTCGGTGCCGCGATGATTGCGGTGATGAAAAACGCCTTGTTCATAAAGGCGAATTGAAACGGCAATAGAAGCTCTTCGATCATGCCTGTGCCTCCAATGCTTTTGCCGCACGGCGACGTGCGGCCAGATAGCCATGTTTTGGGGCAAGGAAAAATGCTGCGAGGAACAACAGAGTTTGCAGGCAGACAATGATACCGCCCGTGGCTCCATCAATGAAGAAACTGGCATAGGCACCAACGAAACTGGTCGTCGAGCCAATAGCAACGCTAAGCATTAACAGGCGCGGGAAACGGTCGGTTAGGAGGTAGGCAGTGGCCCCCGGTGTCACCACCATAGCAATTACCAAAAATGCCCCCACGGTCTGCAATGCCGCGACGCAGGATGCTGATAGCAGCATGAAGAAAATTATTTTGAGGCGATCCGGGTTCAACCCGATGGAACGGGCATGGTTTTCATCGAAAAACGCCACCATCAAATCTTTCCATTTCACCAGCAATATCGCCAGCGACACAAAACCGATGATCGCTATTTGCAGCGTATCATAGGGCGTAATCGCCAAAATATTGCCCATGGTGATGGTTTGGATATTGACCGAGGTCGGGGAAATAGAAACCATGAACAATCCCAAACCAAAGAAGCTGGTGAAGATCAACCCGATGATCGCATCTTCCTTCAAACCGGAACGTTGGTTGAGGAAAAGCATCGCACCTGCCGCCAGTCCGCCAGCCACAAACGCACCCAGCGCAAAGGGAAGACCAAGCATATAGGCAGCAGCAACACCGGGTACGATAGAATGGCTCAGCGCATCGCCAATCAGCGACCAGCCCTTGAGCATCAGATAGGCAGAAAGAAAAGCACAAACCCCGCCAACTAAGGCGCTCACCCACATGGCGTTGGTCATGTAGCCATAATCGAACGGCAAAAGCAGGGTGTCGATCACTTCTCGCCCTCTTTCGCTTTGCTGGCTTTCGGCCGGTTAGTTTTCGGTTTGTCATCATACACAACAAACGGACGTTCATCATCAGTGATCACGGTCACCTGACGGGTGTCATCATCGTCATGCAGATCTTTTCCACCCAGCACAAAGTGCCGCAATACGCCGCCAAAGGCTTCCTCAAGGTTGGATTGAGTAAATGTATCTTCGGTCAGCCCATAGGCAAGCACTGTGCCTTTGACCAGCACCGTGCGGTCGCAAAATTCTGGTACCGAACCAAGGTTGTGGGTTGCCACCAGCATCACCCGGCCTTCGTCGCGCATGTCGCGCAGCAATTGGATGATTGCATCTTCGGTCTTTACATCAACGCCGGTAAAAGGTTCATCGAGCAGGATAATCTTGCTGTCCTGCGCCAGAGCACGAGCGAGAAAAACCCGTTTGCGCTGGCCGCCGGAAAGTTCGCCAATTTGGCGATCGCGAAACTCCGTCATGCCGACGCGTTCGAGCGCGATATCAACGGCCTTGCGGTCGACATCGCGCGTCATACGCATGAAATTCATATGGCCGTAACGGCCCATCATCACCACGTCTTCGACCAAAACGGGGAAGGACCAATCCACCTCTTCAGCTTGCGGCACATAGGCAACGATGTTTTGTTTGAGCGCTTCATTGACCGGTAGGCCGAGGATTGAAATCTCGCCCTTGGCCGCAGGAACAAACCCCATCAGCGCTTTGAATATTGTCGATTTCCCCGCACCATTCACCCCCACTAGAGCGGTGATGGTGCCGGTCGGAATTTCAAAGCTCGCATCGAAAAGGGCGGTATGGCCATTCTTATAGGTAACGGTCACATCATCTATACGAATGCCGATTGTTTCGGATTTTTGCATAAAGCTTCTCTACTTCGCTGGCGCGGTCAGACCCGCAGCAATGGTTTCAGAAGTGATACGCAACAAATCAAGATAGGTGGGAACTTTGCCATCCGCCTCGGTGAGAGAATCCACATAAAGTACGCCGCCAAATGCTGCGCCGGTTTCCCGCGCCACCTGTTTTGCCGGATTGCTGCTGACTGTACTTTCGCAAAAGATCGCACGGATTTTATGCTTCCGCACCCCGTCAATCACCTTGCGCACCTGTTGCGGTGTGCCTGTCTGGTCCGCATTGATCGGCCAAAGATAAAGCTCCTGCATATCAAAATCGCGGATCAAATAACTGAACGCCCCTTCGCAAGTGGCAAGCCAGCGCTGCTCTTTCGGCACTGCCAGAATGGCTTCACGCAGGGGAGCAATGGCAGCACTCAATTCACCCTTATAGCGTTCTGCATTGGCGGAATAGACCTCCGCATTTTTCGGGTCATGCTTGGAAAACGCATCGCGGATATTGTCCACATAGATATAGGCGTTCTCCAGCGACATCCATGCATGCGGATTGGGTTTGCCATTATAAGCGCCCTCGGTGATGCTCATCGGCACGACGCCATCGGTGAGCGTGACGCTGGGTATATCAGAGAGATTGGAGAAGAACTGTTCGAACCATAATTCGAGATTCAAACCATTCCACAAAATCAAATCCGCATCCTGCGCCCGTAAAATATCGCGCGGGGTAGGAGAGTAGCCGTGAATTTCAGCGCCGGGTTTGGTGATGGATTCCACAATCGCCGCATCGCCTGCCACATTGGCGGCCATGTCGGCGATAACGGTGAAGGTCGTGATTACCTTAAGTTTATCACCCGCCATCGCTGCATTCGATATGACAAGTGAAACGATGAAAATCAGAATTTGGACAAACTTCATCATGGCTCTTTCTCTGCTAAAACTAAAAAGAGTTTATGAGAACGATTCGCAACTGTCAATGCGATTGCGAATTATTCGCATTTAAAACTGGGCCCCATATCCTATTGAGAATTTGCCTCAGCCAGATTCATAAAAGTGCGAATAAGCCTGCTTTCCTTCCGATCTTTCAAGCAGACAATTGCCTCATTCATTGCGAGGTCTACCAGATGTTTTTTAGGACCAGTAATCATCATCGAAAACAGGCGGTCATCTTCACCAAATTCAGCGTGCGAAACAAAACCAATTGCTTCGCCCGTTGCCACAATTTCACGCACAGCCTCACGACTGTCAGCGACGATTGCCGGGGTGAGGAGAATGCCTGCACCGGCAAAACAGGCCTCAAGCTTTTGCCGTGTGCGTGAACCTTCTTCACGCAACACCAGCGGTAATTGCGCCAATTGTTTGAGGCTGATTTTATCCGTGCCAAAGAGTGAGTTCTTGCGCGAAGCAAAGGCAATAATTTGCGTTGCGCCAAGCGGAACAGTCACCAAAGAATTTTGCAGTGATTGGGTGGCGAGTACACCGATATCAGCACTGTATGTATCAAGCGCCTCAATCACATCGCGAGAGTTCCCGCTACGCATCTCGATCTTAATGGCCGGATATTTCTCACGAAAAAGATTGAGCAAAGTCATGATATGAAAAGCTGAATCCACCATAATGCGCAACGTGCCTGCATTCAGCGCCCGGGTTTGTGATAGCAGTTCAGATGCCTGTTGCTCGATCTCGAACATCCGCTTGGTGATTTCAAAAAGCTTCTCGCCTTGCGCGGTCAGGCGCACCTGTTTTTTCGCGCGGTCAAACAACAAAACATCATGCTCCTGCTCCAGCTTCCTCACCTGATCGGAGATCGCCGGTTGCGTTAAATGCAGCGCACTTGCCGCCCGTGAAAACCCGCCAAAAAGTGCCACATTATGAAATGCCCGTAATTGCACGTATCGCATGGAAGAAGTCCTGTCACAAAACATCGATAAAACTAATGGTAAGATACATATTATCGATTTTACAAGCAAGGCATTGAGGCGTTAATTGCTGCGCAAAGCAGAAGGAGCGTCGCATGGATGATTCTAGGATAGAAAAGCCAAAACTTGGAGAGCCATATCTTCTGACGCCCGGACCTCTTTCAACGTCCTATGCAGTCAAACAGGCAATGTTGTGCGATTGGGGCTCATGGGATGGTGATTTCCGGGCCATGACAGCAGAACTGCGCCAAATGTTGCTGGAGATGACCGGCGACAAAAATGACATTCTGGATTGCGTGCCAATGCAGGGCAGCGGCACTTTTGTCGTCGAGGCAATGCTTGGGTCATTGCTCGCCAAAGACACAAAAACGCTGGTGCTGAGCAACGGCGCTTATGGCCTGCGCATTGCAAAAATTCTGAAAATTCTTGGTCGCGCTCACGTGCTCATCGACAAGGGCGATTATCTGCCACCGCGTGGCACCGAAGTAGCTAGCGCATTGAAGGCCGATCCAAATATCACTCATGTGGTCGTGGTTCATTGCGAAACCAGTTCCGGCATTCTCAATCCGATCAAAGAGATCGCCGATGTGGTCAAAACCCATGGCCGTAAAATTCTCATCGACAGCATGAGCGCATTCGGGGCAATTCCCCTCGATATCAACGAGATTGACTATGAGGCCATCGTTTCCTCTGCCAATAAATGCATTGAAGGCGTGCCGGGTTTCGGTTTCATCATCGCCAAGAAAGACGCTTTGGAGGCTGCCAAAGGCAATGCCCATTCGCTTAGCCTCGATGTGTATGACCAATGGCAAGTGATGAACAATACCGGCCAGTGGCGTTTCACGCCGCCAACCCATGTGGTTGCAGCTTTTTTAACAGCACTGCACGCCCACAAAGCTGAAGGTTCTGTGGCAGGGCGCGGCGCACGCTATGCAAAAAATCGCGACGTTCTGGTTAAAGGCATGCGGGCCCTCGGCTTTGAAACCTTGCTCGATGCCCAATGGCTTTCGCCGATCATCGTAACCTTCTTTGCGCCCGAGGACCGTGCCTTCAAGTTCGATACATTCTATCAATTGCTGAAAGAAAAAGGCTTCATCATTTATCCCGGTAAGCTGACCATCGTTGACAGTTTCCGCATTGGCTGCATCGGCCAATTAGATCAGCATGTCATGGTCGAACTATGCGAGGCGGTCGGCCAGGCGCTGGAAACAATGGGCGTGAAAAGTGCAGCGGCACCTCAAGTTGCGATCAATGAGCGCAAGAAATTAAACACCGAATTAGAGACTAATTAGAGTATCAAACATTAGGAAAAAATCATGAGCAATTTTGGCGAATTCAATTATGCACGCAGCTATCGCGGCAAGGTAAAGGCATTGGTTCTGGATTGGAGCGGCACGCTGGCCGATGCCTATGTCATCGCACCGGCAGTGGTGTTTGTTGAAGTGTTTCAAAAGCAGGGCGTTGAAATTTCAATGCTTGAAGCCCGTGGCCCCATGGGCCTGCGCAAGGACTTGCACATCAAAGAACTGACCAAAGATCCGATCATTGCCGAGCGTTGGAAATCAATCAAAGGTCAATACCCTGATCAGTCCGATGTGGATGCCATGTTCGCCGATTTTGTACCGGCACAGCTCGATTGCCTGCGCAATTACACAACGCTGCTTCCCGGCGTGAAAGACGTTTGCCTCGATCTGCAAAAACAGGGCATCAAGATCGGTGCTTCCACCGGTTTTGTTCGTTCCATGGTCGATATTCTGGTCGAAGATTGCACCAAACAGGGCCTGACGCTGGATGCTACCGTTGCCGGCGATGAGGTCGTCAATGGCGCACGCCCAAGCCCGCACATGGTCTATAAAAACCTCGACCTGATGGGCATTGATCAAATCCAGTCTGTGGTAAAAATTGACGACACCGCATCAGGCGTTGGCGAAGCATTGAATGCTGGTTGCTGGGGCGTCGGCGTGGCGCGCTATTCCAACTACATGAACATCAACACGCTGGAAGAAGCCGACAGTTTGAGCAAAGAAGAGATCGCCCGCCGCATGGCGTATACGCGCGACATTCTGCTCAAAACCGGTGCGCATTATGTCATCGATAGTCTGGTCGATTTGCCACCGGTTATCGAAGATATCAACGCTCGTCTGGCACGAGGCGAAAAGCCATAAGTTGTTCATAAATTCATTGATATCGGTAATGACCTCAATGTGATCCCGATCATGAGTCGGGGGCACATATGGCAAGGTTATCAAAGTCCTGTCAACGGAATGTCATCTGCATTGGATATGGTTCAGAAACGCGGTCTGGTTGCCGGACAAAAAGCAAGTGGCTGGACCGATGCCATTTCTGTCACGACCAAAACCATCCGTATGTTGGCTCCAGTCCTCCATGTTGGCGCGGGTGCCTACCTTGTGATTTTTCAGGAGATCACGCCCGGCACAATGATTGCAGCTTCCATTCGATCGGTCGCGCGCTTGCGTCGATCGATATGGCCGTGGGAAGTTGGAAAAATTTCATCCATGCAAGACAGGCCTTTGGCAAGCAGACCGGGGCGAGATACGCCTTGATGGAGCGACCTATGATCAATGGGATCGCGATGCTCTGGGCAAACATATTGGCTATCTGCCACAATCGGTGGAATTATTGCCGGGAACAATCATGCAGAATATTGCAAGATTTGACCCGGAAGTAACTGACGAGGAAGTGATTGCTGCGGCCCAATTGGCAGGTGTGCATGATTTGATCCTGAATTTGCCCAATGGTTATTCGACAAAAATCAGAACAAGCGCATCTGTGGTATCAGGCGGTCAGGCCCAGCGTATTGCATTGGCAAGAGCTGCTGTACGAATGCCGGCATTGGTGGTTCTCGATGAACCAAATTCCAATCTGGATGCCGAGGGTGACGCAGCGCTTACTGCAGCAATCAGCGCACCACGCCGGAGATTGACGGGTCCGTGAAAAACATTTCGCCAAACAGCGTGATCAATCCACAAACCGGAATGCCGTTTTATAAGGTAATGATCGAAGTGGCGCCGGTTGAGCTTGCCAAATTAAATGGGCAAAAGCTGGTTCCGGGCATGCCCGTTGAAGCGTTCATTCAGACCAAACAACGCTCCCCACTCAATTATCTGGCAAAACCACTGCTAGACCAGATGCGACACGTAGGGCGCGAAGAGTAAGGTAAGTTTTCTCCACCCACAGGGTGAGCTATACGCCGTGAGAACAAACCATGCAAAAACATAAGCACCCGTGCTTACGTTTTGACTCTTCTTTCAATTTCATATAAGAACAAAAAGTGAACAAATGGAAAGACGCATGTCACTCAATATCTTGAGAGAGCAAATTATTGCATTGGAAATGGGACGTAATGAGCGGCGGGTGCTGCCGTTTGGGCTGTCCGTAATCGATGATGCTTTGCAGGGCGGTCTGGATATTGGCGCGATGCATGAATTCAGCGGACCAGCTGCTGCCCTCTTTGCCCAACTGATTGTTCAGCGCAAGGGAGGCAACACATTCTGGCTGGTCAATGAGCGTCTCAACGAAGAATATTACCCACCAGCTTTGGCGCAATATGGCGGCAAAGCTGAACAATTCATCATGCTGCGATTGCAAAATATGCAAGATTTACTGAGTGCCGCCTATGAAGTGTTGGCCTCTAATGCTGCTGGCTGTGTTTTGCTTGAAGTACAAAGACCGCTCAACCAGATACAGGCGCGAAAACTCCAGATCGCCGTACAAAACACCGACACGTTGGGCCTGATCATCAATGCCGGTTACGCCCGGAACAGACATATGACTCACGAAGGACTGCTCGGTTCAACCGTCACGCGCTGGCATGCTGAGGTTTTAAACTGGTCGCAGGAAAAAACGCAGATAGGGCTGCATTTGGAAAAAAACCGACGCGGGTCTCCGCGTCATTGGACCGTGGAGATTGATCATGCAACGCATCATTTGCATCTGGCTACCCTTTCTGGAGAGCGAACAGGTGATCCGCCGCAACCCGGATTTGTCGAACAAGCCCTTTGCGCTGATCATGCATGACGCAAACCGTATGTTTGTATCGGCGCTGAGCAGGAGTGCAGGCAATATGGGCTTCGCACCGGGCATGAGCCTGACCGATGTGCGCGCCGCTTCCCCCGACATGCTTTATTATGATGCTGACCCGATGCAGGACGGAAAATGCCTGCGTGGCCTGTTGCGTTGGGCCAGCCGATTCACACCGAAAGTTGCACGGGGCGATGGGCAAAATCTTTATCTCGATATTGCCGGTGCCAGTCATTTATTCGGTGGGGAGAGGGCTCTTTTAGAAAAGATACAAAGCCAGTTACAAGCCTTTGGCTTCACCGCCCGTCTTGGCCTTGCCGACAGCAAGGCAGCCGCATGGGGCTTTGCCCATTACGGAAAAACCCAGAGCAACATCGTCGCTGACACTCTGCGTGAAGCCGCAAAAAACCTGCCTGTAGAAGCGTTGCAACTTTCACATGCATCCGCAGCATTTTGCCGAAGACTGGGTTTAAAAACAATCGATGCCCTGCGCGTTTTACCGCGAGCAACATTGGCCAATAGAATCGGCCTTGAAGGCATGAAGCGCATCGATCAGTTTTTTGGCGAGGAAGCGGAAGTAACAAGATTTGCCCGGCACAAGGAACGTTTGGTCGAGGAACAACAATTCCCCGATCCCTTAGCAACCAGTGCCGGTGTCGAAATGGCACTAGAAGATTTGCTGGAAAGATTGTGTCAGCGTTTGGCTCCCATGCAACGGGGCTTTCGGAAAGCGCATTTGCGACTGGAAAGAGTGGACCATGACACAATTGATTTCACAATCCAGCTCGTACGCCCAAGCATCAATCTACCCATGTTAAAGCGCTTGTTCTCCCATCATTTTGAGCAACTTGATGTGGGCTTTGGCATCGAACGGATGATCCTGAAAGCCGAGCAAACTGCACCAATATTGGCACGTCAAATGGGATTGGATAACGGGGATGAACAGAGTAATGGCGAAAGGTTAGATGGGTTAATCAATCGGCTTTCAAATATGTTCGGCCATCAATATGTTCAGCGCTTCACCCCTGCCGACAGTCATATTCCCGAGCGTGCATTTAGCCGGGAATTTGCTCTTTATCCCTCCCAGCCTCAAGGCTGGACGATCTCTCTCTCCAAAAGGCCCTTACGCCTGTTAAAAAAACCGGTTTCGGTTTTGTTGGGCGATGATATCGGAACCGATATGCCGGAAACGGTTTTCTGGCAAAACGAAGAATGTCATCTGACCCCCCTGACCGGGCCGGAACGCATCGAGCCGGACTGGTGGCGAGATGATTCGGATTGGCGCAATGGTACCCGGGATTACTGGTGGGTAAAAACCGATTTTGGTGCATTGCTATGGCTTTACCGGGTGAGTGATGGGCGAAAAACTCAATGGTTCGTGCACGGGTTAGGAAGCTAAAAATTGCTCCGATTTGCCGAACTGCATACCACAACAAATTTCACTTTTCTGGAAGGCGCATCCCACCCGGAGGATTATGTGCGCCGGGCAAAAGAACTGGAGCTGGAAGCGATTGCCATCACTGACCGCAATTCTCTGGCGGGTGTGGTGCGAGCTTATGCAGAGGCAAAAAAGATAAATCAACGCATCATCATCGGCGCGGAATTACTGCTTACCGATGAGCAATGTCTGGTGGCCTTGCCAACAGATAGAAATGCTTATGGCCGCCTGTGTCGTCTCATCAGTTTAGGACGGCAGCGAGCCGAAAAAGGCCAGTGCCTGATTGGTCCGCAAGACGTGCTTGAATGGAGTGAAGGCATCATTTTTATTCTGGTGGCACCTAAGAAGATCGACGCGATTTTTAAAACGCAATTGGGCTATTGGGCTGACGCTCTGGGCGATAATTTTTATATGGCCGCAGAAAACCTGTGTCAGGGTCAAGATGAAGTACGCTTGGCCCAACTCCATAAGGTTGCTGAAGCGCGCAATGTGCGATTGGTAGCTACCAATCACGCCATGATGCACATCCCGGAAAATCGAGAAGTAGCGGATATTCTGACCTGCATCCGCGAACATTGCACCATTGAGCAAGCAGGAAAACGCCTGCAAAAAAATGCGGAACGCCACCTTAAAAGCACCAGTGAAATGCTTCGTTTATTCAAAAATTATGAGACGGCGATCGAGAACAGCCAGAAAATCAGTCGCCGGATAAATTTCTCCCTCAGTGAATTGAAATATGAATACCCCGACGAGGTCTCCAACGGACAGGAACCGCAAGTGGAATTGGAAAAACTGGTTGCCCAACAAATTCCGGTTAGATACCCACCCCACCTGTTTCCAAATGGCGTCTCGCCAAAAGTGTTAAAGGCCATTGAGCGTGAACTGGCTATTATCAAAGAGCTGAAATATGCACCTTATTTTCTGACCATTTACGACATTGTAAAATTTGCAAGAGGTGAGGGCATCCTGTGTCAGGGGCGCGGGTCGGCCGCCAATTCCGTGATTTGTTTTATTCTGGGCATCACTTCGATTTCGCCGGAACGTATCGATATGGTGTTCGAACGCTTTATTTCTACAGAACGAAATGAGCCGCCGGATATTGATGTCGATTTCGAACATGAGCGCCGCGAAGAAGTCATCCAGTATATTTACAAAAAATACGGTCGCCATCGCGCCGGATTATCTGCAACGGTAATTTGCTACCGAGCCCGCTCGGCCATCCGCGAGGTAGGCAAGGCGCTGGGATTGTCGCAGGATACTTTGTCTTCCATGACCGAACTCATCTGGGGATGGTCGGAATCCGATCAGGCAACCAGTCGCAAGCAGAAAATAGCCGCAGGTCTTGATCCCGATGATAACCGGCTGGAACTTTGCGGAAAACTCACCCGAGCAATCATGGGCTATCCCCGCCATCTCTCGCAGCATGTAGGCGGTTTTATAATCACCAAATCCCGCCTCGATGATATCGTGCCGATTGAAAATGCCGCGATGGAAAACCGCACGGTCATCGAATGGGATAAGGATGATATTGATACGCTTGGAATTTTGAAAGTCGATGTGTTGGGCCTCGGCATGCTTTCATGCATTCGCAAGGCCTTTGAGCTTTTGGAAACCCATTACGGTATTTCCCACGATCTGGCCTCTTTGCCAGAGGACGACAAAGATGTTTATGAGATGCTCGGGAGAGCCGATAGCCTCGGTGTTTTTCAGGTCGAGAGTCGTGCGCAAATGTCCTTCCTGCCGCGTATGAAGCCAAAGAATTTTTATGATCTGGTGATCGAAGTAGCGATTGTTCGCCCCGGACCCATTCAGGGCGATATGGTGCATCCCTATCTTCGTCGCCGTGATGGTGTGGAAAAAGTTGAGTATCCCTCCAAAGCACTGGAAGAAGTTTTGGGGAAAACCTTAGGTGTGCCGCTGTTTCAGGAACAAGCCATGCGCATCGCTATTGTCGGCGCTGGTTTTACTCCCGGCGAAGCCGATCAATTGCGCCGGGCTATGGCAACGTTTCGCAAGAGGGGAACGATCACCCTGCTTCGGGAAAGATTCATCACTGGCATGCAGAAGAACGGTTACGAAATTGATTTTGCCGAGCGCTGCTTCAAGCAAATTGAAGGCTTTGGCGAATATGGCTTTCCCGAAAGTCATGCCGCATCCTTCGCTTTGTTGGTCTATGTCTCTGCATGGCTCAAATGTCATTACCCCGGCATCTTCGCCTGTGCTTTGTTAAACTCCCAGCCGATGGGTTTCTATGCCCCGGCGCAAATTATTCGCGATGCCCGTGATCATGGGGTAGAAGTGAAGCCTGTCGATGTGAATTATTCCCGGTGGAACAGCATTCTGGAAGCAGGAGAAAACGGCTTGGTATTGCGTCTGGGCTTGCGGCAAATCAAAGGCCTGCGTGAGGAAGATGCCGATTGGATTTTTGAGGCAAGACAAAACGGTTATGCAACCGTGCGCGATCTATGGGTGCGCGCCGGGATCAAACCTGGAACCCTTCGGCGTCTGGCCGATGCCGATGCTTTCAACTCTCTCGAACTGACAAGGCGTGATGCGCTTTGGCAGGCAAGCGGTATAAAAGGTGAAAGCCCGTTGCCGCTTTTTGCCCATGCGAAAGAAGACGAGCAAGCGCTCGACCCGGAAATCACATTGCCGCCAATGCATATTGGCGAAAATGTTTTGCAGGATTATCGCTCTCTGCGTTTAACCCTGCGCGACCATCCGCTCAAATTATTGCGACCTCATTTCCCCGGCACCTCAAAAGCCAAAGCACTGCTTGAAGTGCGCCATAAAACTCGGGTGAGCGTTGCCGGTCTGGTGCTTGCACGTCAACGTCCCGGCACCGCCAAGGGGGTGGTTTTCATGACGCTGGAAGATGAAGAAGGCAACATCAACGTGATTGTTTGGCGCAAAATGTTCGAACGGTTTCGCAAGACAATCATGACCGCGCGACTGATAAGAGTATCCGGTGTGCTTGAGAGAAAAGGCATCGTTACCCATTTGATCGCAAACCACATCTCCGATTTTTCCCACTATCTTGAAAAACTCGATGATGAGAATTTTCTCATGCAAAGGCCTGATGAAATATTGGAACATGACGATTACAACCGAAAGGTTGAACCCAAAAAATATGTGAGCGCACAAAGGCATCCAAGGGACTTGGCTAAAGCCCTGTTCCCTTCAAGGGATTTTCATTAGATTTCATCAAGTAGCATTGGTGTTTAGGACAAGGCATCCACATTCTTGTGCATCATGCGTATTACACGCAGGAAAATTTCAGTATCCTCTGGAGGAATCCCTTCAATCAATTTCTCTTCTCGCTGTAAAGCCAGTCGAAGAATTTGATCATGGACGGAATAACCAGCCTCGTTTAATGACCATTTCTTGCGGCGAACATCAGATTTTTTTGAACTGAATTCGAGATATCCCAACACAAGTAACCGTGTCAGCGCACGGCTGGTCGCAGCTTTATCCAGAGCAACCACATCGCAAATACGCGAAGCGGTGATGCAAGGTTCAATCGCCAGCATTGCGATGACGCGCCATTCAACAATGCCGAGATTGAATTTTTTCAAATAGATTTTTGATGCTCCGCGCGATAGTGGATTATTAACCGCAGCAAGAAAATAGGGAATGTAATTGGTGATATCGAGAACCCTGCGATCACCATGCAGAGCCGTTGAATCGGAAGTTTTGAGGTAGGAAGCCATTTTAACGTCATCCATATCAGTTCGCCTCCATCAACCCAACGCCCACATGCCTCTCGAGTAATCCGGGGTTCTCAACGAGTTCCTGCGAGGTGCCTGCATGAACAATTTCGCCGCCATCAATAATGATAACACGGTCCGCAAAGTTTACAGCAAGGCCGGTATGTTGTTCGACCAGTACAACCGTTTGTGATCCGGATTTTGCGATCTGTTCAAAAACATCCAATAACATATCGCAAATCACCGGTGCCAATCCCTCCAGTGGTTCGTCAAGCAACAACACTTCCGGCTTGCCAAGCAGGGTGCGGGCAATGGCCAGCATTTGTTGTTCTCCGCCGGAAAGCGTGCCGCCGCCATTGCTGCGTCGCTCTTTTAGCCGGGGAAAAAGTTCATAGGCTTCATCCAGACTAGCATCGCCGCGCATACCGGAAATCAAGTTTTCTTCTACGCTGAGAGAAGGGAAAATATCGCGTGTTTGCGGCACAAGACCGAGCCCGCTTCTTGCCCGCACATGAGTTGGCAAATGCATGATGGGTTTGCCATTTAATGCAATTGAACCTGAATGCAGATTTGTCAGTCCCATGATCGTGGCCAGCAGGGTTGTTTTACCGACACCATTACGCCCGATAATTGCTAGGCGCTCGCCCTTGTGAACCTCAAGCGAGATATTATTCAGCACAACGGTCTCGCCATAACCGGCACTCACGTTTTCAATTTTCAGGGCAAGGTCACTCATGGCGTTCACCCAGATAAAGTGAACGAACTTGCGGATTGGCGGAAATTTCTGCGGGCGTGCCCTCGGTCAGTATTTCTCCATTTACCAGCACGATAATGGAATTTGCTACTTCAAATACGAGCTTCATATCGTGTTCAATAATGAGAACCGCCAGATCACGATCCAGCTTTGCCACGGCCTCAATGATCAAATAACTTTCGCTGGATGGCACCCCGGCAGCGGGTTCATCCAAAATTAGAATGCGTGGTTTCAGTGCCAATGTCATGGCAAGCTCCACAAGGCGTTGTTGTCCATAGGCCATATTATTGATCGCCATGTCAGCAAGTTTACTCAGGTTCATTTGGTCGAGCCGTTCGTCAATTTCGGCTTCGATGGCAGCATCAGAATTGGCACGACGGAACAGTCTGCTGGTGAAACCATTGCGTTCCAGAATTGCTAAGCGCAAATGCTCGCGAACGTTGAGTTCTTTGAACAGTGTCGTGATTTGGAATGTTTTGGCAATCCCCGCTTTCACACGGGCAGCTTCGTTCAGGCCCGATATGTTTTTGCCATCGAGATAAATCTCACCGGAACTTGGCGGCAAAATACCCGTGATAAGATTGGCGAATGTTGTTTTTCCAGCGCCATTGGGACCAATAAGTGCAGTGCGGGCCCCGGGAGGTAAATCAATATTGATGTTGCTCGCAACGGTGATCCCGCCGAAATTCTTGTTTAGATTCTTGACCTGAAGACCGGCACTCATGTTGGCCGCCCCATCCGTCGTTTGATCTCGGCAGGCAAGGCGAGCAGCCCGGCCGGAACAAAAAACACAACCACAAGCACCAGTCCGCCGATGACAAACAACCAGTTAAATGGATCAACCGATGCTGCCGTATGATGCACCACCATGAACAAAGCGGTGCCAATGATCGCGCCATAAAGGCGACCCATGCCACCAAGAATGAGCATGATGACCACTTCTGCGGAAAACGATGTCGCAAAAACTTCGGGGCTGACAAGCTCTGTTATTTGGGCTGATAAGGCCCCGGCAATACCAGCGATAGCACCTGAAAGAGTGTAGATGGCGACCAGTTTCCAATAGACACCGGTGCCAATGGCGCGCATGCGCACAACGCTTTGGTGAATGCCACGTGCGGCTAATCCAAATGGGGATGCGACTACCATTTTGAGAAAAATGAAAACTGCGATCAGTACAGCCAGCACGTACCAAAAACCGGTTTGGCCGATGAAATCAAATTCAAAAATGCCAAGGATCGGGTTCATGATGAAACCCGCAAGTCCATCTGCACCGCCGGTGATTGATCCGGCCTGATTGGATATTTCCTGCAACACTTCGGCAAAGGCAATCGATAGCATGAGGACCGTTAGCCCATGGGCACGCATCAAAAGCAGGCCGGAAACAAAGGCCACAACGCTCGCCGCACACGCCCCAACAAGAAGGCCCAAAATGGGGGAGGCGGTTGCATGAAGTGCAAACAGCCCCGCTGCGTAAGCGCCAGTGCCGAATAAGGCAGCATGGCCAAGGGTCGCAACCCCCGCATAGCCGAGCACCAGATCGAGGGAAAGGACAAAGATCATTACGATCAAAACCCGCGTCACAAAAGCCAGCGAATAAGGAAAGAGAAAATAGCAGGCAACAGCCATCGCAATCAGAGCAAGATCAACCCAGAGTGGGCGATCTTTCAGATATTTGATCCAGCTAAATTTACCGGTGTTTGGAATGGTGTTGGGCGAAATATTGCTCATGTCATAGTTTTCTCAACAGGCCATTTTAGACGAGCAACAAAAATGAGCCCTATCACCGCATAAAATGAAATAGTGCTAAAGTTCCATTCCAGATGATAAGTGGTCGCATCATTCAAACCCAGCCCAATGGCAACAAGCACAGAGTCAAAGAAACTTGGATCACCATAGTTCGCAAAAAGAACCAGGGTTACCAGAGCAATGCTTGCATATTGATAAGCCCATTTTGATAAGAACGTATCAGCCAATAGACAGATAACACTTATAAGAGTGATGCCTAAGGCACACACCAGCATATACACTTTAGAGGTGCCGATCCCGTATGTCGGAATTACCTCTATAACCTCCGTAGTAGCGCGCAAATAGAGATAATAGAATATAAATGCAAAAACGAGCAGCGTTATATCAACCCAGTTTGATCGATCTCTCCAGCTTATTTTACTGCTTTTTGTTGCGTCGTTGTTACTCATATTAGGTTTTCCCCAGCAGGCCATTCGGGCGAATGGCTAGAATGAACATGATCACCATGTAAAATACGATGGTGCCGAAATCGGGCACCAGATAGCGTGCCGCCGTATCAACTATTCCAAGACCAACCGCAGCAAGCAGCGATCCGGTAATGCTACCCATGCCGCCAACGGCTACAACGATCATGAAGAGTACCATATGGCGCAAAGGATAATAGGCTTCGATCGGCAGCAGCTCTGCGCCCAATATGCCGCCAATGGCAGCAAGGGCCGCACCGAGCGCAAATGTCAGCATGTAAATTTTAGAAGTATCAATTCCCAGTGCAGCGGCGGTTTCTCGGTTGTCGACCGCTGAGCGCAGATAGATGCCAAATCTGCTTTTCTCAATCAGCAGATACAGCCCCAACACTGTGATAACGCCTGCACCAATAACGATCAGGCGATGCATAGGCAGGCTTCTGAAACCCAAATCCACCGTGCCGGTCATACTCTCAGGCAAGGTGATAACAAGCAGGCTTGATCCCAGCCAAAGATTTACAGACGCGATCATCAGGAAAGTAATGCCAATGGTTGCAAGCACTTGCTGTAACTCGCTGAACTTATAAATATGGCGGTAGAGACCACGCTCAAGCGGTAGGGCAATTAGCGCCACAATGATCACACCCAAAATCGCAGCAGAGAAAAATTCCATGCCCGACTTCATCAAATAATGGGTAAAGGCACCGCCCAACATGGCAAACCCGCCATGGGCCAGATTGATTACCCGCATCAAACCCATCGTCACCGTAAGGCCAACAGAGATCATGAAAAGGATCATGCCATAGGCAATGCCATCGATCGCGATGCTGAGCAGAGTATGCATAAATTATTCCAGAAAGGGCAGGCTGCAATTACAATTCGCAACCTGCCCTAATTTTATCTATTGTTGAAGACCAAGATCAGGAACATTTGGAATGGTTTGAAATTCCTTGTTGATCAACATGCCATTATCATCCTTCGCAACTTTGCGAATATAGATATTTTGGGTGATGTGGCGGGTTTTTGGATCAATAGAAACCGGGCCGCGTGGACTTTCCCAAGTCAGCCCTTTAACCGCTTCCATTGCTTTGCCTGCGTCCTTGCCTGCAGCTGCAATCATTGTGTAGAGCACATGAGTGCCATCATAAGCACCAACGGAAGCTAGGTTTGCAACGGAATCTGGATACATTTCTTTCAGCTTGCCAACAAATTCCCGGTTCTTGTCGGAATCATGGGATCCGGAATAGTGATAGGAAGTAGTGATGCCAATCGCGCTATCGCCCAAGGCTTTCAAATTGGTTTCATCAGTTTCACCAGTGCCTAAAAATTGAATGCCTGAACCCTTCAAGTCATTCTCGTTATAAGCTTTAACGAATGCAAAGGTTGGCGGCCCGGCGGGTAGAAATCCGAATATGGCATCGGGTGCTTTATCCTTGATGCGCTGTAGGAAAGGTGAGAAATCCTTGGTTGATAGCGGCATGCGTATTTGATCAATCACTTTGCCGCCAAGTTTCTCAAACGTATCTTTAAACGCGTCTTCCCCATCCTTGCCGGGTGCATAATCTGTAACTGCAGTCACAACAGTTCGCATTCCTTGCTCATAGGCCCATTTAGCCAAAGGAACAGCAGTTTGCCACAAGGTGAAACTGACCCGGGTAAAATACTCGGATTTCGTGGTGATGATGGAGGTTGCTGCATTGAATATAACAGCTGGTCGTTTGGCTTTGTTGAGTAAGGGGGCTACGGCCAGCGCATTCGGCGTAAAGACGAACCCGGCCAAATAGTCTACCCGGTCTTTGATCAATAATTCCTGCGCCAGCGCTTTTGCCACATCAGGTTTTGGGCCACCGCTATCCTTATAGATAAATTCAACAGTGTGCTCTCCGGCCTTGGTACCATTTTGAGAGACATAGACATTAATTGCTTCCTGAAACTGCTTGCCGTAAATAGCAAAGGGGCCGGAAAACGGCGCAATAACACCAACCTTAATTGTATCTGCAACAGCATGTCCCTGCATCGCAACACTCAAAAATGCAGCTGTCGCAAGGGCTTTTAAATATCGTTTCATTGGACTTCCTCCCGTAAGTTATCAACCAGTTACATAGGTTGATATATCAACTCGCTCAACATGAAATAGGGTCAAGACAGAGTCAAGTTTGAAGTCCTTGAAAGGTACTGCCGATAGCCCTCTCGCCCAGAGGGGCCTTACATCATCTAAAAACTTTTTTTGAATCAAAACCTTAAGGACATGCAGGACAGGCCGCCATCAATTTTGGCAGGTTCGCTGGTATCAATTACCACCACATTATATCCATGCGATTTTAGCAATGCTTCGGACTTGGGATAACCCTGACTAACAAGCACATTGTCGTTGAACCGAACAATATTGGCCGCACCTTCTTCTCCTTCCGGTGTTAAGATCACTTGATAGTTTTCAAAGCATCCGATGGAAGCAAGGTTTTCGGTACTGAATATTGTCTTTGAATCCAGCAGCCCGCATTCGGTTTTAAAATGGAGAATGGAAGCTAGCGTTTCTATTTTTACGGGCGAATAACCAAACGTCGCCAATATAGTGGCAAGCGCATCAAACCCTGCCTGATTGGTCCGGGCGGATAATCCGATGAACGCATCTTCATCCGATAAAAGAACATCGCCGCCATCAAGAAAACCATCACCGGGCAGATCCAATACCTTTGAAAACTGACTTTCAAGGGCAGGTCGAATAAGGGCCGCTTCACCGAAACGGCTGGGCGCACCGGGACGAAGAACAATCGCTGCTTCCTTCAGGCAGAGTGCCGAATCTTCCACGAATACAGAATCGGGAAATTCCTCCAATGCAGGCAATTCAAGCACCCGCGCTCCGCTCGCCTTTAGTGCCGCGACATAGGCGCCATGTTGTTGCATAAAATTTTCTGCGCTGGGATCAGGCCCACCTCCATCACGAAGTCCCTGAACAACGCTGATTGAAGGCAATCTGGTTATCGCAGTTTTAAATTTGTGGGATCGTCCTACCAACATGTGTTTTTCCTTCAACCAGCGGCCTTATCGTAGCAACACCGATAAACACGTAAAATCAAAAGATTACAAATTTTGTGATTACCAGAATTTCAGGTAACTAAAGCTGCTCCACAATAAAAATGCGTTGCTGTAGCCAGAGGATTGAGGGATAGGCCGCCATCCAAATCCAGAAAAAGCGGTTGAAACCGAACAGGCAGGCATTGGCTAAATGAAAAGTTGAAGCAATCACCAGCCCAATGATGAGCGTCGTTGGCGTCATCAAACTGAGAGGAAAAAGCAGTTCAAATAGTATAACGGACCAAGACATCACGACCAGCAATCGCGGCCAGTTCATCCATGTCCTCAGTGCCTCACTGACCGGGTAAGCAGAAAATTGGAACACATCGCGAAGTGCTTGCCCATTGCGCCATTCCGGGTTTTTGATTTTCACCCAGCCTGAAAAAAAGTATGACAGCACCAATTGTATGGCCAGATAACCGAACACATATTCCCGCCATAGCGATGAGGGCATGAAGTTAATAAGGCTCAAGCAACAAAGAACAAGCAGGCCCATTCGGTCACTACCGCCATTATAGGGGCCTTGGAAGCGCCTGAGAATGAACAGCGCCAAAATAACCAGCGCAAGGCAAACCCACTGGGTCTGAAAACCGAACAATAGTAAAATACTCAGAATAAAACGGGGTATGAAGAGGCGTTGTTCGTCTCGTGGCGCGCGAAAATGCTCGATGCTTTGCTGAATAAATGCAAGGGCCAGCAATATCTCAGTCAAGCGAATGGCGTAATCCAGACTCATGAATCCGTATCCCCAAAAGACCCGTATACCGGCGAAATAAATGTGACGTGTTTTTGCAATTGCTCGCCCTCCCTATGCACAAACACCAATCTGAATTGCAGATGGGGTGTCGCCGCAGAATCAAAAGAATCAAAAGAATTGCGCACAAGCTCAGCTTTAATACGCTTCAATATTTCCTGACTGCTATGTTCGGTGGGGTTTGACGAAAGCCGTTCGGCCAAGCTGGTAAGAAAGAGTGCTTCATTCCAGCGCGCATTATAAAACATGCGTTTTAACATGCTGCCAATGGATAGATGTGCGGGTCTTGGACGAAATTCCTGCCAGCTATCCGGGGTATCTTTCGCGGTTTTAAGCAGGGTAATTTCAATGCGCGGGGAAGGGGCAATCACAGAAAAGAAACGCCACGAAGGCATCAATGCTGGCAGGAGTAATTTTATGGTTTGCAGCATGGCTTCAACTGACATGGCTCCCGCCTCAGAATGGCGCTAAGTAATTGGTTTTGACCCTAGTCGAGCCGAATCGCACAACTCTATGATTATGATAGACGAATACAGCCACTCAGCGACCATTCAATTTCATCCAGCTCTGCAGCACTTCAATTGGTTGCGACCAATCTATAGCCGCAGTCCAACTCCTCGAGATCGAGTAGATCAGAATAAAATTGCTCCCATGCGCCGCTCTTCAAATCAGCCTCATGCTTTCTTAAACCTTCAGACACATCATCCAATGCCCAGAAAGGTGACATAGCAGCGCGAACTCTTTCATCCAAATAGGCGGCGGGCCGCCGCCAATAACCTGTTAAAAAACTGTCCGAGCAGTCGTGTGGAATTGGCACGGGCGATACTTTGATTGAGCCTAACCATTTTTCGTAGCTTGAGATTTTGGGCATTTGCACCTCGTCCAAGGTTATAAGCGCCGGAAAATAATCGGCAAGCCAGAACCCACGGAACGAGGGATCATAGGTCAGAAAAACAATCTTATCCCGGGTAACGCGTCGCATCTCCATGACGCCTTTTTCCTGATCAGACCAATGATGAATGGTAAGAACCGCCATTGATGCATCAAAAGCTTTGTCACCGAAAGGAAGGTCTTCTGCGCTGCCCTGAATGACCGTAGCATTTGAATCGGAACGTTGCGCAATCATCTTAGATGAAGGCTCCACCGCTGTTATCTCTTTGCCGACTGGTTCGTATGAACCTGCTCCCGCCCCGACGTTCAAGATAGCTTTTGCATTGCCCAGAGCGTTCTCAATTCTCTGAGCAATTCTAAAGTCGGGCTTGCGAAGGTTTGCGTAATTCAGACCGATTGTGTCGTACAAAGTATTCATAACGAAATGTATCATGAGGAAACTGAACTGTCTGCATAGAAGCTGTGGCGGTGACGATGCTCCTCCATCTTCCATGGCAACAAGCTGACAGCTGTTGTTTTGCAAAAAAACGCTTGTTCTCTATAAATTTTCCCATTTTTAATTTTGAGATAACGAGAAAAACCCCGTGACTGACGCGCCCCTCACGCGGGGCTAACGGACCTGCTGCATGTTGGGATCATAAAATACGACATCGCAAATGGGAGTAATTAGATGTCGGCAAATACCACGAGAAAAACCTTGAACGAAATGACCGCCCGCTGGCTGGAGGCACATCGGGCGTTTTTACATAAACGTCAGGAATAAATAATCTGGCCGGGATCACCCGCCACAATTATCCAATCGCCCCCTTCAATTATTTTCGTTTTTAAACGCAAGAACCAGTTTTCTGCGTTGCGAACATCGATGACTTTACAGGCCTCTAATGACTTACAATACATGGTTTCTATTTCTACTCGTCACCTCTGCTGCAATATCTTGCCCGGGACCCGCTATAATTTGGGTGGTTTCCAATGCACTGGGCCATCGGATTCGTACCGTATTTTTTTAAACACTCGGCAATTTGCTTGGGCTGATCGTCATCACTTCTCTGGTGGTTCTGGGGTTGGGTAATTTGCTCAATATTTCCCCCGAGATTTTCATGGAGGTAAAATATTGTGGGGCTAATTGTAGCAATAACCAACCCGCAAACGCTGATCTTCTTCCTCGCTTTGTTCCCGAGTTTCCTTGATCTGTCCGCGCCGTTGGGTCCTCAATATTTGACGCTAACCTCGTCAATTCTGGTGGTGTCGTTTATCTCCCTCATGGGCTACGGATACCTCACCCACCGGGCAAAAGAGCTGCCGGAATGCCCCTCCAAGATGAACATGCTTCAGAGAACAATCGGCATTTTTATGATGCTGATTGGCTTGGGCCTGCTGGTCCTTCCCGCGAAAATTTACAGCAGTAACCACCTCGAAATATCCGGTAACGCTGACCTTCATCCTATCCAAAGTGCAATTATCTAGAAGACCAATTCCAACCAACCACAAAAGGGAATTCCCATGAACCGCATTGTTATCACAGCCACAGTTTTTCTGTCATTTGGCTTTTCAGGCGTAATTTCGCCGGCCTATTCGACAACAAATAACGATACTTCCAGGGTCGTGAAAATGGAGATATGCAATTTTGTTTCCGATAATCAACTCATCTCCGACCCGAGCAGGGTCATGGAAACCTGCTGCTCAGAACAACTTGGTTATTGCATCATGTGCGACCCACTTTCCGGAGATGGTTGCAGACGATAAATTATTTCAATCGCATCAATATCAATTTCGGTAGATCAAGGGTGCTGCCCAATACAGGAAGAACACACATAAACCCTGCCAAAGGTCCGAGTGTAAACCTTCAAACACAGAAGTAATACATTCAGACAAAGGCACCTGATGGTCAAATGCCCCTAATCATCAGGTGTCACTATCATTCAACCAACATGCGAACAGATAATCTGCGCAGTGTGCGGAGAGATAGTTTTCTGCGGCGACGGCGCTTTCCTATCAATAATGCATGCCCCGATTTCAATGGGCGCCTTTGAACCTTGTTCTGCGAAGTTCTGATCGCAGCGAGCCAGATTGCCCGGCCTATTCGCTGCGAAACCCTTCTACTGCCACTGGAAGAAATCATTGCCTCACAGAGCATGAGATCAATGCTGGCCGTTGGTTTTGGCGTGTTTCCTTCCTGTTCCCTCAGAATAGGAAGGTCTTCTACATCCGATAGGTTACGATAGTTCACACGAAATCCTCCCACATAACTGAGAAATGAAAATTATGTCTTTTTTGGTATTCGAAGTCGCGCGGTGAGCGCTGCTTAGTTAGATTTTGTCAGGGAAGCTCGCCGCATCACCCCATGCGGGGAATTGAAAGGCCTCACCATCGTCATCTTTAATTTCGATACATTGGGATAAAAGCCACGACTTCGCCTCAGGCCCATCGGCGCAATCACTGAGTTCTGTCGATGATTTTCCAAGCGCAATGAATCCGGCAACCAGAGCTGATGAGGCCGATGTGCCGCCAAATCGGCAGAAATACGATCCGAATTCTCTCATACCTTCGTCCGGTTCTTCGCTGTGATAGGGACTTGAAGAATATCCGTAACGACCGGGAACGTCTGTTGAGATAACGTCATAACTCGAATGTTTCGCGTTGTTCTTCTTCTTCGGTACACCATCGGTTTGGTAGGCTGCTGTGTTGCTCGTCTCTACGCACCTCACCGCGATAAAGGAAAAATGCCAGCGTGATTGAATTTCGAACATGAAGGGCCCGCACACGAATATAATATTCGGTTTCAAAAGAGTTGACCAGTTTGTCGCTATGTAAACTGGGGTCTCGTAAATCGAAAATGGTCACCGGTTGAAATTCTCGCAAATTTCTCGCAATGCCTTCAACCAGATAATCTGCCAGATGCTGTGTGGAGGTATCACAACCCTGAATGATGTTGGGCAAAAGTCCCAGACTATAGGATGGGGCAATGGGAGAGAGAATTTCAACCGGAGGGGAGGATGCGACAGAAGTAATAATCTGTGACGCAGCCGAATTATCGTTTTGCCTGGCATTTTTGATGGTGATGGGTGCGTGCGTTGGTTCACTGTCCAACAATTCGTTGGATTTATCGAACCAGATCTAGCGCTCCATCATCAGCCATTCTTCGAACTCTATATCGGCGATATCAATGCCTTCGAGAATGTCTGTATCAGGCGCCAATTTCATGGCTTTGAGACTTGCCGCATCTTTCAGCGCAACTTTATGATCAATCCAGATATGATCCAGAAGCAGCCCGATTGAATGTTGTTCAATCACTAAGATCTGGTCGGCCAGTTCTCCGAGGTCTCGTTTTATCTCAAAAATAGTCTGGCGCAGGCTGGAAGCTGATTTTTTCTCATCACTCGTACTCCACAGCTTGTCTCTCAACCATGCCCGAGTAAGAGTCCCTCTGGGAGCCAGAGCCAAAAGAGCCAGCAGCCAGCGCCTGTGCTTTTTACCCCCGAGGAGTGAGATTGCGGCCAGAGTTATCCATCAACTGATAAGGGGCCAATCACATAAAGGCGCCCAAATATTCCAGTTTATTTGCCAGAACCGCCCCCCTTGGAAGCAATATGAGGTTCCGGAGATATTTTTGGCACGACTATTCTCCTCCCTAAAGGGCTTTCTAATCCGCTCAGTTTATCCCTACCATGATGATGATACAACGTTGGTTCGAACAATCCGGTTTTGCGATCGGGATCAGTGCCAATACGAGAATTGGTATCAGAATCAACATTTGGGGAAAAACAGCTTCCAGAATCCATTTTTATTCGCGCCTCCTAACTAAAATCCACTGTAAATGTCATTGCGTTAGAGCAACGTTAGAAGGGGTTTTGGGTGAGGTTGAAATCAGAGGGGCGCACGGTTTTCTGCAAAAACAGTCAATAGCCAAGTCACTAAGCCTTCGCAGAAATATCCGAAGAAGTGCATTATTGAACAGGAAATGGAGTTTGGTGGCTGGGGTGGTAGGAATCGAACCTACGATACACGCTACCAAAAAGCGTTGCCTTACCGCTTGGCCACACCCCAACAATCTGTCCGAACCATTTTGGTGGACAGAAAAATTGTATACCCATTTCATTTCCCCCCTGCAAGCATGATAATCAGCTGAATTGCGTTATTTTCAAATAAAATTCCCGTATCAAGCTTTTGAACCAAAAGATCGCTTTGGAAACAATTGAATAAAAGGCTTGTTCTGGCGCTTTGCCCGAATTAATAAATTAGGCATTAGGCCAAATGTGCCGCGAAATTATGGATGACAAATGACAAATATGCGTTTTGAAGGAACTTCCTCTTATGTGGCTGCAAACGATCTGACAATTGCAGTGAATGCGTCGATTGCGCTGGAACGGCCATTGCTGGTGAAGGGGGAGCCGGGAACCGGAAAAACCGAACTTGCCAAACAGGTGGCAAGTTCGCTTGGGCTGGAGTTACTGGAGTGGCATGTAAAATCCACCACCAAGGCTCAACAAGGCCTGTATGAATATGATGCGGTATCACGCCTGCGCGACAGTCAATTGGGTGATGAACGGGTACAGGACGTTAAAAACTACATCAAAAAAGGTAAGCTTTGGGAGGCATTTACTTCTGACGAGAAAGTGGTTCTGCTGATCGATGAGATCGATAAGGCAGATATCGAATTCCCCAACGATCTGCTGCAGGAACTCGATAAGATGGAGTTTCATGTTTATGAAACCGGCGAAGTGGTGCAGGCCAAGAACCGCCCGATCATCATCATCACGTCGAATAATGAAAAAGAACTACCTGACGCATTTTTGCGCCGTTGCTTTTTCCACTATATCAGCTTCCCAAATAGTGATGTGCTGACAAAAATCATCGACGTGCATTACCCAAATATCAAAAAGACGCTGGTAAGTGCCGCCCTGACTCAATTTTACGAAATACGCGAAACGCCAGGCTTAAAGAAAAAGCCTTCAACCTCGGAAGCCTTAGACTGGATCAAGCTACTGGTAGTTGATGATATCGATGCAGCGACGCTGAGAGGAGATGACCCAACAAAGGTTCTCCCAAGACTGCACGGCGCATTATTGAAAAATGAACAGGACGTACACCTCTTCGAACGCCTGGCATTCCTATCTAGACGGCAAACGTAGCCACGAGTTCCCTTGCGCAATTCTCTCCGTATCCACCACCGCCAAAGGCGGGGAGCGAAAAGCGACCGGCGCCAATGCACCGCCCATACGGAGGCCTGAGCGCAGCGAAGATACGCCGTGAGTACAAACGATGGCGAGCCCACAAAGTGGGTGAGCAATGTGAGTGAAAAATATTCAATTGACGTGAATTTAGCGAACAGCTAACTTCACCTCAATTGTGGTGATTTGGGCCGGCCGGCTTGCAGCCACGTAAAATAAGTTGCTAAAGGGGTCGTCTTCAAGTCAAGCGGACCCTCCTGCATATCGATAACGCCAGATATGAGTGAGAATTATGCCTATTAGAATCCCTGATAAATTGCCCGCCCGCCAGACCCTCGAACAAGAGGGCGTGATGGTCATGGGTGAAACCGAGGCGGCACGTCAGGATATCCGGCCTTTGCAAATCGGCCTGTTGAATCTAATGCCCGATAAAATCAGGACGGAAACCCAGATTGCACGGTTGATCGGAGCGACACCCTTGCAGGTTGAGCTTTCGCTTATTCGGATTGGTAGCCACAAATCAAAGAATACTGCTGAAGGGCATCTGATCGATTTTTATCAAACGTGGGATGAAATCAAACATCGTAGATTCGATGGCTTCATCATCACCGGTGCGCCGATTGAAACTTTGGGTTTTGAAGACGTGACCTATTGGGACGAACTGACTAAAATTCTGGATTGGACCACGACCAATGTGCACTCTTCAATGAATATTTGCTGGGGTGCGATGGCGGCAATGTATCATTTTCATAATGTGCCTAAGCATATTCTCGATAAGAAAGCGTTCGGCGTATTTCGCCACAAAAACCTCAATCCATCATCGCCTTATCTGAGTGGTTTTTCGGATGATTTTTCCATTCCCGTTTCGCGCTGGACCGAGATGCGTTCCAGTGACATAACGGCGGAACTGGGTTTGGAAATCTTGATGGATTCAGATGAAACCGGTCCGTGCCTCGTGCATGAGAAAAAGGGCAACAGGCTCTATATTTTCAATCACATAGAATATGATTCAGAATCTCTGGGTGAGGAATATTCAAGGGACATTGCCTCTGGCACCGCTATCGAAATTCCGCTTAATTATTATCCGTTCAACAACCCGGAAAACAAACCGCAAAATCGTTGGCGCAGTCATGCGCACTTGCTGTTTGGCAATTGGATAAATACAATCTATCAGACCACATCCTATAATGCCGAAGACATCGGCAAGAAGACGTAAGCACCATGTTCATTCCATTTTTTCTTGCCCTGAAAGAAGCTAAAATTCCAGTATCCCTTCGGGAATTTTTAACCTTGCTTGAAGCAATGGAAAAAGGGCTGGTGACTTTCGATGTGGAAGGGTTCTATTTTCTCGCACGCTCCATATTGGTAAAGGACGAGCGAAATCTCGATAAGTTCGACCGGGTTTTTAGCCATATTTTCAAAGGCATTGAAAGCGTTGGTGGGATCGAGGGCGTTGAAGAAGTAGACCTGCCGGAAGACTGGTTGCGCAAGCTGACCGAGAACAATTTATCCGACGATGAAAAGGCCGCAATCGAAGCTGCTGGTGGTTGGGAAAAGCTGATGGAGACGCTGAAAAAGCGTTTGGAAGAACAGCATAAGCGCCATCAGGGCGGCTCCAAAATGATTGGTACAGCAGGCACGTCGCCCTATGGTGCCTATGGCTATAACCCGGAAGGCGTGCGCATCGGGCAGAAAGAAAGCCGCCATCGCCGCGCTGTAAAAGTCTGGGACAAACGCGAATTTCGCAACCTTGACGATAGCGTTGAACTGGGCACCCGCAACATCAAAGTGGCCCTCAAACGATTGCGCCGCTGGGCCCGTGAAGGGGCGGCAGACGAACTGGATTTAGACGGCACCATCCGCGCTACCGCCGAACACGGATATCTGGATGTGAAAACCCGTCCGGAACGACGCAACGCCGTAAAAGTACTGCTGTTTCTCGATGTTGGCGGCTCGATGGATGACCATATCAAAATCGCGGAAGAACTTTTCTCCGCCGCTCGAATGGAGTTGAAAAACCTAGAATATTTCTACTTCCACAATTGCCTTTATGAGGGCGTCTGGCGCGAAAACGGTCGCCGTCATCGCGAGCGCACTTCCACATGGGACATCCTCAATAAATACGGCCCCGACTATAAAGCAATTTTTGTAGGCGATGCCGCCATGAGCCCCTACGAAATAGTGCACCCGGGCGGTTCGGTAGAACATTGGAATGATGAATCTGGCGAGGTATGGCTACGCCGCGCGCTCAATCAGTGGAAATCTTCAATCTGGCTAAACCCGATAGAAGAAAATGGCTGGCGCTACACCCAATCCACCAAGATGATCCAGACCTTATTTGCCAATCGCATGTTCCCGTTAACGCTGGGCGGTCTGGAAGCGGGCATGAAAGAACTTTCGCATTAACGCAATCGGGTTTTGCAATTTTGTCATTTTATGTTGAATGCCTGTTTTGTAAATCTGGTTGATTTACAAACGTATTTTTTGCCGGTTAAGTTGATAACCAAACGACCATTCGGAAAATCCAATGCCAGCTCCGCCCCATAACCCAAAAACCCGAACAGTTGTCCAAGCTGCATCGCGCGGCAAGAGAGCGCTTTGGATGATGCTCGGTCTACTCGCTCTGGTGCTAGGAGCGATTGGTGTTTTCTTACCTATTTTGCCGACAACCCCATTTGTTATTCTGGCAGCTTTCGCATTCGGCAAAAGTATTCCGGCATGGCGTCGGTGGCTAGAGCGAAACAAGATATTCGGCCCGATAATCAAAAATTGGGAAGAAACCGGAGCCATTGCCCCGCGCTATAAGGTTATGGCCAGCACGATGATGCTCGCCGCGATTGCCCTGAGCGTATATATGTCTCTCAAGCCTCTAATCATCGCCGTGCAAGTCTTGTGCATGCTGGCGGCGTTCTATTTCATCATCACCCGCCCGAACGGGACGCCTTAGATATTTGCTTTTGATAAGGGGGGGGGCTGGCTACTTCTTCAGCTCTGTAATGCCGCCATTCTTCGCTGACCATGCCAGCGGGTCGTTCAAGAAGCTCTCAACTTCGCCCAATGTCTTCGTATCGAACTTGTTGGTTTTTTTGCAAACGTCCAGCACCGTCCACCATGTGGCCAGATGGTGTAATTGCATTCCTGCAGCTTCCAGTTTCTTCGGAGTCTCCGGGAAGATGTCGTAATAGAACACCGCAAATGTATCGGTTACTTCGGCACCGGCCGCGCGCAAGGCTTCTGCGAATTTGATTTTGCTGCCGCCATCGGTCGTTAGGTCTTCGACCAGCAACACGTTTTGGCCTTCGACGAGATTACCCTCGATTTGTGCATCACGCCCGAAGCCTTTGGGTTTTTTGCGAACGTAGAGCATCGGCAGGGCAAGACGTTCAGAAATCCATGCGGCGAAGGGAATGCCCGCTGTTTCTCCACCTGCCACCGCGTCAAATTTTTCAAACCCTGCATCACGCATGAGGATCGATACACCAAAATCCATCAACGCACCGCGAATGCGCGGATAGGAAATCAGCTTGCGGCAATCGATATAGACCGGGCTGGCAAGACCGGAGGTGAAAGTATAAGGCTCGTCGCTACGAAAATGCACTGCCTCGATTTCCAGTAACATTTTGGCAACGGATTCAGAAATCAGTTCGCGGTCGGGGAATGAATTTTGAAACATAAAAGTATCCTGTCTGTTGCCGGGGTGTTCTTGCTTCTGGTATCAACTTCTTTGGCCGAAATCTATGCGCTGCGACAATAGCCCTGTGGATGAGTTTTTACCCTAAGCTTTGGGCAACACGGATTTGAGTTTAGCTATCAATTCGCGGCGTTTTTCCGGATTTGTTTCATCCTCAAGTTGATCGTCGAGTTGAATCAGGAACGCCGCATAATCATTGAACCAATCTCGTTGCAATACGCTCTCGTCCATACGTTGAGGTGCTCGGCCTTTGGATTTTGCGGAACCCGCACGCAATTCAAAACTCTCATCGAAATGAGGCATGTAAATCTTGTCGATATCCCAGCCTTTTTCTGCCACCAGTCGGCGTAGTTCGGCCCGCGCATCATCGTCACCGTGATTTAGGAACAAGCCGCCTACAACGGGGCCGCGCTCGATGATCCAGTCCAGCAATTCCTGTTGGTCTGCATGGGCAGAATAATTGCCGAGACGACGGATGGTAGCTTTCACTTTGAAATTCTGGCCGTGAATGCGAATTTCTTTTTCACCGCTGGTGATGAGGTGGCCTGTGGTTCCCGGAGCCTGATATCCCACAAACAGGATGGTCGCTTCCTTCTTCCATATATTATTTTTCAAGTGGTGCTGAATACGCCCGGCATCGGCCATGCCACTGGCAGATATAATGATGCAACCACGTTTGTCATGCTTGATCGCCTTGCTCTCGTCAACGCTCTCCACCAGTTTGAAGTTCTTGTCCTTGAACAGTTTTTCTTCGTCGATTTCGATATCATCCAGCGTGTGGGAATATTTGATGAAGACGGTGGTGACTTTGCGAGCCAGCGGGGAATCGAGATAAACGGTAGTGTTGGGAATGTCGCCATTGGCGAGCAACGTGCCGATATCGTGCAACAATTCCTGACTGCGCTCCACAGCAAAACAAGGGATAACCACATTGCCGCCGCGAGCGAGCCCGTCGACCAGTTCCTTGCGGATGGCCTCGCGGCGTTTTTCCAGCGTGTAGTCGTCGCGGTTGCGATCGCCATAGGTGCTTTCGCTGATGATATAATCAAAGCCCTGTTCGCCGCCTGGCTCAGGATGAAACACTTTTTCATCTGGTCCCAGGTCGCCGGAAAATAGCAGGCGCATGGTGTTCTTGGTTTCTTTATCGTGAAACTTCACCTCGATGGAAGCAGAGCCAAGCATATGGCCAGCATTGGCATAGCGAACATGAACGCCCTTGATCGGTTCAAACCATTCGTCGTAGTCGACTGGCTGCAACATTTTGAGAGTTTTTCTTGCGTCCTGCTCTTCGTAAATGGGGTAAACTTTGTCCTGCCCACGTCTTTGGCGACGGCGATTGGCGCGATCTGCATTACTCTCCTGAATTTTTGCAGAATCAAGCAGCATATATTCGAGCAGATCAACCGTTGGTCTGGTTGCATAAATTGGCCCTTCGAAACCGGCTTTAACCAGCTTTGGCAACAGACCCGAATGGTCAATATGGGCATGGGTGAGCAGAAGAAATCTGGCCTGTTCGGGAACAAATGGAAACTCCTGATGGTTCAGCGCCCGCACAGTTTTATTGCCCTGAAACATACCGCAATCGACCATGAAGGTTCCGCTGTCAGTTTCCAGCATGGAGCAAGAACCGGTGACAGTGCCTGCCGCTCCGAAAAAGGAAAGTGTAGCCATTATTTTCTCCCACCAAATAGATTTGAACTAAGATATAGGGACTTGTACTGGTAAAATACAGGTCACCTAGTCAGAAAACACAGCTCCCGGATTCATAATACCGTGAGGGTCGAGAGCCGCTTTGATGCTTTTCATCACGGCTAGTTTTGCCGGATCGCTATAACGCTGCAATTCATTGCGCTTCAGGCGGCCAATGCCATGTTCGCCAGAAATTGAACCATTCATCTGATGGGTTTGCTTATCGATCACCAAGCGAACATCTTTTTGTATGGTCGGGTAAGTAGATAGGAACTGCGCTTTGCCAATGCCCTCTGGCGGAAAGACATTAAAGTGTAGATTGCCATCGCCCATATGACCATATTTATTAACTCTCAAACCGGGATGAAGTGCCAGAAGAGCCGCATCGGTTTCTTCAATAAATTGATCCACTTGGCTTTTTGGAACGGAGGTGTCGCTGCTGCAAATTGCGCCTTCCAGCTTATTGGCCTCCGCCATCAATTCGCGCAAGCGCCATAGCGCCTGACTTTGAGCGCTGGAACTTGCAATCACGCTGTCCAGTAAAAATCCGTTCTCGAATGCGCTCATCAGCATTGTTTCGAATTTCTCTTCAATGCCCGATGGTCCGGCAATCTCAATCAGGGTGAACCAGTTATATTCGCCTTTGAACGGGTCTTGCTCCTGAGGGAAATGATTGGCCAGAACCTTCATGCCCTGAGCGCACATCAGTTCAAAAGCAGAAATCGTTTCGCCCATTTCTTCGCGGCAAAATTTGAGCAGGGATATTGCGTGAGAAGGCGAGGGGATCGCACAAAATGCAGTTGCCGTATTTTGCGGGTTCGGAAAAAGTTTCAGCGAAGCCGCCGTGATAATGCCCAAAGTGCCCTCGCTGCCGATCATCATATGACGCAGATCATATCCGGTATTGTCTTTGCGTAGCGGAGTGAGGCCGTGATAAATCGAGCCATCGGGCAAAACCGCCTCAATACCCAGACAAAGATCGCGGGCATTGCCATAGCGAATAACCTGTATCCCGCCCGCATTGGTGGCCAAATTCCCGCCAATCCGGCAACTGCCTTCCGATGCAAGGCTCAATGGAAACAGACGGTTTTCATCAAGGGCGGCGCTCTGGATATCGGCAAGGATACAACCCGCCTCCACCAGCATGCTGTCGTTTTTAACGTCAACATTGCGTATCTTGTTCATCCGCTCCAGCGACAGAATAATTGAGTGATCATTTTCCAATGACAATTGCCCACTCACAAGGCCGGTGCCGCCGCCATAAGGGATGATTCCCACACGTGCAGTGGAACAGCGCTTCACGATTTCCGAGACTTCCTCAACATTAGCCGGAAGCACGATGAGAGCGGCTTGCCCGCGAAAGTTTCCGCGTGGTTCCTCGAGATAACGGGCATCATCGCCTTCGCGCCAGCCGGTTGAACCAAGCAATTCTTTCAGGGAATTCAGAAATTCTTCGGACGGTTTTTGTAATTCGGGCATTTGGACTCCATACAATGATTATCTTTTCCTACCCCAATTATGACAGCCTTGATAGCTCCGCTTTACGGGGCAATTTAAGTTTTGTACTCATATTACCAAGAGCATTTCGGGAGGTTTGTTATGGGTTCATATATTCTGGCGATTGATCAGGGGACAACATCCTCGCGTGCGATCATTTTTGACCATCAGTTCCGGCCCGTGGCTTCGGATCAAATGGAATTCAAACAATATTTCCCAAGTGACGGGCAGGTTGAGCATGACGCCGAGGAGATTTGGCAATCGGTGCTAACGACCTGCCGCAATGCCATCGCCAAGAGCGGTATTGAAGCATCTGAAATCGCCGGTATTGGTATCACCAACCAGCGCGAAACGACAATTATCTGGGATAGAAAAACCCATCAGGCCATAGCTCCGGCAATCGTATGGCAGGATCGCCGGACAGCAGATTATTGCAGCGATCTGAAAGGGCAGGGGCTGGAAAAGACCATCACCCAAAAGACCGGACTGTTGCTCGACCCATATTTTTCAGCCACCAAAATAAAATATCTGCTCGATAATGTAGAAGGCGCGAGAGCAAAGGCAGAAAATGGAGAGCTGGCTTTCGGCACGGTGGATAGCTACCTGCTTTGGCGATTAACCGGCGTCAAGGTTCATAAGACTGACGCCACTAATGCATCACGCACCATGCTGTTCAATATTAGTGACAATCGATGGGATGCGGAATTACTCAAAATTTTCGATGTCCCCGCATCCTTACTGCCAGAAGTCGAAGACTGCGCCGCTGATTTCGGAGTATGTGACCCGGAATTATTCGGCGCTGCTATCCCGATTCTGGGTATCGCAGGCGACCAACACGCCGCGACGCTTGGGCAGGCTTGCTTTGAACCGGGCATGATGAAATCGACTTATGGCACCGGGTGTTTCGCCATGCTGAACACCGGCGCGGAATTGGTGCCATCGACCAATCGATTACTCACCACCATCGCCTACAGACTGAACGGCAAAACCACCTATGCGCTGGAAGGATCAATTTTCATTGCCGGTGCAGCGGTGCAATGGTTGCGGGACGGATTAAAAATCATCTCGGAGGCTTCGGAAACTGGAGAATTAGCGCTAACAGCTGATGAAAGTCAGGAAATCATTGTGGTGCCGGCGTTCGCAGGGCTCGGCGCGCCCTATTGGGAACCCAATGCAAGGGGTGCAATTTTTGGCATCACCCGCGGCACAACCAATGCTGAACTTGCAAAAGCCACACTGGAAGCCGTGTGCTTTCAAACTCGCGATTTGATCGAAGCAATGGAAAACGACTGGTCAGGAAACAGCGACGATATGGTGCTTCGGGTCGATGGGGGCATGGTGGAGAGCGACTGGACTATGCAGTTTCTGGCCGACATTCTGGACGCGCCGATTGATCGTCCCGATATTTTGGAAACAACAGCATTGGGTGCCGCATGGCTTGCAGGCTTCAAAGCTGGCACATGGCCAAGTCAGAAGGAATTCGCCAAGCAGTGGCATTTGAACAAAAGGTTTGAGCCAACAATGAGCGAAGATATTCGGACGTCAAAATATAAGGCATGGAAATCCGCTGTGGCGGCCACAATCAGCCACGCAACATCTGCTTAAGCGGCAGGAGCTACGGCTTCCATTTCTTCGATTCCAAGCAGGAAGTTGATATTTGGCCGCGCGGCAACCATATCCGCGATGGTGTATTTTCCGAGTACTTCAAAGAATGCGTTCAAAGCTTCGCGCAATGCTGAGTTAAAGCCGCAGCTGTCAATCAACGGGCAATCGGAGTTCTCGTCGTCGAAGCATTCCGCCAGTGCAAAATTTTCTTCAGTCACCCGGACCACATCAAATAGAGTGATATCGGCAGCATTTTTTGCCAGACGGATGCCACCATTGCGGCCCCTGACAGATTCAATAATTTTCACGTCCATCATAGGTTTGAGGATTTTGAACAGATAGGCTTCGGACAGACCGTAGGCTTCTGCAATATCTGGAACACGGCTAAGTTTTCCATCATTTGCAGCGCAATACATCAAAATTCTAACGGCGTAATTTGTCTGTCTTGTCAGGCGCATGGACTGTTCCTTATTATTTTTAGCTGGATCAACGCAAACGTACTTTAGAACGACTCTAAGAACTTTACTAAAAAAGTCAAGATTTTTAAATCCCCATATTGACTTCAAATCATCCACCAATTAAACATGATTAATACACTCAGGTATATGATGCAAGGAAGCAAAATGAAAATTTTGACACCCACTATTTCCACATTCATGGCAGGCGCTGTTATTCTTGCTGCTTCATCTTCTTTGTCGGCCGCGGAAGTGAATATTTATTCCTATCGTCAGGCAGATTTGATCGCGCCTTTGCTGGAAGCCTTCACCAAGGAAACCGGCATCAAGACCAATGTATTGTTCTTAAATAAGGGTTTGGTCGACCGCGTTAAGGCCGAGGGCGAAAATTCGCCGGTGGATGTGATCTTCACTGTGGATATCGGGCGCTTAAGTGGCGCAAAAGACAACGGCGTTACCCAGACTGTAAAATCCGATGTTATCGAAGCAAATATTCCAACTGAATATCGTGATCCGGAAGGCCATTGGTTCGGTCTAACCACCCGTGGTCGAGTGATTTACGCCTCCGTTGACCGCGTGGCGCAGGACACAATCACCTATGAAGAATTGGCCGATCCAAAGTGGAAGGGCAAAATTTGCACCCGCTCGGGCCAGCATTCCTATAACGTCGCATTGTTCGCTTCAATGATTGCCCATCACGGGGAAGCGGAAGCTGAAAAATGGCTTATGGGTCTTAAGGAAAATCTTGCCCGCAAGCCCGCCGGCAATGATCGCGCGCAGGCAAAAGGTATTTTCTCCGGCGAATGTGATCTGGGATTGGGCAACACATATTATGTTGGCCTGATGCAGACCAATGAGAAAAAGCCTGAGCAAAAAGACTGGGCAAAATCCATGAAAATCCTGTTCCCTAACAGTGAGGGACGTGGAACTCACGTGAATATTTCCGGCATGGCCATGGCAAAACATGCGCCTCATAAAGCAGACGCCATGAAGTTGATGGAATTCCTTTCCAGCGGTCCTGCACAGAAAATCTATGGCGAGCAGGTTTTCGAATATCCGATTAAACCAGGCGTAGAACCTTCAGCCATCGTCATGGGCTTTGGGGAAATTAAACCAGACACGCTTTCCCTTGATGAAATCGCAAAGCATCGCAAAAAAGCCTCTGAGCTAGTGGATAAAGTTGGTTACAACGAAGGCCCACCAAGCTAAGACTGCTATATGCAGCAAAAGGCAGAGAAAAATACTAGAGTACTTATTCGGGGAGGATCGCGTAGATCCTCCCCGTTTTCTGTTATGATGCGCCCGCTCAATATCGCGACCCTGTTGATTGCTTTAACCGTTGCTATGCCGCTGATTGCACTGATCGTAATCGCTGCATCGGGAACCACCGAAAGCATCACAAATATTGCAAATACGATTTTGCCGGTATCGACCAAAATCACTGTGTTACTTTTGCTTGGCGTCGGCCTGCTAACCGCAATCATCGGCACAATGTGTGCATGGTTGGTGTCATTTTTTGAGTTTCCCGGCCGCAAAATATTTAGCTGGGCTTTGATGCTGCCGCTTGCGGTTCCAACCTATATTGCCGCCTATTCATTCGTGGAATTTTTCTCGTTCACCGGGCCGATACAGGAAATCATCCGGATGATTGGCGGCTACACCTCCATCAAACAATATTGGTTCCCGGAAATCAGGACGCTTCCCGGCACCATATTCACCCTGTCGCTGGTGCTTTATCCCTATGTTTATATCTCGGTGCGGGCGTTGTTTCATTTTCAGAGCGCAAGGCTGATCGAAACCGCGCGGGTGTTGGGCGTCAAACAATTCCCGATTTTCCTACGTGTTTTGTTGCCGCTGGCCAGACCGGCCATCGTGCTCGGCGTAACGCTGGCAATGATGGAAACCATCAATGATATCGGCGCGATCGAATATTTAGGAATTCAAACCCTGACATTCTCGATCTTCTCAGTCTGGCTAAACCAAAACGATATTGCCGGTGCCGCCCAATTGGCGCTGATATTATTATTGATTGCCTTCTTGCTGATTTTATTTGAACGCTGGGCAAGGCGAGGGCGCTCTTTTGCGGAAAACCGTATGTCCTCTTCCAAAACCCGATACACAAGAATGAAACTCGAAGGCCAAAGTGGCCGCGTTGCAGCCTTTGCTTGCGTGCTGCCGATCGTTATCGGCTTTGGAATTCCACTTTCCGTTTTGGCCGATTACGCGATCTCTTATTACCCTTTTGGGCTAGACGGTGATTTGCTGGAAGCTTTGATCACGAGCCTTGTCTTTGCAAGCCTTGCGGCGGTAATCACAGTTTTGCTGGCTTTGGTTTTGACCTATGCCGTGCGCAAAAGTGACAGCGGGCTGATTGCATTCGCGGTGCGTATTGCATCGGTTGGTTACGCGATTCCCGGCACCATCATCGCTCTGGGCATATTTCTGCCCATCGCCATGTTTGATAATTATATGGACGGCGTTTTCCGTCAGACTTTCGGCATATCAACAGGATTATTGATCACCGGCTCCGGCGCTACCATCATCTACGCATATACCGTGCGTTTTATGGCCATGGCAGAAGGGTCTCTTGATGGTGGGTTTAAGAAAATACCAACCCAATTGGACAGCGCAGCCAGAAGTCTGGGACGTACATCTTCGGGAACATTATACGAAGTTCTCTTGCCTTTGATGAGGCCTGCCGTGGCAACAGCGGCCTTGCTGGTATTCGTCGACAGCATCAAAGAGCTCTCCGCCACCATCATGCTAAGGCCTTTCGGCATTAACACTCTTGCCACCCATGTTTATGATTTTGCATCACGCGCGCGCATTGAAGAAGCGGGATTTGCCTCGCTCATTATTGTAGCCGCAGGTATTATCCCCGTGATATTGATCACAAAAACCGCTTTAGATGGCGATTAGTCTCACATAAGGTTTATTTGCAAATGATGCTGTTGATGTGTGTCAATGACGTGATATATGCATAATGCTGAATGGGTGAGGTGTGCGGATTTGCACTTTTATTCGGCCAATTGGGTATGATATTAACGCATGATGCGGTTAATCGGAGAGACGATCGATGGATTTTGAGGCACATTTCACTGCCAAGGTAGAGGAACTTCACGAAGAAGGACGCTACCGTGTGTTTGCAGATTTGAAACGACACTCCGGTTCGTTTCCCCGCGCAACCCGCTTTATCGGCGACGAAACGCAAGAAGTAACCGTATGGTGCTCCAACGATTATCTTGGCATGGGGCAAAATACCAAAGTTGCCGATGCCATGCACAAAGCCATTGACGAATGTGGCACAGGCGCTGGCGGCACACGCAATATTTCCGGCACAAACCATTATCACGTCTTGCTTGAAAACGAGTTGGCCGATCTGCACAACAAGCAATCTGCACTGATTTTCACCTCTGGTTATGTTTCAAACTGGGCATCCCTTGGCACATTGGGTGCCAATATTGAAAACTGCGTAATATTTTCCGATGCTTCAAACCACGCTTCGATGATTGAAGGCATTCGTCATTCCAGAGCCGAAAAGCGTATCTGGAAACACAATGATCCCGCTGATCTCGACAGAATTCTGTCAGAATATGGCGACGACATTCCGAAAATCATCGCGTTTGAATCCGTTTATTCAATGGATGGTGACATCGCGCCAATCAAGGAAATATGCGACGTAGCCGATAAGCATGGCGCATTGACTTATCTTGATGAAGTTCATGCAGTTGGCCTATATGGCCCACGCGGCGGCGGCATTGCCGAGCGCGAAGGTTTAATGGATCGCCTCAGTGTCATTGAAGGCACATTGGGCAAAGCATTTGGCGTGATGGGCGGCTATATCGCTGCTTCTGATGCACTTTGTGATTTCATCCGCAGCTATTCCTCCGGCTTCATTTTCACGACAGCGCTGCCACCGGCAATTGCTGCCGGTGCGCTGGAAAGCATTATCTATTTGAAGGAAAACGATGCGGAACGTATCGCTCAAAAAGAGCGTGTTGCCCGCGTGCGCAAGCTTCTTGATGCCAAAGGCATTCCTCATATGGATAATGCAAGCCACATCATTCCGGTGATGGTAGGGGATGCCGCAAAATGTAAATGGATCAGCGACTTATTGTTGGACAGCTACGGCATTTATGTGCAACCGATCAATTATCCAACGGTGCCAAAGGGTACAGAGCGCCTGCGCATAACACCTTCGCCGGTGCATAGCGACGCTGATATTGCTCATCTGGTTTCGGCACTGTCTGATTTGTGGTCCCAATGCGCTTTGTCGCGAGCCGTTGCTTAACCGATAAACTCGCGCATTTTGTCAGCGATTAAGTTGCTATGGGTGTGCAGCAACCAGTGCTCTGCATCGGCAATCTCGACTTCACGAAAATCATCGCAGAATTCTGCAACTGCTTTTTTCGACGCTGGCAGCAATGCCTGATCCTTCATGCCCCAGAATAATAAATGCGGCATGGGCAGGCGAAACTTCGAGCGGTCAGCGCCATATAACGGCGCATCAATATCAGTTTCGCCCGGTTTTGGAATGATGATGGGTGATGAACTATACCAATGCAACATCGCTTCCAACCGCCCCGGTCTGCCCCATGCTTCGCGATAAGCATCACGGTCTTTGTCTGTAAGCCATGGGGTGGCGGAGAATTTTTCAAACATCGCAAGGGTACGACGATAATTATCTTCGGCCATTAATTCCGGTGCATTTTCAGCACGAAGCACATGAAAATACTGACTGGCCGCAGCTTGCTCGGGGGTATCAAGTATTGCCTCCTGAAAACTCACGGGATGCACACCATTGGCGATAATCAGTTTGGATATTCGATCCGGCGCGGTCATTGCCAAGGCGTAGGCAATCGAAGCACCCCAATCATGCCCGGCAACAACAAAAGACCGCTCGCCTAACAGTTGCTGGGTGAGTTCAAGCATGTCACCGACCAGTAGTTTTGCTTTGTAATTTTCAGCGCCCTCAGGTGCATCACTCAAATTATAACCGCGTTGGTCCGGTGCGATGATCAAATAATCATCTGCCAGTTTCTCAAACACCGATTGCCACGCGATCCAGAATTCCGGAAACCCATGCAGGAATAAAATCGGTGTTCGAGTATCGGTGAGGGGAGAATCACCGCCATTGCGCACCACGTGCAGGCTGATGCCATTGCACTGGACATATTCAGAAATAAAGCCGTCAGGTAAGTTCATAATCAAATTCCGCTTCTGGTTCGTGTTGAGAACCTTAGCGAAATTTCAGTTCTTGGCTAGCTGGTTTGATTGCGCTCAATCTGTAAATTTGGAAACGAACTGCCGTCAATAAGATCGCTCGTAACCGGCTCCTGCCAGCGATAGCCGATAATCGCGCCATCCGTGATTCCAGAGAACAGGTTCTGAGAAATTATAGCAGGGCCGGTTCCCTCGATGACCGTCACGTAAATTCCAGTTTTAGTATCGCGAATGACGTTTGAAGTGACAATCACATTGCGCAGATATTCACCCCAGCCGAGCATCATGCCGAACCGAGCCGTATTCTCGATCACATTACCGGTAATGGTGGTTTCCGCTTCAGCAGAAATGCCCTCGCCAAAGAGATGATCTTTATCCTCGTAAGGCGGATTATCATGGATATTCCGAATGAGATTATTAGCACAAATCGCCATTCGACCATTGCGGTTGAAATTGGCAATCGAAATACCTCTGGCACCGCCATCAATCACATTATTGGTGATAATAGCACCGTTAAACTCAAACTCGGAATAAATCGCCGCTTCGCCAGAACGAAGGCACTGATTGGCGGTGATCTGCACATTATTGCCGGAATTGGATCGAATCGCGGAAAAAGCGCAATCCTTCACCTGATTATTGGCAATCATCACCGAATCAGCCCTGTAAACATTAATTCCGTTACCCCATTGGCCGGTGCCGCCGTGAGCAGAACCAATGCGCTCAATACGATTGTTCGAGATAATTGTACCATCGTCGCCGGTTTTCCAGCGATGGACTAAAATACCGCCATTGGCACAATCATGCACATGGTTATGAGCAATAAGAAGACCCTTGTTTTCAATGCCATAAAGGCCGCATTCACCCGCTGCACCGCTGATCTCGCAACGTTCGATACGTCCCTGAGAACGGTCAATCTGAACCCCTATTTCCAGACTTCCGGAAATCTGACAATTTTCAATAACCAGATGAGAAGCATTATTGATACGCAGAGCTGCGCCGGCATAGGATTGCAGCCCACGATTGGCCCCATCCAACACCAGACCGGTGAGTTCAATATGGGAACCATTCTCCGACATGAGGAAATGTCCGCCGCCCGTATAAATCAACCGCGAAGCCCCTGGAACGCCCATCAGTCTTGTTCTGGAGGGCAACACAATATTGGAAACAAAATAGTTCCCTGGTGGCAAAAACACCGGTTTATTGGCTTCAGCCGCTGAATTAAGGATTTTTTGCAGCAATTTACCCTGATCATCGATGGCACCGGGACGAAGGCCTGATTGATTGGCGTTGAACGAGCCACGAATGTCCGCAAGCGTGATCCTGTCGGTGGCCTCAGCCGCGCCAAGCGCAGGCAAGCCAAGCGCTGCACCCGCTCCACCCAGTCCCAGTGATCCAAGAAAATTTCGTCTGTTCAACGTCATAATTTGCTCCATCAAGCCCTATTGACGTAGAAAATGCATAAATCATGCCAATTATGCGTCCCGTATTGGGATTCTGAGCCGTTTGGTTTGCCTGAATCAGCAACGCTCGCTATAGAATCTTAAAAAGTTTGATGAATCTGTGAGGAGTTTCCAATGAGTGAAGACGGCAAATTGTTTATCGGTGCCAGCCGAAAAACCGATGATTCCTTTCAACAGCACGAATTTTTGAACCTGAAACTGGCAAACCGGCACGGCCTGATCACCGGCGCTACCGGAACAGGTAAAACGGTCACCCTGCAAATCCTGACCGAGGGTTTTTCTAACGCAGGCGTCCCGGTATTCTGCGCCGATGTGAAAGGCGATTTGTCAGGGCTTGCAGTCAGGGGAGAAGACAAGGATTTCCTGACCAAACGTGCCGAAGAAATTAAATTTGACGATTATGATTTCCAGGAATTTCCAGTCATTTTTTGGGATTTATTTGGTGAAAAAGGTCATCCTATCCGCACCACCATGACTGAGATGGGGCCATTATTGCTGTCGCGGCTGATGGATCTCAACGATACGCAGGAGGGTGTCCTGAATATTGCTTTCAAGATTGCTGATGATGAAGGTCTGGCGCTGCTTGATATGAAAGATATTCGTGCGCTCCTCTTTGAAATGGGCGAACGCGCTTCGGAAATTTCATCCACATACGGTTATGTCAGCAAATCCTCGATCGGCGCGATCCTGCGCCAGCTTCTTGTTCTGGAACAACAGGGCGGCGACAAATTCTTCGGAGAACCAGCCCTGCAAATAGCCGATATCATGCGCACCACCCGCGATGGACGCGGTGCCATCAGCATTTTAGCGGCAGACAAATTGATGAGCTCGCCAAAGCTTTATGCAACTTTCCTGCTGTGGCTGTTGTCCGAATTGTTTGAAGAACTGCCGGAAGTTGGCAATCCTGATCAGCCAAAACTGGTGTTCTTCTTTGACGAAGCGCATCTGTTGTTCAATGATGCACCAAAAATTCTGCTCCAAAAGGTAGAGCAGATGGTGAAGTTAATCCGCTCCAAGGGTGTCGGGGTTTATTTCGTAACGCAAAACCCGATGGATATTCCTGATGGCGTTCTGGCTCAGCTCGGCAACCGTCTGCAACACGCCCTTCGCGCCTATACTCCGCGCGAGCAAAAGGCTGTGAAAACGGCGGCGGACACTTTTCGCCCCAACCCAGATTTCAAGGCCAGCACCGTTATCACCCAATTGGGGATAGGCGAGGCGCTGGTTTCAACTTTGATGAAAAAAGGTGTGCCTTCTATCGTGCAACGCACGCTTGTTCGTCCGCCATCTTCGCGCCTTGGCCCGATAACCGATCGCGAGCGAAAAAATATTATGAGCGTCAGTCCTGTTGGTGCGCAATATGATAAAGCCATCGACCGGGAATCCGCCTCCGAAATTCTGCAAAAACGTGCCGCAAAATCCGCAAAACGCGAAGAAAAACAGCGTGAGCGTGAAGATCAGGAACGCGAAGAAACCGGTCGTATGAAACGTTCGCGGACAGGTTTTCAAATTCCAGGGTTTGGCTGGGATGATCGCCCCACAAGAAGCGCCAGAAAAAGAACAAAATCCACCCGCAAAAGAAGAAGCAGTGGCCGCCAGAGCGTGACAGAGGCTGCCGTCAAGTCGCTGGCCCGCTCATTGGCTTCAAGCCTCGGCAGGGCACTGGTACGGGGAATTTTGGGAAGCATTAAAAAGGGCTTCTAGAACAAAGCCACTCAAAGAGGAAACGGGCGCTGGGAGAGCGCCCGCCTCAATTTCAGAACTACATGGAGTGGATTTCAGTCACCATTTTGGTGCTGTCATCATAGACAATTTTAACCTCTGCTCCGGCCTGGACACCGTCCACCGAAACACCTTCACCGATAGCAAGTGCAGTGCCGTTCTCCAGTACGATTTTCGTCGCATCGACACTTTGAACTTTGCCTTCAACTTCGCCGGCAAAAGCTGCGCCAACGAATGCCAATGAGGCTACAAAGGTTACCAATAGAGTTTTCATGGGTCGTCTCCTTAGTATAATCGACCGGCCACATTAAATTGCACAATCCGGTCGAACTGAAATAACTGCGGTGCTGCACACGTTTCTGGTGCCGCATCACAGTTCGACGAATACCTTCTTTACGCCCCTCATAATGTGGAGGAGAGGTCATCCGTCGACAGGCAGAAGTTAGCGTTTTGGATTTGCAGTAGCAACTCACGTTATATTAAAATATATAACTATATCAATGACTTAATTGGAACATATTCTGATTAACTTTGACAGGAATGCGGCAGACTACAGGCCATTTTGTGATATTGCTGCCTTTAATCCAGTAATCCATTGAGATCGGAAATGACGCGTTTTGGCGGCATGTCCTTATATTCATCGGGCTGATTGGTGCGGTTTATCCAGCAAACATCAAAGCCGAAATTGCTTGCAGCGGCAGCATCCCAACGGTTTGAGGATTGGAAACTCACCTGCGAGGGATCGATGTCATAAGCTTTCGTAATCATCGAATAGGTGGCAGAATTTGTTTTGAACACGCCTACATCATGGACGGAAAATGCATCATCCAAAACGTTACTAAGGCCAGCTGATTCTATCGCGCTATTGAGCATGTCGGGTGAGCCATTCGATAGGATGGCGGTTAGGTAACCCTGTTCCTTCAGCGCTTTCAAAACAGCGGGAACCTCTGAATAGCAATCAAGGGTTTTATAGGCTTCAAGCAGTTGATCACGTGCATCCTGATTTACATCAGGAACAAATTCGAGAGCGAAATCCAATGCCTCGGTAGTAAGCGTCCAAAAATCTTTGTAGTTGCCCATGCCGGAGCGGGTCCACGTATATTCAAGCTGCTTGTTGCGCCAAATCTCTGACAAACGTGCAGAATTTTTTCCCACCAGTACGGCGTGGCGCGAAACTGCCGAATGCACATCAAACAATGTGCCATAGGCATCGAATACAAAAGCTTTATAAGACATGGAATTCCCCTCAATTTTTCGTTCAATTACATTTATACCATTGTGCCGCAAAGCGTAACGGCTTAATTGTTAACCGACGCGGCCCACGCCGTATATTCAAGAATTTTTGAAAAGGAGAGCCATAATGGCATTCGAATTGCCCGATCTTCCCTATGGATACGATGCCCTCGGCCCATATATGTCCGCTGAAACTCTAGAGTTTCACCACGATAAACATCACATGGCCTATGTGACCAACGGCAATAATCTGCTGAAGGATTCAGGCCTTGAAGGTAAAAGCCTTGAAGATGTGGTCAAAGAAAGCTTTGGCAAAAATGCCGGTCTGTTCAACAATGCTGGTCAGCACTATAACCACATGCACTTCTGGAACTGGATGGCACCAAATGGCGGCGGCGGAGAAAGCAAAATCCCCGGCAAGCTTTTAGATGCAATCAATTCTGATCTCGGTGGATACGATAAATTCAAAGCCGATTTCATGGCCGCAGGCGCGACACAATTTGGTTCCGGCTGGTGCTGGATTACCGTCAAAGACGGCAAATTAGAAATCGCTAAAACACCAAACGGCGAAAACCCGCTGGTACACGGTGCGACACCAATTCTGGGTTGCGATGTCTGGGAGCATTCCTATTACATCGACTATCGCAATGCGCGGCCAAAATATCTGGAAGCCTTCGTTGATAACCTAATCAACTGGGAATACGTAGCTGAGATGTTCGACAAAGCTTAAGTCGAACAAATTTCGGAATAAGAATTAACCCCGGTCTCCATGAGGCCGGGGTTTTTTGTTGCTGTGATTCTTGAAGCAAAATATTGTTTGAGTTTTGCGAAATGTGCATGTTTTCGAAGATAGCTTAGTCGTTGCTAAGTTTGGCATCATGGATTGAAGAAGATGAATCGCTTACATCTCTTCCGGCCAGACGATCCGGGAGGGCGAAAGCAATCACTATGAAACCAAGTCCCAGAACCAAACCGACAACATCTCCTGGCAAGTCCATCAGGCCATCGAACTTTGATCCGGGAACGGTGCCTAATGTCACCTTACCCCCGGCAATGCTATCCAGCAGACCAGATGCCTTCCACGCAGGATAAGTTACCATATAGGCCGCAGCGCCCAATAGGCCGCCAGCAATAAAGAATATGGCATCCTTACGTCCAGCAGCGGCTGCACACACGCCTGTGCCGGGGCAAAAGCCTGAAATTGCCCATCCGGTTCCCAACAACAGCCCGCCGATAAACACACCGGCATAAGCAGCTTTCACACTCATATGACCGACATCTACCAAGCCCAACATCTGCCCCGCGAACATCAACACTGCCCCGGTGCCAATCGCCAGCAAAATGGTTTTCATAAGAGCTAGATTGGTTAGGCTCAGCATTCGGCCAATCCAGTTGGGATTGGTTGCGCCAACACGGTCAAGCACGGCACCAAAGGCGCCACCAATAACAATTGCGAGTAATAACTGGCTCATAATCTGGCCTCCTTCTTGAACATAATGCGTGCGACCGGAATGGCCGCGAGAAAAGCTCCAGCCGCAAAGATGTAACCTGATAGGGCGCTCTGCATCATGCCGGACATCATGTGTCCAGAAGTGCACCCCCCAGCCAATCTTGCGCCGTAAAGAACAATGAACCCACCAAGAAAGGCAACCAGATAACGGGTCATCGGGTTGTCGCCAAAGTTGGCTCGCCAGAGCGCTGGCATGGTTCGCTCTTCTCGACTTAGGCCACCACGGGCCATCGTAGAGATAAAAGCTCCCCCCATCATCGCCAACACAAAGACAAAGCTATAGTTCATCGGATTAACAACGGATTTAGCATATTTTCCTTTGGATTTTGCCAAATAGGCGTTGGTCGAAGTATATCCCTCGTCGGTTTTAGTGACCAATTCTGCATTAACAGCATTGCCAATAATCCCGTCCAAAATAACAAACTGAGTCGATACACCAATAGGTTTGACCAGTAGTACCGCAAGAAAAAACACCAACCCGAGCAAAAGCCCACCGATTTTCCAATTCAAGATCATTTTCGTACCCTTTCTATATATTCATGAAATTGAATATATAGATTGCTCATTTGGTTCCTTTGACCTGAATCAAATAGGCGAGATAAGTCGAATTCGCTTGGCGTATTGGGGTGAGGTTTCGTGCTTGCATCACTGGCCTGCCTCGCAGCAAGATAATCACTTGTGGTGCTTATCAACGGATCTATCTGAGTCGCAAATTGGATAATTCCCAAAACTCAAAATTATCACTTTGTCCGCATTGCCGATATTAGGTGCAGATCTATTGCATCACACCAGCAGTCTTAATCGCAAAAGCATAGCTAAACGCCACTTCTTCCAAACGCTGGAACCGTCCCGCTGAACCACCATGGCCCGCATCCATATTGGTTTTCAGTAGCACTGGATTATCATCGGTTTTGAGTTCACGTAATTTTGCCACCCATTTTGCCGGTTCCCAATAAGTCACGCGCGGGTCGGTTAATCCGCCAATGGCAAGGATCGGCGGATAGGCCTGTGCACTCACCCTGTCATAGGGCGAATAAGCGGCGATGGTCTCATAGTCCTCTTTGCTCTCAATCGGATTGCCCCATTCTGGCCATTCCGGCGGGGTGAGGGGGAGGGTGTCATCGAGCATTGTGGTGAGCACATCAACGAAGGGGACTTCGGCGATGATACTGGCGAATAGATCAGGCTGCATATTGGAGATGGCCCCCATCAACATGCCACCAGCGCTGCCGCCATGGGCAACGATCTTGCCTTTGGATGTGAATTTTTCCGAGATCAGATAATTGGCTGAGGATATGAAATCCTTAAACGTGTTGGTCTTGAGTTTGCGTTTCCCAGCTTCATACCACGCAAAACCCTTTTCCTTGCCGCCGCGAATATGGGCAATGGCGTAGACGAAGCCGCGATCCACCAGCGACAGGCAATTGGTGTTGAAGGCCGCAGGCATGCTCATGCCGTAGGAGCCATAGCCGTAAAGCAGGCACGGCGCGGAGCCATCAAGCGGCGTATCTTTACGATAAAGCAGGGTTACCGGTATCTGCTCGCCATCATGCGATGGGGCGAACACCCTTCTGGTGACATAGTCAGCCGCATCATGGCCGGAAGGAACTTCCTGCGTTTTGAGCAATGTCCGCTCGCGCGTTTCCATATTAAAATCAAAAGTTTGGGAAGGGGTGGTCATCGATGAATAGGTGAAGCGGATGACATTGGTATCAAATTCATAAGCCCCCCCGAATCCAAGAGAATAAGCTTCCTCATCAAATTCAATGGAGAACTCTTCTCCGTCTTCAAGCTTGCGAACCACGATGCGGGGTAGACCATTTTCACGCTCCAGCCAGACCAGATGGCGGGCAAAGATGCAATGATTGATAATCATGCGTCCCGGCTTGTGGGGAATAAGGTCTTGCCAATTCTCAGGGCCGGGATTGTCCGCTGGTGCGGTAACAATCTCGAAGTCTTCAGCACCATCCTTATTGGTCAGGATATAAAGCGTGCCATTACCCTCATCAACGGAATATTCAACACCCGTTTCGCGGGCCGCGATCAGGCGCGGTTTGGTATCAGGCGCATCTGCCGGAATGAGCCAGCATTCGGATGTCTCGTGATCATGGATATCGATCATGAAGAAATTATCGGATTGGGTCTTGCCAATACCCATGAAGAAACCGGGGTCTTTTTCTTCATAAATGAGTTGGTCACCGGATTGGTTTGAACCCATTTTATGATGGAAGATTTTCGATGGACGATGATTCTCATCTAACTTTCCGTAGAGGAATGATTCGCTATTACTGCTCCATACGCCGCCGCCGCCCGTATCTGAAAGTGTATCGGAAAGGGCCGAGCCATCGGACATGCTCTTGAAATAGACGTCAAAATACTCTGAACCCTTGGTGTCGCATGACCAATAGAGCAATTCGTGGTTTGGCGCGTGGCCACAACCGCCAATCCTGAAATATCCTTTATCCTTGGAAGCTTCATCGCCATCGAACAGCATTTGTTGTTCACCGCCACCGGTAGGTTCGCGTACAAAGCGGGGCTGTTCGCCGCCCTCCACATAGGAAACACCGTAGGCCCATTGTCCATCAGCCATCGGCACGGACGAATCATCTTGTTTGATGCGCCCTTTCATCTCCGCAAAAAGGTCTTCTTGCAGTGGCTTGGTATCTTCCATAAGGGCGGTTTGGTACTCATTTTCCGCCTCCAGATAATCTCGGATTTTTGCGTCCAGCACCTGCGGATCACGCATCACTTCTTGCCAGTTATCGGCACGAAGCCAGCCATAATTATCCGTGCGTTCAATACCGTGATGAGTATCCGATTTCGCAATTTGTTCAGCAACAGGCGGGGTCAGATTGGAGGCGTCAAAAGTCATTTTTGGGTCCGAAATTATTAAGGGTAAAAAGGATATGGGGTCTATTCGTCAGGTTTAAAGTCAAATGCATGGCCATTCATGCAATAGCGTAATCCGGTGGGCTCGGGGCCATCATCGAACACATGGCCGAGATGGGCATCACAGTCCGCACACCGTATTTCAGTGCGAACAAATATCAGCATGGAGCGGTCTTTATGCTCCGAAACAGCTCCTGGTGATGCAGGTTGAAAATAACTGGGCCAGCCAGTACCCGAATCAAATTTTGCATCCGTACGAAATAGCTTATTTCCGCAACACACGCAGTTGAAATCACCGGGGCGCTTTTCTTCCTGATGCGGGCCTTTGAAGGGAGGCTCCGTGCCGTGATCACGCGTTACGTGATATTGTTCAGCCGTGAGCAGTTTTCTCCATTCATCGTCTGTTTTTTCGATTTTTGTCATCGCTATTCTCTAAATGTTGCTGAAATAATTATTTGGTCGGCCAATCGTATAAGTCTGGCGGAGCAAAACAAGATAAATTTGTGGTCTCGCAACGCCAAAAAGCTTCTTGCCGGAGAAAATGCGAGAAACGTCATAAAAAACGCTTTGTTTTCAATGGATGAGGTGAAGTTTGGGTAAATATTTTTACATATTTGTTATATTCATCATCAGTTATTGAACAAATATATCCTGTGTAGGTCGAATAAATATATTAGTATTGTGGTCAATATTTAACGGTTATGTAGGAATAATTTTACAAGTATAATATATAATAAGTTGGTAATACTAATATATCCCAAATTTTCTTGACTAAAACTTTTTTTATGTTTAGTTCAGCGTCGAAGACTCATCTGAATGGGTGAGAAATTCAAAGTTGTTTGCTAAGAGCAAACGGGGCGCATTACTATTTATAGAAAGACAAAATATGGAAAATGAACAACCCGATTCCATCGTGGAATCAGCGGAGATGGATGTTGTGTTGGAAATGACTGCTGAAGTTGTTGCAGCCTATGTCAGTAATAATCCTGTTTCATCTCTGGAGTTGCCAAATCTGATTGGTGATATTTACGGAGCATTTTCGAAGTTGAGCGGTCCCGACGGAGCTGCTGCCGAAAAACCAAAACCTGCTGTTTCCATCAAGAAATCTTTGAATGATGAGTATTTGATTTGCCTTGAAGACGGAAAAAAATTCAAATCACTGAAACGGCATTTGCGGTCTCATTATGATATCTCTCCTGAAGAATATCGTGAAAAATGGGGACTACCATCAGACTATCCAATGGTTGCACCAGCTTACGCAAAAGCCCGCTCTCGCCTTGCAAGAGAAATGGGCCTTGGTCGTAAACCAGGTACAAGAATCAAAAAGTAACCGGCGGCAACACCTCCGGAACGCATCTGTTTTTACGGATGCACCAAGATGAGTAATTTAACCGGTGTTCGGCCATTGTGCTGAGCGCTGGTTTTTTATTGTGCTTAAGGCAGACAATGCCGTAATCAGGGCGAGGTGGAGATTGAAATCATAAGCGGTGGAGCCGTTCGTTGATTTGATTTTTTGCCGAATGACTGCCTGTTGAAGTTTGCATTCTGCGAGAAACAGGCAGCGGCAATTTCCGTTCCGATGTTGGCCAATATCGATACCCGTTAGTCGGGAAATCAATTTGATTATCTGTCCTTTCTTGAAATTGATTCTGTCATAATTTTGGATGAAATGGTCCTGCCATTAAATAATAAAATATAGGAAAAAAAGCCGCATAATATTGTTGGTATGATTCGAAATCATGGGGTACTTCATGTTTATGTGTATAAGTTTACGTTTCGTCACTTACAAGAATTTATGTAAATATTTGTAATGTAACAACTAATATTACGGCGGTATAAATTTATGTGAAACTTATCCCCGAACGCTTCTTTGGTGTAGAAAATAGGAAAAATATCCTATTACTTAACTAGGGAGCACAATTTGACACATATTTCAGAGCAGGAATGGAGTCATGCCGGGACTCTATTTCCTAAACAATTTCAAAATATCCCCAGCCGACAGATTTCAGGTGGAAATAGTGCAGAAAGCTGTTTGGAGAATTATTTGAATGTCGAAGCACAACGGTCCCGTTATCAGTCCAAATGCTTTGTGTTGGTGGTTGAACTTGTATCGAGCTTTTTCGAGGTCTCGGTGGAAAGCTTGCAGGGGCGCACACGCGGGGTAGCCCCCATATGTCAGGCCCGGCAGGTTTGCATGTACTTACTTCATACATCCCTGTCGATCTCATATCCGGAAATTGGGCAATTGTTCCGGCGGGATCGCACCACCATTTCGCACGCCTGTATGGTTGTAGAAGACCTTCGGGATGATTGCGATCTGGACCGAAATCTAACAAAGCTTGAATCAATTCTGGAGACCATCCGTTCCCTCCATGGGGGCCATGGGGGCCATGGGGGATTGGAAAATTCAGCTTTGGGTGAAGTGCAATGAGTGAGGAACGCGTTCAGAAAAAACAACAAGCCAGGTTTTTAAAGCTGCTGATGAAAGCATCGGAAGGTGGATTACCGGTAGAAATTGGTAGTTCCAAAATCACCATGTTATTCAAGGGCAGGGGTTTTTCGTTTCCCAAGGCCATTTATATTCAGGGCTTGATGGGAGAAACGATTGAGGAAAACGGCGGTTATCTTGAAATAACAGATGTTGGACTTGTTGTTGCAAGGCAGCTTCTTTATCCCGATATTGAATTTGAAACACCTTTGCAAAACAGAGGCAACGCGGCAATTTCTGCTGTTACTGAGCCAGCTTCAAAACTTCGCAATGTCGTTCTCAACCTATCAGAATCACCTCTCATGCGTCTTTATTCACGTAAGGATAAGGATGGGAAAAGCTATATAAACAGCGAAGAACTGGCGGCGGGCGAAAAACTGCGATCTGATTTTGAAAAAGCCAATCTTCTACCATCAGTCTCTGTGAGCTGGGATGGGAACATTGCTGGAAAAAGCAGTTCACGTGCAGGCAATCATCAGGCCGAATTATCCGACTTTGCCATCGACAAGCGCAAATATGTGGAAAGGGCAATCGAGCGTCTTGGCCCAGAACTCTCGGGCATTGCCCTTGATATATGCTGTTTTTTGAAAGGTCTGGAACTGGTGGAACGTGAGCGGCGCTGGCCGCCTCGTTCCGCAAAGCTAATGCTCAAAACAGCCCTTTCGGTTCTTGCTCGCCATTACGGTTTTTCACAAAACACCGGAAGAGCGCCCGGTAAAATTGAACATTGGGGCGGAGACAATTATCGCCCAGAAATCAGAACAGGATAGGCGGCGATGACTGTTATTTTGCCAATGCAGTTTGCGCATCCAATTTTATCCGCGCCACAAGAGAGCGTAGCCCGTTCGATCTTTGCGGGGTGATATGTTCAGACAGGCCAATCCTGTCGAACAGAGCTGTCTCGTCAGTTGACAGAATATCAGACGCAGATTTATCGGAAAAAATAGCAAGCGCGATAGCAACCAGCCCCCGCACAATATGGGCGTCTGAATCGCCCAGAATATTCACGACTGGATCGTCACCTTCGCCCACACGGGTAACAACCCAAACTTGCGAAACGCACCCTTGAACCTTGTTATGGTCATGGCGTTCGCTCTCGGGAAATGGTTCGAGCTTATTGCCAAGCTCGATCAGGTATTTATAACGATCTTCCCAATCATCCAGGAATTCGAAATTCTCGATAATGTCTTCAATGTTCATGTGGGGTTCCAATTCTTGGTTAGTAATAGAATACCAGCCAGCCGATTAGAACCGCAACAATGGATTTTTACGCTTAATGGTCGTCAAATTCAGATTTTATTTTGAAACGGAACTGGTTGTGACCGTATCAATGTTCTCAACTTGATTCGCTGCCAGAGCTCCCACAGGGTCCGCCGTCTGTTTGCCTTCTTCAAGATAGGCCATAACCATGTTGGCGCCAGTGCGCGCCTTCTCTTTGAACTGAGCCATGTAATGACGACCCGTATCGCAGGTTTGAGGGTTACGTACGCAGAACTGAGCAAAATCCCCATAAATGGTGTGCGCAGCAGCAAATGTCTCCTGAGTGGAAACCTGTTGATTAGATAAATCCGTACCGCCCTTTGTGGTCGGAATGAACATGATTAGCAAACAAAGCCAAAATACCAGTCGTAACATAATAGAAAACGTCCCCGTTAAATCCGTGGCCCAGCATCTACCTGTTTCCCATTAAAAGCGGCTTCCAAAAACTGTGAGGAATTATTTAAAATTTTACCCAAATCAGGTTTTCCGATGAAAAAAATGCTCGCTTGCCAATGCCCGCCCCATTGAAAGACTTCGTTTACCATGTCCGATAAAATACGACGTTTTGACGAGTTATTCGTCAGGAATAGGCCTCCAAAATTTTGTTCTTAGCTTTCCATTAAATCACCTGTGCAAGTTTGGGAGCCATAAGAGTAAATCATTACAAGCTGATTTGGGTATTGCGTTGAAAGCTTCGTTTAAAAATTTGATTGCAAAAATATCGGGCAAGACAAAACCTGTGGCCCGCACTGGCAATGGCGTGAATGCAGTCGATGAGGTTGTACATGTGCCAGCCAATAACGTTGAGGATGCACTCAATCTGCTGGACCTTGCCGCAGATTGGGTAACGCTCCACGCTAAAAATGGGCTTACTACTAATCTTTCAGGAAAAACCCGGACCTTTTTTGGTGTGCCGGAAGCTGATCTGTTGGAAGACGGCTTTATAAAGCACGTTCATGTTCAGGACCGCGTTGCATTCTTGTCTTCTATATCCGACTGTTTTGTCGATGGATGCGAAAGCACAATAACCATCCGTTTATTGCTTCCAAAGCTGGAACTTGAAGAGGTCAATTCCTTCTGGTGTGAATTGCAGTTTCGCCCATTCATCATCTCGGATCAGGGTCGTAGCCTGCGGCAGGTTTTGGCGATCGGCAGAGATGTCACAAGCCAGATGGAAGCCATGCAGCAATTGGAGCAGGAAAACGATCAGGCCCAATCTACCAGCGATGCGAAAACGCAAATGCTGGCCAATATGAGCCATGAACTAAGAACACCGCTCAACGCTATCATCGGCTTTTCAGATATGTTGCAGCTGGATAAATACGAAAATATCCGCGCAGAAAAGCAAGATGAATATGTGGGCATTATCAATAGTTCGGCAAACCATTTGTTAAGTGTGGTCAACGGCATTCTCGATATGTCGAAAATTGAAGCGGGAAAATACGAAATATGCCCCGAACCCTTCGACCTCGCCGGTACAATTCAATCCACCATGTCCATGCTTCAGGTAGAAGCGGATAAGGGAGATGTGCGTTTCAGCGTGGGGTCTCTTGATCAATTGCCGGAAATGACGGCAGACCATCAGGCCGTCGTCCAGATTTTGACCAATGTCCTATCCAATGCAATCAAATTCACCAATGCAGGTGGTGCGGTTTGGCTGGATGTTGAACGGGTTGGCCGAAACATCAAATTCAAAGTGAATGATAGCGGTATTGGAATATCGCAGCAGCATATCGAAAAGCTGGGCGAACCATTTTATCAGGCCGATAGTAAGTATGATCGCAAATATGAAGGCACCGGTTTGGGTCTTTCCGTAGTCTTCGGGCTTGTCGAATTGCACGGTGGCTCGGTTCATATTCAAAGCCAGCCTGATGAGGGAACCACGGTTAGCATAACGTTGCCGGTTGTCGTCGATATGGCGCCACCTGTACCGGCTGATGCCGTAAGCGAAATTACCAGACTTAAGCCCCAGCTTAAAAATGGTACGGAAACAGATTTTAATATTGTAAGGAAAATTGCCTGAGGGGGTAGATAGTCATGTTCAAAAATACCATGCGCTCAGCCGCAAAAGTTATGGTGCAACACCCAACTCAAGTCATGGGCAGTTTCGCTTTTTTACTGGGCTTTACGCTGATCAGCGCCAACGCTCTTTTTTCGCAATCGGGAAACCATCCCGGCCCAATCTGGATGACCAGAGATAGCATGGTGGTAAAAGCGATACCAAGCGTCAATCTCAGAGGGCCTAAAGCACATTCTGTTTTTACCCAAAGAATCAGCATGCGGAATATTCCTGTTCCAACGACCAAGCCAAAATTGCTTTCATCCTATGATGCGTCTTCGTCTCTGCTTATGGAAATTCAAAAAGGGCTCACATCGACAGGTTTTTATACCGGCGATATTGATGGCATTTATGGCAGGGAATCACGCGCGGCTATCTTGAAATATCAGGCCTCGCGCGATCTGCCGCAAACAGGTCAACCCGATCATGAACTTCTGGGTTCGTTGAGAGTTAGAAGGTCAAATCAAACGGTTACAACCAGTGGCGATGAGCAATTGGTGAAGCTAATCCAGACTGGATTAATTGAATATGGCAGTTTGGACCTAACCATTGATGGCATCTATGGCGATAAGACCAAGGACGCCATTAGCGCTTTCCAGAGCCGCTATAAATTATCGGTTGATGGTCAGCCAAGCCGTGCGGTGCTGGATAAATTGACCAGCATTGGTGCGATCAAAAAGAGCTAAAGCTTCAGAATTATGAGACTGAAAAGCGACATATGGGTATCTGCATTTTTGCGCACGGAGCAGGGGCGCGGGGCTTATGTCACTGTGTTGCAAAAGGGCGCCTTGGACGCGGGCGCAATATTCATCATTCAAAATCACCTCAATGGCGAATTTTCGTTGTTCTCGCCCGCCCCACAATCCTTTTTTGAGGAAGAGGACGATGGCGGGCGCAAATTCGAACACATAGTCAGGCACTCGCACGAAGGCGACGTAACCGAATATCTGGAGCGACAAAAAAAGTTCGATTCTGATATCTGGATTATCGAAGTTGAGAGTAAATCTGACGAATTAAACTTGGAAATAGCCCAATAATCATCGTAGTGCGGATTATCTAAGCGGCGGTGTATTGTTTGCGAACTCTATTGCCAAATGAGGGTGTTTGCACATGTTGACCCAGAGCCTGCTGGCGCGTGCGAAGCGCTCTTTCCAGCCGCGAAACATTGTCTTGTACATCCGCTGCATAGGCAGCTCTGCTCTGTGATGGCGTATTTTGATGCCCGCTCCCGAAATGCGCGCCCATCCGAATCAATTCTCCTCGGCATTTATCTGCGTCCAGTAAGTCATATTTGGCCATAATTGCCCGAAAAAGTTGAATACTGGTGCCAATTTCCCGATTGAGAAGCAGCAAAATCTGAGATGCGCTGGAGGTCTGAATATGAAGTGCTTTCAGCAGTGAGCAAAGGGCTTCGGGGTTTGGTGATGTCAATAATTCACTGATAAATTTCGGATTAAGCGATGCCGCCTTACCAACAATCATGCAAAAACTATCCTTATCCCGATGACGCGCAGCATGGATGAGGGTGTCGGAAACGCTTTCTGAAGGTGTCGAAAATTCGTCAGCAATGGTAGGCTTCTGCTTTCCCAACCGTCCACCGCGTGCTGCCATCGCCATCAATTCATCTTGAGGATTGGTGGTCGTTGAAACACCTGTTTTTGCCGATACTTTAGCGCTGATAGGAGGTTTTGGTTCCGCTTTTGGCACTGAGGCAGTTACCGCGAACTCATCTGTCTGCAAAATTCTCGTCGCCATGATATCTTCGCGCTCTTTAATCGCGTTCTTGAGGCGTAAACTTAATCCATCACGGCGTGCCAGCACTCGCAGCCCGGCAATCGTGCATTTTGCAGCAATCGCAATCAGATCCACTTCTTTCAAGACTGGAGAAAATAGCAGAATGGGAGTGCTTCCAGAGACTTCACCCAAAGCAAGGAAAATTGCAACGGTGCGCGGCGTATAGTAATTTCGCGCCAGAGCAATCGATATTTCACGTTTTTCGACAGGGGTAGTCTGATCAATCAGAGAATAGAAAAACTCTTTATATTGCCGAATATCTGATTGGCCCGGTCGCTCAAACCTACAAAACGCATAGGTCGCATCCAGTAAAATTTTTACCGGTCTCCCCTTGTTGTATTTAATGGTTTGCGTGGCGACGTGTGTTTGGGCCGGTGCTATATTCGCATGCTGAGTATTCATGTGATCCTCGTAGTTTATTTATAAGGAGGATATTTGCCTAAAATTATTAGCACTTCGTTAACCATAATGATTTTATTTAGGGTTATCGAAATATAGTTCTGATGCGTACCGAAAAACCTTCATACATATCGGAGAATTGTTATGGGAACGGTTGTAAGACTGCCCAGACCATCTGAAACCAAGATCAGGTCAACACATACACAGAAACAAGAACCTAGAAGAGAAGCAAAAATTTTGTTCTTTTCCGGCGTTCGCTATTCAAGATATTACGAGACACCGGAAAAGGTGTCCGCTGGCAAACACGATTAGGTCGCAGCTATATTAATTAGCGGCATACCTGTTGCATTGAATGCTACCCAAAAATGCATCTACGCCGGGTTTCCAGCTTTCGTCCGGCGATAGCACTCTCAAAACCACAAAGCCTTTATTATTGCGCGATTCGATCAGAATTGAAGTTTCGATTTCTTCCGGCTGTATCTCGCGCAAGTTCGACATCTGAATAGCGTTAACAACAAGAATGCTCAATTTTCCTTCAATGGCGGTGCGCTTGTTCATGCTGTAGAGAATTTTTCCATCTTCCGTGAACACGGATGCAGACCAGAACGCATCGGTTTCGGGGCCGGTAATCAATAGAGAATCGATATTCAAATCAAACCTGCACGCGCCGATTTCAAAGAATGGATCAACATCGGCTATGTTGGCAGCCCCCTCACTGGAGAGTGTAACAAAGTCCCATACCTCATTGTTCTGGGATAATTGATCGGACGCATCCTTGGTCCCGAATGTCGGGATCAGCAGAATGATCATGATGTGAATTATCCCGGCAAGAACAAGTCCGCAAATGATAATATAGGTGGCGCGTTTGGTCACGATTCACACCCCGTCTGCAAAATTTTAGGCATGACCGGTTCGATCAATCCAGATGAACTGGTCACGGGCGTATCATAAAGGCGCAAAACCAGCTTGAAATTTCCGGTGCCCTGAATGGATATCCAGTTTCCTGCCATGGGGCTTCTGCCGATATTGATAACGAAGGAAGCATCTGGAAAGCGCATCAAATTTCCTGAATATTTGGCGGACGTGCCACCCGGGCTTGGCGTTACCGCAGCACCATCAGGGGTATAGGCAACCAGTGTCCATAATTTTGCCGGCGGAGTGATGCCTTCGAGACGATATGAACACTCCAGTCGAAGGAGCGTTCCCTCTTCATCTTTGACGGCTTCAAATGCCAGCCCTTCGGCAGCACCCAATGGTAGTGATCCATCCGCTACCACCTTCGCGCCCGTATAAGGATCGACCGCAGAACCTCCCACAAAGGGCCATGCAGACCACTGCCCAATATTAATGGCACCAAGACCATGAGATTTTTGAATGGAATACCACGCGGTAGCCGAGCCGACCCCAAGCCCGATAAGAAAGATAAACAGTAGATTGAAGATACTACGCAAAGGATCATGCCCGCATATTTTTAAGCCGCTATGGAAGGTCTATTGAATCTCATTGGGTTGTCAACAGGGGCGGGGACTGGGCCGCCACTTTGCCGTGGGCAGTTGTGGGTTTTGCCGAACGGAATGTTTTTTCCAACTCCCGCAAGTTTTCCTCTGAGGCTCGCGACAAGGTTTTGGGTCTTATCGCGGCAGCCTGTTCTTCGCCTGTATCCGTCTTGGCAATGGCCTTGGGTTCTTTCACTTCTGGTAGAGGATCATCCACATAAGGCACTGGAAGCAATTCAATATTTTGGTGTGCATAGGTCATAAACTTCTTCCACGTCATCGCAGGAAGACGTCCGCCAGTTAGGCGGTTGGTCGATGTATAATTATCATTGCCAAACCAGACCGCAGCCACATAATTGCCGGTGAAACCAACAAACCATGCATCGCGGTAAGCCTGAGTCGTACCGGTTTTTCCCGCAGCACGAATGCCATCAAGGTGGGCGCGTCTGGCGGTTCCCCATTCAGGGATTTGCACCATCATCCGGTTCATCGCGGATACGGTTGATTCTTTTAAAATGCGCACGGGTTTTGGCTGGTCCTTGCGGATATCATAAAGGGTATTGCCCTGCGTATCCGTTATTTGAATAATGCCCTGCACATTCAATCTCGTGCCACCAGTCATGAACGAACCATAGCCGGTTGCCATTTCAAGCACGGTCAATCCGTTGGAACCAAGTACCATTGGCGGGTTCATCACCAGCTTTGAAGTGACGCCCATTTTGCGGGCGGTATCTACAATCCTTTGACCACCAAGGGGCTTCAAGCCATCACGCCCCAGATAAAGCTTCACCGGTATGGTGTTGATAGATTTAACCAAAGCAGTCGTAAAATCTGTAGGCCCACGAAAATTGCCGCCATAGTTGCGGGGACACCACGACTTGCGGCCGGGCCGGTGCAGGCAAACACTGAGATCGAGTACTTTGGTCGTTTCATTATATCCAAAATTTTCAATCGACGAGGCGTAGACAAATGGTTTGAAGGACGAGCCGGGTTGGCGTTTTGCTTTGGTCGCGCGGTTAAACTGGCTGTGGCCATAATCGCGTCCGCCAACCATGGCGCGAACCGCACCTGAGCGATCAATCGCAATCATCGCTGCCTGTTTAACCCGGTAGGCTGCTCCGAACTGGCGCAAATGAGTCTCGATGGAATCTTCCGCGGCTTTTTGCAAATCAAGATCGATGGTGGTTTTTACAATCAGCGTTCTGGTGCCAAATTTAAGCGCGATGCGCCGAACTTCTTCATAAGCCCAATCGAGAAAATAGTTGGGGCCTTCGGCATTATCCCGTTCGATGATTTCCGCAGGCTTGCGCCGTGCAGCAATCACTTGGCCCTCGGTCATAAACCCGGCCTGCACCATATTGGTGAGAACTTCATTGGCACGCGCACGAGCCGCGGGCAGATTGATATGAGGCGCGTATTTTGTTGGTGCCTTGAAAAGCCCCGCCAACATGGCAGATTCTGCCAGAGTAATATCCGTGACTTCCTTGCCAAAATAATATTCAGCCGCCGCACCAACCCCATAATTACCGCCGCCCATATAGGCCCGATCGAGATAGAATTTCAGGATTTCTTTTTTGGAGAGATTGATCTCCAGCCAAAGAGACAGGAAAGCCTCTTTGATTTTACGGTCCAATGTCCGCTCATTGGTCAAAAACAGGTTCTTCGCCAATTGCTGGGTCAGCGTACTACCGCCCTGCACAACGGAATTTGCCCGGACGTTCTCAGCCATGGCACGGGTAAGGCCCAGAAAATCAATGCCCCAGTGGTCGAAAAACCGTCGGTCTTCGGTCGCCAGAACAGCCTTGATGAAATGATCCGGCATGGCATCCACCTGTACCGCATCATCCTGCCTGATGCCGCGCCGTCCGATTTCTTTGCCATTGCGATCAAGGAAGAGAATCGAATAATCCCCCTGACTACGCCAATCTTTATGGGTTTCTTCAAAGGCCGGAATTGCGAGCGTAAAGAGCAGGATCAATCCGGCCACGCCAAAGGTAAAACCCTCGTCGAGCACCTCAACCAAAAGCTTCTTAAAGCCGGTAACACGAAAGCGTCTGAACCAGATATTGATGGTTTCCAGCCGCTCAGTACCGTTGCTGAACATAGCGTATAGGGAGGAATCGATCCACGAGTCAAAATCGAGCAGCCGGTTACGGCCTTTACCCTTATTGGAATTATTGAACGGATCGCGCACGGTTTCTCCAAAAATTGCCGAATATTTGAGGGCTGCTTCGTTTTATTTCATACAACAAAAACGCCTCGATGTTGTAGTAAAATAACTGTAATAATCAAATAAGGGTTCGATGTGGCTTTTGCCTGTGCCATAAAGCACTTTCAGCGCAAAAACCCCGAAAAATTTGTCTACACCCCATGAAACAACCATTCTGGAAAACCAAAAAACTTACCGAGATGACGCCCAAAGAATGGGAATCTCTCTGCGATGGCTGTGGGCGCTGCTGTTTGAACAAGCTGGAAGACTGGGACACAGGAAAAATTCACCTCACCAAGATCGCCTGCACCTTGCTGGATCACGGCACATGCCAGTGCAAGGATTATGAAAACCGCTTCGACACAGTGCCCGACTGCATCCAGCTAACGCCTGAAAAGCTAAATGAAATAAGCTGGCTACCCTCAAGCTGTGCCTACCGCATTGTCGAAGAGGGCAGGGAACTACACTGGTGGCATCCGCTAATTTCAGGCAATGCGGAAACCGTGCACGAAGCAGGCATAAGTGTGCGAGGCAACGTGGTCAGCGAAGATGGCCTGACGGCTACGGATTACGAAGACTATCTGATTGATGATTTCGAGTAGTATGAAGAGATGCCAATCTATACGGCGGATTAACGAAACCTCTTACGCCTAAGCAATGGGCAAAGGTTTTCAATAGAGGCAAGAAACAATGACTTGTGGAGTGCCAAGCACAAAGCAAGAACCTGCATTGAGTTAGCCCAGCGAATCACAGATAATAAAAAAGGTGACCGAGTTCGAATCGGTCACCTAATTTTAGATAAGCCGCAGAAGGGCTTGTTTGTGATCACGAGACAACCTTTTCAGTTTTCGAGATTCCCGTCAAGTCCTCCTGTTCAACACAACACAGGAGAATAAAATATGGATACATTTCAAGTAAACTGCCACAAGCCGGACAACGACGATCCTGATCGTCGCCTACAAGGGCTGGGCGGCAAAGGAAAAACTCAGTGGTACCGAGGCATAGACATGCTCATTGAGCTTATTGAATCCGGAGACAAGTTTTGGACGACGGATGAAAAAGGCAAATCGGTATGGATCGAAGTTCACAGCCGAAACGGTCGAAAGTATTTGAAAACCGAATCTGACGGAATCGAGCCAAACAACCTCTTGGCACTCCCTCACTGTCCTTAGAGCCATCGGGAGCGCAGGGGGTATCTTTTGCGCTTCCATCTTTTGGCTTTGGAGGGGTTTTAAGCATCCGCTTTAAAACCTCATCACCTTTTTCTTGATCTAACTCTTTTTTGGTATGTGAAGCATGTAATCGGGAAAATATTCCTAAAATAGGAAAATAATCATTGACACCGAACCGGTGTTCGGCTATACATATGTCATGGTTAGAGAAGTGCGGGAAAACATCACGGTGTTTTCCTTTTTGTGTTTCTGGCCCTCTCAAAATGAAATTATTGAATTTATGTACACTGCTAAAATTCGCTGGGCGGCGGCTCGACGTATTGTTGAATTGTGCCCGGGTGCGGTTGGTTATCTTGACCGTCTTATGAATTTAAAGCCGGGCAAGGTCTTTGAACGAGCCTCTCTGGAAAATTGGAATTTGCAGAAAGCGCCAGATAATGCGGATGGCGTTTCCCCCAACAATCTGGCGCAAACATTTGTCAGCCTGATCGGCATCGCCCGGCAGGAAATTACGGAATTTGAACGTCCTCAAAAATCGGATGGCCCCTCGGACGGGCGCATTCGCTCGCTGGCGACACTGGTGAAAACATTACAAGGGCTGGAAGAGATGCAAAAACGCATGGAAAAGGCGGCGGATGACAAAGTTGTCGACAGCGAAGATATATTGGAAATCCACCGACGACTTGCTCGAAAAATTAAAAAAGTTATCCAGCGCGAGAAAAATAACTGAGTTTATTGGTTCGCTGGAAATCGACGATTTGCAATGGCTCGACAGGGCTTGGCATCTACAGGCACGAAGAAACCAGCGCCCCGAATTGAGCGATTGGCGCACATGGCTTTTACTCGGCGGCAGGGGATCGGGCAAGACCCGAACCGGCGCTGAATGGATCAAGGCGATTGTGGCAGGCAATAAATTATTTCCCGGCGATGGAGCCGGGCGTATTGCTCTTGTTGGCGGCTCATTTGCCGATGTGCGTGATGTAATGATCGAAGGGGAATCCGGCTTGCTGGCCATCCACGACAAAGCGGATAGGCCGAAGTGGTTGAGTTCCAAACGTCAACTGGAATGGCCCAATGGCACCATTGGTTATGCATTTTCTTCGGAAGACCCGGAGCAATTGCGTGGCAGCCAATTCGGCGCGGCATGGTGCGATGAATTAGCCAAGTGGCCCTATCTGGATGCCACATGGAACATGCTGCAATTTTGCTTGAGGTTGGGTTCCAACCCGAGGCAGGTCGTGACCACCACGCCGCGCGCGCTGGAGATGTTGAAGAAACTGATCGCCGATCCTTCGACTGTGATTTCGCGGTCGAAAACCATCGACAATCAATCCCATCTGGCACCGGGATTTATCGACTATCTGACCTCTCGATATGGAGGCACACGGTTGGGCCGTCAGGAACTGGATGGAGAACTGATCGAAGACCGCGACGATGCATTATGGACGCGCAAAATGATCGATGATCTGCGTGCCAAAAGACCGGAAGAACTGCAACGCATTGTGGTTGCAGTTGATCCGCCCGCATCGTCTGGCAAGAGTTCTGATGCCTGCGGTATCGTTGCCGTTGGACGTGATGGTGCTGGTAAATGTTATGTTCTGCGTGATGCAACTATTCAGCAGGCTAGCCCCATTGAGTGGGCAAACCGAGTGGTATCGACCTTCCATGAATTGGAGGCCGACGCCATCATCGCGGAGGTCAATCAGGGGGGGGAAATGGTGAAAACCATTCTCCATACGGTCGACCCAACCGTGCCTGTAAAAACAGTCCATGCCAGCCGTGGAAAATGGCTGCGGGCAGAACCCGTGGCGCTGCTTTATGAACGAGGAACGGTGCATCACGTGGGCGCATTCGCACAACTGGAAGACCAAATGTGCGACTTCGGCCCGAACGGATTATCCTCCGGGCGCTCGCCCGACAGGCTCGACGCGCTGGTATGGGCGATAGCCTCGCTGGCCCTGCAAAACAACAGCAGACCGCGCATTCGAACGGTCTGATTTAACTGACTACATCTGATTTCTAACAAGTCTGGATTGGTATATGAACCGCCTGCTCCAATGGCTGACACCGTCTGCCAGCAAGCCCGCTCCGCTCGAGCGCAAGAATTATCTGAATTCGATGATCGCCTTTGAAAATGGTACCAGTGCAAACTGGTCGTCCTCGGACCCCGGGCGTCTTTCGCGAGAAGGATTCTTGAAAAATCCGATTGTCTATCGTTGTATCAGAATGATCGGGGATGCAGGCGCTTCCATTCCTTGGCAATTGGTTGAGGAAGGTGAAAAACTGGACCAGCATCCAATGCTGGAATTGCTATCAAAACCAAATATGCGGCAATCGGGTTCTGCTTTCATCGAGAAAATATATGGTCATCTTCTGGTCTTCGGTAATGCCTATTTGCATGTAGCAATGCTGGATGGAACGCCGCGTGAACTTCATGCACTGGCACCGGACTGTGTGAAGGTAATTGCCGGGACGGATGGTTATCCGGCCGCATACGAATATCAGGCAGGGCGCACCAAACAACGCTTTAATGTGGAAGATGATGAGCGACCAATTCTGCATCTCGCTCTGGCTAATCCGGTTGACGAAATTTTCGGCCATTCTCCTTTGGCTGCAGCTCACATGGCGTTGGATATTCATAATGCCGCCAGCACATGGAACAAGTCATTGCTTGATAATTCTGCGCGTCCTTCCGGCGCACTGATCTATTCGAGCGGTGCAGGTGACAATCTGACCGACGAACAATTTACCCGTCTGAAGCAAGAGTTGGAAGAAGGTTATGGTGGTGCAATTCGTGCTGGTCGTCCGATGGTTCTGGAAGGCGGGTTGGACTGGAAAGCTATGGGTTACAGCCCGCGTGATATGGACTTTATGCAAGCGAAGAATGGAGCGTCGCGCGACATCGCACTGGCCTTCGGCATCCCGCCAATGCTGCTTGGAATTCCCGGTGACAATACCTATTCGAACTATAAAGAAGCCAATCGAGCTTTCTGGACGCAAACTGTTTTGCCATTGGTAAAACGCACTGCTGCATCGCTCGGAAACTGGCTTGGTCCGCAATTTGGCGACAACATCAAACTGGAATTCAACCGCGAAACCGTCGAAGCCATTGCTCCCGATATGGAGAAGCAATGGGCAAGAATTGGCAGCGCGGAATTCTTAACCGATAACGAAAAACGCGAAGCACTTGGCTATGGCCCGATTGATGATTGATCCCGTACATGATTTGCCGGAAACCGCATGGATATTGTTTGCAAAAGCAATTGGCGCAGTGGCTGGGTCGGCGATTTCTATCGCCTATATTCTACCAAAAGGTCGGCGTGAAGCAGCGCTGAGGTTCTTGACCGGCGTAGTGATCGGACTAATTTTTGGCACCAGTGTCGGTCTGAAACTTGCAACGGAACTGGACCTGTTGGAGCATTTGAGCATCTTTGAAATCTCCCTGACGGGTGCGGCCCTTGCCAGCCTGTTTGCGTGGTGGGGTCTCGGCATTTTGGCTCGTCTCGGCGAACGCTACAACCTAACCAGATAGTTATTTTATTGCAGGAGCAATGCATGAAAAACCATGGCAACCTTATGCTGCGGGAGACGAAGTTTGTCCCGGTCCAATTGAACAAAATACATCTGGATGGCAGCTTCAGCGGCTATGCCAGCGTGTTTGATGAAGTCGATCTGGGCAATGATATTGTTTTGCCCGGAGCCTTCAAAAATTCACTGAAAAATCGCACGCCATCCGATATCCGCATGTTGTTTCAGCATAACCCTGATGAACCGATCGGGGTCTGGAATGAAATCCGCGAAGATCAACGGGGTCTGAAAGTTTCTGGACAAATCACAACCGGAATTTCCAGAGGCGCAGAGATATTGGAACTGATGCGGGCAGGGGCCATTGATGGTCTTTCCATCGGCTTTAAAACTGTGCGTTCTCGAAAGGACCTCATCCGCAAAATTCGAAAAATTATCACTGCAGATTTGTGGGAAATATCGATTGTGACTTTCCCCATGCAATCGGGTGCCCGCATCGACGTGGTGAAATCCAGACACATAAATTCGCGCCCGACAATTCGCGAATTTGAAAAGTGGCTCACGCAGGATGCTGGGCTGACACGGCGCGATGCAAGAGCCTTCATTCAAAAAGGCCACGCGCATATGGCAAGCACGCGGGACGCTGCTTCGCAAGTGAACCCAAACTTGGCTGACCACATTCGTGCGGCCACCAAAACTATTAATCCAAGGAGCAGATAATGAAAAATGAGCAAGGCCAAATGGCCCCAGAAACAAAAGCAATCGGCGATGATGTCGCCAATGCGTTTGATGAATTCATGCAGGCGTTTGAAGCGTTCAAGGAAAGTAATGATGATCGGCTGAGCCAACTGGAATCCGGCAATAGCGCTGATATAGTCACCACTCAGAAAATGAACCGCATTAACCGGTCGCTTGATGAACAAAAAGCGCGCATGGATGAACTGGCATTGAAAAATCAACGCCCGGCAATCAATGGCTCTCAGCCGCTGACAAATGTTCAGTTCGAACATAAAAACGCCTTTGCCGATTACATTCGAAGAGGCAATGAAAACGGTCTGCGTCTGTTCGAAGAAAAAGCCATGTCCTATGGTAGCAATCCGGATGGTGGCTATCTGGTGCCCGATGAAACGGCCACTGAAATTGGTAAACGTCTGGCCGCAATTTCGCCAATTCGTTCTATCGCTTCAGTGAAGACCATTTCTTCGGCGCTTTATAAAAAGCCGTTCGCCATCACTGGACCGGCAACTGGCTGGGTTGCAGAAACCGATGCCCGTCCGCAAACCTCAACGGCTACTTTGAGCGAGTTGCAGTTTCCAACCATGGAGCTCTACGCAATGCCTGCGGCGACCTCCATGTTGCTTGATGATGCTGCAGTGGATATCGACGCATGGATCGGCGAGGAAGTGGAAACCGTCTTTGCCGAACAGGAAGGAGCGGCCTTCATCAATGGTGATGGGGTGAACCGGCCCAAGGGCCTGTTGACCAACACAACGGTTGCAGAATCCAGTTGGTCTTGGGGTAAGCTTGGTTACGTCGTTACTGGCTCAGATGGTGCTTTTCCGGGGTCCGATGCATCCGACATTCTGATTGAAAATATCTATGCATTGAAAGCTGGATATCGTCAGAATGCGAACTGGGTGATGAACCGAAAAACGCAAGCGGAAATCAGAAAACTCAAAGATGCTGATGGCAATTATCTCTGGCAGGCTCCGGCAGGTGCTGGCGCCAGTGCATCCTTGATGGGGTTCCCATTGGTGGAAGCTGAAGACATGCCTGATATTGCCAGCGACTCGCTCTCGATTGCCTTTGGTGATTTCCGACGGGGCTATTTGATCGTGGACCGTTCGGGCGTGCGCGTGTTGCGCGATCCGTATTCCGCAAAACCCTATGTGCTGTTCTACACCACCAAACGTGTTGGCGGCGGAGTGCAGGATTTTGACGCGATCAAGCTTCTGAAATTCGGCACAGCGTAACGGTTTTCCTCCCGAACCGTTTTCCGTGAAAGCGGAAATTGCTGCCGTAGCGGCCTTGTTTTCTCAAAGTAAAATTTGAGCAGGCGAGGCCGTTTCTATTTGCATAGATTGGAAATTTTGAATGACGACATCCCTTGTTCAGCCGCCAGCTACAACGCCGGTTTCGCTTACTCAGGCCAAAACTCACTTGCGCGTAGATACCAGTGCCGAAGATGATTACATTTTGGATTTGATCAGCACCGCAACGACATTTGTGGAGCAGACAATTAGCCGAAAACTCATCACCCAGACCTGGCGACAATATGTGGAAAAAATTGGTTCCGAGCGAACGGTTCTCTTGGAAATAAGGCCTCCCCAATCGATTGTGGAAGTTACCGCTTATGATGAAGCAGGTACACCAACGGTGTTGAATGTGCAGGACTATTCGCTCAATCAATATGCTTCACCGCCAACGGTTACGCTCAATATTACTGCATCAACCGCGATGGTTGAACTCGATGTGATTGCAGGCTTTGGTGACACCGGCGCCGATGTGCCGGGAACTTTGCTAAGAGCAATTTTAGTGCTGGTGGGTCATTGGTATGAATTTCGCGGTGCAATCGATGTAGCCGAACAACCCGCTTCAATTCCTTCCGGATTCCAGATCCTGTTGGCACCCTATATGGAGCCGAAAATCTGATGGTAAAACCAATCATTCAATCCGGTTCATTTCGCCGAAGGGTAACATTGCAGGAAGAAACCGAAACGCCGGACGGGTGTGGCGGTTTCACCACCGGTTGGGTTTCCGTATCCGATATCTGGGCGCAAATCACGCCGGTGGGAAGTGCCTCAATTTCGAGGGCAGACAACGTGGATCAGGAAGTCACCCACACGGTGATGGTTCGAAAAACAGGCAACTTGCAGCAAGGAATGCGCTTGTTATTTGGCAGCAGAATTTTCCTGATTAACTCGGTTTATGACCCGGATGAAACCGGCAGATACACCCAATGCGATGTACGCGAGCAAAGTTCATAAGTACTGATGATGGAGAGAGACTATGCATCCCGCAATTGCCCTTCAGGCCGAAATTTTTACGACGCTGATAGCTTCCACAGATTTGGCTACCGCCCTTGGTGGGGCCTTCATTTATGACGATGTGCCAAATGGCCAAAAACCACCTTACATTATTTTTGGAACCGCCGTTTATTCCAACTGGTCGACCTCGACAGAGGACGGCACCGAGCACACCATTTTACTGGATATCTGGTCAACGGAAAATGGCAGAAAGCAGGTGTTGGAAATTTCCCAACACATCGTGGAGGCGCTCGATGCACTACCGAAAATTATCTCCGGCCATCACCTGATCAACATGACAAATGAGAGTCTTGAGGTCTCACACAATGCGCAAAGCGGTTACTTCCACGGCACGTTGAATTACCGCGCCATCACCGAACCTGCATAAATTAGAGGAAAGAAATCATGGCCGCCCAAAAAGGCAAAGACCTGTTGTTGAAAATTGATGTCGATAATGTCGGCAGCTTTGAAACCGTCGCAGGCATTCGCTCGCGCCAATTATCGTTCAATGCAGAAACGGTGGATGCCACCGATTCAGAATCCGCCGGTCGCTGGCGTGAATTGCTCGGTGGCGCAGGATTACGCAGCGCGTCTCTATCGGGCGTCGGCATCTTCAAAGATGCTTCGTCGGATGAAAAAATACGTCACCAATTTTTCGATGGATTGATCAGCCCATGGCAAATCGTAATCCCGAATTTCGGCGTGATGGAAGGATTGTTCCAGATCACGGCAATCGAATATTCCGGCGAACATAGCGGCGAAGTTGCATTTGAGATCGCCCTGCAGTCAGCCGGGCAAATCGCATTCACGGGGGCCTGAATATGGTCAACAAATTACGCGGTGAAATTGCTGCCAGTCTCGATGGAAAGCCGTGGACCTTGTGTCTTACTCTTGGCGCTTTGGCCGAGTTGGAAGAGCAACTTGAAGCGGATGATTTGTCATCATTGGCAGCGAAATTTACCAGCGGAAAACTATCCGCAAAGCATTTGCTGGCGATCATCGGAGCGGGTCTGCGCGGTGGCGGTCACAATGTGAACGATAGCGAGGTCGCAGAAATGCGAGTTGAGGGTGGCATTACCGGCTATGCGCGGATCGCGGCAGAGCTTTTGAAAGCGACCTTCAATACGGAGCAACAACCCGCAAACCCGCTGCCGCCGCAGGAAGCCAATCCTTCCCCTGGAAACAGGTGATGGCTTATGGCCTCGGTTACCTGCGGCTAAATCCGACCAGCTTTTGGCAACTGTCATTGCAGGAATTTCATGCAGCCGTTTCATACGATTCATCCACACGTGGTTTGATGTCTTCATCCGCGTTGGAAGAATTGATGCACCATTATCCCGATAATTGAGCGGAATTTCTTATGCCTCATAACGACACCCATAGATTTGATATCGATACGTCCGGTTTTGAAAATGCTTTGAAAGACATGAGCCGATTGACCGAGGATTTTGGCAGGATATTTACCTCCACCATAAAATCTGCTGTGGTCTCTGGCAATTCTTTCGAAGATAGCTTGCGCTCCATCGCGCTTAGAATCTCCGGACTGGCGTTGACTAAATCGCTTGCACCATTGGAGTCATTGGTCGGTTCCTTTGTCGGGAATCTGACAAATTCGGTTCTCGGCTCCTCATCCGGTGGCGGTGGTCCATTGGGAATTGGATTACAAAGTGGGGCCGCGCCAACAAACATCTCCTTCAATGTGAACGCCACAAACGCAACAAGCTTTGCCCAATCTGAAGGACAGATTTCAGCCTTGCTTGCACGGGCTGTCGCACGCGGTCAACGCGGTCTTTAACTTTCAAAAATCGAGAAAATTATGACAGATACAGGCTTTCACGAAGTCCGTTTCCCGACGGATATCGCACGCGGGGCCATCGGTGGTCCGCTGCGAAATACCCAGATTGTTGCGCTTGCCTCCGGGCATGAACAACGCAACACCCGATGGGCCCATTCCCGGCGCAAATATAATGTCGGTTATGGTATGAAAACCCTTGATGATCTCTATCAGGTGATCTCGTTTTTCGAACAACGCCGAGGAAAATTATACGGGTTCCGTTTTCGCGATGCCTTCGATTTTAAATCTTGCAGCCCGGGTGATACCATCTCGGCGCAAGATCAGGATATCGGAACCGGCGATGGAACAGCCACAAGTTTCGCTCTAAGAAAAACCTATGGCACGGGCATCAGTGCTTATGTGCGGATCATCGGCAAGCCAGTTGCTGGAACGGTTGAGATTGAGGTGGGTGGAGCGCCGCAGGTTCTGGATACGGACTTCACACTCGATCCGACATCAGGCGCAATCGAGTTTTTGCCGGGTAGCATACCGCCCGATGGAGAGACAATCAGCGCCGGCTTTGAGTTCGATGTAGCGGTGCGTTTTGACGTGGATGAAATTACCGTCAATCTTCGCGCGTTTCAGGCAGGCGACATACCTTCGATTCCCTTGGTGGAGGTGTTGCTGTGAGAAACATCTCGTCTGCCATGCAATCCCATCTGGATTGCGAAGTAACGACGCTTTGTCGATGCTGGATACTGACTCGCAAGGATGCCGTGGTGATGGGATTTACCGATCACGATGGCGATATTCTGCTTAACGATGTCGCCTGCCAGTCGATCAGCGGCATGGAGGCCAGTGCCATTGAAGCGAGCCTCGGATTTTCTGTCGATGGTCAGGAAGTTTCCGGTGCACTGAGTTCATCCGCCATCAGCGATGAGGACATTGAGGCAGGAAAACTTGATGGCGCAACGATCGAAGTCGTCGTTGTAAACTGGTCAAATGTAAATCAATATTTTCCAGAAAGCTCCCACATCATCGGCGATATTATTCGCGAAGACGAACACTTCCGCGCCGAGCTTCGTAGTCACACCGCGTTGATGGACCAAAGCAAAGGGCGGCATTTTGTAAGGCATTGTCAGGCCGATTTGGGCGATGGGCAATGCGGGGTGAGCATTGCAGATGCGGCATTCACCAAACCCGGTTCGGTTGTGTCGACGGATTCATCCGTCGTTCTGGTGGTTTCTGGTCTTGGCGGCCTGCCAGCAGGGTGGGCCAGAGGAGGGCTGCTTAAATGGGTATCAGGACAAAACATCGACCAGAATATTGAAATCGCCGAACACTATTTCGAGCAGGACCGGGTGTTCCTACACCTTTGGAAGCCAATGTCACATCTGCCGCAATTTGGTGACACGTTTCAAATCACCACCGGCTGCGACAAGACATTTGCTACCTGCAAAGCCAAGTTTCTGAATGGTTTAAATTTTCGCGGATTTCCCCATCTCCCCGGCAATGATTTTGCAGCAAGCTATGCCAGCAATTCCAAAAAAATGGACGGGGGCGCATTGATCAAATGACATCAAATCAAGATGCCCAACGCATCATAAATGAAGCGCGTGGCTGGATTGGTACGCCCTATATTCATCAGGCATCTGCCAAGGGGCAGGGGGCGGATTGCCTTGGTTTGATCCGGGGTGTTTGGCGTGCGATTTTTGGCGAGGAGCCGGAAACAATGCCAGCCTATTCCCCTGACTGGGGGGAAATTGACGGCGAAGAAACCATGTTGAACGCGGCAAAAAGGCATTTTCTTCCACTGGCGATAGATGACCTTGGTCCGGGGGATCTGGTCATCTTTCGATGGAAGCAGGTGGTGATTGCAAAACATGCTGGCATCCTGACTTCGGACCGGCATTTCATTCATGCATTTGAACGCGCAGGGGTTGTTGAAACCACCCTCGGCAATCCATGGCGCGCGCGCATCGCCGCTGGTTTCCGATTTCCCGATATCCCCCAGAAATCCCAAAGTTAGAGAAATAAAATGGCAACAATCCTGCTACAAGTTGTTGGCTCCGCCGTTGGCGGTGCAATTGGCGGACCGTTTGGGGCCGTATTGGGCCGGGCAATTGGCGGCATTGCAGGTGCCGCAATCGACCAGCAATTATTTTCCAAAGATCAGGTTATTCAAGGCCCTCGTTTGGACGCCGCTCGGTTTTTAACATCAAGCGAAGGGGCTGCCATTCCGAAGACTTACGGCCAGACGCGTTTAGGCGGACAGATCATCTGGGCCACCCGTTTCAAGGAAAACATCACGACAGAAACCAGCAGCGGCGGGGGAGGAGGAGGCAAAGGCGGCGGCAGTGGACCAAAAACCACGACCACAACTTACTCCTATTCTGCAAATTTTGCAGTTGGAATTTGTCAGGGGCCAATTTCAGGAATTCGCCGAATTTGGGCAGATGGAAGCGAACTCGATCTCACAACAATTGAATATCGATTGTACCGGGGAACAGAGGATCAGGAGCCCGACCCGTTGATCGAGGCCAAGCAGGGCAGCAACAATGCACCAGCCTATCGCGGCACCGCCTATATTGTTTTCGAAGCGCTGCCTCTGGAAAAATATGGCAATCGGGTTCCGCAAATTTCGGTAGAAATTATCCGCCAGATTGATGGTCTCGGGCCAAAGATCAAATCAATCACTGTCATTCCGGGTGCCACAGAATTTGGTTATCTGCCGCAGGCCGCAAATTCGAGTGCGCCATCTTCAGAAGTATATAGAGTACGAAACCGGCATAACACGATTGCTTCGACCGACTGGCAAGCCTCAATTGATGAATTGCAGATGATGTGTCCAAACCTTGAAACGGTATCTTTGGTCATCGCATGGTTTGGAACCGATTTGCGCGCAGGCCAATGTGATATCCGTCCAAAGGTTGAACATCAAAGCGATTCGTTGACCGCCGAAAAATGGCAGGTATCCGGCATCACTGCCGGCACGGCGCAGGAAGTGTCGCGTATTAGCGGCAACCCTGCCTTTGGAGGCACTCCATCTGACCACACAATTCTTGCAGCAATTGCCGATCTTAAATCGCGCGGCTTAAAGGTGATGCTATATCCCTTTATCCTGATGGATATTCAGGATGGAAATGCCAAGCAAGATCCATACGGTAATCCGGAACAAGCAGCTTTCCCGTGGCGTGGCATGGTCACTTGTAACCCCGCAATTGACCAGCCAGCAACCGCTGATCAGACATCGCTGGCAGGAAGTCAAATAACAGATTTTTGCGGCAATGCTGCTGTTGGAAACTTTCCGATATCCGGCAATTCGGTTGGTTATTCAGGACCGGCCGAATGGTCTTTTCGCCGAATGATTTTGCACTATGCAAAAATTGGAGCACTGGCCGGAGGTTTGGATGGCTATATTATCGGCTCCGAAATGCGCGGACTGACTTCGGTGCGCGATGATGTTGGAAATTTTCCATTCGTCTCACAATTGGTCGCCCTGTCTGATGATGTGAAATCGGTGCTGGGAAGCTCATGCAACGTTACCTATGCCGCGGATTGGTCTGAGTATTTCGGCTATCATCCTCAGGATGGCAGCAACGATATCTACTTCAATCTGGACCCTCTCTGGGCCAATGATTCTATCGATACAATTGGCATCGACAATTATATGCCCTTGTCTGATTTGCGCGATGGTAATGAATTCCAACCCGGTATTTCGGTCGAAAATTTGCAGCAGCAAATCAACAGCGCGGAGGGTTATGACTGGTTTTATGCCTCAAGCGAAGATCGGTTGAGTTCTACCCGAACGCCGATAACCGACGGTCTCAACGAACCATGGGTTTGGCGCTACAAGGACTTGGTTTCGTGGTGGGAAAATGACCACCATGAGCGGGTGAATGATGTGCGCTCAGCCAGCCCCACCGCTTGGGTTCCACAAAGCAAACCATTGGTCTTCACAGAGATCGGTTGCCCGGCAATCGACAAAGGCTCCAACCAACCCAATGTGTTTTATGATGAGAAATCGGATCAATCCGACATCCCGTATTTTTCTACCGGTGGCAGAGATGATCTGGTACAGAACCGTTTTCTACAGGCGCATTTTGCCCATTGGGATTCAAACAATCCCGATTTTGATCCGCTGGATAATCCCTCTTCGTCGCAATATTCCGGACGTATGATTGATCCTTCTGATATTGCCATTTGGACGTGGGACGCGCGACCATTTCCGTGGTTTCCGCAACTCAGCAGTGTCTGGAGTGACGGGCCAAATTGGCAACGCGGTCATTGGCTAAACGGTCGGCTTGCCGGATGTCCGCTCGACAGTTTGATCTCGGTCATCATGCAAGATTTTGGCTATACGAATTTCAGATGTCAGGTCGATGGATTTGTCGATGGTTATCTGGTTCCAAACGCGATTTCCCTGCGTCTTGCTTTGGAACCGTTGGTAGCGCTGTTCGGTATTTTGATCAGCGAGGAAGACAGTATAATTGTTTTCCGCAGCAAGGCATATTGTCCACGCCCTGTAATTCTACCATTGGATATTGTTCAGGAAAAAGACCAACCGGCATTCGTTTATAATCGAGAGCATGAAGCCGAATTGCCCCGCGAAGCCATCGTAAGTCACACTTCAATTTCAGGAAATTACGAACAAACCAGCACAAAAACCCGGCGGCTTGTCACCAATAGCGAGCGGCAGGTCACCATGTCGCTTCCAATGGTGTTGCCGAGTGGGGCTGCCTCCGTCGCAGGGGAAGAACGCATTCGAGATTTTTGGGTTGCGCAGGATAAATTGCAATTTGCGCTGGGGCAGAAATACTCAATGCTCAGCCCTGGTGATATCATCACTTTCGACGAAGGCGACGATAGAAAATGGTTGGTGGAGCAGGCCGACACCGGCAACCACCGAATGTTTAAAACACGCGCTATCGCTGATCTGCCAAAACCTGCGCGCAATCAGGGCGATTTCAGCTCAATCGAAAGCGCGTTGCAAATTGCCGGCCCGGCCTCGGTGGAACTGATGGACTTGCCCCTATTGGCCAATGACGATGCCACCGGGCCGGTTTCCCATTGTGCCGTGTTTGCAAATCCATGGGTAGGGACACATCTGGCGCTTTCGTCACCCACAACCAGCGGCTTTCAGCTAAGGGCGCAAAACGAAATTCCTTCTACTATAGGAGAACTTTTGGAACCTTTGGGTGCTGGCCCCTCAGGGCGCTGGGATTTGGGGTCGCAATTGCATGTGACCGTTTATTTCAATGCTCTGCAATCTGTCGCGGAAGATCTGGTGCTCAACGGAGCCAATGCACTCGCCGTTAAATGCAATAATGGCGGTTGGGAAATCATTCAGTTTACCGATGCGCTTCTGCAAGAGGATGGCAGCTGGATATTATCCAATTTGCTGCGGGGCCAGCTTGGGAGCGAGGAGGAGATGGCGTCAGGAGCGCTTGCGGGGAGCCGCATCGCCCTGCTCAATCAGGCAATTACCCCCATTCAGCTGGAGAGCTATGAAAAAGGGCTTGAATTGAATTGGCAAATAGGGCCGCTCAATGAACCTTATGGATCAGGCTCATATATCTCGCTGATCCACGCAAATAATGGTCGTTCAAAACAAGCATTCAGTCCGGTTCATCTACGGAGCAACCAAGAAACTAACGGTGACATTTCGCTTAACTGGATCAGGCGTTCGCGGCTGGATGCCGATAGTTGGGAGGGGGTGGAAATTCCCTTGGGCGAAAGTTCCGAGCGCTACCAAATTCGAATTCTGGATGTCTCCGATACGGAGCTGCGGGTTCTAGAAACATCTATTGCCAACGCGACATATACCGACGCCATGCGCATCGAAGATTTTGGCTCCGGCAGCGGCACGGTGAAGTTTTCCATTGCACAAATCGCCAGTTCCGGCCTGCCGGGAGCAGAGCGAAGCGTGAGTATTTCTTATTAAAATCACCATTCGAAAGGATAGAAAAATGGTTAGTGAAAAATCATGGTTTGAATCGAAAACGATCTGGGGCGCATTGCTCGCGGTTGCGGCGGCAGTGGCCGGTGCATTTGGAGTTTCCATCGATGACAGCGCTCAACAGGGCATTGCCGATGCATTGGTACAACTTGCCGGTGCTGCAGGTGCGCTACTTGCAATTTATGGTCGTCTGACCGCCACCGATATGATCGATTAGGAACGTGGCCTTGATCAGGATGATCATAATTGTCGCCAAAGCACTGCATGCTCTGGTCGACATATTGTCAAAAGCAGCGGCAAGGCAGCGTCAAAAGCTGGTAAAAATCACTGAAGCGCAAGCGCTCGGATTCCGAAAAATCAGGAAAGCAACCAATGCCCGGAATAAAGTGCGTCAGTCTTTTAATCATAATTCTGCTGCTGACATCCTGCCAGACGATCCCTACAAAAGAGACTAGCGGAACGGGTTGGGAATGCACCGCATTTGAACCCATTCGTTGGTCCGATGAAGATACCCGAGAGACCACAGGTCAAATTATGGAGCACAATTCTGTCTGGCAGGCCCTATGCAGATGATTTTGGGCTAATCCGGATTTTCAAATCGTTCATATACGGTTCAGTATTGATGGGGTATATTCTCCACATGATCAAGATATTCTACACAATTGCACTATTGGCGCTAGTAAGCGTAATTGGACCAGCCGCAAACGCTGCAAATTGCAGAGATGTTGCGGCTGCGCGTATTGATGTACGAAATGGCGCGCAGATTTTAGGTGTGCGTAGCGAAAAAGGTGCTTATGGCAAAACCATTTGTGTCGTGACGGTTCGTCAAAGAGGCAAACCGGGCATGAGGCCTCGTGTCGTGACACGAAAATTTAGACCATAATTTCGGGACCAGCCATGCGCATATTAATTATCGAAGACGACAAGAACCTCAACCGGCAATTGCAGGAAGCCTGCGTTGATGCCGGTTATGTGGTTGATGTGGCTTTTGACGGTGAGGAGGGGCATTTCCTTGGCGATACTGAACCCTATGATGTGGTGGTTCTCGATATTGGTCTACCCGATAAAGACGGACTAACCATTCTTGAAGAATGGCGCCGCGACGGGCGTGATATGCCGGTTCTGATGCTAACCGCAAGGGATCGCTGGAGTGACAAGGTCTCCGGTATTGACGCTGGTGCCGATGATTATGTCACCAAGCCATTCCATATTGAAGAAGTTTTGGCCCGCTTGAGGGCGCTTATTCGCCGGTCCGCCGGCTTGTCTACTTCCGTCATCGAGTGTGGTCCGGTCTCCCTTGATACCCGAACCTCTAAAGTCAGTTGTGAGGGGCGTCACATCAAGCTGACTTCCCACGAGTTTCGTCTCTTATCCTATCTGATGCATCATCAGGAAAAAGTGATTTCGCGTACCGAACTGACCGAACATCTATACGATCAGGATTTCGATAAGGATTCCAACACAGTTGAAGTTTTCGTTGGCAGGATTCGCAAAAAACTCGATGTTAATTGTATTGAGACCGTAAGGGGGCTTGGCTATCGTCTTCTTGCTCCTTCGTCAGATAATGCCGAATGAGGGCCAGTACGCTTTCTGGACGACTGTTTCTGATTCTGTCCGCATGGACTGTGATTGCCGTGATGGTGATCGGATTTTTGATTACCGCAGATTACCGCAACAGTGCTGAACAACGCTTTGAAAAAGTTCTCATCGCTAATGTTTTCGCCCTGATGGGTGCGATCCGTCAGGATGATGACGGCAAGTTGATTGGCTCCCCGAATCTCGGTGACGCACGGTTCCAGCAATATGAATCTGGCTGGTATTGGTCGATAAGTTCGACCGTTTTCCCCGAAAACAAACTATCCTCTCTCTCCCTTTCCTCCCAATCTTTGATGGCTCCCGAAACCGTCAAATTCAACGAGGAATTTCAGCGGCAGTTTCCTAAAATGGGAGCCAATGGCACTGAACTGATCGTTCATGAGGCGCAGGTGATTTTGGGTGAGGGGGATGAAGTTTTCAGTTTCAAAGTGGCCGGCAATAAAAGTGAAATCGACGATGATGTCGCAAATTTCGTGGCACGATTGATCGTGATTTTGGGAGTATTTGGTTTTTCTCTGGTTCTGGCCTCTTATTTTCTGGTGCGGCTCGGTTTGCGTCCTCTTGCTGGGGCTACGAGGGCGCTGGAAGATATTCGCGATGGAAAATCAGAGCGCATTGATGGCATTTACCCCAGTGAAGTGCAGCCCCTGATAGATGAAACCAATGCGCTGCTGCGTTCAAACAAGGCGGTGATTGAACGGGCGCGGACGCAGGTCGGCAATCTCGCCCATTCGTTAAAAACGCCAATTGCCGTTATTCGTAACGAACTGACCCCCAATAAATTAAAAGATAAAACGATATCCCCGGATCTGCTATTAGAGCAGGTTGGGCAGATGCAGGATCAAATCCAGATTTATCTCGATCGGGCAAGAATCTCTGCACGCCATGCCACCGTGACCTCCAGAACCGATGCAAACACTGCCATCAAAAAACTAGTCAGGGTCATTGGGAAGCTGAACCCGAATCTTGAAATTATTTTCGAAAACCAGCAGGTAGAACCGCTACTTTTTGCCGGGGAAGAAAGTGATTTTCAGGAAGTTATCGGAAACCTCCTTGAGAATGCTTCAAAATTCGCCACTTCCCAAATTACCATCACCGCTTCCACGCTAAACCAAAAAAATCTTGTAATCTCCATCGAGGATGATGGTCCCGGCCTGTCAGAAGCAGAAGCTAAAACTGTTCTTGGCAGGGGCAAACGGTTGGATGAAAGCAAACCCGGCTCCGGGCTTGGACTTTCCATCGTCAAAGATATTCTCAAGGAATATCGCGGCGAAATGCAACTGACCAAATCGAGCCTTGGCGGCTTGAAAGTAGAACTAAGGCTGCCTTCCATAAAACCAAAATAACTTGCTGCTAAAATCATCCAAATTTGCTATGGTCGGCGGGAAATTAATGATATTTGAGATGCCAATGAAATTAGTTCCGATAGCCCATCTTCTGGTTTGCACCGTTCTTCTGATCGGGCTTGGTGGATGCGCATCTACCAGAAAAATATCCGACCCTCTGACATTATCAAGCGTCAGTGCGCTTGCGCAGCCTTTGTCTGCTGGGATTCTTGGCGGTGATTTTGGGCAATCTTTGGACCGCACCTCTATGAACAGAGCCGTTCAGGCCGAGTATATCGCGCTTGAAAAAGGGCGAAGCGGCTCCCCTGTGAAGTGGAAAGGCCTGTCAGAAATTTCTGGAAAAGTCATTCCACAGCAACCATATCAGGTTGGATCATCTGATTGTCGCCGATATGAGCACATATTGCAGGATGGTGGGACCGAAAAACGAGCCACCGGAACCGCATGTCGCAATGACAAGGGCAGTTGGGTGCCGTTAAAGTGAATTCCAAGTGTGCGTGGTTCCTGTAACTTGCGACCAATTGCCCGATACGCTCTGGATGCACCATAAGCTGTTGGAATCGCAGGAAATGAAGGTTACTAGACAAGAATGCTATTTTGGATCGTTGCTGCAATTATTACGTTTTTGGTGACCGCCGGTGTTCTGTACCCTTTGACCCGCGGTGGTGGTACGCTTGCGCTTGAATCCGATTATGATCGCGAAATCTATAAAGCTCGGATGGAAGAGATCGATAATGATCTGTCCATCGATAGAATTTCCAGCGAAGAAGCCAATGCCGCCAAAGCCGAAGAAGGGCGTCGCCTGATTGCTTCCACGCAGTCTGGTTCTAGTTCAAAGGCAATTAAGGTGTCTGGCTCCAACAAATGGGCTGTTATTGGGTCGATCGCGTTCCTGCCCCTTTTTACCATCGTCATTTATCTGATGAGCGGTACACCCGATCTGCCGGATCAGACCCTTGCCGCACGTTTGAGCGCTGATCCCGAACGCCAATCCATCACCAGTCTGCTGGAACGCGCCGAAGTGCAATTGGTAAGGAACCCCAATGATGGAAAAGGCTGGGCCGTAGTGGCTCCTGTCTACCTCCGTTTGGGGCGCATTGATGATGCCATCAACGCCTACCGCAATACGTTGCGATTGCTGGGAGAGACCCCGGTAAGGCTTTCTTCTCTTGGTGAAGTGCTGGTGATTTCCTCACAAGGTGTGGTGACCGATGAGGCACTTGATCTGTTCAAACGCGCAGCGGATGCTTCGCCCGAAGATGTGAAGTCCCGCTTTTTTCTGGCATTGGCTCTGGGCCAAAATGGCGAACCAGTTAAAGCTGTTGTCGCGTGGGAAAAACTGCTCACTAAAGCAACGGATCAGGCTCCATGGGTTCCCGTTGCTAAAGCCAATCTTAAAGCGCAGCAGGGCCTGCTCGGCATTAAACCGACGCCGCCTTCAACCACCGCAGAACTTCCTGGCCCCTCTCAGAGTGATATTCAAGCTGCCGGTCAAATGGATGCTACTGCCCGAACATCGATGATTGAGGGAATGGTTGCAAATCTGGCGGCAAAACTTGACGAAGATCCAACAAATGAAGCAGGCTGGCGTCGCCTCATCCGTTCTTACGGTGTACTTGGCAAGCCTGAAGAGGCGCGGCAGGCAATTGCCAAAGCGCGATTAGCACTGCCTGACAACGCAGAATTTCAAAAACATCTGAATGAAGCTGAGAAATCTGTTCAGAACAAAGATGGAGCAACCCAGTGACCAGAAAACAAAAGCGATTGCTTGGTATCGGTTCAATCGGCGCAGTGCTGGTGGCAGCAATTGCCCTTGTGGCAATTGCCCTGCAGGATAAAATCGTTTTTTTCTATTCGCCCACAGACGTGATCGTGGAAAAGAAAGTTGCCTCCGGCCAAAGGTTCCGTATTGGCGGTCTGGTGAAAGAAGCCAGTCTGGTCAAGGATGGCAAGCGCGTATCTTTCATCGTCACAGATTTGAAAAACGAAGTGTCGGTAAAACATACGGGTATCCTGCCTGATCTGTTCCGCGAGGGGCAGGGGATCATCGCGGAAGGAATACTCGACAAAGATGGGGTGTTCACCGCAGATACGATTCTAGCAAAACACGATGAAAATTACATGCCAAAAGAGGTAGCCGCCGCTCTCAAAGAACAGGGGGTTTGGAAAGACCCCAAGGAAACCCAATGATCGTTGAACTTGGCCATTTTGCACTGATCCTATGCTTTTCGCTTTCGCTGTTGCAGTCGGTCATCCCGGTGGTTGGTGCACGGCAAGGCAATGCCGGCATGATGGCATCCGGCACATGGATTGCGATAGCCTCGTTTTTGATGTTGGCAGTGTCCTTTGCTAGCCTGACCTATGCTCATGTGGCATCGGATTTCTCGGTCGGTAATGTCTGGGAGAATTCCCATTCGCTCAAACCGCTATTGTATAAATATTCCGGCGTTTGGGGCAATCACGAAGGCTCCATGCTGCTTTGGGTGCTGATCCTCGGTTTTTTTGCCGCGCTGGTCGCAGCGTTCGGGGTAAACCTTCCGCCACAACTCAAAGCCAATGTTCTGGGAGTACAGGGCTGGATCATGACGGCGTTCTTGGCTTTCATCATCAAGACTTCCAACCCGTTTGATCGTCTGCAACCAGCGCCTTTTGAGGGCAAGGATTTGAACCCGGTCTTGCAAGATATAGGTTTGGCGATCCATCCGCCCATGCTTTATCTCGGATATGTGGGCTTTTCGATAACATTCTCATTTGCCGTTGCGGCCATGTTAAGCGGCAGGATTGATGCGGCATGGGCACGCTGGGTGCGTCCATGGGCGTTGATGGCGTGGATTTTTCTGACTGCCGGTATCGCCATGGGCTCGTACTGGGCCTATTACGAACTAGGTTGGGGCGGCTGGTGGTTCTGGGATCCGGTAGAAAACGCTTCCTTCATTCCATGGCTGACAGGCACCGCATTATTGCACTCAGCATTGGTGATGGAAAAACGTGAAGCATTGAAAATCTGGACATTGCTTCTGGCGCTGGTGACATTCTCCATGTCCCTGCTCGGAACTTTCCTCGTACGTTCAGGTGTACTCACATCGGTACATGCCTTTGCCAGTGATCCTGAACGCGGCGTATTCATCCTTGCTATTTTGGTGGTCTTTATCGGTGGTTCTCTGACGCTCTTTATATTCCGTTCGTCTGAGCTGCGTGGTGGTGGTCTGTTCGCGCCCGTATCGCGGGAAGGGGCATTGGTTTTCAATAATCTGTTTTTAGCCACTGCCGCCGCAAGCGTTCTCACCGGAACCCTTTATCCGCTCGTTCTGGAATCAATCAATGGTTCCAAGATTTCGGTCGGTGCACCATTCTTCAACATGACATTCGGGCCATTGATGATGCCGCTGCTTCTGGCAATTCCAGTCGGTCCGCTTCTGTCATGGAAACGCGCTGATTTATGGTCGGCAATTCAAAAACTGTATTTTGCAGCAGGTAGCGCATTGGTGATCGGGATTCTGGCATTGGCCTTTGTTGAAGGTACTTCTGTATTGGCCGCGCTTGGCATCGGCGCCGCCGCGTGGGTGATGATCGGCGCATTCGCCGAAATATGGCTGCGCGCAGGCTTTGGAAAGGTCGAAGCCTCAACTGCTTATCGACGGCTCAAAGGATTGCCCGGCTCCACATGGGGAACCGCGATGGCCCATTGCGGTGTCGGTTTGTTACTGCTGGGAATTGTCTCGGTTTCTGCTTTTCAGCAGGAACTGATCAAGCGGGTTGCCCCCGGAGAAGTTAATAATTTCGCTGGTTTTGAGATCACCTTTGAAGGCCTGACACCTGCTAAAGGTCCAAACTATATTGAGGACGTTGCCCGGTTCAAAGTCTCTGGTCGCGGCGTTATCGATCTGGAAATGCTTCCAACCAAACGCCTGTACACCACCAGAAAAATGCCAACCACAGAATCGGCGATTGAAACCTTCAAATTCTCACAACTGTACTTCTCGCTTGGTGACCCTGAGCCTGATGGCTCGATTACGCTGAGGGCATGGTGGAAACCGCTAGTGACCTTCATCTGGTGGGGGCCGGTATTAATGGTATTGGGTGGCCTCACCTCTCTGGCTGATCGCAGGCTACGGGTTGGCGCTCCCAAACGGGCGGCATCCAGAAGGAAGCTCGTCAATGCGTAGATTTTCGATTTTGTTGTTTGTGGCATTCATCTTCGCAAGTCCGGCATTGGCGGTTAATCCCGATGAGGTGCTGGACAATCCGGTGTTGGAAGAACGCGCCCGCGATATTTCGTCAAAACTGCGTTGCCTCGTTTGCCAAAACCAATCAATCGACGCTTCGGACGCAGCCCTCGCCAAAGACTTGCGCGTGCTTGTACGCGAGCGTTTGACCGCTGGTGATACTGACAATCAGATATTTGATTACGTCGTTGATCGTTACGGTGAATTCGTTCTGCTGCAACCCAAAATGGGCACGCACACGCTGGTCCTGTGGTTCATGCCCATTGTGGTTTTGCTGGCAGGGATTGGCATCTTCATTGTAAAATTGCGCAATCGCAACGTGACAAAGACCGCGAGCCTGTCGGACGAAGAAAATGAACTGATTCTCAAAGCCCTGAAAAACGACGAGTGATTTTATCCACTCCATTACCAAAGTTTAACTCAGCGGTAAGGTGCATGTAACCTCGGAAATCCTATACACTGTTTCAGGATTTGCCGCCGTTCCGGTTTGGCAAGAAACAATATACAGGATCCAGAGATGACGACCTCCAACAAATCTTTGACAATTCTCAAGCCTTTAAATCGCGTCCTTGCAGCAACAACAATCGCTGTGGGCATTGCCAGCATTGGTGCCTTAGGCGCTAGCCTGCTGCACACCAATCAGGCCAATGCCGAGCTTGTATCAGTCATTGCTCCTCAAACCCCAAGTTTTGCCGATGTGGTTGAAGCTGTTTCCCCCGCGGTTGTTAGTGTTCGGGTAGAAGCAAAACTTCAGCCTGCCAGCGATCACGGCAATTTCAGTTTTGACCGCCGCTTTGGTGAAGGTGGCAATCGTTACCGTGAATTCTTCCGTGACCGCGGTCAGGAGTTCGGTTTCAATCGGCCTAACAGACGTAACGACCGCCGTAATAAGCGTCCACGTCGTCGTTTCGGCATGTCTCAGGGCTCCGGCTTTTTTGTATCGGGCGATGGTTATATCGTCACCAATAATCACGTGATCGAAAATGGTGCAAAATTCACCATTGTGATGAGTGACGGTACAGAAATGGAAGCGTCCCTCGTTGGCGCAGATGCCAGAACTGATCTTGCCGTATTAAAAGTCGAGAAGGCCGACAAGGAATACACCTTTGTGGAATTTGCTGCAAAACCTTCCCGCGTTGGCGACTGGGTTGTTGCTGTTGGTAACCCGTTCGGCCTTGGTGGCACAGTGACTGCAGGTATCATCTCGGCCAATGGTCGTGATATCGCCAGACGCCAATATGACGATTTCATCCAGATTGATGCAGCTGTCAATAAAGGTAATTCCGGCGGTCCGACTTTCAATCTCAGCGGGCAAGTCATTGGCGTGAACACCGCTATCTTCTCACCATCTGGCGGCAATGTGGGTATCGCATTTGCAATCCCTGCAAAAACAGCAAGCGTCATTGTTGATGATCTCATCGACGATGGCCACGTGGTTCGCGGTTGGCTCGGTGTGCGCATCCAGCCTGTAAGCAAGGATATCGCAGATTCCGTCGGGCTTGAAAAAGCCAGAGGCGCAATCGTTACCGATCCTCAGCCAGATAGCCCGGCTGAAAAAGCAGGCATTCGCTCCGGTGATATCATCACTGCGGTGGATGGGAAATCCGTAAAAGGCCCCAAGCAATTGGCCAAGTTGATCGGTTCCTTCACCCCCGACAGCAAGGTCAATCTTTCGATTTGGCGCGATGGCGAAGCAATGGAACTTGCCGTAACCCTCGGTAAATTGGCTGGTCCAAAAACCTTTGCGGCCGCCTCTGCACCAGATTTGAACGCTCTGGCAACACTCGGACTGGAACTTGAAACAGCGCCAGATGGTGCAGGTGTAGTTATCACTAACGTTGAACCCGGCAGCGATGCTGCACGCAAGGGCATGAAAACCGGAGATATCATCGCATCGGTAAACGGTGAAGATGTCACGCGCCCACAGGACGTTGTCAAAGTGGTCAAAGAAGCCAGTGATCTGGGCCGTAAAGCTGCCCTGTTTCAAGTGAAACGCGGCGACTCTTCGACCTTCATCGCTGTGCCTATCACCAAAGGATAAGCGATTTACTTAAATGTCACTCACGTGGCATGATGTGAATATGGAATCGGGCCTGTCTTTGCCGGGCCCGATTTCGTTTGCGCATATCCAGTAGGAAAAATTACATGAAAATCCTGATTGTTGAAGATGATGCCGATGCCGCGTCTTTTCTGGTAAAGGCACTGGGCGAATCCGGCCATACTTCCGACCATGCAGCCGATGGTGAAACCGGTTATCATCTGGCCGAAAGCGGCAGTTATGACGTGATGATTGTCGACCGCATGCTTCCCGAGTTGGACGGCCTCAGCATGTTGAAAAAAATACGTGCCAATGACGACCAGACCCCGGCATTAATTTTGTCCGCACTGGGGCAGGTCGATGACCGCGTCGAAGGCCTGCGTTCCGGCGGCGATGATTATCTTACAAAGCCCTACGCTTTTTCTGAATTGCTGGCCCGGGTGGAAATCCTTTCCCGCCGCAAAGTGTCCGATGATGCAAGTACCAGCCTGAAGGTTGCCGATCTCGAACTCGATCGTCTTTCCCATAAAGTTACACGGGCGCAAACCGCAATATTATTGCAGCCGAGAGAATATCGCCTGCTCGAATATTTGATGCAGAACGCCGAAAAAGTGGTCACCCGAACCATGCTTTTGGAAAAGGTATGGGACTATCATTTCGACCCTCAGACCAACGTCATCGATGTGCACATTTCCCGGTTGCGGGCAAAAATCGATAAGGATTTCGATGTCCAACTGCTCCATACCATTCGCGGGTCGGGCTATATGCTGAGAGCTGAAAACGGTTAGTCGAATGAAAGGCGTTCGTTCCCTTCTAAAAACCACAGCGATCAGGCTTTCCCTGATCTACGCCTCGATTTTTGGTCTGCTGGCGGTCGCCATAATTTTCTATATGACCGGCAGCACGATTAAGATTTTCGAAGCTCAGATTGAAACCTCCATCAATGCGGAAGTTCTCGAACTGGAGCAGGTATTCATTGCTGGTGGCGTCAACCGGTTGGTTGTTGAGATGGAGCGGAGGTCACGTGGACCCGGCGCAAATCTGTACATCGTTACAAACCCGGCAGGCGTGATCATTGCCGGCAATGTGGCAAATATTCAAAGCGGTGTTCTCGATCAGGTCGGCTGGACCGGTAAACCGTTTCAATATTCAAAATTCAACAATACCCAGAGCAACAAATACCTCGCAATCGCCCGTGTGGTGGAAATAAGCAACGGCATGCACTTTCTGATTGGTCGTGATATTTCCCAGAGCGAAACATTCGGCAAAGTCGTTAAGCGTGCCCTGATATTCTCCCTCGTTGCCATGGTCGTGCTTGGTTTGGCGACATGGTTCTTCGTCGGTAGACGCGCACTCAAACGCATCGATATGGTTTCCAAATCCACCAACAGAATCTTGGCCGGTGACCGCAGCGAACGTCTCCCGCTGTCTGGTGGCGGCGATGAATTCGATCGGCTCTCCAGCGGCATGAACGATATGCTCGATCAAATCAATCATCTGGATAAAGGACTGAAGCAGGTCTCCGACAACATCGCCCATGATTTAAAAACACCGATCACCAGATTACGTAATAAAGCAGAAACCGCTTTGACTGGCAAAATGACCGCCGCCAATGGTCGCAAAGCTTTGGCAAGCGTTGTTGAAGAATGCGACATTTTGATCAAAACCTTTGATGCATTGCTGATGATCGCGCGGGTGGAATCAGGTTCCACTACCGCGAAATTCACCCGGTTAAACCTCTCCAAAATTCTCGTAGATATAGTCGAGCTTTACGAGCCTCTTGCCGAGGAGAGCGTTCTCGATTTTAAGACCGATATCGCGGTCGATATCATGGTCTCGGGAAACCGGGAATTGCTCTCTCAGGCCATGGCGAATTTGATCGACAATGCGATGAAATATTCCACCAAGAAAAAGGGTGAGCAAACATCCATTCAAATCAGTTTGCAAAGAAATTCAAAAGGCGCGCTTATTTCTGTTTCCGACAATGGCCCGGGCATCCCGGAAGATAAGCGCGACCATGTGATGAAACGCTTCACCCGTTTGGAAAAAAGCAGAACCAGACCCGGCAATGGCTTGGGGCTAAGTCTCGTTAAAGCCGTGGTGCAATTGCACAAGGGAACGATTGTTCTGGGAGACAACCAGCCGGGCCTTGTGGTAACGATGAGTTTCCCTACCATCTAGGAAGCCAAAATGCCCGGCACCAGTGCTGAAATGATTGCCACGCTACCAAAGCAGATATTGCCGCTCAATGAGCAGCGTGCACAGGAATTGCTTGCCGAGTTTTTAGAATGTGCAAGTGAAGCCAATCTGGATGCTACGAAAGAAATCATTGAAAGCAACAAAGCGCTGGGAGAATTTTTCGGAGCGGTGTTTGACCTCTCGTCCTATTTGCGCGATTGCGCTTTTTCTAATCCGCTGCATCTGCAAAATTGCCTGACGCAATCATTTTCAAAAACCATCGATGACACTTTGTCCGCCACCAAAATTATGGGGGTAGGGGCGATCAATGAAGCCGAGTTGATGGCAGGTCTAAGGAACAATAAAAAACAGGTCGCGCTGTTATGCGGACTGGCAGATTTGGGAGGTTGGCTGCACCCTTCAAAAATCACCCGCATCCTTTCTCAATTTGCTGATGCAAGCTTGAACGCCACTTTGGATTTCATTCTTTTGCAGATGGAGAAATCGGGTAAGCTGGAACTATTCGATAGCACTCGTCCGCAATATCAATCGGGGTTGATCGTGTTAGCCATGGGCAAACACGGCGGCTGGGAACTGAACTATTCCAGCGACATCGATATCGTCCTTTTCTTTGATGATCGCGCAGAAATCAAAATCATTGGCACCGATCCAACTACGCTGTTCGGACGCCTGGCCCGCCAATTGGTGAAGATCATGCAGGAGCGCACGTCCGATGGCTATGTCTTCCGCACCGATCTCCGCCTGCGCCCTGATCCAGCCTCCACCCCGCCAGTAATTCCTCTGGAAGCGGCGCTGAATTATTACGAAGCCTACGGTCAGAACTGGGAGCGCGCTGCGTTCATCAAGGCGCGTCCCGCTGCTGGTGATATCGAGGCGGGGAAGGCTTTTTTGAAAGAACTTTCTCCCTTCATCTGGCGTAAATATCTGGATTACGCCGCGATACAAGATGTGCATTCGATCAAGCGACAAATCCATTCCCATAAAGGCCACGGAAAAATCGCGGTCAATGGCCACAACATCAAACTGGGTCGTGGCGGCATTCGGGAAATTGAATTTTTCGTCCAGACTCAGCAATTGATCGCCGGTGGACGCATCACCGAATTGCGAGAATTGCAAACCCTTAGCGGCCTGAAAATTCTGGCTGACCTCGGCTGGATCACCGAAGAGGCGAGGGAAGAACTGGCCGAAGCATATTGGTATCTGCGCGATGTGGAACATCGCTTGCAAATGGTGTCCGACGAACAAACCCACACTCTGCCGGTTGAAGACGATGAACTTCTGCGCATCGCATTGATGATGGGAAACAACACCTTGGGGGAGTTCTCCGACCAATTGCTCAAAACCATGCGCACCGTTGAACGACATTATTCCGAGCTGTTTGAAGGGGAGGAGAAGTTATCGGGCGAGGGAGGGAATCTCGTTTTTACCGGCGATGACGACGATCCCGGAACTGTAACGAGTTTGCAGAATTTGGGGTTTTCGCGACCATCCGACATTATCAGGATCATCCGCGCATGGCACACCGGACGCTATGCAGCGTTGCAGACAGTGCAGGCGCGTGAGCTTGTAACGACGTTGCTCCCGGGGCTCCTGCGCCAACTGGCAGAAGGTGGGCGACCTGACGAAGCGCTGATCAGGTTTGATCGGTTCATCTCCGGTCTGCCGGCCGGAATACAATTATTTTCGCTTTTAAATTCTAATCCTAAGTTGATGAGAATCCTGTTGCAAATTTTAGGCACGGCTCCGCGGCTGGCGGAAATCATTACTCGCAAACCCCATATATTTGACGGCCTACTTGATCCAAATTTTGGAGAGGTTTTACCGAACCGGGAGACTCTCTCCGAACAACTAACTTTGTCGTTGTTGCGAGCACCCGGTTACGAAATGGCTCTGGATGCAGCACGCTTGTTTGCCGCAGAACAAAAATTTCTGATTGGTGTCTTGTTATTCGACGGGTCGATTTCCGCAACGGATGCTGGGCATGCTTTCACCGCCTTGGCCGAGGTGCTGATTGAAAAAATGGTTGATCTGGTCTCCCATGAGTTCCAGCAGAAACACGGCAAGGTGGCGAGCAGCTATATCTGTATTCTCGGCATGGGCAAGCTCGGCAGTGCTGAACTGACGACTGGTTCCGATCTCGATTTGATCCTACTCTATGATCACGATGAAAAGGTCGAGAAGTCAGACGGGCCAAAACCTTTATACGTGTCCGAATATTTTATCCGCTTCACCCAAAGACTGGTGACAGCCATGAGCGCCCCCACTGCGGAGGGCGTTCTCTATGAGCTGGATTTCCGCTTGCGTCCGTCAGGAAATGCCGGACCGTTGGCAACCCATATTAGTTCTTTCATCAAGTACCAGACCAACGATGCGTGGACATGGGAAGCACTGGCTTTGACCCGCGCCAGACCAATAGCAGGGGATGCAAAATTTTGCGACACAGTTGCAAAAGAGGTCACGGCACTCAATGGACGCGACAGGGACAACAAGGCCGTTCGCGCCGATGTATTAAAGATGCGCGAAGCAATCGAAGCGGAAAAAGGCACGGACAATCCATGGAGCATAAAGGCTGCCAAGGGCGGTCTTATCGATATTGAGTTTCTTGCCCAATGGAGCATTTTGGCTCGTGATGGTGACATGGAAACCGATCTGCAATCCACCCAATCAATGCTCGAAACTGCGCCGGACGATCTGCTGCAAAGCGAAGACAGAACGACTTTAAAAGAGGCCCATCTGTTCTACGGCAAAGTGCAGCAATTAACACGCATCTGTCTGGCCGAGGAATTTGTTCCTGAAAATGCGCCGCCCGGTCTGGTAAAGGCAATCTGCGCCACATTGGATGTTCCCGACATTTCGATGGCGGAAGCGCAGTTGAATGAAACAAGATTACAAGTGCGCGCGATTTTTGAAAAGGTGCTATCCGTATAACTCCCTTGCGCAATTCCCTCCGTATCCACCACGCCGCAGGCGGGAGCGAAGAGCGACCGGCGCTAACGCGCCGTCCATGCGGAGGGCCCAAGCATCATATCGAAGATATGCAACAAGAAAGCTTGGATACGCCCGTGAGAACAAACAAAGCTCACCCGCAGGGTGAGTTATATGCCGTGAGAACAAACAATACCCAAAAAAATGCCCCGGTGTTAACCGGGGCGTTCAAGTTAGCAGGGTAGTGAAACCAGATATCTGGTAAAGAATATCTGGCAGGTCGACGCCTAGGCGTCACTTTCCTCGGGAGGAAACTCGTTGCCATTGCGAATGGCCGGATTAATTGGCATCCGTAACGATACGATTGTTCCCTTGCCCAGAACTGATCTGATTTTCATGGCTCCCCCATGTAACTCTGCCAGCGATCTGGAGATCGCCAGACCAAGCCCGGAGCCGGTATGACTTTTAGTAAACTGGTTTTGCACCTGTTCGAATGGGCGGCCCAGTTTCTTTAAATCCTCTTTTGAAATTCCAACGCCCTTATCTTCAATCGAAAGTACGACGCTGTTCGCCACGCGCCGCGCCCGAACCGTGATACGCCCGCCCGGATCGCTGAATTTCACCGCGTTGGAAAGTAGATTAAGCAGGATTTGCTTGAAGGCCCGTTTGTCCGCGATGAGGTCGAGTTTTGAAGAGATTTTATGGATGATTTCAATGTTCTTATCGGCGGATAATTGAGAAATAATCGGTAAGGTTTCTTCAATCACTGTGTTTAAATTGAACTCTTCATAATCAAGCGTGATACGCCCGGCTTCAATTTTTGACATGTCCAGAACGTCATTGATCATTTTCAAAAGAAACGATCCACTGCTATGAATATCGCGGCAATATTCAGAGTATTTATCCGAGCCAAGCGGGCCGAACATTTCCTCGTTCATGATCTCGGAAAAGCCAATAATCGCATTGAGGGGCGTGCGCAGTTCGTGTGAGATGTTTGCGAGAAATTCAGATTTCGTCTGGTTAGCAGCCTCGGCCCGATTTTTCTCCTTGGCATATTTCTCTGCCAATTCCACAAGCTGGCCGGCCTGAATTTCAAGTTTCTGACGCGATTTTTGCAAATCAGAAACAGTAGCCATCAGTCGCCGTTCAGACTCCATCAGCTTTGCTTCATGCAGCTTGATGCCGGTAATATCTGTACCAACAGAAACAAAGCCACCATCCTTGGTGCGCCGTTCGTTGATTTGCAACCAGCGCCCATCTTCAAGCTGGGCTTCAATGGTTCTTGAGCCTTCTTTTGAGTTGAATCCCTGCACCATCTGATTGGCAATATTGGGCGAGCGTGCAGCACTCATGACCTCGTCATAGCTCATGCCGGAGATTGTGGTTTCCGGGTTCAGCCCATGCAATTGTTGATATTTAGTGTTGCAGGTTACCAGATTTTTGGATGAATCCCACAACACAAATGCCTCGGACAGACTCTCAATCGCATCATGTAGGCGCATGTCTTTTCTGCGCCCTTCGCTTTTAAGATCGTGCTGTTCAGTTGTATCGACAGCCAGTCCGATCAAATGCGGATCGCCATTGTCGTTGATAATCATTTCGGCGCGTGCCCGCATCCATATCCAGTATCCATCCGTATGACGCATACGGAATTCCTGATCGATGCTGGTCTGGTTGTTTTCCAACACCTGATTGGCGAGATAATAAAGGTCAAGATCTCCAGGGTGAATGAGCTGTGACACCTCGGAGAACCCCATCACATCATCGCGTGGATCCAACCCCAAAAGGATGTACATGGACGATGACCAATAGATGTTTCCCCGTGCCAAATCCCAGTCCCACAATCCGCCTCTGCCGCGCATCATCGCTGTATCAAAGCGGTTCTGGATGACATTGTTGAGCACATCAGCTTCGCGTGCCCGTGCACTCTGGGCAAAATAGGCATAAAGAATGATCAGCAAAATGCTGGAAGTGCCGACAAATAAAGTCACATTGATTGAAAGAGATTTACGCCATTTCGCCACCAGTTTTTCAATCGGCTGAACAATCGTCACACCGCCCAACGGCAAATCCAGCACTCTGTGAACGCCGATGGCATCACTGCCATTGATGGATCTGATCGGCTGACTTTGCGCGACTTTCCCCAATGTGATTAGAAGAGCAGCATCGCCAATCACTGTTTCCAGTGCTTTGGAATGGAGGTCCGGCGTATGGGGAGCGGTCGCAACGATAACGCCGTATCGGTCGGTAACTGTCACGAGCCTGTTGTCGCCGAGATAGCGCGATGGAACGATATCGGACAAAAGGTTTTGCAATTCATTCAGCGAAATTTTGTCAGAATGATCCTTCGTGGCCGTATGCAATTTTTCGTGCACCAGCTCGGAGATAAAATGCAATTCACTGTCAGCATTGCTCAACGCAACAGAATATTGCTCGCTAAGCGCCATCCACCGGGCAACACCCAGCAGCACCAGAAACAATACGATCAACACAGGAACCAGACGCCGCAGAGGTGTCTCGGACTTTAACAGGCGCTCATAGGCGGGGTGGCTTAATTGCCGGGCATAGCCGACAATAGAACCAGACGAAATCGTACCGTCTTCTCCCGAAAACAGTGCAAACTTCCCTCGTGTCTCTTCGTGCGATACACTGGGTTGCCCCATGCCTGATCTCCAAAAATGCCGCTTAATTGTGGTCGAACAGATGATCGAATCGCCACCATATGAATCCACGCGAATCGCCTTGTCCAGCGGTATTTTGAAAATTGTCGATTGTTAAAAAAACTTTTACACAAAAAATTTGGCGAACGAATTAAGTCTGTTTTTTGTTAGCCGACTTAAACCCTTGATACAGAATCGTTTTATCCCAAGGTGCGGCTCAAAATGTCCGAAACGTCTTTGGAAAGGGTCTTGGTTTTCGCCAAATCTTTTAAGGCAGTTTCGGCAAGTTTTCTGCGAACCGGCTCGAGTGATCGATATGAACGGAAAGCAGTTAGCATTCTTGCCGCCACTTGCGGGTTGATTTTGTCGAGTTTTTTCACCGTGTTAGCGACCAATGCGTAGCCCTTTCCCGATTGGGCATTGAACCCGGTTGGATTGGCTGACGCAAACACGCCTATGGTTGCACGCACCCGGTTCGGGTTGGTTATGGAGAAGTCTTCGTGGCGGGTGAGGCGGGTCACAAGACGCTCGCTTTTTTCGCCCGGAACGCTCGCCTGCACCATGAACCATTTATCGAGCACGATGTGGTCGTTACTGAATTGCTTGTAAAAAACATCCAGTGCATTTTTGCTGTCAGGGGCGGAACCATGCAGATGCACAATTCGTTGCATGGCGGCATATTGATCGGTCATGTTGTCGGCGTTTTTGAACTGCCGCAGGCTTTCCTTTTCGGCGTTTTCGCTATCGGCAAAAACCCCAAGAGTTAGCAGCAGGTTTTTGAGTGATCGTCGTCCCGCATCCCCGCTTTCTGGATTGAATATTTTTGCGGTGGCGAGGCCTTTAAAAATTTCTGCCCGGACCGGTTCAATCACTGTGCCAATTTCAGTCATAAGCGATTTACGCGCCCGGTGGATGGCATCAGGATTAACATTTTTGCCGATGATTTGAGCAAGGTCGCCCTCGCTCACAAGGCTCAACATGGCGGTACGGAATGCTGGTTCGAGATTTTCATCGCCTGCGATTTCCACACAGACATCAAGAAGTTTCTTATCCCATTTCGGGGTTTTTCCCCGAGCAAGTGAGCGTGTCGCACCGATCAGCATATTTGAGGCATAAGTCTGGAACGCATTCCAGCGCGTGAAGAGATCATTGTCGTTCAGTGCCAGAAAAATCAAATCTGATTTCGGCAAGGTGTAGTCCACATTCACCGGGGCGCTAAAGCCACGGTTGATCGATAATACTGGCCGCGCTGTGACGCCCTCAAAGACAATTCTATGACGGCGCTTGCGCAGAAAATACACATCGCCATTGCTATCTGATCCGGTAATTTTGCCAGGCTTTAATTGTCGTCCGTCCGGGGAGAACAGTGCCATCGCTACAGGAATTTCCATCAACTTCTTGCGGACTTGTCCCGGCGTGGCACCAAGCGATTGTTCAATCTCAACACTAAAACGGCCCTTGGCTATATCGAATTGGCTGCTAACGCTGAGAGATGGCGTGCCCGCCTGCGAATACCAAAGCGAAAACTGTGAGAGATCGCGCTTGCTGACAAATTCAAAACAGGCAAGGAAATCTTCAATCGTTGCGGCATCCCCGTCATGCTTTTTCAAATAACGGCTCAACCCCTTGCGAAACATTTTGTCTCCCAAAGAGGTGTGCAGCATGCGAACAATCTCGGCACCTTTTTCATAGATCGTGGCGGTATAAAAATTGTTGATTTCCGAATAGCTCTCCGGGCGCACGCAATGGGCAAGGGGGCCTGCATCTTCGGGGAATTGGTTCGATTTCAGCAGCTTCACATCGGCGATCCGTTTCACCGCTCGTGAACGGGCATCGGACGAAAATTCCTGATCGCGGAAAACCGTAAGTCCTTCCTTCAGGCACAATTGAAACCAGTCGCGGCAGGTGATGCGGTTGCCGGTCCAGTTGTGGAAATATTCATGTGCAATGATCGCTTCAATCCGGGCGTAATCATCGTCGGTTGCAGTCGTGGGATTGGCCAGAACATATTTGTCATTAAAGACATTCAAGCCTTTATTTTCCATCGCGCCCATGTTGAAATCGGACACCGCAACGATATTGAAAACATCAAGGTCGTATTCGCAACCGAATACTTCTTCATCCCAAATCATCGAGCGCACCAGCGCATCCATGGCGTAGGCCGCGCGGGGTTCTTTGCCGTTTTCCACATAGATGCCAAGCTTCACTTTGCGTCCGCTACTGGTGGTGAAATTCTTTTTAACCAGCCCAAGGTCACCGGCCACCAAGGCGAAAAGATAACTCGGCTTAGGGTGTGGGTCGTGCCAAACCGCATAGTGACGACCATTGGCAAGTTTGCCCTTTTTGGTTGGGTTGCCATTGCCGAGCAAAACGGGATTGTCTGATTTGTTCGCTTCAATGCGCGTTGTGTAGACCGCAAGCACATCGGGACGATCAAGGAAGTAGGTAATGCGGCGGAACCCTTCCGCCTCACACTGGGTGCAATAATTGCCGCCACTGCGATAAAGCCCCATCAATTTGGTATTGGCGGTCGGATTGATTTTGGTCGAAATTTCAATCGTGAATTTCTTCGCCTTCGGCAATTTTTTCAACGTCAGCAATTGCGGCGTGGCGCGATAGTCTTTGGCATCCAAATCCTTGCCATTGATGGAAACTGACACCAATTCCAACTCGTCACCGGCCAGTTCAAACTTCGTGCCGACAGCAGTCGATCCATTTCGCTCGATCAGAATTTTTGAATGAACCAGTGTTTCTTCCGGCTCAAGACAAAACCTCAAATCCACTTCTCGTATCCAATAATCCGGCTCGCGGTAGTTTTTAAGGTGGATCACCTGATTGGAAGAAGTGCTCATGAGTTTTGCCTATAATTCACTTGTAATTGATTCTCGTTATGTCCGCTTTAGAACAAAGCGTTCCAGAAAACAAATTCGGGATGCTTGAACCAATTGACCCGCTACTCCATTCCTGTCACATTTGGCCATGGCTTGATCGAAGCCACCGTGTCCACGGAAAGGGCTGCGCCCGCGATTGAATAAGTGTTTTTTGAATTTTACTCCCCTTTTCATTTCTGGTGGGTGGACACAGATATGATGAAAAGGAAGATACATGGCCAAGCCATCCAATACCCCATTCAACATCAATTTTGAACAACAGAAAAAACGGGCAAAAGAACTGCTCCGTGATTTGAAGTCGGGCGATCAAAGCGCAATAGAGCGTTTCAAACAACATCATCCTAAATCGGCAACACTCTTACCTAGTGATATCGTTGAAATTCTGCCTCGTCTAAGCGAGGCGCAATTGGTGATTGCACGTGAGCTTGGTCTGCCGAGTTGGGCCAAATTGAAGGCCCATGCCGAAACGATGGAAGCGGCGGGGCAGGCTATCCTAAACAATGAACAATCTCCCGATGCAGGTTTTAAAACTCTGCACATCAGATGTGGGGATGACATAAGGCAGACCCTGCCGGATGCAGGCTTCGTCGGTGATTTTCTAAAATACTCGGACCCATACTGTCAGGGGCCGGTTATCGACGGGCCTGACTTTTACACAATCCGCGCGGAGTTTTTAAGCACTTCGTACGGCATGCATTCTTCCGAGGAAACGCTCACCGGTTTGCAGGAAGAACAAGATAACCTAGCCAGTGCGGCGCAGGAATATGAGCGTGTCGTATTGTGGTTTGAGCATGATAGTTATGATCAGCTTATCCTCATTAAAATTCTGTCGCTGTTTGCCCAAACCGGTCTGCCAAAGAAGCTGGAGATGATTGATCTCAATCATTTCCCCGGATCAATTAGGTTCCTTGGGTTGGGCCAATTGCCGCCCGAAGCCATGCGCATGCTATGGAGCAGGCGCAAGCCGGTAACAGCACAACAACTAAGTCTTGGCACAAAGGCATGGGACGCGCTGTTGTCAACAAAGCCTGTGGCGCTGGAACGCATTGCATTATCAAAAAACCTTGCCTTGCCAAACCTCTCAAATGCCTTGCAAAGACACCTTCAGGAATTTCCCTCGACTTTTAATGGTCTTGGCCTCACCGAAAAGTTTATTCTCGAAATCCTCAATGATGAAAACAAAACAACGGGCGAAATTTTCCGTGTCTTGATGAGCGAAAAAGAACCACTGCCATGGTTGGGCGATGTCATGTACTGGCGCATTCTCAAATCAATGACTGAGGTTTCAACGGCAGTTCTAGAAGTTGTCTCGCAGAACGGTCATCCGGGAACTCCAGAAGAACCTCTCGCCGGAAAATGTGACTGGCTGACCGACAAACCACAAAGACAAATGGCCATCACCGAGAAAGGTCGAGATGTATTGGCAGGAAAAGTTGACTATCTATCGCTCAATCCACCGGAGCGCTGGTTGGGCGGGGTCAAAATCGATCCTCAACACCCGTGCTGGCGCTGGGACGATCATGCACAAAAGATGGTTCTGGTAACCTAATAACCTTTTGCATCCGGCGCGCGCGTGAGGTTTCGTTTTAACTTTGCCTCGCGCCCGATCGTGTAAATCGAGGCTGTAATAATGACGGCAGCGCCGATCCACGTATAGGGGCCGGGTAAATCGCCGAAAATCAGATATCCAACAATCGTTGCGTAGAGCAGGCGTGTATAATCGAGCGATGCCATGACCGAGGCCTCGCCCCATTTATAGGCATGGATGTTTGTTATCTGGGAAAGAGAGGTAACAAACCCCATAATGCCCAGCATGATCCATTCTGTCTGAGTTGGCCATTGCCAGAAATAAATGCCGGGAACAAGCATCGCAGCGCCAATTCCCAATGCATGATAAGACATGATCGTTACAGGCTTTTCCGTTCGCGTTAAGAGACGAATTAACACCATCACCACCCCGGCAGAAGCAGCCCCGCAAAGCGAGTACAGCGCATAGATGGAAAACCCGTCTGTGCCCGGTTGCACCATAAACATTACGCCAAGAAATCCGACACCCACCGCCATCCAGCGACGCAGGCCAACAACTTCTTTCAGGATCAGAACCGCGAAAATGGTAACAAAAAAACTTTTGGCAAACCCGATCGCGGTTGCATCCGCAAGCGGCAGATTGATGACTGCCGTGAATCCCATCAGCATCGCGAAGGTGGCAAAGCCCAGCCGCACAAACTGCAGCCCCACATGGTTGCTTCTTAGCGATCCCGGGAAATCACGAAAGATAGCCGGGGCAACAATGCCAATCATCACCACTTGGCGCACCAACAAAATTTGCGTCACATGCAAATGCGATCCCGTCAATTTAATCAACAAGGTCATGCACGTAAAACCAATGGCCGCCAGCATCAGCGCCGAAGCACCTTTTAAATTGCCAGGGAGGGCATTAAATCTATCTATTAAGGTGGGAAGTGACATTAGATAAAATTGCTCCGGTCTTCATAATGGCAGACCAAATTGGCCAGTACAACAAAAATGCCTCGACATCGCTGCAATTTTCGATAGTTTCTATGTATAGGATTTTTGTATATTTTCGAGGTTATAATGAACGCACCGGTACACGGAAAATTTGGCATGGGGGCATCCCCGCGCCGTAAGGAAGACGTTACTTTATTGACAGGTAAGGGAAATTTCACAGACGATAATGTGAACCCAAACCTGCTCCATGCTTATGTGTTGCGCTCTCCCCACGCCCACGCAAAATTCAAAATCACCGATATTTCCGCAGCCAAAGCTGCCAAGGGAATTCATGCGGTGATGACCGCCTCTGACGTGGCGCACCTCAAGCCGCTCACCTGTCAGGCTTTGTTGCCGCAGGTAGATGAGACAATGGTCGAGCCGCGCGATATTCCACTCCTTTGCGAAGACACCGTTCGCCATGTGGGCGATGCGATTGCTTTCATCGTCGCTGATAGCGTCATCCTTGCAAGAGACGCTGCCGAGCTGATCGAAGTCGATTACGATATGAAGGATGCGATTGCTGATACCGGAACCGCACTCGATGCCGGCGTGCCTCAGGTTTATGATGACCGCGATGGCAATCTTGCTTTCACTTGCGCGTCAGGCGATGCCGATAAAATGAAAGCCGTTTTCGACAAGGCGGCCAACATCACAGAGCTGTCGATCATCAATAACCGCCTTGTCGCCAACTATATTGAGCCACGCTCTTGCGTTGCCGAATGGAACGACAATGAAGACCGTTTCAATCTGGAAGTTTGTTCTCAGGGCGTGCATGGCATGCAGGGCGTGCTGACCGGAACGTTTGATTTGCCAAAAGAAAAAATTCACATTACCACCGGTGATGTTGGTGGTGGTTTTGGCACAAAGACTTTTGTCTATCGGGAATACCCACTGGCAATGGCGGCAGCAAAATTGGTTGGCAAGCAGGTCAAATGGACTTCTGACCGCACGGAACATTTTGTTGTTGATGCCCATGGCCGCGATAATGTTGTGACCGCACGCATGGCCATGGACGAGAACGGAAAATTCCTTGCGCTCGATATCGATCTGGTTGCTGCAATGGGAGCTTATCTCCATTGCTACGGCCCGTTCATTCCATTCCTTGGCGGCACCATGGCAACCGGCCTTTATGATATCGATACGCTCTATTTCCATATGCGCGGTGCTTATACCAATACGGCACCCGTCGATGCCTATCGCGGCGCAGGTCGTCCGGAAGCTGCATATTTGATTGAGCGTCTTGTGGATCAATGCGCACTCGACATGAAATTGACCAGAGACGAAATCCGTCGACGTAATTTCATCAAGCCTGAGCAATTGCCTTACACCACCCAAGGTGGCCGTATGTATGACACAGGCGAATTCGTTCAACACATGGAAGAATGCATGGAGCGTTCCGACTGGAACGGCATTGAAGATCGCAATGAAGAAGCCAAGAAACACGGCAAATTTCGCGGCATAGGCATGGCGACCTATATTGAAGCCTGCGCTTTTGCGGGTTCCGAACCAGCTTTTCTGGAACTCGGCACCGATGGCATGGTTACGCTGAAAATCGGCACCCAGACCAACGGTCAGGGACACGCCACAGCTTACGCTCAATTGGCTGCTGATAATCTTGGTCTCGATATCGAACAGATCGACGTGCGTCAGGGCGATACGGATGAACTATCCGGCGGCGGCGGCACGGGCGGTTCACGCTCAGTGCCTCTTGGCGGCGTATCGGTTGTGCGTGGCAGTCTGGCACTAGCTGAAAAACTCAAAGATCTGGCAGCCGATAAACTCGAAGCTGCAGCAGGCGATATCGAACTTGTCAACGGCGAAGCCCGTGTGGTGGGAACCGATAGCGTCATCAGCCTTGCAGATCTTGCACAATCAGCCAGCAATCCGGATGATTTGAAGGGCGAGGGCACATTCGAACAGGCCGAAGCGACCTATCCGAACGGCACCCATATCTGCGAAGTAGAAATCGAACCAGCAACAGGCATTACCAAAATCATCGCCTATACAATTGTCGATGATTTCGGCGTAACGGTGAACCCGATGCTGCTTGCAGGTCAGGTTCATGGCGGTGTGGCACAGGGAATTGGCCAGTGTCTGAATGAACACACAATCTACGATGAGGACGGTCAGCTATTAACGGCTTCCTTCATGGATTATTGCATGCCGCGTGCCGATGACATTCCGAACTTCAATTTCCACACGCGTAATGTTCCCTCAACCACCAATGCTTTGGGCATTAAGGGAGCAGGCGAAGCCGGTACAATCGGCGCATGTCCTTCAGTGATGAATGCAGTTTGCGATGCTTTGCACCGTCACAACGGCACCCAGCACATCGACATGCCGGTAACGCCATCAGTAATGTGGAACGCGCTTAACAACGCTTAAGCGCTTTGTTTGTTCTCACGGGCGTATCCAAGCTTTGCTTGGGCCCTCCGTATGGGCGGCGCATTAGCGCCGGTCGCTCTTCGCTCCCCGCCGAAGGCGGAGGTCGATACGGGTGGGATCGAGCAAGGGAACTGTCCAATAAACTTTTGGAAAAAGAATGCGAGCTTCGCAGGCGAGCGTGGGAACCCGGCGCTAATGCGCCGCGCCTCGCAGGCCTGAGCGCAGCGAAGATACGCCGTGAGAGAAAACAATGGCGCGGCTCCGTACCATTGGATATCTCAACTTACTCATTTTCCGCCGCATAGGTTTCACTATCCGCACGAGGATCCAGCGCATAGGATTCCGGTGTCTGTGGTTTTGCTAACGGGCCAGCTTGAAAGTCCAGCGTATCGATATTGCGCGGACGTGGGCGCACGATAACCCGATATCCCACGTAGCCTGCCAGACATAGATGCGCGACACCAATGACGGTGAACATCGCATTCGGTCCGTAAATTCCGATAACATTACCGGTAACCATCGGGCCGATCATCGTGCCAACACCATAAAGAATAAGCAGGCTGGAAGAAGTTTTTACGAAATCCTCGCTGTCCGCATAATCATTGGCGTGAGCCACAATCACCGCGTAAAGCGGATAGATGAACCCGCCAAGGGCCACCATTAACGCATAAAATACGATACCCGGATTAGCACCATCAACAGTAATCTGGCTGGCGACAAACCCCAGTGTTGCCCCGCAAAGGGCCGCGCCAATCAACACATAACGACGGTCCATGAAATCAGATAACCGTCCCATGGGATATTGAAAGATAATGCTGCCAATCATCGCAAAGGCGACAAGGTTGGCGATATCGGTCAGTGACATGCCACTTTGCGCGCCGAACACCGGGGCAAAACTTGTCCACGTCCCGGTGATGGTGCCGCATATGGTGGCGCCCACCGCTGCGGCAGGGGAATTGACATAAAGCCCCTTCAAATCAAGCGAAACTTGCGTCAGTGGAGCCGGAGATTGGGCCCGCGATAGGGCGGTCGGCAACACGGCCAGCGCAAACAAAATAGCCCCGACCATGAACAGGGTTTGACCCTCGGGGTCGGCAACCACAAGCATATATTGTCCGCCCAGCATGGAGAGTTGGGTGATGATCATATAGGTGGAAAAAATGGCACCACGGGTTTCGTTGGTGATTTTTTCGTTCAGCCAGCTTTCGATAATCATGTAGGAACCGGCAAAACAAAGACCGGCAACCGCGCGCAAAATAATCCAGAATTGCGCGTCCACATAAAGCCCGTAAAGCAGCATCACGGTTGCGAGCAGAGAGGCCAGCACAGAAAAACAACGCACATGGCCGACCCGGCGCACCAAGCGCGGCACGACGATGCAACCAAGGGTGAAACCAATTGCCCAGCCCGCCCCCAAAAGACCGATCTGGGAACTGGAAAAGCCATCAAGCTGGCCACGCACAGGTAAAAGAATATTCTGCATCCCTCCACCAGCCATCAAAAAGCCGGTGCTGAGAAACAATGCAGCCATGGGAAGAAGGTTCTTGATCATGCGGTTTCACTCCGAAACACAATCACGGGCACTCAACGATGCCAATTTTTTCTATTTAATCCCGATTTATAAATTTGACTATACAAAAACACGCCATTTCATGGCGGTTTTAGTCGATGTGCTTGCAGCCTAAGTACTCACCTCATCAAGTTTTGATTTAATCTTCAAAAAATCTTGCCATGCCAGACGTTTTTGTCCCGGTTGGCGCAAAAGATAAGCCGGATGGAGTGTGGACATTGCATCAACCGAGTGGCCAGAAAAACTAAGTTCCTTCCATTTTCCCCGTAGCCGCAATATGCCGTCGCTGGTACGCAGCAAGGTCTTGGCAGAAGAACCGCCAAGCATCACCAGCACTTTGGGAGCGATCAATTCGATATGGCGCTCGATGAAAGGCAGGCACACCTCGGTTTCGGCAGGCGTTGGCGCACGATTTCCCGGCGGGCGCCATGGAATGACATTGGAAATATAAACCGTTTCGCGGCTAAGCCCGATTGCCCCAAGCATCAAATCCAGCAATTGCCCGGAGCGGCCAATGAACGGCAGCCCCTGCAAATCCTCTTCACGCCCCGGTGCTTCCCCAACAAACATGATTTGAGTATCGGGATTACCATCGGAAAAAACCGTGTTCTTGGCAGTCCGGCGCAAATTGCAGCCTTCAAACGACTCAATCGCCTGTTTTAATTCTTCAAGAGTGCTGGCGCCTTCCGCAAGCTCGCGAGCTGATTTGATCGCCGCCTCATCAGGCATTACAGCACTCGACATGGAAGAGGTGCGGGCCGGTGGTGGTGCCATTTTTGGAGCAGAGTTATCCGTCTTTGCTGCAAGCCGATTGGCTAAGGCAGAACCCTGGCTAGCTTGCTTTTTAGATTGTGCAGGTGGTGCGAGTTTACGGGCCTCTTTGGCTTTTTGCGATTCGTCAAAACGGTCTATGGGTTCATCACCCAACGCCGAATCAACACCGGCCTCAAATTGCCAGCTCAAAATCTCAAAAGCATTATCCATGAACCCAATCTATCCCATCAACGGGGCGGTGCAAAGCAGCGTTTCGCAATCCTTCACAACTGTTGGTCGCTAATTCGTAACTGTTAGTCGTTATAATTGCTCAAAGACTGTGCAATTTTTGCGATGCAAACTCTAACGAACTTGTGTTATTGAAGCAGTTACAACAAGTTAAATATCAAATCGTTAGGAGACCACCATGTCAGAAAATACAGAATTTCCAGAGCGCGAGAGCATGGAATTTGATGTGGTGATTATCGGTGCCGGACCAGCCGGTCTTTCGGCTGCGATCAAACTGAAGCAGCTGAACAGCGAATTGAACGTAGTAGTGCTGGAAAAAGGCGCTGAAGTTGGCGCGCATATCCTCTCTGGCGCGGTGGTCGATCCGATTGGCATGGACGAGCTTCTCCCGGGTTGGCGTGATGAGGAGGGGCATCCTTTCAAAACGCCGGTGACCGATGATAAATTCATCTTCCTGACCGAAACAGGCGGTTTCCCGATCCCCAATTTCACCATGCCCGGCCTGATGAGCAATCATGGCAATTACATCGTATCGTTGGGTAATGTATGTCGCTGGCTGGCCGAAAAAGCCGAAGGCCTCGGTATAGAAATCTATCCGGGCTTTGCCGCAGCCGAATTGATCTATGATGATCAGGAGCGCGTAGTCGGCGTTGCCACCGGCGATATGGGTCTGCAAAAAGACGGAACTCCCGGCCCCGCTTATGAACGTGGCATGGCGCTGCTTGGCAAATATGTCCTGTTCGGCGAGGGCGCGCGCGGATCGCTCTCCAAACAATTGATTGAAAAATTCGACTTGGCAAAGGATGCCAGCCCGCCAAAATTCGGCCTAGGCATCAAAGAACTTTGGGAAGTTAAACCCGAAAACCACAAGCCGGGTCTGGTGCAGCACACGCTTGGCTGGCCGCTTGGTTCATCTGCCGATGGTGGTTCGTTCATTTATCATCTGGAAGACAATCAGGTCTATGTGGGCTACGTGGTGGCGCTTGGTTACAAGAACCCATACCTCTCGCCATTTCAGGAATTCCAGCGTTTCAAAACCCACCCGAAAGTGGCCCCACTTTTTGAAGGTGCAAAACGGGTATCCTACGGCGCACGCGCCATGACCCAAGGTGGCCTGCAAAGCGTTCCCAAACTCTGTTTCCCCGGTGGTGCATTGATTGGTTGTGGCGCAGGTTTCATGAACGTGCCTCGCATTAAAGGTTCCCATAACGCTATGCTATCCGGCATTTTGGCCGCAGAAAAAGTAGCAGAAGCACTGGCCGCCGGACGCGAACACGATGAACTAACAAGCTATGATGAAAGCTGGCGCAGCAGCGCCATCGGCAAGGACCTCCATAAAGTACGCAACACCAAACCACTGGTTACCAAATATGGAACGCTCATCGGCACCATGGTCTCCGGTTTTGACATGTGGTGTACGAGCTTATTCGGCGGATGGTCGCCATTTGGCACCATGAAGCATCTGAAAAATGATGCCCAATCCACGCAACCAGCTTCCGAACACCAGCCAATCGATTATCCAAGACCCGATGGCAAAACCACATTCGACCGGCTTTCCTCTGTGTTCCTATCCAATACAAATCACGCAGAAGAGCAGCCGGTACATTTGAAAATCGCCGATATGGATTTGCAGAAACAGTCAGAACTGATGAAATTTGCAGGCCTCTCCCAGCGCTACTGTCCCGCCGGAGTTTACGAATGGACTGACGCCGAAGGAAACGCCATTCCCACAGGCCGCGAAGCGGAAGCCAAGGACGCGAAATTTGTAATCAACAGCCAAAACTGCGTTCACTGTAAAACCTGTGACATCAAAGACCCAAATCTCAATATCACATGGACCTGTCCGCAAGGCGGCGAGGGGCCGGTTTATCCGAATTTGTGATTTGAAGAGTTTAGCCAGTTTTACAAAATCGAAAGCCCCCGGTAGGGGCGTTAACCGGGAGCTTTCGGAGGAAGTCCGTAATGTCCTTCCTATGAATTAAAGATAGGCAGGATAGTAAAATTCAGGCGTGCAATATCGCACACTGTGAATATTTTGATTTCAACGAGAAGAATTCCGAAAAACCAAACGCAACCATTTAACGCCCGCTTTTTTGTTGGCCTCTCCCAGCGATGGCGTAACTTTTTCAAAAATCACCTCAAGACCATCATTCGCCGCCAGTAATTTTGTTTCGGATGCTGATACATCATACATTAATCGTCCTGCCGGCGTTGGTCCGCACCGGATCGACATTATCAACAGGCCTTCAGGCTTCAATAGCTCCGCAACATTGTGCATGGAGATCTTGCGCTCGGCTTCATCCAGATGCATCCACATGGCCGTTGCCATTATGAAATCAAATTGCCCAATTCGATCAGCTAATTTACCAAGTTCGGGTAATGCATCGTCAATCCATTCTATATGGGGGTAACGCCGGGATGCAGAATTTCGAAATTCGTCAGTTGGCTCCACCGCCACAACCTTGTGACCCAAGCCTGTCAGATGTGCTGCATCTCGCCCTGTGCCTGCGCCAAGATCAAGAGCCATGCCCGATGTTTTTGGTATCAGGTGCATGACCGAAGCATGGACATCTTCAAACAATATGTTGTCATATCTGGACAGGAGTTCAGCTGATTGCTCTGAATATCCCTGAGTTCCCTTTACACCTCGCACCATGCTTATTGAAACGCCGTCTCGTCAAACGAGCGCAACTTCCTTGAATGCAAGCGCTCCGAAGGCATTTCACTGAGTTTTTCCAGTGCCCTGATACCGATCAGCAAATGCTGGGCTACCTGCGTCGTATAAAAATCGGTCGCCATGCCCGGAAGTTTCAATTCGCCGTGCAGGGGTTTGTCCGAGACACAAAGCAGCGTGCCATAGGGGACGCGAAAGCGGTATCCATTGGCAGCGATGGTCGCAGATTCCATATCTAGGCCGATGGCGCGTGATTGCGATAACCTCGCCACCGGGCCGCTCTGGTCGCGTAATTCCCAGTTGCGATTGTCGATGGTTGCTACTGTACCTGTCCGCATGATCCGTTTGAGTTCATAGCCGCTATAGCCAGTGATTTCTTCCACTGCTTCTTCCAGCGCGATTTGAACTTCCGCCAATGCAGGGATGGGTATCCAGATCGGCAAATCATCGTCCAGCACATGATCTTCACGCAAATAGCCATGGGCCAGCACATAATCGCCCAGCGACTGGGTGTTGCGAAGCCCGGCGCAATGGCCAAGCATCAGCCATGTATGGGGGCGCAGAACCGCCACATGATCGGTGATGGTTTTTGCATTGGATGGTCCAACGCCGATATTGACCAGCGTGATGCCGGAGCCATCGGCCTTTTTCAGGTGATAGGTCGGCATTTGCGGCATTTTTGCCAGCGGCTTGCCCATTTCGCTTTGGTCGTCGCCTGCTTTGCAGATGCAATTGCCCGGTTCCACGAAGGCTACATAGCCACTCTTTGGATCGTTTAGGGCTTTCTTGGCGAAATCCACGAACTCGCTCATATAGAACTGATAATTGGTGAACATCACAAAATTCTGGAAATGGCTTGGACTGGTCCCAGTATAATGTGCCAGACGATGCAGGGAATAATCGACACGCGGGGCAGTGAAAGGCGCAAGCGGCCTTGGCTCTCCGTTTTCATAGTCGATACTGCCATTGGCGATGCGGTCATCGGTTGCTGCAAGGTCGGGTGCGTCGAATACATCACGCAACGGGCGATCGAGACGATCCTGAATGGACCCTTCTATATGCACCCCTTCAGGAAATGCAAAATGTAGCGGAATGACCGAGTCTGAAATAGAAATTTCGACCGGCACACTATGATTCTCCATCAAAAGGGCAATCTGCTCCTCAAGATAAGAATGAAACAGATCAGGCCGCGTCACTGTAGTGAAATATTCGCCGGGGCCGCTCACATGGCCAAAGGAAAGGCGTGTGTCGATCTTGGCAAAGGATGTTGTGACGATCCAGATTTGCGGATAAAAGGAGCGGTAGTGCCCGGCAATCTCTCCGCCTGCCATGATTCGATCGAAATTTTCGCGCAGAAATTCGACGCTTTGAGAATAGAGCCGCTGTAATTCCGCAACCGCCTCTTTTGGATCGTCAAATGATTTAGCAGCCCCATATTCAGGGCTGATGACTTTATGTTCTATAGTGTTGTTTTTGTTTTTCATTCTTCATTTTACTCGAATGAAACGACAATCGCGAGTATTTTTTTAGCCGATATTGGCAAAATATACTCCGGCGCATCCGACAATCAGCGAGATCAGCAAAAATTGTCGATATAATCCAGTCCCGGTCATGGGCGTATTCTCCTCGAATTAACTGCATCCAATGTGCGTCATTCCAGATGAACTCATGCTGATTGGTTCGTTCAGGCTTGGTTCATGAAGTTATTCGTATTTCCACGACAACAATCTGTGAAAAGACTCTTATAATACTTGCGGTTACGGTCAATTCGGGGGTTATAGACTCCGCAATATTCATAAGGACTCTTAAAAAATGAATCAGACAAAACCCATTGAGCTTCACTTCTGGGCAACGCCCAATGGCTGGAAAATAACTGTCATGCTGGAGGAGTTGGGTGTTCCCTATGAATTACACTATGTGAATATTGCAACAGGCGATCAGTTCAAACCCGACTTCCTGAAGATCGCTCCAAATAACCGCATACCCGCAATTATCGATCCTGAAGGGCCGGACGGAGAACCTATCACGGTCTTTGAGTCTGGTGCCATTCTTCAATATCTGGGCCGCAAGTTCGGCAAATACTATGGTAGTGACGAACGCAGTCGTGTGGAAATAGAACAATGGCTGATGTGGCAAATGGGCGGCCTTGGGCCAATGGCAGGTCAAGCCCATCATTTTCGCGGCTACGCCCCGGAAAAAGTCGAATATGCTATTCATCGCTATACCAATGAGTGTAATCGGCTTTATGGCGTGCTGAACAAAAGGTTGGTCGACCGCGATTATGTAGCCGGAGATTATTCTATTGCCGATATGGCGATCATCGGCTGGATCAAACGCCATGAGCGTCAGGGGCAAGATTTGGCGGATTTTTCAAACCTGAAAGCATGGTTCGAGCGCATGCTGGCGCGCCCTGCTGTCGCAAAGGGCATCGAGATTGGCGTGGAAATGCGCAGTAAAACAAGTCTTGCCGATGATAAGGAGGCCCAGAAGATACTATTTGGACAAACCAGCCAGTAAATAAGCGCGTTTACGGCGGATTTCTAACCGGATTCGTTCCCATTTAATTCAAAGTAGAATCAATCAAAGGGTTTTGTGGTTACGAAATGCTTGAAATTCAAACCTGAATCAATGGTAAAATTCGACGTAACCATCTGAAATCATTCAAACTACAAAGTGAATCGAATCTAAATTTTACGACTCATTTTGCTTTTGTTTGGTTCCGGTTAAGCATTGTTTTTAACGGCAGTTTTAACCATTGGGGCCATTGTGAACTTATCGAAAACAAGACCAGTACAACAAACAATTAGACGTACTGGCCTGATGAGCGGACACAAAAACAAAGGCACATAAAATGGCACGTTTTGAAATAAATGAAGCAAATTTCGCCGACATGGCTGCAACAGGTAATGCAGAAATCATGTTTGAACTCGGATTAATCTATTCAACCGGCAGAGACGGTGAAGCAGATATCGTTGCGGCCCATAAATGGTTCAACCTTTCAGCCCATCGCGGCAATGAACTGGCAAAAGAACGCCGTGAAGAATTGGCTTATGTCATGGACAAGACGCAGATCGTTGAAGCTCAACGTGCTGCTCGCGAATGGATCACAACGCACTAACCGTTTCGGTTTAGTGTTTGTTTCCGCTCACGGCTGGTGGCTTTTTGCCGCCAGAACAAGTCTAAGATTGAGAACTTGGGAGCATTCGTCCATCGCGATGGATGCCACCCGCTATAATCAATAAGAAGAGTGCGAAAAGCACCGTTATTGATAAAAAGAGCGTGTAAAGCGCCAAAAACTACCGCTGGTCAATTCGATCGGCATGTCAGGGACGGCAAGTAAATACGGGGTGGCTTTCATCAGGGGATGATCCACCCCATTTTCTTGTCTTGGGTCCATATCCTAAATTTGAGAAGCCTCACGAATATGATGCACCAGCAATTGCGCAGGCAAGGGCAGGGGCGTTTCTGCCCGCATGGTCAAACCCACCGGGCCGGTGGTTGCTGAAGTATCCACTGGCAATTCAATAATTGTCTTTGCGTCCAATTGATCGCCGACCACTCCGCGAGAAATGATCCATACCGCATCTGTTATTCTTACAAAGGTGTTGCAGAACGCGGTCGAGACGGTTTCGATCACATCAGCGAAATTACCAAATCCATTGGCAGTAAGAAATTGATCGACGGTCGGGCGAATAACCGCACCTTTCCCGGGCATTAGAACTGTAAAATTGGCTATTTCCTCCAAAACAAACGGCTTTTTTGCAAGCAAGGGATGCCCTTCACGCACGAATAGTCCGATTTGTTCAGTGTAGAGGTGTTCAAAACTAAGGCCCAGCATTCGCTCCGGTCTTGTCAGTCTGCCCACCACCAGATCAAGATCGCCCAGTTGCAATTGAGACATTAACACCGCGTTTTCACCGGTGATAATTTCAACAATTGTATCGCTATCTTGTTGTTTAAAAGCAGCAATTGCGCCGGGAAGCACTGTGGTTGAGACTGTCGGTAATGCGCCAATTCTGATCCTGAATCCACCTGTAGAACGCGCTTGCGCCACCAGATCAACCCCTTGTTTGAGCGAAGAGATACTGGCCCCTGCATAGCGCTGGAATATTTCCCCATAACCCGACAGGCGAATGCCGCGCCCTGTGCGTTCAAACAGCTTTACCCCCAGCTCATCCTCCAGTTCCCGCAGGGTTTTGGAAACTGCGGGTTGTGAAATAGAGAGATTTTTGGCAGCTTTACCTACGCTTTGAAGGCGTGCAGTTTCCAAAAAACACTGCAGGTGGCGAAACTTTATGCGAGAACTGATTGAGGTCATGGAATAGTCTATATCATTTTGGTTATGAATTTGGAAGAAAACTTCATTATACATAACCAATTGATGATGGTAATAAACGGGGAGGGAGAAGCTTATGTCATTTATCCAATTGGACGATATCGCACTACACTATGCTGACGAGGGCGATAAATCCGCACCTGCCATCGTGTTTTCCAATTCACTGGGAACCGATTTTCGCATTTGGGATGCAATGATTGTCTCGCTCAAAGCAAGTGGCTTGAACGCCCGTTTCATCCGTTACGATAAGCGCGGCCACGGCCTTTCCGACGCTACTCCCCAGCCATATAAAATGGATCAGCACGTGGATGATCTCATCGGTTTGCTTGGCGCTTTGGGCGCAAAAAATGCTGTTTTGATCGGCCTGTCCGTTGGCGGTATGATCGTTCAGGGTGTCTACGGCAAACGTCCCGATCTTGTTCGCGCACTGGTTCTTTCTGATACTGGCCACAAGATTGGCGAAGAAAGCATGTGGAATGATCGCATTAAAGCGGTCAATGAGGGCGGTATTGAAGCGCTCGAAACAGCCATTTTGGAACGTTGGTTTTCTGAAAGTTATCGCAGGGCCGATAATCCGGATTTCCCCGGTTATCGCAATATGCTGATACGCACGCCCGTCGAAGGTTATTGCGGCACGAGCGCCGCTTTAAGAGACGCAGACTATACAGAAATCGCCAAATCCATATCGGTTCCAACCATGTTGCTTGTGGGGTCCAACGATGGTTCAACCCCGCCGGAGATGATGGCCAAAACCCACGAACTCATTTCTGGTTCACGTTTTGAGATCATTGATGGTCCGGGCCATCTACCCTGCATCGAAGCGCCGGATGAAACCGCCCGGCTGTTCATGGATTTCTACAAGGGACTTTAATTTTGTCAAAAGACACAGAAAAATCAGAACGTTATAATCAGGGAATGGCTACCCGCCGTTCCGTGCTAGGCGATGCTCATGTGGATCGCGCCACGGCCAATATCACAGAATTTGATAAAGGCTTTCAGGAATTCATCACCGAAGGTGCATGGGGTTCTGTTTGGTCAAGTGACCATTGGAGCAAGCGTGAACGCTCAATGGTGACCATTGCTTTGCTGGCAGCGCTTGGCCATGACGAAGAAGTCGCCATGCATGTAAGGGCTGCGGCAAATACGGGTGCGACAATTGAGGACATTCGAGAAGCCATGATGCATGTGGCAGTCTATGCTGGGGTGCCTGCTGCGAATAGCGCAATAAAAATCGTGAAAAAAACCTATTCTGAGATGGGCATCGATCTTAACAAGGTTGGAGAAAACAAATGAAATCTAATCAAAAACCAGTATCGGGAGGCTATTTTCCACGCGATCGCGTGCGTCAGCCCGATGCCTATACCCCGTGGTATAAAACCAGCGTAGTGCGTTCACCGAACAAAGCGCTGATTTCCATGAACAACACATTGAGCGAGATTACCGGTCCGGTATTCGGCCACTCAATTCTGGGTGATCTAGATAATGACATGATGATCAATTTCGCCGCTCCCGGCGAAAGCGCCATCGGTCAGCGTATCATCGTGCATGGACGTGTATTGGATGAAAATGGCAATGGTGTTCCAGATTGTCTGCTGGAAGTCTGGCAAGCCAATGCTGGCGGCAGGTATCGCCACGCCAAAGAGGGCTATGTTGCTGCCCTTGATCCAAATTTCGGCGGTTGTGGCCGCTGCATCACCGATGAAAGCGGCTATTACAGCTTCCGAACCATCAAACCCGGCGCATATCCATGGCCAAACGGTCCCAATGACTGGCGTCCGGCACACATTCACTTCTCGCTGTTCGGTCATGCTTTTGCCCAGCGTTTGATTACGCAAATGTATTTCGAAGGCGATCCGATGATCCCTCATTGTCCGATCATCCGGACCATTTCCGATCAAAATGCCATCGATGATTTGATTGCACCGCTTGATCTGGCAAACACGGTTCCGATGGATGCTCGGGCATATAAATTTGATATCGTATTGCGGGGCCGTCGCTCCACAATGTTTGAAAACCGCATGGAGGGAAATTGATATGGTCCAGAAACTGAACCTCTTAAAAGAGTCCGCTTCGCAAACCGCCGGCCCTTATGTGCATATCGGTTGCGTGCCTAATTTCTGTGGCATTGAAGGCGTTTATCCTGAAGACCTTGGTTCATCCATGGTCAATGATAAAACCGAAGGCGAGCGCATCACCATTCGCGGTAAAGTCATCGATGGTACGGGCACGCCTTTGAAAGACGTCATGCTGGAAATTTGGCAGGCAGATCACAAAGGTCTCTATCCCGCAGTCAATGAAATGCGCGGTGACGCAGATAGCAACTTCACCGGTTGGGGGCGTTGCCCCGGCGATTATACAACCGGCGAATATGTATTTGAAACCATCAAGCCGGGCATTGTTCCCTTCATGGATGGCAAACCAATGGCCCCTCATATTACGTTTTGGGTCGTGGCAAGGGGCATCAATGTTGGGCTTCATACCCGCATGTATTTCCCCGAAGAAGAAACAGCAAATGCTGCTGATCCGGTGCTTGGTCGCATCGAACACAAGGTGCGTATTCCAACCCTGATCGGTAAGAAAACAGGAGACGGAGAATACACATTCGACATCGTCCTGCAGGGCGAAAACGAAACCGTATTTTTTGACATCTAACGAAAGCTAAATATGTCGGATAAATTCATGTCACTGCAAGACGCAGTGGCCAAATATATTAAAGATGGGCAGCTGATTGCGCTTGAGGGATTCACACATTTGATCCCCCATGCCGCTGCCCATGAAATCATTCGTCAGGGCCGTAAAGACCTGACGGCAATCCGTATGACCCCTGATATCATTTATGATCAAATGGTGGGAATGGGTTGTATTAAAAAGCTTATTTTTTCCTTCATGGGAAATCCGGGCGTTGGCCTGTTGAAGCGGGTGCGCGATTCCATCGAGCATGAATATCCTCGCGGCATCACCTATGAAGAATATTCCCACAGCGCCATGGCCAATGCTTATGAAGCCGGCGCCGCCGGATTGCCCTGCGCAATTTTCAGAGGTTTCCTCGGTGCTGATCTTGCCAAGGTCAACCCGAATATCAAGCATGTTGTTTGCCCCTTCACCGGCGAAAAACTGGCGGCCATTCCGTCCGTTCAACCAGAGGTCACAATCATCCATGCACAACGCGCAAACAAGCGCGGCGAGGTGCTGATCGAAGGCATTATCGGCATTCAAAAAGAGGCAGTTCTTTGCGCCCAAAAAGCCATCGTAACGGTTGAAGAGATCGTCGATGATTTCGACGACATGCATCCCAACACCTGCATCTTGCCACACTTCGTGGTTGACGCAATTTGTGTGGTGCCGGGCGGAGCGCATCCGTCCTATACCCACAATTATTATCAGCGCGATAATGTCGCCTATAAGGAATGGGCGAAGATCTCGGCAGACCGGGATTTGTTTGCAAAATGGATGGAAGACAATGTGATGAATGTTGGCCCGGAAGTTTTTGAAGGTCGTGTTGCCCATTTGAGAGGAGCAAAATAATGGTTGATTTTACTCCAGACGAAATGATGACAATTGCCGCATCCAGATTGCTGACCAATGAAGATGTTTGCTTCGTTGGCATCGGCGCACCATCCGCCGCCTGCAATGTTGCACGGCTAACGCACGCGCCAGATATCACGCTGATTTACGAATCCGGCACCCTCGGCACAGCGCCCGACGTGCTGCCGCTTTCCATCGGCGATGGCGAACTTTGCGATACAGCAGTCACCACTGTTTCTGTGCCGGAAATGTTTCGTTACTGGCTACAGGGCGGTCATGTGACGGTCGGCTTTTTGGGCGCTGCCCAAATCGACAAGTTCGGCAACCTCAATACGACGGTGATCGGCGATTATCACAATCCGAAAATCCGCCTCCCCGGCGGCGGCGGCGCACCGGAAATCGCAACCTCTGCCCAGCAGGTGTTTATTACCTCGAAACAGGCCCTACGCGGCATGGTGGAAGCTGTGGATTTCTACACTTCCCTTGGTCACGGCACTGGCGGCAATGATCGCGAAGACACCTATGGCGTCAAAACCAAGGGCCCAACGGCGCTCATCACCGATCTGGCGCTTTGGAAACCCGACCCGGAAACCAAAGAATTCACGATTGTTTCCATCCACAAGGGCGTAACCCGCGATGATTTGCAGGCCACCTGCGGCTGGACTATAAAATACGCTGATAACGTGAGCGAAACCCCGGTTCCGACCGAGTTGGAACTCACCACATTGCGTGATCTTCAGGCTCGAACAGCCGCTGCCCATTCGGGCAAATAAATCTAGGAATAAAAAATGGCAGAAGCATTTATTTGCGATTATATCCGCACTCCCATTGGCCGCTTTGGTGGCTCATTAGCCCATGTGCGCCCCGACGATCTTGGAGCGGTTCCACTCAAAGCACTGCAAGAGCGCAATCCTAATGTGGATTGGGCAGCCCTCGACGACCTCTATTATGGTTGCGTCAATCAGGCTGGCGAAGACAACCGTAATGTCGGCCGCATGTCGCTTCTTTTGGCAGGGCTTCCCGAAACGGTTGCAGCCAATACTATCAACCGTCTTTGCGGTTCAGGCGTGGATGCCATCATCACCGCTGCACGCGGCATCAAGGCAGGCGAGATTGATTTTGCCATCGCAGGCGGCGTAGAAAGCATGTCGCGCGCGCCCTTCGTTATGCCCAAGGCAAATGCAGCATTTTCCCGTGCTGCCGAAATTTACGACACCACAATCGGCTGGCGTTTTATCAACCCGTTGATGAAAAAAATGTACGGCGTAGACTCAATGCCTGACACCGCGGAAAACGTTGCCGAAGAATTCAATATTTCCCGCGAAGACCAAGATGCTTTCGCCGCTCGCTCCCAAGCCAAAGCAGGTGCCGCGATGGAAAATGGTCGGCTGGCCAAGGAAATTACACCGGTCACAATCCCCCAGCGCAAAGGCGATCCGATCATCGTCAGTGTTGATGAACATCCGCGTCCCGGTACAACAGCTGAGAAACTTGCCAAACTGCCAACACCGTTCCGCGAAGGCGGCACAGTCACCGCAGGCAACGCATCCGGCGTGAATGACGGTGCAGCAGCCCTGATCATTGCATCAGAAGATGCCATTAAAAAACACGGACTTACACCGATTGCCAGAATCCTTGGTGGAGCGACCGCAGGCGTCGCACCGCGCATTATGGGCTTTGGTCCGGCACCGGCAACTCACAAATTATGCGCCCGTCTCGGCATGAAGCCAACGGATTTCGACGTGGTGGAACTCAATGAAGCCTTCGCCGCACAGGGCCTTGCAACCTTGCGTGATCTTGGCATTGCCGATGATGCAGAACACGTAAATCCCAATGGCGGCGCAATAGCGCTCGGCCATCCGCTCGGTGCATCCGGCGCAAGAATCACGGGGACCGCAGCCCTTGAATTGGTGGAACGCGGGTCTAAATTTGCCCTTGCCACCATGTGCATCGGCGTCGGGCAGGGCATCGCCATCGCCATTGAGGCCGTGTAGCCATGAGCAGCTCAGTCTTCAATCATCCCTTTTTATCCGGCTTGCTGGGTGACGAGGAATTGGAGGCTCACTTCTCTGCGCAAAGCGATATCGCAGCAATGCTTCGTTTCGAAAGTGCGCTTGCGCACGGGCTGGCAGATGCGGGAATTGTTAGCGAAGAAAATGCCAGTTCTGCAATAACGAAAATCAAAGATTTCGCACCGGATATGGATGCATTGAAAAATGCCACTGCTCGCGATGGCGTGGTCATCCCGGAATTGGTGCGTCAGTTAAAAGCAGCTTGCGGTGATGATTCTAGCGCCATCCATTTCGGTGCCACCAGTCAGGATGTGATTGATACCAGCTTGATCCTGCGCTTGCGCTCCTGCATTGAGATTTTAGAAGCGCGGCTGAAATCCATCGATACAATTTTCCAAAAACTCATAACAGAGCATGGCGAGAAACCTTTGATGGGTCGTACACGAATGCAAGCAGCTTTGCCCGTTACCATTGCTGACCGGGTGAATAATTGGCGCATTCCTCTGCAACATCATCTTACTCGCCTGAACGAAATTAAACCGCGTCTGTTGCTGGGGCAATTTGGTGGTGCGGTCGGAACCCTCAATAAATTTGATGACAATAAGGCGAGCATCATTCGCTCAAGTCTTGCCAGTGAACTGGCGATCGATTTTGAAAAACCCAACTGGCACACCAAGCGTGACAATCTTGTTGAGTTTTCCAACTGGCTCTCAATGGTCTCCGGTTCGATTGGAAAAATCGGCAAGGACATCGTGTTGATGAACCAGAATGAATTGGGCGAGCTTCAATTGTCCGGCGCCGGTGGTTCCTCTGCCATGCCCCATAAGCAAAACCCGGTTAAAGCGGAAACTCTGGTGACGCTCGCCGCCTTCAACGCTGCCCAAATTTCCGCCATGCACCACACACTCGTGCATGAACAGGAACGCTCCGGTTCCGCATGGACGCTGGAGTGGATGGCGCTGCCGCAAATGGTGATTACTACTGGAAACTCGCTTTCCACTCTGGAAGATTTGCTGAACAGCATTGTTACCCTAGGTAAATAGCGCTTGAAAAGAAGGCCCTCGCAAGGCTTAGTTGAATCTCTACATTAAGTTCGGAGATTCGACGTGTCAGTTTTACGCAAATTCAACCTTTCCCATCATTTTGTTATCCTTGCGATAATCATGACGATTGGCCTTTTTTCCATAGGAAATAGTGCCTCAGCCCAAATTTTTGGTCTGGGTTCTGGTCAAAGTTCTAGCGAAAATTCTGACATGGCCGCTGAAATGCAGTCGCTCATCGAAAAAGCCCAAAAAGACGGTATGAGCATCGTCATTATTTCACCAACGCTCAAGGCCTCTGAGGTGGAAACTGATGATACCGGCATGAAAATGCAGGAACGCTCCCTCAAAGTGCGCAATGAAGTAATGCGCATCGTTGGCAATTCAAAAAACTCCTGGCAGGAAATGAAAGACGCCCTGCAAAAAGCCAGCCCAGACGGTACCATGTGGTGGCTGGCAAAGGCTGTTGGAATTGCTGCTTTGGGCATATTTGTAAGTGGGCTTGTGGGATACCTATTCCGCCGCAGATATGAAAAGCGCATGAAGGCCTATTACGAGAGAATGCCGGAAAACCGCGCGGAGAAAATCGCCGCATTGTTATTGCGGGCAGGGGTAATTTTCATCAACTGCGCGCTGATGTTTATCGTCGCGGCCATCGTTGCGTTGATACTGGATTATGGTCACGAGCCGAGCAGGGCAACCATATTCATCATCATCACATCCTATGCGGCCTACTGGATACTTCGCGCTGTGATCTTCTTCAATATCATCGCACCGGACCTTCCCAATCACCGAATGATCAACATAAAAGATAAGGATGCGTGGGCTTTTCAAAAGGATTGGCGCAATTCCATGGGCGTGGTAATTATTGCTCTGGCTTTTTGCGCTTGGATGGATGCGCTGGGGCTCGATAAAGACATCCACAAACTCTTCCTGATTTCTGCCATGTTATTGGCGGTCGCTATTTTTGCCACCATGATCCTGCGCAACAAGCACGCAATTTCAGACATTATTCTGGGAGCAGGGGAACCAGCATCCAAACCTGTATGGCGGCGCATATTTTCAAAAATTGCTCCATTTGTTGGCATCACATATCTGACGATTGCCTGGATTGTCAGCTCAGTCAGAACCATATTGGATTGGCCAAGCGCCGATATTCTCGTTGCTGCCCCCATCATATCTTTCATTGTCAGTCTTGCCCTTTACGGGTTGGTGCTGCTGATTATTGATCGTATCTATCTGGCTCGCAAAATCCGCTTTGAAGAGCGGGTGGAACTTGCGCACCGCTTGGAAGTTGAAAAGCATGCACAGGAACAAGAAGCCCTGCAACAGGCGATGGAGAACCGGCCCGAGGATGACGAGGAACTGATCATCAATCAGGTCATGTCCACAACCGAAATTGGTGAAATGCCGGTTTTCAAACCTGTGTTCAAATCTCTGCTCGAACAGGCATCCGGCATGTTCATCATCATTTCTGCCATCGGTTTTGTGTTGGGTACATGGGACGTTAATATCGGCGAAAAAGGCAATCCGATTACTGCCTTTATGGATACGCTCGCCATCGCATTCTTTGCGTGGTTTTTATACCGTGCGGTCGCAGCCTATATCGATGGCCAGATGGAGGACGAAGACGATGGCCCCGGTGATGAAGAGGAACCAAGCGGCGAAATGCCCGCTCACGGCGCCACCCGCCACGCAACGCTTTTGCCACTCATTCGTAACGTCATCATCACCACGATTGTCATTCTTACCGGCATGGTGCTGCTCTCGAATATGGGCGTTGATATCGCGCCACTCTTTGCCGGTGCCGGGGTGATTGGCCTCGCCGTAGGCTTTGGCGCCCAAACCCTCATTCGTGATATTTTCTCCGGCGGCTTCTTTCTGTTCGATGATGCTTTCCGTAAAGGCGAATATATTGAACTGGGCACTATTCGCGGCACGGTCGAAAAGATCTCTCTGCGCTCGTTCCAGCTGCGCCACCATAATGGGCCGCTACATACGGTTCCTTTCGGCGAGATCAAGCAGCTCACCAATTATTCCCGCGACTGGGTAATGATGAAGCTGCCGCTTCGCGTGACCTACGACACCGATGTGGAACGGGTCCGCAAGCTAGTGAAAAAGCTCGGACAAAAACTGCTGGAAAACGAAGAAATCGGCCACATGTTCCTGCAACCCCTGAAATCTCAAGGGGTCTATAAGATGGAAGATAGCGCCATGATCATCCGGGTTAAATTCATGTCCAAACCGGGTGATCAGTTCGTCATGCGAAAATTTGTTTACGCTGAAATTCGTGACCTGTTCGAACGTGAAGGCATCAAATTCGCTCACAAAGAAGTAACGGTTCGCATTGCAGAAGAACCAGCCAAAAAACTTGATGATGTAGCCAAATTGGCAATCGCTGCGGGAGCCGCACAATCGGTGACCGAAGAACAAGCTTTGCCGGAAGTAAAAGATGATGGTCCTTAGGCAGGGATAGGAAACTCATCCAGTCGTCGCCCCTGAAATAGCTCATGGGCACGCTCGGCATCGAACTCTTCCGTGATGATCAAGCCAGTGTTATCAAACTGCGTTGGATCAATATAGCACCTGCCAAACGCCGCTTCATCGGTGTCAAAAGTTTTATCTTCAAAGCCCCTTGCGTTGATATTGAAAATCACCGCCGGACCGCCTTCCGCGCAAAACCAGTGAACATTCTTGCTCCATTCACTGGCTTGAAAAATATCGCCGGGGCCGATCATGCGGTCGCTCACCAGCTTCAAAACCAACCTGCCATCATCGCGCCGTTCGATGCGCTCATATTCACGTAACTGTAGTGTTCCGCTGATAACGATCTGCGTGGAAATAACATTGTGATGGTGGTGGGGTGGATGCGCCTCATTTTCCGCCACATGATAAAACAGCGCACTGTAGCGGCAATAATCGATATGACGTTTGATAAGCCAATGACTTTGATTTTCAACACTCGTTTTATCGCCAAGTGCGGAAAAATTTGGATCGCTGGCCTGTGCCCGGCAAAACTCTGCGAGTGCATTTTGAAATTCATCGACCGAGTAACCACCCAGACGCAATTTATCGATATGCTGATAAAGTGTTTCATCAAGGCCATTATCAATTTGCGAAATCTTGGTTCGAATGCGTGGATTACTTGGCCTATCTTCAATCATACTACCAATTCCTCGATTTTGGAGAAAGCGTTCCCAAAATCATGTTGATCTGCGCGAAGTGTGTCATATGTCACTATGCATCATCAAATTTATGTGTAAATCTTAACATTAATTAATTTATCGCATTGGGAGGAACAATGCGTGGGGAAGGGAATCATGTTCTATGGAACGTGACGAAGGCGTATTATTGAAGGTTGATGACCTGCGTGTCTCCTTTGACGTTCAAGGGGGAAGCGTCGAAGCTGTCAAAGGCATCAGCTTTGAGGTGAAAAACGGATCGGTGCTTGCGCTTGTCGGAGAATCCGGCTCGGGAAAATCCGTAATTTCGCAGGCAATTTTGAGAATTCTTCCTGACAATGGTCGCATCGATTCCGGTAAAATTCTGTTCTGCGATCCCAATGGAAATGGCGACGTAATCGATCTTGCTGCCATGAGTAACCGCGATCCTTATCTCTATAAATTACGCGGTGGGCGCATATCCATGGTATTTCAGGAGCCCATGACCGCGCTTTCTCCTTTGCACACGATCGGCAATCAGGTGGAAGAGGCTTTGACCCTGCACCACAAAAAAACCAAAGCAGAAGCAAAAACCGACACGGAAGAAGTCTTGAAACTGGTCGGGTTTCCTGATCCGGCACGCGCTTACGAAATGTATTCTTTTGAATTATCCGGCGGTTTGCGCCAGCGTGCGGTGATTGCTATGGCGCTGATTTGTAATCCCGCAATGGTGATCGCCGATGAGCCGACAACGGCGCTCGATGTAACTGTTCAGGCGCAAATTCTGGGGCTCATGAAAGAGCTGCAGAAAAAATTCAACATGGCAATTTTGCTGATCACCCACGACCTTGGCGTTGTCGCTAATATGGCCGACGAAGTGGTGGTGATTTATCATGGCGAAGTGATGGAAGCGGGCACGGTTGATGATATTTTCAACAATCCGCAGCACCCTTACCTCAAGGCTTTAATGGCGGCGATCCCGCATTTCGATATGGCTCCTGGAGAGCGTTTGGTCTCCCTTCGTGAAATGGGCGCAGAAGATGGTGTGAAAGCACTCGGCAGTCAGTTTGCTGTTTCCCGTGAAGTGAAGAACATGGAGGGTCCCCATCTTCAGGTGACCAATCTGCGCAAGGAATTCACCATCCGAAGGGGAAGCTGGTTCGGAAGTTCGCTTGCCAATACAATTGTCGCGGTTGATAATGTCAGCCTCGAAGTAAAGCAAGGCGAGTGCCTCGGCCTGGTGGGCGAAAGTGGCTCTGGTAAAACCACCGTGGCAAAGCTGGTTATCCGCGCGCTCGAAGCAACTTCCGGCGAGGTTAAATTCAATTCAGCAAACGGCATGCAGAACGTTCTTGAATTGAACAAGCAAGAATTGCTGGAGTTCAGAAAAACCGTCCAGATGATTTTTCAGGACCCGTTCAGTTCCCTCAATCCGCGCATGACTGTGCAAAATATTTTGCGTGAACCTTTTCAAATTCATAGGCAAGGCATCGGCGATGAACAACGCGATCAAGTTGTAGAACTGATGAAATTGGTGGGCCTTGATCCACGGTTTTTGAACCGCTATCCCCATTCATTTTCCGGCGGCCAGCGCCAGCGCATCGGCATCGCAAGAGCATTGGCATTGCATCCTGAAATGTTAATTTGCGACGAACCCGTTTCCGCACTTGATGTATCGGTTCAAGCGCAAATTCTCAATCTTCTCAATGATTTGCGCAAAGAACTTGGCCTAAGCAGCCTGTTCATTTCGCACAATCTGGCGGTGGTAAATTATGTTGCCGACCGCATCGCTGTGATGTGTCGAGGCAAGATTGTGGAGATCGCTTCATGCGAAGAATTATTCGAAAATCCGACCCATCCCTATACCAAATCGCTGTTGGCCTCGGTGCCATATCCTGATTTGGACAGGCTGTTGGATTTTGAAGAAATAATGAAATCAAGAACCTTTGATATAACCGCATGGGGTGGTGCGTTTTCAGTTTCTGAAGGCGGCACACTTGGACATATTAAAGTGGGCGACGATCATTTTGTCCTCGCCAATGAAAATTGTGACAGAACGGAGTTGAGTGCATGAGTAGGGTTTTGAGTATGCTGGCGAAGAGTTGCGCAGCAATTATTGGTCTCATAATTTTTGCAGGTTCGGTTGCATGGGCAGGTGAAGCGCCGGAACTGGCCTCGCTTGTTGAGCAAAAGAAACTTCCGCCACTGGAAGATCGCTTGCCGAAAAATCCTTACGTGGTTGACTACAAAAAAGAGCAAAAAACCATCGGCAAATATGGCGGCGAAATGCGCCTGTTAATGGGCCGTGCCAAAGATCTCGGTCAGATTACCGTTTACACCTATGCAAGGCTGATTGGCTTCACGCCGGGTCTCGAAATGAAGGCCGATATTCTGGAATCCATTGATGTAAAAAATGGTCGTGAGTTTACTCTCAAAATTCGCGAGGGCCATCGCTGGTCCGATGGTAAATTATTCACCTCCGAAGATTTTCGCTATTATTGGGAAGACATGATCGGTAACGAACAATTGGGACGTGCAGGCGTACCGTCCACCATGCGGGTGGAAGGTGAGGGGCCGGAATTCAAGGTAATTGATTCTCTCACGATCCGTTACACATGGGCAAAACCAAACCCGGCATTTCTGCCAGCTTTGGCCGGGCCTTCACCGCTTTATATCTATCGTCCTGCCCATTATATGAAGCAGTTCCACGCCAAATATGGCGACGAAGAAAAGTTAAATGAGATTGCCCGTGAAGCTGGTTCCAAGGATTGGTCGGGCATACACACACGCAAACAGCGTCAACGCCGCCCGGAAAATCCGGACCTTCCAACCTTGCAGGCTTGGCGCAACACAACGTCTCCGCCAAGCCAGCGTTTCGTTTTCGAGCGCAATCCGTTTTATCATCGGGTCGATCCCGACGGAAACCAGCTTCCCTATATCAATAAACTGATTATGAGCATCGCCTCCAAGGGCGTGATACCGGCAAAAACCGGTGCCGGTGAAAGTGATTTGCAGGCTCGTTATCTGCGCTTTGATAATTTCACATTTCTGAAAGAAGTGGAAGACGACAACAATTTCAATACCTATCTGTGGTCAACGGGTAAGGGGTCGCAGGTTGCGCTTTTTCTGAACATGAACACCAATGATCCGGTCTGGCGTGGTCTCATGCGCGACGTTCGTTTCAGACGGGCCTTGTCTCTGGGCATTGACCGCGAAGAAATCAACGAGACCATTTATTTCGGTCTCGCATCTCCAAGCGCCAATACGGTGCTGCCGCAAAGCCCGCTCTACCGGGATGAATATGCGCAAGCGTGGGCTGAATACGATGTTGATACGGCAAACCAGCTACTCGATGACGCAGGCCTCGGCGCTCGCGATGAGGACGGCATAAGACTGCTCCCCAACGGTGAGCGCGCTGAAATCACCATCGAAAGTGCTGGCGAAAGCACAGAAGAATCCGATGTGCTTGAGCTGATCTCAGACCATTGGAGCAATATCGGGATTAAGGTATTTATCCGCTCGTCCCAACGCGATATTTTCCGCCGCCGCGCCAATGCCGGCGAGACGTTGATTTCGGTGTTTTTCGGAATAAATGCCGGTTTGGCATCTTCCCAGCTTAGCCCTGAGGAATTGGCACCAACCGCGCAACCGCAACTGAATTGGCCTAAATGGGGGCAATATTTTGAAACCGGTGGCAAGGCAGGTGAACCGGTTGATCTCCCGGAAGCTGCGAAACAGGTCGAACGTTACAATGCGTGGCTGATTGCCGAGAGCGACGAGGAACGCACCAGAATCTGGCACGAAATGCTGCACACCTACACCGATCAGGTCTTTTCCATCGGCACGGTAAACAACAGCCGCCAACCAGTAGTGGTTTCAAAAAAGCTTCAAAACGTCCCCGAAGAAGGCATTTACAGCTGGGAACCAACTGCGTTCTTTGGTGTCTATCGCCCCGATACATTCTGGTTCAAAAAATAAGAATGACAACCTACATGAAATCCGGTGAGCAGAGCTAAATGTTAGGCTATATCTTCAAACGCATTCTCTACATGCTGCCAACGCTGATATTGACCAGCATATTGGTGTTTGCATTGATCGAATTGCCACCGGGTGATTATCTGGAAACCTATGTCAATGAATTGCTGGCTGCCGGCGAAACCGTCGACCCGCAGCAAATTGAATTTTTGCGTCAGGAATATGCCTTTGATCGCCCCGTATGGGAGCGTTATATCAACTGGGCCAGCGGCATGCTGGTGGGTGATTTTGGCTATTCGTTTGAATTCCAATTACCCGTCCGCGATGTGATTGGCGATCGTCTTTTCTTCACCATCATTGTCACATTTGCCACCATCATTTTTACATGGGCGATCGCGTTTCCCATTGGTATTTATTCCGCGACCCACCAATATAGCTGGGGTGATTACGGCCTTACATTCTTCGGCTTGCTGGGGTTAGCGATCCCTAATTTCCTGCTGGCGCTGGTGATGATGTATCTGGCGCAAAAATGGTTCAACACATCTATCGGGGGATTGATGGACCCGGAGTTCATCGACAAACCGTTCAGTTGGGCAAAATTCGTTTCGGTGCTGGAGCATCTCTGGATACCGGTCATCGTGATTGGAACGTCGGGCACTGCAGGCATGATCCGCCGGGTACGCGCCAATTTGCTCGACGAATTGCGCAGGCCCTATGTCACCACCGCAAGAGCCAAGGGCATGACCGAATTCAAAGGTCTAATGAAGTATCCATTCAGAATGTCGCTCAACTTCTTCATCGCAGATATCGGCGGGATTTTGCCGCAAGTGATATCGGGCGCTGAACTAGTTGCCATCGTGCTGTCGCTTGAAACCACCGGCCCATTATTGATTGCAGCTCTGCAAAGTCAGGACATGTATCTGGCCGGTTCTTTCCTGATGATGCTCGGCTTTTTGACCGTGATCGGCGTCTTGGTTTCAGATATTTTACTGGCAGTCCTTGATCCACGTATCCGTCTGCAAGGAGGGATAAGTCGATGAGCACGCCCACGAAATCTACAAAGCTGGAGCATTACGTCAATCCGGCACCATTTGACCCTCAATCCATCGAGAATATGACCCCGGAGCAGGAAGCCATCTTCCTTGCCTCGCAAAAAAAACTGATGTGGTGGAAATTTAAAAAGCACAAGGTCGCGGTGTTTTGCGGTGGCTTCCTGCTTTTCATGTATCTGGCGATTTTGATCTCAGAAATTCTGGCACCTTATGCGCTGGAAACCCGCAATTCCAAATTCATCTACGCGCCGCCAAAGGCTTTGCACTTTGTCCATGACGGAGAGTTTGTCGGACCATTCGTCTATAAATTCAAGCGCTCACGCGATCCAAGAACTTTAAAGCGGCTTTATGCAGAAGATACTAGAAAACCATACCCAATCCGCTTTTTTTGCTCCGGCGACAAATACAAATTCTGGGGCTTCATCAAAGGTGATTTCCATATTGTTTGCCCACCGGAGAAAAAGGTGTCGATGTTCTTTTTCGGAGCTGACAGGCTGGGGAGGGATGTGCTGTCGCGCATGATTTACGGCTCGCGAATTTCGCTTACCATTGGGTTATTGGGTATCTCCATCAGCTTTACGCTCGGCATTATCATCGGCGGGCTGGCAGGCTATTACGGCGGCTGGGTCGATCTGGTCGTCCAACGCATCATTGAAGTGGTGCAATCCTTGCCAACCATACCATTATGGTTAGCATTGGCCGCAATCATGCCGGTGACGTGGAGCCCGATTGTGGTCTATTTCGGCATAACGATTATTCTGGGGCTGGTGGATTGGACCGGTCTCGCGCGAGCGGTGCGCTCAAAATTACTGTCTCTGCGCGAGGAAGATTACGTTCTCGCCGCGCGCTTGATGGGTGCCAGCCCGAAACGCATCATCGGCCTGCATCTCGTGCCCGGCTTTATGAGCCATCTAATTGCGTCTGCAACTATCACCATCCCCACGATGATCTTGGGTGAAACAGCACTGTCCTTCTTGGGGCTAGGCCTTCGTTCGCCAATCGTCAGTTGGGGTGTGTTGCTCAACGAGGCACAGAACATTAATGTGGTGGCGCTTTATCCATGGCTGATGTTGCCGGTGCTTCCGGTAATCCTGATCATCCTCGCCTTCAACTTCTTCGGCGATGGTCTAAGAGATGCAGCTGATCCATACGGTTAAGAAATTGGTTCGGCAGGCTCGCTGATTAGGCTGTCAGCTGTAACCCAATCGACTTTACCCTCAAGCGTTGCATAAAGCTTGTCGAGCATCGCCCATGCCTTGTCGTCATGGGCCAGATGATGACTGAGAATACCAATCGCACGACCACCCTTTTTGCGGGCAATTTCGAGATTGAGGGTCACCTGATTCAGCACCCAATTATGCTCGCGTCCAATGGTGCCCGCTGACCAGTGCATGATGTCCACATGGGTATTCACCATGGGGAGCGGCATTTCGTGCTTGAGCCACGCATGGATAGAAAGCCCTTTAAATCCAAGCTCTTGCAACTCATTGATAATCTCATCATGGATGCGGTTCCACGGCGGCACAATGATGTCCGATAAATTACCGTCAAAAAGCTCAAGCAGTTTTTCCCGGCCCTCCCGTAATTCGCCAAGAACGGTTTCAAGCGGACGGTGATTTCCCAATTCACAGGTTTTTACACCCTCGGGAGAATAATTCCTGTGGCGATATCCATGCACCGCGCCACGCACCAAAGGGCTTTTCCGAACTCGAGCACCCAACGCTTTGGATGCAGGCTTTGGGATGGTCGCGAGCAGCAACGGAACGCTAAAATTCTCGCATGACGCAATCAGCTTTTCCAACGCAGGCGTCACTTCAATCGCATCATCATCGCGCAAAAAAAGCCTCGGCTTCTGCCCCATGGATTGCCACAAATCCAACTCCTGATGGAGCGCATCCATGCAGGCGTTTTCAGCAGGGACCGGTGGGTCGATTTTAGATTTGGAAGGTGCCACGCTCAGTCTTTCAATAATTCATCAATAATGGTTTTCAACCGCTCTGCTGCGGAAGTCGCCGACCGCTCATTCAGCGCAAAGTCCTTTGCACCGGCACCAAGGTTAGTCCGTAATTTAGGGTCGATAATCATCTGTTCAAGGGCGCGAGCATATCCATTTTCTTCATTCGGGTCCGCCAGCAATCCGGTCCGCTGGTGTTCCACCACCAACGGCACGCCCATATTATCAAGCGCAACGGTTGGCACACCAAAACATGCGGCCTCCAGATAAACCATGCCATAGGCTTCGCGGCATCCGGGCCATGCGAGAATATCTGCTTCTGCCATCAGAGAAATCACTTCCTCCGGCGACTTTTCCCCAGCAAAAACCACCCGTTTATCAGCCCAGGAAAACAGCTCGCAAACCTCTTCCATGCCGGGGCCGCCCCCAGCAATTACCAGTGACCAGTTCAATTGTTCAATGCTTTGAAGGCTCTCGGCAAGAACCTTGTAACTATCAAGCTTGGCGCCGGGACGCATCATGCCAACGCATAATAGCTTCACGGCATCACCGTCTGGCCAAAGGGCAGGGGCATCAAAATCATTTGCTTCAATAAGTAATTCCCGATCAATAAACGGCGGCATCCACACAACTTTTTCATCATCAATAAATGTGGATAAATACGCTTTGTCCGAATGGGTCATAACGATGTTCATCGCTGCCATTTTAATGCCGCGTTGAGATTCTTTGCGCCACGGAACCCATTCGCCATTTGGTCCCTGACCGGTTTTGCAGGGTTCTGCCGTAATCATGGGAATATTCAACCGTTCACAGATTTCCATGCCCAGCCAATCGGGAGATTTGTCGTAAGGATGATAGCAAAACCATAAATCAGGTTTTGTGCCGTTCTCTTGCCATTGGTCGATGATCAGCTGTGCTTCCTCATGCGACCCAGCAATGCGAGCATCCATATGCTCTTTGGCGTGGCGCTTTGAATAGGAAATATATTTGCTGGCGAGTTCCACCTCATATCCCGCATGTTCAAGCGCGGCGAATAGCATACGCGCCATCTGCCTGTCGCCGGAGGGGATAGGATGGTCCGGTGGTTTCAAAGGGGCGTAGAAGGCAATTTTTATTCGTTGGCTCAAGATATACCCGACAATTTCAGCATTGCTTGTTTTCGTCACAAATATATAGAATAACACTGGTTTAAAGTCATCCACGCGCCATATCTAAATATCAAAGTTATGTGCAAAGGGCAGAATAAATGATTACACAGACACGGCGCCTGGAGCATGTACGTATTTTGATGTACAGCCACGACACATTTGGCCTTGGCCATTTACGCCGTTGTCGTGCGATAGCGCACGCAATTGTTGAGCGTTTCAAGGGGGTGAATGTCATCATCATCTCCGGTTCGCAGATTGCCGGAGCGTTTGATTTTCGTGCCCGTGTTGATTTCGTCAAAATTCCCAGCGTCATCAAACTCTATAATGGCGAATATTCTTCTGTCGGTGAATATATCGATCTGGAAGACATTCTAGAGATGCGAAAGTTGATCATCCAGAAGACCGCCGAGGTTTTTGCGCCGGATATTTTCATTGTTGATAAAGAACCTCTCGGATTAAAGGGCGAATTGCTGCCAACATTGGAAATGTTTAAAGACAGCAATACCAAAACCGTTCTCGGACTGCGCGATGTCATGGATGCGTCCCATTTGCTGGAGAAGGAATGGTCAAAGCGCAATGTGCTCGAAAATATCGCTAAGCTATATGATCGGGTTTGGGTCTACGGCCCGCAATCGTTCTGGAATCCGCTAGAGGGACTGGATGTTCCCAAGGCTGTGAGCAAACGTTTGGCCTATACAGGATTTCTTGAACGTGATGTGCCAGCTCACCCCGCCAATGATGCCGCCGCGCCCTATTTGCCGGAGAAATATATTCTGGTGACCGCCGGTGGAGGTGGAGATGGCAGCGTGCTGATGGAGCAGGTGCTGGCCGCGCGTGAATACGATAGGAAAGTTGATTTCCCGATTGTCATGGTGCTCGGCCCTTTCATGAAAAACGATAGCCGTGCCCGCATTCGCAATCGCGCGGCGGGTCTTTCAAACGTCATTGTGCTGGATTTTGAAACTCGCATGGAAGTGTTGCTCAAAAACGCCGTGGCCGTGGTTGGAATGTGCGGTTACAACACGTTTTGTGAAGTGCTGTCCTTCGACCGCAAAGCTTTATTCGTACCAAGAACCGTCCCGCGTCAGGAACAATATATCCGTGCCAGCCGTGCCCGTGAACTGGGCCTGTGCGATATGCTGACTCCGGAAGAAGCTTCCGTTCCAAGAGCTTTGGCTGACGCATTGCACAGATTGCCGGATTTGAATAAGCCATCCCTTCATTTGGAGCCAAATTCGCTCAATGGTCTCGATATCATTTGCGATGAAGTAGAGGCATTGGTTTCCGGCAACACCAGCGAGATTGCCGATGGTGCGATGGATAAGGACGAATCCAGCCAGACGATCGGCTCGTCCGCTTGAACCGGAAAAAGATCAATCTCGTTTTGAAAGGCTATCCCCGTCTTTCAGAAACGTTCATCGCTCAGGAAATTCTTGAGCTTGAACGCGTTGGGTTCGAGATCGAAATCATCTCCCTGCGCCGTCCTTATGATAAAGGCACGCACCCCATCCACGATGAAATTTCCGCAAAACTGAGCTACCTCCCGGAATATCTCCACGAAGAACCATGGCGCGTATTCAAGGCATGGCTCAAGGCGCGAAATATGACCGGTTATCGTGCTGCGTTCCAGAAATTCAAAGCTGATTTAAAGCGCGACTGGACGAGAAATCGCATTCGCAGATTCGGTCAGGGGCTTGTATTGGCGGCGGAATTTTCCCATAGCGCAAATCTTTTTTATGCCCATTTCCTGCATACGCCAGCCTCTGCTACGAGATATGCTTCGATCATTTCGGGCGTTCCATTTTCCGTTTCGGCTCATGCAAAAGACATCTGGACATCGCCCGACTGGGAGCTGGCAGAAAAGCTTGCCGATTGCCAGTGGTGCGTTACCTGCACCAAAGGCGGCATGGAGAAACTGGCAAGCCTTGCGCCGGACAGCGATCGTGTAAAACTGGTTTATCACGGGCTGGACCTGTCGCGCTTTCCTCCGCCCAAAGGCAAGCGCCCGGTGGATGAAAAGCGCGATGGAAGCGATGCCGATAAACCAATTCGGCTAATCACGGTCGGTAGGGCCGTGGCCAAAAAAGGCATCGATAATCTGCTCAATGCCTTGGCAAAATTGCCCAATGACCTTCACTGGCAGTGGACCCATATTGGCGGTGGCGAGTTGCACGATGACCTTGTGCAACAGGCAAAAGAGCTTGGAATCATTGAAAATTGTAACTTCCTCGGTTCGAAATCCCAGCAGGAAGTGATCGCGGAATATAAGACTTCCGATATTTTCATCCTGCCATGCAAGATTGATGAAACAGGGGATCGCGACGGCCTGCCAAATGTGATTGTCGAAGCCGAAAGCCAACAGCTTCCCGTTATCACCACACCAATTTCCGGCATTCCGGAATTGATCCGCGACGATGGCAATGGCGTATTCGTTCAGCCAGATGATCTCGACGAACTATGTGCCGCAATTGCCTCTCTCACCCAAGACCCCGAGCGCCGCAAACGGCTGGGTCTCGAAGGCGAAAAGAATGTGCGGGAAGATTTCGACCACCTCTCAACCATCGGCCAATTGGTGGAATTATTAGACAACAGCCTTTCTAGATCGAGAACATCATGAACGAGACCGTGAAGCCAAAAGTTATGTTTTACGTCCAGCATTTGTTGGGCATCGGTCATGTCTTCCGCGCGGTTCGCGTTGCTCAGGCGCTGGCAAGAGCTGGTTGTGAAACCCATGTGGTCTGGGGTGGCACAAAGATTGAGAGCCTCAACACCGATGGTCTGCAAATGACCTATCTGGAAGCTGTACGCGTCCAGAACGAAGATTTCAAAACTTTGTTAAAGATCGACGGAACGCCGATTTCCGAAGAGGGAAAACAACAACGCGGCCGAAATTTACTGGGCCTGTTCCATCGGGTAAAGCCTGATATCGTTATCACCGAAGCCTATCCGTTCGGACGACGGCAAATGCGCTTTGAACTTCTGCCATTGCTGGAAGCTGTCAAAAATGCCGACTGGCACCCGATGATGGTCTCATCCATCCGCGATATTATGCAGGAAAATAGGGTGGAAAAACGGGTGCGCGAATCCATCGATCTTATCAAAAACTGGTTTGATCTGGTGATGGTCCACGGAGATGAAGCGCTGATTTCTGTTGGCGAGACCCTGCAAAATACCGACGAGATTGCCGATAAAATTGTTCACACAGGTTTGGTGACCCCGGAGCCGGTAAATCTGGATATTGCTCCAAGCGTAAGTCCGGATGTGTTGGTTTCCGCAGGCGGCGGGGCAGTGGGGTTGGGTCTGATGAAGGTCGCGATTAAAGCCATGAACCATTGCGAAAAATTCCCGACCAATTGGCTTTTGGTAACCGGTCCGGATTTACCGCAAACTGAATTTGATCAATTATTAAAGGACGTCCCGACCGGCATGGACGTGATCCGGTTTATCCCTGACCTTGCCCGTGTCATGGCGGCAGCTAAGGTATCTGTCTCAAGGGCCGGTTATAATACGGTGGGCGATATTTTGCGCGCCGGAACGAGCGCCGTGCTTGTTCCATTTGCCGGAGGAATTGAAACAGAACAATTACGCCGGGCACAAATGATGGATGAACGCGGCGTTGCAACCTTGCTTCTGGAAGAAGAGCTTTCGCCGGAAAGCCTTGCTAAAAGTATCGATGCCGCCGCTGCAAAGCCTGTTGCAGCAATCGATCTGGACCTTAATGGTGCCGACAATGCAGCAAAAATGCTTATCAATACTCATCAAAATCATATGGCCAAATAACACCCGGCTCTTCTTCGCTACACTTTCCACATAACCCTAAAGGCTAATAGCGCATTCCTCCCTTTTGCGTCACTACTTTCCCAGCAGTTTAAGTTGCATCATTCGCAATTTTGAATTGCATCTATTTCCAAGGGAGGAATTATTATGACAAAACTGATAAGCGGCTTTACTCGCCGCGGTATCATCAAAACTGGTGCTGTTGGCGCTGGCGCTTTGGCGATGCCTCTTGTTTTCACTGGTTCTGCCAGTGCTTACACCAATGAACCTACAGGTTCAGATGTAACATTTGGTTTCAACGTACCTCAGACCGGCGCATATGCCGATGAGGGTGCTGATGAGCTTCGCGCTTATGAGCTTGCTGTTGAACATATCAATGGCGGCGGCGACGGCGGCATGATCAACACCATGAAGCCACTATCTCTTAAAGGTAATGGCGTTAACGGTAAGAAAGTTGTGTACGTTACCGGTGATACGCAAACCAAAGCTGATGCCGCTCGTGCTTCTGCTAAATCCATGATCGAAAAAGACGGCGCTGTAATGATTACCGGTGGTTCATCCTCCGGTGTTGCTATTGCTGTGCAGGGTCTTTGTCAGGATGCTGGCGTGATCTTCATGGCTGGTCTTACCCACTCAAATGATACGACTGGTAAAGACAAAAAAGCCAATGGCTTCCGTCACTTCTTTAACGCTTATATGTCAGCTGCCGCTTTGGCACCTGTGCTTAAAAGCGCATATGGCGAAGGTCGTAACGTTTACCATCTGACTGCTGATTACACTTGGGGCTGGACACAGGAAAAATCCATTGTTGCAGCAACTGAAGCTATGGGTTGGAACACAGTCAAAACAGTTCTGACGCCGCTGACTACCAAGGATTTCTCTTCCTATATTGCGCCAATCATCGCTTCCGGCGCTGATACATTGGTTCTGAACCATTACGGCGGGAACATGATCAACTCACTCACAAGTGCTGTTGAATTTGGTCTTCGCGACAAAGTAGTAAACGGCAAGGATTTCCAAATCATCGTGCCTCTTTACTCTCGTTTGATGGCTCAGGGTGCTGGCGCTAACGTTAAAGGCATCTTTGGTTCAACAAACTGGCATTGGTCTCTGCAAGATGCAGGTTCACAAGCTTTTGTTAAATCCTTCGGCCAAAAATACGGTCGTCCGCCTTCACAGGCTGCTCACACAACTTATGTGCAAACACTGCTTTATGCAGATGCTTGTGAGCGCTCAGGCACATTCAACCCTTGCGGTGTTGGTGAGGCTCTTGAAGGTCACAAATTCGACGGCATGGGCAATGGCCCAACAGAATATCGTGCCGCCGATCACCAGTGCTTCAAAGACGTGCTGGTTGTGAAGGGTAAAGAGAACCCGACATCAGACTTCGATTTGCTCGAAGTTGTTGAAGTGACACCACGTGCACAGGTCGAGTATGCACCTGATCACGAAATGTTTGCCGGTGGCAGCCTTGGAAAATGTAATCCAGGCGCATAAGCTAGCCGAACAACAATAACCAATTGCCCCCAATCAGGGGCAATTGGGCTTCCTGTGTATAGAACCAGTAATCAATTTTCCAATCGTTGAGTTCAACCACGATTGAGACTAATTTTGTGGCCATAACCCAAATTTAGACCCAAATTTAGAAATGGAACCCAGATTAAGCGGGACATAAGCTTAATCGGGAACGGGGCATATGATGGACGCAGTCTTTCTGCAATTTTTAAATGGCCTTGATAAAGGCAGTGCCTATGCGCTTATCGCGCTTGGTCTGACGCTTATCTTCGGCACGCTCGGCGTGGTAAACTTTGCTCACGGCGCATTGTTCATGATTGGTGCCTTTTGCGCCGTTGTGACACGCAAGATATTGACGCTGGAAAGCGTTGTCTTAAGTGCCACCGAAAAGACCCCTTGGGGCACACCAAAAGAAATTAAAACCGCCTATGTAGAGGCATGGTTTGGCGACTTTGGCGCCACAATGATCGAATATTCGATATTGTTTTCAATCCTGTTTGCCATTCCCGTGATGATGATTATTGGCATCGTCATGGAGCGGGGCCTGATTAAGCATTTCTATAAACGCCCCCACGCAGACCAGATTTTGGTAACTTTCGGGCTGGCAATTGTTTTGCAGGAAATCATCAAGGCATGGTTTGGTGCCAATCCGATACCGCAGCCCGCGCCCGCCTCTCTAACCGGCTCAATCGATATCGGCATATGGCTCGGTATGACCGCCGACGCGCTGGTCTATCCGCTTTGGCGCCTGATTTATTTCGTATTCTCAGCGGTGATCATCGGCGCCACTTTTGCCTTCCTCCAGCTTACAACCTACGGCATGGTCGTGCGCGCTGGCATGGCAGACCGTGAAACCGTGGGTCTTCTTGGTATCAATATCGACAGGCGGTTTACCTTCATGTTCGGAATGGCCGCTGTTATTACCGGCCTTGCCGGGGTGATGTATACGCCTATCCTTTCGCCAAATTATACGTTGGGCATGGACTTTCTGGTGCTCTGTTTCGTGGTTGTGGTGGTTGGCGGCATGGGCAGTCTGCCCGGTGCGATCGTCGCTGGGTTCATGCTTGGCATCCTGCAAAGTTTTGCAGCGATGAACGAGGTCAAGGCGATCATTCCCGGCATCGATCAAATCATAATCTATTTGGTGGCCGTTATTGTTCTAATGACAAGACCTCGCGGGCTAATGGGCCGCAAGGGTGTGATGGAAGACTGATCCAATGTTTGAGAAACTAAAAAACAACGACAAACTGATAATGCTCGGCTTCACCATCATGGTGTTTGCCGGACCTATCATTTTGGCCCCGTTTGGCGCTGGCTATCCTGATCTGCTCCAACGTTTCGCGATCTTCGGAATTTTTGCCATCGGCTTTAATATCTTGTTTGGTCTGACTGGATATTTATCATTTGGCCACGCCGCATTTTTGGGTATCGGTTCTTATTCCGCCATGTGGATGTTTAAGTTACTCACCATGAATGTGATACCGGCACTGATTTTGTCGGTCATTGTTTCCGGGCTGTTTTCCGTGGTGATTGGTTATATGAGCCTGAGGCGATCAGGGATTTATTTCTCGATCCTGACGTTGGCCTTTGCCCAGATGAGCTATAATCTAGCCTATTCCGTTTTCACCCCGATTACCAATGGTGAAACCGGTTTGCAGCTTCGTTTGCAAGATGCACGCATTCTTGATGCGGTGAACACGTCTGGTTCGTTACCCTCTCCCATGCTGTTTGGATTGAAGCTTAACGCGACCAACGTGGTAGAAATGTTCGGCATGAAGTTGCAATTTAACTGGGGCTTTTATTTCTGTGCCATCATTTTGATCGCCGCGTTTTATGTATCCCTGCGAATTTTCCGCTCCCCTTTTGGGCTGATGCTAAGGGCTGTGAAAACCAATCAAAACCGTTTGAATTATACCGGTATTAACACGCGTCCATACACGCTGGGAGCCTTCGTGATCTCTGGCATGTATGCAGGCCTTGCCGGTGCGCTTCTGGTTTGCACCGATCCATTGGCAGGTCCCGAGCGTATGCAGTGGACGGCTTCCGGCGAGGTGGTTTTGATGACCATCCTGGGCGGTGTTGGAACTCTGATCGGTCCGGTAATCGGTGCGGGCGTGATTAAGTATTCCGAGAATATTTTCTCGAAAATCAACGATAAGGTTCTCGAAGGATATTTCGCAATGATGCCCGAGAGCATTTCAGATTTTCTGGTGTTCATCGTAAGCCCGTTTGTTGGTAGTGGCTGGCATTTGACCCTTGGCCTGACGTTCATGCTGGTCGTGACCTTCCTGCCGGGCGGTTTGGTGGAAGGCGCCACACGAATTTTCGACTGGCTTGGTTCCATCGGTAAAAAAACAAAATCAGCAAAACCCGGTGGCAACACCGAAGCCGCAGAATAGAAGGTAGACGGGAATGGGTATTTTAGAAGTCCAGAACGTCAGTAAGCGATTTGGTGGCCTGCAGGCGCTGGACGACGTTAATCTAAGCGTGGAAGAGGGCACCATTCACGCGATTATCGGCCCCAATGGCGCAGGTAAATCCACCTTGCTCAATTGCTTCGTTGGTCGTCTGTTGCCGGATGCAGGTACGGTTCTTTTTCAAGGCAATTCTCTGCTCGGCAAAAAGCCGCACGAGATCAATCAGATGGGTGTATCTCGGGTATTTCAAACGCCCGAAATTTTCACCGATCTGACGATCTTGGAAAATGTGATGATCCCAACCTTCGCCAAACGGGATGGGGCTTTCAAGTTCAATCCATTTGGCCGGGTGTTGAAAGAGGTCGAAATCAAGGAGCATGCAGAAAAATTATTACATGACGTCGGACTGCAAGACAGTTTGACCGAGCCTGCCTCAGCCATGTCGAGGGGCAATAAGCGTCGGCTGGAGCTGGCCATGTGCCTGTCACAGGAGCCAAAACTATTATTGCTCGATGAGCCAACCGCCGGTATGGCCAGAGCCGATACCAATGCAACCATCGATCTGCTGAAAGAGATTGGCAAAAGTCACGACGTCACATTGGTCATTATCGAGCACGACATGCATGTTGTGTTTTCTCTTGCCGATAAAATTTCAGTATTGGCGCAAGGCACTGTCATTGTTGAAGACTTGCCGGAAAATATTAAAGGCAATCCGAAGGTCAAGGAAGCCTATTTAGGGGAAACTGACGATGGATAAAAAAGCCAATATGGGCGCCAATCAGGCGTCGAACGCGCCTGCATTTTTCTCCGTATGGGATATGCACGCCTATTATGGCGAAAGCTATATTGTTCAGGGTATCAGCTTCAATATCCATGAAGGTGAAATTCTGGCCTTGTTAGGTCGTAACGGTGCCGGAAAAACATCCACTTTGCGTGCCATCGCCCGGGTAGACGATCCTGTATTAACCCATGGTGAAATCTGGCTTGACCACCAGCCTTTGCACGAAATGGTGTCCTATCAGGCCGCGATTTCGGGCGTGGCACTTGTGCCGGAAGATCGGCGCATTATTGCCGGGCTGACCGTTGAAGAAAATCTTCAATTGGCCCAGATCGTGCAACCCCATGGCTGGTCGATTGAGCGTATCTATGAATTATTTCCAAGGCTTGGCGAGCGACGCAAGCAAGAGGGTATAACGCTCTCCGGCGGCGAACAGCAAATGCTGGCCATCGGCCGCGCCCTTGCTCGCGACATCAAATTGCTTTTGCTGGATGAACCTTATGAGGGCCTCGCGCCGATCATCGTTCAGGAAATTGAAAAGACCCTGAGAGAAATCAAATCCCTCGGTATCACCACCATCATCGTTGAACAAAATGCGGTGGCGGCACTCAAGCTTGCCGATCGCGCTGTCATTATGGATACCGGTGAAATCGTCTTTTCTGGCTTAGCATCAGAGGTTCTGGAAAACGAGCAATTGCGCCACGATTATCTGGCCATCTAGAGCGAAGGCGCTACATCGCCCATAAGGTAACGCGGGCCGGGGCCATGAATGCTGGCCCGGTCTTCCGGGTTGTACAATTTACATTTGTCCAACGACAGACACCCGCAGCCGATACAACCATCGAGTTTGTCGCGAAGCTGAGTTAGTGATTCAATCTTTGCATCAAGCTCCACACGGAAACTTGCGCTGATCTTCGCCCAATCTCTCTTATTCGGTGCCCGTCCATCAGGAAGCATTTGAAGTTGGTCCCGGATTTGCCGGATTGTGAAACCGAATTGCTGTGCGATCAGTACAAAAGATAATTTCCTGATATCCGAACGTAAAAATCGCCTCTGTCCGCCAGCGTTACGAAACGGTTTTATCAAATTTTTCGTTTCATAAAAACGAATGGCTGAAACGGATAATCCCGTGCGCTCCGCCAACTGGCCTATGGATATCATTGCTTTCAATGTCATATTTATTTTCCCAAAAATACCTTGACCTCAAGTTAGGTTGAGGAATTACATTAGGTAAATCGAAGTGTCAATTATCACCTGAAGTGAGAGGAATATCCCATGACATCAGCTTTTTTGGAACACGTAAATATTACCGTCACCGACCCAGAAGCAGCGGCGCAAACTCTTTGCCGTATGTTTGACTGGCACATTCGTTGGCGGGGGGATTCCATATATGAGGGCCTGTCTGTGCATGTCGGTTCGGATAGTTCTTACCTCGCTCTGTATTCAAAAGGTGACCCGCGGGAGCAGGAAGCAAGCACATACGATATCCAAGGTGGACTTAATCATCTTGCCATCGTGGTTGATGATTTAGATGAAACGGAAGCACGTATTCGCAAGGCCGGGTTCGATACCCATTCCCATGCAGATTATGAACCGGGAAAACGTTTCTATTTTCACTTTAACGATGGCATCGAGTTTGAAGTAGTGAGCTATTAGATTTTCTGAGTCCTCTATTGGTTGAATTTCCTCCGGTTTCGTGTTGTGCATGGGTTAACAATCGAAATCGGAGAAAACCACCATGAAATCTGTAATCTGTTTTGCTCGGGGTGAAGCCAAGGATGCGTTCAAAATTGAAGAACGCCCAACACCAGAACCCGGCACTGGCGAAGTAAGGGTACGTGTTCATGTGAGCGGCGTTAACCCGTCAGATTTCAAAGTACGCAACGGTTCGCAAGGCCCAATGCCCGCTGACGAACTTGTGCCTCATTGCGATGGTTCCGGCATCATTGAAGCGGTAGGTGAGGGCGTGCTTGAACGCCGTATCGGCGAGCGGGTCTGGCTTTATAATGTCAATCGCACCGAAGATGGCGTTGGCCAAGGCGTGCGAGGCACCGCCGCAGAACAAATCATTGTTGACCAAAAATTCGCTGTCCCTCTGCCCCACGGTATTTCCTATGAAACTGCCGCATGCCTCGGCGTACCGGCAATGACTGCCCATCGTCTGATTTTCGCCGATGGCCCAGTGAAAGATAAATGGATATTGATTACCGGCGGCGCAGGCTCTGTCGGATTATGCGCCGTGCAAATGGCCGCTGCTGCCGGAGCAAAAGTCATTGCCACAGTAAGTTCCGATGAAAAAGCCAAAATCACGATGGACGCAGGCGCTGTTGCCACAATCAATTATCGTAATGAAAAAATTCCTGAAAGCGTTCTCAAAATCACCAATGGCGTCAGAATCGACCGCATCATCGACGTGGATTTTGCAGCCCATGTGAACGATGCGCCATCCTATCTGATACAGGGCGGCATCATCGCGCAATACGGCACTTCCGATCCGGCACCTACTTTAGATTACCGTGCACATCTCCTGAACAACATCGTCATTCGCTCGGTTCTTGTCTATGCCATGAGCGATGAAGCCAAAGCTGCCGCGATCACCGATATCAACCAATTCCTGCGCGACGGCGTCATTCAGCCGATCATTCATAAAGTTTTCCCGATAGAGAAGGTTGTGGAAGCCCATGAAGAAGTTGAGGCGGGTGGATATGTTGGGAATACGATACTGGCCATTTAGCCACCAATCCCGATATTTTGTGTTTAGGACGGCAAACCCGTTTTGAACGAATATTATCCTAATTGCCTCAATGGCAAAAAATTGATCGATTTTTACCGGAAATTTCGAAGCCCTATACCTATTTGGCCTCTGTTGCTTGGTGTAAAAACTATGCCTTGAACTCGTAAACAGAGCTCTGACAGGAATAGTGTATTGAAATCGACCAAGCATCATCTGACTCATTTGCAACGGCTTGAGGCCGAAAGCATCCATATTATGCGTGAAGTAGCGGCGGAGGCTGAAAATCCCGTCATGCTTTATTCTGTCGGCAAAGACAGTGCCGTCATGTTGCATCTGGCGATGAAAGCGTTTTATCCGTCCAAGCCGCCATTCCCTCTTCTGCATGTGGATACCACGTGGAAGTTCAAGGAGATGATTTCTTTCCGCGATGAGCATGTGAAAAAGCTTGGCCTTGACCTGATTGTGCATACCAATCAGGAGGGGGTTGATATGGATATCTCCCCGTTCAAGCACGGTTCTTCCATGCACACTGATATTATGAAGACCCAAGGGCTGAAACAGGCATTGGAGAAACATAAATTCGATGTGGCCTTTGGCGGCGCACGCCGGGACGAGGAAAAATCTCGCGCCAAGGAGCGCATATTTTCCTTCCGCACGGCAGACCATCGCTGGGACCCAAAAAACCAGCGCCCGGAACTTTGGAAAATCTACAACGCTCGCAAGAATGAAGGCGAATCCATTCGCGTCTTTCCCCTGTCCAACTGGACCGAACTGGATATCTGGCAATATATTTATATGGAAGATATCCCGATTGTGCCGCTCTATTTTGCTGCGCAGCGCCCGGTGGTCGAGCGCGATGGTATGTTGATCATGGTTGATGATGATCGCATGCCAATGGAGGAGGGTGAAACACCCACCATGCAAAATGTTCGTTTCCGCACGCTGGGTTGTTATCCGCTAACCGGTGCCGTTAAAAGCAATGCAACGACCCTGCCTGAAATCATTCAGGAGATGTTATTGACCACAACTTCCGAGCGGGCAGGAAGAACCATCGATCACGATCAATCCGCTTCGATGGAGAAGAAAAAACAGGAAGGGTATTTCTAAAATGGCCGACCAGAACGCACTGATTGAATCAGATATTAACGCCTATCTTGATCAACACCAGACCAAAACCATGCTGCGCTTCATCACCTGCGGCAGCGTGGACGATGGAAAATCAACCCTCATTGGCCGCTTGCTTTACGAATCCAAACAGGTTTTCGAAGATCAGTTGGCAGCCCTTGAGGTTGATTCCAAAAAGCTCGGCACCCAAGGCAATAACCTCGACTTCGCTTTGCTGGTCGATGGCCTCGCCTCCGAGCGCGAGCAGGGCATCACCATCGATGTGGCCTATCGTTATTTTTCCACCGAGAAGCGAAAATTCATCGTTGCCGATACACCGGGCCACGAACAATATACCCGCAACATGGCGACGGGGGCCTCAACCGCCGACCTTGCGATCATCCTGATTGATGCGCGTCACGGCGTGCAAACCCAGACTCGTCGTCATTCCTATATTGCATCTTTGCTCGGCATCAAAAAAATCGTGCTGGCAATCAACAAGATGGATTTGATGGATTACAGCGAGGAAACCTTTGATAATATTGTCAGCGACTATCAGGGTTTTGCTAAAAATCTGGCTGAAAAAACCGGCAATGATCCTTCCATCAAACCCATCCCTCTTTCCGCGTTGATCGGTGATAATATCACTAAAAACAGCGAAAACATGCCTTGGTACGATGGCCCGACGCTGATTGATTATCTTGAAACGGTTGAAGTTGAAGATGAGGATTTAGATCGTCCTTTCCGCATGCCGGTGCAGTGGGTCAATCGTCCCAATCTCGATTTTCGTGGGTTTTCCGGCCTCATTTCATCAGGCAACATCAAACCCGGCGATGCCATCAAGGTTCTACCTTCAGCAAAAACCAGCACGGTCAAATCGATTGTCACCATGGACGGAGATTTACCAGAAGCCATTGCAGGTCAATCAGTTACGCTGACGCTTGAAGATGAAATCGATATTTCCCGGGGTGATTTGATCTGCGCCGCACAAAGCCCGTCGGAAGCTGCCAACCAGTTTGAAACCACGATTTTATGGATGGCCGATGAAGCCATGTTGGCAGGGCGCTCTTATATCCTAAAGAGCGGCGCGCAAACAGCTACTGCTACAGTCACCGCGCCCAAATATAAGATCAACGTCAACACGCTGGAAGAGCTGGCAGCTCGAAAACTCGAACTCAACGAGATTGCCGTTTGTAATATTGTGCTCGATAAATCGATCGCCTTTGATCCCTACACGGAAAATCGCGACACGGGCGGCTTCATCCTGATTGATCGCTACACCAACACGACCGTTGGCGTCGGCATGATCAATTTTGCCCTTCGCCGTGCTTCCAACATTCACTGGCAATCCGTTGATACCGATAAGAAAACCCGCACCAAACTCATGGGGCAAAAACCTGCGATCCTGTGGTTCACGGGCCTGTCTGGTTCCGGCAAATCGACCATTGCAAACTTTGTCGAGAAAAAACTCACGGCCCTTGGCCGTCACACCTATCTGCTGGATGGTGATAATGTTCGCCACGGCCTGAATAAGGATTTGGGTTTTACCGATGCTGATCGGGTAGAAAATATCCGCCGCATCGGGGAGGTTTCAAAACTGATGGTTGATGCCGGGCTGATCACGCTAGTATCCTTCATTTCTCCCTTCCGCTCTGAGCGTCGAATGGCGCGGGAATTGGTGGAAAAGGACGAGTTTTTCGAAATCTACGTCGATACCCCGCTGGAAGTTGCAGAAGCAAGAGACGTCAAAGGCCTCTATAAGAAAGCCCGCGCAGGTGAGTTGAAAAACTTCACCGGGATTGATTCCCCCTATGAAGAACCTGAAAATCCTGAAATGCGTGTTCAAACAACCACACTCAGCGCCGAAGAGGCTGCCGATTTCATCATTGAACGTCTTAATAAATCGGGTATTATTGACGTTGATTGATAGGTAATGGCCCTGATAAGGAGCGGGTATACTGCTGCATTTTTGGCGATTAAGATGATGTTAATTATTTTTTACTTGTAATGCGCAAGTAACAGTATAGACAGTATTATCATGACCTAAGCCTGCGGAATGTGGTTTCTGCCTCAGGGCCATCTGGTGCCAGCCGATCAATGATGTGATTGTGCCGCCAAGATATAAAGTTCATCGACCATGCAAGACGTATCTCTTCAAGTGCTGCGCAGTGTCTCCGCAAACTTCAGTAACGGCAACAGGTCGTATGGAGCCGGTGCATTTTCACAGGGGACCAAGAATTCTCCCGGAACAATTCCTTCGATCAGTGTGATGGGCGGCGCAGCCTCCAGTACTTCCAATGCGATGGACAAGATTATTGATATTGCTGGCAAGATGGGGAAGCCCAGCCTGCAGCTTCAATCCAAGGGTGAGACTAAGGGTGAGAAAACCGAGAATGTTGCAGAAGCAGAACCTGGCGTTGTCATAAACAGGAGACTGGGTGCCGCAACAGCAATACCTGCCTTTGACAACATTAAGGGAGGTGGTGGTGATGACACTATCACCTACGAAAATTCAACGTACGACCGTAGCCAAGCCGTCATTTACGGTGGCGGTGGTGACGATGTGATTAGCATGTCTTCAATCGGCGATAGCCCGCATGGTGCCTTTGGCGGTGACGGGAATGACACCATATCAATTTCAGCGCGCCATGCGGGTGCATCTGGTGGCGCCGGTGATGATGTGATTACCGTGGCTGGAGATTATTTAGTCTCGGCATACGGTGACGCGGGCGATGATGTAATTACCGCCTCCGGAGAATTGGTTTCTCGTATAGAGGGTGGTCAAGGCAATGACACCATCACCGTCAATGGAACAGCAGTAGGTCTGGTCTCGGGCGGCTTTGGCGATGATGTGATCACCGTTACCTCTGAAAATAAATTCGATGACTGGAGTGACTATGACCACGGTACTGGGCATGTCCATGGCTATTATGACGGGTATAAAAATCCACCAATAATTGATGGCGGTCGAGGAAATGACGTTATCAACATCGATGGTCAGGCACGGGTGGTACACCGGGCCGGCGACGGTCAGGATGTCATCACTGTTAGCGATAAAACAGAATTTGTCACGTTTGGTAAAGATTGGTTTGATAGTGTCTTGAATCTAGATGATGCCAATTTCTCATATGAAAACGGCGAATTGACCGTTACATTTGAAGGTCATGACGATAAAATGACCATTCGTGCAGCCGAAGGGGAAGAGCTTTCCTGGGAGTTGACCAGTGACAGAACCTTTATGGTCACCGTAAATAAAGCAGCAGAAACCTCTGTGGATGCAGAAGCTGGCGCTGAAGTCGAACATGACGACCAGACTGATCAAGCTGACAGTTAGTCAAATATCAGATCACTAAAAGATCGCTGATGCGGGAGCGTTTGGTCATTGTGCCAAATCCTCCTGCACTGCGTGCCCGTTTCCAGAAAGTTGTCTGTAGAGTTGTTTCCGTCGGGTTAAGCTCGCGTTAGTATCTTGCTGTTACGATGCCAACCAACAAAGCTATAGTTGTGTAACCCAAGCCTGTGGAATGTTGTGTTTGTTACAGGGTAATCTGGTGTCGACCGGTTCATGATGGGACCGCGCCCGCTGAGGTTTTAGAGTTCTTGTATCCATGGAAAATGTAACGGCTCAAATATTTCGTATTGCTTCCGCAAGCTTTAGCATTGGCGGCAGATCGTTCGCGGCCAACACATCTTCATTAGTGAAAAAAGACTTGGCGGACTCTGCCAGCACTATTCCGTCGGTCAGCGTGATGGGCGGCCAATCCTCCAGAAGCTCCCGTGCAATGGACCGGATTTTCGATATTGTTCGCAATATGGATAAGTCCAAACACCACCATCATAAGCATTCCCAAGCCACTGAGGCACTTGCTGCTAAGGAGTCCGATAGCGGCGCTAGCGCCTCCTTTAGAATCGGCGGAAATGGCTTTGATGCAATAAAGGGATCGTCGGATGACGATACCATCAACTATTCAAGTGCATCGGCCCGCGCTGTTTCCACCTATATTGATGGCGGCGGCGGAGACGACGTGATTAATGTTGCCTCAACCGCCTATGGTGAGCAAAGAATTTACGGCGGTGAAGGCGATGACACAATATCCCTTTCAGGACGCAATGCCCATGCTTATGGCGGAGACGGCGATGATGTGATTAAGGTAGCCGGTCTCTATGTGGGCGCTGAAGGTGGAGCGGGCGATGATGAAATTTCTGTTTCCGGAGAGATAGTTCGCGGTGTAAGTGGCGGCGAAGGTGATGATACCATCACCGTTAACGGGAAAATAGTCGGCACAATCGAGGGCGGCGCAGGAGATGATGTAATTACCGTTTCTTCTGAAAATGTCAGTACTCAAAGGTGGGGTTCTCATGGCAATTTCGGCTTTGGGGAAAGCTTCGATCCAACGATTATTGGCGGCGAGGGCAATGACACCATAAGCGTCGATGGCAAAGCACGGATAGTACATCGGGCTGGCGATGGTCAGGACGTAATCAACATTACCGATACAACGGATTTCGCCACCTTTGGCGAGGACTGGTTCGATGATGTCATGCGGGTTGACGAAGCAAATTTCTCATATGAAAACGGCGAATTGACCGTCACATTTGACGGCAGAGACGAAAAATTGACGATCCGCTCCGATATAGGGGAATTGTCATGGGAAATAACCAGCGACAGAACCTTCGTCGTGACAATAAATAAAGCAGCAGAAGGTTCTGAGGTTTAACAAACTTCCAGCTAACCGGGCGGCGAATCCCTAAAAGATCGCTGATGCAGGGGCGTTTGGCCGCTGGCCAAATCCTTTCGCATCGCGTACCCATTTTCATAAATCTGCCTGTTGCATTTTTTGCAACGCATCTCAGTTAATTTAGCAGCAGACCGAAGCACCAAAAAATCCTATTGGTTGGCATCATTTCTGTTCTGGTGCTTTTTTGCGTTTTTTCACAGGGGTCAGGACAGCCTCCCATAAGCGGCCAATTGGTCGAACGTCAAACAGAGAAAGTATCTATGTCCTATCTAGTTCCTTCCGAATTCGTCACCAAGATGATTGATGCTGGCGAATCCAAAATCTTTATGTCCACCAAAGATACATTGATCCGCTCCTATATGGCGGGTGCCATTTTGGCCCTTGCAGCGGCTTTCGCGATCACCGTAACGGTGCAGACAGGCGTACCTATCATCGGAGCCATATTGTTCCCGGTTGGTTTTTGTATGCTCTATCTGCTGGGCTTTGATCTTCTCACCGGCGTTTTCGTACTGACACCTCTCGCGTTGATCGATAAGCGCCCGGGCGTGACCATAAAAGGTGTGCTTCGTAACTGGGGACTGGTATTCATTGGAAACTTCGGCGGCGCGTTCACTATGGCCGTTATGATGGCGATCATATCAACCTACGCATTCTCGGTTGAACCTAATGCTATTGGGCAAAAAATCGCCTCGATTGGTGAGGGACGTACTGTTGGCTATGCCGAGCACGGCCTTGCCGGCATGTTCACTCTCTTTATTCGCGGAATGCTTTGTAACTGGATGGTTTCCACTGGCGTGGTTGGTGCGATGATTTCAACAACGGTTACTGGCAAGGTTGTTGCCATGTGGATGCCGATCATGTTGTTCTTTGCCATGACTTTCGAGCATTCCATCGTCAACATGTTCCTGTTCCCGGCAGGCTTGATGATGGGCGGCAATTTCTCGGTGATGGATTACATCATCTGGAATGAAATTCCGACGGTTCTGGGGAATCTTGTTGGTGGCCTAGCCTTCACCGGTTTGACACTTTATTCAACTCATATCAAAACATCGCCAAGACGCGCTGTTGGCTAAGATTTGAGATAACATCATAAAGCCTCGGCAGCATTTCGTCGCCGGGGCTTTTTTTAGGTTTTGATGCCATGGCTAAACAGCTAAAAATATCAGTCGGGCAACACACCGACAAAGGCCGCAAGGAAATCAATCAGGATTTCCACGGCGTCTATATTCCCGAAGAACCTCAGCTAACTTCAAAGGGCATCGCCATCGCTTTGGCCGATGGTATCTCAAGCAGTAATGTCAGCCAGATCGCCAGCGAATCGACGGTGGCAAGTTTCCTCGATGACTATTTTTGCACCTCTGAAGCATGGTCGGTCAAAAAGTCAGCCCAGCAGGTTCTAACCGCCACTAATTCCTGGCTTCATGCGCAAACCCGCCAAAGCCAATATCGCTACGATAAAGACCGGGGCTATGTTTGTACCCTCAGCGCTATGGTCATCAAATCGACAACCGCCCATATCTTTCATGTGGGCGATACCCGCATCTACCGCTTGCGTGACAAGGCGCTGGAACAATTGACCACTGACCACCGGCTATGGGTTTCGCAGGATAAAAGCTATCTCAGTCGCGGTATGGGTATCAATGCTCAACTCGAAATCGAATATAAATCCTTGCAGGTGGAAGCAGGGGATATCTTTTTATTCGCTACCGATGGTGTTTATGAATTTGCCAGTTCCCGATTCATAATCAATGCCATAGCCAAGAATGCCAACGACCTTGATCAGGCCGCTAAGCTCATTGTTGAAGAGGCTTTGGAGCAAGACAGCGACGATAATCTCACCGCTCAGATCATTCGGGTAGACGAACTTCCCAGCAAGGATGTGGATGAAGCCTATCAGCAACTGACCCAGCTACCATTCCCGCCGATTCTGGAAGCCCGAATGGAACTGGATGATTTCACAATCATCAGGGAAGTGCATGCAAGTTCGCGCAGTCATGTTTATCTAGCCGTCGATAACGAAACCAGCACGCCGGTGATAATGAAGACGCCATCCGTGGATTTGCAGGGCGATCCTGCCTATCTGGAGCGCTTCTTATTGGAGGAGTGGATTGCCCGGCGTATCAACAGCCCCTACGTGCTGAAACCCTGTATGCAGAACCGCAAGCGTAATTACCTCTATATCACTTCGGAATTCATCGACGGTCAGACACTGACCCAGTGGATGATCGATAACCCCAAGCCCGATCTTGAAACCGTGCGCGGCATTGTCGAACAAATCGCAAAGGGCCTGCGCGCTTTCCATCGATTGGAAATGCTGCATCAGGATTTAAGACCAGCCAACATTATGATCGACACCACCGGTACGGTGAAGATCATTGATTTCGGTTCAACGAAAGTCGCCGGGATTTCTGAAATCTCAACACCGATAGAACAAAGCAATCTGCAAGGCACGGCACAATATACAGCGCCCGAATATTTGTTAGGGGAAAGCGGCACTTCGCGCTCCGATATCTTTTCCCTCGGTGTCATTACGTATCAAATGCTGACGGGAAAATTGCCCTACGGTGCAGAGGTTGCAAAAACCAAAACAAAAGCTGCACAGAAAAAATTGCAGTATATGTCTGTTCTTGATGACGAGCGTGAAATTCCGGCATGGGTTGATGACACCATCAAAAAATCAGTGCACCCCGATCCCTATAAACGCTATGAGACCTTGTCTGAATTCCTCTATGAATTGCGCCATCCCAGCAAGGAGTTCCTGAATAAGACCCGCGCGCCGTTGCTGGACCGTGATCCCGTTATTTTCTGGAAAGCAATTTCGCTCATTCTGGGGGGCGTTATCATCGCATTGCTGGCGAAGTGACCTGATAAAGCGCAGATATAAATGCAATATATCCCTTTCATATAACAGCAATATTACAGTTCTAAAGAATTATATTTGGCCCGTTAAGCTTAACGCTCGACGGCTCTAACCTGTCATTAAACTGTTACATAAGTGGCCTACCTCCTTGACTGCGCCAGAACTTATCGGCGCGAGCAGACCGTTATTCGAACGGTCGCAAAGCCATAGGAGAAATTTGGCATGTTGAATAAAACCACAAAAATCGCGGCACTTTTGATCAGCGCATCTGTGCTGGCCACTGGTTCCAATGTTGCCTTCGCCCGCGACCAAATCAGCATCGTTGGTTCGTCAACGGTATTCCCGTTTGCCACAACTGTTGCAGAACGTTTCGGCAAAAACACATCTTTCAAAACACCTGTTGTTGAAAGCACCGGTTCCGGTGGCGGTCTGAAATTGTTTTGTGCAGGCGTTGGCGATGGCCATCCCGATATCACCAATGCATCTCGCCGCATCAAAAGCTCCGAAGTTGAAACTTGCGCTAAGAACGGCGTGAAAGAAATCATCGAAGTTAAAATCGGCTATGATGGCATCGTTCTTGCCAACTCACGCGCATCCAAACAGTTGGAAGTTTCCTTGAAAGACGTATTCATGGCGCTTGCCAAAAACGTTCCAGATGGCGACGGCAAAACCAAAGCCAATCCATATAAAACATGGCAAGATGTGAACTCATCTCTTCCTGCAGTAAAAATCGAAGTCATGGGCCCGCCTCCTACATCAGGCACACGCGACGCATTTGTTGAACTAGCCATGGAAGGCGGTTGCAAAGCGTTCAAATGGGTTAAAGCCCTTAAGAAAAGCGACAAAAAAGCTTACAAAGCCCTTTGCCACACAATCCGTGAAGATGGCGCATTCATCGAATCCGGTGAAAACGACAATCTGATTGTTCAGAAACTGGGTGCTAACCCATCCGCATTCGGCATCTTCGGCTTCAGCTTCCTTGATCAAAACTCTGACACGCTTCAGGGCAGCAAAATCAACGGTGTTGCTCCAGAGTTTGCAGAAATTTCTTCAGGCAATTATCCGGTTTCACGTTCGCTCTACTTCTATGTGAAAAAAGCCCACATCGGCAAAACTGACGGCATTCAAGAATATCTGAATGAATTCGCCAGCGATGCTGCATGGGGCGAAGAAGGTTATTTGGCAGATAAGGGCTTGATCCCGATGTCTGCCGACGAGCGTAAAGAATGGGCTTCCAAAGTGAAGAACCAGCAAAACCTGTCCATGTAATTTGCACAGGCGTTGAACCGGGCAGGCAAGACCCATACTTGCCCGGTTCACATTACTTCCCCAAACTGAAAGATGATCCTATGTCCAAGGATTCTGCGCCGCTCGCTCTGATCATTGAAGATGAGCCAGCCCAAATGGCCCTTATGAGCTACAATCTAAAACAGGGCGGATTCAAATTGGCTGAAGCCGTCACCGGCGAAGAGGGCTTGTTGTTAGCAGAAGAATTGCTTCCCGATATCATCGTTCTTGATTGGATGTTGCCGGAGGTGTCGGGCATCGAGATATGCCGCCAGCTCAAGAAACACAGCCATACCAAAGAAATTCCAATCATCATGCTGACCGCACGTGGCGAAGAAGCCGACCGCATTCGTGGGCTGGATACCGGCGCTGATGATTATATGACCAAGCCTTATTCCATCAATGAACTGATTGCCCGCACCCGTTCAATCTTGCGGCGCACGCGCCCTTCCAGCGTTGGTGAGACAATGTCGTATGCAGGTCTGGTCCTCGATAGCGAGCAACACCGTGTCACGCGCAATGACGAGCCATTAAAACTGGGCCCAACAGAATTCAGACTGCTTTCTGCGCTGATCGAAAAACCAACCCGCGTATGGAGCAGGGATTTACTACTCGACCGCGTCTGGGGTCGTGATTTTGATGTGGATACCAGAACTGTTGACGTCCATATTGGTCGTCTGCGCAAGGTCTTGCATCAAAAGGGCCAACCCGACCCAATCAGAACCGTACGTGGATTTGGCTATTCATTGGATGTCGAGGGATAGCGCTGCTTTTAACGTTTGTTTTCAAAAGAGAATATTCCCAACGCACCCACGACCAATAGAGCAATGATTTTCGCAAATTCAACATAGATATAGACCACATGCAAATTGCTATCATCGACCGAGTTCCCTGCAATGATCTCAACAGTACGTGAATCAAGAATAGGCATCAGGCCCAATCGTTGAACGGCAAAAAGAACAATCGGAATGAAGGCAAGTTTCCAGCGAGCCCCGCCAAATGCAAACAAGGCGATGATGAATATTGCGCATAAAACCGCTTCAGCAATACCAACCCAATAAAATGTAACGCGCCCGATTTCCAGTGCGGTTGAAAGGGTGAGCGATGGCGCAAGGAATTTTACCGGCGTAGCAATCAGGGTCGCACCTATGGCAATGCCCGCCCACAGAATTGCAATGAAGGGTGCGAACCGTATCATTGCTGCAACTCTGGCATTTCTGGGTCACCAAACATCGCCATTTGCAGACTGCGCGCAATGCGCTCGGCGCGCTCCATGAAATAAGGGATAGCCTCTTTCGTGGGAGCGGTGTCCTCCAGCGTCTTTTCAAACAGCGCAAGCCAAAGTTCGAAATGCCGCGGCTCCACTTTCTGTGCAAGTTTCACATGCGCTGGAACCGGTTGACCGGAATAACGCGATGAATGAAGCGCCACTGAAGACCAAAAATCCTTCATCTTGGGCATGTGCACATCCCAATTGGTCACATTGTCAAGAAATATAGGACCAAGCGTTTCGTCGTCCCTTACCCGCTCATAGAATGTATCAACAAGGCGGGAGATATAATCATCATCAATGCCCATGCGGGCGGCATTTTCTTGAATTTCTGCACGTCTTTCGGACGTGGTTCGATATCGGGATTCGGCCATTAGGCTACCTCTAGGTTTAATAAGTCGCGCAATTGGGAGTTATCCACGACCAGATCTGCGATTGTATAAGTGTCGAGCACAGCGATGAAGGCTTCTGTCGCTTCGCCCAAAATGCCTTTCAGACGGCAACTCGGAGTGAGCAGGCAATTGTTCTTGTTCGCCTGAAGGCATTCAACAAGAGCGAAATCTCCTTCGGTCTTGCGCACGACTGCGCCAATACCGATTGCATCGGCATCTCGGGCAAGCCGTAGGCCTCCGGAGCGACCACGCACGGTTTCGATAAATCCCGCACGGCCAAGCGTATTGGCAACCTTCATCAGATGGTTTTTCGAAATGCCATAACATTGGGCAATATCCGCGATGGTGCAAAGGGCATCCGGATTGCTCGCAAGTTGCATCAACAGGCGCAGAGCGTAATCGGATTGCAGGTTCAGGCGCATGACATCTCCTTTAAAGATGAATTTAATATACATCTTTAAAATTGCTATTCAATATAAATATGATATGAAAACTCAGGGTTGTTAGCTACTTAGCCAACTCGCAGGTGATTAATTGATAGACCTGAAAACATTCATCAATTAGTTTGCGGGAAATCGCTCCAACACAGCATCTGGAAACACAAATGCGCTTAAACCAATGTCACAACTTTCAGGACTTTCGCACTCTTGCTCAAAAGCGTCTGCCAAGTCCCATCTTCAATTACATCGACGGTGCTGCCGATGACGAGGTGACCTACCGACATAATACTGAGGCTTTTGATCGATGTGATCTGGTGCCCAACGTTCTGACCGGGGTCGAAGATATAGATATGTCGGTGACGGTGATGGGGCAAAAGCTCGATATGCCGATCTATTGTTCACCAACAGCGTTACAGCGCTTGTTTCATCATGATGGCGAGCTGGCAGTCGCGGCAGCTGCGGATAAATTTGGAACCATGTTCGGAGTTTCGTCTCTGGGCACCACAAGCATTGCGGAGGTGCGCAAGAAATTTAAAAGCCCACAGGTCTATCAATTCTATTTTCACAAGGATCGCGGCTTGAACAAAGCCATGATAGAGAGCGCCAAGGAAGCTGGCGTCGATGTCATGATGTTGACTGTAGACAGCATCACCGGCGGCAATCGCGAGCGCGATCTGCGCACAGGCTTCTCAATTCCTTTCCGCCTGACGCTGGGCGGTCTGGTACAATTCGCCATCAAACCCATGTGGGGCATAAACTACGTCACCCACGAAAGCTTCAAGCTGCCCCAGCTAGATGAACATGTGGATATGAGTGGCGGCGCCATATCAATCGGTAAATATTTCACCGAAATGCTAGATCCATCAATGACATGGGATGACGTGGCCAAAATGGTCAAACTCTGGGACGGACAATTCTGCCTAAAAGGCATTATGTCAGTCGAAGATGCAAAAAAAGCTGTCGATATAGGCTGCACCGGTATCATATTGTCCAATCACGGCGGGCGCCAGCTGGACGGTTCGCGCAGTCCCTTCGATCAATTGGCCGAGATAGTAGACGCCGTAGGTGACAAAATCGATGTCATCATGGATAGCGGCATCCAGCGCGGCACCCATGTGCTGAAGGCTTTGTCCTTGGGAGCAAAAGCAGTAGGCGGCGGCAGGTTCTATCTGTTTCCCTTAGCAGCAGCAGGCCAGCCAGGCGTAGAACGCGCCTTAACGCTGATGCGAGCAGAGATAGAACGAGGAATGAAGCTAATGGGCTGCTCATCGGTAGACCAATTGTCCCGAAGTAATCTAAGATTCAGATAAACCGCACTCTATATAGAGTGCCCTTGGTAAAAGGCTCGAGCAAGGCACCCAAGCGCTTCGCGGTGCACGAAGTGCATTAAGCGTGAGATAAAGAATGGCGGAGAGGAAGGGATTCGAACCCTCGAAACGCTTTTGACGTTTACTCCCTTAGCAGGGGAGCGCCTTCGACCACTCGGCCACCTCTCCACCGCCGTGGATAAGGCAGGCGTGACAAGAATTCAAGCGATAGTTTGCGAATATTGATGTGTAATCAGGCCTTATCGATTCCCTGACGTGATTCTTTCCAGTGATTCTGCTAAACCAGCCTCATTAGGCGCGGTTAAGCGAAGAAACGTGGCAAAATCGCGCTTAAAAAGTTAATGAAATGTTACCAAGACCTTATGAAATTCTGAATTGCCCGCAGTTTCCGTGACAATTCTGCAACACCCGTTTCCTAACAGGTGAATCCATGGGGTAAACCCGCATTTTGCTGTTGCCTCGCCAAATGCTTTGAGTATGTTCAATATCAGGAAAGGGCATTTATTGTTCAATCCTTTGGTTCACGGGTTTTTTGTGGTGCTGAATTTGTCTCCTAATATGCGGCGGCTCATCAACAGAAAAAATCTACTATCTTTAAATTGTTTGACTGGAGGTCAGCACAATGAATATTAAGAGCCTTCTTCTTGGTTCAGCTGCAGTACTTGTTGCAGCATCAACCGCTCAGGCAGCCGACGCAATCGTCGTCGAGCCAGAGCCAGTAGAATACGTTCGCATCTGTGATGCATACGGTTCAGGATTCTTCTACATTCCTGGTACAGAAACTTGCATGCGCATTGGCGGTTATGTTCGTTCAACATACCGTCATTACACCGACACCGTTGGTGGTGTTGAAAGCAATGATCATGCGGTTTGGAATTACCGTGGTCGTTTGAACATTCTGGTTAATAACGAAACTGATTGGGGCACACTTGCTTCATACCTTCGTATCCAGGGTGGCGATGCTTCTGCAGATGGCGATGCAAATGCCGGTATCGATCAGGCATGGATCAGTATTTCTGGTTTTAGACTTGGTTATGGTGAATCCCTTTGGGGTAGTAACGGTGCTACAGGTCCATCTATCGATGATGGTTTCTTTAATTTCGATCAAGCGATCTTTCTTGAGTACACTTATGCCATGGACGGTCTAGCACTTGTTGTTGGTGCACAGGACTCAACTGGTACAGCTGCAACTTCTGAATCTCCAGATTATTATGCTGGCCTGAGATATGATGCCGATTGGGGCTTTGTTGCCGCTAAATGGATCCATGACTCAACCACAGCAGCTAATCCATCTGGTGAGACTGATGGCGATGCGTATAGCTTAGCTGCAGAATTCAACCTTGGTGATTCCGGTTGGACTCTTGGTGCTTGGTACGAAGCTGATGGCGAAGACATCACACAGTACATTGGTGGTGGTTCAGCAGGTAGTGTTGTTGATGCATCTTTGGCCGATTACCAGTGGGGCGTACAACTTAACGGTGCTCTAGCTGATAATCTTTCAGGTTATGTTTCTTACTCAGCAATGGAAGCTGTGTCTTCAAGCACAACATTCATTGATGCAACTAAGGTTGCTGTTGGCTTGGTATGGACTCCAATTACTGGTCTGAAAATTCAGACTGAATATGTAAGCTACGAAGGTGACTATGTTCTTGCATCAGAGGATGCTGACTACGATGCATTCATCGTACGTGTTACTCGTTCTTGGTAATCATTTGATTTGATCTTCGGATCATTCAGAGAAAAAGCCCGGTCTTTGACCGGGCTTTTTTTTATCTAAAATTTTTTGAATTTTTAGAAACGTTAAAGTCTCATTGTTTTTATACGGCTTCATCCAGAAATTTTGCGATTCTTTCCGGTATTCCGATTGTACCGAGATCAGGTGCGTGCCCCTGATTGGGAACATTCAGTACTTTCAGTCCGCTATGTTCTTGACGCATCTGTTCCACTGTCTCTTTTGACAGTAAATCACTGTTTGCACCGCGAATGACCATTACCGGAATGTTTTTTAACCCGGCAAATTGTGGCCACATGGTCGGTAGGGGGGCATCAAGATTAATGGCTTTCAGGCCATTGATAAGAGCAGGGTCGTAGCGAACGGATAGCTTTCCATCGTTTTCCTGATAGATCAGTTTCGCTTGCTTTTGCCAATCGGCTTCACCAAATGTTGGAAATTGCGTCGAGGCATATTCTTTAAGGTTTTCAATGGCTTGCGCCATGTTTTCTGGGCGCGCAGAGCGTTGCATATAAGCCTTGATTCGCACCAGACCCTTGGCATCCAGCTGCGGGCCCACATCATTTAAAATAACCGAATGCAACATGCCGGGGCGCATTGCAGCAAGGATCATTGCAATAATGCCCCCGCGCGATGTGCCGATGATATCTGCTTCACTTACGCCAGCCACAACCATACCCTGAATTACATCGTCAGCTTCAACCAACGGGGTGTAATTATCAGAACTCTTATCATATTCGGAATTTCCGCGCCCGCGATAATCCAGACAAAGCACGCGTCTATTGCCGAGCTCCTCGTTAGATAAGGCGATAGCCAACTCATGAAAATCCGCAGAATTTCGGGTCAATCCGGGAAGGCAGACCACTGTTGGCCCTGTTTTCAGGTGATGCCAACCATATTTGCGCCCGGCAAGGCGCAATCCATCGCTGGTTGAATATCTGAATTCTTCCCATTCGGCGATATTACTCATTCAAAAGTCTCTTCTATTTCCGGCCAAAGCGAAGGTCACGTTCAATCGTGAGCTTCCCATTGGTGAGTCTGGCCTTATAGACCTGATAGTTTTCCATAACACGCTGAACATAATTTCGCGTCTCGGTAAAGGGAATGCGCTCGATCCAGTCAACCACTGCATCAATCGATTTGCCGCGCGGGTCGCCATATTGCTTAACCCATTTGCGTACCCGACCGGGACCAGCATTATAGCCTGCGAAAGTCATGATGTAGGAATTGTTGAAATTATCCAATTGCTCGGAGAGATAGGCAGCTCCCAATGTAACATTATAGCCAGCATCCCGGGTTAATTTCTTGTAGGAATATTTCATCCCTTTTTTCTTTGCCATCAGCTTGGCAGTTCCTGGCAGTAATTGCAGTAATCCGCGTGCATTGGCACCCGATACAGCACTTTTATTAAAGGCACTTTCCTGTCGCGCAATGGAATAGGCCAGTGCCTTTCCTGTTGTTCCGATCTTGGCAGAATTGGGAATAGCACCCAGTGGCCACGACAGGCTATCAACGGCAAGGCCGCGGCGGTGAGCAATTTTTCCGATCTGCAAGGCTAGGGAAGCCTTGCCTTGCTTTTCCGCACGCGCGGATAACAGCGCCAATTCACCCGGTGAGCGCAGGGTTTTCGCCAGCGACCGATAAATAATATCAGCCCGCCATCCATAGCCAGCACTTTCTAAATGCTTGATTGCGCGAACCAACTCTCGCGACTTAAATCGTGCGCGCTCGCCCCCTGATGGCCTAGGTTTGCTGATGCGAAGCTTGCCTTGTTTGAGTTTTGCTGCAGCTAATTGACCATAAAATGTACCGCCATGCTTTGCGGCGGCCGAATAATATTTGCGCCCGGCAGCGCCCGATGCTCGGCCAAGCCAGTAATAGGCCCGCGCCTGAGAGATTGGACGAGTGGAAATCTTCAATATGTTTTGGAAATGAACTCGAGCACGTTTGGGGCTGTTTAAGAACCGCAAAGCGTACCAACCCGCATGAAATTCGGCCTCGGCCCGTTTGGATCGAGATTGTGCTGAATGGTTTGCAGCGATTTTATAAGCCGTTTTAGCGTCCCCGAGATCAAGTAAATGACGAGAAATAATGCGTTGTTCAATCCACCATTCATCCGGATGCACAAGAGCTGTTTTATTTTTCGGCACTTTTAACATGAGTTTCGCAGCTTTGCGATAATCACCAGAACGTCGGGCATGTTTGATGCTGGCAAAAAGATAGGCCGGATCACGCTTCGAAGATGCCGCAACAGCGTTTAGCTGCTTTCCAACATTCCCTTTTTTGCGAACAATCGCCGTACGTGCTCTGGCAAGACTTGATTGTTCCGCGTAGGACGCGACACGGTTGGCGGCGGTTGCACGTTCCCGATAGAACATTTTATGCATGCGATAGCGGTGGTCAGCCCGTGTCAGACTGCGTCCCGCATCCTTCATAACTCGCTTTTCCTGTGCTTTGTTCAGCTTTTTCTCTCGCCAAAATGGGGCAATCACAGCACGCGCAGCTTTCGTATTCCCCTTTGCCAGATGAGCCTTTGCCAGCCCTATCGCGCCGGAAATACTGGATGGTTTTGATTTGCCAAATGCCTTGATCAAGGCGGAGGAAGAGCGGGTTTCACGCACAATGGCGCGTTCCAAATTGTTGTGCAGGGCGGCCTGACCCGGCCAATTGGGCAATTGCGACTGAATCTCCGCAATTTCGCCCGATGTTACATCTTTTCGCCCGGAAAGAGCTATCGCCCAAGCCAGAACCTTGCGGTCAATGCTACCAGCCTTCATGCCAAACCGGATCGCTCTCGCTTTGACAACATTTTTGGTGGTGAGCGCTGAAAGCCCGCTTTTCAAACTGCCATTTATACCCCGAACCTTAGGGGCACGGCTCGTTGCTTTGAGGGAGGCCATTCTGATTGGAGCCGTTGCAACTGGTTTTGCCGGTATTGTGGCCGCAGGCGCAACACGCGCCGGCACTGTGGTAGCAGCAATGATATGGCTGACACTCTGCTCAAAAACCGGTCTGCGAGAGGGGATGGGAACATTTTCTAGCAAAAGCTGCTCAAGACCTTGCGCAAAAGCGCCATCAGCAGTGAGCGACAAGCAGGCAGCTTGCGTCACAATGGACACAGCAAGGACGGTTGTTAAATACTTTAACTTCAATTTGGGGCGCAGCATATCAATACACTAGTTAGCAATGAACAATGGTAATTCAAGTAAAATTCGGAATAGAAATATTATCGTTCAAAGTGGTGAAAGTGTGGTTAATATTAATCCTGAAATCACCGTCATTAGGGCCCATCCAGCCTTCGTGCTTGCGAAATTGAAAGCTGATCGGTATTATTATTGATAACAGGAAAATTTGCCTGTCATTTTCATTTCACAAACAACACCAGCTGCCAGAAATTTGACTGGCTGCATGAGGATACAAAATGTTCCGTGGTTCAATACCCGCTTTGATTACGCCCTTTAATTCCGATGGGACGCTTGATGAGAGCGCTTTGCGCGACTTTGTCGAATGGCAAATTTCAGAAGGCAGCCACGGGCTTGTCCCCGTTGGCACAACCGGGGAAAGTCCGACGCTTTCCCATGATGAGCACAAGCGGGTAGTCGAAATTTGCGTGGAAGTGGCCAATAAACGCGTGCCTGTCATTGCGGGTGCCGGTTCCAACAACACCGCTGAAGCAATTGATTTGGCAACATTTGCCGACAAAGCTGGCGCTGATGCGGTGCTTGTCGTGACGCCTTATTATAACAAGCCGTCCCAAAGAGGCATGATTGCGCATTTCGGTGCCATTGCTGACGCCATCTCTATCCCGTTGATTATCTATAACATTCCCAGTCGCTCTATCGTCGATATGAGCATTGAGACCATGGCGGAACTCTATGAAAAGTATGATAATATCGTAGGTATCAAAGATGCGACCGGTGCCATGGAGCGCCTCAGTGAGCAACGGCATGTTTTGGGTTTGGATTTTCTCCAGCTTACCGGAAATGACGACAGTGCATTGGGTTTTATGGCTCACGGCGGCGCAGGTTGCATTTCCGTATCCGCCAATGTGGCTCCACGTCTTTGCTCCCAATTTCAGGAAGCTTGCATGGCGGGGCGCTTCGAAGAGGCGTTGGCCATTCAGGATAAATTGGCACCTTTGCACAAAGCGTTATTTCTTGAGCCCAATCCGGGCGGTGCAAAATATGCGCTCTCTTTGCTGGGTAAAGTAGAAAATCATCAGCGGCTTCCTTTGGTGCCTGTTAGTGCTGCTACAGAGGCAAATGTGCGCGATGCAATGGTCCATGCGGGACTGATCAACTAGGCTTGGAAAATCCTTATGGCCGCGGCTAAAAAGAAAAAAGATTCCGCCAACGGAAAGCTGATTGCAGATAACCGCAAGGCGCGCCACAATTATGAATTTGTGGAGACGCTGGAGGCTGGCCTGCAACTCACTGGCACGGAAGTGAAATCCCTTCGTAACGGCAAGGCGAATATCGCCGAAGCCTATGCCACGGAAGAGGGCGGGGAGATTTGGCTGATCAATTCCCATATCCCGGAATACCTTGAAGGCAACCGTAATAACCATAATCCGCGTCGCCGCCGCAAGCTGCTGTTGAAGAAACGCGAGATGGCTAAACTCATCGGCGCCATCCATCGCGACGGCCTGACCATTGTGCCCAATAGGCTCTATTTTAATGATCGTGGCATCGCTAAATTACAGATAGCTCTGGCCCGTGGCCGTAAGGCTCACGACAAAAGGCAGGTTTCTAAAAAACGCGATTGGGACCGAGAAAAAGCACGTATCATGCGAGATAAAGGGTGATTTCGTCTAATTAGTCGATAAATACTCTGTTATATGCACAAAAACATCTTCGAACATTTTGGTAGTTAGCCGCCCGGTATTGGTGTTGTAACGCGAGCAATGATAGCTCGAAAACACCGTATAGGCTTCCATATCATGGCGTCGATTGTGGCCAAAAGGAAATGCCGCAACCCGCTCTCCAAGCGCCCGTGTAGTGGTGTCATGGGCAATTTTTCCAAGGGTCATTAGCGCGCCGAGGTTCTTATATCTGGCAAGAGTATCGAGCAAATAGGGCCTGCAATTATTGATTTCCGCGCCGACAGGTTTGTTTTCAGGCGGCACACAACGCACCGCATTGGTGATCGCAGCACCTTTAAGACGCAGACTATCATCGGGGGTGGCGCCATAATTACCGCCTGCAAATCCGAATTTCAGCATGGTTGAATAGAGTAGGTCGCCAGCATAATCGCCGGTAAAGGGACGCCCGGTCCGGTTAGCCCCGCGCAGTCCCGGCGCAAGTCCGATGATCAGCAGGCGGACATCGTCATCGCCTGCATCGGCACTCCAAGTATCAACAGGGCCATTGTGCCAGTCGGGATTGCTCTCGCGGTAGCGTTCTCTAAATGCCACCAGTCGAGGACAAGTCGGGCAATCATAATCAGGATCAATCAAGGTACTAAAAGCGCTTTCTTGGTATGGCTGAGGGCCAATGCCTCAATGTGTGCCCTAATAGTCGTCTTCTTCCTCATCGTCATATTCTTCTTCATGATGAGGACGCTCGGAAAGGGCCCGGCCAATATCGTCTTTTAGCGTCACCAAATCAATGAAATGATCGGCTTGTCGGCGTAAATCATCAGAAATCATTGAAGGTTGGGTTGAAACAGTCGAAACCACGGTGACCTTGCGCCCCCGTCGTTGCAGGGCCTCCACCAGTTTTCGAAAATCACCATCACCGGAAAAGATCACCATATGATCGACCGTATCGGCAACATCTAGGGCATCAATGGCAAGTTCAATATCCATATTGCCCTTCACCTTGCGGCGGCCGGAAGCGTCTATATATTCTTTGGTGGGTTTGGTGACGACGTGATAGCCGTTATAATCCAGCCAGTCGATTAAGGGGCGAATGGAGGAATATTCCTGATCTTCAATCAGGGCCGTATAATAATAAGCGCGGAGTAAATAGCCCTTGGTATGGAAAAACTGGAGCATTTTCTTGTAATCAATATCAAAACCAAGGGATTTTGAAGTCGCATATAAATTTGCACCGTCAATGAACAGGGCAATCTTTTCTCGTTGATCAAACATTTGAACCTCAATCATGCAATTCGGCTCACAGCCGACGAAAAATAATCCCCCTGTAAATAATGTCCACACGGCAAGATAGGGGTAAAAGCCCCCTTCGACAATGTGTAAGAAATAAAAAACATGCATTAACTCAAATACGTGCGAAATTCCTTGAATTATTCACAGTTTAGGGCTAATCAATCTGTCAATCCTCAAATTTAGCTTCAGGAGCCTGATATGGCACGTGTAACCGTCGAAGATTGCATCGATAAGGTCGATAACCGGTTTGAACTTGTTTTACTTGCTGGCCACCGCGCCAGACAGATTTCCGCTGGTGGTGAAATCACCATTGACCGCGACAATGACAAAAACCCTGTTGTTGCCTTGCGTGAAATCGCCGAAGAAACTCTTTCTCCAGAAGATCTGAAGGAAGACCTCATCCATTCACTGCAAAAGCATGTTGAAGTTGATGAGCCGGAAGCAGAAGACGTGCCTGATGTGCCAATTGCCGCCCTTACAGTAGAATCTGTATTTGGTGCTGATACCGCACCGGCAGGCACAGCAGATACTCCTGATGCGCCGGAAGTCACCTTCGACGCGCTGTCAGAAGAAGAGCTGCTCGCTGGTATTGAAGGTCTCGTACCACCAGAAAAAAGCGACGACTACTAAGTCCTCGTTCTGGGCCCTTTCTTAAGGCTGATATCATTATTCGGAACTTCTGAGTGGGGCAGGCATTTACCTGCCTCTCTAACGTGCATATATGTGTGTATGTTGAGAACAGATTACGGTGTGATTAGTCAGCCATGATGCGTCAATACGAACTCGTTGAACGGGTTACAGCCTATAAGCCAAATGCCGACGAGGCCTTGCTCAACAAGGCCTATGTCTACGCCATGCAAAAGCATGGCTCGCAAAAACGCGCCAGTGGCGATCCGTATTTTTCCCATCCGCTGGAAGTTGCCGCAATCCTCACCGATTTAAAGCTCGATGAAGAAACCATCGCGGTTGGCCTTCTCCACGACACCATTGAAGATACCGACGCCACTCGCAAAGAGATCGACGAGATTTTTGGCGAAAAAATTGGCGTATTGGTTGAAGGCCTGACCAAGATCAAACGGATCGATCTGGTTTCCAAAAAAGCCGAACAGGCAGAAAACCTGCGCCGCCTGCTGCTGGCCATATCCGATGATATTCGCGTTCTTTTGGTAAAACTAGCTGACCGGCTTCATAACATGCGCACCCTTGATCATGTCAGGCAGGATAAACGCGTACGCATTTCCACCGAGACCATGGAGATCTACTCTCCGCTTGCCGGCCGTATGGGCATGCAGGATTTGCGCGAGGAATTGGAAGATCTATCGTTCCGCCACATAAATCCTGAGGCTTATGAGACCGTCACTTCGCAACTGGATGCGCTGGCAAAGAAAAACGAGAATATGATCGCCGGAATTTCCGAAGACCTGGTCAGCCTTCTCGATGAGAACGGCATCAAAGCGACAGTGAAGAGCCGTCGAAAAACAGCTTATTCGGTGTCCAAGAAAATGGAAGCCAAAGCGCTGGGCTTCGAGCAACTTTCGGATATTTACGGCTTTCGCGTCGTAGTGGAAAGCGTTGAAGATTGCTACCGCGCGCTCGGTATCGTTCATACAAACTGGAAAATGGTTCCATCGCGCTTCAAGGATTTTATTTCTGTTCCCAAGCAGAATGACTATCGCTCCATTCACACCACAATCGTTGGTCCATCGCGCCAGCGCGTGGAATTGCAAATCCGCACCAAGGCGATGGACGATATCGCTGAATACGGTATTGCCGCCCATTCCATCTATAAGGATGGCGTCTCGGTCAATAGTATTTCGCCCGCCATGAGCGATGCCTACGCGTCCTTGCGAAAAACCATCGAAGAACTGGTGCAAGGGGATAATGCGGAAGAATTTCTGGAACATACCAAGCTTGAATTGTTTTTTGATCAGGTTTTCTGCTTCACCCCGAAGGGCCAGATCATGCCGCTGCCTTCAGGCGCGACCCCAATTGATTTTGCCTATGCGGTCCACACCGATTTGGGAAATTCATGCATTGGCTGCAAGGTGAATGGCAAAATCACTCCGGTGATCACCAAATTGCAAAATGGCGATGAGGTAGAAATTATCCGCTCCAAATCCCAAACACCTCCCTCCGCATGGGAAGGGGTTGTGGTAACGGGAAAAGCCCGCTCGGCCATTCGTAAAGCCAGTCGCGAAGCCATCCGTAAGCAATACTCTGGCCTCGGCACCAGGATTTTGGAACGCGCATTTGAGCGATCCGGCAAAGTATTTGATCTTGAAGCACTGGAAGCGTCCTTGCCACGATTGGCACGGGCTTCCATTCAGGACGTGTTGAGCGATGTGGGCAAAGGGGAATTGCCTTCAACAGACGTGCTCAAGGCGGTTTATCCAGATTATCAGGACGAACGCGCCACCACGACGCCTCCGCCCAAGGGGGAAGGCTGGTTCGGCCTGAAGAGCGGACTTGGCATGATGTTCCGGGTGCCGGGCAAGAAATTTCCGGGGCTCACCGTTAAATTGGGTCGAGGCTCAAACAGTGGAAATTCATCTACAATCATCCCGATTAGAGGAACCCAAAGCGATCTGCCGGTGAAATTCTCACCCAATGGCGGCGCCATTCCCGGTGACCGTATCGTGGGCATTTTGGAACCGGGTGAGGGCATTACTATCTACCCCATTCAATCGGCGTCATTGGCAAAGTTTGATAATCAGTCCGAGCGCTGGCTTGATGTGCGCTGGGACATTGATGAAAATAACACCAGGCGTTTTCCGGCACGCCTGTTTCTGACCGTCACCAATGAGCCGGGCACACTCGCAGGCATTGCCGAAGTGGTGGCAAACAATGACGGCAATATTCAAAATCTGGTGATGAAAACGCCGGATTCTGATTTTACCCAAATGGAAATGGACGTTGATGTGTGGGATCTTAGCCACCTAAACCGAATTATCCGGCAATTGTCCAAAAAACCAGTGGTCAACAAAATCGAACGCATTACTAATTAATGAGAGATTTTTACGGCCTGCATATTGTCATTGGTGCAAAAAGTTCCCACTATCAGAATATATCTTAGATGGGGCACAAATATTTAAGAATGTAGGGCTAAGTTATCAGTTAGGGTTTGAAATTTGCTTAAACGAGCAGTTAGCCTAAATGAGTAGCGTATAAAACGAATGTTATTTAACCGAAGACACCCACCAGACTGGCGTGAAAAATTACGAATTACCCTTTGGCCCCGGCGCAGCTGGGCGCGGTCTGGTAAATATGTTGCAAAAAGAATTATGCGATTAACGGCATCGCCCCACGCGGTTGCTGCAGGTGTTGCGGCGGGCGTTTTTTCCTCCTTTACGCCCTTTATGGGACTGCATTTCTTAATTGCATTCGCCATCGCCTATATCGTCGCCGGAAATTTTCTGGCAGCAGGGCTTGGTACTTTCATTGGCAACCCGATCACTTTTCCGTTCATCTGGGCTGCCACTTATTCGAGTGGCAATTTCATCCTGCATAGAAAAATGGGCGAAGGCGACGGCAGCGGCATCATGAAGCTGGCGGATGTGCAATGGATGGATCTTGGTTGGTCCGGCATATTGGAAACCATGGGCGGCATTTGGGAACCATTGATAAAACCGATGCTGATCGGCGGTATCCCCATCGGCACTGTTTTTGCCATTGGCGCTTATATTATGACTCGTGCCGCTTCGAGAAAATTTCGTGACAGGCGCATGAAGAAATTTGAAAAACCGTCAAAACCTTCTTCCGGTCCCAAAAAAAACACCAACAACAATATGCAAAATTCAGCGGCTGAGTGAATTTTCCAACTGCCTAAAAAGGATATCTTTTTCATGATAATCGGGATTGGCAGTGATTTGATGGATATACGCCGTATCGAGAAATCGATTGAGCGCTTTGGCGACCGATTCGTTCAGCGCTTGTTTACCGACATAGAACAGGCAAAATCCGACCGCAGAAAGCTTCGCGCCGCTTCCTACGCAAAACGTTTTGCCGCCAAAGAAGCCTGTTCAAAGGCGCTGGGTACAGGGATATCCGGCGGGGTCTTTTTCAAGGATATGGGGGTCGTAAACCTGCCATCGGGAAAACCCACATTACACCTTATAAACGGGGCGGCAAAACGGCTTGCAACCATGGTTCCCCCCGGCCATGAAGCTCATATTCATCTTACGATTACCGATGATTTTCCATTGGCTCAAGCCTTTGTGATCATCGAGGCGCTGCCAAAGCTAAATGATAGCTGATTTGTCCGCCGGTCAATATCAACGAAACCCCAATCAAAATCAATGAAACCATTGTGTTCTACTGCGCTAATGACTATTTCATAAGCTCAAATTGCAAATCATTCGTGGAACAAGAAAATTGGCTGAACAAACGAGCACCAGTGATTCCGGTGGCGTATACGAAATAATATCGATTGTGGTGCAGGCACTGTTGCTGGCGGTCGTGGTTAGAACTTTGCTTTTCCAACCTTTTTCCATTCCATCGGGGTCGATGAAGCCGACTTTGCTGATCGGTGACTATTTGTTCGTGAACAAGTACGCCTATGGCTATTCGAAGTTCTCAATCCCCTATGCTCCAAATCTGTTTAGTGGCCGTATTTGGGAAGATAAGCCCGAACGCGGTGATATTGCTGTCTTCAAACTGCCAAGCAACACGGATATTGATTATATCAAACGGGTCATTGGTCTGCCGGGCGATAAAATTCAGGTGATTGAGGGCGTGCTTCACATCAATGGCGTTGCTGTAAAGCGCGAGCGTAAGGGCACCTATAATGATGATGAATCTTTCAGAAATTCAGAAGTGCCTGTCTATGTTGAAACCCTGCCCAATGGCGTCACCTATGATACGCTTGATCTAAGCCCACGCAGCGAAGGCGACAATACCAAAGTGTTTGAAGTGCCCATTGGGCATTATTTCATGATGGGTGACAATCGGGATAATTCCCTTGATAGCCGGTTTGATGTCGGTTTTGTTCCGCTTGAGAATTTTGTCGGTCCGGCATCCATGGTCTTTTTCTCGGTTAAAAACAGAACCCATCCTCTGGCATTTTGGAATTGGCCTTCGGATATGCGGTTTAACCGACTTCTCAGAGGATTATAACACCGTGTCGACCACAAGCCTTGAAAGAGGAAAGCGCCGTTTCGGCGTGTTGGAAAAACGACTGGGTTTCGTCTTCAATGATTATGAAAATCTTGAACGGGCGTTGACCCACGCAAGTGTGCGCAAAAAAACCGATGACAAATTTCACTATGAGCGGTTGGAATTTCTTGGCGACCGGGTTTTAGGCCTTGCCATTGCCCAAATGATCCATGTGGAATTTCCCGATGCTGATGAGGGCGAATTATCACTACGCCTGAACGCCATGGTAAAAGGCAGTACGCTGGCGCAAATTTCTGATAAGCTTGGCTTGCATGAATTCATTCGCACTGGCGGTGACCTCAAAGAATTGAAGGGCAAGCGCATGCAGTCTGTGCGTGCCGATGTGCTTGAAGCGTTGATTGCTTCGATCTTTCTTGATAGCGGGTTAGAGGCATCTACTGCATTCATCGAGCGTTTTTGGGTTGATAGAATCCATGATGATGCAGGTGCCGAACGTGATTCAAAAACAGCGCTTCAGGAATGGGCTCACGCAAACCGTTTAGGAACGCCAGTGTATTCTGAATTAAAACGCACCGGACCTGACCATGACCCGGAATTTACCGTTGGCGTGGTCGTAAAAGAACGCAATGAATGCACCGGCATGGGGCGCTCAAAAAGAGCCGCCGAGCAAGTGGCGGCAGGCGCCATGCTGGTACAAGAAGGCGTATGGAAAAAATCAAAGGCAGTCGTATGAGTGAAGAACCCACAAACACAGTAGATACAACAGAGACCAAAACCAGCGAGCATCCGACAAAATCGGGCTTTGTTGCGCTGATTGGCGCACCCAATGCTGGTAAATCCACTTTGATGAACCTGTTGGTGGGCGCGAAAGTATCCATCGTTACCCATAAAGTGCAGACCACGCGGGCGATCATGCGCGGCATTGCCATGCAGGATAATTGCCAGATCATTTTTGTCGACACACCGGGAATTTTTAAACCCCGCCGCAAGCTCGATGAAGCGATGGTCACCACCGCATGGGGCGGTGCAAAGGACGCCGATATCACCGTATTCCTGCTCGACGTGGAGCGCGGTATCACCGATGATTTACCCCGTATTCTTCAGGGCGTTAACAATATTCCGGGCAGAAAGGTTTTGCTGCTCAACAAGATCGACCAAATTCAGCGCGATAAGTTGCTCGCCCTTTCGGAAGCTGCCAATGGCATGGCGGAGTTTGATGCGACCTTTATGATGTCAGCGCTGAAAGGCGATGGCCGCGAAGAATTCATGCAATATCTGGTCGATAATCTACCCGAGGGGCCACTTCTTTATCCAGAAGATCAAATCTCCGATATACCCATGCGCCAGTTGGCAGCCGAAATCACTCGCGAAAAACTCTTTCTTCGCCTGCATCAGGAATTGCCCTACGCATCCCATGTGGAAACGGAAAACTGGACGGAAAAAGACGATGGTTCGGTGAAAATCGAGCAGGCCATCTATATTGAGCGCGATAGCCAAAAGAAAATCCTGATCGGCAAGAATGGCGCAACCATCAAGGCCATCTCCATGGCCGCCCGCAAGGAAATCGGCGAGATTCTCGATCAGACCGTGCATTTATTCCTGTTTGTGAAAGTGCGCGAAAATTGGGGCAATGACCCCGAGCGCTTCCGCGAAATGGGCCTTGAATTTCCCCGTAAATAGCGCACAATTGATCCATGCAATGGAGCGATGAAGGTCTGATTCTTGGTGTGCGTCGTCATGGCGAAAGCAGCGTTATCGCAGAAGTGATGACGCCGGATCGTGGTCGTCATTTGGGCATTGTGCGCGGCGGACGATCTTCGCGAATGCGCCCCGTATTACAGCCCGGAAATTCTGTCATAGTAAGCTGGCGCGCACGTCTTGAAGAGCATTTGGGCGCTTTCATCATTGAACCTGAGACCCTTCGCGCCGCGAGCCTCATGGAAAGCTCCCTCGGAATTTACGGCGTTCAAACCCTTGCCGGGCATTTTCGCCTGCTGCCGGAACGCGACCCGCATCTGGCTCTCTACCGGGCGGGGTTGGTCATTCTCGATCATCTGGAAGTGCCGGAAATAGCCGCCCAACTCATGGTTCGCTTCGAACTGGCATTGCTTGAGGAACTGGGCTTCGGGCTTGATTTAGGTAAATGCGCCGCCACCGGAACCACCAAAGAACTGATCTATGTTTCGCCAAAATCAGGACGCGCTGTCAGCAAGGATGCCGGCGCAAACTGGGCCGATAAAATGTTGGCTTTGCCGCCATTTTTACGAATTTTAACAGAGCCATTATCCCAGCACCCAAGCCATTCCGATTTGTCCAATGGCTTGGAGCTAACCCGGTTTTTCCTCGACCGACACATCTATCTGCCAAGAGGCTTACGCCCCCCCGACGAGAGGGCAGGGTTCATAAAAACCATAGAAAAGGCCTTCGCCGCAGCTTAGCCAACAGCATAGCGCCCTTGCGGTACTTCTTTGATCGGCCAGTGCACGGCAGCAGCAGCAAGACCTGCCACGACCGAACTCCACCACATCAGATCGTATGAACCCGTGGCATCAAATATTTTTCCGCCGAGCCAAATGCCAAGGAACGAACCGACCTGATGGGAAAAGAACACAAAGCCGAACAGCATCGACATATAGCGTGTGCCAAACATCACCTTCACCAGCCCCTGCGTTGGTGGCACCGTTGAGAGCCATAAGACACCCATGCCCGCCGAAAATATAATCACCGATAAGGAACTGATCGGCGTCAGAACAAAGATCGTAATGATGACCGCGCGGCCGACATAAATGAAACTCAAAATATATCTTTTGGGCATCCGCATCATCAGCGTGCCGGCAAGAATAGCGCCGAAAATATTAAACAGCCCGATAATGCCAATCGACCAACGCGCCAATGATAGATCAAGACCAAGATCAACAATATATGAAGGCATATGCACCGTGATAAAGGCCACGTGATAACCGCAAACAAAAAACCCAAAGGTCAAAAGCCGGTAAGAGCGGTGGCTGAAAGCTTCAACAATCGCCTCGCGAATCGTTTGATCCGCCCGACCATCCTCGGTTTTGATTTCTGGTTTTCCACGCAAGGGGTACACCAGCAAAGGCACAAAGGCGACGCAGGCAGCGAGGAAATAGAGCGTAATCACATAGCCATATTGTTCAAGGAAAGCATTGCCGATGGGAGAGAACAGGAATTGTCCGGCGGAGCCTGATGCCGTGCCCAAACCAAAGGCAATGCCATGGTAGCGCTCCGGCAAAAGCCGGGCAAATGCAGCGATAATCAGGAAGAACGCGCTGGACGCGACACCAATTCCCACCAGCACACCTGCTGACAAAGTGAGCGTGGTAATATCGGTGGTCTGAGACATGATCAGCAGCCCGACCACATAAAACACCACACCAAAAATCAAGGTTCGAGCGGTGCCATATTTATCGGCAACCATGCCCACAAACGGCTGGGCAATGCCCCAGACCAGATTTTGGATGGCAATCGCAAAAGCGAATCCTTCGCGGCTCCAGCCATTGGCATCGGTCATTGGAACCATGAAAAACCCGAAGATTGAACGTGGCCCAAAGGCAAGCATGCCGACTAGGCAACCTATTGCAATGATTGACCAAACTTTGGTTTTGCTCATATTTTCCGTCGACATCTCGATGACCTTATTTATTTCAACTTTCGGAAGGTATAAGTTTGGCGCGCCACATCAAGTGAATTTTATTGATCGATAATTTGGAGGGAGGCAACCGGTTGTTTTTCAATCTCGATTTGATTTTCGAACGCCCTGTCACCTTCCTCTTCATGGCTGGGATGTTTTGCTATGTGCTCTTCACCTATCTGATGGATTTATTTGGAAAAAAGCATGGGAATATGTGGCATGGGGAATTGCCAAACAACAAACCAATCAACCGGCGCCTGCGGCAATGGTTTGGATATCCGTTCTTTTTGGTCATAATTGCCGTTGGTCTTGCGGGTTTTGTGGACAATAAAGTTTGGATTTTTCTGGGAATCGCTGGGCGTTTTGGCTGATTTCGATAAAAACCATCCACAGCATTGATTGCTAACCCTTGAATTCAGTTGCAAAACTAGTTAAATAATAATTGTCCTTCGCGGACATGTTTTTTCACCCACCTTATGCTCAATTTGAGTATAAATCAATTTTATGACAGGTGGGCAAAGCTGGGAGATGGATATGGCTGATATTCTGGAAGTAGAAGTCGGAAATGCAAAAGCAGTTTCTTCGCCCAAAACGGCTGAAGAGCGCTTCGGTCAATTGCCCATGCCATCTTTAGAGTACACTGAGGAAGTGGCACGGGAAACCGCGCCTCTCTATGAACTCGTGCGTCATCACATCCCGGAAATTGAATGGCCAGTCCACGCGCCTTATGTTTATGCAATCAATAAGCTGAAAAAACAGCGCAATGCGGTAATCCTTGCACACAATTATCAAACGCCGGAAATCTATCACTGCGTTGCCGATATCAAGGGTGATAGCCTACAGCTTGCAGCCGAAGCGGGCATAGTGGATGAAGAAATCATCATCCAGTGCGGCGTGCATTTCATGGCGGAAACGTCAAAATTGCTGAACCCGGAAAAAACTGTTCTTATCCCAGATTCCAAGGCTGGCTGCTCACTGGCGGAATCGATCACCGGTGCTGATATCCGCCTGTTGCGCGAAGCCCATCCCGGCGTGCCGATCATCACCTATGTGAACACCTCGGCAGAGGTGAAGGCCGAAAGTGATATTTGCTGCACATCCTCCAATGCCGTGCATGTGGTGGAAAGCATGGGGACTGATACAGTATTCCTGATCCCCGACGAATATCTGGCCCAGAACATTGCCAAACAAACCAAAGTAAAAATCCTCACATGGAAGGGCCATTGCGAAGTGCATGAACGCTTCACACCGGAAGAATTGCTGGCCTATAAAGCGGCTGATCCCGGCCTGCAAATTATCGGTCATCCCGAATGCCCGCCCGAAGTGGTGGACGTTTGCGACTATTCAGGTTCCACCGCTGGCATGATCGAATATGCCCGGGGTCAGAAACCCGGCGCACGCGTGATGCTGGTGACCGAATGCTCCATGGCAGCTAACATAGAAGCAGAAGTAAAAGGCGTTGAATTCATCAAGCCCTGCAATCTTTGCCCCCACATGAAGCGTATCACCTTGCCGAAAATTCTCGACAGTCTGGTTTATATGCGCGAGGAAGTTCTGGTTGATCCAGTGCTTGCCAAAAGAGCAAAACGCGCTGTTGAACGCATGGTGAATTTGAAAAGCAACTAAAAATGGCCCCCATCGCGCCCAAACAAGCAGAACTGTTCTCGCCTGATGCCTTTGCTGATTCTGATGATGTCATCATCATCGGCGGCGGTCTGGCCGGTCTTTTTTGCGCATTGAAAATGGCACCGCGTGCGGTAACCGTGCTCGCCGCAGCCCCGATTGGTACGGGTGCATCTTCGGCATGGGCGCAGGCTGGTATTGCCGCCGCTGTTTCCAAAGGCGATACGGTTGATAAGCATCTGGCAGATACCCTTGAAGCTGGCGCAGGCATCGTCGACGAAAACATTGCCGCTCTGATGGTTGGTCAGGCCGCGGACCGCATTCACGATCTACTCGAATATGGCGTTCCCTTCGATACCGATCTGGAAGGCCGCTTGATAACTTCGCGCGAAGCAGCTCACTCAGAAAACCGCGTGGTGCGCGTCAAAGGCGACATGGCCGGAAAAGCCATCATGGGGGCTCTTGTAAGCGCCGTTCACAACACCCCGTCCATTCGCTTACTTGAAGGTTATGTGGCCGAAGAACTGGTAATGTCCAGCAAGCAGCAGGTCGCAGGCCTGATTGCACGCCCTGATGAAGGCCGCTCCCAAACCCGCATAGAACTCAAAGCCCGCGCGGTAGTGATCGCCACTGGCGGTGTTGGCGCACTCTATGAAGTAACCACCAATCCAAAACAGGCACGCGGCGGCGGCGCAGGCATGGCAGCACGGGCAGGGGCGGTGATCGCCGATCCTGAATTCGTGCAGTTCCACCCCACCGCAATCAATGTGGGCAAAGACCCGGCACCGCTGGCAACAGAAGCACTGCGCGGAGAAGGTTGCACATTGCACAATGACGCAGGTGAACGCTTCATGGTAGCCATCGACGAAGACGCCGAAATGGCCCCGCGCGATATCGTCGCCCGCGCCATATTCGAAGAAGTAACATCCGGCAGAGGCGCTTGGCTCGATTGCACCAAAGCTGTTGGCGACCATTTCGAGGACGAGTTTCCCACGGTCTTTGGCTATTGTCAGGACGCAGGGATTGATCCTTCAAAAGAACGCATACCGGTTATTCCGGCAGTGCATTACCACATGGGCGGTATTTTGACCGATGCCGATGGACGCACATCGCTTGATGGTCTTTGGGCTTGCGGCGAGGTTACCTCCACCGGTGCTCATGGTGCCAATCGTCTGGCTTCCAACTCTCTGCTTGAGGCGGTGGTTTTCTCTTCTCGCATTGCCGATGATATTGTCGAACATTTGCCGGTCAGCGAATTGCATCCCATTGGCCAAAGAAGCGGTCCGGAAGATACAACGGAACCCAGCCCTGAAAACCTGAAAAAGCTTCGTGCCACCATGAGCAAATATGTCGGTGTAATACGTACCGCCGAGGGTATGAAAAAGGCCATCTCTATCATTGTGGAATTATCCGAGAAAAGTAACTCCTCACGTTTCGCCAACACGATTACCACGGCCAAGATGATAACGGTTGCAGCCCTATTGCGCGAGGAAAGCAGGGGCGGGCATTTCCGTACCGATTTCCCGGATCCGGTAGAAAGCTGGAAACGGCGAACTTTCCTCACCCTTGCTGAAGTCGAAAAAGCAATCGAAGAAATATGTGAGACAGCATGAGTGATAATCTGACCCCATACCTTTCGCCAATCCTGATCGAAGAGGCTGTGCGTGCAGCGCTGCTGGAAGATTTGGGCGATGCCGGTGATATCACCACCAACTCGACCATTCCCGCTGATGCAACGGCCATTGCGACCATGTCCACCAGAGAAGACGGTATTCTCTCCGGCATGGATTTGGCCAAGGCCACATTCGCTGCGATGGATAAAACAGTTGATTTCAAAATTCTAGCCAGCGATACCACCCGCATCTCAGCAGGCACAAAAGTCGCGCAGATCAGCGGCAATGCCCGTTCGATCCTTTCATCAGAACGGGTCGCCCTGAACTATCTGATGCGCATGTCTGGTATCGCCACTTACACCGCCAAATTTCAGGATTTGATTTCCCATACCCACGCCAAAGTCTGCGACACCCGCAAAACCATTCCGGGCCATCGTGCCTTTGATAAATATGCGGTGAAATGCGGCGGCGGTTCAAACCACCGTTTTGGACTTTATGATGCGATACTGATCAAGGACAACCACATAGCCATTGCTGGCGGTGTGGAACTGGCCATCAACCGCGCCCGCGCCTATGCCGGGCATTTGGTGCAGGTGGAAGTAGAAGTCGATACGCTCGAACAATTGACCGAGGCATTGAAAGCCAAACCGGATGCGGTGTTGCTCGACAACATGTCTCCAGAAATGCTTGTTAAAGCTGTCGAATATAACAACACGGTAGATGGTGGTCGCACCAAGCTGGAAGCCTCCGGCAACGTCAATATCGATACGGTCAAAGTCATCGCAGAAACTGGCGTCGATTATATCTCCACCAGCAAAATTACCATGGCAGCACCGACCCTTGATCTGGGTCTGGATATCGCGATTTCCTAACCGCGCCCCACGCGCAAGCCGAGCATTGGCCGCTCTTCCACAATTTCACGCCTGAAGCGAAACAAGGCAGCAGGCCTGCCACCGGTACGCAACGAGGTTGCACCAGTTGCTTCTACTAGCTTGGCTTTTTCAACAGTACGCCTGAAATTTTGCTTGTGAACTGCACGGCCAAAAATGCTCTCAACCGTTTGTTGCAATTCCAGCAAAGTGAATTCACTGGCCATCAGTTCAAACACCACCGGACGATAGCGCAATTTACTGCGCAGCCTCGCCATGGCGGTGGCCAGAATCCGACGATGATCATACATCATCGATACACCCAATGGGCATTCGATATTTGTCTGTTTCACATGGCCATCGGAAACCACTTCCTCAAGCAATCGCGCCGAATAGAGCAATTCATAACGTTCCAGCACCAACTCATCTTCCCACGGTGCACCGTCCAGCCCGAACGCCATATGGACGCGAGCATCTGGCGACAACGCGCCGGTACGTAGATTATGCTGTTGCGATTTCGCAGTGGATGCCTCCGCCCATTTGGTAAGGGCAGGTAAAATAGCTTCATCCAACAAGGCGGGCCTGCCCCCGCGCCAGTCTTCCCATGGCAGGAAATGATACCAGTTCTTCCATTTGCCACCGGAAAATTTCTCACCTGTGGAATCTTGCAATTGCGTCAGCGCCAGATATCCAACTGAAACCATATGGGGGAGTGGATCGGTCGGAGACTGGTGACGACCACGATCACCAAAAGTATAAAGTTGCTCGATATAACCTAGCTTGAGGGAGGTTTGCTCCTCAACAAAGCCTCGCAAACCAAGCTCCATGGTTCTGTGTGCCGGTGGATCAAACGGGCCGGAGGGCAAGGCATCGCTACAGGGTTGCTCAGGGCCGGGAATGCAGAGGATCATCGGTTGATAGTCCATCACCGCAACAATGGCCGCGTTCAACCCGATTTCAATTGCAGGGGAGGATGCGGTCATATCCGCTCATTAATTTTTTTGAACAAGGCAAGGAATTTTGCCTGTGCCTGATCCGTTGGAATGGGTTTCAACTCAAGTCTGGCAGGAGAGATTCCACTTGGGCGCCCAAAGAACTGCCTCCCTTCCTCTTCACTGAAACCGGCAAGTTGAGTCGCCTCGAAATAGGCGGCGATGGTGTCGGCTTTCTTGATAATTGGCTTCAATTTTTGCGGTGTCGTCGGCAATCCAAAGCGCAAATGAATGGCATTCAGAAGCCTTTCTTCAAGCGCTTTATAGTCACCGCCAACAGCAGCTTTAAAAGGCGAAATCAAATCCCCGATCACATATTCTGGCGCATCATGCAGCAATGCCATCATCTCCCATTTGGGGCTGGCATCAGGTTTAAGTTTACAAAAAATCTGCCACACGAGAATGGAATGTTGAGCAACCGAATAAGCATGCGATCCCTTGGTCTGTCCATTCCAGCGCGCCACACGGGCAAGGCCATGGGCGATATCTTCAAGTTCTACATCAAGGGCGGAAGGGTCCAGCAGATCAAGCCGGCGGCCCGATAACATTCTTTGCCATGCGCGTGGAGGTTTTGCCATTGGGTATCAGTTACGCCTTTACGGGCCAGTCAAATTTAGCCCAGGATTGAATTTCAGCTTCGATAATAATATCGCCTGCCATCAAAGGAAGTCCCTCTTCTTTGGCCAAAACAATCCGGTCCAAACGTAAGGTCGCAAGCCCGATATTGCCACTAATACTGCCAAGCGTACCAACAATTTTGCCGCCAGCGAGAACATCAGTGCCGCTTTCCGGCAGGTTCGAATCTGAATGTATTTTCAAAATGCGTTTTCGGGCAGTGCCGCGATGCTGCATCCGCGACACCACTTCCTGACCGACATAGCATCCTTTTTGAAAATCAACGCCGCCAAACTGATCCATCAGCGCTTCATGGGGGAAGGCGTCACCGAATTGGAAGTCCGCGCCGCCCTCTGGCAAGCCAAGAGATATCCGGTGCCGAGCATAATCATCCCCGGTGGGTTGTGGAACGGCTTTGCAATAGTGCCGCTGTCCAGCTTCCTCAAGACGCGGGTCAGTGATGCTCAATGCATCATTGATTTCCAACGCGTCGCCCCAGCTTACCAGCACAGATTGAAACTCTTCTTCAAAGCCAATTTCAACCTTCCGCCGTAACCGATAAAACATCAATCGCTTGATGAAATCATCGCGAGATGCCCCATCGATATCGATTAAAAACCCATGCTCGTCACGAACAGCAAAGAAATCAAACAGGATTTTCCCCTGCGGTGAAAGAAGCGCACCAAACGCTGCCTGTTGCTCCTCCAGAACAAGCGCATCACAGGTTATCAACCCATTCAAAAAGTCGGCAGCTTCCTCGCCACCAATTCGAACGAGTTTTCTATTTTCTAATATTTGTGTGTGGGAATTTGTCATGCTTTGCCAATAGCAGAGTAGGTAACTTTGCTCAAGGAATGGCTTTCTAACAATGCCTTGATTTGATGTCTTTCAAGACGTCTTCAAATTTCTTGGCAGCCTTAGCGCTTACGCCATTTCGTTCATAGTCCCTGCGCACCGCCTCTTCAAAACGCCGGGCCAGACCGTCCAGCGTTTCGCGGTTGTTTGCATTATGCCGTGATGGTTCGCTGTCAAACAGATTGATCCAGCGATCGCTGACCTGTCCGGTTTTCAATAATTTGTCGAGATAATAATGCGGGTCATTGGACGAAAATAAGATGCCAAGAATTCCGGCAATGATCGATAACGGGCTGAGTAAAAGATCGCGAATACCATCAGCGGCCAGTTTGAATTGAAACAGGATTACCCGATAGATAAGCTTAGAACGACTGGACCTCACGAGAACTTGCCTTTCATCGTACTGAATCGATGAATCATCTTCAAATTGCATTTTTATCCCCTTTGCGCATTATTTGGGTAAGGAGCACCAAAATTGCAATAGGTTAGTCCCCAGCAACAAAGAAACGCCAGCGCCCTTTCGGAGTAATTCCGACCCGGTAGAAAATATAAGCCCCGAAAGATGCCATATCTTCAAAATCTCCATAGGTGATAATCCGAAACAGCTCGACCCGTTGCTTGGGCGTCAGTTTGTCGATGGGCTGGGCGAAGAAATAGGGCCAGACAAAGAGTTCTTGCTCCGTGCCCTCATCCAGATGAACGAAGCCCGATTCTAGGATTTCAATTAAAATTGCCAATACTTCATGCCCCTCGGAATCACCGGAAAGGGTTTTGAGAAAACTAATCGGGTCATCCTCAATACCGCTGAGTGAGAGCATGGTGGTATTGTTGCCATACCCGATATAAGGGCGCAGTTTTTCCACATCGCCAGTTCTTGCAGCTTCCAGTATCAGTTCATGCATTCGCCGTGTTGGGAAGGGCAAGAGGGCCAAATCTCGCAAGATTGGCGGGGGCGTATATTGATTGATATTCGGCGGGCTGGTAATCGATTTTTTAGGAAGGTCTTCGGAAAAATCCTCTTCCGTTTCTTTATTTTCCACTGGAGCCTTCTCTGCCCCGTCCTTTTTTGATGGTTCGGAAGCAGCTTCAGGAACCTTGGGCGCATCCGATTGGGCAAAAGCCATTGGGGCATTGTTGATGCTCATCACCAAAACCCCCAGCACGCCAATCAATATGGCATTCCTCAATCGCCCGAAAACTATGCGCAACATTTCCATCCCGTCCACTAGTCTCGGCCATGATAGGACGAAAATTAGAATTCGCAAAGTCTTCAATTCAGTTAGTCTTTCCCAACAGGTGTCCTGAGTTGATAAATCAAAATATGAAGTCTATTCCTCATCCAGCAGATAGATGGAAATTGCGGCAAGATCATTATCATTGAGGAAGGAAGTTCCCTCACGCACAATTTCTCCCATGGCGCCGCCAAAAACATCGCCATCGGGGCGCACACCGGTACGCAACGCATATTTTAAATTGCTGAACGTCCATCCTTCGGCCAAAAGTTTGGTGCTGGTGATTGGGGGTGATTTGCCGCCATTGGGCAGGTCGCCAGCACCCTCCATGCGTTGATCAATTTCCCGAGCGCCGGCTAAATTCCTTGGCGTGTGACAAGCCCCGCAATGGGCCGGACCTTCAACAATATATTTCCCGCGATTCCATGCTGCGCTTTTGGCAAGAACAGGCTCCGATTGTGCTTCGTCCAAAAATGCATAACGCCACAGTTTTAGGCCGGGTCTGAAGTTGAAAGGAAAATTCAGATCAAGCGGTTTTGACGGATCACTAACCGCCGGTACGGTTTGGAAAGCTGCCCATAAATCGGCAATGTCCTGATCGCTGAGTTTTGAATAAAATGGATAGGGAAAAGCCGGGTAATAGGGTTCCCCAGATTTCGAAATGCCATGGCGAACAGCTTTGGTAAAATCACCCACCGTCCATGCGCCAATGCCAAATTCTTTGTCGGTGGTGAGGTTGGGCGTATAAAACGTCCCGAAGTTGGTTTTTAAAGCTACGCCGCCCGCCAGTGGCGCGCCGCCTTTTTCGCTATTGGTATGACAAGCAATACAGCCTGACATTCGTGCGAGATAAGCGCCGCGTGCCGCATCGCCCTCGAGAGAAATTACAGTATTTTCAGGTTCAATTGGCCAATAAGCCAATGCCGCTGCGGCCGCCCCGACCAAAATCAGGGCGACCAACAACAAGGATAAGATAAATTTCATCCCTATTTTTTCTCAAACCGGAATTTTGTATGGCAGGCAGAACAGGTCTGCGCCACCATATTGAAAACGCCGTCAATCGGCATAGAAGCAAGCATTTGCGGTGTTGGCATATGGGCATCACCATCCATTATGCCGCCTTTGCCCATCATGCCTCCGCTCGTCATCCCACCGCTCTTCATCATTGAGCCGCTACCAGCCATCATCAGGTCATTTCCTGCGGCGGCCTCCATGCCGGTTGCCAGCGTGTTCAACTGGTCGGCAAGATTATTGAATTCTTCCCAATTCGACCAGATTTCATCACGGGCTTCCGAAGGCTTGATATTGCTGTGATCGGGAAAGAGCTTCGTTAGAGAATTTCCCGAATGGTCCAAAATAGTGTGTGCGCTGGCCCTGATCAAATCAGCATCCAATGGGCTTTCACCCCGCATCATTATCGCCATTGTCTTCATCACCTTGCCCATATTAGACATGGCATCCATACGTTGTTTAACAACGCCGCTCGCGCCCCCATGCGCGAAAGCTGCGACTGTCATCATGACAAGCGCACTCGCCGAGGCGACCAGTATTTTCTTATTCATTGATTGTATTTCCACAAAATTTCACAAACATTCAACAGCCCAAATGCATGGGCCGCGATTTTAAAAAATGCTCTATGAAATTAGTCGCGGTGGCGGTGGGTCCGGCCAGAAACTGGCATTGGAGCACCGTCGCCCGTATGAAGGAAATTTGTCGAGGATAACGCGTTCAAAAACGATGTTCAAATCACCAACCAGATAATGGATATCGGCACCGCAGTGCATTCCATTCAATTGGATATCGTTCTGGTCTGCCTCGCTAAGGTGGTCATGATGTGCCACCTCGTGTTCTATTTCATGGGTGCCTTGATTGTAGTGTTGGTGAGGCAACTCATCGGCGTGAGAAAACGTTCCGCCAACCAATAACAAAGTCATCAGAGATAGGAGGGAAAATATCCTTCCCAACACTTTTAAAAGTCTGGATGACATGGAAAATTGCATTAATGGATACCATTCGCTCTTTGCAGAACCCGCACATATGCGACAATCTTTTGCACATCTTCCTTGGAAGCGCCAGTCACTGGCGGCATATTGCCAAATGGCCAATGATGCGCCCGAACGCCCCTTTGGGCCGCAAGAATAAAGGATTGGTCTCCGTGATGGTTTGGTTCGTAGATTTTATGAACCAATGGCGGTGCGACGCCGTCACGCCCGGCAGCATTTGCTCCGTGGCAGGCCGCGCAGTTTTTATTGAAAAGCTGTTCACCAGCAACGGCAACGCCCGTAAGGTCGGGCACTCTAACGCCGACAATCGGCTTGCCAGAAACCATTTGCTCCCCGGGAGGGCTTTCAGCCTGAGGCCAAAACCAATAGGCACCCGCTGCCAGGAGCAGTGCTAAAAGGGGCAAAATCGATTTTTTGTTCATGGTCTAAGGCCACTATAGTGAACTGTGATGCGCACTTATAGACCTTCCCCCCACTGGAAGCTCAACAGCTTGTTCAAATATTGAAAACTCAATATCTGGGGGGGGGGCTAAAGCCTATTATCCCAAAGCTTGTTGCCCACAGTCTATTGCAATGTAATTTGCGGTAGAAAAGCACCATGTTCGTCCAGCTTGCGCAGGCGTGTCAGCATCCGGCCCGTTTCGCCGTCACCATATTTGGTCACCAATTCGCGAATCGAGCCCTCAACCAATATTTCAGCTACCAGTTCAGGTTCAATGCCCTGCTCATCGGCTTCTTCCCAGAGATCTGCAAACATTTGTTGGATGATTGCTTTTTTCTCTTCGGCAATTTGGGCTTTGAGATCGTAAGACAGCTTTTTCATGTGGGTTTCATGCCCTCAAAACAATTTGGTCAAAATGAATACCGAGCAAAAACCTCACTGATTGAAGCATTTGCAAAACTCTTCATAGTGCTAAATGTTTGAAACCCCAATAGATATCCGTAAAAACAGGCGCGGATTTTGGTCTAGTGGTTAACGGCCATACCGGTCAGGGATTTCAGCAGAAACCCGCGCGCCCTGTTTTAAATAGCGGTTTGCAGCGGTAACGGCGGTGGGGGTGCACTCGCGATAAATTTCGCGAAACCCTCTGAAACCTTTGTTGAAATTTGCAATCAGCCTTGCCTTGCGTTCATCCGTTGGCTCTTCATTGGCGATCAGAAAGGTCATTTTCTCGCGCCAGAGCTGCTCCTCGTTTGAATCGCATAATGCTCGCAAATAATGCAACGCGCCCAGAATTTCGGCCAGCCGCATCATTTGATCATCATAAGCAGGGGGAAGCACATCGATACGCGGCTTCGGCGTAGGCGTATTTGTCTTGGCAGTTTGCGCGAAAGCAAGCGGCGAACCCGTAAGGAGAATCGCTAAAATTGTAAATTTAAAGAAGCCGCCGCGCATCATTTTTACAGTAATTCCACAAATCACCAATCATCAATCAATGGGGCATCCATACCCCATCCTGCAATCTGTGAAAATGATTAAATGTCTATTGGCGTATTTTGACGTCAGGATGGAATGCATGGGCAACAAAAGCGAAGGTGACATCATAGGCCACATCTTTGCTTTCGCGCTGCACGGTGACATTGCCAACTTCCCGCCCTTTGGAAATATCGCCCACATCCAAAGCCGAGGCTTGCCCCTCCTGCCAGTTAAACTGGAAGCCGTTAATTGCCATTTTGCCCTGATCGCGCAGTTTTTTCATGGAAAGAATAATTAGACCATCCACATCGCGAACAACAATCACCCGTGCCATGGCTTCAATGTTTTTTGGTAATGAACCACGGAAAAGAAATGGCGTGTTGCCGCTATTATCATAGCTCACATAAGGGTTTTTGCCATAATTTCGGTTACTGGCATTGTTGGGAACCAACACTTTGCCATCAGGAAAACGCTTTTTGAAATTGGCAAAAGATTCAAGCCGCGACGGCACAATGCGCAAGAGTTTCCCTTTATAATCTCCAATCACCGCCTCGCCAGAAAATTGCTGCCACCAGCTTTCATTCACCCGATCATACATCAGGAGATCAGAATTTCGCAGGCGCCCCGTAGTGCCAAAAGTGTGACGCTTACCGTCAATCGTCGCATCAAACACGATGGCCGCATTGCAAAGGGGACAATAGGTGATGATAACAGCTTTACCGCCGACAATGTCATTGGTAATCTCATGCCACATCAAAATGCTGAGCGGGTAGGCGCGTGCGTCACCATTAATTTCCAGTCCGATCACTGGCTCCCGATCGCTAAATTGTGTGGCTTCAGCGATGGTTACGAATTTTGGATCATCAATCGAAGGAATACCATCTTTTGGCGGACCTCCGGACATCACTTCTGAAAATTTAATCGAAGTTTTGGAAAAATCCGTCTTCCAGTTTTCACGAGCGACTGGATTTGGGTCGGATTTGGCCATATTGACACATCCAAACGCCAGTAAAAGCGCAAAAAATACGATGGAAACAAAACTACGGTTTCTTATGGAGTTTTTAAAATACACAGCTCAAACCTCTCGATTGAACTGCAATTTCACATATATTGACGTCCCGCGCCATTCAAACTCAATCAAACCGGTTCAAGATTGAGTGAGGATAACCCCGTGCGCCCGCGCAATAATCACCTCAGCTTGCGGAGTGAGGGGCAGGGAGGCCAATTCTGACATCGCCACCCATCGGGCATCCTCGGCGTCATCTCCTGCCCGTAAATTTTCCGAAAAGTGAAGGCTGGTAAACACCTCCAGCCGAAAATTGCTTTCAATCTTCACGCCATCTTTCATATGAAACGGGATGAATTCCTGCACAAACATCAAATTGGATACACGCAACCCCGTTTCCTCGAGAATTTCGCGAATCGCTGCCTGTTCATGGGTTTCGCCAGCTTCTACTCTGCCACCGGGAAGTGACCAAAGCCCTTTCAGAGGCTCGCGCCCGCGCAATATCAACAAAACCCGCTCGTCATCAAATAACGCAACAGATGTAGCCTGAATGATAGAATTGTCTGGCAAAGGTGCTTTCTCCGTGTTTGGGTCTGACAATTAGACGGAATCAGGCAAACTTAGCAATCGGGAGGGATAAATGTGCGGACGATACGCCCTGCTTGAAGACGAAAAAGCCGTTGCAGACCTGTTCGGCATCGAAAATATCGAGCAATTTCCGCCGCGCTACAACATCGCGCCAACCCAGCCAATATTGATGATCGGCACCGATGGCGCCTCACAAATTGCGCCCATTCTGGTGCGCTGGGGTCTGGTTCCTTCATGGGTAAAAGAACCGGGTGAATTTTCCCTGCTGCTAAACGCACGCAGCGAAACAGCCATTGAAAAACCATCCTTCCGCAATGCCATGCGCCATCACCGAATGCTGATCCCGGCATCTGGATATTACGAATGGTATCGAAAGGGCGAAGAAAAACAGGCCTATTGGGTGCGGCCCCGTGATGGCGGCATCATGGCCTTTGGCGGTCTGATGGAAAGTTGGGCCAGTCCCGATGGCAGCGAAATCGATAGCGGATGCATTCTAACCACTAGCGCCAACAAATCCCTATCAAGCATTCATCACCGCATGCCGGTGATCATCAGGTCGCAGGATTTCGAGCGATGGCTGGATTGTAAAACCCAGGAACCAAGAGATATCAAAGATTTGATGTTGCCCTTCGATGAGGACTATCTTGAGGCTATTCCGGTTGGAAAAGCGGTCAACAAGGTTTCAAATTCCGATCCGGAAATTCAGACAAGGGTTGAAATTGAAACCACTGGTGAAGGGCTGAAAAAGCCCGGCAATCCGGTCGAAACCGACCAGATGAATCTGTTTTAAAGCACGAAATTATAGGTGCCAAATGGGCCGGGTATTCTCATACGGTCAACATTGTCACGGCGAATCTGTTTCAGGGCCGCATCGGCTTGAATAGCCGGCAAATTAACAGTAGCAAATCGAGCGCACATGGCGTCATCGCGTTCGCGATCTGCCTTGGAGCGAAATTGTTCTGATCGTTGGTTCATTGTTTTATACCTAATGAGTTTAGCATCACTGCCTGTTCTGACTGATATAATGGAGCCAACGGGTTAACAATGTGCAAAACATCACATGATTGAATAATCATATTAAATAATCCATTAATAACGGCCACTAATAACGGCATGTAGATAATCGGGGAAACCATCGTTTTGTACTATCCTGCTCTTTCCGGTTTTGCGCTGGGCGGCTCGCTGATCATCGCAATCGGGGCGCAAAATGCCTTCATTTTGCGCATGGGACTGCTGCGCCAGCACGTTTTTATCCTGTGCCTGATTTGTGCGCTGGCCGATGCCCTGCTGATTGTGATTGGTGTTGCTGGGCTGGGTGTATTCGTTGAAAAATACCCGCAATTGCTCAAATTTATCACGCTGGGCGGTTTTTTATTCCTGATCACCTACGCAGCCCTTGCCGCCAAACGCGCAATTTTTCCTCATGCGATGATGGCCTCCTCGGAAAAAGATATCCCGTTAATGCAGGCAATCTCCATCTGCCTTGCATTCACCTTTCTCAATCCGCACGTTTATCTGGATACGGTGGTGCTGGTCGGGGGGCTTGCTGCCCGCTGGCACGGTGCCGATAGAATAGCGTTCACGGTGGGGGCAGTTGCCGCATCTTTCGTCTGGTTTTTTGCGCTTGGTTATGGCGCACGATTGCTGCAGCCGGTGTTTGAAAGAAAAATCGCATGGCGTGTTCTCGATGGTCTGATTGCGCTCGTTATGGCGTGGTTAGCCATTTCTCTACTCTTGAATTTTCTTAGTTGACGCAGTTCAGCTTTGGCGCGATAACAAAACCATGACCACTTTGAGCGCATTCGCGTGCTGCATTATTATCTGCAAAATTATTGACTAGCTTTTCGCTGGTCCGGTCGTTCTTTTCCAAATCAAAAACATGAACGTTCCGGGCTCCGGAATTGAGCTTTATGCATTTTGGGAAATGTGATGACCGATAAAACAGAACTGAAATTATACAACACCCTGACCCGCACCAAAGAGGTGTTCGAGCCGATCGATGCGGATAATGTCCGCATGTATGTATGCGGCCCAACGGTCTATGATTTCGCCCATATCGGCAATGCGCGTCCGGTGATTGTGTTTGATGTTCTCAACCGATTGCTGCGTCACATATATGGCGATAGCCACGTCACTTACGTCCGCAACATCACCGACGTGGATGATAAAATCAACGCGCGTGCTTTGCGCGATTTTCCAGACCTGCCGCTCAATGAAGCGATCCGCAATGTAACGGAAAAAACGGCCAATCAGTTCCACGAGGACATCAAATCTCTAGGCTGCATGGAGCCGGATTTCGAACCCCGCGCCACCGAACACATCAATGGCATGATTGCCATGATCCAAGTGCTGATCGAAAAGGGCCACGCCTATGTCGCTTCCGGCAACAATGGGCTTGAAGTGCTGTTCGACGTAAAAACAATGCCAGCTTACGGCAAATTGTCAAACCGCAAATTGGATGAACAATTGGCTGGTGCCCGCGTAGCCGTTGAAAGCCACAAGCGTTCACCGGGAGATTTCGTCCTGTGGAAACAGTCCAACGACAACGAGCCGGGATGGGATGCGAGCTACACCGATGGCGGCGAAACCCAATCCATCCGTGGTCGCCCGGGTTGGCACATTGAATGCTCTGTCATGAGCGAGCATCATCTGGGCAAAATTTTCGATATTCACGGCGGCGGGCTGGACCTCATCTTCCCTCATCATGAAAACGAAATTGCCCAATCCTGCTGCGCTCACGGCACGGATAAAATGGCCAATCTCTGGATGCATAACGGCTATCTACAGGTCGAGGGCAAGAAGATGTCCAAGTCCGATGGTAATTTCATCACCATCTATGATCTGCTGCACACCGATAAATTCGGCGGTCGCAAATGGCCGGGAGAAGTGCTGCGGCTTGCCATGCTCAAAACCCATTATCGCGAGCCAATAGATTTCAGCGTGAAGCGGCTGGAAGAGGCCGAGGCGAATTTAAATAAATTATACAGAGTGTTGAAAGAAAGTGGTGTGAATCGCAACTTACCAAATGAAGCCGAGCGTCCGAATAACGAGCACATTAAATATTTATTAGACGATCTGAATACCTCTGAAGAATTTGGAGTGCTTTTTAATGCAATGTTTGGTGCCTCATCCGAGGAGTTAAAACAGTTGTTGGGTGTTGCCAATATATTGGGATTGCTGCAACAGACCCCTGAGGAGTGGTTTCGAAGCGATGTTGACGTCGACGTCGATAGCGAAATCGCAAAACGCCTCGCTTTCTTCAAAGAGCAAAATTGGGCGGAAGCAGACCGGATTAGAGATGAACTTCTAGCTCAGGGAATCCAGCTAATGGATTCAAAAGATAAAGAAACCGGCGAGCGCGTAACCACATGGGAAGCCAAGCGATGAGCAAGGAACGCATCACCCTTTTCGACACCACTTTGCGCGATGGTCAGCAAACCCCCGGCGTTGATTTCTCCGTTCAGGATAAAATCGTCATCGCCAAAATGCTGGATGATTTCGGTATTGATTACGTAGAGGGCGGTTACCCCGGAGCCAACCCAACCGACTCCGAATTCTTCAGTCAAAAGCGCACCGAGAAAGCCAGCTTCGTCGGTTTCGGCATGACCAAACGCCCCGGCGTTTCCGTCTCCAACGACCCCGGTATTGCCGGTCTGTTGCAATCAAAAACCGATGCGATTTGCTTCGTCGCCAAGGCATGGGATTACCATGTGCGCGTAGCGCTCAGAACGACCAATGAGGAAAACCTCGATTGCATCAAACAGTCGGTTGAGGCAGTGGTCGCAGATGGTCGCGAGGCGTTGGTCGATTGCGAACATTTCTTCGACGGCTATAAAGCCAATCCGGAATACGCTCTTGAATGCGCCAAGACTGCATTCAAAGCAGGCGCAAGATGGATTGTGCTGTGCGATACCAATGGCGGCACACAGCCAAGCGAAATCAAGGCAGCGGTTAAGGCTGTCATGGAACATGTGCCGGGTAAAAATCTGGGCATTCATGCCCATGATGACACCGGGCAGGCGGTGGCAAATTCGCTCGCCGCAATTGACGCGGGCGTGCGCCAAATACAGGGAACCCTCAACGGCATCGGCGAACGCTGCGGCAATGCAAACCTGATCTCCATCATCCCGACCCTGATGCTAAAACCTGTTTATTCAGAACGGTTTGAGACAGGTATCTCCAGTGAGAAACTAGCCGAAATCACGGGTCTTTCCCATAAGTTCGATGAACTTCTCAACCGTGCATCCCATACCCAAGCCCCGTTTGTCGGGTCGTCAGCCTTTGCCACCAAAGCGGGCATTCACGCCTCCGCAATTCTCAAAGACCCCGAAACCTATGAGCATATTCCACCAGAATTAGTCGGCAATTCGCGCCGCGTTATGGTGTCGGATCAGGGCGGAAAATCCAACTTCATCAACCAGCTTTCGAAGTTTGGCATCGAGGTTGATAAGAGTGATCCAAAGCTTGATACCCTCATCTCGATCGTCAAAGAACATGAGGCCATCGGCTTTGCCTATGAGGCCGCAGGCGCAAGTTTCGAATTGCTCGCCCGGCGCAAACTTGGCACCGTGCCACATTTCTTTGATGTGGAAAGTTTCAAAGTGCAGGTAGAGCGCCGCTTCAATGCCGTGGGTGACGTCATCACAGTTTCAGAAGCGGTGGTGAAGGTAAAAGTCGGCGATGAAACATTCTTCTCCGTTGCCGAAGGGCAGGGGCCGGTGAACGCCCTCGACCGGGCATTGCGCAAGGATTTGGGGAAATTCCAGTCGCAGATCGAAGACCTCGAACTGGTGGATTTCAAGGTGCGCATCCTTAATGGCGGCACCGAAGCGATCACTCGCGTTCTGGTGGATTCCACCGATGGCAGCGGCGAGCGCTGGACCACAGTTGGCGTATCCAACAACATCATCGATGCATCGTTTCAGGCGCTTCTTGATTCAATAAATTATAAACTCGTGAAGGCCCATCTTGAACAATCATAACGCTGAGATTGCATCAATCAAACCAAACAACGATACAAAAAACGGCCTGATATTTGCATTATCGGCAAATGTCCTATGGGGTTTCCTGCCACTGTTGCTAAAGGCGATTCACGATGTGAGCCCGATAGAGCTGATTGCAAATCGCGTGATCTGGTCGATCCCGATTGCATTCGTAATTCTATTCTTCCTCAAGCGCACCGGCGATATTTTACCCACCTTCAAAGATCGCAAGAAAATGCTGCTGCTGACTGCCAGTGCGCTAATCATCACCCTCAATTGGGGCGTATATGTATGGGCGGTGGTCTCAGATCACATCGTTGACGCGGCTCTTGGGTATTTCATCAATCCGCTGGTGATTGTGGCTCTGGGGGGAATTTTTCTAGGCGAACGTTTCCAGCGTCTGCAATTAGTCGCTCTCGGACTGGCCGCGGTGGCGGTGGTTTTACTCACGGTCATGAACGGTGTGTTCCCATGGATAAGTGCGGTCCTTGCCGTTTCTTTTGCCTTTTATGCATTGATCAGAAAGCAGGTAGATGTGGGACCGGCACAAGGCTTTTTCATTGAGATTTTATTGATCTCGGTTTTTGCCATTCCCTATCTGCTGTGGCTATCTTCAACGGGTGATGCGGTCTTTGGTTCAACTTCCCGCGATACGTGGTTGTTACTTGCCTGCGGCCCGGCAACGGCCTTGCCGCTCATTTTGTATGCTAGCGGAGCCAAGCTTCTTCCATTGTCGACGGTCGGGATTTTGCAATATTTAACGCCGTCCATCCAGTTTCTGATCGGTGTATTTTACTTCATGGAACCATTCAGCAAATGGCAGCTGATTGCATTTTTGATGATCTGGACCAGCCTTGCAATCTACACCTATTCAATGCTGCAACCCCGGCGCGCTACATCTTAGAGATATTTTTCTCGGAAGCTTTTTCTGCGTGAGCGATGGCGTCCATAATCGTCGGCACCACCTGATCAGCACTATTGATCACATGCGGGCGAACTTTATCAATCGAATGGATGAAGCCTGATTTATTCATGTGGTCAACCAGTTCAATCACCGGGTCCCAGAATCCGTCAATATTCAAAAATCCCATTGGCTTGGTATGGCGGCCCAATTGGGCCCATGTCATCACTTCGATGATCTCTTCCAGCGTACCAATACCGCCGGGAAGCGCCACAAATGCATCCGCACGTTCAAACATCATATGTTTACGCTGATGCATGTCTTCGGTGACAATAACTTCGCCCAAATCACTGGGAGCAGTGCCACCAGCTTCGAGATTTAGCAGGAATTGCGGGATGATGCCGACGATCTCGCCATTGTTATCGGCAACTGCGCGCGCAACCTCGCCCATAATGCCACTAGTGCCGCCGCCATAGACCAAACGAATCGAATTTTCCGCCAAAGCTTTGCCCAAAATACGAGCTGCACCGACGAATTCAGGGTTTTTACCATTCTGAGAACCGCAATAAATGCAAATTGACTTGGATGACATGGGTTTTCCCGTATTTACTTTTGGTTTTGAGGCAAGTTTGTGCCAGATTTGTGTATGTTCGTGTTAATAAATACATTGGACTCAAATTTCGGCGCTGCGCAATGGTTCAGGAGGCGAACCTCGTCGAAATGAGTTGATAAATGCTGGATATTTGTGGCCAGCATGAAAAATGGAAAATGGGCGATGTTGGCAAGTATTTTTAAACCGATAATATTGTGGGGCATAGGCAGTGTGGTTGCTGCTGGTTTGGCTGGGTACGCTGTTGTTGAAAGCTACAATCAAACGAGATCAGAAGCAGAAATTGTTGTTGAGAAAGAAATGCCAAAGGTGGAAAAATCCGTCAAAGTGGCATCCCTTCCCAAAAAACAGGCTGAGACAAAAACCGCTGAGCAATCTGCCGTCGCATCAGCCCCTGAACATCCATTGCCAAAATTCGATATTTTACGGGTTGAAACAGATGGTTCCGCCGTGATTGCTGGAACTGCACCTGCTGGCAGCATGGTTGAAATTCTCGATGGAGATACAATCATCGCCACAGAAAAAGCCGGCTCGACCAATGAGTTCGTCGTGATACTTGATAAGCCGCTTGCACCTGGTGGGCATGATCTGGTCATTCGGGCAACGCTTGATGGCGGCAAAAAATTGATTTCTTCCCAATCCGGCATCGTCAATATCCCAGATGGAAAAAGCGAACTTCTGGCGATGCTCACCGAGCCCGGTAAAGCCAGTAAACTTTTACAGCTACCTCAGCTTAAACAAGAGGCGCCAAAAGAAGCACCTGTTGAAGCGTCAAAGGTAGAGGGTCAACCTGTCGTTGAGATGGCAGAAAAACCTGAACCAACTCCGGCAACGTCTATACTGGTTGAAGCAAAAACAGAAGAAACCAAAATTGCTTCTCTGGAACAACAACCAAAACAGGCCGAAAAGGCTGAGGGCTCCAAACAGATTGCCAAGGTTGAAGAACTTGCCAAACCACTGGTGCCCGTTCTCATTCAGGCTGCCGAGGTTGAAGGGAAGAAAATATTCATCGCCGGCACAGGCCTCCCGGGTACCAACGTTCACATTTACATCGATGGAAAATTTCTGGGCAAGACAAAAGTCGGTGCCGAAGGTTCTTATGTCTTTGAAGGTATCGGCGGACTGGATGCCGGACGTCATGCGGTGCGCGCCGACATGGTGGGTGAAAATTCTACTGATGTGATGGCCCGTGCAGTGGTCTCTTTATTGCATGAACCTGTTGCTTCGGTAAAAATTGCGAAAGCTGCACCCAAAGAAACCATGGTTGAAAAAGCCGCAGAAACAGCATCAAAAACAGTTAACCCTGTCCCAAAATCTGAAATGAATTCCGCAATGAAAAAAGAGGTGGCTATGGCCGCCAAACCTGAGGACGCAAAAATAGGTGCGGCTACAGTGAAATCCACAAAGGAGCCAATGAAAATGGCTGCTGTTGAGGAAAAAGTTGAAACCGCCTCAGATACCACAGGCAGTGTTGCCGAGATCACCACTGGTTCATCGGTCATCATTCGAAAAGGGGATAGCCTGTGGCGCGTATCCCAACGTAGATATGGTCAAGGCGTTCGCTACACCACAATTTTTGAAGCCAACCGTGATCAAATTCGCGATCCGAACTTGATCTATCCCGGCCAGATTTTTGAAATTCCGGCGTTCAAGGAAAAAAGCTAAACCACTTAATAGCATCTGAGAGTTTGACTTCATCGGTATTTACCGATAAAGAAATCTCATGACTAAATCCCCCATCGCTACAAAGATTTCACCCACCAATCTGGATGAGGACAAAACCCTTGCCAATCGACTAAAGGCTTTGGGGCATCCTGTGCGTCTTGAAATAATTTCCCGGCTGACCACATTGTGTGAACCATGTTGCGGCGATGTTTGCGATTGCCTGCCGCTGGCGCAATCCACCGTTTCGCAACATTTGGAGATACTTAGAAAAGCCGGTCTGATCATTTCAAGGCAGTCGGGAAACCGTTCCTGCTTTTCCATTGATCAAAGCGCTTTCGAAAGCGTTTCCAGCGCGTTAAACGCCCTAGGCGCCCCGAGAGAATTGGGACAAAGCCCAACTTTAGACAATTAAAGGAAGCCTCAATGGCTGACGCTAATAAAAAACCGACCTCGGCAAAGCCGGGCAATGCACCGCCTTTGGTGAGTGCCAAGAGCGGCGATATGGCAACAACCATGCGCAATTTGTGGCCCTATATGTGGCCATCGGACCGACCGGATTTAAAGCGTAATGTGATGTGGGCCATGGGGTTCATGTTGGTTGGTAAACTGGTGACAGTGGCCATTCCCTATCTCTATAAAATGGCCACCGATTCGCTCACTGGCGAGTTGAGTGATTATAATTTTCTACCGCCAATTATGCTTGCCCCGTTCATGCTGGTCATTGCTTATAATGTCGGCCGAATAGTAATGGTGGCTTTCAACCAGATACGCGACGCGTTGTTTGCTGGTGTTGGACAAAATGCCGTGCGCCAGCTATCGGCAATCACCTTCCGTCATATGCATAATCTCAGCCTTCGATATCATTTGCAGCGACGCACCGGTGGTCTTTCCCGTGTGATTGAAAGAGGAACCAAGGGCATAGATTCGATTGTCCGCTTCACTATTCTAAACGGCATCCCGACCGTTATCGAGTTCGCTTTGATGGCCGGATTTATCTGGTATTTGTTTGATATCTGGTATGTGATTGTCATCGCTATAATGGTCTGGCTTTATACTTGGTACTCTATCAAGGCAACCAATAAGCGTATCGAAATTCGCCGCGATATGAACACCAATGATACCGAGGCAAACGCCAAGGCCATTGATAGTTTGTTGAATTTTGAAACCGTCAAATATTTCGGCAACGAAGATTTGGAAGCCCGTCGATATGACGAATCCATGGCACGTTTCGAAAACGCAGCCATCAAAGTGTGGACTTCTCTTTCATGGCTTAACTTCGGCCAAACAGCCATCATCATGACTGGCATGGGCACTTGCATGGTAATGTCGGCGCTGGCTGTTCAGCGCGGCGATCAGACATTAGGCGACTTTGTTATGATCAATGCCTTGCTGATGCAATTATCAATTCCTCTCAATTTCATCGGGTTCATCTACCGCGAAATCCGGCAGGGATTTACCGATTTGGAAGAGATGTTCCTTCTTCTGGGAGTTGATCGGGAAATTGAGGATGCCGAAGGCGCTAAAGATTTAAATATCGCCGAAGGCGCGATCAAATTCGATAATGTTTCATTCCATTATGATCCCGATCGGAAAATTTTGAAGAACATCAGTTTTGAGGTTCCAGCAGGAAAAACCGTCGCTATTGTTGGCCCGTCAGGGGCTGGAAAATCGACCATTTCGAGATTGCTATTTCGTTTCTATGATATTTCCGGTGGCTCAATCACCGTTGATGGCTCCGATATCAGAGACGTCAAACAAAAATCCTTGCGCAAACAGGTCGGCATGGTTCCTCAGGATACGGTGTTGTTTAACGAGAGCATTCTTTATAACATTCGTTATGGTCGCCCCGATGCGAGCGATGAAGAAGTTGAACAGGCGGCAGAAATGGCGCAAATCGGTGAGTTCATCAAAAGCCTGCCCGATGGTTATCACACCCAGGTGGGCGAGCGGGGCCTCAAACTTTCCGGCGGCGAAAAACAACGTGTCGCGATTGCCAGAACCTTGTTGAAAGCGCCACCTATACTCATTCTTGACGAAGCAACATCGGCGCTTGATACGCAGACCGAACGCGAAATTCAATCAGCCCTTGATGTGGTCTCCGAAAACAGAACCACCATTGTGATTGCCCACCGCCTTTCTACAGTTGTGGGGGCCGATGAAATCATCGTTCTTCGCAAGGGCGAGATTGTTGAACGCGGAACCCACGACAAATTGCTGGATAAAAAAGGCCTCTACGCCGATATGTGGAACCGCCAGCGCAAGGCAACCGAAGCCGAAGACAAGGCCCGCGCTGCTCGCGAATTGGCCGAGCATTCTTAAATCCCAGAAAAACGTCGCCAAAACTCCCCCAAAAGGATGCCATGACATTTCGTGGTAAACTTGCTATTGGGTAATTCTTGATTTTGCTAAAAAGAGTAAGAATATGAGCCTGAGCACCACCATTAAAAATGCCATTCCGCCCATCCACCCGGAGGGCTATCGCTTTATCGCGATCTTTGGCGTTATCAGCTTCGTCCTTGGCTGGATCTGGGGACCGTTATTTTATGCGGGGCTGGCTCTTACCTTGTGGTGTGCTCTGTTTTTCCGTGATCCGGTGAGGGTGACCCCCGTCAGCGATGATTTGGTGATAAGCCCTGCTGACGGCAAAGTGTCATTCGTTGGCAAACTTGTCCCACCCAAAGAGCTGGGCCTTGGCAGCGACGAGATGCTGCGCATTTCCGTTTTTATGAACGTCTTTAACTGCCACGTAAATCGCTCACCCGTGCGGGGCAAAATCGAGCGGATTATCTATACTGCAGGCAGCTTCCTGAATGCCGAACTGGACAAGGCCTCCGAGGAAAACGAACGCAATGCTTTGGTGTTATCCACAGAACATGGCGATATGGCCGTAGTGCAGATCGCAGGGCTGGTTGCCCGGCGCATTGTCTGCTGGGCGCAAGAGGGTACAGAAATCGGCGCAGGAGAGCGTTTTGGTCTGATTCGCTTCGGTTCACGCCTCGATGTGTATTTGCCCGCCTCGGTCAATCCTAATGTCTCTTTGGGCCAGATCGCGGTTGCGGGCGAAACGGTGTTGGCAAATTTCAATGATCAGGCAATCGTGCCACTGGTACGGGTAGCTTAATGGAGCCTCCATTCCCTCCCTTTGACCCGGATGGTTCCGCCAGCAAATCTGATGATGAAAAGGGTGCTGTGCAGGCAACGCGTTTGCGCGATATTCCGCTACGCAAAATTTTCCCCAACCTGCTTACTCTGTTTGCAATCTGTTCCGGCCTTACCTCGATCAGGTTCGCGATTGAAGGGCGCATGGAATTTGCTATTGCAGCGATTATTCTGGCAGCGTTTCTGGATGGCATTGATGGGCGGGTAGCCCGGTTCTTAAAATCCACCAGCCGCTTCGGCGCAGAGATGGATAGTCTCGCAGATTTTGTAAATTTCGGCGTTGCACCAGCAATGATATTGTATTTTACCCAGCTTAGCGAAATCCATTCCATCGGATGGATTGCAGCACTGCTTTATGCCATTTGCGCCTGTCTGCGGCTTGCCCGTTTCAACGTCATGCTTGATACGCCGAACGCGCCCAAGTGGCAGAATAAATATTTCACCGGTGTACCGGCACCAGCCGCCGCAATGATCGTGCTGATCCCGATTTATGCAGCTTTGTTGGGAATGGAATTAACCCAGATCACCGCATGGATTGTTGCAGCCTATACGGTTGGCATTGGCCTGCTGATGGTTTCTAACTTACCAACATTTTCCGGTAAGGATTTCACCAAAAGCATTCGCCGCGATCTAGTGCTGCCATTGATGATTTTAGCCGTGGCACTGGCTGGTATGTTGTTCACCTATCCATGGTGGACATTATTGGCCATATCCATTGGCTATCTGGCGCTCATTCCGTTCTCACTTGCCAGTTGGCAAAAAGACAACGCTGGCGAAACATCAGCCAAAGCCCAAAAGTAACCAGCTCGCATTGTTCAGCAGGACGCAGCCTTATTCGGCTGCGTCTGCAATGTCGCTTTTTCGTTTCCGCGTTGCAGACTTTGGAACTGACGTCAGTTTAGTTCGCATGCCAGCTTTCTTCACCGCAACCTTGCGCTTGGCCGGTTTGCCAGACGACGCCTTGGTTGCTTGTTTGCGTTTTGGTTTGCTAGTCGCTGCTGCCAATTCAGGCAGATCGCCAACGCGCTCAGGCAGTGAAATTTCAGCGATCTCTTCACTGACTGGTGTCACAATGGCTGTGGCCACAGCCATTTGACTGACTTCAGGCTTTGCAAATATTCCGGTAATCCATCCGAAAGCTGAAACAAGATTGGAAGGCAGTGAAAGCATGACAGGGATCATCACCAGCGTTAAGATGGTTGAGAAACCCAGCCCGGAAATAATCGCTGTCGACAATTGTATCCACCAGATCGCGGTGATCGAACCAATAGAGATCACCCGGTCAATAAAGTTCACATTGATCGCCAGTGCCATCGGAACAAGGCCCATGATGGTTGTGACTGTGGTTAGCATGATCGGGCGCAATCGTTGACCAGCGGTTTTTAAGATTGCTTCTTTGACATCAACACCTTCTGAGCGCAGTCGGTTAAAAGTATCAATCAGCACAATCGCATTGTTCACCACGATACCCGCAAGGGCGACAACGCCTGTGCCAGTCATGATGATGGAGAATTTCTGTCCCGTAACCATCATTCCGATCAACACGCCCACAACAGCCAGAATAACCGTCGATAGGGTCAATATGGTCTGGTAGAATGAATTGAACTGAGTGAGCAAAATCACAAACATCAGGAACAGGGCACCAATGGCAGCTTTGCCCAGAAACTCACCGGATTCTTTTTGCTCTTTATCCGCACCACGGAATTCAAGAAACACCTCGTCGGACCATTCCTGCGTGGCCAGCCACTCTTTGATCTCAACAATTTTGGCAGCAGATGTCAGTCCGTCTTTAGCGGCTCCCACTTCGATATTAGCTTTCACACTCATGGTGTAAAGGCCGTCTTTACGGACGATAGAGCCAACTTTGTTTTTAGGCAGCATGGTCACAAAATTCGACAAAGGAACCTGACCATTGCTTGTGCGCAATCGCAGGTCGTCCAATCTGTCCAAGGAGCGTTGGGCTTCAGGAAGCCGCACACGGATATCAACCTCATCGTCGGAATCGTCAGGTCGGTATTTTCCGATCAACACCCCATTGGTGACAAGCTGGATCATCGAACCAACGGCTGCAATCCCGGCATTATAACGACCGGCTTCTTCGCGGTTAACCGTCAATTCCCATTCAATGCCGGGGAGGGGACGGCTGTCCTCAATATCCTGAAGGTCTTTATAGGAGTTGAATTGATTACGCACGCGCGTAACGGCAGCCACCATTTGATCATAGCTTGTAGATTTGATCTGCAAGCGCACATCTTTCCCGGTCGGCGGTCCGCCTTGAATTTTGCGGATTTCCAGCTTGATACCGGCAATTGCACTGGTGCGTTGTTTGATCTCGGCAAAAATTTCTTTGGCCAGACGCCTTTGGCTGTAATCAACAAGATCAATCTGCATGATGGCAATGGCATCGGCTGGTAAATCTTGCGGAGCGCCAGGGTCAATGCTGCCGCCGCCGCGCTCTCCGCCGGGCGCTGTGGCAGTCATCACGGTATTTTCAATGCCTGCAACCTTCAGAACTTCGGTTTCAACCTCGATTGCGATATCACGAATATCAGCCCCCGAAAGGTTGCCCCGCGCAGAGACCACAAGGATGGCAACGTTAGGCTCTTCCTCAACGAAGAACTCAACACCCTTACTATTTGCGCCAAACACCGAAAATGTGGTGATAGTCACACCGATAATCAGGGCAATAACCAGAACATTACCAAAAATATTGGCGGTGGCCAGATGAAGTAATCGCATATAACTGCCCGTGAGACCCGGGACTTTTTTGACGTCCAATTCCGAATTGGACGAGAGCATTTTGGCGGTTTCATCCACAGGGGTTGGATGATTTTCGCGATAGGTTGAAATTATCCCGGCAAGCCACCAGCCAACGAAACCTGCGGCAATTGCGATGCCCAATGTACCAGCTTTATGAATAATTTCTGGGTAACCAACAAGTCCGCTATACCATGCCGCCCCACCTGCAAGCGCGCCTAGAATCCCTGCCTGAGCAATACGAGCGTATTTGGCAAAGAAGTCAGAGACAACCGTAAAGAGAACACCCGTTGTCGGCATGAAAATCAGAGCGGTCATCAAGGACGCGGAAAGAACGATGATCACCATCACCGGCAAATAACTCATGAATTCGCCCGAAACACCCGGCCATAAAAGCAGGGGCAGGAAGGCGGCTAGCGTTGTGGCCGTCGATGAGGCCACAGGCCAGAACATTAACTTGGCTGCACGCGGATAAGCTTCTGCAGCGGGCATGCCTTCGGCCATTTTCCGATCGGCATATTCAGTAACAACAATCGCCCCATCCACCAGCATGCCAACGGTTAGCACCATGCCGAACATCACCATCATATTGACGGTCATGCCGAGGCTTGAAAGGATCAGGAAGCCAACCATGAACGAGGTAGGAATAGCCAAACCAACCAACAGGCCGGAACGCACACCAAGCGAACCCACCACGATAATCATCACCAGCGCAATCGCTGTCAAAATAGAGGCTTGCAGAGACCCAAGAACCTCGAAGATGAAGCTCGACTGATCCAGAAGGAAATTGATTTTAATGGTTTTCGGCCAGTCCTTGGTGAACTCGGCGACAACTTGGCGAACCTCGGTATTGGTTTCAATAATATTGGTGCCAATCCGCTTGACCACTTCCAGCGACATGGCCGGTTTGCCGTTCACGCGGGTATAGCTCGACGGGTCCTTAAAGGTACGGCGAATTTCAGCCACGTCCCCAAGGGTGACAACCCCTTCGTTGTTTTGTTTGATAGCAATTGAATATACATCTTCAGCGGTTTCAACCAGACCCGGCAGTTTCAGATTGAACCTTGCATTGCCATCATCAATAAATCCAGCAGGCACCATCTGATTGTTCTGGCTTAGAGCTGTCAGCAATTCCTGTTGGGTAATGTCGTAGGATTCAAGCTTGGTTAAATCCAGAATAACTTCCAGCATCTCGGCGCGGGTACCCTTGAGTTTGGCCTCGCGAACATTGGAAATCGCTTCAACCTGATCCTGCAGTTTCTTTGCAAGACCAAACAAAGTCCGCTCAGGCACATTGCCGGAAAGGGTGATGATGAGCGTTGGTTTCAAGGCCAGATTGGTTTCAAAGATCGCAGGTTCATCAGCTTCTGCCGGTAGCTCTGCTTTGGCTTTGTCCACCTTGTCACGAATATCGGCAACCACTTTGTCTTTGTCACTGCCAATATTAAATTCAAGAACAACGCTGGTATTACTCTGGGAAGAAATCGTGGTGATCTCTTTTAGCCCGTCAAGACCGCGCAACTGTGTTTCCATCGGACGCGCAAGCAACCGCTCCGCATCGCTGGGTGAAATGCCCTGCTGGTTGATTGAAATCAGATAGACCGGAACATCAATGTTCGGATCGGCCTCTTTGGGGATATTGATATAGGTGAAAATTCCAGCGACCACCATAACGACCATCAAGGTCAGGACTGTTTTTGGCCGTGATAAAATCGTTTCGAGCGCGCCGATCATTGCTGTACCTCCGCAGAAGCTACCTTGTCTGCAACCGGCATGACCTTCTCGCCATCACCAACATATTCGCGCCCAAGGGAAATAATTCTCATCCCTTCGCTCGGGCCGCTAACCCAAAAACCATCCTTGGTTCTGGCCAGAATTTTCACCGGCACAAATCTCACCGTGTCATCATCATTCAACGCGCTAATGCCGATTTCGCCATTGTCAGCCAGACCAACCCACGAGGGTGAGAGGCGATACGCAAGCTCTGGTGGAAGCTCCACACTGGCACTTGCGGTCAGGCCATCACGAATGGTGCGATCAGAATTTGGTAATTCAATTTCTATCTGAAAGGTACGGGTCTGGGCATCGGAGGATGCCGCAATATAGCGTATCTTGCCTGAAACTTTTTCGCCTGAAACAAGAACGACATTCGCTTTCATACCCAGCTTCACCTTGCCGATTTCGCGTTCGGAAACCTGTCCAACAAACAGCATCGGATCATTATCAATCAGCGTGACGCAGGCCCCGCCAATGGTGAGCATTTCGCCCACTTCCACAATTGGATCCTGCACAATGCCCGATGCATTGGCATGAATTTCTGTGCGGGCAATATCAATTTCCGCCTGTATGAGGCTGGCTTTAGCCGCATCGAGAGCAAATTTCATCTGGTTGAGTTTTGTTTTGGAGGCAAAACCACGCTTGGCAAGCGCACTGTTTGCCGCGTGATCGCCCTCGGCCTGTGCCAATTGGGCTTTGGCCTGCGCCAGTTTTGCTTCGCGTGCGCCGCGTTCAATGACACAAACCAGATCGCCCTTTTGAACGACTTGACCTTTATTGACCAAACGTTTTTTGACAATCCCGACGGTTTCGCTGCGAATGGTGACAATCGCATTGGCCTTGGTGCGTCCACGAACATGGATACGCTCGGAGCGAAGCTCCGGATAGAGCGCCACATAGCGAACCTTAAAGAGGTCGGAGGCATTTTCCGCGCTACGTTCCGCAATCGTTTTGAGTTCGCCGGATGGATCACCCTGACCACTTGTGATCAGTTGTCCATTATACATCCACCCACCAATGCCAGCGCAAATTGCAAGCGCCACAATGTGGGATCCTTTGATCCTAAAAGTCATTTTTTCTACGCCCTGGGAGGAAGGCGCCCCTTATTCAGCAGCTTCGGCAGATGGATTGTTTATCAATCCACCGGCCAATCCAATTAGCGTGCTTTTGTTTTTGATTAGATAGTCCAGATCACATTTCTTACAATAGTGACCGTAATTTACGACCCATTTTGTGGTCTCATTGCCACAGTCCGCCATGATGCCTTCAATCTTCTCCAGCACGCTTTTGAGGTAATCAATGCGGGCGTCAACGGCCATTTCGATCACTTCAGCAGGTTGCAAGTCAGCATTGATGGCGAGCAAAAGAAATTCTGATTTGAATTTGTCGGGTGCCGGAGGCTGGGCAAGCGCTGCAATGAATTCCATGCGGCCAGCATCCGTAATTGAATAGATTTTCCGGTCAGGTTTCCCGCTCTGCGCTTCAGTGCGCAAGGTCACCTTGCCCTCTTTTTCAAGTCTGGCAAGGGTTGGATAAATCGAGCCGAAGCTGATATCGACAAAATAGCTGAACTGGCCATCGGTCGAAAGCTTCTTGATTTCATAACCCGTGGCATCCTGAACATTCAAAATTGCCAGAATGAGAGTGTTGATATTCATTTCACACCTCGTGGTCGCGACGAGATAATTCATCGCTACATATTCTTTTTCTTCATATAGTGGAATGATATATATCATTCAAGAATAGAATGAAAATAATTGTTGCCATAATTTTTGCGCTATAGTTAGCAAACTACTAACCCAGACAGGCCAAGAACCAATGATCGACTTCTATTACGCCCCCACTCCCAATGGCTGGAAAGTCTCCATAATGCTGGAGGAGTGCCGCCTAAGATACCAAACTCACTTGGTGCGTATTGCCGAGGGCGATCAGTTTAAGCCGGAGTTTTTGAAAATTAGCCCCAACGCTAAAATGCCCGCGATCGTCGATAAAGACGTGAAGGGCGAGCCGGTCAGTATTTTTGAAAGTGGCGCGATTTTATTGTATCTCGCCGAGAAAACAGGGCGCTTTGCACCGAGCGATGCTGTTGGCCGAAAAGAAATGATGGAATGGATATTCTGGCAGGTCGCCAATCAGGGGCCGATGGCCGGCCAACTGAGTCATTTTAAAAATTACGCACCAAAATCCGCGCAACAATATGGTTTTAAACGATATCTGGGAGAATATGAGCGCAATTTAAGTGTGCTTGAAAGGCGGTTGGAGGGACGTGACTACATTCTGGGAGAATATTCAATTGCCGATATCATCTCATTCCCATGGGTGTTGATTGCCAAACCGCTGGGTTCATCGTTAGAAAAATTCCCCAATGTCACCGCATGGCGCGGCCGCATCAAGGAACGCCCCGCCGTTCGCCTCGGCGTTGATTTAATGAAATCAAAACAAAACCGCTGCCATGACGCAACCAATAACAACATATTATTCAACCAGTCTGCGGACAGTTTTAAATAAAAATATACCATAGGTGGCATTTAAGTTTGTAATGCACGTAAAAGTTGCGTAAATGTTTCCTACGGTTACTTTCTATTGAGGGGAATATCATGAAAAGTATTTTAGTAATGTCAGTATTAGTTTTACTCGGATTGTCTACTGCGATAGCAGCTGCACATGGCGGTGGTACTAACAAGCAAGGCTGTCACACCAATCACAAAACAGGCGACTACCATTGCCACTGAGCGGTGGTCTGACAATATGGCCATCATTTTTCGGTGGCCTGTAAATCTGCTATATGTTTCAGGTTGGATATGGTGCCTACGCCATGCCAAAGAAATTCAGGCATTTCCTAGAGACGTCAAACCGAAGTAGGTTCGTTCAGCTTCATCCATTTCCCGGTTGGGAAATCGAACATCAAGCCGTTTTGCCTCAGATCAGGTGAGCCCATCATAACCAGCGCTTTGGCAAAATCTGATGGGTGGGCAAGGGTTTCCGGGTCTTCTCCGGGCATTGCTAAGGCCCGCATAGCGGTGCGTATGGGGCCGGGATTGGCAATATTTACTAAAATATCAGTGCTCTCGCATTCGGCAGCATAGGTCTGCGCCAGCGCATGAACAGCAGCTTTGGAAATCGAATAGGCACCCCAAAACGGTCGGCATTTATAGCCGGCAGCCGAACCGATGATAATTGCCCGCCCAGCATCTGATGCCTTCAACAGCGGATCCATCGAACGAATAAAGCGCCAGTTTGCCGTCACATTGACCGCCATGGTTTTTTCAAATTCCGCCGGATCAAAATGCCCCAGCGGCGAAAGCCCACCAAGCATTCCGGCATTGGCCAGCAATACGTCCAATTTGCCCCATTGTTTATCAATAGCAGCACCAAGCCGGTCGATGGCCGCATAATCGGTAACGTCCATGGGGACGAGGGTCGCCGTTCCGCCGATAGCCTGAATAGCATCATCCAGTTCTTCAAGGCCGCCAACAGTCCGCGCCACCGCGATCACATGATAACCCGCCTGCGCATAAGCAAATGCTGCATGATAGCCGATGCCACGTGATGCGCCGGTGATCAGCACCACTCGCTGGTTTGATGGTTTGCTCATGCTCAACCGGCCTCTTTGAGCAACGAAGCCTGCCCAAGTGCAAAATTACCTTCAAGATCAGTCAACCGTGTTGGATAATCTTTGGTGAAATAATGATCGGTAAATTGCGGAGCAGCATCGTTGCGATCCTCACCATCAATGGCATTATAAAGGCCGTTAATTGACAGGAATGACAACGAGTCCGCGCCAATAAATTCACACATCTCAGCAACGTCAGCCACACGGTTGGCCAGCAATTGGTCCGAATGAGGGGTGTCGATGCCATAATAATCCGGCGCAATAATCGGTGGGCTGGCAATGCGCATATGCACTTCGCTCGCACCGGCTTCGCGGATCATTTGGACAATTTTTGTCGATGTCGTGCCGCGCACGATAGAATCATCAATTAGGATAACCCGCTTACCTTCGATTTGCCCGCGATTGGCCGATAATTTCAGCTTCACACCCAGCGCGCGAATGCTTTGGGTCGGTTCAATAAAGGTACGGCCCACATAGTGGTTGCGGATAATACCCAGTTCAAACGGTACGCCACTTTGGTGCGCATAGCCAATAGCAGCGGGTACGCCGCTATCGGGCACCGGCACAATTACATCGGCATCCACATGGCTTTCATCCGATAAAACCGAGCCCATGCGTTTGCGCACATCATAAACGCTGCGACCGGAGACAATCGAATCGGGTCGGGCAAAATAGACATATTCAAAAACGCAAAGACGCTCATTGGCAGGCTCGAACGGCATGATCGATTTCTGCGAGATCGAACCATCCATCTCTTGTTCAAAAATAATCACTTCGCCATTTTTAACATCGCGGACAAACTTCGCACCGATGATATCGAGCGCACAGGTTTCGGAAGCAAAAATCGGTGCACCATCCAGATCACCCAGCACAAGCGGGCGAATGCCGAGGCGGTCGCGGGCACCAATCAATTTGGTGGTGGTCATTGCCACCAAGGCAAAGGCACCTTCCATCTGCTTGATGGCATCGGTAAAGCGATTACCCGAATTATGTTCTTTGGAGCGAGCAATCAAATGCAGCACAACTTCGGTGTCTGAAGTTGATTGGCAGATAGCGCCACTGGCAATGATTCTATTGCGCAAGGTGCGCGCATTGGTGAAATTACCATTATGGCAAATGGCAATGCCGCCCGTACCAAGCTCGGCAAAAAGTGGCTGCACATTGCGCAAAACCGTTTCGCCCGATGTGGAATAAAGCGTATGCCCAAGAGCGCCATTGCCCGGTAACCGCTCAATGGTCGCGGCATCGGTGAAGTGATCTCCTACCAGCCCGAAATGGCGTTCGGAATGGAACCGTTTGCCATCATAACTAACAATGCCACTGGCTTCCTGTCCACGGTGCTGCAATGCATGCAGGCCAAGGGCCGTAAAAGCCGCCGCATCAGGGTGCCCCAATATACCGAAAACGCCGCATTCTTCCTGAAGTTTATCTTCGTCAGGATTAATAAATGACATCAGCTTTTGCCCCTATTTGATCAGGATGATTGTCCCGGCGCGGTTTCAGTGTCGCCACTGTTTCCACCCGAGGTTTTGGCTTTAATTTGTTCCATTAAGTCATCGGGCAGCACCTGAGTGATACTCTCGCCGATGGATTCAAGCATTGGTTTGGATTTTGCATCCGCAATCCATAGTGGTTGGTTATCGGGCGCCAGTGAATTGTAAAACAGCAGACCAACAACAACCAATAAGCCACCGCGCGCCGCGCCAAAGACAAAACCCAATGTCCGGTCCAGCGCACCAATGCGGCTATCCACGATAAAATCGGCAATCCGCATGGTAATCAGGCTGACAACAATCAGCGTTATGATGAAGATGATCGCCCCGGCGGCAACATCGGCAAGAATAGAGCTTGAATTGATGGCGGTTGTGTAGGGCGCAACCACTGGCGCAAGCTGTTTATAAAAATAAAATGCAGCCGCAGCCGCAGCAACCCACGAACCCACAGACAATACTTCCCGGGAAAACCCGCGTATCATCGCCAAAATTCCAGAAAGCAGCATCAGTCCGATCAACAGACCGTCAAAAACTGTGATAGGCATATAGTGTCCTTATCGCCCGTATCAAAACAGGCTAACTCATAATTTGGTAGGTCCGCTGGCAAAACAGTTTGTCAGAATGAAGGACTCAACCAAGATAGGCGATCAAATAGACCGATTCCGCAATATTTGCCAGCATTATGTGAATTTTCCCATAGTTTTTGCGACTCATGGCAATCTAGTTAAGCAGCGTTTGAAATTGGAAAATTTGCAGTTTTATGTGATATGCAAGCCGTTGAAATCAGTCAATGCGAAAGTGTGATGTAAAACCCTTCGTTAACAAAATGAAGAACCTTGCGACAGCGGCTGACCGGTTTGAGCCCAAACTTACCGATTTGGTCTTGCCGCTGTCAGTGCATATCTAAATAAGGGTACTCGTCAAAGATGGCCCAAAGCGGAACCAAGAATATCCTATTTTTTCTTGATATTGCAATCAAGAACGTACTCAAATTCAACCTGCTTATTGATCTTAGCAAGGTCAATCCCCTGAGCACGTGCCTGCCGTTGAAACGCCTTGTACAATGCACTCCTAAGTTCTTTATCGATATCAACATCATGAATCGTCAATTTCTCGGGGAAATGCTCGCCGTCGTCCGTATTCGACGCCGTTGTGTGATCAATTTTTGATCGGCCAAATATATTTGCCCAACCCTCTTTATAGGCTGGTGTAGATACACTGGAAAAATGGCTGATGGACGATTGAGATGCTGACTTCGGTGCCGCAGCGGTTTTCGCCACTGAGGTGGTGTCAGCAGATTTTGTAGTCTCGCTCGCTCCTTTTGCCCCTGCTTCGGTTTTCACCGTCTTAGCTTTTTTGGGCTCGGTGGAATTTTTTTTCTGCGCTTTAACTTCGCTCATATTCTTGTCATTTCGCTTAATGGAATGCCTTGCCGTCCTCTACCATTTTTTTTCCGACCTTCACAAGTTGTTTGACCAAACCATGCCGGCAGAAATTATTCGGAAAGCCGTTATGAGCGCATGGATTAATCAGGTAAGTTGATCCACAAACGTGGCGAAGCACTGGTGAGCCAGTCGGTCTCTCACAAAGACCGCCGCATCGAATACCGACCACGCCCGGCTTTTTCTATCCGTCCATCCTTCACCAGTTTCGCTAGTGCTCTGTATGTAGCCTCATGTGTAAGCCCGATCTCGGCGGCAAATTGCTTGATTTCTTTTCCCAGCATCCCGTCAGCGATTGCCGCGAACACCCTTTCATCGGCAGCACGGATTGCCTGTATCTCGATGCGCCGCCGATAGGTTTGAACCTGACTGGCAAATCGGGCACAAAGAGCGATGGCGAAAGCGGCGCCTCGTCCCATCGCTTCGAGGATGGCATCCCGGTCAATGCTGATAAGTTCAGCATCTTCCAAGGCTATGGCATCGCAATGATATTGCTCAAAGAACATGGAAGGTTCCGCGAAGGTTTCTCCAGCTATTGCGCGGTGAATAACAATAGCTTCCCCGTTTTCAGTATGACGAAGCAATTGTATGCAGCCCTTCTCAAGGAAAAAGATCGCATAACTATCATCCCCTTGCCGAAACAGTACTTCGCCCTTCTGAACGCTTCTGGCTTTCAGGGCGGTATTTGGCAAAACATTGAAGATTCGCGGTAACATGTACTATTGATATGATTGAAATCATATCAATGCAAGGTTTCATCGCTTATTGTTGGTTTTTAAACAGGAGACACCCTTATGCGCCGTATCCCACTTGCCGGCATTGCCGCCCTAGCCATTCTACTTGGCAGCTTCCAGATTTCCCTCGCCCAGCACACTCCCAATATGCACGCCGCTCATTCAGCAGAGGCAGGTGACACCATGCTGCCAACGGAAGGCGGGCAATCGGCCTTCGCCGCCATGGCCGAGATCGTCGCCATATTGATAGATGATCCGGATACCGACTGGTCCAAAGTAAACATCTCAGCCTTGCGCGAACATCTCGTCGATATGAACGAACTGACCCTCAACGCGAAAGCGACCCAAGCCAAAGAGGCCGGTGCAGTGGTTTTCACCATCACGGGCGAGGGTAGAACCTTGCGAGCGATCCAATCCATGGTCCCGGCCCACACCAAAGAGCTGGACAAGATCGAAGGCTGGACGGCTTCGGCAAAAACCATCCCCACCGGTGCTATTATGATCGTGGCCTCCAAATCGGATGCAGAACTTGCAAAAATCGCCGCGCTGGGCTTTTTCGGTATGATGTCAATTGGCGCTCACCACCAACCCCACCATCTGGCCATGGCGACCGGAAACATGATGATGCACTAAAATTACCGCGTTATTTTCTCAATACTCCCAAAAAGCCTAATCCGAATTGCAATAAAAAATTGCTTCGTTTATTATCTGGAAATATTGAAATATTACCCGGGATTTGGCTGGGTTGCGGAGGAAATACAGTGCTTTTACCTACTTCACTTGTCGGCAGCTATTGCCAACCGGAATGGCTGATCGATCGGGCCAAACTCGCCGGACGTTTTCCTCCTCGCACACGTGCAAAAGAGCTATGGCGCATTCCCGAAGAATATCTGGCTGAAGCGCAGGACGATGCCACACGCCTCGCCATCAAGGCGCAGGAAGATGCAGGTCTTGATATCATCACCGATGGTGAAATTCGCCGCGAAAGCTATTCAAATCGCTTCGCCACCGCCCTTGAAGGGGTGGATATCGACAATCCGGGCGTCGCTCTTGATCGTTCCGGCCATGAAAACCCGGTGCCGCGCATTGTCGGTCCGATCAAGCGCAAGCATCCTGTGGAAGTCGAAGACCTCAAATTCCTCCGCGCTCATACGGATCGTATGATCAAAATCACCGTGCCGGGTCCTTTTACCATGTCACAACAGGCGCAGAATGATTATTATAAGAACGAGGCAGAAGCTGCCATGGCCTATGCGGTGGCAGTGAATGAGGAAATCAAAGATCTATTCGCCGCTGGGGCAGACGTTGTTCAGATTGATGAGCCGTATATGCAGGCCCGTCCTGAAGAAGCTGAAGTTTACGGTCTGGAAGCACTCAACATCGCGCTTGATGGCGTGACCGGCCAAACCGCCGTGCATATCTGCTTTGGCTATGCCGCGATCATCCACGAGCGGCCAGTGGGCGGCTATTCCTTCCTGCCGCAATTGAGCGGTTGCTCATGCAAACAAGTCAGCCTTGAAACGGCCCAATCTAATCTCGATTGTTCCGTTCTGGAAGAACTTCGCGGCAAGAAAATCATTCTGGGCGTGATCGATCTTTCCGATCCGGAAGTTGAAACACCGGAAAAAATCGCTGAACGTATCCGCCGGGCTTTGCCTTATGTGGATGCAAAAGACATCGTGGTAGCACCCGATTGCGGCCTAAAATATCTACCGCGCGAAACAGCTTTCGGCAAAATGAAAGCCATGGCAGATGGTGCAAAAATCGTTCGTGAAGAATTGGGGGCTGCCTAAATCATAGAGCGTTTCCGTTTCCACGGAAACGCGAAGGCGGCGAAGAGCCGCCCGGCGCTAGCTGCGCCGCACATGCGCAGGCCCGAACGTAGTGAGGATACGCCGTGAGCCAAGAATATTAGAGCGGATACGCCCTAATCGGTTTCCTTGGGTTTCGGAGCCAATGCAGCAATATTGGCCACCAGTTCGGCCAATTCTCCGATTTCAGTAACGTTGAGACCGGCGGAGCTGTTCTTTTCAAGGCTGCCTTTGGGAACCACTGCGCCGGAAAATCCGAGCTTTTGTGCTTCTTTCAACCGGTGTTGAGTATGCGCGACCGGACGGCTGGTCCCAGATAGGCTGACCTCGCCAAAATAGACGCTTTCGGCGGGAAGGGCAGCCCCTACCAGCGAAGAGACCAGTGCTGCAGCCACTGCCATGTCCGCTGCGGTTTCGGAAATTCGGTAGCCGCCAGCAACGTTGAGATAAACATCGTGCTGACCAAAGCGCACGCCGCAATGGGTTTCCAGCACTGCCAGCACCATCGATAATCTTGCTGAATCCCAGCCCACCACGGCACGTCTTGGCGTGCCAAGGGAGGAGGGGGCAACCAATGCCTGAATTTCCACCAATACCGGGCGCGTGCCTTCCATGCCTGCAAAAACGGCTGCTCCGGGAGCCGCCACATTGCGTTCTCCGAGAAACAGCTCCGATGGATTGGCAACTTCGCGTAAGCCCTTGTCAGACATTTCAAAAACACCGATTTCATCGGTTGGTCCGAAGCGGTTTTTCACGGTGCGCAATATGCGGAAATGATGCCCGCCTTCGCCTTCGAAATATAAAACCGCATCCACCATATGTTCCACCACACGGGGGCCGGCAATCTGACCATCCTTGGTAACATGACCCACCAGCACCACCACCGTGCCGGTTTTTTTGGCGTAGCGAATGATGGCCTGAACAGAATTGCGCACCTGCGTAACTGTGCCGGGGGCAGAATCTGCCTGTTCAGTCCATAAGGTCTGGATCGAATCGATGATTAGCAAGTCCGGCGGTTGGTCATTGGCCAGCGTGGCTAAAATATTTTCAACGCTGGTTTCAGCAGCTAACCCTATATTGGGTTCAACCGCATCAAGGCGCTGAGCCCGCAAGCGGATTTGCGCCACGGCTTCCTCACCAGAAACGTAAACAACACGGTGACCTTTTCTGGCGAGCGCAGCAGAAACCTGCATCAACAGAGTTGATTTACCGATACCCGGATCGCCGCCCACCAGCAGCGCCGAACCACGCACAAAGCCGCCGCCGGTTGCCCGGTCCAGTTCGCCAATACCGGTTGAAATGCGCGGCGCTTCTTCGATATCGCCTGAAAGCGACACCAGTGTAATCGCCTGCCCCTTGCGCATGGCTTTGCCGGGTGTGGCACCAATGCCGGAATTGGGGCTTTCTTCAACCAGCGTATTCCACTGATTGCAACCATCGCATTTCCCGGCCCAACGCGCAGCGGTAGCGCCGCAGTTCTGGCAGATAAATTGTATTCTGGTTTTCGCCAAGATTAGCCTCCGGTTTTACTAGAGATATAAGAGCGGGAATAACGTGGGCCAAGCCCTGTCAGCAATTCATAACCAATTGTACCTGTCGCACGCGCCACATCATCAAGCGCTAAGTTCTCGCCAAAAAGCTCAATCCACTCGGCTTTTTCCAATGCCTGTTCCGGCACATCGGTAACATCAAACGCACTGATATCCATGGATATGCGGCCAATTCCGGGTACTTCCTGTCCGCAAAGAAACCCCGGTGCATTTTGTGGAGCGCTATTGTCAAAACTCGAACGGCGATAGCCGTCAGCATACCCCACTGCCACCAAAGCGACCTTGGAGTCCCGCGTAAATGTATGGGTCGCCGCATAACCAATAGTTTCGCCAGCTTTTACCATGCGTATCTGAATGATACGAGCCTCCAATGTCACCACCGGCTTCATTGGATTTGCTAAACCGAAGACAGCTTCACCGCCATAGATAGCAATACCCGGACGGTTGAGATCGAAGGAAAAATCCTTATGCGCAATAATGCTGGCGCTGTTGGAGAAGGAATATTCAATATCGGGAAACAGGCCGATCGCTTCTTTGAACATGGCCAATTGTTCTGCATTTTTTGGATGATCAGGCTCATCGGCGCAGGCCGGGTGGCTCATCATCATAAAGGGCGAGATCGAATGTCTGCGCTCGTCATCCCCAACAAAAGCACGCGCTTCTTCCAGCCGTAGACCTAGCCTATTCATGCCGGTATCTACGTGAATGGCGCAGGGACGGCGTGAACCGCGTTCACGCCAAAAATTCGCCCATAATTCAATATTCTCAACGCTTCCCAAAACCGGGATCAAACCAGCTTCGGCATAGGTCGAAACAGAGTTTTTAAATAAGCCACCCAGCACGAATACATCGGCCTGTGGCGCCAGTTTTTTTACCCGAACACCTTCTTCGGGAAGGGCAACGAAATAGATATTGCAACCCGCATCATTGAGCGCGTTCACAACCGGTTCGATGCCAAGCCCATAGGCATCAGCTTTGACCACGGCTGAAGTTTTGGCATCAGGTGCTAATGAACAAAGCTTCTTCCAGTTGGATACCAGAGCATCCAGATCAATGTGCAGTCGGCCACCGGCGAGGCGTTCATCAACCAGTGCAGGAAGAACGGAATAGTCAGTCAAACCAAACGCCTATTCATGGCGATCTGGTATATGGTCATCATCCACCAGATCGGTAAAGCGGGTAAATTCTGCCTGAAATGCCAGCCGCACTGCGCCGGTAGGACCATGACGTTGCTTGCCGATAATGATCTCCGCTTTGCCCCGCGCCTGTCGCAATTGCTCATCCCATGTGAACCATTCTTCCGTACCGGCTTTTGGTTCTTTATTCTGGATATAATATTCTTCGCGATAAACGAACAACACCACATCCGCATCCTGCTCGATGGAACCAGATTCGCGCAAATCCGCCAGTTGCGGACGCTTGTCATCACGCGATTCTACCTGACGAGAGAGCTGGGAAAGAGCAATAATCGGAACATTCAGTTCCTTGCATAAGGCCTTGAGACCAGTGGTGATTTCAGTGATTTCCTGCACCCTGTTGCCGGCGTTCTTACTCGAACCCTGCATCAGTTGGATATAGTCGACGATCATCACATCAAGACCTTTTTGCCGCTTCAAACGGCGAGCCCGCGCCGCAAGCTGGGCGATCGAAATACCGCCGGTTTCATCGATATAAAGCGGAATTTTCTGCATCTCGTTGGAGCAGATCGTCAGCTTGGTGAAGTCAGCTTCGGAGATTTCGCCACGTCTGATTTTACTGGATGAAACTTCGGACTGTTCAGAAACAATACGGGTAGCCAATTGCTCGGCGGACATTTCCAGCGAGAAGAAGCCGACAACGCCGCCTTCCATCGATTTAGGCGATCCGTCCGTCTCCACATCGCCGCGATAGGCCAGTGCGATATTGGTCGCGATATTGGTGGCAAGCGAGGTCTTACCCATAGCAGGACGACCGGCAAGAATGATTAAATCCGATGGCTGTAATCCGCCCATCATCTGGTCAAGACTGCCAAGGCCTGTGGCAATACCCGAAAGCCCGCCTTCACGCTGATAAGCTGCCGCTGCCATATCAAGAGCTGAATTCATCGCTGTGCTAAAGGCACGAAACCCGGTGTCTGTACGGCCATTTTCAGCCAATTCAAACAGGCGGCGTTCAGCATCTTCAATTTGTGATGTGGGCGGCAAATCCACCGGCGCATCATAGGCGATATTGACCATATCTTCGCCAATCGACACCAGCGAGCGCCGGGTGGAAAGATCATAGATCGAACGGCCATAATCTTCGGCATTGATGATGGTGGTGGCTTCGGACGCCAGACGGGCCAGATATTGCCCAACCGTGATATTGCCAACCATATCTTCGGCTGGCAAAAACGTTTTGATGGTGACCGGGTTGGCTGTTTTGGTCGCCCGGATCATATCTTGCGCGACTTTATAAATGTTTTGGTGCAGCGGCTCAAAGAAATGTGCAGGCAGCAAAAAGTCGGAGACACGGTAATAAGCATCATTATTGACAAGGATTGCGCCCAAAAGAGCCTGCTCTACCTCGATATTATTGGGAGCCGTGCGGAAGCCCGCGTCCTGAGCGTTGACTTGTGCAAGCTCTTGCCCTTGATCCTGCCCAATTCTGGTTATTGCTTCAGCCATTTTTCATTCAATCTGTTATATCTGCCCCGAATCTGAACCAACACTCTTATTGGGTTTGGGGCCGTATGAAAGACGAGAATCAAAAACATTTCTCCTTCTTCCCGCTTATCCCGCTATTCACAGGTGAGCTAAAAAAAAGAAATTTCAATTGCTTTTTGATCGTCTTGGATGATTACAAGGATATGTGATTCGTTCCGCATTTTAAACAAGCATCACACAAAAAAAGGGCGCGAATAAATCGCGCCCCAATTCGGTATGCTTTAGTCGACTTAAGAAGTGGTCTCTTCTTCGTCAGATGCGGCAACTTCTGCTTCTTCAGCAGGAGCATCGTCTGTAGACGCTTCATCTTCATCGCCTGCAGCAGCAGCTTCGGCGTCTTCTGGATTTTCAAATACTTCATCCAGATCAACTTCGTCGCCGTCGCCATCACCTTCGTGATCATAAACGTTATGTTCGTAAGCTGAATCGCGACCGGTAAGATCTTCACCAGCTGCCTGACGTTCGGCTTCATCGCCTGAACGCGCCACATTGATGATGATGGTGGAAGTCACTTCCGGATGCAGGATAATCTGTACATCGTGCAGGCCGATAAGTTTGATTGGTACAAGCATATTGACCTGATTACGGGCAACCTTAAAGCCAGCTTCGTCCAGAGTTTCAGCAATATCGCGTGTGGAAACTGAACCGTAAAGCTGACCAGTCTGACCAGCAGAACGAATGGAAACATAAGAAGTTCCGTCGAGTTTTTCCTTAACGGCTTCAGCTTCGCTTTTGCGCTCAAGGTTGCGTGCTTCAAGTTCAACGCGTTGCTCTTCAAATTTCGAGCTGTTGGCTTCAGTTGCCCGCAAAGCTTTGCCTTGTGGCAGAAGGTAGTTGCGTGCAAAGCCGTCTTTAACGGTAACCACGTCGCCCATTTGACCAAGTTTGGCAATGCGCTCTAGTAGAATGATTTTCATGCTATTTCCTTTCGGTGTTTTCTTTAAACGGTTGAATTGGGTCTGTTAGAATTGGCCGGATTTCCCAGCCGTGAAATTGATCGCGCCACCCCTGCAATTGCAAAGATAAGCAGCGGAAACGAGAATAGAAAAATGATCAGATAAGTGATGATCAGCATTGGCCTTGCCACTTGTCTGCCGCGCAATCGAAGGTGAAGCGCACCAAGCCCGACAATGGCAAATGCCATAAATAGCACGCCGGAAAATACCGCAGCAATACTGGCCAAAACGCCCGTACCAAACAGCATCAATATCATGGCCGTCGGCAAAGCGACCAATGCGCCCAGAGGAAGGCTCAGATCAACGGGCATGTCGTCGGCCGGTCGTTGCATACGTTTGTAATTGCGAGAGATTGCCGCTGCCAGATGGGCATTTATCACATGGGTGACCAGCCAGATGCTGGGATAGAAAAACGGAACCAGCTTGGCAAATGTTTGGGCAAGGTTGATTAAATCAGCCTCGTTGAGAGATTTTAGCTCCGGATTTATGCGGGTAATTTCCTGCATTTGTTTGACGATCACCGGAACGATAGTTTCACTGCTAAAACCGGAAATGGCGCCAATCACCAGAACACCACAACCAATGGCAATCGCCAGATTAAACAGCAGGTTTTCCAATGGGAACCAGGTCAGCGGAGAACTATCCGCATCTTTCTCACCATCTGCCGATGTTCCCTGAGCTAAAGTTGCCTGGTAGCCAATCAATAGGGCAGGGAATGCAATAATTGCTCCAACGGTTGCAACCGCAAGGGATGGGGCAAGCATAAGCGCAATGCCGAGCGCTGTGAGCGTTGCAACGATGCCGCTAAGGCTACCAAAGGAAAATATCGCCAGATAAATCGGCAGGGGCGCAATGTATAAAGGCAATTTGCCCAGCATCCCGACCATATAGGAGGAGAAATACAGCAATGCCGCAGCAAGGCCCGCAAGAACGCCGATCAATATTGGATGTGGTTTTGACAATACGCTGTCCTGTCCTTCGACAGTTAGAGACGGTTTCGTCCCAACTTGGTTTCATTAATATTCGCTCAATTCCAAGAGCGTTCAGGGATGATCCCTAAAGAAACGAAAATGGCGGTTCGCCGCCATTCTCGAATTTTAAATCTTACGCAATCACGTAAGGCAACAGGCCCAGGAAGCGGGCGCGTTTGATTGCACGGGCAAGATCGCGTTGTTTCTTCTGGCTCACGGCTGTGATGCGGGAAGGAACAATTTTGCCACGCTCGGAAATATAACGCTGCAAAAGGCGAACGTCTTTATAATCGATTTTCGGAGCATTAGTGCCTGAAAACGGGCAGGATTTGCGACGACGGTTAAATGGGCGACGAATGCCTGAAGTTGATGACATAGCCATAATGATTACTCGCTTTCAGCTTTAGTTTCGGAAGCCGCAGGAGCAGCAGGTGCCGCCGCTGGTGTGCGATCTCCACGCGGTGGACGACTGTCACGGTCATTGTGACGAGGGCGACGGTCATCCCGGTCGCTCTTTTTCATCATTGCCGATGGACCATCTTCAAGTTCTTCAACACGAATGGTCATATAACGCAGAATATCTTCATGGATGCGCATCTGGCGTTCCATTTCAGCAAGGGCAGCAGCCGGTGCATCAACATTCAGGTGTAGGTAATGTGCTTTGCGGTTTTTCGCGATACGGTAGGCTGAATTTCTCAGTCCCCAGTTCTCAACTTTAGAGATTTTACCGCCATTTTCGGTCAGAACTTTTGAAAAATGTTCAACCAATGCTTCGGCTTGCTGCGTAGAAATATCCTGACGCGCAAGAAATGTGTGTTCGTAAAGTGCCATTGAAAGCCTTTCCTTTTAAAATAATACAAGCATGCTGCGCAAAGCCTTCACGCCGCTTTTCATTTGGTTATAAATAACCGGAAAGGCGTCTGTAGACGGTCGAGAGCGAAGACACGGGAGGTCAAATCATCTGATTGATTTATCGGTTTCCAGCCAACAGTAAGCATGAAAACCCCTCCGTTCAGCCTCCAGCAGCAATACTTGAGCTCAACGAGGGGCTTTATAGGCCAATTTCACCAATATGCAAGCAGGAATTTATCAGTATTCAAATCTATTATATGTTAGAAATACCCGATTGCGACCCGTGAACAATATAATTGCAGAAACCGATGGATAAAGGCCGGAAAACTGGTGAATTATTTCAAGTTAAATTGGGCCTGCGCAATGCTTGTTTGTCTGATGGCGACTCTGTTTTTTAGCAGTGTGGTAGAGGCAGCAGACGGCCTTTTAAAACCTTACAAAGAGAAAATTTTTCGATATCGAAAACCCATCGTATCCGGGGATGGTGGCATGTTTTTGAGAATACCTTATGAGCCGCTACGCGATATCAACAAACGCGACGAGATACCGGTACGAAAAGTAAAAGGCTATTACGTATCCTCCAAGCCCAAGCGCCACCAAAAAGACCTTGTACTCAACGCCAATGGCCGCAAAGTCACCCATTTTGCAGTGGGGCAATTGAAGGGCAATGCGGCCATGACGGTAATTTTTCTGCACGGGCGCGATGGTAGCCGCCATTTAGGCTTCGATGACGACCGTTTCGGCGGAAATTTCAACCGGGTAAAAAACCTGATGTATCGCAATAAAGGCATCTATATCAGCGCCGACTTTGTTGATTTCAAAGATGCAGGCAAAAATGATATCAAAGCCTTGATCAAACATTATCGCCCCCTGACCAAAGGCCCGCTGGTGATTGCCTGCGGTTCCATGGGAACCCACATTTGCTGGCGGTTGGCAAAAGACCCGGCGGCGGCAAAAATGATCGACGGGCTGGTGATCATGGGCGGTTTTCCCAATCAGGAGTTTTTGGATATGAAGAAGTCCAGAAAAATCCCCATTATCTTCGCCCATGGTGGCATCGACTATGTGTATAAGTGGCAAACCACCTATGATTTTTATAAAAATCTGCGCGTAAACAATCCGGGATATCCTGTACGCTACGTGGTGTTTGATGGCGGAAAGCACGGCACGCCCGTGCGCATGATCGACTGGCGCGATAGCCTGAACTGGATTGCTGCCAATCAATAACCTTGGCAATAACGCGTGCCCCAAGCTTGACTCCGCCCCCACAAAACTTTAGCCGAAGGCTATCGGCGAAAATTAAATTATTGGACTCAAGTATGAAATTAGCGGTGACATTTCCGGGACAGGGTAGTCAGTCAGTAGGCATGGGCAAGGCGCTCCATGATGCATTTCCAGAAGCAAAAGCTGTATTCGACGAGATCGACGAAGCCTTAGGCGAAAAACTGTCAGATATCATCTGGGATGGCCCGCAGGAAACACTCACCCTCACAGCCAATGCGCAACCGGCGCTGATGGCCGTATCTCTCGCCGCAATCAAGGCGCTGGAAAGCAAAGGCTTCTCACTGGCCAGCCAAGCAAGTTTTGTCGCCGGGCATTCTCTCGGTGAATATTCGGCCCTTTGTGCATCTGGCGCTATCTCCATCGCTGATACGGCAAGGTTATTGCGCATCCGTGGCAACGCCATGCAGGCAGCTGTACCGGCAGGCGAGGGCGCAATGGCCGCAATCATCGGACTGGAACGCGCCGATGTGGATGCCATTTGCGAAAGCAATAAAGGTTCCGGTTGCTGCCAGATCGCCAATGATAATGGCGGCGGACAATTCGTAATTTCAGGCAGCAAGGCAGAAGTTGAAGCCGCGGCAGAACAAGCCAAGGAAAAAGGCGCAAAACGTGCGCTGATCCTGCCCGTATCTGCCCCATTCCACTCGGCATTGATGGAACCGGCAGCCTCCGTCATGAAAGATGCGCTGGAAGCCGTAGAAATCAAAGCCCCATGCGTACCGTTGATTTCCAACGTGCTGGCGCAGCCAATTACCGACCCCGATGAAATCCGCAAACGGCTGGTCGAACAAGTCACCGGACAAGTGCGCTGGGCCGAATCCGTAACCTATATGGCAGACAACGGCATTGAAGCGCTGATCGAAGCTGGTTCCGGTAAAGTGCTGACGGGCCTTGCCCGCCGCATCTCACGCGATCTCAAAGGTATTCCCGTTGGAACGCCGGAAGATGTAGATAAAGCGCTGGAAGCCTTGATCTAACCCAGTTCAGAAATCATAGTAATTGCAGAATTCGGCCAGAAGGCCCCATAGGAGTAACCCATGTTTGATTTAACCGGCAAAAAAGCACTCGTCACCGGCGCCAGCGGCGGCATTGGCGAAGCGGTAGCCCGCGCATTACACGCACAAGGCGCAACCGTCGGCCTGCACGGCACCAGAGAAGAAAAACTGAAAGAACTGGCCGAAAGCCTCGGCGATCGCACCATGATCTTCCCGGCGGATCTCTCAGACCGCGACGCGGTCAAGGCGCTGGGCGAAGAGGTCGAAGCAAAAATGGAAGGCCTCGATATTCTGGTCAACAATGCGGGTATCACCCGCGATGGCCTGTTCGTGCGCATGAGCGATGAAAACTGGGACGCCGTATTGGAAGTCAATCTAACATCCGTCTTCCGCCTAACTCGCGAACTTGCCTACCCAATGATGCGCCGCAAATCGGGCCGCATCATCAACATCACCTCCATTGTCGGCGTTACGGGCAATCCGGGCCAAGCCAATTATTGCGCCGCCAAAGCAGGCATGATCGGCATGTCCAAATCACTGGCACAAGAGATCGCCAGCCGCGGCATCACAGTAAACTGCATAGCCCCGGGCTTCATCGCTTCCGCGATGACAGAAGCGCTAAACGACAAACAAAAAGACACAATTCTAGGCGCGATCCCCATGAAGAAAATGGGAGAAGGCGCAGACATCGCCGCCGCAGTCCTATACCTAGCCGCGGAAAGCGGACGCTACGTGACAGGCCAAACTTTGCACGTGAATGGCGGCATGGCGATGATCTAGGGCTCCAAAGCCGCGACTCTACTCATATCGGGTGAATGGCAGCAATGCGGACAAAGTTACCAAACTCTCAACTTGTTCCAAGGTCTCAATTGGGGGTAAAAGCGGCCATTGACTATGGTTTGATGTTTTTATCATAATTGGAAAAGCAGGCATCGGAATAGTCTGAACTAATGTGAATTTGACCGTATCGGGCCAACTGCGATGCCCACCCAAAAATGGGAGGAGTTATTACAATTTCTCCAAACCGTCCCTCAACGTCGCATCATCAACATCGTGTTGACATTGGCAATAATACGCGTTGAATCTGTCTAAAAAGCGTAATGAGCCCAAACAAGACCTTTAGCATTCGACGATAAACAAAGGCCACAGCCCTTAGCTGCTGGCCGGTTTTCAACAACAATATGTGTAACCTACCATAAAAACAGGCCTAAAAATTATCCCGACTTTTCCGAAACATTGACGGGCGCGCTTTGCGGCGTGTGATTAAGATAAAGCCGAAGTTTTCAACCCAAACTAAACTGCTTTTTCGCTACCCCCTTGGTTGAGCGTTCCGAGTTTCTCCGCAACGAATCCATGCACTTCCTTGCTAATAAATGGCGCCAAATCAGAAACTGGCATCGGCCTGCCTAACAGATATCCTTGAAGTTGGTCGCATTTCAGTTCAACAAGCATCTCGGCCAAATGATCGGTCTCCACGCCTTCTGCTGTCACTGTCATGCCCATCTTATGCCCCAAGTCTATGATGCTTTTGAGTACGTCATATAATTTTGTTGAATTAGAATCCTCGTGCAACAGAAAGGATTGATCAATCTTGAGCGTATTAAAGCCAAATTTCCAAAGGTGACTCAGGCTAGAATATCCGGTGCCGAAATCATCCATAGCAATCGAAGTTCCAAGACGTTTCAATTGCTCAAGCTGCTCAAGCACATGCTCACTATCGTTCAAGAGCAGGGATTCTGAAATTTCAAGTTCAAGCTGACTTGCGGGGAAGTTTGCGGCAATCAAAGCATTTGAGACCGTCTCGACTAGCCGACCATCTTCAAATTGTCGAGGCGAAAGATTGACCGCCAGAATATATGTTTTTGGCCAAGCGCTGGCAACGGAGATTGCTTGTTGCAATACCCATTCTCCCAGTTCTCCTATGAATCCTATTCTCTCTGCTACCGGAATGAACACATCAGGAGGGATACGTCCCCCTTTTCCGTCTTCAAGTCGCAACAACGCTTCAAAGCCAACAGTTTTTCTGTCCGTAGCGGAGGCGAGAGGCTGAAATTCAATTGAGAAGTTTCCGTCTTTCAAGCCATTTGTGACGCTGGACTCAATTTCGCGTACAGCGTTAGCTTCTGTCCGAAGTGAATTTGTATATATGATTGCACTGTCTTTGCCTGCCGATTTGGCAGAGTAGAGAGCTAAATCTGCGGAGTTCATTGCATCATCGAGTGAAATTCCCTCATCCGGAAAATAACATCCCGCGCTCATATTCCCGACTATAGTATTCCCCTTATAGTCAAGCGGTTCTCTTATGGACGAAAGCATTCGTTCTGCAATTTCCCCTAATTGATCCGCGTTTTCACAATCGATGGTAACAACAAATTCATCACCGCCCATCCGGGCCACCATATCGGATTCACGCAAATTATCGGAGATCTTCTCAGATATATGGATTAAAAATTTGTCTCCGCCTTCATGGCCGTATTCATCATTGATCAGTTTAAAATTATCTGCGTCGAAAAATATAATGCCTGTGCGGTTTGCTCCGCTGGCTGGGAACTTGCCTTCTAGTTTTTCATAGAATGCCCGTCGATTATTTAACCCGGTCAGTTCGTCTGTCAGCGACATTAAACGGACGTTTTCTTCAGCTCTGCGAATTTTTACGTCCCGCCAAAGAAAAGCAACAGATGTGAACAGATATATAAATCCACACAATAATGGCAGCCCGTATCCGATCACAGAGAAGGTCGACTGAACCAATCCAGCAGAATAAGTTTGGTTGATATAAACTTCAACCACCCCAATTTTACGGCCATCAACATCTTTCGCCAATACGTAGGCCTCTGCGTATACGTCAGGTCGTGCTTTCTTGTTGGTACCGTTTTTTACAAAAACAAGACTCTGTTCATTATCAAATACTGAAATTGCCTTGCGGTTATATTTTGTCACTTTATGAAAACTAACTGAAGAGTTGGTTTCGTCAGACACGATTACGATTGTGCCATCGGGTCTAAATAACTTGAACCGGAAAACATCTCCAATCGCCACGATCGATGTTATCACTTCGCTCTGTTGGTCGGTCGGAGTGCCGGTTTCGATCAAATTTTCAATTTGCGGCAACTTCTGCGCGAAATGAGTGGCCCAACGGATTGCCTTATGTTCGGCTTCATCCTCGATGGTTTGTTGGATCGCAGAATCCAAAGTAAAATGAACACTAACAACTATCAAAGGAAGTAAAATTATAGCTATTGCTGCCGGTATATTTTTCCAAATGTGTCTCATTGATTTTCCGTAGTAAAATTATGTGGGTTTTATCATTGTAAGTGAAAATTGATTAATAATTTAATAAATATATTTTTTGATTATTTGATATTTACTAAAATTACAATAGGTATTCTTTTCTCTTACCCAAAGGAAGATAATTAAAATTTCTTTGATTTTCGGTCAGACTAAAAAAGAAGAGTGAGGCAAGAATTTATGACAGTCGCGGTCGGCAAAGCCTTGGTTCTGCGCCTTCCACCCAATTTTCAAACGATCAGAGAATGACCCTTTCTCGGCATGCACTCTCATTAAGTAAAGGTCACCGAAGTCTGAAAGTTCCGCTCAGTCGACATTACGCGCGCTGACATTTCAATATCGCGTAGGGCGCACTGTAGAACAGCTACTTTGTGTGAGTATCTGAAGTATGTTCGTGTACTCCAATGTCGGTTATGGCCGAAAGCGACAGTTACCTACGGATGCCTAAGTCCGTATATGGGCTCGAAGTCGACATTCGCTGTAACAACAAAAATGAACGATGTCGGCATCTCGTAAAGTGGATTTAATCGATTTCTTTTGTAAAGGCATTAAATAGAATTGGCTGAGGTTATTTCGGAAGGCTCTCTCGCCCAAAAACCACCCCCAAACCGCACTCCCGCCTCATTTCGCCCACAAACACAGTGGATATCGCAAAAAAAGTGTGTTACTCGACGCCCGAACACCCGAATATATTGACAACAATTGGTCTTGCGCCCATATAGCGGACAGGGCATTCTACGGGTACACATTCGGAAATTGCATATTCCTCTTTGGGCGCGTTGGCTCCCGGGGAGATTTACTAATTCATACGCTGCGGTGTTAGCCCAGCCAACCTAACCAAGAGGACCGCCATAATGAGCGATGTCGCAGACCGTATTAAAAAGATCGTTATTGAACATCTTGATTGTGAAGCAGATAAAGTGACTGAAAAAGCCAGCTTTATTGATGATCTTGGTGCTGATTCCCTTGATAACGTTGAACTCGTTATGGCATTCGAAGAAGAATTCGGTGTAGAAATCCCGGACGATGCCGCCGAAACCATTCAAACTGTTGGCGATGCGGTTGCATTTGTCACCAAAGCAACTGCGTAACATTTGTTACTGCTGGCTTTGAATTATTAGTTCCTTCGGGAATAAACAGGCGGCCTTTGGGTCGCCTTTTTGCGTTTTACCAATTGCTGCAAGGGCTCTAAGGTGAACCAGCACAAATATGAGGAATTGAATATGCGTAGGGTCGTTGTCACCGGAATTGGAATGGTATCACCGCTAGGAATGGGCGCGGAAAATACGTGGAAACGCCTGTTAAACAGCGAAAATGCCGCCGCCAAAGTCACCAACTTTGAAGTGGATGATATCGCGGCGCAAATAGCCTGCCAAATTCCTCTGGGCGATGGTTCCGATGGCACATTCAACGCCGATGACTGGATGGAAAAGAAGGAACAACGCAAGGTTGATCCGTTCATCGTCTACGGCATGGCCGCAGCCGGTGAGGCATTGAAAGATTCCGGCTGGATACCAGCCACCGACGAAGATGCCTACAGAACTGGCGTATTGATCGGTTCCGGTATTGGCGGCTTGCAGGGCATTGCTGAAACCTCCCTCGTGCTTGAAAGCCGCGGCCCCCGCCGCGTCAGCCCGTTCTTTATTCCCGGTCGTCTGATCAATCTGGTTTCCGGTCAGGTATCGATTAAATACGGCCTCAAAGGCCCAAACCATTCAGTGGTAACCGCCTGTTCTACCGGCGCTCACGCCATTGGCGATGCCTCACGGCTGATCATGTTTGGCGATGCCGATGTGATGGTTGCGGGCGGCGCAGAATCGCCTGTTTGCCGCATCGCTTTGGCGGGATTTGCAGCCTGTAAAGCGTTATCCACCGGTTTCAACGATGACCCACAATCAGCCTCACGCCCTTATGACCGCGACCGCGATGGTTTCATCATGGGCGAGGGCGCAGGCACAGTCATTCTGGAAGAACTGGAACACGCCAAGGCACGCGGCGCAAAAATTTACGGCGAAGTGGTTGGCTATGGCCTCTCCGGCGACGCTTTTCACATCACTGCCCCGTCGCCAGACGGCAATGGCGCCGAGCGGTCCATGCGTTCTGCCTTGAAACACGCCGGTATTGATCCATCCGAGATCGATTATATCAACGCTCATGGCACCTCCACAATGGCTGATACCATCGAGCTTGGCGCGGTTGAACGCCTGCTCGGTGATGCTGCAAGCACGGTTTCCATGTCCTCCACCAAATCAGCCATCGGCCATTTGCTGGGCGCTGCCGGTGCGGTTGAAGCCATCTTCTCACTGCTTGCCATTCGCGACAACATCGTGCCGCCAACCCTCAATCTGGATAACCCGGAACGTGAAACAGAAATCGATCTGGTGCCGCTTAAGGCACGGGAGCGTGAAGTTAACGTGGCGCTTTCCAATTCATTCGGTTTTGGCGGCACCAATGCATCTGTAGTATTCAAGCGATATGATGCATAAAATATGATTCGGGGGCCTTTCAAGCGGGGATGGCCGGATTGATGCCGCATTTTGGGTGCATTTAAACCCTGATGTGCAAATTGAATACGGGAAGCAGAGCGTGAGTAATACGGACAATTCCAGCAGTTTCGGTGATGAATCTGGCGGCTCATACGAGCGCAATGATGGCAGCCGATTGGTTCCCCAATCCGCTGCAGAAGTTTTGCAACCAAAGCAAGCGCCAGCACCACCAAAGCGCTCCCGGCAGGCACGTCATGGCTTTGTCGTCTTCCTGAATTTCGTGATGACTTTGATGGTCCTGGGCGTGATCACCGCGTCGGTGATATTCTTTGTTGGCAAGAAGAGTTTCGAAAAACCCGGTCCGCTTCGCACATCACAAACCATCGTCATTAAAGAAGGTTCCGGTCTGAACCAGATTTCCCATCAACTTAACGCGCGCGGTATTATTGACGGCCAATTCTTGGGCGATTTCCTGTTTGGTATCGGCGTTAAATTGCACGGGGCTGCTCGCAGCATGAAGGCTGGCGAATACGCATTCACCCCCGGCATGAGCATGTTTGATGTTATGGAAACCATTCGCTCTGGCAAGGGCATTGTCTACAAAATCACCATTCCCGAAGGCCTCACAACACACGTTATCTATCAACGCATCGCAGCGAACGAAACGCTGGTGGGTGATATGCCGGAAATGTTGCCTGAAGGCAGTTTGATGCCCGATACATATCCTTTCCAGCGTGGTACTAGCCGCACCGATGTGGTCAAACGGATGCAGCAATCGCAAAAACAATTCCTGGCCGAAGTCTGGAAGCGTAGAACGTCTGGCCTGCCGGTTACAACGCCGGAAGAACTGGTAACGCTGGCTTCTATCGTGGAAAAGGAAACCGGCAAATCTGCCGAGCGCCCCCACGTGGCATCGGTCTTCATTAACCGCTTGAATCAGGGCATTAGATTGCAGTCCGATCCCACTATTATCTATGGGATTTTTGGCGGTGAGGGGAAACCAAAGGATCGTCCGATATATCGATCGGATATCCAGAACCCAACCCCTTACAACACCTACACAATCGATGGCCTTCCTCCCGGCCCGATTTCCAGCCCGGGTAGGGCGGCTCTTGAAGCGGTTGCGAATCCCTCGATTACAGAAGATTTGTTCTTTGTGGCAGACGGTACGGGCGGACATGTTTTTTCCAAAACTTTGGCCGGTCACAATGCTAATGTGAACCGTTGGCGCGCCATTGAAAAACGGCAGAAGGAAGAAATCGCCAAACGCGCTGAGGAATTGGCCAAGGCGGCAGCTTCTGCCGCTGCGGGTGATGGTACGACAACTCCGGCTACTGCCGGGCAGAGCAATTGATTTGACGCTTGTCGCAACTGGGGAATAAGGTATGGCATTGCAAAGCATGACTGGTTTTTCTCGTAGTGAAGGCCAGCACGCCACGGGGCGATGGGTGTGGGAATTGCGCTCGGTCAATAATAAAGGTCTCGATGTTCGCATGCGTCTGCCCTATGGGTTTGAGGCAATCGAGGTTGATTGTAAAAAAGCAGTTGCCTCTGCTTTTTCTCGCGGCAGCATTCAGGTTTCCCTGCAATTTTCCAAAGAAGGGTCGGACAACGTTCCAAGTATTAATCCGGCAGCACTGGAGGCAGTGCTTAGCGCTGCTGCCCAATTGCAGGAAAAAATTGGTGCAGCCCCGCCCACTGTGGACGGCATATTATCTATCAAAGGCATTTTGGAAATTACCGAAACCGATTTGACTGAGGCAGAAATTACATCGCGGAATCAGGAAGTATTATCCGGTTTGAAAGCAGCGATTGGTGACCTAACAATCGCCCGAGAGAGCGAAGGCAAGGCCATCGTTGCAGTGATGAGCGATCAGGTTTCCAAGATTGGTGATCTGGTCACAGAGATAGAGGCCGATCCTTCGCGCACACCCGATGCAATTCGTCAGAGGCTGCAAAAGCAATTAGCGCCTTTACTGGAGGAGGGAAACGATCTTGACCCCCAGCGCCTGCATCAGGAAGCAGCATATCTGGCAACCAAAGCGGATTTGCGCGAAGAGCTGGATCGTCTGGCAGCCCATGTGGTGGCTGGCCAAAAATTGTTATCAAGCGATGGCTCTGCAGGCAGGAAACTTGATTTCCTCGCTCAAGAGTTTAATCGGGAATGCAACACAATTTGCTCCAAATCCAACGCACCATCGGTTACTGGTCTCGGGTTGGAGATGAAAATCATTGTCGACCAATTGCGCGAACAAACACAAAACCTGGAATAAAAATGACTGAAGACATTTCCGATAAAATTGAACGGCGCGGCGTAATGTTGGTTCTGTCCTCGCCATCAGGCGCAGGGAAATCAACCATCGCTCGCACAATTTTAGCCAATGAGCCGAGGTTGGAAATGTCTGTTTCCGTTACCACGCGCGAGCGGCGTGGCAGTGAAATTGATGGCCAGCATTACCATTTTATTTCACGCTCGCAATTTGAACGGCTGGAACAAACAGATGCTTTGCTTGAATCGGCAGAAGTGCATGGAAATTTCTATGGCACTCCGCGTGATGCGGTGAGCGAGGCACTGACAAGCGGCAAGGATATGCTGTTCGATATTGATTATCAGGGTGCCCTGCAATTGATGGAAAAAGCACCAGCCGACGTGGTCAGCATTTTCATTTTACCACCCACCATGGTGGAGCTGGAATCCCGATTGCATCGTCGTGCAGAAGATACAGACGAGGTGATTGTTCACCGCCTTGAAAACGCAAAAATTGAAATTCCCCATTGGCGTGAATATGATTATGTCATCATCAATCACGACCTCGACCGCGCCTATAATGAGGTGCGTTCCATCCTGACAGCAGAGCGCCTTAGAAGAGATCGCCGCCCGGGCCTGTTCCCATTTGAAGAGCAGTTACTGGGCTGAAACTACAAATCAGCCTGACCGAGATAACAGTGCTGGCCTATTGGATATTGGCCGGACTTGCTGAATTGAAAATCATTCATGTGCCTGCGGAATGGATGTATTCCGATTACAAAAATCCATTGATCGTCATATAGAACGGGTCATTCTTTTCGTTGGATGTCTTGTTCGCAATCACGGGTCTGGCCGCAAGATTCTCAGGACTTGCACAGGACAAAAAAGAGACGTTATTGATCATCTCACTCTCGCTGATGTTTTGCGCTGGCTTGATGGCTGTTTCTTTCTGGGCCATTCAACAAAATTTTGATCCATGGTGGTGGGGCGCAAACATTTGGCTGATGGGATTGGTGTTGTTCGCCTTGAAGCAGAAAATCGCGGCTAAAGCCTAGATCAAATTTCCCGTGCCAACGCTGCAAACTGCTCGACTGAAAGCTGTTCGGCACGTAATTGTCCGTCAATGCCTGCCTTGTCCAACAAAGATTGGCCGCCGAGAACTTTCAGGCTGGAACGAAGCATTTTTCGTCTTTGCCCAAACGCTGCTTTGGTAATCATTTCAAGCTTTCCAGATTCGCAAGGATCAGGTGCTGCTTTAGGGATCAAATTAACGACCGATGAGGTAACTTTCGGCGAAGGCGTAAACGCCTGAGGTGATATATCAAACGCAATATGCGCATCGGTTCGCCAACCACATAATACCCCGAGCCTGCCGAAGGCTTTGTCACCTGCTTGGGCGCAAATACGTTCGGCAACTTCCCTTTGAAACATCAAGGTGAGGGAGGAATAAAATGGGGGCCATGTTTTGCCGAGAAGCCACCCGGTTAATAGGGGAGTGGCAATATTATAAGGCAGATTAGCAACCAGCTTGGCGGGGCCATCGATTAAAGCAGGAATGTCCACCTCCAGCGCATCCCCCGGGACAATGATTAGACGTCCCGGATAATGGTTCGAGATTTCTTCCAGCGCCGGAAGGCAACGCTCGTCGCGCTCAATAGCAATGACACGCCGGGCACCATTAGCCAGTAATGCACGGGTTAAACCGCCTGGTCCCGGACCAATTTCCACCACATCACATTGTGAAATATCACCAGCTTCACGGGCAATTCTGCTGGTGAGGTTGAGATCCAATAGAAAATTTTGCCCGAGAGATTTCTTCGCCGCCAAACCATAGCGCTCAATCACATCCGCCAGTTTCGGCAGGCCATCAATCGCGTTCATTTGCAAATTCCGCCATTTGGGCCGCCATTTTTAGAGCTTCCATGAAGCTTTGCGGGTTGGCCTTGCCAGTGCCTGCAATATCATAAGCCGTGCCATGGTCCGGGGAAGTGCGAATGATGGGAAGCCCAAGAGTGACGTTGACACCTTCATCAAAGGCCAGCGTTTTAGACGGTATCAGTGCCTGATCATGGTACATGCACAAAGCCACATCATAGTTCTTACGGGCATTGGCGTGAAACATAGTATCGGCGGGAAGAGGACCGACAGCATCAATGCCAAGGCTTTTCAAAGCCACGATCGCCGGTTTGATAACATCAATGTCTTCGCGTCCCATCGAGCCTTCTTCGCCCGCATGAGGGTTCAAACCGGCTACAGCCAGCCTTGGGTTTTCAATGCCAAAACGTTGACGAAGATCATCAGCGACAATCCTGCCGGTTTCGATAATCATTTCGGTTGTCAGGCACTGTGACACTTCTGACAGGGGGATATGAATGGTGACCGGGATGGTCCGTAAATCGGGCCCCGCCAGCATCATCACTGGTCTTATTGTTTTGCCGTCCCCACACAGTTCCGCCAGATATTCCGTATGCCCAGGGTGCGAAAACCCGGCATCATACAGCGCTTTTTTATTGATAGGGCAGGTGACCAGCGCTGCTGCGCGTCCGTCACGCACAAGCGACACGCCGGTATCAATGGCTTCAATTACCCCATAGGCATCATCACTGTGTGAATGTCCGGCAGTCCCTTTCATGCCATTTGACAATTGCATAATTGGCAACGCATCAGAGCTTAATGAATCGAAATTGCCGGCGAACACTGTTTCAAGCTTTAGTTCCAACCCAAGCCCGAGAGTGGCCGCTCGTGCTTCCAGCAGGCTTTTATCTCCAATCACCACAAATAGGGGCAAGGAGGCCGACTTCCGCTGTAGCCATGCAGATAGAATAATATCGGGACCGATACCGGCTGGTTCGCCAATCGAAACGGCAATTGGAGCGATGCTCATCGATAAACTATGGTCGCGCGCTTGCGCAATTGCGCAAGATAATCATCTGCAACCTTACTTCCCTTTTTGCCAAAATCGGCAAATTCCTTGGACCGGTTTACAATCTGCGCGGTATGATCATCGGAAATACTGCGCTTGGCACAAACCGCCATCAGTTCGACGCCTCTTTTGGTAACCAGCGGTTTGGTTGTTTTCCCGGCAGATGTTGCTATCACACTGGTTTTCCATTCTGGCGGCAGCTCTGGTTCAAGCACCCGGCCACGGTCAATGACAGAGACGTCTCGCAATTCTTTCGCAAGTTTGATTGCTCCCTCACAAGAGGTGAAACGTTGCCTAAAGCTATTTGCCTGCTTGCGTCTTGAACTCAAAATGGCTTTTCTACGTGCTTCCGGCACCACAAAAACGATCTGCTTGAGAATATACTCAGTCGTTTCAGGCTTGTCGCTACCGCTCTGTTTGAGATCAAAAATTACCTTTTGCTGGCTAACCCTTCCAGTATCGGCTCTGAACTTACCCGTAACAGTCCGTTGCCAGCTCATTTGCGTACGAATAAAACCTTTGAAATGATCAGCACCCACGCCCATTTTATTCAGTTCACGGGCCATTTTAGAAGGGCTGGCGCGATTACGTTTCGCAAAACCAGCAAAAGCTTCGTCGACTTGCTTTTGTGAAGCCAGAGTACGGCGCCTGGTGGCTTCCTGAATTTTTAAAGCCTGCTCAATCATTTCTTCTTCGGCTTTTTTAACGCGGTTTCCACCGATACGGCGCAGTTTTAGAAAGGCTGCCCGCCGATTAACATCATAATTGGTAACAGGCGTGTTGTTGACCAGAACCCGAATATGAGTGCCTTTTTTGCTCACCGAGCGAATTTGCCGACCAATTTTGGCCGGCTTTTGCGCTTCTTCGGCAGCTTGCTTTTTTGCTTCCTGCGTCGCTGCGCTTTTGACAGCCGAGGTTGATGTGCAACCAGACACCCCTAAACTCAGGATAATCAATAATAAAAATGGAAACGTATGCTTCATGGTTTTCTTTAATCGCCGAAGGTAAAATTGTTTTCTGCTCGTGAGATTAGGCATCTTTGTGGCCGGTCAATGGCCAATTTACGGGCTTTGAGAGCAGGGCCCTTTCTATGATGCATCTTTACTGAGTTGGTGCGTATATCCATAACCGCCAATTGTTCGCAATCCGAATTTGAAGCCGATGGTTGTGCCTGTGGTATCTCCTGTACGCGAGCGCGAGTTATTATAGGAAACCGAGAACGAATAGCATTCGTCATCATAGGCAAGCCCGATACCATCAGAAATCATGGCGTTATTTTGGATGTCGTAGGAAATATTGCCAAATGCACGCCAGTTGTCATTTAGCTTGAAACCGCCAGAAGCGTTAATCTCATGACGATCTGCTATCGATGCATAATTAGGTTGAGCATCAGTGAAAATATATGATGTACTCATAGATAGAAGCGATGAGCTGTATTGGGCGCCTAATTCTGTGCGCTTCAGTTTAAAAGTTTTCTCATCAAACCGACCAGATAGACCCAGAACGACCCCCTCACCACTGTTGAGCGCTATGGATGCAACATAATCCGAACGGGCCGTTTCCAGTCCGGACTCTTCACCCGCATTAGCAAGATCATTTTGAGCAAACGAATTTACCCCCGCCAGATGGAACGATTGGCCAGCAACCACATCAAGACTGCCACCCTGTTCGAAACTTGTAGAATAGCGGAAGCCGATATTGGCACGCGTACCACCCTCGACCCGGTCATATCCCGAAAATTTATCCGTATCAAAAAGATTGGAAGCATCGAATACGAGGCTTTGCGCATCTTCGTTGGGGAACAGGCCAATATGCGTTTCGTCAGAGCGTGTTATGATTTGTGCGATGGGTTCAAAAATATGCGTTCCCATACTGTTAGAAGCAATCATGGGATAACGAATTTCCAACATGGCACTAGGCATTACGCGATAAATGCTTTCATTGGTCAGCAAAGGGTTTTCGGCAGAATTAAGCCCATCCGAATTCACCTGAATACCATCCCCGCGTAGCCCCAATGATGTGGTGATCAAGGCGCCACTGTCCATGATCGTCGAACCTTTCCAATCAAGATTGAAACTAGCTCGGGTATATTCACCGCGAATACCGTGGAAACGCTCAGATGCACCAAGTCCCTTATTGATAATATCAGAGGCACTGCGTGTAAGATTAGCCATATTAAAATCGAACGAAACCTGTCCGAGGCCATCTTCACCATCGCTCACCACATTATAGTCTAAAATCGGTAAAACGTTAGCTTGCAAATCCTGATCAACATCTACGTTAGAAGAATTCTGGATGAGAAAGTCTTGAACCGCCAAATTGAAGTAATTTTTGCCGGAAAGCCCCTGCAAATAAAGCTCGTTGGTAATGTTACTCGAATCAAATCCGGCAATGCTGTAGGTTCTGGCAAAATTCTTGTCCGACTGCAGCAATGCATTCCAACCAAATTTCCAGCGCGGATTGATATCAAATTTGCCAACGGTAGCAATTGCGGCGCGGCGCTCTTTTTCCGAATCTGTATATGCAGGGTTAAATGCATCGGGGTTTTGCTGGTCGATACCGGCAAGTTTGATGGAATAACTGCCATTTTCCAGGCGATGGCGCCATTCAGTTTCTACCAAAAGCCCTTGCCTGGAATAGTAACCACCGGTCAGAGTCAGATCAAAATTTGGTGCCAGATTGAAGAAATAGGAACTGCGAAGGCCAAAACCAAGCGCTGCATGATTTGTAAAGTCAGGGAATAAAAATCCAGATTTACGTTTTACCGCTGGGTCGGCATGGGCAAACCGAGGCAGTCGAATAATGGGAACACCAAACACTTCAAAACTGGCATCTTCATATTCCACAGCTTTGGTATCGTTATTGATGGTTATTTTTCTTGCCCGAATTTGCCAGAGAGGCGGCTTGCTCGGGTTTTCTTTGCAGGCCTTACAGGCGGTATAGACGCCATTATGAAATACGGTGAAGGCACCATCAATTCGCTCGGCACTCGTTGCTGCAATGCGTGTTTCGTCCGCTGTCTCTACTCTGAGGGCTGCAATAAATCCATTGGAGAAATCATCGGTGAGATCAATTTCATCAGCAAATATCCGATTGCCGCTGGGTTCAAGAATCTCCACGGACCCTTGCGCCGTTACCCGCCCACTTGTGCGATTATAGGTAACTTTTTCGGCAACCAGCGTATATCCGTCATAAGCGATCTGCACATTGCCTGAGGCAATGATTATTTGCTGATCATTATCGTAGATCAAATCATCTGATTCGAGCAGCATTTGCGTGCCCGGCGTGGCCTTGGGACGACTGGAAAGTGTCTGGGTAATTTCCTGCGCATTCGCACTATTGGAGAGGGGAGAAAGCAAATTTGGTCCGCACGTAGCCATGCCCGCGGCAGCGACTGCCACGAATGCCCAGTGAAAACGGCGTATATTACGCATCAGGCTTACGCTTTTTGGATGGGTCAACTATCCATCCTCCTGATGCAACAAAATGCTTGTCCCAAATAATATTGTCACACATGCTGGAGCCCAGGCAGCTAACGCTGGCGGGACTATCCCATTGCTTCCTAACGAAGTTATTAGACTCGAGATTGTATAAAGCACGAAGCCGCTGAGAATTCCACCTAAAATCAACCGTCCCCCCTGACCAAATCGAGCAAATTTCAGTGATACGGTGGCAGCGATCAAAATCATCGCCACGAAAAACGCGGGGAGGGAGAGAAGTTTATGAAATTGCACCAGATATTGCAGCGAATTGCTCCCGGTTCCTTGCAACTTTGCGGCCGTATCCCGAAGCTCCCAGAACGGCACTAAATCTGGCGGCGTGCTAGCATCAAACAGGCTCTCCGGGCGCAAATTGGTCTTCAGCCTCAAGGCCGAACTTCTGGTTACCCTGCCATCATTTTGGGTGGTTTTTGTGTCCAGCAAAAGCCAATGGTCGTTTCGATAAAAACCGGAAACCGCATCTATCCGGTCCAGCAGCGATCCATCGGGGCTCCAGCGAATAACAGTTACATCACTCAGTGTCTGCCCACGGTCGCGAGCAAGATTTGCGTTGATAACTGCGCTGCCCGTCTCGTCTTCTTGCCTGATCCAATAACCATTGACGGATTTTTCCGCTGCACGCTCCTTCAGCGAATAAACCACGGCGCGTAAATCCTTGCTCTTTTCCAGCGATATAATGGCCGCAGGATTATAGATCATCGCAACAAAAAATCCGAAGAAAATAGCAACAGAACCAATGGGTAACAAGAATTGCCAGGCTGAAACGCCCGCGGCCCTTGCAACCACCAATTCCATTTTTCCGTTCATCTGGTTGAGGGTCACCATCGCTGCGAACAGGCACCCGAATGCAAATGCTTTTTCAAGAAACACCGGAGCCTGAAGCGTTGAAATTTGAAAAAGTTGCCAAGTGGATACATCAGCCAAATGGGAAGCCTTGCGCATTTCTTCGACAAAATTGACCGTCACAATCAAAAACATCAATGCCAGCAACATGGCGATGGTGTTTTTGAAATACCGCGAGGCAATATATAAAAAGAGCGTTTTGCCGATCATGTTTCCACTCCGGCACGGCGACGGCGAAAGGCAATATAGGATTTTTGCAGACGCTCACCAAATTGGCGCATTTTTTGTTCATTGCGATCAACAATTTGCTGCAAAGGTTTCGGCAGTGCCACCGGTCGATTGGTAAACACAAACCAGCAACCAAATAAAATACAGAAAATTGGCAAACCATAGATCAGCAGAACAGCAGAAGGATCGGCTTTCAACATCCCCTTGGCCGGAAAGGCCGCCCCTCGGGCAACGAGAAGCATGATGACTGCCCACCCGATTGCCGTGCCATAACCTGCTCTGCTTGACCGTGCTTGCCCGATAAATGCAAGAATAACAAACACATAGGCAAAGGGCCACAGCATTTCAGAAAACCGTTCGTGGATGACAGCCCGATAGTCGCCCGGATTTTTCTTGAAGAAATACTCATCTATATCAGGACTCAATAATTCAACAGTCGTACGCCGGTTTGGCGGGAGCCGTGGCACAGCCGTTGGCCCCGACAGGCTGGAGAGATCATAAAAATAGGACTCATATTTGATGACACTGACACTGCCATCTGAATAATTGCTTTGCTGAATCTCACCATCACGGAGCACCAGCATGGTCATGCCATTCTTACTTGCAACAACCCCTTCTTTGGCCGAATAAATGGTGGAAGAATTCGGATCGCGCTCATCCGCTATCAAAATCCCGCTGAGGAGGCCATTTTCACCGCGTTTTGCTACGTGAAATGTCAGTCCCGGCTCGACTTCTTTGAAAACACCTTCGCGCAATACAATGGAAACCAGATCAGCACGCATTTCCGTAGCAAACTGGTTCATCTTGATCAGGCTTATTGGCGAGATGAAATGCCCGATCGAACCGGTAGCAAGGCTGCAAACCAAAGCGACCAACAATAACGGTTTGGCAAGCACATTGGTAGAAGCGCCACTGGCCGAAATAACCACCAACTCCGAATTGGAATTTAATGCGTTAATCGTGTGAATGGTCGCCAATAATATAGAAAGAGGAACAACAGCCTGAATCAGCAGGGGAACGGCCAGCGAGGTCAGGGAAAAATAGGTAAAAAGTGTTTGCCCGTTGGTCGTGATAATATCGAGCCCCTTCAAGGCCTGAACAATCCAGACCACCCCGACCATCGCCAAAAGCGTGATGGCAGCGGCATGCACTGTTTTCCCAAAAATATAACGCTCAATCAGCTTCATGGATACTCTACAAATAGGACCGGGCCGATGCCCGATGGTTTAAGAAATTATCAGGGTTACCAACCTGTAAACATAAAGCCTCATATTGGCTAAAAATAGGCAAAGAAACAGAGTTAAATTAGTGTAAATAATAGAACCGCATTGCATCACCTAAATCAATTACATATTTGGTCTTTGCAAAGTTGACCACACTCATTAGGTTCAAGACTTCATCACACAATGCCGGAGGAATCATGGCCAAGCTCCCTACAATCTCGATTGCTAAAAATACCTTGCCGAAAAAGGGCACACTCGTCTTTCTTGTTGAAAAAGATGGCCAGCTGCCAAAGACCGCCAAAGCCCTTGATACCAGCGGGCAATTGCAACGGGCCGTTGATCTTTCCGATTTTTCAGGAGCAAGCAAAAGTGTGGTCACATTGGTGGCGCCCGATGGTGTTTTTGACAAATGGATTGTGCTCGGCTGCGGCGAAGTGAGTGAAGCTGGAGAAGCCGACTGGATGAAACTCGGCGGTAAGGTAAATTCCACGACCAAAAAGTCCGAGCTTGTCACCATCATCGGCGAACTTGGCGAAAAGGGAAGCAAACTGGAAGCTGTATCCTTTGCAGCAATGGCGGCTGGCGCAAAAATGGCAGCCTATGATTTTGATCAATATAAAACCAAATCGAAAAAACCGGCCCCCACAAAATCCCGCAAACTGGTCTTTGCCCATGATGATACCGCAGCGGTGCGGCGCGAATGGAAAAGACTGGATAGCGTCAGCGATGGTGTTTTGCTGGCCCGTGATCTGGTCAATTTACCGCCCAATGTGCTGACCCCGGTAGAATTTGCCAAACAGGCAAAGGATTTGGAAAAACTCGGCGTGAAAGTAGAAATTCTCGGCGATAAAGAGCTGAAAAAACTAAAAATGGGTGCCTTGCTCGGCGTGGCGCAGGGGTCTGAACAGCCCGCCCGCATGGCAATCATGAAATGGGATGGCGGCAAAGCCAAAGAACAACCCATCGCCTTTGTTGGCAAAGGCGTCATCTTCGATACGGGCGGTATTTCGCTTAAACCCGGCGGCGGCATGGAAGACATGAAGGGCGATATGGGCGGTGCAGCAGCTGTCACCGGCCTGATGCACGCGCTTGCTTCCAGAAAAGCCAAGGTCAATGTGATCGGCATTATCGGCATCGTTGAAAATATGCCCGATGGCAACGCCTATCGTCCCGGCGATATCCTAACTTCCATGTCGGGTCAGACCATCGAAATCATCAACACAGATGCTGAAGGCCGTCTGGTTTTGGCCGATGCGCTTTGGTATTGCCACACCAGGTTCAAACCAAAATTCATGATCAATCTGGCAACGCTTACAGGAGCGATTCTTGTCGCTCTCGGCAAAAACTACGCCGGGCTTTTCTCCAACAATGACGAACTGGCGGAAAATATCTACGCGGCAGGACTGACCACAGATGAAAAAGTATGGCGCATGCCGCTCGATAAAGAGTTCGATAAAATGATCGATTCCAAATTCGCCGACATGAAAAATACAGGCGGCAGATACGGTGGTTCATCCACCGCCGGACAATTCCTGCAACGCTATGTGGAAGATACCCCATGGGCGCATTTGGATATCGCAGGCACCGCCATGGGATCGCCAAAACACGAGTTCAATCAGTCGTGGGGCTCAGGTTATGGCGTGAGACTGCTCGATCGTCTGGTCTCTGATTTCTATGAATAAGTACGAGTAAGTAACTGTTATGACTGAGATTTTGTTCTATCACCTGACAGAAAGCAATCTGGAAACAGCACTTCCGGGCCTGCTTGAAAAATCCCTTGAACGGGGTTGGAAGGTGGTGGTTCAGGCCGGATCTCAGGGAAGAATCGAAGCCTTGGATGCTCATTTGTGGACCTATCAGGAACACAGTTTTCTCGCCCACGGTACTACCAAAGATGGCACCCAATCCATGCAGCCGATCTGGTTGACCACCGAAACCGACAATCCCAATGAGGCCAGCATCCGCTTCATGGTCGATGGCGCCGTGCCGGACGATCTGACAGGCTATGAACGCGCGGTCTACATGTTTGACGGTCACGACAATGACGCGGTTTTGCAGGCACGGGAACGCTGGAAAATTGAAAAGGAAGCGGGCTTCGATCTGACCTATTGGCAGCAAAAACCAAATGGTGGTTGGGAAAAGAAAGCATGAGCAACGACCCCCGCCCCGATGAAGATTTTCGCGAAAAGCAAAAACAGGCGCGGGTGGAAATCAACAAACTCGATGCTGATCGAGTCCACGATGAGCCGGAACGCATCGCTTTTTTCAACGCAGTCTACCAGCGGGCAGGGCGCGATGCTATCAATGTTCCGTGGGCAGATTTGCACCCGAAAGACAAGCTGCTCGATTGGCTGAAAGATAAAAAAGGCCAAGATCAAACAGCACTCGATATAGCCTGCGGTCTGGGCGATAACGCTGAGGCAATTGCTGAATATGGCTATCAAACCGCAGCCTTCGATGTGGCCGCGGACGCAATTTTATGGGCCAAAAAGCGCTTTCCCGAAAGTCTTGTTCAATATCGACAAGCGGATCTCTTCGATCCACCCTCAGAATGGTTGGAGAAATTTGATCTGGTGCATGAATGCTACACTCTTCAGGCGCTACCTCCAAAAATGTTTGAAAAATCCGCAAGGGCCGTCGCAAATCTGGTGAAGCCCGGAGGAACTTTATTGGTCTACACAAGAATTTTGCCTGAACCGCGCGAACAGGCAGGCCCACCATGGCCGTTGATCAAGGATCAGGCTGAAATATTCTTCACCCTCGGATTCAAGCTAGTTTCAGAAGACATTTTCACCATTGATCGCCCGGACAGACAAATTCCACACGGGTTTTATGAATGGAAAAAAATGGGCTGATCTATTTATTTGGGAAATGGGAAATTCTATCCAGCAAGACCGATTCTGAATAATTTAAAAAAGCGAAAGGTCGATGATGAATATTGGAGCATTTTTAGTAATCGGAGGCCTTTTAATGGCCTTCGTTTACCCGGCAATCAAAACCAAAGTGCATGAAACAGTATTAGCAACGGCTCAAGTTTATGAACGCGGGGATGAGCGTGGTTGGAAGAACCAGAGCATAAATCTAAATACAATCAATAATCCGGCAAAGCTGAAACTGACTGCAAACTTCCTGCCGGGAACCCCGTATCTGGAAAATATCGTACGTTTTAGAGTTAAAGTTGCCGGGCCGCAGGAGGTCGTCTTAGACAAAACTGTGCAGGTACATGTCGGTAAGCATATAGCGCCAAGAGCCGGTTTCGTGAAAGTTTTCACCTACGTACCGCAATTTTACATCGCCAAATCAGGAAATTATACCATTAATGTCAGCATGGATGAAAAACCGGATTTCAGCCTGTCATCCGTCGCTGTAACCGCACTGAGTATCGTTGAAGAGCCTGATACATCCATGAGGACACCAGGGTTTATGGTGTTCGTGCTTGGTTTGTTTTTGTTCATCCGACGTAGAAAGCGAATGCAAAAACAAAGTTCACAACAAGCGGAAATAACACCTCCTCAAACCGAAACGCCAAAACCAGCCGCAAAGCCTGTGGCTAAACCGGTAAAAAAGAAAATCAGATGGGGCCGTAATGCTGATCTGGACTAGGTCCGATAATTATCGGCCACTGGTCTCAGATTCATAGACTTCGCTACGTTCCATCCAGAGCGCTTCTTTTTCGGCCATCGCGTTTTCCGTAGTCACACGCATTTTGGTGAGCTTTTCAGCATCGACCGGATGGTTTTCAAATATGCCCGGAGTTGAGAGTTTCACATCGATCTTGCCGATTTTCTCCTTGAGGTCTTCCATCTCTTTTTCGATCTGCAAAATCTCTTTACGCAATGGCGCAAAGACCTTGCGCTGCTCGGCAGCTTTCTTCCGTCGCTCGGCTTGAGATTGCTTGGGCTGCTTCTCCGCCTTTGAAGAATTAGAAGCCTTCGCGCCTTTCAAGATCAGAGTGCGGTAGGCATCCATATCGTCTTCATAAGGGCGCACTTCGCCATCACCAACAATCCACAATCGGTCCACACTGGCATCAATCAAATGCCGGTCATGGCTGATCAGCACAACAGCGCCGGTATATGAATTCAATGCATGAACCAGCGCTTCGCGGGTATCCATATCAAGGTGGTTGGTCGGCTCATCGAGGATCAGCAAATTTGGGCCTTCAAAAACAATCAAGCCCAACAGCAGCCGCGCTTTCTCGCCGCCCGAAAGGCTTTTTGCCTTGGTGTCCATCCGATTGATATCCAGACCCATCCGGGCAACGCGAGAGCGGACTTTTGCTTCTGGTTCGTGCGGCATCAAGGCGCGAACATGTTCCACCGGCGTTTCATCTTCGCGCAAATCATCCATCTGATGTTGGGCAAAAACAGCAATTTTCAATTTGTCCGCTTTAACAATCTCACCACTCACATGCGGCAATTGATCGGCCAGCAATTTGGCGAAGGTCGATTTACCGTTACCATTGGCACCCAGCAACGCGATGCGATCATCCGTATCAATATTGAGGGTCAAATTCTGCAAGATCGGCTTACCAGCCTCATAGCCACATTTGACGCCCTCAAGTTTGATAATAGGGGATCCTGCTCGTTTTACCGGGTTAGGGAAGGTAATCGGCGCCACATGCTCTTTGCGCAAGGCGGAAATTGGTTGCATTTTTTCAAGCGCTTTCAGGCGGGATTGCGCCTGTTTCGCTTTACTCGCCTTGGCGCGGAATCTATCCACAAAAGCCTGCATATGGTCCATGCGGGCCTGCTGCTTTACACGAGCCTTATCCTGCAAAATTTGTTGCTCTGCCCGTTGCCGCTCAAAATTATCATAGCTGCCACGATAGAATTTGAGTTTCATATCCTCCAGATGCACAATGGAGTTTACCGCATTATTGAGCAAATCCCGGTCGTGACTAATGATCAAAACGGTGCCGGTATAGCGAGCCACAAAGGCTTCCAGCCATAACGTACCCTCAAGATCGAGATAGTTGGTTGGCTCATCGAGCAGCAGTACATCCGGCTTTGCAAAAAGCACCGCGGCCAATGCCACGCGCATACGCCAACCACCGGAGAATGAAGATGCAGGGCGCGCTTGCGCCGCATTATCAAAGCGCAAACCGGCTAGAATTTCTGCAGCACGCGCTTCCGCCGAATGGGCGTCGATATCATTCAAACGCAGTTGAATATCGGCGATACGTCCGGGATCTGTCGCGGTTTCCGCTTCCGCCAGTAATTCCACTCGCTCGGTATCGGCAGCAAGCACGATTTCCAGCAGGGATTCTTCGGTTCCCGGCGCTTCCTGAGCCACCCGGCCAAGGCGCAATCCCTTGGGAATAGTAATGGAACCCGTTTCGCTGTGATGGTCCCCGGAAATCACATTAAACAATGTGGTCTTGCCAGAGCCATTGCGCCCCACAAGCCCGGCTTTCGCCCCACTTGGAATGGAAACACTGGCATTTTCGATTAATAGGCGGCCGGCGATACGCACGGTAAGATCAGTAATTGTAAGCATGGGAGGGGTTTTGGCCTTATGAGGCTCGCTATGCAAGCCCAAAATGCAAGTTTAACGGCACATCTTGACGTTTCCTTCCTTTCGCACTTGCAGCAAACCGGTTACAGGGCTATATACCGCCTCAAATTCCTCCTTAAACGTAATCATTAAAGGCAGATAAAAATGGCGATTGAACGTACATTTTCCATGATCAAACCGGACGCAACAAGACGCAACCTCACCGGTGCAATCACTCAAAAACTTGAAGAAGCAGGCCTAAGCGTTGTCGCTTCTCGCCGCGTATGGATGAGCCTGCGTCAGGCAGAAGCTTTCTACGCAGTTCATAAAGACCGTCCTTTCTTCGGCGAACTAACAGAATTCATGTCATCTGCCCCAACCGTAGTTCAGGTTCTTGAAGGCGAAAACGCCATCCTGAAAAACCGCGAAATCATGGGCGCAACAAACCCGGCTGATGCTGATGAAGGCACAATCCGCAAAGAATTCGCAATCTCACTGGGCGAAAACTCAGTACACGGTTCTGACGCTCCTGAAACAGCAGCAGAAGAAATCGCATTCTGGTTCGCTGGAACCGATGTTGTCGGCTAGTTTCGATTTTATATAATTAAAGAAAAACCGGGGCTTTGCTCCGGTTTTTTTATGCGTACTATTTAGTTCGCTCTCTGCCGCCAAGTTTTGTCAGTGGGAATGTGTTACGGCGTTAAAATAATTTGAAATTGGAGAAAATCCGATGAAACCCCAAAACCTAACCTTCCGAGAACTTCACGAGCAGGCTGGTGCATTTGTAATTCCGAACCCTTGGGATGTGGGGTCCGCCAGAATTCTTGCAGGTCTTGGGTTCAAAGCGCTCGCGACCACCAGTGCCGGAATGGCATTTGCCATGGGAGTGCCGGAGGGCACCGTGAACAAGGAGGCTACTCTCGTCCATTGTCGGGAGATGGTATCGGCAACTTCTTTGCCTGTATCTGCGGATTTGGAAAAAGGGTTTGGAGATACGCCTGAAAGTGTTTTTGAGACCATAAAAGCTGCCGCCGCAACAGGATTAGCCGGTTGTTCTATTGAAGATCATACCGGCAACAAGGACCATCCAATTTATGATCTATCTCTGGCGACAGAACGAATTGCTGCTGCCAGACAGGCTTGTAATGAATTGTCCAAAGATTTTGTGCTAACCGCCAGATGTGAAAATCTCTTATGGGGGAAGCCATCATTGAATGAGGTAATTCAACGGTTACAATCCTAAGAACAAGCAGGAGCCGACGTTCTTTATGCTCCCGGCCTGTATGATTTAAAAACCATTCAGGAGGTATGCTCAGCCGTGACTAAGCCAGTCAATGTTGTCATGGGCATGCCGGGCGCGACGTTCAACACCAATGAGCTCGCAGACGTTGGGGTAAAGAGAATCAGTGTTGGTTCATCATTTGCCCGACTGGCATATGGTTCGCTGGTCGAAGCTGCCAACGAGATAAGGCAAAATGGTACTTTTGATTTTTCTGATAGGGCCATCGGGTTTTCTGATTTGGAGGCATATTTTGAGAGCTATCGGAATACATAACCACATTCAAAAACTGGCAGAACGCAGTTTCGTTGCTCCCGGATTTTCATGGGCATAAATATCCCGACTGTTGAAATCCCCCATCTGCTCATTCATTGTAGCCACAGCGCCAACCCCACAACGCAACCAACGAGAGCTGTGCACCATGACAACCGATCAAATGCTTCTTTTTAGCCTCTTCGGTGGTGTCTTTGTTATGCTTTTATGGGGCCGTTGGCGTTATGATCTGATTGCGTTTTCTGCCCTGTTGATTGCACTGGTTCTGGGGCTGGTGGAAACCAAGGACGCGTTCTCTGGCTTCGGCCATCCGGCCACCATCATTGTCGCGTTGGTTTTGGTGGTGTCGCGCGGCCTGCTGAATTCCGGCGCGATTGACCTCATCACCCGCAATATCATTGATACGGGCCGCTCTGTGGGGGCGCATATCTCGATTATGAGCGGTACTGGTGCGATACTTTCTGCTTTCATGAACAACGTGGCAGCCCTCGCTTTGCTCATGCCCGTGGATGTTCAGGCATCACAAAAAGCTGGCCGAAGCCCACGCATCACGTTGATGCCTCTATCATTTGCCACCATTCTCGGGGGCCTCGTAACCCTGATCGGTACACCTCCAAACATCATTATTGCTTCATTCCGCGAACGCACAACGGGCGAACCATTCGCTATGTTTGATTTTGCCCCTGTGGGTCTGGTCTGCGCCATTGCTGGCATTGCATTCGTCGCCTTCGGTGGTTGGCGATTGATTCCTCACAATGAGGATCAAAAAGACTCATCCAAGGAATTGTTGAATTTGGACGGCTATGTGGCCGAACTTGTAATCCCAGAAAAATCCAAAACCATAGGCAAGAAAGTAAAAGAGCTTTACGAAGATGCCGATGAAAACGATATTTTGATATTGGGCGTTGTGCGCAACGGCAAACGCCGTAGCGGCTTTGGCGCTAGCATTGAATTACGGGCCAACGACATGCTGGTGGTGGAAGCCTCAGCAGAAAACATCGACCGTTTTCGCGGAACCCTGAACCTCGAATTCTTCGGCGAAAAACCCAATGAAGGCACCGCAGTCGGCGACATGGAATTAATGGAAGTGGTGGTTCCTGCCGATTCGCGCATTGTCGGTCGCTCCGCCATTTCATTGCGTCTTCGCGCTCGCCGTGGTGTTTCCTTGCTCGGAGTTTCAAGGCAGGGCAGGCGGTTTCAAAAACGGGTGCGCCATCTGGATATTAAGGCAGGCGACATTCTGTTGCTCATCGGCCCTGCCGATAGCCTGCCGGATGTAGTCAACTGGCTCGGCCTGTTGCCACTCGCCAAACGCGGCTTGAATGTCACCCAGCACACGCGTGCGTGGCTGGCCGTTGGCATTTTTGCCGCCGCAATTGGTGTCGCAAGCTTTGGCCTTCTATATCTGGCAACGGCACTCGCTATCGTTGTGGCCGCTTATGTCTATATGGATATCGTTCCGATCCGCAGCGTTTATGATCACATCGAGTGGCCGGTGATTGTGCTGCTCGGAAGTATGATCCCTCTAGGTGTGGCACTGGAAAATTCTGGCGGCACAGAACTAATAGCCACCCAGATCGTAAGTCTCACCGCAGGCATGGCTCCAGCCATCATTTTGACCGTGCTAATGGTCGTCGTGATGACCTTATCCGATGTACTGAACAACACTGCCACAGCAGTCATCGGTGCGCCCATCGCACTCGACATCGCCAATAAATTGCATGTTAATCCCGACCCGTTCCTGATGGCAGTCGCCATAGCTGCATCCTGCGCTTTCCTCACGCCAATCGGTCATAAAAACAACACGCTGATCATGGGGCCGGGGGGATATTCATTCGGGGATTATTGGCGCATGGGGCTTCCGCTGGAAATCATCGTGATCGGCGTAGCTGTCCCGATGATCCTGCTGGTCTGGCCGCTTTAGTCTTCCCACTTGGAAAGCGCGTTGTCATCGTCATCTTTCGCGGCGACCCATTCTCCGGTGCTGCCGCCAATCAGATGTTCTTTCTTCCAAAACGGCGCGTGGGTTTTTAGATAATCCATCAAGAAATTCGCACCGTCGAAAGCCGCCTGACGGTGAGAACTTGCAGCAATCACCAGCACGATATTCTCGCCCGGTTTGATCTTACCGTAACGATGAATGGCCACCAGACCGCATAAATCCCAGCGCTCAATGGCCTCTTTAGCAAAGCGTTGAATTTCTGCGCCTGCCATGCCCGGATAATGTTCCAGTTCCAGTGCTTCAAGCGTGCCAGACTCATCGCGGCACAGGCCGGAGAAGGTCACCACCGCGCCGATATCGCCGCGGCCCTCGGTCAGTTTTGCAATCTCGGCAGAGATATCAAAATCTTCAGCCTGTATGCGAATTTCGGGAATGGTGTCGTTGGCCAAAATCAACCGCCTGTCATTGGCGGAAAAAGCGCAACTTCCTTGACGCCTTCAAGGCTGGTTTCGCGATCATCCACATGCTCGTGGTCCAGTGCAATGCGCACCACGTCAGGATGTTCCAGAGCCGCTTCAAACTCTTCACCACGCGATTTTAGCCAATCTAACAGGGAGGCAATAGTATCGACGCCATCTGGCAAAGTAACGTCTTCCTCACCGGTGCCGATGCGCTCTCTGATCCATGAAAAATAAACAAGTTTCATCGAAGTCTAGTCCACAAAATGGCGAATGCCTGCCCGAAAATAATCATAGCCCGTATAGAGTGTAATGATTGCCGCAAACCACAGCAGGCCTATGCCGATTTCTGTGTTATAGGGCAACACTTTGTCACCAGCAGGGCCAGTCAGCAAAAATCCAATGGCAATCATCTGCGCAGCGGTTTTCCATTTGGCGATTTGAGATACGGGAACGCTAACTTTTAGCTCCGCCAGATATTCGCGTAAGCCGGAAACCAAAATTTCTCGGCATAAAATGATGATCGCTGCCCAGATTGTCCATCCGGCAATGGTGCCATCCGCGGCCAGTAATAAAAGACAGGCGGCTACCAGTAATTTATCGGCAATTGGGTCCAGCATGGCGCCAAAACGTGAACTTTGCTTCCAGATTCGAGCCAGATAGCCATCGAAAAAGTCGGAAATCGTCGCAGCCACATAGATGCCAAATGCCCACCAACGCGCTGCATCAGAGCCGTTCAGCCGCCCTTCGACAAAAAAGCACAGCACAATCAATGGTACAGCAATAATACGGCCATAAGTGAGCATGTTCGGAATGCTCATAAATTTGCTATATTTGGATTTTGAAACGGGCGACATAATCAAAGAAAGCCTTATTTGCGGACAGATTTCAACCAGTGATTGGCCCGCGGGGTAAATTAAAAGCAATTATACCAATCTGTCGCATCCGGGACTATCCATTTTCGTTGAAATGATCGTAGACCGTCTTGGCAATTTGTGCCGAGATGCCGTCCACCGCCTTCAAATCTGTAAGCGCTGCACGGCTGACAGCTTTGGCCGTTCCGAAGTGATGCAGCAAGGCACGCTTGCGCCCGGGGCCGATGCCGGAAATCTCGTCCAGCGGGTTTCTGATCATCGCTTTCTTGCGCCGCGCACGGTGCGTACCAATAGCAAAACGGTGCGCCTCATCGCGCAGACGCTGAACGAAATATAAAACCGGATCCCGCTGGGGCAGCATGAATGACGGTTTGCCGTGAACAAAGAATTTCTCCAGTCCCGCATCGCGGTCCGGTCCCTTGGCGATGCCGACGAGCGGCACCACGCCTTCAATATTCAGTTCCTTCATAACACCGCGCACAGCGTTTAATTGGCCGAGACCGCCATCGATCAATATCAAATCGGGCCAAGGCGGGATGGAGGCCATCTCCGGCGCATCTTCGCCGGTTTCTTCCTCATGCTTTGGCAGGCCGTATTCCTTTACTAGCCGGGAGAACCGCCGGGTCAGCACTTCGCGCATCATGCCGTAATCATCGCCGGGAACGAGGTCCTCCGACTTGATATTGAACTTGCGATATTGATTTTTCACAAAGCCTTCTGCACCGGCAACAATCATGCCGCCAACGGCATTAGTGCCCATGATGTGGGAGTTATCATAAACCTCGATACGCTTCGGCGTGCGCGGCAAATCAAATGCCTCGCGCACGCCTTCAAGCAATATTTTTTGGGTGGAAGTTTCGGCCAATTGTCGCCCAAGGGCTTCACGGGCATTTGTCGCCACATGTTGCACGAGTTCGCGTTTCTCGCCGCGCTGGGGAACATGGAAAGCAACTTTATGATCCATGCGGGTTGAAAGCGCTTCGCCAAGCAATGCCTGATCGTCGATTTCATGCGACAGCAACACCATGCGCGGACAGGGCTTATCATCATAAAACTGGCTGATAAACGCGCCCAAAACCTCATTGGGTTCAAGGCTCTTATCGGCGCGAGGAAAATAAGAACGATTGCCCCAATTCTGGCCGGTACGGAAAAAGAACACCTGAATACAGTTCATCCCACCTTTTTGCTCGATGGCAAAAACATCGGCTTCATCCACCGTGTGCGGGTTGATACCCTGATGGGATTGAATCTGAGACAGAGCGGAAATTCGGTCGCGATACATGGCCGCGGTTTCAAAATCCAGAGCTTCGGAAGCCTTCTGCATCTGCCCGGATAACTGCGTTTGAATATCGGAACTCTTGCCCTTGAGAAAGCGCTTCGCATCCTGCACTAATTTGGCGTAATTATCGTTGGAAATTTCGCCAGTGCAAGGGCCGGAACAGCGCTTGATTTGATAGAGCAGGCAAGGCCGAGAACGGCTGTCAAAAACGCTGTCGGAACAGGTGCGAACCAGAAACACACGCTGCATGGCATTGATCGTTCGGTTGACCGAACCAGCGGATGCAAACGGCCCGAAATAATCGCGATGTTTCGCACGCGCACCGCGATGCTTGAACACGCCCGGAGCAGCGTGATCGTCCGTAATCACGATATAAGGAAAGCTTTTATCATCGCGCAGCAACACATTGAAACGTGGCCGCAAACGTTTGATAAGATTCGCTTCAAGCAGCAGCGCCTCGGTCTCCGTATGGGTTGTGATAAACTCCATATTGACCGTATCAAGGATCATCTTGGCAATGCGGTTTGTATGCCCGCCCATCTTGGCATAGGAGGCAACGCGCTTTTTCAGATTGCGTGCCTTACCCACATAAAGAACATCGCCGGACTTATTAAACATGCGATAAACACCAGGAGAATTCGGCAGTTTTTTGACAAAATTCCCGATGATTTCAACACCCGACAAGCCTTCATTTAAGGGAATGGTTTCTTCCCACACGAGCTTGCCCACACCTTTGGTGGTGGCTGCAAGATCAGGTTTTTTGGTAGGGGTGTCATTCATAGTTTAAGAATGCCGGATTCGGACCTGCTCTATCAAGCAATATTTTTGTTACTCCTGACCAATAGTGTCAGGAGTTTGCCAGATCAGATGCTGCCCACCATCCAGCGCGATCATCTGTCCGGTGATGGAAGGGGTGTCATAGAGATAGCGAATGGTTACACCGAACTCTTCAAGACCGGGCCCTTTTTCCAAGGGCAGGGCATCTATCTGTTGTTGAAAATCATCTGCATTCTGGCGTTCATTTGCCAGTGTTGGTCCGGGACCAATGGCGTTAACCCGTATGCGCGGCGCAAATTGCTGAGCCATGGTCTGGGTTGCCGTCCAAAGTGCAGACTTGGATAATGTGTAGGAAAAGAAACGCGGGTTTGGCCGCAAAACCCTTTGGTCGATCATATTCACAACCAGACCATGTTCCAGATTTTCCTGCGATGCCATGCACTCAGACAGAATGGCGGGAGTTTTTACATGAATTGCAAAATGATCATCGAAAAGCTCCTCATCAAAGGCTTTGGCGCTATCCGGTTTAAAAATCGATGCATTGTTGACCAGCAGGCTGATCGGGCCAAGCAGCTGTTGGGCTTCCTTGAATAAGGAACGGGCAGCGTCGCCATCACGCAAATCTGCCTTCAGTGCATAAATTTCACCACCCAGCTCTTCAACAAGCCTCTGCGCGCAGTCATCATCATCGGCATAATGAAACACCACACCGAAGCCGTTGGCGACCAAATCGCTGACAATGGCCTTGCCAATGCGTTTGGAACCGCCGGTAATCAGTGCTGTTTTTGTCCGAAGTGCCATGAACCCTTAATACACGAATGCCAGATAGACATAAATGCAGTAAGCGATTGTCATAGCAGCGCCCTTTTTGAAATCGATCAGCTTCTTATAATGCGCCAGCAATACCAGCAGCACCGTAGAACCAAGCATCACCCACATATCGAGACCGATAATATGGTCGGTGACTATGATCGGCTTGATCGTCACGGTGATGCCCATAATCGCGGCGATATTGAAAATATTGGAGCCCACCACATTGCCCAGCGCCACAGAAGAACTCTTGCGAATGCTGGCCATCAGGGTGGTCGAAAGTTCGGGCAGGGATGTGCCGATTGCCAAAATCGTCAGGCCAATCACCTCATCGGATACATGCCATGATTTGGCGATGATCGTTGCCGCATTAACGGTGAATTCCGCACCAATGGGAAGCGCTGCAATTCCCGCCACAAGCAAGCCGCCAATAACCCATCCGCTGGTGGGAATAGCACTAACCTCGTCGTGATAATCCGTTGTTTGAACCGCATCAGCCCGCGCCTTTCGTGCGGCACGCAACTGATCGTATAAAAACATCACCAGTAGCCCGAGCAGAATGATCCCGTCCCAGCGCTCCAGAGACCCTTTAGCCATCATCCCCATGAAGATGATGGTGATAGCCAGCATGATCACTAGGTTTTTACTGATGCCTTCCTCGTCGCAAAGGATAGCCATGGTCATCGCAGGAAGACCCAATACCAACATGACATTGGTAATGTTCGAACCCACCACATTGCCCAGCGCAATGCCGCCAACGCCATCAAGAACAGCACCAACAGAAATAAACAGTTCCGGCGCAGAGGTGCCGAAGGAAACGATGGTAAGGCCGATAATCAGCGGTGGAATTTTAAGTTTTTCCGCAAGGCCAACGGCCCCGCGCACCAATAATTCACCGCCAACCAGCAGCAGGATCAGCCCAATTGTGAGCCACAGATAATTCAACATCAATCGCCGTCCAGCAAATCGCCAATGCCGCCAAGAATGGAGCCTTCTCCCACATGGCGTCCGCCTCCCTTGGGAGCTGCAGCGAGCATGCGTCCTGCAAGGCGCGAGAAGGGCAGGGATTGTATCCACACCTTGCCCGGCCCGCGCAATTTGGCAAAGAACACGCCTTCGCCGCCAAAAATCATCGATTTGATCGAACCGGCACGAACCACATCAAAATCGATGTCGCCCGTATAAGCAGCGACACAACCTGTATCCACGTGTAATTCTTCGCCCGGTGCCAAGATGCGTTCAAGAGTGGTGCCACCCACATGAACAAAGGCCCAGCCATCGCCCTCAAGGCTCTGCATGATAAAACCTTCGCCGCCAAAAAGGCCGGTCAGCATTCGTTTTTGAAAAGAAATGCCAATCGAAACGCCTTTGGCCGCACATAAAAATGCATCCTTTTGACAAATCAGCCGACCATCAACCTCATCAAGCTTGATTGCCAGAACATGGCCGGGATAGGGAGAGGCAAACCCCACCCGCGCTTTGCCGGTGCCGTGATGGGTGAAGACGGTGGTGAACAGGCTTTCGCCGGTGATGACGCGCTTTCCGGCACCAAGAAGCTTGTCCATAAAACTGTTGCCTTCTTGCTCGGAACCATCGCCAAATATGGTGGTCATTTCAATGGCGGGGTCTTTGAACATCATGGAGCCAGCTTCTGCAATTGCGGATTCGCCCGGATCAAGTTCAATTTCAACGAACTGCATTTCCGCGCCTTTGATTTCAAAATCAACGTCATCGGATACACTGGCACTTCGGACATGCCGGGAACTTTGAATATTGGGGACTGATCCAAACACCATATTATTCTCCTCGTGAAGGGTGAGCTTTTCTGCCCTGTAGATAGGAGCTAAAGGGAAGCTTTGCCAGCTTTTTTGCTCAACAAACTATTGGCTGATATCAGCGTTGATTTTTAAAAATGACAGCAGATTGCTAAGGGCGAACCGTGCGGCAATAGCCATCATAAACTCTCCACGGGTCCAGGCCGGTTACGCAAAATTCTACATTCCAGCCAAACCCGGCAAATCCTTGACCTTCTTCGATCAGATAATGAACCTTGCGAGTTACGCCATTGGAAAGATTCGCATAAGCGTGGCAATAACGGCGATCGATAGAGGATTCTTCAAAGCCGTGATGGCCGTGCCCGTGGGGACGGGAAATCGAATCCACATAAAGTCCGCGATGCCATGTGCGATCTTCAGCATCATTGAAACGGTTGGATATTCTCTGCAAAACCTTGCTATCCGTGCATTCTGGAAAACTATGCGCCTCGGCCTTGGTGGCTTGCAGGCCTGTTGATAAGCCAATCACAAAAACAAAAATTGAGATGAATTTTATCATGGAATTTGCCTCGCCTGAAAATACACCTGAGTTGCAAGCCAATTTGGCCGCTGGGGTCTCCACTGTCAAATGCTTATGCGATGGATGACACAGAATTATCGCTATCCGTCGCTGGAAATTCCTTCGAAAAAATGATCCTGCCGCCACTCATGCGGATAGCGCCACTGGCCAGCAGTGCCAGCGATTTTGGGTAAAGCACGTGTTCGGCTTTAAGAACCCGCGCAGAAAGATCATCTTCATCATCTTCGGGCAATATGGGGACACAAGTTTGCGCAATGATTGGCCCATCGTCTAGCGTCGCCGTTACAATATGAACGGTGCAGCCATGTAGCCGTACCCCGTGTTCGATGGCGCGGTGATGGGTATCAAGGCCTTTAAACGTAGGCAGCAGGCTCGGATGAATATTGAGAATTCGGCCGCTAAACCTCTGTACAAACTCATCAGATAAAATGCGCATAAAACCAGCGAGACAAATATAGGCCGGTTCATCGCGCACCAATTCATCACCCAGCGCTTTTTCGTAATCTTCCTGAGTATCGAATGAGCCACGCTCAATAACCGCCGTTTCAATGCCATTGGCACGTGCGATTTCGAGCCCACCCGCCGATGCCTTGTTGGAAATAACCTTGGTAATAATAGCGGGGTAATCCGGCTCCATGGTCGCGGCGATCAAAGCTGCCATGTTCGACCCCCGTCCGGAAATCAAAACCGCAACACGCTTGCGCTTACTAAGCGCAGAAGTCTGGTTGGGCGTGGTGTTCATAAACCCAAGTTTCCCTCAAACAGCACCGCGTCCCCATCACGCTCCACCAATTGGCCTAATTCAAAGGCGTTTTCCCCATTGGCCTTGAAAACTTCCAAGACTTGATCCTTAGCATCTTTTGCAACGACCACCACCATGCCGACACCGCAATTGAAGGTGCGAAGCATTTCAAGTTCTTCAATGCCGCCAGCCTTTTGTAGCCATGCAAACACAGGTGGAGGATTAACAGCTCCAAGATCAACACTTGCCGCAAGATGATCGGGCAGAACTCGCGGAATATTTTCCACAAACCCACCACCCGTAATATGTGCCAACGCTTTGACGGCACCCGTTTCTTTAATCGCTGCCAAAACAGATTTTACATAAATCCGCGTTGGTTCAAGCAAGGCTTCCCCAAGCGAGGTATTTGGTGCAAACGGGGCAGGAGCTTGCCATGATATTTTTTCCATCTCGACAATCTTGCGAACCAGCGAGAATCCGTTCGAATGCACGCCCGATGAGCCAAGACCCAATATCACGTCTCCGGCAGCCAGTTCTGTCGGCAAAAGCGAACCACGCTCAGCTGCACCCACTGCAAAGCCTGCTAAATCATAATCGCCGCCGCTATACATGCCCGGCATTTCAGCGGTTTCCCCGCCAATCAGCGCGGCGCCTGCCTGACGACATCCTTCGGCAATGCCTTCGATGATATTTTTTCCCTGTTCAACATCCAGTTTCCCGGTGGCAAAATAATCAAGAAAGAATAGCGGTTCAGCACCCTGCACAATCAAATCATTGACACACATGGCCACCAGATCGATGCCGACCTTGTCGTGGCAATCCGCTTCAATGGCGATTTTTAACTTGGTGCCAACCCCATCGTTTGCAGCTACCAAAATTGGGTCTTTAAACCCCGCAGCGCGAAGATCGAACAATCCGCCAAAGCCGCCAATTTCAGAATCAGAACCCGCACGCTTGGTTGATTTTACCGCAGGCTTGATCGCTTCCACCAATGCGTTGCCCGCATCGATATCCACCCCAGCCTGTGCGTAGCTCAATCCGTTTTGGCCATTTTGCGTGTCATCGCTCATTGATAAAGGTTTCCAATAAAATTTTCGGGTCTAGGGGCTGGGCCCCAATTCTCCATCAAGGCATATGGTGAGCGCGGTTTGTCTTCAAGCCTAAAGCGGCGAGTGGGCGCCTTTGTCCGCTGATTTTATATTGCGGAGCCAAAATTTGAGGTTATATAGTAGCAATATTACGTGGAGTCGCTAGAAACGGCTCCCTTCAGGCTTGAAACGGGAGGGTGCCTTGAAAGACGATTTTGCTCGAAAATTCAGGACACAGCTGTTTTTCTGGATAGCATTCTTCATAGTATTCTTGCTCTTCCTGTGGCTGTTTTCCGACATTCTTCTGCCGTTTGTGGCGGGCATGGCGCTTGCCTATTTCCTCGACCCGGTCGCCGATTGGCTGGAGCGGCTGGGCACCAGCCGGCTTGTGGCAACTGTGATCATCATGGTTTGCTTTGTGGTGATTTTTGTCCTGTTCCTGATGATCCTTATCCCCATTCTGGGCAGTCAGATCAGCGGATTTCTTGCCAGACTGCCTCATCTTGTTACCGAGTTGCAGGGGCTGGTCGCTTCAAGCGAGAGCACTTGGCTGCGCGATCTTATCGGTATCGAAGGCAAAACCTTGCAGGATAACCTTGGCGAACTGATGAAACAGGGCGCCTCATGGCTTTCCGCCCTGCTGCAACAAGTATGGAATTCGGGCAAGGCGCTGATCAATGTAATTTCGCTGCTGATCGTAACCCCGGTTGTTGCCTTCTATCTGCTTTATGATTGGGACAACATGACCAACAGGATCGACGATTTGCTGCCACGCGATCATCGTGAAACCATTCGCGGCATACTCAAGGATATCGATGGAGTTGTTGCAGGCTTCGTTCGCGGGCAGGGAACCCTTTGTCTGATATTGGGCCTCTTTTACGGCATTGCTCTGACAATCATCGGGCTGAATTTCGGCCTGTTGATCGGCCTGTTTGCCGGACTGATATCGTTCATTCCATTTGTCGGTTCCATAACTGGATTGATTTTGTCTGTGGGCGTCGCCTTGGTGCAATTCTGGCCTGACTATGGCATGATCATCGCGGTTGTGCTGGTCTACGGCGTTGGCCAGTTCATGGAAGGCAATGTATTGCAGCCCAAACTGGTCGGCGAAAGCATCGGCCTTCACCCGGTCTGGCTGATGTTCTCCCTGTTCGCTTTTGGCTCGCTATTTGGCTTTACTGGTATGTTGATTGCGGTTCCTGCAGCAGCAGCAGTTGGCGTCATCATTCGCTTTTTTCTGGGCCGCTATTTGCAAAGCGAGTTCTATCGGGGCCATAATGGCCAATAGTTTGTAAAAAACGAGTATCCAAGTGCCCAACAATAACGAACAAATTCCTTTCACCTTGCCTGTCGAGGACGCCAGAGCGCGTGAAGATTTGATCGAAAGTTCGGCTAATTTTACTGCCATAGAGATGATTGACGCGTGGCCGGACTGGCCGGGCAATGTTGCAATCTTGGCAGGCCCCGTGGGTTCCGGAAAATCCCATCTGGCATCCATCTGGGCCCAGCAGGCGGAAGCTGAAATCTTCAATATGGAGGACTTGCGGTCCGAGCATGCCCTATCCGGTGATTTCAAAAATTACGTGCTGGAAAATGCCGATGCAGGCGGCATTGATGAAACAGCCCTGTTTCATCTGATCAATCAAACCCGCGCCAATGGTAATTTCCTGCTGATCACCAGTCGCACATGGCCGCAAAGCTGGGAAGTGACCCTGCCGGATTTATCGTCGCGTCTGCGCGGGGCATTTCTGGTCGAATTACTAGAGCCAGACGATCTGCTGCTTGGCTTGGTCATCCATAAACTGTTTGCCGACAGACAGTTAGAAGTCGATCCTGCGGTTGTGAATTATCTGGTGGTGCGCATGGAGCGCTCCCTCGGCGTTGCCGGAAAGATCGTTGAAAAGCTTGATCACGAGGCCTTGGCGCGCAATACAAAAATCACCAAAGCGCTTGCCGGCAAAGTTTTGCAGGACATGACATCCAGCTAAGCCAAAACTTCATTAACCAAAGCTGCAATTCGTCATCAAACTGTCACACTTGCTTGTTCAATTCTTGTTATGATGGTGCAGTTGCAGATTGGGGACACTATGAAAGAGCCGACGAAAAAGAACGAAAACCTTTTGGAAAGTGAAAGTCAGAGCATAGAATTATTCTCTGATCCGACACGATTCATGAACCGTGAATTATCATGGCTTGAGTTCAATCGCCGGGTGTTGGAAGAGTCTGAGAACAAGAACAATCCGCTATTGGAGCGGGTGCGGTTCCTCTCGATTTCCGCAAACAATCTGGACGAATTTTTCATGGTGCGCGTTGCCGGTCTGGTCGGTCAGGTGCGCGAAGGAGTGGAGGCAATCTCCGATGATGGCCTGACCCCGAAGGAACAGCTGGAAGCTGTGTTGGCCGCGACCCAAACCCTGCAAAATGATCAGCAGGAGAGTTGGCGCACGCTGGAAAAGACCCTGAACGAAGAAAATATTTTCATCGTCAAGCCCAATCAACTCAATAACAAAGACGAAAAATGGCTGGAAACCTGCTTCATCGAAGAGGTTTTCCCGATGTTAACCCCATTGTCGATGGACCCGGCTCATCCGTTTCCCTTCATTCCGAACCTTGGCCAGTCCCTGATGTTCGATCTGGTTCATGATAAATCCAACGAAAAAATGGTTGCCCTCATCCGTCTGCCGGAAGGGTTGCGTCGCTTTATAAGCCTGCCTGTAAAAAACAATGATCGCATCCAGTTCATTTCGATTGAAGACGTCATCGGCCTCTATATCGCAAAATTGTTTCCCGGATATCGTAGCCGTGGTTCCGGTAACTTCCGCATCATTCGCGATTCAGACATCGAGATTGCAGAAGAAGCCGAAGATTTGGTGCGTACCTATGAGACAGCATTGAAACGTCGGCGCAGGGGCTCGGTTATCCAGTTGGAAATTGATTCCGGCATGCCTGTAAATCTTCAGGATTTCGTTCTTTTTGAACTTGATCTGGATGAGAGCCGCCGGGTGCTGGTGGATGGCATGCTGGCCATGCACAATTTGACTGAAATTGTGAATGTGGAAAGAGCCGATCTTAAATTCCCGCCATTCAACGCCCGTTTCCCCGAGCGCATTCGTGAAATGGATGGCGATTGTTTTGCTGCCATTCGCCAAAAAGAATTCATCGTCCACCACCCATATGAATCTTTTGATGTAGTGGTCAGCTTCCTGCAACAAGCGGCCAATGACCCGGATGTGGTGGCGATCAAACAAACCCTTTATCGGACCTCCAATGAAAGCCCGATTGTTGCAGCCCTGATTGCAGCAGCCGAGTCTGGCAAATCTGTAACAGCCGTAGTTGAACTCAAGGCCCGCTTTGATGAAGAAGCAAATATCCGCTGGTCGCGCGATCTTGAACGCGCCGGCGTTCAGGTAGTTTTTGGTTTCATTGATTGGAAAACCCACGCCAAACTCTCGCAAATCGTTCGCCGCGAAGATGGTAAACTGGTAAACTACGTCCATATCGGCACTGGAAATTATCACCCGATCACGGCGCGGGTTTATACCGATCTTTCATATTTCACCGCAAACCCGGCCATTACCCACGATGTGGCCAAGGTTTTTAACTTCATTACCGGCTATGCCAAACCGGAAGCTCTGGAAAATTTTGCCGTTTCGCCAATCGATTTGCGCCAGCGTATCCTCGAATATATTGACCGCGAAATCGCATTTGCCAAAGAAGGCAAGCCCGCTCAAATCTGGGCCAAGATGAATTCTCTGGTGGATTCAGAACTGATCGACGCTTTTTACCGTGCCAGTCAGGCCGGTGTGCAAATCGATTTGATCATACGCGGCATTTGCTGCCTGCGACCTAATATTCAGGGCATGTCGGAGAATATCCGCGTGAAATCCATCGTCGGTCGCTTCCTTGAGCACAGCCGTATTTTGTGCTTTGGCAATGGCGATTGGTTGCCCTCGAAAAAGGCCAATGTCTATATCGGTTCGCCAGATTTAATGCCGCGAAATCTTGATCGCCGGGTCGAAGTGATGGTTAGGCTCGAGAATAAAACGGTGAAGAAGCAAGTGCTTGACCAGATTATTCTGGCAAATTTGATGGATAATGAGCAAAGCTGGGAAATCCTGCCAAATGGCATGAGCAAAAGAATAAGCCCCAAAGGCGCATCAGACGCATTTAGCGCCCAGCAATATTTCATGACCAATCCGAGCCTATCAGGCAGAGGTGAATCCCTAAAAGATGACGCACCAAAAACCTTCATTAGACGAGACGACTAAGTCTTCGCATCACGCGCAGGGACGCTTGCGCGAGCGTCAGCCCATTGCCGTCATTGATATTGGTTCAAACTCGGTTCGTCAGGTGATTTACGAGGGTTTTACCCGTTCTCCGTCGGTGCTTTTCAACGAAAAAATCTTGTGCGGTCTGGGGCGTGGCATGGCTGGCAGCGGGCGTATGAACGAGGATGCTGTGGATGCCGCCCTTCGTGCCATATTGCGCTATTGTGCAATCGGCAAACAATTGGGCGTTGCAGATACCCACATCATCGCCACTGCAGCTGTACGCGAAGCAAAAAACGGCCCGGCTTTCATCGAACAGGTTGAAAAAATTTGCGGCAAAAAACTTGTTCTTCTCTCGGGAAAAGAAGAAGCTCTATACGCAGGGTGGGGCATTGAGAGCGGCTTTTATCAACCCGATGGCGTGGTTGGCGATTTGGGCGGCGGCTCACTTGAACTCATCAACGTCAAATCCGTGACAACCGGCGACAATGAAGGCGTCACCATGCCGTTGGGCGGTTTGCGCCTCACTGAAATGGCCGAAGGAAACCTCGAAAAAGCCAAAGAGATTGTCCATCAGCATTTTTCAAAAATTAGCGATCGTGCTGATTTGAAAGGCGAGACTTTCTATGCGGTCGGGGGCACTTGGCGCTCGCTGGCAAAACTCCACATGGCCCATATCGATTACCCATTATTCGTGCTGCACGATTACACGGTCGATGCAAAAATTTTCATTGAGTTCTGCGAAACCCTGATTGAACCGGACCCGCAACCAATGGCGGGTATGGATACCGTTTCCAAGAACAGACGTAATTTGCTGCCGATTGGCGCGATTGTTTTGATAGAAGCGCTGAAATTTACAGGCGCAAAGCGGGTTTCTATATCCTCATTGGGAGTTCGCGAAGGCTATCTTCACGCGCTTTTAGATAAGAACGAACAACAAAAAGACCCGTTGATAGAAGCAAGTAGAGAGCTTGCAATCTTGCGCGCCCGTTCCCCACACCACGCAGAAGAGCTCGCTATCTGGACCAAAGGCGCTTTTGCAACAATCGGCATAGAAGAAACGGCGAACGAAGCGCGCTATCGCATCGCATCGTGCTATCTTGCTGATATCGCGTGGCGCGCCCATTCTGATTATCAGGCCAAGCAAAGCCTCGGCATTATTTCCAACGCAGGTTTCATCGGCATCAGCCACAGGGGGCGTGCCTATCTGGCGATTTCAAATTACTGCCGTTATTCCGGCCTCAGCACAAAAATTCCTCTGCCGGAGATTGCCACTTTGGCGGACGAACGCACCATCCATCGCGCCCGTGTTCTGGCCGCATTGTTCCGTTTGCTCTATCTCTACACAGCATCGATTGAAGGCATCATTCCGCAGCTGAAATTACAGCGCGGAGAAGACGGAATTTTGCGGTTTATATTGCCGGAGAATTTATCGGATCTGGCAGGCGAAAGACCAGACAAACGGATGGAACAATTGGCCAGAGAAATAGGCCAACCCATCGAATTGAAAATTGAAGAATAGGGACGGTTATTCCGCTGCTGCGGTCGCTTCATTCACGGTGATCACTTTGATCACCTTGTTCTGAATACCTAGCGCGATCTGGCCATTCTTGAGTTTGATAGCCGTATCGCCAAACAGTTCACGCCGCCAACCTTTGAGCGCAGCCACATCGGCGTTGTCATCAGCAGCAATCTTTTCCAGATCATCAACGGTGGCAATTACCTTGGCTGCAACGCCGTGTGCCTCGACGGTCAATTTAAGCAAGACTTTTAGCATTTCCGTAGCTGCACCAGACCCTTCCGGGGTCTTTTTCATGCGCGGCATTGTAGGCAATTCATCATTCGGCAGTTCCAGTCCCACCTTCACAATAGCTAACAGGCTTTCGCCATAACGGTTGCGATCAAAGCCACGTGAAAGGCCGCGCATCTGTGAAATATCTTGCATGGATTTCGGCGGATGGCCGCAAATCTCGTAGATCGCATCATCCTTGACGACGCGCCCACGCGGCACATTATTTTTCCGCGCCATGGTTTCACGCCATTCAGCAACCAGCTTCATCATGGCAAAATCGCGTGGTTTACGCACACGCATTTTTAAACGCCGCCAGGCATTTTCAACCGGCATATCATAGGTCTCAGGCGAGGTGAGAATTTCCATTTCCTCGTCCACCCAGTGAGAGCGATTTTGCTCTTCCAGATTAGCTTTGATCGACTGATAAACATCGCGCAAATGAGTGACATCAGCCAAAGCATAATCAAGCTGTTTGGTGCTCAACGGACGCCTGCGCCAATCGGTAAAGCGCGAAGATTTATCAATCTGCGCAGAGGTAATTCTGAACACCAATTGGTCATAGGAAATGCTATCGCCAAAGCCGCAAACCATCGCTGCAACCTGAGTATCAAACACTGGATGAGGGATCAGGTTTCCCAAATTATAGATGATCTCAATATCCTGACGCGCGGCGTGAAAAACCTTCACGACGTTTTCATCGCCCATCAATTTAAAAAACGGCGCCAGATCAATGCCCTTGGCCAACACATCAACAATGCAACCATCATCGGGAGACGCCATCTGGATCAAGCACAATTCAGGCCAAAATGTAGACTCCCGCAGGAACTCTGTATCGACGGTAACATATGGATGTTGCGCCATTTGCTGGCAAATTTCGGCCAGATCATCCGTTGTCGTAATAATTTTCATACGCACCTATAACCAATACAAATATGTTTGTCTCGGTGCGGGTAAAAATATTTACAAAACTTCCTTGCGCATTAACGCCGCACCTTGGCCAAGAGCCACCAGTTTAGCCTCTGCAACATCGCGTGAGAGCGGAGTAAGGCCGCAATTGGTGCTGGCCAAAATACGCTCAGCATCCGCATGTTCCATGGCGCTGCGAAGCACCGCTGCCACTTGTTCCGGGGTTTCAATCGCGGTATTTGCCACATCAATCACGCCGACCTGAATTTTCTTGTCCTTCAACAGGCCGATGAGAGACATAGGCACTTTGGAGTTAGCGCATTCGAGCGATACCTGATCGATATTGCTTGAATTGATCGCCGGGAAAATCTCTTCATATTGGCGCCATTCAGAACCCAGAGATTCTTTCCATTTGATATTGGCTTCAATGCCGTAACCATAGCAAACATGCACAGCTGTTTCGCATTTCAGGCCCGCAATGGTGCGGTTCAGCGCCTCAATGCCCCATTCCTTCACGTCTTCCATGAATACGTTGAAGGCCGGTTCATCAATTTGCACCACATCAATGCCGATGGCATCGAGTTCACGCAATTCTTCGTTGAGAATGTCGGCAAAGGCCATCGCCATATCAGCACGACTGCCATAATGGGCATCCGCAATAGTATCGCAAATGGTCATCGGGCCGGGAATGGTGAATTTCAATTTATTCTTGGTATGGGCGCGGGCAAAGCGCACTTCTTCGCCATGGGCAGACCCTTTGCGTGACAGTTTCCCCGTTACCTGAGGCACATCCACCACATAACGATTGTCGCGAATGCCCATCTTGGTTTTGTTATCCCAGTCAATGCCGGAAACATGCTCAAGAAAACCATGCACAAAGTGAATGCGGAATTGTTCGCCATCGGTGACCGTATCAATGCCCGCATCTTCTTGCAGTTTCAGCCAAACAAGAGCAGCATCCTGCTTGCCACGAACCAGTGCCTCGCCCTCCAATTGCCATGGTGCCCAAAGGGTTTCGGTCTTGGCCAGCCATGAAGGTTTCGGAAGGCTTCCTGCAATTGTCGTTTCAAACATAAGATTTTCCCAGTAAAAATGATTCGCCGCATAACTAACAGAGCAGAAATTCAAGGTCTAGCGGTCATAATGTACCAGACGATTATTCGGAAACACTGTTGACTGCCATTTCCGGCCCCTCAAAGGTCAGCTCCGCGCCTTTGTCGGAAAAATCACGGTGGGTAACGGTGAGGCCGAAATCCGAAACTTGTTTTTCAATCGCCGACATCGCGTCAAACCCGCAATTTACCGTGCGCGATACCCATTTATGCCAAACGGCTTTGTCAGCTTCTTCGATTACATGCTTTGCTGCTTTCGAATAGGCTCGTGCCAGACCGCCGGTCCCAAGTTTCGTGCCGCCAAAATAACGCACAACGATAACGCCGCAATCGATCAGGTTTTCGCCCTGCATCACCTTCAATATCGGCATGCCGGATGTACCAGCTGGTTCGCCATCATCTTTTGCGCTTTCTTCAACGCGGCCATCTTCCATTATTTTGCGAAATGCGGTGACATGATGGCTGGCTTTTCGATGCTCTTTACGGAGTTCATCTAGCCGGGATTCAAAGCAGGAGGAGGGCACCAGAAACGCGATGAAACGTGACTTTTTCTCTTCCGTTTCAATCTGGAATTCTCGGGCGGTGGTGTAGAGGGTCATGGGCGTTTATGGACATATTTTCCAAAAACTACAAACTTCTGCTTTTTTGGTGGTTCAAATAGGCGATAACCTTGACAAATCAACCCGTCTCATGGTTTGTCGCCCAAAGAAAACAATGATATTCGGCCCCACTAATCTAGGCCGACAAAACAACTCCAGGATATAAAATGCACCGTTACCGCAGTCACTCATGTGAAGCCTTGCGCAAATCAGACATTGGAACAAAAGTCCGCCTTTCCGGCTGGGTCCACCGGGTCCGCGATCACGGGGGCGTTTTGTTCATCGATCTGCGCGACCATTATGGCCTGACCCAGATCGTTGCCGATCCGGATAGCCCGGCATTTGCTGCCGCAGAAGTAGTGCGCGGCGAATGGGTGCTTTGCATCGATGGCGATGTACGTGCTCGCGACGATGCCGCGATTAACCCGAATATGCCCACCGGCGAAATCGAAATTTACGCCCAAAACATCGAAGTGCTTTCCAAATCGGAAGAATTGCCACTGCCGGTATTTGGTGAGCCAGATTATCCAGAAGATATTCGCCTGAAATACCGTTTCCTTGATCTGCGCCGCGAGACCTTGCATGAAAACATCATGCAGCGCACACGCATCATTTCGACCATGCGCAAGGAAATGGCGAAAGCCGATTTCAACGAATTTTCGACACCAATCCTGACGGCATCTTCACCAGAAGGCGCACGCGATTTCCTCGTGCCAAGCCGTGTTCATCAGGGCCAGTTCTATGCTCTGCCTCAGGCACCACAGCAGTATAAACAGCTGATCATGATGTCGGGTTTCGATAAATATTTCCAGATCGCCCCATGTTTCCGCGATGAAGATCCGCGCGCAGATCGCTTGCCGGGAGAATTCTACCAGCTCGATCTCGAAATGAGCTTCGTCGAGCAGGAAGATATCCTGAACACCATTGAGCCGGTTATTCGTAACGTTTTTGAAGAATATGCCGAAGGCAAACCGGTCACCCAGACTTTCACCCGTATCCCTCATGATGTAGCCATGCGCAAATACGGCACTGATAAGCCTGATCTGCGTAACCCTATCGTCATGGAAGAAACCACTGAACATTTTGCAGGCTCCGGCTTTAAAGTCTTTGCAGGCATGATTGAGCGCGACCCTAAAGTTGAAATCTGGGGCATTCCGGTAAAAACTGGCGGTAGTCGCGCATTTTGTGATCGCATGAATTCATGGGCGCAAAAACAGGGCCAGCCCGGTCTTGGTTATATCTTCTGGCGCGAAGAAGAAGGCAAACTTGCCGGTGCCGGACCGCTTGCGAAAAACATCGGCGAAGAACGCACCACAGCCATTCTGGAGCAATTCGGTCTTGAAGCGGGCGATGCTTGTTTCTTCGTTGCAGGCGATCCAAAGAAATTCGCAAGCTTTGCAGGCGATGCTCGTACCCAAGCTGCCGAACAACGCGATTTGATCGACAAAGACCGCTTCGACCTTTGCTGGGTTGTCGATTTCCCATTCTACGAGTGGGACGAAGAAAACAAATGCGTTGAATTCGCTCACAACCCATTCTCTATGCCCCAAGGCGGCATGGACGCATTGGAAAATCAGGACCCGCTGACCATCAAAGCTTTTCAATATGATCTGGTCTGCAATGGTTTCGAAATCGCTTCCGGTGGTATCAGAAACCATCTGCCGGAAACCATGCTCAAAGCTTTCGAGATTGCCGGTCTGGATAAGGAAACTGTTGAAGAGCGCTTCGGTGGCCTTTACCGGGCATTCCAGTACGGTGCGCCACCTCATGGCGGCATGGCTGCGGGCGTTGACCGCATCGTGATGTTGTTGGTAGGCGCAATAAACCTTCGCGAAATCACCATGTTCCCAATGAACCAGCAGGCGGTTGATCTGTTGATGGGCGCACCAAGCGATGTCCAATCCACTCAATTGCGCGATTTGGGCCTGCGGTTGATTCCGGTAGCCAAGGACTGATACTTACGAGGCATTATTTTGGGGCAAACAAGATTCGGGAAAATGTGAATGCATAGATTGAGTTTTAAAATTGCCCTTAAGCCGTTGGTCGTTTTGGCCGCGGTTTTAATGTTCCTCTTTGTAGCTTCTGCTGCCCATGCTCAATCGATCATCAATCGCGGCGTCTCCATTGGCGGTGGATTGAAGGTCGATATCCATGCGCCCGAATCCACCAAAAAGCGCGGCTTGTTTTTCAAGCGGCGCAAGGCTCCCGTTCTGCTTTATGTTCATGGCGGCGGCTGGATTAAGGGCACCCGTGCGAAATCCTATCAGCTCGGTAAATTTACCAATAAGCGCGACTGGATGCTGGTCTCCACCGATTATCGCCCTGTGCCACGCACAACGATTGATGGTCAGGTGAACGATGTGGTTCGCGCCATCCGCTGGGTCAGAAACAACATTAAGCGCTATGGCGGCGATCCAAAGAAAATCGTCATCATGGGCCATTCCGCAGGCTCGCATCTCGTGGCGATGGTCGCGGCTAAAAAGGTCGGCGGCAAATTGCGCGGCGTGATTTCAAATGATGTGCAGGCTTATGATATGGTCGCCTATGGCGGCATGCGCGGCAGTCTGCCCCGTGTTTACCAGATAGCCTTTGGATCAAACCTCGCCAATTGGGTAAAGTGGTCGCCAGTCACCCATGTTAAAAAAGGCGAGAAGGGCGGTTATCCACCCTATCTCATCATGTATTCAGGCTCCAACTACGAACGGCGCAAGGTATTAGCCCACGGCTTCGCAAGGGAGCTGAAAAACAAGGGCGCCCGCGTTTCCATGTTTGACGGACGCCATTATACCCACGGCACAATCGCCTCGCGGATAGGCTCAAGCCCGGAAGTAACCCGGGTCGTTGAGCGCTTCCTGCGCAAGGCGTTCAGATAGCTTCCTATTTGCCTTCATTGGCTTTCACGACCACGCCCAGCAAATCAATCAGCGTATGAGGCTGGGTTGAACCAGCTATCATGATTTCCGTGAAAGGAATGGAGCGCGAAGGTTTGGCGCTGATGGAAATGTCGCCGGGTCGGTTGAGGAACTTCGCCACATTACCAGCCAGCGCACCAATGAATTCCGGGTTTTGCAGCGGTGCCGCGAACATTGGCAGCATGGTCGGAATCATTCTCACCAGATCACTCTTTGGCATGCCCATCTGCTCGGACTGTAGGTCGAGTATCCGGTCCACCAAAGATGCGTCCTTATAAGAGAACTCCAGATTATCCAGAGATAATTGCGACATCATCCCCAGTAAGGCGATGTTCTTTTGCTGCAATTCCTTGGGGTCTATTGTCGTTTGAAGCTCTGCGGAAAGCTTTCTAAAACGAATGGCCAACGCTTCAGTATATCCCGATATGGCACCCGACAGGGTCAAACGACCGGCGTCTTTTGCGTCAAAACTATATTTGTCGATCACAACTTTGCCGGTATTCATGTCCCAGCTACCCGAAATTGCGATAGCCATCAGTAAATTCTCATAGCCAAGGGCTTTTCTGCGGGCATTGAATGCAGGATCTTCCCCCAGTTTCAAATTGATATCGATCTCGTTGACACCCATAGCCATGGTTTGTTTTTTTGCATCGGCGTCAAATATCATGTCCGTGGAAATTGATTTGATCGTAACGAGATTTTTGCCGCCCACCGAAACGCTCATATCTGCGATATTGTAAGTGCTTCTGGGATAATGGAAAAAGGGTGCATCAGCCTGCAACGGATCTGCAAAATAGACATCTTTGCCAACGCCGCCGACAATTGTAACAATAATTTCCTTATCATCAGTTGTGGAACTGACCAGCGAAAACCCTTCAAATTCAACCAGGCTTGCGGCAAAAGAATTGCCCGGCAATTCTTCAATGCCTTCAAGGCGGATTTTTACTATTTTTGCAGGTGGGTTTCCCTTCGGCCCTTGAAAGCTGACATCATTAAGAACAAAACCAGCGTCCCCAACAGGCTCCATTGAGCCAAAACGTAACGCCACACCGCGCGCATTCGCCATGTTCTGAATTTTTGCTACATATTCCGCCGCGTCAAATGCAAAGGCTGTGGTGGAAAGAAAAGCCGATAATAAAAAAACCGAAGAAAACCGAAAAACTGTCGCGAAACCCATAAAAATATCCTTTTCTGCCCCCAATCAGGCCATCAATCTGTAAGATATTGTCAAAATGATGGTGTAAGTCAACTTGCGGAGTTTAGGACCTTGCATAGGGGGTAATAGGGTTGTAACCCGACAACCATGGGACAAAATTTGATTCCTCCAAATTCTGGAGATGGCGAAGATGGTATTGAAAGCGTTGATCTGAAAGCTGCGCTGGAAGAACGCTATCTTGCATATGCACTTTCAACCATCATGGGCCGGGCGCTGCCGGATGTTCGCGATGGGCTGAAGCCGGTTCACCGGCGGATCTTGCATGCCATGCGCATTTTGAAGCTCGACCCCAATATGGGTTTCAAAAAATGTGCCCGTATTGTCGGCGATGTGATCGGTAAATTTCACCCCCACGGAGACCAGTCGGTCTATGACGCGCTGGTGCGTCTGGCGCAATCTTTTGCCGTGCGCTATCCACTGATCGACGGTCAGGGCAATTTCGGCAATGTGGATGGCGATAACGCCGCCGCTATGCGTTACACCGAAGCGCGCATGACCGAAGTTGCGACCTTGCTGATGGATGGCATCAACGAAGATGCTGTCGATTTTCGCGAGACCTATGACGGCGAAGACCAGGAACCGATTGTTCTTCCCGGCGCTTTCCCAAACCTGCTTGCCAACGGCTCTACCGGCATTGCAGTGGGCATGGCAACAAGCATCCCGCCCCACAATGCAGCTGAACTTTGTGAAGCAGCAATTTATCTGATCAAGCATCCCAATGCCAGTATGGAAAAGCTGGTGGAGATGGTTGAGGGCCCTGATTTCCCGACCGGTGGCATCATCACCGACAGTAAAGAATCGATCATTGAAGCCTATAAGACAGGCCGCGGTGGTTTCCGTGTCCGCGCCTTTTGGGAAAAGGAAGATACCGGTCGCGGTGGCTATCAGATCATCGTCACCGAAATTCCCTATCAGGTGCAAAAATCTCGCCTGATCGAGAAGGTGGCCGATCTTCTGCATAATAAACGCCTGCCACTGCTCGGCGATATTCGCGATGAATCCGCAGAAGATATCCGTCTCGTGCTGGAGCCAAAATCCCGTTCGGTTGATCCGGAAATTCTGATGGAATCCATGTTCAAACTGACTGATCTGGAAAACCGTATCCCGCTCAATATGAACGTACTTTCCCACGGAAAGATTCCTAAAGTCATGTCGCTGCGCGATGTGTTGAAGGAATGGCTGCAACATCGCCGCGACGTGCTTCAGCGGCGTTCGCGTTACCGTCTGGCACAAATTGAACGCAGACTTGAGATACTTGGTGGTCTACTGATTGCCTATCTCAATATCGATGAAGTAATCCGCATCATCCGTTTTGAAGACGAACCGAAGCAGAAGTTGATCGTACGTTTTGACCTGACAGAAATTCAGGTCGAAGCCATCCTCAACATGCGTTTGCGTGCATTGGCCAAGCTTGAAGAAATCGAAATCGCCAAGGAAGACAAGAAGCTTTCGGAAGAAAAGGCCCAAATCGAAGAATTGCTGGGTTCTGAAGATAAGCAATGGGCAACCATCAAGTGGGAAGTAAACGACGTCCGCAAGAAGTTCGGCAAGGATACGGTGCTCGGCGCCAGACGCACCCGCTTTGCCAAAGCGCCAGAACACGATATCGAAGCCATCCAGAACGCCATGATTGAAAAAGAACCGGTGACCATTGTTCTTTCCAAACTCGGCTGGATCAGAGCCATGAAAGGACACATGGCCGACTTCGATGTGCTGACCTTTAAAGAGGGTGACGCGCTCAAAACCGCTTTCCATGCGGAAACAATCGATAAGGTCGTGCTGTTCACAACCAATGGCAAGTTCTTCACGCTAGGTGCCGATAAATTGCCCGGCGGACGCGGTCACGGAGAACCCGTGCGCGTGCTGATGGATATGGACAATGACGTGGATATCATCGATGCCTTCAAGCATGATCCGAAACGAAAACTGCTGATCGCTTCAACCATCGGCAATGGTTTCGTGGTGCCGGAAGCAGACGTTATCGCCAACACTCGCAAGGGTAAGCAGGTGCTAAACGTCAAATTGCCGGTGGAAGCGCTGCTTTGTGTTACCGTTTCCGGCGATACGATCGCTGTAGTCGGCGAAAATCGTAAAATGCTGGCTTTCCCTCTGAAACAGGTTCCCGAAATGGGCCGCGGAAAGGGCGTTCGACTGCAAAAATACAAGGATGGCGGCATCAAGGATGTTTGCGTCTTCGATCTGGCAACCGGCCTCACATGGCAAGATACTGCAGGGCGCACCCATACCCGAAGCAAAGAAGAACTAGGCGAATGGCTGGGCGAACGCGCTCAGGCAGGACGCATGGCACCAAAAGGCTTTCCACGGAGCGGGAAGTTTACCGGGAATTAGAGTTTGGGTTGTGGATAACTGATATTTACAACCTTAAGTTGATAAACTACAACCACTGAGTGCAATTCAGGTTTTGTAGTCAGGTTTATCATGCGTATCCGATTCCCGCTTCTTCTTCCTCTTTTCGTCGGCACATCCATATTTATTTCAGGGTGTGCAACAAAGCCGGAGAACATCAAAGCATCCTATGTTTCTCCACTGGCTTATGAATCCTACGAGTGTGACCAGCTATCAGCAGAGGCCGAGCGGGTTTCTAGCCATGCCGCTGATGTAACCGGTGTCCAAAGGAAAAAAGCCAAGGGAGATGCGGTCGCAACCGGTGTCGCTCTTATTCTCTTTTGGCCAGCCGTATTTTTCATCAAAGGCAATAACGCAACAGAATCTGAAGTTGCCCGTCTAAAAGGCGAAATGGAAGCCATTGAAAGAGTAGCGATTCAAAAAAGATGTAGCATCCGGTTTGCGCAAGGTTGAATCAGAGTTGAAATCAGGCAGAGTTGGGAGGCCAAAGATGCAAGATTATAATTTATGGGCAGATTTACTCGACACCTATCAGTCCCTGTCGATCTGGATAAAAACCTTATGGCTGGTTGTGCCACCAACATTTTTGCTGGTCCTGCTGACCATCATTCTGCGCCACCGAATTGCTTATAAGCGCGCAGATATCAAATTCCCCGGCGATCTAATCTATTCCATTCGCCGCGATGAACGAGAACAACTCCACGTCTACCACCACAAAAGCGGCATAGAGAAATCTCCAGCGCTGGTACTGGTCGACGATGTTGGCCGCGATGTGGTTTAAACGTGCTGTCCGCCATTGATGTGAATTTCTGCACCATTCACGTAGGACGAAGCAGATTCGCATAAGAAGGTCACCACCTCGGCGACTTCCTCCGGGCGACCCAACCGCTTCATCGGCACTTGTTGTGCCACCAAATCATCCGTACCGGGCGATAGAATTGAAGTTTCGATCTCACCGGGAGAGACTGCGTTTACCCGCACGCCGGTTTCGCCATATTCATAGGCGAGTTCCCGGGTGAGGGCGGAAAGTGCAGCTTTTGAAGTTGCATAAGCTGCCCCCGCAAAAGGATGAATTCTGCTGCCTGCAATGGAGGTCACATTGACCACCGCGCCTTGCACCTGCCGCAGGGGTTCAATCAGGCCACGCGTAAGCATGAGCGGCGCCACCAGATTGACCATTTGCACTTGCATCATGGTTGAAACTGGAGTTTCCGTGGCGCTGAGGCGTTCGCCTTTTTCGTTCTTGGGAGAAATGCCAGCATTGTTGATCAGCGCGTTCAATCCTCGCCCATCAATTAGTTTCATCAAGCGTTCAATGGCATGGCGAATGGAGTCTTCTTGTGCCAGATCGACTTCCACATGTTTGACGATACCCTCGGCCCACGGGCACACATTGGTGAAGGGTGTGCGGGCTAATGTGATGACTTCCCAGTCCAGATCATAAAACCGCTTCACCAATGCATGTCCAATGCCTCGGCTGGCACCGGTGACCGCAACGATGGGGCGTGAACTCTTGTCTGCTGGTTGATTCATTGTGTGTTCCGTTTAGGATGTGGCGTTTCTATGAATCGCTATACCACGGAGATACCCCACATGAAATTATTCATTGGCAATAAAAATTATTCCTCATGGTCCTTCCGTCCATGGATCGCCATGATGGTGAAGGGGGTCGAATTCGAAGAACAACTGATCCAGTTTGATTTCGAGGCTGGCAATCCAAAATTCGCTGAATTCTCTCCTACGAATAAAGTGCCAGTGCTCCATGATGATGGCGTCATCATCACCGAATCGCTGGCTATTTTGGAGTACATCAACGACAAATTCCCGGAAAAGGGGTTTTGGCCCGGCGATATCAAAACCCGTGCTTTGGCTCGCTCAATTGCCCATGAAATGCATGGTGGGTTTTCCGGCATCCGCAATGATTGCCCCATGAACATGCGCCGCGAAATTGGTGCCATCGATGTCTCCGATCAAACCCGCAAAGACGTGCGCCGCATCGAAACCATCTGGCGCGAATGCCTCGAACGCTTCGGCGGGCCGTTTTTGTTTGGAGAGTTCACTATCGCCGACGCTATGTTCGCCCCGGTGGTGAACCGGCTTGAAATCTACCAACTTAGCGACGAGCCGGAAGTGCAGAAATATTCAGCCGCCATGAAAGGGCTGTATGCATGGCAGGAATGGGAAAAGGCGGGCAGGGCAGAACCATGGATTGTCGAAGAAGACGAAGCTTAGTCTTCAAACCGCAGCCAATGTCCACCTTCGAGCCGCTCCTGCGGCATGAAACGGGATTTGTAGGACATTTTTGGTGAGCCTTCGACCCAGTAGCCCAGATAGACGAAAGGCAGGCCCAGCCTACGGCTTCGCGTGATATGGTCGAGCACCATATAGGTGCCAAGACTGCGCTTGTCTTCCGCAGGATCAAAAAAGCTATAGACCATGGAAAGGCCGTTTTGCAGAATATCCGTCAGGGCCACGGCAATGACATCGCCTTCGCCTTTTCCGGTAATGCCGGAATCCGGGCCACGCTTCCGATATTCGATAACGCAGCTATTCACATGGCTGTCTTCCACCATCATGGAATAATCCAGCACCGTCATATCCGCCATACCGCCATCCAGATGCCGATCGTCAAGATAACGGCGAAACAGGGAAAATTGTTCGCTTGTCGGACTGTTGGGTACAACTTCGCCAATCAAATCATGATTGCGTTTGGTGATGCGCTTGAAGGAACGTGAAGGCCTAAAATCATTGGTCAATACTCGCACGGAAACGCAGGCACGACAGCGCTCGCAGGCAGGACGATAAGCAATGTTTTGCGAACGACGAAAGCCGCCATTGGTCAGCATATCATTGATGCCGGGAGCTTTCTCGCCCACCAGATGGGTGAACACCTTGCGCTCTTCCTGCCCCTCAAGATAAGGGCAGGGCGCTGGGGCCGTCAAATAAAATTGGGGTGTGTCCAGCGCGTGTTTCGTCATGTTTCCAACGTTTGTTTGTTCCAGATACTAAATACCATAATACCAAGGCCCCACAAAAGAGTAGGTGAGCCAAATCAAAATCACAAGGGGGATACCGGCAATCAGGAAATCACGAAAGCGATAATGGCCCGGACCAAGCACCAGCAAATTGGTCTGATAGCCAATCGGTGTTGCAAAGGAACAGTTAGCGGCAAAAATCACGGCCACCACAAATACTTCTGGTGGCACGCCAATCCCTTGCGCCACACGAATAGCAATAGGTGTGAAAATAACCGCGGTTGCATTGTTGGAAAGTACATTGGTCAGGATTGCAATTGTCAGGAAGAATGCCGAAAGCACAACTGCTGGCGGAAATCCTTCAAAGGCACTGACAACACTCTCGGCTATAAAAGCAGCGCCGCCGGTGGCCTCCAGTGCTGCTGCACTGGCAAGAGAAGCCCCCACCAGCATGAAAATATGCGAATCAAATGCCCGCGCTGCCTGCCGTGAATTTAGACAGCCCGTAACCAGCATGCCGAACACACCGAGCAAGGAAGCAACCATAATCGGCAAAATGCCGGTGGCAGCAGTCACGACCACAATGCCGAATATCGTCAGGGCACGGGTTGCAAAACGGCGCATGGGAACAATGGCCGACGACCACTCCAATAAAATCAAATCACGGCTGGCTTTCAGATTGGCCATGGCTTCCGGCGTTCCGCCCATCAACAATGTATCGCCTGGTTCCATGCGAATTTGGTCCAGCCCTTTTCGCTGCATCCGGCTTTTGCGCTGTACGCCCAATACGATGGTGCCATAGGTCGAGCGGATGGCCGCCGACTGGATGGTACGCCCAACGAAACGCGACCCCGGTGCGACGACCACCTCGGCAATGGAGAATTCCGGCGCAAGACGACTATCCTGCGCATCGTCGTCTTCATCCTCCTCAGCAGGAACGCTGGTTGAACCGATCGCAAGCGCACGGGTCAGAGCGCGTCTTGTTGCGCCAATGATCAAGGTATCTCCGGCACGAAGGGTAATATCCTCCATCGCCGGTATCATTGGCGCATCATTTCGCATGATCGTGCGAACAGTGATGTCTTCAAGTTCGCTAAAGAGCCCGGCTCGAGATGTGGCCCCTTCAAGCACATGTCCCTGAGTAATTTCAATTTGTGCAATAAACTGCCTGCCGGAAAGCGTCTTGATCTCATCGGCCATGCCGCGCCGCTGTTTCAGGATCAATGGTAGAATGAAAATCACATAGATCGCGCCAACGCTGGCAAGAATAAGTCCCGGAACACTAAAATCAAAAAAGCCGATCTCAATGCCGAAATCTTTGGCAACGCCTGCTACCAGCAAGTTGGTGGAGGAACCAATCAGGGTCACCATCCCTCCCAAAATACCGATAAAAGACAGGGGCATAAGAGCTTTTGCTGAATCAAAATTCTTCTGTGCAGCAATGGCCGTGACAATCGGAATGAACATCACCACAACCGGAGTATTGTTGAGAAAAGCCGATATCACCCCGGCGGTAATTAACAAGATTGCCAGTGTGCGTGTGCGTCCGGCTCCGCCAATGCGCGCCAACATCCGCGATGGCGCATCCAGCGCATCGGTGTTGAACATCGCTTGTCCAACCATCAGCAGGGCCAAAACGGTAACCAGCGCCGGATTACCAAATCCCATCACTAAATCACCGGCGCTGACCAATGGTGCGCCGTTCACAGGAAACAATATGAACAGCAACATATAACTGACAATGGAAGCAAGCGAGATCGCTTCGAGCGACCATTTCTCCAGCGCAAAGCAGATGATTGTGCAGGTCACAATCAAAAATGTGGCCCACATGTGGAAATTCTCACCGATATTGAGACCTAACAGTTCCAAAACTATGCCTTACTCATCCAATTAACTTGAAGGGTGAGTATCACCAAGAATAGTGGTTTTGGAAAGGGGCATTTAATCCAAATAATCGATCAGACACGCAAAATTACGGTGCCCAGAAGGATATCCTGTATCAATCTTTTGCGTGTGGAAAACATAGATACCAGTAACATGAAGGGCGTTAGCATGATGTGCGCTGCCCAAAATATGATGGCGTGCATGATGGCTGTCATGCCGTCAACGGGCTTGCCACTGTCAGATTCAATCCGTAAAGAGAACATCTGCATGCCAATGGTTGCCTGTTTTTGCCCACCCAAAGTCATGCCGATATAGGTGATGGCCACAAGAGGCACCAGCACCAGATAGATCAACCAAGCAGCACCCAAGGTGATGATGCCTGCGAAAAATACAATGATCCCGGCAAGAAACGACAATACACCTACACACAGATAATCAACAAAAAACGCCAGCATACGCCGCCGTCTGACTTCGCTCAGGCGGTTAACATCAACTGGGTTGTAACTGTTTTGATTCGCTGTTTGCGTGTTCATTGTGCCCTCATTGTTTTTGATCTTGCTCTCGTAAAGATGGGCATTGGGAAGTTAAATTACAACAAATCTAGTGGTCCATTGTGCTTCCGGGGCTTTTCTGACCATTGAGGATAGCCGCCACTTCCGGTGCAAAATAAGTAAAAATGCCATCGGCACCAGCCCGTTTGAACGCCATCAGGCTTTCCAGCATGGCGCGTTCCCTATCTAGGAAACCTTTTTCAACACCGGCCATAATCATCGAATATTCGCCTGACACCTGATAGACAAAGGTCGGCATCTGGAACTCGTCCTTGATCCGCCGCAAGATATCGAGATAGGGCATGCCCGGTTTGACCATGAGCATATCTGCACCTTCAGCCACATCAAGCGCTGCTTCATGCAACGCTTCATCGGAATTGGCAGGGTCCATGAAATAAGTGCGTTTATCACCCTTCAGCATTTTATCGGTGCCAACGGCTTCGCGGTAGGGACCGTAAAACGCCGAGGCGTATTTGGCGGAATAGGCAAGAATTGCGGTATCGGTAAACCCAGCTTCATTCAACGCATCGCGAATGGCGCCAATGCGCCCATCCATCATTTCAGATGCTGAGATAATATCAGCCCCGGCCTGCGCCTGTATAACCGCCGCTTTGCAAAGCTGTTCAACGGTTTCGTCATTGAGAATAATATCGTCGCGCAAAATTCCGTCATGGCCGGTTTCTGTGAATGGGTCCAAAGCCACATCCGTAATGATACCAATACCGGGAACCGCTTCTTTGATCGCTCTGGTCGCCCGATTGATTAGCCCGTCTGGGTTCAAAACCTCAGAACCCAGTGCATCACGCTTTTCAAAAGTAATATCGGGGAAGGTGGCAATCGCGGGAATACCAAGGTCAAAGGCTTCTTTTACAGCTTTCACTGCACGATCAACGCTAAAGCGCTCAACACCCGGCATGGATTTAACCGGCTCGCTGCGGTTTTCGCCTTCAATCAGAAAAATCGGCCAAATCAAATCATTGGTGGTCAGCGTATTTTCACGCACCAGCCGCCGGTTCCATTCAAACCGCCGATTACGCCGCATCCGCCGCCCATTTGTAATTTCGTCAATGCTACGTGTCATAAAATACTGACCCCAGTGATTCAACCTGTTGATATACTAACTGAAATTTGCCGTCTTGTCCTTGCGCTGATTGGCGCACCTTCCTTATAAGGGGGTAGCAATCATTCTGAGTCTCCAATGGCAATCACCCAAATCATCCAGCCTGCACCCAATCTTGTAGAAATCATTTATGTGATATTCTTGAGGGGGATGGCGTTGGTTTTTGTCTATTTTGCTTTGCAATACTGGCTACGCGTGGTCGGTTATTACGAGGGGGCTGATTATCAGTTTGATACCATGTCGGACTATTGGCGGGTGGCGTCAGCGGTCCTGTCGGTTTTACTTCCGGTTACTGCGCTCGGACTATGGGGGCTTTTCTCCTGGGGTCCGGTCGTGTGGATATTTGCCATTTGTATAGAGGTTGGCATGCACATGGGCCTGCCACAATCATTTGGCGAGCAACCAATGTTAATGGTATTCCATCTTGTCTGCGTTCTGCTTTTTCTGATTTTGCAAGTGACGAAGTATATCATCGTCAATAAAAGATGAACGCGATTTTTAAAAATCATTGAAAATTAGCCATTCCTGTTCAAGAATATAGAATTTGAGCAAAGTTGGTAAGACGAAATTAATCTTAAGCTTTAATTCGAATTTTATCGGATCCGGCTATCTTGTGTTCACGGTGACGGAAATATCTGCACCAAAAACATATAAGAAGCGAGGGTTTAACCTCGTCAACAAAACGACAGCACAATCTGGCAAGTGGAGCACTGTTTGCAAGTCAGAGCGTGCGCAACAACAAAAGAGCGAGATGAGAAACTCTCGCCGACACAGGAAGGCACATAATATGACCAATAGTCTTGATTTGGTTGGCAAGGCAATTGAGCCATCGTCTACTACGGGCGATATCAAGCCACTATACTTAGAATCTCTTACACTCGTTGAGCGGCTTCACCGTCGTTTGCTGGATGTAATTAAAGACGAGTTTGATCGCAAAGGACGTAGCGACATCAATTCGGTTCAGGCACTGCTGCTCTATAATATAGGTAATTCAGAACTGACCGCAGGTGAATTGCGTTCCCGTGGCTATTATCTTGGATCGAATGTTTCATACAATCTGAAAAAGCTTGTTGATCAGGGTTTCATCAATCATCAAAAGTCCCGTGTGGATCGTCGCTCAGTGCGCATTTCTCTCACGGATCAGGGCAAAGATGTTGCTGCAACAATCAACGGTCTCTATGAGCGCCACGTCGCTTCAATCGAGCAGGTTGGTGGCATCGACATGAGCGAATTCGAACGTCTGAACAAATCCTTGCAGCGCCTTGAGCGTTTCTGGACAGATCAGATTTTGTATCGCCTTTAATTTATCGGAGCTTGCCGGAGCTTGGAGGACAGTCCAAGTCACCATAAGTTTACCAAACAGGCCCCATCTTCGGACGGGGCCTGTTTTCGTTTGAAATCAGGGGTTCCCAGCGGAATTTTTGTGACACTCGCCACCATTGCGACAAAGTTTCATTTTACAACACGGTGCGGCCTTGTTTTCTTAACTTTTCGAGCATAAATATTGCTCATCAACTCAGGCGGCCTTAATTCGTAGTTGATCCTGCTGGCTGTTTGAGTGTTCGGGTCATTCACAGACTGGTTTATGCAATGAAAAGACGAAATTTCCTCACTTCTGTAGCCAACATTGTCGGTGGTATCGCTGGCACTGCAATTTTGCCTGCGATCGCGCGAGCCGAAGATCCGATAAAAGCAATTTTGAATTCACGCAAACGCGGCTCATGGAACGATCAGTTCGATGCGCGCCGTGGTGACGCTGAGCTTGCTTCCACCAATATCCCGATTTTTTCCCCGCTTACCCCGACCTTTATCGAAAAAGGCATTGAGGAATATCGAAATATTTCCCTCAACGGTGGTTGGCCAGTGGTTCCGGCAAACAAGAAATTACGCCTTGGCGTTGAAGATAAAAATGTAAAAGTGTTGCGCCGCAGGCTGATCGTTTCCGGCGATCTGGCCCCCAAATCGGGCAATAGCGACATATTTGATACATGGGTTGATAGCGCGGTTAAGCGTTTTCAGGCCCGCCATGGCCTGCCAGCCGATGGGGTGATGGGGAAATTTACTTTCGCAGCCCTCAATATTCCGGCAAGTGTGCGTTTAGGCCAGTTGGAAACCAATTTGGTGCGCCTGCGCGCCATGTCCGGCTTTTTGGGCGACCGCTATGTGATGGTGAATATTCCCGCCGCTCAAATTGAAGCGGTAGAGCAGGGGCAGGTGGCTTCGCGCCATACGGCAATCGTTGGCAGAATCACCCGCCAAACGCCGATTCTCAATTCAAAAATCTATGAATTGAACCTCAATCCCTATTGGACTGCACCGGTTTCCATCGTCAAAAAAGACCTAATCCCGTTGATGCAGAAAGATTCAAGCTATCTGACGCGCAACAATATTCAAATGTTTGCCCCCGATGGTACGGAAATTTTTCCAGCTAACGTTGATTGGAATTCCGAAGAAGCGGTCAGTTATCGCTTCCGCCAGAAACCCGGCAAAATCAACGCCATGGGGTCGGTCAAAATCAATTTTCCCAATCCCCATGCGGTCTATATGCACGATACGCCGCAACAAAGCCTATTCAGCAAGTTAATGCGCTTTGAATCTTCGGGCTGTGTGCGCGTACAAAACGTTCGCGACCTGATCAGCTGGATTGCCAAGGATACCGAGGGCTGGGATCGCCGTGCCATCGAACAGGTAATCGAAACCGGTGAACGAATCGATGTGAAACTTGCCGAAGCTGTGCCGGTTTATTTCACCTACATCACCGCGTGGTCCACCAAGGACGGAGTCATTCAATTCCGTGATGACATCTACCAGCGGGACGGCGTTGCAGAACTTTCTTTGCAATAACTCTGTTCCCGCAAACGTCTGCCGCAAAAAGTTGGCGATGTGACGCTTATCCCTATGGCAGTTTTGAAGTTGACGTGATATTTGGCGCACATGAAATTCCTCTGAATTGGGTGCAGTATGACCAACATCACAACTTCCAGCGAACTTGACGTATTTTTCAACAGACCTCTTGCCGACGTAGACGCAGAAATTTTCGGTGCAATTCAGGACGAACTCGGGCGGCAACGCCACGAGGTAGAACTGATTGCCTCGGAAAACATCGTTTCACGCGCCGTATTGGAAGCGCAAGGCTCGATCATGACCAACAAATACGCCGAAGGTTATCCGGGCCGTCGCTATTATGGCGGTTGTGAATTCGTTGATGTGGCCGAAACACTGGCGATTGAACGGGCAAAAGAGTTGTTCGGTTGTAACTTTGCCAATGTGCAGCCCAATTCTGGCAGCCAGATGAACCAGGCGGTCTTTTTGGCACTATTACAGCCGGGTGATACCTTTATGGGTCTCGATCTCAATTCAGGCGGACACCTCACCCACGGTTCACCAGTCAATATGTCCGGCAAATGGTTCAATGTGGTTTCCTATAGCGTGCGTAAAGACGATCAATTGCTCGATATGGATGAAATCGCTAAACTCGCCGAAGAACATAAACCCAAATTGATTATTGCGGGCGCAACCGCCTATTCCCGCGAATGGGATTTTGCCCGTTTCCGCGAAATAGCAGATTCAATCGGCGCTTATTTGATGGTTGATATGGCTCACATTGCGGGTCTGGTAGCCGCTGGCGTGCATTCATCCCCAATTCCCCACGCCCACGTGACCACAACCACAACCCATAAATCCTTGCGTGGTCCGCGCGGCGGTATGATCCTCACCAATGATGAGGCGATTGCCAAGAAGATCAACTCGGCTGTTTTCCCCGGTCTGCAAGGTGGCCCACTGATGCATGTGATCGCAGCGAAAGCCGTTGCGTTTAAGGAAGCACTTCAGCCATCGTTTAAAATTTACGCGCAAAACGTTGTAAACAATGCAAAAACTCTGGCCGAAAACCTGAAAAAGAACGGCCTTGAAATCGTTGCCGATGGTACTGACAACCATTTGATGCTGGTCGATCTGCGCCCCAAAAACGCCACTGGAAAACGCGCCGAAGCAGCCCTTGGCCGCGCCAACATCACCTGCAACAAGAACGGCATTCCGTTCGATCCTGAAAAACCATTCGTGACTTCTGGCATTCGTCTCGGTACGCCAGCAGGCACCACGCGCGGGTTTGGCGAAGCCGAATTCAATGAAATCGGCGACCTGATCACCGAAGTGCTCGATGGCTTGAACGCGGCAAATTCCGATGAAGGAAATGCTGCCGTGGAAACGGCCGTTCAAACCAAAATTATCGAATTATGTAAACGCTTTCCGCTCTATTCTCACATGTAACCGACATAAACCCCACTGGGAAAAATCCATGAATTGCCCCTATTGCAGCAGTGCCGATACTCAGGTGAAAGACAGTCGCCCCACCGATGATGGCAATGCCATTCGCCGCCGCCGGGTCTGTGCTGGTTGCGGTGGGCGCTTCACCACTTTTGAGCGGGTACAATTGCGCGAATTGACCGTGCTGAAAAAATCGGGCCGCAAAGTGGTTTTCGATCGCGATAAACTGGCTCGCTCAGTAAGCATTGCCTTGAGAAAACGCGAAGTTGAACCCGAGCGGGTGGAACGCATGATCACCGGCATCGTGCGTCAGCTCGAAGCAAGAGGTGAGGGCGACATCCCCGCCGATGAAATCGGAAAACTGGTGATGGAAGGCCTTAAGGCCGTCGATGCAGTTGCCTATGTACGCTTTGCATCAGTCTACCGTGATTTCCGTGACGCCTCAGATTTTGAAACCGTGCTCGATGAGCTGAACAGCGACGATAAAAGTTAGTCCGAAGTCGAATTCAGCAGCAAATTCTTTACTTCATTTTCGCTGTCATCAAAGCGCTGAATGACATCCTTGCAATAAGGATTGAAGCGCTGCACGTCTTCAAACAACTGCGTATCATGGCGCACACTATCAACGGCATCCATCAGATATCCGAAGGATACCGTATCGATTTCCGTGCGCTCAAAGCCGCCGCGTGAAATAACCTGCCCCACATAGTGAGTGAGGAACAGCGTTTCAGCCACTTCCTTATCGTGTTGTTCGCCGCTCTTTTCCACTACGGAAAACCCAAGATCGCCAATATGTTGCAGCAATTGGTTGTGTTTTTCTTTAGGAAGATTGGATTCCGTCACTACGATCCGCAATCCCGTCACCTCATAGTTTTGCTTGGCATAACTTTCCGGGCCAAACATTGGATGGGTCGAGATATAGGGCTGGCTTTTCAAAATATCGCGGATCAGTTCGCCCGTATAAACCTTGACGGTTGCCACATCGATCAAAACCGTATGAGGCAAGAGCAAAGGCCGCAACATTTCCAGATATTGCTTGTAGCGGCTGATCGGAACGCACAGAAACACCGCATCACACTCGGCTACTTCTTCCAGAGAATAAAACACCCCGCCGCCGCCGCTGCCGCTTTTCTGGCGGCTAGGTGAATGCACCCGGAACTTTGTTTCCGGCGCAAAGCGCTCAAACAGCGTATGCACAAATTTGCCGAAATTGCCGTAGCCAATCAGGCCGATAGAGTTTATTTTTGCCACTGGAACTTGTCCTGTCTTACTCAATGATCTGAGCCTATTAGCAGGTATGCTTTAGGGCGACAATTGCCCCAATGGCTTATTTTCCTTCCATTTTTCCACCAATTGCGCCACAAAAATCCCATGAACGAGAAATCATCCGATAATGACCGGCGTTTTATGGCCGCAGCCATACGACTGGGCAAGCAGCATCAAGGACTAACAGGCACCAATCCATCTGTAGCCTGTGTGCTGGTCAAGGATGGCTGCATCATCGCAACGGGCATCACCGCAATCGGCGGTAGGCCCCACGCAGAAACCATAGCATTGGGGCGATGCGGTGATCTGGCAATGGGCGCAACCGCCTACGTAACGCTCGAACCCTGCGCCCATCACGGTAAAACCCCACCTTGCGCTCAAGCCCTGATTGATGCGGGGATAAAGCGTGTGGTAACAGCGGTCGTCGACCCCGATGAGCGGGTAAGCGGCAAAGGCCATGCCATGTTGAAACAAGCAGGCATTCCTTTCGAACAAGGCCTGCTTTCCGATTTAGCAAAAGGCAACATCGAGGGTTATCTAACGCGCAAGGTGCTCAATCGACCGTTCGTAACTCTCAAGCTGGCCGTGACCAAAAAAGGACTGATGGGTTTGCGTGGCGATGGTCAATTATCGATCACCGGCGCGGTTTCTCGGGCGCAAGTTCATCTGATGCGGGCACGCCACGATGCAATCCTCGTAGGCGCTGCTACGGTACGCGCTGATAACCCTGATTTAACCTGTCGCCTCACTGGCATGGAAAACCGTTCACCAATCCGTATTGTGCTGGATGCAAATCTCAGCACTTCACCGGAATCAGCAATCGTTTCCAATGCGGATGAAGTGCCATGCTGGATCGTTGCCCCAAAATCTGGCGACAGCGAAAAACAAAACGCCTTGGCCGCAAAGCATTGCCAATTCATAACCTGCGTAATTCAGGAGGGACAAATAGCTTTGCCAAATTTGCTGAACGACTTAGCCAATAAAGACATCACATCCTTGATGGTTGAAGGTGGGGCGAAGGTTGCGACGAGCTTTTTGGCAGCTGGATTAGTCGATGCTATCGAGCTATTCATTGGCACAGGAGCTGCAGACGAAAAACCTTCTGAACAGGCAATACTGTCCCCCGTCACGCTTGAAAATATACCAAAGGGGTTCCATCTGGTTGGAGAATGGGAATTCATCAATCCACAATCAGGCGGCGTCGACCGCCAATACAGATTTGAGCAGACTTAGTTTGAGAAAGAATAGAAACATGTTCACCGGCCTCATAACCGATATTGGAATTGTCACCGAAATTGCCGAGCTCAACCACGGCAAGCGTTTTAAAATTCGCACCAGCTACGACACCAGCACCATCGATATAGGTGCCTCGATTTCTCATGCTGGCACCTGCCTGACCGTGACGAAAAAGGGTGATGACTGGTTTTGCGTCGAGGCATGGGAAGAAGCGTTGCGCCTGACCAGCCTTGGTAATATGGAAATCGGCACACGCATAAATCTGGAACGTTCCTTGAAAATCGGCGACGAACTGGGCGGCCATTTGGTCTCTGGCCATGTGGATGGCCGCGCCGAAATTGTCGAGATCATTGATGAGGGCGATGCAAGGCGCTACGTGTTGGAAGCTCCTGAAGAACTAGCAAAATTCATCGCCTCCAAAGGTTCCATCTGTCTCGACGGAACATCTTTGACCGTCAACAACGTCGAGAAAAACCGGTTCGACGTGCTTCTCATTCGCCATTCCCGCGAGGTAACAACCTGGGGCGAAGCGAAGGTCGGCGACCGCGTCAATCTCGAAATTGATCAAATGGCGAGGTACGCCGCACGCCTGTCGGAGTTCCAATAGGATTTTATTTGCCAAAGATTAACCACTTTTGCGGCATACTCAGTCCTATGAAAATCTTGGCCCCGCTTATCTTGACTGCTTTCTTGCTGACGTCTTGCCAGTCAAACGGCTCAGGCTCGTTTGTCGATACGCTGGCCGTATCCGAACAATCCATAGATCGTTCGGCATCCTCTTCATTCATTTCACCGGATGAACAATCCTATGCCATTTTGCAGCCGCGGGTTCAAAAGACCTATCTTATCAATGGTCTGGCAAGCGCAGTTCCCTTTATTGGTTATGGTTTTACCAATCTTTCGAAGAAAATCGAGGGTGGCAGGCTGTTCAGTTATATCACTCCGGTCGAAGGTAGTTTGCAGGCAGCTCCCGCTGTGATGAAAGATATTCTCGCGGCCCATGCCCGAAATCCTGATGTGGAAATCAATCTGATCGGCATCAGCTATGGCGCAAACCTCGTGTCGCGAATTGCCTTAAAACTGCATAAGAGAAATATTCCCGTGCACTATTTGGGCACCATTGAAGGCACCCATTTGAAGCGCATTCCGCCAAATGTTCGCACCGCTGATAATTTCACCTGTACCCATCTTGATTGCACCAGAGCAAAGGCGCGGCTGGCGCGGGGAAACCAGATTACCCGATTGAACAGCTATAAGTTTAATTCTTCCCACATCCCATTGGGCAACAATCGAGAGATGCATAACCGGGTTCTGCACCAGATTGCTGCGCGATAAATCCAACTTTATCCTTGCCTCTCTCCACCAATCATGGTTTGAGGACTTCAAATCCAACAAACCCGGTCCGGAGACCCACTTTGCCGCATCTATTAATTGTAGACGCCCAGTTTTATGCCGACATTGGCGATGAGCTATTAAAAGGTGCATTTATGGCCCTTGCTGAGGCTGGCGCTACGTCCGATCATGTATCTGTTCCCGGCGTTCTGGAAATCCCGGCGGCGATTGCCATGGCGGTAAGGGGCAATAAAAACTATGATGGTTATGTGGCCCTTGGCTGCGTCATCAGAGGCGAGACATCGCATTATGATATCGTCGCAATCGAATCTGCCAGAGCCATTATGAATATGTCGGTGGCAGAGCCATTGGCCATAGGCAATGGCATTTTGACCGTGGAAAATCGCGAACAGGCATGGGCCCGCGCGAAAGTCTCCGACAAGAATAAAGGGGCAGGGGCAGCAAAAGCAGCTTTAGCCATGATCGAACTACACAAGAATATGAGTATTTAAATGAGTGATCCAAAACCCGTCATCAAACCTGCCAATAAACGCGGCCTTGCCCGTCTTGCCGCTGTTCAGGCCATCTACCAGATGGATTTGAGCGGTGCTGACCTGATGGAGGTTGTCGCGCAATTTGAAGAGCTTCGCCTCGGCAAAGAAATCGACGGCGAACTCTATCGCGAGGCCGATGAAAGCTGGTTCCGCGGCATTCTCGCCGGTGTGGTGAAAAACCAGAAGGATATCGATCCGCTTATCCATAATGCCTTGCCGGACGACTGGCCGTTGGCACGCATGCACACATTGCTGCGTTCTATTTTGCGCGCTGGTGTTTTTGAACTGCAAAGCCGCAAGGATGTGCCTGCCCGTGTCGTCATCAATGAATATCTTGATGTGGCCAAATCCTTTTACGAGGAAGACGAGCCGAAACTGGTGAACGGCGTTCTGGATCGGCTAGCGCGCGATATTCGCGTAGATGAATTTACCCCGAAACCGGATGAAGCTGCCGCGGACGAAGCTACCAAAGACAGCGACGAAAATTCACAGTAAAAGTTTTCAAATTCACTTGTTAAACATATTCAAAAAAGCGTATCAATAAGGCATATTCTTTCAGTTTCCTCCCAGAAACGCCTTTTAGGTTTTAAACTTGCATGGAAATTAATGCCGTCGCGAAACGCAATGTGTTTCTGTTATCAGCTGCGCAATCTGTAGCAGGTGCCGCTGCACCCCTTTCGATCTCCATTGGGGGCCTCGCAGGTTTCTACCTTCTGGGAACCGACAAGTCTCTCGCAACCGTACCCATCACTGCATTTAATGTTGGTACAGCGCTGGTCGCCTTGCCTGCGGCAATGTTAATGCGCCGCATCGGGCGCCGCCTTGGCTTCATCTCCGGTGCGTCCATCGCTATTTGCGGTATGTTGATCGCAGGCTTTGCTTTGATGGTAGCCAATTTCTGGCTGTTTGCTCTGGGGCTGATGGCCATTGGCGGCGGTAATTCATTCACCCAGCAATACCGTTTCGCAGCTGCCGATCAGGGTGGCGAAAAATTCAAGGTAAAAGCAATCTCATGGGTTCTTGCTGGCGGGGTGGGTGCTGCCATTATTGGCCCGCAAGTAGTAATCTTCGCACGGGATTTGATGGCACCGGTAGAGTTTGCCGGGGCTTATTTCGCAGGCGTTGGCTTGCTGCTTTGCGGCATATTGATTCTGTCCTTCCTGAAGTTTGAAAAACCCCTGTCCAAACTGGAGCGGGCAAGCGAAGACACAGGCCGCCCTCTATTTGAAATCATCACCCAGCCGCGCTTTATGGTGTCGCTGATATGCGCAATTGGTTCTTACACCTTGATGGCGTTCGTCATGACCGGCGCACCGCTGGCAATGATCGGCTGCGGCATATCCATCACCGACAGCACGCTGGGCATTCAGTGGCACGTCATGGCGATGTTTGGCCCAAGCTTTTTCACCGGCCATTTGATTGCCAGATTTGGCAAGGAAAGAATTGTCGCCGCCGGCCTGATTATTTTGATTAGTTGCGCGCTTGTGGCGCTCTCCGGTCTCGAGCTTTGGCAATTCTGGTTGGCACTAATTCTTTTAGGCATCGGTTGGAATTTTGGTTTTATCGGCGCCACAGCCATGCTGACCGATTGTTATCGCCCCGAAGAAAAAAGCAAAGCTCAGGGCGCCAACGACTTCATGCTGTTTAGTTCCGTCGCCTTTGCATCCTTCATGTCGGGCCAAACCTTGAACGCCTATGGATGGACTGGTTTGAACCTTGTGGTGTTCCCCGTAGTTGCGCTTTGCTTGATTGCTTTGGTCTATTTGGTACGCCATGAGCGAAAAATAGCTGAATAAGCCTAGCCAATTGGTCTAATTTCTCAACAAATCGTTGACGTGCACAACTTTGTGACTAAGGTTCCCGACCAATGAGGCTGTTTTCTTTGTTGGAGCAGTTTCTTGTATCAATGGCCTTTTTGGGCTGGGCGTAAATCACCAACATTTTGAAGTTGATAACACTAATCAATGTGCAAAGAGAGATCATAAGATTATGACACCTATCTATCTTGCCATGGCCGCCGGACTGCTTTCGCTGGTTTATGGATTTTGGGCTAGTAATTCGGTATTGAAAGCCGATGCTGGTAACGAACGTATGCAGGAAATCGCTGGCTTTATTCAGGAAGGCGCTCAAGCCTATCTGTCTCGTCAGTATATGGCCATCTCGGTTGCCGGGGTCGTTGTTTTCGCAATCCTCTTCTGGCTGCTTGGGCTTTTGGTTGCAATTGGTTTTGCAATCGGCGCGGTTCTTTCCGGTATTGCAGGCTTTATCGGCATGCTTATTTCTGTACGTGCAAACGTCAGAACAGCGCAAGCTGCAAGCCAAAGCCTCGGTGCAGGTCTTGAAATTGCATTCAAATCAGGCGCTGTAACAGGCATGCTGGTTGCAGGTTTGGCGCTTCTGGGCGTTACCTTCTACTTCTGGTACCTGACCGCAATACAGGGTTTTGACCCAACACAAGACCGCATCGTGATTGACGCGATGGTGGCTCTTGGTTTTGGTGCTTCCCTGATTTCTATCTTTGCCCGTCTCGGCGGCGGTATCTTCACCAAGGGTGCAGATGTTGGCGGCGATCTGGTTGGTAAGATTGAAGCCGGTATCCCTGAAGATGATCCACGCAACCCTGCAACCATCGCCGATAACGTTGGCGACAACGTGGGCGATTGCGCTGGCATGGCTGCTGATTTGTTTGAAACCTACGTGGTGACCGTTGTTGCTACCATGGTTTTGGCATCCATCTATTTCGTCAGTGCAGATGCACTCACCTTGATGATGTTCCCACTGATGATTGGTGCCGTTTGCGTGGTGACTTCTATCATCGGAACTTTCTTTGTGAAGCTCGGTGCTAACAACTCCATCATGGGAGCGCTTTATAAAGGCTTCCTTGCAACAGCGATCCTGTCTGCAGTGGCACTCGTTGGCATCATCCAGTTCTATTATGGCATGGACACCGAATTCACCCTGGCATCCGGCGGAACAGTTTCTGCCAGCTCGTTGATGTATTGCGGCCTTATCGGTCTGGTTATCACTGGCCTGATCATCTGGGTAACGGAGTATTACACCGGTGTTGAATACCGTCCTGTGCGTTCAATTGCGCAGGCATCGGTTTCCGGTCACGGTACCAACGTTATTCAGGGTCTTGCTGTTTCGCTTGAATCAACTGCCCTTCCGGCATTGATCATCATTGGCGGCATCCTTTCCACATTCGCACTTGCCGGCCTGTTCGGCATTGCGATTACAGTGACAACCATGTTGGCTGTGGCTGGCTTTGTTGTGGCGCTGGATGCATTTGGTCCTGTTACCGATAATGCTGGTGGCATCGCTGAAATGGCGAAACTTCCTCCTGAAGTGCGCAAGACAACAGATGCACTTGATGCGGTTGGCAACACCACCAAAGCGGTTACCAAAGGCTATGCCATTGGTTCTGCTGGCCTTGGTGCTCTGGTGCTGTTTGCAGCTTATACAGAAGATCTGAAGCACTTCGCCACAGACGCGCCAGCCGGTTCGTTCTTTGAAGGCATTGGTCAGGTCGATTTCGGACTGTCCAATCCATATGTTGTGGTTGGTCTGCTGTTCGGTGGTCTGCTTCCATATATCTTCGGCGGCATGTCCATGACAGCCGTTGGCCGCGCCGCTGGTGCGGTGGTTGAGGAAGTTCGTCGCCAGTTCCGCGAAGAACCCGGCATTATGAAGGGCACTGTGAAGCCTGACTACGGCAGAGCCGTTGACATGCTGACCAAAGCTGCGATCCGCGAAATGATTGTTCCGTCTATGTTGCCGGTTCTTTCACCAATCTTTTGCTTTTACGCAATCTATTGGATTACCGGCGATAAAGCACAGGGCTTTGCAGCTCTCGGCGCGATGTTGCTGGGTGTGATCGTAAACGGCTTCTTCGTTGCTGTTTCCATGACTGCCGGTGGCGGTGCATGGGATAACGCCAAGAAATCTTTCGAAGACGGTTTCGTCGACAAAGATGGCGTGAAGCACGAAAAGGGCAGTGAAGCTCACAAGGCATCCGTTACCGGCGATACAGTTGGCGATCCTTATAAGGATACCGCTGGCCCTGCCGTGAACCCAATGATCAAGATCACGAACATCGTGGCATTGCTTCTATTGGCAGTTCTTGCGCATCAATAGAGCACTTCCCAAAAAGTGGGAACCGGTTTTTGGATAAGAAGTGCGCTCTAAACAACTGGAATAACGAATACAAAAAACCCCGGAGTTCTTTCGAACTCCGGGGTTTTTTATTGTCGGAAATTTGAACCGGTAATTTAGAACCCGCCGCCGCCGGGGGTATCTTGAGCTGTTTGGCCAAGAGCCGCGTTCGGGCTGGCTCGTCCTGTCAACAACTGGTTCAGGAAGGTGTAATCCTTGCCGCTGGTCGAAGTAGTGCGTGAGATGAAGTCAAACACCTTGCCGTCCTGTAAACCGTATTTGGCCACACGGCTCACAGTATTGGCATCATCAAAATAGACCGACAAAACCTGTTGATCCTTTATTCTGGCTTTTTGGTAGGTGTAGCGTTTTGTTCTGGTCTGGGAGATGTAATAAAAAACCTCGGTCTTGAATTGCCCGGTAGTGGAGGGCGACCCCAAGGCCAACAAGACCTGATCACGGCTCGAACCAACAGGGATGAGGTCTAACTGATCAGAATTGATGATTGCCCCATGGCGCATCACTTTTTCGGTGGTACAGCCGGTCAATCCACCAATGGCAGGCAGCGCGATCACGACAGCCAGCGCCAGACGTCTGCCAGACATGATTTTCAAATTATTGCCCATACTCATTATCCTATTCCCGGCTCAATACGATCTGTCGCCGGGTTCTTAATCTTGAGAAAAAGTGCCTATCTCAATGTTACGGCAATATCAACCGCCAGATACCGCAGAGTCAAATTCTCATATTGCTAAATTCAAAAAATAATGTGGGAATTTTCAGCCATATGAGCTAAATCAATCGTAGCTAGACCAATAGACGGAATAGACCCCACAATGCTCTCTCGCATATTTGACAGAAACAAAAACACGCCCACAGTACCGCACCAACTTTATGGCACGGTTGTGGCGCAAGCTCGATTGCCGGTGTTTTTTACCGATTACCAGTTTCCCGATACCGTAATGGGCCGTTTTGATGTGCTGATATTACACGTATTTTTGCTGTGCCATCGTCTGGGTCTTGAGGGGCAGGCAAAGGCCGATAATCTCTCTCAGGAAGTATTTGATTGCTTCGTTGAAAACCTGGAAACCGCTTTGCGGGAATTGGGTATTGGAGATTCAAGCGTCCCAAAAAAGAAAAAGAAACTGGTGCGCAGTTTTTATGGTGTCGTCGAGGATTTCAACGAATCCCTAAAATCACGCGATCTGGCATTGCTGGCTGATGCTATTAACAAACGGTTTTACGACAATGGTAACACGGAAATTTCCGCACAACTGGCCAAGTATTGCTGCGCTGCAAGCGATCAATTGATGCAAAGCAAAATCAAACTATTTTATCAGGGCGAACTGTCGTGGATCAATGTTCCGCAAGTGCAATCCTGAGGCGAACAGGGAGTTTGCTAAAATGAATACAAAAAATGAAATTCCGCAGTTTCTGCTCAACATCATCACCATGCCGAAAGCTGGTTATGCCAGAAAATTATCACCTGACGAACGCCAAAGGGATGCAATCGCTGGATCATGCGGTCTGACCGCCATAGTTGCGTTTGAGGCAAACATTGAATGCAAGCCATGGCACAGGGATGGGGTGACGGTTTCCGGTCGTATCACCGCTGATATAGAGCAGGCATGCGCCGTCAGTCTGGAACCGATTTTCAGTACTATCGATACGGAATTCTCGGCTCACTTCGTGCCGGAAGGCTCCCGGCTGGCTTTGCCTCCCAAACAGGTTGACGGTGAAATCGTGTTTGAGTTTGAAGGCGAGGACGCCCCCGATATTCTCGATGGGGAAGAGGTCGATCTATGGGAGGTCGTGCTCGAGTATTTCAATCTGGAAATTGACCCTTTTCCAAGGGTTGAAGGTCAGGAAATGCTTGTTGAATTACCCGATGAAAAAGCAGAGGAAGAGGTGGAAGAGGATAAGGTTTCTCCATTCGCCATCCTTGCTGCATTAAAACGTAATGATTCGTGAACTCATATACAGGTAAAAACAAGTTAGCGGTTGTGTAGGGGCGACAAACAGCTATCGTCTTTTTTCAATCAGATTTTTAATGCGCTCGACCTAACCCACGACGAAGGAAATAATCGATATATGGCTGCAACGCTGACTATTTCATTGGACGCTATGGGAGGGGATAGCGGGCCGCAAGTTGTGCTTGCCGGCGCCGATCTTGCGTTGGAGCGTAAACCCTATTTACGCTTTGAAATTTATGGGATTGAGGATGAAGTTTTACCGATTCTCAAAAGTTTTCCCAAGCTTGAAGCCGTATCAAATTTCCATCATTGCGACATCGCCATCACCATGGACGAAAAGCCGGGCAAGGCTTTGCGCAAGGGCCGTTTCAAATCGAGCATGTGGCAAGCGATAGCTGCCGTTAAAGAGGGCACGGCAGACGCCTGCATCTCTGCCGGTAATACTGGCGCATTGATGGCAATGGCCAAGTTTTGCCTTCGCACACAAGCAGGCGTTGATCGCCCGGCAATGGCCGCGATCTGGCCAACGCTGGTTGGAGAATCAATCGTTCTTGATGTGGGCGCAAATATTGGCGCTGATGCAGGGCAACTGATTGACTTCGCCGTCATGGGAGCCGCAATGGCCCGAGCGCTGAATGGCGCGGAAAAACCAACCGTCGGATTACTCAATATCGGCGTTGAAGAAGTCAAAGGACAGGAAGACGTGCGCGAAGCAGGACAGATTTTGCGCGATTCTGACCTTTCAAATCTTCATTACCACGGCTTTGTCGAAGGCGATGACCTTGGCAAAGGAACCGTGGATGTGGTGGTTACCGAAGGCCTCTCGGGCAACATTGCCTTAAAGACCGCCGAGGGCACTGCGAGACAAATTTCAGGCTATCTGCAAGCCGCCATGAACCGCACCTTGCTGGCACGGCTGGGATATTTGCTTGCCAAAGGCGCGTTCGACCAATTGCGTGAGAAAATGGACCCGCGCAAGGTCAATGGCGCCGTCATGGTGGGGTTGAACGGGGTCGTGATCAAAAGCCACGGGGGCACGGATGGCGAGGGATTCGCCGCTGCCATCGAAATGGGACATGACATGGCAGCCAACGGCCTTTTGGAAAAAATCAAGAACGATCTGGAGCAGTTCAACCAGCTTCGTTCTCAGGAAGAAGAAACAGGACAAGACACATGATACGATCGGTGATCACGGGGTGTGGATCATACTTACCGGAAAACATTGTAACCAACGATGACTTAGCTAAAACCGTCGATACAACCGATGAATGGATTGTTCAGCGTACTGGTATCCGTCAACGCCATATTGCAGAGGACGGCGAAACCACCGCAGATTTGGGTGAAAAGGCCGCACGCGCTGCCATGAAAGACGCGGGCATCACTGTTGATGATCTGGATCTGATCATTCTGGCGACTTCCACGCCCAATAACACATTTCCGGCAACCTCCGTCGAAATCCAGCACAGGCTGGGCATGAACCATGGTGCAGCCTTTGATATGCAGGCCGTTTGCTCCGGTTTTGTTTTTGCGCTGACCACCGCTGACCAATATCTCAAATCCGGTTTTGCCAAACGCATTTTGGTGATTGGTGCTGAAACCTTTTCTCGCATTTTAGATTGGGAAGACCGCACCACCTGCGTACTGTTTGGCGATGGCGCGGGCGCTGTTGTGCTTGAAGCTCGCGAAGGCGAGGGGAGTGTCTCGGATCAGGGCATACTGACCTGCCAACTCCGCTCCGATGGTTCTCACAAGGATAAGCTCTATGTGGATGGTGGTCCCTCCACAACCCAGACCGTTGGTCATTTGCGCATGCAGGGCAAGGAAGTATTCCGTCATGCGGTTGGCATGATCACCGACGTGATTGTCGCCTCCTTTAAAGCAACAGGCCTTAATGCCGACGATCTCAACTGGTTCATCCCCCATCAGGCCAATAAACGCATCATCGATGCCTCTGCCAAAAAACTTAAAATATCGCCGGAAAAAGTGGTTATCACTGTCGACCATCACGGCAATACTTCGGCTGCATCAATCCCGCTTGCTCTTTGCGAAGCTGTGGCCAATGGCAAGGTGAAGAAGGGCGATCTCATAATGCTGGAGGCAATGGGCGGAGGCTTTACCTGGGGCGCTATATTGCTGCGTTGGTAGAACCAATATCCTGAAAATTCAAAAAAAATGAAATTATCAGTTTTTTGGAATAGTTCCGCCAAGTTCTTGAATATTCTTTACATTTGCCCTAACGTCTATTGTGGAGTTCAGTAACGTGTCTTGAGAAGTATAGACGGTCACTGGGATTCATGAAATAGTTGTCCTGTTAAGCAATCGAGGAAACCGTCCATTCGGTTGTATTGTTTAATTGGAAGTTGTTGTGGTCTAAAATTATAAATGGAATTGCGTCATGGGGGGTAAAACACTGACCCGGGTAGATTTATGTGAAGCGGTTTACCAAAAGGTTGGTTTATCGAGAACTGAGTCTGCTGATTTGGTTGAAATGGTACTTGATACGATTTGTGATGAAATCGTCAAAGGCGAATCGGTGAAGCTGTCATCATTCGGCTCATTTCATGTGCGCGACAAAAAAGAACGTATTGGTCGCAACCCAAAAACGGGCGAAGAAGTGCCGATTACACCGCGCCGTGTAATGGTTTTCAAAGCATCCAATGTGCTAAAACATTCCGTACTCGATGGAAATCGCAAACAGTCTTAAGGGCTGTTTTTTGTGACTTCAAAATGTTCACTGCTTAAGAGGCGGTGGCGCATTTGATTCTGAACGGTTTTCATTAGAGCACTCCCGAAAAGTGAAAACTGGTTTTCGGATAAGAAGTGCGTAAAAATAAACGAGTAGAGCGTTTAAGCAATTCAACGAAAAGCGAATATACTCTAACTTTTTTTGTTATCACCTTGTTTCTGTGACATTGTTGCCATTTTCTTTGCGTTCTGATTTTTCATCAATTATGTTTTTCATGCAGGGGGTTTTTAACCTCTAGGCGACTGGAAACGTCGCCAGAATTGCTAATTGGAGACATCCTTGATGACCAAAAGTCCTGACGCATTTCGAACAATAAGCGAAGTTTCCGATGAGCTGGATTTGCCTCAGCATGTCCTGCGCTTCTGGGAAACAAGGTTCGCTCAAATCAAACCTTTAAAACGCGGCGGTGGTCGGCGTTATTACCGGCCGGATGATGTGGATCTCCTGCGTGGTATACGTCATCTTTTATACGATGACGGTTATACAATTCGCGGCGTTCAACGCCTCATGAAGGAAAATGGCAACAAATATGTCATCGCCTTTGGGCGCGGGGAATATCCAGAAGGTGCCGTCCCTGCCGAATCAGCTCAAGCGAGGGGGCAGGCCGAAGAAACGGTTTACGAAGAACAGATGCCAAACATTGGGTCCACCCAATCTGCTGTAACCGTTGAAGAACTAACGCAGCGCCTACCGGACGATGGCAAATCCAAAGGCTTGCTGGGTCGCTTGCGCAATAAGAACGGCCAATCTTCGGCAAATGGGGCCGACGGGATTGAAATCAACGATGAAGACCGTCGCCATTTGCAGGCAACCTTGTATGAATTACTGGAATGTAAGCGACTTCTTGATCAGGTGCGTTAGAGCACTACCCGAAAAGTGGTAACCGGTTCTTGGATAAGAAGCGCGCATCTACAAAAGTTTTTCTTATCAGTGCAAGCAGCCTCAAACAAACACTATAAAAAAAGCCAGAATATCTCGGATATTCTGGCCTTTATCATGACTTTAATGTTGGTAGGCAGCTTTTGCCGCCTTTAACTTACTTTCAGTTTTGTGCCTGGTTTGCGGCCCAGACCCATTTTGCGTGCAAGTGAAGAGCGTTCTTTTGCATAGTTTGGAGCTACCATCGGATAGTCATGCGGCAAGCCCCATTTTTCGCGGTAATCTTCCGGGGAAAGATTGAAATGCGAGCGCAAGTGACGCTTCAGGGATTTAAATTTCTTGCCGTCCTCCAAGCAGATGAGATAATCATCGTGCAAGGATTTTTTGATAGGAACAGCTGGTTTACGTTTTTCAACGGCCATCATTGAGCGTGAACCCTTCAATTTCGCAAATGCACCATACACATCGGTGATCAATTTAGGTAGTTCTGCCGTTGATACTGGGTTATTACCTACATAGGAGGAGACAACTTCCGCTGTCATTTCAAGGGTGTAATCCAGTTCCTGCTGTTCTGGTCCGGCCTTCGCCATCGGATTATTCATGGAATGTTCTTTCTTATACATAGTTCGTCTTGCACCAGCTAGTTTCTGTAGAAAACACGCTAACTCAATGTGGGTTTCATTCAATTAAATCTATAAAAAGGGAATTGAACCAAATCAATCGATGGATTACATATAATTCATGGATAAATTAGATTACTTGAGCATGAACGGTCGCCTTCTAAAGGTATTCCTTGCTATTTTCGAGACAAATTCAGTCGGCGCTGCTGCCCATGAGTTAGGTATCAATCAATCGACTGTCAGTTACAGTCTGGATAAATTACGTACCTATCTCGGTGATCCGTTATTCCTAAAATCTGGTCGTGGCATCACTCCCACTGAACATGCCATTATGCTGGCACCTCGGATAAGATCGCTTTTGACGTCCATGGAAGGTCTTGCCGGCCAAGACGATTATCACCCCGAAGAAGACGACAGGCCCATAACAATGGCCGCCAATACATTACATTTATTACCACAATGGGCGCAGATTTACCGTCGGATTGTAAAAGAAGCGCCCAACATGCCCGTGCGCATGCTGGAGTTGGGGTCGCGTGAAAATATCAGCGGCTTGCTCAATTCTGCCAATGTGGACTTGGTTTTTGGCATCCGTCCTGAGTCGTACGCAGACACATTGGATGCACGGGAAGTATTTTCCCAACCTCAGGCCTGTTTCTACGATCCAAAAGAGCGTGGACCGGTAAACACACTGGCTGAATATTTCGATGCCAGACACGCCGTGCTCGATTTTGGCTCAGGCAATAGAAGCATAACGGACGCCTTGCTGGATAAATCTGGGCGAAAGAGAAATATTACACTCTACGCACCCAATATTGAGGCGCTTGCAACCTTGATTAAAGGGACGGATCAAATTGCCTCTTTTCAAAAAAACCTGATCAAGACGGTATTCGATGGTTTCGACTGGTGCGAGCCGCCTTTGATATTGCCGCAAATCGACATCGATATGATATGGCATCGCCGCGATGAAAATTCGGGCCGGAGCCAATGGATCAGGAGCCTTGTACTTTCCTGTGTACAAGAAAGTACAAGCGGTTAAAGTCCGCTTCGAATAGAACCGCCTGAATTAAAAATGGAAAGTCTTCTTTTGTCCCAACCCAAACTCGTAATTTTTGATTGTGACGGTGTGATCGTCGATAGCGTAATGGCCCATTGCGAGGTTCAGGCAGAGAATTTTGCCAAATATGGCCTGAATATCACACCGCAGGAAGTTCTGAGCTTTGGCGCAGGAAAGATGTCCTCCATAGGCGATGCCGCCGAGAGGTTGGGAGCAAGGCTTCCCGATGACTGGGTCGATGAAATTTATCGCGAAATATACGCGCGCCTCGAACTGGGTGTGCCCGTGATAGACGGCGTATTGGATGTTCTCGACAGGCTTGAACATTCCGGCGTACCGTTTTGTCTGGCTTCCAATGGCAGCGAAGAAAAAATGGCGATCATGTTGGAAAAGAAAGGCGTGCTTGACCGGTTTGATGGCGCGATATTTTCCGCTCATACAATTGGTATCTGGAAGCCTGACCCGGGACTATTTCAACATGCTGCAAGTGCAATGGGCGTGCTGGCGGAAGATTGCGTAGTCATAGAAGACAGTCACACTGGTGTATTGGCAGCAAAGCGCGCGCAAATGAGATGCTTTGGTTATGCGCCGGATGGTGAGGGTCGTGCATTGGAAAACGAGGGTGCGGTTGTTTTCAAAAACATGCAACAATTGCCAGAGCTTCTTGGGCTTTAACGGCTATGTACAGGTGCAAATTGCGAGTGAAAAAATACATCAAACGAATATTTTCTGGTCGGGGCGAGAGGATTCGAACCTCCGACCCCATGCACCCCATGCATGTGCGCTACCAAGCTGCGCCACGCCCCGACCTTGGCGCGACTATATGCATTGGCTTGGCCAAATTCAATATCAGAATTGAACGGAATGCCGTCAAATTTTAATATGCATTCTCGGTATTCAGCAATTTTGCCGGGGTGATGAACAAGATATAGAAATCCAGCATGAGCGACCAGTTTTCGATGTAATACAGATCGCAGCTAACCCGTTTCTTGATTTTATCTTCATTGTCGATTTCACCGCGCCAGCCATTGATTTGCGCCCAGCCGGTAACGCCGGGTTTGACTTTATGACGAGCAAAATAACCATCAACCACTTCGTCCCAGAGTTGGTTTTGCGTATGTGCATTCACTGCGTGCGGGCGAGGGCCGACCAAGGAGAGCTTACCAGTCAGAACGTTAAACAGTTGCGGCAATTCATCGATTGAAGTTTTGCGGATAAACCGTCCCACACGGGTGACCCGTGGGTCGCCTTTGGTGACTACGGTCTTCGCATCGGCATCCGACATCTCATGATACATGGAGCGAAATTTCCAGATATTCACCACCTGATTATTAAAGCCGTAGCGCTTCTGGCGGAAAAACACAGGTCCTTTGCTTTCAATCTTGATGGCAATCGCTGTCGTGATCATCACCGGGAATAAAAATACCAATGCAGCCACCGAAAAGAACAAATCGAAGACCCGCTTTGTGACGGCATCCCAATCAGCAATCGGCTTGTCAAAAACATCAAGGAAAGGCACCGCGCCTTCATAGCTGTATGAGCGTGGGCGAAACCGTAACTTATTGGTATGGGCCGACAAACGAATATCCACCGGCAGTACCCAAAGACGCTTGAGCAATTGCAGAACACGGTTTTCAGCCGATAGGGGCAAAGATACGATCAACATATCAATGCGGGCCATACGACCGAATTTTACCAGTTCTTTCACATTGCCAAGCTTTGGATATCCGGCAACGATAGGAGGAGACCTGTCATCTTTTCGGTCATCAAAAATGCCGCAAATACGAATGTCATTATCGCTTTGCGCTTCCAGTGAACGGATAAGTTCTGCAGCAGGTTCGCCGCCGCCAACGATCACAGCACGGCGTTCCAGCCTGCCATCGGACGACAGTTTCTTGACATAGATGGAAATTGCAATGCGAAACAGGATCAAAAAGCTGATGCCGGAAACAAACCACAGCCCAAACCAGACGCGCGAAAATTCATTGGCGGTTTTGGTGAAAAATGTCACTAACAACACAAATGTCAATGCCATGACAAACCCGGATATCACCTTGGAGACTTGCGAAAGCAAATTGCGCAAGGATGATATCTGGTATCCATCCATTGCCTGAATAAAACAGATGGTCAAAAACCCACCAAGTGCCGACGAGGTGAAATAGAGAGATTGGATGTCCGTTTCCGGCCAAACATAAGTTGCATAAAGCACCAGACCGATGGCCAGCAAGCCAACAAATTCAAACAATCGAACGAATGCTGAAATCAGGTGTGGCGAAGCCACATCTGCCGCAAATTGTTCCGCAACTTGACGTGCAAGATCATTCAGTTCGACCGAGCGATCACTGCTGCTATCATCATCGATAACCGTATTTTTTACGGCCATTTTGCTGAATATTTTTTCCGAAGTTAAGCTGTCCGTACTCATGTCCCGTTCCCTTGAATTCCCGTCCCCAGGAAGCTGTAAGTGAAAATTCACATACATAATTGAGGTTATGATCAGGGAAAAACGCTAATAAAGCTTGTTGAGTGGGCGAAATAGGTCGGAATTTAGTAACTGTTTTATACTAAGGATAACAATAAGTTAAATTGTTTCCAGTGTTTTCCGGTAGGCGGTTTCCATATTCTGGGCCATGACTTCAACGGAAAAACGCTCAGCCAGTTTATTGGCTCTTTTGTCGACTGTGGCTTTTTTGTTCTCGTCATCAAGCACTTTAAGCATCAGTTCGGCCAATGCGTCACTATCTCCCGGTTTGCACATTGTACCGGTTTCGTCGGTAAAAATTTCCGGGATTCCGCCAACATTAGTCACAACGATGGGCATGTGGCCCGCAATCGCTTCCAGCACGATATAGGGCATGGATTCAGCGCGCGAGGGGACAACAACAACTTTCGCCTTGGCAAAAGCTTGGCGGGCAGGCATGGCGCTATGAACACGCACGCAATCTTCCAAACCGGTCATAGCAATCTGCTTTAGGTATTTTTCTTCGTCCGGCCCATCGCCAACAAATTCAGCGATGATATTTTCGCGGCCCTCCATGGCCCTGATTTTAGCAAGGGCGTAGAGAAAAACATCCGGCCCTTTAAGGTCTCGCATCATGCCGATATAGAGGAAATCCGCCGGATTTCGTTCCATGCTCACCGGCACATATTCTTCCGGTGAAAGGCCGTTGTAAATGAGACTGACAGCACAGGGCGGCTCGACAATTTTTTCGATAAATCCGTCTTTCTCATAACCACTGACGAATATGAAGCGGTCTGTTTTACGGCTCAGCCATCGCTCGACCGCAAAAAATAGTTTGCCCTTCACGGAGGCTGCTTCAAAGTGGATGCTGCCTCCGTGGGGACAATAGATTCGGGCAACGCGAACACCTGATACCCGAAGCAGTGAACCGGCAATCCGTCCATAAACGCCACCTTTAGCGCCGTGAGAATGGACAATGTCCGGTTTCAATTCCTTGATTATTTTATATGTTTTCCAAGTCGCAGTTATATCGCGCTTGGAGATCGAACGGCTCATGGGAATGCGATGCAATCCCAGTGCAAGATGAGGTTTTATCTGCTCAAACAATTCATCCTCAAATGCACCACCGGTCGTACTGTCGCAAATGATGCCAACCTTGTGGCCAAGCGCGTGTTGTGCCTGCAGCAAGTCACGCACATGGCGAAAAATTCCCCCGACCGGCGAGCGGAAGCAATGAACAATTCGAAGTGGGGTATTCGACGGCATGAAAAACTCTAAACCTTGATTCTCAAAACAAGCGCTCGCGCACGTAAATGGTATCTCCAGGTAAAATAGGATCGCTGGTGGGCACGCGGCCTGTCATCACCTGTCCATTGACCTGACGGGTAATATCCATATTTCCCTGTTCTGCTCTGGCCGAAAAACCACCCGCAATCGCTATCGCATTTTGAACGGTCATCCCCGGCACATAGGTGTATTGCCCGGAAGTGCCGACTTCACCCATGATGAAAAACGGGCGGTAACGATCAACTTCAACGGAAACATCTGGATCGCGCAAAAACCCTTTGCGCAGATTTGCAGCAATTGCGGCCTCTAATTGTTTGGTTGTTCTTCCGCGCGCATTTACCGAACCAATCAGTGGTAGAGCAAGGAAGCCGGCCTTATCGACAGCGTAGGTGTTTGATAAATCGGTCTGATCAAACACCGTCACGCGCAAGCGGTCGCCAGCATCCAGCGTGTATGGACGGTTTAATACATCGTGGAAGGCTTCATCTGTTGGCTTATAGGTAGAGCAGGACGTGACGAATACCGAAGTAAGCGTCAGCGCAAGCCCAAGGGATAATGCCCGGATCGTTTTATTTGTTTTTGTCTGGAACATAGTTCCCGATACCTTCAATACAAATGGGTGCCCGCCAGTGAAGTTTATAAGCGGCCAATCTTTGGAGCATTAAACATCGGTTATGGTTAATGTCGGGTAAATTAATGGAAATTTTTATCAAGATTTTTGAGTCAAAATAGCGGTCACCCTCAACCCAGTTAATCTTGTTAGATAATTGTTAATTATAAATATTTTCAAGAATTAACCAGCTGGAAACCATGAGGTTTCATAGTTCGTCCAGATTTACCAAGGTCAATGCCAAGATCAATGAGTGTCATTGATTTAATTGATAGCCATGAGGCATGTGTTTTGTAAAAAGTGTTTGAGTACAGGAGTATGCGAGATGGGGTTCTGTTATGGGTTCTCGCGAAATATGGATATCGACTTCACCGGTTTGTCCTTCATGATTCGGGAAAAGAAGTGGCATATTCTAGCCAGCGGATTGATCGCAATTGCAGTATTGGCGTCGATATTTATGGCTATCCCTCAAGAATATCAGGGAAGTACAAGTATTTTGATCGAAAATCGGGAGTTTGTGTTCAACGGTCCCGATAAAATCACTGCTCAGGCTACAATTATTCATTCCGATATCATTGTTTTGAAAGCTATCAAAAAGCTCGGTCTGTCCGATGATGCTCTTGTCGATATCAAACAAGAACTAAAAATTTCGATTGATAAAAATTCCCGCGTGCTTCAACTGCGGTTTTCTTCAAACGATCGCAGATTGGCAAGCATGGTTCCCAATGCCATTGCTGAGGAATATCTGGCCGCATCGCAAATCAAAACAGTAAACGCCCACGTCATTGCGCACGCCACATCAGTGGGGGAGTCGGGAAAATTGGAAAATACATTCTACGCCATCCTCAGCATGGTGCTGGCGATGGCGCTTTATGTAACCGGCATTATCATATCAGCCCTGATATCAGGGGCCGGGTTGAAACCAAGCGGGAAAATTCCCCGCGAATTGGTTCCAGACGCTGTGCAAAATTTGCCGGAATTTGCAGTTTAACCCACAGCCGGCATATGTTGCATCTAGCGTCTGAAGAAGTCAGCCTTCTTTGCACGGGCCTTGCGTACAAGGTTCCAAAGGAAGGCATTTGAACGGATATTACGTTTAGCAACGCACCATAATTTATAACCAAACACCAAGGGTATGGCACGTTTGGAAAGTGGCAACAGCACATCGCTCAGAACGATTTGTTCCTGACACCACGAGCGTTTATAGCGCTCGTCGCCACAACCAAGATCGATAGATTTATAACCATTTTCCGCACAATGTTCGAGCATCAGATAGAGCAGCATTTCGCCCGGACTGGTATGGCTAAAATCATCATCGGAAATAGAACTGAAATAACCACTCAAATGGGTGCCAAAGCGCCCACCGCCGAAAACAGCACGAATTTCACCGCCGACCTCAAGTGCAAACAGTTCCAGACTTGAAGATTGCTCATCCTCAGGAATGGCCGCAAGCTTGCTCAAAAAGTCGCGGGAACATGATGACGCAAATACATCCTGAATGCCCTGTTGGGCAAAGCGATGTGATTTTTGTGCTCTGAATACATCAAGCAGTTTTAACGCTTCACCGGGGGTTGAAGGAACAACCATCCGGTAGCCGCCTTCTTTTTCGGCTGCACGAACCTGCGAGCGGAACTTTTTACGTTTACGTTTGCCATTGCCACTGTTGAGCACGGCTTCAAAACCATCTTTGAGGTCAATGAAATAGGCGCTGTTCAAGGATTCCTGATAAGGCAGTTGTAAAATGGGGTTTTTCTGACCGCCCCACTCAAGAGGCTGACAGCACAATTTGGCAAAAACAATACCGGGCACCATACTGCCAATACGCTCAAACAAAGCCGCGAAGCTTTCCGGGCCGCTGTTTTTAAGTAGTTCTGGATGAAACAGGCCCATACACAAATTAGCGTGTTTACCGCCAACCCAGCGCAAATGCTTGATTGCATCTCCCTCAACCACCAAGGGCAAAATAAAATAGGCTTTGCCATCACGCGATCCGGTGATGATCATAGTCTGATGTCGATCATCAGATTCCAGCGTCTTCAGGCATGTATCGACCCAGTTATAGGTCTGATAAACCGAGACGGAAGCAACGCGTTCCAGCTCTTTCCAGGAATCTTTCAATCCCGACGCACGATCAGCCACAAGAATATCCAAATTCTCGAAGCTAATTGCCGTACCCGATACTTTGCTTAACGCAGTGCGCCGCTCAAGGACCGGCAACTCTGTACAAACCGCTGATTGCATCCGCGGAACTCCCCAGTATTTTTCTTATCAGCCTTTTTAGCAACTGAATCTAAAGAATTGATGTTCTAGATTAAGAACTGAGGAGCTTGGTAAACGAACTGTTTCGTGTCCCGCATCAATTTTACTGAATAAATACTTGAAACCATTATGAGCAAATTTTCTAAACAAGAGTTTCTGCAAAAACTGGTCCTGAATAGTGTATATTTTTCAGGGGCGCATTTGCTATGTCAGCGTTGGAGCAGAGGCCTTGGCTCGATTATGATGTTGCATCATGTGGTCGAGGAAAACCGTGCACCATTCTCACCTAACAGCCATTTGAGTGTTACCCCGAAATTTCTCGATGAAATGCTCACATCGCTCGCCGCCGAAAATCTCGATTTCATCAGCATGGACGAGGTTGCCAAATGGACGGGGCAGGCGGGGGCTAACTCATCGGATAGGCCGTTTATCGCCGTGACGCTGGACGATGGATATCGCGATAATCTGGAAAACGCAGTTCCAATTTTCCGCAAGCACAACATGCCGTACACAATCTATGTGGCACCCGGATTTGTAGATGGAAAAGCCGATCTGTGGTGGGAAGATTTGGAGCACATCATCGCGGCTCGCGATACGATTTTTCTTGATCTGGATGGTGGCCGTGAAGAGATCGATACCTCAACGTCAGACCTCAAATATCAGGCATTTGCCGAACTGATGGAATATCTGACCAGCGCGGTAGATGAAACGCGCCAGCGCGAAATCGTCAAAGATCTAGCAAAACAATACAGGATCGACGTCAACGCCCATCGCCGCCAGCAAATAATGACCTGGAGCGAAATTGCGGAGTTAAACAAAGACCCGCTTTGCACCATCGGCGTCCATACGATCAACCATCCAATGCTTGCCCGATTATCGGAAAAAGATGCAAAATTTGAGATGATGGAAAGCGCCAGCATCATCGAAGCTGAACTTGGCGAGCGCCCAAAACACATTGCCTACCCCTATGGCATGCCAAAAGCTGCCGGGATCAGAGAGTTTAAGCTGGCAAAGGCATGCGGCTTTACTACCGCCGTCACCACCCGCCACGGCGTGGTGCATAGGGAGCATAACGAACATCCAACAGCACTGCCGCGCATTTCTCTAAACGGCAGCTTTCAGTCTCAGCGATATGTAAAAACGTTGATATCAGGCATTCCCGCCTTGCTGCAAAACAAGGGCAAGCGGATCAATGTCCGTTAGGATCGGGCTTCTTTTTGCCCTTCGACATCCAGCTGATCAGCCACATGGCAGGCAGCACCCATAACAGGCCGGTAAAGAAGAAATAGGCCAGATGAATATACCACTCGGAGTCTGCCAGTTTAGTGGCGGCAATCGTCGTCGCCACCAGCGCATAAACAATCACCAGCACAACGATCAGAATCGCTCCAATCAGCTTTCGTATGGATGGTGACATTGTTCAAACCTTGTAAATTCTATTTCAGGGAATGCTTAGCCCATCCGACAAAGCAAAAACAGCCGAAAAAAGTGTTGCCCCGCGATTATATGCCCCTTGCCTTGTTTGGCTGGCTGTCCCATTTGTAGTGGCAACAAAGGGGCAAGTAATTGCAGCAAAAAATCAGTTTGAACTACGCCATTTCGCAGCGCACCAGCAGCCACCGGCTGCAAGTCCGGCTGTGGCTTTATCTGATTTGCATTATGGTGTTTGCGATGGTGTTGGTGGGCGGGGCCACCAGACTAACGGATTCTGGGCTGTCGATTACCGAATGGAAGCCGATCCTTGGTATTATTCCGCCGCTTTCTACCGCTGACTGGCTGGACGCATTCACAAAATACCAGCTTATTCCCGAATACACCCAAATCAATCAGGGCATGAGCCTTAGTGAATTCAAATTCATCTTCTGGTGGGAATGGGCGCACCGTTTTTTAGGCCGTATCATTGGCTTTGTATTCTTCCTGCCGCTGGTATTTTTCTGGATGACCGGGCGGATAGAAAAACAAATCAAACCTCATCTTGTATTCCTTCTATTCCTCGGCGGGTTGCAGGGTGCCGTTGGCTGGTGGATGGTGAAATCTGGTTTGGTTGATCGTGTGGATGTGAGCCAATACCGCCTCGCAATTCATTTGATCATCGCCTGTTTCATTTTTGTCTATGCCTTCTGGGTCGCAAAAGGGTTGGCCCCGATAAAGAACATTTCAGCCCCCCTTTGGCTAAAAGTAATGGCCCCAATCATCTTGCTATTGACGCTGTCCCAAATTTTCCTCGGCGGTCTGGTGGCCGGGCTGGATGCAGGCCTTGCCTTCAACGACTGGCCACTAATGGATGGTGCCGTGCTGCCCGATGGCTTGGCCATATTATCACCCCATTGGATTAACTGGTTTGAGAATCCCAAAGCCGTGCAATTCAACCATCGGATGCTGGCCTATTTCTTGTTTGTGGTCGTGTTTTTACAGATGCTCGCCGCAAGAAATATCGAAGGTCATGGGGGCAGGGCAAAACTCTTATTCGCCGTCATCTTTGCTCAGGCCGCATTAGGCGTCACCACGCTGGTCTTGCAGGTGCCGTTAAACTGGGCGCTTGCCCATCAGGCAGGCGCAATCATCCTGCTGGCCGTTACCGTAGCAAACTGGCGTGCGATGGTTGGTAGTTATCCTGATTAGCCGCTTAGGCTGACAGCATCAAATCGAGATTTTGAACCGCAGCACCTGATGCGCCTTTGCCCAGATTGTCGAGCTGAGCAACCAGGTTCACATGGCCTGTCTCATCAGAGCCACAGACATAGAGTTTCATAATATCCTGTCCGGCGAGCGCTTCCGGCTCGATGCGTGCAAGCGAAGCTGTTTCTTCCAGCGAAACCACCTGAACAATATCCTGTCCTGCATAATGCTCCGCCAGCGCTGAATGAACCGCCGCAACAGAACAATTATTCAAGCCATCCAGATGCAAAGGCACATTGACCAGCATCCCCTGCGCAAACCGCGCAACGGACGGCGTGAATATCGGTCGCTTTGCCAAATCACAATGGGCAATAATCTCCGGCACATGCTTATGTTCAAGTGTCAGCGCATATTCAAAGAATACAGCCGCGATATGCTCCGCATTATCAGCATCTTCAATCTTCGCAATCATCTGCTTGCCGCCACCAGTATAGCCGGAGACAGCATTAATGGTCAGCGGATAGTCCGCGCCAAGAATTCCAGCATCAACCAGCGGTTTGATAAGAGCAATCGCGCCGGTTGAATAGCAGCCGGGGTTACTCACCCGCGAAGCATCAATGATTTTGGCACGCTGGGCGCTGTCAAATTCCGCAAAGCCATAGACCCAATCGTTATGGCTACGATGGGCGGTTGAAGTATCAATCAACCGCGTCGTGTCATTACCCGCATCCTGCAAAATTTGCACTGCTTCACGGCTGGCATCATCCGGCAGGCACAAAATTGCGATATCGGCAGCAAGAAGCATCTCGCGCCGCTTATCTAGATTGCGCCGTTCTTCATGGGGCATGGAAAGCACCGAAATATCACGGCGGTCGGCAAGGCGTTGTCTGATTTGTAGCCCCGTTGTTCCGTGTTCGCCGTCGATGAATATTGTCGGTTGCATGATTATCTCATTTTGTTGAATTTCAGCCAGTTAGGCCGCGCTGAGGATATACCTTGCAATCTGATATCCTGCAACCAATAACATTCTACTTGAAATATCACCGCCAACTGGCAAGAGTGAAATTTAAAATAGATAACACATTAAACTTACTGGGAGTGCAGGCATGGCGCTGGCAAATGATCGTAAAATCTGGACATGGTTTGAAGGCGAATGGCATGAGGGCAATTTACCGATTCTAGGCTCTGCCGACCACGCCACATGGCTAGGAACGCTGGTATTTGACGGCGCGCGCTATTTCGAAGGCGTTTCGCCCGATCTGGAGCCCCATTGCGCCCGTATCACAGAGTCAGCCAAGGCAATGGGCATGCGCTCGCCGATGACCACGGAAGAAATTTTGAAATTGGCCAAGGAAGGCATCGCTAAATTTGACGACGATGCGGAGCTCTATATTCGCCCGATGATCTGGTCCACCAGAGGAGACGGTGCAACCATGGTTGACCCGGACCCGGATTCATCAGCCTTCGCGCTCTGTCTCGAAGAAGCCCCGATGGCCGAACCTGTCGGCATCAGGATTACCACCACAAGGTTCATCCGCCCAAGTCTTGAAACAGCAACCGTCAACGCAAAAGCTGCATGCCTATATCCAAACAGCGCCAGAATGCTGAAAGAAGCCGCCGACAAAGGCTTCGGCAACGCAATCGTATGCGACGCCTTGGGCAACGTGGCCGAAACCGCCACCGCCAACATTTTCATGGTCAAAGACGGTGAATATTTCACCCCCATCTCAAACGGCACTTTCCTAGCAGGCATCACCCGCAAGCGAGTGATGCAGCTATTGCGCGACGCTGGCGAGACCGTTCACGAGAGCATTCTGAAAATTGAAGATTTCAGAAATGCCGACGAAATTTTCATCACCGGCAACTACCCAAAAGTAATGCCGGTAATCGCCTTCGACGAGCAGGAATATGAATATGGCGAAAAGGGCCAGCTGGCGAGAAAACTCTATTGGGATTTCTCCCACGGCAGGATTTAGAGCGCAATCTGAAAAGTGGATACCGGTTTTCGGATAAATTGTGCGTTAAAACCAAAAGGTCATTAGGCAATGTCATCATGCCCAACGGTAATGACGACATTGCCTCTCTTGTGCCCTGTATCCACATAAGCGTGCGCTTGTGCAATTTGTTCCAGTGGGTAACTTCTGTCGATGACCGGTCTAAACTTTCCAGATTCGATGAGTTCCTTAAAGAAAACAAGGTCTTCGGCTGTCTCGCTCATAACGCCGGAAAATACTTTTCGACGGCTCATGAATGAAGTGCATAGTCCCTGACGCATCTCTTTTAAGCCTGCCGCGGCCATTATATAAGTTCCGTTTTCTGTCAGTGATTTCATTCCTGCAGTGAAGGAGCTTTTGCCGACCGTCTCAAAAATAACGTCGTAAGTTTTGCCGTTTTTGGTGAAATCTTCTTTGGTATAGTCAACGACCTCATCAGCACCCACGGTTTTCATCAACGCCGAATTTGCGCCGCTACAAACGGCTGTTACATGTGCACCAAAATGCTTGGCAAGCTGAACAGCAGCGGTGCCAATTGCACCAGAAGCGCCGTAAATCAAAATATTCTGTCCGCTTTGGATGTTCGCTTTCCGCAAAAAATAAAGCGCCGTATTTCCGCCAAAAGGAACCGCCGCTGCTTCTTCATAGGGCATCTTAGCGGGTTTTGGTGCAATCACTCCGTCTTCCGGCAGAACAATATATTCCGCGTAGGCACCCATCGCCATGCCAGTGGTAGCATAGATTTCGTCACCGACTTTGAAGCGCGTAACATCTTTGCCAATGGCCTCTATCTCCCCCGCCAAGACATAACCAAGAACCGAGGTTTTGGGTTTCATCAGGCCAAAAAACAAACGGATGATAGCCGGGTCAGCTCTTCGTATTCGAGCATCACCTGATGATACAGAGGTCGCATGTATCTTGACCAAAACCTCTTTGCCACGCGGTTCCGGCTTTGCAATTTCTTCAAGTTGAAGAACTTCAGGAGCGCCATATTTCGTGCAGATAATTGTTTTCATAATCGTGATTTCCAATTTGATTGTTTTGTTAGCATTCACATAAGCCGAAAATTAGACTATTTAAATTGACTAGTTTTGTTGGTTTGATATGCATTTGTGCATGGATAGGCGTTCAATAAAATTCGACTGGAACAGGGCAAGGGCCTTTCTCGTCACGGCGGAAGAGGGTTCTTTGTCAGCCGCAGCGCGAGCGCTCGGAATGGCGCAACCAACCCTTGGCCGTCAGGTGAGTGCGCTTGAAGAAGAACTCGGCGTGGTTCTTTTCGAGCGCGTCGGGCGGGGACTGACCCTCACGCCCAGCGGTTTGGAATTGCTCGACCATGTGCGCGCCATGGGGGAGGCGGCCAGCGCAGTATCTTTGACGTCTTTCGGCCAGTCCCAAACCATTGAGGGCAAAGTCAGCATCGCGGCCAGCGAGACCTATGCTGCCGTATTGTTACCGCCAATCATTGCAAAACTGCGCGTGATGGAGCCGGGGATTGAAATCGAGATCGTCACCTCAAACGCCCCAAGCGACCTCAGAAAGCGCGAAGCAGATATAGCAATCCGCAATTTTCGCCCCACAGAACCGGATTTGATCGCCAAAAAAATCAGGGACGTACCGGCAAGGCTCTACGCCACACCAAAATATCTCGAGAAAATAGGCAATCCAAAGCTCCCTTACGATCTTCGAGAAGCCGACTTCATCAACATCGATGGCAGCGGCGCGTTTATGGATGGCCTCAATATGATGGGCCTCAACCTGACCAAGAAGAATTTTCCGGTGCTGACCAAGAATTATCTCGTCATGTGGGAACTGGTCAAACAGGGAGTGGGGATCGGCATTCTGGATGGTAATATCGGCGACGCGGAACCACTAGTCCAACGTGTTCTCCCCGATTTAGAACCACTCATTTTCCCGATTTGGCTAGTAGCCCACCGAGAACTAAGCACCAGCCGCCGCATCCGAATGGTCTTCGACCTACTAGCCGAAGAACTGGCCAAATAAAAACGGCCCCTTTTTACAAATCCATCGTTCAAGACCGCGAAGAGCGGTCCGGCGCTAATGCGCCGCCCATGCGGAGGCCTGAGCGAAGCGAAGAAACGCCGTGAGCACAAAAAAAGGGCTCGAAAAACGAGCCCTTTGATAATTCGTAATATCTGGAAACCAAACTTAACGTTTGGAGAACTGGAAGCTCTTACGGGCTTTCTTACGACCGTATTTCTTACGCTCAACAACACGTGAATCGCGAGTAAGGAAGCCGCCTTTTTTCAAGACTGCGCGTAGCTCAGGCTCGTAATAGGTTAGCGCCTTGGAGATGCCGTGGCGAAGTGCGCCAGCCTGACCAGAAAGACCACCACCAGCAACGGTAGCAACCACATCATATTGGTCTTCGCGAGCAGCAGCGATGATTGGCTGATCGATAACCATCTGCAAAACAGGACGGGCGAAATATTCGTCACGCGTCTTTTTGTTTACGATGATTTTGCCTGTACCCGGCTTGATCCAAACGCGAGCAATCGCATCTTTACGTTTACCAGTTGCATAAGCACGGCCCTGTGCGTCGATTTTTTGCTCATATACAGGAGCAGCGTTTTCAGGGTTTACATCCGCAGCAGCAACAACAGCGTCGCCAGCTTCAGCAGCAGCGCCTACAGCGGCGCCAAGTTCTTCAAGAGAATTGATGTCAGCCATCGTTATGCGCCCCTTTTGTTTTTAGAGTTCATGCCTGCGATATCCAGAACTTCAGGAGTCTGCGCTTCATGACCGTGATTGTCATCTGCATAAACACGCAGATTGCTCAATTGTTTGTTCGACAAAGGGCCGCCCGGCATCATACGTTCAATAGCTTTTTGAACCACGCGCTCAGGGAACTTACCTTCAAGGATAGCTTTCGCTGTACGTTCCTTGATGCCGCCGGGATAACCGGTGTGCCAGTAATATGTCTTGTCGGTATATTTTTTGCCGGTCAGTTTTACCTTGCCAGCATTGATGATGATGATGTTATCGCCATCGTCCACATGCGGGGTAAAAGTCGGTTTATGCTTGCCACGCAGACGGCTGGCAACAATGGAAGCCATGCGGCCAAGAACAACGTCCTCGGCATCCACAATGAACCATTTTTTGACAACCTCGGCAGGCTTCTGTGAGAAAGTCTTCATATCTCGGCCCTTAAAGTTTGAATTCAACATCGGAAACGCAAAGTAAACGCCCCAAAACAAAACAAGCCCACAAAGGGCTCAGTTGAAGGTGTTTATAGGGAAGGGGAGAAAGGGCGTCAAGCAGTTTGTTTGGAGGTTTTCGGAATTTTATCAATTAAATCAAAGCCTTATAATTGCGGTATTATAATACCTTGGTTATTTGGTGTTGTTCTGTTGATAAATCCACAATTTAACCTCGGTACTACCGATAGCATCTCAAAGCGTCCTTCCTGATTGAAGGTCGAAAGCGGCTTGTTCAGATTGTATTCATACTGGTTTTGTAACTCTACAAGCGTCTACATAGTTTGTGCAGATACTAGCCCGTTATCCAATCGCCCCTTGGATAGTGGGCTTTTTAATGGAGAAATGACAATCGCTGCCAAAAAGCAAGTCAAGTAAAGAACTTCAAGCCAATTCCCAAAATCAAACCGCCCCAAATAATGGAATTCAAGAACGAGCGCATAACACCTTGATCTTCTACAACGGTAATATTCATCCGCTTTAGAATGAAATCCCCTGGGAAAAATAAAATCTTAAAAAACATATTCAGAAGTGCCATGATCTGTTCCTTGGTTTCTACATCTCATATGTGGGATCAAGGTTGGAATTGTCGAGTCAGGACTATAGTTTAAAACAAAAATCAATTGGAGAATGAAACATGGCAAATGTAGAAATCACATTCTTTCAATGACCAGCAAAGAGAACGGTAATAACCCGCAAGTTGAGACACGCGAAGAAGAGTTACATAAAATACTAGGTGCCTTAACGCTACTACGCCTTCCGCATCACACAAGACCCCGGGGCGTCTTCTATTGGCTTGTGATTCTTTGAACCAGCTTTCAAAATCGCCAACTGGTTTGCCGCCGGTCCGGTATTGATACTTGTTGCCTGCAGGCGGATATTGACCACGCCTGAGATGTGGACTTCTTTGATGGCCTGCTTTTCGCCCTAGCAGCCTATCTTTCGCCTTATCTCGTCAACTTGTTCTTTGTTCCTGCAAACATTCTCGCACGGAATGCCGTCGCCATCCCCGTCTCTTCTTGATTCTCCACTGCACCAATGCACAACCGCATCCTTGCAGTCGCGCATTTTCTTGCAGCCTTTAGCCTCAGCATCAGACATGGGAAGCAGGAACATAGCCAAAATCAAGAATAAACAGTATTTTTTCAAAATCCAATCAAGCCTTCCGCATCACATAAGACCCCGGAGCATCCTCAATCGGCTCATACTTCTTCGAACCCATCTTCGGTGGTGAAACCATCTTGTCGTTTCTATCCAAAATCCATTGGTGCCAGTGCGGCCACCATGAACCCGGGGTCTCGGTGGCGCTTTTGAACCAGTTGTCGAATTCTCCTACCGGTTTGCCGCCGGTCCAGTATTGATATTTGTTGCCTGCGGGCGGATTGACCACGCCTGCGATATGGCCGGAGCCGGTCACCACATAGGTTACCGAACCGCCGAAGAATTGTGAGCCAAGATAGACTGATCTCGCTGGCGCAATGTGGTCTTCCTTGGTGGCCAGATTGTAGATTGGTATGCGGATTTCGTTGAGATCAAGCTTTTCGCCTGCGATTACCATCTCGCCCTTGCTGAGTTTGTTTTCCAAATAGCAATTGCGCAGATAGAAGGAATGGTTGGCGGCTGGCATTCTGGTGCTGTCGGAATTCCAGTATAAAAGATCAAACGGGGCGGGCTTTTTCCCGCGCATGTAGTTATTCACCACATAAGGCCAAACCAGATCGCGCGAGCGTAACATATTGAAGGCGCTGGCCATTTTTGCACCGTCGAGATAGCCCTTGGTTGCCATCGAAGCTTCAACCTGAGAAATTTGCTCCTCATCCACAAAGACTTTGAGATCGCCGCCATAGGTGAAATCCACCTGCGCGGTGAAGAACGTCGCTGATTTAATGCGTTTGTCGCCGGTTTTGGCCATCAAAGCCATCGTCACGGCAAGCAACGTGCCGCCAACACAATAGCCAATGGCATTGACCTTGCATTTTTTCTTTTTCTTGCCGCAAATATCCCCGATTACATCCAGCGCGTTGAGAATGCCTTCACGCGCGTAATGTTCAAAGCTCTTGCCTGCTTGCTTTTCGTCAGGGTTTATCCACGAAATCACAAACACCGTATGGCCCTGTGCCACACACCATTTGATGAAGGATTTTTCAGGGTTGAGATCAAGAATATAAAATTTATTGATCCACGGCGGCACGATCAAAAGCGGACGCTTGAGCACCTTTTCAGTGGTCGGGGTATATTGGATAAGCTGGCAAACTTCGTTCTGCGCAACCACCTTGCCCGGCGTGCTCGCAACATCCTTGCCCACGGTGAACGCCGTATTGTCCGCTTGGCGAAGCTTCAATTCACCGCCGCCGGCTTCGATGTCTTCTGCCAGCATTTGCATGCCATCCACCAGATTCTGCCCGCTGCTCTCGAAAGTCTCGCGCAAAACCTGCGGGTTGGTCATGGGAAAATTGGTCGGCGAAAGGGCATTGATCAATTGCTGGGTGTAAAACACTGCCTTGTGCTTGGTGTGGTCATCCAGCCCTTCGGTTTCTTCAACCAGATTTTTGGCCCAGTCGGATGTGAGCAGATAGGTCTGCTTCATAAAATTGAAGAACTGGTTTTCTTGCCATTCGCTGTCGTTAAAGCGTCTGTCGCCTTTTTCGGGCGCGATCACGTCGGAAGCTTCTTCTCCGGCCATGTTTTGGATGGAGGCGTTCCATAGGCTCATATAGCGCCCGAACAAATCTGTTTGTGCTTGCAGCGCCCGTTGCGGGTCGGAAAGCCAATATTCGCTCACCTTGCCGAGCACCTTGGCGATGTCAGTTAAATTCCCGGATGAATTGTTCTGAACAAGGCCCTGTTGGCGCGGCTCAATCCATGCCGATGCAGCTTTGCCTGCCTGTTCGATCATTTTGGCCAGATTACGCGCGAAGGCTTCAGGGTCACGCATCACATAAGATTGCGCAGGAGAGGGAGAGGCTTTGCCTGCGCCCTTCTCCAATTTGGCCCTGTCCGGGCTCTTGATCCCACTTTTACTCATTACACACTTCCCCTTGCGGTCATTCTACCCGAATTAAACCACAATCTCCAACTAAGAAACCGCATCAGGGTTAAGGCCTCATGCGATTTTGCCTGCTTCCGGTCTTATTTAACCGTTCGCTAACCAAAAATCGGTCATGATAGGTTGCGTAAAGACCCTTAGGGGCAATGATGTATCTATACCAAAAACCTGAAAGAGTAATGAATCTCACCCGTAATCTTTGTGCTATGATAGCACTGCTTGTTGTTGGCTTCTCAGTAGGTGGGTGTGTATCTTCCACCTTGAACTCCGCTCAGCAGTCTGAAGTTGAGAACAATAAAGAGCTGTCCTACGATCCTGTCGCCCGCGAACAAGCCGTGACTGAGATGCGTGCGAGAGTCGAAAAATTAAACACTCAAAAATCCGATGTCTTCGCAAGTCAGGAGGGTCTCAATCGCCCTCTTACGGCCAGTGAAGCCGATGCAAAAATCCGCGCCCTCAATGCAAGTACAGCTGAATTGGGTACGCAAAATTCCGATGATGAAATGGAAGCAAAGCAGCGCTCGATTGCAGAATTGAGACGCAAAGCCAAAAACCACTACTCGGACGCGTTAAGAAAAATCGAAAATTAAGCTGGATATTTCACCAAAAAAGCCTAAAACCATACTATATTCAGCAAGTTATAATTTTATCCAATCGGCCAGAAAATATCATGGATGATTTCCACAAGATACGCAGACTGCCCCCTTATGTTTTTGAACAGGTAAACCGCCTGAAAGCATCAGCGCGAGCGGGCGGGGCCGATATCATCGATTTGGGCATGGGTAATCCCGATTTGCCGACCCCTCAGGCAATTGTCGATAAATTATGCGAGGCAGTGCAAGACCCGAGCACTCACAGATATTCCGCTTCCAAGGGCATTCAGGGCCTACGCAAGGCGCAGGCCAAATATTATGCCCGTCGTTTCGGCGTGAAACTAAACCCGGATACACAAGTGGTTGCTACCCTTGGGTCCAAGGAAGGCTTTGCCAACATGGCGCAGGCGATTACCGCGCCGGGCGACGTGGTTTTGGTGCCAAATCCAACTTATCCGATCCATTCCTTCGGTTTCATCATGTCGGGCGCCGTGGTGCGCTCCATATCGAATGAGCCGGACGATACGTTTTTTGCAGCGCTTGATCGCGCCGTGCGTCATTCAATTCCCTCGCCAACAGCGTTGATTTTGAACTACCCGTCCAACCCGACGGCAACGCTCGCTTCGCTGGAGTTTTATCGCGAAGTGGTAAAATTTGCCAAGAAACACGACATCATTATCTTGTCGGATCTGGCCTATTCTGAAATCTATTTTGACGGTGAAGCCCCACCTTCGATTTTGCAGGTGCCCGGTGCCATGGATATCGCGGTGGAATTCACCTCCATGTCCAAAACCTATTCCATGCCCGGTTGGCGCATGGGATTTGCCGTGGGCAATGAGCGCCTTGTGAGCGCACTCACAAGGGTGAAATCATACCTTGACTACGGCGCATTTACGCCCATTCAGGTAGCCGCAGCCTTTGCGCTGAATACGCAGGATGACGCAATCGAAGATGCGCGCTCAGTCTATCGCCGTCGCCGTGATGCGCTGGTTGATAGTTTTTCCCGCGCTGGCTGGGATATTCCATCCCCGCCTGCGACCATGTTTGCATGGGCACCGATCCCGGAAAAATTCAAACATCTGGGCTCGCTGGAATTTTCTAAATTGCTGATTGAAAAAGCAGATGTGGCAGTATCTCCGGGCGTTGGTTTCGGCGAATTTGGCGACGACCATGTACGCATCGCCATTGTGGAAAATGAACAGCGCATCCGTCAGGCTGCCAGAAACATCAAACGCTTCCTTGCAAGCGCTGACGAAACATTGCACAACGTGATTTCTATCGCTGATCATCGATAGGTCAGCACCGAAAACACACACAGGTAAATTCAAAATGGATGCTCCCCTTCGCTTGGGTATTGCAGGGCTTGGAACCGTCGGTTCGGCACTGATCAATCTGTTGCAAAACAAATCGGAAACCCTCGCTGAACGCTGCGGCAGAGCAATTATTGTAACCGCCGTAAGCGCCAGAGATCGTAACCGGGACAGGGGCTGTGATTTTTCCGCTGCAAAGTGGTTTGATAATCCCGTTGAGATGGCCGCAAGCGAAGATATCGATGTCTTCGTCGAACTGATCGGTGGTACTGAAGGCCCCGCGCTCGATAGCGTTAAAAAGGCGCTTGAAGCAGGCAAACACGTAGTCACTGCCAATAAAGCTATGCTGGCCTATCACGGCATGGAATTGGCGGAGCTTGCTGAAAACAAAGGTGTTTTGCTAAATTACGAAGCTGCTGTTGCTGGCGGTATTCCCATTGTTAAAACCATGCGTGAATCCCTCACGGGCAATGACGTAACCCGCGTCTACGGCATTTTGAACGGCACTTGCAATTACATTTTGACCCGCATGGAAGACGAGGGTATTTCCTTCGAGGATTGCCTCGCCGATGCCCAGCGCCTTGGCTATGCAGAAGCTGATCCGGCCTTTGATATCGAGGGCAATGATACAGCGCACAAGCTGGCAATTCTGGCCAGCCTCGCATTTGCCACCAAGCTGGCACCGGATGAAATTTATATCGAGGGCATAACCTCGATCACCACCGCAGATATTGAAGCCGCAAAGAGCCTCGGCTATCGTATCAAGTTGCTGGGCGTTGCCCAGAAAACCGATAGCGGCATTGAACAACGCGTGCACCCGACCATGGTGCCGCTCAATGCGCCCATCGCGCAGATTGCCGGTGTGACAAATGCGGTAGGAATTGACGCTGATGTAGTGGGTGAATTGCTCATGTCCGGCCCCGGTGCCGGAGGCGATGCTACAGCTTCCGCCGTTGCCGGTGATATTGCCGATATCGCGAAATCGCGCCCCGGCCATCAACACGGCCCAGCCTTTGGTGCACCGGTTGCAAAACTTGCGCCTTATCAACGTGCGCGCATGCGCTCCCATGAAGGCGGCTATTTCATCCGTTTGAGTGTGAACGACAGGGCAGGAGCCTTCGCAGCTATTGCCACCAGAATGGGTGAAAGCCAGATTTCGCTTGAATCCATCGTACAGCAGGAACCGCATACTTCCAGCGCCAGTGCTGATAACGCGAGAACCGTTATCCTGATTACCCACTCAACGACCGAATCAGCCATTCGTGAAGCGTTGGAGAATATCCGCAATGACGGCCATCTGGCCGCTGACCCGCAGATGATCCGCATAGAAAAATGAGGGTAAGTCGGGCATTTTGAAAATGTTTGATAATCTAATGGATTTAGGTCCGCACGCCCCGTTGCAAATCTGTCCCATCTAAGGGATATCATTTGTTGAAATTGGAGATTGACGAATATGTCTACTGAAGCAAAAGCCCCAACCGGTCTGGACCGAATTTTAACTCTGGAACTCGTTCGCGTAACCGAGAGCGCAGCTGTTGCTGCCGCCCGTCTTCGCGGACAAGGCGATGAGAAGGCTGCCGATCAGGTTGCCGTTGACGCCATGCGTGCTGAATTGAACCGTCTGCCTATCGATGGCCGCGTGGTTATCGGCGAAGGCGAGCGCGATGAAGCGCCTATGCTGTTCATCGGCGAAGAAGTTGGCACCAAGCAGGGACCAAAGGTCGATATCGCCCTTGACCCGCTGGAAGGCACAACCATTTGCGCCAAGAACGAGCCAAATTCATTGGCCGTGATCGCCATCGCCGAAGGGGGCAGCCTGCTTTATGCACCCGATGTTTATATGGATAAAATTGCCATTGGCCCGGGTTACCCGGAAGGTTTGATTGATCTGGATAAATCAGCGACTGAAAACCTCGAAGCTTTGGCCAAAGCCAAGGGCTGCAAAATCAATGAGCTGACAGCCTGCATCATGGATCGTCCACGCCACGCAAAACTGATTGAAGAAGTGCGCGGCACCGGCGTTGCCATTCGCCTGATTGGCGATGGCGATGTGGCTGGTATCATCCACACCACGAATCCGATCGATACCGGCATCGATATTTATATCGGCATTGGCGGCGCACCTGAAGGCGTGCTGGCCGCAGCAGCGCTTCGCTGCATTGGTGGGCAGATGCAGGGCCGCTTGATACTCGACACACCGGAAAAAGTCGCACGTGCCAAAAAGATGGGCATCGACGATCCGAACCGCAAATACGATATGACCGATATGGCCAGCGGCGACGTGATGTTCGCAGCCACCGGCGTTACCGATGGCAATATGCTGCAGGGCGTGCGTTTTACGCCAAAGGAAATTCAGACCCACACCATCGTCATGCGTTCCTCATCCAAGACCGTGCGCGAAATCAAGGCACGTCATCAGGATATTGACAAGTTCGGTTAAGCCCTTAGTCTTCAAGGCATGGCGCAAAGGCGGCGAAGAGCCGCCCGGCGCTAGCTGCGCCGCCCTTGCGGAGGCCCGAGCGAAGCGAGGATTGCCGAGAGCGAGAAATAAAGCCGCTAGCTGCGCCGCCCCTGCGGAGGCCTGAGCGTCATGTCGAAGACATGCCACCGGAATGTTGAAGATACGCCGTTAGCGAGAGGAATGAAGCATGAGCATTGAATTCCTTATCACATCAATGATTGTCATTCTTCTTCCCGGAACAGGTGTCCTTTACACTCTGGCCATTGGTTTAGGCAGAGGCTTTAGACCCAGTATTTTTGCAGCATTCGGTTGCACGATGGGCATTATTCCAGCGGCAGTCGCCAGCATCATTGGACTGGCGGCCATCCTCCATATGAGTGCACAGGCTTTCCAGATCATCAAATATCTCGGCGTGGCCTACCTCTTCTATATGGCATGGAATATCCTGCGCGATGGCGGAGCGTTGAGCGTCACCAGTAATGATACAAAAACCAGCCCGTGGCGTATCGCCATGAACGGCACGTTGTTGAATGTTTTAAACCCAAAACTATCCTTGTTCTTTTTAGCCTTCCTGCCGCAGTTTATCCCTGCAGGAACGCTCAATGCGACACCGGTCTTGGTAATGCTTGCCCTGACTTTCATGGCTTTGACCTTCATCGTATTCATCGGCTATGGCGCGTGTGCTTCACTGGCACGTGACTACGTGATTTCACGCCCCACAGTGATGGTGTGGTTGCGACGATCTTTCGCCGGTACTTTCGGCCTACTGGGACTGAAATTGGCCCTGTCAGAGCGATAACTCCGCTTGCTGATATCAGCAATTATCTGATACCAATTCCTTATGAGTAACGCGTCAGACCAAAACCCCTGTTTTTTGGATGTGGAACAATCCGCATCCGGCCAGAAATGGCTGGATCGGCTGGATAATATCACCCGCAATGTGGCGCTCGATATTGCTCAATCGATCGATGTATCGGAACTTGCCGCAAGGGTGATGGCCGGGCGCGGCGTTGCCAGCGAAGATGCGTTGAAATTCCTAACCCCGACCATTCGCGATTTAATGCCTGATCCTTCCGTAATGACGGATATGGATAAGGCCGCAGAGCGTTTGTCCGATGCAATCACAGCTGGCGAAAGAGTAGCGATTTTCGGCGATTACGATGTGGATGGGGCGTCATCCTCGGCATTGATGTCGCGGTTTTTAAGCCACCATGCGGTTGCCTCTGAAATCTACATCCCGGACCGTATCTTCGAAGGCTATGGCCCCAATCCAAACGCCATCAATGAATTGATCGACAAGGGCGCAAAGCTAATCATCACAGTCGATTGCGGAGCCACCAGCTTTGAAGCATTGGAAGCTGCCCGTGAGCGCAATATCGATGTGATTGTCCTAGACCATCACCAGATGGGAACGGAGAAGCCACCGGCCATCGCGCTGGTAAATCCAAACCGGCAGGACGACCTTTCCGGCCTTGGTTATCTGTGCGCCGCTGGCGTGGTTTTCCTGACACTGGTCGCCACCACAAGAACCTTGCGCAATCGCGAATTCTACAAGGATGGCAAAACCGCACCCGATCTCATGCAATGGCTAGATATCGTGGCTCTGGCCACGGTCTGCGATGTGGTGCCGCTCGTTGGCCTAAACCGTGCCTTCGTGGTCAAGGGATTGACGGTGATGCACGCCCAACAAAATATGGGCCTGCGCGAACTGGCAAAAGTTGCCCGTCTCGATGGCCCTGCCAGCCCGTATCATCTGGGCTTCATGCTCGGCCCGCGCATCAACGCAGGTGGGCGTATTGGTGATGCTGCCCTTGGCGCGCGCTTGCTGTGCAGCGACGATCCGTATGAGGCAGAGGAAATCTCCGAGCAATTGGAAATGCTCAACAAACAGCGTCAGGCAGCAGAAGCTGTAATGCTGGAACAGGCAATTGCCGAAGCTGATGCCGAAATAGGTGACGGTGACGGCCCCACAGTGCTGATCACGGAAAGCGATGATTGGCATCCGGGCATTGTCGGGCTGCTCGCATCCCGGCTCAAAGATCGTTTCCATCGTCCCACTTTCGCAATTGCCTTCGATTCCATGGGAAAAGGCGCAGGCTCCGGTCGCTCCATCTCAGGCGTCGATATCGGCGCGGCGGTTCGCGCGGCAGTGGACGAGGGCATTCTGGTCAAAGGCGGCGGCCATGCCATGGCGGCAGGTCTCACGGTCATGCGCGAACAACTCGGCGCATTACGGGCCTTTATGGATGACTATCTCTCCAAAAGCGTGGAGAAGGTGCAAGGCGTGCAGGTATTAAAAATCGATGGCGCACTCACTGCCGCCAGCGCCACCCTCAATCTGATTGAAATTCTCGAACGCGCCGGTCCTTATGGGGCGGGGCATCCCAACCCGATATTTGCATTTCCCGCCCATCGGGTACAATTCGCCAAGATCGTTGGCAAGGATCATGTGTCAGTAACGCTGACATCAGGAGATGGCGCAAGATTGCGAGGCATCGCTTTTCGTGCCGCCGATACCGAGATTGGAAAAACCCTGTTGAATTTACGTGGCCACCCCATTCACGTGGCGGGCACGCTGACCGCCGATTTCTGGCAAGGCACAAGACGTGTGCAATTGCGCATCATCGATGTGGCAGAGATAAAAGCGGGTTACTAGCTAATAACAGCGCGGTCGGTGACGCGGCGCCAGTCCGCACCGTCCGAAAACGCCATCACAGCCCCGCCAGTCTCATCACTCACATATATCTGCGCTCCGGTACCATTGGTTGAGGCGCTCGGCACGGTAGCAACCGTATAGCTGCCAACACGAAGAGGCCCATCCACATGCAAATTGGTGGAAGGGGAGGTCGTACCAAAACCCACAAACCCGTTGCTCGCATCAATGGTCAGCGCTTCGAACCAAGCAGAACCATCAGGGCTGACTTTGAAATGAAAGTCATCATCTCCCGTTGTGCCAATCTCGGCGCGACCGGAATAGTTACTCTGGAACAGGAAGGAGGCCGTATTTGCCAAGCCCGCCTTGTTGATCTTGAGACGATGATCGTTGCCTGCGTGGGTAAAAAGCGTATTGGATGAACTGACCGCTAGCCTGTTGGTAGCATCAGCGCTGGTATTAACGCCCACCAAGGGCGCAGGGTTCAAAGAAGCACCGCTGGGAACCCAGCCAGCCCCGTCCCAAACCAGCAACACATCTTCATCGGCAATCCATGCGAGCCAGCCTTCAGCGGGTGAAAAGAATGTCCAGGCATTATCTTGCCAAGCAGCGATCTGGTTTTCCTTGCCACTCCACGCATCAGTTGCTGCACCTGCAACAATATAGCGGTCCCCATCCACAGGGCTGCCCGGTGGACCGGTTAAGTCACGGTCCAGCACACTAAGCTGCACCAGCGCATCCAGCGCCCGTATCGCCCCATTATGCGTCACATGCTTTTGCGCCTGTGCCGGCATGATGTAGGGAAGGTTCAAATTTGGTGTGTCATCCATAGCTGTTCGCTCTCCAATGAATTTATGGAAAAAATCATATGGGGGGATTGGGGGGCGGGGATAACTTAATTGAGGTCGCGCGAAAACGCTGCGCGTGATCACGTTTAACAAACAATAATATAAATGATTGTTTTATAAAAACCTCTTGGTACGCCCTACGGGCACCGGTGCGGTAACTTACTTGTATGTTTATCAATATGTTACGGGTAATGGCGTTGTGAATGTAGCACAATTTGTTGCACAAAAAGTAGCGCAAGATGCGCATCGTATCCTGGGTGGTTTTTGTTTGATGTGGGAAACAGAAAAGCAGAATCTGCATATTCCCCAAGACGAAGTTGCTCCAGCATTATGCAAAGTTAATTTAATTACATTGATGTATTCACGACTATTGTATTTGTGTTTTCTTATTGTAAGTTATTTTAACGAGGTGTTTTAATCGGAGAAATTGAGAAGAAATGTTCAAAATTGCACTAAATAATTTCAGAGGGTTCCATAAACAAAAGTTTGTAGATGTGCGTCGGCTAACGTTGCTAGTCGGAGAGAACAGTGCAGGGAAGAGTTCTTTTTTGGCTGCGACTAAGTTTTTGATGGATTTTACTGGAGGAACTTCTCTGCCATCTTTCAATACTGGTACATTCCAATTGGGAACATTTGATCAAATCGCTCACAACCGTGGCGGGGGAGCTGGTCGCGCCCGTTCGTTCTCTCTAAGTATGCGATTTAGTACATCAGATGGAAAAGAAGCTAAGAAGAAACCTGCTTCAGAAAATTTAGAGGCCATTCTCGATTTTTATTCTCACGAATCACAAGCATTCGTTTCTTCAATTATTATTAAGAATGACGAAGGCTCATTTCTCACAAAGGTTGCAGACAATAAACTCAGCTATGAATTTACTGTCAAAAATGGTTCTCGCTATAAGTTGAATATGCCTGACCATCTTTCAATTCCAACTGGATTAGATTTGCCATTTTTTTGGGCATCGACACTGATGCAAATTAGGTACTTTGTTAAAAATACGAATGAAGGAGGTCAAGAATCTGAGGTCCCAGATAAGGTTGTTCAAATGGTTCAACTAATTTGTGAACAGGCTATTGACCGCTTCCGGCATAGGGAAGGTGATGCAGAAGTAATCGCCGCAATAAGAAGTAAACCGCTTCGTACTTACACACCAGGTATGGAGGTGCATGACGGTGAAGGTGCGCATGTTCCCGTGGCGATGGCTAAGCTTTCCCGATCACGCAACAAGAACAGCAAAGATGCATGGAATAAGTTGAAGAAGTCGATTGATGGTTTCGGTAAAGATTCTGAAATGTTTAAAGAAATTTTTGTGAAATCGTTTGGTAAGTCAGCTAGTGACCCATTTCAAATACAATTTGTTTCAGAGGGCCCAAAAACAAATCTTGTGGATTTAGGGTATGGTACAAGTCAAGTTATTCCAATTTTGTACGAAGTGGCTGTTGGGTCCGCAGAGGATAGTTTTCTAATTCAACAGCCGGAGGTTCATCTGCATCCTAGAGCCCAGGCTGCCCTTGGGGAGTATTTCATCCAAGCATTAAAGAATGAAGATAAAGCATTTATCTTGGAAACTCACAGCGATTTTATCGTGGACAGAGTAAGAAAGGCAGTGGCCGATGGAGTGCTGCAGCCTGAGGACGTCTCCATACTATTTTTCGAACGAAAAAAGCTTGAAAATTCAATAACTCAGATTGAACTCGACAAAAACGGAGAACCAATTTCCGCTCCTAAAGCATACCGTGCATTTTTTATGGGCGAACAAATGCATATGTTGGGGCTGTAGCCGATGCCGCTTATTGTTGACGCTAATCGTGCCGGTGATTTTCGGAGGCCGGTATCTAATCATGCTGCTGAAATATTGAATCGGATCAAACAACGACGTGTTAAAATTGCTGTTGGGGGAAAACTCTATCGGGAATTAGCGCAAACACGTTTTCTTGGGCTTATGATTGAACTTAAGCGAATTGGTCTACTAGTTACAATTGATGATGCGCTTGTGTTTAGCGAAACAAAAAAAGTTGAGGAACTTAAGTTAAAATCAGATGATCCCCATATTTTGGCATTGTCACGCGTTTCGGGAGTTAAATTAATTTATACCGAAGACAAAAATTTAATAACGGATTTTAAAGATACAGCAATAATCAGTCCAAAAGGCAAAATATTTTCGCCCACCACATCCAGCAAAATTACGTGTGCATTGCTCCAAAAATTTGGAAATTAGGTACGGTTTTCAAAATGCATGAATGATAGTTAGTGACGAAATGTTTTTGAATGTTACACAATTTGTAGCACAAAATTCACAAAATAGTCAGTTAATGAGGTGTAACCTATTAATTCATTAATGAAATCAATAGGTTACACCATACTCTTGGTACGCCCTACGGGAATCGAACCCGTGTTTCCGCCGTGAAAGGGCAGCGTCCTAGACCGCTAGACGAAGGGCGCGTTCAAGAGTAGGGATCGTATAGATGTGATTGAGCAAAGCTTCAAGTGGAATTTGCGCTTTGGGCAATCTTTTTTTGACCAAGGTTAAATTTATCCGCCAGCGAGAGAGAAAATCCCCGCTTACGCTCAGCTTTTGCTCTTTTTCCGGCTAGATCGGCGGCGGCAGGGGTGATGCCAGTCGCGTTTGGAACCCACATCGATATGAACAGATTTTGTACGGCAATAAGTACCAACGCCGCCCCGACCAGGCAATGTGCGCAGATATTTGGCCAATGTCCATTTGCTGACATTTTCAACCTGAATATCGGCTGCCTTGCAATAGATGTGCTGTGACCGGCTCACACCACCTGCCCGGCGATTACGCCTTGGGCTGCGATAGCCGGAGGTAACAATCGGCGCTTTGCCAAATTTGCGCTGAACCATCTTCAAAAGTCGTATTAATTCAGGTTTGAAACAGGCAACTTGCACTTTGGAGTGCTGTATACGCAGGCCATTGGGCGAAATTCTGCCAAGCCCGCCCACAGAGGCCAGTTGTACCTGACTTTCGACTTCCTGATCTTCGCCGCCAATACTAAACAGACTGGCCATGGATCTAACCCCGGGTAGCGCCGATCCGTTCTTACCTGATTTGCTTCGGCTGGCTGATCTGGACTTACTTTCCTTCTCAGGCTTTTGAAACAATAGCTCGAAGAATGAGCTTTTGCGCTTCGATCTGTTTCTTTTCACTCCCTCATTAAGCAGCGCCAGCTTCGAACTGGCCACAGGCTTTTTGAAAAAGGGTTTGACCGGTTGATTACTGGAAAGAGGGACGTTTTCTGTGGCCTTAGTGCCATCGGGCTTAGCTATTGAAGCGGTTTGAGCGTTGTTTGAGCTGACGCGCGGCGCTTTTACAGGAACGACTGGCGCACCGGCAGGATCAACAAATTCCTCACCACTGGCTACGCTTGTTTCTTGGAGGTTTGCATTTTCCTCTTCGCCAAGGTCAACCAGCGACTGGAGATTTATCGTGGGGCCACTGGAGACACACGAAGACAGCGTCAGGCCAATCAAAACCAGACCGATTAAATGTGCCATAGAAAATGGCAGCCTACTTTGTGAAAAGAAACTGTTTCTCAACTTAATCTCGCCAAACCCCAACGCCCATCGGGCCCTAATGCCCATCAAGCATGAACAACGCCGTCTCCGACTGCTGTTACATATTATATCGTATTTGCCAAACGTGCATCGCGCATATCATGCAACGTGGTAAATTTGAAATCTGGCAAAAAAATGTCGGCTTGTGGAAATACCCGCCAAGCCGACACGATTACATAGCATTGTAAGGAGCTTCAAATCGCTCCATTACTTACCATTCGCCAATGTTTTCCATGGAAGCCCACGGCTCAGCAGGCTCAAGAGCACCGTCTTTTTGCAAAATTTCAAAAGAAATACCGTCTGGTGAGCGAATGAACGCCATATGCCCGTCGCGCGGTGGGCGATTGATAATGACGCCTGCATCCATCATTTTCTGGCAAAACTCATAAATATTATCCACAGCATAAGCCAAATGGCCAAAATTACGCCCGCCAGAATAGGTTTCCGGGTCCCAATTATGGGTAAGTTCGAGACAAGGGGCACGAAGCGTCGAATCCATGTCGCCTTCGCAAGTCGCAAGATCATCTGCACTGGCCAGAAACACCAGCGTAAATCGACCCTTCTCTGAATCCATACGTCGAACCTCTTTCATGCCCATTTTAGTGCAATAAAAATCGAGGGACGCCTCTAAATCAGCTACCCGAACCATTGTGTGTAGAAATTTCATTCAAATCTCCTCCTAATATTAAATTTACCCGACTAAATAAGATTATATTCTTGAATCATGCCTTTATTAACAGCCTAACAAATTTAATTCACACCATTTTTCCCCTGAAAATCAAGACAGTTATCTTTTTTTAGAACTTTCTATTGCAGCACCTCGCCATGAGGATGCTATCTTAATGAGAGAATCAGTTTGACCAGCGCATGTCGATTGCAGGCGGCATAATACGAGGAACGCGTTATGGGGGCTAAATTTAGTCCGGGTGGGCAACCGGAAGAAAACAAGAGTGCGGTTCATTCCGAAAACGAGGCAACTGATGTTGTTGTCGTTGCCGGAACGATCAAGTGGTTTGATGTATCCAAGGGATTTGGATTTGTCGTACCGGACGATGACATGCCCGATGTCTTGTTACATGTGACATGTCTCCGTCAGGATGGCTTTCAAACCGCGCTTGAAGGATCTCGCATCGTTTGCGAGGTTGTGACGCGCGAGCGGGGGCTTCAGGCTTTCCGCGTGCTGTCGATCGATGATTCAACCGCAGTTCATCCTGCAACCATGGGTGAAGTTAAGACCCACGTTGAGGTGAAAGCCGAAAGCGAACTTGAGCGGGTTGAGGTGAAGTGGTTCAATCGTACCAAGGGATATGGGTTTGTAACCCGTGGTGACGAAGATATTTTTGTCCATATGGAAACATTGCGCCGCTTCGGTTTGACGGAATTACGTCCGGGACAGTTCGTTCTGGTACGTTTTGGCAAGGGGCCAAAGGGCCTGATGGCAGCCGAGATATTCCCCGATGGCGGTTCATCCATCTCCAAAACCCATTAGGTCATAGGCCAAAAGAGCTTTTGGCGTTTGCGGATTTCTTTGACGCAAAGCCTGTGCCTTCATATTTTCACCAAATTATGCCAGCAAGTGAGAGCTGTCCGCTTTGTTGACAGCAATTGTTGCTGTATCCAAGCCATTGGGACGAAATTGGGAAAATCATGATGCAAAGTAATTCAAAACAAGTGGTTAATTGGCCTTTGTTGAAAGCCACTGGCCTTGCAGCCCTCGTGATGCTGACTTTTTTCGCTGCGCCGCATGAGGTTCGCGCCCAAAACTCTTCTTCAGATACTCAGAACGAGTCTGTAAAACTTGAAACCGAGACCCTGGAGCTAAAAACCGGCTCTGGCACCTTCAAATTTGTGGTCGAGATAGCCGATGAGCCCGAAGAACGCATGATTGGTTTGATGCATCGCAAAGAGATGGGCCTGAAACACGGCATGTTATTTCAGTTTGATCACACAAACCTCGTCAATATGTGGATGCGCAATACAGTGCTTTCGCTGGATATGATTTTTATCCGCCCCGACGGCACAATCGCCAAAATTGCCCGGCGAACAACGCCTTTTTCCGAGGATATCATCACATCAGGCGAGCCAGTCAGTCATGTGTTGGAGCTAAATGCCGGTGTTGCCGCGATAATTGGCTTAAAGGCGGAGCACAAAGTACTGCACCGGTATTTCCCAGCGCAGTAACTTTCCGGTTCTAACCAGTTCTAAATTGGCTTGATTTTTGACGTAAAACTTAAAAAACAGGCTTTTTATAGAGAGTGAAGCGGCTGCGCCCATCTTTTTTACTATCAAGCAGCGCAGAATCGGCCAGTTTATATAGCTCTGCCCCGTCTTCTGAACTGTCCGGCGCAAGCGCAATGCCGACACTGGCACTGATTTGAATCGTTTGCCCATCAATATCAAAGGGCTCTGAAAGGGTTTTAATAACCCGGTGCGCAAGAATTTCAGCACCTGTCGCACCATTAATACCCACTTGAATAATCACAAATTCATCACCGCCAATACGGGCAATCGTATCCGTATCGCGTTTGAGGTGCTTAAACCGTTCGGCGATCTCTTTTAGCAATTTATCGCCGACGGTATGCCCATAGGTATCATTTATAGTTTTGAAATTGTCCAGATCGATGCAATGCAAGGCCATGTGATAGCCACGTTTGGCTTGGGCAACCGCCAATTCTAGTCTTTCTTGGAACACTGATCTGTTTGGCAAATCAGTCAATGCATCATGGTTGGCCAGATGATGCACCATTGCCTGACTTTTGCGATGTTCTGTTATATCGCAATAAGTGGTCAAAAATCCGCTGCCTTCCAGAGGAACGCCGCGCACTTCCAAAACAACGCCATTGGGCCGCTGACGGTCATAGGCGTGAGATTCTCTCAATCTCACCAATTCCATACGATGGGAAACCTGTTCTTCCACATCGCCGCCGCCATATTCGCCGCGTTGCGCGTTGCTGCGGAATAAGTCTTCCAAAGAAGGCATTCCGTTCACGAACAATTCTTTTGGATAATCGAGCATTTCCTTGAGCTGATCGTTGATCAGAACCATTTTCAGGTTTTTATCGAACAAGGAGAGCCCACCCGGGAAATTTTCCAGCAATGTTTCCAACTGGCGTGAGCGCGCATGCTGCTCGGTTACATCGATATAAGTTGTCAGGAACCCGCCTTTGGCTAAGGGCACGCCGCGCACCTCAACAACAGTGCCATTTGGGCGTTCTCGCTGATAAAGGTGTGGAGCCATTAAGTCAGCCAAAGCCATTTTATCGGCTACTAGCTGGTCCACATCACCATCGCCATATTCACCGCGCTCAGCATTGAACTGGAAAATTTGCTTCATGTTTGGCAAACCGTCTTCGAAAAGCGAATCCGGGTATTCCAAAATTCGCTTCAGCGCTTCATTGCAAAGAACCATATTCAAATCGGCATCGAAGAGGGCGATGCCTCCGGGAAAGTATTCCATGACACACTCAAACAGCTCTACACGCTCTGCCAATTCTTCCAGATTACCTAATCTTGAATAGGTCAATGTGTTATGTGGAAACGCTGCATTTTTGTCTGCAATATGATTTTCGACATTATTATCTATTGAATCATGCGCTTGTTGAAGTGTGTTGTGAGTCATAGCCTATTTCCCTCAAATTTATAGTAATTAGATCGCAACCTAATCTTGTGCGAAGCTGTAGATGAAGTGTGAATACGGGGGTTAAATCTTACCATGTTAAAGAAACATTTTTCCCAATACCAACCTCTGCTTCATCCCCCATTGCTGTATAATTTGTAGCGGCCCCGCCCGCTGGCCTTACAGTCATAAAGGGCGGCATCAGCCAGTTTGAATAATTCGTCCGAATCCATTGCGTCCAAAGGCGCCAGCGCAACGCCGATACTGACGCCGATTTGGATTGTATGCTCTCCAATCTCGTAGGGCTCGCTGAGGGTTTTGATAACCCGGTCGGCGAGTATTTCAGCGCCTTCGTGATCGTTGATCCCCACCTGTACGATAACGAATTCATCACCACCGGTTCGCGCTATTGTATCGGTGTCGCGTTTTATTTTGTTAAACCGCTCGGCCACCTGCTTTAGTAACTCATCACCAATTGCGTGGCCATAAACATCATTTACCGGTTTGAATTTATCCAGATCGACACTATGCAGCGCCATCAAATGCCCACGTTTAGCCAGAGCGATCGATTGATGCAACCGATCTTGAAGCAATAATCGGTTTGGCAATCCCGTCAGCACATCATGATGTGCCAGATAGACAACTTTTTCCTGATTCTTGCGAAGTTCTGTCACGTCGCGATAGGTGGTTAAGAACCCACTGCCCTCCAGCGGCACCCCTCTAACTTCTAAAACCGTGCCATTGGGGCGTTTTCGGTCATAGGTGTGGGCTTCTTTTTGCTCGGCCAACTCCATGCGGTGCGATACCTGCTCTTCCACATCGCCCTCGCCATATTCGCCACGTTCCGCATTATAGCGAAACATTTCTTCCAATGTGGGCAGACCATCTTTGAACAATTCCTCGGCGTAATCGTTCATTTCTTTGTTTTGTTCGTTGATCAGCACCATTTTCAAATCTTTGTCGAACAGGGATATCCCGCCCGGAAAGTTATCCAGCAATGCTTGAAGTTGAGAAACATGTTGGTGTTGTTTGGTGACATCCTGATAGGTCGTTAAAAAACCACCATCGGGCAAGGATACGCCGCGCACCTGAACGACTGTGCCATTGGGGCGCTCGCGTTCATATTCATGGTCGGTCATTTCATCCACTAGGGACATTTTATTTCTGACCAGTTCATCCACATCGCCTTCGCCATATTCGCCCCGCTCGGCATTGAAGCGAAAGATTTCTTCCATATTTGGCAAGCCGCTCGCAAACAGCGATTCAGGGTATTCCAGAATTCGCTTAAGCTCCTCATTGCACATGACCATGTTCAAATCTTTGTCGTAAAGAACGATTCCGCCCGGAAAAAATTCCATGACGCATTCAAGCATATCAACATGTTCTGCCAATTTTTCCAGATTTCCCAATCTGGAAAAGGTCAGCGTATTTCGCTCATAAGCTGCGTATGTCGCGGCTTGACGGGACTCTACATCGCTTTCTGACGGGCTGATGCCCTGATCAGAAACCAGTCTTGATGCGCTTGAACTCATAACTATTTCCATCCACAAATATCAATGTAGCAAAGCAACAGCTGAAATTCATGCATGGCAGTGGGAAGAGGGCCCGTAGCCGCAGCAGAAATAGACAACGATTACGATGCGTGATGAACATAGAAGAAGGGAGTTAAGAAATAATTGCATCGACAAGCAAATAGAGGGTTGTTTTTAGTTCTGACTGAGCTATAGAAACGCGGTGGTTCTAGAAGTATCTGTGCTAATATCCCTACAGAGGCTTGAAAAACACCCTCAAGAGTTGGTATAAGCTCTTGAAAACATTGGTAAACGGAGCGTGGCGCAGCTTGGTAGCGCATCTGGTTTGGGACCAGAGGGTCGCAGGTTCGAATCCTGCCGCTCCGACCAGTATCTTTAGTTAACGATTTAATACACTTGTTCAGCATAATTGTGCGCGTCTTTAAACCGTCCGGAAACCACTTTGCGGATGTGATGCAGGTGTAAAATAGGGTTTGTGCCGTCAACTGGGCCATGCGGCATCGCTACAATTGCACCAGACGACACGGCACAGGAAATATCCTGTGACCGGCCATTTAGTGGCAACTCGCCTTTGTGACATTCAATTACGCAGCATCGTCTTTCAGGACGCCGCGCTCGATCTGATCCTGTTCGATGGATTCAAACAAGGCACGGAAATTGCCTTCACCAAAGCCATCATCGCCTTTTCTCTGGATGAATTCAAAGAAAATCGGGCCGATCACCGTTTTGGAGAAGATTTGCAGCAAAATCTTGGTGGTTCCTCCGTCAATAACCCCTTCGCCATCAATTAAAATGCCGTGTTCCTCCATCCGATCGAGCGGCTCTTCATGGCCGGGGACGCGTTCGCTCGAAGCTGCGTAATAGGCAGAAGGAGGCTTCGGCATAAACTTGATGCCATTTTCGAATAATTTGTCGGTCGCGTCATAAAGTTTTTCGGTGGCAATCGCGATGTGCTGAATGCCCTCGCCATTATAGCGTTTCAGATATTCTTCGATCTGACTTTTTTCATCGGCAGACTCGTTGATCGGAATGCGAATTTTACCGCAAGGGGAGGTGAGTGCCCGCGAAAGCAATCCTGTAAATTTGCCTTCAATATTGAAAAAGCGGATTTGCTTGAAATTGAACAGATCGACATAGAAATTGAACCATTTGTCCATATTACCGCGAATGACGTTATGGGTCAGGTGATCCAGATAGTAAAACCCGATGCCTTCGGGCTTGGGATCAGCTTCGCCAAGCCAGTCAAATTCGGCGTCATAGGCCGAGCCCTTATCGCCATATTGATCAATGAAATATAACAGTGAGCCGCCAATACCCTCGATTGCCGGCACATCAAGCGTTTTGTCATCGCCTTCATAAGGCGTTGCGCCAAGTTTTACCGCATGATCAAAGGCATGCTGCGCGTCCACCACGCGCCATGCCATGGATGAGGCGCAGGGGCCGTGTTTATCCACGAATTTCGAAGCGAAAGATCCAGCTTCCCCATTGATGATGTAATTGATATCGCCTTGACGGTAGAGCCAAATGGCCTTGGCTTTATGTTTGGCAACAGCGGAAAAGCCCATTTTTTTGAACAATTCAGCCAGCACTTCTGGTTCCTCGTGGGAAAACTCTACAAATTCAAAACCATCGGTTCCAGCCGGGTTTTGTTCGCTGATTTCGGCAGGTAGACTATCGTGGGGAAAAGGGCCCATGGGAAAATTCCTTAAAAATTTGGGTGATTTATCCCGGTAAGTATACCCCGAAACAAATGCAAAATTGTTGCGTATTGGGTGGTATCCGATAGGGTGACGCATGATTCGTGCAAAAATAAGAGGAATTATGCACAAAATGGACAATTTAGACGAATTTGATATCAAGCTGCTCAAGCTGCTGCAGGCAAATGGAAAACTGTCGAATCAGGAATTGGCGGATGCTGTGCATTTGTCACCATCCCAATGTTCCAGAAGACGGGCAGCGCTGGAAGAGGCAGGTATCATTCGCAGTTACCACGCCATGCTTGATAAGCATGCGCTCGGTTTCGATCTGACCGTATTCATCAATGTGATGCTCAACACCCACAACCGGAACAACGCCAAACGGTTTGGTCAGCTGATTGAACGGCTCGATAATGTTCAGGAAGCCTATGCACTCACTGGCGAAATGGATTACCAGATCAAGTTGGTGGTTCGCGATCTGAGCGAATTATCGCGCATCATCAATGACGAGATCATGCCGCATGAATCGGTTCAGACCATCAAAAGTTCAATCGTGCTCAACACAATAAAATTCAGCCGTGAGCTTCCCCTATCTTGATTTTTAATTTTACAAGTTAACATTATTGCTTGTAAGTATGAAATATCATATCAAATACAGATAGTTAAAGTCAGGCGTAAGTGATTTACCCGACCGCTTGTGAAAGGGAATTCATTTTATGTCTCAGGTTAAAAAATACGATGTAGTGATCATTGGTGGCGGTCCTGTCGGAATGGGGCTGGCAATCGAGCTTGGCCAGCGTGGCATTAAAACGGCAGTTGTGGAGCGCTATGATACAATTCCGCCAATCCCCAAAGGGCAAAACCTGACCCAGCGCACCACCGAGCATTTTCATTTCTGGGGCGTCGGCGAAGAAATCAGTAAAGCGCGCACGGTCCCGCGCGAAACAGACCGCGGCGGCATGACTTGTTACGGTACGCTGCTCACTGATTATCACCATGATTGGTTGATGCGCGAAGCTGTGCGGCCTTATTATTTTACCGACAATGAGCGTTTGCCCCAATACGCAACTGAAGAAGTATTGCGCCGCCGGGTGGCTGAATTGGATTGTGTCGATGTGATGCTTGGCTGGACGGCAAAATCCGTTGCGGGCAAGGGGAGCGAGGTTAGCGCCGAAATCCATAATCGCGCCACAGGGGAAACAAGAGAGCTAGCGGGAAAATATCTGGTTGGCTCCGACGGCAGCAATTCGGTAGTGCGCGATCAATCAGGCATTGCCCAATCGCGCTCTCACCACGATAAGCTAATGGTGCTTCTGGTTTTTAAATCAAAAGAATTGCACGAGTTGCTCAAACGCTATCCCGGGAAATCCTTCTATAACGTGCTGAATCCCGAGCTTGAGGGATATTGGCTGTTTTTTGGGCGCGTTGATCAGAACAGTACATGGTTTTTCCATGCACCGGTTCCGCGTGGAACCACCAAGGATAATTTTGATTTCCCGGCCTATCTACACAAGGCCGTTGGCGCGGAATTCGATTTGGAGATCGAGCGGGTAGGGTTCTGGGATTTGCGCGTTTCCATTGCGCAGGACTATCGAAAAGGTAACATTTTCCTTGCCGGTGATGCCGCCCACAGTCACCCACCCTATGGCGGATTCGGCATCAATACCGGCTTTGAAGATGCCAGAAACCTTGGCTGGAAACTGGCCGCCCATCTAAAAGGGTGGGGCGGTGCGGCACTGCTAGATAGCTATGATATGGAACGGCGCCCTGTATTTGAATCTACCGCGCGGGATTTCATTGAGAATTACATTGAAACCGATAAGGCATTCCTTAACGATTTTAATCCGGATAAAAACCTCGAAGCATTCGAGGAGGCGTGGTCTGGTCGCAGCTCCGGTCCCGCAAAGGATGTGGCTAATTTCGAACCAAATTACGAAGGCTCTGACGTGGTTTTTGCACCCCAAGGCGGTAAAAGCAGCGCTGTTGGACAACATGTGTTCTCAGCACGAGCAGGCCACCATCTCGCCCCCCAAATACTGTCGAACGGACGTAATGTTTATGAAGAACTGGGCGACGGTTTCACCCTGATTGCTTTGGATGCAGACAGCGAAGATATCAGCGCCTTAAAGAAAACCGCAGACAGTCTCGGTATTCCGTTCAAAATCATCAAGGATACGTTCGAGGGTGGGCGCGAAAAATACGAACGCCGCATGATCCTCGTTCGCCCGGACCAGTTTGTTACATGGACCGGAGATCAATTAGAACAAGATGCAGCTACAATCTTACGGAAAGCCTGCGGCTTCTAGAGGGTATCCGTTTTTACAAAGAGCAGCGTTCAAGGCGGCAAAGAGCTGCTCGGGCTAATGCGCCGCCCATGCGAAGCTTGGATATGCCTTAAGCCAAGGAAAGCCTAAATAGATTTCGTGAAACGGAAGCTGTTTAAGCGCTCAATTGCCTGGCCAGTTGTGGAATATGATCCAGATTGATCACTTCGGCAGCATTGATGTGTCCTTCTGGACGTCCAAGATAGAACCCTTGCAGATAGCCGATGGGTGTGTCCAGCGCAAAGCCGATATCTGCCTCAGTTTCAACGCCCTCATAAACAATATCAATACCCATTTGATTGAACTGCGAAATCATGTTTCGGGCAAGTTGATCGGTTGCCAGTGTCTGCCGCATTTCAAGGCACCATAGGCGGTCAAGTTTGACGATATCGGCCTGAAGGGCACACACCCGTTCGAAATCCGAATGCCCGACACCAAAATCATCGATTGCCACACGAATGCCCGCGTCCTGAAAACGCTTGGCTATGACGGTTAGCAATTCCAGACTATCAACCGGATGTTCCGTTATCTCGCAAACCATTTGCGATGGATGGAGACCAAGTTCCGTTATTTTATCTGCTAAAATAGTGACTTCCTGATCAGATTTCGCAAAATTCTTAAAACTGGTAGGGGTCAGATTCACAAAAATCTGCTTGCCGTTGTGATTTCCTGCAGCAAAATTACGAAGGTGAAGCGCGCGACAAAGCCAATCCACAAAAAAGCGATCTTCCGGTTGGACGCTAGCAAAAAAATCAGGTGGGATGATGTTTTTTTCGCTGTCAAAAACGCGCACAAGTGCCTCGTAACCGATCAATTCAGCCTGACGATCTTGTGTTTTATAAATTGGCTGAAAAACACTTTTCAGCTTATATTCCATATACTTACCGATGAAGGTGCCGTCATCAGTTTTGGAAATCGCATCCTCGACCAAGTAAGGCCTGTGTGTTGATGTGGAAAGATATGCCATAAGATTTACCCGCCGAAACTCATCTGAACAGAGGCAGACAGATATTTACTCTGCCTCTGGTAGTACCATCCATCTACCCCCTTGATAGTCGTCCGGTCCTAGTTTTATACCAGAAGTTGGTAAATAAATCACCAAGTAGAACCTCTCATCCACCGCTCAATTGCCATCGGTAGCAAGCGGCTTGTTTGTCACACTTGATTGGATGACGTGGATGCCGCTATCATGATGTAATCATTGAATTTACCGATCAATTATTCTGGTTTGGTAGCATAAGAGGAAATACAATGCGGACCCAAGTTTGCATCATTGGCGGGGGGCCATCTGGCCTTCTTTTATCGCAGCTTTTGCATCTCAAAGGCATCGACACCATCGTTTTGGAGCGAAAAACGCGCGAATACGTGCTCGGCAGAGTTCGCGCTGGCGTGTTGGAAAAAGGGTTTGTCGAACTGATGCGCGAGGCCGGTGTCGCAGAGCGGATGGACAAAGATGGTTTTGTCCATGACGGCACACTGTTTGCCTATGATGACCAGCAATTTCGCATCGATTTCACCAAACACACTAACACCCCGGTGATTGTTTATGGCCAAACAGAGCTAACCCGCGATCTTTACGATGCGCGGGAGGCGGTAGACGGGAAACTGATTTTTAACGTTGAAAATGTTTCGATCAATGATGCCGACACGAATACCCCTAATGTGACTTATCGTGTGGATGGCGTTGAACATCGCATCGACTGCGATTATGTGGCCGGCTGCGATGGTTTTCACGGAGTCTCACGCCAGACAATTCCATCTTCGGTACGCCGTGATTATGAAAAAGTCTTCCCGTTCGGCTGGCTCGGAATTTTGTCCGAAACCCCGCCGGTCAGCCACGAATTGATATATTCAAATTCCGATAATGGCTTTGCTCTATGTTCCATGCGCAACGCAAATCTCAGTCGTTATTATATCCAGTGCTCGCTTTCCGACAGCCCTGATGATTGGACCGATGAAGCATTTTGGGATGAGCTTAAACGCCGCATCCCGGAAGAGGTTGCGGACAAACTTGTCACTGGTCCCTCGATTGAAAAATCCATAGCGCCGCTGCGTTCCTTCGTCACCGAACCTATGCGGTGGGGGCGGTTATTCTTGTGCGGAGACGCTGCCCACATCGTGCCGCCAACCGGAGCAAAAGGCCTGAACACTGCGGCCTCGGATATTCACTATCTCTACCATGGCCTGGTGCATCTTTACCAAGACAATGACACCAGCGGGCTGGACAATTATTCCCAAAAAGCACTGTCCCGAATCTGGAAAGCTGAGCGCTTTTCCTGGTGGATGACAAACCTGTTGCATCGCTTCCCGGAGCAGAGTGCTTTCGATCTCAAAATACAGCGTGCCGACCTTGAATTTCTGCAAAGCAATGATGCCGCGCAAAAGGCGCTGGCGGAAAATTACGTTGGACTTCCTTATTGAATCAATCCAAGAGAAGTGAATGGTAAGTAATTCAATTCATTAAGAATTACCAACCGCCTATGCGGCTCCATTCGCCGATGATCTTATCGCCCTCAATGACCGTATAGCTGTCATAGGGAGCGGCGGTGATGCAGGTATGATTAGGCAAAATGCGCACCATTGAACCAATCGGCAGAAGCTCAAACATGGCATCATCATCAACTGGAATAATGCCGTGTTCCTGATAGACAGCATCAACGGAAAGCGTGCCGATGCGCTCCAGAGTTGAGGCATCGCAAACATAACCATATTTGGCATCGGGCAGATTTTTGTTAGCGCCGATATCTTTCGATATCGCCAATGCGCCGGCATCAATAACAATGGTTTTCGCCCCGCGATTATGTCCGATTACGGTAGCAAGAACGCTCACGGCAATATCGTCTAATTCGCAGACATTTAAAGCGTATTGCATCAGATCCCAGAACAGATATACGCCAGCGCGAGCCTCGGTTACACCATCCAGATGCTCCGCCCAAAGGACGGTTGGGCTGGAACCTACACTGACGATTTCGCACTCAATGCCCAAGTCAGATAATCGTTTGGCCGCATGGGTCACAGCATGCCGTTCGCTCTCTGCGACTTTTACAACTTCGCTGCGCTCGCCTGCTAAATATGAATGCCCGCCATGGGTCATGATCCCTTTGAAATGGGTGCGGTCACCAGCGCTCAGCACTTGAGCAATCTCGATCAGTTCTGTGCTGTCATAGGGAAGGCCGCTGCGGTGTTCGCCGCAATCCACTTCAATCACGAATGCCAGATCGCAGTCATTGGCGGTCGCATAGGACACCGCTTCATTGGCAACCCAAAGGCTATCGGTGGCAAGGATGATTTGTTGGCCACTGGCCTCGAAAATACGTTTCACCCGCGCAAATTTATTCGGCGTGATCGCCGCGGCCAGCATGATATTGGAAAAGCCGTTATTGGCGAAATATTCAGCTTCCTTGAGCGTCGAAACCGTGATGCCGGTCATATCGCCATCCTTGGCAATCTTGCCAACTTCAACGCTTTTCGGGGTTTTTAAATGAGGCCGCAGCTTCACGCCCAATTCCTTCGCACGCTCCATAAACAGGCGGGAATTTTTGATCAAACGCCCACGATCAAGAATGAGACGTGGTGTTTCCATATTTTCAAACATTTAAATTCCCTAAATTGGTCTGATCACCGGCTCCGGTGTGCCATCCCATTCAAATTGCCATAGATCCCCATGCCGGATGTTTTGAATGATGTGAGGCCGGAAGGCCGCAAGACATTGACCGTTTTTATATCTGCTTGAAGGATAGAGCACTCCATTGCCATCATTTTGCAAGATATTTCTGGCCAAAGTCTGGCCTGCCGGATAAGCGGTTTCCGGTTCTGATTGCAGAAAATCTTCGGTGCCATTGCCGCCAAGGTCATAAAGTGTTGTCGTGAACCCGGCCAGAATCTCGCGGTAATTGGTGATGTTTTCATACACCCCCACATTATCGAGTTCGCGGGTGAGATGAAACGCAACCTCCGCCTGACAAGTCTCGGCAGCATTGTCGCCATAACAGGCATACCATGCGCCGCGCTCGGAAGAGTTGAAACGGTTTCCCGTCGTGCGGGTGTAGCAGAAAGCCGCGTTGATATAGGACGAGCCAAATCCATTGATTTCGCTCAATAATTCTGCCGGATTGACACCGGAAGGTACGGCCACAAGGGAGTTATGCCGCGCCGACGTCATCATTTCGACTTCGGCCAGAATGCTCAAATCTTCCTCATTATCGGCCAGAGGCGAAAGGGCAGGCTCATCAATATAGGCGGTCGAAATCAGCCGCAGCGTGGTCTGCTCGGTGAAATCAACAAGAGGAATATCCGCCAGATCAATCAAACCCCACCTCGCAAAGCATCAACATGCTGGCGAACCGCCATCATGGCGGGAATTCCGCCTGAAATCATGATTTGCACGGGGCTATGGCCATTAAAGCCCGGCCCCTGATTGGCGCTCTTGGCCCAACCATAGGTGAGGGGGCCGTTGAACAGCAGACGCAATCCCTTGAATATGCCGATAATCAGGCTGGCTCTGGTGACCTTGTCCTGATCCAGACGCCCCTTGTAATTGCCAGCCTTCATGCGGTTCCACGTGGCAATCGGCACGTCAAACAGGCTGGCAGCCTCCTGATTGGTCAATTTCCACGCTTCTGATGTTCTCACAACAGCCTTGGTAATGGCTTCGATCTTGTTGGCTTCAACAACGGGATAAACTGAAGGAACATGGATTATGTTTGATGCAGCGGCGGGCACGGTGATTACTCCATATGAATATAATATATCTATCATATGATATGAATTGAGCAAATGTCAAGGGTGGAACTAATCAAGCCAGAGGATGCGGAGAAGCGAACGATGGTTATGGCCATTGCCGACACGGGTTTTAGAAAGTTCCGCTCCCGGTTTCTTGACAGAGCCTACCAAATCCATATAGTTGTTTAATACAACTATATTCCCAGCCGAACGCCTATTACGAGATATCCATGCCGGATTTATTCATGTCGCTCATCACCTTCGCGCTCATCGCAACAATCTCGCCGGGTGGTGCCACCACGCTGGCAACCGCATCCGGCGTCCAGTTCGGTCTGGTGCGAAGCATCCCGCTGATTTGCGGCATCGCTTTCGGACTTGCTTCTTTAAACGGTGCCGTGAGCGGTGGTCTCGGCGGATTGATCAAGACCTTCCCGCAAATCCAGCTCGCGTTGAAAATATTCGGTTCGGCCTATCTATTGTGGCTGGCATGGACCATCGGACAACAGGGCGCCCCTAAAAGTTCCGGTAACGCCGACACCCCCATAGGGTTCATGAAGGGCCTGCTCCTCCTGTGGCTAAATCCAAAAGGATGGACCATGGCGGTATCCGCCGCCGCAGCTTTTGCAAGCCTGTCAGATAGCCCTCAACGCCTCGCCATTCTCCTTGGCGCGGTTTTTGGATCGGCAGCATTGTTGTCACTGACGCTTTGGTGCATAGGTGGCCAATGGCTTTCACTCTTCCTGAAGACAGAAAAGCAATGGCGCTACGTAAATATCGCATTGGGTCTGTTGCTCGCGATCTCAATCATTCCCATGTGGCGGTGAACGGTTTGGCCAGATGATCAATCTTCCCCGCGAAACATTGGCCCTTCTGGCCGCAATGCTCACCGGTATTTTGGTGGGCGCTTCAATGGTAGCCATTCGCCATATATCGCAGGATATCGGCCCCGGTTCGCAAGCCTTCCTTCGTTATTCGATCGCCTATCTCTGCGTGCTGCCATTCTTGCTTAGAGCAAAAGACGTCCACATCGCGCGTAAAGATATGATCGCTGTTACGATGATCGGCGTTGTGCAATTCGCCGTGGTGGTCGTGCTGCTCAATTTCGGCCTGCAATACATGTCGGCGGCACGCGCAGCATTGATTTTCGCCTCCTTTCCATTGCTCACCATGCTCGTGGGCGTCGCTATGAAAAGGGAACAATTCACCCGCGCAAAAGGCATCGGCGTCGGCCTGACAATTCTCGGAGTGGGGCTAACCATAGGCGAGGGCCTATCGGCGCATGCCGGTGAAAACGAGCTGTTAGGAGCGCTCGCCGTCCTTGCATCCGCTCTTTGCGGTGCAATTTGCTCAGTGCTCTATCGCCCATATCTTTCCCGCTCATCAACCCTTGCCATCGGCTCTCTATCCATGGCGGCATCAATCGGCTTTCTCTTTCTGCTTGCATTAGGTGAGGGGCTGTTTGCAGATTTCAATTCAATTGTCGCGAAAACATGGGAATCGGTGCTGTTCATCGGCGTTTCCAGCGCTATCGCCTATATGGCATGGCTTTGGGCATTGCGACACACAGACCCAACCCGCGTCAGCATTTTTCTGTCGCTCAGCCCGGTAACTGCAACATTCCTCGGCTATTTGATGCTTGGTGAAACCGTCTCGATTTCAACGGGTATAGGTATTGTAACCATCATCATCGGCCTGTGGGTGGCCACCAGAAAACCATCCTTAAGAAAATTGGACGCTAACCCGGCCGAATAGGCCAAAATCAGCAACGAATTCATCGCCCGGCTCAATTGGCACAGGATCGGTGGATGTGCCGGTCATCACGAACTCTCCGGCTTTCAGTGTAATCCCCATTTGGGATAATTCATTGACCAGCCAAGTCAGAGCAATACGCGGATCACCCAACACATTTGCCCCGGTCCCTTGCTTGTTTTGCGATTGCGTTTGGCCGGTAACGGCATGGGCAGAAAGATCAACATTGCGCCAGTCTTCGCACTCGTGCCCCAGATAAAAATCATGGGCGCAAGCATTATCGGCAATCAATTGATCCGCACCAACGGCTGCAAAATCCTCAAATCGCGAATCTGGAACCTCAATCGAAAGATGCATTGCCCCAACCGCTTCCATTACCTCTTCAACCAAATAGGGGGTATCGCGCGGCGGAAGATCACGCGCCATCTTGAAAGCAAATTCCGCTTCCGCTACGCGCATCTTATTGGTCGCCAGAGAACAACCTTCGCCAGAACGAATCTGGCGCTCCGCCAACAAACGCCCGGCAATAGGACCATCAAGCCCGATATGAGCCTGACCCGCAGCACTGGTTGCAGCTATCTTCCAGCCAATCAAAGGCTGGGTGCTGAGCTGTTCAACACGGGCCTGAATGGCGTATCCATCCATCCGGTTTTGAGGGCGAATACCCTCATCCAAAGCTGGAATTTTTACGTCGGATTTCCAGCTGTCTAATATCAATGCTGAAGCTTTGTCTTGTTGTTCTGTGCCCATGCTAAAATTCCCTTACTACAATTAGGTAGCCAAGTTTTAATGCCCCGGAGAAATTGACACAACCGGTTTTGGTCGTAATTATACACATGATAAATAAGTACAGAATCCAAATCACGAAAGACCGGCAAATGACTGTAATGAATCAGACTTCTGGTCTTGATGTAGATCGTCTATCCCACCTCGAAAAAGTAATTTCAGAAGATATCGCCGCCAAGAGATATTGGGGTGCCCGCATCATCGTAGCGCGTCATGGCGAGATCGGGCTTGATGCAACCATCGGTCACGCAGACGAAGCAGGCGAACGACCGGTGGAAGATGACAGTGTATTTACCCTGTTTTCAATGTCCAAGGGCATGACCAATACGCTTGCCCTTCGAGCAATTGAACTGGGGCAGTTTTCACTGGCCACAAAGGTCACCGATATCATCCCGGAATTTGGCGTTGGCAATAACGAAACCATCACAGTGCTTCATCTTTTGAACCACACTTCCGGTCTGCCGTTCACCTTCAAGCTGAAGGATGAAATGCCCATCGATATCCTTGAAGATATGATCCGCGTGACTTGCGAAACCATCCAGTCGGTCGAGAAGCCGGGGGTGACTTGCAATTATTCCCCCATGCTAAATCAGCTTTTGCTTGGTGAGATGTTGCGCCGGACCGATCCGAAAAAGCGGGCATTCCGCGATATCATGCATGAGGACTTATTCGAGCCTTTGGGCATGACCAGCAGCGCATTCGGCCTGCGCAAGGATTTGAAGGACCGGCACTTATTTCCTGATTTTCGCGGCAATTCTCCAATGAACCACATCGGCAGCAGCGGCCATGGCGAGAATGGCGCGTTCCGCGAGGAATTTGCTGAAATGCCATGGGTAGGCGCAGTTTCAACCGCGCCCGATCTGCATCGGTTAGCCGAAATGCTGCGCAATGAAGGAGCGCTTGATGGCGCACGCATCCTCTCGCCAGCCATCGTCAAAAAAGCCCGGCAGAACCACACTGGCGAACTACCCAATCAGCTCTATAAAATGCTTGGCTATAAAGCCGGATGGGAAGAATCTCCCGCCTATGTGGGGCTGGGTTATATCCTGCGTGGAACCAAAATCACCAACAACTTGATGGGAACCCAAACCTCGCCGGAGACATTTGGCAGTTACGGCGCGGGCAGTACGATCTTCTGGATTGATCCCGAGCTTGATATGACCTTTGTATGTCTTACGACTGGCCTGCTGCCAGGAATTCCAAATATCGCTAGGTTCCACCGGCTGGCCGATATTGCGGTATCAGCAGCTCTTTGAATTAAGCTGTTATTGATTTCTGTCTTCTCACGTAGTTCCCCACATAGAGGGATGTCAAAATACTGCAAAAAGCTAATCCCCCCATCACCACCAATAAGGTCGATGGAGAAGTGAACGTCGAAACCAGAGTGCCGGTAGCCGCCGTAATCAGCGCGCCGCCGCCAATCTGCAAGGCGCCGCCCAGACCAGAGGCCGAGCCTGCCAGTTTCGGATTGACGCTAACCAGTCCCGTATTGGCGCTTGGCAAGGTTAAACCATTGCCAAATCCGACGAATATAACCGGACCAAAAACCGCCATCGGATGAATGAATCCCATTTGTAGCGTGATCACGCCAAGGAACAGTGCTGTGAATGTAAGGATGGCACCGCTCAGCATCATCCGCGTTAGGCCAACTCTCGCAGCTATCTTGGCGGAGACAAAGTTACCAACCATATAGCCGCCGGAAATGGTCATGAAATAGAGGCCATAATCCGTCGGTGACAGATTGAACAAATCATTGGCAATGAACGGCCCGCCGCCGATAAAGGCGAAGAACGCACCGGCTGTGAACATAATGGTTGAGGAATATCCCCAAAACAATCCGGATGTGATGAGCGCCGGATATTGCTTCATCTGATCGCGAAAACTGGTGAACTCGGCTTTGTTGGTCTCGCCCAGATTTGAGATTATCAGAAAAAATACAAATACGCCCATGATCATCATGGCAGCGAAACTGGCTCTCCAGCCAAACATTTCGTCGAGAACACCGCCTAGGGCTGGCGCGATCATTGGGCCGACAGCCATCCCCATGGTTACATAGCTAAGCATGCTTGCCGCCTGTGACGGTTCAAACATATCGCGCACAATGGCTCTGCTCAAAACCATGCCCACCACCGCATTAGCCTGCAAAATGCGCCCGAAAAGCAACATTTCAAAACTGGGCGCGAGAAAGCAGACAAGGCTTCCTACAAAAAATACCACGGAACAAACCAGCATGACCGGACGGCGGCCAAAACGGTCGGATAACGGCCCCGCAATAAATTGCAAAATAGCAGATGCTGCCAGATAAACCGAAAGAGAAAGCTGCATCACAGCATTGGGCACGCCAAAATAATTCGCCATGCCGGGAAGCGATGGCAAAAACATATTCATCGACACACCGCCCAATCCCGCAATGCAAACAAGCGTGATTAAATGGGGCGGGCTTTCAGCATTCAGGAAGCGGCGTTTAGTCATCGGTGTCCGATATGATTGGGAGTGTTTCTTGGATCATTGATTAACATGTGAATTTCCATTGAACAACTGCGTCATTTGTGATTATTTTGATTTTAGGGAGAGAGCCAATGCAAGCGCCAGCGCTAGAACATTTTTGTGATTTAACCGTGCAATTGGCACCCATTGTCGAAATGGGCGAGGGGCGTGGTGGCAAAAGGCGCATCATCCCCATCATTGGCGGCGAGGTGACCGGCGAAAAAATCAACGGCAAGGTGATGAACATCGGTGCCGACTGGCAAACAATATTCCCCGATGGTCTGGCCCAGCTTGATACCAGATACGCCATTGAGACCGATGATGGTGCCATTATCGAAATCATCAATTTCGGCTATCGCCACGGCCCACCGGAAGTGATCGCTGCCATCGCTCGCGGTGAAGATGTGCCGCTCGATCAATATTACATGCGAACCCATGCGAGGATGGAAACCGGCGATCCTCGCTATTCATGGGTCAATAAAATGCTGTTTGTCGGCACTGGCGGACGTAAAGAGTCTGCCGTCCACATTTCACTTTATACAATCATCTGACAGGTTAAATATGCCTCATAAATCCCCAAGATTTCCCACCACCTACAACACGTTAATGCGGTCCAACTCCAAAGCTTTCATGAAAGGCATGGGACTGAGCGACGAGGAAATCGCGCGGCCCCATATCGCGGTGGTCCATACGGGCGGTGATATGAGCCCGTGTAATACGCTTTTGGCAGGGCAGGCGCAGCATGTGAAAACCGGTATTTACGGTGCTGGTGGTTTTGGCCATGAAATACCGGTGGTATCGGTTTCTGATGGTCTGACCATGGCCCATCCGGGTATGCGGTTTTCGCTGATTTCACGCGAGTTGATCGCCGATAGCGTTGAAGCCACCATGCGCGCCCATTGCTTTGACGGCATGGTTGGCATTGGTGCTTGCGATAAAAACCTGCCCGGCCTGATGATGGGCATGGTGAGGGTGAACGCACCGGCTGTTTTCCTACACGGCGGCGCCACTTTGCCGGGACGTCATAAGGGACGCGATATCACCGCGCTTGATGCTTTTGAAACCATCGGCCAAATGATTGCAGGCGAAGCTACCGAAGAAGAACTATACGCCATCATGTCAGCCTGTATCCCAACAGGCGGCGCATGCGCTGGTCAGTTCACGGCTAATACGATGGGCATGGTATCCGAAGCCATCGGCCTTTCACCGATTGGCCTGTCGATGATCCCGGCAGTCTATAGCGCCCGTAACCCAATTTTACGCGCCGCCGGCAAATTGGTGATCGACGCAATCGACGGTAATGGACCATTGCCACGCGATATCGTCACAAGAGCCGCGCTCGAAAACGCCTGCGCGGTGGTGGCCGCCACTGGCGGTTCCACCAATGCAGCCTTGCACATTCCGGCAATCGCCCACGAAGCGGGAATTGATTTTGATATTGATGCGGTGGGCGAGGTCTTTGCCCGCACGCCGTTGATCGGCAATCTCAGCCCCGGCGGCAAATATCTGGCCCGTGATGTTTACGAAATCGGTGGCACTGGCGTCATTCTGGCGGAATTGATGCGCGGAGGTTATGTGGACGGCACAACGCTCACAATCAGCGGCCGCACCTTAGCCGAGGAGTTGGCCAATGTGCCAAAACCCGATGAAGAAGTAATCCACACCACCGCAAAGCCCATCGCCAAAACCGGCGGTATCGTTGTACTCAAGGGCAATCTCTGTTCCGACGGCGCACTGTTAAAAGTTGCCGGATTGAAAAAACTGGTCCACCGCGGCCCGGCCCGTGTATTTGACGGCGAAGCCGCATGCCAGAGCGCGGTTGAAAATCTCGAATATAAATCAGGTGACGTCATCATCGTTCGAGGCGAAGGCCCGAAAGGCGCACCGGGCATGAAGGAAATGCTCGGCATCACCGCGCTACTTTACGGGCAGGGAGCAGGTTCCGATGTGGCACTTTTGACCGACGGACGTTTTTCCGGCGCATCGCGTGGCCTGTGCATCGGTTATGCCAGCCCGGAAGCGGCGATTGGCGGTTTGATTTCGCTTGTGGAAGACGGCGATATCATTGCCATCGACGCCAACCCGGAAGTCGCCACCATCCACTTGGAAGTCGATGAAGCAACGCTTGCCAAAAGACGTGCCGCAAAACCTGTGGATGAAAGCCGCCAAATGGGCGGCATTCTGGAAAAATACGCAGCCACCGTTCGCGGGGCCAATAAGGGCGCAGTGACCCATTCCGGTGCCGTCGATACAACAGGAGATATTGTCTGATCATGGAACCAAACCTTTATGACCCACGCAAGCGCACAGACCTTTCCAAACGCGAAAAAATCGTCCTCGAATTCATGGATGATTGCATGCATGGCGATGATTTATCCCTCATCGATAAATACATGGCCGAAGATTATATCCAGCATACACCCGGCATAGGGCAGGGCCGCGAAGGTGTGCGGAAATATATCACGGAGATCGCTTATCACCGTCCGGGTCGCAAAGAATGGACACCAATTCAACTGTTTGATTGCGGCGATATCATCATCCTGCACAAATTATTGAAACACGTCATCATTGCCGATTTCCTGCGTTTCAATGAGGATGACCAGATGATTGAACATTGGGATGTGGTCCAGCCCCTGCCGGAATCGAACTATGACCCGATGAAAAAATCAACAGAAGATTTGTCCAGATTTCAGGCGCTTTTCGCGATGAGTAGCAAAAGCGATTGATTTACAACAAAAATCCACACAAGATGCATAAGCTACAGAATGCATTGACAGCTAGTTAACATGTAAATAGCATGCCAATATGTTTGGAGGAACAAATTCGGCTACCGGTGACCTGAACGGTCCGGAGCCGGGGGGATTTTGAAATAACACAACAATATTTTAAGGGAGTGGAAAATATGAAAAAACGCGATTTAATTAAAAAGGGCTTGGCCACTGCTGCACTCGCAGCAACCATCGGACTTACTGGTGCACTGACGAATGTGGCAAGTGCCGCTGATAAAGTAACACTGAGAATGTCCACATGGGTGCCTTCCAGCCACCATTTGACTGCCGACACTTTCCCGGTTTGGATCAAGGCAATTGAAGAAGCTTCCGGCGGAACGCTGATCATCAAAATTGATCCGGCGCCAATCGCTGGCCCACCTGCACAATATGACCTTGTGCGCGATGGTGCCGCCGACATGGCCTATCACGTAACAGGTTACACTCCCGGCCCATTTGAGGTCTTGCGGGCAGTGGAACTGCCTTTCATCTCGCCAAGCGCCGAAATCGGCAGTCAGGCCGCATGGGAATGGTATGATCGCAACATTGGCTTCGAAAAAGAATTCAAGGACGTTAAAGTTATCACCATCATGGTGCACGGCCCCGGCCTTTTGCATTCGAAAGACAAAATCACCAATCTTGCCGAATTGAAGGGTGTTAAACTTCGCGTTGGCGGCGGCGGTGTTCGCATGGCCGAAGCTCTTGGCGCTTCTCCTGTGACCGTATCTGCACCAAAGACCTACGAAACCATCCAAAAAGGCGTTGCAGGCGGCACATTGTTCCCGTTCGAAGCACTGAAAAGCTTCAAACTGACCGAAGTGGTCGGCAACACATTGGAAATTCCAGGCGGTCTTTATACAACACCTTTTGCCGTCATCATGAACAAGGCAAAATGGGATGGCCTGTCTGACGCGCACAAAAAAGTGTTGACCGATCTGGGCGGCGTTGCCGGCGCTAAAATCCTCGGCCATGGCTGGGATGAAGCTGACCGTATCGCCAAGGAATTTGCGGCCAAGGAAGGCTCGAAATTCAGCACGATTTCCGATGACGAGCTGGCCATATGGAAAGAAAAAATTGCTTTCATGAATGATGACTGGATTAAAATGGCCGATGGCCGTGGTCATGATGGAGCAGCATTGTTGAAAGGTTTGAATGCAACAGTGAAAAAATTCTCCGGCATGTAAGTCGTTGAAAAATAATAGTGGGGCGGATTTATTCCGCCCCTAACTTTATGCGCAAACCTAAGCCTAAATTTGATCATGTATAAATTAGCAGAAAAAATCAGTAAATGGGCAGCCGCTGTCGCCTCAGCTTTCTTGATGTTTGTAATGGTTATGACCTTCATCGATGTTGTCGGTCGATACGCATTCAATTCGCCTTTGGTCTTTGGCGTTGAACTGACTGAGCAAGCCATGGGCCTCATAATTTTGCTCGGTCTCACCCTGACGACATTTCACCGCGACCATATCGCAGTTGATCTCTTGCCACCCTTATTGCCTCTCCCAATCCAGAAACTATTACAAAGATTTTCGGCACTAACGGGCGTATTTTTCCTCGGGCTGATCGCCTGGAATTTTTGGCGCAAAGTATTCGTGCAAAATTCCGATGGGTTAGTGACCCAGATTTTGGCGCTTCCCGTATACCCAGTCACAGCGATAATGGCCATCGGAGCAACGTTCTCCGCACTTTTATGCCTCTATTTTGTATTCGTACCAAACCCACATCCAAATAAGAAAAGCGACTAGTTTCAATGGATCCAATTTCAATAGGTTTTTTGGCATTCGCTGGATTATTCGTGCTGTTGCTGGCATCCGTACCCATCGGCTTTGCCATGGGCATTAGCGGTCTGTTGGGCACATCCGCAATCATCGGCTTTCAACCAGCGCTTTCTCTATTAGGAACAACTGCACTCGAAAAAACAGTCACCTATGATTTGTCGATCATACCCCTGTTCATCTTGATGGGCTCCGTTGCCGCCCGTTCCGGCCTTAGTAAGGAACTCTATAGCGCTTTCAACACGTGGTTCGGCGCGTTTCGCGGCGGTCTTGCACTGGCCACCATCGGTGCATGTGGTGCCTTTGCTGCGATTTGTGGCTCATCAATCGCCACTGCCGCCACCATGAGTAAAGTGGCTTTACCGGAAATGAAGCGCTTTAAATATGCCGATAGCCTTGCCACCGGTTCGGTTGCTGCTGGCGGCGTCATCGGTATTTTGATCCCCCCAAGCGTGATTTTGGTGCTCTACGGCATCCTGACGGAAACCTCTATCGGCGATTTGTTTATCGCAGGTTTCTTGCCGGGCATTTTGACAATCATTGGTTTCATGCTGGCGATTTCCATTACCACACGCATCTGGCCAGACCTTGGGCCAGCGGGTGTCAAAACTACCTTCGGCGAAAAAGTACGAGCACTCGGCCAGACATGGGGCATTATGCTTTTGTTTGGCATAGTGATCGGCGGTATTTATTTCGGCGTCTTCACCCCAACTGAGGCGGCAGGGATTGGGGCATCAGGTGCTTTCCTGATTTCCGCCATGCGCGGGCGTCTCACATGGGCGAATACCAAAGAAGCGCTGACTGAAACAATCACCATGACGGCAATGATTTTCGTTGTGTTGATCGGCGCCATCACCCTCAATAATTTAATGATTTTCTCAGGATTGGTGGCCGAACTATCCAGCATTGTTGGCGGCATGGACTTGCCGCCCATGGCGATCATGGCGATCATCCTGCTGATCTATATGTTGATGGGGTGTTTTCTGGATGCTTTAGCAATGATCCTGCTGACCGTTCCGATTTTCTTCCCCATCATAATCGATCTTGGATTTGACCCGGTCTGGTTCGGTATCATCGTTGTTATGGTTGTAGAATTGGGCATGATTACGCCGCCAATCGGCATGAATGTATTCGTAATCAAGGGTATGGCACCCGATGTTAAACTAAGTTCCATCTATAAAGGTGTGATGCCATTTGTTATTGCACAGTTGATTTTGATTCTAATTGTATTCCTGTTGCCGGAAATAATCCTCTGGCTACCAGAAACAGCAAGGGCCTTTCGCTAAGGAAATGTGATCATGGGAAATAATAAAATCGCGACCAAATCCACGACAAAACCCGTTGACGACGTGCGCGATACCGGGCGTTCTCTACCAATAGTATTATTGCGCGCACGTGAAATCGTTATGGCGCGTTTTCGCCCGATCCTTGCCGATTATGACATCACAGAACAACAGTGGCGGGTGCTGCGAGTATTGCACGAATCAGGCACGCTGGACGCAAAAGAGCTTGCCAACCAAGCCTGCGTCCTGTCTCCAAGCCTCACCCGCATTGTCAAAACCCTGAGCGAGCGAAAGCTTATTTCTCGTCGTAAAGATAAGGGCGATGGCCGAAAACTATTCCTGCAAATCGCTCCGGCAGGTCTTGTCGTTATCGAAAAGGTAACTCCAGACGCACGCAGAATATATAAAGAGATCGACGAGAGGTACGGCGTCGCCGAAATGAACGAGCTTCTCGACATGCTCGAAAAACTCGCGGCATTGGATACTGCGAAATAATCAGGCGAAGCGCTTGCCTTGATTTAATGTTCTGTCTCGCAATGGCTGTGATCGGACAAAGACCTAATCACATTGCATTCGCCCACATGCCCTGAATCCGATAATATTGAAATGCGTTTCAATTCTTTCTCGAGCCGTTTTAATTTGGCAATGCGCGCCTGCACGGAGGCGAGATGACGTGCAGCAATGTGATGTGCATCACCACAGGGCTTTTCTGGATGGCAGCTTAGCGTCACAAGTTCGCGAATATCTTCAATCGTTAGCCCGAGTTCGCGCCCGTGGCGGATGAACGAAAGGCGCTCAAACCCCTGCCGCGAATAGCGCCGTTGATTGCCACTGGAGCGTTCCGGTGCATCAATCAGCCCCATTTGTTCGTAATAACGAATGGTCGGAATTTTCACACCCGTCCGTTTCGATAATTCACCAATTGAAAGCATGAAGAATACCCCTTGACCCTATAGCTACTAGAGAGATTATATTTGATGATATTGGGTGTTTGAAGCAATTTTCAAGGAAATATAATATGGCTGGCCATCATCACCATGTGGACCCGGATGCGGGGGATGCCCGTGTATTTTGGGCGGTTGTCATTAATCTGGGGCTGACGGTAGCGCAAATCATCGGTGGTATTCTTTCTGGCAGCCTCGCGTTGATTGCCGATGCCATCCACAATCTTTCCGATGCCATATCGTTGATCATCGCATTCTTTGCCCGCAAGGTCGCTCGACGTCCTGCTGATGGCAAAATGACATTTGGTTATGGCCGGGCCGAGGTGGTTGCGGCATTGGTCAATTATACAACGCTGATCGTCATCGGCTTTTATCTGGTTTATGAAGCCGTGCTGCGGTTTATCAATCCGGCAAGCGTGGATGGCTGGCTCGTAGTGGTCATTGCTGGCATCGCGTTGGTGGTAGATTTGGTCACCGCCCTGCTGACCTATGCCTTATCAAAGCAAAGCATGAATATGCGCGCGGCTTTCCTGCACAATGTGGCCGACGCCCTTGGTTCAATCGCCGTCATTATCGCTGGCACACTGATCATGCTCTATGATTGGCGTTTAATTGATCCGCTCGTCACATTGCTGATTGCCGGATATATTCTGTGGCAATCCTTCACCGAAATCCCGGCAGTTATCCGCGTGCTCATGCTCGGTAGTCCGTTAAATATGGATGCCGAAAAAGTAGTTGCGGAGATGAGCACCATTGATGGCGTGGCAAGCATCCATCACGTGCATCTATGGCAGATGCAGGAACACGAAACGGCACTCGAAGCCCACATCGTGATTGCAAAGGGGAAATGGAATGACGCTGATGCGGTAAAAGGGGCAGTGAGGGAGATGCTCAACACCGAGTTCTTGATCTCCCATTCAACCCTCGAAATGGAATGCTCCATCCATGCCTGCCCAACGCCTCAGACAATTGGCCATGCCAGTAAGGTAAAAAGTGAGGTGAAACATGGCAAAGACCATGATCACCAACACTAGATAATGGACAGTTTTTAAACGCCGCCCCATATTGTTTCAGCAGTCTTCACCACCAAATCAAGCTTGCGGCGTTGATCGTCAAAGGTAACTGTGTTGCCTTCCTCGGTTGAAGCAAAGCCACATTGTGGCGCAATGCCGAGTTGGTCCAGATCAGCAAATTCCGATGCCGCTTCAAACTGGCGTTGCAGATCCTCAATGCTTTCCAGTTCGCCGGTCTTGGTGGTGATGAAGCCCGGCAAAACCCGTTGCTTGCCCTTGGAAAGCAGACGAAGTGGCTCAAGCCCGCCAGCACGTTCGCTGTCATATTCCATGAAGAAAATATCAACACCAGTCTGGTTGAAAACAGCATCGGCAGCCGGATCGTATGCACCTTCTGCCGCATGAGTTGAGCGGAAATTGCCACGACACATATGCATGCCGATGATCATATCATCCGGACGATCCTTGATCGCCTCATTCATCATCCACGCATAGCGATTGATCAGCCAGTCAGGGTCTTGGCCGGCTTCTTTTTTCTCGGCCCTATGCTTTGGATCACAAAGATAGGCAAAGAAAATATCATCCATCTGCAAATAGCGGCAACCGGCATCATAAAACGCCTGTACGGCTTTTTTGTACGTAGCAGCGATATCAGCGGTGAACGCTTCAATGTCTTTATATTCCGCCGGTGCAATATCTTCGTCCGCCGTTCTGAAATGGCAGCAGCTTGGGCCGGGGATGGAAATCTTCGGCATTACGCCGGTATTTTCCGCGACAAATTTATAATGCTCCAGCATCGGGTGATCATCGGGAAAACTAAGCTTGCCTGAAATGGTCGGGAAGATCGGGCGCAATTTAACGCCAGCAAACTGAACCCCTTCATCGCGCTCCACAAGATCAAAACCGTCAAGACCGCCCATGAAATCATAATGCCAGAAGGAGCGGCGAATTTCACCATCGGTTACCGCTTTCAGGCCTGCATCTTCCTGCATGGCAATCACTTCGCGGATTGCTGCATCTTCAACGGCTGCAAGATCGTCAGCGCTAAGCGTCTTGTCTTCAAAATGCTTTTTGCGCGCTTCTTTTACAGCATCTGAACGAAGAAGGCTGCCCACATGGTCGGCTCGGAAGGGAGGAGTTGCTTTGGCCATATTTGGTTTCCTTATAGCTTGATTTTGTAAATCTGAGTTGCCCGGTTTCTACCAGAAAACAGGTGGTCATTGCAAAGCATTACGTTCATAAAAGTTCAAATACGACAATTGGAGACGCTGTGAAATGATCGACGGAATTGAATTTATCAAAGCACCCGGAGCAGATGTGGCAGCCGATAACAGCGCCATTGAAGCCGCAGTCAAAGAGATACTAGGCAAGGTGCGCCAGAACGGCGACGAGGCCATTGCGGATTTCTCGCAAAAGTTCGATGGCATGGTGCCCGACAATCTCGAAGTCACCACGCTGGAAATCACCGAGGCCCTAGCCGATCTCGATCCGCAGACCCGCAAGGATACCGAGTTCGCTATCGAGCAGGTGCAAAATTTCGCCAAAGCCCAACTCGGCACCATGACCGAATTAGATATCGAAACCATGCCGGGCGTTCACCTCGGCCACCGCATCATTCCAATCCAGCGGGTAGGGGCCTATGTGCCCGGCGGTCGCTATCCGCTATTATCCGCACCGATTATGACCATCGTTCCGGCAAAAATTGCCGGTTGCGACGAGGTGATTGCCTGCCTACCGCCCACGGCCCACCCGGCGATGATTGCCGGATGTCAGCTAGCAGGCGCAGACCGTATTTTCCGCGTCGGCGGCGCGCAGGCAATCGCGGCCATGGCCTTCGGCACCGATACAATTCCGAAGGTGGATAAGATTTTCGGCCCCGGCAATGCTTACGTCAATGAAGCCAAGCGGCAGGTATTCGGCCCCGTGGGCATCGACCAACTGGCAGGCCCCAGTGAGATTTTCACCGTGGCGGATTCAACGGGTGACGCTGAAATGCTCGCAACCGATATGCTGGCGCAGGCCGAGCACGACATACGCACCCGCGTTGGCCTCATCACCTCGGATCGCAAGCTCGCCGAAGCGACAGTGCTAGAAGTCGAAAAACAACTCAAAACCCTATCCACAGCCGATGTGGCAGGCCCCGCATGGCGCGATTTCGGGCAGGTAGTGTTTTGCGAGAGCGAAGAAAAGATGATCGAATATTCCGATTTCATCGCCTCGGAGCATTTGCAGGTTCACACCCAAGATGCGCAAGCCATGGCGAAGCGCCTGCGCAATTACGGCTCGCTCTTCATCGGCCAGAACGCCAGCGTGGTTTATTCCGACAAATGCTGCGGCACCAACCACACTTTGCCGACCATGGCAGCGGGCCGATATACGGGCGGCTTGTGGGTGGGAGCTTACGTCAAAACCTGCACCCACCAATGGTTGAGCGAAGAAGGCATACGCACCATGGCCCCGCCAGCCATCCGCCAAAGCGCCGCCGAGGGGCTGGAAGGCCATTTGCGCGCAGCAGCGCTACGGCTGGAACGCTTGCAGGAGGGATAAATCCACTTGCACTTTAGAATCAAACATGGGAAATCTTTTTAGACGCAACGAATCTGAGATAAGATCATGTCTGCACGAATTTATTCACCGGCAAAAACCGCAATGCAATCCGGCAAGAACAAAACCGGCAATTGGGTTCTGGAATTTGAACCGGAAAGCCCACGCAAGGTAGAGCCGCTCATGGGCTACACCGCGTCCGGCGATATGAAGTCTCAGATCAAGCTGAAATTCCCGGACCTAGATTCCGCAATCGCCTATGCCGAGAAGCATAAAATTGCCTATCAGGTTCAAAAGCCCCAAGAGGCGCGCAGACGCAAAATGTCCTATTCAGAAAATTTTGCCCCTGATCGCTCTCTGTCTTGGACACACTAGTCAAAATTTGGTCCCGTAGCTCAGTTGGATAGAGCGCCTGCCTTCTAAGCAGGATGTCGCAGGTTCGAATCCTGCCGGGATCACCATTGGTCTTTTCCGGTTAGTGTACATGATTGATTTCCTTGCATTAAATTTTAGGTGCGGGGGGCGGGATTTTAGGTGCGGGGGAAGTTTGTTCTTCTAACATTCTTTAAATACCCACGCGCCGTATGCCTAAACACAAATTCCCCCCAGTCAGACAGCATGGCATTCATAGCAAATGTAACTATCCTCACGTTATTTTTGGTGTATCCCTTGCGAGGGTCAATTCGATCCAATGACGGTATAAATGGCCTCATGAAGGAGGTGCTTGTATTGTCTGGTGTAAAGTTTTTTCCGCTTAGTTCGCACCTGAAATTCTGGTGAGTTAGTTTCTCTATCGCCCAAACAGAGTCTAGGTCGAATGGGATGCTATTTTTTGTGCATTTTAGTTTTGCGCGAGAAACAGCTTTTCGAATGATCTTTATGGATTCTTCGTCTATTTTTTGCGCCTTTGTAATTTTTGTTGGGCGGTAAAGAGTTTTTTGCTCATGCAGCGCAGCCATGTACGCTTCATTAAAAAAGATACTATCTATATCATCCGGCAACCTGATGCGCGTTCCTTTATTTATCCTGAAATAGATTACAGGTTTGCCGTGCCTCGTTTCCTCGTAGGCAATATGCTTGTATTTTTTTCGCTTCACCAAGCTAATTATCCTTTCGGTGTTGTGAAATCATCAAGTGAGCGGCATCCATGGATAGTCTTTTGCGATCCGCTTCTTGCGTGTATTGATCTGCTTGGCGAGGGTTCAACCAGCCAAATATTGACATTAGCTGGTGCGAGGTCGCGCCGTTCTCGGCTGCTGCTGTTGCGCCTGCTTTTCTTAGGCCATGCGCCCGACCGGGAACCTCTGCGGCTTTACAATGATTTCCAAACCAATTTCCAAAACCTTTGACCGAATGCGGTTTCCCATGCTCGGTAACAAGAAAAGTCAAATCCCCGCATGGTCCTGCTTCGATTGATTTCTGCAAGGGTTTCAGGATTGGGAGCGTTACTAAAACCGTTTTCCCTGACTTCTGTGTTCGGAATGATAGTACACCATTTTTGACATGTTGGCGACCAATTTTTACTATGTCCGAACGCCTGAAACCCGTATACAGCAACAAGTCCATGGCAAGACGCGCCTTGGTGCCGAGCGGGTGTTTCTTCTGGTATTTCAGCACTTCATCGTCGGTCCAAACGTGGTGGCCAGTTGTTTTTGGTGTCGGCAAGGATATGCCGATTGTCGGGTTGGCTTTGATTAGTTCGGCTCCTACCGCCCACGTAAACATCTGAGACATGACCTTGACGAAATTCTTGGCAGCAAACGGCGTTTTTGCTCTCTTGTCGCGGCCTTCCACAATTTTAGCCTTGGTAATATCCGTGTATTTCAAGTTGCCTCCGGTTTTCTTCACACCTTCCAGAATGTTCTTGCGCATATACTGGGTGGTTTCAGCCAATGCTTCGAATTCCAGCGATTTTGTATATCGATCAATCAACCATGACAGGGATTTGTTGGATACATGTTGCTTGGGGGCAGGTTTTGGCTCACCCTTCAAGGCCGCAAAGTATGCTTCTAGGAATTCCTCTGAACCGTATTCATCCGGTAAGCGCCTTCTAGGGCCGTTCTCAATGCGGAAGTACCAGACCATCTTTCCGTGTCTGGTTTTCTCTCTCTGGACGAATTGGAGGCGTTCTCTTGGCATAGGTTCCATCAAAGATACCCCTCGCCAGCGCCTTCAAGCTCTTTTTCGTTTAAAACAGGGTTTTCCCCGATTTCCACAACCGGCAGTCCTTTTTCATCAAAAGACACTTGACGAATAGACAAGCCGGTATCCTGCACGGCTTTTATGGCCTGCTTGATCTCTCTGACTGATATTCGTGAAGGTCTATTGCTCATTGGGTGCTATTGTTCCTCTATTGAAAGTTTCCGAGCAAAAGCTGGGTTGGCTTGCCAGTTTCATACTCGATAGAGATTTGCTCTTTGGCCCGTTCGAATACAGTTGAGCCATCGGCCATCACAACATGAGGCAAAAACTCTTCCTCAAACTCCACAATTCCGTCATTGATTGCGGTTATCTTTGCCTTGACCAGCAGCACTAGAGAACGCCAGCGGCGGCGAATTTCCTTTTCCAACTCAACCTGAGTTCCGTGCGCGTCTCGCTTCTTGCCGGTTGGCGTGTGTGTAAACTTTCGATCATCAAGTTGAGGAACAGGAAGCGACAATCGTATCTGTCGATCATGTGCCGAAAACGCTACCATTGATGTGTCTCTATCCACCAATGTAGCAATGCGATACGCGCCGAATTTCTCAAGCATACCCTCAAGTTCCATACGAGATTTACGAGCGCTCACGGCGGTGTTTCTTGCGTAGTCTGTCATTTCTATTGTCCTATAGGTTCTTTGGATGGGGGAGGTTACCCTAGGTAAATGTTATTCTGATTTCGTCGCCCCGATAAATAGGGGTAAGCGGACGGTTTTTTAATTTTCCTTCATTGTCTAGTTCATTTGGAAATTCTACTTGAACGTGGTTTGGTGTGATTGTTCCATCGGTATTAATGAAGTAGGAAAAGCCGGTAGAGCTTTCGGCATCACGTAAATACAGCCCACCAGCATCGGAGATTAATCCCACAATTTCAGTTTCAATTCTGGATACTTTTATTTTCATCTTGTTATTCCTCTTTGGTGGAGTGTAGCTCGACGATTTCCTGCAACTCTCCTCGGTACACCGCGCCTCCCACAAACGAGCTAATAGCCGTCTTCATCATGTCGCTAACTTCTTCATCAAAATGAAGCTTGATCGTTCGCTTTGGGTCATTAGTGTCGCGACTGCTTCCGATAATTTTCATCTCATTCTCCTTTCCCAGCGTCTTCAATACGCCGGATAGTGGATAGTAGTTTCGGGTCTTCCGGGAAAAATGCAGATTCAAGATGATCAAAAATATGCCATTCGATTTCCTCTGGGCTCAAATCAACCCAAGCCTTTTCACCATTATTGATGCGATCAATTTCCTGCTCTTTGTGAGCCGCATTCACCGCGTCAATTGCTAGTTTGAGATATTTCCGTTTGATATCCTCTTCGCTTAGTGGGGTAGGGGTGGAGCGGCGGTTCCAAGCTTTGATGGCCGATTTTGAGGTGTAATCTTCGTTCTCGCCGGAAACCTCGACATAGCAACCAAAACATTTAGCGATTGGGAATAGCCGATCAGATGGATCGTATGGTGTTTCAGGTCTGCAAGTTGGTGGGAGAACATGAATTTTACTGCCACCACAAAACGGGCATGGTTTAAGTTGCTCAGTCTTCATTATTTCATATCCTCGTAATCCACGATTTCGACACGATCGTCATAGGCGTATTTGGTGCTGTCACGTTTGAATTTAGCGATGGAAAGGCAACGCAATCCTTTGCCTTTTATGGCGGTTCCAGTTGGATCAACCCAATGTCTAGTGTATAAAACTCTTATCGGATATTTGCCCGGACGATGGATGCTGACAACTGTGTAAATCGCTTTGCCGTGGTCGTGAGCGTAGAGAATATTGCCGTTCTCTGTCTCATCCTCGGATACCTTAAATCCGGGTATCCAAACCTCTTGAGCCGGGGTGTCAGAATATGATGGGTATTTGTCCAGAGCGAATGGATATTTGACCTCAAACACATCGCCTGTTTTAGTTCAGCCATCACTCGGTTACCTCCGATACATCCGGCTTGCCTGACATCGGGTCAACATCCGCAAAACCAATATTCCAGCTTTCCATCGCGTGAGTATCCTGACCTTTAACTGTCAACAGTTCATGCATTAGTTCGGAGCAAATGTAGGCCATTGCGGCTGACTGCTCTTTAAACGGTTGATGATGTGAGTTCTGACCTTTGCCTACTCTCTCATCGATTACATCCCATTGGCCGGGGCCGCCACGAAGGCGAAACAATCGCCCCTCTTTGGCAACAACATCCCAATGGCCAAAGTTGCGTCTAGATATGCAGAAATGTTCGTTCATGATTGTTCTCCTGATTGACTGGGAGGGGATAGGATGTGCGAAAAGTGAGTTGGAACAGCTTCTTTATTGAGGACTGAGTGCAATTCCCATTTGTCGGTGTACGAACAAAGGTGCCCCGTTGTTGCGCCATATGGCGGAACGAGAAAAAGCATCCTCTTATCGTAATGATCATTCGAGAATTCAGCGATCGGTTGCCAAGGCTTTTCAAGCCGCTCCACTGTCTCTTGTAGTGCGGACATGGCTTTTGAATCGGCTTCGATCCTGAGAATGTACCGATAAAGACCTTTGATCAAATCATCTGATCTCGCCTCTTCGGTCCCGCGCTCTATCTTTGATTTGATTGTCGCAACTTCTTCATCTGTTATTGGTTTAATGTCTGGCATGTCGATTACTGGCTTATCCATGTTCTTTCTCCTGTGTGGGTGGAAGGGATTTTTGCGCCTTTTGAAACTCACGCGAACGAACTTCCAATATGCCGACCATTTCCTGATCGGTAGGAACTCGACGCTCCCAACACAACTCACATTCCATCTTTGTGTGTTCGATTGGAAAGGTGAATGTAGGTTCGAATTCGTGGTCACCACCATTCAAACAAATTGCCTTTTCCGGCTCGTAGTGGTAACTAATTGATGTGGTGAAAACGAACGTCTTTTCGCAATCCGAACATTCTTGTTGGTGCTTCTCATCTTCACGATAACCAAATCCGTCATCATGGTTTATCTGGTTTCCATAGCCGCAATACGGGCAATTCACGTCGCTCATCAAACCACCTCCCCATAAGGTCTACCCAAAGCGCTCCGGCAAGGCATAGGATCGCCCATATGGGCCTGTTCCCATGTGCGGGTGTCTTCGGGGATTTGGTTCATTAATTCGTCATTTGAAGCTTGTTGCGCGTCGGAGATTTTGCGTCGTTCGATTTCTGCCAAATAGTACAATTTGTTGTAAACAGCCGCCACGGTTCGGCCTGTTGCTTCGGCCATTTCATCGGCATTTGCGCCTTGAGATTTCAGCTTGAGTAATTCAGCTACTTCGCTTTCGCTCCATGCATTTGGGTGTACGTACATTAGGTTCTCGCTTTCTGGAATCCGCGTGATTGGATCCGATTATTGCCAACTGGCTTAGGCCAAATGCCGAGATGTTTTTGACGAAGCCGTGCAATCTTTGATTTCTCTGCCACATCGGATTTGGTCTTTTCCTTGTGTGGTGCATCAAGGGCGGGGGCTATATTGCTTTCACAATTTTCGCCGCCGTTTATGATCGCTATCTTGTGGTCAAACTGGTACTTATCGCCCGGGTTGATCTTCTTGCCGGATATGTGACAACGGCCATCTTCGCGTTCCCAAATACGGAGTTTTACCCGGGGCGGGATTGGAGTGTTGTCTGTCTTTCCTATCCATTCAGGGACGCTACGGGTCATCATGCGGCCCTTTCACGTTTCACAAGGTAATCATCCCAATTAATGCCGAAGCCCTCAGATAATGTTCGTTGAGCGTGTTCGAAATACTTGTCAAATTCTGGTTGTTTCATCCTGTCAAAAGCTATAGAATCAACAACAAGTTCAATGACTTGGCCATCTTTATTATAGACTGGTTTGGTGTAATTGTTGAGCTTTAATAGCGCCCCATGTAGGTATTTAGCGTCCGGGGCTATTTCAGTAACCTTGCAGATAGTCGCCAGAGTTGCCCAATAGTGGCTGTTAAATGGAACAGACCTTGGAACGGTTAGAGTTGCCGCTTTTAACAATGCGCCTTCCTTGAAACCATCGAATCTCTCAGCGGTCCAAGGGTCAGCAGGGACAAGGCGGTTATTCTCTTTGATCCACATGTAAGGTTCAGCCATTTCTCAGCCCTTCTCTCTTTGAGCAAGCATGGCAATGGCGTATTCATCAGCCTGAGCAGCAACGATCTGACTGGTTTTTATTCCGGTAGTGTCTTTTCCAAACCAATTATCAAGTTCGTAATCTTTCGCCCTCCCATCGCAAATCAATGGATTAGCCAAAGCCTGACCTGCAAAGTAATCGCGCAATGTCATGCCGTGATGCTCTGAATAATAAACATCGCCAGCGGGTCCAATTGCTATCGGTTCCGGGAAGGCTGAGCCTCCATTTTTCTCAATACTCATGTCATAGCCCCTTCAAATTGGTTCCGTTTAGCGGCGATACCGCAAACCCATTTCTTCAATCTCTGGAAATCTGTCTTTCGCGTCTTCCTCTGAAATCTTCTGACCACCAGCCTTGATGCGTTCAATCATGGCCTCATCGGAATTGAATGGCCCAACACCTTGATAGGCGGCGCAATCTCCCACTGGTTCATTAATCGAAAGCACGGTGAATAGTCCGACCGGCGCTTGGTCGTAATCTAGTAGGCCAAAGCTGGAAAATGGTTGTCTGTGGTGAATAAGCATTTATTATCTCCTTCGTTATTAATTGCCGCTACTCGCCCATATCGGGAGATTCAGACAAGTAGCGGCCCTAAGCGCGGGTGCGCCTAAACTGGTTGATCAAAATGGGATTTCTTCATTCAAATCGTTGGGGTCTTGGTGACCAACACTTCCACCAGATTGATCTGATTGACTTCCCTGCCTATCCCCATCTGATCGGGTATCAAGCATCACAAGTTTTGCATCGAAACCGGACATTACAATTTCGGTTGAATACCGATCCGCGCCTGATTGGTCCTGCCATTTTCTGGTGGTAAATTTTCCAGATAGAAATATCTTCGAACCCTTGGAAAGATACTGTTCGGCAATCTTGCAAAGGCCTTCTGAGAAAATCACGCAACGTATCCACTCCGTCTTTTCCTTGCGCTCACCATCCCTTGATTTCCATTTTTCAGAAACGGCTAGGGAGAGGGTGACAATCAGCTTTCCGTCTTGACTGCGTCTAGATTCCGGGTCGGCTCCGAGGTGGCCTATGAATTGGCATTGATTAAGCATTTGTTTTTATCTCCTTGTTCGATAGTGGGCCCGCCCCGACAATGCCTTTTTTGCCCGGGCGCAAATTTTCCATTGATTTTGGGTTCAAGCGCCCTTTTCTTGAGGCGTCTTGCATATTGTCTTTCTGGGTTCCTTCGAAAAGGTGGTTGGGGTTTACGCAGTTTGGGTTATCGCAAGCGTGGCAAATAACGTTCCCATTCTGAATTGGTCCAAACCGCATCTCGTAAGAAAGCCTGTGAGCTTTTAAATCTTGTTTTGGTATTCTCCGACCTACTCCTATTTTTCCATATCCATGTTGGTCAGTCGCACCAGTCCACGCCCAGCATTTGTTGCCCGTGCTTTTCTTTACGTATTTCCAGAAGCGTATATGGAGAGGGATCACCTCTTTCGAGGAATTGGAGCACGTAGGGGAGCAATACCTTCGCTTGGACCATTGGTCTGCGCTGTCCCTCTGGCGTTTTTCGAACGATTGTCCGCATGCATGGCAGATTCTGTTCACGCTGCCTGACATTATGCATTCTCCAATATATTTGATTTGTGTTCAGCTAGTTCGGTGTTGAAATTCGTCTTCCAATCATTGGGCAGAGCGTTGTAACGGGTTTTGTTTGAGGGTCTGGTACACCATTCGCTTAATGCAACTGTCTCTCCGAATTCGCGCATTTCATCGATGAGCGATTGGTAGTCTTCTCTCGATGCTGCCTTGGGCCTTGACGCGCCCTTTACAAATGACCATGGGTCTTCGGTGAACGCGGAAAACGTCTTCTTGCCATTCCGGTTCTCGTAGGTTTTACAAGGCACCCATACGGCATCCAATGAGTAGAGATACCGACCAATTCCCCATTTTACAGCGGAGCGTTTGAAGGCATCGGATAGACCGCCTTTTTCCGCTTCTACAGCCGTATCGCCAGCGCCATCTGCTTTCGTTACCCACTCATCGCCAATCTTGATTGAAAGGTAGCAAATCGTTTTGGCTCCATGGACTTCGTATCGATCTTGCCATCCATCCATGCCGCAGATATCATCAAGGCGGTCCATGACGTTGCGAGCATCCAAATAGGCAAGCGCTAGAGCCTTGTCCCCATTCTTGGTGAGGGTTTGCGCCCTCCAATGAATATCGCTTTCAGGGAAGTCAGCAGCAAGATGTTTGAGGTCTTCGACTGTAGACATTACATTCCTGCCTTCATCATTTTTTCGTGGATTTGTTTGGTGAGGTGAACATCATCCAAGCAATAATCGGCAATCTCCTGATGCTTCCCATCACGCCACATTTGAGCGACCATGGAACCATCAACTTCGCCCTTGCCTTTGATACCAAGATTGAACGCCAAGTTGTCGAGGCTGATTGTTCCGTGTTGTCCTGCCCATGCTGTCATGGTGTCGAATGTATCGTGGCCCCATATTTTTGGGTTTTTCGGAAACCAGCTTGGGAATTTCACACCAAGGCAGATTGCCCGTTGCCAGAGAAAGCGGATATCAAAGTTATTGACGTTGTGACCAACAATGATTGGTGGGACTTTGAACCCACGCAATGTCTGCGCGAACAACTCCAGCAAGTCTGTCTCTTTGTTTATGTCGTCTTTAATGTCGAAAGAAACGCCACTGTTTCCATGACTAGGATAAAGCCCAATGCAACACACATGGCCGCGGCCGCCATCAAAGGAGGTTTTGGAAATAGCTTCATCTACCGCCGCTGGCTTTTTGTCCTTTTCCCAGACGGCTATGCTCTCCGGTTTTTTGATGTTGCCGGGGGCAGTGATTGTTTCAGCAATACGCGCCTTTACAGCATCGTTTTGACTTGGAATTGTCTCAATATCGAGGTATAAATAATCCATCAAATCACCTGTTCGTTTAGGAGTTTTTCGGCAAGTTGTTTGCCTTCTTTGTAGCTACCAGCGTCTTTGCAAAGTTGATCAAAGGCCGATATGAATTGAGCCTCGAAATAGCCTTCATAATTCCCATCGGAGTTTGAACGCCGCGCTTCAATCTCATCGTGATAATGCTCTTTAAGACGGGCCATTATTTCGCTCCCCGTTTCTTCGGAGATACATCTTTGGCACCAGTAGAAAGAAAGCTTTCAAACTTGGAGATACGAAGTTCATATCCTTCAACTTCCGCAACGCATTCGCTTTCTATGCGAAGGGTCAAATTGGTGAATTTCAACTGGTCGTTTGTCTCGCGCTCGTTGATCGCATCAATGTCTTTGCGAAGTTGGGCAAGTTCATCCATGCGTTTTGTGGAGCGCTCTTGAAGTTGTGTATCTTGTTGCTCCAAATACGAGGCAGAAGATGCCCGGCGCTCATCTATCCGCTGGCGGCACTCTGTAATTACATCATGCGCCCAGTCGTCTTCTCTGGCGTTTGTAGCCAAGGAACCTTCGGATAGTTCCGTGAGCTTTGCTTCGGTGCGCACGGCGATATCTGTTGCGTCCTCATCGGACATTTTGGGCGTGTCTGCGGTGGCGAGATTGTGCGTGTTTTTGATCTGATTTTTCAGCGCGACCGCAAATTCTTCTGTTGTGATAATTTCATTGGCAGATTGTTCGTCAACCCGACGTGTTGCTGCTACTGTTGCGTTCATAGTTCTTTCTCCGGTGTGGTGGTTGGGGGAGGGGTGCGGGAGTTCCAAGCGTCAATCGCCTGTTCTTTGCTTTTGAAGGTTTTAGTGCGTAACCCGCATGGCCTTCTTCGGCATTCAACATGAGCGCGCCGGACCACATGTGGGCAGACTTTCCCAATGCGCTTTACTTTCGATGCCACGTAAGACTTGCCGCCGCAGCATGGGCAACGTTCTAATTTATCGCCCATCATCCATCTCCCTTTAGAGTAGTGGTTGGGGAATCTGTTTGGGCTTGGGAAAGGGCGGCGCGAACATCATCACCGGCATTTCTCATGCGTTCGGATAAGGTGGCCAAGAACTGCTTGTCCTGCTCCTGCCGCTCGCTCACATGTTTGCCTGGATGATTGCAGTGAATAACCCAAAACTTATCCTGCGCTTCAAACAGTTTGGTTTGAGCCTTCTCCAAAGCCTCTATTAACGGCTGGTGTGAATTGACTGCTTGGACTATGAGGTTGCGATAAATGGAATCTTGTTCGTTGTTTCCAGTGGACACAGTGAAGCCAATAACTGCCCCATCATTGTCAAATATAGGTGCCCAATTGACTACGCCATCCATGGGGTCTTGGTGGTCTACATCCCAATCGGTATAGTCCTCACCCGTTTTTGATAATGGCAGTTTGGTTTCTCTATCGATCACCTGGTTTACCTCCACGGGCTTTGGATTGAGCGGCGCGAGCGGCGATCATGGCGCGGCCCAATTCTGGGTCGAAAGCGTTTCCAACGTGTGTTACAAACATTTTCGTCATGCCTTCCAAAGCCGCATACAGGTCTTTAGAGGCGGATATCAAATGGATGTTTTTTGGCCAATCTCCGTCTCGCCCTTTGCTAAAATGAACAACCACTTCGTTGTCATCGCCAACCACAATATGCTGGTTCGGAAACATCGGGTTTTCTTTGGCGACCCATTCGCCTTTGGTCCATTCCTCAGCCATTACACTAACCTTCCAATTTGAAATGAAATCTCTGCAAGGAAAGCGAATTTCCAAGCAACAAAACCAAATGTTCCAACTGCCCCAATCGCAACAAAATCGCGAAACATAGGGAAGGGGATATCTAGGTTGAAATAGTCGGAGATACGGGTCACGAGGACAATTCCTTAATTGCCCAAGAGCGTTCGCCGTTGGTTGTGGTGAGGCAGATTTCTACATTTGTAAACATATCCTTACGGCCATTTTGGGTACCGAAATAAAGCTCACCACGGTCTGCAAAACGTGCGAGAATGGGGAATTTAGAAACACTCACCTTTGGCTCTATCCAGCGCTGAAAAGCTACAATGAGACTGCTCTTTGACCAGTCGTATTCGGATGCCCAAGCCTTTGCATTAATGCCGCTGGTGGTGGCAATTTTACATTCAAAATCACCCTCAACCATCACATCTTGACCGTTGAAACCTTCCCAATCGCCCCATTCACCTTCTATCTCTGGAGCGGGGGATTGAAGCAGTTCGAAACGATACTTTCGGATAGGATTGCGAATATTGGTTGTGGTCCATGCAATATTTGCCGGAGCGGTGTATGCGTGTCGCGAGCCGTCCATAGTCTCCACTTCGAACCTCACTCCTTCTGCAAAGCTCTTGGGCGCTCCTATGTTTTCAGTCCACTCGCCGTAATTGATTGTTGGAGCGGGGGATTGTTCTATTTCAAAGCAGTAACGCTTGATGTTCCCGGCTCCCGTACCCCGATCCCAAACGAGCGACTTTGGAGCGATACACACAGAAACACCGCCGCTATTGTATTCGACTTTGAAGTGCTGGCCTTCATGGAACTCAGGCTCTACACCTGTATTACCAATCCATGGGTCGTATTGAATGAGAGAGGTCATTTGCTTATTGCTTTCCTTTGGGGAGGGAGAGGGCGGGGTTTTAGGCTGATGGAGAGTCATCGGAAGTGACGGCAGGTTCCCAACCTTTCGAGAGCCAAGCCTTGTCCAATTTGTCTTTCGACTTGTGAATCATCTTGCCGTTTACAGCTTCATAGAATTCGGACCTATCGCCCCAAACATTGCTGTAACCGCTCTTGATCATAAAATCGGGATGGGTTTTTAAGAGCTTCTCAACCGTTCTTTGCGCATCCATATTCACGCTACGAAACGTGTCTGGGTAACCTTGATCATGGTGCCAAGAGTGGCCGTAATCGCAACCAACCTTTGATAGATCAAATTGCCGATTTTCGTCACGGCTCCAGTAAGGAAGGCTTTCAGCGAACGTTACTTCTGTGTCAAAAAGGTCGTGGTCAGACAAGGCTTTTGGGTAGGCATTGAATCCGCTCTCATGACGAACACATTTAAACTCATCCCACCGGTGTGGGTACATTTGCTCTGGAATTAAAAGATAATAGCACCATGTTCCCGGGTGATACTCAGCGCCTTCGTATTCAGCGCCAGTTCTATGCCCGTGATGAGAGAGAACATAACCAACTCCCATGTGGGTTTTGCGCCAAGTTGTTGCGCCTTCAAGCATTTCTTCAAATGTCGGGGTCATCACGCTGCCTCCCTGTCTTCACGGGCGGATTTTTCGGTGGGTTGTTCAATCCAACCTAGATTGAATTCGAATCCCTCATGCTTCACTCTGGAAGCCAGTTTGTCTTTGCGAAATTCTGGCATGCTCCACCGACCAGAGATTGGGTAGTGGTAGGCAAAAATCTCTTGAGCTTCGGCCTCGTCATAAGCGTATCCAATGATTGTTCCGAGCGCATTTTCGACTGGATAATTTACGTAATCCATCACGAAGCCCTCCCAGCAAATCCATACTGAGAATGTGCGATACGGTGTTCGCGGTTAGGGTCAGATGGTCGTTTATGTTCGAGACGAGAAATTGCAGAAGCGGCCAAACCATCAAACAACACGCATTCACGATTGGAAGGCGCTAGAATTGTTTGGGCGTTCAGGTGATCTTTAACGGCGCTTTCAATGGTGATTTTGGTTACGGAGATTTCTCCGTCCGTACCATCTTGATCGAATTCAACCTCAGCATCACAATGACCTATTACACAGCCATCAATGCGGATTTCTAATTCTTCAAATTCTTGCTCGAAATATGACATTTTACGTTTCCCAATCCGTTGTTCTTGAACCCAAAATAGGAAACAACACGCAACATGTCAACATAAATAATGTTATACAACACAAATTATGTTGACGAAACGACAGTAAGTGAGGTAATTACAGGGCTTAAACGAATAAAATATTTCTGAAAAAGAAGAGGATTTAGCCAGTTGAGTGATGCCGAAAATGGACCAAACAAAGAACCAACCGCCGAAGAAAAGCGAACTTTCTCTTCGTGGAAATTCACTATGATTGATGGGATTGTAGCCGATACCAGATTAAAAGACGGGGAGAGAGTTTTTGCTATTGCTGTGTTGCAACACGTCAACATAACTACCGGGCTCGCTTGGCCTTCGTTGGCGCGAATTGCTGCAATTATGGGGTGTGGTTATTCCACTGCAAAAAGACACAGCGCGAAATTGGCTTCGTTGGGCTGGCTGGATAGGGAGCGACAAAGACGGCAAGGTTCATATTTTTACACGTTCAACGATGAGCATTTGGAGGATATCAAGCAACTGTCAGAAGAGCGGACAGAACTTGCGGATATTGAAGAGCAAAGACGATATAGATTAAACGCCGAGAGCTCACTCCTGACCCCTTGGCAATCACGCCGAGAGCTCATTTCGCGCACGCCCGAGGGCTCATATGACGACTCTGCCGAGAGCTCACTCCTGACCCCAGAACACTTAGATACTGAACTACCTATAGGAACACCTTTATTAGCGGGGCAGGGAAAAGAAATTATTGAGGTCAGTGATTGTGGTACTGTACCTGAAACAGCAATCTTTGATCGTATCGCTGTAGAATTAGGAAAATTAGGCTGTCAGCCAGAAGAAATTAGATCAATCAATGTTCAATCGCAAAAAGAGGATTGGAGTATGGTCGACGCCGATATAGCCATCTCGAATTATCAGGAAAGGAAACGCAATGAATCAGTTTGAATTGTTCGACAAAGAACCGGAACAGCCAGATCGAAGCAATGTGATTAATTTCCAATGGTATTTGATCAGGCGGCGGGTAATTACAGTTGAGCGCCACCATTTACCGCAGTCAGCCACTTTGCTGTTGCATCCTGATACGCTCAGACGAATGGGTTGGAACGAAGACGGCACGCCACCTGATGACGTGAAAGCGCTTTAGCCGGCGCACAAAGGACCATCATTTAGATGAGCTATGCCCATATTTCAAAGGTGTATAATGGCAGAAATTGTTGAAATCGTCTCCGAATCGACATATATCCAGTTTAGAGCAAGGCATATAAAGTACCCCTTATGTGCCAATTGTGCTAAGATAAACCCCGAACCAATCCCTTCAACACTTTGTAACGTTTGCGTAATAAAGTCGTAATTGCGCCAAAGGGATCGGTGTGCTTAAATCTAACTTGTTCTGGTTTTGGGAGGAATCCCTGGCTGATAAGTTGGGAAGGAACAGAAAATGAAACACGTCACTGCTATTGCTGTTGCTGAAGCCATTATTCGCCTAGGAAACAAGGAAGACAAACCCCTTACACCTATGGCGCTGCTCAAGCTCGTGTATCTTTGCCACGGATGGAGTCTTGCTTTGCGAGGTGAGCTGCTCATCAGGGAAGAAGTCGAAGCATGGCAATACGGCCCTGTTGTCCCGGAGCTTTATCATGCCGTCAAGGAATTTCGATCCAACGCCGTAATCCATATATCTACTGGCGGTGGTGCTGCTGATAAACTGAGCGATGAGCAAGAATCTCTAGTTGGCTCAGTTTATGATTCTTATAAGCATTTGAGTGGAACCCAACTCTCTGTGCTAACGCACCAGCCGGGGACTCCTTGGTCTGAAACTTGGAATAAGGGTGGAAAGAATGCCACCATTCCAACCTCTTTGATTGAGGAACATTTTAAAGAGCTGGCTGGTTAAGTTTTTTCGAGATGACCAGAAAACCAAAAAGCGTTTCAAAACAATTTGTAGTTCCAAGAGCTGATGCTCCGACAAGTGATGACGCTAAAGCCCAAAAAGAATCTATCAGTTTTACTTTGGGTAAGGATATATCCGACAAAAAACTAGGATTGCAAATTGAAAAATTAGATATGGATGGAGCCGTTCAAGGGCATCTTCATAATCTGATTGTCTGTTTTTTGTATCTTGCTTTCTTGTTACTTGCAGCATGCGCATTTGTTATGGTTTGGCACTTCGTGGTGCCTGAAAGTTGGTTGTTCTTGACGGATGTTCGACTAGAGAAATTGCGATCTTTTTTATTCTCTGGTGGTGTTGGAGCAGGGGTGACTGCATTGGCGAAAAGTAAGCTAGTATCAAAAGAAGAGAATGGCTCATTATTGTGATGACCGGCACCTCTCTCCAGTCCAAAGCCATAGACGATGTAACCACCATCCTAGAGCAATCATTCGCTCAGACAGCAACTTCTGAAGAGCGTGAGGCAATATGTGAGGCGGTGCTGGCAAGTGTTGCCGGTGCGTTGGGTATTATCTCCGTTATGCGGGATGAAGATAATCCAAGTGACATGGTGAAGCTGGCGCATCAGATCGTTGAGCTTTATATTGCGAAACAGCCGCGATAGTAAGTTCTCGGCATTCAGTCAGACTTTGGTTTCCATTTAGAAAAAGCGAAAATCCAAAGCAGAACCACATTAACCAGTGGCACAGCCATCAAAAGACTCAGGGCAGGGGGCCACCCAGATCGTTTAAAGATACGCCAAAACGGTATTACCAACAAAGCGGCGTAGAACGCCACTATCCCAATTTGCCAAATCCCAATTTGTCCCATGATTTATCCTTACATCCTATGTATACGGCCAATGGCCCCCGAATTTCTATCGCGTAAACCGTCTCAAATATCGCCCGATAATATGAACTTCGTCTTCATTGCGTTGCTGCACTGAATGTTCAGGGTTGTCAGAGGAAATATCGAAGGTCTTTATCTCTGCGCCGGGCGGTGAAGTGAGCGTGAGGCGTTTAACAGTTATCCCGCCGTAATCATCCAAAAGCGCATAAAGCCCGTCCGGAGATGGGATGCGGTGGCTTGTATCCACAAATACCACGTCTCCATCTTCAATGGTTGGCATCATTGAATCGCCCTGCACTGGAAAGGCCGCAACCACTGTATTCGAAGCGTTCATGGATGTAAGCATCCAGTCAGGCAATCTCCAATGATCTCGAACCGCCTCAGCTGCGAAAGTCATACCGTTTGAATTGGTCTGTTGAATGATAGTAACGCCGCCGCCACCCAAACCACCCTTTACATCAACTTCAGGGATTGTCCCGTCTGGAATACCTTCTGCACCATTGATGCTTGAAATGGTGGAAATGATGGAAGCGGCATCTGTTAAGGTGGGGTCGGTTACCTCCAAGGCGTCTCCGCCAAAATAAAGCCAACCAGGCTCTACCCCAAATTTCCTTGCGTACTGCTTAGCTTCATCCGCACTAAATTCATTTTGCCCATTTTCATGCGCCCGATATGTGCTTGCCGGTACTCCAAGGGATTCCGCTGCCTTTGTTGCTGAGCCAAAGTTTGCGCCTTTGCGCGCCTGTAAAAGTCGTTGTGCCATTGATTCCATTTTGAACATAAAGCATTACACGCAACATAAATCATGTTGACTATACGACACAAATAATGTTATTTCTATTTTTATGGAAAACATATCAGATGTATTTGAGGCCTTTGGTGGCCCTGCGCAATTTGCTCGATCTCTTGGGATTAAGGGGAGCACAGCAAGCGAAATGAAACGCCGTGCTTCTATCCCTGTAGAATATTGGCCTAGTCTTGTGAAGGCAGGGCAGGCGGCTGGGTTGGTCATCGACAATGACACCCTCGTGAAAGTGCATGTTGGGGAGCAAGTCTAATGGATTTCTCTCTTCTTCCAGAGCCACATATTATATTCATCCTAGCTTTTTCCCTCGGTGTAATTGGCGCAATGGCCATTTGCGTTCGGGTAGGGCGGTAGTATGGACCCAATTAGCTCTTATGTTTTTGGGCTCTTCACCGGACTTGTGTTGGCTGCTCTTATTACGTGGCTGGCAGATTAATGACCTCCCCAGCCACCTCACAAAACTCATTCCAATTGCAGAACAGGAATCCTCCTCCCTCCTGTTTTTCAATCTCGCCTGATCGTCGCGAGGCACAAAGACGATCACTTATTCTCCGGCGTGACCTGAGTGGACGACCTTCTAAAGCGGGGCGATTGATTGCTTCGAAGGTCGTCCAAGAGGCGCTGCACTGCGGCGTCGAGTGCGCACCAATTCTTATCCATGGGGCGGTCGTACACAGACGCGCTCGTAAGCATGTCCATATCGAACCCCTCATGGTGGGTGGCAGCGGTAGGGGCCTCATGACGTTTGTTAACAACCAACCTGCCACCAAATTTTACATAAATGACCTTTCCCATTTTGTTTCATTTCTTTCTCTAGTTCGTGTTCCCAAAACCGAAACTAGAGCAGAGGAAAAGCAAGGTGTTGGAAACTAAAGATAAGAGCGTGGAAAGTTCTTCCACAGACAGAGTAGGCAGGAGTAGGGCCATGTCGACAGCGGTACAGGATAATAAAATTGAGGCTCAAAACCTCATTCGGGAATTGTTCCCCGTTCAAAAAGACGGGAAGGCAAAGGCGTCAATTAACGCCGCCTTCAAGCACATGACCAAGCATTACGAGGCGCTTGAAGAATGCACCCATAGGCGGTTTCGGTCGTTTTGGGACGGTGACGCTAGAAGGATAGATTCCTTTGAATTAGACGCTTTGCGGCGAGAAAAGGCATTACGAGATGAGGCAGAAACAATCGAAGAACTCCGAAGGACGGCCGCTTTCTTGGAAGGGATCGATCCTAAGGTATATGGGCAAGCGATTGAGGACTTGGTCTACGTGGCTCACGGCATCAGCTTACGGGGTGAAAACCTCGAAGAATGATGATCCGAAGCCAAGGGTCAGGACACATATTTGCAGCGGTGACTTAAACCACAAATCCGATATGCAGCCTTCCAAATCCTCCACAGCCGTAGCGAGGGACATGTGATGGACCCGGAAGGTAACTTCATTGCGTTTATGATCGGCTTGGTCGCTGGCGTGGTTATCATGGGCGGGGTTTGGTCTGGTTATGATAACCGTCTCGAAACGTCCTGCGAGAAGTCCCACAACGTCTACGACTGCATCTTGAAACCAGAGCCATATGAGCCGGCTAGTAAGGTGGGTGAGTGATGGGTTTTCCAAAATTAAACAAACCAATCACAGACGAGGCTTTTGAAAACGTGCTTTCAAAGTTTCAGAATGCCGGAAACATTAAAGACCTGTCAGTGACAACGTTCTGCGAAGTGGTTTTACGTATCCAAGCCGACTCTCAAACCATAGCAGAGCTAGAGGGAAAATTAGAAAACGCGAAGAAGCGATCTAACGATGACGATGAAAGTATCAAAGACTTAAATACGGAAATCGAACGGTTGGAAGAGGTAATCAAGCACGATGCTTGTCGCTGCATGTGTTGGTCTGGAATGGATGACGCGTGTTGGTCTGGAATGGATGACGCGCCGGATGATGGCACGGAAATTCTTGTCCATTACGATTTGCCTGATCTGAAACCTGACTGGCCACGAGTGGTCATTGTTTTCTGGTCAAAAAGCCTAAGATGCTGGGTTCATCAAGGGCGTGCATCATACGGCTATTCCGATTGTTACCAACCAGAGGCATGGATGCCTAAACCTGTTTTCCGCGCCCTCCAACCACCAAAGGAGGGATAGCCCGATGATTGATTATCAGGAAAACGCAGCGGTCAATCATGCTGCTACAATGGGCTGGCTGGAATCTCATATTTACGTGGAATTTAAAGCACGGGCCTTACGCAAAAAAAAAGCAGTGGCTCGCCATCGGCACCTTGTGCGCCAACGCTCGGAAATTCCGTTGGCTTTGGCGTATCATCTTGCCCGACCGGTTGTGCCTCCGCCTCCGCCATCGCCGGAAAAAATCGTTAATTTCTATCTTTGTCTGGCCGTGGTTTGCGGATGGAATGGTGCTTATTCAACCACCGACATTATCAAGCGTGAAATTTGTGAAAAATACGGAATTACCAAAATTGAACTGGAAGCACGCCGCCGTGACACCCGCACAGTGCAGCCGCGCCATGAGGCGTTTTGGCGGATGCGGCGCGAAACCACGCTTAGCCTGCCGGATATTGGCCGGTTATTTGGCGGATTCGATCACACAACTGTTTTGCACGGCTCCTGCCATTACGAAAAATACCGCAGTTATTTGCGCGGCCATGTGCCGGCACCGAAACGAAGTGACTGGGATTTATCGAAAATTATAACGGAGGATGCGTGATGGGCGCATGGAGGAAATGTCGGGACGCTTAGAACGCAAAGAAACCATCACTTAACTCAACTAAAAAGGACATTTTTATGAACAATTCTCAAACGCCTGGTGGGGCACATTTACTTTCAATTATTGAGCGCATCGAACGGCTTGAGGAAGAAAAGAAAGCCATTTCCGATGATATCCGTGAAGTGAAATCAGAGGCTAAGGCCAGCGGGTTCAGCGTTGCCACGATCAACACCCTTGTAAAACTACGCAAAATGGACACCGCTGAGCGCCAAGAATACGAAGCTTTGTTGGATATTTATAAAGCTGCTATCGGAATGCTTGACGGCACACCGCTGGGTGAAGCTGCTCGTCGCAGAATGATGGACGATGAACCGCCAGAGGAAAAGAAAGCTGACGATAAACCGTCAGAACCGGTCACACCCCCACCAAATCAGGATGACATTCAACAGGCTCGCGAAAAGGGTATGAGGGATCGGCTTGAAGGCTCAAAAATTCTGGACAACCCGTATATTGCTGGCGATCCACGTAGGGCGGCTTGGGACGAAGGTTATTGCGAGGAATCCGGCAGCGATGGGATGGATATTCCAGAAGCATGGAAGCCGCGCCCAAAGAAAAAACCAGCCGAAACCAAATCCCAAGAGGAAAATGATCAACAAGATGGGGATCGCCCATAATGGAACGTAACGACGAAACCAATAGGGCCTTTCGCCAGATCGAAAAATTTGCTCGCGTGTTACATCCAAAAGAGGCGGAAGAGCCAATTTTGGCAAAGCCAGTTCGTGCAGCAATTTACGAATGGTTGACTGAACTCAATGCCGCCGATGAATTGGCGGCAATCAAGGTAAAGCCGCGACGAACAGCATTGCTATATGGTCCACCCGGAACCGGAAAAACCACACTTGCCCACCATCTGGCCGCGAGGTTGGGCGTACCATTAATCGCTGTTCAATCAGAACAACTGGTTGATTCCCATCTTGGAGCCACGGGCAAGAACATTGCAATACTGTTCGATGCAATGGATGTGATTGGGGATAATGCAATCTGCCTGTTCGATGAGATTGACGCCATCGGTTCCAGCCGGTCCAACGATGATCAGGCATGTGCCCGCGAAATGAATGCAGCGCTTACCACAATCCTTACCAGAATCGAACAGTTCAAAGGGGTCGCTCTTGCTGCAACCAATCGCCGTGAATCACTGGACCCTGCTTTATGGCGTCGGTTTGGTATGCAAATCGAAGTTGCGCTGCCGGGCTTCAATGAGCGTTATGCCATATTGGCGCGATATCTAGACCCTATGTCCTTGCCTGATGCTGACATGGCGGTTCTTGCGGAATTGACGGAGGGCGCATCACCTTCATTGCTTGAGCAAATGATGCACGGCATCAAACGAACTCTGACACTGGCCAAAAGATTGCGCAGTGACGTGTCAAAACCGGAGGCGGTATTTGAAACTGTCTTAGCAACAATTTCGCCACCACACGAAATGCCACAACCTCGTTTGTGGTCATCAGATCACAGGAAGAGCGCGCTTGAACAGATTTCAGGCATTTCATGGCCACCTACCACTATAGAATTCAAAGAGTCCGCAGAATGAAATCTCACGCCATACCGGGGGAGGCGCGGTAGATGAGCCGTTGGACCCGCATGCAAGCAGATAGCCTAGACCATGTTATTTTCGCCGGACAGCCGCGCGATGAGCATTCGGCTTGGTATTGGCTAATCTCAAATGCGGCATGGAAAGACACTACGCACAGAGTGAGGGGCACGGTTGTAAAGGTGCCTCGTGGGTCAATATTTGTGACTGTCAAAACGCTTATGAGCGAATGGAAATGGGGCAGTGGAAAAGTGCAGAAATTTCTTCGTCTTTTAGTATCCGAGGGTATGATTTCAACAAAAAGCGGCACGGGAAAAATGTCCATAACAATCTGTAATTACAGCAAGTTTCAGGACAACTCAGACAAAAGCGGCACGCGGATAGATACGCCGATAGATACGGAAACGGCACGAAAACGGCATACTAAAGATACCACTACACCATTATACAAAGCTACTCTGTTAGACGGGCGCGAAGCTGAAATTTATGAAGCGCTGGGGGCAAACGAGAAGTACCGAGCCAACGGCAAATTTATAGTTTTGTCTGAACCAATAAGCTGGCTCGATGGTGGATGTGATTTCGATCTTGATATCCTTCCAGTCATCAAAAGCCTTTCCCAAGCCAACCCCAACATCAAATCTTGGAAGTATTTTTCCAATGCGGTTTTTGAGGCGAGGGATGCGCGACTTGCACCGGCACCGACCGGAGCCAACTTCCCAGCAACAAAATCACAATCACAAAAAAAACAATCTTCCAGCGAAATAGCCAGACAGATGGCAAATGAAGCGAGGGCCGTAGGCCAATGACCAATATCGTAACAATCAACAATCAACCCACCAGCGTAGCAGAAATCAAGGCGGCAATCGTTCCAGCCAAACGTTCCGAAGTGCTGGACGTGATCGATATCCTTTCCGGTTCGCTCATCCCCAGAAATGACGATGAGGCCACCACCAAGGCGCGTATGAACGGGTTTGCTATGGCTGTGGACGACATGCCGCTCGAAGCGATCTATGCGGCAACCAGAGCGTTTATCAGGGGCGAAGTAGAGGGCGGTAGCAGAAAATTCCAACCCACCACCGCCGAATTTGGGGCCGAAACCCGCCTTCAATTCTGGAAAATCCAGCACTCTAATAGAGGGGACTCTGCATGAACTTCAAACGCAAAGAAGTAATTGGAGATTGTGTTTTGTATCTAGGTGATGCGATGGAAATCTTGCCGGATATTGAAGGCGTAGATTTGACCGTGAGCGATATTCCTTATGCGCTGACAACTGGCGGCGTTTCGCTTTCATCTAAAACCATGTCTGGAATATTCGCCGCTCATAATTACGCGAATGATGGGCAGTTAATTATGACTACCGTTCCTTTCCCTGAAATGATGAAAGCAATCTATGAGGCCATGGGGCCGGATGGTGATTGCTACGTCATGGCTAACGACAAGAACGTTTACCCATTGATGCAAGCCGCCTTTGATGCCGGATTTAAACTCCACAATATACTCGTTTGGGACAAGGTAAGCCCGACCCCAAATCGTTGGTACATGAAGCACCTAGAGTTTACCATTTATCTCTGGAAAGGCAAAGCCAGAACTATCAATCACCCAGAGTCTAAACAGGCTTTACGGGCAGGGGAGCGCAACGAAAGCAAGCACCCGACTGAGAAGCCTGTTTCCTTGATGCGTGAGTATATTCGAAATTCCAGCAACCACGGCGAACTGGTTTTGGATCCGTTTATGGGATCGGGAACGACTGGCGTTGCTTGCGCTAATTTGGGACGGCCATTCATCGGCATTGAACTGGATGAAGGATTTTTCGAGATGTGTTGTGAGCGTATTCAACGCGCCTATGACCGGCCTGATTTCTTCTCAAATGCACCGGCTGAAATCATCGTTCAAGAGCAAATGAAGATTTAGCCACCCTCTAACCAACAAAAGGAAAAAGACATGAAAAAATTCGCAGAGATGGTCACAATAAAGAGAAAGAAGCGAATGGAAAAGGTAGATCAATTCGACCCCAAAACTCGCGCTTTGATTCATGAATACGGGTTGAGTGTAGTCCAGTCTTTTGTAGATGTGGGAATTAAAAACCCCAAACATATTAAGCATCTTGTCGAAACTGTCCTGAATGAGTTTAGCCCGACAAGAGGTAGTTTTTCAATCCAAGGCATTCGAAACGAGAACATTTAATGAGCAAGACAAAGCGGCGCAATAAGAAATCAAACAGGCGTATCAAAGAAGATACTATCGCCTCCACCACTGGCATTGGTCAAGATACAGTCCAGCGCAATATGTCGGATAACTTCCTGTACATGTATCGGCGCAAGTCGATCACAGAGGAGCAATACCAAACTGGCGAGAAATACCGCCAAGCTTACCTCGTGTGGAGCGGCCAGACTAATATGGCCATAGACTACACGCAGCCCCGTGTTGATACGTCAGGCACCTCTCAGTCCATTTCTGACGCGCAAATAGATGCGGCGAACCTGATCAAGGAAGTGAACAAGGGGTTGGACCTTGAACAGCGTTACATTTTGCAAATGATGGTTGGCGAAAACTGGACTGTGAAAGAATACGCTTACCGCCGTCACGGACTGGTTGGCCGACATGCTATGCGTGAGCAAATGAAGGCTTTGAAACAAACTTTGGATATCTGCGCTCAATGGTGGGGATACGCGCCCCGTGCTAAAACTCGCCATACGATCAGGTCGGCTGACAATCTCGTTGATACTTTAAATGCTGTTGACGGTGATTGGGGAGTTTATGCTCGTGCTTGACACGAATGTACGTTCCAGTTTAGAAAGGGTTAATGCAGAATTTTGCGCCTTTAACAGGGCGCTTTTTGATTCTTGGGTTTTAATTAAATACTTCGGCCAGTGACAAACTGGTGTCACAAAGGTTTCATAGTCTCCATTAGAAATCACTTGAGGGCCCTCACAGACCCTCAAGATTTGCACTTAATGTACTGAATAGTAATATATCGCGAAATAATTTACTGAAACAAGCACATGTAGCGCGGCTAGAGTGAGATAAGGATCTAACATTACTCTACTCCTTTGTTGGGGAGCTTGCAGGCTCCCTAAGGGTAAAATAAAACCTGAATACGAAAAACGTGTGACATAGCAAAAGCCCTGTTGACAACTCTAGTTTTCAACCTTGTTTAACTGATTCGAATTATTGGGTAATTGTACCGCCCAAGCGGTAACGATTTTTAGGGAATAGCTTAATGTTAAAAGCGCCCAGGTTAGTTCTCAATACCCCTGATTTATTTGAAGCCTATGGTTTTGCCATGGAGATTGGTAGAATGTTTCGGGGCGATAAGTTCGCATTTCTCCAAACCGTTCCGGTAGGTAATAGCGAAGGCTGCAATTCAAGTTAACAAACCAGCACATTCCTAACACGTTATAGGGAAGACTTAAAATGACACACACACACACAGTATGGCATCATAACGGAGAAAATGAAAAAACCATATATCACTACAAAGGGTGTGGCCTTGATGACGTTTATCTAAAAAGTGGATACGAAATTGAGGAGACGTCTTATGGTAAAGGAGTCCGATTAAAAAACTTGGATGCCCTTCATATCCAAATTGGTCTTTATCTAGTAAAATTCAGAAAATCACTTTCTGGCAAAGAAATTAGATTTCTGCGCCATCAAATTGATTTAACTCAATCTGAGTTAGCACGTTTTTTTGGCTGCAACGTTCAGCAAGTTGCGCGCTATGAAAAGAATGAAAACAAACTAACAGGCCCTGCTGATAGACTTTTGCGTATTATCTATGAGGAGCATGCTAAACAGGAGGGTAGCGCAAGAGCTTTATTGGAGTTGTTGGACTCAATGGATGACACTGAGAACAATAATATCGTTCTTGCTGATGTTGATGGCGAATGGCGATACGCTTGTTAAAAAAGCTTTTAAAACCCGCTTCTCGCGGGTTTTTTATTAACCAAACCACACTCCCTTTAACATTGCGCCAACTTCCACAAACACCCGTCCGGCCCAAAATCCTGCACAATCAACCCTGAATTACGCGCACGTTGTATGGCATGACGCACCCGCTTTAGAACGTCTGCATGTAGCGCCTCGTCTTGACGCCAGCCTTTAGCTTCAATAATTGCATCTGCAACGGTCAGATCATCAGCAGGTGCTTTTCTAAGCGTGTCCAATATCGCCAGTTTCAATTCATTGCGCCCAAACATCTGCCTGTACTTTCCACGTGGTGCTATGGCCTTGGGGTCTTCCTTATACCCGCATAGGCGCAAAGCGCGGTCGATAGCAGCCAGATCATCCTTGATCGACTCAGCGGCTTTAACAGCGACCCTATGCAGCCCTGCTACCTCAGCGCGTTTCTTAATTAGACCGTGAATTACGATTGATTGTCCCATATCGCATTGTGATTCACGTCACGCAATTTATCCATTAGTTTCTTGGTGCGTTTGCTACCTAAGTCCGGAGTACAATGGCAGATCGGACGAAGGCTCTTGATAGTTTATTTGAGCTAGGCGGCGATATTTGTGTGTATAATATTTTTGACGGGGTCAAAAAATATAAATACTGTAGTTCAGTAGTAACAATATTTTTAACTAAAACGCCTCGAGGTTAGAATGGCTGAGAAATATGCACACCTTTTGAAACTAGGTATGGGACGATACCCAGCTGTTGATGTAGACGTACAACTCACTTCGTTGATTGATATATGTAAACACTACTACAATAACCAAGAAGCCATAGCTTTCATAACAGGATCAAAAGTTCAGTCAGAAGAGACTGCAGATGAGTTGAATGCCATATACATTGCAAATCTTTCCGAAGATGCGAATTATTTGGCAATTTTGTTCGTGCGTGGCGATCCTGACAGGTCAATGCCTGGATTTGTAAATTTGAAAACCCGAAAAGTAACTACTATTCATTCCGATGATCCAGATGCCGTGCGTGGTGCAAGCTGCCACCTTGTGATCTCTAAGAAAGCAATAGTTACCGGAAATGATCATGGCAGGCATCGAGCAGTTCTCGAACAGACGGCTGGTATCAGCAGAACACTTGTCAGGGATTTTGTTGGAAAATTGCTGGCAAAATATGCGGAAGAAAATCCAGAAAAATTTGTCGCGACAAAGAAACAGAAGAAAAAAGGACTGAAAGCTGAGGAGATTGTATATCGTCCTACGGTGCGTTTTCATCCACAACAAAACGGTAGTCTGAAAAATGATTTGGAAGAGGGGAAAATTGGTGGTTTCAAGCTAATTCGTGGCAGAACAGAATTCCAAGGAGAGGCAGACGAGCCACAAATACAGAAAATGGACGTCCAGTTGCACGCCAGAATAGTTCCCACAGGAAACCTCAATGGTGTAAGATCACTTGTTGACCACATACAACAGGCTATGACAGAAATTAACTTTTCAGATCTTAAACTAGAACTTGTTGATGAAGCTGGCGAGCCAATATCAGGTACGGGCACCATTGATATTAAACAATTTGATGACACCGATATGCGGTATTGTAAGAAACTGCTAATTAAAACAATTGCTGAGGAAGATGTTCCAGAGGTCTATGAAACATTATTTGAACCAATTATAGATTTTGCACGAAAAGCAATTTCTGCTGACAAGCACTGGAAATAACTATGCCGTGGTGGTTAAAGGAGATTTTTGCATCATTCAGATTTCTTACCATCAGCGGCAGTCAAGGGTTTTGGTATTCTAAAAGAATTTATGAGCTGGTACTTCCATTGTTTTTTGCTGTTGGAATAGTGTTGGTTTCTGAATTTTATCCTAATGCTTTCTCACCCAAACTTTTGAAAGATATTTCACAAAATACTTTTCAATTTTTGGTGTTCGTCGTTCCATTCCATTTAGCTGCACTGGGTGCATTTGCAACTTTTGAACGTCCAATACTGGATGAAAAACTCAAGGGAACAAACTCACAAATTCGGGTATGGAGTAATGAGGATCAAGACTACTACTATAAGGCATTGACGCTGAGGCAATATGTTAGCCTGCTGTTTGGCTATCTTTGCTCAATTGGGATAATATATACAATTTTTTATATACTCTTCAGCGCAATCAATTTCAGCTACATATTTTCCAATCACTATGAATGGTTCCTTCTGATTTCAAAATTCGCCATTTTCTTTGCTATCAGTCACTATGGTTTTTTGAGCATCTATGCCATCACATTTTTATTTGACAAAGTGAATGGGATCCCGCGCTGAACATCTTCAACGACAAAATTCAATGATGACTTTAAGTGCTTTGCACCTCTCGATTTGGATACCTGCTATACTGTTTCGATCAAAACAATCCGCACTGACCCCATTTGCATAATTGAAAACGGCGTCTTGGCCAAACGTCTGCCCTTGGATTTTTACTGCAAAGCTTCAATTTATCTCGAAGAGCGGCTCACGGACGACTCGTACTATAGATGTTCATATTAAAGAGCCGGTCGCCTGTTGCTTATGAACAAATCCGATTATAGCATCAAAATATCAACACACGAGTATCGCAGAATGCTATCGATAAAGAATAAGATTTGGCTTTTGGATGAGGTTGTATCCACTGCTTTTGGTTCTTGGCACATCTATCTAGCAGGACATGATAAATTCTCTGATTGGCCCGAGGAATGTCGAAGTCAGTCAGCGTACAGGGGATACACCACTTTAAGGTCATTGCTTTGCCATAGCCTGATGGTGGCGTGTTATGCATTGGTGGATTCTAGTAATAAAGCGTATTCATTGCACCACGCAGTTAAGGACCCAGACTTGATTGTCACTCCGATGGCCGTAAACAAGTGCGAAAACTGTCTAAGGCTAAGAAGCAAGATTGCAACGTATCGCAACAACGTGACAGCGCATGTCAATAACAGGCGTACACAATCGGAATGGGCGCAATTTGCTAATATAAAGAATGGTGAGATTGACGCGTTCTTGTTGAGCGCGCGAGCAGTTGTGGAAGAGCTAGGCAAAGTTAACCTAGGAACTGAATTTGTTCCAAGTTCTCGCATGCCATTCCAGAGGGATTTCAACGAGTTTTGCAGAGTAATAATCGACAATAAAAGCTAATCGGAAGTCATCCAAAGGAAACACAACAAATTTCTTGGATGTCTGCTTTTGGGGAACTCAAGAGGTTGTATGTGCAGACGCGCGAACGGCAGCTATGGGCCGGGGCCACCGAATATCAAATCTTATTAGAATAAATTCCAAAATTACCATAGCTGGCATTTATCATTACTCCCTCTCTTTAAAATGAATAGTCTTAGAGAACAGATGCAAGCACTGTCATTTCAGTTCGGAAATGTCGATCACTTTACCCTTTTTCCCTTCCACCCGACTCATGCATCTCTTCGATTCCAGACTAAATACGCTGTCTCCTCCTCGTCGAACAAAGCGGCGCGAATTGGCTCCGCGAAACTTGGATCATCAAGCAAGACACTGAGATAGTCCCGTGGCTCATCACCTTTCGTCTGCGCTTTCCATGCGGCCCCCAGTTCAGCCTGCCCGGCATAAATCCTGTAGTGAGGTGCGGCATCGCTCTTCTTGTTTTCATTGATGACAATCTTTGCCTTCACATTGATCGTCATTGTACGAATTGTGCCGATGTAACCATCTTTGCTTGCTGTAAAATTTCCAATAGTAGCCATAATTTATGTCTTTCTTTCTTGGTTTGATAGCGAGGATGGGCGCAAATTCGCAAGGTTTCTGCGTGCCCGTTTGAATCCATGATCCGCACTGATGAACGATTCCAGAATGAAGGGAATGAGATCAGCAATTGTTTCTTTGCCGCCATAGGTTTGCCGGTAAATCTCAGCATAGTCCTGTAGTGCCGATTTCAACTCAGCATTGACCGTAAAAGTGACCTTGGCGGTTTCACGGTTTGGCAGTTTATTAAGTTTCAAACTCATCTGATCGCTCCCTTTATGATGTAGGGCCGCAAGATCATGTCTTTGTTGACGATGATACGAAGCGGCCATCCCTGTCGGATTGTGATAGTTGGCTGAATGTTGAGATTGCGTTCGGTGAGGCTTTGACCAACCTGATTGGTGCTGTCCTGCGCGGATTCTCTGATTGCCTTGACCAGATCACTTTCCTGATTGCCAAATGTCAGTTCGGTTGAGACGCCCAGCAAGGTGGAAAGCACGATTCCCTTGAGCAATTTCCAAGTGTGGAAGTTCACTTTGTCTTCCAAACCGGCATAGCCGGCAGTATCCGTGCCGGGGAGATTGTCGATGATGATGGATGATCCGTCCGGCAATATGATGCGTTGCCAGACCAGCAACGCCCTCTCCTGCCCGAAGGCAACCACGCTGTCATAGGTGCCCATCATGCGTGCCCCTTGCGGGATCAACAGATGTCCTCCTGTTGCCGTGTCATAAACGTTTTCCGTAACCTGAGCGATTACGTTGCCGGGCAGATCAGAATTTATACCGGTGATGAGGCTGGCTGAAATTATTGTGCCTGCCATGATCTGATAGGGCGATGCCGGAGTTTGCAACTTATGGGAATTGTAGATTTTACCATCAGCTTTTTGATTGAGGAAATCGATTTTGCGCCCTTGCAAGTTCTGGTCATTGCTACGATTAAGCTGGAGCGAGGTATTTGTGCTGGAGCCAGCGGCGCTTATTGCATTGAAGGGGTTACCTGTTGAAGCGTTGGTTGATGCTGTTACCAGTTTGGTTGAGGTATCCGGCAATGCGCCACTATTTCGCAAAGCCAGCTGGAAGAACACGCCTGACTCTCGCCCTTGTTGAGCAAGTCGTGCCTGCCGTATGCGCTCGGCACGCTCTGCATCTTCCACCGGGTTTGGACGAAACGGCAACGCAGGTGTTGGCTGAATGCCAAGATCACGCTCGACCTTGAGGATAGCGCTTCCCAAGTCACCGGGAAGTGGTGATCCCAGCTCAGGCGGCTTGGATAAATCACTGTATTTGCGCGGCAGACCTTCAAGACCATCTGGTGAGGGCTTGTTATCTATATTATAAAGCTCATTACCACCTGAGTTTTTGTCAAAGATGCTTGGTGGGTTGAGCGCAAATATCGTCGCACCAAAAATCAGGATCAATCCTGTTCCTGACAGAAGATACAAAACCCTCCGGTTAATCCGCGTCACAGGGCGAGGCTTTGCACGAATTTCCAGATCTTCGAGATTGATCTTTGGCGTAATGGGTTCACTGGTATCGCTCATCGATCACTCCCCATCATCATAATAGAGGCAGTGTTCCGACCGCGTCGTTTTGGCAAGCGTCCATCTGTGCGGGTGATCCGCACGACTTGCTGCGGGTCTTTGCCAAGCCGCAACTCGGCTGCGCCAAACAGGCGATCGATGATGTAATAGTTTCTGCGAACACGGTAATTGACCAATTGGCTCTCGCCGCGTGGGCCGATGACAAACAGTGGCGGGGCTTCGCCCTGATCCAGTCTGGCCGGGAACTGAATGTAAACTTTGTGTTTATCGTCAAATACCCGCACTGGCCGCCATGACGGTGTGTCGCCGGTGATGGCATAACGGAATTTGAGTTGATCAATTCTCAGGCCTTTATCGATCACCTGTTCAACCGCTTTCTGCGCCACCTTGTTCTGGCGTTGCAGGGCAAGCAGTGAATCTCTGGGATAGTGCCATGAGATCGACGCCATATAGGTGTCGGTGTCACTGGTGAGCTCCAGATGATACGCACGGCGATTGGTGATAATGACAAGATTGGTCTTGAGGCCTTCCTTGATTGGCTTCACCAACACATGGGATTTTGCCGTTGCGCCCTCACCACTTACCGTGTCACCAATAATCCAACGAACAGTGTCTCCGGCTGATACGGCAACAATCCGCTCCCCCTTTTGTAAAGCAATATCGCTCACCTGATGGGGAGCCGTATAGAGCTGATAAAGGGCACCTTCGGAATATGGATAGACCTGAATGGCATTGATATACCCGGCACTGGTTGGTTCCATCTTTGCTGCCTTATTGGCATCAATGATGCGTTCTTCCGGTGAGCGATTGTCTTTGGCCGCTTTGCGGTGTTTGCCGGGTTTGCGTTTTAATTGGCCGGGCAACGGCAACAGTTTTGGCAATTCAACAATCTGAACCGGTAGCGGCGGCTCAATACTAATTGTTGCAGCGTCAAAGTCGGCACTGTCAAAACTGATTTCCGGTGGCAATTGAGGTTTGCTCGCGCAAGCGGCCAGTGTGCTGATCAGACTGATGGCAATAATCTTGTTTATCGGTGTTCTCATTTATCTTCTCCGGTTACGAGGTCGCGACTCCAGTTGATGGCGTGGACATAAATGCCGAGCGGGTTCTTTCTCAAAACCTCTTCGGTGCGTGGTTGTTGAATGACAATTGCCAAAACGGCAGAATATCGTTTGGTGCTGGCGAGCGAGCCGTTTTCAAAACTCTGCTCACGCCAACGCACATCAAAACTGTTTGCGGATGATCGAACGATACTGGTGACTTCAATCGCAATGGTACGTTTGCCGATGCGGGAAAACGGATCGTTCTTGCGGGCATATTCATTGAGCGTCGTGGCAGCTTGTGACGTGGTATAGTCATAGGCACGCAGCCAGTTCTGCCGCACGATAATCGGATCAATCGAGATCGAGCGAACATTCTCAATGAACCGCGCCAGATGGAAGGCAATTTGTGCATCCTTCGGCTGATAAGCATCAATGGCAGGGCCAACGGCGCGAACTTCGCCAAGCGCATCGACCTCCACCACAAAGGGCGTGATGGTGTTGTGCCCGGCCTGCCAGATCACGCCACCTGATAACCCGATGGCAAGAGTGAGACATCCAAAGGCCATCAGCCTCCAGTTTTTGGCGCGAACAACAGCATCCCCCATGCGGGTGTCCCAGACTTGTGCGGCTTTCTGGTAGGGTGTTTCAGGAACTGGCGTTTGGCCATAGGTCGTGGTTGATCGTTTAAACATCGATTTTTCCTTCAATCATCATTTTGTAATTTTGGGTTTTCACCGGAAACGGGACGGTCGCCATCGCGGATGGTGTGGGCAGCAACACTCAAGCCTTCACGCAGGCGCTGTTCGCCACGAAGTTTCTGCGCCCATCCGGGAGCACCATCTGATGATGGTGTTTCTGATGAGGCGTTTGAATCTCCGGATACACTTCCACCGGTTGCTTTAACGCCGCTTCGTTGACCACCAACAAAAGACTGCCTGATACCTGATCCAGCATTGTTAACGCTCTGGCTAACCGCTCCTGCACCTGCATGGGCAACACCAGATAATCCTGCGGCAATGCCAGTTGCACCTTCTGCACTTGAAGTTGCGCGTCCAAGTGTAAAAGCGGTGCTAGTTCCTCCGGCAACAGAAGCTGCGGCATTGGTGGCACTACGAACACCTGAGCCAAGCGCTCTCACACCGCCAATGGCAGCACCGGTTGCTGCAGCACCTCCAATTGCCAGCCCTGCGGCAGATCCAACAAYRGCACCAGCACCCAGTTGCGGTGCACCDGAAACCAGTCCGGCKGCAATGCCGGGGCCAAAAATACCAAGCATGAATATGGAAAGCGCACCAAGCACGGTTGCTGCGGCTTGCTCAAAGGTGATATCGCCGCCAGAAAATGAATTGGCGAAAGTGCTAAACAGRGTTGAACCAATGCCCACAATGACAGCAAGCACCATTAGTTTAATGCCAGCGGCAATCACATTGCCCAGCACTTTTTCGGCYAGAAACGMCGTCTTRTTCCARAGKGCGAATGGCACRAGAATAAAGCCAGCYAATGTGGTCAGCTTGAACTCAAKRATYGTCATAAAGAGCTGGATTGCCAGAATGAAGAATGCCAGCAACACGACYACCCAWGCRAACATCAAAATRATRATGGTGACAAARTTCTCGAAGAAWGCGATGGGSCCAATCARTTTRCCAACYTCATCRAGCAARGGSGCKGCTGCRTCRTATCCRGTTGCAGCAACAAAACCGGGYCGCATGAGATCRGCMGCAGAAATCGGTGARCCAACAGCTTTCAGCCCAAGCCCYGCGAAACTGTTGAAGATGATGTTCGCAAGRCTTGAAAAATTATTCAGAATGAAAGCGAARGCRCCSACATAGAGCACYTTCTTTATCAGTGMCGGAATGATCGATTTRTCATCRGCCATGGCCCAGAACARGCCTGCCAATGTGATRTCKATCCCGATTAGAACGGTGGTCARGAAWGCCACRTCTGAACCRAGCARRCCAAAACCRGAATCGATGTATGTCACGAATGTGGACGTRAASAGGTCGATGATATTGAGRTCATTCATTNNKSTGCMCYYYCCTATCGCGGTGTRTAGGCGGARCGATCGCCCAKAAATYKSTGGAASCGRGCTCGWCCYTGYTCGCGYGCAGCCAATRCTCGSGCACCATCAAGRGCTGCGGCACGAGCYGAYGCTGCCAACAGGCTTTGGAGCTGCATTGATTGTTTGGCAGCAAGTGCCGTCAGCTGATTGCCAGCCTGCACGGCTTGAAGATTGCCAACAGCACTTTGGCTTTCAGCGACAATCCGGTTGAGCGTGGTGGCATCTGTCCGCAACTGACCAACCACTACAGCCTGAACTTCGAGACTGTGCTTGAAGCCTTCTCGTGCAAGTTTCCACGCATCTTCTGCGTCCTGAATGATGCGCGACACTGTAGTGTTGGCATTATAACTTTCAGGGAAGATACGCTGGTATTCAGCAGTGATTGCGGAAACGTTATATGAGAGATTACGGGCACTCTGGATCAGCTGATCCACTCGCTGCAAAGAGGAACTGAGATCACTTGCAATGCTCATGGGCAGTTGCGTCAGGTTCTTCGCCTGATTGACCAGCATTTGTGCCTGATTGGTAAGCTGGTTGATTTGGTTATTGATCTGCTGAAGATTGCGAACCGCGGTGAGCAGGTTCTGACTGTAGTTCGTTGGATCAAAAACGGTGATGGCATTGGCTGTTGGTGCATTCACGACCAAGCTGGAACAACCAATAGACAGCGCAATAAATGCAGACGAAAGTCCGTGCTTCAAAGAGGTCATCGTTCGTCCCTCCCTGTATTGCCCCATTGCCAACCGCTCTGGCCATGAGCTAAAATTTCAATGCGATAGTGGTAGGTGCTGAATTCGCTGATGGCATAAACATTGGCGCCAAATGGCCTCACACGATCTGCACCAAACCCGTCATAAACAGCGTAGAAAAAACCCATGGCATAGGCATCACCGAACCCAAATCCATCCGCGAAATCCAGAGCAACACCGCCATAAGTGATTTCGCCAATGGTCGTATTGCCGATGCGCGCATGGCATCCGGATAGTGTGGCGGAAGTTCTTGCTGCACCCGCCGTGTGACGACGTAACACCGTATCGTTGCCGGGTTGATTGGCTGTGGTGAATTCCTCATCACCCTCGAAACCACAATCACCGCCAGTGGAAGTAATGCGAACTTCATCCACATAAGGATGCAACGGGATGCAAAGTGATCCGCTGGCGGTTGCCGCATTGCCATCCAGCCATTGACGGATGTTTCCGCGAGCATCTGACACTCCCCAGATATGCCGCCAGTCACTGACACAGGCCGAACCTATCGAAACGATCGCGTTTCCATTTTTGGTTACGACATTCAAAAAGAAACTGGGGCATTCATCATCGTGCCGGCATTGAGGCCAACCCTGATTAATCAAAATCCGGGCTTGGCTGGTAAGCGAACAGATCTGGTAGTTTGTATGCTCCAGTAATCTGGCAACAGATATGACACTCTGTGCGTAATTGGCCGGATTGCAGGCAATATCACCATTTCCAATCAAAGCCTGTGCACCCTGAGCAGAGGCAAAAAGTAAAAATGAGGCATAAACAACGGCAACAATATCCAGTTTCATATTTGATCTCCTTTTGTATTATCCTGAGTTGGGTTTTGTGGATGGATGAGTTCGGCAGCCCAATCGAGACCTTTGGTGCGTAGCCAAAACTCTGCGAATTCGCTTTCGCCGTGAGCGGCAATTAGTTCGCTCATCAGGGCATGATCCTGTTTTGTGCCAGCACCGGTGAAAGCGAGAGCTACTTCGCCAAGGTTCAATTCAAACAGGCGATTGCCTTGGCGTGACTGGATGTAATAGTCACGCTTCGGAACGGCACGAGAGATGATTTCAATCTGTCGATCATTCAATCCAAATGCCTGATAAACTGCCTTTGACTGCGGTTCGATGGCCCGATCATTAGGCAGAAAAATACGGCTTGGGCAGCTTTCGATGATCGCAGGCGCAATTGAACTGTCGGCAATATCCGATAGGCCTTGCGTTGCGAAAATGACGGATACATTCTGCTTGCGAAGGGTTTTTAGCCATTCGCGGATACGCGCGGCAAAGGCAGGATGGTCAAGAAATAGCCAAGCCTCATCCAAAATGAGAAGTGCTGGCCTGCCATCAAATCCAGCTTCAAGTCGATGGAACAGATAGGTCAGCACCGGAAGCACTGCGCCGGTTTCATGCATCAGTTCTTCCATCTCAAAGCATTGAACATCTCCAAGAGTGAGACGATCACTGTCAGAATCCAGCAATCGTCCGTATGGACCTTCTAACGTGAACGGCTGTAGCGCCTGACGAAGTTCATTGACCTGCAACAAAGTTGCCAGTCCAGTAAGTGTTCGTTCGGCGGTTGGCGCTCCGGCAAGATTTGAAAGTGCTGACCAGACCGCATCTTTCGTATCCGGTGTAATTTTCACACCTTCCTGCGCGAAAATATCAAGCAGCCAGCCTTGAGCAAAAGAGCGTTCAGCTACGAGATCAATGTTTGCCAACGGCTGGAACGCAATTGCACCTTCTGAACCAAGATCGAAGTAATTGCCACCCATACCAAGGACAGCGGCTCGGGCTGACCCGCCTTTATCGAACATTGTGATTTGGGCATTTGGATAACGGCGGAACTGAAGTGCCAGTAGCGACAACAGCACGGATTTCCCTGCCCCGGTTGGACCAACAATTAAAGTGTGCCCCACATCTCCAACATGCGTGACCAGTCGGAATGGCGTTGTGCCATTGGTTCGCACTGTGATCAGCGGCGGGCCGTCCAGATGTTCATTGCGTGCTGGCCCTGCCCAAGTAGCAGAAAGCGGCATGATGTGTGACAGATTGAGTGTGTTGATCGGAGACTGGCGAACATTGGCGTAAACATGACCCGGCAATGACGAAAGCCAAGCTTCTACGGAGTTGGCGTTCTCGTCTATGGTAGCAAAACCACGCTCATCAATGATGCGCTGGGCGGCTCGTATCTTTTCCCGGACCCGGTTTTCGTCTTCATCCCAGACAACAAATGTCGTGGTGACATAGCCATAAGATACAAGATCAGCACCTAATTCCTGTAATGCAGCATCGGCATCTGCGGCTTTGTTACTTGCATCACTGTCGACCAATGCAGATTGCTCATTGGTCATTACTTCCTTGATGATCGCGCCAATTGATTTGCGTTTGGCGAACCACTGGCGGCGATATTTACGCAGCACCTTTTCTGCCTCGGCCTTATCCATTGAGATAAACCGCGTCATCCAGCGATATTCAAACCCAAGATTATCAAGCTGATTGAGAAGACCCGGTGTCGTTGAGCCGGGAAACCCGAGAATGCTCAACACGCGCAAATGGGAATTGCCCAGCATTGGAGCCAAACCGCCCGTTAGCGGCGTATCCACCAGAACAGCATCCAGATAGGCTGGCACGTCCGGTACTTTGATGAGATGTCGTCGCGTCGAGATGCAATCATGCAGATAGGTAAGCGTTTCGCTGTCATTCAGCGGCGCGACTTCCGGCATTAGCTGACCCAGAAGGTCAAATGCACGATCCGTCTGCTGAACAAAACTGTCCAGATGATCGTGATAGCTCAGACCGGGTTTGTCGTCGGCACTTTCGATCAGAACTCGCTCGACCCGATTGACGGTTTCAACCGGAGGCAAATATACGAAGGTCAGCCGATATCCTGTTTCGAACAAATTGCCAGCATTCTCATATGCCGCCCTTCGCTCTTCATCAATCAAGGCCGAAACCGGATCAGGAAACCCACGTAGTGGGTAACCACTTTGTGGGTATTCGCGTGCAGGCGTTCGGATTGCCTCAAAGAACAGCGCCCAGCCAGAACCAAAGCGGCGCAGCACATCATTGATCCGTGCGCATGTGGCTATCAATTCTGCCTCGGTGGCACTTTCAAGATCGGGACCGCGAAACCTGGCTGACCGTTGGAAACTACCGTCCTTATTGAGAATAACGCCGGGGGCAACCAAACACGCCCATGGCAAATAATCTGCCAGTAATGCCGGACGCTTTTGATATTCGCTCAAATTCAGCATGTGAGTGCCCCCTTGTGTCTCACGTGGCGAACCAGCACTTCCATGAAAGCAGGATCTTTACGGGCCGCATAAACTGCGGCCCCATGACCAATGATCCAGACGATTGCTCCGGCAAACCAAAGCTGAAGCCCAAGGCCGAGCGCTGCTGCCAGTGTTCCATTGATGATGGCAACTGTTCGCGGCGCTCCACCCATCAAGATCGGCTCTGTCAGGGAGCGGTGTAGCGGGATTTCAAATCCATTGATTGAGTTCATGCGATCAATGCCCCGCCACCAAATGAGAAGAATGACAGGAAGAAACTGGTGGCTGAGAACGCAATAGCGAGGCCAAAGACGATCTGGATCAATCGTCTAAAACCGCCTGACGATTCACCAAAGGCAAGCGATAAGCCGGTGATGACAATGATGATAACGGCGATAATTCTCGCAACCGGACCTTCAATGGATTCAAGAATTGAGGTCAACGGCGCTTCCCAGGGCATTCCTGAACCTGCTGCGCTGGCTGGTTCTATGATGGTTGCAGAAAGAATAAGCGCTACGCCAATAAACTTGGCCGTATTGGTGTTTGGATTCATGGAGATTTCCTTCGATCAGACAGAGGGAACAAGATGGATGGGAGTAAGGGATTTCAGGACGTAATCGCCATCAGTATTCAGTCCTTCGAGGGTGGCGACGGTTTCAACACGACGACCTGAATTGCGACCTTTGAGGAACACAACCACATCAATGGCCTCGGCGATGAACCGCCGGGGTACGGTGACGACGGCTTCCTGGATGAGTTGTTCGAGACGATAGAGACCGGCCTGCGCCGAATTGGCATGAAGCGTAGTGATGCCGCCGGGATGGCCCGTATTCCACGCTTTCAACATGTCCAAGGCTTCGGGACCACGCACTTCGCCAACAATGATGCGATCTGGACGCAATCGAAGCGTCGAACGCACGAGATCATCCAGTGAAGCAATGCCCGGTTTAGTGCGAAGACCAACGCAATCCGCTGCCGCGCAATGCAGTTCCCGCGTGTCTTCGATCATGACAACGCGATCACCGGATGTTGCCACCTCTGACAGCAACGCATTGACCAATGTTGTCTTGCCTGAACTGGTGCCACCGACAACGACGATGTTTTTACGATCTGCTACGGCCTGCGATAATGCACTTGCCTGTATTGGCGTCATAATCTGCGCTTCCACATAATCAATCAGCTCGTAAATCACCTGTGCCGGTTTGCGAATTGAGAAACATGGGGCCACGGTTATTGGCGGCAGCAATCCCTCAAAGCGTTCGCCATTTTCCGGCAACTCGGCAGAAATTACAGGACGATCTGCATGGCATTCCTGCCCGATATGGCTTGCTACCAGCCTGATAATCCGTTCTGTCTGAATTGCGCCAACATGCTCTCCCGTATCAATGCGACCATCACCATGGCGATCAATCCAGAGTTTCCCATCGGGATTGACCATCACCTCGATCACCTTTGGGTCGGCCAGAGCCTCAGCAATTGCTGGCCCCATTGCAGTTCGCAACATGGTGTGTTGGCGATCAATCGTTGTCGCATTCAGCCGATCATACATCAGCTTCTCCTCCATTGTTTTTGGTTTGAATGTCTTTGGTTGTTTCTGCTCGCACTGCTTTCAGGGCGTCGATTTCTTCCTGAGTGAAGAAGTCGCTTTCCTTCGCTGTGATTTCGTCGAGCACGTCGCTGATCATATTTTTACCGCCCGCAAGTCGGCGTCCGAGCTGCGTTATAAAATAATCGAAGCGCTCCTTACCGAGCGCGCGGGCGGCATCCTGATCCGTATTTGGCAARGGGGGAGTTACGGTCAGGAAAAAGCGGATGAACAAGGCGAGCGTCTCGGTAGAAATACCGAGATTGCGCTCAAGCCGTTCAATTTGWCGGGTYAAYCTGTCGAGRCGGCGGATCAATGCRCCATCRCGCTGATCGTCRTATTCTTTTGAAAAGAAWCCCAGAAGTGCWGCTTCCACRATGGATGCCTTGGTGACACCRGGACGCTTGGCAAACAGTTCAACTTTCTCGGAAAGYTGGTGRGTRATATGGATATTAAGGCGAGGTTTCATTGTYTGTTCTTTCAAAAGCTTGGCATTAAATCGTCGTCRGACTGGTCAATGGCGTGGGCRCGCTGAATAACGGYTGYGTTTCGGGAGAGYTGATCCATGCGYTTGGATTCAGCKGGATCAAATTCATCRTCRAGCARACCTGCGTCCGGGGATTGTTCATGTTCWGKGATTGTTGGTGCTTCATCTGGAAGTGCCGGGTGGCGTTTYARTCCGCCCTCGTCTTCTTCGCCRTATGARGCRAAACCAGATTGAGRTTTGGAAAGRYCRGYATGAGATTTGCGCACCTGAYCRCCCCAGTCATCGGTGCGAGRTGGCGGACGGTCTGGATAAAGRCCGTCCTCAGACTGAGTCTGCGTCAGAACAGGTGGGGAGCAGACCCGGTCTGAGAAATTTGCATCTTCGAAATAKCGAAGTTTGGATGCGCGAATTGGTGGTTGACCGGACACCATGATGATCTCTTCATCCATAGGTAGTTGCATGATCTCGCCGGGAGTGAGTAAAGGCCGCGCAGTTTCCTGGCGTGAGACCATGACGTGTGCCAGCCAGGGTGCCAGTCGGTGCCCGGCATAATTGCGTTGTGATCTAAGTTCGGTCGCGGTCCCAAGTGAGTCTGAAATACGTTTGGCGGTACGTTCGTCATTGGTCGCAAACGCAACCCGCACATGGCAATTGTCGAGGATGGCGTTATTGTCACCATAGGCCTTGGTGATTTGATTGAGTGACTGAGCAATCAGAAATGCCCGGATGCCATAGCCAGCCATGAAGGCAAGAGCGCTTTCGAAGAAATCCAGGCGTCCAAGGGCTGGGAACTCATCAAGCATCATCAAGAGTTGATGGCGATGGTTCTTCCCCTCCTGCCCTTCCAGCTTTTCTGTTAACCGGCGACCGATCTGATTGAGGATCAAACGAACAAGCGGCTTCGTCCGGGAAATATCCGAAGGTGGAATCACGAGATATAGCGATACTGGCCGCTTGGCATCCATAAGATCGGCAATCCGCCAATCGCATGCACTTGTTGTTTCTGCAACCGTTGGGTCACGGTAAAGCCCGAGAAATGACATCGCTGTGGAAAGCACACCCGAACGCTCATTCTCGGATTTATTGAGAAGTTCCCGTGCAGCTTGTGCAACAACCGGATGAACAGTAGGTTTTGCGTCTGTGCCAAGATGATTTGTGCTCATCATCACCCGCAACGTTCGTTCGAACGAACGTGACGGATCGGATAAGAATGCTGCTACATGAGAAAGTGTTTTCTGTTCTTCGGCATAAAGAACATGAAGGATTACCCCTACCAATAAGGAATGACTGGTTTTTTCCCAATGATTCCGCCGTTCCAATGCGCCTTCCGGGTCGACTAGAATATCAGCAATATTCTGAACATCGCGAACCTCAAACCGGCCTTTGCGAACTTCCAGCAAGGGATTGTATTTAACACTTGCTGGATCGGTCGGATTGAACAGCAGGCAATGGGAGAACGTTGATCGCCATCCGGCAGTCAATTGCCAGTTCTCGCCCTTAATGTCGTGGATCACCGCTGAATAGGGCCATGACAACAATGTAGGAATGACAAGGCCAACGCCTTTACCGGACCGTGTTGGCGCAAAGCACATGATATGTTCAGGTCCATCGTGGCGAATATAACGGTCTTTCAGTCTGCCAAGAAAAATGCCTTTGGGATCAAACAGACCAGATTGAGCAAGTTCAGACTTGGTTGCCCAACGAGATGATCCGTAGGTTGTAACCAACTGATTTTGACGAGCCCGCCAAAGTGATCCTGCAATCGCAACAATGACGCCAAGAACACCACCACTCGCCGCAATTGCTCCTGCCTGATTAAAAATAACGGGCGCGTAAGCTTCATACGCATACCACCACTCAAACAACCGCCATGGAATGTAAATCGGGTAATCAGCAATCTCGAACCATGCTGGTCCAAGACGCGGCTGGTATCCCAACATATGGGCGGCCCATTGTGTCGCTCCCCAGACAGCACCAATAACAATGGTGAAGGTGAGTACAATCTGGCCATAAAGAAGTTTGCTGGGCGTCATAATTCTGCTGTCGATTTATGGGGCGAACCCCGGTGAATATCGACGACAGATCGCTATAAATATTACATTATATCAATGACTTGTGTTCCAACTTGATCCATGAAGGCAAAGGTGGAGAAATATGATGCAGTGTGAGAAAGGGGCATCCAGAAAGGTTTTTTTGGACTTGTGGATGAAATGACAAAATTTGCTGCTTGGGTCTGATTATTTTCAATTTTCATGAACGCTACGCACACATGGCACCCACTCCCAGTTTCACAGGTTTAAACATCGTATATTGGAATAACAATCATGCGTTGGCCAAACGACATCTCGATTGCAAATATTGATGAAGGTGACATGTTGTCATGTGAAAACTGCCCGCAGCATTAGCGAACTTATTTGAACAATAAGGTTGATATAGTTAAAAACTGCCTGGATGAACTATAGAAGACTTCAACAGCATATTCATATCGATGCAAGCAAGCCATCGACCCACGAGAGATTCCGATAGCCAGCCAGAATCCTACGAGCAAACGCCGATAGCTCTGCACGTTCATTGGCACAATCTGCGAGAAAACGGATGTGCTCTCTGAAGGACGCGTCTATATTTGCGTCGCCCGATTCTGTTTGTGGGAATAGCCTATCAGCTACTTTGACTTCGCGCGCAATTTTGACTGCCAGAATTTTTCTCTTATCGACTAAGTCGGCATGGTCTAAATGGTAAAGGTCGATAGAAACGGTTGCCCGTTTATTTTTTCCAATATGTTCTGCTTCCGAGAAAGCTGGCATGGGTGCCCCAGTTTCGTCGAAATCGATCAAACCAGGCTCATTTGGATTACAAGGATCTAAAAGGATGGGGCTTTCGTCCGCTTCATCCCCACAACAATTAGCTCGTTTGGTTTCGTCGAACAGAGGAAAATTTTCTCCTTTTCCACCGGTTCTTTTGGTTTTTTTATCCGTTCTACGACTATTGCAGAATGTGCATGCAAAACGGTAATTTGTAGATGAAAACGCTGACCAGGGATAATTTTTCTTTGGGCGAAAATGATCTACCGCGCCATCGGCCCGCTCTTGAATGACTTCGCAATAGTAGCACTTATCATTTGAAAGCTCCTTCAGTGGATCCTTCAAATCACGCCACACGTCTGAATGATCGTTGATTTTATCCTGCTCGTCCGCGATTGCTGCATCAGCACGATCCTGCCAATGCTCTGGAAGTTGCAATCGATCTAGATTGATCACGCGCATAATCTTAATCCTCCCTTTCGTCTAACGCGTCTCGAATTAAGCGGAGAGCTTTTTCTTGATGTTCGGCAGACACTTCGGAACCTTGAGAAGGCGCTAATTCAGTGTCCGAAGCTTGTAGGGCCTTTTTGATTTCTGGGTCACGAACTTCATACCGAAAGCCGTATGTTTGAAGTTCATCATTTATTGCTTTCAGCTCGGATTTATCTTTTGCGCTGAGTTCATCCTTTGCACTTAACTGGCGCTTCTTGGCGAGCAAAGCCTGAGTGTGCGTATCGAGTGCTGCATTCAAACCGAACATCTCACTGGTGACAACACCTGCGTAACCCATGCCGCGTGGATGCAAGTCTGGCTCAATGGCAGAAATTTCCTGCGTTTCTTCGTCTCTTATGAGGACTTGAACTTGCTCTTTCACAAGTTCCGCAACAGCTATGGGATTGTGTGTTGCCAGCAGCACGTGACTGTTCTGCTTTTTGACGTCACTCGCCTCAAGGAAATCTCGTATATGCTGCAAATACTCAACGCTCCACCTTGGGTTTAGGTGTGTATCCGGCTCATCTAGAAGAAAGAGGCTTTCTTCCTCGGCAGTGAACCTTAGAAGACCAAGTACGGTTAAGAGTTGTTGCTCACCTTCACTTAACTCTCGGAAGGTGACAGACCCATCGTTCTTACGAAGTTTCACCCTGATCCGAACTTCATCGATCAACTCAGAGACATAAGTGCTTTCCAAGTCTTGGAAGAACTGCGCTGTACTCTTGTCGCCAACTAACTCGTGAAGCGAATGAAGATCCTTCACGAATAGATACAGGAACTCGAGTGTTCGCGAGTTCCACAGGCTGACTTTTTCGCTTCGGGAAATTCGCAGTGGGGCAAGAGAAACTTCATAGAGTTTTGACAAAAACTCGGCCACGATGCCTCGTGCATTCCAGAAGCGCGGATCGCCCTCTTTCGACTTCCACGAAGGTTGCCTCAGCACGAAGAGCACTGACTCGATACCGCCTTCTTCAAGGCCTAACTGCTCCTGCAAGAACTTGTCGGTAAGTTCAGCGTTGTTTACGATGAAAGACAGCAAGACGAAATTGCTGTGAACAGGTAACGCATAGAACAGACGTTTGAGGCCCGGATTTCTTCCCGCCCTAAGGTCTTTGTCATAGCCCTCAAGATATTTGCGAAAGACACCTTCCATGCGATCGCTTTGGCCTGAGTAATAACCAAACACGAACTTGGGTAAATAACCTTCTTCTAGATCCCGCAGCTTTGCAAGTGCTAGCTTTTCTCCTGGAGCTTTGTCGAAGTTAATGGAATGAGAGGCAGGTTCGGAGCCAAGATCGAATGGTGAAACCTTAATGCGGTATGGCTCTTTTCCTTTGGGATCAGCGTCGATGCGGACCCAATTGTCTTTGATCTGGTATGAAATTCGATATGCGAACGATGGTTTGTTTTTGGCGCCGTTCGTATCCTCGCCCATTATTAAGTCGCGAAACAGGACTGTCAGCGCTTCCAGAACATTAGACTTGCCAGTTCCGTTCCGTCCGATCAGAACGGTAATAAGGTGACCTTGAGCGAAATCAATCGTAAGGTCCTTCAGGTTTTTGTAGTCGGCGATCCAAAGCCAATCGATACGCATGATTAAGCCACCTTGGTCGACTGCAGTCGCAGCCAGTCTTCGTCATCACGGCGCTCAACCGTGATGCTGCCATCCAAAACACACTCGCGTAGTTTACCGTAGAACTTTTCAACCTCGTCGGATGTTGATCCATCGCCGATACCGAGCTCACGAGCAGTGTCGCTAGCGGATATCCAACCTTTCCGGGACTCCAATACTTCGATCAAATCAGTCATCGTGGTTTTCCTCCTGATTGGCTTTCGAGAAGACAGTGTTTTTTGCCTGTACCGGGGTTCTGCTTTCAAAGTTTCCATCTCTTCATTAGTCTGTACTAATAGCTTGTGGGCGGATACGTCATTCGGATCTTGAGGGACGAGTTCTCCGCAGAAAGCTTTTGAGAGTATGGCGGCATCAAGTTTGGGCAGTAATTCGGTCACAACGGCATGGTCTGCGGACACACGGTCGAGCCAAGAAAGTGCGGTTTCGATGAGGTTAACAATCTCTGATTGCTCATCTAACGTAGGCAACAGGAACTCGAAATTTGCGAGCTTCTTTGCATTGATGTTAGATTGACTGACACTGTCTCTTTTTACGTCCCATGAATATCTGCGACCCGCTGGTCCATTTAAGCAATGGCTGAGGTAGTCGGGTAACAATTTTGGACCGCATTTCACTCGTATCAGATATCCGGCAAAGATGGCTTTGCGCTCACCCTTGTATACAGCCGTTTTCCCTACCAACTCTGGACTGTTTGTCCGGTTGAAAAGGACATCACCATTTTCGAGACGATACTTTTCGATTTCAGCGCTATTGGATGTATACACCAAGTTCACCCAATCCAAGCGACCGTTTTGAATGTTTCCCATTCTTAGAACGGGCACGTCACCTTCAGGGGCGGATTTAGATGAAGTGCCATAATTGAAACTCTGAGCTACGTCGCCCAAACGCACCCGTCTCGGCTTAGGATAGCTCTTAGACGCTCGCCATACGCTCGTTAGGTCACCAGCACAACCTAGTTCTATTATTCGAGCTTTATACTTCAACGCCAATGATTGAATGCGGTCAAGATCAGCGCGGGCGTGAGCCGTGCGGGTAGTCAGGCTATCAATCTTTTCTACGATGCGTTTCTGCTCAGCAATGGGTGGAACCATAATTCTTGCATCTAAAATACCCTTGATCGTTACTGCTGGATAGAGACTGCCCTCTTGCGATTTGGATATCGTTGAAACAAAATTATCAGAGCGTACCCAATTATATAGATAGCCAGTGGTCATTGCAGCGTTGGGCCGAAGCAGTGCGAGACCCGTGGACGACAACTCACCATCTAATTCGTTGGGAACTACTGCAATATTTTTTAAGTAGGTTCTCACTGTTGAAAACAAGACATCGCCAGATCTAATCGTTCTACGTGCGCGCGACGGCGCATCTCGCCCCATAAATTCCTTGGGCGTTGTGATCTGCTGTATCCGATTGTCGATTGAACCAATATCAACGTACCTAAATTTTTTGTCAGGTTCCCGCTTAGGATCAATCGTGCTGTGGGATTCCACGACATCTGCGAGGGTAGCTTGCGACCAACTCGTTGGAAGTTCACTCATCCCCCAGCCCCTCTATCGTGGTAAAAACCTGTTCCGGATCTTTTTTATTGATCTTTTGCACGTCATTTGGCGTGCTGTCAGATAAGGCGAGTTGAACAACGTAATCAAAGAACCTGGGCATGTTCATTCTTCAATCCCAGCTGTTTCAGCGAGTTCGTCAGCGACAGACTCTATTTCAACTAATGCCGAACGAAGGTGAAAAACGATAGCTGCTGCAATATCCTCTGGCGTCGCTCCTACGTCTTCCTCATCACCATTTTCATCCCGCAACCAAGAGATATCCAAATTGTCATTGTGATTTGCGATTGTTTCACGCGAGTAGCATCGGAACCGACCAGTTTTGCCTTGGTCTTTGCGTGTGGAAGTGCCGTTTGGATCATCACCAAAACAGTTTTCGAATTCAGCGAAGTGTTCAGATTTTAGAGGATTTGATTTGCGAAAAGTCGGCATATTTGTACGCAGATCATAGTACCAAACAGTGGTTGTACAGTTTTTTACTTTTTTTCCTCGGTTGAAAAAAAGCACATTAGTTTTGACATCAGCGCTTGCAAAAATTCCCGTAGGAAGCCTCAGAATAGTGTGGAGGTTGCATTTATCCATCAAATCTTGCCGAATGGCTTTCCCAACACCATCTTCAAATAATACATTGTCAGGTAGCACAACCGCGGCTCGGCCCCCATTTTTTAGGCTCAGATAAATATGCTGAAGAAACGCCAATTGTTTATTTGCGTTGGGATAAGGGATGTCTGCTCGAAGCGCCCTCTTACTGCCAGCCTTATTTCCGAATGGCGGGTTGGCGAGAATGAGATCAGCTGGCTCAAAATCCTTCGCATCGTCGGTTAATGCGTCACCATAGATAATATCAGCGTCAAGTCCGTTTAGAAATGTATTCATTAGGCAAATTCGGCGAGTATTTTTCTCGATCTCGGCACCCTGATATTTCGGGGGCTTTTTGGAGTAAGCGCTTTTCGAATTATCAGTACGAATAAAATGATCGGCTGATATTAAAAATCCACCGCTACCTACTGCTGGATCTTGTATCATTTCACCCAGTTTGGGTTTCATAATTCGGATCATAGAATTGACTAATGCTCGGGGGGTGAAATATTGACCCGCCCCTGAACGAACATCTTGCGAACTTTTTTCAATTAGCCCTTCATAAATTCGTCCGATGCGGTCGTCGGAAAGATCATGCCACTCAATTTTGGCAATGCCATCAATTACAGCTCTTAAGTTCTCCGAATGGGAAAATACGGTGGTAGGGAAAGAGTATATCGCTTTAATTATTTCCCTATCAGCACTGGTGCCAAGGTGCGTGAGCATCTCCTGATAAAAGCCCAACAAGCTATCATCCGGCTCGCTCACCAGATCTTTCCAGCGAAATCCAACAGGAAGTAAGCGTTCGACGTCGCTCTCTTCCGCAATTTTAAGGAAGAGAAGATACGTTAATTCAGAAACATACTGGTGATAGCTGATGCCATCTCCGCGCAGTATATGACAGAGATTCCAAATTTTTTGAACGATATTATCTTGGGTCATTTGTTCGCCATCTTCTGCAGTCCGATCAGCTCCACAGATCAAGTTTCTGCGTTTATTACTAACTCGTTTGTCCTAAATTATTTTGCAAATAACAAGTATCAACTTTTGAACCAAAATCAATAAATGCTAATTTTGCGAACTTCCAATAAATATGATGGAGAACAACTGGTCAATATATCACTAACACATCTACAGTTTTCGCCAGAGTCCGTTACTAAAATCCTGTTGTCTTATTCCATGAATAGGTTTCCGTTTCGTTTAGCTGTCCTATCCAATCCCAACTCCTCGTTTTTGGGTAAAGTTAAATGACGCCGTTGCTCCGCGCATCACACCAGAAACAGACTTCCCACGCTGATATTCCAGTGCGCGCCGCCATGGAACGAGTGTGAACTCCTTCGACTTCACGACAATTGCAAATTTGCCACTGGCAAGGTGAACAGGCCGTCTATAGACACCTTCAAAGCGCTCACCATCAGATGTCTGAACAAAGGCCAATTTACTCTCGTTGGCAATTCTGTTTCCTGACGCTTGAAGTTCTCGTTGCCGCAATGTGTTCAACAGATTTCGCCGATAGCGGATTGAACCATTTTTTTCCTCCGCCAGCCCCTGCTCGATCAGATAATTCTGCCGTGCCTGCTGCGCTGTTTTGACTGCCTCGCCAAAACGCGAGTTATGCATTGTATTTGGTTTYCGCGATAACAATCGCCGATCCAGCCATGTAGCACCATCAGCCTTGATCTGACTTTCCAGCGAGAAACTTGAAAGTGTATTGATCTCACCGGGGAACCGTCCTGTAGCTTTTTGTTGGTTGGCGATTAATTCGGCAAAGTTATCCGGAATTTCCCATGAACCATCAGCAAATCTACGGACCACGTTCATCCGGCGTAGTGCTTCTAACCGACGAACATGCGCCTGGACAAATTCAGGTGATGCGCTCGGGTCATGCTCGGCATGRGASYCTGRAGAATAAATCCCGTCATTGGTTCTGGMGATWTCAATGATCGTGCGATCAGATGGTTTCAAATTAAYTGATGCAGGATGCACTTCGACAATTGCTGCCATCGGYAAATCATCCATATCCTGTTTTGGATTGAGCGCGATGTGATGGATACGGCCATCTTCTGCATCCACCATGATGTAATGACCATCATTCAATTCATCGTGCAAYCCRCGATCAATGATCCTKCCGGTGATRATCTTGGCWCGYTCATCKCGCGGRTCAYAAATTGTATATTCAGATGCRCCGRCATCGATGCCAGCCTGCTTCATGCCGCGATGCATGGTTTTCATAATATCGCCACGCTCACCAGCCCGACGAAGCGTTGTTTCCAATTTAGGTGAGAGTTGCCAATCRCCATTGCCAATTTCCTGCGCCAAGCCCTGTCGYTCAAGATGTCGCAATCGYCCCATTCGCATGGCATGTTTRAATCGATCAACTGGTGTCTTCGGTCTTATTGATGTTTCGACCACACCACTTTCAGCATCCCGAATTAATTGACGATCAAGATCGKTGAAACGATCCTGACCTACTTGCCTTTGGAAYTTATCAGCAACTTCACGGATGGATTGCGGGCCTAATTCAAGAGACAGAAGTTCRCTCGCCCGTTGYCGCATACCATGGGTGATGTAGTCGCGAGCAATGACCAAATCYTTGCCCAAATCATCTTTCCCGCGAAGTACAATATGGGTRTGYGGRTGCTCGGTGTTGAAATGATCYACGGCCACCCAATCCAGACGAGTRCCGAGATCCTTTTCCATTCCCTCCATCAAATCCCGAACGAAGGGTTTTAGGTCTTCGAGTTCTRCGGCATCTTCTGGTGAAACAATGAAACGAAACTGATGGCGGTCGCCTTCGCTCCGKTTTAGAAACTCYTTGCTATCGGCATCATCATGGTTHGCATTGTATAGTTCTCCRGCTTCATTATCCTTTGTDACGCCATCACGYTGGATATATCTAAGGTGAGCGCCAACGGCTCTGGTTCCATTATCTGCCCCATTGAACTTTACAATCCTCGTCTTTATGACGACTCGTCTGTATGAGGGGCCAAAACTATRGCCAGCACGACGATGGCGCARAGCATCATTGCCGCGCCCTATCCGKDARCCGGTAAAYGCYGGKGAGRAATTACCGGTTTTGAAACTCCYTTTMCCGATTGCDGATATTTCGTGCAGTACACGGTTGATATAACTCTTTGCACGGGCACCGCCCAAACTTCTGATACGCCCCGGTTTTGGACTAAAAACATCATTTAGTTCATCTGCCATATTGTCCTATGAGCTGGTTGATATCGCTTCATCAAAAGGCTCATATTTCTCCTTTGCACTATCTATTTATTTTCAAATTCAACGCCTTAACTACAATCACCTGCACATTTCGAATTTTTCGAATGTGCAACCAAACTCGATGTGCAGACTGGGATAACGGGSGCTTTGCACCGRYCCCTTTAATCTTGCCCTCCATCAWTTTARATTCTTACCGCYTAWTCCSATTGATAGAATTGGAYCAACTTAGCCSRCTYTTCCATCAGAAGATTTCCAGCTTTCTGGCTCTTCCGATGATTARGGCACGATCAAYCGGGCCAAAGTATCGRCCRTCGAAAGATTYTGGRTGGCKCTGAAGCAGGAAKAAACTATYCAAACCAAGGGTGRTRCAAYCACTCCAWACDGGAAGYTTYYGACCCTGATCATCTTCGYTTAGCGCYACYGYYATGGTGACATTRTTGATCAAAATYTCYTGTCCTCTACGGCAGATTTYATCRCCCTTGATACCCATTACACGTTTAATCAACGGCACRTTWGGCGGYAGATATTGRCGRRATWCAACRAGTTYTCGAAYGYGTTYGGGCAACYGAATTAGGACGGTATCACCGCGTGAAACCGACACCTGATCAATCCAATAGAARCCAATCGGCGCACTCGCYGAYSCGTTGTAAACAAGTTTYGTTGGCATRTCGAAAGTAGATGYAACRCCAATCGCAACCACTGGAATGAATGTAACGATTAAAGAAAAMYGCCTCATGCCAACACCTTCCTCGCAGCYAAATATGCCTCATGCTGCTGAGAGGAATAACCGCWAACAGGACGATTGATCATCGTTCGATTGTGAAGCTGTCGATAGAAGTTTGGAGACACTTTCGACGGATCAAACCCATCGTTTTCCAGTAGATCAATCTGAGAAAGTGCGCGTTTGACTTTGACCTTTCCGCTGGTGGTCAAGAGTATTTCCCCACCCGGTTGAACGCCTTTAAAGCGGCTCATCCGGTGCAATGGCTCCACCGCTTTGACAATGACAAAACGCCATTCCTGTGTGCCATATTCATTGGCTCGCCAGCGAATGTAACCGAATATTTGACCCGGTTTAAAGATCGCCAATGAACGCCTGCGGTCCAGATCGAAGTCATAAACAGGATCACCAAACCTCAACCAATTGTTCAAATATTCCGGGTAAAAGGCGACCTCCACGCGCGTGAATAACTTACACATCTGATGTGGAACTCTTCATGCGTTGATCCGACCATGCGTATAGATCATCGATATGATAGCGAACGTAACGGCCATGCTTGCGGTAAATGGGACCGCCTCCGTAAACTCGCATTTTCTCCAGCGTATTGGCTTTAAGTTTCAAAAAACGCCCAGCCTCCTTCGTGGTGAGGAATGGATCGGTGTTTTTTTGTGTTTCATCCTGATTGGTCATGTTTCCTCCGGTGTTAGCAAAATTGCTCTACCGGAAAGAAGCTGAACTATTTTTGGAAACTACGGCAGTATCGTTCTCACGTATATGCGAGAACGATACCCCCTTTGTTCTTTTTTGAAATCATTATTTCAGGAGTGATTTATAGTGCCCGGCAACCATTCTCTCTCCGCGTTTAACGCTACGAATGATACGATTTTTCATCGTCTGACTGGGGTTGTTCCACGCATCGATAGTATCACTTTCTCCATGAATGAAGATGGCAATTTCACGATAGGAATACCCCCGAGAACGGCAATCAAAAGCTGCCAATGCATCTCGATGTCGCAATCCTTTGGCAGTCCATCCCATGTTTGATGCATTGACGCTTCGATTACGACAAATATCTGCGAGGTTTTTAATTAGCCTGAGAACACTTTCAACATCAGGAAAATTTTCGACAATCGGCTCCAGCAAAAACGGCAAAAGATTGATGTTTTCTCCAATACATTTGACCTGAGCAACTCTGCATTGATCTGCCAAAAGCAAATATTGTGTACCATTTTCCGCCTTCAAAAGTGACTTTCGACAACGAATTCCTCCCAATGAAATAATGCCGCTAAGGTCACCGTCCACATGATTACAATTACAAACACGGGCAATAACTACCCGTCTATAAGATTCATCCGTCCAAAAAACATGGGCATCAAGCGCTGATTGATCAGGATTTACGAAACATTTGAAGGCCCCAGGCCTCCGCATGCACAACACGCCGCCGAATTCTGAACAGTTGCGTACCGTCGTCCAAGCAAATTGATTTACTACGGCTCGCTCCTGAAGCGCACCATTCAATGCGATAGTCAGAATTCCGTCTGAGATATTCCCACGCAATGCGGGAACGAGTAAGAAATTGAAGATAATTATAATTGCTCAAGTGTCGTTTGGTAGGTTCGTATGGGACAATTGAATTGATCAAAGCCATTTCCTTTCCGCATTCATTGCGGCAGATGCAAACGGCATCTAGTTGAGTCCCGTCCCCATTTTTAGGTAAATATTCTTTATTGATCTGTTGTTTTAAGCATTAATTTGCTATTATTTTTTTCCTATAAGTTATTCCGTCCACTTTTACTACAAAACATCAAATTCACGTTAAAAAACGTGGGCAATTTGGTGTTAATTTCTGTTTATTCATTACTAACAATACCCTGAAAGCCCCCACACCTTTCGGTGCGGGAGCTTGATTTATTAGCCTACTGGGTTCCAGAGGATTGCCATGACATCTTCGTCATCTTGTCCGGCTGCGGCTCCCAGATTAGCGTAGATTTTCTTGAGACCAAACTCAGGGGCGGCAAAGGTTAGCGAGATATATGGGTTGCCTGATGCTTTTCCTTGTTGATGCAACTCCTCCCGTTCGCTTTAACGGTCAACCAACAGGAACACTGCCTGGTGGAACAACTGAGACAACCATTT
>NVSG01000009.1 GCA_002401155.1 Hyphomicrobiales bacterium
AGAACAGCGGTGACGACATTACCAATGCCTATGCCACTGGTGCCGTGTCGGGTGATACCTACGTCGGAGGTCTGGTCGGGTATCAAAAAGGCAACATCACCAATGCCTATGCCACTGGTGCCGTGTCGGGCATCACCTTTATTGGCGGGCTTGTTGGACAACAAACTGGTAGCATAACCAATAGTTTCTGGGACGTAGACACCACCGGCCGAGCCAATGCTGTTGGCAATTTGGCTGGCTCCATATCGGGCACCATCGGCCTGCACACGACGGAATTTCAGGACACAGCAGGATTTATGTCACAGGCCTCAGGTTGGGATTTCGAGAACGTCTGGGCACCACCGAGTAACGGATATTATCCCGAACTCTATGCACTGAGCCAAGTGGTTTGGGTGCAGGCAGATGATGTGTCGCGCATCTATGGCGATGAAAATCCAGCACTAACGACTGCCGGTATTTATGGCGGGCCGGATATTTATGTCTTTGGTCCGGCAGGCGATGTTCTGAGTTTTTCTCCAACGCTATCAACCGCTGCAGATACATCATCTAGCGTCGGCAGCTACGCAATTACCGGATCTCCCAATTCAGCAACCAGCGCCAAGGGGCAGAACTATCGGGTGGTTTATAGCGGCGATCTGACGGTGACGCCAGCAGCTCTGAGGATTACCGCCAATGACGACACCAAGGCCTATAATGACCTACCCTATATCGGTGGCAATGGCGTGAGTTATTCAGGCTTCGTCAATGGTGAGAGCGCAGGCGTGCTCAATGGCATGCTCAACTACGGCGGCACGGCTCAGGGCGCTGTTAATCCAAAAAATTACACCATCACGCCTAAGGGTCTGGTGTCAGCCAACTATACGATCACCTTCGTTGACGGCATTTTGATGCTGTTTTCTGCACCCGGCATGCAAACCGATGTGCCCGGCCCTATTGATGAGGGCTTAGGACAAAACATCGTGTGTCCCGACGGAAACCTGCTCAGCTGTGAGCTGGTGGAGGTAAAATTTTGATCCATACGAACCAAGCGAACCAGAGGAATAGATTTTGACCAAGGATATTGAGACAGGCATGAAATTGCGCCCAGCCATAGCCATGCGCCTTATTGTGTGTGCGGCGGCGTTCAGTTTTTCCAATCCCGTTTATGCCCAACCGGTTGAGCGTAATCCTGCTCGTATTTTGAGTGGCAATCAAATTACCTCTCTGCCCGGCTCCACAGTGGATTCTGGGGCTCTGGATAGCACACCATTTGGCGCTAACCTCTCCGGCGTGGTGATTGTCTCCGATAAAAACGCAGTGCGTGGTGCAACCAAAGCCAGCGGCATTGTGGTTCGCTCGGATAATCAACATCTCAGCGATCCAGAACTTGCAAAGCTGCTATCACCCTATTTGGGGCAACCGCTTTCCCAGCGTTTGATTGGCGAGATCAGAGATACCATCACCAAATATATGCGTAATCGTAACCGTCCTCTGGTTGCCGTGATCGTGCCTCCGCAGGAGGTAACCGGCGGCGTGGTGCAATTGCTTGTTGTGCCATTTGTGGTGGGCGAGAAACGCGTGCAACGGGTAGAAACCGGTTATGATAATACCCCTGAATCGCGCGTGCTGGATGCTGTGCGCATCGGCCCCGGTGATGAGGTCGAAGCAGATACCCTGCTTGAAGATATCAACTGGCTCAACCTCAACCCTTTCCGTCAGGTGGGCGTGGTGTTCCAGCCCGGCAAGGATGTGGGAACGACTGATTTGACATTAAGCCTGAGCGATCAAAAGCCATGGCAGGTTTACGGGGGCTATGCCAATAGTGGTTCGACGTCCACAGGTCTGGACCGTGTATTTGCAGGGTTCGTCATGGCTAATGCAGCTTTGGGCGATCAACAGCTTTCCTATCAGTTCACCACTTTGCCTGAGACTATTGGTTCAGACGGATTTAGCCGTGACAGTGCTTATCTTGCCCATTCATTGGGTTATTTCGTACCGCTTGCATGGTCAAACGAGCTGCGTCACAAACTGACCCTTCGTGGTGACTATACCCACAGCCGTTCCGATCTGACCGATCCGTTCGTCAACGAGGACGAGACTTGGCAGGCAAGTTTTGACTATGCCGGAAATCTGCCCGGCGCCTATGGGTTTGCCAATTCATCGATTGAATGGTTTGTCGGTGGAGACTTCAAGCGTCAGGAGAGTGAAGTGTTCTTTGGCAACACTTCTACTTCAACAGATCTGATTGAAGTGGTGCAGTTCAACCTTGGTCTGCGCGGCAGGCATTCGGGCAATTGGATGGGCCATGCCCACAAAACTGAATATGCCATCAAGGGCGTATTCAGCCCGGGAGATTTAACCACCTATAACTCTGATGCAGCTTTTGCAGCTGCCAGCAACCATGCGGGTGATACGGCCGATTATAATTATCTCACGGCCAATTTTACCCATCACATAGACCTATCCAAGGGGTTCAGCTTTGATCTTGCCTTTGCAGGGCAAACAACCTCCGACAGCCTGCCATCAACTGAGAAGTTCGGTATTGGCGGCACGAGCAGCGTGCGCGGCTATGAAACCAATGAGCGCAGCGGTGATACGGGAGTATCCATTCAGGCAGAACTTCATCTGCCAGTCTTCCCGCTGATACAAAGCGAGAAAATCAATGCCAATGCGGATGTCTTCGCCTTTGCTGATTACGGCTCCATCCACGAGATTGCCACCAATATTGATCGTGAGTTGTCAGGTGCAGGCATCGGGATGAATATACAAATCAATAACAATGTTCGCGCTTCGATGGTCTGGGGCCATGCCTTTGATGCAGGCGCCACCACCAAAGCTGGCAGCGACCGCGTGCATGTCACCTTTACAACATCGTTCTAGCCACTGATTTATCACAGCGAGTAACAATATGCTTAAAACCGTCGCCGCGCTTTCACTACTGGCAGCTTTATCAGCCGTCACACCGTTGCAGGCGCAGGAACCTGTGAGCACTACAGCGACCTTTGGTTCATGGACCGTGCGGTGCAATGCTGTTGCCAACAAAGAAGACCCAAAAGCAGTTCCCGCAAAACTCTGCGAGATGGTGCAATCAATCCGCATCCGCAAAACCGGTCAGGTATTGATGGAAATAGCCCTTGGCCGTTTAAACGAAACTGATCCCATCTCCATGGTGTTCAAGGTGCCCGCAACCGTATGGCTGCGTTCCGCTGTTCCTGTAAGTCTTGGCAACAAGGCCAAAGACAAAGCTGACTTTGAGGCCAGTTACTTTCGCTGCCACCCGCAATATTGTCTGGCTGACAATAAGCTCACCAACGACCAGCAGGAAAACTTGTTAAAGGCAAAATCAATCACCGTCGGCTTCACGGACGCCACTCAAAAGACAGCGCACATCCCGGTATCCCTCGAGGGCTTTGCGCCCGCCTTCAACTCGATCTTTGCGGATAAGAAATAGAGCATGATACGCGGAGGCCTCATCCTGCTTATGCTTGCTTTCCCCAGCCCCGCAATGGCGCAATCTCCTTTGTTGATTGAAAGCACGAGAAAACAAACAGCGCCGCCGCCAACAACGATTACGACAATCATCAAGGATTGGCAGGTCACTTGCCCAAACCCTGCACTCCACACCAAACAACAAGCCTCCTGCACAATGGAGCCCATCGCCACGGCCTATAAGGGATCAAACAGCATTAGCCGCTTCTTCGGTAGGATGATCAGAGTCAAAAACAAAGCCGTCCCTGTGTTCGTTGTTCAAACCCCGTTGGACCTGCTGCTATCCTCCGGCATTACCCTGAAAGTTGACAGGCGCAGGTCCGTCAAAATGGCCTACCGCTCCTGTCATGCTGATGGTTGCATCATCCCCTTCCAGCTATCAGGAAAAATCAAAACGTCCTTGCAACGAGGCAATCAGTTAAAATTATTTCTCAAGACCCTTAATGCAAAAACCGAGCAAACATCCATCTCACTCATTGGCTTTACCAAAGCACTCAAAATGTTGGAAACAAGTGACCAGCACTCGGCAATGCCTTCCAGGTTACATAACACTACGATGCAGACCCTAAATTAAATAAATAAATGAATGAATGTTGGCTTTCAAGAAAATTCCAAACAACATCACAGATGCAAGGAACGGCAGATCTCCCCCCCACTCGCCCTTCAAATGGATGAATTGATATCCAGTTTGAGGATAAAACCACCAGACCCGCTGCCCTAAAATCAGATAATCCATCGAGTTTTCTGGAATTCTAATATTATTACGATGTTTTATTTTCACTGATATAAATGGACTAATTTTTCTTCAATGGATTCAACAACTCACGCGGAAGCATTTGCTTCGTGTTATAATGCGATGGTTTTACGACCATTTATCAGAAATTATATCAAGTCGAGAATCTCAACTGAATGACCCGTTTTGCCTTGATACAAAGGTATTGTGATTGTGAGATCACAATGAAATCCCAAAGCAGTAAATTGCAATGCAGCTGGCCATTTTTTACCCATCAGAATGGCACCATTGAACGTCAGATCATAATCCATAGCGAGATGAGCTAGGGTTTCAATTTGTTTGGTTGGAACATATCGAGGTCCCATATGCAGGCTTGGGAGTTTTGCATTATTTTTTGTTTTCACCAGCTGTCCAAACTCCAAACACTGAGTCTTATCGGTTGGAAATACCAGAACAAGTTTTCCGTTATCACTCTCAAGTTCAAGATATTTTGGAAACGATTTTGGTCGGGTGAAAGATTTGATATTACCGCGATCACTACGCCAATGGTTAAGGTCCACGATATGATAAGTGCATGGTGCTACCGACCATAAACAATTGGAAAAAATGGCTATATGTTAGCTGTATGCTAGCCGATTCTGCACATATTGCGGATATAGCGTTTGATCGGATATCTATTTAAGCTATTGTTTTTATTGGGAATTTATGGTGCCCGAACCTGGATTTGAACCAGGGACACACGGATTTTCAATTGGCGTCACTGCTATGTAACATGCTGATAATTACGATGAAATTTTGTTGCATGTTAGATGTATGCTAGTTTTTGAGATACACATTCATATATCGGCATTTTCGCTTAAAGAGATGCTTTCGCATTTTTGATGCTCAGGTACATTCTGTTCGGTTGATCAGAGTTTTTCATCCAGTTGAAACCAAGCGTTTGGTAAAACGTTGTTCGTCTTTGAACGGCATCTTCATTGCCATCATTTAACAAATCCAGAACGATGACAGCGCAACCGATTTGCTCAGAGAACTCCACCGATTTCTGAATTGCGTGAATCATCAGCGCTGTGCCTACGCCCTGCCCTTGGAAAGTATGATCGATGGCAACAGCATTGATGTAAATCGCCGGAATTGTTTCCCTGCGACTTTTTCCAGTCAATTCAGGAAGATCGTTGGGAGATATCGAATGCGCATTTAACGCATAAAATCCTTTAACCGGTGACTTAAGCGTGTTGCTCTCAATAGCTACCCAAACAGTAACCAGATTGTTTCTAATCTGATCGGTAATTGAACTTTTTAAAAAATTGTCGATTGGTTGAAAGCCACATGAAAAAGCACTGCGATCATGCAGTGCCTTTTGAAACTTCATAACAAATAATGCTGGTTTCTTGGCCTTGGGACTTGCTTCATTCATCACGCAAAATTCCGCGCGTCCTTTTTGCAGCGTTAACAAGCCCTTTTACGGGTTTTCCATCTGCATTGATCGCTTTGGCAAATTGATCAAAATATGACTGTTCAAGAACGCTCGTAAATTGCGCTTTCTCGATAGCAATAGCTTTTTCATATGCAGCAGAAACAATGAATGCACTTTCATCCATGCCAACAGCAGCAGCAGCACGCCCAATGGCTGCACTAATACTCGGTTTGACCCGCTGCTCTTTGCGAACAGATTTCTTTTCCGCAACATCAACTGTTTTATCGCTGTATTGAAGCATGAGAATTCTCCATATTATCAGACAATACTTGTACGGCAAATATCCGTACAATTCAAGGTAATTGTCCAATTCATAGCTGGCGGCATTTATGCTTTGCGACTGCACAAGGACAATTTTATCAGCGTTATCGTTTCCAGTGCTGTTCCCAGGGTGTATCTGTATAAATGCTCTGATTGTGGTAATGAACAACCTAAACTTTGAGTTTCGGAAAAATTACGATTCACCTGCGCAATTGGCATATTGATTTTTCATGTTAATAAATTCGACTTTTTTTAACACGTTTTCAAAACGTGTTAAAATGGCAAGTGTCACAGTGCCGTCACATATCTAAGCAGCAATTCACACCAGTTGTGAGATTAGAATTATCTATTACACTACAGGAGATACTCTGTTCCAAATTTGCCCGTATGGCTATCACAAAAGGGAAAAAGTTGGTTGAATTACTATTGTATGCGAGGCATACAAAAACCTGCAAGTGATGCCCACAGGGTTTCAGTGATTGTAATACGACGTCTACCCTCAGTCGAACCATTTGAACAAAATAACTGCTGTAACTGTGATGATAAAAATCACAGCCAGTCGAACCGGCTCATTTGGATGAAACAGCAAAAATCGATTTGCTTTCACTATGTATTTTCCAGCAATGATCAGCGCAAAGATAACCAGTGCGCTGACCAAAAATACAAACACCAAATTCATTGGTTAGTTCTGAGTCGGGTTCACACCGATTATATTGCTTGCGCCATATTGAGCCTCAAGCAGTTTCCGTGCCTCGATGACACTAATTGCATCAATACGCACATAACGAATAACACCATCAATTTTAACTCGAGCATCAAATGTTTGCATGTCCATGATTACAACCTTCAAATGGTTTGAGAATTAGGATTGGTGGAAAGCCACAATTAAGCAGCTTTCTTAGTGTTTTTACGTGGTGGCATTTTGTGTTTTGAGATTAACGTCTCTAGCGATTGATCAAGTTCACCAGCAATTACTGCATCACGTAGCGTTTCCAATGTTGTGACCATCTGCTCGATATCGCCAACTTCAACAGATGTTTTGTCGTCACCAAGCGGAATGAGACGATTTCCATCGCGCAATGAAATTATCCAAGCACCATGCTGGTTCTTCCACCACCATTTGCGAACTGGACGCTCAGTTGTAACCAACGTTTTATTGGACCTGTCGCGGATTTATGCCGCTCCTTTAACCGCGTATTATGCGCCAAAGGAGAACGATTATGGGAACGAAACGCACAGTAGAGTTTAGACAAGAAGCGGTCAGGGTTGCACTGACGAGTGGCCTGACACGAAAGCAAGTAGCTGCTGATTTTGGTATCGGATTTTCGACATTGAGTAAGTGGATACAGCAAGGCCAGAAGAATTCTGAAATGCCAACTGATCAATCTGATTTAGAGCGTGAAAACGTCAAACTTCGCAAGGAAAACCGACTTCTGCGAGAGGAGAGGGAAGTGTTAAAAAAGGCAACACAGTTCTTCGCGAACCAAAGGCCATGAGGTTTAAGTTTATCGAAGAAAATAGAGCTATGCTGCCGACCGCCCGGTTGTGCCAAATTATGAATGTCAGCTCGCGTGGTTATAGAGCCTATCGATCCCGCCCAATCAGTCAGCGCCAACGTGAAGACATGGTATTGCTAGCCCACATTCGAGAGCAGCATCGCTTGAGCCTGCAAAGTTATGGTCGGCCATTCGGATCGCGGCAGCCAATATTGTTCCCACGATTATCAAAAGCTGCTGCGCCTGCATGGCTTTAAGGTATCCATGAGCGGCAAAGGTAATTGTTATGATAATGCTGCGATGGAAGCCTTCTTCAAAACTATCAAAGCGGAACTAATCTGGCGGCATACCTGGCAAACTCGCAGAGACGTTGAAGTAGCTATCTTCGAATATATTAATGGCTTCTACAATCCACGCCGGAGGCATTCAGCATTAGGTTGGAAAAGCCCATTGGCATTCGAGAGAAAAGCCGCCTAAATGAGAACTTGGAGCGGCACTAAAGCGCGACAGGTCCACCTTCGTGTTCCCCGGCTAATGCCGGACTCTGTTCTATATTCAGAATTGAGCACAGCGACATAACACCCACAACCAATATCCATTGCAATAACCGCCAGAATGCCACTGGAAAAATCAATTGGTAGGTCTCCGCCTTTATTTGCAAATCACTAGCTCAAGAACGTAGCCGGATTCTGCTCAACTATAACCAATTAATGATGTTGAAACACCGGGTTTTATTTGGAAATATCTGTTGCCATGCCACAATTCAATCAGAATACAATTCCTGACAAAGAATTGTATATTCATTTAAAATTTTACTAATTCAAGCAACTTAAAATACATCACGCTTATTTCATCGAAATTATCTTTTTACCTATAACTTCTTCTTTAACACGGAGGGCGTTATGCCATCAATTAAGAAGTTTATACTTGGATTTGTATTTGCAGCGACCGCCGGATTTTCTTTTGGCGCAGGTCAAATACATGCACGTCTTAAAACCATAGATGGTTATCCAAGTGGATTGTCATATATAACACCTCTGAACGAATATGCTGGCACCCGCCTTAGGCATTCGCCGCGTAAAGAAATGAACGCTTTATCTGGATATGAACCTTATAAGGATTCTCCAGAAAATTACCCCAAGATCAAGATAGAGAAAAAACTAGCAAGTCTGAATGTAATACCACTGCTGAATTACCCGGAAGGGCCTTTGGTTTTACCCAGAGAAGAGCTAACTATTGAGAACATTCTGGCACGATTTGAGGATACGGCTCCTATTCAAGCTGCTGAAACGCCTACCGTTTCACCGAAAACAATCGACGATATTTTGGCATCGCTTGAACAACCCGGTTCACTTCCAGCTCTTGTGATACCAACCATTTCACCGAACAAACCTTTCGCCAATGGTAAGTTGAAAGCAAGCTTACAGGAAAATATTACGCCATCAGTGCCAAAGGCCCGCAAGGTTTCTCCCAAGAATTATAATGTATTCCGCTCGGTTGTTATCCCTGTGGGCAAGATGGCGGCATTCGACCAATGGTCCAGAATTGCGCCAGTTGCCCACATCACAGATGCCTGCGCCGACTCGCTTTGTAAAACTTCTACCGGTAAACGTTTGGCTGCCGCGGCAAAAAAAGCCGATAGTTTGGCACCGGTCGAAGCACTGCGACTAATCAATAGTGTGGTAAACCGGACGATCAAATATCGCTCAGACCGCGGCGATCACTGGGCAAGCGTGGCTGAAAGTGCAGCGCGCGGATATGGCGATTGCGAAGATTACGCCATTGCCAAGATGCAGCTCTTAAACCGGATTGGGTTCACCCCTGAGCAATTGCAATTCGTCGTATTGAAAGACACACGAAGAGGCCTTTATCACGCGGTATTAGCGGTTCATGTGGACGGCAAGAATTATGTCCTCGACAATCTGAGCAACACCATCGCCAGCGACACACTCTTTCGCTCCTATATGCCAATTGCTTCCTTTGCAGGCGCAAAGAGCTTTATCCACGGCTTTACCGGAAGAAATTCCAGTGTCGCATCCCTCGGCAAAGGCGGGTTCGCCGCCATCAGCCTAGGTGGAAAAACTTAGGATATACAATCATAAAAAAGGCCGGAATTCCCAGCCTCTTTACCAATCTAACTAGACGATATCAGTCTCAATATTGCCACCGTTATCGAACAGGAAGCTGATGGTATTTGCCGATGGATGTTCGCCAGCACCACCCAATGTTGCAACTTCAACTGGGGCAGCATTGAGCCCTGTACCATCGGTATCAACAGTGAGTTTCCCGGTTGCTTCATCATAGGCAACGTAGTCACTAACGTCCTCACCAGCAGTATCAAACAATGCGGTCAAGTCGATAACATCTCCCTCACCCGCATTATAATCAGTGATGAAGTCTGCAATATCGAGATTGTCCAGCTTGAAGGTGTCGCCACCTTCTCCGCCAGTGAGGGTGTCCTTACCCAAACCACCGATCAGTAGATCGTCGCCCGCACCACCGTGAAGGAAATCATCGCCAGCACCACCGGCCAAAGTGTTATCGTCTTGCGTCCCCAGAACCACTTGGGCACCCACTTCCTCGGAAGATAACGCTCCATCATCGGCTACATGGAAGACACGGCCCTTAATCGCGGCACCATCCCCATCTTGGGTGGGATCAGTTGTACTCCAGGTCACAACGAAACCACCATTTTCAAGTCCTGTGACCGTTGGTGAAGATTGATGACCAGTACCAGCCTCATTGACCAAGAATTCGGTACCGGCTAACGCAACGCCATGTTCATCAAAAACACGACCCTTAATCGCGGCACTATCCCCGTCCTGGTTGCCGTCATCTGTATACCAGGTCACAACAAAACCGCCATTTTCAAGCCCGGTGACCGTTGTTTGATATTGAGCACCAGCGCCTTCCTCATTGACCAGGAATTCGCTACCTGCCAACGCAATGCCATGTTCATCAAAAACACGCCCCTTAATCGCACGATCATCCCCATCTTGGGTGGGGTCAAATGTATACCAAGTCACAACGAAACCACCATTTTCAAGCCCGGCGACCGTTGGTAAAGATTGATAACTAGCGCCAGCCTCATTGACCAGGAATTCGCTACCGGCCAATGCAACACCATGTTCATCAAAAACACGACCCTTAATCGCGTAACCATCACCGTCTTGGGTGGAATCACCTGTAATCCAGGTTACAACAAAACCACCGTTTTCAAGCCCGGTAACGCTTGGATTAGATTGATCATCAGTGCCTTCCTCATTGACCAGGAATTCGGACCCTGCCAACGCAACACCATGTTCATCAAAAACACGCCCCTTAATCGCGTAACCACTCCCGTCTTGGGTGTAGTCAGTTGTATACCAAGTCACAACGAAACCACCATTTTCAAGATCGGTGACAGTTGGCAAGCCTTGATTATCAGCGCCTTCCTCATTGACCAGGAATTCGGACCCTGCCAACGCAACACCATGTTCATCAAAAACACGACCCTTAATCGCGTGATCATCCCCATCTTGTGTGGGATCATATGTAATCCAGGTCACAACGAAACCACCATTTTCAAGACCGGTGACACTTGGACTAGATTGATAATTAGTGCCTTCCTCATTGACCAGGAATTCGGACCCTGCCAATGCAACGCCGTGTTCATCAAAGACACGCCCCTTAATCGCGTAATCATCCCCATCTTGGGTGACGTCATTTGTAATCCAGGTCACAACGAAACCACCATTTTCAAGATTGGTGACGGTTGACAAAAATTGATCACCAGCGCCTTCCTCATTGACCAAGAATTCACTTCCCGATCGGAATCCCGTTACTACGACCAATGGTGGCAAATCGCTGGATTCTACTCCCTGATCATCACGGAATATCGGTACTGCGCCATTGCCCGAGAAGGTGACCGAATGTGTGCCATCGCTGATGGTCAGCGTGCCATTGCCATTAATCGTAGTGGTATAGTCACCAATCACGGTTCCAGGTGCCAACTCAATGACATCCAGCGAGCGCAGATCGCCAAGTATCACATCGTCACCGCCACCAGTCTTAAAGATAATGCGGTGTGCAGAGGCAAGATCGGCAATATCGAACGTGTCATTTCCTATCGAGCCACCATAAACAATTGTACTTGTGTGCAGGCTGGTGCCTGTAAAGTCACCATGGGTGTTGAAAGTGTCACCACCGCCCTGCCCGTCAATTATAATCTCTTCAATATCGGACAATTCAGCAACCAGAACACCATCGCGGGCAACCACAATTTCTGCACTACCCAGCGTATAACCAAGCGCTGTTGCTATCGCTGCATTAGCCGCAAGAAAATCATTGGAATAGATATCGAAAGCTTCCGCTGTCGCATCACCATTGGCAATGAAAGTATCGCCAATGGCTGTATTGGAACCGCCATCGACCGTATCTTTGCCGTCTCCAGCATTCCAGATGATGGTATCGTCTCCATCCTGCCCGAACAAGGTATCATCGCCTCCTGCACCAGTGATGGTATCATTCCCATCACCACCGCGAATACGATCATTTGCAGACGTGCCGGTAATGGTGTCATTCCCGTCACCACCATCAATGGTGAACCGTGTTACAGCAATATCGGTGAAGTCGAGCGTGTCATCACCTGAGGTTGCCAAAATCGTGTTGCGATCAACGGTATTATCACCACCATCTATGGCTTCGATACCGTCAAGATTTGCCAAATTGTTGGTGACATGCAGGGTGTCATAAGACCAACCGCCGATAATGCTATCATTGCCTATGCCACCGGAATATTGGTCAATCCCGCTGATGTCACCGCCAGTGGTCAACAGGAAGACATCATCGCCTTCGCCACCATTCAGAACATCATTGCCTCTGCCACCGTGAATACGATCACCAGCATCCGTGCCGGTGATGGTGTCATCTCCATCGCCACCATCAATGGTGAACTTGTTCACCACGATATTGCTAAAGTCCAGCACATCATTACCAGAAGTCGCAAGGATGATATTGCGATCATTTGTATTATCGCCCCCATCCAATTCCTCAATGCTGACCAGATTGGACAAATTATTGAGGACGTTCAAGGTGTCATAAGACCAGCCACCAATAATGCGATCATAACCTTCACCACCATCATAGTGATCAAGACCATTGTCAAAATTTTGGGTGATTAGTACGAAGGTGTCGTCTCCTTTGCCGCCAAACATTCTGTCATTACCAGCACCACCAATTAACGTATCATCGCCAACTTCATTTTCTTGCGGTTGACCTGGTTTATCAGCGCCATAGAGTTCGTCGTCGCCTTTACCGCCTTTCAGCGTATCATTGCCATCCTTGCCGATAATACGGTCATTGGCATCTGTGCCGATGATCGTTTGGTCGACATCAGCCTGATTATTCTTATCACCCTGGATCTCAGTGTGAATTTCATCATTTGCAGGGAATGTAATGGTGAAGCCAGATGCATCAATCGTCGTATCATCGAAACCATCGATATTGAACAATGGTCCCCAGCTGCTCTCTGCACCTGAAAGATTAAGGCCATTGACGGACAATCCATCAATTTCACTGAAGTTGAAAATCCCGATTGGGTTCTTATGGTATTCACCTGTGACTGTCACATTGTCGAACTCGATGCTACCGATATCCGGTGAATCGACAGGTGCCGGATTGGCACTGCCAGGTCCATTCAGACCGCCAATGATCTCAATAGCATTATCCGGACGACCAGTAGAGCCAACAACACCATGTGTGCCATCAAGGGTCACATTCTGGAATGTAGCATCGCCACTAAAGCCAAACAGCTTGATATGGGCTGTATTGCCACTGCCGGTACCATTCTCTGAGAATTCACTATCCGTTATGACAAGATTGCCCATCGTTGGCGTAAGAACGGGACTACCATTGTCGCTGGCAAAGATGCCACGTAAAGTGAAGCCAGAGATAGAGCCATTGGTAAAAGTCAGCGTACCAACATTGGCACCTGCTGCAACAATTATACCAGTCGATGCAGTACCCGATCCGTCAAGATCGATATTGTCGAAGGACAAATCACCATCAACACCAGCAGCAACCGTCACAGCCACACCAGTGACAGGCTCAACAGAAACATCACCAAGACCAACAAAGGTCAATGCCTTGTCGATGGTTAGGTTCTCGGCATAAGTGCCAGCAGAAATCTGAACATTATCGCCATCAACGGTAGATGCCGCATCAATTGCTTCCTGGATCGTGGCATAAGTGGCTCTCAGAACATTACTTGTGCCTTCAAATACGTGCACGCCCAAAGTTAGATCGATTGTCACACCACCATCAAAGCCAAGCATCTCGACATTGGCCAATGCCGTGTCCGTGCCGTCATCGCCATCGATGTCATTATTATCAACAATTGTCGCACTGCCATCGCCATTAATCGTGATGGTGTAATCAGCACGATTACCGTTCAAAATGAACGTATCGATATCATCACCACCATCAAAAGTATCGTCGCCCACACCGCTGATGAATGTATCATCACCATCATTGCCAGTGAAATCGATACCAACTTGAGAATCCGTAGCCGTACCGACCATCAAGGAAGCATCAACAGTATCATTGCCTACACCACCCTCAACCGTAATCGTATTCACATTGATGCCTGAGCCAACAAAATCGCCAACAATATTGAGCGTACCTGCGCCGGCACTAAAGTCGACTACAACTTCTTCAATATTGGTAATCTGGGCGGTATCTGTTCCATCAGAAACCGTAAAGCCGGAAACTGCGAGCACCTTCGTAAGGGTGATTATCTGGCCTATAGCAGTACTCGAAATAAACAGCGTATCGCCGACCGACTCATTACCCGAACCGCCATCAATGGTGTCATCACCATCGCCAACGGACCAGTAGAACCGGTCATCCCCAGCCAAACCGTTGAACGTATCGTCACCAAGGCCGCTGCTGAACTCATCTATGCCGTCCGAACCAGAGATAGTAACACCTACCTGTGGAGCGTAGAAACCGAGATTAAGGTCATCGCCAGAATAGATATTGCCCGTAATAATCGGTTGAGCGCCATCGAGATAAGAGATAATCCCCCATGCAAAATTACTGACAGTGTTTGATTGAATGTCTGCGCCTGTGGGGTCGTTGACAACATAGATACCCGTCGCGCTTAGCTCCTGCGGCGGGGTCGGCGAATTGGTCGGACCTGTCACGGTATTGTTGGTAATGGAAACATCCGCACCATTGCTCAAGATGCTGGAAGATGTCCACTGTGTTCCCGTTCCTGACCAGAACCAGCCAATATCTTGAACGGTATTGCTATCCACAATGCCTGTGACACCAGTACCAAACTGCAAACCGTTCTGCGCAGTTGTCGGTGTGCCACCGTTACCAGTGATCACATTGCCGCTAACATTTACCTCTAGGCTGGCACCCGTGAATACGGTCGCGTTTTTCTGGAAGTCTTCAATCGTGTTGTTATTAAAGTTCAACAACCGGGCAGAGCCATCACTATTTGCGATATAAAATCCAACGCCCCATTGTCCGCCAGAAACATTACCATTGGTATCAAGAGGAGCTCGTACACCAGTAATGGTCACGTCCTCAATGGTACCACCAGAATTAATCATCAAGAGACCATTATAATCATCGCTTCCAGACTCTCGCTCATCACCACGACCAGCACCATCAATTTTTATATCTTTGATCGTCACCATCGAATTTTCGATAACCACAATGCCTGACTTATCAGGATGGCTACTGGACGCCACGGTAGTTATACCCAAAATCGTGCCTGCTGGCGGCGTGATAATCGTCGAGTCGCCTTGGCCAATCAACGTAATATCTTTATCGTTGATCGAAAGCATTTCTTCATATGTACCTGCAGCAATCATGACCGTATCGCCATCAACAGCAGCATCAATCGCATCTTGAATAGTGGTAAAACCACCATTGCCAACCAATAAGAAACGGCCTGTTTCCGGTCCAGCAGGATTTTCACCTTGAACAATCTCAACACCCGTGAGGCTGTCAGTACCTTCGCCAAAGCTGCTGGCATCAACCTGCCAGCCGGATGTTGTGCTCGCGCCCGGATCCACATCGGCAACTGCCGCGAAATCCGCAGCCGTCAGGACGCCGTCATAAACCGCCGTATCAATATCATCGCCACCGTCAAAATAGTCATCGCCGATGCCAGAGCTCAGTGTGTCATCACCGCCATTGCCGCTAAAGTGGATCCCGACCTGAGATGCCGCGTCCGTTCCGGTCATGCCAGAGGCATCGACAGTATCATTGCCATCGCCACCATCAACCGTAATGGTATTAACGTTGATACCCGAAGCCACAAAATCACCAGTGATGTCGACTGTATCTCCAGCACCCGACATGGTGATGTTGACTTCTTCCACATTCTGAACGTTAGCCGTATCGGTGCCATCAGAGACCGTAAAGCCGGTGCCTGGCGCATCCAGCGTAATTGTCTGTGCAGCACCAGTATCATTGATCACGACAATTGTATCATTGTCATCGCCACCATTGATGATGTCGTTGTTATCGGCATCACTAACACGCCAGATAATGATATCGTCGCCTTCGCCGCCGTTGATTGTATCGGCACCACTGCCAGCTTCAAGAATATCATTCCCGCCATTGCCATTCAGCGTATCGGCTCCCGGGGTCATGCTATAGATCAATTCATCTCCAGCGCCACCGATCAGTTCGTTACCGCTGTAATTTCCCGGAGCACCGTGATTGATCACGATCATGCCGTGACTGTAGCCACCGCTTGTATGATCAAGGGTATTATTCTCAATGTCCGTATTAGGACCGCGCGCCCGCAATGCAACACCATAACGTGCAGTGAAACCGGTGAAGGTATTGTCTGTTATGAATGAATCGGCAGCATCGATGGTGACAAGCGTGTTGCCTTGTTCGTGTGCCGTTACTGTGGTGCCAGTATTGTCAGTGGTGCTGGTTCCACCGGCTGTTCCGGTCACTTCATTATTTGAGAAAGTGATATTGTTGCTTGAAGGCGATCCGCCGCCGCCATTGCCCATTACAACGAGCTGACGTGGCACATTTGCCAATGTGAATTGAGCACCAAATCCATCACCAGCCGGCTCAGGATCATTAAATGTTTGACCGGAAATAATATTTGAATCGATCAGAGTATTGGTCACTGCTCCGGCATATTCCGACGTGAGCGCAGAGTCGCCCCTTGCCACCAAATCATTGCCCTGGATCGTGATGTTGTCGTGGTCGCCCTGCAAATAGATGGCCGCTTTCTCAAGGCCAGGTGTTCCGTCGATACCGCGAATTGTGAAGCCCTGACCGATACCACCGATGGTTACATTGTCGACATCCGGATCGATTTCGATTGTGCCAAGCTCACTTCCTGCCTGAATGCCGTCGATGATCGTGACGTCGCGGCCACCTTGCGACAACAATGTTATCTCGGTGTCAATGACCACATTCTCGTTATAGGTGCCAGGAAGGACGAAGACGCTATACCCGTCAGCCGACGCATCAACCGCTGCCTGAATGGTATCGAAGGTTCCAACCAGATCGCCATTGGTGTCGAACAGGCGCACTGGTGCAGTGTCATCGATCGTGACTGTGAAGTCGCCACCCGCTGTGTCACCGTCACTGTCGGTTGCAGTGAAATCGAAATTCAGATTGAGGATATTTTCGGCAGCGTTTTGCAGATTTTCATAATCAACATTGGCCAATAAATTGAATTCATAGGCACCTGTGGCATCGTCAAGGGATACGGTGAAGACCTGATTGGTGTTCGCATCATTGCCAGTATGGCCGATCAGCGTACCGTTGACGATGGTGTAATTTACAGTTGCACCGTTCGAAGTCAGCGTTACTGAAGCGCCAGAGCCATTTGTGACTTCAACGTTATCGATTGCTATGGGCTGGGAGAATTCGACCGAACGGTCACCGGGTTGCCCGGCATCGCTGTTGCTGTCGTCGGAGCCAAAATTGATACCCAGCGAGCCATCAATGCTATTGTCCAGAGTGTCAGGGGTGACCAGAATATCAGCATCGATGCTGGTGTCGGCTGAAGAGCCAACCACTAGCGTGTCATCGTTGACAGTCACGGTGATTGTATCGGCGGCGCTATCGCCATCGCCGTCTGTTGCGACGATGCCAAGCGAGATATTAAGTTCAGAATCCTCTCCGGTGCCAACATGATCAACATTATCGTACAGCGTGAAGGTATAGGAGCCTGTGCTTGCGTTATCGAGTGTGATTTCGAACACAACCCGGCCACCAGCCACACCCTGCAGCGTTGTGGAATCGATCACATTATAAGTTACCGCATCACCATTCGATGTGAGTGGTGTATTGTTGTCGGTTTCAACGATATCGCCAGTCGTGATGGCGCTGTCGAAGGAAATTGTGCGCAACGCAACATTATCATCAGCCCCCCAATTGACGTCGAGAGAACCGGTATCAGCAGATGGCTCGAAGCGTGTCAATTGAACATTGTCGACCAGTATCTGGTTGGTGCCGCCAGCCGCATCCTGCTGTATCTCGATATACAGGTTAAATCCGTCATAGTCACCCGCAATCGGGCCTGTGTTGAGTGTCACAGTGGACCACTCGCCGTCTGCCGGTGTTGGCAATGTCAGCGTCGAGAGCACAACTGTGGTGGTTCCGTCGGTTGCGACAAGGCACACGTCCCCACCGGGCCATTGGCCCGCTGAGCCTGTGCGATCACCAACATTCAGGCTAAGGGTATAATTGGCGCCTTCTGCGAGGTCTTCGCCACTGTCCTGAGACAGGGTTGCACCACTACGCAGCCACACAACATTGTCGCCAGCATGTCCGGAAGTGTCGCTGATATTATCCTTTGGCGCAAACAAGCCACCAGTACCACCGGTAATGATCCAGCCATCCGGATTGCCAGTGGTATAATTTCCAAATGCGTCGATAGTGACGCCCGGCTCGCCATCGGCGAGTGATCTAGCTTCGAAACTACCATTGATGATCGACAGCACAGTACTTTCTTCTTCAACGCTTCCAGCTTCTGGTGAACCAATCAATGGATTATCGTCGATGATACGCACAGACAATTCTACATCAATAGTATCACCATCTGTATCGCTTGCAGCAACAATGAAGCCCATGGACTGACCATCTCCACGTTGCGTACTGGAGCCATAAACATGGTCGATATTGCCATAAAGGGTAACCGTCCAGCCAGCATCACCATCATTGAGCACAGCTTCAAAAATGGTTTCACTGGTGCCGGAAACATAAGCTTCAATGGTTTGACCATCGCTCGACAAACGATACATTACCACACGACCATCAGAGGTCAGACCAGAATCCAATCCCGTCATATCTCCAGCAGTAAGTGTACCACTATTAGCATTTGGTACGTCGAATTCGCCAGTAAAGGCGGTTGAACCAAATCCATCTGCACCAAAATCGACTTTAAGCGTTCCAGAAGCTGATGGTGTAACGGAACCATCAGTTCCTGCACCTTGTACACCGGAAATAACGACAATATCGTCTTCGTCAACTATTGCATTGGATACGCCAGGAGCACTACCAGTAGGATTACTCACCACTGGCGTGTCATCATCCACATTGATATTCAATGTGCCGGTTTCTATGTCGCCATCGCCATCAGTTACTAGATAGGTCAGTTCAAAGTTCTGATTGTTCTCATCATCCCCATCAGCATGCACCAGTGGCGCATTCTGAGTAGCAACATACGCGCCCGTTTCAGCATCAAGCGTCACTGTAACAACATCAACAGGTGTACCGTTTTGAACCTGAGTGATCGTAAGGGTGCCATCGGAATCAACCGCATAGCTAAAGCCTGCCGCCCCACCAGTCGACATCACATCATCCTGCCACTCAACCAATCCACCATCAGCGCCAAATGAAAGATTCAGCATGCCTGAGATTGTTCCCGGCAAAGCTTCATCATCAGTGCCCGCACCATCCACAAGATCGCCAGCAACACCAACATTGCCATTCGCGCCAACAACAACATCATCATCAAACTGAATCGGTGAATTTGGACCCGCCGATGGTCCATCATCATCAAATGATACATTCTCGCCAATCGGGATTACTTGGAACACTGTATCACCATCATAATCGGTAACAGTCATCACCGCGGATATTTTACCTACAAGATTAACGTGTTCGTCATGGCTAGTGAGATCAAGGTGCTTCAATGAAATATACTGGGCGATGCTGACCACACCATATTCGCCGATGTGAATTGCAAACGCAGCAACACCAGTTCCTGCTGCCCCGCCGCTGCCGTCCAATCGACCAATAATTAGGCCATCTTCAAGCACCAGCGTAATTTTATCGCCTTCTGTCGTAAAGAGTCCAGAATCTGATTCATCGATTTGCAGGGTCATAGCGTAGGTTGCGTCGTCATCAGCGCCACCATCAGCGTAAACATCAACAACCCAATCAAACGCATATATCGGCCCGGAGCCGGGGCTTGCGAAGTCGGGATCACTACCCAGATCGGTAACACCATCAAAACGAGCTACAATCAAAGGCCAAGTGGTATTATCACTGTGCGGACCATAGGTTTCATCGACCCGAACAGTATTAAAGATCAGGAGATCAACAAATGGAATATCATCAACAACTGTAACATCAAGCTTGCCAGTCAGTTGAACTGTATCGCCATCGCCATCTTTGGCTTCAATTATTTGACCAAACTCAATTGAATCAAGCGTGCCAGTCGTAGTCTCAAGCACAGGACTACTAACATCCGAATCATTATCTACATGGTCGAGTTGATCGTGGAGACGCAGAATAAATTCGCCACTGTCCTGGTCGAGCGCAAAGCTGATGACGGGACGGTCACCGCCAAATGGGTTGAAGTTTCCATCATTCCCATTGTCCACATAACCAATGATCGCATAGCCCAGCACAGGACCATTGACGATGGTAAAGGAAAGCCCCTGCCCTTTGGAAAGCAGGCCAAGCGCTTCCATTGTTTCAATTGCATCGCTTGTAAATGTATAAGCGCCACTGGCCGCCGAGCCATCGGCACCGAATGATACAACTGAAGCAACATCACCAGCTGCGTAGGCAGGCCCTCCAAAAAAATCAACCCGACCAGTGGTTGAACCATCACCGCCCCCATCAAAGGGATCAGAGCCATAGGAATAACGTGTGACAATATCATCTTCGTTTAATGTGATCGAAACCGCAGCACCATCTGCAATCGGACTGTCATCAATCACATTGATGGTAAAGTCATTGGTAGTGATATCACCATCACCATCACGGGCAATGAAGCTAAAGGTGAAGGAAAGTTCGTCTTCATCACTTGGTTCTGAACCAAGGCCTGAATGATCAAGCGTATCTACCAAATTGAATATAAATTCACCGGAACCATCATCAGAAAGACCAACCTGAAATACCACCCGGCCACCAGCCATCGCTGTGAGAATCGTGCCATTAGGAGATAAATCAAATGTAACCAGTTCACCACGCGACATCAGCGCATTGGTAGCAATCGAGCCACTATCGCCTTCAATACTCAAAAAGCCTGACGCATCAACATCCGTGCCAACAACATCACCAAACACCACTGAACGCAGACCAAAAGCCAGATCATCCTGATCGGGCAAACCATTGGCCAAAACGCCATCATCAACATCGCTGTCATCGCCACCCCAGAATATGTTCAGAGAACCGCCAGCGGTCTTGCCGACGATATCGACAAAATTGCCAAAAAACGGAACGAGAAAGTCTGCATCTGCATTGGTATCTTCATTGCCACCATCAAGTTCCTCCTCTTCAACTGTGCGATCAAAGAGAGTGCCTAATGAAACAGGCGCATCATCAATGATACTAATTTCAAAACCTGATGTAGAACCATCACCATCACTATCTGTGGCAGTAAAGGAAAATTCAAAGGACAACACATCTTCGCCAGCAGCAGGATGATCAAGAACGTCCACTAAATCAAAGACATAACTGCCATTACCTTCATCAGACAAGGTAACTGTGAAGATCGTGCGATCACCGCTGCCGTCATTAGCTTGCGCAACCAAAATACGGTTATTACCCTCAAAATGATACGCGATAGTATCTCCGCGAGAGGACAAATCAGCCGCAGCAAGCACACCACCATTCACAATAATATTTTCAACGGCAGAACCTATGTTTGCAAAAGTAACAGAACGGTCTCCATTGCCTGTGCTGGTACCGCCATTAACGGAAGAATTGTCATTATCAGCACCCCAGGAAATCTCCAGACTACCGCTAGCTTGTTCTGTAGTTGGATTATAAATTGGGGGTAGGATATCCTCATCCAAATCACTTGGGGCAAACTCCTCTATGCCTGCGCCGACAACACTGCCTTCTTCCTCTTCAACGACTCCAGATTCAATATCACCAATAATTGGCGTATCATCATCAACATTGATCTCTAGCGTACCATCAACACTATCATTATCGCCATCAGTTACACGGTAGCCCAGAGTAAATATCTGGCTTTCCTCACTCACTCCGGCAACAGAATGATCGATTGGATTAAGCTGCTCGACAGTATAGTCACCAGAGGTTGTATCCGACAAAGTGACACGAACGACATCAAGACCGGTACTGATTTGACTGATCGTCAATACAGTCCCGTCAACACTCACCTCATAGGCAAAGTCGAACGGCGCTTCGGTTTCCAGTAACAACACCGTACCAGCACCATCACCACCATAATCATGGGATAAAGTTCCTGTTAGTGCAGGCGGCGGCGTTACACCGTCATAATCATCCACACCACCGGGATTTCCGTCCGAAATTGCGCTGCTTGCTGTTTCATCATCCAGAAATACGGTCTCGTTTGAGATCAGCACTTCCGGGCTGTCGTCTTCAATGGAGATTGTCAATGTAGTCGAAGCAGACAATCCGCCTGTGTCAGTTACAGTTACAAGCAGATCCAGATCGAGAGCATCTTCGACACCGGCGATTGGATGATCAAACGGTCCAGACAGAGTAATGATATAATTGCCAGAAGAATTAATGGTCGCGGTGATAATAAGAACACCATCGGCAGTACCGGTTAAAGTGCCACCACTTGCCTGCCAAACAATTGGGAACCCACCGGAAGAAAAAGGCTCTGAAGGAATACCGAATGTAAATGTGAGCGGTCCTATATCATCAACAACAACTTGTCCGGTAAGCACCGAACTATCGGTGGTATCGGGATCGCCATCCGTATCGGCCAGACCAAAGCCTTCCTCGGAAATACTGCCACCGATCGCTGAAATAATAACCGGCGGAAGATTGGGCTCTTGCGGAGTATCATTACTAGCCGTGGCAAAGCCGAAGTCAGTATTACCAAGCAAGCCTGAATTATTTCCCAGACCATCACCCACGTTTTGCGGTCCAAGTTCATCGAAACTGCCGGATGCGCCACCATTACCGCCCGCTGGACCTGCGGCTGTCTGAATATTGTTGGAAGCAAATAAGGCTGCGACAGTCTCGGCAGGAATTTCAATGTCGCCTATGAACAATACAAGACCCTGTACAGCGCCATTCGGGATGGAAATGACGGAACCATCGGCCTGTACGAACTGGAGGTTTTGGCCATTGACTTGCGGATTGGAAATATCAGTTCCCGTTGGCAAACGGGCAATATTGCCGTTTTCAATGGCAATAGTCACTAGTTTTGCAGAGGGACTGGAATTGGACGAATTAGATTCGGTCGGGGTTGGCGACTCAGCCTGCGCAACTTGCATCACCTCAGTGGTTTGCGTATCCTCCCCACCCTCATCACCAAACAAACTACCAGCTTCAAATTCGTCACGAATAGACATTACTCTCTCCTGCAAAAAGTCATCATTTACCAATTCTTAACCATTGTATAAACGAGCACCCCTGAGAGCAACGCAGGATCTTGATAGTATATATTATACTATGCATATATTCTTAAATATCTTGTTAACCCTAATATTATTGCATCTATATATATGTATTTTGATAAATTACTGAATTTTGAGTGGTTTTTTGCACAAATAATACACAACAATCCCAGACAGAATAATCAATTAAGAGTTGTGATAACGTAGGAACGCTGGATGGCGCCGTCTTTTCCAAATCGAAATTTGCCGCTTTGCCCTGTGAATCCCTGACTATTGGAGAGTACATCTTCCCCGTATGGGTCTTCAGGCACAACTTTTGGTAAAACACCAGCCATAACGACCAAGTCATATACAATAGCGCCACGCAATGTTGGTGATCTTTTACTAGTCGCAGCAAACTTCCGGCTGAAGTCTTTCAGATGATTGCTCGCAAGGGTTGCAAACCATATCTGTCGAGTTTTTGGAATATCGTTAGGTGCCGTACTCCAACCGTTATTTCCCACAATATCAAGCTTGGCGAACTTTGTATTGTCTGACAGGGCCAAGATAAATGCACTGGCGGCTTTTGGCCCAGTCGCAAACAGGACCGCCTGAGGGATATTTTTGCCGGTTTCGATGAGGTTGCCAGCCGCAACAACTCCTTGAGCCATATCGCCGATATCAACTTCGACGGCTTTAATGCGCGTCCCCTTAATCGCTTTCAAAAATGCCGCAGAATACGCTTTGCTGGCGGAAGATTTCGTTCCGGCAATGAGGATTGAGCGGTATTTACGTTTCTTCATCTCCGCAACAACAACAGCAATTTCCTGCGCCACGGACAATCCTGATCCATAGATTCGGAATTTTGAATTAACGCCCCTGCCCAAGGAAATGACAGGGATATTTTTGCCCTGCAATAATTTGGCAATTACAGCAGCCCCCTCATCATCATCGGGACCAATGATTATGCCAGCCTGACCTTCAACAAACGCAGAAACGGCGCTTTGAAGCGTCGTTTGCGTATGGTCATAGCGCCGCACAATCAGCGTCACCTTAGCACCTTTTAAAGATTGGGCTGCTAGCTTCGCTGAAAGGTAGGCACTGTTTGGCAAACCATCTGAGAGATTATCAGGTTCATCTGCAATAATCAGCCCTACAACGACACCTCCGCTACCAATCTTCTCGGCAATCGGGGTCGCCTGTGTAGACGCTGCATCCGCAAGACTTTCCGCATCCAGACCAAGGTCTTTGGTTGAGTTACAAGCCGAAATAAATAAGGCACCAACAAAAATAGCAACCGTTGCGATCGCTCTCATTTTCTTTGTGTTGGGATTGGAAGGGCCGGCAGACAAGAAACCATACTCCGATTACGAAACTATATATCCAACAAGCATTGTGTGGGGTGATGGAGGAATTGCAACAATCTTGATACGACCACGCCTTTGCCGTCCATCCAGATTGATAACATAATTGCAATGGGTCGACACCGAATCCACCAACCGAGAAAACAACTCTTCGGTCGGTGTATCAAGGGTCAGTTGAACCACATCCGCGGATATTTTCTCCGTCATATTGCCAACCATCATCCGTAAAAGTTGCATGAACTCCACATTAACTTGAGACAATTTCTTTTGCCGATTAATTGCGAAAGCAGGAAGAGGCGCCTGTTGTAACAAATTAATCAGAAATAGTTCTGAATTCTGACTGGCACTTGCATGGCGCTCGTCTTCCAGCGTTCTAGCTACAAAACCGCGCAATATGCTGGCGATATTCTTGGGGTTTTCAGCTTCCTGCTCGATGATAGATGCAATCAAACGGGAACGTTTGACCCCGCGCCGTTTGGCAATATCATCCAGTAATTTCCAGTAAATTTTTTCAAGCCTAACCCCACGACGCTTCTTCGCAACGAGCACTACGCGAAACTCCGGAGTCAAATCATCCGATGCTACATCACTAATATCTACAACATTCTGATGTTCAGCAATACCGTCCCGATTAACGTTCACGGAGCGCTTCCTCCCGGGCCTTGTTGATCGGCTTAAGCAGATATTGGAGAATAGTTTTCTTACCAGTCTTGATCTCGACCGAGGTAATCATACCGGGCAAAATTGGTAATTCCTTACCGTTGAAGTGCAACACGGAATCCCCGGTTTTAATCAACACCACATAATATGCCTCACGCGTATTGGGATCGATAATACTGTCGGCGGAAACGTTGGCGACTTCGCCGTCTAACCCTCCAAAAATCGAAAAATCATAGGCGGTAAACTTAATGTTGGCTGGTTGCCCAGGCAATATGAATGCCACATCGGATGGCTTGAGACGCGCTTCAATCACCAAGGTGTCACCAACCGGTACGATATCAAGAAGCCGCTCACCGGCAGCCACGAAGCTACCGATTGTATTGACTTCGATTTCATTAACGATCCCATCCACGGGAGAGCGTATATCAGTCCGGTTGACCCGGTCACTGGCACCACGCAAATTTTCTTTCGCACCTGAAAGCTCGGCAAGTCTCAATGTAAGTTCGGTTAGCGCATCCTGACGAAATTGCAATCCAGCCTGTTGAACCTGCAATTGAGCTTCAGACAAAGCTGCCTCAAGGCGCCCAATCGACTCAATAACAGCATCTCGCTGCCCCATGGTATCACTGAGGTCGCGTTTAGCAGCAATCAGTTCAGTCTTGGACACCAGCCGTTTTTTAGCAAGTGGCATGATCAAATCAAGTTTCTGTCTGGATAGTTCAAAAGCACTTTCAAGCCGGGTACGATTAGCCTGAGCCTCGTTTAACTCGCGCTGCCGTTGTTCCACCCGGTGCTGCAAGACCTGTTTTCCCTGTTCAAAGGTTTGTCGCCGGACCCGGAGCAGATTGACTTCATTGTCACAAATTTCCGGCACCTTTGCCTGCATTAATTTGGGGCAAACATATTCCCCTATCTCGCGTCCTTCATATTCAACACGCAAGCGAACCACCTGCGCCTGCAGCGCTCTTACTTTCGCTTCAACTTCCCCCTGAGACGATGTTGTGGTGGTATCATCAAGACGGATAAGCTGTTGCCCCTCGCGCACATGTTCACCAACGCGCACAAGGATTTCGGCGACCACACCAGGCTCGGAGCTTTTAATCACCTGGGTTTTGCTGGAAGGCACCACCCTGCCCTCGGCGCGGCTCAATTCGTCAACCTCCGCATTGCCTGCCCAAATCAATGCAATACAGAGAAAAGCACAAATGAGAATAATCACGTAGAGCCAATGCCGGGGCGGGCGGTCCTGCGCCAACACATATTGCACAGTACCATCGTCAGAGCTTTGCATATTCATGACCCAGCCTCCCCGCTTGACGAGCGCAATTGTGCCAAGACCTTTTCACGGGGGCCATCGGCCACGATATGCCCATTATCAAGTACAATAATCCGACTGACCAATTGAAGCAGACTGAAACGATGGGTTGCAATCAACACTGTATGTGCCGGTGAAAGGCTTTTGCTCAGATTGCCAATCAGTTCGCGCTCCGTTGCCAGATCCATTGAACTTGATGGTTCATCGAGGAAAAGGATTTTGGGATTGGTCAGCATGGTTCTGGCAAGTGCAATGGTTTGACGTTGGCCGCCAGATAGAAATGCGCCGCGCTCACCTACCGGCATGTCAAAGCCAAGGGGGTGGCGCGATACAAATTCTTCAACGCCGGTCTGGCGGGCGATATCAAGTAGTCTTGCGTCACTTGCTTCGGGGTCAGACAGCAGAATATTTTCCTTAACTGTGCCAATGAAGAGTTCGGGATCCTGCAGCACCAACCCCACCTGACGACGCAGTTCAGCTGGATGATATTGTTTGATTGAAACGCCATCGATGAGAATTTCCCCCTCGCTGGTCTCATAAAAATTAACCAGAAGACGGCCAAGGGTGGTTTTACCTGAGCCAATCCGTCCAATAATGCCAACTTTTTCACCGGCCTTGATGGAAAAGGATATCTGATCAAGAACGTAATGTTCTGTATCGGGATAAGCGAAACGAACTTTCTTGAATTCGATATTACCCGCTGCAATTTCCCGTGTAACAAAGCTGCTGCGAACTTTGCGTTCATCGGGAAGATTCATAATTATATCAAGGGTTTTATAGGCTTCAATGGTTGCTCTTGTACGCAGTAAAGCTGCCGAAATCTGGGCGATTGGTGCAATTATTCTAGCGGACAACATCATTGAGGCAATGATCGCCCCCATGGTGATATCCCCTTCTGAAAAGGCGTAGGTACCACCAATGATAATCCCGACCGACGAAATCTGGCTGACCACGGTGGTAATTTGAGCCGCAAGCGACTGGTACCATTTGATTTTGCTCTGGGTATCTGATGAAGCAAGAATGGTTGCTTCCCATTTTTCCTGAAACTGGCCTTCGGCACGTGCAGCCTTAACCGTCTGGATGGCTGATAATGCCTCTACCAAAATGGCATTACGACTGGAGGATTCCTGCAAGGCAGATTTCACTGCTGCTGATGATCGCATACCGATAATCAGCGTCGCGGTGATTGCAATTAGAGCGGCAAATACCGGAAACAGTACAACCCATCCAATCAAAGACGCGATGACATAAACGAACACCCCCATGAACAATATGTCGATAAACATGACGATCGTGTGGGAGGTAAAGAAATCACGCAACACTTCATATTGGGTGATGCGATTTATGAAGGCTCCGGTTGATTCCGGCCGGGCAGAAATGGCTGTGTTGATAACCCTGTCAAAAAGAGCCGATGACAGGCGAAAATCAATGCGACGCCCAGTATAATCAATGATGGCACTGCGGGCAATTTTGAGCAAAAAGTCGAACAAAAATACAATCATCAAACCAATTGCCAAAACCCAAAGCGTGGAAATCGCCTTATTGGGCAGGACACGATCATAAACATTAAGCGTAAATATCGGCATTGCAACGGCAAATACATTGATAAAAACCGCCGCCAGCATCACATATGCCAAACTCTTCCTGTGACCGCTCAAGGCACCTCTCAACCAATGGCGTGGCTTTGTGACTTTCTCGCTATCCAGTTCCCCGGCGACCCCGTCAATTGGTTTGATCAACAAAACCAATTGGCTAAGCTTCCATTCCCCCTGATTGGTGGCTATTTCCATTTCCAGATTGGTAGATGGATCGAGACAATTGATTAAATGCTTGCCGGACCTTGCCATGGCCACAAGCAATCGCCCGCTTTCACTGATAACAATTGCCGGCATGTCAAATTCATCAAGGTCCCTCAATGCCATCTGGTGATTTTGGACCGACAAACCAATTCTTTCGAGGGCTCTGGGCAATAATGCCAGCGTTAAAAGGCCATTTTCCAACGGCAGGCCAGCGACCAGAACATCTCTGGATACGGAATGTCCCCGCCGCCGTGCCAGATACTGTACTGCAAAAAATAGCGGATCATGAATCACAATAGGAGCGATTCTCGTGCCGTCATCATTGAATGGCATTTCGGATTCAGCGCTATTTTCACCGGCCTTGGTCCTAGCGGTTCTACCCTTACCAACATCATCATTTCGAATGAGGAGACCATCAGGTTTGCCCGAAGAAGGAATATTCGCACCTTTTTGTGCGTCCCCATCTTCAATCACATCATCATTTGGACTTGATTTTCCTGCACGCTTTCTGGTCATAACGCCCTAACATGAAAAATTTCATTCTTGTATGGCATAACCTGACCCAGCCTGAAGTCTCGAAAAACCCATTCCCCGCAATCTATCACATCAATTGCGAATTAAATTCTTGCGTAAACAGAGCCCGCATTGGTGTAAACAGACCAATTTTTTCGACAAGACTACCAGTTGACAAAATCCGTCAGATCAATCGGCGCACTAAAGTTAACAGGCTTGCGATTGCGTATAGGAGTATCTTCTTCCAGTGGCGTTCCAAGCATATCACGCCCATAAGCATCAGCCTGCCTCGGAGCAGACAAATTAAGGTAGCCTAACAATGAGCCAGTTGCAGCCATCAGTCGGTACTCAGCGAACCGTGAGCTGTATTCTGCTGTTTTGGAAAGAACCTGTACGTTGAAGCGGGTATTTTGCGCATCAAGCACATCAAGCAGCGAGCGCTGACCAACCGTGAATTGCGATTGATAGGATGAAACCAATCCGTTTGACGCCCTAAGCTGCTGGCCGAGTTGACTGGCAAGAGCATTTTGACGCGTGATACGGCTCCACGAAGTGCTGACCGCCTCTCTCACGTCCCGACCAGCTTTTTGCTGGGCATATACCGCTTCACTTTCGCGGCGGATATTTTCCTGAACTTTAGAATTCTTGATGCTGCCGTCAAACAAATTCCAGCGCAATATCAATTTACCCTGCAAATTAGTCGAATAGCCTTCAATCGAATTGATGTCATCCCCAACAGATGCCCGTCCTTCTAACAAAAGTTTTAGTCCACGAGCACCTTTTGCTTGTTCCACCAATGCAGCAGCAGCGCTCAGATCAGCTCCAGCGGCGCGAACACGTGGATTATTGGAAAGAGCAATCTCAATTGCCCGCCCCTGACTTTTGGGCAATTTACGCCCGACACGGCGTGGCAAGGATGCCTTGGTAAAATTAAGACCAACATTTTTCCGAAAGCCAATTTTGGCAACATCCAGCGCCTGTTGAGCCTCAATTACAGAAGCGTTGGCCGCAGCTAAACGCTCTACTGCCTGCTGGCGATCAGCATCGGTCAATTGACCGCTGGAAATCGCAGATTTCACATCACCTACTGTTTTTCTATGAAATGCACGGTTACGACGGGACATCTCAACGATACGTGCCTGCAACAAAATCTCGAAATAAAGGCGCGCAACCTCAAGCCCAATAAGTTCCGAGCGCTCAAGTACGCGAAACGAAGCGCTGTCAATACGAGCAGCCTGTCGATTTGCCTCGGATTTACGAAACCCACCATCCAGAATGTTATAGGTTACAACAACTTCTGCCTGAGAGGGGTATAACGGATCATCATTAATCCCCGCTGCCCGTCGTGCGGGACTGTCAAGTCCTTGTGTGCCGGTGGATGCTTCAAGATCGACCCGAGGCAAATACAGCCCCAGAGCTTGTTTAAGCTCAAACTCGACCGCTTCACGATTCTCGATAGCCCGACCAATTTCAGGATTGGTCCGCAATGCAGTACCAATCGCCTCTTTTAACGATAGCGCTTCAACGTTACCGCCTGCTACAGCAACAAAAAAAACACCTGCCACAATACGCGGAAGTAAATCCGACACCCTACCGATTACGCTGAATTTAGAAACCAAAAACAATCTAACATCCCCCAAAATAGACTACCACATTCTTACCACCCAACAAAATTTGGCAACCCCAAAAATCATCAAGTAACCATTCATACAACAAAATAGCACGACAGTGTAAGCCTAACGTTAGGTAAGGTTTATAAGAAAACTCACACTCAAATGTCCAATTAATACCATCATGATTAGTTAGAAGGAATAACGCTTGTTGTCAAACGCCCCACACCCCGTAAACCAATTCTTCAGCTAAATACTAATGAAGAAACTGGCTGAGTTCGCTAACGTCAATTTTACGGTAAGATCAGGCTGGGTCAAACAATCCAAAACAATGCTTCGCGCCACATAAGCGGAATTCAAATATCTTGCATTTAATCAATTGATTTCATTGTTTTTTGCACACTTTCTTCGGTAATCCCCCCATTTTTAATGGGGGGATTACCCCAGTCTGGCGTGAGTTTGGCAATTTCTTCTGATGGGCGGATTTTATTGTAGTGATTGGCCATCATTTTTTCGGAAGTGCCCGAATTACGAATTAACAATTGAGTGTTAACGCCAGCTCTAATTTGCTGAGAGATATAGAAGGGTCGGAAAGAGCCGCTATCGCGTAATCGACCATCGCTGTGTTCACGCAACCCAGCAGCAGTAAGAAGCGCAGCAAGGCCCTTTTTAAAGCTCACAATGCGTTCACCTTTATTGTTGAAGAATACCGGTTCTTTGCCAGTCGGTTGGCGCTTTGCCTGCAGCATAAAAATGTTTCTAAGCGTGTCGAGAAATATTAAACATTCCGGTTGCGGAGCAAGTTCTCGCTCTTTTGCCTTACCCCGTGCTTGAATGATGAGCGCGTCGTAACACTGCCCATTTTCCAACACAAGCGGGCGTTCTTCAATATCACCCCAACTGAGGTTTTTCAGTTCGGTTGGGCGCATACCTGTGTAGCCAGCGATCATGCAATAACAGTGCAGTTTTTGTCGGTCAAAATACAAGCGCTTGGACTTATCATCGCCTTCCAACTCTTTGATGCGTTTCTGACTGATCTTCTCCAAATGCAAAAACTCATTCAACGTGAAACCGAGCTTGTCGGTCACTTTTCGTTTGTTTGATCGAGCTATTCCAATTGCAGGAATTTCGATAGTGTATCCCCGCTTCTGCCCAAACAAAAACAGCTGCTTTAATAGCTGTGTCTCTTTGCTCAATGTACTGTTTGATGGGAAGCCCTCTTTAATTGGACGCCTGATGCTGATGGTTCTTCCTTTGTAGGTGCGTTCATATCGGATAAATGGTTCATTTGCTCCAGCACCTGTCACCCAATAATCGATACGCCACCTCCAATAGTCTTCAATATCCTCGCTCTTAATGCCGGTCAGTAATTTATTGCCAAAGAACCCAACGAAATACCGTCTAACAATCGGTGGAAACTGGCGTGCATGATACGGTTCTTTCTCACCACGCTCGACCGAAAATTCAATCTCCTCGATGAATTCTTCTGCGAGGGCTTCAAACCGTTTGCGTGTGACGCTTAATCCAAGTTTGTCTAACGCAGCAGCTTCATGCCACTTGTCCCACGCCAATAATTTGGCTTCTGCATAATTCTCAACACCAAGGGTTATTCGTTGCTGACCCTGCCCTTTGATGGAGAAACCCATAGACCAACGACTGGATGTATTCTGCTTGAAAAGCTTGAATGGTTCATTGTTGTCAGGCTGGGCGTGGCTCATCAAAATCTCCTTACAGCCAGCGTAAAGCCGACGGCAAGGCCAATCAAAATGTATTTCTTACGAGCCACTGAAATGAAAATCAGCAATTTCATGGACTTAATCGGAATGGAACAATCCCGCAGCAATCTGCTTACCAGCTAGCAACCAAATATCACTCAAAAGAAGTGCGCCTAAGCGTTGCTCCACAATATGCTAGCTTTATGCTAGGTGCATGGCGCTGTAGGTCATAAACAATTGGAAAAAATGGCTATTGTAGCGCGGCGCGATCTTCTGGACAGATGTGCGCTGCCTTTTAGACACCAAACCCGTCGCGCTTTTTAATGGTTTTATCACGCCATCCGTCAGCAAAGGCCGTGGTGGCTGTGAGTAATGCGACGGCTGTAATCAGTGATAAACGCTTATTCATGGTTAAATCATCCTTGTTCAATCTACGCCGCACGCGCATCTATATTGATCCGGTACCTTATCGTCAATATTGGCGTTGCCCGATTCCTTTATCGCCTGTTCTGGCGTTGATCGATGGCTCAGATACTGTTCATCACTTCCATGATCGCCAGAAGTTCCAGCCGGGGCATCTTTTGCAACCGGGCTTTCAATCGCTTTTGTTTCTTTTTGATATTGTCGCGTTCGCGGTAATTTGCACCAAGAAAGCTGTAATCATGCAATTCGTTCGGTGGCTGGAAATTCATCCATAGGTTTTCATCAACCATGCCACGTCGTGTTTGTGCCTTATAATCAATGCGGTGCCAGTCCTTTAGCACACGGTCATATAATGGGCATCTGTAACCGGATATCATCACCATCGCGTCAGTGCTTTTAAGAACACGCAATAACATTTTGTGGTCAGCTTCCGTCATTTCATAGTCATATAGGTCGCCGCCTTTCCGTGTTTCCGGCATATAAGGCGGGTCACAATAGATAAGGGCGGTTGGACCAAAGGCGCAAAAGTGATTACGTAAATATTCGATGCCGCAACCGATTATCATACAATGCGAGAATGGCCTGACAGCAAGATCACTGCACAAATCAAGTGCCTTTTGTGATTTGTCGATACCGATATTTGTTTCAGCCGGACGTTTGTTGCGAAGGATTGCACCGCTACCCAAGAACATCTCTAAATAGGTTTTATGGGGCGGCATGTGGTTGATAATGCGCTGTGCGACGCCTGCCGCGTTCTTGCCGCCCGGATAGGTCACAGGCTCGCCTCAAGCTGTTTACGTGCCGCCTGTGCCATCTTAATCAAGGCTTCGGCGGTTGGGGGTGAAAGGTGTTTTCCACTTGCGGCCGTCAACGTCAGAACTGGCGATACGCACCGGCGATCACCGGCAGTTTTGACGATGCTTTCCTGATCGATCATCGGCAGTTCTGGCGTTCCTTCAGTATCGCCAATTCCGGCGATGGTTGAATCGGGCATCTTCATATCTGGCGTTGCTGCAGTCTTCATTTTCACTTCTTCAACCACCGATAAAGCGGCCTGCCGATCATCATCAGAACGACACAGAGCGCGACTGGAACAGCAAGATAGGCTGGCGTGTTGTTCAGCAAGCAATCGAGCAAAAGGCCATCGGAACCGCCAGCATCATGCACAACGCAACAATGCCGAATATCGAAGAAATATTCGAGAAATTGAAACCCGGTGCATCCATCACTCATCTGAATGTTCCATCATTTTGAATGTTGTTTTGAACCGCCATCCCTTCAC
>NVSG01000003.1 GCA_002401155.1 Hyphomicrobiales bacterium
AGCAGAACGGGCAATCTGCGCGCCCTTTTCCGGCTTCATTTCCACATTGTGGAGAATGGTACCAATTGGCACTGATTTCAAAAGCATGGCATTGCCTGGCTTCACATCGGTGGATGCTGCTGCAATCACCTTGTCGCCTGCAGCCAAACGCTGAGGTGCAATGATATAAGCCAGTTCGCCATCTTCATATTTGATAAGAGCGATAAAAGCTGTCCGGTTCGGATCGTATTCAATCCGTTCTACGGTTGCTTCCATGTCCCATTTACGCCGCTTGAAATCAATCATGCGGTAAGTACGTTTGTGACCACCACCACGACGACGTGCGGTAACACGGCCATGGTTGTTACGACCACCAGATGAGCTCAGACCTTCAGACAAAGTCTTTACAGGCTTGCCTTTCCAAAGGTCAGAACGATCCACGATAACCAGCTGACGCAGGCTCGGTGTTCTGGGATTAAACTTCTTTAGTGCCATTTTCTTTCCTGTACGCTGTATCAGCGTTTTTAAATTGCGCGGTATCGGTGCGCCCATAATTGTATTTTGCCTTAAAGGCCGGTAGTAACGTCGATGGATTGACCATCTACAAGCGTAACAATAGCCTTTTTGACATCTTTTTGTTTTCCAACCATGCCACGGAAGCGTTTCACTTTGCCTTTTCGAATCAAAGTGTTGACTGCTTTAACCTTTACACCAAACAAGGCTTCAACTGCCTGTTTAATCTCTGGTTTAGAAGCATTTTTTGCAACGTTGAAGACAACCTGATTGGCCTCAGAAGCAAGCGTTGATTTTTCAGTAATTGCCGGTGAAACAATCACGTCGTAATGACGAATCTCGGTCATTTGAACCGTGCCTCCAGTGCTTCGATTGCAGATTTGGACAAAACCAGAGTTCCACAACGAAGGATGTCGTAAACATTAATCCCCTGAACAGGCAACACATCCATGTAAGGAATGTTACGAGCAGCGAGGCTGAAATTCTTATCGACTTCAGAACCGTCGATAAACAAAGCTTTTGATAGGCCCATCTTAGCCAAAGATCCTTTAAGATCAGAGGTTTTAGGTGATTTGACCTTCAAATCGTCCACAACGATGATTTCGTCAGCTGCAGCTTTTGAAGATAGAGCGTGTCTCAGAGCGAGCGCACGAACTTTCTTTGGCATACCAATTGCATGATCGCGAGGTGTTGGACCATATGCACGACCGCCGCCACGAAACTGTGGAGCTTTTGCAGTAGAGTGACGGGCATTACCAGTCCCCTTCTGCTTATACATTTTTGCGCCAGTACGGTTGATTTCCGAACGGTTTTTAACGTCATGGGTTCCTGCCCGGCGTTTTGCCAGCTGGTAACGAACCATGCGTTGCAAAAGATCTGCACGAGCTTCCAGGCCGAAAATATCATCAGCTACAGAAACTTTACCAGACTCTTTGCCTTCAAGTGTTTTAACTTTGAGATCCATTATTCCGCTCCCTCAGTAGCTGTCGCTTCAGCAACTGGTGCTTTAGCTTCAGGTGCAACGCTTTTCAAAGCAGCTGGCATTGGAACATTATCAGGCAAAGCCTTTTTGACAGCATCACGAACCATGATCCATGCACCTTTGGAGCCAGGAACGGCACCTTTAATGAGGATCAGACCGCGTTCAGCGTCTGTGCGAACAACTTCAAGGTTCTGGGTAGTAATACGGGTTGAGCCCATGTGACCAGCCATACGCTTGCCCTTGAACACTTTACCTGGATCCTGACACTGGCCAGTAGAACCGTGAGACCTGTGAGAAACAGACACACCGTGAGACGCCCGAAGACCTTTAAAGTTGTGACGTTTCATGGCGCCGGCGAAGCCTTTACCAATTGAAGTGCCAGTCACATCAACTTTTTGACCAATGACGAAATGTTCTGCAGAAATTTCCGCGCCCACTTCGATCATGTTTTCCGGTGACACCCGGAATTCAGCCAGTTTGCGTTTTGGCTCAACTTTTGCAATTGCAAAATGGCCACGCATTGGCTTGGTTGTATTTTTGACTTTGGCAGTTCCAGCACCGAGCTGTACCGCGCTATAGCCGTTTGCTTCTTCAGTACGCTGGGCAACAACCTGAAGCTTATCAAGCTTCAGAACTGTTACAGGGATCTGTTCACCTGTGTCGCTGTAGACACGGGTCATTCCCAGCTTCTGTGCAATAACACCTGAACGCATTGGTTCAATCCTTAATTAGGTTTTATTCAAACCCATGAATATTTTGTCTCGTCAAAAGCCAAAGGCTTTCGCGAAATTCTAGTTACAGTTTGATCTCTACATCGACACCAGCAGAAAGATCGAGCTTCATCAGCGCGTCTACGGTCTGTGGTGTTGGATCAACAATGTCCAAAAGCCGTTTGTGAGTCCGTATTTCAAACTGTTCACGGCTTTTCTTATCAATGTGAGGAGAACGGTTGACGGTATATTTCTCAATCCGTGTAGGAAGAGGAACCGGTCCGATCACCTGTGCACCAGTACGCTTCGCGGTGGAAACAATTTCCTTTGTCGAAGCATCGAGGATGCGGTGGTCAAACGCCTTAAGGCGGATGCGAATGTTTTGGCCGTTCATAGAACTTTAGCTTTCTTCAAAAATGGCAGACTACAAAAAAGCCGAGGTATATATTTTCATATACCCCGGTTTAATTCGTTATTCGATAATAGATGCCACGATGCCTGAACCAACGGTGCGACCACCTTCACGGATAGCAAAGCGAAGCTTTTCTTCCATGGCGATTGGCACGATCAGTTCAACTGACATTTCAACGTTATCACCAGGCATAACCATTTCCACGCCTTCTGGCAGGGAACAAACACCAGTCACATCAGTTGTACGGAAGTAGAACTGAGGACGGTAGTTGGTGAAGAATGGTGTGTGACGACCACCTTCATCTTTGGTCAGAATGTAGATTTCTGCCATAAATTTACGGTGAGGTTTAACTGAACCTGGTTTGCAAAGAACCTGACCACGGTCAACCTGTTCGCGATCGATACCACGGATCAATGSGCCGATGTTGTCGCCTGCTTCACCACGGTCAAGCAGTTTGCGGAACATTTCAACACCAGTACAAGTGGTTTTCTGTGTGTCTTTGATGCCAACGATTTCAATTTCGTCGCCAACATTAACAACACCRCGTTCTACACGGCCAGTTACAACAGTACCACGGCCBGAAATTGAGAACACATCTTCAATTGGCAGYAGGAATGGCTGRTCGATAGGACGMTCWGGCTGTGGGATRAAAGTATCAACAGCTKYCATCAATTCGCGAATTGCATTTTCGCCAATTTCAGGATCACGGCCTTCMAKSGCWGCMARMGCWGAACCTTTGATGATTGGTGTATCATCGCCMGGGAAATCRTAAGCWGAAAGMAGYTCGCGMACTTCCATGTCWACAAGTTCAAGAAGCTCTTCATCGTCAACTTGGTCAACTTTGTTGAGGAAAACAACAACCGCAGGAACACCAACCTGACGAGCAAGCAAGATGTGCTCGCGWGTCTGAGGCATTGGRCCATCAGCTGCTGAACAAACGAGAATAGCGCCATCCATTTGAGCTGCACCAGTGATCATGTTTTTCACATAATCGGCGTGGCCCGGGCAATCTACGTGTGCGTAGTGACGTGCTTCTGTTTCATATTCAACGTGCGCTGTCGAAATGGTGATACCGCGTGCGCGCTCTTCAGGAGCACCATCGATTTCATCATAAGCTTTAAATTCACCAAAATATTTGGTGATTGCTGCTGTCAGCGTAGTTTTACCATGATCAACGTGGCCGATTGTGCCTACGTTGCAATGGGGTTTGGTTCGTTCAAATTTTTCTTTCGCCATTTTGGCTCTCCATTGTTTTGCGCAACCTCGAAATTCTTGCGCAATGGTTAAACTGAATTATTATCCTGCGAATTTCTCTTGAATTTCTTGAGAAACAGCGTTTGGAACTGGTGAATAATGATCAAACTGCATTGAATACTGGGCACGGCCCTGAGACATTGAACGCAAGTTATCAACATACTTAAACATATTGGCTAGCGGTACAAAGGCTTCAACAACCGTTAAAATACCACGAACTTCCTGACCTTGAATTTGACCACGACGGGAATTCAGATTGCCAATAACGTCTCCTAAATAGTCTTCAGGAGTGACAACTTCAACCTTCATGATTGGCTCAAGCAATTGAGCACCAAGGTTGCCTTTATTTTCCCGGAAGCAAGCACGTGCCGCGATTTCGAAAGCCAGCACGCTGGAATCCACATCATGGTATGCACCATCAAGAAGCGTTGCTTTAACGCTCAACATCGGGAAGCCAGCCAATGGACCGGAAGAAAGCACTGATTTAAGGCCTTTTTCCACGCCGGGGATGTATTCCTTAGGAACGTTGCCGCCAACAATCTTGTTATCGAATTCGAACTCTTCTGAATCCGGATTTGGTTCAAACAGGATTTTAACACGAGCGAACTGACCAGAACCACCAGACTGTTTCTTATGGGTGTAATCAGCTTCGTATGTACGAGTGATTGTCTCACGATAAGCAACCTGAGGCTCGCCAACATTGGCTTCAACACCAAATTCGCGTCTCATGCGGTCAACCAGAATATCGAGGTGCAACTCACCCATGCCAGCGATGATTGTCTGACCGGATTCTTCATCGGAAGAAACGCGGAAAGAAGGATCTTCAGCAGCAAGACGGTTAAGAGCTACRCCCATTTTTTCYTGATCGACCTTGGTTTTAGGCTCAATCGCRATCTGRATAACCGGATCAGGGAATTCCATGCGYTCAAGRATAACCGGRTKAAGCGGATCACAAAGGGTATCCCCTGTTGTRGTCATCTTAAGACCRGCRATCGCAACRATGTCGCCTGCATAGGCYTCTTTRATATCTTCGCGATCRTTTGAGTGCATCAACAACATACGACCAACGCGTTCGCGCTTGTCTTTAACGGAGTTGAGAACAGTCACACCAGTTTCCAGATGACCGGAATAGATRCGGCAGAAAGTCAAAGTACCAACRAACGGATCGTTCATGATTTTGAATGCMAGAATACCAAGMGGCTCATCATCMGAAGCSWTRCGARYGGTATCTTCCTCRGTCTTAACATCAATGCCCTTMACRGMAGGRATATCAAYTGGACTTGGAAGGAARTCAATCACRGCATCAAGAAGAGGCTGYACACCTTTGTTTTTAAARGCAGAACCACAAAGAACAGGRTARTAYTCAGCRGCGATYGTTCCAATACGGATCAAYGCGCGGAGYTTCTCGGCYGTTGGCTCTGTGCCTTCAAGATAGGCYTCCATTGCAGCTTCGTCGTTTTCGACAGCAGCTTCAACAAGACGCTCACGGAATTCAGCRGCACGCTCTTTAAGGTCGTCAGGGATTTCAACAACATCCCATTCAGCACCGAGGTTTTCTGATTTCCAAACCAATGCATTCATCTCGATGAGATCAACAACACCGGCAAATTCRWTTTCAGCGCCGATTGGCAATTGAAGAACCAGCGGAGTACCACCCAAACGCTCGGTGATCATTTCAACGGAGCGATAGAAGTCAGCACCGATCTTGTCCATCTTATTGACGAAGATCATGCGAGGTACGGAATATTTGTCAGCCTGACGCCAAACWGTTTCTGTTTGMGGCTCAACACCGGCGTTTGCATCAAGCAAAGCAATCGCACCATCGAGAACRCGCAAAGAGCGCTCTACTTCAATGGTGAAATCCACGTGGCCHGGAGTGTCRATGATGTTGAAGCGRTGCTTCACGCCATCRCGRTCAGGCCAAAAWGTKGTTGTTGCAGCAGATGTGATCGTAATRCCACGTTCCTGCTCTTGCTCCATCCAATCCATWGTSGCWGCGCCATCATGCACTTCGCCAATTTTRTGGCTTTTGCCAGTATAATACAGAATGCGYTCGGTAGTCGTGGTTTTGCCCGCATCAATATGCGCCATGATTCCGAAATTGCGATAATGTTCAATAGCGTATTCGCGTGCCATTGTATCAAACCTTCRTTTTGCCGAYATCACCTMRAYAGRSKCWYCGGNNNCTGAANTTAATTACCAGCGRTAATGGGAGAAYGCTTTGTTTGCATCTGCCATTTTGTGAGTGTCTTCGCGCTTCTTAACAGCGTTRCCRCGGTTRTTTGCAGCATCCATCAATTCACCGGAAAGACGGCTAAYCATGGTTGTTTCATTGCGCTTTCTTGCAGCRCYAATAACCCARCGAATTGCAAGRGCCTGACGACGCTCGRYACGAACCTCAACAGGMACCTGATAMGTYGCACCACCMACCCGACGRGAACGAACTTCAACMTGTGGAGCYACATTYTCCAAAGCGGAGTGAAACGTTTCAATCGGRTCGACYTTGCCTTTTTCTTCAACCTGMGTRAGCGCACCATAKACGATRCGYTCAGCAACAGATTTCTTTCCATCCAACATGATGGAGTTCATGAATTTCATGAGAACCAGATCACCATATTTTGGATCCGGGTTGATTTCTCGTTTTTCTGCGCGGTGGCGACGGGACATATATCTATTACCTTACTTAGGACGCTTMGCGCCGTATTTCGAACGMCGYTGYTTACGGTCTTTAACACCCTGGGTATCCAGCACACCACGKATSACGTGRTAGCGAACRCCGGGCAAATCTTTCACGCGTCCGCCGCGGATCATTACCACTGAGTGYTCYTGCARRTTATGGCCCTCACCMGGGATATAACCGATCACCTCAAAACCGTTGGTYAAACGAATCTTCGCAACTTTACGAAGCGCCGAGTTCGGCTTTTTTGGTGTTGTTGTATAAACTCGTGTGCATACACCACGTTTCTGTGGGCATGCTTCCATTGCTGGAACTTTGTTGCGCTTCACGACCGGCTTGCGGGGATTACGCACCAATTGGTTGATGGTTGGCATTAAACCTAACCCTTTTCACACTGCGCTGATTTCGACCGGTTAAGACCTCAATCAACAAATAGTTTCAGGCAATGTCGTGCATTTTGCCGAGACATCACCCATACAATAAAGGCCCAGCCCATCGAAATTAAATTCCAATCGGGAGAACCTTAGATAAAACAGAGGACCAGAAAACCGGTCATGTATTCGTTCTATATTTGCGGTTAAACCCCGTTTGAGACTGCATCCGAGCTAGGCGCTATAGATGATAAATAGACTCACGTAGGTCCGTTAAAAGGTTTATTAGGGCTTTGGTGCCGATACGTCAAGCCCAATTTCCAAAATTTTGGAGTCAAAACAGTCGTTTATAAGGCTTTTGAAACCATGTACGCAGCCCTTCGTCGAATTCAGGGGTAAATGCTGTTTTATCCATCACACCACTTGTCACCTATGGTATAGTGATTCATCCTTCCACTTAAGTAAAATGTATCAAAAATGCCTGACTCTACTACTGAGAACAACTTTGAAGATATGCCAATGATTTTTGTCATTATTGGCGAAGCCTGTCTGGTTAAAGGCGGGGCAAAAGTCCCGTTTAACGCCTTATTGGCGGCCCCCGATGATGACACTGCTGTTCATATGGTGCTCGAATCATTGGCTCAGGAAGGCTATCAGGAAGCGGATTTACACCAGATCGGCAATCTGGACCAACGCCCTGAAAAAGAGGAGTTTCTGGCCGCTTACGAATCTGCGCTAGCCGGCGAGATTGCTCTGATTGTTTACGAGAGCGACGACACCGATCACAGCGCGTTTACCTTACATTAAACTTTCTCACGGCGTACCCTCGTTTTACTCGGGCCTGCGAAGGCGCGGCGCAGCTGGCGCCGGGCGGCTCTTCGCCGCCTTCATGTTTCCGTGAAAATACCGATGCACCTTTGTATTCTTGGCTCATGACATTCTTGTCGTATGTCTTTGACATGATCTCGGCGCAGTTGGCACCGGGCGGCTCTTCGCCGCCTTCGTGCTTCCGTGAAAACAGGTGCACTCTTGAGGCTATAACTCCGGGAAATAGATGTTTTGGTGATCTTGCGGGCTCTCTCCATTGATCAATGCCAGAACCGTGCTGGCAAGATCTCTACCGGCGATGCGGAAGTTCTCGGGAATGATAATTATGTCCGGGCGTAGCTTCACGAGCAGGCCGAGAGAATCTTTTGCCACCACATCGACATCCTTACCCAGCACATAGCCCATTTTCTCAATTGCGGCGACGGCAGCGATGGCCGCATCGGAGCTGCCACAAATAATCCCGTCAGGGCGGGCGTTCACATCGCGGTCGGCATTCATCAGCCGCTCCATCTCTGCCTGAATTTCAGGAAACGGAGAATCGGTTGTGACGTTGCGAACCGCTATTTCCATCAGGCCACTATCTTCCAGCCCCGCGTAAAACCCGCTTTTCATATGCCCTGAAAAAGTGAGGTTGCCGGGCGGCGCTACCAGCGCGACCCTTTTACGCCCCCTCTCCTTCAACAGACTGACAGCTTTATTGGTGTAGCGCTCATTATCGAAATCATGGAAGGCGTGAGGCAAATTCAATTCGGTGCGCCCATGGGTGACGAAGGGGATGTTATTTTCAATCAAATATTGAACGCGCACATCATCCGGCTCGGTTCTTGATATGATGATGCCGTCAGCGGCCCCGGTTTCCACCACATATTTAACCGGCTCCATAGGATCCTGATTAATGCCGTAAGGTGTCATTACCAGATGATAAGATGTGTTGCCGACTATTTCAGCAATACCGCTCACTAAAGGCGCGGTCAGCCCCATCACGTCTTCTTCTGTATTGAGGATCAGGCATATGACGTTGGTTTTGCCCGTACGCAGCCGCACCCCTGCCCGATTGGGCCGGTAACCGATTTGGGTTGCCACAAGTCGCACGCGCTCTTTCGTTCCCTGACCAATATCGGGCGCATCATTGAGCGCACGCGAAACGGTGGTAACCCCCAGACCGGTCATGTAGGCGATATCTTTCAGCGTCGGTCGATTGCTTTGCGAAGCCCTCGGCTTGAACGCTGTTTTCATCGCTGCTTTTGTTGTATTCTTTGATCCGTTTGCCATTGAAAAACTGGTACTTCATGCTGTGTAAAAATTAAAGTGTTTTGAGATTTTTACACATATAAGGGCAAGATGGAAGAGATAACTGAAACGTTACAGTTAACACCATTTTCTAATCATATCGTAGCATACAGAGCCATTTAGCAATCCAAAACCAATCCTGGTGACAGGAAAAATGTCCATACAAAATATATTTAATTGTTATTTTTCAATATTTTAAGAAAAAATTTCCAAAAATATTTAACACAATGATTTGGCGATCAATGTTACCCTATCGAAAATAAAATCAATGCTGTTGATTTTGAAAAACAGCTGAACTAGGCTTGTTCCTGTAACGTTTTAGATTGGGAGGATACCAACATGAGATTACAACTTTTAGCTGCTGCATTGGCAGCATCGATTTCCGCACCTGCGTTTGCCACTGATATTGAAGTCACCCATTGGTGGACTTCTGGTGGTGAAGCTGCTGCGGTTAAAGTATTCGCAGACTCATTCAATGCCCTTGGTGGCGACAAATGGGTCGATGGCGCGATTGCCGGTGGTGGTGGCACTGCCCGCCCGGTTATTATCAGTCGTATTATTGGTGGTGAGCCGATGGGCGCAACCCAGCTTAACCACGGTCGTCAGGCAGAGGAGCTGGTCGAAGCAGGCCTTATGCTTGATTTGACAGAGCTTGCTACCAAAGAAGGCTGGCGCGATGTTATTCATCCGGTTTCTCTGTTGGATAGCTGCACCGTTGACGGCAAAATTTATTGCGTGCCAATCAACATTCACTCATGGCAGTGGATTTGGTTGAGCCACAAAGCTTATAAAGATGCAGGCGTAGAAGTTCCAAAAAACTGGAATGAATTTGTTGCGGCAGCTCCGGCGCTTGAAAAAGTGGGGATTATTCCTCTCGCAATGGGCCAGCAATCCTGGCAGACATCAGGTGCTTTTGATGTATTGCTCACAGGTCTGGGAGGAACAGACTTATGGCGAAAAGTTTACGCCGACAAAGATGCCAAGGCTGCAGCGAGCGACGAGATGAAACGCGTTTTCGAGGCGTTTGGCGCGGCTCGAAAATTGTCCAAAGGGTCCACGGTTCAAGATTGGAATCAGGCAACAAACATGGTTATCACCGGCAAAGCTGGCGGACAGATCATGGGCGATTGGGCTCAGGGTGAATTTCAGGTTGCCAATCAGGTAGCCGGCGTTGATTACACCTGCCTGCCGGGTCTTGGTATTCAGGAGGTTATTGGCACGGGTGGTGATGCGTTTTACTTCCCTAAAAATGACGACCCTGAAATCACAAAAGCCCAACTGAAAATGGCAAGCATGATGCTGACCAAAGAAGTTCAGGTTAATTTCAATCTGAAAAAAGGCTCCTTACCAGTGCGTGGTGATGTGGATTTGTCCGCAGCCAATGATTGCATGAAAAAAGGCCTTGCGATTCTTGCTTCCGGCAACATCTTACCGGATACCAATCAGGTGTTGACGCCCGATACTACCGGTCAGAAAAATGATCTTATGGTTGAATTCTGGAATAATCTCAAGATTACGCCAGCTGATGCTCAGGCGCGTTTTGTAAAAATCATTGAAGACGCTGAATAAGAAATAGGCTGGGGCCATTGGTTTTCCAATGGTCCTATTTTTTGATTTTAACTGGGCTGCCCGAATTTGGTCAGTCAATACGGGCTTGAATGCTCGTTCAGCTTCCAATTGGAGGGGGCATGAATACAGATAAACGTCCTTCACAATTATTCCGGAATATGAGTGCGAAGATTGCCTCTATTCCGATGGTTCTGACGGCCCTTGGCATTTTTGTAGGTTGCACCGTTTGGACGGTCACCTATTCCTTCACCAGTTCAAAACTGTTGCCCAAAATCAAATGGGTGGGCATGAAACAATATGACAGGCTGTTTGATTCAAACCGCTGGAACATCTCCATTGAAAATATCTTCATCTATGGCATTTGTTCGCTGATTTTATCACTGGTGATTGGATTTGTTCTGGCAGCGATGCTGGACCGTAAAATTCGCTTTGAAAACACCTTCCGCACGATTTTCCTTTACCCCTTCGCCCTCTCCTTCATTGTGACCGGGCTGGCTTGGCAGTGGATTTTGAACCCGGAATTCGGCATCCAGCATGTGGTTCGCGAGGCGGGCTATCTGACCTTCACTTTTGCACCACTGCAAAGCAATGAATATGTGATCTTTGGCGTGCTGATTGCGGGTGTATGGCAAGGTACGGGATTGATTATGGCATTGATGCTGGCGGGCCTTCGCGGCATTGACGAAGACATTTGGAAGGCCACAAGAATTGACGGCATTCCGCTTTGGAAGACCTATATTGTGGTCATTATTCCGATGATGCGCCCGGTGTTTGTGACAGCATTGGTGCTGATCGCATCAGGCATTGTGCGGGTTTATGACCTGGTGGTTGCCCAGACCAATGGCGGACCGGGCATAGCATCCGAAGTGCCTGCAAAATATGTCTACGATTATATGTTCCAGAACCAGAACCTTGGACAAGGTTTTGCCGCTTCGACGGTTATGTTGCTGACAGTGCTGATCATTTTGATCCCATGGGCATATCTGGAATTTGGCGGGAGAAACCAACGTGGCTGATATTGAAATGGCGACAAAATTTACGGGTCCTCATGGTCCCAAGCCAAAGAAAACGGTTTCCGGCCGCAAGATCATGCTCTACGGCACGTTGATTGTATTCGCGATTTATTATCTGCTGCCGCTCTATGTGATGGTTGTGACCTCCCTGAAAGGCATGCCGGAAATCCGGATGGGCAATATCTTTGCCCCGCCAGTAGAGATCACTTTTCAACCTTGGGTCAAGGCGTGGAGTGAGGCGTGCACCGGGCTGAACTGCGATGGGCTCAGCCGGGGCTTTTTCAATTCCGTTAAAATCCTTGTGCCATCTGTGGCCATTTCCATCATCATTGCATCGGTTAATGGCTATGCTTTGGCCAACTGGAAGTTCAAGGGTGCCGATGTCTTCTTCACCATTTTGATCTTCGGCGCGTTCATTCCCTATCAGGTGATGATTTATCCAATCGTGATCATTTTGCGCGAATTGGGCCTTTATGGAAATATCTGGGGGCTGGTGATGGTGCATACGATCTTCGGCATGCCGATCCTTACCCTGTTGTTCCGCAATTACTTCAGCTCCCTGCCTGAGGAATTATTCAAGGCAGCGCGGGTGGATGGTGCAGGGTTTTGGGGCGTGTTCTTCAAAATCATGCTGCCCATGTCCCTGCCGATCTTTGTGGTGGCAATGATCCTGCAAGTGACCGGCATCTGGAATGATTTCCTGTTTGGCATCATCTACACCAAGCCTGCTTCCTACCCGATGACCGTTCAGTTGAACAACATCGTGAACTCGGTTCAGGGCGTCAAAGAATACAACGTCAATATGGCGGCGACTATTCTGACGGGCCTTGTGCCATTGGTAATTTACTTCGTTTCCGGAAAACTATTTGTACGCGGCATTGCCGCCGGCGCTGTGAAAGGTTGATCAAGTGAAATCGATCGAAATTAAAGACCTGTCCCTCTCTTTCGGGACGGTAGAAGTCCTCAAAAAACTGAACATCGATATCGGTGAGGGCGAATTTCTGGTTTTGCTGGGGCCATCTGGTTGCGGCAAATCCACATTGCTCAATTGTATCGCGGGACTTCTTGATGTTTCTGGAGGGCAGATTTTTATCAACGGCAAAAACGTGACATGGGCTGAGCCGAAAGATCGTGGCATTGGCATGGTGTTCCAGTCCTATGCGCTCTACCCACAGATGAGCGTGCGGGGCAATCTTTCCTTTGGGTTGAAAAATCAAAAGGTGCCAAAAGCTGAAATTGAAGAGCGTGTTTCACGTACAGCAGAGATTTTGCAGATTAGCGAATTGCTGCACAGAAAGCCTGCCGCTCTTTCCGGCGGTCAGAGGCAACGTGTTGCTATTGGTCGCGCGCTTGTGCGGGATGTGGACGTGTTTCTGTTTGACGAACCGCTTTCCAATCTTGATGCGAAATTACGCTCTGAGTTACGGGTGGAGCTAAAGCGCCTGCATAACAAGCTCAATAATACCATGGTTTATGTGACCCATGACCAGATTGAAGCCCTGACACTGGCGGACCGCATTGCGATAATGCGTGACGGGGTAATTCAACAACTGGCCGATCCTGACACCATTTATAATCGGCCAACCAATCTCTATGTGGCGAGCTTTTTGGGTTCGCCTGCCATGAGTTTTCTCAAGGGCGAAATTATCAATGGTGGCATGGGGTTTTCATTCAACGATACGGAAACCAAGCTCAAGGGCTATAAAAGCGAGAGTGATAGCCTCAGTGATGGTCAGGCAATTCTTGGCATTCGTCCAGAGCATATCACCGTTCATGACAAGGCGATTAAGGGTCAAACGGTTGTTGCTAAAGTTGATTTGGCAGAACCAATGGGGTCGAATAGTTTGATGTGGCTGGATGTTGGCGGGCAGATGCTGTCGGTAATCATCAAAACAGAGGACGTCCATCAGCAAGGATCAACTGTGCATTTGGCCTTTGAAATAGGCAAAGCGTCATTGTTTGATCTGGAATCTGAAAACAGACTGTAACGGCGGAAAACATATGTTGAATCTTGCCGGACAGTGGTCTCTTCAGGATGGAAGTGGGGAGCATTCTATCACCATGACTGTGCCCGGTGATGGCATTTCGGCGCTGATGGCTTCTGGTGTGATTCCTGATCCTTATCACGGTCGCAACGAATATGATGTTCGCTGGGTTGCGGAACGTGACTGGGTTTTGTCCCGTGAATTTTCCCATGAAATAGACGGTCAGCAATATGAGCTGGAAGTTTGTGAACTGGATTGCATTGCGGAAATTCTCCTAAACGGGGCTTCCATCCTTTCAACGAGCAATGTGTTTCGAAAATACCGGGTGGATATTACGGAACAGCTTCGGTCCGGCCAGAACACAATAGAGATTTTGTTCACTTCAAGTACTGCCGAAGCCAACCGATTACAGGCGGCACAGCCTTATGAAATCCCCTATCTGAAGGCGAATTGTGACATTGCCAACGGTAATATGCTGCGCAAGGTTCAGTGTGATTTTGGCTGGGACTGGAATATTGCACTGGCGCCTTTCGGCCTTTATGGAACCATTCAAATCAGTCCTGTCACCGTGCGTATCGAGCGTTTTCGAGTAGAGCAAAACCATGCAAATTCACAAGTAGATTTAAAAATTTCGGCAGATATTATCAACGGCGTCGATGGACAAGAGTTCAAGTTAAAATTCGGCCAGCAGGATTTTGAAGGCATGGTTTCCGGCGGAGAACTGGCACTGGAATTTCAAGTGGAAAATCCTCAACTCTGGTGGCCAGCAGGCAGCGGAGCTCAGGTTCTTTATGATTTGGAAATTGAAGTTGGCGAGCAGATACTCCGGGAAAAAATAGGCCTGCGAACGATCGAGTTGCTTACTAAAAAACGCGATGACGGGCGCGAGTTTGTCTTCGCCGTTAACGGCAAGCGACTTTATATGCGCGGAGCAAACTGGATACCGCAGGACGCCCTGCCCGGCCGCGTTACGCAGAAAGTCACATGCGATCTTCTGCAATCGGCGGTGGATGCAAATATGAACATGATCCGTGTTTGGGGCGGTGGCCGCTACGAGCCGGACTGGTTTTACGACATGTGCTCAGAACTTGGTTTGCTGGTCTGGCAGGACTTTATGTTCTCCTGCAATCTTTATCCGGCTGACGACGCCTATCTGTCAGAGGTAGATGCCGAAGTTCGCGAACAGACCGACCGGCTTTCGCATCACGCCTGCCTCGCCCTTTGGTGCGGCGACAATGAACTTGTTGGCGCATTAGGCTGGTTTGAGGTTTCGCGCTCTCATCCCGAGCGCTATCTTGAAAACTATAAGAAGCTGAACGCCACCATCAAACGGGCTTTGTTGGAAACCAATCCGGTTGCAGTCTGGTGGCCGTCCAGCCCATCGCTGGGGCATGAAAATTATGGCGATGGCTGGCACGATGACAGTTCCGGCGACATGCATTACTGGTCGGTTTGGCATGAGGGGAAATCCTTCGATAATTACCGCGAAGTGAAGCCGGGCTTTTGTTCGGAATTCGGGTTTCAATCTTTCTCTTCAATGAACGTCATTCGCCAATTCGCCAGTGATGATGATTTGAATATCGGCAGCCCGGTGATGGAAAGTCACCAGAAAAATGACGGCGGCAATGCCCGTATTACCGAGACAATGTTTCGCTATTTCCGATTCCCGGAAGGGTTTGAGAACTTTGTCTATCTATCGCAAGTGCAACAAGGGTTGGCGATCAAGACTGCGGTAGATTACTGGCGCAGTCTCAAGCCGCGCTGTATGGGCACGCTTTACTGGCAATTGAACGATACTTGGCCAGTGGCAAGCTGGTCCAGCCTCAATTATGGCGGAGACTGGAAGGCCATGCATTTCATGGCGAAACGATTTTTCCAACCGGTGAATGTGATGATCATTCCCGATGGCGACGAGCTCAAAATCATCGTCGTCAATGACACCATGTCGACAGTGAAACTTGACGTAAAACTCATGCTTGTGGCTCTAGATGGGACGCGAACAGATTTACGTGAATTGCGCGGAAATGTGGGTACGGAAAGTGGCGAATTGCTGGCTAGCCTACCCGCTAATTCAATTCCTGATGGTCACATTTTGACACTTACTTTCGCCAGCGACAACGGCATGTCCGGCGAGAATCATCATGCGAATTTACCCTATAAATCTTTGACCCTTGCCGACCCTGAACTGACGTTTTCTACCCGTGTTACGGATGACGGGATTGTGGTCACCCTCAACGTTCAGGCGCTTGCGCTTTATGTGACACTTGAGGCTGAATTTGCAGGGCGGTTCTCAGATAATTGCTTCATGATGCTACCCGGCCAGTCACGAGAAGTTTTATTTGTTCCGTCAAAAAACAATTTCACGGCAGCAGCAGACACGATTATGGTGCGTGACCTCTATAATTGTTCCCGAAGGAGAAACCGATGAATCGTTCCCAGATTAATGCCATCATTCGCGAAAGCGATGCTTTTATCCGCTCTTTTGGTTTCATCATGCCGCCCTTTGCCTATTGGTCCGCTGACGAGATGAAAGAGCGTGTGGCAAGCGACAGCGCAATCATTGCGAAAAATCGACTGGGCTGGGATATCACCGATTACGGCCAAGGTAATTTTGCTGATCTCGGCCTGTTTTTGTTCACCGTGCGCAATGGTTCCAACGCCAATATTGCCAAGGGCAAGGGCGTGCTGTTCGCCGAAAAAATTATGATCAGCCGGGAGAAACAAGTTTCTCCCATGCATCGCCATAACCTCAAGACCGAAGATATTATCAACCGTGGCGGCGCGACGCTGGTGATCGAATTATTCTCAGCTTTCGCTGATGGCAGCATCAACCCTGATGGCGATATTCTGGTAGCAACCGATGGGCGCATGCGCAATTTGAAAGCGGGCGAACATCTGGCCTTGTCGCCGGGCGAAAGCGTCACGCTGCAACCCAATCACTGGCACGCTTTTTGGGGCGAAGGCGGCGATGTGCTGATTGGCGAAGTGAGCAATGTGAATGATGATTTGACTGACAATATTTTCCGCGACCCAATCGGGCGCTTTTCCGAAATTTCAGAAGACGAGCACCCCCTGCACTTGCTCGTTTCCGACTATGACAAATGGCTGTCCTAGGCGACCAATTTTAAAAATGAACTTATGAGGAATTATTGATGACCCAATTTTCAATGCAATTATACAGCGCCCGCAAATTCCCGCCGCTGAACGAGCCCCTCAAACAACTGGCCGAGCTTGGCTATGCCGAGGTTGAGGGCTTTGGTGGGCTTTACGGTGATCTTGATGCGCTGGTTGCCGGTTTGAACGACACCGGATTGAAAATGACTTCCGGACATTTCGGCATTGATGCGCTGGAAAACGATGTGGAAGGCTGCCTTGCAATTGCCAAAGCCACAGGCATGAAAACCCTTTATTGCCCGGTCATCGACAAGGATGAGCGGGTAAAAGACGCTGCTGGTTGGACGGCCCTTGGCAGACGTCTGGAAGATGCTTCAAAACCCTATGTGGCTGCCGGTTTCAAATTTGGCTGGCACAATCATGCTTTTGAATTTGTACCTACTGCTGAGGGTAAGATCCCCCTTGATCTGATGTTTGCCGCCTGCCCTGAGCTTGTTTGGGAAATCGATATTGCGTGGATCATTCGCGGTGAAGCCGACCCAATCAAATACATCAATAAATATGCAGATCGCATCAATGCGGTTCACCTCAAGGACATCGCCGCATCGGGTGAATGTGAAGATGAGGATGGCTGGGCAGATGTGGGGCATGGCATCATCGATTGGGCACCTATTATGGATGCGTTGAAAGCATCGAACATCGAACATCACGTGATGGAGCACGACAATCCAAAAAACATGGAGCGCTTTGCGCGTCGTTCGTTAGCTGCAGCGAAAAACCTTTAAGGGAAAACAATATGAGTAAAGTTCTTGGCGTTGGAATTATCGGATGTGGCAATATTTCCACCACCTATTTCAGATTGGGGCCTTTGTTCAAAGGCTTTGAAATCATTGCTTGTGCGGATTTAAGCGATGAAGCAGCACAAGCGCGCGCCGAAGAATACGGCGTGCGTAAGGAAAGCATTGACGGGCTGCTCGGCGCTGATGATATCGATTTGATCATCAATTTGACCATTCCCGATGCGCACTTTTCAGTGACGAAGCAAATTCTGGAAGCGGGCAAACATGCCTATTCGGAAAAACCTCTGGTGCTTTCGCTTGAGCAGGGCCATGAACTTGCGAAAATTTCTGCTGATAAAAGCCTTTCCATAGGCTGTGCGCCAGATACATTCCTTGGCAGCTCGCACCAATTGGCGCGTCAAAAAATTGACAATGGGGATATCGGCAAGATCACGTCAGGCACTTGCCATGTGATGTCCCACGGCATGGAAAAATGGCATCCGAACCCGGATTTCTTCTTCCTGCCGGGCGGCGGCCCGATCTTTGATCTTGGTCCTTATTATATCGCCAATCTGATCAATCTGGTTGGCCCGATTAAACGGGTCGCTGCGCTTTCATCAATGGCAACCGATACACGCACCATTGGTTCGGAAGCGCGCAAGGGCGAAACCATTCCTGTTAAAACGCCAACCAATATTCATGCTCTGCTTGAATTTGAAAACGGCGCGACGATCACTTTTTCGGCCAGTTGGGATGTCTGGTCTCATCGTCATAAGAATATGGAGTTATATGGAACAGAAGGCTCAATCTTTGTCCCTGATCCAAACTTCTTTGGCGGCGATGTTCTGATGGCTGGCAGCGATGGTGAGATCATGACTTTGGATATTTGGGACCACCCTTTTGCTATCAACAATTACAAAGATGACACTCAGGCAAATTACCGAACCGCAGGGCTTGCAGATATGGCCGTTGCAATCCTTGAAGGGCGCGATGCCAGATGTTCGTTTGACCGAGCATTGCACGGGGTTGATGTGATGGCGTCTATTTTGAAATCAGGCGAAACCGGTGAATTTGTGGATATCACCACCAAATGCACCCGTCCGGCTGCGCTTGGGATAGATGAAGCCCGTGCATTGCTAAAATAGTGTTAGGAACAACTCTTTGTCTAACTTGAGATGTTGCTCATTACTGCTGGTTATTTAAAAATACCGCATACTTAAAAATATTGGAGAAGTACTTTGGTTTATACACCCAATCCTGATCGCTATTCAAAAATGATCTACAATCATTGCGGCAATAGCGGGCTAAAACTTCCTGCTATCTCGCTTGGTCTTTGGCATAATTTCGGCGGAGATACACCGCACGAACTCAAACGCGAACTTTGCCAAACTGCCTTTGATCTGGGCATTACCCATTTTGATCTGGCCAACAATTACGGCCCGCCTCCGGGTAGTGCTGAAAGCGCTTTTGGTGAGATCCTGCGTACGGATTTTGCCAATCTCCGCGATGAACTAGTCATCTCGTCCAAGGCCGGTTACATGATGTGGGATGGCCCTTATGGAGAATGGGGCAGCCGTAAATATGTGATCTCATCCTGCGATCAAAGCCTGAAACGCATGGGTCTTGATTACGTCGATATCTTCTATTCCCACCGCTACGATCCCAATACCCCGCTGGAAGAAACCATGGGCGCGCTGGACCAAATTGTTCGTTCAGGCAAAGCGCTTTATGCGGGTATCTCGTCATATAATTCAGAGCGCACACGCGAGGCCGTCGCCATATTGAAAGATTTGGGCACGCCGTGCATCATTCACCAGCCAAGCTATAATATGATCAATCGCTGGGTTGAGCGCGATGGTTTGAAGGATACGTTGAAAGAATTGGGCGTTGGTTCAATTGCCTTTACGCCGCTGGCGCAGGGTATGTTGACCAATAAATATCTCAACGGCACGCCTGAAGGTAGCCGTGCGACGCAGGGAAAATCTCTTAATCCTAATTTCCTCAGCGATAAGGCGATTGCCAATATCAACAAGCTGAACGAGATTGCCAAGGCGCGGGACCAGACCCTTGCTCAAATGGCGATTGCTTGGGTATTGCGCGAAGGTGGTATCACCACGGCATTGATCGGTGCTTCCAAACCACAGCAAATTATTGATTGTGTTGGTGCGATTAACAACCTCGATTTCACTGCTGATGAATTGGCGAAGATCGATGAATATGCTGACGAAGAAAGCATCAATCTTTGGGCCAAATCGTCCGAAGAAAAATAGGGAATACTCAATGATCCGCAATCCTATCCTTCCCGGCTTTAATCCGGATCCGTCTATCTGGCGGGTCGGGGAGGATTATTATATCGCGACGTCAACATTTGAATGGTTTCCGGGAGTGCAAATTCATCATTCGCGCGACCTTGTGAACTGGACGCTGGTTTCGCGGCCTCTGCGCCGTAAAAGCCAGCTTGATATGCGCGGTAATCCCGATAGTTGCGGCATCTGGGCGCCGTGTCTTTCCTATGCGGATGGGAAATTCTGGCTCGTTTATACGGATGTGAAACGCTATGACGGAAATTTCAAGGACACGCACAATTACATTGTGACTTGCGATACAATTGATGGGGAATGGTCAGACCCGGTTTACGTAAATTCATCGGGCTTTGATCCCTCGCTCTACCACGACGACGATGGCCGTAAGTGGTTCTTGAACATGCAGTTGCGTCACACAAGGGACGGCGATGCGGGCAAGCCTGAGCCATTGTCGTTCGATGGCATTTTGATGCAGGAATATGACGCGGATCAGGGCAAACTGATTGGGCCTTGCAGGAATATTTTTCCGGGCAGCCCATTGGGATTGGTTGAAGGCCCGCACCTATTCAAACGCAATGGCTATTATTACCTCACCACTGCCGAAGGTGGCACCGGTTACAATCATGCGGTGACCATGGCGCGTTCACGCGATATTTGGGGACCCTATGAGATGCACCCCAATACATTTCTCATAACATCAAAAGATACGCCTGATGCTCCCATTCAACGGGCGGGACATGGGCAGATTGTCGAGACGCCTGAAGGCGACGTTTACCACACCCATTTGATGTCGCGCCCGCTTCCCAATAAGCGTTCACCCTTGGGCCGTGAAACAAGCATTCAAAAATGTGTCTGGCACTATGATGACTGGCTTTATATGGAGCAAGACGGGCTGGTTCCTGTGGCGGATGTGCCCTCCCCTGATCCATCGATTGAGCCCCATATGCCTAAAGCTGTGCATACGGTGTTTGATAGTAAAACTCTGCCCGATGATTTCCAGTGGCTGAGGACACCGGAACCTGATGACCTATTTACGCTAACAGGCAAGACGCTTCGCCTCACGGGCTGCGAGTCCATTGGTAGCTGGTACAACCAGTCCATGGTTGCGAGACGGCAAGAGCATTTCAAATTCCGCGCTGAAACAAAAGTGCTGTTTGAACCTGAAACATATCAGCATGCAGCCGGACTAACGCTTTATTATAGCCGCGTGAAATTTCACTTTCTGGCTTTCTCCCACAGCGAAGAATTGGGCCGTGTGCTTGATATCATGAGTTGCGAAGCGGATTGGCCGAATGGCAATTTGACATTTGCGCTTGAGCAATCGGTACAAATTTCTGGCAGTGAAGTCGAAATGCGCGCTGATGTGGACCATCATATCCTGCAATATTATTATCGTACGCAAGCGGATGGGGACTGGATTTCTATTGGCCCCGAGCTTGATGCAAGTCTGGTATCAGACGAAGCCGGGCGCGGCATTCACGGTTCATTCACCGGCGCATTTATCGGCATGATGGCGTTTGATATCACCGGGCAAAAACTGCCCGCTGATTTCGACTATTTCAACTATATTCCTCAATAGGATTAGTGATTACCCGAGTAGTCAGGCGGCGCATGACGCACGATGACTTTTGCACCCGGCTTCACCCGATCATAAAGATCAATCACATCCTGATTGATCATGCGGAAGCAGCCGCTGGAAGCGTTTTTCCCGATGCTGAAAGGGTGATTGGTGCCGTGGATACGGTACATGGTATCCCTGCCGTCCTTAAACAGATACATGGCACGGGCACCGAGCGGATTTCGCACCCCTGCGGGCATGCCTTCTGCATAGACCGCTAATTTTGGTTGGCGGGCAATCATTTCAGCGGGCGGCGTCCATGTGGGCCATTTTGTTTTCCGTTTGACCACCGCATCACCTGACCATTCAAAGCCCTCTTTGCCAACGGCAATGCCGTAGCGAATGGCTTTGCCGCCACGTTGTATCAAATAAAGGAACGGGCCTGTTGTATCAACGATGATTGTGCCCGGCTTATATCTGGTCCGAAGTTTCACGACGCGGCGTAAATAACGTTCGCGCATTTTTGTATAATCGAAGGCTGGAAGCTCGATCTCATCGTCGACAACCGGCGCATAAGCATAGGAAGCTGATAGGACAACATCAGCCGTAGACAGTGAAATGGTAGGATCATTAATGACTGCACCGCTTGAATTACAAGCGGTAAGAGCAAGAGCTGCACCCAGCATTACGGCGTGTTGCCATTTGATGGATTTGATGCCGTTTACGGACAAGTTTATGTTCGACATTATGGAGGTACCTCAATCTGACTACCCAATTGGATATTGTGTGTTGTCAGTCCAAAAACACACGCCCCGATGCCTCTTGACTATTTGTTCCGTGTTATCACGTATTTTTGAATAAATTGCAAAGCTCTGAGGCACAAATATTCGTGTGCGATCAAATTTTAGAACGTTGGATGATGATCTAAACTGCCAATATAATTGACATATTCTAGTTTGTGCTCAACATGAAAGGCAGTAATCGTGTTTGAAATTATGGATAAAATACCAAATGAGTGAAACGCTGACGGGGTCTTGCCATTGTGGCGAAGTAGAATTTGAAGTGGTCCTTGATGTGCCATTGGATGATCCGGCTATGAAATTAGCTCGGTGCAACTGTTCCCTATGCCGGCGACGGCAAGTGGTGATGGCTGCGGTTCCGTTATCCAACCTTCGCGTCACCAAAGGTGAAGATAAACTCACCCTCTATCAATGGAATACCGAGGTGGCCAAACACTATTTTTGCAGCGTTTGTGGCATCTATACCCATCACCAACGGCGGAGCGATCCCACTGTTTATGGGTTTAATATGGCTTGCATGGACGGGGTAGACCCCTATGGGTTTGGTGAAATCAAAGTGGTGGATGGTCAGAAAATGTCATCAAATCCAAAATAAATTTCCGACAATCAATAAAAAATTATCAACAAAAAAGGGCCGCACATGATGTGCGGCCCTTTTTAATTCTGGAACGAAACCTGCTTATTCAGCTGGCTCTTCGCTCTTGCTCATATCAGCAATCAAGGCTTCTGCAGCCGCTGCTGCTTCTTCCTTGCGTGCGTCAACGATCAGATCATCACGTGAATTCGCAAGCTGGCGAATTCTCGACATGACGTTGCCGGTACCTGCAGGGATGAGGCGACCAACGATCACGTTTTCCTTCAGACCTTCGAGCGTATCGGATTTGCCTGCAACAGAAGCCTCCGTCAACACTCTGGTTGTTTCCTGGAAGGAAGCAGCCGAGATGAACGAACGTGTCTGCAAGCTTGCTTTGGTGATACCCAGCAGAACCGGATTACCTTCAGCAGGCTGAAGCCCCTCTTCGAGCATTTTCTCGTTGAGGATGTCCATTTCGATACGATCCATCTGCTCGCCCGGGATAAGACCAGTGCCGCCAGCGACGGTGATTTCAACTTTCTGCAGCATCTGGCGAACAATCACCTCAATGTGCTTATCGTTGATGATCACGCCCTGTAGACGGTAAACGTCCTGAATTTCATCGACGAGATAAGAAGCCAAAGCTTCCACGCCTTTGATTGCCAGAATGTCGTGTGGTGCAGGATTGCCATCGAGGATGTAATCCCCCTTCTCGATAGCATCCCCATCCATCAGATAGAAAGGTTTGCTTTTCGGGATAAGGTATTCAACCGGCTCCAAAGTGGAATCGTTTGGCTCAATTGCGATGCGACGTTTGTTTTTATAGTCACGACCAAAGCGGATTGTGCCATCGATCTCAGCGATAACAGCGTGGTCCTTAGGACGACGTGCTTCAAAGAGTTCAGCCACCCGTGGAAGACCACCGGTGATATCCTTGGTTTTCGCACTTTCCATCGGAATACGTGCAAGCACGTCACCGGCAGAAATTTTGGCACCCGGTTCAACTGACAAAATAGCATCGATTGAAAGAGGGAAACGCGCATCACCACCACGTTCAAGTTGGCAAATTTCGCCTTTTTTGTCCTTGATGACGATTGAAGGCTTCAGATCAATACCGCGTGGGTTAGCACGCCAATCCATAACAACACGTTTCGTGATGCCGGTTGCTTCGTCGGTTGTTTCCAGAACGGAAATACCGTCAACCACGTCTTCAAATTCTACCGTACCGGTAGCATCTGAAAGCATTGGGCGGGTATATGGATCCCACTCGGCCATACGCTGACTCTGTTGAACCTTATCGCCTTCATCAACCAGAATGCGCGCGCCGTAATTGACACGATGGGAAGCACGTTCAACGCCCTTCTCATCTTCAATGACCACAGCCATGTTACGACCCATAACCATCATGTTGCCGTTAGAATCGCGGGCAACATTGCGGTTACGAACCTTGATCGTGCCATCATAAGAAGCCTCGATGAAGGAAGTATCAACCACCTGAGCAGTACCACCAATGTGGAAGGTACGCATGGTAAGCTGAGTGCCGGGTTCACCGATGGACTGAGCAGCGATAACACCCACTGCTTCACCCATATTAACCGGAGTACCACGGGCCAGATCGCGACCGTAGCACGCGCCACAGATGCCGTTTTGCGCTTCGCAGGTTAGTGCAGAGCGGATCAGAACGGTTTTGACTTCAGCATTTTCCACCAGATCGCAATCCTTCTCGTCAATCAGATGATTGACTGGCAGGATTTCTTCACCGGTTTCAGGATGTACAATCGCTTCAGCTGTTGTACGGCCAAGAATGCGAAGACCAAGGGAGGCCACAACCTGACCAGAATCAACAGCTGCCTGCATGGTGAGGCCTAGTTCGGTGCCGCAATCAGCTTCATTGACGATGCAATCCTGTGCAACATCCACCAAACGACGGGTAAGGTAACCCGAGTTCGCTGTTTTAAGCGCGGTATCGGCAAGGCCTTTACGTGCACCGTGGGTGGAGTTGAAGTATTCCAGAACCGTCAGGCCCTCTTTAAAGTTAGAGATGATCGGGCTTTCGATGATCTCGCCAGATGGTTTCGCCATCAAGCCACGCATACCAGCCAGCTGTTTCATCTGGGTTGGAGAACCACGTGCGCCTGAGTGGCTCATCATGTAGATTGAGTTCATCGGCAATTGACGACCGGTTTCCTTGTCGATGTGGATGGCTTTAATACCGTCCATCATTTCGTCGGCAACTTTATCGCCACACTTGGCCCAGGCATCCACAACCTTGTTGTATTTTTCGCCCTGAGTAATCAGGCCGTCATTATACTGCTGCTCATATTCTTTGGTCAGCKCTTGGGTGTCRGAAACCAGTTTCGCTTTGGTATCAGGRATAACCATGTCATCCATACCAAAGGAAATDCCAGCCATACATGCGTGCTTGAAACCAAGCTGCATGATGCGGTCACAGAAGATYACYGTYTCTTTCTGGCCGGAATGGCGATAGACTGWATCGATCATTTTGGAGATGTTTTTCTTGGTCATCTCGATATTACAAATGTCRAACAGRACTTCRTGATTTCTTGGCAGCAATTCRCCRATYAWCATGCGGCCYGGAGTSGTYTCGMWGATTWTMGAAGTYGGMTYRCCTTCWGCRTCRACTGATTTANAMMSGCCCTNTGATTTTGGWGTGGAGYGTTAYAACACCRGTATCRAGCGCATGGCTCAATTCRCCCATGTCACYGAAGRCCATGCCYTCRCCCGGYTCTTTWTCATTCAYRATTGAAAGATAATARAGACCCARAACCATATCCTGTGAAGGYACRATRATTGGCTGGCCGTTGGCAGGGTGCARGATGTTGTTGGTAGACATCATCAARACACGTGCTTCAAGCTGTGCTTCCAGAGAAAGCGGWATGTGRACCGCCATTTGGTCACCATCRAAATCRGCGTTGAAYGCRGAACAAACCAGCGGGTGAAGCTGGATGGCTTTACCTTCGATCAGTACMGGTTCAAATGCCTGAATGCCCAAGCGGTGAAGGGTTGGCGCACGGTTCAGAAGCACCGGATGCTCGCGGATAACCTCGTCGAGGATATCCCAAACTTCWGGYTTTTCYTTCTCAACCAGTTTCTTCGCCTGYTTYACAGTGGAAGAATARCCCTTCGCGTCAAGACGCGAATAGATGAAYGGYTTGAAYARTTCCAGAGCCATTTTCTTTGGCAGGCCACATTGATGYARCATCARTTCYGGACCGGTCACGATSACYGAACGACCGGAATAATCCACRCGCTTGCCGAGCAAGTTCTGGCGGAAACGRCCCTGTTTGCCTTTMAGCATATCKGACAGAGATTTCARCGGACGCTTRTTAGCACCGGTGATGGTTCTGCCRCGACGACCRTTATCGAACAGCGCATCTACWGATTCYTGCARCATGCGTTTTTCGTTACGGATGATRATATCRGGYGCACGCAATTCCATCAGACGACGCAGACGGTTRTTACGGTTGATCACMCGRCGRTARAGRTCGTTCARATCRGARGTCGCAAAACGRCCACCATCCAAAGGAACAAGCGGACGMARATCAGGCGGRATCACYGGAATGGTTTCCATGATCATCCAYTCAGGACGGTTGCCTGATTCAATGAAKGCTTCSACCACTTTAAGRCGYTTGGTGAATTTYTTGGTTTTGAGTTCCGAAGAAGTCTCAGCCAAATCKRYTCTTAGGGTYTCGGCTTCTTTTGGAAGGTCCATGCCWGCGAGRATTTCGCGGATGGCTTCAGCACCGATCATGCAWGARAAWGAATCTTCGCCRAATTCTTCAACCGCAACCATATAYTCTTCTTCGSWRAGAAGYTGRTGCTCMACAAGCGTMGTKAGGCCSGGCTCGGTTACCACGAAGTTTTCAAAATAAAGCACGCGCTCCAGATCTTTYARCGTCATATCGAGCAGMAGYCCGATACGGCTTGGCAAAGATTTCAGGAACCAGATATGGGCAACAGGTGCTGCAAGRTCGATGTGACCCATGCGCTCGCGCCGAACCCTYGAAAGGGTTACTTCCACGCCGCATTTTTCGCAGATAATGCCTTTATATTTCATGCGCTTATATTTACCGCACAGGCACTCATAATCCTTCATTGGACCAAAGATGCGTGAGCAGAACAGACCGTCCCGCTCAGGTTTGAACGTACGGTAGTTGATGGTTTCCGGCTTTTTGATTTCTCCGAATGACCATGACAGAATTTTCTCAGGTGAAGCGATTGAAATTCGAATGGAGTCGAAATTCTGCGACTGAGCAGGATTGTTGAAGATATTCATGACCTCTTGGTTCATGGGGTCTTCTCCTTTGGGCAATGCCCTTAATTGCGGCTTCAAAATTGTCGTTTCCCTCAACAATTATCGGCCTGAATTCAAATTTTAGTTTAACTTGAAACGCAAACTAAAGAGGAGCGCCAATGCAACCGGCGCTCACTCCATTATGATTTACTCCGCAGCGTCAGCGATGTCTTTTTCGCCATCGGTAATTTCCGGGTCTGAATCAGGTGCTGGCGATTTGGTATTTTGCAGCTCCACATTTAGTCCCAAAGAACGCATTTCCTTGATGAGAACGTTAAAGCTCTCCGGAATGCCTGCTTCGAAGGTGTCATCACCGCGAACGATTGCTTCATACACTTTGGTACGACCGGCAACGTCATCGGATTTAACCGTGAGCATTTCCTGAAGTGTGTATGCAGCACCGTAGGCTTCAAGCGCCCACACTTCCATCTCACCGAAACGCTGACCACCGAACTGCGCTTTACCACCCAGCGGCTGCTGAGTAACAAGCGAATACGGTCCGATTGAACGAGCGTGGATTTTATCATCCACAAGGTGGTGAAGTTTGAGCATATAGATATAGCCCATGGTCACCTGACGATCGAATTGTTCGCCGGTACGTCCATCATAAACGGTGGACTGGCCGGAAGCTTTCAGACCTGCCTGTTCAAGCAATTTAACGATGTCCGGCTCATGCGCACCATCAAACACCGGTGTTGCAATGCAAACACCATGTTTCATCTGATCAGCAAGACGCAATATCGAATCGTCATCATATTGTCTGACGGGCTCGTTACGATCATTATCGGGATAGATGGATTCCAGCTCTGCGCGCAGAGGTTTGATATCACCCGCTGCGTTATAAGCGTCGATCATCTCGCCAATTTTCTTGCCCATGCCAGCACAGGCCCAACCCAAATGGGTTTCAAGGATCTGTCCCACATTCATCCGGCTTGGCACGCCAAGCGGATTGAGCACGATATCAGCGTGCGTTCCATCTTCAAGGAATGGCATGTCTTCCACAGGCAGGATGCGGGAAACCACACCTTTGTTGCCGTGGCGGCCAGCCATTTTATCGCCGGGCTGCAGCTTACGTTTAACAGCTACGAAAACCTTGACCATTTTCATGACACCTGGCGGCATCTCGTCGCCACGCTGTAGTTTTTCAACCTTGTCCATGAAACGCTGTTCAAGGCGATCCTTAGATTCATCATACTGGGCGCGAAGGGCTTCCAACTGGCCTTGTAGTTTGTCGTCGGAAACTGCAAACATCCACCATTGCGAGCGTGGATAGTTTTCCATTTCTTCGAGGGTAAGCTTGCCTTTTGTGTAGTCTTTTGGTCCGGCTACAGTGGTTTTGCCATTCAGCATTGTTGAAAGACGACTGTAAACGTTTCTGTCCAAAATGGCCTGCTCATCGTCCCTATCTTTTGCAAGGGTTTCGATTTCTTCACGCTCGATTGCCATGGCGCGTTCGTCTTTTTCAATGCCGTGGCGATTGAATACACGAACTTCCACCACGGTACCAAAGGCACCCGGTGACATGCGCAATGAAGTRTCACGAACGTCAGAGGCTTTTTCACCGAAGATTGCACGAAGCAATTTTTCTTCCGGTGTCATYGGGCTTTCACCTTTTGGCGTGATTTTGCCRACCAGAACATCGCCCGGGCCAACTTCAGCRCCAATATAGGTAATGCCTGCCTCATCGAGGTTTTTCAGAGCTTCTTCTGAAACGTTTGGAATATCACGVGTGATTTCYTCMGGTCCAAGCTTGGTATCGCGAGCCATGACTTCATATTCTTCAATATGGATTGAAGTGAAGACATCGTCGCGCACGATGCGCTCGGAAAGAAGGATTGAATCYTCGTAATTGTAACCGTTCCAAGGCATGAACGCGACVAGCACGTTACGRCCCAGAGCCARATCGCCCAAATCAGTYGAWGGRCCATCAGCGATGATATCGCCTCTGGAAATCTGRTCYCCTACAGTTACCAACGGACGTTGGTTGATGCAGGTTGATTGGTTTGAACGCTGATATTTCTGCAGACGGTAGATATCCACACCGGATGCCGAAGCATCAAGGTCTTCGGTCACCCGAATAACCACGCGGGTTGCATCTACCTGATCAACAACCCCTGTGCGACGCGCCACAATAGCAGCACCAGAATCACGGGCCACAACGGCTTCCATGCCGGTGCCAACGAACGGCGCCTCAGCACGTACCAAAGGCACGGCCTGACGCATCATGTTGGAACCCATCAATGCACGGTTCGCATCATCGTTTTCGAGGAACGGAATAAGGGAAGACGCCACCGATACCAGCTGTTTCGGCGATACATCCATCAGGGACACGTTTTCGCGTGGCACCATCATGACATCGCCTGCGTGACGGCAGGTTACGAATTCATTGGTGAAAGTATTATCTTTCTCCATTTGCGCATTGGCCTGAGCCACATAATAGCGCGCCTCTTCCATGGCTGAGAGATAAATGACATCATCGGTCAGTTTACCGTCTTTCACCTTGCGGTACGGGCTTTCGATGAAGCCGTATTTATTGACCCGTGCGAAGGTTGCCAGTGAGTTGATCAGACCAATATTTGGACCCTCTGGTGTTTCAATCGGGCAAATCCGGCCGTAATGGGTTGGATGCACATCGCGCACTTCAAAGCCTGCACGTTCACGCGTCAGACCACCGGGGCCAAGCGCTGAGAGACGGCGTTTATGGGTGATTTCAGACAGTGGATTGGTCTGATCCATAAACTGGGAAAGCTGCGAAGAGCCGAAGAACTCACGCACCGCAGCAGCAGCTGGCTTGGCGTTGATCAAATCCTGCGGCATCACGGTGTCAACTTCGATGGAAGACATGCGCTCTTTAATGGCGCGTTCCATACGCAACAAACCGATGCGATACTGGTTTTCCATCAACTCGCCAACGGAGCGAACCCGGCGGTTGCCGAGGTTATCGATGTCATCGATATCGCCTTTGCCATCGCGCAGATCGACAAGGGTTTTCACCACAGACAAAATGTCTTCCTTACGCAAAACGCGTACGGTGTCTTCTGCGTCCAGTTGCAGGCGAATGTTCATTTTAACACGGCCAACGGCTGACAAATCATAGCGCTCTGAATCAAAGAACAAAGATTTGAACATTGCCTCAGCAGTATCCATTGTCGGTGGCTCACCCGGGCGCATTACCCGATAGATGTCAAACAAGGAGTCTTGACGGTTATTGTTTTTGTCCGCAGCAAGCGTATTTCTGATGAACGCACCCACATTGATGTGGTCGATGTCCAGAACCTTGAATTTCTTGATTTTATTTTCATCAAGAAGTTCGATGGTTTTTTCGTCGAGTTCATCACCGGCTTCCATGTAGATTTCGCCGGTTTTCATGTTGACGATATCTTCGGAAATATATTTACCGTAGACCTGTTCATCGGTCGCTTTGATGGCTTTTAGGCCATTTTCAACCAATTGCTTGATGGTGCGTGCGGTGAGTTTTTTGCCCGTTTCGACAACAACTTCACCGGTATCTGCATCAATCAGATCGGCTTCGGCCTTCATGCCCTTCATGCTATCGCCATCAAATTGCATACGCCAGCCTTCGCCGTCGCGTTTCAATTCAGAGGAAGTGTAGAAGGTTGAAAGAATTTCTTCCTGATCAAGGCCCAATGCCATCAACAAGGTCGTCACCGGCAATTTACGGCGACGATCGATACGGGCAAAAATGATGTCTTTGGCATCAAATTCAATATCGAGCCATGAGCCACGATAAGGAATGACGCGGGATGCAAACAACAATTTGCCTGAAGAGTGGGTTTTACCTTTGTCGTGATCGAAGAATACACCGGGTGAACGGTGCATCTGGGAAACAATCACGCGCTCGGTGCCATTGACCACGAAGGTACCATTGCCGGTCATCAAGGGCATGTCGCCCATATAGACGTCTTGCTCTTTGATATCCTTGATGGATTTAGCGCCTGTATCTTCATCGATATCAAACACGATGAGACGAAGGGTAACTTTCAACGGGGCGGAATATGTCATGTCGCGCTGGCGGCATTCTTCCACATCGTATTTTGGCTTATCAAACTCGTAACGCACGAATTCCAGCATGGATGAACCAGTGAAATCGCTGATTGGGAAGACGGATTTGAATGCCGTTTGCAGGCCTTCATCACCACGACCACCTTCAGGTTCATCCACCATCAAAAACTTGTCATAAGACTGTTTTTGAATTTCGATGAGATTTGGCATTACTGCCACTTCTGAAATGTTTCCGAAGAATTTTCTTACGCGTTTACGACCGTTAAAAACATGGGTTTGAGCCATGGTTGCTCCTTGATTGTACGCAGCTTTCGCTCGATACCAGTCTCTGGAAAGCCCATCCAATCGGCTTTCGGGACACAGGTTCGCGCGTCGTCTGTCATTTGCGTCAAGAACCGTTGGCCAATCGGTTCAAAAATCACTGGCCATACTTAATTCCGCACAATTTGGTCCGAAAACCGGTATCCACTTTTCGGATTGTGCTTCTACTTTAGTGCCCTGCCCCAGTTCCAAATTTCTTTGAACCTTTTGACAGGTAAAGCCCCGGACGAATCCGAGGCCAATTCTTTTAATGACCCGAACGGGTCAGGCAATCAAAATTACTTGAGTTCGGCTTTAGCGCCAGCTTCTTCAAGTTTCTTCTTAATTTCTTCGCCTTCAGCTTTAGTAACAGCTTCTTTAACTGCTTTAGGTGCTGCTTCAACGAGGTCTTTAGCTTCTTTCAAGCCAAGGCCTGTGATGCCGCGAACTTCTTTAATCACACTGATTTTAGAAGCACCGATTTCAGTCAAAATGACGTCAAATTCGGTTTGCTCTTCAGCAGCTTCGCCACCGGCAGCAGCGCCAGCAGCAGCAACTGCAACGGGAGCAGCGGCAGAAACGCCCCATTTGTCTTCAAGCATTTTAGAAAGCTCTGCAGCTTCCAAAACTGACAAGCCTGAAAGCTCGTCTACGATCTTTGCTAGATCAGCCATAATAATATTCCTTTAGTTCAAACTTTGTTTTAGTTGTGACTAACGACCTTACGCCGCCTCGTCCTTCTGGCCATAAGCCCCGAATACGCGCGCCAATTGTCCGGCAGGTGCATTGATTACCTGTGCGATACGGCTTGCTGGAGTTGAAATCATACCAACAAGTCTACCACGTAGTTCATCCAGTGATGGCAGTGCAGCCAAAGACTTCACAGCATTCACATCGAGGTTGATAGCGCCCATTGCTCCACCGAGAATAACGAGCTTTTCGTTAATCTTGGCGAATTCGACCGCTATCTTGGGTGCAGTGACAGCATCCGGGGAATATGCAATCAGGGTTTGACCCTGAAACAAATCCGAGATGTGCTCTACATCCGTGCCCTGAAGAGCGAGTTTGGCAAGGCGGTTTTTCGCGACTTTAACGGTTCCGCCTGCTTCTTTCATGCTTGCACGCAAGGTGCTCATGTCAGCAACAGTCAGACCGGTATAGTGAGCAACAACCACGGCACCAGATTCCTGGAACTCAGTATTCATGGAAGCTACAAATTCACTTTTTTCCGCTTTATCCACAGTCTCTCTCCGTTTTAGATCCCCATCACAAGGATGGTTCTCCGGTTAAGTGCTGTTCTTTGCTACCTAAGTAGCGCGAACAACGTTTGAGGTCCTGTCCCCTGATAGACATCCCAATTGAGCGGGATTACCACAAGGCTTACGAGTTTGAACAAGGACTTTCGTCCCAACGAGGCATTCGCCCCAAATTCGTTCTCACTCCCATCTATTGTAGGTCTATGGTTTCAAAACTTCCGTCCATTGCTGAACTTCAATTTAGGCCCCAAGGATTAAGGCACCAGCCGTAAGGCAGGCCACCCACAGTCTCGGACAGGTATTATTCAAAATACTCAAGGCTCACACCCGTCTTGGGCTCACGCCCAGTTGCATTTTGAAATCTCGGCGGCGAGCCGCCGAAATCTTGTTCTGGTGGCGAACCACCGAAATCTCATCCTGATGGCGAACCACCGAAATCTTGTTTTGGCTAATTAAAGCCTTATTCAGTCAAAGATGCCGGATCGACTTTGATACCGGGACCCATGGTTGAAGAAATTGCTACACGCTCAACGAAAGTACCCTTGGCACCGGTTGGCTTTGCTTTCATGACCGCATCGGTCAGTGCGCGGATGTTTTCTTCAAGTGCATCAGCACCAAAAGAAGCTTTTCCAACGCCAGCTTGAATGATACCGGCCTTTTCAACGCGAAACTCTACTGAACCGCCTTTGGCAGCTTTAACAGCTGCAGCAACATCCATGGTCACTGTTCCTGTTCTAGGGTTTGGCATCAAATTGCGCGGGCCAAGCACTTTACCCAAACGACCAACGAGGGCCATCATGTCAGGTGTTGCAATGCAGCGGTCAAAGTTGATTTTACCGGCCTGAACATCAGCCATCAAATCTTCTGCACCAACAATATCAGCACCAGCAGCTTTTGCTTCTTCTGCTTTATCGTCTTTGGCGAATACAGCTACACGAACGGTACGGCCTGTGCCATTTGGCAAATTGATAACACCGCGAACCATTTGGTCTGCATGGCGGGGATCAACACCCAAATTCATCGAAATTTCGATGGTTTCGTCAAATTTTGCCAACGCACGTTCTTTGACCATGGCAACAGCCTCAGTCAAACCGTACAGTTTTTCGCGATCAATGCCTTCTGAGGCAGATTTAAATCTTTTTCCAATAGCCATCAGTTAGCCCTCCGTTTCCACGCCCATTGAGCGGGCGGAACCTTCAACGATTTTCATTGCAGCTTCGATGGTGGTTGCATTCAGATCAACCATCTTCTTTTCTGCGATTTCCTGAACCTGCTTGCGGCTCAACTTAGCAACTGATGTGCGACCAGGCTCGGTAGAGCCCTTTGCCAAACCAGCAGCCTTACGGATGAAGTAAGACATAGGAGGCTGCTTCAGTACGAAGGTAAAGGACTTGTCCTGATAAATGGTAATTACACAAGGAACCGGAGCTCCCTTTTCCATTTCCTGGGTTTTAGCGTTAAACGCCTTACAAAATTCCATGATATTCAGGCCACGCTGACCAAGTGCCGGACCGATTGGTGGCGAAGGCGATGCGCTTCCTGCTGGAACCTGAAGCTTCAGGTATCCGTCAATTTTTTTAGCCATAATTCACTCTGCTATTTGCACCACCTGCCCTAAGACAAATGACGCGGTTCAAATTAACCGGAACAAATTCCGGCGTTGCAGTTGCGTGGTAGGCCCAATTTGAACCGGCAAAAGCCCAAACAAGCTCCCACGCTTTTCTTGACGAACCCTTATCCCAAAACCGGTAACCACTTTTGGGAGGCACGCTTTAAATGATCTAAGTCTTTTCGACCTGACCATATTCCAGATCGACCGGGGTTGCCCGACCGAAAATTGAAACTTCCACCTTAAGACGCGCACGCTCCTCGTCCACTTCCTGAACGATACCGTTAAACGAAGCAAATGGACCATCGGAAACGCGAACGCTTTCACCCACATCAAACATGATGGAAGGCTTGGGACGATCAACGCCTTCCTGCACCTGATTAAGAATATGCTGAGCTTCGCGCTCCATGATCGGCTGAGGCTTATGGTCGGAACCAAGAAAGCCCGTCACCTTCGGGGTGTTCTTGACCAAATGGAATGCCTCATCGGTCATTTCCATTTTCACAAGCACATAACCCGGGAAAAACTTGCGTTCGGCATCAACCTTGCGGCCACGACGAACTTCTACGACTTTTTCAGTCGGCACCAGAACGGCCTCGAACAAATGCTCAAGCCCTTTTTGTTTGATCTGCTCTTCAATCGATTCGGCCACTTTCTTTTCGAAATTCGAATAAGCGTGAACGATGTACCAGCGGTGCGCCATTAATGTCGTATCCTTATTAATCCAGCATTTGAGAGCAAAGGCCGGACTAAAACCTCAATTATGAACCCGTATTTTCAGGAACCTGTTTTAATTACCAAGTATCAGCCCGATACCCCAGCCGAGCAATTGATCCAGAGCGAAGAAAAACAACGCTGCAATAACCACCATGATGAACACCATGATCGTGGTGATCACAGTTTCACGGCGGGTTGGCCATGTGACTTTAGAAGTCTCGGCTCGCACCTGCTGAATAAAGGTGAATGGATTAATTTTGGCGGCCATGTGTCAGAACGCTTTCGCTCGGATTTTTGAACTCGATTATACTTGCCCTAGCTGACAAAAAAATAATATTGAAAACCGTTGATAAAACTCCGATTTTCCACACATTTTAGCGCGTACAGTAAATTCTCTTCACCCTACGCGCGTCACCCAGAGGCCCTTACATAAAACGTGAGGGGGAAAAGCGCAAGGGGTTGTTTAAGGGAATCCTGAAAATTCAACCCTTTTATATAGGTTTAAGAAACTCTTGCACAGGATAAATGCGAAACGATCACCAAATTGGCCCGAACCTATGCTGGGCCTATTCTCTATCCCACGCCGGACTTTCATAACAGTCGCGCGGTACAGTCAAAAATCAAACCCGGAACACCAAACCAGCTTTGGCTTTTATCAGAATCATAAACCGTTGTTTGATACCCTCCGGCATCCAATTCTGATTCTTCGGAAATAATTTCACCTTCTGCCTTTCTGGTTGTCGTCATCTGACTCCGGCCGTTTGCATTGGTTTGATCTTAGTCGATTCTGACCGAAGAGCCGTCATCGTAGACTGTCTCACGATAATCCAGACCATCTGCCGTGTAGGAATATATATCGACAGACCAAGCTTCCTGATCACCTGCATCATATATATGCGTGGCACGTGGCGGCTGAATAAGAATACGTAACCGTACCAGCAGTATCGGCAGCGTTACCAGATTCTGAATCATTCCATTTGGTATTCAATCTGGTAATTTGAGCTGCAACCTGACCGGAATCAAAATCCGCCTTGTTGTAGCTATTGTCACGGGACTCTAATTCTGTTGGCAGGACTTCAACTACCTGCATATCTACTACCGGGTTTTCCTCGGTACAATTCATGTTGTGCGTCGGTGAAACTGAACAAACTATGCGCATGTATTTTATTTTCTTAATCACATTTGCTTAGTCTCAAATATACCGCTGAGACCTTAAGTCTGATTTACATAAGATCGTAAAATTGAGACCGAATATCTGGAGTGCCATTAGAGATTTCCTCACCTTAAACTTGCGATATACTTCGTGCAATTATTCACAATAAAACCTGCCCGTTACAACGAGAAGCCTTAGTGACTTTGGCTTTCTCGACGATATGGATGTCCCACTTTCAAAACTGAACCGAAGATGAATGGGCCGTTCAGTACGGGTTCGGTGCTGACTTCATAGAAGGGATGCGTGGGGCTTTTGAGTTGCGGTGACATTTAACCATCGGAACGCGGAGTGAAGGATCAATTTGATGAGCAATGGGACACCCGGAAAATACCGAAGCTTTTGCGAGGCAATCAGCATGCATAAAACAAGCGAAATTGAGGAAAAGGTTTTGTTTAAAAATGTACAACCAAATCTATTGCCAAATCTATTGAACGCAATTCATAAGGTTTGTCTGCAAGTTGAGAATTCGACCCAACGCGATTAAGCCTGCCTCTTTGAACTTGGCATCGATCTTTGCTGATGATATGAATTCGGCAGACTAGTTCAATTGTTAAGTTTATTGTCGACTGACCGGATCGGTTGCAGTTGTCTGGAGGGGCAAAAAATGGCGAAAGAGATTGAAGGACTAATCAAAAGCGAAGAAGATGTGACGGCGATCGTTTTATCTTCTTATGAAAAGACGTCCGACCCGAGGCTGAATGAAATCATGACCTCGCTGACAAAGCATTTGCACGCTTTTTTGCTGGAAACGCGCCCCACGGAAGAAGAATACGAGATGGGGCTGCGCTGGGTTGCCAGCCTTGGGCATCACACGGACAATGCTAATAATGAGGTGGTGCTTGCGGCCGATGTGCTTGGCGCCTCTACGCTTATCGATCTTATGAATAACAATGGTGGCCGTGGTGAAACCATGTCTGCCCTGCTCGGCCCGTTTTATCGAGGCGGCGCGCCTGATTGCGGTGTTGACGATAATATTGCGCGTTCTGATCAAGAGGGATTGCCACTATTTTTTAGCGGGCGCGTGATTGATCTGGATGGATCATCGATTGCGGGTGCCAGTGTGGATGTGTGGCAGGCGTCCCCGGTTGGGCTCTATGAAAATCAGGATGCAGGTCAGGATGATTTCAATTTGCGCGGAAAATTCACCTCCGATGCTGAGGGCCGCTATTCATTTCGCTCGGTCAGACCATCGGGATATCCCGTACCGACCAGCGGGCCTGTGGGAGATTTGCTGCGGGCGCAAAATCGCAAAGCGTTTCGTCCGGCTCATGTGCATTTCATCGTTTCTGCGCCCGGTCGCAAAACGCTGATCACGCAAGTGTTCTCTGATACCGATGAGGCGATGATCGGGGATGTGGTGTTTGGTGCGAAGGAAGCAATTGTTGGCGATTTTGTGAGCCATCAAGGACCGCATCCGGATTACCCCGGCGTTGAAGGAGAATTCTTCACCTGCAAGTTTGATTTCAAACTGGTTGAAGGAACACCGACATTTCCCGTTCCGCCGATCAGCGGCAAAGTTGAGGACTAGATTTTATAATGAGCGATCTTTCAGGAAAAGTGGCGGTTGTCACGGGTGGTTCCGGCGGCATCGGCAAGGCTGTTTGCGCGCAAATGGCCGAAGCTGGCGCGAAAGTGATTGTGGGCTATCGCACCAATAAAGCGGGCGCGGAAGAAATTCTGGCCGGGCTTGAAGGGGATGGCCATATCGCCCTGCCCTTGTCGATTGAAGATACATCGACGATTGAAACCTTCCGCGATAAAGTGCTGGAAGCGATGGGACGTGTTGATATTCTAGTGAATACCGCTGGTATGACCAAGCCGGTAGCGCACGGCGATCTTGATGGGCTGACCGACGAGATTATCGATGAGGTTTTTATCAATAATTTTCGGGGCGTCTTTGCGACTATCCGCGCCTTCGGGCCAGCTTTGAAAGCATCGGGTGACGGGTTGATTGTGAACGTATCTTCGATTGCGGCGTTTAAAGGCTTTGGTTCTTCCATTGCCTATTGCGGGGCCAAGGCGGCTCTTGATGCCATGACTCATTCGCTGGGCATTGCGCTTGGGCCAGAAATCCGCGTCATGTCGGTTTCTCCCGGCGTGGTGGATACAAGTTTTGTTCCCGGTCGCACCCGCGAATTCTCGGAAAAAGCTGCTGCTGCGACGCCCCTGCAAAAAGTCACAGAGGGCGCCGACGTGGCGCGTGCCATCATGGCCTGCGCAACTCATTTGCGGCTTTCCACCGGCACACGCATCGTGGTTGATTCAGGACGGAGCCTATAAATGTTATCTGAAATTTTCATGACCTGCTCGGTCACCGGCAATCTCACCAACAAGGATATTGCCCCTCATTTGCCCGTAACGCCGCAAGAAATCGCAGATTCCTGCCTTGAAGCTGCCGATGCCGGTGCTGCGATTGCCCATATTCACGTGCGCTATCCTGACACTGGTGCGCCTTCTATGGAGGTTGCGCATTACAAAGAAGTGGTGGATCTGATCAGGAAGAAGAATGACGATCTCATTTTGAACCTCACCACCGGCCCCGGTGGGCGCTATCATCCGAGCGACGAAGACCCTGCCATTGCCGGGCCGCGTACCTCGATTAAACATCCGAAAATTCGCGTGGAGCATATCATTGCGCTGAAACCGGATATCGCCACGCTTGATCTCAACACCATGACATTTGGGCAGGAGGTTGTGATCAACACGCCGCCTAATGTCACCATCATGTCGGAAATCATCAATGATTGCGGCGTGAAGGCCGAGCTTGAATTGTTTGATACGGGCGATATTCAACTGGCGCAGGATTTATTGAAATCGGGCGTGTTGAAAAGCCCTGTCATGTGTTCGCTGGTGATGGGCGTAAAATACGGCATGCCGGCAAACGCAGATATGATGGGATTGGCCTCTCGCATGTTGCCCTCCGGCACACAATGGACCGGGTTTGGCGTTGGGCGCATGGCGTTTCCTATGGCCGTGCAATCATATCTCATGGGCGGCCATGTGCGCGTCGGTATGGAAGATACCTCTTATCTTTCAAAGGGCGTGTTCGCTAAAAGCAATGCAGAACTGATTGCAAAAGCGCGCCATCTGGTTGAACAATTGGGAGGAAGCATCGTATCCTCCGGCAGGGCCAGACAAATGCTTGGTCTGGCAGAATAATCAAGGAAAAATAATGAGTTCGCAGTCAAAAGGACGCGCGGTTCGCGTCACTGAAAAATCCCCAGATCTGGATAATATCAAAGTCGAAATCGTAACCATCGATCCGCCGCGTATTAGCGAAGATCAGGTGTTAATCGAGGTGGTTGCAGCGGGTGTGAACCCGTCTGATGTAAAAGCTGCCCTTGGGCATATGCCCCACGCTATTTGGCCCCGCATCCCCGGTCGCGATTTCGGCGGTATTGTACGCGAAGGGCCGAGTGAGCTAATTGGCAAAGAAGTCTGGGGCGGCGGCGGCGAATTAGGTATTTCGCGCGACGGCACCCATTCACGCTGGCTAGCGCTTGATATTGCTGCCGTTCGCGAGAAGCCAAAGAACTTTTCGATGGAACAAGCCGGTTCCACTGGCGTCCCCTTCATCACGGCCCATGAGGGTCTGCGCGAAGCCGCCATGACCCCTGATGATACAGTGCTGGTTTGTGCCGGTAACGGCAAGGTTGGACAGGCGGTTATTCAGCTTGCAACCATGGCTGGCGCTACGGTTTATGCGGTTGGTCGCAGTTCACAAGGCTATATAGGACATAGCTGCAATCCTATTGAAATGTTTGACAATTCCTCACAGGACGTGGAACAAATATTGCGCGATAAAACCAACGGGCGCGGGGTTAGTCTGGTTTTTAATACGGTTGGAAGCCCCTATTTTGAATTGGCTAATAAGGTAATGGCCAAGCAGGCGCGGATGGTTTTGATTTCCACATTTGACCGAGCCGTACCGTTTGATATTTTCAACTTCTTTCGTGGCCGCCATAAATATATAGGCATGGATACGCTGGCTTTGAACAGCATTTATGGTGCCGGAATTTTCGACGATCTGAAACCAAAATTCGAAGACGGTACGTTGCAGCCTTTCCCCATTCTGGATGAGAATTGCTATTCTCTTGATGAAGCGGCGACTGCCTATCAATCGGTTCTGCGCGGTTCGCGCGACCGTGTCCTTTTAAAACCTTGAGGAATTGACCATGCAGGTTACCCGTTTTTCCGAAGCCCCTTCCTATCAAGCGCCTGAACATTACGACATGGCCTGCCTGCGATTGCAGGGCAAAGAAGCAACGACCACCGATACAATATGGCTAGGTCTTTCCCATATTTTACCCGGCGGACACACTTCGCTGAAAGATGCGGATGTGGAGAAATTATACGTTGTTATCGAGGGCGAAGTTACCATTCAAACCGATACAGAAGAATTCACACTCAAAAAGCTGGATAGTTGCCGAATTGCGCCGGGGGAAGCGCGTGCTTTGCACAACCGCACCAACGCGCCTGCCTCCATTTTACTGGCAATGCCTACTTGATGAGACGAGTAATACCGACAAAGTTATTTGCTTGTTTCTTAACGCGTATACAAAATTTGTGAAACGGTTGCATATCGTTGGCAGATTGTTAGACTATTAGAAATCGGCCCACAAGACGACCGATAAACTGGGCTTTTTTTGCCCATCCGGGAGGGAAAATACATGTATAATCTTAATCGCAGAACTATGGTTGGCGGGATGATAGCGCTAACCACACCATTACTGGGTGGCGGCAAAGCGTTGGCTCAGGAAACCATCAATCTTACAATCGCATCCAGCCACCCGACATTTTTGCCTTGGGTTGGCCCGCTGAAAACTGTGGTTGTTGCCAAATCCAACAAATTGCTGGAAGAGCGCGGCTCCAATTACCGTATTAACTGGACAGAAGCGTTCGGTGGCACACTTTATAAATTCACCGAGACGATGGAATCCATCACTCAAGGCATCGCTGATATTGGCTGGGTTGGTTCATTGTTTGAGCCTGCTGCCATGCCGCTTTCAAACATTCCTTATTACACCCCTTTCACCATGCAGACTTTGAAGCAGGCGATTAACACCATCAACCGGATGAATGTTACCGAAGCTCCAATGAAAAAAGAATGGGCTGCTCAGGATATCCGTTTCTTCGGTGCAAGTTGCTCAGGTGGCTATTCGCTCTATACGAAAAAACCAATCGAGAAGCTTTCAGATCTTGAAGGCATGAAAATTCTTGGTGTTCCTGCTACCGCTGCATGGGTTGAGCCTATGGGTGCAACGACCATTAACAGTGCGCTTCCTGCCAACTACAACCAGTTGAAAAACGGTGAAGGCGACGGCGTGATGATGGTTTCAACCGGCGCTGCTGGCTTTAAACTTTATGAGCAAGCTCCGTTCGTTACCAAAGTTGACACCGGCCCGATCACCCATGGTGGTTTTGGCATCAACTCCGACACATTCGACAGCCTGCCTGAAGATGTGCAGAAAGTTATTGCCGAACTTGGTCTTGAGTATTCTGAAGAGAATGCCCGTCTTAGCCAGGGTCGCGAGACTACCAACTTTGAAAGCATGGCTGCTAAAGGCGCTACCGTTTCAGAAATGCCTATGGAGCAACGTCTTGAGTGGGTGAACCGCATGCCTGACATTGCCAAGAACTGGGTCACAGAGACCGAAGCCAAAGGCATTCCTGGTGGCGATATGCTGAAGAAATTTATGTCTCTTGCTGTTGAAGAAGGTGCTAAACCTCTTCGCGACTGGTCAGCAGGCATTTAAGTTTCAATATTAAATGGCGCGTGGAGTGATCAGCATTTTGCGATCATCCCCGCGCCATTTTTAATTTAATTACGAGGCAGGGGCATTTTTATGTTGCAACGCATTGATGGTATTGGCGCGCGAATATCATTCTGGATGTCGATGCTGGCATCATCCACCATCGCATTTTTTATGTTGCTCATTTGCGTTGAAATCATTTCACGGGCAATTTTTTCATACCCTATTAAAGGGGTTCAGGACTTCGTCACCTACGCGATTGTTGCCTGTGTGTTTGTGCAACTCGGCAGTTGTGTTCGCGACAATAAGCTGATCGCAGCCGACTTCCTAATGCAGGGCTGGGTCACCCGCAAGCCGCTTTTGGCCAGCGCTGCCCATGTGCTTTTTTATGTTGCCGCGACCTATCTTATGTGGCGCGCATCGATCTGGCTTCTCAACGATTTTCAAAAATCCTATCGATCAAGCGAATTTACCGGCGCGATTGGCGCGTTCCAGCTCACCATATGGCCGTTCAAGCTTGCGGTTTTCGTTGGCGCGGCCTTTGCCGGTATCGAAGTTGGCCGGCAAGCCATCATTCATTTTGTCGGTCTGTGGAAGAATATTCGCAAGGGCGATTTGCTTGCTAATGGCGCTCTGGGCGGCGCGGTATTCTTTTTGATCATTGGCTTGTTCTTATATTTCCTCGGTTCTTCAAGCCTCTCGCCGGTGGCGATTGGGCTTATATGTTTTGCCGGATTGTTCTTTCTGGTGGCCTGCGGCATGCCAGTGGCCTTTGCGCTTTTTGCCATGGCATTTCTTGGCATATGGCTGATCCGCGGACGTTTTAAAATCGCCCATAATCTGCTTGGTCTGGCCTCATCCAGCGCAACGCGATCCTTCGCGTTTGGGGTTGTGCCGCTATTCGTAATGATGGGACTTATCCTTGACCGGGCCGGTGTGGGGCGCGATGCGTTTCAGGTGGCCGTGGTGTTGTTGCACAAGGTCAGAGGCGGTCTGGGCATTGCAACCGTTGCCGCAAATGCGGTCTTTGCAGCGATTACCGGCAGTTCGATTGCCTCTGCTGCCGTATTCAGCCGCATTGCCGTTGCGCCCATGGTGGAGGCTGGCTATACGCGGCGCTTTGCCGTTGGCGTGGTTGCGGGTTCATCCGTGTTGGGGATGCTTATCCCCCCTAGCCTGCTGTTGATCGTCTATGGATTGCTGTCGGAAGTCTCGATTGGAAAACTATTCATTGCGGCCATTTTACCGGGCGTATTGCTGGCGTTTTCATTCGGCGTTCTCAACGTTTTCATGGCGACTTTCGCCAAGAAATTTGTTGGAGAAGTGAAACCAATCGACACGGATGATATGAATTTCGCACAAATGGTGAAGAACCTGCTGCCGATTATATTCCTGATCTTCCTGATCATGGGCGGCATCTATGGCGGGTTCTTTAGCCCTACCGAAGCAGGCGCCGTGGGCGCAATGGGTGCGTTCTTGGTGGCCTTCTTTAAAGGTAAACTTACCCTCGACGTGGTCAAAACAGTAATCCTCGACACTGGCTACATCGCGGCTGGCATTCTCTTTTTGATCACCGCAGCCAATATGTTTGCCGGCATGCTGGCGCTTTCCACTTTGCCAACGCAAATGGCCGGATTTATCAGTTCTGCGAACCTTTCGTTTTTCGGCTTCATGGTGGCCTATTTCATACTTGTGTTGTTCCTCGGCATGATCCTCGATTCAGTTTCGATCATGTTGATCATCCTGCCTATTGCCCTGCCGGTGGTGACTGCCTTTGGCGGTGATCTGGTGTGGTTCGGCGTGGTATCAGTCATTGCGATTGAGATTGGTCTGCTCACGCCGCCCTTTGGGCTTTCGGTATTCGTGGTGAAAGGGTCGTTACCCGAGGGGTTTGTGACCCTTGGAGATATATTCATCGGCACGGCACCATTTGTGATCACGATGATTTTTGTCACCTTCATTTTGATCCTGTTTCCGCAAATTACGCTCGCCCTCATATAGAGAGAAACCATGCCTGAAATCCTCATCCAGAACGCCAATATTGTCTCCATGGATGATAAGGTCGGTGACTTTATCGGCGATATTTTGATCAGTGATGACAAGATACTGGAAGTGGGCAAGAACCTCACGGCTCCCGAAGGCGCGAAGATCATCGATGCCTCCGGTAAGATCGCCTTGCCCGGATTTGTGAATGCTCACATCCACACATGGCAAACGGCCTTACGCGGTATCGCTGCGGACTGGACCATTTCCCAATATCTGCGTGCCATGCATGCAGGACTTGCAACGCATTTCAGCGCCGAGGATATCGGCATTGCCAACGCCATGGGTGCGCTCAACCAGATAAATTCCGGCACCACGACCCTTGTGGACTGGTGCCATAATAACCCGACAGCCGAGCATACCGATGCGGCGGTTGAAGGATTACAAGCTTCGGGTATCCGCGCAGTATTTCTGCACGGTTCGCCAAAGCCTGATCCTAAAAGCGGACAAAAGCATTTTTCTGAATTGCCAATGCCCCGTTCGGAGGTAGAACGGCTGCGCAAAGGCTCTCTCTCCTCCAACGACGCGTTGGTGACCATGGGCCTTGCGGTGCTCGGGCCACAAATGTCTGTCTGGGAAGTTTGCGAAGCTGATTTTAATATGGCTAAGGAAATGGGCCTGATCGCTTCCATGCATGTGAGCGGGCCTTTGATGGTGGAAGACGGATTTGAGCAATTGGCGGCCCTTGGCCTGCTTGGCTCGAACATCAATATCGTCCATGGCAATGTTCTTAGCGGTGACCGGTTGAAATTGCTGGTCGATCAGGGCTGCTCATTCTCGCTCACACCGGAAGTGGAATTGCAGATGGGATTTGGAAATCCCCTCACCTCGCCACTGCGCGAATTGGGTGGTTTAATTTCGCTTGGCTCGGACATTGAAAGCGCCATGACCGGCGACATGTTCTCGGTCGCCCGCGCGACCCTGCAAGCGGTGCGTCATGCGGATAATTTGGTGGAACGTGCCAGCACAGGCGCGTGCCCGCCGGAAATTACGGTGACCTCTCGCGAGGCGCTGCGGTGGGTGACCATCGATGGTGCACGCATGGCTGGGCTGGACCATAAAATCGGTTCCCTCACTCCCGGCAAGCAAGCTGATATCGTATTATTGGATGCCACCGCAATCAACATGCATCCGGTCAATGATCCGGTGGCGTCGATCTTGTTTCATGCCAATACGGGTAATGTGGATACGGTTCTAATCGATGGCAATATCGTCAAGCAAGATGGTGCTTTGACCAGCCCGCCATCGGAACAACAAATGAACCAATTGGCAACATCAGGCGCGCGCATTATTGGTGCGTTTCAAAAATCCTAAAGCAATTCAAAGGTCTGGCTGGATTTATTGAGACGTAGAGTCACCGAGCCTTCATTGATCATCCACGGGCGAACTTTGAAGCTTCTGGCTCCGCTTTTATGCATTGGGTCACGCTCGGCAATGGCGATTGCTTCTGCACGGGTTTTTGCCCGAACGATGACCATGCCCTCGCCTTCCCAGCTTTCTTCGTCGTCCGTCCACATGGGACCGGCAGCGTAGAGAATGCCATCTTTTTCAATCGAAACCTGAAATTCCAAGTGCTCTTCAAGGATTGCAAACACCGGTTCCAGCCCGTTCACCGGGGTTGTGAAAATTGCATAGAGTTGCTTTTGCAACATCTGGCTGCTTGCTTCCATCACCGCGCCGACCGGTACAGATTTCAATTCGCTCATGGCTATTTTCCTTTTGCCAGATCCGCGCGGATTTCGTCGCCATGCTCGTCCAACGTCGGCGGTGGTATTACGTTCAATTCTGCGGCTCCGTCGAAACTATAAGGTGCGCGCACGGTTTTGAATGGTCCCATTTCGGGGTGAGTTGCTTCCACAGCGATTTGCAAATGGAGAGCTTGCTCATCTTCCAATGCTTCGTTGGAATCATAGGCTGGAGAATGGGGCACTTCGTTTTCCAACAATGCGGCACACCATTCGTCGCGGGTTTTGGTTGCGAAAATTGGTCCGAGCACCTCAACCATCGCATCGTGATTTTCGATGCGGGCTGGTCTTTCGGCAAAGCGTGGATCGGTTCCAAGTTCTGGATGACCGGTGGCCGTGACTAGGCCTTCCCAGAATTTTGGTGGGGATGAAAGGTGGATGGCCACCCATTTATCATCACTACAGGAGAAGGTGTAAGACTGCGAAACTTCAGGGCGGCTCAATGGTCCCATGATTTCATTTTCACTGAAATAATGGGTGAAGCTATCGAGGTTGAAATGGCACATGGCTTCCAACATCGAAATATCAAGACGACGGCCCTTACCGGTTTTAAACCGTTCGACCAAAGCCGCCATAATACCCAGCGCCGCATATTGTCCGGTGACGCTATCTGCCAGTGCGGGACCGATAACCCGTGGATTTTCCGGCGGGGTTACGAGACGCAAAAAGCCGGAGGCTGCTTGTGCAACCGTATCGTAGGTCGGGCGATCTTTTGCCGGACCACTCTGGCCAAATCCGGTGATGGCGCAGTAAATGAGGCTAGGATTGATCTTGCGAAGTTCTTCTTCTCCAGCACCTAGGCGCTCGGCAACACCGGGGCGAAAGTTCTGGATGAACACATCGGCGGAGGCGATCAGATCGTGGAAGGTTTTCAGATCATCGGCCTGTTTTGTATCAAGCGCGATGGAACGTTTATTGCGGTTATAGGTTTGGAAGTGCGGCGAATAAAGCCCGCCCTTGAACGAGCGAAACGGGTCGCCGGAACCGGGGCGTTCAACCTTGATCACGTCTGCGCCAAGGTCGGCCAGATGCATTCCGGCTGCGGGGCCGGTGATATAGGTGCCCAACTCGATGACGCGAATGTCTTTTAGTATTTTTACCATAGGGTTATTTGGCCTTGTTCTTGGCGGATATTGGGCCGTCATATTCGATTGCCAGATCAGCCTTGTGAGACATGATGAAGCCGATGGAACGTTGGGATTCTTCAAACAAATGCGCAACCAATCCGGCAGCGCGCGCCAGTAGCGGAATGCCTTTCATGGCTTCAAGCGGCCATCCGGCATCCAGCATTACAGCAGGAATTGCGCCGGAGACATTGATCGGCAGCGGCCGTTTGATGATTTCAGGTGCGTGTTTGGCAAGCACTCTCAGCATTTCGATGTTATCGCCGGAAACGCCGTGCTTATCGGCGAGCGCCAACAACACATTAGCGCGAGGATCGCCCGAGCTATGCTGAGGATGTCCAAGGCCGGGTGCTTTTTGTTTGGTGGCTTTGAGATGTTCGATGGCTTTGATTGCGGCTGCATCCATGTCGCCGCCGTTTTCTTTGGCATCGGCCAGCACTTCGGCGATGAAGCGGCCTGCGGTTTCCGAACTGCCTGCAACGACACTGCCCATGCCTAATAGACCTGCGGACATTGCGCCCTGCCATGCATCGGGACCAGCGGCCAGTGTCATTCTGGCAGCCTGAACGCTGGGCACGAGGCCGTGTTCGGCAATTGCTACCATGCAGGCATTAGTCATCATTTTTTGGGTCTCGCTCGGGTTTTTTCCCGTGACGAGAAGCCAGAAATAGTCGGTGAAATCTGTTTTGCCGATCAATTCATCGCAAAGGTCGAAACCTCTGACAGTGATTGAGTCAGCATCGGATGTGGCGATCGCGGTGAACGCTTGGTCCTGCTTACCAATTCTCATAAGGTGTGGGTCCTAATTTAAGTTTGTATGGATGGATATTCTTTGCCGAGCCAATGCTCCAGCTTGCTTGCATATTCGTGCTGAAAGGCAAGCGGGCCTTTTTCGGCCATGTAATCCTCATCATAGATCGCGATGTAGATTGTCAGGCAAAGGAAAAAATGCGCTCCCATTTCGAACAGAGCCACGTAGTCGTGATTGATCAAAATTTCGCGCTCATGGTCGGTCAATGAATGAACCCTGCTCATTTCAGCATTGTTCAGGCGCGGGCCGATGGATTGCTCCCAAGAGGCAACCATCGCTGCCGGGTTTTCCTTGTAGCGCGCCAAAAGTTCAGGGTCGCGGTCGATTTGGTACAGGAATTTATTTACGTAATATTTGCTCATACCTTCTCTCCTTCAGGATACCAGGTGAAATAGGCTTCCATGGTATGGAACAGGTCCAGACTGTCGACGTAATCTGCTTCTTCCGGGCCAGCGATACCCAGCATCAGAATAAATTCCATGAAGCCTGCGGTGGCATTGCCGGATGCGGCCAAACTTTCATGAGTCACATTTTCCAGAATGGCTTCAATATCACCATTGCGCAGCCATTCGATGGCCTGACGATCGAATTCAGGATCGGGCCCTGTTTCCTTGAACATGCGCGGGCCGCCAAGCTCCAGTGACAAATGGCCGGAGCCAATGGCTGCGATGCGTTTGTCGGATGGGTACTCATCAATGATTTCGCGAATGGCGCGGCCCAATTGATAGAAGCGCTTTGGCGATGGCAGTGGCGGCGCAAAGATATTTGCGTAGATCGGCACCACCGGCAGATCATTATCAGGGCGCACTGTGATGATCGGGCAGATGATCGAATGGTCGATTTTTAGCTCATTACTAAATGCAAAATCAAAGTCTCTGTCGAGCAGGCCCTGATGCATGAAATTGGAGAGATCTTCATGACCTTCCAGCACGTATTTTGGAATGGAGAATTCCCGCTCTTCATTATAGAAAGTCGCGTCATAGCGCGGGGCCTTGCCGATGAGAAATTGCGGGTAATTATCGAGAAAGAACTGGTGAAAATGGTCAGCGCCGATCATCACCAGAATATCCGGCTTGGCCTTGGTAAGCGTCTCGCGATAAGCTTCAATCTTACGCTTCCACTCGGCTGCCTGAGGCATTTGCTGCTCAACGGGCATGGTGGTTGCTTTTAGATAAAACGGATGGTGCGTGGTTGCCAAGGTTGCAACTAACTTCGCCATATTTTCCTCCTTGCTCCCGGTCATTTTGCTTTCCCCAGCGGAAATAATAACCGGTATTCATATTGAAATGACTTTTTACATCACACATAAAAAGCCGGACAAATGCAAGGTGCATAACAAGTTTTGTACGCGGCATTCCGCCTTATGGCAACATGAAACCGTTTTTCATGAAAAGGCGATTATTGGATCATCCAAATTTAAATGCGGATTGGGGAATGCCGAGAATCATATCATTGAACGCTGTTTTGCCGATGTCATCGCCTGCGGCTCCTGCAACAACGTGCAGAGGCAACAGATGCTCTTCCCGCGGATGGGCTGCGCGCGCGGCAGGAGCTTTGGCCCAATCGCATAATTTTTCATTTCGAGTTGCAGGATCACTATCCGTGACAGCTTGGGTCAACCAGCTATCAAAGCTCAACGCTTCAGGAAAAGTAGCGTCGGTATTTTTTTGATTGCGCATGGTGGAAATCATGATTTGCAAATTGTGATAACTCATGCCGCTGCCCAATATCAGCACCCCTTCGTCACGCAGGGGTTCCAGGGCTTTGCCAATCTCAATGTGTTTTCCAGCGTCCATATCAGCGCGCAAAGAGAGCTGCACCACCGGGATATCTGCATCTGGCATGGCAACCAGCAGCGGAATAAATACGCCATGATCGAACCCGCGATTTGCGTCATTGGTATTTGCGATATCATTTTCGTTCAGTAAATCCGACACTCGGCCTACCAACTCTGGAGAGCCTTTGGCGGGGAATTTCAGCTCATAAGTATGTGGGGGGAAACCGTGATAGTCGAACAACATACCCGGAGCCGGGTTCGACTGCACGGTGACTTCATCTTCCTCCCAATGGCCTGATATGATCAGAATGGCTTTGGGCTTTTCTTCCAGATCAGTCATAAAACCACGCAAATACGCCTCCATATTATCCCACATATCTATTGGATCGCTTTCCATGAAAAAACACGGACCACCGCCATGGGGGATGAAAAGGGTTGGCATTCTGCTCATTGTAAATTCCTTAAAAGTGGGTCTGTCGAAACTGTGTCGTATGAGGTTGTATGGGCGAAATTAGCTACACCTATAATATATTGGATATAAACAGAACCACACAAGAAGGCACATTCTTGTTACTAGGCTTGTCACGAGATCATAGGGCGCGCAAACAGAATCGAAATGGCGTTGGATAATTGTTAAATTACTTGGTATAATTGTTGGGCAATATTAGGTTTGGGATTCTCATCGAATGAATGACGAAGATAATTTGATCCTGCCGGTAATTCTTGCTGGAGGTAAGGGGTCCAGACTTTGGCCCATGTCCCGGACTGCGCGTCCAAAACAGTTTTTGTCCCTTACGGGCGATCTCACTTTATTTCAACAAACTTTGAAACGATTGCAAGACCCTGCGACTTATAAAGCGCCGATCATTATTACCAATAGCGAATATCGTTTTATTGTTGCCGAGCAAGCGCTGGAATGCGGCATTGAGCTTGATGCCATTTTGCTGGAACCCGTCGCACGCAACACAGCGGCGGCAATTGCTGCGGCAAGCTTTGTCGCCTCCAGTGACAACCCGTCTCAACTGGTACATGTGCTTGCCTCCGATCATGTGGTCGAGGTTGATGATGCCTATCTTGAAGCACTGAGTATTGCGAAGGCTACGGCACTTTCCGGGCGGTTGGCGACGTTTGGCATCACGCCTCACGAGCCTGCTACCGGCTTTGGCTATATCGAAGCTGGCGAGCGCGAAGAAAGCGGTGCAAACACAGTCAGTCGTTTCGTGGAAAAACCGGATACAGAACGCGCCGCGGAAATGATTGCCTCTGGCAATTATTACTGGAATTCGGGCATGTTTCTTTTTGCCAGTGATGTGTTTTTGAGCGAATGCGAAGCCTACGCCCCAGAGGTTTATGCAGCCGCCAAAACATCAGTAGAAAAAGCCACGAAAGATCTGGATTTTATCCGGCTTGATCCCGATGGGTTTTCCGCTTCACCCAATATTTCTGTTGATTATGCCATTTTTGAAAAGACTTCTCTGGCGTCCGTTGTCCCCTCGCCGATTATCTGGTCTGACCTTGGGGCGTGGGATGCCGTGTGGAAAGCGGGGGGCCGCGATGAAGATGACAATTTGAAACGCGGCAGCGTTACCCTGCGCAACACCACCGGTTCCATCGTTATCTCTGAAAAACTGCATGTGGTTGTGAACGGGCTGGATGATGTGACCGTTATCGCAACGCAGGATGCCGTTTATGTAGGGCGTTTGTCGGATGCCCAAAGCGTTGGTTCAATTGTTGATATCCTCAAGGAAAACCCGGATACAGTGGCTCTGACAGAAGACCACCGGACCAGCTATCGCCCGTGGGGTGGTTATTCTTCTATGGAGATTGGTGAGCGCTTTCAGGTGAAACGTCTGTTCGTCAAACCGGGCAAACGGCTGTCACTGCAAAAACACCATCATCGGTCCGAGCACTGGATTGTTGTGGCAGGTACGGCCGAGGTGCAAATCGGCGAAAAAACCATGATTATCAGCGAGAATGAAAGCGTTTATATTCCTGTTGGCGAACTGCACAGACTATATAACCCCGGAAAAATTCTGCTGGAACTGATCGAGGTACAGACCGGGTCTTATTTCGGCGAGGACGATATTATCCGGGTCGAAGACGAATTTGGGCGTAGCTAAATCGTGTCCGTCTTTGACGGAAACAATTTAAGTTTTGTTTGTTCTCACGGGCGCATTCTCGTTTCACTCGGGCCCTCCGTATGGGCGGCGCAGCTAGCGCCGGGTGGCTCTTCGCCACCTAAGCCAATCAACCTTAAGTAGGATTTACTTTAGATTTGCATAGCGGCCTCTGCGGGCATATCATTTGGATCAAATATGATTGGAACCCAAAATGAGCTATGTCATTCTTTCAAGTCTCGAAGACAGCGAGCCTCCGCAAAACCTATCCGCGCCTTTGCAAGCCCTTTGGTGGCTGAAAAAGGGTGATTTGGCCATGGGCGATGAATGGGAAAAGGGCCACGGCATTTGCCAAACTGCTGAGGGAGTTCATGATTATGACTGGGTTCATGCGCTTTCCCACTGGATTGAGGATGATATGGGCAATGCCAATTACTGGTATCGCCGTATAGGCAAGGAACGTGTTGGTGCCAATATCTCGGACGAATGGAATCATATTGTTATGGAATTGAGCGTTAAAACATGAGCGCATTTTTTGAAGAACTGGACTACCGCCCAACACCGATTGGAGCCTTGAGCCTTCGTCGCAGACGCGAAATGTCACTGGGTGTGGATGTTATCGAAATCAAACTCGGTGAAGAGTTTTTGATGTCGAGCCTGTTTACCGTTTCCGAGATTGCCCTTTCCAATTTAGGGCTTGCAGAATTAAGTGGTAAATCGCTCGATGTGGTGGTTGGCGGTCTTGGGCTTGGCTATACGGCTCGTACGGTGCTGGAGCATGAAAACGTCAATTCGCTGATTGTGGTTGACGCACTGGAAGCGGTGATTGACTGGCATGAAAGTGGGCTTTTACCATTGGGTGAAGGACTGACCAGCGATCCGCGTTGTAGCTTTAGGCATGGAGATTTCTTCGCGCTTGCGGCTTCCGAAGATGGATTTTCATCCGATGAACCGGGTAAAAAGTTCGATGCTATTCTGGTTGATATTGACCATTCGCCGGAGTTCTTCCTCGATGCTCAAAATGCCTCATTCTATCAGCCGGAAGGCCTGAAAAAGCTCACGCATCATCTACGTCCCGGCGGTGTGTTTGGCCTTTGGTCCAATGATCGACCGGACGAGCGTTTTATTGAGCGACTCGAAGAGGTCTTCGATGAAGCGCGGGGCGAAGTGGTGACGTTTCATAATCCGTTGCAAAATCGCGAAGCTGTTCAGAGTGTCTATCTGGCGAAGGTGGCGGGTTAAGCTCGGCGCAAATCTGCGTTGGCCAATCCCAGAGCGAAGGCGAGATAGGTTGTGCCGGTGATGCGGTCGAACCACATTTTTCTTTTGCCGGAGAATAGGCGATTTACTCCAAGTCCGATGCCGCAATAGCCGATATAAACAATGACCGTGATGGCGAGAGCCGAGGGTGCCAGAATCAATAATTGTGGCGCTAGCGGTGCGCCCACATTGATGAATTGAGTGAAGACCGCCAGCCATACAAAGATTGATTTGGGGTTGCCCATGGAAATTAAAATGGCACGGCGCACGGATTGCCAGCGTGAAAATTCTTCTACGCTCTTTTCAACTTTGAATTTTCCCTTTGAGCGCAACATCAAAACGCCCATCCAAGCGAGATAGCCAACGCCCAACCACCGGAGCACTTCGAATAGAACCGGATTTGCCGTCAAAAACGCAGCGATACCGGAGACGGCCAGCGTCATATGGATGATTGCGGCGATGAACACGCCCATGACGCTCCATAACCCTTTTTGAAAGCCATGGGTGGCAGATGCAGAAATGCAGTTTAGCGCATTGGGACCAAGCGGAAGACTGACAGTCATCCAAACCGCTACGAATACCAGCCAACTCTCAAAACTCATTTATTTGCATCCTTGTTGTTTGAATGTTCAGTATGGACCGGTGAGGTTTTGAAATCGAGCCTTCGTTCCGTTCTCATAAATTATTTTCAAAGTGCCGCTTGCAATTCTTAAATTTAGTATGACATCTAACCATATAATTTGATATCGTACCAGGAGATGCAAAATGAACAGACGGAAAATTTTGACACTTACAGGTGGTGGCATTATTGTGGCAGCGGGAGTTGGTGTTGCAGGGTTCGCCCTTACCCGAACGCCCGACAAAGCTCTTATTCCTTGGGCGCAGGCTGGATCGCTCTATAGTGAGCCGCGAAAACGTGCCCTCTCCTACGCGATCCTTGCGCCCAATCCACATAATCGTCAGCCTTGGCTGATTGATCTGTCGAAGGAAGACAAGATTATCCTCCATGTTGATACTGACCGCCTGCTGCCTCACACCGACCCGTACAATCGACAAATCGCCATCGGGCTTGGGTGCTTTTTGGAAATTCTGCGGATGGCCGCGGCGGAAGATGGCTACCGCGTGAGGATGGAGGCGTTTCCGGAAGGTTCGGGCGAACATCTGGACAAACGACCTGTTGCGACACTCTCTTTTGAGGCTGATGAAACGATTAAAAAGGACCCGCTTTTTGCGTTTGTTATGGAGCGGCGTTCATTGAAAATTCCTTATGATATGAAGCGAGAAATACCGAACGGGGATATCGAGAAGCTGATCGCGCTTGCAAATGATGATGTGCAGATCAATGGCACGAACGACACCTCCAAAGTCTCAGAACTTCGCCAGCTTACCAATGAAGCCTCTATCACTGAATTGCATACCCATCGCACGAATAAGGAAAGCGTTGATCTTATGCGTATCGGGAAATCGGAAATTGAAGCCAATCCCGATGGCATTAGTCTTGGTGGGCCATTTCTGGAGGCGCTATCGATTTTCGGACTTTTCACTCGCGAAGGGGTGCTTGATCCGACTTCATCTATTTTTAAACAAGGACAGGAAATGCTGCTGGCTCAGAGTGGCAGCGCCATGGGTCATGTTTGGCTGGTGACCAAGGGCAATAGCCGCCTCGATCAACTCAATGCCGGGCGCGACTGGGTGCGTGTGAATTTAACCACGACTTCCGTGGGGCTTGGCCTTCACCCCCACAGTCAGTCACTACAAGAATGGCCGGAGATGAAGGTGCATTACGATAAATGCCACGCGCTTTTGGCACCGGATGGTGGCACGGTTCAAATGCTGGGGCGACTGGGTTATGGTGAAAAAATTGCACCGAGTCCCCGTTGGCCATTGGATACAAGAATTATAGATGCCTGATCAGTTAGATACACCTAAAGATAATTTGTTCGGCCTGCTCACGGAAATCGGCATCATTCATCAGCTAATGACGACTGAGTTTAATCGCTTGATGCCGGACGGGCTTCATATTTCCCATTTTGGTGTCATCACCCATCTTTGCCGGATGGATGGTGGCTGGACGCCGCTTCGCCTTGCCAATGCCTTTCAGGTGACCAAGGCGACGATGACTAATACGCTGGCAAGGCTTTCTACGCGCGGTCTCGTTGAGGTCAGAACTAATCCGAAGGATGGGCGCAGCAAACTGGTATTTATAACACCGGAGGGGCGAGCGTTTCAAAAACAGGCAATTGCCTCGTTGCAGCCATTCGTTGAAAAAATGGGCCAAGAACTCGATTTAGAATCTCTGATAAAAATACTACCTCAATTGCAAGAACTGCGGGAATACTTTGATAGCAACAGAACTGCCTGACGCACTAATTGGTTTCTGAAAGATATGCCTCACAAGAAACAACATTGGCATAGCTCATGGCCAAAGGTGCCATGAAGGCTGCGTGCACCTGCGATGCGGGTACTTCTACGCCGTTGAACGCCGTTTCTTTTGCACCGCAGGCATCTTCAACCAATGTAACTTCATAGCCAAAATCGGATGCGGCTCTGGTGGTAGCATCGACACACATCTGACTCATGGCACCACAAATGGTGAGTTTGGATACTCCCCTCGCCTCAAGTTCACCGCGCAATGGCGTATCGTGAAAACTATTGGCCTTGTGTTTTAAAATGACGGTTTCACCTTCGAGCGGAGCAACGGAGGCATGGGTTTCGGCGCCGGTTGTTCCGGGTCCAAAGAACGGTGCTTCATCTGATGGTATCTCATGGCGGATGTGGATGACTTCATAGCCTTGTTTGCGGGCGTGTTCGAGCAGGCGGGCAGCGTTTGCTGATACTGTCTGCATTTTATCGACAGGCCATTTTCCGCCTTCAAAATAATCGTTCTGGATATCGATGAGGACTAGTGCGGTTTTGGACATTTCAAACTCCATTTTGTTGACTATCCAATATCTAAACTCGGCGTGCGCCTGATACGATTGGCGTAAATGACATTTAATATGCTATATTCGCCAAATGACTTCCAATTCTCACTCCATCGCAATCATTGCCTATCGTGACGTGCAGATGTCTGCCGTTCTCGGTCTGGCTGATTTGTTCACGATTGCCAACCGACACAGCCTGAAACTTGGTGGTGGTCGGTTGGATGTCACTCAGGTGGACGAAACGATGATGTTAGAAGCAACGGCTTCGTTTGACGCGATCATTTTGCTCCCATCCTTGGGAGGCTCGCGAGGTGAAGGTGAGACGGCTATCCATAACTGGTTGCGTGAACAACATGCTGGCGGCGCTTTGATGTGTTCTGTCTGCGCGGGCGCATTTTGGCTTGGCCATAGCGGGCTTTTAAAAGGACGTCCTGCGACAACCCATTGGGTGCTTGAAGAAGAGTTTCGCTCCTGTTTTCCCGACACACAGCTTAGCGCCGAGCATTTGTTGATTGATGACAATGACATTGTGACTGCTGGCGGGCTGATGGCATGGCTCGATCTGGGGCTGTTTATCGTCAATCGCTGGCTTGGCCCGCAAGTGGTTTCACAAACCGCCCGTCATTTGTTGATTGATCCCAGCGGGCGGGAGCAGCGCAATTATCGGAGTTTCATGCCGCCCCTAAATCATGGTGACAGAGCTATTCTTACGCTTCAACATTGGCTGGAAGGGCATACGGATAGTGAAATCACCGTTACCGGAATGGCTGAGCGGACAAAATTATCGAGTAGAACATTCCTTAGGCGCTTCAAAAAAGCTACCGGCTACACACCCAATAGCTACGTCCAAAACCTACGCATTGAGAAAGCGCGAGGCCTGTTGGAGCGCACGCGCATACCGGTTAGCGAGATTGGCTGGAATGTGGGTTATCAGGATGCCTCAGCTTTCAGCCGGGTTTTCCGGGCAACCACCGGCCTGACTGCGGGAGAATACAGAAATCGCTTCGGGGTTCTGACGCGAAGCGGCTTGTGATATTATTTTGTCAGGGTGCGAAGATATTTATCCAGCACATCACCCCAGAGTTCTTCATAGCCAGCAACATAATGTCCGTATTTTCCCGGCACGTCGAAAACGTTAAATTCTCCCTTGCCGCCGGCTTTGCGGAAAGCCTCGAAATTTCCCTGACTGTGTTTGACGCTATAATAAGGATCGCCCTTTCCGTAGAGCCATAACGTGGGATGATCAAAACTTGCCCCTGTTTTAAACAGCGTTTCGTTTATGAGCTTTGCGGAGGGGCAAAGCTCTCCCATCCAGCCGCCGACAAAATTGACGACACCGCGAACCTGCTCGGGGTGCTTCCCGGCATAAGCGACAGCCAATATGCCGCCTCTTGATTGTCCCCCAATGAGGATGGAAGACGGGGCAACATCCGGTCGAGCGCGCAATACAGAGATCGCAGCTTCAACATCAACCAGCGCCCTTTCGGCTCCGGCAAGGGATATATCCGCATCGCAGGTATATCCTTTGGAGCGGGTTTTGGAAAAACCCTCATCATAAAGGCCATCTGATTTTCCTCGCCCTCTGCGCTGAGGAAACGCTACCATCCAGCCACGCTGGTTGAGAAATGCGGCTAACCCGACATCGCTCCATGTGTAGCCGAACATCGTTGCGTCGTTGCCTCGACCCGTTGAGCCGTGATTTATCACCGCGAGCGGGAATGGCCCCGGACCTGATGGTTTGAAAATTACGACCTCAAGGCGAACTGGCTCACCATCCTCCATAAGGTCTGTTTCGATGAATTCGGATTTACCACTCTTCCAGACCAATTTCGCACCGGGTTTGGTAATGGCGTCGAGTTCGACTTTCTTCATGACAGCTACAGCGCGAATAAAACCTCGGGCATAATGTGCTTTTAATTCACCCGAAGCCATCAATTCATAAGCTGCGGAAGCACCGGGAAAGCTGATGGTAAGCTTGTCTTTTGATATGGTGACTTCATGCTTGGTCCACTCGGGCTTAATCCCGATCGCCGGATTAGCCCCAATGGCGTAGATGATCTGCGCCTTTCCATCACTCGACACAGAGCGAACTACCAAAATGTGTTTGAGACCATCTCCCCACGCTCCGGCCCATGTGCCCAGCCATTGCCGGTATGGACTATTGGCATTTTGAGGCAGCGTAATCTTGACGTTCTGCGGGAGAGGCACGCCGTCGATTTGATGGTCTTTGGCAGAAGCTACAGATGTGAAAGTCAAGGCAATTAACAGGAAAAGTTGATACAGCATGTCATATTTTGTAGTGCAGATCGCTCTCTACTTCAACGTCGCGTATCAACCTTTCCATGCGAGTTAAATGGCTATTCATTGAGCGCTGCTTGGCATTTTCTCCAGCAATCGTGCCATTTGGAGTTCCAGCCGCTTGACCTCACGCAATATCCGGTTGGTTTCCATGCGCATCCAGCTCCATAGTTTGATCAGCATTTGGGCTGATAAACCAAACCATGCGATGCCTGCCCAGCGGAGCATTGTGTTGGTATCATCCGCGGTGGCAAATTTCCATGCAGCGTAAAGGCCGATGATTGACAGGACTAAACCTGCGGCAACGGTGACCACCGTAATCCAGGCCATTTTGCCCTGAAACAAGCCACCGAACTGGCGCAAAATGCCCTGCTCGCCTAATTGTTCCATCATGGCGCGATCTTCAGCTTCGAGTGCTTCTTCGATTCTTTGATCAAGTTTGGTCATTTTTGTTTTCTCCTTCTAATGCCGCGCGCAAATTGTGCCGGGCATGCATTAAGCGGGTTTTTACGGTTCCCGCCGGAACCTTTAGTGCAATTGAAATCTCGGTGATGCTGAAACCTTCGATATAATGAAGCCCAATCGCGGCATGCTGCTCTTTTGAAAGTTCTGCCATGGCCCTATTGAGGGGCGTGCGATCAGCTTGCGCCTCGATGTCGGCCTGAGAATGATCTTTCTCCTCAGGCTCGGCGGCCAATGCATCGCCATCACGGCGCTTGCGGGTAATTTTACGGATTGCATCGGCTGTGCGCCTTGTGACAATTCTGTAGGCCCATGCAGGAAAGACGACGATGTTCTTTAACCCCGGCAAGCCCTTATAGATATCAATCCAGCTATCCTGAACGATATCTCTGGCCAGCTCCATTTCGCCGGACAGGCGATAAGCATGGGCGATTAATCGTGGCTGCCAATGTTTTACCAGACGCTCAAAAGCGGCGCTGTCGCCCGTGCGGGCGCTGGCTGCCAGATATTCATCAAATTTGCGCGCAACATTCCGCCGCATGGCAATTTACTTTCGAAACGTTTCAACGAACCTTACAATATAAGTCGCTGGATAGTCCGAAACGGTTCAATTCAATCTTTGAAAGTTGCTTTAGCCTATGTTTTCTCGGCCATGGGGGGCGGAGAAATCCACATCAGGGCCAAGTGGCACAATGCCCGTGGGGTTTACGCTCAGATGGCTGGCGTAATAATGCTTCTTGATGTGATCCATGTTGATGGTGCCAGCAATTCCCTGTTGCTGATAGAGATCGCGTACATAACCGGAGAGATTGGGATAATCGACAATTCTGCGCAGATTGCATTTGAAATGGCCCACATAGACCGGGTCAAAGCGGATTAGTGTGGTGAACAGACGCCAATCTGCTTCTGTGATGGTGTCGCCAGTCAAATAGCGCCTTGTGGCAAGGCGTTCATTAAGAAAATCGAGGGTTTCGAACAGAGGAATAACGGCTTCTTCATAAGCCTCTTGCGTGGTTGAAAAGCCGGAACGGTAAACGCCGTTATTCAGGGTTTCATAGATGCGCTCGTTGAGTTGGTCTATTTCTTCGCGCTTTTCTGGCGGGTATAAATCGCCCGGCGTGGCGCCCACATCGTTGAAAGCTGAATTCATCATGCGGATGATTTCGGAAGATTCATTATTGACGATGGTGTTTTGGTGTTTGTCCCACAGAACCGGCACGGTCACGCGGCCGCTGTAATTCTCATCGGCTGCGAGATAGACCTCGTACATGAAGTTGGAATGATTGATCTCATCAGAAACAATCTCGTCGCCGGGTTCAAAGGTCCAGCCTTTTTCGAGCATCAACCAGTTCGCCACCGATACGGATATATGATCTTCAAGGCCTTTCAATGCGCGAAAGATCAGGGCGCGGTGCGCCCATGGGCATGCATAGGCGACATAGAGGTGATAGCGTCCGGCTTCAGCCTTGAACCCGCCCTCACCCGTTGGGCCAGCTTTACCATCGGCGGTTACCCAGTTTCGAAACTGGGATTGGCTGCGAACAAAATGGCCTTTATTCTTGGCGGTTTCGTACCAGACGTCGTGCCATTTTCCTTCGTGAAGCAGTCCCAAATCAAATTCCTTTCGGCATCCCAAACAATATCTGGCTAAACAGCATCCGGTTGGTTTTTAGGTAGTGCCTTTTCGAAGGCTTGCAAAGCCATGCAATTATCAAAAATACGTGAAATCGTCGGATATGGGGCGAGATCGACACCAAAGCGTTCGTTTGAAACAACTTGGGCTGCAATGCATAAATCGCCCATGGTTGGCGTATCCCCGTGGCAGAATTTGCCAGTAGCCGGATTGCTGTTCATTTGAGTTTCCAGCGCGCTGAAGCAATCATTGACCCACATTCTGAACCATTTTGTCTGGGCATCATGGTCGGCACCCAAATCCACTTCCAAAGTCCGCATGATGCGTCCAGCTAGTAAAGGCGTCGTATCGCAAGCGATGGCATAGGCAATCGCCCTCACCCGCGCCCGTTCATCAATATCCTTGGGCAATAAGGCTGGCTCGGGATAGGTTTCCTCAAGCCATTCAATTATTGCGAGCGACTGGGACAGGATTGGTTTGCCCTCCCGCTCAATGGCAGGGACAAATCCTTGCGGATTCATTTTTAGATATTCCTCAGATTTTTGCTCTTTCTTTTTCAAATTCCACGCCACTTGACCATGGGCAATGCCCTTTAAATTCAATGCGATACGAACGCGTAATGATGCAGAACTTCCATAAAACTGGTGGAGTATAATATCTGCCATCTGAATTATTCGACCTTAAATCAGTTTGAAGGAAATCTCGCCGATGCCATCAATGCCGCCCTTAACATCGTCGCCTTTTTCGGCGGCATCAACGCCGGCCGGCGTTCCGGTATAGATGAGATCGCCCTGTTTCAATTCAACAAACCTGGAGAGATAGGCAATCACTTCCTCTACGGACCAGATCAATTCGTTGAGACTTGCGTCTTGGCGGCTATCGCCATTGACGGTGAGCCAGATGCGCTTTCCTTCAAGATCGGCAGGCTCGCGCTTCACTAACGCTGTGCAAGGCGCGGAATAATCAAAACCCTTGGAAAGATCCCATGGGCGGCTCTTTTTCTTGGCTTCGGCCTGCAAATCACGCCGTGTAAGATCGACGCCAACGCCGTAGCCAAAAACATGTTCGTTGGCATTATCGACTTCGATGTTTGAACCATCCTTGCCAATCGCCACAACCAGTTCGATTTCATGGTGCAGGGAATTGGTTTCGCTTGGATAAGGAATATCCGCGCCATCGCTAACGATGGCATCGGCAGGCTTGGTGAAGAAAAACGGGTCTTCGCGGTCCGGATCATGGCCCATTTCGCGGGCATGGGCTGCATAATTACGGCCTACACAGAAAATACGACGAATTGGAAAACGCTCGTCCATGCCTTCGACTGGTAGTGAGGGTGTCGGAAGCGGTTCAAAAACAAAACTGGACATGGATACGGGCCTTTCATCTAAGCCGAGATATTATCAAAATCGGCTCAGAAATAGCAGGCTAAGGCGCGTGCGGCAATGTCGAGAGAGTTTTAAATCCCTATCTTCCCAGCAAAAACTCGCGGGAACCTTCCGGGCCAAAATTCCGGTTCAAAAAGGCGGGACGAATGTTCTTCAAATCGAGCATGGTCAGACCCACGGCGGCGTTATCGAGTTCCGGCCATTCGGCAAAGCCCAGATAATTACAACCGATGTTCTTATAATGCCTGAACAGCACTGGGAGGCTGCGTTTACCGCCCTCGAAACCATTGATGAAATTGGCGACATCAGCAAAATTGTGACAAGCATCCACCATGTCATCCACGGCTACTTCGCGTGGGATATCAAGGCTCATCTGGCGTTTGGGGGTGACAAAACCATCCATGCCTTCTTGCAGGCACTTATCCATAATGAAGCGGTGCAATAGCTCACGCGATACGGGTGTGAAGGTCTGCCCCATGGTGACCGGGCCGAATAAATATTTGATGTCTTTATTGCGACTGACAACTTCCAATATGCCGCGCCACAGCAGCAATAGAGGTGTGTAATGCTTTTGATATTCCGGCATAATCGCTGCGCGTCCCAGCTCCATCGAGCGGGGTAAAATATTCAAAAACTTTGGTGACAGATTGAAGATTGAGGAAGATACAAGTTTTTCCTCGGCCTCACTGGCAGAGGTGAATTTTGGCAACATATAGCGATAAACACCAACCATCCGGTTTTTATCATTATCCCACAAAATCAAATGATTATTGAATTTATCGTATTGATCCTGCATCTCGTCAGCGCTGTTGAGCTTTGTTTCTTTGGAAAACGCAGCAAAACGCACATCGCAAATGGTTTTTAGCAGTTCCGCAGAGATGTTCTCTTCGACATTATAGACAGAAAAGTTCTTCTGGGTGACGAGGTGCTGGGTGCCTTTTATCAGATTTTCCGCATTGGCGGCCAAACGGAGCGCCGGCTTTGCCAGAACAGTTTCATCCACGATATTTTTCGGGCTGGATTTCTTCGGCATATCGGTTTTGAGCGCATAGGTCAGGCTGCGGGAGAATTGTCCCGGCGAAATGGCCTTGGCAATTTGTGCCAATTGCGGCGCGGAAACCGGTTGTCCAATGCGGAAGCGGAAATCATGGCCGCCGCGCAGGAATTCACGCAACAGCATATAGGTGCGTAATTTTGGATGGATCAGCCCGGACAGGTTGAACAACATGGAATTGCGCCCGGAAATGTGCATGGGCACCATTTCGCCGCCGCTGATCTCCACAAAACGATGTACCTGATCGGTCCATTCTGAATCGGAAATGGTCCAGTCAGAGGTTTTCAAATGGGAGCAGATACGGCCCGGAAATAATGCCAGGTCGCCGCCGGAACGAAGATGTCTCAAAGCAGTAGCAATGGATTTTCGGTTCAAACCACGATTGCTATCGGACATAAACGGATCAACAAACAACAACCGGTCATCGTTCAACTGGGTTGCGGCCAAAATGGTATTGGCGAACAGTTTCATGCGCGGGCGATGGCGCGTTAAAAGACGGAACATGCCCAGCGCATCGGGCAGGCCATAAGGGTGGTTGGCAACGAATACTTTCGGCCCATCGTCAAGCTCTTCAAGGACTGACGGATTTTCAATGGTCCACTGAATGTTCAGTTCTTCAAACAGATAATCAATGATCTCGTCAGCATCAGGCCATGGGGGGCCGAGCTCTGCCATGATATCGTTGAATTTCTTGATACCGATAATTTTTTCAATAGCCGACAAGGCAAAACCTGCAGCAACCGATGGGGAGGCTGAATCATCAGATTTTTCATTCGAAAACTGGCCGCTAAGCACTTTTTTCGTTGAAAGGAACTTGTTTGATTGATCGGAATTCATTGCTGTTTGGGTATCCATCAATTTAGCTCCATCCCGCCACAGAATGATGCCTTAAATTGGCCGTTTGATACGGCTTGCGCAAAGTTGTTACGGGCTTGATGCCCGACGCCCTATCACCAACTAAACGTTTTCAATTTCACTCGTTTCAAACCCTCGAACCATCCAATAATTGGCACGAAAGCTCACTAATTTTGCGTTTATCGATGGAATCAAGCCATTTTAAGGCAAATATATGAACCAGATAGCTCAAATCGCCTGAATCCCACTGCACTCTTGAGGTCGTATAGACCATAAAACCACTTGGTTAGCCAATAAATTCGCCTTTTTTGGTGAATTATCATCCCGCCTTGAGTTTTCCACAATTTCCGACCAGTGCTTTTCAGCAAGGACCGAGGTCCCTATGGCGCTTTTTATTTTTGCACCCTAAGCTATCGATAACAGATTTTTATGACAGGATATGACACGTGACGGAGTATGATTTCTTAAATAAAGTGGTTCTGATTTCAGGCGCTGGACGAGGCTTGGGCAAACGTGCGGCAGAGCGCTTTGGCAAAGCAGGCGCAAAGCTGGTTTTAAATGACTATTCCAGCGACACATTGGAAGAAACCCTCAAAGAACTTGGTGACGAGGGCTATGAGGTTTGCGGTCTTGCAGGCGATATTGCCGATGAAGAAACTTCAAAAACATTGGTGCAACTGGCTGAAAAGACCTTTGGCAGCCTGAATATCACCATCAATAATGCAGGCATTGCACAAAATATGACCCGCCTGCACGAAACCGACACGGATGAAGCAAAACGGGTGATTGATGTGGATTTGATGGGGGTATTTTTCGCCATGAAGCATCAAATCCCCCTTATGCTGAAAACGGCCGAAACGGATGGCGTTCCCTCAGTAATTCTCAATCTGGCATCGGCGGCGGGCGTTATGGGATCGCCAAACTTGGCGATCTATTCCGCTGCAAAACACGGGGTTGTGGCGCTCACGCGCTCCGCCGCGCTTGAATATGCGACCAAGGGCATTCGCGTCAACGCGCTCTGCCCCTCCTTCACCCGCACCAATATGGTGACAGATTTGCTGGATGGTTCAAGGCATGGACGCGAAATTGCCGAGGCAAAATTGCTGGCTTTCAACCCCATGGGCCGCCTTGGCGAGGTGGATGAAATTGTGCAGGCCATGTTGTGGACCTGCAGCGACGAAAACAGCTATTACACCGGACAAACCCTGTCGATAGACGGTGGGTTGCGCACCTCCTAATTTCAACAAAGTGCCTGATTTTAGCAAAGTGAAAGCGAATGAAATGACCCGTATTTTATCTCTTTTTGCATATTTTTTACTATTTGCTTCTTTGTTCGCTTCCGGCCCAGCCCTAAGTGAACAGTTAGCCGATGGCATCGCGCCGGAGTTTTCCAGCGGGCTGAGTTCCAAATCCTTGGTCAAAACCCGTGATTATATGATTGCTACCGCCAATCCCCATGCCAGCAAGGCGGGGAATGCGATTTTGGAAGCTGGCGGTAATGCAGTTGACGCCATGGTGGTAGTACAGTTGGTTTTGGGACTGGTCGAGCCGCAATCATCGGGTCTTGGGGGCGGTGCGTTTCTTGTTTATTGGGATCAAAAGGCGGAAAAGCTGACCACATTTGACGGGCGAGAGACTGCTCCTGCTGCGGCAACCAGCGAATTATTCCTTGATGCGGAAGGCAGGCCGCTGAAATTTTTTGATGCGGTGATTGGGGGGCGTTCCGTTGGGGTTCCCGGAACCGTTCGCTTGTTGCACGAGGTGCACAAGGCCCATGGCAAATTGGCATGGAAAGATGTTTTTGCTCCCGCTATCAAGCTTGCCAATGACGGATTTAAGGTTTCCGAACGTTTGAACGCGCTGGTCACACGAGCTGCGGAATCCTTATACCGTTTCGAGACCACTCGAAATTATTTCCTAAGCGAAGAAGGCGTGCCGCTCTTTCCCGGCACATTGATCATCAACAAGCCTTATGCACAAACCCTTGGCGCGATCGCACAAGGCGGCGCGGATGTGTTTTACAACGGGGCCATTGCCCGTGATATCGTCGCTACGGTGCATGATTCCGATGGCAATCCGGGCGTCTTATCGATGGAAGATATGGCCAATTATCAGATCAAGGAACGTGAAGCGGTTTGCGCCAATTATCGCGGCAATGATATTTGTGGCATGGGACCGCCCTCCTCCGGCGCCTTGACGGTCGGGCAGATTTTGAAGCTGATTGAACCCTATGATTTGGCAGCGCTCGGTCCGGCCAATCCTGAAAGCTGGCGCTTGATTGGGGATGCTTCGCGTTTGGCTTTTGCCGACCGGGGCCGATATATGGCTGATAGTGATTTTGTTAAAATGCCTAAAGGTCTGCTCAATGAAAGCTATCTGAAAGAGCGCGCCAAATTGTTGAATGGCACGATGGCGCTGGCCAAAGACATGGTCAAACCCGGTAATCCGCCAACAGACCACGCTTTGCTTTACTCAGATGATGAAGCGATTGAGCTTCCTTCAACCAGTCACTTTTCGATTGTCGACAGCGAAGGCAATGTGATTTCCATGACCACAACCATCGAGAACGGTTTTGGTTCACGGCTGATGGTGCGCGGTTTTCTTTTGAACAATGAACTGACCGATTTTTCTTTCCGTGCTGAGCGCGATGGCAAAAAGATCGCCAATCGGGTGGAGCCGGGAAAACGACCTCGTTCTTCCATGTCTCCAACCATCATCATGCGCGATGGCAAGCCTTATATGGCGATTGGTTCGCCGGGAGGAAGCCGAATTATTGGTTATGTGGCGAAAACCATCATTGCCCATCTGGATTGGGGCATGGATGTTCAGGCGGCAATCGCCCTACCCCATCTGGTCAACAGGTTTGGCACTTATGATGTGGAAGAAGGAACCAGTGCCGAGCAATTCAAACCGGCGCTTGAAGCGATGGGCTTCAAGGTAAAAGTGCGTGGCCTAAATTCCGGTCTGCACGGAATTTTAATCACCAAAAATGGCCTAGAGGGCGGCGCTGATCCGCGCCGCGAAGGGGTGATTTTAGGCAAATAAGTTGGATTTTGAACGGTTCTGTTAAATAGAGCCAGTTACAACTTCTTTGCGGATCAGATTGCGCATGTTTTCGATCAGGCGCTCTGTTTCTTGAGACAAATGGCTGATTTGCACATCGTCTTCGATTTTTTCAGCACCAATGCGCTTTGCAATCACTGACATTAGGGCGTCATTGCTGGTTGAAAGTGCTTCCATACGCACCAACATGCGCGCGCGCATAGTTTGAGCAGATGACGGTGGATATTCGATTTCACTGGAAGGCCTGATCATATTCTGTCCTTTACGCGGTTACAAGATTGGCAGAACTGCCTTTTATGCACTTCAATTCGTATTTCAATTCTGGCCCAATATGCTTAACAAATAATTAGAAATTCGGGCGAATCATTGATTAAATCATGGCAAATTGAAGATAGCCAAACGATAAAATTTCTGGCATCAAATAGACCTATTGCGATATCATTGCCCATAAGGCCGACAGCCAGTTCAAATTACGGAATGCAGATTTAATAATGAAAATTGCCTTTGCCGCCAGTTCCACCAAGGAAGCCCAGTCAGCGCTTGACGATCTAACGAAACGCTACGGAAACGCTTCCAAGACCGATTGTGATGTGATCGTGGCGCTGGGGGGCGATGGCTATATGCTGCACACCCTGCATAATTATATGAATAGCGGCACACCGATATATGGCATGAACAAGGGCACAATCGGCTTTTTGATGAATAATTACGAGAAAGAAGGTCTGCCTGAGCGCTTGGAAAATGCTGTAAAAAGCAAAGTCAGCCCGCTCAATATGATTGCGACCGATATTATCGGGGAAGTGCATACCGCCAAAGCCATCAATGAAGTGTCGCTGTTGCGCCAATCCTATCAGGCGGCCAGCTTGCGAGTTTCTATCGACGATAAAGTGCAACTGGAATCGCTGATTTGCGATGGGGTCTTGGTGGCGACGCCTGCCGGGTCAACCGCTTATAATTTATCCGCCCATGGGCCGATATTACCCCTTAACGCGCCGCTTTTAGCTCTGACACCGGTTAGTCCATTTCGTCCGCGTCGCTGGCGTGGGGCATTGATACCGGATTCTTCCAAGATCACCATTGACGTCAATGATCCACAAAAACGCCCGGTGAATGCGGTGGCAGATCACACGGAAATAAAATCCGTTGTGAGAGTGGAAGTGGCGCTGGATAAAAAATCCAAGGCTTATATTCTGTTTGACGCGCAGCACTCCTGGGACGACAGGATTTTAGCAGAGCAATTCCAATATTAGATTGAGCATAGTATTCTTTGCTCACGGTACTTTGGGCTCACGGCGTATCCTCGTTTCACTCGGGCTGCGCATGCGTGGCGCTAACGCCGGGCAGCTCTTCGCTGCCTTGAACGCGAGCATCTGTGGAAAATAAATTGGAAACTAAGCTACCAGTTCGTTGCTGAAAGTGCGTTCGTTGGCCGGAATGATTGTCTCTGTCTGAGGTAATCTGGTGTTTGCGTTGTCAGCGGACTTATCGAATACCGCTGCAAAGTTCAGTTCGAACTCCTCATCGGAGACGATGTCCGAGCAATCTTCGGCAATTACAAACACTTCGTTATTGAGGATCGATTGGAATTCGATGTCGAAATCTTCGAAATCCGGCTGATCAAGCATATCTTGCTCGAATGCATTCATATCCACTTTCGCAACCATGGGAGCTGGAAGCGCGATGGTTTCGCGAATGGCGTTTTTATTTTGAATTTCACTAACCTTTGTCAATGCAGATTCACGCGCAGTTTCTGCCGCGAGTTTGCGTAACAACACCAGCAGATTATCGGCAATGGAGATGCCTGACGAGGCTTGCGCTTTCAAATAAGCGTCAAGAGTTTCCCGGGTTACCAAATGAGCAAGACGCGAAGCGCTGAGATTTTGATCTGAAGACAATAAGCGGCGCCACGCAGAAATTGCCGAAAGAAAGACGCCAAATGCATTCTCCGGTAATCCCGCTTTGGTATAGACAGCGCGCAATGCGGCCTGCTTGTCATTGGCAAGCATGGCCTCAACCCGTCTGGCAGGTATTTGACTTAACTGACTGAGCGAGCGGGCAAAAAGCGTGATATTTCCGGTGCAAATTGCGCGAAGCAGGAAAGATGTGCTGATTTTTTTACCTTTAATCAGGCTGGAAACGACCCGATCCACATCCACTTCATCCGCATTGGCAACCAACCCAATAGCAGCTTTATCGCAGGCACCGCGAATACAATCATCCGCTTTGCGGCTGGAAAGCCAAGAGCGACTGGTCACAAGCTTGTTCAGGCTTGTCCCAAGTTTTTCGACCAACAAAATATGAGTTTCTGCCAGCAAGTTTTCTTTTTTAAACAGCTCATTGCGAATGTCTGCGGCTTCTCCGTGGCGTTGGGCCAAACGGTGCATGCTCTTGGCGGAACAATTGGCAGCAGGGTTTAAAAGCATACCGAGGCAGGCCTCACGGGGGCCAACTTCAGCGATTGCGGCAGCAACGGCGAATGACAAATCACTGCGACAGGCTATGGCAATCTGTTGTTCGATGGCGCCGGTTGCCACAAGATCAACCAATTCTGCCTCAAGGAAAATCGGTGAGCGGGAAATGATCAACGTCGATATTTCCGGTACATCGGCTGCCAGCGCCATGATGATATGGCGCGGAGCGATGGAGCTGACCGCAAGCACATCGGCCATCGACAAACGCACATCTGGAGATGGGTCTTCAAGCAACAAAGTCATTGCTGCTTCTGCGCTTTCGCGCTCTTCATCTTCAAGATCGGACAGCAAAAACGCACGCGCAAGTGCGTTTGTCGCCTGCACCCGATCTGACACAGAAGCAGTATCAACCCATTCCAAGAAACGTTCTACAATCATATTTAACCGACTCTACTTTCACGCGAACATAGGAGATTCGCTTGAAAAATAACCGGAAAGGATTAACGAATTATTCACCATAAAAATTTGGCTCAAGACCAGTGAAATTTTTCGGGTATCAGCCCTTCCAATCAGGGCGCAGCAATTCGAAAATTCCGTCATGGCCTTTGAAATCCATATAACCCAAACGGGTGACGGGTTTTGCAAGGTTTACATCGAAACGACCATCGGTGATTACCTTATCATCGATATAAATACCCATGACTTGGCCGATGACCACGATGTCGTTGGTTTTGTTGCCGTCGATATCCACAATTTCGATAATCTGCGTCACCTTACATTCAAGAGCGGCACAAGCGTCGCGCACCCTTGCCGGTTTCACCATCTCGCTGGGAGCTGAGTCGATGCCGGCAACTTCGAATTCGCTGGTATTGTGGGGGGCATCCACGCTGGTTTCGTTCATCACTTTGACCAGATCCTGTCCGACATAGTTATAAACAAATTCACCAGTATCACGTGCATTGGTGGCGCTGTCTTTCCAGCCACCGGATGAAAACATGATCAAATCAGGGTTTGCACCAATGGCATTGAAGAAACTATAAGGCGCAAGATTTGGAACGCCTTCTTTTGACAGGGTTGAAATCCAGCCGATCGGGCGCGGTGCAACGATGGCTTTGAAAGGGTTATGGCTCAGGCCATGATTATTGTCTTTGGTAACATAAAACATCTGTCGAATTATCCTTATGGGAAGTTGTGACCCTAAGTTGGTCATAATAGAAAAGACCCTAGTCGGTCATAATAGAAAATACGTCGTCAATCTGCGGACGGTCGCGTTCGGTTTTTGGCATTTGCTTTGTACCAATGTGAATGAATCCTGCAATTTTTTCGCCCGGCTTCACACCAAATTTCGGTGCAAGAACATCATCGAAAGCCACCCATTCGGTGAGCCATTGGGCGTCATAGCCAAGCGCGTTGGCACCGGTGAGCAAGTTCATTGCGGCAGCACCTGCTGAAAGCACTTGCTCCCATTGCGGCACCTTTGAATGTTCTTTGGGCGCGCTGATCACCCCAATTACCACTGGCACGCGGGTGAAGCGGCCTCTTTCGATTTCCAGAATTCCATCCGAATACCCGGTGTTTATTTCCTTGAAGCGGGCTTCGATCATTTCTCCAAGCTTCACGCAATAATCTGGTCCATATTGAACGAAATGCCATGGCGCGATCTTGCCGTGGTCGGGAACCCGTGAGGCAATTTCTATCAGTGCGCGCACTTCGTTTTCACCCGGTCCCGGCCCCGACATGGTTTTTGCGGGAACAGAACGGCGGTTTTGCAGGAAGGCAAACGTTTCGGGATGTTCTGGATTAAGGTCGCTCATGGGAGATTAAAAAACTCTGCTTGTTGTTTCTACGCAGACCCTTTTGCCATGGCAATTTCGAATTGTCACTGATAATAAGATTGCACCTAACTTCATAAGACCCATGAAAACGCGGACCGACCTTTTGATTTTTCTTCGCCCTTTCAGAATTCTGCTTATCGCCTTTGCCCTGCTGTTGGCTGGGCCGGGACAGGGCTATGCGCAAGATGAAGCTGCGACGAACAATCAAAAAATCAACCGCCTGACGCTTGAAGCGCGGCTGACCAAAGAAGGTCAGGCGATTGAAAATGGCTTGGAATGGCGTATTTTTGGCCAAAACCTCGGGCAGGATGGGAAACTTCCCCTGCTTGCCGAGGCTTTTGGTGGCATCAAGACCTTCGATATCACGCAAGGGGATTATCTGGTGCATGTGGCCTACGGCCATGCGGCTTTGGTGCGCAAGGTCAGTGTTGGGGATGCTGCCACTACGATAATTTTTGAACTCAATGCGGGTGGCCTTAAACTCGATGCGATAGCTGCAATTGATACGCCGATCCCGGCGAAATATCTCAAATTTGATGTCTATGATTCGGAGCAAAACGAATTTGGCGAGCGAAAACTGATCGCCAGAGCGGTTAGTGCCGGAGAAATCATTCCCTTCCCGGCGGGCACTTATCACGTGATATCACGTTTTGGGGAGACCAATGCTGAAATCGGGGCGGATTTGCGAGTGCAACCGGGCAAGGTAACGGCGGCAAATCTGGAACATCGCGCTGCTGTTTTGACCTTCAGACTGGTGAGTAGCGCGGGCGGGGACGCCATTGCCGACACCTCGTGGTCGATCCTGACAGAGAGCGGCGATCTCATCACCGAAAGCCGCAGCACATTTCCCACAATGGTGCTGGCAGAAGGCACATATTCGGCCATTGCGAAGCATAAAGGCACGATCTATTCAACTAATTTTGAAGTTAGGTCGGGTGTGTTTGGTGATATAGAGGTCTTAGCTATCAATTAGAGGTTCACAAATCCCCTTGAAACACCTCTTTGCTAGAAGGATCTTTCATTTTGAACAGACGCAATTTTCTTAAATCCGGCATTGTATTTGCAGCCCTTAGCAGCGTATCGACATTTGCGCTTCAGGCTCATGCAAGCGGCACATTTGAAATTACCAAAACGGACGCAGAATGGCGCAAGATTTTGTCGCCTGCGAGCTATGAAGTTCTACGCCACGAGGATACGGAACGCCCCTTTACCAGCGCCCTTTTGGAAGAACACCGTGAGGGCAATTTCAGTTGTGCAGGCTGTGATTTGCCGCTTTACGCATCGAAGACAAAATTTGATAGCCGCACTGGCTGGCCAAGTTTTTGGGAAGCTTTGCCCGGTGCTGTGGCAGACAGAACCGACCGTACATTGCTGTTTCTGACACGCACAGAATTGCATTGCCGTCGTTGCGGTGGACATTTGGGACATTTGTTTGACGACGGCCCTGCGCCAACAGGAAAACGCCATTGTATCAACGGGTTATCGTTGAAATTTGAAGCTGCTTAAGACTGCCTAGGCAGCGGAATCATTCCGCTGCCAGCCTTTTCAAATCAGGTGGAATGGCTTCTTCCACCAGTGCGGCAATGGCCTCATCCAGCTCGTAGGATTTTTGATCCCTTGAACCTAAGCGGCGCATGTTGACAGTTTTTTCTTCTGCTTCACGCATGCCGCAAACCAGAATGACCGGGACTTTCGCCAGCGAATGCTCACGCACCTTGTAGTTGATTTTCTCGTTGCGCGTATCGGCGACGACTGACATGCCAGCCTTCTTCAACTTGGCAACCACCTCTTCAGTGTATTCGTTAGCGTCGGTCGTGATGCTCGCGACAACCACCTGAACAGGTGCCAGCCAGAGCGGGAAATGACCCGCGTAGTTTTCCATCAAAATGCCGATGAAACGCTCCATCGAACCACAGATCGCCCGGTGAACCATAACCGGTTGCTTTTTCTCGCTGTCCTTGTCGATATAAAATGCGCCAAAACGTTCCGGCAGATTGAAATCCACCTGAGTGGTGCCGCACTGCCACGTACGACCAATGGCATCTTTCAGGATATATTCGAATTTCGGGCCATAAAACGCGCCCTCACCTGGGTTAATGCCGGTGGTGATTTTACCGTCGGATTGTTCGCCGATCTTTTCAAGCACGTCCATCATCACCTTTTCGGCCATATCCCAGCTTGCATCATCACCAACCCGCTTTTCGGGGCGGGTGGAGAGCAGAACCGTGATTTCATCAAAGCCAAAATCGGCATAGGTTGTGAGGATCAAATCATTGATCCGCATGCATTCGGAGGCCAATTGTTCCTCGGTGCAGAACACGTGCGCATCATCCTGCGTAAAGCCACGCACCCGCATGAGGCCGTGCAAAGCGCCCGATGGTTCATAGCGGTGAACCGTACCGAATTCGGCCAGCCTCACAGGCAAATCGCGATAACTCTTCAAACCATGCTTGAAAATCGCCACGTGGCCGGGGCAGTTCATTGGTTTAATGGCAAAAACACGGTCGTCTTCCGTCTGGGTGACGAACATGTTGTCCTTATACCATTCCCAGTGGCCGGAGGTTTCCCACATGGCCTTATCGAGGATCATCGGCGCGTTGACTTCTTCATAGCCGTGGCTTTCAACCCGGCGGCGCATATAGCTGATCAGGGTTTGGAATATTTTCCAGCCTTTGGAATGCCAGAAAACCACGCCCGGACCTTCTTCCTGAAAATGGAATAAATCCATTTCACGGCCAAGTTTACGGTGATCGCGCTTAGCTGCTTCTTCCAGCATGAAGAGATATTGCTTGAGCTGTTTTTCGTCTGCCCATGCGGTGCCGTAAATACGGGTGAGCATGGCGTTATCGCTATCGCCGCGCCAGTAAGCGCCGGCAATACTCATCAATTTGAAGGCTCTGCCTGTGTCGCCAGTGGTGCGCATATGCGGCCCACGGCACATATCCAGCCATTCGCCCTGCTTATAAATGTTGATGTTCTCGCCTTCGGGAATGGCATCAACCAGCTCGATTTTATAATCTTCGTTCTTATCGGCAAAGAATTTCTTGGTATCCTCGCGCGACCATACTTCCTTGGTGAAGGGGTCGTTGCGCTGGATGATATGCTGCATTTTCTTTTCGATTTTCGGCAAATCTTCAGGCGTGAAAGGCTCATCGCGGGCGAAATCGTAATAAAATCCGTTTTCAATCACCGGACCGATGGTCACCTGCGTACCCGGCCACAATTCCTGCACGGCTTCAGCCATGATGTGGGCGCAGTCGTGGCGGATTAATTCCAGCGCACGGTCATCGGTGCGGGCGATGAATTCAATTGCGCCATCAGCGCCAAGGGGGTCAGAAAAATCACGCAATTCGCCATCATAGGCGTATGCAACGGTTCTTTTTGCGAGGGATTTTGAAATTCCTTCAGCGATGTCGCGGCCGGTCGTTTCGGCTGGAAACTGGCGCACATTGCCATCGGGGAAAGTTACAGAAATCTGGTCAGACATTTTAAAAGTCTCCTATCCAGTCCCGCATACGAACGCGGGTGGTTGATCGGAGAGCCGTTAGGCTCATTTGCCGTAAGGCTCGTGGGATGTTTGTCCCTAGCGGGTGTGTAGGTGATTTGGATGCTGTGGGCAAGTGGATTATGGGTGAAGCGAATCCAGTATTTTCTTTGTCTCTGGAGAGGTCTGAATGCCGCCAACAAGGATTTTATTCCAGTTTTTCAGTTCTGGATTGGCAATTCGCTCGATCTTCGCGCGTTCCTCATCATTCATGGACAGGACCGATGCGATGAGTTGGGCTATTAGAACCTCGGATGCCCGTCTCGCGCCGTCATTAGCCTTTATCGCAATGCCCACACCAAGTTCGGGAATGATTGCCATATAAAGGCCCTCGGCGCCGCCTTTCACAAAGCATTTGCGTCCCAGCGCTGCCATGATCCGCGTGCACCCCCTGTCAGTGCCCGCAACCATCATCGGGTGGTCGCAGCAAGCGTGGATGATTTTTTGGGTGGCACTTGCCCGCTCCTTGCCCATCCCCTCACCACTGCCAAATTTTGCGGCGGCCTTCGCGATATTTGCCAGTGGCACTGCATAGGTGGGCAGTGAGCAACCATCGATACCGCAAATAGATTCTGAATGGGGAACACCCATAAGATCTGTGAGATTGGCCGCGATTTCTTTTTGTATGGGATGATCGCGGCTCACATAGTTTTGTGTATCGAAGCCTTGTGACTTTGCAAAAGCCAACATGCCGCTGTGCTTTCCTGAACAATTATTATGGAGTGCTGATGGTTTTTTTCCTGCGATGTGCAGCTTTGCTCTATCGGCCTCCAACTCGGGAAAATGAACGCCGCATTCAAGATCGGACACATCTAATCCGGCCTTGGCGAGTATCTCGCTGGCGCCATCTACGTGGATGGCTTCTCCGTTGTGGGAACTGCATGAAAGCGCTGTGTGATGATCGGCAAATCCGTATTGTTCATCGACGCCTGCTTCGACCCTTGGCAAGGCCTGAAACGACTTTATTGCCGAGCGGGGAAATACTGCTTTTTCCACCTCACCAAAAGCAGCGATTAGATTTCCCTGCGCATCGCAAATGGCCATGTCGGCGGAGTGAATACTCTCGACGAGATTGCCGCGTGAAACTTCGATGATTGCTTTATCAAATTGCTTCATTTTTTGTCCTTGGGAACCGGGTCATATCCCGACGTTCCAAACGGGTTGCATTTGGCGACCCGCCATAGGGTCAACCGACCTCCGCGGAACAATCCGTGGCGGGCGATGGCTTCATAGCCATACTCAGAACAGGTAGGCTGGTGACGGCATGCATTGCCGATGAAGCTTGATAGGGTGAGTTGATAGAACCTGATCAGGCCGAGGCCAAGCAGTCGCCCCGGCGTCTTTGGCCACTTGCCTTGCCAGTTTCGCGTGAATATTTTTTTTGAACCTTTTGAATCGCTTAGAGATGTTTCTTCTTTCGTCGATTCAGGCGCTGATTCAGGTTTCTCTTGAATGACCGGGCACATGGGTTCATTCCGCCAGTTCTGCTTTGGCCTCGATTTGTTCGAGACAATCAACCACCGCATCGAAGGTCAAAAGCGTTGAAGCATGCCTTGCTTTATATTCGCGCACCGGTTCCAGAAATTTGAATTCCTCAAATTTTCCTGTCGGTGCCGGGCCATTTTCCTTGAGCATTTTATAGACGGTTTCGCGTAAATTTCGCAGTTCATCCGACGTACTGCCAATGACTTTTTGCGCCATGATTGAACTTGCCGCCTGCCCCAATGCGCAGGCCTTCACCTCATGGGCAAAACCGGTGACCACACCATCGCTGAATTTAAGGTCCACAATCACCGTCGAACCACACAATTTCGAATGTTGTTTTGACGATGCATCGGGCGTATCCAGGCGGCCGATATGTTCAATATTACCGGCGTAATCGAGTATTTTTGTGTTGTAGATTGAATCGAGCATCGTCCATTCCCGTAGCCTCTTAAGCCTCAATATAGGGACGACAAGCCACCGGGTCGACATCAAAACAAAATTTTATCATTGAGATCGCTGGAAAAGAGCATATATTGATAATTGTCTGGTCACCGTGCCGGAGGGATTTGTGTGAAAATTCGTTTTTACTCGCATCCTGAAAGCCCCGGAACCCGGCCGAAGCCCGTTTCATTTGCCCTTTTCAGATTAGTCTGTAATGGCATGAGACTTCATATGGCTGCGTCTGGTCCGAAATCGATCGAAAACGTAACGCCTCTTTGGAGCCAAATGTGCGGAAGCTGAATATGGATGCAATTCTCAATACCATTATAGATGATAAAAAACGTCGTGTTCTGCCCAAATCTGAGCGCCCGACCCAAAAACAGGCTGAAGAAGCAATTGTCACCCTGTTGAAGTGGATTGGCGAAGACGTTGAGCGCGAAGGCCTGAAAGACACCCCTGCCCGGGTGGCCAAGGCTTATGGCGAACTGTTTGGCGGCTATGATGAAGACCCGGTCACAACGCTGGGCCGCACTTTTGAAGATGTGGGCGGCTATGATGATATGGTGCTGGTGAAAGACATCACCTTCCATTCCCATTGCGAGCACCACATGGTGCCGATCATTGGCAAGGCCCATGTAGCCTATTTGCCGGATGAACGGGTGCTGGGTCTGTCGAAAATCGCTCGTACGGTGGATATTTTTGCCCGCCGCCTGCAAACGCAGGAAAACATGACGGCGCAAATCGCACAGACCATCGATAGTGTTCTCAAACCACGCGGCGTTGCCGTGATGATTGAGGCTGAGCACATGTGCATGGCCATGCGCGGGGTTCAAAAACAGGGTTCAACCACGATTACCACCTGTTTTACTGGCGAATTTCGTAACGACCCCAATGAGCAGACCAATTTCATGAACATGCTTCGCCTAAACCGATGAGTTCTATAGAAAAATTTGCACCGCCCGGCGATAAAAAATCGCTGGAGCAAGGAAGCGAGCTCACGCCAAAATTTGATGCCGACGGGCTATTACCTGCAATTGTCACCAATGTGGATGGCGGCGATGTTCTTATGCTTGCCTATATGAATGAAGAAGCATTGCGCCTCACCCTTTCCACTGGAAAGGCCCACTTTTGGAGCCGGTCGCGTAGCGAGATTTGGCTGAAGGGCGAGACTTCCGGCAATATTTTGGAAGTGGTGGAACTGCGCACCGATTGTGATCAGGATACGATTTGGGTCAAAGCTCGTATCAGCGGCGACCAAGTGGCCTGTCACACAGGTAAGGTTAGCTGCTTTTATCGCAAGATTATCAGCGAGAATGGTTCTATTTCTCTGATTAGTGACGTCTAGACCATAGACTAAATTTCGATGTGCTGTGTGCCAAATTGCACTATAAATTGTTTTGTTCATAATTTTATTAGGTTTATGGCGTATGATCGTCAGTATTGAGCTTTATAGGGACAAATTAAATGGGAACGCTCGGGACAGAAATCATTGATACCAACGTTGAAGTTGAGGCTGACAACGTAACGCATGTTTCGTTTGATGGTGACACCAAGCAGGCACCACCGGGTGGGGGTATAGCCCTTGCTCTTGGCGGCGGCGCGGCAAGAGGTTGGGCGCATATTGGTGTTTTACGGGCATTTGATGAAGCCGGAATTCCCATTGCGATGATTGCGGGCACCTCGATTGGTGCCTTGGTTGGCGGCTGTTATCTGGCTGGCAAGCTGGACGAATTGGAAGATTTTGCCCGTTCACTCACCAAAGCTGGAATTTTACGATTTATGGATTTTACCCTTCGCGGTTCCGGTTTGATATCAGGCGACCGGCTGGCAAAGCGTATGGCACCTCATCTGGTTGATGTTAAAATCGAAGAATTGCAGCGGCCCTTTATCGCGATTGCCACCGATATTCAGAATGGCCACGAGATATGGCTGCATGACGGACCAATCATCGATGCCATGCGTGCTTCCTATGCATTGCCGGGCGTGTTTCAACCAGTGATGCATAATGGCCGGTTGATGGTGGATGGGGCTCTGGTTAATCCCGTGCCTGTGTCGGCCTGCCGGACATACGAAGCCGATATGGTAATTGCCGTTAATCTGAACGCCGAAACCTTCGGCCGGGGAACGGTTATCCGTTCATCTCACTATGACAATAATGGCACTGCCAGCGGCACAGAAATTGAAGATGTTGAACAGGTTTCGCCCAAATCATGGCTCCCTTTCATGGGACAAAGCAGAGCTGCCAAAAGCGCCTCGACTGCCATCAAAATTGGCCTTACCGGGGTGATGATGGAATCCTTTGATATCATTCAGGACCGCATCTCACGTTCACGCCTTGCTGGCGACCCGCCAGATTATACCATTCGCCCAAGGTTGAAAAATATCGGCATGGCAGATTTCCACATGGCGGATGAATCGATCCGCCTGGGCCTTGAAGTCGGCCGCCAGCGGATCGCTGAATTAGTTGCTCAAGGGCAGATCGAATTTGCGTAGATTGCGAGTTGTATCCAGATCGTATCCGCCTTTGACGGAAACGATCTAGTTTTTTCTTTCTCACGGCATATTCGAGCTTTGCTCGGGCCTGCGAAGGCGCGGCGCAGCTAGCGCCGGGCAGCTCTTCGCCGCCTCCGAATTCGCCTGAAGGCTTTTGCTTTGTCGCTTCTTATCTGAAAGCCAGCCTCCGCTTTTCGGGACGCGCTTTAACTGGCTAACTGGCTAACTGGCGATATAACTGCGCATTTCTTCGGCTTCGCGCTCTGTATCTTCGATTTTGCGTTTCACAACGTCACCGATTGAGACCAGACCGAGCAGTTTTCCATCTTCGACTACGGGCATGTGACGGAAACGATGCTCTGTCATCACTGCCATAACGTGGGAAATGGTGTCGTGGCGGGTACAGGAAATTACTTCAGCCGTCATACAGTTGGAAACATCGGCGTCCAGCGCATCTGTTCCGGCAATTGCTATATCGCGCACGATGTCGCGCTCGGAAACGATGCCGCAAACGCTGCCCGTTTCATCGGTGATGACGATGGAACCGATCTTGTTCTTCGCAAGAAGGTGAATGATTTGGGTGATACTGCTGCTCTTATTGGCAGTAAATACGCTGGTGCCTTTTTCGGCAAGAATTGCTGAAACGGTCATAGTAATTCTCCTGTATCCAATGTTTTGGGTCAGGCTACGTAGCGGTACGCAAAAAGAATCGCACCGCACAAGCACAACCCCCAGAGGTTCAAGATGGTGTAGATTCGGTTAATTTGCAAGTTTTGAGAAATCTAGCGATGACGGTTGGGGTGCCTGTCGAAAAACGAAAACCCGAATAACCCCGTTAAAAACCCGCCTACATGGGCCTGCCAAGCCACATTGGGCGCTTCACCGCCAAAATTGATAATGCCGCTGCCAAACAGGAAATTCATACCGAACCACAGCGCAAGAAAGGTCACTACCTGACGGTTTGTGAAAGTTTCTGCAAGGCTAAGCATCGGAACCTTTGTCATATCAGTACCATAACCTGCACGGGCAAAGGCAAACCGTGCGGCAGCCCCCATGAAACCGGAAACAATTGCCGAAGCGCCAATGACCGTAACCATTTCACCCGCATGGAACACATAATGGAGGGCCGCGCCACCAAGGGCTGTGATAATGGCGAATAATATAAAAAAGCCAGCACCGATGCGTCTGGCAACGATGGCGCCAAAGACCAGCATCCAGATGCTGTTCATTAAAACATGGCCCCAATCTGCGTGCAGCAATGCGTAGGTAACGGGCGACCACCATTCAGCCATTGGATAGGGCAGCCCGCCCCCATTTTCTGCATACCGTGCGGGAATGAAGGAAAAAGCCAGAATAGAACGAAAATTCATCTCGGCTGACAGCAGTAAAACGCGGATGCCATGAATGGAAATCAGCAGCACAATAAACGCCGTCATAATGGGCGGAACATTCAGCATTGGCGGCACTGGTGGCTTCTCGCCTTGTTGCCATTCCTTGCCAAACTGATTTTCGTTATTCATGTAGTGGCCGCCTCTCGTTATTTGCACCTTCTATATAGTGTAGCAGGAAAAAATGGACAAAAAAAACCGCTCAACGGTACGAAACCCTTGAGCGGCTGGTCGATCCCTCTGCATACCCGTCCCTAAACGAAATAAGCAGTATCACCTAAGTAGCGAGGCACATGGTTCTTAACACTTGCGCCTCGTGGAGTTGATGAAAACTTCCCATATTTCAGCACCTTATGCAATCGTTACTCCTTGTTAAGGTTAACCGCAGTTGGCTTTCGATAAAAATTGCCCTGTTTATGCTTTGTTAATAAATTCTTTTTGAAAGAGCCAAAACTGGCACGTTTCCTGCTCCTTCCGAGGCAGGAACAGGAAGTTTGGGCAATGGTGTACCAAATCGGGACCAAAGGTAAATCCTGCCTGTTCTCATTGAAAACCCCAGGCTGGGGAAAGGTTTTATTATGAGACATTTGGCGTCGAAACACTTATTTTCTTATTGGAGCCGTTTGCGTAGTCAGCGCAAGGCACCGACCCGTGCGGAAATTGAGCCGGGCGATATTCGGGAACATCTGGGTGATACATTCATCCTTGAGGTGAACAAGAGCCTGCGCACCATCAGCTTCCGCCTTGCTGGCACAAGACTGTGCAATGCTTATGGGCGAGAGCTTAAAGGTCTGGGGTTCATGAATCTTTGGGCTGAAGAAGATAATTTGAGGGTTCTGCGTGCTATTACCCGCACCTATCGTGACTTCAAGCCAGCCATTATTTCTCATAAAGGGCGGACAGAAGACGGACGCGAAGTGGATTTTGAAACGCTGGTTCTGCCTCTCCTCCCGACCCATGACGGGGATATCCGCCTGCTTGGTATTTCCACCACCAAGGAAATGCCATTTTGGCTCGGTAGTGAGCCGATTGTCACCAATAAGGTATTATCCGCCTATAATATCAGCGTCGAAAACAAGGAAGATGAGCGTGAAGCAAGGTTGGTCCCCTTCCCCGGTGATCTAAAAATTGCACCCGCCGTTATTTCGGCAACGACGCAGGGCAGACAGTTTGGTCACCTTCGTATTATTGATGGCGGCAGAGCTTAGGCATCATTTAAAAATCCCGGTCATTTCACCGGGATTTTTTTTGTCTGTAACGAACTTCGATGCCGTTGGAATAATATTTTCAAACCAAGCTAAATGACAACCATTCCTTAACCTACCTGGTTAATAATAAGGTCTATTGATTTTGATAATTATATGCCTTTGGGTCGGATTTAAGCATGGTTGCCATGGCAGCAGATGACGGACAAACTTTAAGTGAGCATGAACGGCAGTTCCAACGGGTGGAATTGACGCTGTTTGGCCGTTATATGCTGGCCAACAAGCAAGAATTTCCATGTCAGTTGCTCAACATGTCCCCAGGCAGTGCCGCAATGGTTACGCCAGCTTCTGGCGAAATCGGCGAACGTGTGATTGCCTATGTGGATCATCTGGGCCGTATTGAAGGCAAGATCTTGCGCTTATTCCATGGCGGGTTTGCCATGAGCGTCAATGCAAGTGAACAAAAACGAGATAAACTGGCCGCCAAACTGACATGGCTTGCCAATCGTCATGAACTGAACCTTCCTGAAGACCGACGGCATGAACGCATTACGCCTAAACAGCCTACTGCGGAAATCAAACTTGAGGACGGGCGAGCCTATAACGCACGCATTATCGATTTATCCCTGTCGGGAGCTGCGGTCGAACTTACAGTACGGCCAGCCATTGGTACTATTATTTGGATTGCAAACATGCGTGGCCGAGTGGTCAGGCATTTCGATGAGGGCATTGCGATAGAGTTCGCTGCGGTTCAAAATCGGGAAACTCTGGAAAACATGGGCGATTAGAGCACTTTTGCTCTTCGTTATACCGGTTGCCGCATTTCGGGACACGCTCTAGCAAGTCCGTTATTTTTTCAAATTCAGCATATTTTCAACTGATATTGCGCTGATCATGGCCTTTTGAACGGGCTGTGCAGAAATAATTCCCTATTTTCAATAATTCTTTTGAAGAAATTTTCTCTGAGTTTCAGGAAAATTTCGGTTGGCAATACTGTGCGACCCACGGCTAGGCGGACGTATTCATGTCCCTCCCCTTCACCACAAAAACTCCAATATCGTCCAACCTGTTGTTATTTAACATATATTTTTTCAAATCATCACCGACTAAGATCGGTACATAAAATTTTAGATAAACTTTATTCTAATTTATCTTAAATATAAATCTAATTTTATTACTGTTTATATATAGTTTTACTCAATATCTTCGCCTGTAATTCTCGTTTTATACTATTGTTACTGGCATGTTTGCTTCTCACGGGGAGTAAACCATGAAAACAAGAATGAAATTAGCGATGCTATCGGGGCTGATAGTATTAGCAGGTTCAATACAGCCGGCATATGCAACTGGTAAACCTCATATGAGGACTACCGGTCGTACATCTCAGCCGATTGGCCATTATGAATATTGTAAAAAATATCGTGCGGATTGTAATATCCGTACGTCCAATTCGCGTCCATTTAAACTGACACGCGCACGCTGGAATGAGTTGGTGGATGTAAACATGCATTCCAACAACACAATCACGCCTGTGACGGATCAGGAATATTACCACGTGGAAGAATTGTGGACCTATCCAAAGAACTATGGCGATTGTGAAGACTATGTCTTGATGAAACGCCACATGTTGATGCAACGCGGCTGGCCGGCTTCAAGCTTGCTGGTGACGGTCGTGCGTCAAGCAAATGGTGACGGGCATGCGGTTTTGACCGTGCGCACGGACAAGGCTGATTACATTCTGGATAATCTGGAAAACAACATCAAGCCCTGGAACCAGACCGACTATCGCTATCTCAAGCGCCAATCCGTCAAAAATTCGGGCCATTGGGCCAAGATCTCTGATAACCGGCGTATCTAATGAGATAGCACAAGCAATACCGAGGTTAGACGGGCCTCATCGGACGCCTTCCGAAAACATATGGGAATTAAGTATAGCTTGGTCGATCCCTACCCCCCGTCCCAGACCAAGCTCGAGCTGGCCTCTCTGTCCCGGAGGCCAGCTCCTTTTTTTTCATCTAAATCGTGTCCGTCTTTGACGGAATCGATCTAGATTTTTTTGTTCTCACGGGCGCATCCAAGCTTCACTTGAGCCCTCCGGATGGGCGGCGCTAGCCAAGCGCCGGGTGGCTCTTCGCCACCTGAGACAACTCAACTTAAATCAGATTTTTTTCTAAACTTTAAAATGTCTTCATTCAAAGTATCTTTAGGCCTTTGGAAAAGCGTTTGGCATTTGCAACATAATGCTTTGCAGCGCTGCGCAGCTCTTCAACCCCTTGATCATCAATCTCTTTGACCACTTTACCTGGCATTCCCATCACGAGGGAATTGTCAGGAATGATTTTCCCCGGCGGGATAAGCGCGCCGGCACCGATCAGGCAATTTTTGCCGATCACCGCACCATTCAAAATCGTAGCACTCATACCGATCAGCGAATTATCGCCAATCTTGCAGCCATGAATCATCGCCTTGTGGCCAATGGTACACCCCTCACCGATAATGACCGGGAAACCGGGATCTGTATGCAGCACGCAATTTTCCTGAATGTTGGAACCAGCACCAATTTCGATCGGCTCATTATCGCCGCGGATGACTGCGCCAAACCAAACATTTACATCAGCCCCTACAATAACCTGACCAATTAAAGTGGCATTGGGGGCAACCCAATAAAACCCATCGGGAAGCACAGGCTTCATTTCATCCAGTTCGTAAAGGGACATTTCTAGATTCTCCATCAATATAAAGGGTTGTTTTCACGGCAACATGAACGATTGAGACCGTCGCCTCAAGCGTTGCTTTATGGATTTTGAAACAATTTGGGTATGCGGGTTAGATAACGCCGGCAATGTACAATGTTTGCACCACAAATATCCCGGAGCAAAAGCTCCAAAACATCGAAAGCAGCGCGCAAGAAGCCATAATTGCGCCTGACAGAGCGCCATTAATCCAATAAACTCCGGCACTCTTGATCACGATATACGGCCCTGCAAACAGGCAGACAAATAATGACCAGATGGCCACCAGCGGCCCTGAAAATGACAACCTAAATTGTGCATTTGTACCTGATATTGTTTGATGCATCGCCGAAACCAATCCAGCAACGATGAAACCGCTGGCCAATATAAATAATAGAACAACTAAACTCTGCACTGAATTTACCCTCTGTTAACCATGTTTGTTGAGAATGCTTTAATAATTCGGAGCATCCGTTCAGGAAGAACAAAGCAAGTTTCGTGCCAAACTGGCGCTGAGGGCTGACGTCGTGGAGATAAATTGATTCAACAATCTAAAAATTTTTCCCCGGCCAATGCACCGCTGTTTTTGTCGATGAGAGCATCGCGGATATTTTTTGGGCTAAGCGCGGCTGCATTTGGCGCTGTAATTGTTGGGCTTTTGGTGATCAAATCCATCGGTGGCGAGATTGCGCATGGCGGGCATTCCAATAGCATCGCGCTCCATGAAATCATCATCGGCAATGATGTGTTGAGCGTTACCGCCAACATGATCCGCTTTCCCGGCCAACGCGTCTCCGGCAGCAGTGACCGTTTAGACCTATACGCTCTGTGGCCGCTTATGAACGGCTATAGCAATATCCACAGCGATGCATTTAACGCCGGTAAAGACCGCGAAAAGATAATCTTTCTTTCGTTGGAAAAACGCAGCATGTCGCGGGATATGGCAGGCAGGGTAGATCGGGTTTACAGCCAGTTTTTTGACGGTCCGGCCCAGCCAACAGCCTTCGGTCTGATGCGCCAGCCTTTGTCGGTGTCATCGGGGCTTGTTGACGAGGACTTATATCTGGAAATTGACAGTCCCTATCCGTTCGCAACGCGCTGCGTGCGTGAAACCTCGGCAATTGGGGAACCCTATTGCCTGAGAGATATCTTTATGGGGCGGAATTTGAGCCTCACCTACCGTTTCCACATATCGCTCTTGCCGGAATGGGCAAGCATGGAGCGCATGGTGAGGAAGCGCATCAAATTGATGCTGGTAAACTAGGGTCCAGACCCTAGATATCCAGATCGATATCGAGAATTGCCATGGAGAAATTATAAGAGAGTTCGCCCTCATCTTCATCGCGGTAGATGATGCCGAGGAACTCGTCGCCCTTATAGACTTCGCATGAATCGTCTTTATTGGGGCGCGCTTTTACGACCAGACCGGGGGTTTGGAATATTTTGCCGAAATAGGCTTCCAGTTTTTTGATTTCATCCGGTTTCACGGCATTCTCCGATCAATTGCATGTGCATGTCGCACCCATTGAAGGCCTTCTGACACACCGCCCCTACCCTGTAAAGGCAGAAACGCGCAAGTGGTCACAGATTATCAGTAACGTTTAAAAATCTTCTGTAATAATCTGGTTCATGGTTCGTGATGGTTCCGCACAACCGGCAATGCCCACCACTTTGCCGGGAATTCCTGCAACGGTGACATTTTTCGGGATATTTTTTAGCACCAGCGAACCAGCAGCAACTCTTGAACAATCACCAACCGTAATATTACCGAGCACGGAAGCGCCTGCGCCAATCAGGACGCAATTACCGATTTTTGGATGGCGATCTCCACCCTCTTTGCCGGTACCGCCCAAGGTTACTCCGTGCATGATGGAACAATCATCACCAACAACCGCCGTACTGCCAATAACAACGCCGGTGGCGTGATCCATAAAGATGCCTTTGCCCAATTGAGCCGGTGGCATGATATCGACCTGAAAAATCTGCGAGGAACGGCTTTGCAAATAGAGCGCGAAATCATTCTTGCCCTGCTTATAATTCCAGTGGGCCAAACGGTGGCACTGAATGGCATGGAAGCCTTTAAAATAGAGGATTGGCGTGATGAAACGATCGCAGGCCGGATCGCGATCATAAACAGCAGCGATATCGATGCGCAATGTGTTGGACCATTCGGGCCAATCTTCGAGCATGTTTTCATAGCTCTGGCGAATGGTGTCAGCCGAAACATCATTGCCGCACAATCTGGCGGACATACGATGGATGACAGCATCTTCCAGCGAGTCTTGCGACAGGATGGTTGAATAGATGAAGGTCGCCATCACTGGATCATTATCGATTGCAACCTGAGCTTCATGACGAACCGCCTGCCAAACAGGATCAACGGCTTTGGGGCCCTCACCGGCAATTTTTCGATCTGAAATACTAGACATAACTGGCTCCTCTTGAGGCAATTCAAAACTTTCACATCATTAGACTATATGTATGCGTATGCGTGCAACAAGGGTAAAAGTGAAAATTGGTGAATTGAAGGCTAACTTTTTGATGCGTCCAAAAACTCTAACGCACCGGAAATAAAGGCTTTATCGCCCGTAGCGCGCATGTGATCACGATTTGGAATCGGTAGAAAACTTGCATTAGGCATGAGTTCTGCCAAGGCTTCACCTGAACCTGCTATATCGTCTCTGGTGCCGATTGCGACCAGCACTTCATTGGTAATTCGGGATAATCCATCAGCGGATATTAACTGGCGAACACCGCCAACACAGGCGGCCAGCGCCTTGCGGTCGCTATTGGTTTGATCGGCAAATTTGCGAAACGCCATGCCTCTTTCATCGGTGATTGTATCTGGATCGTCGACCAACAGCGCCTCTTTCACCGGGTTCCAGTCTCCATGCCCCACAACCATGCCGTAGCCATTGCCGCCGAGAATGATCTTTTCAAAACGCGCGCCATGATTGATGGCCAGAGAACAAGAGATACGCGCGCCCATGGAATATCCCATCAAATGGGCTTTTTCGATACCCAGATGATCGAGCAGGGATTTTGCGTCCTCAGCCATGATATCGACTGTGTAATCGCTTTCTGAATAGAATTTGGTGCTTTGGCCGTGACCACGATTATCGTGTGCAATAACGCGAAAACCGGCCTGATTGAGCGCTTTTACCCAGCCGGTATTGACCCAGTTTATCTCTTTGCGCGAAGCAAAACCGTGGGCCAACAGAATGGGAAAGCCCTCCCCCTCATCGATATAAGAAATGTCCAAATTGTTCAGGGAGGCTGTGGGCATTTGAGGTTCCTTGTTCTTTCTATGGGAGTCGCGCTGTATAAATCCATGAATTTCAGCGGGCTGGCAACAAAATCCTTGCAACGTCCAATCATTCTTTTAGAACAGAGTAACGGTTCAAGAGTCGTTTGGGCCCTATTTAACAGGAAATTTCGACATGGCAGATCATGCGGTCACACACTTTCAAAATGACAAGGGTGTCAAAGAAATCGAAATCGGCGTGAAGGAATTCATGTGCTGTGGCGCCAGCGTTCCTCATGATCATCCGCATGTCTTTCTTGATATGGGGTCGGATAGCGATATCATTTGTCCCTATTGCTCGACCCATTTTAAATTTGTGAGCGAATTAGGTGCCAAAGAAACACGGCCCGAGGGATGCCTGTTTCACGAACCTGCTTAGGATCGGACTAGCGAGACAATCCCAAGCATGGCGCAATCATGGTGAAGCGTAGCAGAAGTATTATTATTGCAGGAGCAGGCGTTGCCGGGCTCACATCAGCGCTTTGTCTGGCAAAGGCCGGATTTCGCGTCAGCGTTCTGGAACGTTCTGGCGGGATAGAGGCCTTTGGGGCCGGGTTGCAGATTTCTCCCAATGCGTTTCATATTCTGAGCGATCTTGGGCTGCAGAAACAGTTGAAAGCGCTTGCAACAGCTCCGGACTGTATCCGTCTTATCAAAGCCACTACTGGTCGGGAGATTACCCGCGTACCTTTGGGCGAAACCGTGGTGGCGCGCTATGGCCTGCCCTATCTGGTTATCCACCGTGCCGATTTGTGCCAGATATTGGCAACCGCCTGTAACGATCATCCCGATATTGATTTGCATCTTGGGCACCGGGTGGTGGATGCGGTGCCCCATGCCAACGGCATTACCGCGATGTCCTATCAAAACCGCAAGATGCATGAGTTTTCAGGCAGAGCGTTGGTTGCTGCTGATGGGGTATGGTCGAAATTCCGAACGGAATATATTGAGGCAAAGCCTCCGGTATATTCAGGCTTCATGGCATGGCGAGCGCTTCTTCCGGCGGAACAGGTGGGACAGAAAAGGCTGGAACACACCCAGCTTTGGTTATCGCCCGATGCTCACGGCGTTACCTATGGGGTGCGGCGCTATAATTATCTCAATATGGTTGTGGTGGTGAAGGAACCAGAAACAGAACAAAAATGGGATTTGCCAGCTGATATCAACCAGTTGCAAAATAGGCTATCCGGCTGGCATTCAGACTTCACAGACCTTTTGCAGGTGAAGGCGAAATGGGCCAAATGGCCGCTATATGAAGCTCCGGCCTCAAAACGCTGGGCGATTGATAATCTGGCACTGGTGGGCGATGCGGCTCATGCCATGCTGCCTTTTGCAGCGCAGGGCGCGGCGATGGCGATAGAAGATGCTTGGGTTCTGGCCGAAAAGCTTGGTTCGATTGATGATACGAACGACGCGTTGAAAGCCTATGAAACCGCCCGTATGCCAAGGGCAATGCGCGCAGTACGACTTGCCCGGACGAATTCCCGAATTTATCACGGGTCAGGACCGATGGCGGCGATGCGTGATAGCGCCCTGAAAATAATGCCGCCCAAGATGCTTCTGGGGCGGCAAGACTGGCTTTATGGCTGGCGGGGCTAAAACCCCCAACACCACCTAATGTAAAATCTGGCTCAGGAAGAGTTTTGTGCGCTCGTGCTGAGGGCTATCGAAGAAAGCTACCGGTTCGTTTTGCTCCACAATCTGGCCTTCATCCATGAAGATCACGCGATCTGCCACTTGGCGGGCGAAGCCCATTTCGTGGGTTACGCAAATCATGGTCATGCCTTCTTCGGCAAGTTCCACCATGGTCTCCAACACTTCTTTGATCATTTCAGGATCGAGCGCGGAGGTCGGTTCATCAAACAACATGATGCGCGGGTTCATGCATAACGAACGGGCGATTGCCACACGCTGCTGTTGACCACCGGACAATTGACCGGGATATTTATCGGCCTGCTCAGGGATTTTCACCTTGGTCAGATAGTGCATTGCAATTTCTTCGGCTTCCTTCTTGGGCATTTTACGAACCCAGATTGGAGCCAAAGTGCAATTTTCCATAATGGTCAGATGAGGGAAAAGATTGAAGTGCTGAAACACCATGCCTACTTCGCGGCGAACTTCATCGATCTTTTTCAGATCATTGGTGAGTTCAATACCATCCACAAACAACTGGCCTTGCTGATGTTCTTCAAGACGATTGACGCAGCGGATGAGGGTTGATTTTCCGGAACCTGAAGGGCCGCAAACAACAATGCGCTCGCCCTGCATAACCTTCAAATTGATGTCTTTGAGCACATGGAAATCGCCGTACCATTTGTGCATGCCGTTAATTTCGATAGCAACTTCAGTATCAGAAATATGGTCCGTTGAACGGCTTGGTTTAGCAGCTTTTGCGGGTTTCGCTGTCGCTGCCACTGCAGCTACTGCGCCGCCTGCTGCCAATCCGGCTTTGGTTTTAGCTGCCCCATTTGCCTTGCTTGCAGATACCTTGCGAGCAGGCGCTGCTTTCTTCTTGCTTGCTACAGCTTTTACTTTCGGAGCGGCAGAAGCTTTTGCTCTGGTTGATGTCGACTTTGTTTTGGCTGCAGCGACTTTAGCGCGTGGTGCAGCTTTTGTTTTGGTGGCAGGCTTAGCGGTCGTTTTGGCGGCAGGCCTAGCGGTAGTTTTAGCTACCTCTTTGGCAAAAGCCTTACACTGTTTGATCCAGTCATCGCGATCAATGCGGCCCTTAAAGCTGAGAAAATCATCGACCCATTCGATTTCGGGTTTTTTCCAGTCAGCGATCTGGTGAAATTTATAAACACCAACCGAATTAAGCATGCCTTCAAGCTTTGGCCCGACACCGGATATGCGTTTCAGATCATCAGGAGACGCAGGTTTCTTGATGGTTTTTGGTTTTTTTGTCGCTGCAGGCTTTGCTGCTACTTTTGCTCTTTTTGCCATGATTTTTACCTGTGCCCCGTATTGAGTCTATTTTCCATGAAGATTGAATATCTGCCCATCGAGAAGCAGAAGATGAAGAATACCAGTGCGCAGAAAAGATAACTTGTCAGCGCCTGAACCGGTGTCGCCCATTTTGGATCGGAATGGGAAAGAACGATCATTCCGAGGAAATCCAACAGCCCGATAATCGATACGAGCGTTGTATCTTTGAAGAGACCGATGAATGTATTTACGATGCCCGGGATCACTATTTTCAGAGCCTGAGGCAGAATGATCATCCGCATTGACTGCCAGTAACTAAGACCGACCGCCATGGCTCCCTCATATTGTCCTTTGGGTATTGCCTGCATGCCACCGCGAATAACTTCGGCCATATACGCTGTGGAGAACAGTGCCACACCGATCAATGCGCGCAGCAATTTATCAAAACTAACACCGTCCGGCAGGAATAGCGGCAACATTACCGATGACATGAACAATACCGTAATCAAAGGAACGCCGCGCCAGAACTCGATGAAAATGACCGAGAACAATCTTACTGCCGGCATTTGGGAGCGACGCCCCAGAGCCAGTATTATTCCCAGAGGAAGTGAAACAACAATGCCGGTGACCGCGATCACCAGTGTCATAACGAAACCACCCCACAGAGGCGTTTCTATCGACACCAGACCAAAATCAGCGGAGATGAAGAGAATGACCGCCGCGAATATCGCCAGCCCAATTGCTGTTGATTTGACTGCCCCCATCGCACTGTTTTCAGTTGCACGCATATAAAGGAATACAGCAACCAGAACAGCCAGAGAAAATATAGCATATTTTTCCCAAAATGACTGGCCGAATTCAAAATTGCCGCCTGACAACAACACCAAAGCAAGCACCGGGAATATGCCCAGCATGAAGATGAGGTTTACACGCTTGCCTCCGACAGAAGGCATCAATAAAGGCACCAACCCTGCAAAGAACATGACTAACACAAGATTGACCCGCCACAGTTCCGGGTCAGGATAGCGGCCATAAATGAAGAGTTTGGAATAGGCGATGACATAAGGCCAACAAGCGGCATGCCATCCTACAGGCAGTTCGCCTCCCTGTTGCGTCGTGGCGCAGGCCAAACGGTCAGTGCCTTCCCACACAGCATTAAAGATGCTCCATTCCAAGCTACCGGGTATAATGAGATAGGCGACATAGACCACAAGCAATGTCAAAATTGTGTTTGATACGCTGGAAAATAGATTGCGTCTCATCCAGCCCAGTGCCCCAACCTCCGATGAGGGCGGCGGCATTGCTGCATCCATGTGATCACGAACGAAAGCGATATTTGGTTTACTATTCATAATTCTACTCCTATCGCTCGACCAGGGTCATGCGGCTGTTATACCAGTTCATGAACATCGCTGTTACGAGAGAGATCGCCAGATATGTCAGCATTGTCATGGACAGTATCTCTACCGCCTGCCCCGTTTGATTCAGTGCAGTACCGCCGAAAACGGCCATCAGATCCGGATAGGCAATCGCCACCGCAAGAGATGAGTTCTTGGTCAAGTTCAAATACTGGCTGGTCAATGGCGGAATGATAACCCGCATGGCCTGTGGGATAACCACAAGACGCAAAGCCTGCCCGCGTTGAAGGCCGAGAGCAGCAGATGCCTCAGACTGACCGGCAGGAACTGCCAAAATGCCGGCACGCACGATTTCTGCGATGAATGCTGCTGTATAGGTCGTTAGCGCAACGAGCATGGCCATAAGCTCGGGTATAACGCGTGCACCACCCTTTGGACCAAACCTTCCAAGCGTTGCATATTCCAACGACATTGGCTGCCCCTTCAGAAAATATGTAATGAGTGGCAAAAGAACCATCAGAGCGATAGCGGTCAGGAAAACAGGGAACGTCTGCCCCGTTAACATCTGACGCCGCGTTGCCCATCTATTGATAAAATAAGTAATGACACATGCGGCAACAAAAGCCCCGAAAACGAGCCCGGCGCCGTCGGCAAGAACCACTTTGGGGGCAAACCATGCCTTGGTGTTCAATTGCCCAAAGGCACCCATATCTACGGTGTTTTTTACGGAAGGCAGGAGTGCGCCAACCCCTTTGTACCAAATCAAAATTTGGAGAAGCAGAGGAACATTCCTCAGTGCTTCAACATAAACAGTTGCGACCTTTGCGACCACCCAGTTGGATGAAAGGCGCGCCACGCCAACGGTAAAACCTAATATGGTCGCCAAGATTATACCTATTACGGCAATCAACAAAGTGTTTTGCAGCCCAACCCAGAAAACGGTGCCGTAGCTGGAAGTTTCGACATAATCTATAAAAGGAGAGAAGTTGATGCCGAAGCCAGCTGATTTATCCAAAAAGCCAAAACCTTGAGCTATGCCTGCTTTTGCAAGATTGTGTGCCGCATTGGATGCTAGACCCCAAAAGAACCATACGATTACCGCAAGCAATAAGCCCTGAAAGATATAGGATCGAAATTTTGGGTCGTTTAATAGTGCGACCTTTGGCTTCTCCGTGGTGGAGGCCGTGTTTTCTTCTGCCATATTCCCCTCGCCGCCTGAATCATGCCCCCCGCCTGTGAGTTAATTTCACATTTGGTAAAAAGTCAAATCCAGCCAAATTACACAGTTTGCCTGTGTTTCGTTTTTGATGTGTTTCGTTTCGAATTCTTATTTTTGCGTACTTCTTGTCTTGTCCGAAAATTGCCCCCGTTTTTCGGGAAGTACGTTAGATAAATTTCAGGGCCGTTCGATGAACGGCCCTGAAATATTCAAGTTTAGCGAATTGGCGGTGCGTATTGCAGTCCACCATCAGACCACAGCGCATTCACGCCGCGAGCAATTGCCAATGGTGTCTTAGGACCAACATTTCTTTCAAAAGATTCGCTGTAATTGCCAACCTGTTTGATGATGTTGTAAGCCCAGTCGTTTCCAACTCCAAGAGCTTCACCGAATGCGCCTTCTGTTCCCAGAACACGTTTTATAGCAGGATCGTCGCCGCCTTTTTTCTCATCAACGTTTGCAGAGGTAATGCCCATTTCTTCAGCATTGACCATTGCAAAGTGAGTCCATTTCACAAGATTGAACCACTGATCATCGCCCTGACGGACAACAGGACCAAGAGGCTCTTTTGAAATGATTTCAGGCAAAACGATGTGATCGCCAGGGTTTGTAAGTTTCAAACGCTGTGAATACAAACCGGATTGGTCAGTTGTATAAACGTCGCAACGACCGGAATCGTATGCGCTAACAACTTCGTCAGCTTTTTCGAATGCAACAATTTCATATTCCATTTTATTGGCACGGAAATAATCAGCAACGTTCAGCTCAGTTGTTGTACCAGTGTTTGTGCAAATAGACGCGCCGGACAGTTCAAGAGCGGATTTAATACCCAGCTCTTTGCGAACCATGAAGCCCTGGCCATCATAATAGTTCACGCCAGCAAAGTTCAGACCCAGTGAAGTATCACGGGTAGCTGTCCATGTGGTGTTGCGTGAAAGAACATCAATTTCACCAGACTGCAGAGCAGTAAAACGCTCTTTGGCAGATAATGGTGTGTATTTTACTTTTGTTGAATCGCCGAAGATAGCGGCGCCAAGAGCACGGCAAAGATCAACATCGATACCTGTCCAGTTGCCTTTATCATCTGGATTTGAGAAGCCTGCTAGGCCCTGGCTTACGCCACATTGAACAAATCCTTTTGCCTTGACATCGTCAAGTGTGCCTGCGACTGCGCCGGAAGCGGCGAGACCCAAAGCAGCTACGCCTAGAGCGGCGCTTACAATTGCTTTTTTCATTGAAAATAGCCTTTTCTGTTACCCTATTTGTTGTTATCCCAGCCTCTAACTCACGGGCTGAGTGAATATACCGGTAGCGGGTGTTACCCCCTTTTTCAACAGTCCTCCGAGGAAAAAAATCGAAAAAAACCGATTACAGCTATCAAATTTGATATTTACGCTTACGTCAAGGAATAATCAGGGAAGTTACAAATTATATACCATAATGCTTAACTGGTGATCATCCAAGTTTACATGTGAACAAAATAGACACCGGGCAAACAACTAATAATAACAAGTACAAGGCCACGCAACCTCGCCCAGCAACATAGGTCAGACCACAAAAGTGTCGCAATTTGGAAACAGGATATTCACAGCTAACCCACAGCCAACCCAATGCAAAATAACGGAAAATCCTTGACGTGCCAAAGATATTGGGTTTGGGATACTGCCAGAGCAGAGATTGACGCTCCAACCATCAACACAGCGTGACAGACGATCTAATTTTTTAGAATTGGGACAATAATTGTATAGGGCGACAGACACCGAAAACCCCAGCAGTGCAGGCAGTGGTGAACAACAATCCTTTCAATGGCAAGCCGTTGAATGGCCGACCGTCGCGGCAATCGCGGGGTGCTATGGCATTTGGTTTGGCATGGTGTTTTTTGGCAGCTTTATCCCAGCCCCCATCTGGATTGTTATCATCGGATTGATTTCCACATTTTACTGGTCGCTGGTGCATGAGGTCATTCATGGTCACCCCACCTCGGATCAACGCATTAATGATGCGAGCGTCTTTCTATCAATCGGCTGGTTCTATCCGGTGGGCAGGTTTCGCGACACCCATTTGCAGCACCATGCAACGGGAGAATTGACAGACCCGTTTGATGATCCTGAAAGCTGGTATATGTCGGGTCCGAACTGGCGCCAAAGCATGGGGCTTTCGCGGTTTATCCTGAAATTCAACAATACGCTTTTCGGCCGGATGCTGATTGGGCCGTTCATTTCAGTCTTTCGGTTTTACATCAACGAAATTCAGGTCATCTGGCAGGCGGATGAAGAGGCCATGCGCGTTGTGCGCTCATGGAGCTGGCATTTGGGCGGCGTTATGATTTTGGCATTGATTGTAATGCTCTCGCCAATTCCCCTGTGGCAGGTGGCAGCTTCTGCCTATATGGGGATTTCGTTTCTGCTGGTGCGTACATTTTTAGAGCATCAGGCCTGCGAAATTCACGGCGAACGCACGGTGATCATTGAGCGGTTATGCCCGATTGCATTTTTGTTTCTGTTCAACAATTTGCATTGTGTCCACCATGCCCGCCCGCGCATCGCATGGTACAAATTACCGGCCTATTATAAGGCCCATCGTGAGGCCTTTATCGACTATAATAATGGCTATGTTTATTCGTCCTATTTTGCCATATTTAGAAAATATTTTTTCCATGCCAAGGAGCCGGTGATGCATCCATTCCTGCGGCAGGATGAGGAAAGCGTTGCAAATTCATGAGCAATACGCTGGCCAGTCTGGATATGTATTGTTGGCCGGAGAACCGCGGCGAGTGGCAAAATTTGTGGAAAGCCATTCGAAGCGAACTCTCGGAATTGGATATCTCCTCACCTTCTTTTTTGACATTCGGTCAACCGCTGGAAGATGTTTGGCTGGACCCTAATTTGCTGATTGGTCATTGCTGCGGCTGGCCTTACGTCAGCAAATTGCGTGACAAGGTTACGCTGATTGGGCGATTTAATTTCGGGGTCGAGAGTTGCCCACCCGGGCATTATAACAGCGTTTTTATTGCGCCTAAGAATTCTGAATGGCGTTCCGTAGGCGATTTATCAGACAATAAGCCAAGCATTGCCGTGAATAGCACCGACTCACAATCAGGCTTTCGCGCATTGGGTGAGGTATTTGAAAATATCGAATCATCTGAACGGCTTATAGTCACCGGCTCCCACCGTGATTCAATTTACGCAATCGCCAATGGTGAGGCAGAATTTGCAGCGATTGATGCCATCACCTGGGAGCTAGCTAAAGAATATGAACCGATGGCAGAGGATGTAAGAGTCATCGGGCACTCTTTGCCGAAGCCGGGACTTCCACTGATCACGGCCAATGCAAACCACGAATTGGTGCCACAGCTTTTTGACGCTATTCGCTGTGCGGTCGATGTGGCCGGCAAGCCGCTGGGCATTCACAGATTTCTGCCGGCACGCGATAGTGACTACGAAGTTCTGCTCTAAATCGTAACCGTCTTTGACGGAATCGATCTAGTTTTTTTGTTCTCACGGGGCGCATCCTCGTTTCACTCGGGCCCTCCGTATGGGCGGCGATTAGCGCCGGGTGGCTCTTCGCCACCTGAGCAAGTCATGACTTCGGACTTGCTCTAGAAATCCGTTGGCGCGCCGCCCTCTTCTTTTCGTTTTTCAACAAAAGCTTCGAGTTCTTCGCGAATGGCTTCATCCATTGGCGGCGGGGTGAATTCTGCTAAAATCTTTTTCCAGATTCCGTTGGCACGTTCCGGCGTTTGGACGGAACCGTTATCTTCCCAGTTTTCAAAGTTGGACCAGTCGGAAAGGAACGGATTATAAAATGCCGTTTCATAGCGCTGCTGGGTGTGGTCGCATCCGAAGAAATGCCCCCCTGCTCCAACGTCTTTAATGGCATCGATGGCGATATCGTCTTCGCCGACGCTGACCGGCTTCATATAGGCGATCATTTGTTGCAGGGTCTCGCAATCCATGATGAATTTTTCATAGGAGGCGCAAAGCCCGCCTTCTAGCCATCCGGCTGCGTGATAGACCAGATTGGTTTGCGAAGAAACCGCGGCCCAGAGCGAGAACGAGCTTTCCCACATGGCTTGCCCGTCAGGCGTGTTGGCGGCATTGGCGTTGGAAGAGCGCAAAGGCAGGCCGTAAAACCGCGCCATTTGGCCCGACATTTGAGTGGCGCGCATATAATCTGGCGTGCCGAAGGCTGGTGCGCCGGTTTTCATATCTACATTGGAGGTGAATGTGCCGAACCCCACCGGACAACCGGGATTAATCAATTGTAACAGCACGATTGCGGCCAGCGCTTCGGCGGTTGCTTGCGCCACCGCGCCCGCCATGGTCACCGGAGCCATGGCACCGGCCAGCGTGAACGGCGTCACGAAAACTACCTGACCGCGCCGAGCCAAACGCATGGCACCATCGAGCATGGGGAAATCGTGTTTCAGCGGCGAAGTCGAATTGATATTAGTGAACATGCGCGGCTTGGCGTCAAATTCTTCATGGCTGAGGCCGCCCGCGATGCGCACCATTTCCATCACATCTTCCACCCGCTCCTTGCCCAGCGAATAGGCGTGGACAACCTTATCGGTCAGGGTGAGCATGTCGTAGAGACAATCGAGGTGGCGGGTCGAGGGGTGCAAATCACCCGGCTCCACCGGATAACCGCCGGAAAAATGGATGCAGTTGAAATATTGCGTCAGCTTCATCAAATCGCGAAAGCTCTCGCGATCACCCACCCTGCGACCACGATCAAGATCGGAGCAATTGGGCGGGCTGGAGACATTGCCGAACACCAGATTTTTGCCGCCAATGGTAATGGCGTGATCGCGATTGCGCGGAGTGATGGTGAAGGAGGAAGGCGCATGTTTCAGTTGTTCCATCACCAGATCACGGCCCATGCGCACATTGGTGCCATCGATGATGCAATCGGCCGCGCGGAGAATTTCCACGGCCTCGGGATTGAGAAATTCAATGCCGATCTCTTCCAGAATGCGCATGGCACCATCATGGATGGCAGCAACGCCCTCGGCGTTAAGCGGTTCGGTAGGATGGTCGGAATTTACCGGCAAGCTCCAGGGCATTTGAGCAACGGCAGGCCCCTGCCCGCGTTTATTGCCTGCACGACCGCCGGAGCGGCGTCTGCGATTTTCTACCGGTGTGTGTTCCATATGAGCGTTCCAAAACAAAAACTAACTCAAAATTCAAACACCCAATATCAATTCATGTACAGTGCTAATACCGCCCAAAATATGCGGATTGCGCCATCTGCTTAGCGCTCCTCTGGCTCATGGAATTCTACGTCCAGATCGGCCAGTTTTTCGGCCAAATATCCATGGGCATCGGCGATGCCCTGATTATATTGCGAAGGCCCGATCTGGCGAAGCAAAAACTCAACCAAAGCCTCAGCCCGAAATTCGCTGATATCCTCATCAAACTCGGAAGAAGAATAAGCCATAAGCGCCCGGGTGATTTCAGCCTTGCGAATGTCGTCGAGTTTGATGCGCATTGGGTCTGAACCTTTTGTAGAGCAATGATCACGGGCTTCGGCATTGCAGTGCTGAAAATCTGTTAAAACCATGACCATCATTGATGACACCCACAAGAAAACATCGCTTATATTTGCTCTCTATGTCGAATTGTGCTTGGTTTGCTTACACTTCGAGGAGGAAACGATTTGCGATACTTTTTAATACATGTTTTTCCATCAATTTAAATTGCAGCGTTAGCCAATTTTCCTATGCCGAAAACGGCAACGAATACCTGTCCATTAAAGAATGGTAGCAAGAGCATACATTATGGCAACAAAAAAACTGTCCACGGTTGAAGAAATAAATGAGATTTTCAACTTCACTGCGGTCGTCGAGATAGATGACTACCAATCGGGAAAGACTCGCCAAATAAGGCGCAGAATAGAAAGGTTTACAGAAGACCTTATGCAAAGGGTATCTGGAAACACCATAGGTAACATTCTAAACACGTTCGCCAATGATATGGCTGGCGCGTCAGATAACAACATCGCAACTCTTCACGACTATGTTTTGTCCAATTACCCGCCTTCGTCGATGGAGGGGGTTAAGCAAAGTGATCGAATGGAGATAATGTTTGATTGCCCACTTGACTTGAGGGTGCCATGGGACCCATCAATTGATGTTCAAGCAGTCGCGGGAATATGGCTCTTTTTGTGGAGCAAAATATTTCCGATTGATGTTTCCCAATTGAGGAGAGCGCCCAGCATTTATCAAAAATTCGTGGAGGCGGAAGTTTTCTACTCCAAAGTCGGTACACCCCAACGTGTTAGGTTCCCCACCAAAGTTAGACAGGCAGTATCCAACACCAAAAATTCAGCTCGGCGGATGTCAACAGCGGAAATGCGCAACCAATTTGCTTCGCTCTTAGATGAACACAACGACGCCATCGATCAAAAATTTAAAAATCTGGGAAGTGTTTTTGTTTCCAAGCACGAAAAAGCTAACTTGGCGAAATCCATAACAGCGGCCAACACCGCCAAAACCGGATTCGACAAACAGAAAGATGATTCCACCAAAACTATTACGGAAAACTCGAACAAGCTAGCCGACATAATTAAACGAGCAGAAGAATTTGCCAAATATAAAGCATTGGATGGGTATTTTGAAAAAAAAGCTGCTGATCACCGCATCAGATTTGGTGTTTGGCTGAGTCTCTTCATCGGGTCGCTGATCGCAGTTGTGTACTACATTACGAAATATAACGATGAAATTAAACCAATGCTTCCTAGCTTTAACAACGGTGCATTCAGCCTCGGTAGTTCCGCGTTTGTTATCGCTATTACTCTCGCAATAGTTTGGATGCTGCGAGTTTTCATCAGGCTGGCCATGCTGAATTTGCAACTTGGGGAAGATGCTTCCAACCGCACCGTGCTTATTCGCACCCTCGCAGCACTCGAAAGCGAAAGCAAAACTGACGGACTTCCGAATGAGCAAAAGATCATCGCCTATAATGCAATTTTCCGTGCAAGTCTCTCCGACAACAGCAATCTTGATGTGGCCCAACCCTCTCTCGGTGATTTGAGTGGGTTGATGAGGCCCAAATGATAATCGCCAAGTGTGAAGGCGCTTTCATTATTACTAGATTGGATGATGACGTTGGGTGCGCGTTCAATTGTTCACTAGAAACAACCCTCATTGGCATGTAAACTACAACCAACATCCCAAAAACCACGAGATTCGCCCAAATCCATCATGCCCAAGGAACAACACAGACGCCGTGATTATCGCAATGCCGTTCGCCTTATGGTGATTGGGGCTTTTTTGTTTCTTTTTGGGCTTGCTTTGTATTTTCAGCCCGTGGGCGAAGAGCTGTTTACGGTGATGGTTCGCTTTCCTGTGGTTGAAGTGAATTTGGCTCCTGCTATGCTTATGATGGCTGGCGCGCTTTGCTGGATGATTGGCGGCTCTTCACGGAGCGAAGTTATCAAAGCGCGGATTTCCCACAGACAAAAGCTTCAAGATAAACTGGACGTTCTACAGCGCAAAAACATGCTGGACGAAGCGTTTCAGGAAACCAATAAAGAAGCACAGCAGCGCCATCTTACATCCTTGGCTTATGCGGGCGTGCTGGTGCTGCTGTTAATTGCTGCGGTTCTCGATGTGATGACCAAAGGCTTTTTGTTCAAACACATTTTGATGTACTCGGCAGTGATGATGACCGTAGGCGTGAAGTTCGCAATACATGTGGTGCATAATCGTTAGAGCATTTCCACTTTGCGGAAATGCTCTAACGATTCTTGGCTTGTTCTAGGCTCACGGCGTATCCTCGTTTCACTCGGGCCTCCGCATGGGCGGCGCAGCTAGCGCCGGGCGGCTCTTCGCCGCCTTGAACTCGGGCTTCGGTGTAAAGGAAATTGCTTCTGAAATCTCGACCAAGCTTTGTAGCCAATGGTGATCCCGGCAGGACTGCCAGATTCGCCGTTTATTCAACAATTTCAGCAATCATCCCCGCACCAACCCACAATAGTTGCTCATTGTATTCATTCGCGTAATTTAATCGAACCCCGCACCTTTTCTCATTCATATAATGGGAGAGCGTGATGCGAGAAAAGGTCCGACTTCATATTACATCATTTCGGTTCGCTATTGGCGGGGAACATTTCTACGGAAAATTCAGCGTGCATGTGAAGGGTGTAGTCAAAACCAACCCTGACGGAACCAAAAGTAAAACATACACATCGGGATACGGTGTGGATTACCACAAACACAACGACTTCGTTCTAGAGCGAGCAATTGATCAGAAGGAAGCGGATTACCTGAATAAGAAGGACGGTAACGACCCGGAGTTTTTCTGGCTCGAACAAGGCTCTATAACCAACCGATTCAACGCCAAACAAGATGTCGTAGATCGAGCGGTTGAAATATTCCCATCTCTATTTGACGTATCAAGCGACATTCTTATCGTTGGTGAGGATGTTTTTGATGTGGAACGATCAGCGCCACTACTGGGCCCTGATGATATCTTGCTGCGCTGGGAAGCCTCCAAAGACCGCTACGGGCTACTTGAGGAGTTCGGCTATGATTAACGTTTCCTTTTGTCCCGCAAGCCTTTCCCGCTCTCTCATAGGCGGGGACGCGCAATGACCTGCATCCAATGCAATTCCCCAATCACAGACAAACCACTTTACTGGATACAAAACAGCAGGCCTCAAATGGTGAAAGGCCGTTGGGAGTGTCTTTTCATTCCCGGCACAGATCAGCCTCTGTGTGATGTGAATTGTTCTGCTGATTACGAAAAATCCAAGCGCTCTCTCATAGGGAGGGATGAATGATGAGCGGGTTCCAAATCATAATGCTGTTTGCATTCGCTGCCTTGTTTTCTGGCATGGGATTTTTTGTCGGGTATTTTGTTGGTTCTTACGACCGTGAATGTCGCAGAAACCCAGACAAACCGAGGTATTGGCTATGAGCGCCCGGCGAGTATCTTGGTTTTCGTGCGGCGCGGCATCGGCCATCGCAACGAAACTCAGCCAGCCAGACGATATCGTTTATTGCGAAACTGGCAGCGAACATTATGACAACAAGAGGTTTGAGGCTGAATGCATAAGATGGTTCAATCGGCCTGTAGAACACATCAAATCAGAAGAATATTCTGATACCTGGGATGTTTGGGAAAAAACGCGATGGCTTGCTGGAATTAATGGTGCCCGATGCACAACCGAATTAAAGGTTATTCCACGACTGATTTTTCAGCGCCCCAGTGATATTCATATTTTTGGATATACCGCTGATGGCCCGGACGTAAAACGAGCCGAAAGACTTGCGGCCAACTATCCCGAGTTGAGACTTGAATTCCCACTAATCGAACGCGGCATCACCAAAGAAGCTTGTTTGGCCATGATCGAGGGCGCGGGGATTGAAATCCCTGCGATGTACAAACTTGGCTACCCAAATAACAACTGCATACCCTGTGTGAAAGCCACCAGCTCACGCTATTGGGCTTTAGTGCGGAAGACCCATCCAGAAGAATTCGACCGCATGGCGAAGCTCTCACGAGAATTAAACGTGCGCCTATGCCGTATCAATGTTGATGGAACCTTGGTTCGAGCTTTTATTGATGAAATCCCACTAAATCACCCGACTACAAACGCGCTTGTCCCTTCATGTGATTTTCTTTGCCATATCGCAGAAGGAGATTTAGCCGATGCCTAGCCCCACAATAGTAAGCGCTGCGATAGAGCGAGAAACCAAACCAAAAGTGCAGGAACCCGATTACAGCGACTTCTACGATGACGATTATGAGGATGATTGCTGGCAGTGTGGTGGTGAAGGTTTTGTTTCCGATTGCCACCAAGAATTTGCCTGTGTTGATCCCGAATCCGGTTGCGATCTATGCACGCGGAAATGTGACGTTTGCAGTTAATCCCCTACCCCAGAACAAAGGAACGATGAAATGGGACTACAAATCAAACAAGACGTTTTGAAAGTTCTCGACAAATCCGAGATTGATGGAAACCAACTAATGTTGGGCGGCGGTCAACTTGATCGCAAGCTCTACACCGATGTGAACAAAGTTCTTGTTGCGATTGGCGGCAAGTGGGACCGAAGTGCAAAAGCCCATCTGTTTGATGGTGATGTGAGCGAGGTTCTGGAGCCTATACTTGAGACTGGCGAGTACAATCGTATCAAACAGGATTTTGGGCAATTTGATAGCCCTGCCGGTGTTGTAGATCGCGTCATTGAGTTAGCTGAAATAGAGTTAGATACACGGGTTCTTGAACCAAGCGCCGGAAATGGGAATATCGCAGTTGCGGCGGTTAGAGACGGACGGAAAATTCGGAATATACACTAGCCATACTAAAGTATCCCAACAAATTTCAAGAACTAAATATCAAAAAATGCTAGGATAAACACAATACACTACTAATTTTGTGAGATTATCATGGGACAACCATTAGAAAAATGCCAAAATGATGCGTCGAAACTAGCAAATATGTTTGCAGCGCAATTAGTTTACATGTGCTGCGATCCAGAAACGTGCGATGAGAACGTGGAATGGTGCAACGAATTGAAAAAGCTTGCTCGTTGCGCTTCTGAGTTTTCGTTGAAGAGTAAGCACTGAAAGCCTCGAAGACCTAAGTTAATGCCCATAAGGCAAGCCCTGCCATTATCAGAGCGCCAATGATTATTCCGATATAAGTCCACTTCGTTACAGGTGGACCGCCGTAGGATGGTTCTTTGTCGTAACCGGTCATATCTTCACTCCGATAAGCCGACCTGAAACCTCCCCATGAGGAAGGCCTGAATAACTGACAAAAACGCCAGTGTTGGTTGATTTACATTTCGGGCATGGCAGCGGGTTTTTCTTGATACTCATATCAGGCCCCCAATCCTCATCTTTGAACTGTTCCAGATACTCTCTACGAAACGGCATATCTGCCCCACAGAAGCGGTTATAGCATTTCAGGTGTATTGTACTGGCTTTCATCAAGTCGCCCATGGTGGCGCAATATGAGTAGCCTGAGGATGGTTTGGAGGGGTCTTGCAGTCGACTATCACTCAAAGCTGGCACCAACAGTCTGGGACCGTTAATTGCGAGGTGTAAAGCCCTCATCATTTCGAACCAGTCGCGATCTTTCTCCGCTTCTGTACGGCTGTTGTCTATGTAGAAATTCATGCATGGCAAACCCTTGTTTCGGATGTTTTGCCCCATGCCGTTGATTCTCAAACTATTGAAATGGATGGTATGCGTCAAACACAAAAAACCCGCCAGCGTGAGCCAGCGGGTTAATGTGGGTGAGGTTATCGGTTATCATCGCGCAATTGTCGTCGTTTCAGCATGATATCCTGAACCTTGCTGATGATCGTCAGAAACAAGACAATCAGGCCACCAAACATGATCAGTGCAGAATCCACTTTGGTTACCGTTTCAATGAATGGCTCCCACCAATTCACCGAAAATGCAGCCGTTATAACAACGCCAACCGGAGCGTCTTTAGCGTCAATGATGTTGCTCATCTTATGCGCACTGCCCATATTCTTAACCTATTGGGTTGATAGTCTGGTGTATTCATGTCGGCGAATCCGTTCGTCGGTGTGGTTAGGCTCAGGGTGTCGTTGGTATCTTCACCTTGGGCCGCAGTTTAATTAGTTAGCGCTGTTCACGTTCTCAGCGCCTTGAATTTCATCACGCACATTTATCGCAGAAACCAGCGTCAAATGCTTAACCCGGCACGCACCCAAATTGTCCCTGTCGCGAGCCAACGCAATAATCAGCTCGCCATTGGTGATACGCTCTGGAATTGGTTGGGCAGCCGCACATGGCTGCTTTAGAACCGTCGAAATTGCGGCCAGCTCAGGCGCTTGTGAGCCGCTAACGTTCCTTGATGTTCCGCAAGATGGAAGGATAAGCAAGCATATCGTAAGGGCGGCATACCGGAGCGGTTGTTTCATGGGTTTCGCTTTCAATTTGTGCTGGAATCGTGCGCATGAGATCGACTAATGCTCTGTCACGGCCAAGCCTGAGTTTCGATTTCTCGCGTTCTGATTTGAGATACTTTTGCTCAATCGCCCGTCCTGCAATTTCTGCTTGGTGTTTTTTAGACGCCATGGCAGAGCGCAAATTATAGATTTCGATTTCCCAGCTTGCACGCTCGGATGCTGAGCCGTTCGCCTCACCCTCGTGATAAGCCCACCCGACAGAAACGACGAACGCAACCGCCAAAGCTCCATAGATGTATTTTTTGAACATCAAACCCAACTCCCGCTGCTAAGCAGGAGCGTGAGACTGGAAGCAATCAGCACCGCTTCACCTAGCGAACCGATATGGAATAAAAGGCTTTGAAGCATTATTTCAGCACCTCATCGCCAATTGCCGACGTGGTGGCCTTGCGCAAATACAGATTGCAAAAGCCCGTGAACATATTTAGCGCCATGCCAATTTTTGCCGCCAGTTCAGCCTCCAAACCAACGACATCGATGTAACCGAGTGCTATTGTCGCGAGTGGTGCGAGGGCTACAATGTTGGTGATGTTGAGCCACATCATGCGGCTGTGCCACCAGCGCTTGATCTTCATTCCATAATTCATGTTGGAACTCCTAGAATAGTGTGGAAATAAGGTTTGTGAGCCAGTCCCAGAAATAGGCGGAGCCAGCGGCGATTAAGGCGATCAGGGCGGCTATCGGTCCAGCATTGCTCTTTTGCTTCTGTGGCGGCTGTTCTGGGTCCATGTCGGTTGGTTTGGGTGCGGGTTTGGGGGGTGTTTTCGGCAATCCAGCCTTAGCAAGCGCTGTTACTGTTGCGCTGTTCAATATACCGGTCTCAGCCAATCCGTGATCACGTTGAAACTCCTTGAGCATAAACGTCGTATGCGTGCCGGGAATTCCATCAACCGTGGTGTAGTATTCCGCCTTACAAAGCGCGTCCTGAAGCTCTCGAACATGATTTGATGTTTTAGGTTTGCGTGGTTTAACTTTCGATGGCTTTGCATCTTCGGCAAGAACGCGTTTGGCGATTACAAATGTCTCTTTCACGAGCTTCAACCCATGCGTTCCACCATTCCAAACCTTACGACCACCGGTAACATCGCCACGATCAGCGTACCGGTTCATGTCGCGCTTTTCCCAAAATACACAGATCGCTTTGGTGCCGATATCGGGATCGCGCATCATGTCAGGGTTTTTCGTTACCGGGATGCCTGTCGCGTCTTCAAATTCCTTGAAGTTGTCATATCCGGTCATTTGGCCAAGACCGGAGCCACGATGCAGCCAACCTGCATTTGGTTTGCCACGATTGCCCATTCGGTTGCCGTATACGAAATTGGCCAGCTTCTTCGGGTTTCTCGCGTATTGTCGCGCAACGGAAAGGCTTGGAAACCGCTTCGGCCAAACCTGCATTAACCGCTCTGCGCTGTATGAAAGAGCTTCCTCCAGTCGTGTAAAATTTGTGCTTTCTACACGACAATTGGCCAAGAACATCGACATTCGATCAACAGTCGTGATGCCATTGGCCTTTGCGTATTTATTGATTGCGGCGACAATCTTCGGCCTCAAAGATGAACGTGATCGCCCACCAATCTTATTCAGATCGGAAAGTGTAATATCTCGCATTGCTTTCTCCATAAAAAAAGCCCCGCAAATGCAGGGCTGTGAATTCTTCAAATTGTTGGGCGATGAGATGAACGCCCTTAAGGCGCGAAATGTCAGTTTATTGAAATTGGTGAGTGGCGATCGATTTTCCGGACAAAACATAAACGGCACCGGCGTTAATGCCAGAAAATGGGTCATTATCTGCTGAAACTACGATATCATCATAGCCATCGCCGTTATAATCTGTGGCGTCCCAATGGTGAAACGGCGGCGCAAGTTGACTCATCATTGGCCCGGCTATCTTGATCACACGACTGTCCGCAATCGTTATGTCGAGTCCAGTCGTGATATCCGATCCTCGTAGGATGTACATCGCACCGGCTTCGTTCATATGGCGATGACCGGAGAATGACAGGTCAGGACGGCCGTCATTGTCGAGATCACCAGCGACCGGCGACAGTGTCGTGCCGATTCCGTCATAGTTCGAATAGAGCGCAGACCCTCTTACTTTGGCAATGGTCAAAGATGCAATCGAGGTGTTGCCCGATGCAGCAGCAAGCAACGCTCCTGAAATCAGGTTTACGTGGCTTGTCGTCGGCGAGGACGGGTTGCCTTGATCTGTCTGCGCAATCCAAAAATCAGGATAACTGTCGCCATCGAAATCACCGGATGCACCGGGCATAGCCCAATTGCCAGTCAGTCCGGAAATGCAGGCGTCGGCTGAGATGGTCCCTGATACATACCGGTACATTTGCAGACCGCATGCGCGACGGACAACAATGCGGTCAATCGTTTGTGCCGGAGCGGTAGTTAGCGCGTGACCGGCATTGACTACAACATCATCGATCTGAATAGGCGGGGCCATCTCCTGAAGACCGTATCCTGCAATGTATTTCGCGACCGACAACCTGCCATTCAGCAGGCGAGCGAGAAGCGTCCCCTCGTCTGTCTCGATGAAAACATATTCCGCAGCCTTGTGGCTGATCGTAACGTAGGTGGTAAATCCTGAAGCCGATAAATAGAGCAGACCGCCCATCGTGAAGTCTCCCTTGCCATCCCCGTCGATATCTTTCGAGTTCCATGACAGCGGTCCGTGATGACCTTTCCGATTGAAACCTTCATATCCGAATGCTGATACATGCGAAGCCAATAGACCAAGCTCCGCGACGGTCTTCGGCGGCTGGCCGATTGCCCCATTGATGTCGGCAGGATCAATAATTCCATCCATGCCGGAGCCGTGAAAGCTGGCATTGCCACCCATATAGCTCATTCCGTAAAATGCCGGCTGACCTGTTGTTGGCTCAAGAGGCAGGAACCGAGCACCAAAGAACGTCCAATCATTCCCGTATGCCCCGAGAGTTTCATCAAGTGGCGCGATTGTTGCAATGCGTACATCTTCAGTCTTGATGAAAGTACCAATATTCCCGGCGTAAATATCATTGATACCGACCGTAACTTTACCATACTGAATATATCGCAACGTCGCTGCATAATGGCCGAAAAATGTTTGGTACCATGGCCCAGATGTCGCGCTGGCAATGCCAATTGCGGCAAGGAGAAAACAGAAAGTTGGAAGAAGAATACGTTTCATTTGAGAACCTTTTGTTCAATCATCGGGAGCATGAATTAGTGGTAACATGGATTACTGATAGCCTGCAATCAGGGCTGATACTGCGAACGGAAACACATCTCCGTAGCTTTTGAAATACGTTTTTGTTATTCATTAATATATCTCCGCGTCTGCCGTTAATTGAGCGTAGCAATGGAGGCCGGGTGAAGCTGCCGAGGCAAAAACACTAACGCCTGATTGGCCCGTTGAACCGAGATCAGGCGTTACATCCCCAGTCTGTACATAAACTTTATCAGGCGCTCCCGAAGAAACCGAGTACCATGTGACTGTTGGCCTAATTCTCAGGTGTTGACCGAATGTAATTGCCCATACCGCTTTCAAAGAGCTATTTGATTGAGTGTAAAATGACCCATCAAACCCCGTAGCGCCGGGAGCTACGTCGTAGTCGTAAGATTTCCAATAATATCTCTGGCAAAGAACCAACTCATGACCAAATAACCTAGCAGCGAATGGATCTGATGCGGTCCGATTACCTGAAACAAGGGATACGAGTGTTGCTGTGGATGGAACAATAACAGATACATTGCCAGCGATCACGGTTGCGACAATCGGGCTAATAGCTGTTGTGCCACCAAATGTCGCCGTACCACCCCCTGCCCATGTCAGCGTATATTCGCCAGCTGGCAGAGCCTCTACCACTTGTTCAAGGCCATCCGTATGACCCTTCCATCGATCATAACCGTAGACACCAACTGCCTGCGCCTTTGTCGCCGCGCCCCTTTGATTGACTGTAAAATCACCGTTAATCAGATAGCTTTCAGATGCCGGGGCAGTAACAGCCGTACCATCGGCACGTGAAACATACACCCACCATTTGCCGACCGCATATTCCCAAATATGAACCATATCGCCAAAGCGCAGAGAAACAGTAGAGCCACCCTGAACGATGATACCATCGCCATCATGCACGATATCGAGCGGGTCGATGACGTACAGATGAAACCAACAACCAACCGAGACTGTATTTATTGATTCGATATTCCCGCCACCTGTAAGTGCAAACGTATTGCCATCAGCACCCAAGGTTTGAGCTGTCGCAGATACGAGCGGCGTACCGTTCGAAAACTGAATAGATTTAGAATTTGTGTCGAGCGGCGCACCAAGCTGGGGCGCAGGGTCGTTAGCAAGAGTAGTAGAAGACGGCGGGAATGTTGCTGGCTTATTTGCTACACCAGCCCACTCGACAGAATCTGCCACCCCAGCCGCCAGAACCTTGCCGCTAGCAGTCGGGTCATATTCAGACTGGAACATGTCGCCGGTACTGCTCGACAAACCCGGCTCACCACGAATATCAACAGCCTCGGCTGCTGTAGCAACAAAACCGGACGGACCGATGTACATGCCAACTTCAGGCTTCGAACCTTCACCGTCCGTCCAGTCAACAACCCTGACAACAAGGCGCAGGACATCGCTTTCAATTGCCAGAACGGTAGACCAACCAACATACCCCCTGTCGCCCTGCGGTATAGTGATATCAAGAATTGCATCGGTGGATGTACCAACATTAGTAATGATGACATTACTTCCGGCTGCGCCAGTTGAAACAACACCAATCGCTATTTCACCCGTATTACCCTTATCGCCCTTGCCCCAAGGAATACCTGTAGACCAATCACCAGAAGACGCAGACAACTTGAAATATAAAAGCGATGTATCATACGCCAGAAACGAGAATTGTGTCGGTTCATCGTCGTAGTTTGATTGCTCAACCGCCAAACCTGTTTTGCTAGGCTCTGCCGGTGGCCCAAGCGGCCCCTGCTCGCCCGGATTACCCTGAGGGCCACGCCAAGCAAATGGCCCCGCCCAATCACCAGAAGTCGCGCTGGCTTTGATATAACCAAACATGTCGCCTGAGGCGTCATCTGTAACAACATACAAGAACCCAGACTCTTCGCCATCATGAGCCGCACGCGAGGCCAAAGTTCCCTCATCACCGGGGACCAAAAACAACCCAGCCTCAATCTTGCGAATAATTTCTTCAAGCCGGGTTTCGTTACCGACAATCTCGACAGCACCACCATCGCGGGTAATCATATATTCCTGACCAGCGCCAGTTTCCCCCGGCCACGCCTGAATTAACGTGAAATGGGTATCATCAGCCACCACATCGATGGTGCCGACCAAACCGCCGCTGTTGAACACGTCACCACGCTTAACGCCAGAAACATTGATCGCCGTATTTAGGCCAACAACATCTTTCGAGCCATTGGCAAGCGCAACCGACCCGGCTGTTATCACATTGAATTTAGGCATGTAGAACCATGCTCCTTTTAACTGCTTTGAACATCGGGGATGGCGAAAATGTAGTATCGGAAGTATTTTGCAACTGTCGTGTATGGCTTTGGCGATGCTATCAGATAAGGATTGGTGGCAAACGATTGGAACGAAACAGTTGTATTCGTGATCGTTGCTGAATTCGATATGCAATCCACCTGATTGTATCGATTGGTTATATATCGCGGCCCAAGGAAGGTATCGAAGCCGTTCCTTAAAAAACAATAACTATACCAAACAAAAGGGATATACCCCTGATTCGGAAAAGTCACAGTGCCTGATGAGCCGTATAGAGTACCCTGTTTTATGATTGCTAAATATGAAGATCGGCTATCTGCACCAATAAGCCCGTTACCCTGAACAATACTGATGTATTTTTCACCATCTTGAATGCCCTCTCGAATTGCAGGACCACCCAGCGGGTCGCTCTGCACTTGAGACGTTACCAAAAACACAACGTCATATGAAAACGGTGCCAGATTTTGAATTGTCAAAACCCCGTTTGCTATTCTCCATCGGATTTCAAGCTGCGTCCCAGATGCCGTTGATCCAACCCAAATAGAGGGTAATCTCCTAGCTTGCCCATGGATGTTCCACTGCATTAGCACAACAGAATTCCCGGGCACCCATGATCTCAAAGGTATGTTGACTGTCTGACCAATCGACAATGACAATCTGCGTGCCATGTAGACCGGCATTCTAGCTGTGCTACCACCAATAATTAACTGATCATCGGATGCCGTTCGCGTATCAAATCCTTTGCGAGCCACTTTGATTGAAGAATTATCAATTGATATTACACGTTGGCCAGTTTCAGGAGACCCTTCTGCAAACTGGATGGGTGAATCGGAAGCAGGCAACGGTGTTATAATAAATTTAACGTTGAAACCATTTAAGCCAGCCAATAACGAAGGTCTGACAACCCACCCTGATGATGGACCAGTTGGGTATCCGCCATATCCTGATGGGTTTTCAATACGGCGCGTCATTTCTAAATAAGCAACACTACCCCATTCATTGCCGCCACCATTTGTATAATTTACACTTCTCCAAAAATTAGGATAATTCCAACCACCGGAACCCTGTAGATAATAATCAGCAATTGTTGGATAATCATACGCTGCTTTTCCATTGGGTGCGACACCCTGATCAAATACATATCCGCTAACATGAACTCTATAGCGCGACATCCCGTATAAAATTGCTGTAGAATTTAAAGATGTGGTATTCCACCCTGAACTTACAAATGGACCTAGCGGACCAATTGGGATTCCATTCGAGCTTAATGCCACCCCAACACTTGCACCACTTATAGTTTGATAATTAGCAGTGTTTTGACCAGAACTGTAAAGAGCTGTTCTTGTTTCATCAAAATACCCAACTTGCGCATATCGACTATTGAACCGGAAATTTGAATAATTTTCATCAGGCTCTGTTCGAGGGTCGAACTCATCGCTTGTGATTTTTATGAAAGGTCCATTATCATCATGACCAATTGCCATTTTAGCCATGTTACGTTTCCAAATAAATGAATGTTTCGCCAGTTGGATCAATTCTACGTTTATTGTCAGCCGAACGAATTACACCATTGAGCACCATTTCATTGTCGAGGAAGACGAACGGCGGCAGATCATCAACGCCGTTGGATATGACAAATTTATCGGCAAGAATAACCACCAATGACGTGTAGACCCCACTCCCCTGCGCAGTCTCGTAAACGCTGATTGTCATGCCTGATTCTTCAAAGTCTAAAGCGGTTGAAACACGCACCTGCATTGAAATGCTGGCACTTGCACCGCCCTCATCAACAACGGACTCAAACTTAATAAGACCGGACGCAGCCAGATCGCCAACCGAAGCCTGTACAGCTGTTACAGCGACCGCCAACGCACTATCAGCCGTGGCGCGAACCTGCTCTTCATTAACAATCCTAGCCAGTGAGGTGCCGGCTGTTTTCTGGATTGATTTACGCTGTAAAAACGTCGAACCCATTTCAATTATCGAGGTTTGAGCGCCATCAAGCGCGGTGTACGCATTGATATTATCAAAATTGGCTTGGAAGTTAGACACCACTTCGACAACATCTTCTTGGAGCTGCTTTAGAAACACAGTCGCATCAACGGTTTTAACCGCTGTGGTGTAATACGGCGTATAGGACCTGATCCTATCCGGCTGGGTGTAGAATATCGCCCGGCATTTATAGGTGGCGTTAGAAATCACATTGGCTGTGGTTGTGAACGAGCCTGATTCCACATCGCTTGTGGTAACCGTGTAAATCTTGGAGCTTCCCTCACGTTGATATTCGATTTGAATGCTGACAATCGAAGGGTCGCCCGGTGCGTCCCATGTCCAGATAAGGGCTGGCGTTTGATCGCCATCGGAACCCTCGACAATGCCGGAACCTGCACTAAAGTTTTGAACCTGCGTTAGCAGGGATGGATTAATCGGGGCGGTAGGTGGCGTGATTACCGGGCCAACCTCGATACCGCCCTCATTATAAATCGTTGCACTTGTCTCAGCTAAAGTAAGATTGCCAGCTTTTTTATCGGTAATGAGCCAAGTTTTACCTTCGTAGGTTACCCACTCGCCAGTTTCCGAAATGAACCACATACGAGTTGAAACTGGTATTGTTGTCCGCGCACCAAGGCGGTTTTGCCGATATCGTATTGTCAAAAGATACTGCGCAATTCTAGCATCGGTGACTTGCAGAAAGTCATTCGTCTTACTTCGAATTCGACCATCATTAGATACATCAGAAGCGGAGGTTACTGGCTCTAAACTCTCTGGTTGAAACCCGCTCTCAGGTGAGATGAACTGCCCAGCCAAGTAATTGACCTGATCGAATGCTGATCGCCGGAACTGTGATGATTTTGGAGCGCCAATTCTGATATCATCAGCGGTAATTTCACGAACCGGAATTTGTGGCGCACCCGCTAATATTCCAGCAAGCCCGGCGCGGTTAAGTCCGTACCCTGCCATTGCATCATCGAACTCTTTCAATATCTGCGAATGGTCATCACCCGAATGAGCAATGATGTTGCAGTGATACGTTGGGATATCCTCACCACCGACATTTCGTAGGGTGTCACACACGTTGGCAGCAGCGATATATGAGTTGGTATCAAGCTGCGATAGCTGCCTACCCATGCCAATCAAGGAAACGCCTGATAGAACACCCTTGAACCCAAGCTGGTAATTCAGCCGCTGGATGGCAGGGTTTTGACTGAATTCCCAAGTGGATGGATCATTAAGTCTATGCGTTCCTGAGCCACCTGGAAACGTTGAATCCTTTCGAAGATCGTAACAACGAAGACCGCGCAAGACCCATTGGATAACAGGTTTTCGACCTTTGAATACAGAGTTGTAAAGACGTTCGACAACCACGTAGCAAATATTGGTCCCACGAGAAGTAGACTTCCAATTATTACCTATACCAACAGTGTCCGCGACCGCTTTTGCATCTGCGATTTGCCCCGGTCGGCCATCGTAGAACCTGATGGAAAAGAGTCCTTCGAAACCTGTAATGTCGTAGTGCGCTGCCTCGCCACCGATTATCGCTTTAGAAATGAGAGATTTCTTCTCACCGTTTATCCAAACGTAGCTTTCAAGACCGTCACACCAGCCATTTACCAACGTGAATATATCTATATTTAATTTATTACCACTTCTGATTTTGGCGTAATATTCGCGGTGGCCGCCAATCGCGGTGATACCAAACCCGCCCAGCATATCAACGCCACCACCCAAGGTGACTTCACCTGATACAGCAGCATAATTTCGTTTCTTTTCACGGCCCGTGTACTTCTGCACAAGGGCGGAAGCGCCAAAAGAAATAGCAATTCCAACAAGACCGCTGACAATAGCAGTACCGATGGCGCTGGTAATACCCAGCCCAGCAACAATTGCAGCAGAAATGAATGCCATGAATTAAACCTTGAAAGCCGACTTCACATCGGCAAGCGAATGGATGGATGTTCCACCCTCAACTCGCGTTAAAAACGCACCACCTGTGCAGATGGCCGAATGCTCTTTGCCATCGACTTCCAGAACCACCACATCACCGAGACGAGCCATGGCCGGGGCGATTTGTTCCAGATGCTTGGCGAATAAATCTCCGATGGATTTGAATTTGCGCTTTCGCATGGCCTTTTGAGCGCCGGAGAAAGTTGTGTAGATGCCTGAATACTTTTTCTTCAACTTCGTGTTCTGTAACCGATCGATCACAGCCAGCGCCAGAAAGAAACAATCTGAACAGCCATAAGAGTACGGCTTGGCCATCTCTGCCAGAATAACGCTGTTTACAGCTTCAAACCTGCTCATCTGGTCACCTGCCCCCATTCTTCGGGCCAAGTGGCGCTGGTGGCCGTATAATCAAAGAACGTGTCTGTGGGATCGTTATGGGCTTGTTGCTCGGCGCTGGATAATTTGAAGCCGGTATTATCGCGAACAATCCGCCCAGGTATCTCAAGACTGATTTCCGTTGTTACCTGCCGCGCTCCGTCATCGGAAACCGCCGCGCTGTCATAATTAATCTTGTTGATTTCATAATCGGACGTTTCGGCAATACCGGCAATGCTGTCATTTTCCGTGTCACCGATCAGCTTGGTGACGATAACCGGCACATTGAGATAATTGTATTGTTCAACCTTGGCGATGATATCGTTTTCGTCACTAGTTGGCACATCCGAGAAGGTCAGCGAACGCTGGGTGATATCCACGCCGAGCGTTTCATTCAGACCTGCATCGTCCAGATAGCGCGATGGCTTATACGTGAACCCGTTCCAAGTCAGATCACGCGCACCACGCCAATAGCCAACCTGCGCGCCGGGGATATCAAACTTCACCAAATGGAGCAGGACATAACGACCGGAATCGAGTTTGGCTTCAACTGCTGGATCAAGAGATATGGTCATTGGAAAAACACCTCGCTTGCTTCAAATGAAGCTCTGCGCGCGCCCCACCCTTTTGGAACTCGTGGGTTGCCCAATACCTGCATTACGCAAGATGATTTCTCGAACTGAACATCAGCCGCTATTGTGAAGTGCTGCGTATCAAGACCATGCCGGAATTTAACAATTGCTTGACCGGATGAGTTGGCTGTAACTGGCTCTATAATTTCATGCAGCGAGCGAATTAGTGGGCTCATTGTGAATTCTAGATAATCCCCAATCGATAATTGAAACCCATCTGGCAGACCTTCGATAATTACTTCTCTGGAATTGGTTATGATGGTCAGATCGGCAGTGCCATCAAACACACCGCCCAGAGCTTTTGCGCCGGATAGTGGGGAACCATTGTTCTCCAAACGTGGCCGTGGACGATAGAGGTCATGGGCTAGGAATGTGGTTCCTGCGCTTGCGGCAGCAAGCAACCATGCATCCATATTAGCCAGTTGGTCTTCTTGCAAAAACGGAGTGCCATAGCTCGCGGTCCAGTAAGAGGAACCAAACGCAACAGATTCAACCCTTCGGCCTTCCATGCGTGACGTTTCTTTCAACGCTATAATGCCCATATCGAAATTCTCATATCCGATACCGGCAGGTAGATTTACTGGGTCAGCCATAATTAAGAACTCTTGATGTGGTTATATTATTCATCGATTCGAAAACGATTTACAGGAGCCAAAATGGCCGATTACTCAGATAGAAAACTTGAAAACGTAACAGTCGGGAAGCTCACCCCGATCACATACAGGGATAAGACTTCAACTCTTGTCCGGGTATCAATTGGCGTAACAGACGTTGACGGGAATGATATGGGTCCATCTATTCAGCTTGATTTCAGCATGCCTAGTTCAATGGATATGACGGCCCAAGAAATTAAAGACATGGCTGTTTCTCGCTCTCACGCACTCATTCAGAGAATTGCGAAAGAGAGCGAAGAAACCCTTCTTGTCGCATCAAAAAAACCATCAGAACTAAATTTTGGATATGAGTAACAGCAACCCCAATACTTAGATTGCTCCACCATTGCCGTAATATTTTTTAACAGCATCAATAGCTCGAGGTCCGGCACTTTGGCTGTCGTAAGTGGAAATCGAATCTCTTGATATCTGGACCGCCTGCCCTGCTGACTGTTCAAGTATTCTCGCTTCAAGATCGGGGGAAAGAACAATTTCAATTTTAGCGTTCTGGTTTGCTGGTGCTGCTGACTGCCGCATTGGAGCTGGTGTTTGTGGCATAACTGGCCTACCTGCATTCATTGCTTCCAGAATGCCTCGATTGGCTTTGGTAGCCGATGCATTCAGGACGTACTCACCTTTGTGTACGACGCCTGCAACAGCGCTTGTCGGTCCGTCGCCTGTATAACCACCAGTTGCCATACCACGAAGCCCAGCCCATGGATCAACGCCGACACTGCTAGAGCTCCCACCACCAAATCCCCCAAGCATCTTTGCAAAGAAGTCACCAACACCGCCGCCACCGCGTCCCATTCCAGCCTGATTAACCTGAAATACAGCGTCCAGTAACTGGTTTAAAATCCGATCCGTGATCTTGTTAATCACGTTCAAAGCCGCATCGCCAAACGATTTCCAAACACTCTTGCCCTGCTCTAATCCAGAGCGTAAATCTGCAATAAACCCACCAGTTGTATCGCGTGCGAACTGAACCGATTGCTCATAATCCGCTTGGGCTTTTGCCATGGCCTCTAAACCGGCAACCTGTTTTGCATAAGCGGATGACAATTTTTCGATTTGCGCGGTTCTCGCAGGAGTAAGACCTATCGAATCCTGCATAGCAATGTTTGTCAGTTCCATTTTGGATGCCAACAAAGCTTCTTGATAGGCTGATAGCCCGATGACTTTTTGATCTATTCCTAATGCCGTTGTGTGGTCTTTGATTGATTTTATAGCGCGTTCGTAATCGGACAGGGTCTTTGAGGTCGATGATGTGTTGTCGAAACTTGCATCTTTAGCCGAAAACGCATCTTCTAGCCTCTGCTGGTACAGTTTTGCTTTGAGTATTTCTTTTGGATCAATGGCAAGAGATGCCGTAACCGACATATTGCTTCCGATCTGAGATTTGACCAAACCTGCAAAAGTCCGCGATAAAGTATCAAGATTCGCCTGAGCCGTCTTAATGCCAGCAGTAAACGCATCCATAACGCTCCCATACCCTTCCGGCACCGCATCAGTCATCGATTTGGTTGCAAGATACTGGGCATTTGCAAACTGCAATGCAGCTCTGGCTGCGGCAACATCCGCCTTGGCTTTATCAATCATTGTATTAGTGGAACTGTCTCCCACGATAATTGACCGACCAAGGGCTACATTAACAAGGTCTTGAGCTTTCTTATGCTCCATATTCGCCTTTGCGGCTGCGTTTGTTGCATCTCGAATTTGATAAAAAGCCGTTATGCCAGTCGCCAAGAGAACGGCGATTCCAGTAATTGGGTTAGACAGCAAAGCCAATTTCAAGGCAGTGAGTGCCCCTACCAACCCAACCGCGATAGAAGTTGAGAGCGCCGCCACTGAGGTAATCAGTGCAGGAGCAAAAGCTACGATCAGTGCCGTTCCCGCAATTTTTGCTGCACCTGCAACGAGGCCCATATTGTCAGCCATGAACTTCATAGCAGGAACCAGACCTTCAGCTATGCCCAAAGTTATTGAAACAATTCTAGTCTCCAACGCGGCCCATAATCTCCCCGCTTGAAAGCCCGGTGAATTAGCCATTTTGTCGAAGGCTTTGCCTGTTTCATGTGCTTTCCTGCCCATGGCAAACATATTTTCACTAAGTGCCTCACCGGCAGCACCTGCTAATTGCATTATAGGGATCAGCGCTTCAACGCCGCCGAATAGTTGAGCCATGGCCTCCGAACTGCCACGGGTTCTATTAACAATTTCTTTTATAAAATTCCCTAGCCCCCCCGCTTCGTCCAATCCTTTAGCACTGAATGCAATTCCAAGCTTTTCGGCCATCTTTGTAGCTTCAGAAGTTGGCTTGATGATAGACGCCAAAATTGCACGAACACCCGTGAAGGCGGTATTAGTGTTTCCTGTCGCTTTCGTCAGAGCTGAAACTGTTGCTAAGAGTTCATCGTAAGACACATTCAATTTTGCAGCTAACGGCGCGACCGATCCGATGCCGCTGGCAAGCTGACCAATAGTCGTCGTTCCTGCTTTCATCGCAACAAATAGAGCATCCGAGACATTAGTGGCCTGATCAGCGGCAAGTCCATAGGAATTCATTACAGCCATTAATCCACTTGCGGCTGTAGTAACGTCTGTAACCCCGCCAATTGCCAATTTATTGGAGGCAGTCAACAGCATGTTTGCATCAGCGGCAGTTTTTGCCCCGCCTGAAATTAGTTGGTAAAACGCCTTGGTTTGACTGGTTGCCGACCCGCCAAAAACTTGCGCTTGTGCTAGTGCTGCGGTTTGCAACCTTTCCATATCAAACACGGCTGTATCAACCAATGTGGATACTTCGGCCAATGCATCAAGGAACCCGAAAGAAGCTTTTGTGCTAAGTACTGACCCAAGCACAACACCTAGCGCTCCCGCCGCTTTCGTAGCCATAGCCATGCTTGACGCAGCAACGCGATACGAGGCACCCATTCTTTTGGCGGAAGCATTAACTCGGTCCGTTGCTGGCGGCAAGCCCTTAGCTGCTGCCTCTGCTTTTTTCGAGGCACGGGATAATCCATCAAGTTCTCTTTGTCCGGCTTTAAGGCCATCTGTTCGTAATTCTAGACCAAGCGATGCTATATCCAAAAGATGTTCCTTCCATAAAAAAGGCCCCGCGTGAACGAGGCCATTTAGTGTTGTGTGTGTTGTTCAGTCTAATTCAGCGGTTGCTCAAGCAATTCAGCCAGTTTTACTAGGCCCTTGGCTGTCACCAGCGCGCGTGTGCTAACTCGCTCGCGCCCTTCCCTATCTAAGTAAATATGGTCGTCATGCTCAAGATAGTTAGCCTGTTGTTTATCAGCGAAAGCTACCCAATTTTTGTTACCGACACGTTTGTATATCCAGCGACGTGACGACATGAACTGCGTGAGCTTTTTCAGCTGAATTCCAAGCGTCTTTGCCGCGTCCGTAATGCACATTGAACCATCTGCGCCTTCGAGGCGGTTCAATTTCTGCAATCGAACACTCTGGTTTGCCACTGTTCCCTGTAATTGCGACACTTGACCGTTTAAATGCTCAAAACAGGCAAGGAGATTGCGAGGATCGGAGAAGTCGGGAACCAGTCCCATATTTTTGACCTGCGCTTCCATTGCATTGAATGCACCAATGTACTTTTCTTTCCATTGAGCCGCATTTTTACCGGTGAAGCCCATTACAAGAAATGTGAAGCCATCGCGGGTCATGTTTATGGCAGGGATATTCATCCCTCCGGTGGCCCTGACTATAGTTTCTGTAACCGGCTCAAAATTGAGCCTGTTAAAATCTTCTGAACATTCAAGGTTCTCAATTGCTCGAAGCACGTTTTTATGCTTCTTCCCAAAATGTTCAGCAATTTTCAGGCTGGAGACCATCGGATTGTTATCAACCATTGTTACCAAATCATCTGGCAATGTGGTTGGAGTAGCTTGACTCAATTGTAATTCAGTATGCATCTGGTTTTCCTATTCAGTACTTCGGTATTGATTGGACGGAGGAGCGCGAACAGGTGTCCAAATCTAGACACGCTCCTCCAATCTACGGAGAGAACCGAATAAAAACTCTCCGTAGGGACATCAACGGGATTTCCCGCGAATTCTGTTATTTTAGTGCTTGGGGCCAAGGGGGTATCACAAGGCCATAAATGCAGCTCTTAGAGGTCTTCAACGCCCTGTATGCTCAAATCCAACGCGAAACCACTTTCATGCAATTGGCTAATTAAAACCGATTGCTTGCATGATTTCTCATAGTCTGATTTCGCTTCAACCTTACCAATCGCGATGGCTATCTTTCTCATTAATGCGTGGCCACGTAGGAATTCTTGCTCAAGAAGCTCATTAAGATCACTGTCATCACGGGAAATGTTCGGCGTGTTGGACGCGGTGCTTGCCGTTATCATCGTTGATCTGGCAAACTCATATGCAGCGCATAAGCCGTTGATCTTTCCTTTTGACAGATCGAACCGAGCAAAATCTTCGTCGTTGTGATTCTCCCTACTCACACCCTCAATCAACTGATCTAGATCGAGAGCATCGTCTTGCGCGCTTGCAACCCCAGCACCAAGTAATATTGTCACAGCAGCCGCAGGAGCGGTTTTCAAAACTTTTCTTCTTGTGGTTGTTGACTTACTCATGCTGCCAACCTCCCAATTTCGGTCTGCAAAGCTTCAATCCTGCGTGACTGGCTCATGCCAAAAGGCAGGTAATTGGTCATTTCAATTGCATTCTCAAGACGAACAACGTTCTGTTGAGCCTCATTCATGCAAGCGCTGAACAAAGCATCCTTTTTCTCTGCCTTGGCAGCAGCCCAAACAACAGACAGAGCCAAGCTAAGGCGCAATTTGAGATTGTTGCGCCCACACAAATTAGCCCACGCATCTTTTAAAATACGAGAGCGGTTGAATTTTCCGGTTTTAGTGTTGTAATAACGGTTAGCCATGACGGAACTCCAAAGGTTCGGTTTCGGTTAGGACTGGCAAGGTGTTCAAGCACCAAACCAGTCCGTTACAATCACAATGTAGTCGTTATAAATAAATTCGTCAACCTTAATGTTGATTTATTTTCAGAAAAGCCGTATATGTCACTTATGGAACCAATACACAGCAAGCTCGCAAGAGCAGCATTAAACCTCGGTTTGCGCGAAGTATCAGCAGACCTAGGAATTTCTACGGCTACAATTACCCGCTTCGAAAAGGCTGGAGATTCAAGGATTTCCACTCTCAAATTGCTTCAAGACTATTACGAGGGCAAAGGCGTGATCTTGATACATGCCGATGAAACAGCGGGTTTGGGCGTTCGGTTGAAAACGCCGTCTACCGGATGATCCATCGCGGTTGAAATATACTAGACTTTGTCTATGCTCCATGTTTTCACTTGGAGACAGTCATGCGGCTAATTCTTTCTTTGATTTTAGTATTGGGTTTTGGTTCGACTGTGAGGGCCGAGGATACAATTATTGAGGCATGCCACACAGCCGTTGCTTTTCTTCTGAACCTCGAGAAATACAAACTTGAAGTGTCAAATGTTCAATCTTTTCCTGAACTATCCCCGCCCCGCGTAAATTTTCGTATCGGCGGTTCCGCAGATATGGTTAGTTGCCAATTCACCAGCAATTCCGACCTATTTGGCATAACGCAACTTTGCTATTCAGGTTCTTGCCTGCCCAAAGATGGACAAACTTTCGAAGAAATAAAAGTTCTAATGAAACGCGCCGGTTATTAATCTCCAAGCGCTGCAATATCCATGGGTTATTCCTTATCCGCTAAGCTATTGGAGTCTGACTGAAACAACCTGACTGTTCGGCACACCGAAACGTCTCCTGTTCGATGTTCTACACTTACAGATTCGACGCGATCACCGAGCAACTGTAGTATTTCCGAGAGAATCACATCTTTTGGAGGGGATATGCTTTCAGTTTCAGACATTTTAAAAATCCTTGATAAGGTTCCTATTTGGAAAACCTTGAGTGAATTGCCGAGGCGAGTAGAAGCACTTGAACAAGCGAACAAAGCCCTTCTCCAGAAATTGGAAGATCAGCAAAAGGCTCCGAAGATAGCGCCCGGCAAGACTTGTAAAGCTTGCGGACAACCAGCTTCGAGAAGAACCTCTTCATCAGTTTCAAAAGGCCCGTTTGGTGATCTTGGTGCGCGAGACGAGATTTGGACTTGCAGCGAATGCGGTGATGAAGATCACCTCACCGTAAAGCCCATGTGAGTTTGAACAATTCGGTGACAACTCTGTAAAAGTGTCGGTATTAGATGAACCTGATTTGTCCGAAAAAAATCCATATTCAAAGCAACCGGCACAGTGAATACTACCCCTTTTCCCGTTCAGCTATTGCGGCTTGTTCAATAGAGAATTGGTTCCGGTAAACCGCATCCATATCCATAATCGCCTCAAAGTCTGATCGAGACACGATATTGCCGGTCAATCTTAACCACGCATCTATCTCCAATGCACTAAGTGGGCTTGGACCGTTCATTCCGCTTGATCGCCCGCGAGACAGATCAAAGAACCACCGCCAAAGATAATCAACGACGTCCGGCACTTCAACGTCCTGAGACATATCATCCATGCCGAACCGTATGTTTCGTTCTCTTCTGGTTTCTTCACCATCGAAATTTACATCGTAGCGGACGAATATTTCAATCGCCTCGCAAAGCTCCGATGTTAGCTCTGAAAAAAATCAGCTTCGTTCGCCAACTCTTCATCGATTTGAGTGCGGACAAAGGGGAGTTTGGCAAACAGCCGGTCAATATTTTTACGATTGAATTCCAACTGCTCACCATCGAAGGTGGCGTCTTTTGCCCATTTCCAACTGACCATGGTGGCAATGAGGACATCATCTGCTGTTTTATCAAGTTGCTCAGCGGAGACATTCTTCATGCCTTTTCGCATGAGCTTGTTACGGTTTTGACGCTCAACCAGTTTTACTCGGTCGTCTGTCAGGCTGACAAGATCAATCGCCAGCCCAATTTCAGCGCCGGTGCCGGGGTGTTTGATTTGAATCGTGCGGGTATTTGCAACAATTGAGGATAAATCCATATCAAGTTATTCCTTATGGGGTTTCTGGATCGACAACAACTTCAAGCTGATTCAGTGCCAATGTGAACACTTCCAGGTCAAAGTCTTCGTTACCGCCATTGGGGCGGGTTGGGCCAGTCACCAGACCACGATTGTAAATAATGGTATTGGTCAAAATGCCGTCCGGTGAATCGTTCCGCTCAATCTTGAATGCGTATTGCAGATTGGTTGCAGCAGCAGCATTCAGAGCAACCTGACCTGGATCGCTGAAAAGCCGAGCGCATTCCACAGTCGGATTACCGGCATCTGCAACGCCCTTTGCTTTCTGGGCAACGGCTGTGTCCAAGGTGTTGTAGGTCAAAATATTCTCTGATTTGCCTGTCTCCCCGAGATTACCCACATTGCTAACTGACACAAAAGTCAGGGCTTCAAAACCCGCCTTATTTAGATCGGCAGGTTGTGGCGTAACGCAGATGGAAAAGATTACGTCCTTTTGAGTATTGGCCATGATTAATCCCCTTTCTTGGAGGTTTTGGCTTTAGGAAGTTTGGAGATTGGCTTCACGGGAATGCCCCGTGTTTCATAGCCGAATTTGAGCTTGAGATTGTCGCCATCGTAATAAACGCATGACACCCCTTTGACCGGCTCATAGAAGTCTTTTGGGTCAATAGTTTTCCTATCCCCGGCGTTATCGACAGGGGTTGCAGAATAGATAATTTCCATTGAAATTCCTTAGTTGAAACTCAGGTATTGAATACTGACAGGTGTCATCCACAAACCGTTCTGAGCAAAGCCCTGAGAGATATCAGCGCGTTTGGTGATACGAACCCTTGCGGACCCGTTTTTGAGTATCAGGCCCGTTGCAAAGTGGTCCGCGACCTGCCCTGCGTACTCGACTGCTACGGATGAATCTTGATTGGGTTTCGACATCACCGCGATTTGCAGAATGCCTTGAAATTGTTGCTCATCATCGGATCCGATGAACGGGCGATTGGTCGTATTCGGCAAGTGCGTAACCACCAGATAAGGCATTGGTCCAGTATCATCGGTTGGCGGCGTGAACGCTTCATTTGGATATGACACCGCATGAATTGGATCAAGAACAAGGCTTTCCACTTGCCCGCGTAGAGCCAGCCAGATTGACGTTTCGGTACTTGGCAAGGTAGAACTCCATTATGGATGATCCCGCCCTATCAGACGAAGATGTTTATGAACTGCTGCATCAAGCGCTGCTGTCGTTCAGCAATCGTACAGCTGCGAGCACCAGAGCGGGTGACGTGCTGGAATTAGCCAGTCATCAATTAGAGATTTTACAAAAAGCATTGATTATTCTTACCGAAGGAAACGGCTCTAACGAGACTTGACCTTGGCTTTGATTTTCTTGGCAGACGCCTTAACGATTTCAGGCCAGCGTTGCGCAGTCAGACGCACAAAGCCACTGCCCTCTTGGTTGTAGACCCGGCCTAGACTATCCGCTCCTTTGAACCCGTATTCCATTCTTCGAGCATATGCGGCCTGGAACCCGAAATAGAGCGTTTCTCCGATGTTTGCCCCTGCGATTGTCAGAGTGATTTGACCGTTGTTTTCTGAAAACTCAGCCTTATCAGCGTTGATATTTGGCATCGCCGTGGTGGATGCTGATAAAGATCGCCTCAAGTTGCCAGTATCGATTGGCATGTGACCGCCTTTGGATTTAGGCAATCTCACATCATTTACAACCGTTTGGGCAGCATCCCGAAAGACCGCTGTCATACGAGCATTGCTAGTTCGGACCCATTCATCAACTTGGGCTGAGAACGACTTCTGACCAGCCATTATTCCAGCCCTTCGCTGAAATCAATGTTGATTTCCATATCGCATTTACATGAAACTGTCTCAGAAGGGCCAGCACCCAAACTTGTATCGAACGGATAAAGCAATCTTGCCCCAGACGGCGACACAAACGGCGTTTTCATTCCTTTGACGGTCTGACCGTCCATGGCCGCATGGGTATGCCTTACATCAGGCCCACCAGCCGTTCGCCAAACCCTAGTTACAGCGTCTTCTGTGTATCCGGTCTTGTCCAATCCCTGATTGAAGGATTCGTATTTAGATTCCATGACTGCCGTGCCAGTTTCGGTTCGGGCAATCATTTTGGAGCGGTGCATGATCGCATTATCTGAATAGCGACCAACCATCCTGTTTACATCAGCATCAGATAGCTTTGTGCCAGCCTCGATATGCTTCAAAAGCGTTCGGTCAAACCTCTTGTAGCGCAACTTAATACCGAGCACCTTGCGCATTTCGCTAGGTGTGCCAGATGATAGTCGCGAGCGCATATTTGCTACATGTTTGGTTTGAGGCTCGGACAACCCGATTTTGCCGCCGACACGCTTGCCAGAAACCCTGTCTTTCCTGCCGGCCAAATCAAGAGCAATGCTCTTAGGCCCCTTCCCCGCTTTGTATCCTTCGCTAATCACAAACCTTGACGATTCCAGAGCGTCTTCTGTAATCTGTGTAATTAACTTCCCAGAATGCTCTTTAATCAGTTTATTGGCGCGAGGGTTTTCAACATCAAACCGCAAAACAACTTCCGCACCGGATCGGTCTTTCAATTTCTTCATGGTCTTGGCGGTAAGCGAACCACCAGCATCAAAAGCCTCGGCAATCGCCTTGCTCAATGGCTTGAAGGCCGCGTTCTCAATGTTCAACGCCTTGAGTGCTGCGTCTATGTCACGCTTCTCCAGCGCCTTTACAACTTGAATGAGCACTATCTTGTCGCGAATATCGTCAATGCTTTCTCGGAATGCTTTGGCGACACTCGGTTCTAGCGCATCGATCAGATTGCGAAGCTGTTTCCGCTGGGAAAGCTTGCGGGTTGGACGTTTAGCCACGGGTGATTAACTTCCAGACCAAGCAAATTCCAGCCTTAGGAACTCGCATTTCTTTAATGATCGTCACTGGTTTTCCATCAATAGAAACGATATCACCCGGCTGAATTTCCAGATTAACGACAACGTTTGCGACCGGCGCCCCATCCGTATGCGTGTGAACCATTGAGGCGCTCGCGGTAACCATTGAATCGGTGGCGTGAATTGTTGTGCCATCGACGTATTTATCTTCGACTGATTTAACCGTAGCCTTGAGCGAATAGGTTTCTGTTGAATCCGTTACCGGAATATATGGTTCTTCTGGGTCTGGCGTACCGGGAGTAGCTCGAACCAATGTGACAACGCCCTGTTTGAATTCTGACATGATGTCATCAGCAGTTTCCGCCAAATCTTCGTAGAAGCCAGCCATTAAACGCGCTCCAACTTCCCAAATAGCGCCGCGCCATGGCTAATTGAAATCAACGAACCCAAGATATTATCAATCACGGTCACAATAGGCATTTGACCAGAAACACCCTGCCCCTTTGCGTATTTCACAGACACAGCGCCCGCTACCGCAACTTCCTCTTTGATTTGCCCCGGTGTGATATCTGGCGATAATGCGCCTGGACTTGCCATTTCCCTTACAGCAGCCTCGATAGTGGCGTTTATGATCTCAATAGGCACCTCATCACTCGGAAGCCCGATTGGTGTTCCTGAGTTGTCGTAGGCACTTGAGCGAGGCCATTGAAGCGTTTGAGAGCGACCATTCATCCGATCACCGGAGAAATAACCGCCATACGTCGCGTCAAGCCATGTGGTTGCACGCCTGAGAGCTTGTTCAGCTAATTCTGGGGCAGTGATAGGAAACAGTAAACCTCGCGCCACAGCGTATGCATTTGCATCAGCAATCGATACGTAGCTTTCGCTATTTGCTGCGCCTGTTCCTGTTTCAACATTCAAGGTCATTTTGACACGTCAACCCCTCTTGTATCTGAATAAGCATTAATCAAAGACATTGTGATATTCTGCATGGCATAGGCCTGTGCTTCGTGAGACGGACTGTCATCTTGGGCATCCTCGCAAATATTCTGCCACACATGCGTTGCCTCATGGACAAGCATACCGATAATTCCTAGATGATCCTTGCAATCAATATGGTCGCCAACCGTCACCAGAATTATTGTCTTGCCGTCCTTGACGTTAAAAAATGTGCTGCACTGCGCGTCATTAACAGGATACTCAGAATCACGAATTTTGATCCGCTTCATTATCCGATTCCATGCCTTCTTATTCGGACAGAAACCAAAATTAGCAGGGAACCAGCCACGATCACACCAAACGACTTTGTCTTTGTTTGCCATGCTGATTAAGCGGCTTCCGCACGTTTAGACACTTCAGCAGAAACAACATTATCAGCCATCTCGGCCAAAGTTTTTCCGTCGATTGCTACAATGCTTGCCCCAACAATTTTTTCAGCTAGTTGAAGTTTCTTTCTCCATTGCATAGTTTCCCAATCTTCTGGGATTTCTACTGGTTCGGAATCAACAACAGTTTCTTCATCCGATTGACCAATGATTTTGGCGTCTTTTGGCGCGAACTTGGCATCGACAATCTTGTAGCCCTGCCCAACAATCTCAGCCTTCATTGCAGGCGAAACAGGATGGACAACGTAGACAGTTTCCTTCGTCATGGTGGTTTCCTTCGTCATGGTGGTTTGAATGGAAAAACGGGGCGATGATTAAACCGCCCCGTGATTATTTAACCGGCTGCGTCACCGATCGCGATTACGCCAGCAGTAAGCTTGATATCGGTTGCCACTTGATCCCAATTGGAACCGGTAGCCAATTCAGCATCCGTTGGAGATTTGCCACCGTTCGCCGTATCCCAAGAGTAACCTTTGAGAGCCACGCCAAATGTGTAGTCAGCTTGGAACGTGGTTTCGATACGCTCTTTGCCGTTGGTGGTTTCAACGTTGGTAATGATATCGCCGGGATCAAAGAGATCCACGCCGCCTTCAACCAAACTCAGCACCTTATTTTTGTTCGGTGTGCCAGTTTCATACAGCGCAGGAGCATCGGTAATCACAACTGCTTTGTTGAGAATATCGATAACCATAACGCCGCGAGCCTCGAACAAGCGTTCAGAGTTGGCCAGATTGTCGCCAATCAAACCATGTGCGGTAATACCATTCATTACCGAAGCAACGATAGCGCCGGACATGTCGCCAAATTTTGCATGAGAGCCATTAAGAGCCGAGTATGAAATGCCAGCAGAAGCTGAAACGTCATTTGTGGCACCGGCGACATTCTCAATAGCAGCAACAGCCGCAGCGATGGCTGTATTAAGCTGGTCTTTCACCAAAATTTCGGCAAAGGCATCAGCAGCAGCAGCCACACCTTGAGCGGTAGGACGCTGCAACCAAGTCATTTGACCGGGCTCGTATTTCACAGGACCGAAACCACCAGCAACTTTCACGCCTACACGTTTCAATTCCTCAAGGTCGGTTGCTGTAACAGCAGAATTTGTCGCATAGCGGTCAACCCGGCGAGCGGCAGCTTCCAGAGATTGAAAGAATGATTCCTGTGTGAAATCGCCTTCAAAACCTTCAGCAGTTAGCCGAATAGCGCCGGCAGAAGCTGCATTAAACAACTCGATAACCTGAGCAACGCGTTCGATTGTGGCAGGCATGACGTATTTGTCGAAGACCTGCATGTTAGATATTGACATGGTCGTTTTCCTTCAATGTCCCGTCTGCTCAGCTTGCTGGCAGGTCAGGGAATTTGCTTTGGACAGCAGCAACGCGGGCGGCTTTATCGCCACCGAAATCGCCTTGATTGCCAGATGAAGACCCCTTGCTTTTCTCAGAACCCGAACCGTTTGATTCAGACCCTTTCAAAATTGTGTCTTTGTGCTGATACTGACCAATCAGGATTTCCAAACCCTCATCAAACGAGGCAAGTTCCCCTGCCCTTTCTTTTGAGTAAATCGGATTTCCTTGATTATCCTTGATAGTCATCACACCCTCTTCGAGAGAGAAGTTGTCGCCAAACTGCGCCTGAACCAATTCAGACGGAATAACCAAACTCTCTTGGATGTATGCTGAGCGCGCAAACCGGCCACCGATTGTTTCTTTGTACAAGTCGGTTTTCAGCTTATCCCGCTCCTCAACAACAGGTGCATACTTCTCTTCGGTGGCTGAGATTGCCGCGGCTTTCACCTTTTCAACCTCACCAGCATCGACAAGTTTTTTATCATCAAGGTTTTTAACAGTATCCAGCGCTTTCAAAGCTTCGCTGGGGTCGGTTATGCCATCGAACTTGGACAGTTTTGATTCAGCTGATTCCTTGGCTTCTCGGTGGGCCTTGCTTTCAGTCATTAGCTCAGTGATCTTGGTTGCTGCGCGAGGCGCATCAAACGCGATATCCTTGCCTTCATCGACATAAACAGGATGACCATCTTTAATCTCGGCGTAGGTCTTGCCTTCAATTTCAATTGTCTTCAGCTTCATAGGCATAACAAATCGTCCTTCTGGCTTCCGCCGTATAAGGTTTTGGCTTTCCAGCCGGGAGCAATCGCTAGATTTCCATCATGTGCGGTTGGGTTTGGAGCCTACAAAATGCGAGTGCTTCCGCATCATTGCTTTTTGTTTGGCTCCGGGTCTTCGGGGTCGTCGATAAGTTCGTCTTCGCCCGGTATTTCTTTCAGCAACGCTTCCAGTTCATCGTCGGCGTTGAATTTATCGCTCAAGGTCTTGCGGCGTTTCATTTCAGACCACAATGTTGCTTGGGAAAGATCGCCTGTTTCTCGCATAGCCAACAGGTTATCAACGCCATCGTCGCCGTTCATCAGGATTTCAAAGTCCTTATAAAGTTCAACCTTTGGCTTGATTTCTTCCTTGAGCCACTTGGCGGTGAATAGCAGCGTGTTCGTTAGCGCCTCTTCCAGCAGTATCGTTGCTGCCATGATGGCACTGTTGCCCTTTTGAGCAGCAAACGCCGTGGTGACCACTGTGAGGTTGCCTGACTGTGCCGTTAGCGGCTGTCTGCCCAACTCGCGCAGTTGCATGATGGTTTCTTTGATATCGTCGGCTAAGAACTTCAATGATTGGGCTGCAGGTTCAATGAACTTCCATTCGCCGTGATTGCCATCCGTATGGGGTGGGGCATAAAGCACAGCCTTTGGACCAACTGGAGCCGGAACCGGATTACCATCGTCACCAATCTGTGGAGCTATCCCATTACCCGCGAGCATCGGAAACGCCGTGTTTTCCTTCGCGTATTTCAGACCACTTTCTTGCTGGTATAGCTCAATCTGCAAATCAATCGCGCTATTCAGCATCGGCTTGAACTGCCACGTTGAACCTTTTCTCCGACCAGTGATAAACGGGACCAAGGCTATCTCATCTATGGAGAGAACACCTTCGCCGACATTATTCCACTGTTCTTTGGTTTTTTCCCAGACAATCCAAATTGGTTTGGACCACGACCCATCTTCGTTTTGTATCCGGTTGAATTCCCGAATGCGCTCAACGGTCTTTTCCTCATAGCCATCATGTTCAGTTTTATTTTCACGGAACCGGCAGTGAGTGAATTCTTCTTTCCCGTTGATCCTGGCAGACCGCACATCGATCATATCCGCCGCTTTAATCGACACCCAATAAGGCCGAACCCCAGCGGCTTTTTCATCGGCTACGGTTTTTAGTTCGTTATCTGTCTTGGTAAAATCCACCAGCACCCAATGAACCGCATCAGCAAGCGCATTGAATAGCATCTCACCGGCGTAAACATGGATATGGCTTCCCTCACCATCAACATCGTCAAGAATGGCGAATGTCTTTGAATTATCAATATCCTCAACCGCCACCTTTTTGGCAAACGGCTTGGCTGTCAGGTTTTCAAGAATGTCATCAACGATATTGGTGAACTTGGCGTTCTCGCGCCTAGCATCGTAATCCGCCGTGGTTTCGTTCTCAAACTTTGGCAAATACTTTTCAGTCGCACGCATAGCGTCAACACCGCCGAGAATTGTCTCGATCTTGTCCCAGTACGGCGTCATAGCCACATGGTCAGCGCTCGGCGTTGATACATCTGCAGTCATTTATCTATTTCCATATGTGCCGAATAGGGCAGGCAACGGCACATCACCTCGCGGTGCAAAGGCCATAATGAACGCATCAGCAATGTTCGGAGATGCAATTTCTCGCTTAGCAAGATCTTTCTTGCTCTCAACTTTTGACTTGCCCCGATTGTCGTAATCTTTGCGAGGCGTGGAAAGCTCATCAATCAGCGCATCCAAATGATCGCAATCACTGGAAATGCTGATTAAGTCGTCTTCATCGAATTTCTGGCCCTTGGTCACCGCGTTAAACGTGTTGCGGAAGCGTCTCGATATCTCCCACCAAGATTGAGCCTTTAAATTTGCGTAGTGATCGCCGTTCTTTGCCGATTTCTCATCGTTCGGGTCCATCGGTTTGTTTTTATTCAGCACCTCACCACCAGCATTAAACCGGAAGTATGGAATTTGAACACTGGCCTTGGCGTTCAATTCCTTGAAGTGCGAGCCAGCAAAGGCCCCTACACCAATACTGTCGTAGTCAATTTCCGCCCGAAGCCTCAAAGCCAGCGCGTGGACGCGACCGGCAGACTTGAGCAACTCATCCTCTTTGGCTTTCCACTGATCAATGCCCGTGGCAAGAATGCCGTAGCTTGCCACTGTGGCGCATTTATCAGCCCCATCGTCCGCTAGATCAAAACCAACCCGTTTGCGCCCTGACGGCTCTATTCCCAACTTCTTATGAGCGTCTATCGCGGCGGTTACCCATGAACGCTTGATGATTACAGCGTCGTCGTCCTGATCTGGCTCACCAAGATAAATATGGCTGTATTCGTCTTCGTCTTCGGCCTTCTTGGCGGCAATAACATCAAGGATTGTCTGAGAAAGAAAAGGGTTTTCGTCGTAGTTGATTTTCCGTTTGATTGTCTTGGGCGGCGTGTTTGTAACAAACCGCTTGTAAACGAAATCAGTCACAAGTCGGGGATTAAACACTATCCAGAACTGCGAAGCCTCACCTCGTAAGGTTGGCTCCAATATGTCCCACTGCTCTTTCGTGAGGTTGTGAGCCTCTTCAATCCAGCAAACGTCTATTGCCTCAAGCGACTTGATCTCATCGATATGCCGCCAAAGGCCGTAGAATAGAAACTCCGAACCTGTCCCGATGTGCTTTATCGAGTTCTCAGTTATCTTGAACTGATCTCGCAATCCAAACCTATCGATCTGGATTTTGAGTAGCGTATAGACCGATTCAGCAATCTTGTTCTGGAACTGCCTTACACAAAGAAACCTGATCTTGTAATTGATCGACAGAAATATCGCGAACCCTGCAGCATCCCACGACTTCGAACTTGACCGGCCACCATACAGCACCCTGTTACGGGCTGGCTCAATCCAAAATGATTTAAGAGCTGGATTTAGGGTCGGCGTAGAAGTCGGCAAGGGTTTTAACAACGGCAATTGGTCCACCATCTTTACCTGTCAATTCGCTTTTCGTTGGAGCATGACTGCCCTGCATCTTGTTCGCTTCCGCAATCGCTGAGACGCTCACACGAGGGTCGCCGTCACTATTGGCCTGAGCTATATCCCCAAGCATCTTAAGGCGCTCCACGGCGCTCCATTCGGCTTTATCGGCTATTTCTTGACGTTTAAGTGCGATGGCCTCGGCTATCATAGGTTTTGAAAGGTTTTCACTTCCAATCATTTGAGCCGTTTTTTCACTGTAACCTGCACGAATTGCGGCTTGGGTAGCGTTCAAATCTTGAAGATATTCGTCAATGAACTTCTGTTGCTTGTTTGTGAGGTTTGACTTAGCCATTCTGGGTTAGCCATCCGATTGCGGGCGAAATCCGGTCCTCAGATATCGCGAATTTAGCTTTATCGACCTCACCTTCAGCAACCGTTGTTTGGAATGTCACGCCTGTATCTTCATATTGACCGGTCTTTGAGCAAAACATATGCACAGCAACGTGTTGATGTTCGCTTGTTTGTTCTGAAACATTCACCAGTTTAATTAGGTCGATCACAATGCTTCTCCGATTAAATTTGTATTGAGTTATCTAGCCGGTGAGAGGGTGCCATTTAGTGTTGAGAAATCAATGAGTTAGAGTTTTTCGAATTTGGGCTTTTGAGACGTTACAAGACGAGGATATGTAGCCGCCGCCTGCAATGCGGCTTTGATTAGTCTTTTACCTGCTGCGCTCATGTCCATTAAACTCCATTTGATTGGGCGTAAAAATACCCGCTCTCGAAATTAATCGGGCGGGTGAAATAGGCAAAGGAAATCACCTTATACCGTTGAAATTATTCAGTTAATGTGCCAAAATAGGCGAAATGGAAATCAGTCAATTTCGTCCTGATTAGTCGGGCCACATTCAAATTTTCCACCACAAATAAACGCTGCGACATGCAACCAACAATGAGCAGGGAATGCTATGAATTCGCGGACTTAGGTAGCAAGCGCACCAACAAACTAATGGATAAATTACGCGCCGTGAACCACAATGCGTCATGGGACAATCAATCGTAGTTCACGGTCTAATTAAGAAACGCGCTGAGATAGCAGGGATTCATAGGGTTGCCGTTAAAGCTGTTGAGTCAATCAAGGATGATCTGGTCGCTATCGACCGCGCTTTGCACCTATGTGGCTATCTGGAAGACCCCAAGGTCATAGCACCACGCGGAAAATACAAGCAGATGTTCGGACGTAATGAATTGAAACTGGCGATATTGGACACGCTTAGAAAAGCACCTGCTGATGATCTGACCGTTGCAGATGCAATTATTGAAGCTAAAGGCTGGCGTCAA
>NVSG01000004.1 GCA_002401155.1 Hyphomicrobiales bacterium
GCGAATTTGCCGGAATATTCAGGATTTCCATTCTCATGGCAGCAATAAATGCATCAGGCGCTAATGCGCCGAGCATCGAGCGTTCAACCCTGACTGCTTATGACTATGCGCTTTATGCCACCACCGTCATCGCGTGGAGCTTCAGCTGGATTGCGATAAAAGCGCAGGTCGGCACGGTGCCGGTGCAAGTCTCTGTATTCTGGCGCTTTGCGTTAGCCGCCCTGATCATGATCATTTGGGCGGTTTTGGCAAAAAAACCCATGCGGTTTCCAATTAAAACCCATATCAAATTCTTTCTGATGGGCACGTTCATGTTCTGCATGAATTTCGCTCTGTTTTATTACGCCGCGCCCTATCTGGCTTCCGGCCTATTATCCGTCGTCTTTTCTTTGGTATCGGTTTTTAACATTTTCATAATGGCAATATTTTTGAGAAAACGCCCCGCTTCCAACATGCTTTTGGGGGCAGCTTTGGGCATAGCAGGCATCGCCATGATGTTTTGGCCCACCATCGCCGGACAAACTTTTAATACATATGCCCTGTTCGGTCTGGGTATCTGCGTCGTGGCAACGTTTTCTTTTTGCACTGGAAATCTGATTTCTGCCACCCTGCAGAAACAAGGAATTTCAACCGTTTCCGCCTCCGCTTGGGGAATGACTTATGGAGCATTTGTCAGCGGATTATTGGTCCTCATCAGCGGCGAGAGCTTCGAAATAGACTGGAGCATGACCTATATCAGTTCGCTTCTATTCCTCGCAATCGTCTCATCGGTCATCGCATTTGCAGCCTATCTCACCTTGTTAGGACGCATCGGTTCCGACCGTGCAGGCTATGCAACCTTGATGTTTCCGGTGATTGCTTTGGTGATTTCAATCTTCGTTGAAGATTACCACATGACCCTGATTGCTGGAGCAGGTTTGGTTTTTGTATTGACTGGCAATGTCTTCGTTCTGGGGCGGGCTAGAAAAAGTTAAGCCCTCAAGAGTTTACCAAACCCCGTACTCGGTCTACGATTATGCATGCTTAAAGCAACCGTCGACCGACTGGCTACTCCCTTCGCCAAACACTGGCGAGGTCAAAACGCGCTGTTTCCGACAATAGTTTTTTCGGTTCTTGGCATCACCCTGTTGGTTACCTTCATCCCCGTTCAGGCAAATTCCCTCCTCGCCGGTGCAGTTATGCTTTTAGTCTGCACAATCCTGATCTGGCAAATCGTCGGCACCTGGCGCGCAATCACAACAAATCTTGGTTCCTTCGGTGATCCCATGGCCTCATGGCTGGCTTATGGCGCGCTGGCGGTAGCCATTGCTGCAACCGGGTTTCAGGTACTTGATCAATATGCCGGAAAATTTTCTAAGCCGGCCTATTGGAAAGAAAACCTCCCAATACCGAAATTGTTAGTCAGCAAAGATGGCTTCGCCATACACATCAATGGCGAAATTAATTTCACCACCAACACGGCCCTGCTCAACACAATTGCCAAATTCCCCAACGCCAAAACCGTCACCCTAGCAAGCGAAGGCGGCCTGATCTACGCAGCCCGCGCACTGGCAAATACCATCATCGCCAAAAACCTCGATACAAAAGTAATCAAACAATGCGCCTCAGCCTGCACAATCGTCTTCATGGCAGGCAATCACCGGACAATTGGCAAAGCCGCAAAACTGGGCTTCCATCGATACAAATTCGAAATCCAAAACCCGATAAGAAAAGCCAGCTTGAACGACGAGCAAAAGAAGGACATTGAATTTTTCAGAGAGCGCGGAGCAAGCGAAACATTTCTGCAACAAGCGTTCAAAGCTGCTCATATCAATCTTTGGTATCCGGATAAGGAGATGCTGATTTTAGAGGGGGTGGTTACGGAACGCTAGCCTACTAAACAGTTGTTTAAGTTAGTTAAAAGTAAATGAAAATTACTCCCAGCTGACCATCAAACCTAGGGATTTTTACGAAAAAACCCTACCGATCAAAAATAGCGCGATCAATTCTGGTATTATTATTATCAATTCCATCATCATTACATTCGCCTCAATAAATAATTTTTGGGTCATCGTCCAAAAACAATTCAAACCAAGACCATGTGGCCATCAGCTCCGGAACCCAATCAGCGAAACCACTTATACGAAATTCATTATGCTTTCGGTGTTTCATTTCTATTGGCCACCGTTCAAATTTTCCTTGGTATTCAATTATGAGGTAGTCAGGAATCGCCGGATCGATGGTTATCGAATAACTATCCGCAGAAAAGGCGAATTTATATTGAAGCTTCCCGAACGTAGCTAATTCATCATCATCAATACGAATCCAGTCCTCCATTACCTTCGCCCACCAAAAATGGCACTGCCTACACGAACGAACGTCGCACCGAATTCCACGGCGGTTTCGAAATCGCCGGACATGCCCATGGATAATTCACTCACGCCAGCCCCTTCAGCTAATTTGCGCAACAGGGCAAAATGTGGACCGGGGTTTTCATCAAACGGCGGAATACACATCAGGCCTGCAATTTCCAAACCAAAGTCCTCTTGGCATTTTTTAACGAAACCCACCGCTTCTCCCGGCAAAATTCCTGCTTTTTGTGGTTCACTGCCGGTATTTACCTGAACAAACAGTTTCAGCTTACGCCCCTGCTTTTCCATTTCTTTGCCAATCGCCTTGGCAATTTTTTCCCGGTCAATGGTTTGAATAACGTCAAACAGTGCCACCGCATCCTCGGCCTTATTGCTTTGCAGCGGGCCAATCAAATGCAATTCAATGTCAGAATATTGTTGCTTCAAATCCACCCATTTGCTTTGTGCTTCCTGCACCCGGTTTTCGCCAAAAACCCGACAATTATCGTCCAGCAAAGGGGTGATATCTTCCGGTCCAAAAGTCTTTGAAACGACAATCAGCGCCACCTCGGAAGCCGCGCGATTACTTCGCTTACAGACCTTTTCTATCCGCCCAACCACTTCATTATGCTGCTCAACTACATTTGACATCGATTTTAAGCCCTTTCGGCGCCTCAACTGTTGACCCAATTGCCAAATTCTGGTGAAGCTCGCGAAACGCATTCAATCAGAAATTTGACTTTATTAGATATGGCAATGGAACGGTATAATCCACGCGAAACTGAATCCCGCTGGCAAAAAATCTGGGATGACCAAAAATTATTTGAAACCAGCACCGATTTAAACGATTCCCGGCCCAAATATTATGTGCTGGAAATGTTTCCCTATCCGTCGGGCCGCATCCATATGGGCCATGTGCGCAACTATACCATGGGCGATGTGATTGCGCGTTTTCGCAAGGCAAAAGGCTATAATGTGCTCCACCCAATGGGTTGGGATGCATTCGGCATGCCGGCAGAAAATGCCGCCATGCAAAACAATGTGCATCCAAAAGAATGGACCTATCAAAACATCGCCGCCATGCGCAAACAGCTTAAATCCATGGGACTGGCGATTGACTGGTCACGCGAATTTGCCACCTGCGATCCTGAATATTATCAACAGCAGCAAAGTCTCTTCATCGACTTCCTCGATAAAGACCTGATCTACCGGAAAAAAGCCAAGGTAAACTGGGATCCGGTCGAYATGACGGTTCTTGCCAACGAGCARGTAATCGAYGGYAAGGGCTGGCGCTCGGGYGCACAGGTTGAACAACGCGACCTCACCCAGTGGTTTTTCAAAATCACCGATTTTTCRCARGATTTGCTGGAATCTCTTGATGATYTGAAACGCTGGCCGGAAAAAGTCCGCGTCATGCAACAAAACTGGATTGGCCGTTCMGAGGGCATGAAAGTCAGTTTTGAATTTTCAGAAGGCGCACCGGATAAAACCCTCGATGTGTTCACCACAAGGCCAGATACCTTGTTTGGTGCCAGCTTCATGGCCTTGTCTGCCGATCACCCGTTGACCGAAAAACTGGCTGAAGGCAATGCCGAACTCATAACTTTCATCGAAGAATGCCGCGCCATTGGCACCACTGCCGAAGCGGTGGAAACTGCTGAAAAGCAAGGGTTTGATACAGGCTTAACCGTCAAACACCCGTTCGTTGAGGGTAAAACTTTGCCGGTCTATGTGGCCAATTTCGTTTTGATGGGTTACGGCACTGGTGCTATTTTCGGCTGTCCGGCCCATGATCAGCGCGATCTGGATTTTGCCCGCAAATATAATCTCGACGTCACCGCAGTCGTTCGACCCAGCGAAGACGAAGATTTCGAAGTCGCCAATGAGGCCTTTACCGATCCMGGAAAATTATTCAATTCCGACTTCCTCAATGGCATGACCATCGAAGCGGCCAAGGAAGAAGTRGCCAAACGCCTCGAARCSATMAAAATCRATGGCSAATCCCAAGGTGAACGTCAGGTCAACTACCGCCTGCGCGATTGGGGCATTTCCCGTCAGCGCTATTGGGGCTGCCCAATTCCGGTCATTCACTGCGAAACCTGCGGTGTGGTGCCGGAAGATAAAGCCAATTTGCCGGTTCGCTTGCCAGACGATGTTGATTTTGAAAAACCGGGCAATCCATTGGATCGCCACCCCACATGGCGCGATTGCAAATGCCCGAAATGTGGCGCGGATTCCCAACGCGAAACCGACACCATGGACACCTTCGTGGATTCATCATGGTATTTCGCCAGATTCACTGCACCTCATGCAGATACGCCCACGGATAAAGCCKCAGCCGATCAYTGGTTGCCRGTAGAYCAATATATTGGCGGCATTGARCACGCAATTTTGCACCTGCTCTATTCGCGCTTTTTCGCCCGTGCCATGCAAAAAACCGGGCATCTGGGAATATCCGAACCCTTTGATGGCCTGTTTACGCAAGGCATGGTGGTGCACGAAACCTACGCTACCAGCGATGGCAGCTGGATGCAGCCTTCCGARCTGCGCTTYGAAGAAGACGACGGCAAAAARCAGGCTTTCCGGTTGGATAATGGCGAAGAAGTGACCATTGGCAGCATCGAAAAAATGTCAAAATCCAAACGCAATACCGTCGAYCCGGACGAAATCATCGCAGCCTATGGCGCGGACACTGCACGCTGGTTCATGCTTTCAGACTCACCGCCAGAACGCGATGTGATCTGGACAGAAGCAGGCGTTGAAGGCGCGCACAGATTTGTCCAACGCGTTTGGCGCATTGTGCAGGGAACGGTCGCACTGGAATCATCCGCAACAGCTGATAGCGGCGAYCTCACMAAACTTGCCCACCAGACATTGGTCAAAGTTGATGGCATGATTTCCCAATTGCGCTTCAACAATGCTGTTGCCCAGATTTAYGGYCTTTCCAAYGCGTTGGAAAAAGCCATYAACAAAGCCAAATCRCCGGGCCAAATCGCTGAATTGCGCATCTGCGTCAACATGATCATCCAGATGATCGCCCCGATGATGCCCCATTTGGCCGAAGAATGCTGGGTAGCCATGGGAAATACCGGAATTGTTGCCGACACACCATGGCCSGTTGCYGATRAAGCTCTAACMRTYGAATCAACCATTCTKTTGCCGGTACAAATCAACGGYAAAAAACGYGGYGAACTCACTTTGGCAGCAGATACTTCAAAAGAAGATATTGAGGCTGCAACTTTRGCCCTTGATGTGGTACAAAAAGCTTTAGACGGGAAATCTCCCCGTAAAATCATTGTTGTGCCAAAGAGAATTGTGAATGTTGTTATCTAATTCAGAAGGTTTAACCACCATGCGCAAGATAATTGGTCCTGCAATTTCAATGCTTACCGCCTTGTTTGTGCTGAGTGCATGCCAGTTTCAGCCGCTTTACGGTACAAACAGCACCAGCAACGCTCAATTGAACAATATTGCCGTTGGCGAAGTTGATACCCGCACAGCMCARCAGGTRCGCAACCATTTAYTGTTCCTGTTGAACGGYGGCAATGCGCCAATTGAACCRGCCTATCGRGCAGATTTGCGCATCTCCACATCCAATAAGACCCTCGCCAATGTGCAAAATGTTCAGGACAGGACCACAGGCAGCATTGAAGTATCTGTCAGCTACGAYCTTATTAATCTGACAACTTTAAAGTCTGTCGCCAAAGGCAGCCGCCGTGCAAAAGCCGCTTACGATAGAACCCGCCAAAGTTTCGCCAATACGCGCGCTGAACGGGATGCAGAAAATCGTGCCGCCAAAGAAGCMGCCGAAGCCGTCCGGTTTGCCCTCGCTTCTGATCTCARCCGGATTGGTGCCCCAAATTAGWCGTCTAAATAGTTTGGACCAGACATGGCACAGCTAAAAGCACATGAAGTTGATCGYTTTATAAGCCGRCCAACCAAAGATGCTCCCATCCTGCTTATCTATGKCCCCGACGAAGGTCTGGTGTCGGAACGTGCTGATATTCTRGCYAAAGCCAGCGGCGTTGATCTCAAAGATCCGTTTTCACTTATTCGGCTAAATTCAGATGATGTGGCTGCCGATAAAAGCAAATTGGCCGATGAGGCCCATACAATATCGATGTTTGGCGGCGAACGGCTAATCCGGGTCAGCGGTTCTACAAGGCGTGATATGACCAAAGCWGTGGCCATGGTTCTCGATACCCCGCCACAAGATTGCACCATCATCATAGAGGCTGGAGATTTAAAGCGCACTTCAGGCCTRCGCAARCAGGTGGAGAAATCCAAAAACGGGCTRGCATTGCCYTGCTATCAGGATAATGACGCAGCSCTGAACRGMTTRATTGAYGTBGAAATCACTCARGCCGGGTTCAAAATCGATCAGGAAACCAARAATTTTCTCCGYTCACAATTRGGCGCTAACCGGCGCGCATCGCGCAATGAACTGCAAAAGCTGGCCCTAYACGCCCAYGGTCAAAGCGAAATCACCTTAGATGAGGTCAAAGCAATTGTCGGTGATACGTCCGAAYTAATCYTWGATGAAGTCATCGATGCDGCAAGTACCGGCAATTTGAAGTCCCTTGAAGAATGCCTCGAACAGGCAAGAGAATCCGGCAGCGCRCCCGATATGATYATTCTTTCGGCCCTGCGCCATTTTCAAATGCTCCACGCCGCCAAATGCCAGATGGAAACCCGACGTCAAAATCCGCAAAGCCTGTTTAAATCCCTGCGCCCGCCAATCCATTTTTCCCGCGAGCGCGCCGTGGTCGGTGCTTTGAACATCTGGAATTCAGACGCTTTGTTCCGAACACTCRCTCGTTTGGAAAAAGCCAGTTTTGAYTGYCGCTCCAACACAGCTTTAGCGCAGACATTGGCCAGCACAACATTRCTCGCTATYTCGCTGGAAGCGCGCGCTTTAGCCAGATAGTCGACCCGGGCTAACCAAAAGCAGATCAAAATCAATCACGAACAGGCCNARTCTAGCCAAATCAAGATTGATATCTTTATCAATAGCTGGCAGTCTCATTTTTTTCATGAACCTATAGAGTAGAGACCCTGTAATGACGAGAAATGTCGAGCACTTCATCAAYGGCAAACGTGTAGCTGGAACCAGCGGTCGAACCGCWGATGTCACCGATCCTTCCAGAGGCGAAGTGGTCGCAAAAGTAGCTTTGGCATCGGCCGATGAAACCAGAGCAGCCATTGCAGCAGCAGRRGCAGCKTTTCCYGCRTGGGCMGCAACRCCGTCTTCCAAACGGGTCCAAGTGATGTTTGCCTTTCGCGAGGCTTTGCTTAAAAATATAGACGAACTGGCCGAAYTGYTWTCTCAGGAACACGGMAAAACAATACCGGAYGCCAAGGGCGARATTGCCCGCGGCATCGAAGTCGTAGAATTTGCTTGCGGYATTCCTACRCAATTAAARGGCGAATATTCTGAAGCCGTTGCAACTGGTGTWGATACRTATTCAATCCGCCAGCCCTTRGGCRTTGTTGCCGGTATCACCCCRTTCAACTTCCCGGCCATGGTGCCGCTCTGGATGTATCCTGTGGCGMTRGCCTGCGGCAATACTTTCATTCTAAAACCWTCGGARAAAGAYCCGAGCGTYRCYGTTCGCATTGCGGAATTGCTYACYGARTCCGGCCTGCCGGACGGTGTTTTCAACATCGTGCAGGGCGACAAAGAAGCCGTTGACGTATTRYTGACKGACCCRCGCATTGAAGCRGTGAGTTTTGTTGGCTCCACYCAGGTCGGCCATTACATCTAYTCRAAAGGTTGCGAATCCGGCAAGCGGGTTCAGGCCCTATGTGGCGCAAAAAATCACCTAGTKGTTATGCCTGATGCGGATATGGATCAGGTAGTCGATGCCTTGATYGGYTCTGCYTATGGTTCRGCAGGCGARCGYTGCATGGCGATTTCTGTTGCTGTWCCCGTTGGCGAAGATACCGCMGACGARCTGGTYAAACGYYTRGCCCCGCGCATCCGGCAGCTGAAAGTTGCGCCTTATACYGAYCCGGATTCAGACATGGGCCCAGTGATCACCAARGAATCCCTCGACCGTATCAATAATTTCATTGATGAAGGCCTTGAACAAGGTGCCAATYTGGTTGTCGATGGCCGYGATTTRAAATTGCAGGGCTATGAAGGCGGTTATTTCCTCGGCGGYTGCCTRTTTGAYAATGTCACCAAGGRTATGTCGATTTATAAGCAGGAAATCTTCGGACCGGTCCTTTCRGTMCTGCGCGCCGAAAGCCATGAAGAAGCNGTRCAAYTGATCAACGACCATGAATATGGCAATGGCACAGCAATTTTCACAAGAGACGGCGATGCCGCCCGTGATTTCGCGTCACGGGTTAAAATCGGCATGGTCGGCATCAACGTACCAATTCCCGTTCCAGTGGCCTATCACTCCTTTGGTGGCTGGAAGCGTTCGCTGTTCGGCGATCACCACATCCACGGCGCAGAGGGCGTGCGGTTCTATACAAGATTAAAAACCACGACCACACGCTGGCCATCAGGCATAAGATCGGGCGCAGAATTCAACTTCCAGCGCAGCAGCGACGTATAGCAAAACCCCGTAAGGGAAATGAATGAGAGCCCAAAGGGCGAGCGTGGGCACCCGGCGCTAATGCGCCGCGCCTCGCAGGCCCGAGCAAAGCAAGGATACGCCGTGAGAGAGAAMMATGAACTTATTTGAATGGCGATCCTTATTAAATGCCCTRGGCGARCCRATCCTGCTGATTAATAAATCGCGTGAAATCATCCTWGCAAACARCGTTGCRCTGGATTTGTTCGGGCGCAGAATTGAGGGGTCGGATTTTGCCCGCGCTATCCGCCATCCTGCMGCCCTGCACCATGTGGATAGGATGCTGGCAGGAAAYATCATYRKCCCAGARCCAAATACRACTTTCCAAYTGTCAGGCTCCATCGCCACCACYTACAAATTGTCGGTTTCCAGAATAGAAGAGCGCACAARCGCAGGTGACACCTATCTGATTGCTTTAAARGATATTTCCCACATCCTTGAAGCCGAACAAATGCGCAGCGATTTCGTGGCAAATGTCTCCCACGAATTGCGCTCGCCGCTGACTGCACTCACAGGTTTCATCGAAACGCTCAAGGGTTCGGCTAAGGATGATCCGGACGCACGCGCCCGTTTTCTCGATATTATGGAGCGTGAAGCAAGCCGCATGAACCGGCTGATTGATGATCTCCTATCGCTTTCCACGCTGGAAACAAACGAGCGCATCCGCCCGGTCAGCAAGGCAAGCGTACCCAATATTCTAAACCGGGTGATAGCAACCGTTTCACCACAAGCCGAGGCCAACAACAAAACCATTAATTTTACCACACCATCTTTTGAAGGAATTGTCAGTGGCGACGAGGACGAACTTGTCCAGCTGTTTCACAATCTGGTAGAAAACGCTGTTAAATATGGCCGCGCCGATTCTGAAATCGATATTTCGGTAAGACAGGATGAAAATCTAATTATCGCTATCAAGGATGCCGGAGAAGGCATACCACCAGAACACATTCCGCGCCTGACCGAGCGTTTCTACCGCGTAGACAGTGGCCGCTCCCGCGAAAAGGGCGGCACAGGTCTAGGCCTCGCCATCGTAAAACACATCATAAACCGCCACCGGGGCAAACTTACCATCGAAAGCACAGTAGGCGAAGGCTCCACGTTTATCGTAGAATTACCGCTGGCGAACGCCAGCGGCTAAATGTTTGTTCTCACGGGCGTATAACTCACCCAGTGGGCAAGCATTTGTTTGTTCTCACGGGCATATCCTCCCTTCGGTCGGGCCCTGCGAAGGCGCGGCGCATTAGCGCCGGGTTCCCACACTCGCCCTTTGGGCTCTCATTCTTTTCCAAAAAATTTATAGGACCGTTCCCTTGCTCGATCCCATCCGTATCTACCTCCGCCTTCGGCGGGGAGCGAAAAGCGACCGGCGCTAATGCGCCGCGCCCACGCAGGCCTGAGCGTAAGCGAAGATACGCCGCGAGTGCAAACATTCTACAGCCCCCTTCGGGAGGCTGTCATAAAACTGTTACATAACTCCAGTATGGCTCATCTGTAACCCATTGCGCTGGTTTTAGGGCGTTCGGAGTAWGTGTAAATTGCAGCACATTAATATCACAAACACCCGCGGCCCGCGYCCTCTGGARCATCTGATCCGGATAACCATGGTMGCCTGCTCGGTSATCGCGATCGTCATCACCATTGGCATAGTTTTATCGCTGGCATTTGAGGCTTATCGCTTCTTCCAGCTAGTGTCCTTGCAGGATTTCCTATTTGGAACCCAATGGAGCCCACAAACCGCTATTCGCTCAGATCAGGTGGGAGCGGAAGGTTCTTTTGGTGCCATACCGCTTATCACRGGTACTTTGCTGATTAGTGCYATTGCCATGGCAACTGCCACGCCGCTTGGRCTGGCWTCAGCCATCTATCTGGCCGAATACGCCTCCCCCACCACCCGTAATATTGTCAAACCWCTGCTGGAAATTCTRGCTGGAATTCCCACAGTTGTTTACGGGTTTTTTGCAGCTTTGACCGTTGCCCCGATGATACGTTGGACCGGCACGGAATTAGGGCTGGAAGTTGCCTCCGAAAGTGCGTTGGCAGCGGGCCTCGTTATGGGCATAATGATTGTTCCTTTGATCTCGTCYCTTTCCGATGATGTGATCAAYGCGGTTCCTCAATCYCTGCGCGATGCGTCSCTCGGRCTTGGYGCAACCAAGTCAGAAACCATCCGAAAAGTCGTATTGCTTTCAGCGTTTCCAGGCATTGCCGGCAGCCTGTTGCTMGCRACTTCAAGGGCCATTGGCGAAACCATGATCGTGGTTATGGCCGCCGGAATGGCCGCAAACCTTACCGCCAACCCGCTACAGGCAGTAACCACCATCACCGTACAAATCGTGGCATTGCTCACGGGCGATCAGGAGTTTGAAAGTGCCAAAACCCTTTCAGCCTTTGCCCTTGGCCTGCTTCTCTTCACCATTACTTTAGTTCTGAACATTGTCGCTCAGAAAATTGTCAACCATTTCAGTGAGCAATATGACTGATTTTACCGTACAAACCCCCGCATTGAAACGCCGCCACGCCGCTGAAAAACGCTTTCAGTGGTATGGTTTGGGATCGATTATAATTGCACTGGGCTTCCTGCTCCTCATGGTYGGTTCCATTACGATCAAGGGCATCGGYGCMTTCACACAAACGCGTGTGGCACTAGAGATCGAACTACCTTCSGACGAGTTCGACCTAAACGACCTGAAAGCCGCAAATTACGGTGCAATCGTCAAAAAGGCACTCCGCAACACATTTCCGGACGTAAAGAAGCGCCGCGATAAACGCAAGCTTTACGGCCTCGTCAATCCTTATGCCTCYTTTGAACTACAAAAGATGGTCATTGAGAACCCGGCACTGATAGGCAAAACCACGAAAATCTGGTTCACAGCTTCCGACGATGTAGACATGTACATCAAGGGAAATGTTGACACKTCCATTGAAGAAAAGTCCCGTAAATTCAGCGACAAACAGATTGCATGGGTAGATGAAATCCAGAAAAACGGCAATTTGGAGAAAGTCTTCAATAGCGGGTTTTTCACCGGTGGCGATTCCAGAGAGCCTGAACTGGCCGGCATTTTAAGTGCTTTTATGGGTTCTGCCTTGAGCCTTTCAGTTTGTTTCTTATTGTCYTTTCCAATCGGAATTTTTTCAGCGATCTATCTGGAAGAATTCGCCAAAAAGAACCGCTGGAGCACCTTGATTGAAATTAACATCAACAATCTTGCTGCMGTTCCCTCCATTGTATTTGGCCTTTTAGGTCTTGCGGTATTTTTGAATGTCTTCGGCCTACCGCGCTCGTCMCCCCTTGTGGGTGGCATGGTATTGTCGCTGATGACACTGCCCACCATCATCATCGCATCGCGCGCATCATTGCGTGCCGTGCCGCCTTCCATTCGCGAAGCTGCATTGGGCATTGGCGCAAGCCAGGTTCAGGCAGCCTTTCACCACGTRGTGCCACTGGCCCTTCCCGGTATGTTAACCGGTGCCATCGTTGGCATGGCCCGCGCACTTGGCGATACCGCHCCCTTRTTGATGATYGGCATGGTTGCCTTTATCGTAGATATCCCAACYGGCGTTCTTGATAAGGCHACAGCCCTTCCAGTGCAGATTTTCCTATGGGCYGACAGTCCTGAACGCGGCTTCATGGAAAAAACTTCCGCTGCAATTTTGGTTCTACTGGTATTTTTGGTACTAATGAACCTTGTTGCAATCATTATGCGTCGTAAATTTGAGCAGAGATTTTAAGAGATGAACATGAACATAGCTGCCGAAAAGAAAAATTCCGATGTTGRGGTTCCCGCAATGGAAACTAAACCGCTAATCACCGCCCGTAATGTGGACGTGTATTACGACGACAAACAGGCGTTAAACGGTATCACACTGGATATTCCTGCCAATAAGGTCACTTCGCTCATCGGCCCGTCCGGTTGCGGMAARACCACCTTTTTRCGCTGCATMAACCGCATGAACGAYCTGATCGATATYTGCCGGGTTGAAGGCGAGATCAAAATCGGCGGACAGGATATYTATGANCCCAAARKYNGATGTGGTATCCTTGCGCGCGCAAGTGGGCATGGTTTTTCAAAAGCCAAACCCGTTTCCAAAATCAATCTTCGAAAACGTCGCTTACGGCCCGCGCATTCACCATCTGGTCAAAACCAAAGGTGAATTAAAGGATATTGTCGAACGCAGCCTTACAAAAGCGGGCCTTTGGGAAGAAGTCCGTGACCGCCTTGATGATCCGGGTACCGGCCTTTCCGGCGGACAGCAGCAGCGCCTTTGCATTGCACGCGCCATTGCCGTTGAACCCAAAGTTATTTTGATGGATGAGCCYTGYTCWGCCCTTGATCCGATTGCCACCGCAAGAATTGAAGAATTGATCGACGAATTGCGCGAGAATTACACCATCGTCATCGTTACTCATTCCATGCAGCAGGCAGCGCGCGTCTCCCAGCAAACAGCCTTTTTCCATATGGGAAATCTGGTTGAAGCGGGCGAGACCGAACAGATATTCACCACCCCACAAGATCCCCGCACCGAAAGCTAYATCACCGGTCGTATTGGTTGAGGAACGAAMACATGAATCAGGAACATATTGTAAAAGCCTTCGACGATRATCTGGCRCAAATTGAGAACCAGATCATGGAAATGGGCGGCTTGGTTGAAGCTCAGATCGTTGACGCAGCCCTCGCMYTRAAAAACCGCGATGTKGARCTRGCGGAAGCCATCATTMTCAAAGATCGTGATATTGATGCGCTGGAAGCAGAACTTGATAATGCGGTTGTGCGCGTATTGGCTTTACGCCAGCCCAAAGCACAAGATTTGCGCGCCGTGGTCGCGGTACTGAAAGTTGCATCCAATCTGGAACGTATCGGAGATTACGCAAAAAACATCGCCAAACGCATCCCCATTCTAGCCCAGGCCGGCAAGCTTGGTTCTGCAACMGCAACCCTTGATCGCATGTGCCGCGTCGTACAAACCATGGTCAAAGATGTGCTGGACGCCTATATCGTGCGCGATCCGGACAAAGCGGAAGCCGTTCGTGTCCGCGATGGTGACGTGGATCAAATGTATAATACCCTGTTTCGCGAATTGCTGACCTATATGATGGAAGACCCGCGCAACATTACCCCAAGCACCCATCTATTATCGATTGCCAAGCATATTGAACGCATGGGCGATCACACAACCAGCATTGCCGAGCAGATACAATATCTGGTCAGCGGCACCCAGACCGATACTGGACGTCCAACCACCGGCAACACATCCCATCTGAATTTTGATCCCACCAAGAAACAAGCGGAATAATCAAATTGAAACCCGCCATCGACAGCCCAACCATTCTGATCGTCGAGGATGAGCCCTCACAAATTGAGGTGCTGGATTATAATTTGRCCGCCGARGGCTAYGCAGTCATCAAGGCAATGGATGGCGACGAAGCCATTTTGCTGGCTGAAGAGCAATTACCGGATTTAATCCTTCTGGATTGGATGCTACCTTCAGTCTCTGGCATTGAAGTGTGTCGCCGGTTACGCAAAATGTCTGAAACCAAAGCCATTCCCATCATCATGCTCACCGCCAGAAGCGAAGAAGGCGACCGGATTCGCGGACTTGATACAGGTGCCGATGATTATGTGGTCAAACCTTATGCCGTGAAGGAATTGCTGGCRCGAATTAATGCCCTTTTGCGTCGCACAAGCCCCGGCAAAGCAGGCCAAATACTGCAATATCGCGATATCCGCCTCGATCCGGAAAATCAYAAAGCCACCAGAGGCGATAAGGTACTTAAACTTGGGCCAACCGAATTTCGYCTGCTRACMACRTTYCTYGAAAARCCRGGYAGRGTYTGGAGCCGCGAACAATTRYTGGACCGGGTYTGGGGCCGCGATATCGAAGTAGATTTCCGCACMGTCGACGTCCATGTGGGYCGCCTGCGCAAGAACCTCACAGCCACCGGTGGCGAAGATCCCATCCGCACAGTCCGCGGCATGGGCTAYGCCCTAGACGACGTTTAAAACATCCAAATTCCACTCTGAACCATACGTTCATGGCGGAGAAAACCACCCAGAGCTAGCTGCGCCACCCATGTGGAGGCCTAAGCGTCATGTCAAAGACATGCCACCAAGAATTCCGAGGATATGCTGTGAGCCAATAAAAACTTGGCAACAAGCCGTTTGCCCTATAAATTGRGCATTGGTTGATATTTTCCTCGCTCAGTTACTGGTCCCACCATGTTCAATGCTTTAAAAACATTCCTTGCTGAATTACGCTCGGAACCTGAAACCATTCGCCATTTTGAGGCAGGCGACCGCCGTCTTGCCGAAGCTGCCTTGATGTTTCACGTGGTTGCCGCCGATGGGGTGATTGATGACGAGGAACGCACCCATATGGAAACCATCCTTTCATCCCATTTTGATCTTTCAGTCGAAGAAACCAAATTGYTGATTGAAGACGCCCATCTGGCGGATWTGGAAGCCATTGATCTTTATGGCTTTACCAGCGTATTGAAGCAAAAYCTTGAAGAAGAAGAACGCGTTACCATCGTCGAACATATGTGGGAGATGGTTTATGCAGATGGCATTGTCCACGAGCTGGAAGATAACATCGTCTGGCGCGTAGCAGAATTGCTAGGCGTTTCCCAACGCGAGCGGATGATTTTAAAACAGCGTGTGCGCAGACGCCGTGAAGAAAAGGCGTCCTGATTGGCATATTTCCATTATATCAAACGACCAGGCGCACCCAAAATATTGGTGATTTTGCATCAGCCAACYTCCACCCCGGGCCGGGTGGGCATGGAACTTCAAAATCTCGGTTATGAGCTAGARCCTCGYCGCCCRCCGCTWGGYGACCAATTRCCTGAAACCATGGAAGAATATGCCGGRGCGGTGATATTCGGCGGCCCCATGAGYGCCAACGATAATGAYGAATATGTCAGCCGCGAAACCGACTGGATCGGCGTTCCCATGAAGGAAGACAAACCCTTTTTAGGGATTTGCCTTGGGGCGCAAATGCTCTCCAAACATCTCGGTGGCAGCGTCATGCCCAATGAGCGAGAATTTGCCGAAGTGGGTTATTATCCAATATTTCCAACCGATGCCGGCAGAGATCTGATCGAAGAATGGCCGGAAATGATTTACCAATGGCACCGTGAGGGATTTACCCTGCCATCTGGCTGCGAACTTTTAGCCAGCAGCCCTGAATACGAAAATCAGGCCATCCGTTGCGGCCAAAATATTTACGGCCTGCAATTTCACACGGAACTGACCTATATGATGCTCAACCGCTGGACCACCAAGGGCGCCAGACGGTTTTCCCTCAACGGGGCACAAAACCGTGCCGAGCAAATGGCCGGGCGCTTGCAATATGATGCACCGGTTTTAAAATGGATGAAAAAATTCCTTTACCAATGGGTCGGACCAGCCGAAAATCACCCAATGAATCGCTGTCCGCTTGGTTCCAGCAAGGAAAAAGCTTGAAGCATTATTTTTTCATACCTAATTAGGGTCTAAGTCATAAAATGACGGAAATACAACAGGAAGAAAACCATGCGCGCCATACTTGAAGTCGTTTTATTGATTCTGGACCTTTATTGGTGGATCGTCATCGCCTCGGTGATTTTCTCGTGGCTTTACGCATTCAATGTCATAAATGCCGGAAACCCATTCGTTGGTTCCATTGCCAATTTCCTGCATCAGGCAACTGAGCCACTATTGAGCAGGATCAGGAAAGTCATGCCGAATCTCGGTTCACTCGACGTTTCACCGATTATGTTGATCCTCGGAATCTTCTTCGTCCGCCGCGTCATCGTCCTATACGTCTATCCAAACGTCTACTAACAAGGCAAGATTATCAGGGGCAAGATTACTAAAAAGGTAATGCAATGCTTAGAATCTCACTGTTTCTAACTGCCCTGATTTTCACTACCCCCGCTTTGACCGCGAACATCACCAGCGCCTATAGCAATCTCAACATTGAAACCGATTGCAAATTCTACGGCRAAAATGTTGACGGYGGCACRGCCCGTTGCACGGGCTACAAGGACTATCCGGTACATTTCGCCGAGGGCGATCTAAGRCAGATGGTGCAATTCGGGTTTGTAGAAAAACCATTTGAACAATGGCAAAGCTTTTCCGAATTCAACCGGATCAATAAARTCATYGAATGGCGTTTGAACGGCAGAACGCCGTACGCTGCCATTTTACGCTGGTTCATCGAAAACGCCGACCCAAATACCGGCAGCCCAAGCAAGGCCTATGARGGCCAGGTATTGGTGATCTCAACCGTGGGGAGCGATGACTACCCAGWTTCCTGCATCGTCGGCTATGTGGACGCCCTGGCCAAYAGAGCCGCAAACGTACTGGCTCGCGACATAGCAGACACATTCGCACGCGATTTCAGATGCGGCATAGACAGACCACAATATCACGGTAAAAAAAGCAAATACGCTGGTAGCATCAATTAAAGATTTTTATCCAATGGGCTAACGTTCAAGACGGCGAAGAGCCGTCCAGCGCTAATGCGCCGCCCAAACGAARGGCCCNAAYGCGTCATGTCRRAGACATGCATCAAAAATGTGAGGATATGCCGTGAGAAACAAATCTGACGAAAGTCAGTCCCAAGCGTAGGCTAGTTTTACCAGAGATTCGCCATCGAAATTTTCAGAACCCTTGGCGACTGCGCGTCCACCTGCATTTTCATAAAAGCAGATCGCCTGCTCATTATCGGCCAATACCCAAACGGTAGAACCGCTAAGGCCACGACGCTGCAACTCATTGCGTGCTGCAAGAAACAGTTTCGAACCAAAGCCAACGCCTTGATATTCAGGGCGCATATAAATTTCGTAAATTTCCCCATCGAAGGGTAAAGTGCTGACGCGATTATTGCCAAGGGTAGCGTAACCCGCAATATCGCCGTCAATTTCAACCACTAAAATGATGGTCGCCTTAACAATGGCATTTTTCCACCATGAGGCACCACGCCTGCGGATCATTTGCGACAGGGATTTATAAGGAACGATACCCGCATAGGCATTTTGCCAAGCAACATCATGCACATCAGCGATCCCCTGTGCATCTTCGGGCTTTGCCCTTCGTATCTCGGTGGTAATCGTGCTCATGACACGACCATACGTTAATAGAATGTTAACCAACAAGAGGGCACAGGCAAAAAACGTGTGATACGCAAAATTTATTGCGTATCATTGATTTTTTTACATCACTCGATGTGGATAAGTCGGATAACCCAATCAGGGTTTAGTTATCCTAATTTCCCCGTGAAGCTTTTTTACGCTCGTGACGATCCAGCAGAAATTTGCGCATACGAATCGATAAAGGGGTTACTTCTACCACTTCATCATCGTTGATATAAGAAAGCGCTTTTTCCAATGTGAGGTTCATTGGCGTGGTCAAACGCACCATGTCATCCTTGCCTGATGAACGCATATTGGTTAGCTGCTTGCCTCGAAGCACATTCACTTCAAGATCATTGCCACGCGCATGTTCGCCCACAATCATACCCGCATACACTTTATCGCCGGGTGAAACGATCATTGGACCGCGGTCTTCAAGCCCAAAGATGGCAAAAGCCACCGCTTCGCCGTCACCATTGGAAAGCAGAACACCAGTACGACGGCTTGGAATATCACCGCGATAAGGTTGATACTCAAGGAATGTACGGTTGAAGATGGCTGTGCCTCTGGTATCAGACAGCAATTCAGTCAAATAGCCGATCAGGCCACGGGTTGGTGCATGGAAAACCATTCTGGTGCGTCCACCGCCTGATGGTTTCATTTCCACCAGCTCGCCTTTACGCTCGGAAAGTTTTTTCACCACAACGCCGGAATATTCATCATCCACATCAATGACCGCTTCTTCGATCGGTTCGATCTTATTGCCAGCCTCATCCTTTTGCATCAAAACCATAGGGCGACCAACGGTGAGTTCAAAACCCTCCCGGCGCATGGTTTCAATCAGAATTGCCAGTTGCAATTCACCGCGACCGGCAACTTCAAAGGCATCATTATCATTGCCTTCAGAAATTTTCAGCGCCACATTGCCTTCAGCTTCTTTCATCAAACGCTCGCGGATGATCCGGCTCTGCACTTTCTTGCCTTCTTTACCCGCAAGCGGACCGTTATTCACGCGGAAAGTCATGGAAAGCGTTGGCGGATCAATCGGATCGGCTTTAATCGGTTCTTTAATGCCCGGAGCAACAATCGTATCAGCAACCGTCGTTTTAGACAGACCGGCAATAGCTACAATATCGCCGGCAGCAGCACGCTCAACCGGCTTACGCTCAAGCCCGTGAAACGCCAAAATCTGGGTAACACGGCCAGATTCAACAAGGGTGCCATCCTGCGACAGCGATTGTATTGACTGATTGGGAATAACCACTCCAGAAGTGATACGACCAGTCAAAACGCGGCCAAGATAAGGGTTGGCTTCAATCGTGGTCACCAGCATCCGGAATTCGCCTTCTTCCACAACAGGCGGCTCCACATGTTCAACCACCATATTTAGCAGCGGCCCCATATCTTCTTTCGGGCCTTCCGCATCATCGGCCATCCAGCCTTCTTTGGCGGAACCATAAAGCACTTTAAAATCAAGCTGATCTTCAGTGGCATCCAGCGCTGCAAAGAGGTCAAACACTTCGTCCAGCACCCAATCCGGGCGGGCATCAGATTTATCGATTTTGTTGATTGCAACAATCGGTTTCAAGCCAAGACGCAGCGCTTTTTGCAGCACGAATTTTGTCTGAGGCATTGGGCCTTCAGCGGCATCCACCAACAGGATCACACCATCGACCATGTTGAGGATACGTTCAACTTCGCCGCCAAAATCGGCGTGGCCCGGAGTATCCACGATATTGATGCGGGTTTCATTCCACAAAACGGATGTCACCTTGGCAAGAATGGTAATGCCACGTTCTCTTTCCAGATCGTTGGAATCCATCGCCCGTTCGTTCACCTGCTCGTTATCACGGAACGTGCCGGACTGACGCAGAAGAACATCAATGAGAGTAGTCTTGCCATGATCCACATGGGCAATGATTGCGATATTACGCAAGTTCATAATACTAGCCTTAAGAAGAAGAGGGATACCGGCATCCATAAAACGCCGCGATTTGCGCCTCCATACAGGGTTTTTGTGAAAAACAAAAGACCAAAAGGCCGCATAGCTGCAATGTGGGTTAATATTGGGCCGTTTTCAAGGCGTTAGCCTTAAAAAATGCTCGCCACCTGTTCCCTTACTCGATTCCATCCGTATCCACCACGCCGCAGGCGGGAGCGAAGAGCGACCGGCGCTAATGCGCCGCGCCTTCGCAGGCCCGAACGATAGTGAGGATACGCCGTGAGAACAAACAATGGCGAACAGCCTCGCCACAAGCTCTATCTATCGCGAGCAGCCAGTGTCCTAAGCCGCAAAGCATTCAGCTTGATAAATCCATGCGCATCTTGCTGATCATAGGCACCATGGTCATCTTCAAACGTAACCAAGTCCTCGGAATACAAAGTTTTCGGGCTTTTGCGACCGCTAACAATCACATTGCCCTTGTAAAGTTTCAGGCGAACCGTGCCCTCCACATGCTGTTGGGAATGGTCAATTGCTGCTTGCAACATTTCGCGTTCAGGTGAGAACCAAAAACCATTATAAATCAGCTCCGCGTAGCGAGGCATCAATTCATCTTTGAGGTGGGCAGCGCCACGATCAAGCGTAATTGATTCCATCGTCCGGTGGGCGGTGAGAAGGATCGTACCGCCGGGAGTTTCATAAACTCCGCGAGATTTCATACCAACAAAGCGGTTTTCCACCAGATCAAGGCGGCCAATACCGTTGTCACGGCCAAGGTCATTGAGCGCTGCAAACAAAGTCGCGGCAGACATTTCCTTGCCGTTCAAAGCAATTGGGTCGCCATTTTTGAAGCAAATCTCAATTTCAGTGGCTTTATCCGGCGCGTCTTCAGGAGAAAGAGTGCGCATATAGACGTATTCCGGCGCTTCTTCCCACGGATCTTCCAGCACTTTACCCTCAGAAGACGAATGCAGCATGTTGGCATCCACCGAAAACGGTGCTTCGCCGCGTTTGTCTTTCGGTACGGGAATCTGATGTTTTTCAGCAAAATCAATCAAATCGGTGCGGGATTTCAAATCCCATTCCCGCCAAGGCGCAATCACCTTGATTTTCGGGTCAAGCGCATAGGCAGCGAGTTCAAAGCGAACCTGATCATTGCCCTTGCCGGTGGCACCGTGAGCAATCGCATCTGCGCCAGTTTCGTGGGCAATCTCAATCAAACGCTTGGAAATCAGAGGCCGGGCAATCGAAGTACCCAGCAGATAGACCCCTTCATAGGCCGCATTGGCGCGAAACATCGGGAATACGAAATCGGAAATGAATTCTTCGCGCAGATCATCGACATAAATCTCTTTAATGCCCAGAAGTTCAGCCTTTTTACGCGCTGGCTCAAGCTCTTCGCCCTGCCCAAGATCAGCAGTGAAGGTTACCACTTCTGCATCATATTCCGTTTTCAACCATTTCAGAATGATGGACGTATCGAGGCCACCTGAATAGGCCAGAACAATCTTGTTTATGTCTTTTTTATCGTGCGCGGTCATATGATATTCCTGCATAGTTGGGCTTAGGTTTTGCCCCTTAACCCTTTGAGAATAGACGCTCCATTCCCAACTGTTGAATTTGGCGGCACTCTAGCTGGAATCCTTGACGGTTCAAGTAGCCAAATTGCTATTTTTGAGTAATGATGAAACGCAACCAAACTTAGCGGCAAATTTAGCAGAAAGCACAATAATGGAATTTCTTCCTTCTCTTTCAGTCACTGCCGCCTTCACCATCGCGGCAATCTTGCTGATTTTCACCCCGGGGCCCGACATGACGCTATTTCTGGGACGCACCTTATCGCAAGGAAAAGCCAGCGGTATGGCCTCCATGCTGGGCGCAACTGCCGGTGTGTTCATTCACACCACATTGGCAGCCCTTGGTATTTCCGCCCTGATTGCCGCTTCCCCCGCCGCGTTTAACATATTGCGGATCGTCGGCGCGCTCTATCTGGCATGGCTGGCGTTTCAAGCGATACGGACCGGAACAAGTTTTGAACTCAAGAGTAAAAAAGAAAAACCAACAAGTCTGTTTTCCAACTGGATGATGGGCATTGGCATTAATCTGCTCAATCCAAAAATCGTCCTGTTTTTCATAACCTTCCTGCCGCAATTCGTATCGGTCAGCGAGGCTCACGCGGCTGGGAAAATGTTATTTCTCGGTGCATATTTTGCTGTGCTTGCCACCATATTTGGCGCAATCATTATTCTTTTGGTGGATCGTTACACCACAACCATAAAACAAAATCCGAAAGCCATCCGTATTATCGATTATGTCTTTGCCGGAGTTTTCGGGGCTTTTGCTGTAAAAATATTATTGTCAGAACGGGCCTAGGCCGCCAGCTCCGCTGGTTTATCCATCCATGCACCGGCCTTGCGTCCGGCAAAAACCCAATAAACAAAGCCGGCAATAAAGCCGGTTGCAAGCAGGATAATAAGCGTGTTTTCGCTCAATTTCTGATCACCACCGATTGTAGAACTCATAACGCCAACAACAAATAAGGCGTTAAGACCTCCAAGCAGCAAATTAGCTATCATCCCACGCCAACGCATCAATTCAGCAATCGCAATAACAATCATCGCCGGAAAAAAGGCCATGGCTCCCACATGGAGCCCCATATAGATACCAACCATGAATATGGAAACACCTTCAATACTGGTGCGCGGGTCTACATCGGCAAAGAATTCAGCAAAATATTCAGACACCAGCCCAAACGATAAAAACATCCCCGCAGCAATCACCGCAAAGGTGAATCCAATCAGGATCATTATTATCCGAAGGATCAAATCGCCGAAAAGTCTCATTCGTCCCCATGCCCCGAAACCATCGCAGCCATAGCCAGACGCTCGCGTGCTTTCATTTTTTCAGACTCAGATTTCAACTGCCCGCAAGCAGCCATGATATCGCTACCGCGTGGCCGTCTGATGGGTGAAGCATAGCCACAGGCGTTGATAAAATCGGCAAACTTCTCGATTTGGTCCCAATCCGAACATTCATGTTCCGAACCCGGCCATGGGTTGAACGGTATCAAATTGATCTTGGCCGGAATACCTTTAAGCAAACGTGCCAACTCTTTTGCATCGTTCAGACTGTCATTGACGCCCTTGAGCATCACATATTCAAAGGTGATACGGCGCGCATTATTGATGCCAGGATAATTACGGCAAGCATCAAGCAATTCTTTCAGCGGATATTTCTTATTAATCGGCACCAATTCGTTGCGTAATTCATCATTGACCGCATGCAGCGATATCGCCAGCGCCACGCCAATTTCTTCGCCGGTCCGGTAAATTCCCGGCACTACACCGGAAGTCGAAAGAGTGATACGGCGTTTGGAAAGGGCAATACCATCGGAATCTGATGCAATCAGCAGAGCACTTTTCACATTCTCGAAATTATAAAGCGGCTCCCCCATGCCCATCATCACAATGTTGGAAACCAGCCGCACCCGTTCCGGAGCAATGCCTCCTTGCGGGGTATCACGGTCTGGAAAATCTCCCAGACGGTCCTTTGCCACCAGCAATTGCGCCAAAATTTCTTCGGACGTGAGATTGCGCACCATGCGCTGGGTGCCAGTATGGCAGAATGTGCAGGTTAACGTGCAGCCAACCTGACTGGAAATACAAAGCGTGCCGCGATTTTTTTCAGGGATATAGACCGTTTCGATATCAACCGGTTTTCCAGCGCCTCTGGCCGGAAACCGCATCAGCCATTTTCTGGTGCCGTCTTTGGAAATTTGTTCTTCAACGATCTCAGGCCGGGCGATAGAGAAGCTTTCTTCAAGCATCTCCCGCAAAACCTTCGAGATATTAGCCATCAACGCAAAATCAGAAACCCCGCGCACATAGAGCCAGTGCCAGATTTGCGATGTTCGCATTTTCGCCTGTTTTTCGGGAACACCGATTTCAATCAGCACCAGCCGCATCTCTTCGCGGGAAAGCCCGATCAACGGCTTTTTCTGTTCGTCCATAAACGAGGCGCCGGCAGAAGCCGAAAGCGCTGCGCGTTTATCACGATCACTAAGGTCCAGTGAAACAACCATTGGAGAGCTAAATATCCAGTTAAAACAGTTCAGGCCGCGCTAGTAGCACGGCCCAAGATAAAAAGCATCAAATTTCAGAGCTATCGTTCAAGGCGGCGAGGAGCCGCCCGGCGCTAGCTGCGCCGCGTATGCACAGGCCCGAACGTCATGTCGAAGACGTGCCCAAGAATGTTGAGGATACGCCGTGAGCCAAGCAACTTAACGCCTCATTTACAGTTTCTAATCTCTTTAATCGAGGCCGTGACGCCGGAAAGAGAATAGGCATATCTGGTTTGGGTTCCGCGGCGCGATTGGGCAATCACCGACATGGAGCGCCCTGCCCGCATAGCATTTACCACTGATTGCTCCTCGGCAGGATTCTTCATCCATGCATTGGCACCCTTGGTAAACATGTCGAATTTCTTACCGTCAATATCGACCACAACCTTGGAATCTGCCTTGAAGGGATAACCAACCCGAAATTGCGGCTCCAATGAAACATTTTGGCCCGGATGCTGGGAAAGCATGAAGAACACATCTCCATGATCCCTGTCCGAGGGCTCTTTTTGGGTCGGAATAGACAAGACGTAACACACCTTGCCGGATGAACCTGTGTGGCTATAAGCACCCCACGCATTAAACTGTTTGATGCGCGTGGGCGCCTGAGCAAATGCACCAATCGGAAGAGAGGCGCTCAGCGTCATGCCAATGACTGCCGATACCATGATTTGTTTTACATTCATTTTATTCTGCCAGTTGCTTGTCAGTTTATGTTTCTGCCCGGAGCCGATTTCATCTCCCGCCTGCAGCATTTCGCGGCAAAGGCAGATCATTGATGAAGTCGACATAATCCTTCACGAGACTATGCTTTATTTCGCGTTACCAAATCTTAAACAATTTTACAAAAAAACGTCGCCTATATTCGATAAAACGCACATTTTTCGCCTATTTCCAATAAAACTGGCCCCATTTAGCAATTTTACCCTAAAAAACGGCAAAGTTTTGACGAAAGAAAAATCACTTCAGTTCCGGGTTTTTTCTCCACGCCCCGGACGATCTTTTCTTGTACCGATTCTCGTCCCGCCGGAATAAAGTGGTTTTCCATGCACATGCTGTTGGAGTTCTTCACTTGGCCCGCCAGTCATTACCGGACGTTCGGCAAAGCGACCCATGGAGCGCATCCGGTCATACATCACCACCGCACCGGCCATCGCCACATTGATGCAATAATCCATCGGAATTTTGATGATAAATTCGCATTGCGCCATCATTTCAGGCGAAAGCGAGCCACCCTCCGGCCCAAGCACATAGGCAGCCTTTGAAGGATGACGGAAACTGGGTAGATCAATTGCATCTTCCGTCAATTCAATACCAACCAGCCGGCAATCATCCGGCAGGCGCATTTCTTCAACACTGTCATAGGAATACCAAGGCAGATGATCTTTGGAGCGATTTGTATCCGAGCTCGGCCGACCAATTTCCTTGGTAGCAGCGACAGTAAAAATGAAGCTGGCCCCAAACCCGTGGGAAGAGCGGGCAAGATTACCAAAATTCATCGGTTTTGAAATACCCTCAACCCCGATGCCAAAATATCCACGGCTTGCCAAAATCTAATTCCTGTTTTTAAAAAGTTCGGGCAATCCATAATAGGTCGTAACAATAAAGTCTATTCGCGACTATCAGACTTTGTATCAGGCCCAGCATTAGACGTTGGCTCATCTTGCTCCATACGGATGATAGCATCCTTCGCCGCCAGAAAGTGGCGCTCCTGCAGATTGCCTTTAATGGTCGAAAAAGCCGCTGTTAAAACAGCAATATCATCGGTAAAACCAACGCCTGCCAGAAAATCAGGTATCAAATCAAGAGGCATCACAAAATAGGCAAGCGCTGCCAGCAAGATTCCGCGGGCCTTGGCAGGGGTACGGGGATCAAGCGCACAATAGTAACCAGCGATCACCTCTTTCAAAAACGGCAAGCGACTGGCTGCTCTTTTCAGAGTTTTCCAAAATCCCTTGCGGACACGCTTTTCCCGCGACTCATTTTTCACAACGTCGCCGGGCATTAAAATCTGGCCGTAAAGTATCTTGTTCATCATGCTCTCCACCCATAAAACTGGGCATTCAGCGCCGATAATTCAAGCCAAAGGCCTAAAACTTGAAGGTTTCCTCAGCCACATAAGGACCGCCACCAATGGAACTTTTGGCGGAAAAAAGCACAAATTCGTTGATTTTAAAGGGCGGCGATGAATATCCCACATGGGACGACAAAAACCCGGCAATATCCCCGCGCCGCGCCTGACTTGTCCGGGCAACCGTAATGTGGGGAACATATTTGCGGGCATCGATGGATATTCCAATCTGCCGAAGCAGGGTATCCTGACTGCGCTGCAATTGCGAAAGCGCTTCATTGGCTTCGATCTTGGCAAAAAGCGCCCGTGGCTTTTTACTGCCAAAACTATCAAAGCCTGTAATTTTCAACGTAAATTCAGAACAACGAACGGTTTCAAGCGCCGTAACCACTTTCTGAGCTGCCCCCTCATCGACATCGCCAATGAAGCTCAATGTCACATGATAATCCTCTGGTTCAATCCACCGCGCACCAGCAATCCCCCCGCGCAAGAATGACAGACTGGTAGCAAGGTCGCCCGGTATTTTCAGCCCGGTAAACAGTCTGGGCATATCAGTCTCCGCTTAAACGACGCAAAAAGATTTCCATGGTGGGGAGAAATCGCTCGACAATCACCCCAACGCCCTCAGCGGTCGGATGCATGGCATCGGCCTGATTAAGTTCGGGCTTTGCCACTACCCCTTCAAGAAAGAAGGGGTAAAAAACCAGCTTATATTTTTCCGCCAAATCAGGGTAAATCGCGTTAAAGTCATCCTCGTAGAGTTTCCCCATATTGGGCGGCGCCCTCATCCCTACCAACAGAACTTCAATATCGCGCTGTTGCAGACTAATAATCATTTTTTCGAGATTTTGCCGTGTGAGTTCAGGTGCAAGCCCGCGCAGGGCGTCATTTGCTCCCAATTCCAGAATAACCCCGTCTATTTTTTCCGGAACTGACCAGTCCAGCCGCGCAAGACCACCAGCGCTGGTATCACCTGAAACCCCGGCATTTATAATTTCAAGTTTCTCGCGGCTTTTCGCCAATGATTTTGCCATTTGTTCCGGAAACCCTTCGCCCGGCCCTAGCCCGTAGCCAGCAACAAGACTGTCGCCCAAAACAACAATTTTTAGCCCAGAATCAGAGGCAGCACTTGCCATTCGCCCGGCAGCAAGCAATAGCAATGCAACAAAGCCCGCGAATAACACACGAAAAATTACCGATCTTTCACGTGCAATAGAATTGAAATTCATTACCAATCATCCATATTAGGTCATTAACCGGGAGATTCGACCATTTTGCCAAACACAAATGACCATAGCACGCCCACATTGCAATCCACCAATGCCTCTACTCCAGTTATCAATCTCAGTCAGGTTCATCTGACGCTTGGTTCAGGCGCTTCTCAAGTCCACGTGCTTAAAGGCATGGATTTGGTAGTTGAAAGCGGGCAATCCGTTGGCGTGGTCGGGCCTTCAGGTTCCGGAAAATCAACCCTTCTCATGGTCATTGGCGGTCTGGAACGCGCCGATAGCGGTAAGGTGATCTTGGACGGCCACGATCTTGAAAACATGAGCGAAGACGAACTTGCAACCTTCAGAGGGCGCAATATCGGTATTGTCTTTCAATCTTTTCATCTCATCCCCAATATGACGGCCCTCGAAAATGTAGCCGTTCCCCTCGAACTGGCAGGCGATGAAAACGCGCTCGCAAAAGCCGAACAAGAACTGGTCGCCGTTGGCCTTGGCGAGCGCCTTACCCATTACCCCACTGAAATGTCCGGCGGCGAGCAACAGCGCGTTGCCTTCGCCCGGGCATTGGCACCAAATCCAAAAATCCTGATTGCAGACGAGCCCACCGGCAATCTGGACGAGGAAACCGGCATACAGATCACTGACCTATTGTTTGAAAAGCAGCGCGAGCGCGGCATGACACTAGTGCTCGTCACCCATGACCGCACATTGGCCGAAAAATGCCAAAGAGTGGTGCGGGTACATTCCGGCGAGATTGAACAGCCAGCCCGCAAGCCAGTTGCCCGCAAACGGGCCGCAAAAAAACAAAAGCGCAGCTAAGCCATGGCGTCCCAATCAAATGAGTTCAAACCCGGCTTAACCCTTGCATGGCGCTTTGCCCTGCGTGAGTTGCGCGGTGGCCTGCGCGGTTTCTATGTTTTTCTGGCCTGTATTGCGCTTGGAGTTGCCGCAATTTCCGGCGTAAATTCCGTCGCCCGCTCCATTACCCATTCGATTTCCTCCGAAGGACAAGCCATTTTAGGGGGCGACGCATCCTTTTCCATTGTCCAACGCGATTTACCGGACAAAGAACGCAAGTTCCTGAACGATAACGGAAAAATCTCGCGACTAACCCGCACCCGTGCCATGGCAAGACTACCCGCAAGCGCTGATCAAAAAGCCAATCAAATGCTGATCGAACTAAAGGCGATTGATGAAGTCTATCCTCTGTTTGGCAAATTTGAGGGGCAAAAGGGCGAAGTTTCAAGCACCGATCTCAAAGATAATCTCGCAATTGCAGACCAGATCCTGCTCGATCGGCTGGAAATATCGATCGGTGACAGCATCAATGTGGGTGAAACCAGTTTCACCATCACGGATACCATTAAAACCGAACCGGACCGGATTGGTGAAGGCATCGGCTTTGGCCCCAAAGTCATCGTCTCTCATGCAGGAATGGCGGCAACCGGCCTGATCAAGCCCGGCTCGCTCATTCGCTATACCTATAACTTAAAACTCGAAAACGCTGATCCCAAGGCTCTGGATAAAATTATTAAGACGGCAAAAGATGATTTTTCGGCAACCGGCTGGCGAGTTCGGTCGCGAGAAAACGCTGCCCCTGCTTTGTCGCGCAACATAAAACGCTTTTCACAATTTCTGACCTTGGTCGGGCTAACCTCCCTGATTGTCGGCGGCGTCGGTGTGGCAAACGCGATTCGGGCCTTTCTCGAAACAAAACGCCCGGTGATTGCCACCTTTAAATCCCTCGGCGCTCCCGGCGGTTTCATATTTCTGGTTTATCTATTGCAAATTTTGGTATTGGCAATGATTGGTGTCTTAGCCGGCTTAGTATTGGGCGCGCTTGCCCCAATTGGTGCTGCCAGTGCCCTTTCCGGCCTGTTACCCATATCCGATGAGTTGGTTTTCTTTCCTGATGCCTTGGGCCTTGGCGCGATCTATGGCATATTGACTGCTTTTTCTTTCGCCGTTTGGCCGCTGGGAATTGCCCGCGATGTCCCGGCAGCCGATCTGTTTCGTTCGACCGGCTTCAACCAAAAATTCTGGCCTCGCCCATTCTATCTGATGATGCTCGTTGTCAGCGTAGCTGTGCTGGTTGGCCTTGCGGTCTTTCTTTCAGAAAACCGCTTCATCTCGGTCACCTTCATCACCGCCATCGGCTTTGCTTTCGTCTTGTTGCGGCTGGTTTCAGTCCTCATACAATGGCTGGCAAAGCGAGCACCGCAAATCAAATCCGCCGAATTTCGCATGGCGGTGGGCAACATTCACCGCCCGGGATCGCTGACCTCTTCGGTGGTTTTATCCCTCGGCCTCGGGCTTGCATTATTGGTTGCTCTTGCTCTGATCGATGGAAATTTGCGCCAACAAATAGGCAATAACATTCCCAAGCAAGCCCCGGATTTCTTCTTTGTCGATATCCAAAACACCGAAATCGACGGCTTTCGCAGTAAATTGAGCGAGTTGGCACCCGGTTCAAAAATCATTTCGGTCCCCATGCTGCGTGGCCGGGTTTCTGAATTAAAGGGCATTCGGGCAGAAGATTACGATATTTCCAAGGGTGGTGGATGGGTGCTGCGCGGCGACCGCGGCATCACCTATTCCAAGCGCCTGCCTGAAAACTCAACCCTTGCCAAGGGAGAGTGGTGGTCAGAGGATTATATCGGCGAACCATTGGTGTCCTTTGCCGCAGAAGAAGCCGGCGAACTCAACCTTGATGTGGGAGATATGATCTCTGTCAACGTGCTTGGCCGAACGATCAAAGCCAAAATCGCCAGCCTGCGCAATGTGGAATGGGAAAGTCTCGGCGTAAATTTCGTGCTGGTGTTTTCACCCAACACATTTGCTGGAGCACCTCATTCATTCCTGACCACCCTGATGATTGATCAATCATCAGAACCGGTAAATGACGGCACGGTGCTACGCGAAATCACAAAATCCTTTCCCGCGGTCACCAGTGTCAGGGTTCGCGATGCCCTCGATACGGTAAACCGGCTAATTAGCCAGCTATCTACCGCCATTCGGGCCGCAGCCTCTGTCGCGCTGTTATCCTCTATTCTCGTCTTAGGCGGCGCATTAGCGGCAGGTAATCAGGCCCGTATCCACGATGCCGTGGTATTTAAAACCCTTGGCGCTACCCGAATGACGCTGATTAGAACCTTTATTTACGAATATGCTATTTTGGGGTCGGCAACTGCAATTTTTGCGGTTCTCGCAGGTTCACTGGCATCCTGGTTCGTGATATCACAGATCATGAAGTTCCCCTCGGTCTTCATGCCATCGGTGGCAATGCTTACCCTAGCGGTCGCTCTGGTTTTCACCGTGGGGTTCGGTTTGGTCGGAACTTGGCGCATATTGGGTCAAAAAGCTGCACCATTCCTGCGCGAACTTTAACTATTTCGCCAAAAATCGGTAATAAATTCCAACCTTTACCCTTGCCGAACGACCCATTAATACGCATATTAGGAGCAACAGCGCGGTTCGTTTTCTTTCTGCGCTAATTTACTGTGTCTTTTAAACCAGGAGAAAATGGTTTCATGGCTGACTTTAGACAAGATCAATCACGTTTTGGCAGTGCTGCTGAACAAGCAGGCGTGGAATATGATGCCGGCCTTCGCACTTATATGCTGAAGGTTTATAACTATATGGCGTTGGCATTGGCCGTTACTGGTATTGCCGCACTGGTTACCTTCAATATGTCAGTCAGTGGCGGTCAGCTTACCGAATTCGGCACGCTGATGTTCGCAAGCCCGCTAAAATGGGTTGTGATGCTGGCGCCTCTCGGCCTTGTATTCTTTCTGAGTGCCAAAATAAACACCATGAGCGTGAGTGCAGCCCAGACAACATTCTGGGTTTTTGCCACCCTCATCGGCGTATCCCTCTCGACCATCTTTTTGGTCTATACGGCAACATCCATTGTACAAACCTTCTTCGTTACCGCTGCCGCCTTTGCTTCGCTTAGCCTCTACGGTTACACAACCAAACGCAGCTTAACCGGCATGGGTTCGTTCCTGATGATGGGTTTGTTCGGATTGATTATTGCTTCCGTGGTAAATATTTTCATGCAATCTTCCGCCATGCAATTTGCAATCTCTGCAATCGGCGTGTTGATCTTTGCTGGCCTCACCGCCTATGACACCCAAAAAATCAAGGAAATGTACGATAACGTTTCCCATGACGAAACCATGATGGGCAGAGCTGCCATTATGGGCGCGCTGAAACTCTATCTGGATTTTATCAATTTGTTCATGTTCCTGCTGCACTTCCTCGGCAACCGCGAATAGTTAAACCAATCATATTTAATAAAACGGCGCCTTTTTGGCGCCGTTTTTGTTTGGAGAGAATATGCCCGTTAAAATACGCACCGCCACCAAAGATGATCTGGTTCGCATAACCGAAATTTACGGCAACTCGGTCTTAACCGAAACCGCGAGTTTTGAGACAGAGCCGCCCAGCATAGATGAAATGGGCCAACGCTTCACCAAGCTGACTAATGATAATTACCCTTATCTGGTGGCAGAATTTGATGGCCGGATTGCAGGTTACGCTTATGCAGGGGCATATCGCGCCCGCGCGGCATATTACTGGAGTGTTGAGGACGCCATATATCTCGACCCGGAATATCACGGTCGTGGAATCGGCAAAGCGCTATTGCTCGATCTATTGGATAATTGCACCGAAGCTGGCTTTCGCCAGATAATCGGCGTGATCGCAACAGACGATAAAACCCCAAACCTTGCATCCATCGCACTGCATGAGACCTGTGGTTTCGAAACCATTGGGAATATCAAGAATGTCGGCCGCAAACACGGCATCTGGCTGGATACGGTAATCATGCAAAAAGCTCTCGGTGAGGGCGGCGCCACACCACCATCCAGTGAGGCCTGAAGCGTTTAAACGCTTTTAAGTTTGGTTTTTTTATCCAGAATTTTAAGCACGTTCTTCAGTTCATGCCCCCGTTTAAGGATTTGACCCGTTGCGTTAACAACCGAGTATGCTCCTTGCCGCTTTGCCAGTTTTGGATTTTTTTCAACTGTGAAAAGAGGTCTTTCGCTGGTGCGGTGGAAGATTGAGAACACCGCCCGGTCACTGAGCATGTCTATCGCATAGTCGCGCCACTCGCCGGTCGCCACCCTGCGAGAATAAACCTGCAGAATCATATAAAGCTCGGTTTTGTGGAAGGCGATAATTTCGGGCGCTGATTTCTTCGATTTGAGATGTAGTTGGACGAGGTTTGAGGATTTGCCGCTGACATTTCCCATCCGTAGCACTTGCGCCATACTGATTCGCTCCATCCAATATCGATGAACTTAATCATGGATTGCAAAGCAACCAATTGCAAGCATATGGAAAGCACGGCTTTTCGAGTATAAAACCAGACAAATCACAAAATCGCCCTATTTTGAACATTTGCAAGCCTGTTTTAAGGTTAATATTGTGCTTGTTACCTCGGATGGTCCGGTCAACCTTCCTAAAACCTGCCCCCCAGCCCTTTAGGAGTGGTGGCCGGACCTCTGTTCCGAGTGTAGTCAATCCCCAATACTATGAGACCGGCAGTCGCCGGTCTTTTTTTGTAATTACTTTTTGTAGTTACCTTATGTGGGAAGAGCCTAAATCCTTACAAATCCGTGATAACCGCAGCGCCAACAATTGCTCCTGGCGTGCCCTGTCTGGTCATACGCTGGAGCACAAGGGCGCAAGAATCAGCACCGATGCGTTTGATCTCATGCAATGGCAAGGTGATGTGAATGGACTGGCCATTATCCACCATTCCCACCATCTGAATATCCTGCACCACATTAGAATATTCCAGAACTTTTCCGTGGTTTTCGCCACGTTTCACATCAACCTTTTGATGATTGTTGAAATAGACAATCCAAAGGGTCGTATTTTGCGAATCTGCGGTAGCTTCAACATTGACAGTCATGCCATCAGCGGTGAAAGACGTGTCGATTGGAACCGTTAGCCCATTAGCCCCTTTAGAATATTTGGCAATCGCTTGACGCAGTTTGGCTTCATGGGAACCAATTACATGAACGCGGCCATTAATGACGGCTTGCGGGGTATAAATCTGGTTTTGCCCAAGGCTAATCGCATAGCGCCGCTGGCGTGTGGTATTGGCTTTGCTGGCAAAAGAATCTTTCCAACCAAGATAGTCCCAGTAATCAACGTGCCAGGCCAGGGCGAGAGTTTCTTTTTCCATTGCAAGTTTTCCCAGCAATTTATCTGCTGGCGGACATGATGAACAACCCTGACTGGTGAAAAGTTCCACCACAGCTTTGGGCTTCATGACCTCGGCAGCCATGGCTGGTTGCAGCTGAACAGCAGTAATAAACAACATTGGCAGCAGTGTTTTCAGTAACTTATTCATAATCTTCCTCGCGCTTCATCCGATAGGATGAACTGCAATTCTCCAAATTCTATTTTCAAGATAATAATGTAAGGAAACTGCCGATAACAAGCGACTCACATTTGGGTTATGAGTTAACACGAACAAGAAAATGCCACCGATTCCAAAGAACCGATGGCATAATCTCTAACAAATATTTCTCAAACGCTAACGTTCAAGACCGCGAAGAGCGGTCCGGCGCTAGCTGCGCCGCCCATGCGGAGGGCCCAAGCAAAGCTTGGAAACGCCCGTGAGCCAAGAACAAGCTTAGAGCGTCCCCGCTTCTAAGCCGCCCGGTTCAAATTGCGCAATACGTAGTGCAAAATGCCACCATTGCGGTAATAGTCCAGCTCGTCTTCCGTATCGATGCGGCAAAGCAGGGTGATGGTTTTGGTATCACCATTTGCAAATGTGATTTCCGCATCCAGATTTTGGCGCGGGGTAAGGTCAGCAAGACCTTTAATGCTCACCTGCTCGCTACCGGTCAAACCAAGAGAATCCCAGCTATCATCTCCGGTAAAGACCAAAGGCAATACGCCCATACCAACAAGGTTGGAACGGTGAATACGCTCAAAGCTTTCCACAATCACAGCCCGAACACCAAGAAGAATAGTGCCTTTGGCTGCCCAGTCACGCGATGAACCGGTGCCATATTCCTTGCCACCGAAAATCACCAGTGGCACATCTTCTTGCTTGTAGCGCATAGCTACATCATAGATCGCACCTTCTTCACCGGAAGGATAATGGGTGGAATAACCACCTTCAACGCCATCAAGCATCTGGTTTTTGATACGAATATTGGCAAATGTACCACGCATCATCACTTGGTGATTACCGCGCCGCGAACCAAATGAGTTGAAATCAATTGGGCGAACCTGATGATCACGCAAATAGTCACCCGCTGGTCCATCGCCTTTGATGACGCCAGCTGGAGAAATATGATCGGTCGTGATGGAATCTGCAAAAAGCCCAAGCACCCGGGCAGAGTTGATGTCTTCAACCGCGTCGGGCTCCATGCTCATACCCTCGAAATAGGGTGGGTTCTGTACGTAAGTTGAGCGCTCATCCCAATTATAGGTGGCACCACCAGATGTATCGATGGCCTGCCAGCCCTTATCTCCGGTAAACACATCACCATAACGATCGCGGAACATGTCCTCGGTGACGCAAGTACGCATCAATTCGGTGATCTCGTGCGAACTTGGCCAGATATCTTTCAGATAAACATCATTGCCATCTTTATCTTGCCCAATCGGATCAGTGGTCAAATTCACATTCAACGAACCGGCAATCGCATAGGCAACAACCAATGGGGGTGAAGCCAGATAGTTGGCACGAATATCCTGAGAGATACGGCCTTCAAAGTTACGGTTTCCAGAAAGAACAGAACAGGCAACCAGATCATGGTCATGAATGGCTTCCGTGATTTCTTCCGGCAGTGGGCCGGAGTTACCAATACAAGTGGTGCAACCATAGCCAACAAGATTGAAGCCCAGAGCATCAAGATCAGCGCTAAGATCGGCTTTATCAAGATAATCGGTTACAACCTGCGATCCAGGTGCCAATGACGTTTTCACCCATGGCTTGGAGTTAAGACCCAAAGCGCGGGCTTTTCTTGCAACAAGACCGGCTGCAATCAAAACGGAAGGATTGGATGTGTTGGTACAAGAGGTAATCGCTGCAATCACCACATCGCCATTGCCCAGATCATAATCCCGTCCCTTTACTGGACCACGTGGATTTTTCTCATAAGCCTTAAATTCAGTCGCCATGGATTTGGCAAAAGCTGTATCCCCATCAGAAAGAGAAATACGGTCCTGCGGACGTTTGGGCCCGGAAATTGATGGAACCACTTCTGCCATATCAAGGCCAATGCTCGAGGTGAAAACAGGATCAAGACCATCTGAATCGCGCCACATACCCTGAGCCTTGGCGTACGCTTCAACCAGTGCAATTTGATCTGCATCACGGCCAGTGGCATTCATATAGGAAATTGTATCATCATCAATCGGGAAGAAGCCGCAAGTAGCACCATATTCCGGCGCCATATTGGCAATCGTTGCCTGATCTTCAAGGGTTAGGTTATCAAGCCCCGAACCAAAGAATTCCACAAATTTACCAACCACGCCTTTTGCACGCAACATTTGCACAATCGTCAAAACCAGATCGGTAGCCGTTGTTCCCTCGGGCATTTTTCCTTCAAGACGGAAACCAATAACTTCAGGAACCATCATGGTAACCGGCTGGCCAAGCATTGCAGCTTCAGCCTCAATGCCGCCAACACCCCAGCCAAGAACGGAAAGACCGTTGACCATGGTAGTGTGACTATCAGTACCTACCAATGTATCTGGGTAGGCTACGGTTTTACCGTCAATGTCCTTTGTCCAGACAACTTTTGATAGATATTCGAGATTGACCTGATGGCAAATTCCGGTACCTGGCGGCACAACGCGGAAATTATCAAAGGCGGTTTGTCCCCATTTAAGGAAGGTATAACGCTCGCCATTGCGCTGATATTCGCGGTCCACATTGGCTTCAAATGCTTTTTCATTGCCGAAATTATCAACCATCACCGAGTGATCGATCACCAGATCAACCGGCACTTGCGGGTTGATCATATCGGTATTGCCGCCAAGAGCGACCGTCGCATCGCGCATCGCTGCCAGATCAACCACGGCAGGAACGCCAGTGAAATCCTGCATCAAAACCCGAGCCGGGCGATAGGCAATCTCGTTACCGGCGCTGCCCTTATCGGAAAGCCAGTCGGCGATTGCCTGAATGTCTTCTTTGGTAACCGAGCGTCCATCTTCAAAACGAAGCAGGTTTTCCAGCAATACTTTTAGAGAGTATGGCAATCTTGAAATGCCGGTAAGACCATTTTTTTCCGCTTCAGCGAGGGAATAATAAACAAATTCCTTGCCGTTAACGTCGAGGGTTTTTCTTGAATTAAAACTGTTGAGTGAATTGAGCATATTGCGTATTCCGCTTGCTTGGGTCTATGCGGGTGCGACCATTTCCGCGTGTTTGCCTCACCAAAAATATTGGGGCAAATGATGTGAAACACCGCCGATCGCTGGCCGTGTTGTACGCCTTATAGAATGTTTCTAATCTACTGTGAATAGGCCCATGGTCTCAATTTAGCCCATAAGGATTAATATTCCGCAAGCATCTAGGATAATTGCATGTTTTCCTCTTAAGCGCCCGCAATTTACAATAAATCGGGAACTTGCCAATGACGGCAGAAATTCATTTAAACCCGGCGCTCAATCATCATTTTCTTGATTTCGGCAATCGCCTTGGCAGGGTTGAGACCTTTTGGGCAGGCCTGCGTACAATTCATAATTGTGTGGCAACGGTAAAGACGGAATGGATCTTCCAACTCATCCAGCCGTTCACCCGTGGCTTCATCGCGAGAATCAATCAACCACCGATAAGCCTGCAACAGAACTGCTGGCCCAAGATAACGATCGCCATTCCACCAGTAAGATGGGCAGGAAGTTGAGCAGCAGGCGCATAAAATGCACTCATAAAGCCCATCAAGCTTCTCGCGATCCTCATGACTTTGCAGCCATTCCGTGCGCGGTGCGGGCGTAGTGGTCTTAAGCCATGGTTCGATAGAGCGGTGCTGGGCGTAAAAATTATTCATATCCGGCACAAGGTCTTTGATCACCGACATATGAGGCAGGGGATAAACCTTGACCATGCCGCTGATTTCTTCAATGCCCTTGGTGCAGGCCAGCGTATTGGTTCCGTCAATATTCATGGCACAGGAGCCACAAATCCCTTCACGGCAAGAACGCCGCAGGGTCAGGGTCGGATCAATGTTGTTCTTAATCCACAACAGGCCATCAAGCACCATTGGCCCGCAATCATCCGCATCGACAAAATAGGTATCAATGCTCGGGTTTTCCCCGTCATCAGGCGACCAGCGGTAAATACGATATTCGCGCAGATTGGTCACGCCTTCCGGTTTAGGCCATGTTTTGCCCTGACGGATACGGGAATTTTTAGGGAGTGTGAGTTCAACCATTATATTTCAATCTGTTATTTCTTCACAACTTACGGAAAAAATTCTAATAAACCCTTGCCTTAGGTGCGATTTTCTTCGGATCAATGCCACCATCGGCCACAGAAAGCTGCGGTTTGGTATTCACCGGGCGATAATCAAGCTTCACTTTGCCTTTGGCATCAACCCAAGCCAATGTATGTTTGCGCCAGTTCTTGTCATCCCGACCGGAAAATTTGCCGTCCTTATAATCTTCACGGGCATGAGCTCCACGGCTTTCCTTACGTGCTTCCGCACCAACCACCGTTGTGATGGCGCAGGCCATGAGATTTTCAAGTTCCAGCGTTTCCACCAGATCAGAGTTCCAGATCATCGAACGATCGGTGACCTTCAAATCAGTCATCTGGTTCCAGTTTTCCTGCATCCGCTTGCAACCGGATTTAAGGCTCTCAGCATCGCGGAACACGGCCGCATCTTCTTGCATGGTTTTTTGCATTTTCAAACGCAGCTCAGCAGTTGGCGTGCCACCATCCGCATAACGCAGCTTGTCAAACCGATCCATGATTTTTTCACTTGCAGCTTCATTGGGCGAAGGAATTGGCGCTTCACGGTCAATCACCTGCCCTGCACGAATCGCAGCTGCCCGTCCAAATACCACCAGATCAATCAGTGAATTCGAACCAAGCCGATTGGCGCCATGAACAGAAGCACATCCAGCTTCTCCCACAGCCATCAGGCCCGGAACAATACGGTTAGGCGATGATTTAATCGGATTAAGCGCTTCACCCCAATAATTGGTCGGAATGCCGCCCATATTATAATGCACTGTCGGCAGTACCGGGATCGGCTCGCGTGTAAGATCAACACCCGCAAAGATTTTCGCACTCTCTGAAATACCCGGCAGGCGTTCGTTCAGTACCGCTGGGTCCAGATGGTCAAGATGCAGATAGATATGATCCTTATTTTTGCCAACCCCGCGACCCTCGCGGATCTCCATGGTCATACAGCGAGAAACCACATCGCGTGATGCTAGATCTTTAGCATTTGGCGCATAACGTTCCATAAAGCGCTCACCCTCGGAATTCACCAGATAGCCGCCTTCGCCGCGCGCGCCCTCGGTAATCAGGCAACCAGCCCCAAAAATGCCGGTTGGATGGAATTGCACAAATTCCATATCCTGCAAAGGAAGACCCGCACGAGATACCATGCCATTGCCGTCACCAGTACAGGTGTGGGCAGAAGTTGCTGAGAAGAATGAACGACCATAACCGCCCGTTGCCATCACAACCATTTTCGCATTAAAGCGGTGGATGGTGCCATCATCAAGATTCCACGCAATAATGCCGGTACATTGGCCATCGCTGCTCATCATCATATCAATGGCGAAATATTCAATATAAAATTCTGCATTGTGGCGCAAAGACTGGCCATAAAGCGTATGAAGGATCGCGTGTCCTGTTCTATCCGCCGCAGCGCAAGTACGCTGAACCGGAGGTCCTTCGCCAAAATTCATCATATGACCACCAAACGGGCGCTGATAAATTTTACCTTCTTCGGTGCGCGAAAACGGCACACCATAATGTTCCAGCTCATAAAGAGCGGCTGGCGCTTCCCGCGCCAGATATTCCATCGCATCCACATCGCCAAGCCAATCAGACCCTTTGACCGTATCGTATAAATGCCAGTGCCAGTGATCATCACCCATATTTTTCAGAGAAGCAGCAATGCCGCCTTGAGCCGCAACAGTATGAGAACGCGTTGGGAAAACCTTGGTGACGCAAGCTGTACTAAACCCTTGCTCGGCCATGCCTAGGGTTGCGCGAAGTCCGGCACCGCCAGCTCCGACCACAACCACATCATGGTAATGGTCGACAATTTCATATGCCTTACCGGCATTCTTTTGTTTGGCAGATGCCATATATCAGCCTCCAAAGCCGAGCTTGAGAATTGCAAAAATTGATATCGCTCCAACAACAAAGGTGAAGAAGATATTGCCGATGATACAGGCAATCTTATTGGCTTCACCATGCACGTAATCTTCAATCACCACCTGCATGCCGAGCTTCATATGTATCAGCCCAGAAACCATAACCAAAAGCAGAACGACAGCGGTAATGGGCGAAGATAATTGGGCAACCACTTCGCTAAAGGGCGCGCCGTTAAGCGAAATGATCAGCCAGACAAAATAAATCATCAAAGGGATATTGGCAATCGAGGTCAGCCTCTGGCGCCAAAAGTGATCCGTGCCTTCTTTGGCAGAACCAAGTCCGTGAACTTTTTTGAAAGGAGTAAGCATGCTCATGTCAAATCCCCTATCGAACCATATAGCCAACAACCCATAAAAGGATTGTCAGTGTTATTGAGCCGATGATTGTTGCATAGGCAAGTTTTGTGGTGGTTTCTTTGGCAAAACCGCGACCCGTATCCCAATAAAGGTGGCGCATGCCGCCAATCATATGGTGCATCAACGCCCAAGTGTAGCCAAACAAAATGAGCCGTCCGATGATAGACCCCATAAAGGCATTCACCCACTCAAAATAGGCTTCACCCGATGCTGCAGCAAAAAGCCACCATGCAATCAGCAAGGTACCAAAATAGAGTGCCATCCCGGTCATCCGGTGGACGATCGACATCATCATGGTTGGGATTGGTTTATAAATACTCAAATGCGGAGAAAGCGGTCTCGCATTTTTTATATCCTGACTGGACATTGGCCTTAACCTTCAGGGCTTTATTCGGTGCACCCGCTTTGTTTAAACCACATATTTCGATTCTACCAGACCCAGAGGCGGGAAAAACGCCAGAAACGAAATAGGAAATAAGTCGCAATGTGATCAGCTTTGAAATTTTAGTACAAAGCTCATTTGATCCGCAGGCGCCGCGATGGATTGAAACAGGCTCATTCCGGTTTCTGAGGAACGCGGTGAATTAAGAATTAGCTTTTGCCAGCCACGCTTTTCTCCCTGATCTGCAAGCACATCCACCATGGCGCGCGCAATGCCCTTGCCTGTATGGGCGTGATGCACATAGATATGATCCGCCTGCCCTGCACGCTGGCCGGTTATGGGGTCCGGCAAATCATAAAACAGGATAAACCCGATCAGCGCCTCATCCAAAAACGCCCCTAAAAACTTGGCCGCACGGTCTTGCAATAGAGATTCGGCATAAAATATATCCGGCTGGCGCGGTGCCCCACGCTTTAGCGCCTGCGTATATGCCGCAAGCAAGGGTGCCAGCTTTAATGCGTCTTTATAATGGAGGGGTAAGATTTCCAATTGAAGGTTTGTACTCATAACATCTCTCAAACTTTTGCACTTTGAAAACCACCCTAACAAATGTGACTTTCCGAATAAAGATTTTACTGATACTCATCAAGCCGTTATGTATCATGTTAAGAACATTGCCCTTTGAGAGTTCAAATAGCTTGCTAGACGTATTTCAGATTATTTTCCCGATTTTTGCCCTTTTGGGGCTTGGCTATGTGGTTGTAAAATTCGGCTACCTGCCAGAAGCAACCGCCGGCGTCCTTTCCAATTTCGCGGTACGGCTGGCAGTACCCGTTTTGCTTTTCCGAGCTATCTACCAACTGGAATTTAAAAGCGCCTTCCATTTTCAAATGCTGGCGAGTTTTTATGTCGCCGCCTTTTTCTGCTTCGCTACCGCTATATTTTTAGCCCGAGTGTTCTGGAAAAGACGGCCGGGCGAAGCCGTGGCAATCGGCTTCACAGCATACTTCTCCAACTCTGTATTGCTCGGCCTTGCAATTACCGAGCGCGCTTATGGCGAAAGCGTTCTAACCCCGGTGTTTGGAATTTTAACCCTGCACGTGCCAATCCTTTATACGGTCGGCATGATATCGATGGAACTGGCACGCCGGGATGGAAAACCACTGGGCGAAACCATCCTGAAAGCATTCAAATCTATTTTCTCATCACCTTTGATGCTCGGCATAATGTTGGGAGCAGCCTGCAATGTGTCAGGCATTGTTATTCCAGAAATCATCATGACCCCGGTCAATATGCTCGCAGATTCCGCCATCACCGTCGCCATTATCGGGATCGGTGCCACCCTCACCCGTTACAAGCTGAACGATAGAATTGGCGAGACCGCGATGGTAACAGCCGTCTCTCTAATCCTGCATCCAGCGGTAGCACTATTGATTTCCCATTATATTTTGGACTTGCCAAAAATCTATGTCTTAGCCAGCGTCGTCGTGGCGGCCATGCCGCCCGGTGTAAACGGATATATTTTCGCCAGCCTTTATGACCGTGCTGTTTCGGTGGCTGCTTCCAGCCTTGTCATGGCAAGCGTATTTTCAGTGGTGACCATCACTGGCTGGCTATTGATACTGGATCATCTGCTTTAAAATTTCTGCCGATAAACAACGAAACCTGAATTCTCCGCAATGCCATCATAAAGCTTTCTGGCGGTTGCATTGGTTTCATGGGTCAACCAATAGACTTGCGGTGCATTGGCAAGCTTTGCTTTCTCGTAGACCGCTTCAATCAGCGCACGGCCAACGCCCTGCCCTCTCACATTCTCATCGGTATATAGATCTTCGAGATAGCAGGTCGCTTCAATATTATTGGTGACACGATGAAAGAGGTAGTGCACTAATCCGACAATTTTACCATCCAGTTCCGCCACCAGCCCATGCACCGGTTCGTAGGCATCAAAGATGCGGCTCCACAGCATATTGGTAATTTCAACCGGAAGCTCTGTCGGCCCGGAACGCCCGTAAAATTCGTTATAGCCTTCCCAAAGAGGTAACCACTGATCAAAATCTGCTTCGGTGGGAGCCCGTACAATTATCGTATTTGTCATTTCCCTGTCCCGTGCTTTGCTGGCCTGTGGATTGAGATCATTTCAGCAAGGCCGGTTTTCTGCTGTCCGCTTGCCTCAAAATTATCTGCATCGAGCCATTCCAGATAGGCCGCTTTCAGAGCGGGCCAATCCCCATCAAGTATCGAAAACCAAGCCGTATCCCTATTGCGGCCCTTATACATAATCGCTTGCTGAAACAACCCATCATAGGAAAACCCAAACCGCTCGGCAGCATTGCGCGAAGGCGCATTAAGCGCATCGCATTTCCATTCATAGCGACGATAGCCAAGTTCGGAAAACGCACGATGCATCATCAAATACATCGCTTCGGTGGCCGCTCGCGTGCGCTGCAATTCCGGCGAATAATTGATATTGCCCACCTCGATCACACCATTGGCTGGATCAATACGAAGATAGCTTGCAACCCCAATGGCCTTTTCCGTTTGCCCATCAATGATCGCATGAAAAAGTGGATCATCGCCAAAGCATGCATCCTCCATCCAAGAGCGAAAGCCCGCCTCTTCATCAAACGGCCCATAGGGCAAATATGTCCAGATGCGGTTCTCGTTGTCCTGCCTGAAAGCAGAATATAAATCCGAGGCATGGGCATCCAGATCGATTGGTTCAATACGGCAATATTGTCCCTGCATCATTTCGCGCGGAGGTAAAGCACAGGCTTTCCAGTCAGGAACAGCCTGGCCAATCGGCTGACCCAATGCATTGATATTTTCGCCCATAGCTATGCCCTCATTCAAGTTTGTTTAGGCAAGAATAGGGATATGATGGATTGTTTAAAAGAGCCAGTTTCGCATGATTCAATCAGACCAATTACGATTGGTATACTCAGGCGGCGAAGAGCCGCCCGTGAGAATAAATAAACTAGCTACCGCTCTCCAGCAATTTACAAATGCTATCGAGCTGATCAAGATTTTTGAATGAAATCCTGATACTGCCAGCGCCGTTATCTTTATATTTGAGCGATGTCTTGAAACCGAGCATCTCTTCAAGACGTGCTTCAACCGCCGCAATATCTGCATTTTTCGGGGCAGATTTGCCAGAGCTTTTCCTTGTTGCCTCTTCAGGATTTTGGGCAAGTTGCTCAGCCTGCCGCACAGAAAGACCTTCACGAATAATCTTATCAGCTAGAAAGGACGCGCCGGTTGCATTCACTAATGTACGGGCGTGACCGGCAGAAAGTTTTCCTTCGGCAACCAGTGTCATCACATCTTCCGGCAACTTCAAAAGCCGAAGCGTATTGGCCACATGGGATCGGCTCAGGCTCAACACCTTACCAAGCTCGGCCTGACTATAATCATAGTCATTGATCAACTGCTGATAGCCCATCGCTTCTTCAATAGCATTCAAATCTGCACGCTGTACATTTTCAATGATCGCAAGTTCCAGCGCATGGCGGTCATCCACATCGCGAATAACCACCGGGATGGCATGAAGACCGGCACGCTGTGACGCACGCCAGCGCCGCTCGCCAGCGATGATTTCATAACGCGCACCACCAAGATCTTCATTCTTGATCGGGCGCACAAGGATAGGCTGAACGATGCCATGCTCCTTGATGGAATTACTCAAATCCGCAAGTTCCGCATCATTGAAATGGCGACGCGGATTTTGTGGGTTTGCCCGGATCAGTTCAATCGACACTTCCTGATCCTGAGTGATCACATCCTCTGCCGAGGATTTAGATGATTTACCAGCGCTGGTTGATGGCTGGTCCATCTCGCCAATCAATGCGGCGAGACCACGACCCAGTCTCGATTTTGAACTATCTTCAGCCATTCAGGAACAACTCCGTATTCGGTCCTTGTGGGGCATATATACCCCTTCATTTTCGTTATGTGATTAAGCAGCCAGCAATTTCTTTTCGCGGCGAATAACTTCGGATGCCAGTTTCAAATAAGCCTGACTTCCAGCACAAGCCAGATCATATAATATCGCAGGCTTACCGTAAGAAGGTGCTTCGGAAATCCGGACATTGCGCGGAATAACAGTTTTATAGACCTTGTCGCCCATAAACTCTCTAACATCCTCCACAACCTGCTGCGCCAGATTATTGCGCCGATCAAACATCGTCAGAACAATACCCTGAATTTCAAGATCGGGGTTGATGGTACGACGAACCTCGTCAACCGTTTTCAACAACTGGCTCAAACCTTCCAGCGCAAAAAACTCAGTCTGCAAAGGCACCAGCACTGAATCAGCAGCTGCCATCGCATTGATCGTCAAAAGATTCAGCGATGGCGGGCAATCGATCAGGATATAATCAATGTGCTGCAATCCGTGGCCCTTAAGGCTGATTGCTTTTTCGTGGGCCTGCAATTTGTAACGCAGTTTAAACGCCCGGTCACGGTCCCCGGCCACTTCCATTTCCACACCCAAAAGATCGAGCGTAGAAGGAGATACAAAAAGCCGGGGAACAGACGTCGCCATAATCGTATCATTCAGCGACGCCTCGCCTGAGATAAGATCATAGGTTGAAATTTCCCTGTCTTCACGAGCAATGCCAAGCCCTGTGCTGGCATTACCTTGTGGGTCAAGATCGACAATCAGCACCTGATTGCCAATGGCTGCCAATGCTGTTGCTAAATTAATGGCTGTCGTTGTTTTACCAACGCCGCCCTTCTGATTTGCTACTGTGATAATCCGCATTTTACCTCGCCTCAATCTGGGTTAAATTCCAGTACTCTGTGCCAAGTTCTGAAGCCTGCTATGACAATTCGCCACCAAATCCGCTATTTTGGTTCGATTTTCTCAAGGCTCCGAATTTCCAGCAAGACAGAATCCGCTTCTACCTTGCTTGGATGTTCTACCAGATCAAATTTCCACAAACCACTGCAATCTGCGACTTCCCTCTGGTAATCCCTACCTTTATGAAAAAGACCAATGGCACCGCGCTCAATCAATGGCAGGGAATATTCAAACACCCCCGGAAGCACCGTCAGCGCCCGAGCAGTGACCACTTCAATTCCTAAAAGTTGTTTCGTTTCCGACTCGATACGCCCGCAATGGATAGTAGCAACGCTTTCCGTCTGTCGCCCTATCCCGCGCAGGAAGGCACATTTCTTTTGATTGCTTTCCACCAGATGCACCTTCGCACCATCCTCATCCGCCAGAAGAATTGCCAGAACCATACCCGGAAGTCCGCCACCACTACCCAAATCTGCCCACTGACGCATATCAGGGAATAGGGCAAAGCATTGCAAGCTATCAGCGATATGCCTGCTCCAAATGGTATCGAGCGTTGCTGTCGACACAAGATTGGTCTTTTGCTGCCACACTTTCAGACGATCCACATAGACCGTCAAACGCTCAATTGTTTCACGTGAAACAGGGTAAATGGATTTTAATAAATCCAGTTCGCTCTGTGTAGGGGCGCTGTTGCTCATCACTATCAGTTACCGCGAGCGTTAGAATGGGACGCCGATTTGCGACGTTTCCCATTATCAAGCTTACGGATATGAACAAGGACCAGAAGGATCGCCGCTGGCGTCATTCCTTCAATCCTGCCAGCCTGACCAAGATTTGCCGGACGAATGGTTTCAAGCTTCTGGCACAACTCATTAGAGAGACCGGACAGAGCGCTGTAGTCAAAATCATCAGGAATAATTCTGCCTTCGTCCCGCCGTATCGCCTGAATATCGGACTCTTGGCGAGCCAGATACACCGCATACCCTGCCTCTATCTCTATCTGCCGAGCGATTACCGGATCAAAATCCTGCAGCTGAGGCCAAATATCGGCAAGCTTCTCTAAAGAAATTTCCGAATAGGACAATAACTCCCATGCACTACGGCGAACGCCATCCTGGTTGATGTTTAATCCATGCTTGCGAGCTTCGTTCGGCGTGAGGGCAACCTCGGCACAGGCCTGCTTAGCAGCCTCCAGCACTCCAAGCTTGCGTTCAAACACTTCCTTGCGAGCACTTCCCACCAGCCCAATCTCCACCCCAAGGGGCGTCAGGCGCTGGTCAGCATTGTCTGCACGAAGGGATAGACGGTACTCAGCACGGGAAGTAAACATCCGATAAGGCTCGCTCACACCGCGCGTGACGAGATCATCGATCATCACACCAATATAGCTCTCAGTACGGCTAAAGATCACCGGGGCCTGATCTCCGGCCTTGCGAGCAGCATTAAGGCCTGCAACCAGCCCTTGCGCCGCTGCTTCCTCATATCCCGTGGTTCCATTGATCTGGCCGGCAAGATAAAACCCGCCAATTGCCCGACTTTCAAGGCTAGGCCTCAGTTCGCGCGGGTCCACATGATCATATTCAATCGCGTATCCCGGCTGCAAAATTTTAACATTCTCAAGCCCGGCAATGGTTTCAAGGAATTTCTGCTGAATTTCTTCCGGCAGAGACGTCGAAATGCCATTGGGATAAATGGTGCTGTCATCCAACCCCTCAGGTTCCAGAAAGATCTGATGGCCGTTTCTTTCGCCAAATTTTACAATCTTATCTTCAATAGAAGGGCAGTAGCGCGGCCCTGTCCCTTCAATTTGTCCGGAATAGACCGCAGAATATTTCAGATTGTCTTCAATAATTTTGTGCGTACGGCTATTGGTACGGGTAATTGCGCAGGTAATTTGGGGGTTCGTAATCTCTTTGGTCAAATATGAAAACGGAATTGGGTTCTCGTCAGCCTTTTGAACGTCCAGCCCTGACCAATCAATTGTTTTGCCGTCTAAGCGCGCAGGAGTCCCGGTTTTCAGCCGTCCAAGCGAGAAGTTATGAGCTGCAAGCGTCTCAGATATCCCGTTAGAAGGCGCTTCACCCCAACGTCCTGCCGGTATCTTCTTATCACCAATGTGAATAAGACCACGTAAAAAGGTGCCAGTGGTCAGCACCACACACGGCGCAGCAACGATAGAACCGTCTTCCAGCTTCACACCCCGAATGGCGCCGTCTTTAACAACGATATCAGCCACACCCGCCTCAATCACTTCCAAACCTTCAACGTTGGAAATCTCAGACTGCATCGCATTTCGATAGAGTTTTCTATCCGCTTGCGTACGTGGGCCCTGAACTGCTGGCCCTTTCCTGCGGTTCAACATTCGAAACTGAATACCGGCCGCATCAGCAACCCGGCCCATCAAACCATCCAAAGCATCAACTTCACGCACCAGATGCCCTTTGCCAAGGCCACCAATAGCGGGATTACAGGACATAACGCCAATTGTATCACGCTTATGAGTGATCAAAGCCGTACGCGCACCAATACGTGCAGCAGCAGCTGCTGCTTCTGTGCCGGCATGGCCACCACCGATTACAATAACATCAAACCTGTTCATTAAATCTCTCGTCTCTTGAGCCGTATTAAGGTAAATGTTTCACGTGAAACACCCTCTTGGCGTCTATAGCATATGTGAATTGTTTCACGTGAATCATTTTCCCACACAGAACTCAGCAAAGATCACATCTAGTAGATCTTCAACATCCACCCTGCCAACTATGCGTCCCACATCGTCGCTTGCCTTACGCAGATATTCCACCCTCAAATCGTTTGGGCCTGTCTTGTCTTCAATGGCTATTGTAAGTTCCGTTACCGAATCGACCAAAGCTGACCTGTGTCTTTCCCGCGTAACAAGTCGTTGGTCAGCATTCGAAACCAATGTTTCAAGTTGACGGGCTATGAGAGAAATCAATGATTCCATACCGTACCCACTCTTAGTTGAAATAGTCATCAAATCTGTTTTCAACGAGCCATCATCATCTTTCGAACGAATTACAATCTGATTTCCAAGATTCGTTTCGGGAGCACCATCCTCAGCGCCCGCTTCCCAGAGCCAAATAATCATATCAGCCTGATCACCGGCTTCCTTCGCCCTGCGAACCCCTTCTTGTTCAATGAAGTCACCGCTATCGCGGATACCCGCTGTATCGCACACCACAACCAGATACCCAGCGATATCCAGTTCTACCTCAATCAGATCCCTTGTAGTGCCAGCTATCTCCGTAACAATCGCCACATCCCGCTTGGAAAGGGCGTTCAGCAAGCTCGACTTCCCCGAATTGGGCAATCCCATCAAGACAATCCGAAAGCCATCACGAACAATTTCACCAATACGGCCATCATTAAGGTGTGTGGCTATTTCATCGCGCAATTCCTGCGCCTTATCCCAAACACCATCTGCCACACTGCCCGGCACGTCTTCTTCATCGCTGAAATCAAAGTCGGCTTCCACCAATGCCCGCATATGGATCAAGCGATGCCGCCAATCTTCGAGAAGCTGGCGCAACTCACCCCGGGATTGGAAATAGGCTTGCTTACGTTGAGCCTCGCTCTGGGCGGCGATTAAGTCTGAAAGGCCCTCAAGCTCAGTCAGGTCAAGACGGCCATTTTCAAAAGCACGGCGAGAAAATTCGCCCGCATCAGCCATTCGCAAACCATCAATAGAACCAAGGCTTCGCAGCACAGCCGCAACAACCGCGCGTCCGCCGTGTATTTGTAGCTCTGCGCAATCTTCGCCTGTAAAACTCTTCGGGCCCGGAAACCACAGCACCAATCCCTGATCGAGAACTTGCTTATCTTCAAAGCTCACAATTTCACAAAGAGAGGCTTTTCTGGGTGAGGGCAACTTTCCAGCCATCGTTTCGATAACGAATCGACAGCGCGACCCCGAAATACGAATCACAGCAATACCGCTAGGCAATTGCCCGCTCGAAAGCGCAAAGATTGTATCCAGACCACTCATAGAACCACCCGCAGAAAATACACCTCTCCGGAAACCGGAATTATCAGGTGTTCATCGTATCGAAGAAATCACTATTGCTCTTGGTTTGTCTGAGCTTATCGATCAGGAACTCGATCGCATCAACCGTACCCATGGAAGAAAGAATACGCCGCAGTACAAAGATTTTCTGCAGATCGGATTTTTCGATCAACAAATCTTCCTTACGAGTACCAGACTTCATAATGTCGATGGATGGATAAACCCGCTTATCAGCGATCTTACGATCAAGCACAATCTCCGAGTTACCCGTACCTTTGAATTCTTCAAAGATAACTTCGTCCATACGAGAGCCGGTATCGATCAGAGCCGTCGCAATAATCGTAAGAGAACCGCCCTCTTCGATATTTCTTGCTGCACCAAAGAAACGTTTCGGCCGCTGCAGCGCATTCGCATCAACACCACCGGTCAACACTTTGCCCGATGAAGGAACAACGGTGTTATAGGCACGTCCAAGACGCGTAATAGAATCAAGCAGCACCACCACATCGCGCCCATGCTCGACCAAACGTTTGGCCTTCTCAATGACCATTTCGGCAACTTGCACATGGCGAGAAGCCGGCTCATCAAAGGTTGAAGCAACCACTTCACCATTCACAGAACGGCGCATATCGGTTACTTCTTCCGGCCGCTCATCAATCAACAGCACGATCAGATAGGCTTCTGGATGATTAGCTGTAATCGCATGGGCAATATTTTGTAGCAAAACAGTTTTACCGGTACGAGGCGGCGCAACAATCAACCCACGTTGTCCCTTACCAATCGGTGCAACCAGATCGATCACCCGCGAAGACAAATCTTTGCTCTCAGAAGTTTCAATTTCCATTTTGAATTTCTCATCGGGATAAAGCGGTGTGAGATTATCAAAATGTGCTTTGTGTTTAGTCTTTTCCGGATCATCAAAATTGATCAGATTAACTTTCAACAGCGCAAAATAACGTTCGCCATCTTTAGGACCACGAATGGGTCCTTCCACTGTATCACCGGTTTTCAGCGAAAATCGTCTGATCTGGGAAGGAGAAATATAGATATCATCGGGACCAGGAAGATAGTTAGCACCAGCTGAACGAAGGAAAGCAAAACCATCTTGCAGGATTTCAACAACCCCTTCGCCGATGATTTCCACGTCCTGTTCGGCCAGATTTTTCAAGATCACAAACATCAATTCCTGTTTGCGCATGGTACTGGCATTTTCAACCTCGACACCTTCAGCAAAGGTGACAAGGTCCTTAGGGCTCTTAGCATTGAGCTCCTGAAGCTTCATTGTTTCCATGAAGTTTCACTTTCAAATTTAAATTGTGGGAGGGTGAATTTTGGCAAAGGACTTGCCACACCCAAATAAGTTAAGCCACAAATAGGACTAATCGCGCATTTCTTCAAGAAAAAATTGCAGATAATCGATTCAAAATGGTTTTACGACTACCAAAATCACAATGAGGATCATCATCACAACCGGAATTTCATTGACCATTCTGAAAAATTTCGGCTTGCGTTTCCGCTCATCCCGGGCAAATTCCTTCACCCATCTAGAACAAACACCGTGATAACCGGTCAATAGAAAAACCAAAACAAACTTGGCGGCAAACCAGCCTTCTTGCCAAGCTTCAAGCAACACCATCAGCCAGAGACCAAAAACCCAAGTGGCAATCAATGCAGGCGTCATAATGCCTTTTAACAAACGCCGTTCCATGATTTTGAACGTTTCAGATTGCTGCGAACCCGTTTCGCTATCCGCATGATAAACACAAAGACGCGGCAAATAAAACATCGCTGCCATCCACGCTATCACTGAAACAATGTGGCAGACTTTGACCCATTCATACATTAAAAATCATCCTTAGCCGCGAACGCGCTTCACCAATTGCTCAACATTTACCAATGGCGCCTGAGGTGTAATCCCGTGGCCCAGATTGAAAATATGAGGCCCGCCGTCAAATGCCTCAAGAACAGCATCGACACCACGATCGAGCGCATCACCACCGGCAACAACGCGCATGGGATCAAGATTTCCCTGCACAGCGCCATCCCTTTGCAGCATCTGACCAAATTTACTGGTTATCGTCCAATCAAGACTTAGAGCATCAACCCCGGTCTTTTGACGGTAATCTTCGTAAAGCCCTGCAGCCCCTTTTGGAAACCCGATGATCTTTGCATCAGGAATTTCAGCGCGAACCCGATCAACAATCCGTTTAACTGGAGCAACACACCACCGTTCAAAATCTGCTTCACCAAGGACACCAGCCCAAGAATCAAATATCTGTACCGCATCGGCACCCTTGCGTAATTGGGCAATCAGATAATCAGCCGATACATCGCTCAGCAGATTAAGCAATTGTTCAAAGGCTTCCGGGTTCGAATAAGAAAACAACCGAGCCGGCGCCTGATCCGGCGTTCCACGTCCTGCGATCATATAGGTCGCTACCGTCCATGGAGCCCCACAGAAGCCAAGCAAGGTAGTTTCAATGGGTAACTCCCCCCGCAACCCTTCAACGGTCGCTAGAACCGGCTTTAAATGATCCAGAGCCTTTTCGCTCTCATAAGCCTCAACCAGTCCTTTAATTTCCTCAGCAGAAATAGGCTCAAGTCTTGGTCCTTCTCCTTCAACAAAACGAACTTCACGACCAAGCGCATCAGGAATAACAAGAATATCAGAAAACAAAATTGACGCATCAAAGCCAAACCGTCTTATCGGTTGCATGCTAACTTCAATGGCTAGTTCTGGATTATAGCAAACCTGTAAGAAGCTTCCTGCCTGCTTCCGTACCTCACGGTATTCTGGAAGATAACGACCAGCTTGCCTCATAAGCCATATGGGAGGTCGCTCAAATTTCTTACCTTTAAGAACTTCCATGACCTTTCGGCTAGTCGAGTTATCCACATTGCTCTCCATAATAAATTTTCTATTTTGTTATTTTGATTATTAGAGTCTGTGAATAGCGGCAACAAAACTTTTTGCACAATTCATTCACATTTATATTTTTTCCACCAAAGCACACACTAAATCCATCCACAAGCTGTGAATAACGTGGAAAATCCAATAAATTCATTAATTTTCAACCACTTAAAACGACATAGAATAAAATAAAAAATCAAATTTATCCCAAATTTTCGAGGCCAACCATTTTATCCCCCCTATTCACAGGCACCGCTCAACCTTCTATACAAAATTTATATGGGTAGGAAAATCTGGTGAGTCTGGATAAGTCTGGCCATTCCAGCAAGATTAAGACTTTATTAACACCTATCCACAAAGGACGGCTTTCCCGGTGAATAAAAGTCACAGTAATTTTCATCTCCATTTGATATCCGATTCCACCGGAGAAACCTTGATTGCCACCTCGCGTGCAGTCGCCTCACAATATAAAACCCGGCATGCAATTGAACATGTCTATCCATCGGTTCGAAATCAAAATTCGCTGGATCAGGCCATCACAGACATCAAAAACAACCCCGGCATCGTGCTTTATACGATCACCGATACAGAGATCGGCTCGACCCTTGAAGCCCAATGCAGGCAATTGGGTGTCCCTTGCGTCTCCGTGCTGGAGCCAATATTCCTCACTTTTCAATCTTATCTCGGGGCGCCAACAGAACGCAAGGTCGGTGCGCAGCATGCACTGGACGCAGAATATTTTGCCAGAATTGAAGCGCTAAATTTTTCCATGATGCATGATGACGGCGCGCTCCCTGAAGATATCAATGAACCGGATGTGATTTTGCTTGGCATCAGCCGTACCTCCAAAACTCCCACCAGTATTTATCTTGCCAATCGCGGTATAAAAACCGCCAATGTTCCCTTGGTGCCGGATATGGAATTACCGCCGCAGATTATCGCCGCCAAAAAGCCGTTGATTGTCGCGCTGGTGGCCAGTACGGACCGCATTTATCAGGTGCGTCACAACAGATTGTTGGGCCTGAACGCCGATGCCGATGACACCGCCTATACAGATAGAGCATCGATTGCCGAAGAACTGGCCAATACCAGAAAACTTTGCGCTCAACATAAATGGCCGACCATCGATGTATCGAGAAAATCGATTGAGGAAACCGCCGCCGCAATCCTCATCCTTCGCGAAGAGCGCAACACACTATTGGAGGTCACAAAATGAACGAAACAAATATTCAGTTGATTTTAGCCTCCAAAAGCCCTTACCGGGCACAACTCCTGAAAAATGTTGGTCTGACGATAGAAAGCCGGCCGTCCAATGTGGATGAGAGAGCCGTGGAGGCACCCTTGCTTAAGGCCGATCTTGAAGCTGGTGATATTGCTGAAATTCTAGCTCAGGCAAAAGCCACCAATGTTTCCGAAAAGTTTCCCGATGCTTATGTGATTGGTTGTGACCAAACCCTTTCTCTCAATGAAGAATTATTGCACAAGCCCATCGATATGGAAGAGGCGCGTCACCGCCTGTTACAAATGTCTGGTAAAACCCATTTATTAAACAGCGCTGTGGTTCTGGTACGAAATGGCCAGATATTGTGGAGCCATGTGGAAATTGCCAGAATGAAGATGCGTGATCTTGATCCCGGTTTTATCGGCCGACATTTGGCTAAAGTGGGAGATATCGCGCTCACCAGCGTCGGGGCTTACCAGATCGAGGCGGAGGGGCTACAATTATTTGAAGAAATAGCGGGCGACTACTTCACCATCATGGGCCTGCCACTTTTGCCCTTATTATCAGAGTTGAGAAAACGAAAATTAATGGATGCCTGAGCGATAGGACGCGGCCATGAGCAATAATGAACAAGAAGCAAATTCTGCATTTGTCATCGGCTGGCCGATCGAACATTCCCGCTCCCCCTTATTGCACGGATATTGGCTTAAATATCTCAAAATTCCGGGAACCTATGAGGCTGTAGGGATTTCGCCTGAGAAAATCGAAACGTTTATCAGGCTTCTGCCCAAATCCGGCTTTGCTGGTGGTAATGTCACCGTACCCCATAAAGAAGCGGTTTTCCGGCTTGTTGATCATAGGGATGAAATTGCCGAGGTGCTCGGTGCTGTTAATACGCTTTGGCTGAAAGATGGCAAAGTTCATGGCACCAATACCGATGGATATGGCTTTTGCGCCAATCTCGATAGTTTTGCACCCAAATGGCGTCAGGGAAAAACCGTGGTGGTTTTGGGGGCGGGCGGTGCTTCGCGCGCGATTATTTATGCTTTGGGCAAGGCTGGGTATTCCAAAATTCATATTATCAACCGTACGCTGGCAAAAGCAGAGGCGATTGCCGAAGAATTCAGCCCGCATTTGGAATCAGATCTGCTGCCCCATAGCTGGGAAGATGCCCCGGATTTATTGGCCAAAGCAGACCTTTTGGTCAACACAACCTCAATCGGTATGGGAGATAGCGGCGATTTTCCGCTCGATTTTTCGAACTTGAAAGAGCAGGCAATTGTCACAGATATCGTTTATACGCCCTTGCTCACACCTTTTCTTAAGCTGGCTAAATCAAAGAATTATAAAACTGTAGACGGCTTAGGAATGTTATTGCATCAGGCAGCACCCGGCTTTGAAAAATGGTTCGGTACCAGACCCAATATCACCCCTGCCCTACGCCAATACATCCTTAAAGACCTCACCAAAAAAGTACTGCATAAATGATCATACTCGGCCTCACCGGCTCTATTGGAATGGGAAAATCAACCACAGCTGAAATGTTTCGCCAGGCGGGCATCAAGGTTTATGATGCGGATGCTACGGTCCACACACTCTATAGCGGCGCAGCGACACGGCTGGTGGAAGCAGCTTTTCCCGGTACCAGTGATGGTACGATGGTGGACCGCAAAAAATTGGGCGATCGCGTATTGGGAGACAAGGATGCTTTAAAGCGGCTTGAAGCAATCATTCACCCGCTGGTGCATGCTGAACAACAAAAATTTCTCGATGCTGCCCGAAAAGCAGGCGCAAAACTTGTGGTTCTAGATATTCCTTTATTGTTTGAAGGCGGCAGGGAAAATACAGTCGATGCTGTCATTGTGGTAACGGCCAGTGAAAATACACAGCGCGAACGTGTTCTTGCCCGGCCCGGTATGACGAAGGAGCGCTTTGAGAGCATTTTAGAAAAACAAATTCCAGATGCAATCAAACGGCAAAAGGCTGATTTTCTAATTGATACGGACATGGGAATGGACGCTGCCAAAGCTAAGGTATCGGAAATTATCCAGAGCGTGTCAGATGGAAAGTTTCAAAAGCGCAAATCTTAAACGGGGAACATCATGCGTGAAATCATATTTGATACGGAAACCACAGGCCTAAAGGCCGAAGGTGGCGACAAGATTATCGAGATCGGCGCGATCGAACTGGTCAACCGTTTCCCCACCGGCAACACGTATCATCAATATATCAACGCCGATGGCAAGGATATCCACCCTGATGCCGAGCGTGTTCATGGTATCAGCGCTGATTTTCTAGCCGATAAGCCGATTTTTGCCGATATCGCTGAGGATTTCGTAAAATTCTTCACTGATGCCAAACTAATCGCCCACAACGCAAAATTCGATATGGGTTTCGTCAATGCCGAATTGAAACGGGTGAAGATGAAGCCATTCCCGTGGACAACGGTCATCGACACCTTGCAGCTTGCCCGCCATAAACACCCAATGGGCCCAAATTCACTGGATGCCCTGTGTAAACGCTATAATATCGACAATTCCCACCGCACAAAACACGGCGCGCTGCTCGATGCCGAATTGCTTGCGGACGTTTATATTGAATTATTGGGCGGAAAACAGGCAAGTCTTCTGCTTGATGCCAATGCGTCAAAACCGGGTGAAAATAGCCAAACCAACGGCAAGGCCCAAAAAGCAATTCCTCGCCCCAATGCTTTACCTTCGCGGCTGAATGATGAAATTTTGGCCGAACATAAGGCCTTTATCGAGACCATTGGTGAAGATGCTATTTGGAACAAGGTTTAAACTCGTTTAGCCGGCTAATAATAGCTATCGTATCATTTGCGGCCGATATTTAATTTTCGGACATTCCGCTGGATTAATATGCCGGTTCAGGCGCGTATTGATTGCACCAAACAGCGCAATGATCAAAATCGTAAAGATGATGAAATAAAGCGCCGCAATGGGGTACGAAATGAACGGATTATAGGTTTTTTCCGCAAAATAATTGGCGTAATAAAGCGCGTCGCCCTTTTGCTGCCATGCTGGAAAGCCTGAAAAGAACACCAGCGTTGTTCCATGGAACAAAAAGATTGCCTCATTGGTATAAGAAGGCCATGCCAGCCGTAAAAGCGTTGGCCAGGTGATGCGGCGAAAGAGCGAAAACCCGCTCATGCCATAGGCTCTTGCGGCTTCAACCTCGCCTTTTGGAACCGCACGCAGCGCCCCGTAAAAAATTTCCGATGAATAGGCCGACGTATTCAGGAATAAAACAATCAATGCTCCTGCCCATGCCTTGGTTAGCCAGCTTGTGGCAAGGGTGATGGTTGTGAACCCCAATGGAATATCTATGCCGGCGCGTGGAAGTTGGGCGAACAATTCATAAGCAAAAAAGAATTGTATGAACAATGGCGAACCGCGGAACAAAAACACATACCAATCGGAAGGTTTTCTCAACCATATATTATCACTGGCCCGCGCAACCGCTAAAGCGGTGGCAAACAGAAAACCAAAAATCACCGCAAGGATAGCAAAATAGGCATTCCATACCATGCCGCTGCCGATCAGCACTACCTGTTCACAAAGCGTGATATCCGTTTTTGGCAAAGCGCGTACGCCAAATCCGATGGAACGCAATGCGTAATCTGCAAAGGTCTGGGCGCAGCTCATGAGGCAGTTGCCTGACCCAAAAGCGATTGCCCTTTGGAAACCCGGGCAGTGAGTGACTTAAACACCACTTCGCTTACCCGGGTCAAACTCAGATAAAAAACCAGCAGAGCAAGAAAATACCACAAACGCCAGTCTGGATGCGGATAGGCAAAATAGCTTGTCTTCGCGCCGCCCAATTCTTTCGCCCAATAGACAATGTCTTCAATGCCCAAAAGGAAAAGTAACGGCGTTGCTTTGATCAGTATCATCCATAAATTGGAAAGTCCCGGCAGGGCATAGGTCCACATTTGCGGTAAATGGATACGGCGAAAAATCTGGCGCTCGCTCATGCCAAAGGCGCGAGCTGTTTCCAACTGATTTTGCGGCACCGCATTCAACGCCCCATGCAGCGTATTGGCTGCAAAAGCCCCGTAAACAATGGAAAAAGCAATCACCGCCAGCGTAAATCCCCAAAGGCCGTGCGCCCATTGAGGTGAGCTGCCCAAAGGCATTTTTGCGGCCATACACACAACAAAATCGGCACCCTGATAAATTGGATCGGTGATTTCGGGGCATTTGATACGGTGGCGTATAAATTCCACAAGCTGGTCAAGCGCGATGGGAACAAACAAAAAGAAAATGATTTCAGGAACGCCGCGGATCATACTGGTATAGACAATACCGAAACAGCGAAGCGGTAAAAACGCAGAGCGTCTGGCCAGCGCCCCGGCAAACCCCAAAATCATGGTTACTGGTGCGGTGACAATAAGCACGGCAAAAACAACCAGAAAGCTGGCGTAAAACTGCTGGTGTTTCGGGGTGGACAAATAGCACCAAAGCCATTGCCAGCCTTCAAGCAGGGAGGGGTCAGAGCACATTTTTAGTTAAGAAAAAGGGCCCGCCAATTTGGGGGCCCTTTAACAATATCCGGATCAATAAGGTCCCTTCATGCCGTCGAACCATTTGGCGATCAAGGCATTGAGTGAACCATCTTTTTTCATAATGGCAATGGCGGCATTTAGCTTGCCTTTTAGCTCGGCATCACTTTCACGGACACCAAGACCAACACCCTTGCCAAGGATAACTTCTTCACCAATAAATATGAGTTCGCCCTTGCTTTCGTCTACGATCTTTTGGAGGAAAGCCTTATCAGCAAAGACGGCATCGGCTTCTCCGCTACGCACAGCTGCTGTGGTTTCATCCGGAGTTGCAAATTCGACCAGCGTCGCACCAGAACCGGCAACATGGCCGGATTGAATGGTGTTCACTTGTGCAGCGACATTGCCTTTTGTGACATCAGCACCTGCACCAGCAAGGGCCATGTAGGCACTTGGATCTGCCGGGAAATATGGGTCAGTGAAATCAATCACTTTGTCACGTTCTTCGGTAATGCTCATGCCTGCGATGATGGTATCATAATTGCCTGATACCAGATTTGGAATGATGGAATCCCAGTCATTCTTTACCCAAACACATTCCAGCTTGGCAATTTCGCACAATTTATCGCCCACATTGCGTTCAAATCCATCAATCTCACCCTTATCATTGATGAAGTTGTACGGAGGATAAGCGCCCTCGGTTCCCATCCTTACGGTCTGCGCATAAGCGCTCCCCGTTGCAAATACAGCGATCATCGCTGCAATAAGAATTTTTTTCATTTTTTTGTTCTCCCTTTGTTGGTTCTTAAACAGCGCCCGAAGCGCTCAAAAAGCTTTTCAGCCTTGTGGAATTTGTGTGGCTAAATACCGCCTCCGGCGTGCCCTCTTCTTCAATCAAACCTTCATGCAAAAATATGATGTGGTTTGCTACATCCCGCGCAAGTTTCATATCGTGGGTTACGATAAGCATGGTGCGGCCCTCTTTTGCAAGACCCTTGATCACGCGCACCACTTCGGCTTCAAGCTCCGGATCCAGCGCACTTGTGGGTTCATCGAACAACATGGCCGCCGGCTCCATAGCAAGAGCGCGGGCAATTGCGGCGCGTTGTTGTTGCCCGCCCGATAGTTGTGAAGGATAATTATCGCATTTATCACCAATGCCAACTTTCTCCAGCAGCTCACGCCCAAAAGCTTCAGCTTCTTTCGGGTCTTTGCCAAGAACACTAAGGGGAGCTTCGATGACATTTTGCAAAATAGTCAAATGCGCCCAAAGGTTGAATTGTTGAAAGACCATGGAAAGATTGGTGCGAATAGCGCGTACATGGTTTGGGTCGGTTGGTGTGCGAGCATTATGCTTTTGCTGCCATTCAACCCGCTTGCCCTGGAAAATAATATCGCCCTGCTGTGGAATTTCCAGCAGATTTGCACATCGCAACAGGGTGCTTTTTCCTGAGCCGGAAGACCCAATAAGCGCGATCACATCGCCGCGTTTCGCATTGACGGTAATGCCCTTGAGAACTTCAAGCGCCCCATAGCTCTTATGGATATTTTTCAGTTCAATCACTGGCGTGGGGGCCGTGATTGCTTGTTGGGTGTCCATATTCTACCAGCCAAACGCAAAAACATTACACTTCGAGGAATGTTGCATAATTTTTCGGCAAATCGCAAGGCATACCTATGGGTAAGATGCGAGACATGTGGTTGAAGTTAAATTATGAATCAGGATCAACTGGTGCTGTTTACATAGTCAAACGCCGCATGCAATCGCTGGATAAGAAGGATTTCGAGCGGTTTGAACATCCGATACTGACGGACGGCATCATTGGCTGTCTCGGTTGATTTTATATTCAGAGCTTCCAGACCGGCCTGAGCTTCGGGCAGGTTTTTCAATTGTGCGTGGGCGATCGCCTGCACTATATTATAAAGTGGCAGGCTTTTGGTTTGCATTCTGTCGGCCCAACCCAGTGCCTCTTCATATTTTTCTTCCAAAATTGCCTGCAGCGCGAACGGGACAAAATAAGATGACGTCGGGTTAGGGTTCAATTGAAGCGCTTTCTTTGAATAACGCATGCCCTCTTTCCACAATCCTGCATTAACTGCCATTTTAGCCCCTAAATCTGATAGCAGTTCAGGATCATTTGGATTGAGCTTTATGGCGCTTCGCCCGATACGGACAAATTCAGGAGTATCGCCGTTAAAAAGAAGGGCTGTATAGAATGCACGTTTTGAAAGGGTGCTGAACTGATCAAGCATTACAGCTTTAGCAGCTATTTCCAGAGAGCGTTTTAAAGGATCGTAACCATCTCTTTTGTTAGTGTTCAGCAATGCTTCGTATAGATATATGAAGGAAAGAGCCGCATGAGCTTCTGCGTAATTTGGGTCCGTTTTGACGGCTGTCTCCAGACAGTCACGAAGCTGAAGGTGATCGGTGACAGAAAAAGTCTTCCAGTAATCATATAATCTTAATGTGCAAAGATAGGCGTTCATACCGCCCACATTCTGTTGATAGCGGTTTTGCTCCAATTTGTTGAGAATGCCGCCAGGGCTACCAACTTCAATGGCAATGGCTCGCACGGCTTCTTTTTGAATTAGCAGGACACCTTGAGAGGTAAACCCGCGATCAAATATTTGCGCCCATTGCACAATACCGGTCTCAGCGCTTTCCAACCGGTAAGAAACGCGAATACGTTCATTGGCCACGGTCAAAGACCCACGCAATACGTAATCTGCATGAAAGGATGGGTTTTTCTGTATATCACCGCCCTTTTTTTCCGCATAGGTCGAGAGCCATGAAAACCGCGAGAGCTCTGAGACAAGATCGAATCGCAAGCTGGAATTGAAACCATCCAGATCACGACCGCCGGAAATATTTTCAAAAACGGCAACAGCAATAATGGGTGCATGTGGCTCGTGTTCATTGGTTGGTTGCTCAATTGCAAACAATCGAAACCCTACAGCTGCGATAATTGCTAAGCCGCCAACCACTGTAGGAATTGCCCACCAGCGCTTAAAGTCATTTTTGCCATATAAGGTCGCTGCATTTAACTGATGTACTGGAATTGCAGGCGAGGGAGCCGTATTGGGTAAAAATTCTGGCCGGTAAGATCCCTTTGGCATGTGGAATTTTATCGGTTCGCTTGTGCTCCCGTCGGCGTAATATACGTATAGTGCTTTACGCAGTTTCCCGGCCAACACTCTAACGGTTGGGTCAATCTGGGAATCAAAACTCTCTGGTTTGTGGAGGGCATCCACCGCGATGGTATAAGCTTTAAGGCGATCTTCTTTGCCATCGAGTTTTTCGGTAACAACATAGCTTAAAAAAGCTCGCAATTGCTGGGAAGACACAAAAGCCGGGCTTTCAAGCACCAGCTGAAGAGATGATAAAACCTCCTCATGCACCCAACTATCGCCTGTGTTATTCACAATATTGACCTCGGATCCATATCTGGCAGCAATCCACTCATGCCAAACACGTAAAAAAACTAACATAAGTTAATTGAGATGCCAATGCTGCCACTATACCGCTTAGCATTATCAGAATCGTCAATTTACCCTGAAAATTAACCGTAAACTACACCAGTTTACCTTCTTAATCATCCACAGATGGGCCATCTATCCAGCAAGATAGTTTAAACGGTCGTGCGGCTGTGTTGCTGGAATCCCCACATTCCACAATCCAGCCGCACGGTCGTTTCTTTTTTGAGAAGATGTGAGCGATGATTGAGATCAGCAAAACTACCAAAATTGTAATGCCCGGAAACTTGGAGAATGTTTCCTCCGCATGTGCGGAGCATGAGAACCCGTTTTTGAAACTGCGTGAGCAGGCAGAAAAATACGGCTGCCAGTTTTTTGCGATGTTCCATTGTCCCCGGGGCAAGCAGTCTTTCAAAGATGTTCTGATTTTTTCAAATTGGCCTGGCAATGTGTTGGACGGCAGCGAAGATTTCTATCCTGCGCTTAATACGGATTTGGCCAAAAGGGTCAATGAAACCATTGTCCCGTTCCAGTGGTCATTTGAAATTCTCGATACTTTTCCTGAATCCGAAATGGAAAAATCCGCCGCAAGTCTGTTTCATCAGTTTCAATTGCTGGATGGTTTGATCATTCCCGTACATGGCCCGGCAGAAAACGTTGGGTTTGTTATCCTCGGTGCATTGAAAAAAACCTTGAAACCAAACCAGATTGCAAAATTGCAATCCATTGCCATCGAACAGTTTGATCTGCATTTCAAGGCAAGTCGCCAAAAGTTGAATTTGCAAGGGCGCCTGACACCGCGTGAGGTCAAAGTTCTGCAATTCATGGTGGACGGCAAGAGCACCGATGAAATTTCAAAAGTTATGAACCTGTCTGCCATGACAATTGGCATTTATGCCAGCAGCGCAAAATCAAAATTAAATTCGTCGACCAAAATTCAAGCCGTTGCACGAGCAATGCGAAACGGTGTTATCGGCTGATTTTTAAAACTCTCCTGAGGCCCTTATCACTTGGCGATAAGGGCCGCAGTTTGGGGCGGAGCCAGTCCTGTCTTGTGTTGGAATGATCCACAATATCCATCACGTTAAGGCAGGGCTGGTCTCATTTTTAGCCCACGACGTCAATTATTATCAAACATCGTTCTGGAATGATTTTCGATTGCTTCAGAAATTGCCACACGGCAGATTTCCGCAAATGCATCGATCTTTTTCGGACGCTGAGTTTCTTTCGGCGAGACAAGAGCAAGGCTTGCCTCTTCCACATCATGGCTGAGTGGCCGTCTGACAATAACATCGCCGCTATAGCTGTGCTTGATCGCAATCGGCAGCAAGGCAAAGGAATAGCCAAGGTTCAGTCCTACGAGTGAACGCACCAATTCAAGTGAGCGTGCCCGGAAGCGCACATCAGGCTGAATACCGCGCGCGCGAAAAAGATTTTGGTAATATTCCCGAACGCCCGGAATATCGAGCATCACAAATGGATATTTTGCCAATTCATCCAGCGATAGGGATTCCCGTCCCGCAAGGGGGTGTTGCTGCGATAGCAATACGTGAGGCCGTACCGCTGCCAAGCGCTCCGTATTAACGGTAGAATCATCAAACATATCGTAGGTGATGGCGATATCGGCAGTACCCTCTTTCACCGTATTGACCACATCCACCAATGAGCCTTCATGCAATCGCACATTTACGTTTGGGTGCTGTGCTGCAAGATTGCTGAAAACCGGCGGCAATACATAGGGCGAAATCACGTGATAACAGGCAACTTGAATTTCCCCTGCGATCTGATTGCCAAAACCCTGCACATCATCGCGAAAAGCTGCCGCCTCATCCAAAAGCTTTTGCGCACGATTGACGAAATGTCGCCCGGTCGGGGTTAGAGACAGTCCTTTTGCCCGGTTACGCACGAATAATTTATATTTGAAAGTATCTTCAATACCGCGAATTGCAGCACTGATTGCCGGTTGGGAAATACCAATTTCCACCGATGCTCCCGTAATACTGCCGGCTTTGGCAACAGCCACCACATACGCCATATGAGCTAGATTTAGATGCATACCCCATCCTCAGAAAATCAAAATTACTTTGATATCGTATTCTAAAATACAACATTAAAGCAAGGGCCATTGCAATCATCATTATAAATGAGGGCAAAATCCCCTGATTTTTCCCGTTTTGACCGTTAATCATAAGAAAAACAAAATCAAATCCCTTTAATTATCGATTTGCCTGAAGTGGTAGTTTGAGTCACATTATTTTTTTCCCTGATCATTCGCCCGATCGTGTGGTTAGGGAGCTTGGCCAAGTATTTTGGGGAATTAACAAATATGTCCAGACCGTCATTTCTCGACAGAGATTTTTCTGACTATGATTTTCAAAAAAATGTAGCTCAAATGAAGCTCGCTATGACCACGGGGTCCGATTATATTCCCTGGACATCGCAAATGTCCGAGTTTGGTCTCGAATATTGTCAGGTTCCAGGTAAGGACTTTTATACAGATGCTGAGCTTTTCGTAAAAGGTCACCTTCATACCTGCGCCGATTTTGGTTTCGATACAGTCGATCTGATGTGGGACGTCTACAACATCGAAGTTGAGATGATGGGCGGCGAGATGACATGGTTTGATGATATGGCTCCGGCCATCAACAACACCAATGTGCTGGTTAAAACCGAAAAAGATCTGGCCGCGCTAAAAGCGCCCCATCCGATCAATTCTGGCCGTGCCCAGATGATCCACGATATATTGCATCTCTATCAAGAAGTGTCCGGTGGCCTAAGTGCGCCCGTTCGTTTCTGCGCTCCCTTTACCGCGGTTTCCCACATGGTGGGCTTTGAGCGTTTGATCATTTTGATCCGCGAAGACCCGGAATTTGTCCATAAGATTTTCAAATATTACGTTGAAGAGGTTGCCGCTCCCTACCTCAACGAATTGTTCAAAGCATTCCCCAATGCCAAAACCATCGGCTCCGATGCCATTGGTTCGCTGGGCTTCATTACTTATGACATCCTCGACGAATTCTCTATTCCGTATATTTTACGTATGAAAGAATTGACCGGTGGTGATAGTTCCCCAGTTGAGGTGGATTCATGGTGGGGCGATTCATTTACTAAAAACCCGATCGAGTTCTTCGAGCGCAAACTGCAAGTTGCGCCAAACCATCTGAAAGTTCAGGATCCTGATCTTTATAAGGTCGGTACCGTGATGTCGCGCAACTATGCCACCGAGCACAATTTGCCGCTGATCTTTGGCGTTGGCAACGATATTTGCCATGAAGGCAGCCGTGAAGACATTTATAAAGTGATCCACGAATATATGGAAGTCGGAAGCTCCGGCCCCATGGGCAATAAATTTGCGCTTTATCTTTGTTCCCTGAGTGCGCAAACCCCGCCGGAAAATGTTCGCATCATCGTTGAAGCGATCAATGATTTCCGTAAAGGCGACCGCCCTTACGAAGGTCTGGTCGAATCTGGTGAACGTTTGTGGAAAGATAATTCTGCCACCAAAGTCGAAGGCGATATTCAGGTGCAAGGCGCAGATCTTGGACCCGCCCTTGACGATAATATCAGACCTTTGATGGACGAAATCTATGAGGGCATTCTCGATTATGATAATACTCTGGTTGAAGAGCTCGTAGCCAACGCTCTTGAACAAGAGATTGAGCCAGACGTCATTTTGGACAACTCTCTGATCAGAGCCATGGATACAGTCGGCGAAGAATTTGCCACTGGCGAATTGTTCGTGCCTGAAATGTTGATGGCGGCCAATGCTATGAAGTCCGGCCTTGAAGTGCTTCGGCCAATCCTGACCGCAAGAAAAACAAAACCAAAAGGTATCGTCGTACTGGCAACCGTACAGGGTGATTTGCACGATATTGGTAAAAACCTTGTTGCCATGCTGCTTGAGGGCGGCGGGTTCGAGGTTTACGATGTGGGCGTGAATGCAGCTCCTGATAAAATCATGGCAGAGGCCGAGCGCGTCAATGCTGATATTGTTGGCCTGTCAGCCCTGCTCACAACCTCAATGCCGTTCATGGGCAAAACCGTCACCGCAATCAAGGAAGCAGGTCATACCTATCCTGTGATTGTTGGCGGCGCACCGGTCAGTCAGGAGTTTGCTGATAAAATTGGTGCCGACGGATACGCTGAAAGTGCAGTTGATGCGGTGGTCCTTGCCAAACGGCTAATGGCTGCAGCAGTTTCTGCGCAGCAAGTATCGGCTTAATTTAACAACGTAGTTTAAAAGAGTGAGATTGATATGTCTGTTGATAACAACGGCCTGATTGTCATTGGTGAAAACATCAATGCAACACGCAAACTGAAAGCCTCAAGCCCGAGAATCATTCTCGAAGGCAATGTGGCAAAAATTCGTTATATGAACGCCGAAGGCAATGAAGCCTTTATGGACGTGTCCGAGGTTTTCCCTTGGGATGAATCAGAGCGGCTCAAGAAACCTGTTCCCCATGTTTCACACGCCATCAAAACTAAAAACATTGAATATATTGGCGGCCTCGTTGCCGCCCAGGAAAAAGCCGGCGCTACCATCATCGACGTTTGCGTCGATGAAATTGCTGTTGATCCCGAGGAACGCAATGACTGGATGCGCTGGCTTTTGCCTGAAATTCAAAAGATGACCACTAAGACATTGGCCATCGATTCGTCCGATCCCGAGACCATCAGGGTTGGTCTTGATATTTACGATCAGTCAATCAGTCGTCCAGCCATGAACTCGGTCAATCTGGAGCCGGGCCGTGATGTGATGATCCCGCTGGCCAAAGAATATAACGCTTTGTTGTTTGCCAATGGTTCTGGCCGCGAGACCATGCCTGCCGATGATAAAGAACGCGTCGAAAATATGAAGAAACTCATGGGCATGATGGATGATGCCGATATTCCAATGGGTGATCGCTATCTTGATCCTTTGGTATTTCCGCTCGGCGCTGGCCCTGAATACGGCAATCATTATCTTGATGCCGTGCGTGTCCTGCGTGAAGAATATCCTGAGGTGCATATTTTCGGCGGTCACTCCAACGTATCCTTCGGTCTGCCGAAGCGCGTTGTGGTCAACCACGCTTTCCTGGTGCTTTCCATTCTGGCCGGTTGCGATGCTTTGATGATCGATCCGGTGGCAAACCCTGTATTCCCGCTGATTGAATTTAAATTAGCCAGCGAATCATTATTGGGCAAAGATCAATATGCCATRAATTACATTAAATATTGCCGHGCAGAAATYAAAGCYGCAAAGGCYGCTGCTGAGGCGGCTAAATAAAGTTGGTGRCYTGATGGCACAAATGRTYWCCRTWAAATTTTCCGGCAAARCCGTTCAAGCTGAACGGGGTGCTAATTTGYTGGAAATAGCACARTCTGCYCGGCTGGATATGACAGCWACCTGCGGTGCACGCGGYCGCTGYCGTTCCTGCCGGGTRAGATTGGTGCGYGGMAARGTYAATCCGCCMACAYTKCARGACCGGGTGCARYTGGGTGCCGARGGTGTDCGCGAAGGNTTTCGCCTTGGCTGYCARACTCAAGTGCTTGATGATTGYGAAGTKGAAATHWCHCCGGCCAAAGAAGAAGCCGGTCAYCAGATATTYTTCAATGAWGAAGGCCAGTCCTATAGCGGYGCYGTGCCGGTTTCCGGTGTTGWAAAACACYTGATCAAGGCCGAAGCRCCBCTTGATGAACACGAYATGTCTTCCGATCTGGAAGAAATGTTGAAAGTGCTGCCCGATGGTAYCSAGCGCRTCCCATCCGTAAAAGTGTTRCGCAAAGTACCAAATACACTTCGCGACAAGAAYGGCRATYTRACMGTYACCACCTTCAATAATGAGATCATTGATCTGGAAGCGGGCGATACCACGCAGCATGTGTACGGCATGGCCTTTGATATCGGAACTACCAGCGTCGTTGGTTCCTTAATCAACCTAATTACCGGCGAAAAGCTCGCCAATGTGGGTGGCCTTAACCCGCAGGCGATTTATGGCGGGGATTTGATGTCGCGCATTGCCTTTGCGCAGTTTGACGATAAAAAACTGCAGCTCCTGCGTGGTACCATTCTCAAAGCCATCAACGATTACATCAAGGATGCGTGCAAACAGGCCGATATCGAAGCTAAACACCTTTATAAGATCATTGTGGTTGGCAATACCTGCATGCACCACATCTTTTTAGGCATTGATACCAGCAATGTGGGCCTTGCTCCCTATGCGCCAATCGTGCGCAAATCGCTGGTGCTGGATGCCGATGATATCCCGCTTAAATCTGCCCCTAACGCTAAAATTTGTCTTCTGCCAATCATCGCAGGCTTTGTCGGCGCCGATACGGTCGGCACCATCATCGCCTCGCGTTTGCACGAGAGCGAAGAAATTCGTGCGCTGGTCGATATTGGTACCAATGGCGAAGTGGTGATGGGAAATCGTGATCGTCTGTTTGCCTGTTCGGCGCCTGCTGGTCCAGCTCTTGAGGGCGGCGAAATTACCCACGGCATGCGCGGCGCGGCGGGTGCTATTGAAAGAGTAGAAATTGGTGAAGACGTAGAATGTCAGGTGATCGGCAATGCGCCGCCCATAGGCATTTGCGGTTCCGGCCTGATTGACGCGGTAGCCCAAATGCTGAATTCCGGCGTATTGGAAAAAGACGGACGTTTGGCACGAAAAACCTTCGATGCTTTGCCGGATAAATTAAAAACAAGATTTATCCAGGAAGGAAAAATTCGTTCCTTCATATTGGCCACCAAAGAACAATCAGGTCACGGCGAGGATATCGCCCTAACTCAGCTGGATGTGCGTGCGCTACAACTAGCTAAAGGCGCAATCTTTGCCGGCTTACGAATGTTGCAAAAAGTCATGGACGTTGCTGACGATAAACTCGAAGAAGTCTTCCTTTGCGGTGGTTTCGGCAATTTCGTTGATCTGGAAAGTGCCATCCGCATTCGTCTTTTGCCTGATCTGCCAAGAGATCGCATCAGCTATATCGGCAATGCGGCCCTAATCGGCGCAGAAATGACCCTGCTTTCTGAAGAAGAACGCAATGAAGCCGACTCAATCGCCGAACGCATCGAACATGTGGCTTTGGCAACCCATTCCGACTTCCAATATATTTTCGTGGATGCCTGCCGTTTTGAAGGCGATTAATCCGGTCTATTTTTCGTTTTTCAAATTATCGATAGGCCCAATGCCGCGACGGCGCAGTAGCCAGTTTCGTACAGCCCGCATCCCCGGATAAGTGAGGCTGGATATCGCATTTGACCAGAACAGACTTTTGCAAAGCACCATAAATACGTTCTGGCTATCGCCATATTGCGCCATGAATTTCAAGGCATCCTTGCCGTGATAAAACTGGCCGTGCGCGTAAATGATCATTCCCTCATCAAGATCAAGGCCCCGTTCGTTGATTGCATCAATAAGCGGGTCGGCAGCGCAAATACGGGCATCAATGAGGTGAATGGAGCCGTGCTCCTGTTTTATTCTAAAGGCATGTGCGGCTGAATTGCATAAGGGGCATTCACCATCATAGACAAACCATGCTCCGGTTTTCTCGTCCAGACCATGTCTGGGGGCTTCTTTACCGCCGGGTAGAATAGGACTCTGGGCCACTTGTGGGAGCTTCCCTATTTATTGCATCATTATCTCGTAAAATATGGCTGCGGCTTGAAAAAGCAATAAGCGATGCCATATCATGTTATTAAACAACCAAATCTTCATGTTTTTGGGTTGTTTTGGGGCAAATCGATTGGGTTTTTTAAAGTCCGTAAGGGAATGAGGCCATGTTTTGCTTAACCACATTTTTGATCAGGCGGGTTTTGATTTTACCATTTATGGCAGTAATGGTGCTGTTGATGCTTGCGCCTTCCCAAGCCCAGCGTCGCTTGGCGCTTGTGGTTGGCAATGATGCCTATGAAAACATCACGGCCCTTAAAAAAGCGGCGAATGATGCTCGCGGCATTGGAGAAACTCTCACAAGCCTTGGCTTTGACGTAACCACCGCCACCAACATCTCCCGCCGGGAGATGAATCAAACCTTGCAAAATTTCAATAATTCAATTCGTCCCGACGATATTGTCCTGTTCTTTTTTGCTGGCCACGGGGTCGAAATTGACGGAGAAAACTATCTGCTGCCGATTGATGTTCCCGATGCAAAGGGCGACCAGCTTGATTTTATCAAGGGCGAAACCATCAGGCTGAATAGGGTTCTCGAAGATTTAAGGGCAAGAAAAGCAAAACTGAGCCTCGTTATTTTAGATGCTTGCCGGAATAACCCTTTCACCGGATCACCCGGTCGCAGCCTTGGTGGCAAAAAGGGGTTGGCTCGTATAGCAGCACCCCAAGGAACATTTGTCATGTATTCCGCCGATGTGGGCGAAGCAGCCCTCGACAGGCTCGGCGATAATGACAAAAATCCAAATTCCATATTCACTCGTACATTGATCCCGCTAATGAAAACCCCCGGCATCGATCTGGTGGATACCGCCCGCGAAGCGCGCAGACAGGTACGCAAACTGGCGCTTTCTGTGTCTCACAGCCAAACACCGGCATATTACGACGCAGTGCTGGGAGATTTCTATTTCACACCTTCCTCCGGCGTGATCGTGCCGGGAAAACCCATCGCCAACGCCAATGTCAACGTCAAGCCGCCTGAAATCAAGCTGGCTCTGGGCGATAACGGCGATCAGCAGAACTCGGGCGAACGGGTTATTCCCCTGCAGCCAGCCGCCGTTCCTTTACCGGCAATGGTGGTGACCGCTGGCGAAAAAGATTTGATAAAAGTCTGGGACGCCGACAATTTCACGCTTCTAGCGGAGTTGAATGGCGAGAAAAAACTGTTCTCCACCATAAAACTGATTGATAATGGCCGCTCTCTTATGGTTGCCGGCAAGGATGGTTCGGTCGTGTCCTACGCCCTGCCATCGTTCAAGAAAACCAATGCATTTTATCCAAACTTCAGCGTTTCGGTTCTCACTCAGGCCAATGATGGCACCATCATAGTGGGCGGTAATAACGGAATATTGGCCGCATATGATGGTGCAACATATAGGGAAATTTGGCGGCGCAAGGCCCATGACGGCATTGTCAGCCCCATTCTACCGATAAAAAATCATGTCATTACCGCTTCGCAAGATGGTGCGATCGTGACTACAGATGTGAAAACCGGTCAGGAAATCAGCCGCGTGCACACTATTGCCGGTGGACAAATCACCGATATCACATTCATCAACGAGACAACCATCGTTGCAGCCCACGAAAAAGGCGAAATCGCCTATATCGACCTGTCCAGCAGGCGTATTTTAAGCGCGTTCCAAGCCCATAATGGCTGGATATCTTCGGTAGATGTGACACCTGACGGGACGGCTATTGTCACCGCGGGCGTTAATGGCAATTTGAAATACTGGTCACTTGGCGGCACGACCCTCATCAAATCCATACCCGCCCATAGCGATGTGGCATCAGGCGCAAAATTTCTTAAAGTATTGACCGGTAGGACCCTCGCCAGTGTCGGATTTGATGGTGCATTACGGTTTTGGCAAGATAATGGCCAACGGATCGCCGAGTTAAAACATGGGCCTGCAATTTTGTATTTCGATTATATTTCAAAGCCTTAAGGTGAATTAAAGAGCCTTCTTTTTCAATGTGTGACCGATTGCACACACGCATTCCATTGCTATCCCCATATCAGGGTTATGAAAACTCGCTTCATTAGAAAGCAGCGAGAGGAAAGCAGCCGGAAATTCCGGCAATTGGAGAAGATGCTATGAAAAACCTACTGAAAATCTTAGTTGCAGGAGCAATCCTGTTGCCCGCACTGTTTTCAAACAGTGGTATCGCCAATGCTCAGAAATTTCTGTCACGGCAAGCCATTGTCAATGGCCTGCAGATAGAGGCGAACGATCCAAGAGTAAAGAAACGGCGCCACCTTAAACGCCGCGAACAGCGCGTGACCAGCCGCAGGGCACCTTCACGGGCACGCCAGCATGTTGTAAAGAGACGTGCGCCCGGAAAATTGCGCAATCCACGTACATTTAGAGCGCCATCCAGAGTTCCATCGGCTAACAGCCGCGTCGCTTTACGCCGCGCACCGGGCCGGGCGCCAGGCCGTGCGCCATCTATCCGCCGTGCACCGGGGCGTACACCGGCTACCCATAGCGCTAATCTGCGACTCAGAGCTCCAGGCCGTGCGCCACATGTTGCACGAAGCCGCGCTCCTTTCCGCGCACCAAATACGGCACAACATCGTCCTCCAGAGCGTTTCAATAATCAGTTCGCCAACGTATCCAACCCGGATAACGAGCGTGGCATTCGCTTTGAAACTCAAGGACAGGCCTATCCTGGCGCAGCATCAGTCGATCTGGAAATTCTGTTTGATTACAATTCCGCCAGAATCAGTCCGGAATCAGTACGTCAGCTGATAACCTTGGGCGAGGCCCTTCAGGATGCAGCACTGCAAGGTACACGCATCATGATTGCCGGTCACACGGATGCCTCGGGCAGCAATGCATATAACAGTAATCTGTCCTTCAGACGGGCCCAGTCAGTCTCAGAGTTCCTGCGCCTTTATGCCGGAATTTCCAACAGTCGTTTGGCAATCGAGGGTTACGGCGAAGAATTACTAAAATACCCTGATGCACCCAATTCAGGCCAAAACCGCCGCGTTGAGATCATCAATCTGGGCACTTAGAGCGCTTCCTAAAAAAAGCAAATTTGCTCTAAGGCAAGGGGAACGGGTTTCGGTACATTAAGTATCGAAACCCGTTACGCTTTTCAAACAGGCTTAAGTATATTAAAAAATTCCGAATTCATTCCCGCTGAACATCATCAACAAAACTCAAAGAAAACTACCCAAGCGCTCCAACGCGCGCCGGGCGTTAGCCCGCCCCATCGGAGCGGTGCACGAAGTGCATTAAGCGTGAGATAAAGAATGGCGGGGATGGACGTAGCAAGTTCGAACGCTGAAAGCTCTCATCGTTTCTACGAAACGACTGCCGCTTTTTGCAAACTTCTTAATGATGTTGGCGTTTCGCTTTGCGAAAAGCCCGTGGCGGAGAGACAGGGATTCGAACCCTGGAGACGCTTACACGCCTACACGCTTTCCAAGCGTGCGCCTTCGACCACTCGGCCACCTCTCCGTATCTATCATCTTGGATAGACAATGGGCTAAAGCCCATCAATGGCGCTCTCTAGCACGGTGTCAGCCCATTTCAAACAGGTTTTTTGCCCTTGATGAAAGATTCGTGATGCCATTGCGCTTTACCCGGCCACTGTCTATTTTAGACATGATGCGACGAGGATAGGTGGTGCGGATATGATCAAAGGTTTTTTTAGAATTGTAGGGCTGCTTACACTGGCGCTTGCCCTGATTACTGCGGTGCTGGATTTAACCCGCTCGATAGCTGATTCCGCCATTGTCATGACCCCGCTGGGTAAGGATTGGTTTGATTTAAGCCTGTCATCGCTCAATCTTACGCAGGCAATTGTTCAGCGTTATATTCATCCAGCCATTTGGGATCCGGGCATACAGGCGATTTTACAATTGCCAAGCTGGGTGGTTTTTTCAGTGCTGGCCATATTGTTTTTCTGGGTCGGGCGCCGACGCAAGCAAAACTGGCACGAAAAATACGGTGCCTAGAGCTAGTTTGGCCTAGCTCAGGTGGCGAAAAGCCACCCGGCGCTAATTGCGCCGCCCATTCGGAGGGCCCAAGCGAAGCTTGGAAACGCCCGTGAGAACAAATAACTAAATCGTTTCTGTCGAAGACGATCTAAGACGCAATAGGGAGTTTTATAAATGTTTCTTGTCGATCTGTTCAAAAATAAGTCGAGAATACCCGATGCAGCAAATGCATTGCCGGGCCGCGACAACCCCACAGATTCTGGTGAGATTCATTTTGTGAATCACAATCCAATCCATGGGCCCTATCCTGAGGGAACAGAACAGATCGTATTTGGTCTGGGTTGTTTTTGGGGGGCAGAACGCATTTTTTGGGAGCGTGAAGGGGTTTTCGTTACTTCTGTTGGCTATGCAGGCGGTCCCACGCCAAACCCCACCTATCATGAGGTTTGTACGGGAGGTACTGGCCACTCCGAGGTGGTTATGGTGGTGTTTGATCCAAAAATCATATCCTGCGAAGCCCTGCTGAAACTTTTCTGGGAAAGCCATAACCCAACACAAGGCATGCGGCAGGGAAATGATACAGGAACCCAGTATCGCTCAGTGATCTATACCTATGGTGAGGAGCAAAATGCAGCAGCGCTGGCGTCCTGCAAGACCTATCAGCAGGCATTGAGCGAAAGTGGTGCTAATGTAACCATCACCACCGAAATCAAGGATGCGCCGGAATATTATTTTGCTGAAGAATATCACCAGCAATATCTGGCTAAAAATCCGGATGGTTATTGCGGCATACGTGGAACTGGAATTGCCTGCCCGATCACGCCTGCTAGATAAGTCTAACGGGTCGGGCGCACGCTGGGAACGGGGATTGCATCAACACCCAGCTCAATAGCTGCATTGCTTGGCAAATTCTGCTTTTTGCCCTTTTTTTCAATCGGCTGGCTTCCCATGGCGCTGGCCATGGAAAATTTCGGCATATCGATGGTTACCGCAGCAAAGGCTGTTTCCCTAACTCGAAATTCCGAATTGGATTTAGCCACCGAGCTTGCTTTCAAAACGGTTTTGCAGGCTTGGGGTAGATCGTTCAAAACCAATTGACGACGTTTTTTGGTTTTCTTTTTCTTTTTTACAACTTTCTTTTTGCTCTTTTTCTTAGGCGCAAAAGCCACATTGAACCACCATGCAAGCAACTTGCCGCAGCCCAGATCAGAGCCGGTAGATTTTTGCGTTCTGCAACCGGGTGATCCCGGTGGGCAACCGATGCGCAGATGGAAATGGTAATGATGCCCCCAATAGGGTCTGATTTTATTTAGCCAGCGCCGGTCGCCGCGCACCGTATCGCAAAGCTGCTTTTTGATGCCCGGATGAACCAGAATGCGCTCCACATTGGGAAAGCTTGCGGCGTGATAGAGCAGCATGGTCGTGGCGCGATTCCAACGCTTCTTGTCCACGTAGACGGACTTTTTTTTCAAAACAGAAATGGCACTGATGGTTTCGCGTTGCTTATAATTCCAGCGTGTATCAGGCATGGGGCGCAGCCAGATATCCGCATCCAGCCCCAATTGGTGAGAGCGGTGCCCGGTTAGCATCGGGCCGCCGCGTGGCTGGGACATGTCACCAACCAGCAGGCCATTCCAGCCATCGTCCTTGGCTTTATAAGAAAGGTCTTCGATTACCTTCACTAAATCCGGATGGCCCCAACGGCGATTGCGCGACAGGCGCATGACCTGCCAGTTCGGTCCATCAATCGGAATGGCTTTTGCGCCCGCAATACAGCCCTTGCTGTAAAATCCATGGGCAGCAGCTTTAAGGGAAGCGGGAAGGGCCTTGGCACCAAACAATCGCTTGGCAGCCGTTGCGGCATGGGATGTCGTCGGTAAAAGAGGCAGCGTGAATGCTACCAGCAAGATAAGTTTAATAAAGACTCTAAAAATTCGCATAGTCCAAAATCCGATTTTAAACTCCTGCCCCGGCATACTTATAGAGATTTGATCTTTACTAATCGTAAACCAAAACCGCGCGTATAACGGATATATAGAGAATTTCCCGGACTATGCAAATTAAAGGGTTTTTAGGTGGCTAAAAGTTAGCTTGTATTCAGTGCGTTAATTCATTTGGCTGACAAGCATTCTGGTCTGTTCATTGGCAGGAAAGCTTTGTTCAATCATCAACCCATCTACCAGAGCGTCACGCGCCGAACCGAATGAGGTGATGGTGGTAATCCAGCTGGTTTCCAGCGCACCCAGAGAAATAGTGATCGGTAAAACCGCTGCTGGAACAGGGTTTTGAAGGTTTTCCAAATCCTGAGAAAGCGCTTCCGCAACGGCCTCATCCTCCATCAACCGCTTGATATGCGCATGCAACGGGCTGGATGGCCCCTGTAACCATGCTTCCGAGCGCGCCCGAAGGATCAATGAGCGTGCGACCTCTTTCCAATTTACAATCAAAGACTTACCCATATCAGAAGCAATCAACAGATCGAGCATGTTGATATCAGTTGGTTCATCCACCCCCATAAGGGCGGCAAAGCGAAGATAGCCCTGATTTGCCTTGAGAATATCATAGGAGGAATTGAGCAAGACGGCAGGATAAGGGTCGTGGTTTTCCATTATCAGATTAATCGCTTGCGCCACTTCTTCAGGCAACTGATCTGCGTTGGTTGTACCCTGATAGCGCGGCGTAAAGCCAGCAGCCGAAAATAGCATATTGCTCTCAGTTGCATTCACCTCCAGAGCCTCGCAAAGGCGAATGATCATGCCTTCTGTTGGCCGTGATCTTCCAGTTTCCAGAAATGAAAGATGGCGCGTTGATATCCCTGCTTCTCCGGCCAGCCCCATCTGGCTTAACCTCCGATGATTGCGCCATTCCTTCAATTTACTGCCAAATTCCATGCCCATCTCCACGTTTCAGGAGAAATGTACCATGCCCGGTCATAATTTCCATTACCTCACGGGTAATTGGAATTGCGAACTCGATGGTTAGTTTGGGGCCATCAACCACGAAAGGAATGGTGCTATGTCACAAACACCAAACAAATTACAAAAAATATATTATTTCGATTTCTGGTTTATGATTGCCAGCGCCAGCACCTTAATTCTGGCTGGGATGGTGCTCGGACCGTTGATTATTCCAGATATTTCAACCCTATGGTTCATTGCCGTTGGTGTAGGCTTGTTGCCATGGGCTTTCTTTAATCGCTATTTATCCAATCAAACCCATCCCAAAGCCCCGCTTTTTGGCATCAACGTAACGGGTGATATATTGTGGGTCTTTACGAGCATTGTTGCATTGATATTTGCCCGGGAATGGCTGACCGGATTTGGCGTTATTGCGGTTGTCGCAATAGCGATGGCCGTGGGCGAACTGGCTTGGCTTAAGCTATCCAATCGCAGACATATATCAGCGGGAACAACGGCTCTGCCTCAGTCATCGTAACTGCCCTTATTGCGCATCTTTTTGGTAAAAGATCGCCCTGCTTTTTTCTTAAGACGACGCTCGACGGAACCTCTGCTTGGTCTGGTCGGGCGTCTTTTCTTTGGCGGTGGCTTGGAGGCTTCCGCAACGAATCTTGCCAGTCGAAGCCGGGCATCCTCGCGGTTTTGCACCTGAGTACGATAATGGGTGGCCTCAATCTGAAGCACCCCACTCTTGCTCATCAAATGACTGGCAATCTGCACCAACTGTTCCTTAGCCCGCTGGCTAAGAGAGGGCGAGGTGCGAACGTTGAACTTCAACTGAACGCCGGTCGAGACCTTATTGACATTTTGCCCACCGGGGCCAGACGAACGGATAAAACTTTCCGATAGTTCCGACTCTGGAATGGTGAGTACAGGATCAGCCATAAGGTTCGTTAAGCGGAGCTTAGCCCCGCAAGACGCCTCCGGTGGATTTCAATACATTAGCGATGATTTTTTGCGAAATCCCGTCGATTTCTTCGTCAGTAAAGGTTTTGTCGGTCGGTTGAAGGGTAACCTCAATAGCAACAGATTTTTTATCCTCACCAAGGGACGCACCTTCAAACACATCGAAAACCGAAACATTGGAAATCATCTTCTTATCGGCAGAAGATGCTGCACGCAGCAGGCTTGCCGCGTTGGCTGATTTATCAAGCACAAAGGCAAAATCACGTTTCACCGGTTGCAAACTATCAAGGCTCAAAGGCGGCTTGGTTTTTGTCGCTTTTTTGCGCGGGGTAGGGATTGTATCCAGCCACACTTCAAAGCCACAAAGCGGTCCGGAAACATCGAGGTTTTCCAGTGTGAACGGGTGCAATTCACCAAAATGACCAAGGATCATTTTCGGTCCCAACTGAATAGTGCCCGAACGGCCCGGATGATACCATTCCGGGGCAGTAGCGGTGATCTGCACCTTGGACGTATCCATACCGCAAGCTTCAAGCACAGCCAGCGCATCGGCTTTGGCATCGTAGACGCCAACGGCTTCGGTTGGACCACTCCAATGCCTGCCAGAACCGATAAGACCTGCTGTTCCGCGGCGAATGCCACCGGCAACGCGGAGCTGCTCTTCAGGGTTATCACCACGATAAATATGACTGACTTCGAACAGAGCCACATCGCCGTAGCCTCTATCGGCATTGGCCTGCGCTGCAAGAATGAGCGATGGCAACAATGATGGGCGCATATGGGCCATTTCAACCGAGATCGGATTGGCCAGCGCCAAAACATCAGCGCCGCCGCCAAAAGCTTCAGCCTGAGTTTTGGAAATAAACGACCAGGTTATCGCTTCCTGCATGCCGCGTGTAGCGAGCATGCGCCGCGCTGCACGGGTACGGATCTGGCCTTCAGTGAGAATTTTACCATTGACCACACCGAGGGATTCCAACGGACGGGATTCAATTTTGTTGATTCCGTGAATGCGCATGACTTCTTCCACCAGATCAGCCTTGCCAAATATATCTGGCCGCCAGCTTGGAACCGCAACTTGCAAAATATCGCCAGTGCCAGAAACGCCAAAACCAAGGCGCTGTAATATGGAGATAATTTCCTCGGTCGAAACAGTAAGCCCTGTAAGGCGTTCGACCTCAGATATTGGAAAATCAAGGATCAAAGAAGGTTTTGGCACCTCACCGGAAATCACCGCTTCCGATGGTTCTCCGCCGCAAAGTTCCATCACCAAATTGGTCGCATGGTCAAGACCCGGCACCATGAAGGAGGGATCAATGCCGCGCTCATTGCGGTAGCGCGCGTCGGTAATAATGCCCTGATCACGGCCAGTACGCGCAATATTCATCGGTTCCCAAAGGGCTGATTCTATTAGCACATTGACGGTTTCTTCTGAACAACCGGAAACCTCGCCGCCCATAACACCGGCGAGAGATTCAACGCCATTATCGTCAGCAATGACGCAGTTATTGGCGGTGAGCTTATATTCCTTGCCATCTAGACCAAGGAATTTTTCACCGTCTTCAGCATGGCGAACAATCAGATCGCCCTTCACCTTATCCGCATCAAATACGTGTAGCGGACGACCAAGATCGAAGGTCACATAATTGGTAATATCCACCAGCGCCGAAATCGGGCGAAGGCCAATGGCTTTCAAACGTTTCTGCATCCATTGGGGTGACTGGCCGTTTTTTACACCGCGCACATAGCGCAGGCCAAAGGCCGGGCAAAGACTGTCTTTGTCGCCAAACTCAAGTTTTACATCCAGCGGGCAGGGGAATTTAGCCACAGGCTCAGCCACGTTAAGCTTCTTCACTTTACCAATGCCAAAAGCTTCCAGATCACGGGCAATGCCCGCAATACCGAGAGCATCAGGGCGGTTAGGCGTGATGCCGATTTCGATCACCGGATCATCCAGCCCGGCATAGGCCGCAAAGGAAGAGCCAGTCTCGAACTCACCTTCGCCAGAAATATCGATAATACCGTCATGTTCATCGGAAAGTTCAAGCTCACGCTCGGAACACATCATGCCATGGCTTTCAACGCCGCGAATATTACCGACAGAAAGCGTGATATCAATGCCCGGCACATAGGTTCCCGGCCCTGCAAAAGCCCCGACCAGACCTTCTTTGGCATTGGGCGCACCGCAAACCACTTGGATCGGCTTGCCGCCATTATGGTTTGGTCCCGCATCAACGCTTAGAACCCGAAGCCGGTCGGCATCGGGATGCTGTTCAGCGCTCAACACTTTGGCAATCACAAACGGCGCGTAAGCGGCACGATCATCGACCGCCTCAACCTCAAGACCAATCATATTGAGCGCATCAAGAATTTCGCTCAAGGTGGCTTCGGTTTCCAGATGATCTTTCAGCCAGGAAAGGGTGAATTTCATTTTATTTCTGCCTTATTAGTCGGCTAAATGCCGGGAAATCTCATATAATTAGGTACTTAAACCACCAAAAAGCGTCGGCATATCCAAAGGACGGAAACCGTAATGATCCATCCAACGCACATCCGCATCAAAAAACTCACGTAAATCGGGCATGCCATATTTCAACATGGCGAGGCGATCAATGCCGATGCCCCACGCAAAGCCCTGATAAACATCAGGATCAAGCCCGCCGGAACGAAGCACATTGGGATGCACCATGCCGCAGCCCAAAACTTCCATCCAGTCTGAGCCTTCGCCAAATTTTATTTCCTTGCCGGAGCGATCACACTGAATATCGAGTTCCAGCGAGGGTTCCGTAAACGGGAAGAAAGACGGGCGAAAACGCATGCCCACCTGCTCCACTTCAAAAAAGGCCTTGGTGAATTCTTCCAAAACCCATTTCAAATTGCCGATATTGCTTTTCTTATCGACCACCAACCCTTCAAGCTGGTGAAACATTGGTGAATGGGTGGCGTCACTATCACAGCGATAAGTCTTGCCGGGAATAACAATGCGGATCGGTGGTTCTTGTGATTCCATCGTATGGATTTGCACCGGGCTGGTATGGGTACGCAAAACCTTGCGTTTGCCATCTTCGCCCTCATTGAAAAAGAACGTGTCGTGCATTTCGCGAGCCGGATGACCTTCCGGAAAATTCAGAGCGGTGAAATTGTAATAATCAGTCTCGATATCCGGCCCTTCAGCAATGGAAAACCCCATATCGGCAAAAATCGCGGTGATTTCATCGGTAACTTGCGTAATCGGATGAATACGCCCGACTTGCGCCGGTGATGGCCGCAGCGGCAAGGTCACATCGAGGGTTTCATTCACCAGCCGCGCTTCAATGGCAGCTTTACCAAGCACCTGTTTGCGTGCAGCGATGGCATCGGTGATTGAAACCTTAAGTCCGTTCAGCGCCGGGCCCATCACTTTGCGTTCTTCCGGCGTCATCTTGCCAAGGGTCTTCATCATGGTAGAAATCGAGCCCTTTTTGCCAAGGCTGGCAATGCGCACAGCTTCAAGCGCGGCTTCATCGCTGGCCCCATCAATCTGGGTGCGGATTTCAGTTTCAAGTTCGGCAATTTCAGACATTATGTTTCTCAAAATTCAGTTTAAAACAAGAAAACCCGCCCTGGCGTTGGCCAGCGCGGGTTCCCGATAAAATTATCAGCAATGGGAAGCGCGCTAGCCTATCGGACAGCAGCTTCGAATGCGTTTGGTGTGGTATCTTTCAGATAAACCAGCGCTTCTTTAGCCTTTTTGGCCAAATTAGCGAAAGCTTCCGGCTGATGAATAGCCAGATCAGAAAGAACCTTACGATCCACTTCAATGCCTGATTTGGTCAGGCCATCAATGAAGCGGCCATAAGTCAAACCGTGCAAGCGAGCGGCAGCATTAATACGCTGAACCCAAAGAGAGCGGAAATTCCGTTTTCTGGTTTTCCGGTCGCGGTAAGCGTATTGAGCGGCTTTTTCGACGGCCTGCTTGGCAATACGAATGGTTGTTCTGCGAGAGGCGTAAAAGCCTTTTGCTTTTTTAAGTACTTTTTTGTGTCTTGCATGGGCGGTTACACCGCGTTTTACACGTGCCATGTCTTTATCTCCAAACTAGGGTGTTGCGGCTTAGCCGTAAGGTAGGAATTTTTTAACGATTTTTGCATCTGCTGCACAAAGTGTGGTGGTACCACGGGCTTTGCGAAGAAAGCTGTTCGAACGTTTAATCATGCCATGCTGTTTACCAGCCTGAGTGGCTTTAACCTTGCCGGAAGCGGTAAGTTTGAAGCGTTTTTTCACGCTTGATTTGGTCTTCATCTTGGGCATTTTGCGGTTCCTTTCAAAAAACTCCCAAGAACCCATGAATTATCGAGGCTAGCTCAACAAAACGGACCTTGGGAAAAGTCAAAAGCCCCACTGACCAGAGCGGAGCTTCGCAAGTGTGATCACCATGGCATGCCCTGCCAGATGATCAATCGAGGCGATCTATAGCGCCGGAACGGGAATTTCGCAAGCTTTTTATCACATTATGTGATGAATCTACTACGTTCCAGTCGAGCCAAACCCGCCTGAACCTCGTTCTGTCTCACCAGCAAGATTGGATTCGGCGATTTTCACCTGAGTAACGGGTGCCACAACCATTTGCGCGATGCGCATGCCTCTGGTGATGGTGAAGGGCTCTTGCCCGTGATTGATCAGCAAAACCTTCACTTCGCCGCGATAATCCGCATCGATGGTTCCCGGTGTGTTGAGGCAGGTAATGCCGTTTTTATAGGCAAGGCCGGAACGGGGCCGGATCTGGCCTTCATGGCCGGAGGGTAGTTCCATGATCAGGCCGGTAGGAATAAGTTGGCGCTCGCCGGGAGCCAGAATGATGTTTTCATCGCAGGCGGCGCGCAAATCCATTCCAGCAGCCTCGCTGGTTTCATAAGCCGGCAAATCAAGCCCGAAACTATGGGGCATACGGATGATGGTTAGGGTCTGGCTCATATCTCTATCGTTTCCACGTCGAAAAATGCCACCATACGCTCAACGAGGCGTTCCGCCACCTCCTGTTTGGAGAGTTTCGGCCAGCTTTCCACACCTTCTTTGGAAATCAGATGAACAGTATTTTGATTGCCGCCCATTATGCCGGTTTCAGGTGAGACGTCATTGGCAATAATCCAGTCAGCGTTTTTGCGCTTTAGCTTGGCTTTACCGTGTTTTTCCAGATGTTCGGTTTCTGCCGCAAAGCCGATAACCAGCTTGGGACGGTTCTTGTGGTGGCCGATGCCTTTGAGGATATCCGGGTTTTCAGTAAGCTTCAAAGAGGATGGTCCTTTGCCGTCTTTCTTTTTAAGTTTCTCATCGGATGATTTGACCGTGCGCCAATCCGCAACCGCTGCAACAAAAACGCCAATATCTGCGGGAAGGGCCGTTTCTACGATCTTTTGCATCTCGCGAGCGGTTTGAACCTTGATAATCTCCACTCCTTTCGGATCCGGAATATTTACCGGCCCGGAAACCAGAATGACTTCCGCACCTGCTTGTGCCAGCGCTTCAGCTATCGCGTGACCCTGTTTTCCAGAGGAGCGATTGGCGATGTAGCGTACGGGGTCGATGGGTTCGTGGGTTGGGCCGGAGGTAACAATTGCCCGCATCCCGCTCAGAGGTTTTGGGCCTTCGTTCTCGGCAAGGACGGCTTGAACCGCACCAAGAATTTCCATTGGCTCCGCCATGCGTCCAAAACCTGCCTCATTACTTTCTGCCATTTCGCCCGAATTGGGGCCAATAAAATGAATGCCGTCCGATAAAAGGGTCTGGTGATTGCGCCTTGTGGCACGATGGTTCCACATTTGCGTGTTCATGGCGGGAGCAATGAGCACGGGCTTGTTGGTGGCCATCAGGGTGGTGGAAGCTAAATCATTGGCGAGACCATTGGCCATTTTAGCCATCAAATCGGCGGTAGCAGGGGCTACTACAATGATATCGGCCTCGCGGGAAAGGCGAATATGGCCCACATCGTGCTCGTCATCGCGGTCAAACAAATCGCTAAAAACCTTGTCGCCGGAAAGCGCACCCACAGAGAGCGGTGTAATGAACTCGCTGGCAGCTGGTGTCATAATCACACGAACTGCTGCGCCACGCTCTTTAAGCCGACGAATTAAATCCAAACACTTATAGGCGGCAATACCGCCGCCAATAATTAGAAGAATGCGTTTATCACCAAGAGATGCATCGTAATTAGCCGACGAAGCGGATGCTTTTATTGGCTGTGACTCCGCAAGCTCTGTTTGCCCCAATCGGAGGCGCGCCTCCTCTTCCATGGAGTGCCCATTTTGCGCCGCGCGTTCACGCAGAGCCTGTTTGATAGATTCGTCGAGATTTCGAATGGTGATGCTGGCCATACGGGGAATATAACAATTGATTGCAATGATTGCAATGATTGCGTTTTAGCTGGCTAAATCTGCAACCACTGCATCCAAAAGCAAAAACCCGGATGGTGTGGCGCGTATCCAGCCATTGGGCGTGGATTCGATGAATCCGAACTCCTTCAGCGTGGCAATTTTCTTTGGATCGAAAGGCTTTTTGCTCAAGGCTTCATATTTCGCAGGGTCGAAACCCTCGCGCAGGCGCAAATTCATTACCAGTAACTCGTCTGCCTGCTCGTCCAATGTCAGTAAATCCTGAGTGATCATGCCATGGCCATCCACATTGGCTTTTTGCCACCAGTTTTCAGGGTTGCGCTCGCATGCGGTGGCAATTTTTCCTTCATTGGTGGTGATGCGCCCATGCGCTCCAGGCCCGATGCCTGCATAATCCTGATAGCGCCAATAGACGAGATTATGCTGGCATTCCATGCCTTTTGCCGCGTAATTGGAAATTTCATAGGCGGCTAAATTATGCGCTTTGGTAATATCCGCGGTTAGTTCGTATAAATCCGCTGCCAAATCCTGATCGGGTATCTCAAAACGCCCTCTTTTATGCAGCTCATAGAAAGGCGTGCCTTGTTCAATGGTCAGTTGATAAAGGGATAGATGGTCAGCTGCTAGATCGATTGCCTCCCTCAGCTCTTTCTCCCACTGGGCCAAGGTTTGTTCCGGCCTTGCATAAATAAGATCAAAGGAGAGACGCGGGAAAATTCCTCGTGCCAGTTCAATCGCTGCCTTTGCCTCGGCGGCACTATGCATGCGGCCAAGAAATTTTAATTGGTCATCGCGCAGGGATTGAATCCCCAGCGAAACTCGGTTTACGCCAGCGGCGCGATAGGCTTTAAACCGCCCGGCTTCAACACTGGTGGGATTAGCTTCCAACGAAATTTCAACATCATTGGAGATGTGCCAGTGCTTGTCGATAGCGGCCAAAATACGTTCCAGCGTCGCCGGTTCCATCAGTGACGGCGTGCCGCCGCCAAAGAAAATGCTGGTAACTTCGCGCCCCGGAGCCATCGCGGCCATGTGGGCGATTTCGCGCTCATAACCGGTGACGAAAGTGGCCTGATCGACAGGCTTGTGCCGCACATGGCTGTTAAAGTCGCAATAGGGGCATTTGGCCATGCAGAACGGCCAGTGAATATAAACCCCGAAAGTGTTGCGACGAGCCGCCCCGATAGTCATGACCCTATTTACTCAAACATTGGCGGGCAAACAGCGCAAATGCCCGCGTGCGATGGGAAAGGCCTTCATCTTCCGGCGTGCCATCCCAGCCATGTTTTTCTTCAGACGTCATTTCACCAAAGGTGCGCTCATGGCCATTGGGCAAAAATACCGGATCATAGCCAAAACCGAGCTCTCCGCGCGGTGGCCAGATCAATTGGCCCTCGGCTTCGCCGCGAAAATATTCCACATGGGAATCTGGCCAGATCAAACAAAGGGTGGCCACAAAACGCCCGGTTCGTTGCTCCGGCAAAGTTGCGCCTTTTGCCAGCAAAGCATCTTCAACCTTTTGCATGGCCATACTAAAATCACGTCCGGAGCCATCTTCTTTTTCGGCCCAGTCAGCGGTATAAACCCCCGGCTGTCCGTCAAGCGCATCTACTACAAGGCCGCTATCATCAGAAAGAGCGGGAAGGCCCGTGGCGAGCATTGCAGCTTTTGCCTTGGTCAGCGCGTTTTCTTCAAACGTGGTACCGTTTTCCTCCGGTTCAGGCAGGCCGTGTTCCGCAGCAGATTTCGCAATCAGGCCGTAAGGCGCGAGCAATTCATTGATCTCGCGCACCTTGCCTGCATTGTGGGTTGCAACCACGATTTCTTTTTCGACCAGTTTTCTCATGAGATTTAAGAGTTCTGCAGTTTAATCAAATCGCTAATGCCATTTTTGGCAAGACCCATTAGCTGGCTAAATTCTTCTTCGCTAAAGGTATCACCCTCGGCCGTTCCCTGAATTTCCACAATACCGCCGGAGCCGGTCATGACAAAATTTGCATCGGTTTCCGCGGTGCTGTCTTCGGCATAATCAAGATCAAGCACCGGTGTGCCTTTATAAATGCCGCAGGAAATTGCCGCCACATTGTCTTTCAGCACATTGGCTTCGACCATTTCGCGCTCGATCATCCAGTTAATGCACTCTTTCAAAGCAACAAATCCGCCAGTGATGGAGGCGGTTCTGGTGCCGCCATCGGCCTGCAACACATCGCAATCGACGGTAATTTGCCGTTCGCCCAAGGCTTTCAAATCGACCACGGCACGCAAGGAGCGTGCAATCAGGCGTTGAATTTCAAGGGTACGTCCGGATTGCTTGCCGGAAGAGGCTTCGCGCCGCATCCGCTCACCGGTTGAACGAGGCAACATGCCGTATTCTGCCGTCACCCAGCCTTTACCGCCGCCGCGCAACCACGGTGGAACCCGCTCTTCAAGACTGGCAGTGCACAGCACATGGGTGTCGCCAAATTTTACCAGACAGGAGCCTTCCGCATGTTTGGCAAAGCCTCGCTCAAGTGTAACGGCCCGCATTTCATCGACAGCGCGTTTGGATGGACGCATGGTGGAATTCCTTCTTTATTCTGGCTTTATCTTGGGAATTGAGTTTGGTTTTCAAATTTGTTTTACCGAAGAGAATAAACCTTGGCAAAGAATATCTGTGCAGTGGTGGGATTTCTGCTTATATTAAGCCTTATGAGTACCAATTTTACACCGCCTGAACGCCCCCGCACTGCCCTTGAAGAGCTGGATCAGCGTTCGCGCGAGATTTTCAAATCAATTGTCGACAGTTATTTCGAAACCGGCGAGCCGCTCGGGTCGCGCAATATCGCACGGCAATTATCCCGTTCAGCTTCCCCTGCCACCATTCGAAATGTGATGTCGGACCTGGAGCAGCTCGGACTGATCTATTCGCCCCACACCAGCGCTGGCCGCCTGCCAACCGATATCGGCCTTCGGTTCTTTGTCGATAGTTTTATGGAAATCGGCAATTTGGGCAAGCACGAACAAAAAGTCATTGAAGCCAAGGTGCAGGACGCATCGAACGGCCAGACCATGGAAAATATTCTGGTTGAAGCCAGCCAGATGCTTTCCGGCCTGTCGCGCAGCGCAGGCATGGTGATCACCACCAAAAACGATATTCGGTTGAAACACATCGAATTCATCCGTCTTGAACCAACCAAGGCGCTGGTGGTAATTGTCGGTGAAAACGGCTCGGTGGAAAACCGCGTCATCGCTCTGCCACCGGGCACTACCGCCTCGGCCCTGATTGAAGCTTCCAACTATATCAGTGCAAAAATTGCCGGCTGTACCATTGCTGAGGCGCAGGCAGAACTCTCGCGACTTCACAATATGGCTCGCATGGAATTGGATAGTTTGGCTCAAAAACTGGTCGATGAGGGTATCGCCATTTGGGCCGGTAGCGGGGAGGGTGAGCAGGGACAGCTTATTATCAGCGGTCATGCAAACTTGCTTGAAAACCTCACCGCAGCCGATGATCTCGACCGGGTCCGTGATCTGTTCGGTGAGTTGGAATCAAAGGATAATTTCCTGAAACTGCTGGAGCTTACCGAGGAAGGTGAAGGCGTTCGTATATTCATCGGTTCGGAAAACAAGCTGTTTTCCATGTCCGGGTCTGCGGTAATCGTCGCACCCTATCGTGACAAAGAGCAAAGGGTGATTGGCGCTATTGGTATCATTGGTCCCACAAGGCTTAATTATGCGCGTATAGTGCCCATGGTTGACCATACCGCCAACGTGATCAGCAAAATTCTCAGATGATGCCAGAAATATGGGGAATTTTTGGACCATATTGCCGCAAAACACTTGATTTTTCTGCGCTAAACCCTGATATCAGACCAAATTCTCCTCTTAAAGACGATTAGGAATTGATTGATGACGGAAAACGCCGAACATCATGATGAAGATACTGCTCCTGAAGCAGAAACTTCGCAAAATGAAGTGCCCCAAAAAGGCGAGCCCGCAAAAGGCGAACCCACGGTCGAGCAAATGAAAGCTGCTGAACATTATGCAGCCGAAGATATGCTGAGCGACGACGAGGTTGAGGAGTTTCTCGGTGACGAAGTTTCTGAAGAGGAACTTGCCGAAGAAGAAGCCTCTGAAGGTTTCGCTGATCCTTTGGAAGCGCTGGCTGCCGACTGTCAAAAGCTGGAAACCGAAAATACCGAGTTAAAAGACCGCATTTTGCTAACTGCCGCCGATATGGAAAACCTGCGCCGTCGTACCACCAAAGACGTGGCCGATGCCCGTGCGTTCTCAATTGCCGGTTTTGCCCGTGATATGTTGGCTGTGTCCGACAATCTGCGCCGCACGATTGATTCTGTGCCCGAAGACGATAAAGGTTCAGAAGATATGAAGAACTTCCTTGAAGGTCTTGAAATGACGGAGCGCGAAATGCTCAACACCCTTGAAAAACACGGTGTTAAAAAACTCGTGCCGCTGGATGAAAAATTCGATCCGAATTTCCATCAGGCAATGTTTGAATTGCCAAATTCAGATATTCCTAACAACACCATCGTTCAGGTGGTGCAGGATGGTTATGTTATCGGCAATAGGGTATTGCGCCCTGCCATGGTTGGTGTTGCCAAAGGTGGTCCCAAGTTTGTGGCCCCGACCAGTGACGCTAATGACGCAGAGACAGATGGCGCTGAAAGCTGATAGGGTTATCTGAAAGCAGGGCTCTGATGAAAGAAACGCGATCGATATGGCGGCAACCGATTTAAGGCTTTCTGATCTCATCGACGCGCAGGATTTGCGGGAAAAATTGTCTGCCCTTGTTAGGGAAGACGAGGGATCAAACCCCAAAATTCGCGCTGAAATTCTGGCCCTGTTAAAACAGGCCAATAAGGATGGGCGCAAAAAAGCCGAAGAGCTGCTTTTCGAAGATGGTGATGGCACGGCCTGTGCCCGCCGTATCTCCTATCTTCAGGACGAGTTGATCGGCATCATCTATAATTTTGCCATTACCCACGTTTATCCCAATAACAACGCCACCAATGCTGAAAAAATGGCCATTTGCGCCGTTGGAGGTTATGGCCGCGGCACATTGGCCCCCGGTTCCGACATCGATTTGCTGTTCGTTTTGCCTTATAAGCAGACGGCTTGGGGCGAGTCCGTGGTCGAATATATCCTCTATATGCTGTGGGATATGGGGTTCAAAGTTGGCCACGCCACCCGCAATATTGACGAATGCATCCGTCTTTCCCTCGACGATATGACCATCCGCACCTCCATTTTGGAGATGCGTTATATTTGGGGATCCAAGGAGCTGGCAAAGGAATTATCCAAAAAGTTTCAGGATAAAATCGTTGCCAATACGGCCCATGAGTTCATTGCAGCAAAGCTGGAAGAGCGCGATGCCAGACATAAGAAAAGTGGCGAATCGCGCTATCGGGTCGAACCTAATATCAAGGATGGCAAAGGCGGTCTGCGCGATCTTCATACTTTATTTTGGATCAGCAAATATTTCTTCAATGTGGGAAAATCCCGTGAACTGGTAAAACTCGGTTTTTTCACCAAGAAAGAATACCGCAAATTTCGCTCGGCAGAAAAGTTTCTCTGGACCGTGCGCTGCCATATGCATTTTCTCACCGGCCGCGCCGAAGAGCGTGTCTCCTTCGAATTACAGAGTGAACTGGCAGCCCGGCTGAAATATACCGCCCACGGCGGTCTGCGAGACGTTGAGCGCTTCATGAAGCACTATTTTTTGGTGGTAAAAGAAGTGGGCGATTTGACTCTCATTGCTTGCGCTGGACTTGAGGAGCGTGAGGCCAAGGAAGTCGGCGGCATACGCGGCCTGTTCCGCGCGGTCACCCAAAGACCACGCAAAATTAAAGGCCATGAGAATTTCATCCGCGATCATGGTCGCATCAATGTTGTCGATAAAAACGTGTTCAAAAAAGAGCCGGTGAACATGATACGCCTGTTCAAACTGGCCGATGAACATGATCTCGATTTTCACCCAGATGCCATGCATCTTTTGTCGAAATCGTTGAAGCTGATCGACAAAAATTTTCGTAAAGATCCGGAAGTGGTTCGGCTGTTTCTCGATGTGGTCACCACCAAAAACGGCCCGGAAGCCATTCTTCGTCGCATGAATGAATCGGGTTTTCTGGGTAAATTCATTCCCGCCTTCGGCAAGATCGTCGCAATGATGCAGTTTAATATGTATCACCATTTCACAGTGGACGAGCATTTGATCCAGTCTGTCGGTGCCTTGTGGGGCATTGAGAGTGGCAAGCTTGCCGAAGAACATCCGTTATCAGCAGAGCTTTTACCCGATATCAAGGATCGCGAGCTTCTATATGTGGCGCTGCTGATCCATGATATCGCCAAAGGCCGCAAGGAAGACCATTCAATTGCCGGTGCAAGGATTGCCAAAAGCCTGTGCCCGCGTCTTGGCATGAGCAAAGAGCAGACCGAGATGATTTCCTGGCTGGTGCTGGAGCATTTGACCATGAGTAACATCGCCCAGTCCCGTGATTTGAGCGATCGGAAAACCATCACAGACTTTGCCGAAACCGTTCAAACCGTGGAGCGCATGCGCTATTTACTCATCCTCACGGTTTGCGATATCCGGGCTGTTGGCCCCGGTGTCTGGAATGGCTGGAAGGGGCAATTGCTGCGTACGCTTTATTATGAAACCGAGCCGATCCTCACCGGCGGCTTTTCCAAGGCCTCGACCAAATCGAGAGCAGAAGCGGCCAAAAACCAGCTGGCCGCAGCGCTTGAAAGCTGGGATGCCGCTACCCGAAAACGCATCATCGACTTGCCATATCCCGCCTATTTTCTTTCAACCGATGCTGAAAGCCAGGTCAGGCATATGAAATTCCTGCTTGAAACCGAGGAAAGCGGCAAACCACTGGCAACGACCATTCACACCAGAGAATTTGAAGCGGTGACTGAAATCACCCTGATTGCACCCGATCACCCACGATTATTATCGATCATTGCCGGTGCCTGTAATGCTGCCGGTGCCAATATTGTCGACGCCAAAATTCACACCACCCATGACGGTCGGGCGCTAGATTCCATTTTCATCAATCGCGAATTCGACAATGACGAAGATGAGATACGCCGCTCGAAAAAAATCGGCTCAATCATTGAAAATGTGCTCACCGGAAAAACCAGATTACCAGATATCATTGCCCAAAAATCCAGTTATAAACGAGCATACAAAGCATTCAAAGTCCCTGCCAAAGTGATCATCGACAATGATTTATCCAATGATTTTTCGGTGATTGAGATCGAATGTCTGGATCGTCCGGGCCTGCTATCGCAGGTTACCAGACAATTAGCTGATCTCAATCTCGATATTGGCTCCGCCCATATCGCAACCTTTGGTGAAAAAGCCAATGACAGCTTTTATGTAAATGATTTGATCGGCCACAAGATCACCTCACCTCAGCGCCAAAGAAAGATCAAAGAAGCTCTGATGAGGATATTGGAAGATAAGAAGAAGCCGGTACTGGAAAAGGCTTAGAGCGCTTCCCGAAAAGTTAAGCTGGCCGAAAAGTGGAGCCGGTTTTCGGACAAGAGGTGCGTAAGACCAAAAAGTAACGGGCCGATTTACTCGGCAGCTTGCATTGCTGGCCTTGCCTGTTTTACTTCTGGGCGCTCTGTCATTGCCCATTGAGGGCGGGCGAACAGGAATTTTCCATAGCCGGTTAACAATGTCGCCCAATAGAGCATCATTGCGCCCAGAACACCTGAAATAGTAACCATCAGCGAAACCGTTCCAATATCGAGAAACGGTGCAAATTTCAGCAAAATTATCCGGCTAACTGCCATCGGGAAAAAGAACGCCAGATAGACAACAATCGAATGGCTGCCGAGATAGCGCAGGAACCCGGTGAAAGAAAACCTGGAAATAAGCGCCGAGAATAAAATCACCGCGACAGCGCCAAGTCCGCCAAGGAACAAGGATACTCCCGGATAGCCGGCTAAATACTCTGGCATTTCCATTCCAAGTATTTTATGGGGCGTCGCCATCCATTCAGCCGTTCGGGTGAAAGTTGCCATGCCATTGAATGCAGCCCATGCCAATAAGGCTAAAGTTGCTTTTGCGGCATTATCCATGACCCATGACGCCAATTGAAAAATATAGGGTGCCAATTTATAGCCGGCAAAGAAATAGACATATCTGGCTGCCATTTCATCAATGATCATAGCGCCTGTATGGATTGGCAGGATTTCCGCCAATGCCGCAACGGCAAATATAACACGCCAGTCAATGCGCTCCACTAAACGGGTCATGATGAAAAAGATCGGCAGAATATAAATGAACCAAAGAGTTCCAAATGGCTGAATAAAGGCCATCAGGAAGTTTTGAAAAACTTCTACCGGTGTCTGGCCTTCGTCGATCCAGCTTGGGGCCTTGATTACGTATTGGATGGTCATCCACAAGATGTAGAAGTAGAAAAAATGCACCACTTTGCGGTCAAAATAGCGTTTCCACGGGCGGCTAATCACACTTGCCAGAAACAGGCCGGAGATCATAAAAAAATCGGGCATGCGGAATGGCTGGGCAAATTGCACCACATAGTGCATCCAGCCAGTGGCTTCGGCGGCTTTTTCAACACCCAGCGTTGAGTGCATCATGACAACGAAAATAATACAAACACCCTTGGCGTAATCGACCCAGTCTACCCGGGGTTTACTTTGTCCAATTTGCTGCCCGTTTTGCTGCCCAATTTGCGGCCCAATTTGCGAATGACTCATATCATTTCCCTGCCAAATTCCCATTTGGATAAAGTTTTAGCAAAAAATCAAAAAAATCCCGTTAACCATTCCATTAAAATTTTATCTAAACTTGGTTTCCCTTTACCACCCATTAAATAGCCCTATTTAAGATGCATCTAATCTGGCGGAATCCCTCCAGACATGTATTAATTTTTCGGGTTGATCGCGTAAATTATGATCCTGAATCGCAAGAAAACTTCTCGCCGCAAGCGGGCGGAACGGGCCGAACGGATTGAGCCTCATTTTGGGGAATCTTCCAAATCAGCATCAAGAGATATTTGCCTGAGCGCGGAAGATCGCAGCGTTGCAAATGGTGACAGACCGCGAAAAACCCGTAAAGCAGCAAGTAAACCACGTCGGAAAACTGCCAAAAAATCCCGCAATAAAAAGCGCTCTTTGCTCTCACGTTTCCTGCGTGGGGGTATCTATTGGGGCTTCGTACTGGGAATTTGGGGTGTGATCGCTGTCATTGGCGTTGTTGGTTATTATGGCGCGCAACTGCCCCAGACGTCGAGCTGGAGTGTGCCTGAGCGGCCACCAAATGCAAAAATTGTCTCGGTTGATGGTGCACTAATCGCCAATCGCGGTGTGACTGGCGGCGAAGCAATGATGCTCGGCGAGATGTCGCCTTATATCCCTATGGCCGTGATTGCCATTGAGGATAGGCGGTTTCAAAGTCATTTTGGCTTTGACCCAATTGGTTTTACCCGGGCGATGGTTACCAATTTGATTGCCGGACGGCTTACTCAGGGCGGTTCGACATTGACCCAGCAATTGGCCAAGAATTTATTCTTAAAACCGGAACGCACCTTTGCACGTAAGGTTCAGGAGCTGATTTTGGCTATTTGGCTTGAGACCAAATATTCCAAGGATGAAATTCTGGAACTCTATTTGAACCGGGTCTATTTTGGCTCCGGTGCCTATGGGGTAGATGCCGCAGCACGGCGCTATTTTCAAAAATCGGCACGCGACGTTTCTTTGGCAGAAGCGGCATTAATAGCCGGTCTGTTAAAGGCCCCGTCAAAACTTTCTCCTGCCCGCAATCCCAAACTTGCCCAAGCCCGTGCCCAACTGGTTCTGGCCGCCATGCGCCGCGAAGGCTTTGTGACCAAGAACGAGACCAATAAAGCCCTTTCCATGGAGCCTAAAAAGGCCAAACGTTATTGGAGCGGCTCGCAACATTATGTGGCTGATTTGGTGATGAAAGAATTGCCGAGCCTGATCGGTGATTTTCAGAAAAACGTAATTGTCGATACGACCATCGATCTCAAAATGCAAAAACTTGCTGGCAAGATCATTTCCAACACCTTGAAGAAAAAAGGCAAAAAGCTGCGAGTTTCTCAAGGTGCGCTGGTGGCAATGGATGCCAATGGTGCCATCCGTGCGCTGGTTGGCGGCAATGAATATGCCGATAGCCAGTTTAACCGCGCCACCGATGCCATGCGTCAGCCCGGTTCCGCCTTTAAGCCATTTGTTTATCTTGCCGCGCTGGAACGCGGTCTCACTCCAGCTTCCATCCGTATGGATGCCCCTGTAAAAATTGGCAATTGGACACCCAAAAACTACGATAAAAAATATCGTGGCGCGGTAACGCTTTCAACCGCATTGGCCAAGTCGCTGAATACGGTTGCGGCCCAATTGGCGACAGAAGTTGGCCCCGGCAATGTGGTGGCAACAGCTCACAGGCTGGGAATTAATTCCAAACTGCAAAATAATGCATCGATTGCCCTTGGCACATCTGAGGTGAAGCTGATGGAGCTAACCGGTGCCTATGTGCCATTTGCCAATGGCGGATATCGCATCACGCCCCATATCATCAAGCGGGTGAAAGACCTCAAAGGCAATGTTCTTTATGAACGCAGGAGCGAAAACGCTGATCAGGTAATAAGACCGCGAGAGCTTGGTATGATGAATATTATGCTGCAACAGGTCGTCGAAAAAGGCACCGGCAAAGCTGCCCGTATCAAGGGTTGGCAGGTGGCGGGTAAAACGGGCACCAGCCAGAATTCGCGTGATGGGCTTTTCATTGGTTATACGGCTAATCTTATCACCGGCATATGGTACGGTAATGATAATGGAAAGCCGACTAATAAAGTGACCGGTGGCTCAATTCCTGCGCAAAGCTGGAACGCTTTCATGACCGGCGCTCTTAAAGGCGTGCCAATTGCTGATTTGCCGGGTAACTATATTGGCGAAGTTTCGGTTATTCCAACCGCCCGGCCATCGCGTCCAATTGTTCGTGCGCCGCGTAATATTGCCCGCTTTGTGGCTCCAGCCAAACCGCGAAATGCTGCACCGGTTGTTATCAAGCCGCGCCAAGACACCCGTCAGACCACCCGCATTGCTGCCAGAAGCGTTGGACCTCGCCCATCTGCCGGGCTGGGGGACTCAAACAAAAACCGCCAAAAACCAAGAACCATAATGGACTTGCTTTTCGGCGGTTAAATTACCGTGAACTGGCTAGAGCAGATTTGACTTAGTCAGCTGCTCAGATGGCGAAGAGCCATCCGGCGCTTACTCGCCGCGAGAACAAACAAACTTAGTCCAGCTTTGGAATGCGCAGCATCTGGCCTGGATAAATTTTATCAGGATCGCTGAGCATTGGTTTGTTGGCTTCAAAAATCTCCGGATATTTTGAACCATTGCCGTAATGTTTGGTGGCAATTTTCCAAAGGCTGTCGCCTTTTTGTACTTCATGCAACACTACGTCTGCTGGTGCAGCGGCAGCAACTTTAACTTCAGTTGCCTCAACCTGCGAAACCCCCAACGTGTTGCCAAGCGCTACAATCGCTTTTTCAAAGATCGACTGATCTGCGACGTCACCTTTGATAATGGCTTTGTCGCCTACGATTTCAACGGTAATATTTTCTGTACCAAGATCGTGGCTATCAAGTTCTTTTTTCAAGTCTTCTGCAGTTGGCGGTGTTTCTTCGTCACCAAAACCCAATTTTTTTCCAACGGATTTTACAAAATCAAAAATACCCATAGTTTTTCCTCGCCTGATTTAGTCAAAAATAGTTTTAATTGATGGCATTTGAATAGATTAGGAGCAAGAGAAAAGATTTTCAGGGTATAGTTTTGCAGTGAAGTGCCCTTACGCTCGGTCAGAACGCAATCAGAATACAGCTGATCAATATTGTTTCTTGCCACAATTTACGCGTAATTATGGCGCCAATGGCCATGGTGCCTTATATGTGTCCTACGTGTAAGACAGATTTGACGGAGAATTTTCAAAATGCCAACAATTGCTCTTGTGGATGATGATCGCAATATCCTGACTTCGGTATCGATTGCACTGGAATCTGAAGGCTATCGGGTCGAGACTTATACCGATGGCGCGTCAGCTCTCGATGGTTTGAGCATTCGCCGTCCCGATCTGGCGATATTCGATATCAAGATGCCGCGCATGGATGGCATGGAATTGCTGCGGCGGCTGCGACAGAGTTCGGACCTGCCGGTGATATTCCTCACTTCCAAGGACGATGAAATTGACCAGCTATTTGGCCTGAAAATGGGTGCCGATGATTTTATCACCAAGCCGTTTTCCCAGCGTCTGCTGGTTGAGCGGGTAAAAGCTGTACTGAGACGCGCCAATGCGGGGCCGCTTTCCGGTACAAAATCTGGCGATAGCGACAAAGCTTCCAATACGTTGGAGCGCGGTCTGTTGGTGATGGATCAGGAGCGCCATACCTGCACATGGGATGGCAAACCGGTCACACTGACAGTAACCGAATTCCTCATTCTGTTTGCGCTGGCACAACGTCCCGGTGTTGTAAAAAGCCGCGATTCATTAATGGATGCCGCCTATGACGACCAAGTTTATGTGGATGATCGTACCATCGATAGCCACATCAAGCGGCTGCGCAAGAAATTCAAGGTGGAAGATGACGATTTCGACATGATCGAAACCCTCTACGGTGTTGGTTATCGTTTCCGCGAAAACGTTTGAGCGAAGGCGGTCCGTACGTTATGCTTTGGGTTATGGACTCATAAGCAGGGTCAATTTATTGGAAGATGAATGGATCTGGACCCGCAAAATTCGCGAGAACGTCTGTCCGACGACAAGCCAGTCGAAGGAAGCGTGGACGCGCGTGAAAAAACGCGCCCTGATCAAGCAACCAAACCAATAGCCAAGACCTCAACCAGCGGGCAAAAGCGCGCAGATGAGATCTCTTTGACGCTTGCAGAGGGCCGCGGAGAAGCCAGCCCGTCAAAAACTCGCCCAATGTCCAGATTGTTGCAGGCCATGCGGCGCACGCTTGTGTCTTCGCTCACACGGCGCATCATCTCCCTCAATCTCACAGCCCTTGCGGTAATTTTGTCGAGTATCCTCTATCTCAACCAGTTCCGCGAAGGTCTGATTGATGCGCGGATAGAAAGCCTGCTCACTCAGGGGCGCATCATTGCCGATTCGATTTCCGTTTCAGCGACAGTTGAAACCAATACCATCACCATTGATCCCGATAAATTGCTGGAATTGCGTACCGGTGAGAGCGTGCTTCCCTCCCTTGATAATTTTGATAGTCTCGATTTTCCGATTGATCCGGAAAGAATTGCGCCTGTGCTAAGGGAACTTATTCAGCCAACCCGCACCAGAGCGCGCATTTATGACCCGGAAGGGTTGTTAATCCTTGATTCGCGCCATCTTTACGCCGGAGGGCAGGTGTTGCGCTATGATTTGCCGGTGCTGGACGATGAAGAAATGGGCATGCTTGATTGGGTTCGCGAAACCTTGAACTGGCTCCTGCGTCCGAAAGATTTACCCATTTACCGGGAAATTCAGGGCCTTGGGACCGAATATCCAGAAGTTGCTTCTGCCCTCTTAGGGGCGCCAAAACCGGTTGTTCGGGTCACCGAAAAAGGTGAAATGATTGTTTCTGTTGCTTTGCCCATTCAGCGTTTTCGGGCGGTGTTAGGGGTTTTACTGCTATCAACCCAAGGGGGTGATATCGACAGGATTGTTACCGAAGAGCGCTTGGCTATCCTTCGCATTTTTCTGGTGGCGGCAATTGTGATGATTATCCTTTCGATTGTGCTTTCAAGTGCCATCGCAATGCCCCTTCGTAAACTATCAGAATCAGCCAATAGGGTGCGGCGCGGGGTGAATTCACGGGTGGAAATACCGGATTTCTCCGGCAGACAGGACGAAATTGGTGATTTATCCGCAGCCTTGGGGGATATGACCAAGGCTCTTTACGGGCGCATTGAGGCAATTGAGAGCTTTGCTGCCGATGTGAGCCATGAACTGAAAAACCCGCTGACCTCTCTTCGCAGCGCAGTTGAAACCCTGCCTCTGGCTAAAACCCAGAAGGCCAAAGACCAATTGATGGCCGTTATTCAGCATGATGTGCGGCGGCTTGATCGGTTGATCACCGATATTTCCGATGCATCGCGACTGGACGCGGAGCTGGCGCGCACCGATCTGGAACCGATCGATCTGGACAAATTGCTGTTGGCAGTTGTTGAAATTGCCAGCCAGATCTCCAGGCGTCAGAAGCAGGTGGCAATTTCTGCCAATATTGAAAAGCTGAAAGACCAAAAGGATGGCTACGTGATTCAAGGTCACGATAGCCGCCTGGGTCAGGTCATCAACAATCTGATTGATAATGCCAAATCCTTTGTGCCGGAAACCGGCGGTAAAATTACGCTGTCGCTAAAATCAATCGGCAGTAATTTTCAGATTGTGGTGGAGGATAACGGCCCGGGCATTCGTGCAGAAGATATGAACCGGGTGTTCGAACGTTTTTATACGGACCGTCCGGATGGCGAGGCTTTTGGGCAAAATTCGGGCCTTGGCCTGTCGATTTCCAAGCAGATAATCGAAGCCCATGGGGGTTCAATCATGGTGGAAAATCGCCGTGCACCCACTCATGGCGCACGGTTTGTGATTTTACTTCCCGCCGGAAAATCTGGATAAAACAAGAAAATTGCCTTGCGCTAAAGCGGGAATCAGTAAAAATGGCCCAGAAAAATAGCGTTGTATCAACCGGGAAGCTGAAAACATTATGATTGGGCTCGTACTCGTTACGCACGGACAATTGGCCAATGAATTTCGGCTGGCGCTGGAACATGTGGTGGGACCGCAAGAACAGATGGAAACCATCGCGATTGGGCCCGATGATGATATGGAGCAGCGCCGTCAGGATATTCTTGATAGCGTATCGCAGGTTAATTCCGGCAGTGGCGTGATTATTCTCACCGATATGTTTGGCGGCACCCCGTCCAATCTCGCCATATCGGTGATGCAAGCCGGCACAATCGAAGTTTTGGCCGGGGTTAATTTGCCCATGCTGATCAAGCTTGCCAGCGTCAGAACATCCGACAATATGGATGAAAGCCTGACAGAAGCGCAGGATTCAGGCCGTAAATACATCAACGTGGCCAGCCAAGTCTTGCAGGGCCAGTAGCTAAATGCCAGATGGTCCGGCCGCGCCGCGCATATTCAAAATTACCAATAAACGAGGTTTACATGCGAGAGCATCGGCTAAATTCGTAAAATGCGTTGAGGCATTCAATGCCAAAATTACCGTCAGCAAGGACGGCCACGTGGTTGGTGGCACTTCCATTATGGGCTTAATGTTGCTGGCTGCAGGCAATGGCAGCTCAATTCATATTTCCGCCAGCGGCCCCGATGCCAATGAGGCGTTGATCGCACTACAAAACCTGATTGATGACAAGTTTGGGGAAGGGGAATAAGGGTATCCTGTTCCCGTTATCGAATCATATAAAGAATTCTTTATATGATATTGCATGGCGCATAGCATCCTGCTAAACAAGCGACAAGTTCGCCTGATAGACTTGAATTTGTGTATCTGAGTCTAACGCGAATTCCCTTGTTGTAAGTATTTAACCCTCTCCAAAAGGATATCTCATGAGCGCGTTCACAGACTATATTGTGAAAGACATCGACCTTGCCGATTATGGCCGCAAGGAAATCGTTATCGCTGAAACCGAAATGCCGGGCCTGATGGCCTGCCGCGAAGAATTCGGTGAATCAAAACCCCTAAAGGGCGCCCGCATTGCCGGTTCCCTTCATATGACCATTCAGACCGCCGTTTTGATTGAAACATTGGTGGCGCTTGGTGCTGACGTTCGTTGGGCATCCTGCAATATCTTCTCAACACAGGATCATGCCGCTGCTGCAATCGCTGTTGCTGAGGTTCCGGTATTCGCCATTAAGGGTGAAACACTTGAAGAATATTGGGATTATGCCGATAGAATCTTCCAGTGGGATGATGGCGAATTCTGCAACATGATCCTCGACGATGGCGGCGATGCCACAGGCTATATCCTGCTTGGCGCCCGTCAGGAGGCTGGTGAAGACGTAATTTCCAAGCCAGAATCCGAAGAAGAAGAATATATGTTTGCCCAGATCAAAAAGCGTCTGGCAGCAAGCCCGGGCTGGTTCACCAAGCAGCGCGATGCCATCATCGGCATTTCAGAAGAAACCACCACCGGTGTTAATCGCCTTTACCAATTGATGGATAAAGGCCTTTTGCCTTTCCCGGCAATCAATGTGAACGATTCGGTTACCAAATCGAAATTCGACAATAAATATGGTTGTAAAGAATCCCTCGTTGACGGCATTCGCCGCGCAACCGATACAATGATGGCCGGTAAGGTTGCTGTTGTTTGTGGTTATGGCGATGTGGGCAAGGGTTCTGCTGCAAGTCTGGCTGGCGCTGGTGCTCGCGTGAAAGTAACTGAAATCGATCCAATTTGCGCCCTTCAGGCCTGCATGGATGGCTTTGAAGTTGTTCAATTGGAAGATGTTGTTTCTTCTGCTGATATTTTCATCACCACCACCGGCAATAAGGATATCATCCGGATCGAGCATATGCGCGAAATGAAAGATATGGTCATTGTTGGCAATATCGGTCACTTCGACAATGAAATCGAAGTTGCAAAACTAAAGAATTACAAATGGGACAACATCAAGCCTCAGGTTGATATGATTGAATTCCCAAATGGTAATCGCATGATCCTTCTTTCCGAAGGTCGCTTGCTCAATCTTGGTAATGCCACAGGCCATCCAAGCTTTGTGATGTCCGCAAGTTTTGCCAATCAGGTACTGGCCCAGATCGAGCTTTATACCAAATCGGAAAACTACAAAAACGAAGTCTATGTGCTGCCTAAACACCTCGATGAGAAGGTTGCCATGATGCATTTGGCCAAGCTGAATGCGAATTTGTCCAAATTGAGTGAAGAACAAGCCGCCTATATTGGCGTTCCGGTTGATGGCCCTTATAAGCCAGAACACTACAGATATTGATTTAGACCTATCTATCCACAACATATAGTAGCCGCCGGATTGACAAATCCGGCGGTTTTATTTTTTAAAAAACACTTCCAGCTGATTCGCTAATTGAGTATTGTTAAACGAATCAGTTGCCAATGGCCCATAGAGGCAAATCATAAAAATATGGCGCGATGAAAGCAGGGCGGTCTCGGTAATCTAGTGGCGAGAGGACCAAAGGCATGCCAAAGAGTGGTTCAGGGGATACCCCGAATTACAGCCTATTCGATTTTTCGGATAAGCAGATATTGCGTAATAGAAACGAACGTTTTGACCGGCAGGGCTCTCAAAAGAGAGGTTCCCTCTATCGCTGGATTGCGCACTTTTCTAATCATCGCGCTTTGCTGGGCGCACCATTATTCGTTAGCGCCATGGCGGGGTTTGGGTCACCAACTTTTGCAGCAGACGTTTCCTCTCCGATTAACTTTGCCAGTATTGCAGGTTTTTTTGCACCTCCCTTTGGCTCTGTTGAAATAATGATGTTGGCAATTTTTGGCGGCGCCATGAGCTTTGCGCTTTTGTCTGCCAATTGGCTTATCCGCGAACGGGCACGGATTGCAGGTGAGAACCGCTTGTTGAAAAACCGCCTGTCCATATTGCGCGCTTCCCATGAGCGCACGGACGCATTGGTCAATATCAATGACCAATGCACGGTGGTCTGGGATGGCTCGGCGCAGAACCCGGAAATTTTAGGTTCGCTTGCTTCAACCTCTGGCGTGCCCAAAGATCATTCTGCATTTTTGGCTTTTGGCATCTGGTTAAAGCCCGGCTCCGCATCGGATTTTGAAAAAGCGCTAAAAGATTTACGGCAGAACGCTGCAAGTTTTGATCTGCCGTTACAAACACGCGGCGGCGGCATTTTGGAAGCGCAGGGGCGCACCTCCGGCGGACATGCCTTTGTCCGTTTTATCGAATTGGGCGGCGAGCGCGCAGCGCTTGCAAAACTTGAGGCCGATCACGTCAATCTGCTTTCAATGATTGATTGCGTGCAAAAATTATTCGAAAAAATCAATATACCAATTTGGCTGAAAGATAAGGAAAGCAAACTATTCTGGGCTAATCAGGCCTATGCAAATGCTGTGGATGCCAAGAATGGCGAAGCTGCCGTCATGCAAGATATCCAATTGTTTGATAGTGCAGAACGCAGTGAAATTACCGCAGGCCATCAAAATTCCAACCATTTTTCCGGGCGTTTACCCGCTGTTATTTCAGGCGATCGACGCATTATGGATGTGGTGGATATAGCCACAGAAAGCGGCGGCGCGGGTATTGCAATCGATCGAAACGATATTGAAGTCGTTAAAACAACCTTATCCAAAACCATTGCCAGCCACACGGTCATGCTTGATCAACTGGCAACCGCGGTGGCGATATTTGATTCATCCAAACGCCTTCAATTCGCCAATACCAGTTTCCAGAAATTATGGGGTTTGGATTCTGCCCTGCTGGAAGGCAATCCAACCCATGGCGAAATTCTCGATGCCATGTTGGCGAGCGGAAAATTGCCGGAACAACCGGATTGGCGCAAATGGCGGGAAGACCAACTGACCGTTTATCAGGCGATGGAACAAAATGAAATCTGGTGGCATTTACCCGATGGCACAACTTTGCGGGTGATCTCAAGTCCGCAGGAACAGGGCGGTGCCACGTGGACTTTTGAAAATGTCACCGAGCAACTGGCCCTTGAAAGCAACTACAATGCGTTGATCAAGGTGCAGGGTGAAACCCTTGATCATTTGCACGAAGCTGTGGCGGTGTTTGGTTCCGATGGAAAATTACGGCTTTCAAACCCGGCCTTTTCCACCATGTGGGAATTTGAAGGCAATAGCCAAGCGCTTGAGGGCTGCCATGTGAGCGATTTGCTTGACGCGGTTCGCTCCCGGACAGACACAACAGAAATTCTGGACGATATTATCCGTGAAATTACCGGGCTTAACGATGAGCGCGAGACAATCGACGGGCGTTTGGAGCTGAACGATGGCACGATTGTTGATGTAATCCTGGTGTCTCTGCCCCAGGCTCAGTCAATGCTGACCTTCACCGATAAGACAGACAGCATTAAAGTAGAAAGGGCGCTTGAACAACGCGCCGAAGCACTGGAAGCATCCGATCACCTCAAGAGCAAGTTCATCCAGCATGTGTCTTACGAGTTGCGCGCACCGCTCACCAGCATTTCCGGCTTTGGCGAATTGCTGAGCAATGGTTCCATCGGCACCCTTAGCGGCAAACAGAGTGAATATGTGGATCACATTAATGAAGCCTCCGCCACATTGAAGGCTATTGTGGATGATATTCTTGATCTTGCAACCATGGATGCAGGTGTATTGAATCTCGATATGCAGGAAGTTTTGTTAAAACGGACCATCCAGAACAGTCTCGAAGGGCTTCAAGATGAGATCAAACAACATAATTTGACTGTGAAGATTGAAATTACCGATGGCGACGCAGTTCTTGTTGCGGACCGTGAACGGTTACAGCAGATTCTATATAATTTAATTTCCAATGCGGTGAACTTCTCGCCTGATGGCGGCAAAATCATTATTTCCGGTAAAATAAGAGCAAACACGGTTGAAATTGCCATTTCAGACGAAGGTCACGGCGTTCCCGATAATATGAAGAACACAATTTTTGACCGATTTGAAAGCGGCGGCGTTGCCAATCAGCGACAGGGCACGGGCCTTGGCCTTTCCATTGTCAAAAGTCTGGTCAATCTGCATGGCGGCAGGGTTTTTGTGGAGAATGCCGAGAGCGGAGGCGCCCGCTTTGTGTGCCAATTCCCACGTAACCTAGAGCAAAAGCTGTCGCTGGATGCAGCGGAATAGATGACGATATATGCACCCAGACACAAGCCTTCACCCGGTCTTCACCCGGGAACTATCAAGCGAATATGAAACCCAATTACTCGGGCGCGATATTGCGCTGGCATTAAAGGCCGGCGATTGTCTGGGTCTGCGCGGGGATTTGGGGGCCGGAAAATCAACCTTGGCCCGCGCCATCATTCGCCATCTGGCAGATGATCTGGACCTTGAGGTTCCAAGCCCCACATTCACTTTGGAACAGGTTTACGCGACAAACCCGGCGATCCATCACTTTGATTTTTATCGTTTGGGCGATCCTTCCGAGGTTTTGGAACTCGGCCTTGATGAGGCGTTAGAGGGCGCTGTTGCCATTATCGAATGGCCACAAAATGCTGAAGGCATGCTGCCGGATAATTTGGCAAACATTCAAATTGACATTGGCAGTGGCGACAATCGAAAAATAACCATTTCCGGGCCACCGAAGTTTTTGTGCCGCATCCGCCGTTCCATGGAAATTAGAACATTTCTACGTGAAAACTGGGGCGAGAATATCGTGCGCCGGCCGCTCACAGGGGATGCTTCGACACGGGCCTATGAGCTGGTGACAAAAGAGGGTGAAACCCGCCTGCTGATGAACGCCGCGCGCCAGCCAGATGGCCCGCCCGTGCGTGATGGCAAGCCCTATAGCCAGATTGCCCATCTGGCCGAGGACGTTTCAGCCTTTGTGGCAATTGATCTGGCTCTAAGAGATGCAGGCTTCTATGCCCCGGAAATTTTCGCGCAAGACCTTGATGAGGGCCTGCTATTGACCGAATTCATGGGGCAAGGCGGGGTGATCGATGCGGAGCGAAAACCCATTCGGGAGCGCTATCTCGCAGCGGCCGAATTGCTGGTGCAATTACACCTCACCGACTGGCAACAACAAATCAAAGTTTCAGCAGCTGTAACCCACCAGATTCCGAAATTTGACCGTGATGCTATGACAATCGAGGTTGAATTGCTGGTCGATTGGTATGCTCCCTCAGTGCGGGGCGAAGAACTACCCGAAGCAGACTTGCAAAATTTTAATCAAATCTGGCAAGGGCTGATTGGTCGATTGCAAAATAGCGAACAAACGCTGGTACTGCGCGATTATCACTCGCCAAACCTGATCTGGCGGGAAGATGCTCACGGCCATAATCGGCTTGGTCTGATCGATTTTCAGGACGCGGTAATCGGCCCGAGCACCTATGATCTGGCCTCTTTAGCGCAAGATGCCCGCGTTGATATCAGCGAAAAACTGGAAGAAGAGCTCGTTTCGCACTATATAGAACTGAGGGTCAGCGCCGAGCCAGACTTCGATGTTATAGAGTTTAGACAGCTTTATATGATCGCTGCGGCAGAGCGGGCTTCAAAAATTCTGGGTATTTTTGTTAGACTTCATAAACGTGACAAAAAGCCAATATACTTGAAGCATATACCTCGCATTCGTGACTATCTGGAACGATGCTTTAAAAATCCCGCACTTGGCGAATATCAAGACTGGTTCGTAAAAGTGCTTGACCGTAAGAAAGATGATATTGATGGAAAATATTGAAACACTGAATAAAAATCCGAAAAACGCGATGATCCTCGCCGCTGGCTTGGGTACGCGCATGCGCCCGATCACCGATACAATACCAAAACCATTGGTAAAAGTTTACGGTAAGACGCTACTTGACCATTCTCTTGATGTGGTCGAACGCGCTGGCGTTGAACACGCGGTGGTCAATGTGCACCACCACGCCGACCAGATGGAATCCCATCTTGCTGCCCGCCACAGCCCCGATATCGCGATTTCCGATGAGCGCGACGCCCTGATGAATTCTGGTGGCGGCATTGCCAAAGCCCTGCCAAAGCTTGGAAAAAATCCGTTTTTCCTGCTCAATTCCGATACATTCTGGATTGAGGGCTGTACGCCGAACCTTAAACGCATGTCCGATTTCTGGGATGCCGATAAAATGGATATTCTGCTGATGTTGTCCAATGTGGCCCACGCTATTGGCTATACAAACAAGGGTGATTTCACCATGGATGCCGATGGTCATTTGACCCGGCGCATAGAACGCACTACCGCACCCTTCGCCTATGCAGGTGCTGCCATCATCAATCCGGCGATTTTTGATAATGCTCCCGATGGTGCATTTTCCCTCAACGTTCAGTTTGATGAAGCAATTGAAAAAGATCGCTTGTTCGGCATGAATATGGACGGTCTGTGGCTGCATGTGGGAACTCCAGAAGCCATCAGGGATGCCGAAGAAGCCATCGCCCGAAGCGCTGCTTAAGCTCCGCTCTAGGCTTTCTTGGCTCACGGCGTATCCTCCCTTCGGTCAGGCCTGCGCATGCGCAGCTAGCGCCGGGCGGCTTTTCGCCGCCTTGAACGTCGACCTCTGTGGAAAGGTGACTTGAGTTTGTTTGGGTTACCTAATGCGCTTTGACCTGTTGTTGAATTCCCTATATTTCTAGAATCAACATCAGGAGCGTGTAGGCCATAGATAATTCAGAAAATATTTCCGAACCGTCGGAGCATGTAAGGCACACGCCCAATGTGTTCTCGATTCCGGCTGGCTGCAATTTTTTAAGAACGACCGCCCGTGCCCTGCTTGATGGCGAACTTGTTGCCGGGTTTGAACCACGAAAAAATCCCCTACTATTATCAACTGCAACCATCTACGTGCCTACCCGGCGTGCAGCGCGCAGCCTAGCCGCAGAATTTCTCACAGAACTTGGCTCAGAAGCTGCAATCCTTCCCTCCATTCGAACCCTGGGGGATGCGGATGAAGAAGAATTACTGTTTGAAAGCGGCGAGGTAGCACTGGATTTCCACGAACCAATGTTACCGCTGGAACGAAAGTTCCTATTGTTTCAAATGGTGCAATCATGGACTGCAGCCCTGTCAAAAGACACCATAGCGTTGTTTGGTGATGAAGATATCATCATCCCCTCTTCACCGGCTGATGCCATGTGGCTTGCGGGTGATCTGGGCCAGTTAATGGACCAGATGGAAACCGAGGAAATTTCATGGAACGCCCTTCTGGCGCTGGTTCCTGATGATTACGCCCAATGGTGGCAGCTCACACTTTCATTTCTAAACATTGCCATGGAGCACTGGCCGGAAGTCCTGAAAGAAAAAGGCCGAATTGATCCAGCAAAACTGCGCGGCATGATACTGGATCAGCGTACAATACGCTATAAAGAAGGCACAAAGGGGCCAGTTATCGCGGCAGGTTCCACCGGTACGATACCAGCAACCGCTCGTTTGCTGGCAGCGATTGCTGGGCTGGAGCAGGGTGCGCTTATCTTGCCGGGGCTTGATTTGGAAATGGACAGCGATGATTGGAAAAGCCTACTCCATAGGAGAGGCAGCACCGGCAAAGCGCTGGATGAACCCATCACCGCCCCCTCGCAGCCGCAATATGGTCTGGCAAAACTGATTGAAAAAATCGGCATTGGACGCGATCATGTGAAAATTCTCGGGACTCCCGATACCAGCGCCATAGCGCGCGAAAAGCTGGTTAGTCTCGCCCTGTTGCCAGCAGACGCGACAGATAAATGGAGCCAGATTTCTCAAACGATTTCGCCGGAAATGGCCGGTTCCGGCTTTGCCTCTATCGCCATCATTGAAGCGCCCGGCGAGCGGCAGGAGGCACTGGCCATCGCTCTTGCCCTGCGCGAATCCCTCAAAGATGAAGGCAAAACCACAGCCCTTGTCACCCCGGACCGGGTGTTGGGCCGGCGGGTGGCCGCAGAATTGCAACGTTTTGGCATCGAGGTGGATGATTCTGGCGGTACGTCGCTTCGCAACAGCGATGTGGGCGTATTCTTGCGCCTGCTTCAGGACGTGTGCTTTGGTAATTGCACCGCAGTCAATCTTGTTTCCTTGTTAAAGCATCCATTATTCCGCGCCGGATATTCGGCGCAGCAAGCCCAAAAGTTAGCAAAACTATTCGAACTTGCTCTGGTGCGCGGCGTTATACGCACCCCGATGCCCGGTCAATTTGGCGATGCTTGCGCCCATATGATGGACACTGGCGCGGCTAAGCATTATTTGAGCCAGCCTGTGCGCCGCATGAGCGAAGAGGATTGGCAGGAATTGTTGTTATTTTGCCGGCAAATAGATAGCAAGCTAAAATATTTCGCCGACTTATCAAATGAAAGTGCCATACGTCCCCTATCAGAATTATTTGAAAAACTGAATCTCACAGCAATTGATTTGGCCACCGAGGTAATTGAAAATGAGAGCGACCATTGTGTGTTGGATGAAGCCGCTGGCGGATTGGAATTCAAACAGTTTTTTGCTGACATCAGGAGCACGGGTACAGAAATAATCGATTTACGCATGCAGGATTTTGCTGCCGTGTTTGAGGCCACAGTGGGCGATGTTGTTATGCGTTTCGCCGCAAATAACCATCCCCGCCTTCATATTCTGGGGCCGCTTGAAGCACGGTTGCTACAGTTGGACTGTGTTATTCTGGGCGGGTTGAACGAAGGGATTTGGCCGCCAAACACAAGAAATGATCCGTTCCTGAACCGGGTGATGCGGGCCGAACTGACCATGGCGCCGCCCGAACGGCGGGTTGGCTTGGCCGCTCACGATTTTCAACAATTCATGGGTTGCAATGAAATCATTCTTTCCCGCTCCCAGCGCGTGGATAACGCCCCAACCATCGCCTCGCGCTGGCTACAGAGATTATTGGCGATTGCTGGCAAAGATCATTCCGGCGAGATGATTGCGCGGGGCAATAAATATCTCGGCTGGGTTGAACAGCTTGATAAAAATGATGGCACCGCAATTGCCAGCGAGCGCCCCAATCCCAAGCCGCCGGTAGCATTGCGCCCCACCAGCATGGCGGTCACGGATATCGAAACATGGATACGCGACCCCTACGCAATCTATGCCAAACACATTTTAAAACTGCGCCAGCTACCAGAGTTGGAGCGGGTATCGGACCCGGCTCTCAAGGGCACATTATATCACGAAATACTGGCGAAATATCTTTCGGAAAAACACGATCCGTCCGCGCCAAATGCTCTCGAACAATTAATGGAAATCGCACGCTCGGAATTTTTAACTTTTGATGTTCCAGATGATGTTGCGGCTCTCTGGCTCCCCCGCTTTGCAGAAATTGCAAAACTTTATCTCGCATGGGAAGCGCCCCAAAGCCTCCTCACCAAAGAGGTTTATTGCGAGGTAGAAGGTGAAATTGAAGTGGGCAATTTCACCCTGCGTGCCAGAGCCGACCGTGTCGACATTACCGATGACGGGCGCGTATCCGTGTTTGATTATAAGAGCGGCGCCGGGCCCTCAAAACGCGAAGCAAAAACCCTTTCGCCGCAGCTTCCGCTGGAAGGAGCTATTGCGCTGGGTGGCGGGTTTCGCGATACGGGAGAACCAAAAGAACTCAGCGAATTGGCCTTCATAAGGCTCCGTCTCAACGATCAACTGAAGGTCGATGAGCTTGGCGACAAGAAGGAAAGCGCACAGGAGGTTTCGCAAAATGCCCTTCATTCGCTAAAGGCACACATCAAGGCTTATGAAAATTTAGATCAGGGATTTCTCTCCCGCTACGCCCCCAAATGGGAGGTCGAATTTGGCGGAGATTACGACCATCTGGCGCGGGTGCGTGAATGGTCGATAGGCGACCCGGAGGATGGCAGCGATGGCTGAGCTTACCGTCCCTAAAAAAACACAAGAAGACCAGCACCGCGCGGCAAATCCCGAAAATTCCGCATGGGTTTCGGCCAATGCCGGTTCGGGAAAAACCTATGTGTTGGCACTTCGGGTCATTCATCTCATGCTTTCGGGCACCGCGCCCTCGCGGATTTTGTGCCTGACTTTTACCAAGGCAGCGGCGGCAGAAATGTCTAACCGGGTGTTCGAAAAACTCTCCCATTGGGCCATGCTTGATGATGGAGCGCTTGCCAAGGAAATCACAAAAGTAACGGGGCAACCGGCCAGTGCAAAGATTTTGCGTCGCGGCAGGCAATTATTTGCCTTGGCGCTGGATACGCCGGGTGGGCTAAAAATCCAAACCGTTCACGCCTTCTGCGAAGCCCTGCTGCATCAGTTCCCGTTGGAAGCAAATGTATCGGGGCATTTTCAGGTGCTCGATGATTTCGCTCAAAAGGCATTGCTGGAAGAATCTCGAAAACGCATACTGCTCAAGGCAAACAGGGGCGATGAAATCCTCTCCGGTGCATTTGATACAGCGATGAATTTCGGTTCTGATGACGCGATGTTCAAGGCGCTTGATGCCTTGGTGAGGGAGCGTGAAGGGTTTCTCGATTGGGTAGATATCGGCATTGATGCTGCTATGGCTCCGATGTTCGACCATTTTCAAATGGCAGCGAATAGCCAGCTTGAAGATATTGAAGCACAAAGCCTTAGTCTGACGAATGTTTCAGACAAGCAATGGCTGGAGATCGCAAACCTGACAAAGGAAATTGGCGGCGCAAGAAATTTAGAAGCTGCGCTTACCATCGAACAATTTTTATCTACCAGTGAACCAGCGCGCAAATCCTCCTTGCGGGCCAAGCTCCTGCTGACCAAATCCGGCACCCCCCGTGCCAGCGTTTTCACCAAGGCCGTCAATGAGCAAATGCCGGAGCTGCCCGAATTGATCGAGGAAGAAACCGAAAACTTGCTTGCCGGAATTGAGAAAATCAAAACCTGGAAGATACTCAATGGTTCGCGGGCGTTGTTTAAAATCGCCCTCGAAACGCTGGAGACTTATGGCCGGTTGAAGCATTCGCGCGGCTTTGTTGATTATGACGATTTGATCAATCGTGCGGCCAATTTGCTGATGCGTTCGGAAATTCGCCAATGGGTTCAGTATAAGCTCGACCGAGGCATTGATCATTTGTTGATCGATGAGGCGCAAGATACCAGTCCGCGCCAATGGCAAATTGTTGACGCCATCACCGAGGATTTTCACTCCGGCGAAACCGCTAGCTTAAGAACGCGGACAGTGTTTGCGGTAGGCGATGAAAAACAATCGATCTACTCTTTTCAAGGAGCAGAACCTGAAGCCTTCGAGAGACAGGCGCAGGCGTTAAAACAGCGCGTGGCTCAATCGGGCAAGAATTTTGAATCGGTCAATCTGCATTTGTCTTTCCGTTCCACCAAAGCAGTGCTGAGTGCTGTCGACAAGGTTTTTGAAAATCCGGAAAATGCCAAAGGCCTCAACCATGATGGGGCTTCAACTATTCATGAATCGATCCGTGGGAACGATCCAGGTTTAGTGGAGGTCTGGCCGCTTTACGAAAAAGAAAAAACTGAAAAGCCATCGGAATGGCTGGCCCCTCTCGACCATCAAACAGCAGAAGACCCTGCCGTTGTGCTGGCAAACCGTATTGCATTGGCAATCAAAAGCTGGATCGGTACGCCGCTGGAAGGCACGGGCAATCCTATCCGTCACGGGGATATTCTGATTCTGGTGCGCAAGCGCGACCGCTTTGTCACCGCCCTCACCCGCGCCATGAAAAATGAAGGTCTGTCAGTAGCAGGTTCCGACCGATTGAAACTGACAGAACACATTGCGGTTGAAGATTTGCTGGCCCTTGGACGGTTCGTCCTGATGCCAGAGGATGATCTGTCACTAGCGGCATTTTTGAAGTCACCAATCTTTGGTATTTCGGAACAAACCTTGTTTGATATTTCGGTAGATCGGAAAAAAAGAAGCCTGTGGCACCAAATTAGTTATCTGGCTAATGAAAATAATACGTCGGCAAAATATATTTTTGAAAAAATCAAACAATTGCTCAAATCTTCCAAAACGCTGCCGGTTTATGAGTTTTATGCCCAATTGTTGGGGCCTATGGGGGGACGTAAAGCATTCGTGCACCATCTAGGCAATGAGGTTGAAGAGATACTCGACGCATTTCTCAATCAGTGCCTTGCCTATGATCAGCTCGGTCGCCGGGGACTGGAAGATTTTATCGCCAGACTCACCGGCAGTGCACCCGATATCAAGCGGGAACTGGACCTTGGGCGAGACGAAATCAGGATCATGACCGTGCACGCCTCCAAAGGCCTCGAAGCACCGATTGTATTTTTGGTAGATTCTTGCGGTCCGGCCTTTGGTGCCAATCACCGGCCTGCCGTCATGAAAGTGCAAATTGAAGAGGAAGAAACCTTTCTTTGGCAGCCGACAAAAAATGATGGCATTGGTGTCACACAAACAAGTCTTGCATTGGTGGAGCAACGGGCCGGAGAAGAATATCGCCGCCTGCTTTATGTGGGCATGACAAGGGCGGCGGATCGTTTGATTGTCTGCGGCTATAAGGGCTCTGGCGACCTCAAATATTCCCACTGGCACCCGATGGTCTGGCAGGCGCTAGAAGATGGATCGCGGGAAATTCTGGATGCCGATGGCATTTCAACTGCGATACGATGGGTTGGAAATGAAGTTGGCACAACCCGCCAGCCAACGCCTCACGAGAGTATCGAGACAGCATCTGCAAAAACATTACCGGACTGGATGCTCACCAAACCAGCATTCGAGCCGCCACCACCTCGACCACTAACCCCGTCTGGAGCCTATTTCACGATTGATGAGGATATCGGGGACGTAAAATATGCGCCGTCAGAAGCCTCTCGCGGAGATGCAGCCTTGCGCGGCACGATAAGCCATAAATTACTGCAATATCTGCCCGAATATGCCCCAGACCAGCGTCGGAATGTGGCCGAAGGCTATATCGCACGGCTTGGGCTAGCTGCGGATATGGCTCAAAAGCTGGTTGAGGATGTATTGGCCATATTAGAGCATAGCGATTTTGCTCCGATCTTTTCCGATAATTCGCAGGCGGAGGTTTCAATTGCGGGTCACATTAATTTGAAGTCCGGGCGCCGCCTGATATCCGGGCAGATCGACCGTCTGCTGGTTGAAGACGATCATATCTGGATCATCGACTATAAAACCGGACGGCAGATACCTGCGAATGCGGAGGAAATCAGCGGTTCATACCTGTCCCAGCTGGCGCTCTACCAACATATCATCGCTCAGGTCTACCCGAACAGAGCCGTAAAATGTGCGCTATTATGGGTAGAAGGGCCAAAACTCATGCCCGTGGGCGATGGTCCATTGGCAAGGCAGCTCGAGATCGTGATAAATGAATCAGGCGGCGCTTCTTGACGGAACCTGTTCGGGTTCCTATTTTCGCCTTAGATATAATTTTGAGTCGCTCCCCTCCCGGAGCCTTGCAATGTTTTGCATCAAAAAGGAAAAGACATGGCTACCATAAAAGTTGATAATTCCAATTTCCAATCCACCGTTCTGGATTCTGATGTTCCTGTTGTGGTGGATTTTTGGGCTGAATGGTGCGGCCCTTGTAAAGCCATCGGTCCGGCTCTTGAGGAAATTTCCGATGAAATGGGTGATAAAATTAAAATCACCAAGGTAAATTCTGATGAAAATCCGGAAATTGCTGCCAAATATGGCGTTCGCTCTATTCCAACACTAATCTTGTTCAAAAATGGCGAACCAGCTGCCCTTCAAGTGGGAGCAAAACCAAAAAATGGTCTTGTTACCTGGATCAATGGCGCGATCTAAAAAATATTTAAACTGGCGGGGTTCCGTTTTCTTTCAGGACATCGCCAACAAGGTATAATGAGCCGGCAAAGAGAATTCTTTGCTGGCTTTTTTGTTCGGTTTTTACCAGCATATCCACTGCTTCTGACAAGGAATTTGCGGCGATAGAATTCAACCCGGATTGGTTTGCAATCTCGGCCAAATTGGCTGCATTAATCCCTGCATCACTAGATTGTATCGGTACCGTGATGATTTTATCAACCACACTATTAAAGGCTTCAAAATAGCCTTTTGGCTCTTTGGTGTTGAGCATTCCGCAAATCATTGTAGTTGGAAGGTTATTCTGTTTATTTTGCCGGATAAGTTCCTGCGCAATGACACGAGCTGCCGCGGGATTGTGCCCACCATCAACCCAGATTTCCCAATTTTCTCCCAACCTATCGACGATGGCACCGGTTTTTAATCGGCCCATACGCCCCGGCCATGACACCTGCTTCATAGCTGTTTCGAACTGCTCGTTGGAAACTTTCACTCCGGTGGCCCGAATGGTGGCAATCGCGGTGGCAGCATTACCAAGCTGATGTTCGCCGACCAATTGGGGCATAGGCAAATCAAGCAGACCTCCGCCATCTTGATAGATGAAACGCCCGCTTTGCTCATAATAGTCAAAATCCTGACCGGCGATAAAAATCTGTGCCTTACATTCTTCGGCCTTGGCTTCAATCACTTCACGAGCATCGTCTTGTTGAGGTCCAATAACCACCTTTGTGCCGGGCTTGATAATACCGGCCTTTTCAAAGGCAATTTTTGCGATTGTATCGCCCAGAAAGGCCTGATGATCGAGCGCAATCGGCGTGATGGCGCAAACGGCGGGGTTTTCGAGTATATTGGTTGCATCAAAGCGCCCGCCAAGGCCAACTTCAACCAGACAAAAATCGGCGGGATGTTCAGAAAACAGCACAAACATAACGGCGGATAATATCTCGAAAACGGTGATCGGTTGGCCGGCATTAGCATCTGCCACACGGGAAATGGCATCAGCCAAAACCACGTCTGAAGCTAGTTGCCCACCGCCATCTTTTCCGAGGCGATAGCGTTCGTGCCAATTCACCAGATGGGGTGAGGTATGCACATGAACCTTGTGACCTGAGGCTTCCAGAATCGCGCGACAAAACGCAATTGTTGAGCCTTTACCATTGGTTCCAGCCACATGAATGACTGGCGGAATTTTCTTTTGAGGATCATCAAGAAGCTTCAAAAGGCGCGTCACACGGCCAAGGGATAAATCAAATCCCTTTGGATGGATCGCCAACAGCGAGTTAATGAGTTCCTCGACATTCATAGAGATAGCCTAGCTATCCTGATTGTCAGTAGGTTTCGGCTCACCCTCAGAAACGGGTGCTTCTGCAGATTCAATTTTAGGCGAGGTTTCTTCCTCGTCCGGAGCATCTTCTGACGGCTCCTCAACAACGATCTCCATTGCCGGCAGATCCAGCATCATGCGCACGAGGCGCGAAATTGTTGGTTTTAGCTCCGAGCGCTCGACGATCATATCGACCATACCGTGCTCCAGCAGATATTCCGATGTCTGGAAATCTTCTGGCAGTTTTTCGCGAATGGTCTGTTCAATCACGCGCCTGCCGGCAAAACCGATAACGGCACCGGGTTCTGCAATATGAATATCGCCCAGCATGGCATAGGAGGCGGAAACGCCACCCGTAGTTGGGTTGGTCAGAACAACAATATAAGGCGCACCGGCATCACGCATCATCTGACGGGCAATCGTTGTGCGCGGCATTTGCATCAGGGAGAAAATTCCCTCCTGCATGCGCGCGCCGCCGGAAGCTGCAAAGAGAGCCAAAGCGCATTTTTCTTCCGCGGCCTTTTGCATGGCGTTGACGATGGTTTCGCCGGCAGCCATGCCAAGCGAGCCGCCGATAAAGCTCATTTCATGGACAACGGCAATCATTTTGACGCCAAAGACAAGACCGGACGCGGCAAGGATGGAATCTTCGGTTTCGGTCTTGCGACGCGCATCTTTGAGCTTGTCCACATAGCGTGTCTTATCGCGGAATTTCAGTGGATCAATCGCAACCGTCGGGTTCTCGAACAGCTCATATTCACCGTCATCGAAAAACTGTTTCAGCCGCTCAACCGCGGTGATCCGCATGTGATAGCCGGAAACGGGGATCACACCCATATTTTTTTCAAGATCTTTATAAAAGACCATCTCGCCGGATTCTGGACATTTAATCCAGAGATTTTCCGGCATATCGGCACGGTTTAGCAAATTGCCGATTTTGGGCCTTACAAAATTGGTGATCCAGTTCATGCTTCTTGCCTTGTTACATTGCTACGAATTCTAGGACATGCTCGTGTCTAAATTCGGGCTAAAATTCTATTTTTTCACACTTTTCACGCCGCCAGCCAAATCAGCTACCAGAGCGGTCACAGCAGGTACCGTATCCTGCGTGGCATTACCGTTCGCGTCCAGAGATTTTTCCACCGCTGCAACGATTGCTGAACCAACCACCACGCCATCGGCCGCGACCGCGATACTTGCTGCCTGTTCTGCGGTTCGAACGCCGAAACCAACGATGATCGGAAGTTCGGTCTTATCCTTGATATGAGTAACCGCTGCGGCAACCACTGCCGGATCGGGCGCTGCTGCGCCGGTAATGCCGTTTATGGATACGTAATATACAAAACCGGATGTGTTGGTCAAAACCTTCGGCAGACGTTTTTCGTCCGTTGTCGGGGTGGCCAGACGAATAAAATTCAGGCCGCGATCCATCGCCGGGATGCACAATTCATCGTCAGCCTCAGGCGGCAGGTCAACGATGATCATGCCATCAACACCGGCGCTTGCTGCATCATCAAGAAAGCGCTCATTGCCGTAGATGTAGATCGGGTTGTAATACCCCATCAACACGATCGGTGTATCGCTATCGCCCTCACGAAACAGGCGCACCATTTCGAGGGTTTTTACCATCGTCTGACCATTCTTCAAGGCACGCTGGCCAGCCAGCTGAATGGCCGGGCCATCGGCCATCGGGTCAGAAAACGGCATGCCGATTTCGATCACATCGGCACCGGCCGCGGGCAGGCTTTTTAATATCTCCAGCCCGGTTTCAAAATTGGGATCACCGCCCATGATAAAAGCAACAAAAGCTGCGCGGCCTTCCTCAGCGAGGGATGCGAAGCGCTTGTCGATGCGTGATTGTTCCATATGCTTTGCCTGTTAATTCTGATTAAAACTCAAAGCCGAGCGCTTTGCCAACGGTGAAAACGTCTTTGTCGCCGCGACCACAAAGGTTCATCACGATGATTTGGTCCTTGTCCATGGTCGGTGCGCGTTTCATCACCTCAGCCAGAGCATGGCTTGGTTCAAGGGCCGGAATAATGCCTTCAAGACGACAAAGAAGCTGGAATGCTTCCAATGCCTCGGTGTCTGTTGCCGGCACATATTCCACACGGTTGGTTTCTTTCAGCCATGAATGCTCCGGCCCGATGCCCGGATAATCAAGACCCGCTGAAATCGAATGCCCTTCCAAAATCTGCCCGTCATCATCCTGCAAAAGATAAGTACGATTGCCATGTAATACGCCGGGGCTACCTGCGGTGAGTGAAGCACAATGCTCATCCCCGTCAAGGCCCTTACCGCCAGCCTCAACGCCGACAATCTGGATTTCTTTATCGTCAAGGAAAGGGTGAAACAGGCCGATGGCATTGGAACCGCCGCCGACGCAGGCGATCAGCATATCCGGCAAACGACCTTCGGCAGCCATCATTTGTTGGCGTACTTCTTTGCCGATGACAGATTGGAAATCACGCACCAACTCAGGATAAGGATGCGGGCCAGCGGCTGTACCGATCAAATAATAGGTATCTTCCACATTGGTCACCCAGTCGCGCAGGGCTTCGTTCATGGCATCTTTGAGGGTGCCAGCACCAGCAGTCACGGGTTCAATTTCGGCGCCCAGCAGGCGCATGCGGAAAACGTTTGGCGATTGGCGCTCTACATCGGTTGCGCCCATATAAACTTTGCAAGGGAAATCAAACCGGGCGGAAACCGTGGCAGCGGCAACGCCGTGCTGGCCGGCACCAGTTTCAGCAATGATGCGGGTTTTGCCCATGCGTCTGGCRAGCAAAATCTGGCCGAGGCAATTGTTGATTTTGTGCGAGCCGGTATGGTTCAGCTCRTCGCGCTTGAAATAGATTTTCGCHCCRCCCAAATGCTCGGTCATGCGCTCDGCAAAATAMAGCGGCGAHGGGCGACCAGTATAATGGGTRTTGAGATATTCAAGCTCGGCGATGAATTCCGGGTCCTGCTTGGCCTCTTTATAGGCYTGYTCCAGTTCCAAGATCAAAGGCATCAGGGTTTCAGCCACRTAGCGTCCGCCAAAAATACCAAAATGKCCGGCTTCATCCGGGCCGGTTTTGAACGAGTTTGGTTCAGGGGAATTGGTCACTTGGATTTTCCTTCAAAATGCAGATCAGATACAATTTTCAACAAAGTTTCGATCTTTGCAATGTCTTTTATGCCGGGYGCGCTTTCAACGCCRGATGACAARTCGATTGCTTCTGCGCCAGAGCGCAAAATGGCTTCTTYAACGTTYTCARCGTCYAGRCCKCCCGAYAACATATACGGGGTGGAGCTGGTAAAATCACGCAGTAARTTCCAGTCGAAGGAGAGGCCGTTTCCGCCGGGAAGGTCKGCSCCTTCAGGTGGTTTTGCATCGAACAAAAAKTGGTCAGCAACGCCTTCATARRCTTTGACGTYTTCCAAATCCYGCGGTTCGCTGATTGAAAAAGCTTTCATCACYGGCAGGTTAAAACGRTTYTTGATTTCGCGGACACGTTCCGGCGTTTCAGAYCCGTGCAGCTGAAGCAGGTYCGGGCTAACTTTACYRACAATTTCGTCTAAAAAWGCATCATCCGCATTGACCGTGACMACTGTTTGAATGACTTTGTCGCGGGCAATATCAGCAAGGTTCGCAGCGTCATCTGGTTCAATATTGCGCGGGCTTTTGGCAAAGAAAATATAGCCRATGTGAGACGCACCTCCGCTAATGGCTGTTTYAACAGCAGCAGGGGTGGTCAGGCCACAGATTTTGATCTGGATTGCCATAWAAAKTCATCRGGTTCGRRGTTTTTATCTTAAGCGATGAAATTGCATGAATCCGCCRGAGAGTCCATCCAAGACCGGAGCSYTGCGTCAATCAAACGAAATKGCGTGAAGATGGTTRCCATTGGTTTTGAGCCARGCTTTGTGCTTGTCCATATCCGGRCAGATTTCGCGCACTAAATCCCAAAAATCTTCYGARTGRTTCATYTSRMKYAAATGGGCCACYTCGTGRGCCGCCAGATAATAYAAYACYTCRGGCGGTGCCATRATRATGCGCCATGAAAACGACAGGGTRCGCGTGGTGGARCACGAGCCCCAACGGCTGGTTGTRTCGGTGATGCGAATGATCTTTGCTCGCGCACCAAGAGCCTCGGAACACTCGCTAACHGCHGCATTGAGGTCCTTACGGGCCTCTTTTTTYAAAAAACCGATCATTTTGCGCGGGATCATCCCCGGGTCACCGGGCACAAGCAGGCTAGGTTCGCCCACAATGAGTTTTGCCTCAACCACACCGCGCAGKCGATCRAGATGGATAATYTTATGATTGATACCCTTRAAGGGGATCATCGCRCCTTCTTCGATTTTTGTGGTGTCGGGCATTCTGGCCAAGCGGCTTGCGGCCCARTTTCTGTTGCGKTCYAAAAACTCTGCYAGCTCTTTTTCRCCCACATGGGGAGGAATGGTGACTTTYAGGCCCCGYCCRCCTGGCACRATGCGCAAAGTGAGACGGCGCGCACGCGCATTTTCYACCACTTCAACSGGCAAAAATTCACCGTCCACTTCCAAATCCATGGAGCGGTCTTTTTTCTTTATGGCCGGTTTGGCGAAGAGGGCTGACTTCAATTTGGAATACATACTTCCTGAATAGCTGATTCTAGGCTTTAACTACAAATGAAAACGGAGCCTAGAGGCTCCGTTTGTCACTACTGTCGCACCTTGGGAATTTGGGAACAGACTTTTAGTCTTTTTTACCTTTGCTGCCAGATTTACTATCTGGAACGCTTTTATTACGTTTTTCGGATGATTTCGACTTGCGGGAATTCATGAATTCATCGAATTCGCCTTGATCTTTAGCACGGCGYAATTCGCGAAGATGCTCGTCAAACTCATGACGCATCTCGTCAAGCTTGCGGCGTTCTTCTTCAAGGCGCGAAATTTCTTCTTCCCGCCAATCATCAAAGGCCACRTTGCCAGTACGAGCAGMTCTGTGTGAGCGTCTGCCGCGGCATCCAAATGAGCGATTAAAATTTCCGGCAAAGCTRTCGGTCGCACGATTAATATCTGTTTTCATGCTATCCAGACGCTCMCCCCAAAGGATGTAGGCCAACATGCCAAGGCCAAGTGGCCAAAATARCATRAAGCCGATAATCATCATCGCGATGGTGGCGGGTGTCCATGCCGGACGAATAAGTGCGGAAGTGTTTAGTGAAGAAGCATTCATATGTACGTTACCCCTTAGGTTTTTTGATCGAGGACCAGTCCATGGTCAAACGTTAAGTGGGGATGCAAATATGGTAAATCAAGGCGAATTGGCCCGGTTTCGGGCYAAAGCWGYCGTAAATTACTGATTTYAGCCAGTTTTATGTGCGTTCTTTTTCATGAARTTGACGATCCGTGGAGCAATTTCCGAGCGGAATCTTGAGCCGTTAAAGACACCGTAATGCCCCACATCAGCCTGCACATAATGCTCCCGTTTCGWATCMGGCAAATTGCTACAGATCGTGTGGGCRGCTTCKGTYTGGCCGAGRCCRGAGATATCATCGTTCTCGCCTTCAACCGTCAGCAGTGCGATTTTTTTGATTTTCGTGCAATCAACCRCTTCGCCGCGATGGGAAAAAGTGCCTTTCGGCAAATCGTGATCGATGAAAACAGTCTGGACGGTTTGCAAATAATACGCCGCATCAAGGTCCATGACMGCAGAATACTCATCATAGAATTTGCGATGTTTTTCAGCAGAATCTCCGTCACCCWCGAYTAAATGGCTGAAGAAATCTTTATGGGCGCTCACATGACGATCAAGGTTCATGCTCATAAAGCCCGATAATTGTAAAAACCCGGGATAAACTTCCCGCATGAAACCGGGCTGAGGAAATGGCACCTTCATGATCACATTGTCTTTGAACCAGTCAATGCCTTTGTCTTCYGCCAGCTTGTTAACAACGGTTGGRTTTTTGCGCGTATCGATGGGACCGCCCATCAAAGTCATSGARGCCGGCAGGATTTTATCYTTGCGCGCTTCCATGATRGCAGCCGCAGCAAGCACCGGAACCGATGGCTGACAGACYGCAATAATATGAGTGTTTTCCCCAAGATGATGAATTATATCAATGATATAATCGATATAGTCATCCAGATCAAAGCTRCCCATATCATTGGGCACCATGCGGGCATCTTTCCAATCGGTGATATAGACATTGCCGTGTTGCATCATCTTTTCAACCGTGCCGCGYAGCAARGTRGCGTAGTGGCCGGACATCGGCGCAACGATCAARATATTTGGACCGGCGYCCTGATNTTTTYYYNARYGCGCGCTCAAAATGCAGTAGATCGCAAAAAGGTTTTTGCCAGACGATTTBHTCAYGAACCTCAACTTCAACTCCGTCGATGGTTGTGTGGGTAAKGCCAAATTCCGGTTTGCCATAGCGCCTTGTGGTGCGCTCAAAGACTTCGCACAGAGCCGCCAATTGCTTGCCGACCGGTGTGTGAGAAAGTGGATTTAATGGATTTTCATAGAAATGCTTCGCCGCGTCTGCCGCCATCCGCATAGGTCTCATGGCCGCGTGGGACATTTCAAACATTTGGTAAAACATACAAAATCCGTTCGTAAATTAAATTGCTGCACTGCAATATAACGGATTCTCRGGTAAATTACCAGAGGCAGGTAAAGCTAGTTTAYTGTGTGCTCTGGGCCTGTTGGATTTCWTGCACAAATTGAGCTGCWGCMGCRGCCCTATCCTCAGCYTGAATGATGGGTCTGGCTACCACTAAGTGAGAAGCACCATTGGCAATCGCTTTTTCAGGCGTCATGACGCGTTTTTGATCCCCTACCTCGCCACCAGCAAGTCTAATGCCAGGGGTAACAAGGGCCATATCAGGGCCAATAATAGGGCGAATACTGGTGGCTTCGAGCGCTGAGGCAACAACCCCACCCATACCAGCGGCGTGGGCATCTTTTGCTCTCTTTTTCACCAATTCTTCTGCGCCAAATCCATATCCAGCGTCTTTTAGGTCTTCATCATCCATGGATGTGAGCACAGTTACGCCCAAAAGRCACAAKGAGCTGCCTGCAGCAGCTTCAACCGCTGCTCTCATTGCCTTDGGGTAVGCGTGGATTGTCAGCATGGTCAGGCCCATTTTGACAATGTTTTCAACGCCTTTTGCCACGGTGTTATCGATATCGAGCAATTTCATATCGAGGAAAATATTTTTGCCATCGGCGCGCAAATCGCGCGCCAGCTCCAGCCCACCCGCAAAGACGAGCTGATAGCCTATTTTATAAAATGAAACTGTATCCCCCAGCTCGCCAACGGCTTTTTCCGCCTCGGCGATGGTCGGAACATCCAACCCAACAATCAGGCGATCTCTCGCGGCGTGTTGTTTATCATTGATGCCCATGGGGTCCTCAAATTCTATTTTTTRTTAAATGCAGCAGCCTTGCTGACCAGTGCTTTACAAGCGGCTTCCAGAAATTTGGTTGACGCTTCATTGGTCAGGCTATCATCGTCATTGAACGCTGTCGTCATACTGCCGATAGTAACCTGTTCACTAATCASCAGCATTCCGATGCGTGAAAGAATTGGCCGCAAATGAGCAAGGCTGTTAACGCCGCCCATCTGGCCCGGTGCTACTGAGATCAATGCAGCRATTTTATCCTTGTAGGGAGAAATATCGCCAGCATCGTCTTTTTTCACACGGCTTACCCARTCKATGGTGTTTTTCAACAATGGCGTTAGCGAACCATTATATTCAGGGCTGGCAAACATGATGGCGTGGCTTTCATGGAACAATCTGGCCAGTTTTACCGCGTTTTCAGGCGCGCCATTGTCAGTTTCGAAATCACCATCGAAAATCGGCAAYTCATAATCGGCCAGAGAAATCATGGTCGGTTCRCAATCCATTTGCGAWAGCATTTTATGGGCRTTRCCCAATAGTTTGGTGTTGAACGAACCRGCGCGGGCGGAGCCTGCWATCAATAAAATTTTAGGGGTCATAGGAATTATCTCTTTTGTGGGGAAAAGGGCCTGACGCTAATCGGCAAGACCGTCAAATATATTTTTCATACGAGAAAAGAACCCGGTGGTTTCWGGATTATTCTCGTCAGACGAAATTTTCTGGAAYTCTTCCAACAATTCGCGTTGGCGTTTGGTRAGTTTTTGCGGGGTTTCKGTKACRACCTGAATATAAAGATCRCCCACATTRTTTGAACGCATCACCGGCATGCCCTTGCCCTTGAGGCGGAACTGTTTGCCGGTCTGAGTGCCTTCAGGCACTTTTACGCGRGMTTTKGAGCCATCAAGGGTGGCAACTTCAAATTGCCCGCCAAGAGCMGCMGCYGCCATGGATATRGGAATGCGRCAGAAAAGATCAGAGCCATCGCGCTGGAAAAAATCATGTGGTTTAACGGAAAGGAAAATATATAAATCTCCTGTCGGCCCACCGCGCGCRCCAGCYTCNCCCNTCGCCTGATAGACGAATGCGGACACCATCTTCGATRCCYTCAGGAATATTGACGCTGAGATTGCGTTCYTTGGTAACACGRCCCTGACCGGAACAATGGCTGCAGGGATCGGAAATCACTTCGCCGCGACCCTGACAGGTCGGGCAGGTGCGCTCCACCGAAAAGAACCCTTGCGAAGCACGCACTCGTCCAACGCCTGCACAAGTGGAGCAGGTAACCGGCGAAGAACCAGGTGTTGCACCMGAACCGGAGCATTCTTCGCAAGAAACAGCTGTTGGAACGATGATCTCTGCGGTTTTCCCCGCAAAAGCGTCTTCCAGACTGACTTCCATATTATAGCGCAAATCAGCACCGCGCTCGCGGCCACCGGTGTGGCCACTTCGGGCGCGACTACCCATCATGTCGCCAAAAATATCTTCAAAAATGTCGGAGAAWCCACCGCCGCCGCTAAAACCGCCAGCACCKGTGCCACCATTATGGCCGTTTTCAAACGCCGCATGACCAAACTGGTCGTAAGCCGCGCGCTTTTGCGGGTTCTTTAGCACATCATAAGCTTCACCAAGTTCTTTAAACTTGGCCTCGGCAGATGCGTCATCTGGGTTTTTATCTGGATGGTATTTGACAGCCTGCTTGCGAAAAGCGCTTTTCAGCTCCTTTTCGTCGGCCCCCCTTGAAACCCCGAGGGTTTCATAAAAATCTGCTTTTGCCATTCGACTTRTTCCTAGAACTCAAATGCACCCCGACGAACTTAAGCCCCCGGGATGCATTCACTTTTCAGGCCATTTCAGGCTTAAGCTGATTTCTGTTCAGAATCGTCGTCGTCGATTTCTTCAAAATCGGCATCAACCACATCGTCTGCAGCAGCATCTGCCGCTGCATCGCCTTCTGCAGATTCCGCTTCAGCAGCTTCATACATTGCCTGACCAAGTTTCATCGTAGCGGTAGCAAGCGTTTCCGATTTCGCCTTGATCTCGTCAGTGTCATCGCTTTCAACYGCATCTTTCAATGCAACGATTGCCTGTTCGATTTCGTCCTTATCTTCATCGGAAGCTTTTTCACCAAAGTCTACCAGAGATTTTTCTGATGAATGGATCAGCGCTTCSGCCTGGTTTTTGGCTTCTACGCCTTCACGACGCTTCTTATCTTCGCCAGCGTTGACTTCAGCATCCTGAACCATTTGCTCGATGTCTTCATCCGATAGACCGCCAGAGGCTTTGATCGAAATCTGCTGTTCTTTGCCGGTGCCCTTGTCTTTGGCAGAAACATTCACAATGCCGTTGGCATCGATATCGAATGTCACTTCAACCTGAGGCACACCGCGAGGGGCCGGAGGAATACCCACCAGATCAAACTGGCCTAGCATTTTATTATCCGAAGCCATTTCGCGCTCACCCTGAGCAACCCGGATGGTCACTGCGTTCTGATTGTCATCAGCAGTTGAGAACACCTGAGATTTCTTGGTCGGGATCGTTGTGTTGCGATCGATCAAACGAGTGAACACGCCGCCAAGGGTTTCAATACCCAAAGACAATGGGGTCACATCAAGAAGCAGCACGTCTTTAACGTCGCCCTGCAACACGCCAGCCTGAATAGCAGCACCCATGGCCACAACTTCATCAGGGTTCACACCGCGATTAGGTTCCCTGCCGAAAAATTCCTGAACCACTTCCTGAATTTTAGGCATGCGGGTCATGCCGCCAACCAAAACAACTTCGTCAATTTCACCAGGCTTCAGGCCAGCATCCTTAAGGGCTGCTGCACAAGGCTTGATGGTACGTTGAACCAGATCGTTGACCAGCGATTCAAATTTTGCGCGGGTAAGTTTCATGGTCAAGTGTTTTGGACCAGACTTATCAGCGGTAATGAAGGGTAGGTTGATCTCGGTTTGAGAAGCAGAGGAAAGCTCGATTTTTGCTTTCTCGGCAGCTTCTTTCAAACGCTGTAGTGCCATCTTATCGTTTTTCAGATCGATCGACTGATCTTTTCTGAATTCCTTGGCAAGATAATCAACCAAAAGCATATCGAAATCTTCACCGCCGAGGAAAGTATCCCCATTGGTTGATTTCACTTCAAACACGCCGTCGCCGATTTCCAGCACGGACACATCGAATGTGCCGCCGCCAAGATCGTATACAGCAATTGTTTTGCCTTCTTTTTTATCAAGGCCATAAGCAAGCGCTGCAGCGGTTGGCTCGTTGATAATGCGCAATACTTCGAGACCGGCAATTTTGCCTGCATCTTTTGTTGCCTGACGCTGAGCATCATTGAAATACGCAGGAACGGTAATCACTGCCTGTTCAACTTTTTCGCCAAGATAGGCTTCAGCGGTTTCTTTCATTTTCTGCAAAATCATTGCGGAAACCTGGGAGGGAGAATATTTCTCGCCATCGGCTTCAACCCAAGCGTCGCCGTTTCCACCTTCAACAATTTTAAAGGGAACCAGTTTTTTATCCTTGGTCACAGCCTTGTCGGTATAACGACGGCCAATCAGGCGCTTGACTGCAAATAGAGTGTTTTCTGGATTTGTCACTGCCTGACGTTTAGCAGGCTGGCCCACAAGGCGTTCGCCTTCTTCGCCGAAAGCTACCATGGAAGGGGTTGTGCGCGCGCCTTCCGAATTTTCAATTACCTTTGGTTCCTTACCGTCCATGACGGCCACACAGGAATTAGTCGTACCTAAATCGATACCGATTACTTTAGCCATTTCTTATCTCCTTGGCAGCAGACTGTCAGAACCCTAATAAGGCATTCTCGACAAACAGATCCTATCCGATTGTCCCGCCAGTCCCTTAGCATGTTTGGAACTTGTTACCATATGCAGTTTCGTTAATTCCAATTTAGCGAACCGCGTTGACCGCTATATAAGGAGCCAGACTGGTCTCTGCAAGGATTCTCGGTCGTTTATCTGTCCTAATTGGTTTTTTTTGAATGATCGGGCTGTAAGATGATCGAATCACCGTCAAATCCTGATTGAATTTGGCATCTCAACGACGAATCAGTAGGTATGTAATTAACAAATGCAGAATCTTCCCGATGGCACATTATATTACCCTGATTTTCTCGATGGCCCGGCACAGGAGCTGCTTTTAAAATCGATCCGCGATGTGGTCAGTGAAGCGCCATTATTCGTGCCAAGAATGCCCAAAACAGGCAAACCAATGAGCGTGCGCATGACCAATTGCGGTCCACTCGGATGGGTGACCGACAAGGAAAATGGCTATCGTTATCAGGCCCACCACCCGCAAACGGGAAAGGTTTGGCCAGACATTCCCAAACAATTACTGGATATTTGGCAAGAACTATCCACCTATTCGCATCCGCCGGAAGCCTGTCTGGTTAATTATTACGAAGTAGACGCCAAAATGGGCCTGCATCAGGACCGCGACGAGCAGGAGTTTGATGCACCGGTGCTTTCCATCTCGCTGGGAGACAGCGCACTGTTTCGCATTGGAAGTGAAAATCGCGGCGGTAAAACAACGTCGTTTAAATTGAACAGTGGCGATGTGATGCTGTTATCAGGCAAATCGCGGCTGGCATTTCACGGGGTTTCGAGGATTTATCCCGGAACGTCTATGTTACTAAAGCAAGAAGGTAGAATAAATCTAACACTCCGTCGGGTAACTAAAGCTTCCTGAGGGCTACCTGTTCCACCGAATGGTCCACGCCCTTTTTCAGGATCAAATCAGCCCTTGGGCGTGTTGGCAGGATATTTTCACGCAGATTGGCCAGATTTGTGCGGTTCCACAAACCCTGAGCGATTTCTAGGGCGTCTGCTTCGTTAATTTTAGAATAGCGATGAAAAAATGAGCCGGGGTCCAGAAAAGCGGTTTCGCGCAGGCGCATGAAACGGTCTACATACCATTTTTCGATAATATTTTCTTCGGCATCGATATAGATCGAAAAATCGAAAAAGTCGGAGACAAATGGCACCGCATTGCCTTCTTCTGGCAAATCCCGCGATTGTAATACGTTGATCCCTTCAAAAATCAGAATATCCGGGCGATCCACAATCTGGAATTGGTCAGGCATCACGTCATAATTGAAATGGGAATAAAGCGGCGCTTCGACGCCCGCTTCACCCGCCTTGATGCGGGAGAGAAAATTCAGCACTTCCGAAACATTATAACTTTCCGGAAAGCCTTTCTTCTCCATCAAATTGTTTTCCAGCAAGGTTTTGTTGGGCAGAAGGAAGCCGTCTGTCGTGACCAGATCAACCTTCGGGCTGGAAGGCCAGCGAGCCATCAATTCTTTCAAAATCCGCGCGGTGGTGGATTTGCCCACGGCAACAGAACCGGCAATGCCGATCACAAACGGGGTTTTATCCGGCGATATGTTCAAAAATTGCTGCCGCTGTTCGAACAATTGCTGGCTTGCTTCCACATGGCTCGACAATAATCTGGAAAGCGAGAGGTAAATATCGCGCACTTCATCCAGTGAAATTGGATCACCGGAGGAGCGAAGCCGAACCACTTCATCATTGGTCAGGGTGAGCGGCGTATCGGCGCGGAATTTTGCCCAGTCATTGGCGGAAAAAACCCGATAGGGCGAGGGAATGCTATCCGGCCCTTCCTGCTCTGACCAAAATCCATTTCCAGCTTTGATATTCGACATGGCGTCCACGGAACGCTTCCTATGAGTTCATGACCTAGTTTGTTCGTTTGGCTTTTTCTTCAAGGCCGGATTGCGCAGTACGCTTATCGAGCTCCGCCATTATTTCTTCCAGCGGGATATTCATTTTCTTTAAAACCACCAGCAAATGATAAAGTACATCGGCAGATTCCTTGATCATTTCCGCGCGGTTTCCCGTCACGGCCGCGATCACGGCTTCGGTGGCTTCTTCGCCCATTTTCTGGGCGCATTTTTCAATGCCTGTGGTGATCAACATGGCGGTATAGGATGAACCATCTTTTGAGGAGGCGCGCTCTTCTACGATGGTTTCTAGATCGGATAGGCTGAATTTGTTCATGGGTCTAACCTTACGGGAATACCCGCTTCATGCATATGGGTTTTAGCTTCAGCAATTGAATAAGTGCCAAAATGGAAAATCGAAGCGGCGAGAACTGCGCTTGCATGGCCTTCAATCACCCCTTCAACAAGGTGATCAAGATTGCCAACGCCGCCAGAAGCAATCACCGGAACGCTGACTGCATCCGATACTGCCCGGGTAAGTGGCAAATTATAGCCGATCTGGGTGCCGTCGCGATCCATCGAAGTGAGCATGATTTCACCTGCGCCATTGGCGACCATTTTTTGTGCGAATTCCACTGCATCAATGCCCGTTTCGGTGCGTCCGCCATGGGTGAAAATTTCCCAGCGATCTTCTTCCTTGTCTGTCGACACTTTTTTGGCATCGATGGAAACAACAATGCACTGATTGCCGAATTTATCAGCTGCTTCCGCCACGAAATCGGGATTATTGACCGCCGTCGTGTTGATCGAAACCTTATCGGCACCAGCCAACAACAATTTTCGAATATCGGATATTTCACGAACACCGCCGCCAACAGTTACCGGCATAAAGCATTGCTCTGCCGTGCGCGCGATCATATCGAAGGTCGCAGCGCGTCCATCGGATGAAGCGGTGATATCGAGAAAAGTCAGCTCATCGGCACCGGCAGCGTCATAGGCGATTGCCGCTTCAACCGGATCACCGGCATCGACCAGATCAACAAAATTAACACCCTTAACCACACGGCCATTGGCAACGTCGAGGCAGGGAATGATGCGAACTTTCAAGGTCATGATGCGTCTTTCAATAAATCCAAAGCTTCGCCAGCGTCAAGACGACCATCATAGAGCGCGCGGCCAGTGATGGCGCCTTCGAGAATGGCAGCATCCGGTTCGCACATGCGTTTGATATCGTCGATTGAGGCAAGTCCGCCGGAAGCAATAATCGGAATGGATACCGCTTCAGCAAGTCCAATCGTTGAAGGCCAGTTAATGCCGGTCAAAATACCATCGCGGTCAATATCCGTATAGATAATCGCGGCGACACCTGCGCCTTCAAACTTTTTGGCCAACTCGATAATGCCCAGTTCCGAGGCCTCGGCCCAACCCTCAACGGCAACCTTGCCGCCTTTGGCATCAATGCCCACAGCGACTTTGCCGGGGAATTTCTTGCACGCTTCAATCACAAGATCAGGATCGCGCACGGCTATTGTTCCCAAAATCACCCGTGCTAAACCCTTATCAAGCCAGCTTTCAATATGATCAAGCGTGCGGATACCACCACCAAGCTGCACCGGGTTTTTGGTAGCAGCTAAGATCGCTTCAACCGCGGCCCCATTGACGCTTTCGCCTTCAAACGCACCATTAAGATCAACCACATGGAGCCAGTTAAATCCATCATCCTCAAAGGCCTTAGCCTGCGCGCCGGGATCGGTATTATAGACAGTAGCTTGATTCATATCGCCAAGTTTAAGACGCACGCATTCGCCGTCTTTCAGATCAATTGCCGGAAATAAAATCATCTTTAAGGCTTCCATTTCAAGAAGTTGGTGATCAGCGCCAAGCCCAGCTTTTGGCTTTTTTCTGGGTGAAATTGCGTACCGATCATATTGTCACGAGCGACAATAGCGGTCACCGGYCCACCATAATTGGTGGTYGCCACCAGATCTTCAACCCGCTCAACCTTGAGGTGATAGGAGTGAACAAAATAGGCGTGCAAACCATCTTCACCGGTAGGAATGCCGTTCAATATTGGGTGGGCGCGGCAAATATCCAGCGTGTTCCAGCCGATTTGTGGAATTTTTAGCGCCGGATCATCGGGTTTAATCTCAACCACATCACCGGCAATCCAGCCAAAACCGGGCGTACCTGCACGATCAGTTTTTTCCATGCCGCGTGTGGCCATGAGCTGGGTACCAACGCAAATGCCAAGGAATGGCGCAGCGCGTTTCTCCACTGCTTCAATCACAGCCTGACGCAAATCGGGAATGGCTTCCAGCCCTTCCTTGCAATCAACAAATGCACCAACGCCAGGCAGCACAATGCGATCGGCCTTGCGCACCACATCGGGATCATTGGTT
>NVSG01000005.1 GCA_002401155.1 Hyphomicrobiales bacterium
GGGCCCGGTATTTTAAGACCTAAGTCCGGGCCTGATAACAAAAGGAGAGCGTTATGCGCCACCGTAAACAAGGCAGAAAACTAAATCGTACAGCGAGCCACCGTAAAGCAATGTTTGCTAATATGGCAGCCGCACTGATCGAGCATGAGCAGATCGTAACCACTTTGCCAAAAGCAAAAGAATTGCGCGCTGTTGTCGATAAGCTGATCACATTGGGCAAAAAAGGAACGCTTCACGCACGCCGTCAAGCAATTTCCCGTACCCGTGACGTTGAACAGTCAAAGAAACTGTTTGATGTGCTTGGACCACGCTATAAAGACCGCAATGGCGGCTATACWCGCGTGCTTAAAGCTGGTTACCGCTACGGCGATAACGCGCCAATGGCCGTGATTGAACTGGTTGACCGCGACGTAGACGCCAAAGGCGCYAAAGATCGCGCTCGCACRGAAGCTATGGATRATACGCCGACTGAWWCMGTCGACGCATNNNAAYCGCTTTCWACAGYGAKAWGAATTTAAAACCGGGGCAATTTGCTCCGGTTTTTTTTATGCRGTAAGCGTTGTTTTTTGGACCCAATCCAGCGCTTGTTCCAGCCGGTCATCTCCCCAAAACAATTCGCCGTCTGGGGTTATGAAGCTGGGAGCACCGAAAATCCCTTTGGCTTGGGCTTGCGCCGTATTATCGAATAGGCGTTGTTTAATATTGGCACTTTTTGCCTGCGTGAAAAGCTTCTCCGCATCATGRCCAAGSCGMTHCAATATTGCCTGGATGATCGTGCGATCAGATATATCTTCACCCYGTGYRAATTGGGCGCGATAAACTGCTTGGGTAAACGCAGCTYGTTGTTCYTCCGWTWGAAGRCACAAGGTTATACGCGCYGCCAGCAAGCCATTCGCCGGGAAAKTWTCTTCGCAGCGGAGAAAGGGTATGCCGTAATTTTCRGCACTTCTTTCCATATCCCGCCWCATATATTCGCCCTTGGCTTTGTATATGTTGAAGGGGGAATTATCCCARCCCTGTTTTTGAAAAATYGGCCCRAGTAAAAAAGGGTGCCAGCTTACYGCCACGCCTTTTGATTGGGCGAGWGGTTGAATGCGTTCCGCTGCAAGATAGGAATAGGTGGAAGCAAAATCATACCAGAACTCAAGTGATCCTGCGTTCATTTGCTTCCCGTTAATTCTGTCGGGTTTTTAAACCCCGGCCTGTCKGCTYTCAGCCGTTGCAAAAATTGCYTTGGCCAATGCGCGGTCACGCTTGTAGATATCGCGGAAATACTGGACTTTGCCATCTTCCGTCGGCCATGCTGTGAAATAGGCCACATATACCGGAATTTGTTGCGACAAGAGTTGCTTTGAATGCCCCTTGCCGAGCATCGCTGTAACCTTGCTGACACTTGTGCCCAGTACMGCTGCAGCCATCGCTCGCGGCTGTTGCAGTCGCACGCAACCATGGCTGAGTGCGCGTGCTTCRCGCTTAAACAGACCGCGGGAAGGGGTGTCATGCATATAGATCGCATGTTTGTTCGGGAACAGGATTTTTAGTTCACCCAAYGCATTGCGCGGTCCAGGTGTCTGGCGCACATCATAGCGYGGGTTTGAKCCAACTTGCGACCAGTCTACGCTGGCAGACGCYACCTGACGGCCTCTGGAATCTGTAACYTCATAGCCACGTTCGTCCAGATAGGAAGGGTTTTCCCGCAATTTTGGCAACATTTCATTGACCAGAATAGAACGCGGAACACCCCAGTAAGGGTTGTAGACGACGGATTCAATCGTATCGTGGAAAAACGATGTCTGATTGCTCGCCTTGCCAACAATCGCCCGCATGGAAAGGTTTGGCTTATTGTTCACCATATAGGTTGCCCGATAGGCCGGYTGATTGATGAAGACRTGKCGATTACCAAGATTGGACGGGTGCCAGCGCAACCGTTCAATGGCAAATAGCACACGATCAATCTTATTTTGAGAAGATATGCCGGTRAGTTTGGCAATCGTTGCGCTGCCAACAATACCATCCGCAAACAGTTTGTTTTCGCGCTGAWATGCTTTCACAAGCTTVACCAGTTCGGGCGTATAAACATCACCCTCGAAATAACCGGTAAGRGTBGCTTCATGCAGCGTCATCAGGTTTTTCGATGCGCGCATTTTAATGGCAGCAACGATHGTTGGAAGCTGGTCGTTAATTTGACCGGGCTTGAGCAAAGTGCCTGATTTGATGATGATTTGTTGTTCTGGATCGTTTGASGCGCGTAATTCAACCAATTCTTTTTTAAACTGCTCATAGGCAGGCGMTTTTGGCTGATAGCTGGCAAGATGCTCGCTCGGTAGATCGGCACTGCTCAGACCTGCCAGAATTTTYCTGAAATTCGGTTGGTTCCCRGGAAAGTCATGATAACCACTGAGTTTATTTGGATTAACKGTRCCATGRGCAGAATCTGCYGCRTAACGCATGGCGCGYGCSGTCAGMAGAATTTCRAACGCGGCACCATCTTCAAGTCGCATATCGCCCTGTRYRCTGCCATCGGGGGMGCGAACAATATARTTCAGCGGATCYARCCCTTCCAGTTCAGCATTTTGTAAYACYTCGAGAACGCCTTTGGCTTTCTCATTGGGCATCATATTGCCGTCCAGCCACATGAATTCRGGCGTTTTTGTATAATGATCSAGCAAYGCTTTGCGAATTTTAGAGCTGGCTCTAACTTCCACTTTGGCCAATGCRTCCAGATAGTCGGCAAAGTTCAGTKTTTCATCAGTAGCCATTATATTKGCTGATGGCATCTCGGCTGCCGGCAGCGTATCCGCTGGTGATGGTGTCATTTYCACCGCAGGTTCTRACATCGGAGTTTTTRAAATTTCGGACGATTGAGAMCCTTCAGTCGGAGTTATCACCATRTTACCAATTYTGGTAACRGCAGGTTCCRSCTTTTCAGYCATCRCMAMTTCSGTTTTGACAAYWTCWRYCKYRRYMAYRKNCNTTTTTSSRKCYSSASSWTYKYTKSWKTYSYWGCATCGCCGGTCATTTTTGTGACCGATCCAGTATGCATGTTTTCAGGCTCCGCATCACCCGTATCAATCGGATCCGCCATAGCAGGATCAGCCATAGGAGGCGCAAGCTTTGCAGAAAGCGGTGCAAAATTGATCAATTGCAGCGCCTCAGGCTTATAGTTGTAATATCTGGGTGCACTTATCCGTTTGACCTCAACCGGATTTGCATTTCGCAATGCAAGCTCTCTGGCGCGCCTGCGCGCAGCAGCTTTCGGGAATAGGGTTTCAAATAGGGTTTTCTGTCTGGCTTCTGCTTGGGAAACAAGGTCAAAATGCCCAATTTCRCCAACGATATTGGCCCCACCAATGCACAATGAGGAACACAATAAAACACGTGCCAGTTTTTTCAATCCGGTCAAAAGAATCTCCGCTTAATTCAATGTTCGRAAACATGCCCTTATTGGCATTTGTTCCAAGGTTGCACCCCGACTTCAATTTTACGCAATTGCACCCATGCCCACAATCGCATGAAACTATTAACAGTTTAGTAGCGACTGCCCATTGGTGCAATGTAAAATGAGAGGATTACTGTCACGGTTTTGTCAATTTTATTGTTTTTTCCCTATCACCATAAAGAAAATATAGTGTAGTCACCAATTAGCAACACTATTCGCAGTGTTTGCCAACTCTTAAAATTTCAGCGGGATTCGCCATGCGCATATCAAAACTAGTCACACAACTGTTTGTGGTGTTTTTACTGACTGCGGTAATGCCTGCCCGCGCCGAGCAGGGAGTGGATGTTTTCAAGGATGCGCTCGGRAAAYTGCTGCAACAAAAYGCAGATGAGACGAGCAGCAAAAATGTCCCGACYAACAAAAGGCAGATGCAGCTTTCYTTTGCGCCTTTGGTTAAACTGGTGGCGCCATCCGTGGTGAATGTTTACGCGGCAAAAAAAGCCGTCCGGCGTTCTCCTTTTGCYGGCGATCCGTTTTTTGAACGATTTTTTGGAAAACGTGGCTCCAAAGGCGGTCGCCAACGCAATCAATCTTCCCTCGGYTCYGGTGTTATTGTGGCGTCCATCGGCATTATYGTCACCAATCATCACGTCATCAAAGGGGCCGATAAAGTAAAAATATCGCTCGCYGATGGACGYGARTTTGAGTGCGAAATTATYTTAATGGATGAAAAGTCMGATCTGGCGATCCTGAGAACCAAAGAGAGGCAAAAYTTCCCYGCTTTGCAGATGGGMRATTCWGAGGCMGTMGAAGTRGGYGATYTGGTTTTGGCGATCGGCAATCCCTTYGGTGTAGGTCAAACAGTGACCAGCGGCATCGTATCAGCAATTGCCCGYTCAAGACGCGGCATCAGCGATTTCGGGTTCTTCCTKCAAACAGATGCTTCCATYAACCCGGGTAATTCCGGCGGTGCTCTGGTCGATATGAATGGTCGTTTGATCGGCATCAATACAGCGATTTACAGCAAATCCGGCGGTTCAAACGGCATCGGYTTTGCCATTCCCTCCAATATGGTGCGGGTGGTGGTGCAGTCTTCTAAAACCGGYAATAAGGTAACAAGACCTTGGATTGGCGCAACGTTTCAGGCCGTTACCTCCGACATTGCAGGTTCCTTGGGCATGAATCGCCCCCGTGGAGCACTGGTCGTCGGTGTTGCCAATAACAGCCCGGCAAAAAAGGCCGGTATGCGGGCAGGGGACGTGATCGTCGCCATCAATAAACAGCCATTGCAGCATCTGGATGCCATGGGTTACCACCTCACAACCATTGGCATTGGTGGTGTCGCRAATTTTGAAATTTTATCCAAGGGGCAAAAAAGAACGCTCAGCATGCAATTGATGGCGGCTCCCGAAACCGTACCYCGTGARGTKCGSACAATGCCGAGRAATACGGCACTGGGTGGYGCCACTGTGGCCAATTTRTCCCCGGCTATTTCGCAGGAAATCAGCATGCCCGGCAATAAAAAGGGCGTGGTGGTCATGCGTRTTATYCGTCGYTCACCTGCKGCCCAAAACGGCTTGCGCCCGCTCGATATCATCCGCGAAATCAATGGCGTACGGATAGAATCAAGCGGCCATTTGCGCGAGATAGCTTATGGGCTTTCGGATCGCTGGGAAATCACGGTCGAAAGAAAAGGTCGCCAATTGGTATTTGCCCGTAAAGGCAGCTTTTTCCGCCAGTTTGTGCGCTAGGAAAAACAAGGTGTCTGATCTATTCGCAGCAGAGAAGCAAGAAAATGAAGCGTCGATGCAGCATCGCCCGCTTGCTGATCGCCTTCGCCCAAAAACCCTTGATGAAGTAGTCGGGCAGGACCATCTGGTAGGCGAAGAAGGCGCGTTGACCCGCATGATTGCTTCCGGCAATATCGGAAGCCTGATCTTCTGGGGTCCCCCGGGGACAGGAAAAACAACAGTTGCAAGGCTGATTGCAGGCGAAACCGATCTGGCATTCGAGCAAATATCGGCAATATTTTCCGGTGTTGCTGATTTAAAGAAAGCATTTGAATCCGCCCGCCATCGCCGCTCCAATGGCAAGGCTACATTGCTTTTTGTCGATGAAATACACCGCTTTAACCGAGCTCAACTGGATAGTTTTCTCCCCGTTATGGAAGACGGCACCATCGTTCTGATCGGTGCCACCACTGAAAACCCTTCGTTCGAGCTCAACGCGGCCCTTTTGTCCCGCGCCAATGTACTGACGTTCAAGCCGCACGACGAAACCAGCCTCAAATCCTTATTAGACCGTGCGGAGGAATTAGAAGACAAGAAATTACCTCTGGATGAAGAAGCCCGCGCATCCCTCATTCGCATGGCCGATGGTGACGGTCGCGCCATCCTCTCCCTTGCCGAGGAAGTGTGGCGCACCGCCCGTGGCGACGAGGTTTTCAACGCCAAGGAATTGCAGGAAGTCCTCCAGCGCCGCGCTCCAATTTACGATAAGGGGCAGGATGGGCACTACAACATCATCAGCGCCCTGCATAAGGCCGTGCGTGGTTCTGATCCCGACGCCGCGCTCTATTACCTCTGCCGCATGATGGATGCTGGCGAAGATCGCCGTTTTATCGGGCGTAGACTGGTGCGGATGGCCAGCGAAGATATCGGCAATGCCGACCCGCAGGCCTTGGTGATATGCAATGCAGCCAAAGACACGTATGATTTTTTGGGGTCTCCGGAAGGTGAACTGGCTCTGGCGCAAGCCTGCGTCTATCTGGCAACGGCACCCAAATCCAATGCGGTTTACACAGCCTATAAACAGGCGATGAGGGCGGCGAAAGAGTTCGGCTCGCTTATGCCGCCTAAACATATTTTGAATGCCCCCACCAAGCTTATGGGGGCAGAGGGCTATGGCGTCGGCTATCAATACGATCACGACCAGCCGGACGCCTTTTCCGGGCAGGATTATTTCCCTGAATCCATGGGAAGAAAGCAGTTTTACGACCCGCCGGAACGTGGCTTTGAGCGAGATATAAGAAAACGGCTGGAATACTGGTCGAATTTGCGGAAGGAACGCAACAAATGAGCCATCTTTTATTGGTTGCCCTCGGCGGTGGCATCGGCGCGGGGCTGCGCCATTTATCAGCCACCGTAGCGTTGCGCATCATGGGGCCGAATTTTCCGTGGGGAACGTTCTTTGTAAACGTGGTCGGTTCGCTCATCATGGGTTTGTTTATTGGCTGGTTGGTAAAGCGCACGGGCGGTAGCAGTCAGGAAATACGCCTGTTTTTTGCAACCGGCGTACTTGGTGGTTTCACCACATTTTCAGCCTTTTCCATCGATGCTGCCAATCTGCTCGAGCGCGGCGCGAGTATAATGGCTCTCTCCTACGTTCTGGGCAGTGTGCTTTTATCGATTTCAGCAGTATTTGTCGGCCTGATGGTCGCAAGATCGGTGTTGTGATAACGCCCAATATGCTGTAGGCATCGCGTAACCCCAGATCATTTATTTTTGAAAGCTAAAACCATGCGCGGTGTGGAGAATAAAACTATTGATGCCGATGAAACCGGCATGCGCCTCGATCGCTGGTTCAAGTATCATTATCCGGGCCTCGGCTTTGGCATGTTGCAAAAGCTGCTGCGCTCCGGTCAAATCCGCGTTAATGGCGGCAGAGTGAAATCTGACACCAGAGTTGCCCCGGGCCAAACCGTACGCATTCCGCCCCAGATCACCAATCTGGATGGTGGTGATGGAGGAGAAGCCAGTGCCAAGCTGAAAAAGCCGCTGACCTCCAACACCATTCGCGACCAGCACGATATAGATGTGCTGAAAGCGATGCTGCTTTATGAAGACAAAAAGGTATTCGTGTTCAACAAGCCTGCCGGGTTGGCAGTGCAGGGCGGCTCCGGCCTCAACCGCCACGTTGATAAAATGCTTGAATCCATGCGTAATAAAAAGGGTGAAAAGCCCCGCCTTGTGCATCGTCTCGACCGGGAAACCTCCGGCGTTCTTGTGATCGCACGCACCAGAGGGGCGGCGGCATCACTCACCAAGGCATTCCGCAACCGCACCACAGAAAAGACCTATTGGGCCATCTGCAAAGGCACACCGCGCAAGCGTCAGGGCCGCATTTCCACCTATCTGGTCAAGGAACGCCTCGAAGAGGGTGATAAAATGCGCGTCGGCGTACATGGCGAGCGCGGAGCAGATCACGCAGTCACCAACTACCGGGTGATTGAAACCGCTGGCACCCTAAGTTGGATCGAGTTTCAGCCGGTAACCGGCAGAACCCACCAATTGCGCGTCCATGCCGCCCATATTGGCCATCCGATCATCGGCGATCCAAAGTATTTCGATGTGGAAAACTGGGAATTGCCCGGCGGTATCCAGAAGCGTCTGCATCTCCACGCGCGCAATATCCGAATTCCCCATCCAGATGGCGGCAAGATCGATATCAGCGCACCGCTACCGCAACACATATTGCAAACCTTCAATCTGCTTGCGTTGGAAGAAGCGGACGGGGAACCAATCGAGGAAGACTTCCGTTGAAACTGATCCTGTTCGATGCAGATGGGACCCTCGTTGATAGTCAGGCCGTCATTCATGACAGCATGGTTCAGACCTTTGTCGATTTTGGCTATGACGTGCCAAAACTTGAGGCCACAAGGTCAATTGTTGGCCTATCTTTGAATATCGCGATTGCAACGATGCTGGGGCGAGATACCGATGCCCAGACTGCCGAGATGACAGAAAAATATAAAAGCAATTTCAACGACATCATGCACCAACCCAAATATGCATCGACGCTGTTTCCCGGCATCAAAGAGCTAATCGAGACATTGGCAGAGCATGATGATATCCTGATCGGCATGGTCACAGGAAAATCACGTAAGGGCATCAATCACTTGCTCGACGATCATGACTTTCATCCCCATTTCATAACCAGCCGCTGCGCCGATGATTGTCCGTCAAAACCGCATCCTGCAATGGTTCTGGAATGTTGTGATGAGGTGGGTGTCGCGCCAGAGCGAACCTATGTCATTGGAGATACGAGCTTCGACATCGAAATGGCCAAATCCGCCGGAGCCACCGCAATCGGCGTATCGTGGGGCTACCATGATGTGGATATCCTCCAACGCGCCGGTGCCGACAAAATTATTGACAAAGCCCATGAAGTGCATGGGATACTGGATTTAAACAGGAAGAATGTTCATGCGTGAGTTTTTGGAAAATGTCGAAAAAGGCAGCGAAGACGAAAGCATTCTAAACCCGCTCAAAAGCGCCCAAAAAGGTGCCAGACCACAATTATCAAAACGCTTTTATAAAAAAGTGGAAGCCGTTGAAAATGATGACTATTTTACTATTCAACTGGATGGTAAAAACATCAAAACGCCCGGAAAAAACCCCGTCGAACTACGCACCATGAAGCTGGCAAAAGTCATCGCCGTCGAATGGGATGCACAGGAAAAAGAAATCAATCCGATGGACATGCCAGCCACCCGTCTGGTCAATACCGCCATCGATGGTATCGCATCGGACCCGCAGGCTATTCTCGAAGACATCGTGAAATTCGCAGGCAGCGATCTGCTCTGCTATCGCGCCGACAATCCTGAGGGGCTTGTAGAAAGTCAAAATAAACATTGGGACCCGATGGTCGATTGGGCCAGTGAAACTCTCGGTGCAAAATTCGAACTTGCCCAAGGGGTGCTTCATACAATCCAGCCCAAAGAGGCACTGGCAATCTTCGGCGTCCATTTGAAACGCCATGATCACCCAATTGCGCTGGCGGCCCTCCATACCTTCACATCGCTCACCGGCTCGGCAATTCTCGCTCTGGCGCTTGCCGAAGAAGAAATTACCCCTGAAACCGCATGGACAGCAGCCCATGTGGATGAAGATTGGCAAATCAGCCTTTGGGGTGAAGATTTTGACGCTGAAGCAAGGCGCAAAAAGCGCTGGATCGATATGAAATCTGCCCATGAAGTTTTCGTGGCATTAAAAATTCCGCCTGCTAAGTGCTAATTATACATATTGTGAACGGCAGCTATGGACCTAAGCGGACGCTTGGTTTCATATACCAAGAGCTCCTTTGAACTCAAAACGGAGGTATGTCGAGTTTAGCGTCCGCTTTTGGCGACACCGAACCGATTGATTTTACCTGCGTTCAGATGATGTTAAAAAGGGATGGTTTTTGCAACGGTTGTGGGACAAGGGTCACTTTTCTCGCTTTGAGAAATAATCGGGACGCCAAGACAGGCCACCAAAGATGATTTTAATTCTATCCCGGTTGTTCCTGCATTTCTTCAAATCGCTCCAGATGTGACCAAACTCGATGAAGATAATTTTGACAGGGTTATTGGTTTCGATGTTGCGGGTCAGGCCATAAACGACTTTTTCATCCTCGCGCTTAAAAGTGCCAAATATCTTGTCCCAAATCATCAAGACTCCCCCATAGTTTTTATCGAGATACTGCCTGTTTGAGCCGTGATGAACGCGGTGAACAGATGGCGTGTTAAAAACCTCATCCAACCAGCCCAATTTGCCAATGCGTTCTGTGTGAACCCAATGCTGATATTGAGCGACAAGCACCAATCCAACAAGTGCCTGAAACGGATTGAAGCCTAGTAAAATCATCGGTATCAGAAACGCCCATTCAAAGAAACCTTCAACCAGACTAAGACGAAAACCGACCGTCAGATTGTAATCTTCTGAACTGTGATGAACGCTATGGCTGGCCCACAGGATGCGGTGTTCATGCTCTAAGCGATGCATCCAGTAGTAGGTGAAATCAGCGGCCAACAACGCCAAAACCCAAGTCCATGCATTCATGGGAATACTCAAAGGCGTCAGGATGAAAAACGGCAACAAAGCCACAAATCCAATTGACGCGAAGGCGGTTTTTTCAATCACCTGATGCGCAAAGAAAATTGCACAATTTGCCAGAGTATCTTTCCATCGCCGTTCCTTTCTCGTGAATAAATCAAGAGCGATTTCAAAGCCAGTAATGCCCAAATTGATGATGAACAGCGTTGCCACCACCATCATGATCTGATGGGTTTCAAAAAGGGATGCAAAATATTCGATTACCATTGGAGAACCTTCAGTTCAGTAGACATTATTGATTTTATGTTTCTGTTTCCGCTTTGGACTCTGGCACGAAATAGAAGAACCAGAGAAACCAAAGGGCATTGGATAAGTCCCACCAAGACCCTGTGCCTTGAAACAGGCTGATAAGTGTTGGCAATTTGTACAGCCCAACCAGACCGAGGAAACCTAGATACCAGTGTTTTTGCATTTTCAATGTGAAACCTTGTGCATTTTATTTTATTGAACGAACGATTGTTCATTATATAGATATTGATTGACTATTATGCAAGATGCAGGGCATGAAAAACGAATGAGTGATCGAGAGAAGGCAAAAGCGGAGCGGCGTGACTTAATTGTGAACGCGGCTATCGAGTGTTTTATCAGGAACGGTATTCACCAGACTGGTATCCGCGAAATTGCAGAGCAGGCGAAGGTTAGCCTTGGAAACCTGTACAATCATTTTTCAGGCAAGGGCGAACTCATTGCCGAGATTGCAGTGCTGGACGGAGAAGGTCTTGAGCGCTTCGCAATGGCGCTCGATAACAGTGAAAACCCAGCTGTTGCGGTGAGTGAATTTGTTGATGAGTATCTTGATTACATATCTCAAACTGAGAATGCCGTCTTGACAATCGATATCATGGCGGAGGCGATACGAAATCCCACCGTTGCCAAGCATTTTGAAGCAAATTGCCGCAAGCTTACTGATGCTCTTTCTGCCACGATTAAACGAGGAATATCGACGGGGGACATGCGGGAGCAAATCAACATTGATGAAACCGTCAAGTTACTCTTGGATGCTGTAGAAGGTTTAGGTCTGCGTTCTGGACTTTCACAAGTGAAGCCTTCAGAAAACGCCCGCAAGGCTCTTCAAGAAATGATATTCAGAATGCTATCATCAAGCCCTGAGTGAACCTTCAAAATTTCAAAATAGCATAATCAAATGTATGGAATTGCCGACTTTGAGTGCTGGGGTCAAGCACTGGCCAAAGCCATGTCATCTTTCTCTACTCTGGTTTTATAATAATGCTCACCCCATTGGGCCAAGCTCTCCATAACGGGCTGCAATTCATCCGCCAAAGTTGTCAGCGAGTATTCAACATGGGGTGGAACAACTTCAAATACCTTGCGGTTGACCAGATCATCCGCTTCCAATTCGCGCAATGTCAGCGTTAACATGCGTTGGGTAATGCCCGGAATTGAACGGCGCAATACGCCAAACCGTTTGGGCCCATCAACCAGATGAAACAAGACAACGCATTTCCATTTTCCACCAATGATCGACATTGCAAATGAAACCGGACAGGGTGAATCGCAGATATTTTCATCCGCCGGTTCGCTAGCCTTGTGGAGCTTCATATTGTCAAAAATTTGCTCATTCATCACACACCTCAATTATTTTTAAGACAGAAACAGCCCAAACATCAAGGAAATGGCGGTTTTTGGTTAGTACGGTATACTTTATGTATCTATATATCAAAAATGTGCCTAATTGCAATATCTATCCTACCTCCTACTTTCCTTTCAGGCGCAAACCACAAGGGTCCGCACTAAATCAGATTGAGAGAAAAAATGTCGAAAACAGCAATTATCTATCACTCCGGCTACGGTCACACCCAAAAACAGGCAGAAGCCGTGCGCGATGGCGCAGCCGGCGTCGATGGCTCCGAGGTCGTCCTCATCAGCGTTGAGGATGTCGATGAAAAATGGGATGAGTTGAATGGCGCAGACGCCATTATTTTCGGTGCCCCAACCTATATGGGCTCCGCCTCAGCCCAATTTAAAGAGTTCATGGATAAATCCTCAAAAGTCTGGATGGAACATGGCTGGAAGGGAAAAATCGCCGCCGGTTTCACCAATTCCGCCAGCTATTCGGGCGACAAGCTCGCCACATTGCAACAATTCGCTGTTCTTGCAGCCCAGCACGGCATGATCTGGGTGAGCCTCGGCCTGATGCCTGGCAATAATTCGTCCACAGGCAGCCCAGACGACCTCAATCGCATTGGTTCATATCTTGGCGCGATGGCCCAATCAAACTCTGATGAAGGCCCGGATAAGGGACCTTCTGCCTCAGACCTTGAAACCGCAAAAGTGCTAGGTCAGCGCGTTGCCGAAACCGCTGCTCGGTTCTCGGCATAGATTGTCGATGGTGCAATCTGGCATTCTCCCCGGATTGCACCATCCAATCAAAAGACAGACATTTTTAACCATCATAGTTCGCGTTTTTTAAAGCCTATCTGACTATATTCCCGGCAAATACTTAAGGTAGGGAACATAAAAATGACTTTTCATGCACACGAAACCATTACAAATCTATTGGACGAACCTGATCGCATTACCGATATGGACGTTCGCCATTTCCGCCTGGAAGTATTTTCTGATGGCATTGTCAGCCGCGAAGAAGCAGAAGCAATTGTCGCGCTGAACGCCGCCGTCACCAATAAATGTGAAGCGTGGGCCGAATATTTCGTTGAAGCGCTGGTCGATTATATGGTTCTGCAGGCAGAGCCACGCGGCTCAGTTAGTGTTGCCAATAGTGAATGGCTTATTTCTGAGATTTTTCAGGATGATGTGATTGCCAGCATGCTGGAATTGGAATTGCTGGTTTGTATCATCGAAGAAGCAAGTTATGTCCCAAGCTCTCTTTCAGACCTCGCCTTGCAACAGGCCGCAAAAGTTGCGTTTGAGGCAGATGGAAAAGAAATTTTTGGCCACAAACTCGAAAAAGGCAAACTTGGTCTCGCCGAAGTGGAATTGATACGCCGGGTCCTATACGCCTATGGCGGCGAAAGCGGCATGGCCATTTCCTGGTTCGAGGCTGAGGTGCTGTTTAATTTGAACGATCAGACCATTGAAACAGAAAACCATCCCGCATGGTCCGATTTGTTTGTAAAGGCAATCGCCAACTATTTGATGGCCGTTTCAGGTTATCAAGGTGTTAGCCGTGCAGACGCCTTGCGCCGCGATGCATGGCTTGAAGATACCGAGACTGATGTTGCCGGTGTTCTTGCAAATGCGCTTCGTTCGATTGGTCAAACCTTCACCAAAAAGACCATCACCGATGCTTTCACATCCGATAGCCAACGTATGCAAAAAGCATGGGGCGTGCGGGTGGCAGATATCACAGCAGCACAACAATTAGCAAGCAAGATCAATGACCACGAAGGTGCTTGGTTGGCAGAACGCATGGGCCGCGATGGAGCTATGCACCAAAACGAACAGGCTTTGATAGATTTTATCCGTGAAGAAAACCCAAAAATCCATCCGGCAGTAGACGAAATGATCAAAAAACTGGCCTCCTAAACCAGTTTTACTCAGCCCTCAGGGGCTGGTTATTGTCGCACCAAAGATTTTTTCAAATTCCTGACGCATAACCACGTCGAGATCGTTCATATCCAATGGATGACCCAGATCAACAAGGCTGGTAACCCCGTGGCCCGTCACACCGCAGGGCACGATGCCGGTGAAATGATCAAGCTCCGGCTCTACATTGATCGAAATCCCGTGAAAACTCACCCATTTGCGAATTCGAATACCGATTGCAGCAATTTTATCTTCGCGTGGTGAACCATCTTCAAGAGGCGCTTTTTCAGGGCGGGCAACCCAAACGCCAACCCGGTCCTCACGCCGCTCCCCCTTAATGTTAAACTGGTCCAGCGTATTGATAACCCAAGCTTCAAGGGCGGCCACATAGGCTCGCACATCGGGCTTGCGCCGCTTCAAATCGAGCATCACATAGGCCACACGTTGGCCGGGCCCGTGATAGGTATATTCCCCGCCGCGTCCGGTCTTAAAAACCGGAAACCGGTTAGGCTCGACCAAATCATCAATTTGAGCGCTGGTACCGGCGGTATAAAGGGCAGGGTGCTCCACCAACCAAACGCGCTCCGGCTCATTGCCTTTATGAATTTCACCAGCCAGAAACTCCATTCGTGCAACCGCGTCCTCGTAAGGAACGAGGCCATCGGCAATATCCCAGATAACCGGGGCAGCTCCCGGTTCCTGCATCATATCTGCAGTGATTGCACCACGGGCAATTGGGTTTTGAGGCTTATTCATAAGTGCTTGTCTGGCGCATTTTTGCGCATATTTCAACATATTCGGCTTGGGGGCGATTTTGCCCTTGTTTAGCCCCCCTCGATTTGTTACATGCGCGGAGCTGACAAGTTCAGCTCTACCCTTCGCGGCCGTGGCGGAATTGGTAGACGCGCAGCGTTGAGGTCGCTGTGGGGTAACACCCGTGGAAGTTCGAGTCTTCTCGGCCGCACCAAGGCATTTCGCGTAGCGAAATGCCCATGCAATCTCTAAGCTCAATAGCGGCAGTCGTTTCACAGAAACGATGAGAGCGTTTCGTGTGCGAGGTTTCTCCGCCCCGCCGCACCAAAATGCAATTCAGGTTTATTCAATCCTGTTCAAGCTTTGCATTGAATGAGTCTGGAGGCATTTCGAATTAGAACTTTTGATGGCATCAGTTTTATTATCCTCAAAATTATTTACTATTTCAATTCGATCGACAGATTCCGAATTTTTAGTGAAAATCTACAAGAAACAAGTATTGCTGTTGTGACATGGTTATGTTTGGTTTTATTTTAGTGCCATTGGTGTAGGCTTTGGTTCGTCGTGATAAAATTGAGCAAATATATGGGTATATTATTTGTTGGAGGGATTGGAGTGGGGAAGTGGCTAAAAAAATATATGGAAATTGAATACCTCGAAAAAACACTAGAGAATAGAGAGCTATTCCTTGGCAAGCCAGAGGATTGGCCGGACAAAAACGATGGCGAACTAATTCAAATATATAAAGTCAAAAAAAAATTGGTCGATATACGTGTCACCTGCCTGACGATGGGACCTGATAGATTTCATTTTTGGAAAATATTTGGCAAAGGTAATTTGGGAGTTTGTCTTTGGTTCGATAAAAAAGAGTTGTTGCTCGATATTAAAACAGATCAAAATTTGCGTGAAGGAAGTGTTTGCTATTTCACACCAACACAGCTCAAGAAAAACTGCTCTATCGATGGGCTCCCATTTGCAAAAAGGGAGCAATATAGTGATGAAAAGGAGTTTCGAGTGTTGCGGGAGTATGACGAACAGGCAACAGGAGAAACTCAGGGAATAGCATTCAATCCAAACAGCCTTAAAAAAATTTATTTCAATAGCTGGTTATCTAAAAGTGAGTGCGATGAAAAAGTAGAGAAAATCAAATCTCTAAAAGAGAATTGTTATAAAGATGTCGAAATATGTCAAAATAAAACCCTCGAATTTCAAGAATTTATCAACGCAGCCAAATGTGTGAAATAGATTGTTTTGGATTTTGGTTAAAATTAATTACCAACAGATCATCCCATGAGGAAATTCAATGAAAAACAATGGCAAGAAATTCGGCATTGATGATTATGAAATTGACATCATCGTAACCGGTTTTCCCGGAAAATCCGTCTGCCATGGCATGTTTGGATTTTCCACAATCGCGATGATCCGCCATGGAGACCGCATTGCGTTGGTTGATGTGGGATCCTTCGGTCAACGCCCGCTCTTGTTGGAACAATTCGCCGAGCGTGGCATGACGCCTTCCGATATCACCGACGTTCTGCTCACCCATTCCCATTGGGACCATTTGGTCAATTGGCCAATGTTTCCCGAAGCCAAAATTATCATTGGTCGTGAGGAGCTTGAATGGTCTTTGAAAGAACCGTGGGGCACAACCATGGTGCCTGAATTTTATGTCAAAGAGCTGGAGCAGTGGCCAAATTTGCGCACGGTGGGCGAGGGCGATGAGGTGTTTCCCGGCATCACGACCTATCTGGCGCCGGGGCATACGCCCGGTTGTCTGGTCTTCGTGCTCGATGGCGGCGACAGGGATATCATCTTTTCGGGCGATGCCTGCAAGAACCGCGCCGAGTTGATCTCGCGCGATGCGGATATGACTTATGACCCTGCAATAACCCGTGCGTCGATTGCCACCATCTGGAAGTTGTGGGAAGCAAAACCCGGCAGCATCGTCGTTCCCGGCCATGATTTGCCGATGATCCTCGAAGACGGGAAACCGCGCTACCTCGGAGAGAGAGAAGCGGCAATCCAAGCTTGGTATGGCGAGGGCCTTGATGAAACCACGATTATTTCTCTGACCTAAGAGCGGGTAACCGGAAATAGCGAATTAGTGCCCGGATTTCGCGGGAAATGGAGGAGAAGTCTCATGGCAGGACCACTTGCTGGAATAAAAATTATCGAAATGGCAGGAATTGGTCCCGCCCCATTCACCGCCATGTTGCTTTCCGATATGGGCGCAGAGATTATTCGCGTACAGGCTAAAGGCGGCAAGCTGGCCGTGCCACTTCTCAATAGTAAGTTTGATGTTCTGGCCCGCGGTCGTCGCTCCATGGCGATTGATCTGAAAAAAGACGGTGCCGTCGATATCGTTTTGCAGATGATCGAAAGCGCCGATGCCGTGCTGGAAGGGTTCCGTCCTGGCGTGATGGAACGATTGGGCCTCGGCCCGGATATTTGTCTGGAACGAAATCCCAAACTGGTTTTTGGCCGTATGACTGGCTGGGGCCAGACCGGCCCCATGGCCGCGCGTGCAGGCCACGATATCAACTATATTGCACTGAGTGGCGTGCTCAACGCCATCGGGCGCAAGGATACGCCGCCGCCAGTGCCTCTTAATCTGATCGGTGATTTCGGTGGTGGGCAAATGATGGCATTCGGCATCGTCTGCGCCATTTTGGAAGCACAAAAATCGGGCAAGGGGCAGGTGGTCGATGTGGCCATGACTGATAGCACCGCATTGATGGCTTCCATGCTTTTCGGTTTCAAAGAGAGCGGGATGTGGAGCAATGAGCGCCATAGCAATCTGCTCGATGGAGCCGCGCATTTTTACGATACCTATGAATGCTCAGACGGGAAATTCATGGCGGTTGGTGCAATCGAACCGCAATTCTACACTCTTTTGTTGGAAGTGCTCGGGTTAGCCGATGACGAAGATTTCCAAAAGCAAAACGATCCCGCCATGTGGGAGAAATTGAAGGCACGGATGACTGAAATTTTCCTCACCAAGTCCCGCGATGAATGGACCGTTCTATTCGAGGGACTGGACGCCTGCGTCTCGCCAATACTCGACTGGGACGAGGCGATTGCGCACCCTCACAACAAGGCGCGGGAGACATTCATGGAAATTGCCGGGGTTGCCCAACCTTCGCCCGTACCAAAATTCAGCCGAAGCAAGCTGGAAATTCCTACCCCGCCAGCAGCAAAGGACGCGCATACGGAAGAGATTTTAGTTGACTGGGGCATATCGAGCGATGATATCGCACGTCTGCGAAGCACTGACGCGATCTAGCTATTCAAGCCTGACACGGCTGCCTGTTTCATTGGATTGATAAAGCGCTTCTTCAATTTCCTGCACCTTTAAATAATCCGCCGCCTCATTCTCAAAGCCTGTTCCGTTAAGAAGTCCCGAAATCACATGAGATTGCAGCGCATGGACACAATCCCCCGCAAAACCTTCGTAGGATTGCGCGGGAAGAATGATCCGTTTCTCGGTCTCACCGAATTTTCGCTCTGTCACATTGCCAAATCCGTCCAGTTCTAACGTTCCGGCAGTACCCTCAACAAGGCACTCGCCAAGGGTGTTACGAAGGTTTTCGGCAGCATGGTCCAGCAGGCGATTGCCATCAAACATCGCACGTTGGCCATTGTCATAACCAAGGATGAGATAGCCCGCATCTTCCCCGGCGATGGCTTCATTGTGCCTGCGTAAATCCGCATAAACGAAATCAGGATTACCCATCAAATAGCGGAAGGTATCCACCCAATGCACGGCGGTTTCATGGATTAAAAACCGTGGCATTTTCTGGAAATAAGGTTGCCGATCTAGATAAGCATCAGGCCCCTGACCATCACCAGTGCGAAGCCTGAAGCTTGCCTGCAAAACCTCGCCAATGGCACCACCCTCGATGCGCTCCTTTATGGTTCGATACCAAGGCTGAAATCTGAAGTTCTCATGCACAATCAAAAGGGTATTCGCTTGTCTCGCCAATTCAACCGCAATTGTCGCCTGTTCAAGACCACCACAAAACGGCTTTTGGCAAATGATGGCAGAAACGTCTTTCGCGAGGGCAGCTTTAATCGCCTCCAAATGGCCTTCCGGCGGCGTGATGATATCGATGATATCCGGGGTTTCATTGGCAAACATCTCTTCGATGTCACTATAGGCGGCAAGCCCCGTAGTACGCGCCTTTTCCAAATCCATATCGACTGATGCAATAAGCTTTGCACCGGCAATTCTCGCCCACGCATCATAGTGAAACTGGGCGAAATACCCCGCACCAATGCAACAGATTTTCAAATCTGTATCGCTCATCTCATTCTCCAAAACATGTTTTCAGACCTTGCATATGTGCAGAAAATTACACTAGTAATGACAGGGAAATCAATATCTTCCGGGAGGCGGGACGATGGTATCTAAATTACAAATAGCAGTAATCGAAGGCGATGGCATTGGCGTCGATGTCACCCAGGCAACCATCGCGGTGATGGAAGAGGCCACCAAATCCGTCGGCGGCTTCACGCTTTCTTATAACGCAATAGCAGCGGGCGCAGGATATTACCGCGAAACCGGCGTCGATATCGAACCGGGCGGCGAGGATGCTTGCGGCGAAGCTGATGCCATATTGTTGGGCGCTATCGGCTTGCCAAGCGTTCGCTACGACAACGGAACCGAGATTTCCCCCCATTTGAGGTTGCGCGAGAAATTCCAGCTCTATGCCGGAATTCGCCCGGTGAAAGCCTATCCAAATTCCGTTCAAAAACTGGCAGACCCGCGCGCCGCCGACATCGATCTGATCATCCTGCGGGAATCGACAGAAGGCTTATTCTATTCCGCAGCTGTCCATAATCGAAGCCAGATCATCGAAGATGTTGAAGTCTGCGATACTCTAAAAATCACCCGTGCCACCACCGAAAAGCTCCACCATTTCGCGTTTAAATTGGCCCAAAAGCGAAAGCAGCGCGGCGGCAAAGGGCAGGTCACTTGCGTCGACAAAGCCAATGTGTTCAATTCCATGGCGTTCTTCCGCAAAATATACGATGAGATCGCGCCGGAATATCCAGACATTCAAACTGGCTACAATTACGTTGACGCGCAAGCGCTCGACCTGATCAGGAAGCCTTGGGATTTCGATGTGTTGGTGATGGAAAACATGTTCGGTGATATCCTCTCTGATCTAGCAGGTGGCCTTGTGGGTGGCATGGGCATGGCCTCTTGCGCAGAGATTGGCGATGTAATCGGCCTATTCCAGCCAGCCCATGGCAGCGCGCCCGATATCATGGGCAAGGACGCGGCCAATCCTCTCGCAGCCATTCTAAGCGGTGCGCTCATGCTGGATTATCTCGGCGAGAAAACCGGAATTCAGGCCCTGAGCGATGCTGCCGAAAAAATAGACAGCGCCGTCGCAACAGGCTTTGCAGAAAACCAAATTCACCCCATGGAGTTCGGCGGTAATATGGGCACCAAAGCGGTCACCAACACGGTGATTGATATCGTGCGCCGCTAGGCCTTTATTTTGTGGTCCCAAGGCGCTCATGCCATTGGGCAATGCTTTCATCCGGATATTCGTCAAAACTCTTATCGCTTTCGCCGATGCAAGGTTCCACCCATGATGCTTTGCTTGCGAGCATCAAATGGGTTTTTTCTGGCGCAATCGGCAAGTCCGTATCGATTGCCGAGGCATGGGGGTGAACCAGGTCCGGCCATCTCGGATCCCATACCCAAAGAGCGCTGCCGCATTTTTCGCAAAATTTTCGCTCGGCCAGACTTTCCGCTTCTCCAATTTTGGCGCGATAGGTTTTGATATGCTCTGCGCCCTCGATTTCCAGACTATCAAAATCCGCACCTAGATTGATGGCATAGCCCCCGCTGCCAGCCGTTTTCCGGCAAATCCCGCAATAGCATAGATTGAACGGGTAGGGATGGCGCGATTCCACGCTGAATGAAACCGCCCCACAATGACACGAACCACGTAGCAGCATTGAAAATACCTCCGACTTATTTCGCTTTCGAACCCAATTATTAGGCACTGAGTTGGGATCAGCAAGATACACCTATTGTATTTTGCATTCAAAATTGGAAAAGTATAAATATATTACATAGATTCTTGATTGAATTGCTGCTTCGTCGAAGCGGGCTGGGGCTTTCTAAATTGATATTGAGGAAAATTATATGCTTAGTGATATTGTTTCCGAATTGGCGCCTAACGGCATTTTGCGCGTCGGGGTAAATTTAGGTAATTTCCTGCTGGTGACCGGTAAAACCTCAACGGGAGACCCGGTGGGAGTGTCACCGGATATGGGACGCACAATTGCCGAGCGGCTCGGGGTGAAGGTTTCCTATGTTACCTTTGCATCTCCCGGAGAGATCGCCGATGCTGCCACAAAGAATGAATGGGATATCGCGCTTATCGCCAATGAACCCAGCCGCGCCGAACAAATTACGTTCAGCAAGGCATATGTGGAAATCGAAGCGACCTATATGGTTCGGGAGGATTCTCCAATCCAGAAAATTGAAGATGTAGATCGGAGTGGCGTGCAAATTGCTGTCTCCGCCAGAGCCGCTTACGATTTATACCTCACCCGTCATTTGAAGCACGCGGCCTTGGTCCGTGCCAAGGGAATACCCGGCGCCCTTGAATTATTTGTCCGTGACAGACTGGACGTGCTTGCGGGCCTGCGACCAGCCTTGATCAGCAATGCCAGCGAATTGGGAAATATGCGCATTCTCGAAGGGCGATTTTCCACTGTTCAGCAGGCAATTGGAACGCCTCGCAAAAACAAAGCCGCTGCAGCTTTCCTTCAGGAGTTCGTTGTCGAAGCCACCAAATCGGGCCTTGTGGAACGTTTCATCGATCGCCACGGCGTAACCGGTCGATTGCAGGTAGCGTCCAACTAATCAGCTTTGACAGAAGTGGTGATTTAGCGATACCAAGGGCTGGTCCATGCATGAGCATTGGGCGACAACTGACATGCGTTTTTGAAGGGGCATTAAATGCTTTTGGGCTGTATTGGGGATGATTTCACCGGATCAAGCGATCTGGCAAATACGCTGACGAAAGAAGGCATGCAGACCACTTTGTTTTCAGGCGTACCAGATGGCCCGGCGGATGCTTCCATAGAGGCGGGCGTGATAGCGATGAAAACACGGACAATTCCCGTAGATGAGGCAATCGCCCAATCCCTAGAGGCGCTGGACTGGCTGATCCAGCAAGGGTGCGAGCAATTCTTCTTTAAATATTGCTCAACTTTCGATTCGACCGAAGCGGGAAATATTGGGCAGGTGGCGCAGGCCTTGGCTGAGAAGTTGGGTGAAACAAAAGTGATTGTCTGTCCGGCATTCCCGGCAACCGGGCGCTCTATCTATCAAGGGCATCTTTTCGTCAACGATGTGTTGCTCAATGAAAGCGGCATGGAAAACCACCCCCTGACCCCCATGCACGATGCGGACTTGCGCCGGTGTCTGCAAAAACAAACAGATTGGCCCGTAGAACATATCGCGGCGCAAACCGTGTTTGAAGGCGTTGAAGCAATTCATGCAGCGCTTGCCACTGTGAGCAAAGCGATGGTGGTGGTTGATGCGGTGCGCGATGAAGATTTGCGCCAGATCGGCAAAGCTGCCAAAGGGCGCAAGCTGATTACCGGCGGTTCCGGCATTGCGCTTGGCCTGCCGGATAATTTCCGGAACAGTAGTTCAAACGGCGAAAATCCATGGTCCGGCGCAAATGGGCCTGCGGTGGTTCTTTCTGGCTCCTGCTCGGTGATGACACGCAAACAGGTGGAAATTCACAGCGCCAATAATCCGGCAAAAATGATCTCGCCCGAAGATGTAATGGAACATGGCGTTGACGCCAAAGCGCTGGCCGACTGGGTGCGTTCATTCGATGGCGAGCAATTGCCGCTGGTCTATTCCTCTGCCGACCCTGCCGACATCAAACTGGCTCAGGAAAAATATGGAAAAGACATCATCGCTGAGAAATTCGAAAACCTGTTCGGCGCTCTGGCTGTCGCGCTGGTCGAGGCTGGCTATAACAGAATCATTGTAGCCGGCGGCGAAACATCCGGCGCGGTGGTTGAAGCCTTAAAAATCGACGAAATGGCCATCGGCCCGGAAATTGCCGCTGGCGTGCCGGCGGTTGCAAATCCAAAGCTCGGCATTTGTCTTGCTCTAAAGTCGGGAAATTTTGGGCAGGAAGATTTTTTCACTAGAGCTGCGAAAATATTGGGAGGCGAATGAACATGAACGCTGAAAATCAAATGCGTGAAGAGATTTGCCGATTGGCAAAATCCTTGTTCGAGCGTGGTTTTACCTGCGGTGGTTCAGGCAATATCTCGGCCCGGCTCGAAGATGGCGGCATGCTTGTTACACCCACAGGCTCATGCATGGGGTGGCTCGATCCGGCAAGATTGTCAAAATTTGATGCTTCCGGCCAACTGGTCGATGGCGACAAGCCAACCAAGGAAATGCCGCTTCATACGGCGTTTTATGATACGCGCGGCTCAAAAGCGGGCGCGGTGGTTCATCTTCATTCGACCCACTCTGTGGCACTTTCTATCTTGCCAGATGCCAATACCGATAACTTTCTGCCGCCAATTACCCCTTATTCAATCATGCAGTGCGGGCGGGTGAAACTGCTTCCCTATTTTCGCCCTGGTGATCCGCAAATGGGCGAAGCTGTGCGGGAACTGGAAGGCCAACGCTCGGCAGTCATGTTGGCAAATCACGGTCCGGTGGTTAGTGCGGCTTCATTGAAATCCGCAGTTTATGCCATCGAAGAATTGGAAGAGACCGCAAAATTGGCGCTTTTGACTCGTAATTTGAATCCCAATCTCCTAACTGAAGAGCAGATAGCAGAACTTGTAAGCCCCTGAATGCAAGTGCTTATTAATTGGTAATTTGATGATTTGAGTGATAGATATTGCTCAATTGGGAAACGGACGAAAAACTTGAGAAAACTTTTTGTGTCTCTATTTGTGCTCGCACTTATCTTGGTGGGCGCGATGTTTATACTGCCTTTATTGCTGACGTCAGACTCCATGCGTCAGGAATTCGCTTCGCGTGTTTCTGCCATAAGTGGTATGGATATCGAGCTGAACGGCCCCGTCAATTTTTCAATTATCCCCGATTTCGGGGTGGTGGCCGAGCAGGTAAAACTTTCCGCCCCGGATCAAAGCTTTTCCGTTTCCGCCGCAAAAATCGTCGCCGGCGTGAGCATCTCTTCGATTTTTTCAGGGCAGGTGGAAATAACAGGACTGGACATAAGGCACCCTGAATTTTTCATCGACGCATCAATTCCCTCCAGTATCCCGCAAAATGAAGCTGCGGCAAGCAATGGTACCAGTGGTGGTGAAAGCAGTGAAAACAAGGACGCCTTCGCTTCCGCCGTCAGCACGCTTGAACGATTGGCGATCAATCGCCTGACCATTTCCAATGGCACCTTCATCACCAAAGCCATCGACGACACCTTGAGCGTTGTAACCGATATAGAAGTAGAATTGCGCGCGCCAAGCCTTGATGGACAGATGGACCTGACATTTTCCGCCAATAGCGATGGCCAGCATTTGTCACTGGAAGCAAGCCTTGATGCTCTGCGTCCAATCCTGCAAAGACAGCCCTCCGGCATCGATATTGCTCTTAAAATGGAGCCTGCACCCCATCCAGCTCTTGCTGACCTCACTCTTAAAGGTGTCATTCAACTGCGCGAGGATGGTTCCTACCAGATTTCCGCCGGCCAGTTTTCCACTCTGGGGCATCCCCTTCGTTTTGATGCGCTCTATCGCCCGGGTGCTCGCCCTTATGGCTCGCTCAGCCTGCAGGCAGACAGCGTGGATTTGGGAGCAATCAAACAGGCTGTATCTTTACCAAGCAACAGTGCGCCCACTAAAAATGCGCCATCTCCCGCAAGCCGGACTGTAGGTTTAACTGGTTCTGCACCGAATTTATCCGCATTGATGGGCTTCGATGGAGACCTTAAGCTAGCCATCGGTTCATTCTCGATGGATGGCGCTGAAATCCGCAACATCAATCTTCAGGCAGCCTTAAAGCAGGGTGTTCTAAAAGCGAAATTAGGCAACGCAACCATTGCCAATGGCAAGGTTTCAGGCGCTGTAAATACCGATTTCAATTCTAAATCTCCGACTTTTCAAGGCAGCCTAACAGCCTCCGCCCTCGACTTGACGGATATCGCACGTCTGGCGAATGTCGATATTCCATTAACGGGAAATCTCGGCCTCAATATTGGCTATGCGTTTCGCGGGCTGGATGAAGACACCATCAAGAACAGTTTTAATTTTGCTGGCACCATAGGCTTGTCGAAAGGAACTTTATCCATTCCAGCCCTTGCAGAGGCAGGCCTTGGCAAGAATGCAGGAACAATCTCTGGATTAAACGTGCAGACAACCATCAAGCACATCCAAAAACCGGTCGTTGTGAAAGGAAGAATGAACTGGCAAGGAGAAACGGTCAGTTTCACCACGCAGGTTTCCCCCCGTGGTTTCATACAAGATGGCAGCGGCGCCGTGACGTTGGCCATTGCTTCTTCAAAACTGAAAGCAGATTTTGTCGGCAATATGAATATGAGCGGTGCCCTCAACGGCAAGGTGAGTGTTTCCACTCCCTCTCTTGGTGCTGTGATGGCATGGCTCGGGCAGGGGGCAAACCCTGAATTGAAAGACTTCGCCTATTCGGGAGACATCCGCGCTGATCCGAATAATTTCAAATTTAGCAAATCAAGCATTACCCTCAATGGCAATAGGGCGACCGGCTCTGGTTCATTGAGTTTTGTCGGGAAACCATCCATCACCACCAATCTGTCTTTCAGCTCTCTGGATATTGCGGCTCTGATGGGCGGCACTTCTAGTGGCGGCAAAGCCAGCAGCGGTGGGGGAACAGGCGGGACCGGTGGGGCCAGCGGTGCTTCATCAGCAGATTCTCCGCTCGATCTATCAGCCCTTCGCAAATTCGACGCCAATATCCAATTGCAGGCTAAAAAGCTTGGCTATGGCAAGGTGAGTGCCGGACCGGTTAAAACAGTGTTGACGGTGAAAGACGGTGTTGCCCGGCTCTCCTTGCCGTCTACGCCATTCTATAGCGGCAATGTCGCTGCAGAAATCGTTGCCAATGGCTCAGGAGAAACTGCGGCCGTCTCAATCAATGCAAAGATGGCAGGCGTTGACGCTTCGACCCTGTTTCGCGATGCTGCCGGTTTTGAACGTTTAGAGGGCAGGCTCAATGCCAGCATCAAAACCAATGGTGCCGGGAAAACAACCAAAGCCTTTGCAAAATCCTTGAAAGGCAGCGCCGCAGCCAAATTCACCAATGGGGCGATCACGGGCATTGATGTGGCAAAGATTTACAACAATCTGGCCACGATCCTCGTCACCGGGTTTAAGGAAAGTGCTGGCGACAAAACTGAATTTTCCGAACTCGGCCTGTCCTTTATAATCGACAAAGGCATCGCCACCACCAATGATATCAAACTCATCGGCCCGGCAGTCGAAATGGACGGCGCGGGAAATGTTGATCTGGGTGAAGAAACAATCGACATGCGCTTGAACCCAAGGTTGGTCGGGCTTAATCAGGCCAGCCAATCCGATCTGAGTGCAATCAAAATCCCGGTGGTCATCAAAGGAAAATTGAGCCAGCCGCTGGTTTATCCTGATTTAACGGCAGTTCTCAGAGACCCACAGGCAGCGCTCGGTGCGCTTTCCAAGATCGGACTGAATCTTAAAGGTCTGGGCGGCGGTAATGGCCTCGACATTGGAAAGATTGCCAATGGAAAAATCGACCTCAAGCAATTGGCGCTCGATAAGTTGAAGAACCCCGATACGGTGAAAAAGATCGGTAATGTGATCGAACAATTGATTCCCGGCAATGGCACGAACAACAATACCAACGATGTGCTTGGTTCTTTGCTAGGGAAATTAGCCAATCCCAATGCTCCAGCTCAGGAAGCGCCTTCAAATGTATTTGAGGGCCTCACTCCGACCAACGGCACCGTTGCCATTCCAGCATCCAGTCCTAATGGGCGTCCGCTTTCTGCGAATGCTCCAACACGCCCTGCGCCCACTCAAAACCCTGCTGCATCGCCAGCCCCTGCAATCGGGCAAGATACTCTGGATCTGGAAAAACCGATCAGCGATTTATTGAGAAATATTTTCAATTAGAACGCTTCCGTAAAAACGGAAGCGCGAAGGCGGCGAAGAGCCGCCCGGCGCTAGCTGCGCCGCGGTCATGTCGGAGACATGCTTCCAGCATGGTGTTGGCCCGGACGTCATGTCGGAGACATGCCACAAGAATGCTGAAGATACGCCGTGAGCAGGGAAAATTAGATTGTTTTCGCTAAAACGAAAATAATCTAGACACAAAAAAGCCGCCCAATCAGAAGATTGAGCGGCTTTTTAATGCGTCCAGAAACCTTACTTGATTTTGGCTTCCTTGAATTCCACGTGCTTTCTTGCAACGGGATCATATTTCTTTTTGATCAATTTTTCCGTCATTGTACGGCTGTTTTTCTTGGTCACATAATAAAAACCGGTGTTAGCAGTGCTTTCCAGTCTGATTTTAATGGTGGTGGCTTTGGCCATGATTCTCGTTCCTGATAGGCAGACAGGCTTGCCTGCAACTGCTTGATGGTTGTTCCAACAAATTAAGGCCGCAAACCAGCGACCTCTAAATTCTGCGCCAAATTACCCATAGGGCGGAAAATGTCAAGGGTTTCGGGGCGCAACAGGCTAGATTTCCTGTCGACTGAATTTTCCCTGTCTGGCAAAATAACAAGGCACCGGATGGTCCGGCGATAATTGCGGATCGCCCTTCAGCCGGTTCATCAACTCAACCAGCATAACCCGTGTGATTTCCCTTGTATTGCTCTCGATAGCTTCTTGAGGCGTAAGCCAGCGCAGTTCTTCAAGTTCACCGCTTGGGTCAAAGCCATTTTCCGGTGTATGGGCGATCTCATTGGCATTGGCTGCAAAAAACCATGTATCAAACCTGCGCGGCACACCCGGCGGGGTGATTGCGCGGGAGATCAGTCGCAAATTTGACAAAGAAGGCGATACGCCTTTCGTTTCAAACAGCTTCCAGTCGTCACTATCGGTTTTGTAGGAAATCTTCTTCCCTAACAAAAGCCCGCTTTCTTCAGCGGTTTCGCGAATGGCTGCAAGGCCAAGGGAGCGTGCACGATGTTTACTCGAATTGCCGCGCATGGCGCCCAGCAGCTTCTTTTCTATTTCCGGGTGCAGTTCATCGAGCGAAGATGCATAGCCATCGCCGCGATCAACCTTGCCGCCGGGAAAAACCAGCGCACCGGGCATGAATTTCAAATTCTTGTTGCGAACGCCCATCAGGACTTTGAAATTATCCGCAGGACCATCAATCAACATCATGGTCGAGGCATTGCGCGGACGCACATAGCCTTTTTCCTTGCGAGCGCGCTTTTGCATCTCGCGCGTTTCGGGTGCGTTGATCATCTTTTCAATGCGGTCTAATTCGTCCTGAACTTTAGTCATCTTGACCACCAAATCCATGCATGCGAAATGCCCACTGAGCAGCAACCACAAGGCCTTTGAGAGGCCGCATCAGCAAGAATGAAACCACCAGCGCGATAGCCACAGTCAAAAAGGTGAGGGGCCATAACCCAAGCGCCAGCGAACCCATGACCGCCATCATGGTGCCGATAACCACATGGCCAACCACGAAAATATTGAGATAAGCGGGCAAATCATCGGCGCGGTGGTGAAAAAATTCTTCGCCACACTCGGAACATTCATTGGCAACGGCCAATTTCTTTTCAAAAATGCTGCCTTTGCCGCAATTAGGGCATTTGGAGCGGACACCGCGTGCCAGCGCCATTTTGACTGGTCGTGGGGTGACCTGTTCCATTTGTTCTACTGCAACATTCATCTCTAACTTCCCTATCAACGCTTGCGGCGTTTATGGCCCGCGCCACTACGCCCAAATGTATTGCCTTTGCCAACCGGTCCGCGGCCACGTCGGCCCTTATGGCGCGAACTTGGAAGCCGTGCAGACTTCACACCTTCACTTAGCATCTCAAAACGCAACGCCCCGGCAATGGGAGCTGCTTCAACCAGCTTAACTTCGACCACCTGACCCATTTGGTATGAGGTAGCACTATCTTCTCCATACAATGAATAACTTGCCTCATCATAGTGAAAATATTCATCACCCAGCATGGATATGGGAATAAAGCCGTCGGCGCCAGAGTCCGCAAGCGTGACAAACAGCCCTGATCTGGTCACCCCATTGATGCGGCCCATGAAACGTTCGCCCATATGGCTGGCGAGATGGCCGGCAATCAACCGGTCCTTGGTATCGCGCTCCGCCTTCATGGCTTGGCGTTCGGTAGCGGAAATATCTTCGGCAATCTTGCCAAGCATCGCTTCTTCATCACGCGTGATACCGCCTTCACCAAGGCCAAGCGTGCCAATCAATGCACGGTGCACAATCAAATCCGCAAAACGGCGGATAGGAGAGGTAAAGTGGGCATATCGATCCAGATGCAGGCCAAAATGGCCAATATTATCAGGGGAATAAACCGCCTGACTTTGCGAACGAAGCACCACCTGATTGACCAGCTCTTCCTTGTCGCTGCCCGAAACTCTGGCCAGAATGCCATTGAAATGTTCAGGTTGCAGCGCACCGGGCTTGGCCAGCGTGATATCCATCGACTGCAGGAATTCACGTAATTTCTCCAGCTTTTCAAGGGATGGAGAGTCGTGAATGCGGTAAATCAGTTTTTGCCGTTTTTGTTCAAGAGATTCAGCTGCCGAGACATTGGCTTGAATCATAAATTCTTCGACCAGTTTATGGGCGTCGAGCCGGGGCGGTACGATCACCCGGTCAACGGTTCCGTCTTCTTTTAGCAGGATTTTACGCTCCGGCAGGTCAAGTTCCAACGGCTGGCGCTTGTCACGTCCGCGTTTGAGGCATTCGTAAGCAGCCCACAGAGGCTTTAAAATGCTTTCCAGAATAGGAGCCGCTTTTTCACTAACAGAGCCGTCAATGGCGTTCTGAGCGTCAGGATAAGCAATATTGGCGTGGGAGCGCATGAAGACCCGGTGAAAACTGTGTTTGATTTTACGACCATCGGCGGCAAACACCATGCGAAGAGCTAGGGCAGGGCGTTCCTCATTCTCGCGCAGAGAGCAAAGATTGTTTGAAATCTTCTCCGGCAGCATCGGCACAACCTGATCGGGAAAATAAACCGAGTTTCCGCGCAAAAGCGCCTCTTCACCCATGGCAGTGCCCGTGCGCACATAGGCGCTCACATCGGCAATGGCCACATAAGCGATATGCCCATTGGGGCCACCGCTTTCCTGATCTTTATCCGGTTCGGCATAGATCGCATCATCATGGTCTTTGGCATCTGCCGGATCGATGGTGATCAACGGAAGGTCGCGCCAATCCTCATAAACACTATCAGAGTTAAGCGATAACGCTTTGGTTTGATTCGCCTCTTCCAAAACAGAGTCAGGGAAAATATGCCGTATCTCATTGGTATGAATGGCAATCATCGACGCTGCTTTTTCGCTCATCATCGTGCCGATAACGCGTTTTACCCTGCCGCGCTTCAAGCCATAACGGCTGGATTTGAGCGTTTCAACTTCTACCAGATCGCCATCTTTGGCATCGCCCAGAGCATCAGCAAAAATCTCGACTTCGCCGCCGCGTTTTTCAGTCGGTTGCAGGCGAATCTCTTTGCCCTTGTCTGTCTGGGTAATCCGAAGCACACCAAGTACCAGATCGGTGTCTTTTTCCATGCGCTTGAGGACTTTGGCGCTGTATTCAATGCCTTCATCAGCCTGACGAGTAAGCCGCGCCAACACGCGGTCACCAATGCCAGCAACATGTCCGGGCTTGCGCTTATCAATGCGTACAGCAATTTTCGGCGGTTTGCCTTGCTGGGCTTCATCCCACTTAACGGGAACCGCTAACAGGCCGCCATCATTGTCGCGGGTGACGATATCAATCACAGATACCGCAGGCAGATCATTAGGCCGCGACATGCGCTTGCCATCCTTGACCAGCAGGCCTTCGCTCTGGAGTTCACCCAAAATAGTTTTGAGAATGATGCGCCCATCACCTTTAATGCCAAACGCTCTGGCAATTTCGCGTTTGCCAGAGCGTGTGGGATTTTCCGCAATGTAATTTAGAATTTGCTCACGGTCAGGAATGCCGCCTCTCCCAACACTTTGGAGATTGGCTTTCTTTTTCCCTTTTTCGAGACGCTTTTTCTTGCTTACCAAATTATCACGCTTCTTTCGGCTTGGCTTTAGGTTTTGCTTTGGCCTTTGGCTTCGCTTTTGCTTTCGCCTTAGGCTTGGCTTTGGCCTTAGCTTTCGGTTTTGCTTTTTTCTTTGCAGGGCCCTTGGCAATCTTGGCCGCAATTAATTCAAGAGCTTCTTCCAGCGTCACTGACATCGGGTCTTTGTCCCGCTGCAAGGTCGCGTTGATCTTGGCATGATTGACATAAGGGCCAAAGCGACCGTCTTTAACGGTGATAGGACCACCGAGATCAGGATGATCGCCCAATTGCTTCAGCGATTGAGCCCCGCGTCTATTGCCGCCCTTGGCTGCTTTTTCAGCAATCACAGTCACCGCACGGTTAAGTCCGACGGTGAAAACTTCTTCCACGCTATCAAGATTGGCATAAGCGCCATCATGCAGCACGAAGGGGCCGTAGCGGCCAATGCCGGCTTTGATCATCTTCTTGGTCTCAGGATGTTCACCCACATCACGAGGCAGAGCAAGCAGGCTCAGGGCCTTTTCAAAGTCGACTTCCAGTGGTTCCCAACCTTTTGGAATACTGGCACGTTTTGCACCTTTTTCTTCGCCGCGTTGCACGTAGGGGCCGAAACGACCTGTGCGCAGAGTAACTTCTTCATCGCTCTCAGGATCATTACCCAGAAGCTTCGGCTCACCTGCCAGCGCTTCTGCCGCAGCATCCTTGTCGCTTTGACCAAGCTGGCGGGTAAAGGCACATTCTGGATAATTGGAACAACCAACAAAAGCGCCGTAGCGTCCGACTTTCAGGCTCAACTGGCCTGCACTACATTTTGGGCATCCGCGAGGGTCTGATCCATCTTCCTTCGGTGGGAAGGCAAGGGGAGCCAGTTCTTCGTTTAGACGGTCGAGAACTTCGGTAACCCGAACGTCCTTGATTTCGTCAACGCTGCCATGGAACTTCGTCCAGAAATCGCGCAATACGTCTTTCCACTGCAATTCACCGGCAGAGATTTTATCGAGTTGCTGCTCCATTTCCGCGGTGAAGTCATATTCCACATAGCGTGCAAAGAAACTTTCCAAAAAGCTCGTTACCACGCGCCCTTTTGAATCAGGCGTGAAACGCTTTTTCTCAAGCACCACATATTCGCGGTCCTGCAATGTGGAAAGGGTGGAAGCATAAGTCGAAGGACGACCAATGCCCAATTCTTCCATGCGTTTGATGAGCGAAGCCTCGGAATAACGCGGTGGCGGTTCAGTGAAGTGCTGATTGGCTTCAATCTTGTCCTTGGAAATAGCTTCGCCCTCAGTGAGAAGAGGCAAACGCTTGTCTTCTTCATCATCAGAAATAGATTTTGCTTCTTCATAGGCTTTCATGAAACCGTCGAAACGAACCACTGAACCATTTGCACGAAGCGTGGCTTTTTCAGAACCCTTGGTTGCGATGACATCAACGCTGGTGCGCTCGATGATCGCAGTTTCCATCTGGCTGGAAATGGTACGCTTCCAGATCAAATCATAAAGTCTGCGCTGGTCTTCATTCAGATAAGGAGCCATCGCTTCAGGTGTGCGGCTAATATCGGTTGGGCGGATAGCCTCGTGAGCCTCCTGCGCATTCTTGGCTTTGGATTTATAAAGCCGGACATTTTCTGGAACGTATTCAGCGCCAAATTGCGATTTGATCTGATCACGAATGGAAGGCATGGCCTCCGGTGTGATTTCAATACCATCGGTACGCATATAGGTAATCAGACCAACGGTCTCACCGCCAAGCTCCATACCTTCATAAAGTTTTTGCGCCACCTGCATGGTCACACGAGCGGAAAAACCAAGCTTGCGGCTGGCATCCATTTGCAATGTGGAGGTGGTGAAAGGTGCGTAAGGATTACGCTTTGTCGGTTTGGAGATCACAGTGCCAACGGAAAGCTCGGATGCTTCCAGCATGACTTTGATTTTCATTGCCTCAGTTTCGTTGGTAATATCCTGACGGCTGATCTTTTTGCCTTCGAATTCAGAGATGCGAGCTTCAAATTTTTGTGAAGAGCCATTGGCAAGAGAACCAATGATCGACCAATATTCAACCGGATTGAACGCTTCAATCTCCGCTTCACGGTCGCAAATCAGACGCAACGCCACAGATTGCACGCGGCCCGCAGAGCGAGCGCCTGGCAATTTGCGCCACAAAACAGGAGAAAGCGTAAAGCCAACCAGATAATCGAGCGCACGGCGAGCAAGGTATGCATCCACCAGCGGCATATCGATATCGCGTGGGTTCTTCATCGCCTCCAGAATTGATTTCTTGGTGATCGCATTAAACACCACCCGCTCAACGGGCATGTCTTTAATCAGCTTCTTGTCTTTAAGAATCTCCAGCACATGCCACGAGATCGCTTCACCTTCTCTATCAGGATCGGTCGCGAGAATCAGTTTGTCGGCGCCCTTGACCAATTTCTGGATATCGGAGATGCGCGTTTTGGCTTTTGCATCTATCTGCCAGCTCATGGCAAAATCTTCGTCGGGCAAAACCGAACCATCCTTGGGAGGCAAATCGCGCACATGGCCATAGGAGGCTATGACTGTATAATCATTGCCCAGATATTTGTTTATGGTTTTCGCTTTGGCGGGCGACTCTACAATAACAATATTATTGGTCATTCGAAATCCTGATGGAATCTAAGAAACTGGAGAATTATTGAATATAGGAAATAAGATCAAATGGTAAATATGATCTCAACGACACATGAATTGGCGAGCCAACCGCCAAACGTCAACCCCAAATCGGTCACAGACACCATAAAAATTAGAAATACAACTTAAAATAGAGGAAAACTAAAGTACAACCTATTGTATATTTTGCCGGGATATTCTAACCTTAACATTCTGGCGGTTGGCGGTCGTCTGAAAGAAGTGATGCAAGCAAACACGGGGGTTAAGTCCACATTATAACGGTTTGGACTCACTTGTAATGTCAGCAAACGATAAAAACGAAGAACAAAATACCGGTGGCGCACTCGATGGGCTGCCAATTGATCTGCTCGAAAATTTGAATGTCGTTATCGAAAATCTCAGTTTTATAGAAAATTCGCTGCGACAGATGCAAAAACGAGCGCAAGAATCAAATGAGGCCTCGTTAAACTACTATTTGGAAATGGCAGCACAAACCGCCGAGCAACGTTTGAGGGAAGCAAAAACCCAAAAGAGCTGGCTTGCCGGAAAGTAGCTCAGAGAAAAAACGAGCTTTATATATCCAGATCAATCCAGACCGGTACATGGTCCGAGGGTTTTTCCCAATCCCGCGTGAATTTATCGATGTCCGCGCCCTTTAACATGGGGGCAGCTTCCGGTGAGAGCAGCAAATGGTCGATGCGAATGCCGTGATTCTTTGGCCATGCCCCGCGCTGAAAATCCCAGAACGTATAGCTTGGTGAGGCATCGGTCACACTGCGGATTGATTCGGTCAACCCAAGATTGAGCAATCGCCGAAATGCATTTCGGCTTTCTGGCAAAAATAGTGCGTCCCCCTCCCATGCTTTTGGATCATAACAATCCTCCGGCATCGGGATGACATTATAATCTCCCGCTAGAACGAACGCTTCTTCATGTAGCAATTGTTCTGCCGTCCATTTTTCGAGCCGAGCCATCCAGTCGAGTTTGTAGGGAAATTTATCGCTGTCCACCGGATTGCCATTCGGTAGATAAAGCGAAACCACCCGCAAAGACCGCCCCGAAACGGAAAACGCTCCTTCAATAAAACGTGCCTGGACATCAGGTTCATCGCTTTCATTGAGCATGGGAAGTCCGCGGTTTACCTCGTCAAAAGGCAGTTTGGATAGAATCGCAACGCCGTTAAAGCTCTTTTGCCCGTGGGTTTCCACATTATATCCCAATGCTTCGATCTCTTCGCCGGGGAAATTCTCGTCGACAGATTTAATCTCCTGCAAACAGGCTATATCTGGCTTGGTTTGTTTCAGCCATTCAATCAGATTGTCGTGCCGGGCCTTGATGCCGTTGATATTCCAGGTCGCTATCTTCATTTTCAATGGGCCATAAATTTTGTGATTCCGATCATTATTATTAGTCAATTCCCGGTGACAACGCACCAGAAAAATAAGGCAAACTGTGGATAGTTACGACTGGGGCATTTTGCATAATTCCAATTTCGTCATAAACTTTAATAGCCTTTCTGCGAATCACCGGCATGCGGCCAATGACCAGCACCAATGAAGGGTGTTCCGTGAAATACCGGAATTAGCTTGGGAAACATTCTTGTTACGAGAATCAAGGAGAACGAAAATGGGGCAGAATTCATCACTCGGCACAGCCGAGCAGTTGAGAGATCCAAATTATACACCACCAATGGCGCAGGCGATCCCGCTCGGGATACAGCACGTGCTGGCAATGTTTGTCAGTAATATTACACCCGCCATTATCATCGCTTTTGCAGCAGGCTTCGGCTTCGGATCACCTGATGCAGGCGTATTGATCTATATGATTCAAATGTCGATGCTGTTTGCAGGCATTGCCACTTTGTTTCAAACCATCGGCATGGGACCAATTGGCGCCAGACTGCCAATCGTACAGGGCACAAGCTTTGCCTTTATCCCGATCATGATACCGCTGGTTGCAGGGCAGGGGACTGCTGCATTGGGCGCGCTCATGGGCGGCGTCATTCTTGGCGGTGTATTCCACTTCTTCATTGGCACATTCATCGGCAAAATTCGCTTTGCCTTACCACCACTGGTAACCGGCCTCATCGTTTTGATGATTGGTCTGGCGCTGGTGAAAGTTGGTATTCAATATGCAGCGGGCGGCGTACCTGCCATCGGCAAACCTGAATTTGGCAGCCTGACAAACTGGACCATGGCGCTGGTCGTGATCGTGGTAACTTTAGGCATCAAGTTCTTTACCAAGGGCATCATGTCCGTTGGTGCGGTACTGATTGGTATCGTCGTTGGCTATATCGTTGCCTATTTCATGGGCGAGGTAAGCTTCGACGGAATAGGCAGAGCATCCGTATTCGTGATGCCTGTACCATTCAAATTCGGCTTTGAATTTTCTGCAGCAGCAGTGGTCGGCTTTTGCTTCATGGCAATTGTTTCCGCGATCGAAACAGTGGGCGATGTTTCTGGCATCACCAAAGGCGGTGCCGGGCGCGAAGCAACCGATGCAGAAATCACCGGCGCAACCTATGCCGATGGTTTGGGCACCGCGATTGCCGGTATCTTCGGCGGCCTGCCAAACACTTCCTTCAGCCAGAACGTTGGCCTGATTTCCATGACCGGTGTCATGAGCCGCCATGTGGTGACCATCGGGGCGATCTTCCTGATCATCTGTGGCTTCCTGCCGAAAATCGGCGCAGCTATCATCACCATACCGATTGAGGTTTTGGGTGGCGGTGTGATTGTCATGTTCGGCATGGTAGCAGCAGCTGGTGTCAACATGTTGTCCGACGTCAATTGGAACCGGCGCAATATGATGATTTTTGCCATCGCGCTTTCCATCGGCCTTGGCTTGCAACTGGTGCCGGATGCATTGCAACATCTGCCGAGAGCAGCACAAATTCTGCTGACTTCCGGCCTGCTACCGGCAGCGGCAATTGCAATTATTCTTAATCTGGTTCTGCCTGAAGAGCTTGAAGAATAAGAAATATGCAGATAGTTGAATAGAAACGAAAGGCCTAGATGATTCTAGGCCTTTTTTGTTGCAGTCCCATTCTGATTGGCTATGGTGCATATATATTAGGTTTGCAGAAGATAACCCACGGAAAAATTGATATGACAGAATCCAGAGTTATGGAAACTGAATTTCTTGCCCATTTTCCATCTGTGTGCACAACTTGCAGTGCGCGCTTGCACGGGGTTTGCGGGGCGCTGAGTTCTCCCGAACTAGATGTGTTTGGAAAATACACCTATATGAAATCCATCAAAAAAGGAGACATCATCTCCTTTGACGCTGACGATGTGACTGAATATGCCAACATCGTATCGGGAACAGCAAAGCTTTCAAAAATCATGGAAGACGGCCGCCAGCAAATTCTGGGTCTGCAATTTGCGCCGGAATTTATGGGGCGCGCGTTTTCAGGCACGGCCCATATCACCATCGAAGCGGCCACCGATATGGAGCTTTGTGTTTTTCCCAAAACAGCCTTTGAAAAAATGGCCCATCAGGCTCCAGGGTTTGAACACCGCCTGTTGCAACAAACACTGGCGCAACTTGATACGGCACGCGAATGGATGGTTACGCTGGGCCGCAAAACCGCCGCCGAAAAGGTCGCAACATTTTTGCTGTTATTGGCAAAAAATATGAAAATCGATATGATCGCAAGCGAAGACGCCGCTGAGTTTGAAATTCCAATCACCCGAAATGACATTGCTGATTTTTTAGGATTGACCATCGAAACTGTCAGCCGGCAAATTACCAAGCTGCGCAAAGCGGAAGTGATTGTTGTGGAAAATCACAATCACATTATTGTCCCCAGCATCCGCCGACTCGCACTACGCTGCGAAAACTGATCCTAATTTTCCGCCTCAAGCCGCCTGACCAAAAGCGGTAAAATGAATTCAGTCTCAAAAGCAATATGACGGCGCAGACCTTCGAAAAATCCCCGCAGCATATAACCTATGGTTTCGGCATTCGCCACATCGGTGATTCTCCCGGCGAGCGCATCGGATAATTCCTCGGCATAGCTTTCATCTTCCCAATGTTCATAGCGCAGCCGTTCAAGGCTCGATGCCAGAGGCGGTTGAGCGTCTCCATAATAAGACCCCATATTCGTCGATAACAATGGAAAAACCTTGTTTTCTTCAAAGTCATGCGCCCGCTTGATCGCCGGATAAATCATACGGGCAGCTTGCAAGCATTTCTGGGTGTCGACATCGCCGGGGAGGGAATCCGCAATCGCTTCCAATTCTTCACATAGAATTAGCTGTGTCGCGAAATTACTACGCATTGTCGATATGATCTGCTCTAATTCCATATATGAACCAGCTTTTATCCCCTGCAAAAAGAACTGCGTGGCAAACTCAGCTGCGATAGCGCCGTACTAACACTCCATCTACTAGAGACTGCTTCCGGCACCAGTGCCTCCCACAAGACGTCAGCAGTTAAGTTTGCCACCACATTGTTCTAGTAATAAAGTAACGTGTGAGACATTGATCTATGTCAAAGCGGGGTAAAACCTCTTCGTTCATGGATGCACAAAAGGCATAACTTTGGAGCCAGAGAAAATGAAATTCGGTATTGAAACCATCGTATTGGTTATGGGAACGTTATTGGCGCTCTTAGCAGCGGCATTTGCACAGGACCAATTGTTTCAAGCCCATGCGTGGGTACTATTCTTCGTCCTTGCAGTCAGCACGGTCATTGTATTGAGGCGGGTAAACTTTGTCCCCGCCGGCGGCAAACCGGCAACGGTCGACACAAGCGGATATATGGATGATGTGATTCGCGCAGGCGTTATCGCCACCATGTTCTGGGGCATTGTCGGGTTTTTGGTCGGTGTGGTCATTGCTACACAGCTGTCCTGGCCGATTTTTAACATCGAACCCTGGTTCAACTTTGGCAGGCTGCGTCCGGTGCACACATCGGCGGTGATCTTCGCCTTTTGCGGCAACGCACTGATTTGCACAAGTTTTTACGTGGTACAACGCACCTGTCGTGCACGGCTCTGGGGCGGCAATCTCGCATGGTTCGTATTTTGGGGCTACCAACTCTTTATTGTTATGGCAGCCACCGGATATTTGCTCGGTTCAACCCAGTCACGCGAATATGCAGAACCTGAATGGTACGTGGACATCTGGCTCACCATTGTCTGGGTCGCCTATCTGGTTGTATTCATGGGAACGCTGATCAAGCGTAAAGAGCCCCATATCTATGTGGCAAACTGGTTCTATCTGTCCTTCATTGTGACGGTAGCGATGTTGCACATCGTCAACAATCTGGCGATGCCAGTCTCTTTCCTTGGCGCAAAAAGCTATTCGCTCTTTTCAGGCGTGCAAGATGCGCTCACCCAGTGGTGGTACGGACACAATGCGGTTGGGTTCTTCCTGACGGCGGGCTTCCTCGGCATGATGTATTATTTCGTACCGAAGCAAGCCAATCGTCCGGTGTTCTCATACCGGTTATCAATCATCCACTTTTGGTCCCTGATCTTCCTTTATATCTGGGCCGGACCTCACCATCTCCATTATACAGCGCTGCCCGATTGGGCGCAGACGCTGGGCATGGTCTTTTCCATCATGTTGTGGATGCCTTCATGGGGCGGCATGATCAACGGCCTGATGACCTTGTCAGGCGCGTGGGACAAGCTGCGTACCGATCCGATCATTCGTATGATGGTTCTGGCGCTGGCATTCTACGGCATGTCCACATTTGAAGGTCCGGTAATGGCAATCAAATCTGTGAACTCACTTTCCCATTACACCGATTGGACCATCGGCCACGTGCATTCCGGTGCGCTCGGTTGGAACGGTATGATCACCTTCGCCGCAATCTACTATCTGGTGCCGAAATTGTGGGGTTGCAAAGAATTGTATTCTCTCAAACTGGTCAACGTACACTTCTGGCTGGCAACCATCGGCATCGTGATTTACGCGTCAGTCCTTTGGGTTGCAGGCATCACCCAAGGTTTGATGTGGCGCGAATATGATGATCAGGGCTTCCTCGTGAACTCCTTCATCGAGACGGTTTCGGCCATCCATCCAGAATATGTCATGCGCATGTTTGGCGGATTGCTCTACCTCGCAGGTGCTTTGGTAATGGTTTATAACCTTTACCGCACCGTCAAAGACGGCGCGGGGCAAGTGGCCCAGCCAGCTTCAGATCAACCAGCAGCAGCTGCAATTCCCGCGGAGTAATTGATATGTCTATTCTAAACAAACACGGCGTCATTGAACGAAACGCCACTCTGCTTATGGTTCTATCTCTGGTGGTGGTATTGATCGGCGGCATCGTCGAGATCGTGCCGCTCTTCTATCTCAAAACCACCATCGAAAAAGTTGAAGGCATGCGGCCCTATTCACCGCTGGAACTTGCCGGGCGCACCATCTATGTGCGTGAAGGCTGTTATTTATGCCACTCGCAGATGATCCGGCCTTTCCGTGATGAGGTCGAGCGTTATGGCCATTATTCACTGGCCGCTGAAAGCATGTACGATCATCCTTTTCAGTGGGGTTCAAAACGAACCGGGCCAGATCTTGCCCGTGTCGGTGGTCGCTATTCCGATGACTGGCATTTGGCCCATTTGACCAATCCGCAAAGTGTGGTGCCTGAATCAATCATGCCGAGCTATTCATTTTTGGCCAAAACACCGCTGGAGATCAATAATATCGCAGGGCATTTGATTGCAAACCGCGCGGTTGGTGTTCCTTATACCGATGAGATGATTGCCCTTGCCAAACAGGATACGCTGGCCCAGATCGACCCGGATTCCGATGGCGCGGAGGCACTTGCCGAGCGTTATCCAAAAGCCGTCATCCGCAATTTCGATGGCGATTCAACTTCAGTCAGCGAGATGGATGCAATGATTGCCTATCTGCAAATGCTGGGCACTCTGGTCGATTTCAGTTCCTATAAACCTCAAGACAATCTGCGTTAGGAGATAGACAATGGATTATGACTTCCTTCGAGGATTCGCAGACAGTTGGGGCCTGCTTTATATGGTCGTGATTTTCATCGGTGTGATTGCGTTCACGTTTCGACCCGGCTCAAAAAAGATTGCCGACGAAATCGCCAATATCCCGCTGAAAGAGGATAAGCTCGATGACCAATAGAGAAATAGACGAAATCAGTGGCGTCGAGACCACCGGTCACGAATGGGACGGTATTAAAGAACTTGATAATCCCATGCCACGATGGTGGCTGTGGACCTTCTATGCCTCAATCGTTTTTGCCATCGGCTATGTCATTTATTACCCGGCAATTCCGCTAATCAATAGCTATACAACCGGGATTTCGGGCGAGACAACCAGATCAATTCTGGCCGAGGAATTAAGTGCAGCGACTGCCGCTAAGGCTAGCCTTGTTGCCAAAATTGAGGCAACTCCCGTGAGCGAAATTCGCGATGACGATGATTTGCTCCGCTTTTCCGTGGCCGGCGGTCGCTCGCTCTACAAAGTATATTGCACCCAGTGCCACGGCTCAGGGGCGCAAGGCGCGCCGGGTTATCCAAACCTGAACGATGATGACTGGCTTTGGGGCGGTGATGTGGAAACCATCTACACCACCATCAAGCACGGCGTTCGCAATGATGAAGACGATGATGCACGCTTCTCCGAAATGCCGGGATTTGGCAAGGATGAATTATTGGAGCCAAATGAGGTTCGCAGCGTTGTTGAATATGTCCTGCAAATTTCTGATCGTGAGCATGATGCGGCAAAAGCAACCGAAGGCAAAGTAATCTTTGCCGATAATTGTGCAGCCTGTCATGGTGAAAATGGCAAGGGCGGACGCGAGTTCGGTGCGCCAAATCTTGCCGACGCACTTTCCCTATACGGTGGCATCCGCGCCAAGCTTTTGGCGCAGGTCAATTCACCCAAGCACGGCGTTATGCCAGCATGGGGGCAACGCCTCGGCGAAGCTTCCGTCAGACAACTCGCTGTCTATATTCATAGCCTTGGCGGCGGAGAATAACCCTGTCGCCAAGCCGGGCCCACAAAACCGGATTTGAAAACCAATGGATACAAAAACGCAAAGTCGCGTTGAGACTTTTGACGCGCAGGCTGTAAATAAAAAAGAAAACCGCGACCTTTATGAGGCACGCAAAAAAATTCATCCCAAGCGGGCCGAAGGTTGGTATCGTCAGCTCAAGTGGTGGATAATGGCCGTCACGCTTGGGATATATTATATTACCCCATGGCTACGCTGGGACCGGGGCGAATATGCCCCCGATCAGGCCGTGTTGCTTGATGTGGCCAACAGGCGGTTCTATTTCTTCTTCATTGAAATCTGGCCCCACGAGTTTTTCTATGTAGCCGGATTGCTGGTCATGGCCGGCATTGGCCTGTTCCTCGTCACCTCCACCGTTGGACGTGCATGGTGCGGTTATTCCTGCCCGCAAACAGTGTGGGTGGATTTGTTTCTGGTTTTCGAACGTTTTTTTGAAGGAGATCGTAACCAGCGCATTAAATTGGATGCTGCGCCTTGGACGATAAGCAAAATCAGGAAACGTGTTTCCAAGCACATTATCTGGTTGATGATTTCAATCGCAACCGGTGGTGCATGGATTTTCTACTTCGCAGATGCCCCCACATTGTTTGTTGAACTGTTTTCAGGGCAGGCGGCCTTTGTTGCCTATACAACCGTCGCGGTACTTACCGCGACTACTTATGTCTTCGGCGGTTTCATGCGCGAGCAAGTTTGCACCTATATGTGCCCATGGCCGCGCATTCAGGCAGCGATGCTGGACGAAAACTCGCTCACAGTGACCTATAATGACTGGCGCGGAGAACCCCGTACCAAACATGCAAAAAAAGCAAAACGCGAGGGAATACCTATTGGTGATTGCGTCGATTGCAACGCCTGTGTCGTTGTTTGCCCCATGGGCATTGATATTCGCGATGGCCAGCAATTGGAATGCATCACCTGCGCCCTTTGCATTGATGCCTGCGATGGTGTGATGAGCAAGATCGGACTGGATAAAGGGCTGATTTCTTATTCCACTCTGGGCATTTACGATGCCAATATGGCGTTGGCATCGACCCTTCCTGAAAATATGGCTGCCAAAAGCGAAGCTGAGTTCTCCATCGCAAAGATGGCGGCAATCGATCCGAAAAAAGTGCGCGATGATTCCGGGAAACTGTTCTCTCATTTTGTTCATGCAAGCTGGCGCACGGTGGTTCGCCTTAGAACCATCATATATACAGCCCTATACTGTTTGATCGGGTTGGCATTGATTGTATCACTGCTAACGCGCAGCAATCTCAATGTGAACGTGCTGCACGATAGAAACCCGATATTTGTAACCCTCAGCGATGGTTCGATCCGCAATGGCTATGAAATCAAAATTCTCAACATGCTGGCAGAGCCAAGCCGGTTCAATGTGCGTCTGGAAGGCCTTCCAAACGCTTTTGTTAAAATCGCAGGCGACGATAAAAATCTCGGACAGAATTTCACAATCGACGTAGATGCAGATAAACTGCGTGCAACCAGGATTTATATCACCGTACCCAAGGCCGATATCACAGGCACCAACGTGAAATTACGGTTGGTGGTAAACAGGCAAGGCGACAATGAAGAAGCGACCTATGACGCAAACTTCGTCGCACCCAATGGAGCAAAATGATGAGTGATCTTAGTCAGACACAAGATGAAAAACCGCGCGAATTCACTGGCAAGCATATGCTGGCAATCATGGTCGCGTTCTTCGGTGTTATCATCGCCGTTAACATCGGCATGGCGACCCTTGCCAGCAAAACCTGGACCGGGCTTGTGGTTAAAAACAGCTACGTGGCCAGTCAGCAATTCAATGGCCATCTGGCAGCCGCTGCCGAACAGGAAAAACTGGGCTGGCAGAGTGGTTTAACCTACCAACAGGGCATCATTGAATTTTCTCTCATCGACAAGAATGCCAAGCCGATCACTCTGGATACGATATTCGTAGAAATTGGCCGCCCGGCATTTGAACAGCAGGATCAAACAATTGAGCTGACCAGCGTTGCCGCTGGAAAATATCGTGCCAAAGTCGCATTAGGCATCGGCACATGGGCCTTTTCAGTGCGCGCCAAAAAGGGCGATGATCCTTATCGCCTTGATATCAGGCTGGACGTTTCAAAGGCCGATGGGATGGAGGCCGCGAAATAATATGAGTTGCTGTGGTGCTCCTGATGAAGTCGTAATTTCGCCTTTGCGGGAACGCACAGCCATATTCTCCGAACAGGAAGAAAAGCTTCGCCTGCACGCCCGTTCAACCGGCGATAATACGCTGCAATCTGATTTTCTTGTTTCATCCATGCATTGCGCCGGCTGCATGCGCAAAATCGAAACCGGCCTGACAGCGCTACCTTTTGTTAAATCTGCCCGTGCAAATTTATCCACCAAACGGGTGTCCGTCCATTGGAACGAGAATGAGGGCCGGGCAGAAAGTCTCGTCGAAGCATTGGAGGGACTAGGCTTCTCACCAGTCCCCTTCGATCTGGAGTTGCAGGTCAAAGAAAGCAACAACATCGGCAGAAACCTAATGTTTGCCACCGGCGTTGCTGGATTTGCAGCTGCCAACATCATGCTGCTTTCCGTTTCTGTTTGGTCGGGTACTGATCCGGAAACAACAAGGCTGTTCCATCTGATCTCCGGCCTCATCGCCGTGCCTGCTGTGGCTTTCGCTGGCCAGCCATTTTTCCGTTCCGCAATAGCATCGCTAAAAGCTGGTCGGCTCAATATGGAAGTTCCCATATCTCTGGCGGTTCTCTTATCCCTTGGCATGAGCCTTTACGAAAGCCTGAGCGGCGGCGAAGAAGCCTATTTCGATGCAGCCGTCATGCTGCTCTTCTTCTTGCTCATCGGCCGCACCCTCGATCACAACATGCGCGAACGGGCAAGGGGCGCGATTTCCCGGTTAGCCAAAATGGGTGCAAAGGGTGCAACAGTTCTGGGAACAAACGGCGAAACAAGTTTTGTCCCGATCAATGAAATCACCGTCGGACAACATATTTTAATCAGGGCAGGCGAACGTGTTCCCCTTGATGGTGTGGTGATCAAAGGCGCAAGCGATATCGACCGCTCGTTGGTCACTGGTGAAAGCAAAACCATCAGCATCGCATCTGGCGCAAATCTGGAATCCGGCATTTTGAATCTTTCCGCGCCCATTGAACTTGAAGTTACCAAAACCGGCGATCATTCATTCCTCGCCGAGATGATCAATTTGATGGAAACGGCGGAGCAGGGCAAAGCACGCTACGTGCGCATTGCCGATCGCCTCGTGCAAATCTATGCGCCCTTGGTGCATTTTCTGGCGCTTGTCACTTTCATCGGCTGGATGGTCGTAACCGCTGGTGACTGGCACCAATCGATCTATGTGGGCATTGCGGTGCTGATCGTGACATGCCCCTGCGCGTTGGGGTTGGCTGTACCAATCGTTCATGTGGTTGGCGCGGGACACCTGTTCGCCAACGGTATCATGGTCAAGGACGGTTCAGCATTCGAACGCCTGAGTGAAATCGACAAGGTTGTTTTCGATAAAACCGGCACATTGACCATGGGAGCGCCGCAGGTCCTCGAAAACACAAAAATTGCACCCAAGGAACAAGCTCTCATCCATGCACTAGCCAGCGCCTCATCCCACCCGGCCTCCAAAGCCGTGGCCCAATTCACCCAAACAAAAGATGGCGCAATTCCGGAAATTCAAAACCTGAAAGAAGTCCCGGGCTTCGGCATAAGCGGAATTTTCGATGGTAAAGAAATCCGTCTGGGCCGCTACGATTGGGTTATGGAGATCGCCAACACAAAAACACTCGCAGATAATTGCCGCGAAGTATGCTTCGCCCAAGCAGGACACCCTGCCAGCGGCTTTGCTATAGAAGACAGCCTCCGCCCGGATGCACTCGCCACGATTGACGCGCTGAAACAGGCCGGGCTCACAGTAGAAATATTATCCGGCGACAGCGAAGCGCCCGTTAAAATCGCGGCGCGGGCTCTGGGCATTGAGACCTATGCCCATTCCAGAACCCCGCAGCAAAAAATAGATCACATCAATCAATTGCAACAACAGGGCCAAAAAATATTGCTGGTTGGCGACGGCCTCAACGATGCGCCTGCCTTAGCCGCCGCGCATGTTTCAATGGCACCTTCCAGCGGTTCCGATGTGGGCAAGCTCGCCGCCGATATCATTTTCACCACCGATAGCTTGAAGGCCATTACGCTCGCCAGAGAAACCGCAATCAACATCAACAGATTGGTATGGCAAAATTTCGCCATCGCGATCGTCTACAATATGATTGCCGTGCCATTGGCCATGTTGGGTTTTGTAACGCCGCTTCTGGCAGCGCTTGCCATGTCGGCTTCCTCGATCATCGTGATTGCAAATTCCCTGCGACTGAATTTCCTTGGCAATGCCGCTGTCGCCAAGCCTAAATCCCAAGATCAGGCTTCGATGCCCTTCCCAACAGTGGAAGCCAGCCAATGAGCCACGTCCTGTTCCTGATACCCATTGCTCTGTTCCTCGGTTTGATCGGACTGGCAGCATTTTATTGGAGCCTCAAAAGCGGCCAATATGACGACCTTGAGGGAGCCGCTCAGCGCATCCTTGAAGATGACGATGGACCGGCAGAAGACTAGCTTCGTCTAATTTTTCTTGCAAAAAACATCTGCTTACTTTCATTATGTTTTCAAACAAATTTTAATGGGAGATAGTACATGAAACGAGTAACGAAATTAGCGCTGGCAGGAAGCCTATTGGCTGGCCTCACCGCATCAGGAGCTGTGCAGGCCGAGCCTGTAAAAATTGGAATGATCACCACACTATCCACTGGCGCTGGCTATCTGGGTGAAGATGTTCGCGACGGATTTTTACTGGCAGTCAAGGAAGAGGGTGGCAAGCTTGGCGGCGTGGAAGTCGAAATCATGGTTGAAGACGATGGCCGCAAACCCGGCATCGGAAAACAATTGGCAGACCGTTTCTTAAAACAGGAAAAAGCCGAAATCATCACCGGCGTGATTTTCTCCAACGTATCTCCTGTGGTAGCTCCGCTGACCCTGAAAGCTGGCGCATTCTACATCTCACCAAATTCTGCACCTTCAACCTTTGCTGGCGCAAAATGCCACGAAGATTATTTCGCGGTCGCATGGCAAAATGACAGCCTGCACGAAAGCGCAGGCATTTACGCAACTGATCTGGGTTACAAGAACGCTTATATCCTCGCGCCCAATTATCAGGCCGGTAAAGATTCTCTCGCAGGTTTCAAACGCTATTTCAAAGGCGATATTGCAGGCGAACTCTATACCAAACTCGGCCAGACAGATTACGCCGCAGAAATTGCAAAAATAAGAGCCGCAAAACCTGAAATGGTGTTCCACTTCCTGCCCGGCGGCATGGGTATCAATTTCCTGAAGCAATATTCACAGGCTGGATTAATCAAAGAAATCCCGCTGGTGGTTTCTTCCGTATCCATGGATAGCCGCATCCTGAAAGCTGTGGGCGATATCGCTCTTGGCGTGCGTTCATCTTCCCATTGGACCGGCGACATGGACAACGCTGCTAACAAAAAATTCATGGCAGGTTTTGTCGAAACCTATGGCCGCACACCGACCGTTTTTGCAAGTCAGGGCTATGACACCGCAAAACTCATCGCCAGCGCATTGAAAGCAACCGGCGGCAAGGTTCTTGCAGATAAGGACGGTTTTCGCGCTGCATTGAAAGCTGCAAATTTTGATAGTGTTCGCGGCGAATTCAAATTCAACACCAACAACCATCCTATCAACCAATGGTTTGGCCGTATCGTAGCAAAAGGTCCAGATGGCAAGCCAATGAACAAGACAGTGAAAATGGTTTCCAACGGTCTTGCAGATGCCTATGCATCCGCTTGCCCATTGAAATAGATCGTTGAATTGATCTTCTGGCGGCGGGGTTAAATCCCGCCGTTTGATGCGGCATGGTATTATTCATCGAACAACTCCTGAACGGCGTGCAACTGGGAATTTTTCTGTTTCTGGTTTCTGCTGGGCTGACACTAATTTTCGGCATTATGGGCATCATTAATCTGGCCCATGGTTCGCTGTTTATGGTCGGCGCATTCGTTGCCGCAACTGCAACCACGGCCTCCGGATCTTTTGTTGTTGGCCTGATTGCAGGGGTCGCTGCCGCGGGGGTTACCGGTCTTGCGATGGAATATTTCATCCTGCGCCATCTCTATCACCGCGATCATCTCGATCAGGTGCTGGCGACCTTCGGCATCATCCTCTTTGCCAATGAAATGGTGACGATAATCTGGGGCCGAACCCCGTTATTCTTCAACGCACCCGATATCCTCAACGGTTCAATCGAACTGGTGCCGGGTATCATTTACCCGGTCTATCGCTTGTTCATCATCGCGGTCGGCATAGCGGTTGCAGCGCTTTTATATGGGGTCATCACCAGAACCCGTGTGGGCATGTTGGTGCGCGCCGGTGCTACTGACCGCGAAATGGTCGGCGCTTTAGGCGTCAATATTTCAGTGCTGTTCATGGCATTGTTTGGTTTCGGCGCGATGCTGGCAGGCCTTGCCGGGGCCATGGCTGGCCCGTTGATTTCGGTAGAGGCCGGAATGGGCGAAAGCCAGCTCATCCTTTCATTCGTTGTGGTGGTGATCGGCGGTATGGGGTCGTTACGTGGTGCTTTCATCGGCGCAATGTTGGTCGGCATCGTCGACACCATGGGCCGCGCTTTCATCCCAGATTTATTGAAACTGTTCCTGCCGATAGCAGAGGCCGACGGGTTAGGAGCCGGACTATCATCCATGAGCATCTATATGCTGATGGCATTGGTGTTGGTCATCAAGCCGAGCGGCCTGTTCCCCGCAAGTTCAGGTAGCCATTAGATGAGCAACAAACGCAACACCATATTGCTCGTGTTACTGGGCGCAATCTTGTTCACGATGCCGCTACTACTGGACGCAATCGGGCAATCTTTTTTGCTCGGCAGCGCCACGCGCATCCTGATTTACGCAATTGCCGCTATGAGCCTGAACCTCATTCTAGGTTATGGCGGAATGGTGAGTTTTGGCCACGCGGCATTCTTCGGCGTTGGTGCCTATGTCACCGGTATCCTGTCGTTCCACATGTTCGAAGATACAACCATCTTCGGCCTTGCCGGAACCAATTCTGCGGCAATCGCATGGCTCGCATCCATTGCAATATCCGCTCTGATGGCCTTGATCATCGGGGCATTATCCTTGCGCACTACGGGGGTGTATTTCATCATGATCACGCTGGCTTTTGCCCAGATGATCTATTTCCTGTTTGTGTCACTCCAGCGCTATGGCGGGGATGATGGCTTTATGATGTTTGACGGGCGCAGCCGGATTGCCGGTCTGGAACTTGGCGATGACATCTCATTCTATTTCGTCTGTCTGGCCGCGCTAGCCATCTTTGCGATGGGTTTTAAAACACTGGTGAATTCCCGCTTTGGGCAAGTTCTCAAAGGGTGCCACGAAAACGAACCCCGCATGCGTGCTTTAGGTTGTCCGACCTATCGCTATAAACTAGTGGCTTTCGTCATAGCCGGGGCAGGGGCCGGATTTGCCGGAGCCTTGCAGGCAAACCTCACAGAGTTCGTCAGCCCCGATTACGTCCATTGGACCCGCTCCGGCGATTTGCTCATCATGGTCATTCTCGGCGGCATCGGCACTGTGCTTGGCCCATTCTTCGGTGCAGCGGCATTCCTGATGCTGGAGGAATTTCTGCCAATTATCTTCAAAGGATTGGGCTTGCCGCTATTACAGGAACATTGGCGCGTAGTCTTCGGCCCCATGCTCATCCTCATCGTCCTCTTTGCCAAAAAGGGCCTCTACGCATCCTTGATGGATTGGGGGAGACGCAAAAATGACTGATGCTCCCATCCTTATTGTCGAAAACCTGTCAAAATCCTTCGGCGCATTGAAAGCCGTCGATGGCCTGAACCTGACCGTACAAACCGGCGAACTGCACGCTATCATCGGCCCCAATGGCGCAGGCAAAACCACCCTTGTCCATCAGCTCTCAGGGCAGATATCCCCCGATAGCGGCAGCATTCGTTTTCAGGGCCTCGACATCACCAAGATGCAGGAAGCAAAACGCCCGCATTTAGGATTGGTGCGTTCGTTCCAAATCACTTCGATTTTCCCCCAGTCAACGGTGCTGGAAAATGTCGCCATTGCTGTGCAGATGCAAAGCGGACACAGTTTTCGATTTATCAAAAATGCCCGCGCAGACAAAAGCTTGAGCGATCCTGCACTTTCCTATCTGCAACAAATCGGGCTGGAATCTCTGGCAAATGAACCAGCCCACACGCTTGCTCATGGCCAGCAACGCCAACTCGAGCTTGCCATGGCGCTAGCGTTGAAACCAAAATTATTGATACTCGACGAACCCATGGCTGGCATGGGGGCTGACGAAAGTGCGCAGATGGTGTCATTCCTCAAAAGCCTGAAGGGGACGCTTTCAATCGTGTTGATTGAGCATGATATGGATGTGGTGTTTGCCCTCTCAGACCAAATTTCTGTCCTCGTTTACGGACAGGTAATTGCCACCGGCATCCCCGACGAAATTCGCAACAATCCAAAGGTGCGCACCGCCTATCTGGGGGAGGAGGAATGACGCTTCTCAAACTCCAAAACATCCATGCAGGTTACGGCCATGTCAAAGTTCTGTTCGGCATGGAACTGGAAATCAATGCAGGTGAAATCGTCACCCTTTTAGGGCGAAACGGCATGGGCAAAACCACTTTGGTAAAAGCCGTCACTGGCTTGAATTCTGCCCATTCCGGCAGCATCATGTTTGCGGGAAAAGAGATTTCCAGACTTCCCGCCCACGCCATCGGGCAATTGGGTGTGGGACTGGTGCCGGAAGGGCGACACATCTTCCCAACCCTCACCGTGCGCGAAAACCTTGTCGCCACTTCGGCTAATCGCCTGAACAGGGAAAATCCGTGGGAGTTGGAAAACGTCTACGAACTTTTCCCCCGATTGATGGAACGTGAAAACCAGATGGGCGCAACCCTTTCTGGCGGCGAACAACAAATGCTGGCAATCGCCCGCGCCCTGATGACCAACCCGTCCCTCCTTATTTTAGATGAAGCAACTGAGGGGTTAGCCCCGCTCATTCGAAAAGAAATCTATAACTGCGTTTCCCTGCTCAAGGAGCGGGGTCAGTCGATCCTGATCATCGACAAATATATTGCCGAGCTACTTCCTATCGCTGACCGTCATTTTATCATTGAAAAAGGCAAGGCGGTTTGGCAGGGTAGTTCAAAGCAATTCAGTGCCGATCCGGCATTGAGCCAGCTTCATTTAGGAGTTTAAAGTCATGGCAGAAGACGAAAATCCACTCTACCGGGGCATGAACCGCGAAACGCTGGATCAGCATTATAATCCGCGTAATGCAATCGACGATCACGAGCCATTCTTGACCGCCTACACCACACTGAGCGAGGCGGCGCGTGCTGCCACTAAAGGCAAGCTTGGTATTACCTATGGTCCAAGCCATGCCGAGAAACTTGATATTTTTCCTGCCGGAAAAAATGCCCCCGTTTTCATTTATATTCACGGTGGCTATTGGCGCATGATGTCGAAGAATGAAGCCTCCTTCATGGCAAAATCCTTCAACGATGCAGGCATCACTGTGGTCGCCGTTGATTATGCCTTAGTGCCTGAGGTAACCCTTGATGAAATCGTGCGCCAATGCCGTGCAGCAATCACTTGGGTTTACAAATACGGCTCAGAATATGGCATCGACCGCAACCGCATCCATATTGGTGGTTCCTCCGCCGGGGGGCATCTGGTTGGTATGATGCTCGCTGATCGTTGGCCGGAAAAATTTGGCTTGCCCGGTGATGTAATCAAAAGTGCATTGGGTTGCAGTGGTCTTTACGACCTGGAACCCCTCCGCCACACCTATATCGATGAGTGGATGCTTTTCGATCAGGGAACGATTGATCGCAATTCACCGCAATATCTACTCGGCTCCAAGAAAGCCTGCCCGACACTTTTGGCTGTCGGCTCTATCGAGTTTTCCGAGTTTCACCGCCAGACCGAAGAGTTCGCCAATGCATTGCGCAACAATGGCACCTCCGTCGAGGTGATGAATGTGCCGGATAGGAACCACTTCAATGTGGTAACCGATCTGAGCGATCCATCGGCTGCGATTACCAAGGCAACCATCGCGCAAATTCTCAAATCGTGACGAGGCGGTATAATGCCTTCTCCCTGATCAAAGAGGGATTGAGTGGCCAAAAAGGCTGGAAGCCAGCATGGCGCTCACCAGAACCGAAAAAGCAGTATGATGTGATCATCGTCGGCGGCGGTGGCCACGGATTGGCAACTGCATATTATCTGGCAAAGAACCACGGAATTACCCGCGTAGCCATCCTTGAACGAGGCTGGCTCGGTGGTGGCAATACCGGGCGAAACACGGTCACCATCCGCTCCAATTATTTCTACCCGGAAAGCGTTGCGTTGTATGAACTGTCGCTCAAACTCTATGAAAAACTTGGCCGCGAACTGAACTATAACATCATGTTTTCCCAGCGCGGTGTACTCAGTCTCATTCATTCAGAGCCGGAAATGGAAATGGCTGCCCGTCTGTGCAACGCCATGCAAATCAACGGAACAGATGCAGAAATATTGGACGTGGAAGCGGTCCAAGAACTCGTGCCGATATTGAATTTTAACGCTGATGCACGCTATCCGATATTCGGAGCAACCATTCAAAAGCGCGGAGGCGTAGCCCGTCACGATGCTGTGGCGTGGGGATATGCAAGGGCCGCAGATGCGATGGGCGTCGATATCATCCAAGGTTGCGAGGTACTTGATTTCATCAAGGAAGGTGGAAAATGCGTTGGCGTTGAAACCAATCGTGGCACCATCAGAGCCAATAAGGTCGGGGTTGCGGTTGCAGGCAATTCCACCGTCATGGCAAAACTTGGCGGCTATGAACTGCCCATCCACTCCTACACCCTGCAGGCTTGCGTCAGCGAACCGATAAAACCTTGCCTCAATACAGTGGTGGTATCACCGCCAATAGGCACATATCTCAGCCAGTCAGATAAGGGAGAAATGATCATCGGCGGCGGGTTGGACCGCGTACCGTCATACAATCAAAAGGGCAATCCACCGGCAGCTGAAACCGTCATTTCCGGCATGCTGGAAATGTTCCCTGTTCTTCGCCAATTGCGATTGATGCGCCAATGGGGCGGCACGGTGGATGTGACACCGGATAGTTCGCCAATCATTGGGCCATCGGGAGTGCCGGGCATCTATCTCAATTGCGGTTGGGGTACGGGCGGGTTCAAAGCAATCCCAGCCGGTGGTTGGCTGTTCTCCCACCTGCTTGCAAAAGACGAGCACCACGAAATCAGCCGACCATTCGACCTCGACCGGTTCACCAAGGGTTCATTGATCGATGAAGCCGCTGGTTCCGGCATCGCGCATTAGGAGAGGCATATGCAAATTTATCCATGCCCCTTTTGCGGGCCACGAGACGAGACGGAATTTTCCTTCGGCGGGGAAGCTGGCAATGACCGGCCAGAACCAGCCGAAAAAATCAGCGCTGAGCGTTGGGCGCAATATCTCTACACCCAAGATAATCCCCGCGGCAACTCGCATGAAATCTGGGTGCATCTAACCTGCGACGAAGTTTTCGTCATGGAACGGGATACGGTCACCCACGAAGTGATAGGAACAAAATCACTCAGGCAGGAGGATGCGAAATGACCGCAAAACGCCTTCCTTCCGGCGGTAGAATTGACCGCGAAAAACCAGTCACCTTCACCTTCGATGGCAAAACCATATCAGCTTTTGAGGGCGACACCATCGCGTCTGCCTTGCTGGCGGCAAACCAATGGGTGGTTGGCCGAAGCTTCAAATATCACCGTCCCCGTGGCATCTGGGGTGCAGGCGTTGAAGAACCCAACGCCCTTGTCGATATCGAAATCGGCAATCGCAATTTCCCCGTCAGTCGCGCCACCACCGAATTCGTCGAAGAGGGCATGGTGGTCACCACCGTCAATGGCCGTGTAGACCGTGCCGCCATTCTCGACAAATTCGCAAAATTCATCCCGGCGGCGTTTTATTATAAAACGTTCATGTGGCCGGACTGGCATCTGTTCGAACCCTATATCCGCGACATGGCGGGTCTTGGCCGGATTAATCCTGATCTGCCGGAAACGGGCAGAGCCGAGCAAATCAACCATCATTGCGATGTGCTGGTCATTGGCAGCGGCCCCGCTGGTTTGATGGCCGCAAGTCTGGCGAGCAAAGCGGGTAAATCGGTGCTGTTGGTCGATAATCAACGCGACCTCGGCGGCTCACTGCTGCACATGGATGCGAATATAGAAGGCCAAGGCGTATCCGGATGGATAGCCGATAAAACCGACGAAATTGAAAAATCAGGCGGCAAAATTCTCAAATCCACCACTGCTTACGGCATCTATGATCACCAGATGATCTATCTCAATGAGAAGCGCAGCGATATGGCCCGTGATTTGGCCAGTGGTTTGGATTGCTTGTGGCGGGTGCGGGCAGGACACATCATTTTGGCCTCCGGCGCGATTGAGCGCCCGATGGTATTCCAGAACAATGACCGCCCCGGCATCATGTCGGCAGATGCAGGTCTGAAATATCTAAAACAGTTCGGAGTTCTGCCGGGCCAAAATATCGTTATCGCCACCAATAATGACAGCGCATACGGCACCGCCCTAGCGCTCCGGGAAGCAGGTGCCAATGTCACAATGCTAGATTCCCGCAAGGATGCTCAGGCAGAAGGCGACTTCGATATTCTTCGTGAAAAATCCGTAACCAACATCATTGGCAAAAACCGGATAGAGGCAGTGGTGGCCGAAAACCACACAATCAAAGCCGACTTGCTTCTCGTCTCCGGCGGCTGGACGCCCAGCGTTCACCTCTATTGTCAGGCAGGCGGTAAACTGGACTGGAACGATACCATCGCCGCCTTCGTGCCACGTGCATCCGTTAATGGTATCTCGGTAATCGGCGCAGCCAACGGAACTTTTGAACTGAACGATCTATTCGCCGAAGCCAAAGCTGTGGCAAGCAATTATGGCCAGCCGACAACCGGCAAAAACAGCGGCTTCAACATCGAACCAAACTGGCATGGTCCAAGCGCCAAAGGTCGGGCATGGGTCGATTATCAAAACGACGTCACCATCAAAGACGTGGAACTTGCCGCCCGCGAAAATTTCAAATCGGTGGAACATCTCAAGCGCTACACCACGCTGGGCATGGCCAATGATCAGGGTAAAACCTCCAACATAAACGGCCTCGCCGCCATGGCCGCAATCACAGGGCGCGAGATCAAGGAAGTGGGAACCACAACCTATCGTCCGCCATTCACCCCTGTTCCTTTTGCCTCAATTGCTGGAAAACGATCTGGCGAATTGTTCAATCCAGTGAAGCGCTTACCTCTGGAAAACTGGCACCGCGCCAATGGTGCAAGTTTCAGGGAATATGGTGGCTGGCTTCGCCCGGCATATTACGGCAAAGACGAAACAGAAATCACTCGCGAAGCAAAGCACGCCCGCACCAGCGTTGCGTTGTTCGATGGTTCCACCTTAGGAAAAATTGAAGTGATGGGGCCGGACGCCGCCAAGTTCCTCGATTTCCATTATTATAATACCGTCTCCACATTGAAGTCCGGTAAAATTCGTTACGCCTTCATGCTCACCGAGGGTGGCGCAATTTATGATGATGGCGTGTTGGCGCGTCTTTCCGAAAACCACTTTATTGTATCGTGTTCATCCAGCCACGTGGACGGGGTGCATCGCCGTTTAGAAATGTGGCGGCAAGACCAGTTTGATCCAACAAAAATCGCAATCCATAACGCCACCGCCCAATGGGCAACGCTCACCGTCACCGGCCCAAAATCAGCGGCATTGTTGAACAAGATAGATTTTAATATCGACCTCGATGATGAAACTTTCCCGCACATGTCGATCAGAACCGGCAAGTTTGATGGTGCTGATGCTCGCCTTTCCCGCGTTAGTTTTTCCGGCGACAGAAGCTACGAAATCGCAGTCCCTGCCCACAAGACAGAAACCCTCTGGAGCCAGTTACACGATGCGGGAGCCGAGTTCGATGCCGCAACAATCGGGGTTGAAGCCATGTCCATCCTACGCGCAGAAAAAGGCTTCATCATCATCGGCAAGGATACGGACGGCACCACCATGCCGCAAGATTTGGGACTCACCGGTCCAATGAACAAAAAGAAAGGTGAATATCTCGGCAAGAGATCACTCTTCACCGAAAATGCCAAAGACGAAAACCGCCGCCAACTGGTCGGTCTGCAAGTGGCAAAGGGCAATGAAATGCTGATCACGGGTGCCCACGGAATAGAACGCGATGGCAACGACAAGCACAGCATTGGCTATGTCACCTCCAGCTATCTAAGCCCGAATATCGATAAACCCATCGCTCTTGCTTTGATCGAGCGGGGTCTCACTCGCATGGGCGAAGAAATCGAAATCTGGCACATGGGCCAAAGTTGCAAAGCAACCATCTGCGCACCATGCTTTTTCGATCCATCCATGGAGCGGCTCAATGCGTGATTTTGCTGAAAAATGGACGCCGGTTCCCGATTGGGAAAAACAGAAAATTGAAGCAGCGGGCTTTTCCGTCCATCGCTTGTTTGGCTTGCATCAAACCTTGATCAGCGCAGCCACTGGTTTGGATCCGGTTAAAAACAAACCCATAGGCTGGGGACCGATAGCCAAAGGAAACGACTACGCCATACAGATTTCCCGCGACAGGATATTGCAGGTTTCCGACAAGCCGACAAAGCAGCCCTTTGGCTGGCAGATGAAAGGTTTTGCCACCTCCTGCGCCAATGATTTATACGCAGTGTTTGAAATCAGCGGCAAAGATTGCAATCAGGTTTTTGCCCGCGCGTCGACCCTGAACTGGCGCGGCGAAAGCAAATCCGCCTCAATGCAATTTTCAAAACTCAATGCTCTGGTTTATCGCCATGGAGAAGAAAACAAACTGCGTGTTCACATTGATTCTCCCTATGCCACGTATTTCTGGACATGGCTTGAGCAGATTAATTTGAATTAAATCCTAAAACGATGGGGTTACTTACCCCAAGCTTGCCTAATGGTTCCAATTAAGGGGAAATCTTTGGATGTGCTTGCGATCATGAAGCGCTGTGATACGCTTTGATTCTAACCTGTGCAGGGTTCCTTTTACTACCCACGGAGGATTATCATGGCCGATTCCCACTCAACAGATGCTGAACCCAGCTTTAGCGATAGCGTCAACATACTCTTTGACCGCGCTTGCGAATATATAGACATGTCAGATGGTCTGAGAGAAAAAATCAAAGTGGTGAATTCCACTTATACCGTTCGTTTCGGCGTGAAACTGCGCGGAGAAATTGTAACATTCACTGGCTATCGCTCTGTTCATTCCGAACACGCCGAACCGGTAAAAGGCGGAATACGCTACGCCATGTCCGTCAATCAAGATGAGGTCGAAGCTTTGGCCGCGCTGATGACGTATAAATGCGCACTGGTGGAAGTCCCCTTCGGCGGCTCAAAGGGCGGCTTGAGGATCAACCCGCTCGATTGGGAAGAGGATGAGCTGGAACGCATCACACGGCGCTTTGCCTATGAGCTGATCAAACGCGATCTGATCAATCCGTCACAAAATGTTCCTGCACCTGATATGGGAACCGGCGAACGCGAAATGGCTTGGATTGCCGATCAATATAGACGCATGGCCACAACCGATATCGATGCGCGTGCTTGCGTCACCGGAAAGCCGCTCAACGCTGGCGGCATCCGCGGGCGTGTTGAAGCAACGGGCAGGGGCGTGCAATACGCCATTCGGGATTTCTTCCGACATGAGGAAGATGTTCAAATTTCTGGCCTGTCATCGGGCCTTGCCGGCAAACGCGTGATCATTCAGGGCTTGGGAAATGTGGGCTACCACGCCGCAAAATTCCTTTCCGAGGAAGATGATTGCAAAATCACCGCAGTAATTGAACGTGATGGTGCCATTATCGACGAAAACGGCATCGACATCGAAGCCCTCAGTGCTCACATCAAAGAGCATCACGGGGTGAAGCTTTACGACCACGGCAAATATGTGGAAGACGGCGCAAAAGTGCTTGAGATGGAATGCGACATTCTCATTCCTGCCGCCCTTGAAGCGGTTATCCACCGTCACAACGCTGCCAATATACAAGCGCCGTTGATCGTCGAAGCTGCCAACGGACCGATTACCGCAGGCGGTGACGATATCTTGCGCAAGAAGGGCACCGTTATCATCCCCGACATGTACGCAAATGCTGGCGGGGTTACGGTTTCCTATTTCGAGTGGGTCAAAAACCTGTCCCATATGAGGTTTGGCCGCATGCAAAGGCGCGAAGAAGAAGCCCGCCATATCATGCTGATCGATGAAATCGAAAGCGTCACAGGTAAAAAACTTGCCGAAGGATTCAAGGATAAATTCATCACCGGTGCCGATGAATTAACCCTCGTGCGTTCCGGTCTCGATGACACCATGCGCAGTGCCTACGCCAGTATGCGCGAAATATGGCACGAGAAACGCAAGCATCACGATAATTTCGATCTTAGAACCGCAGCTTATATGATCGCGATCGAGCGGGTATCTGCCTCATATCGCACGCTTGGTCTGTAATAAATAATTCCGGCAGCCTCTTTTTCTTCTGGAAGGGAAGCTGCCGGGGCTAATGCAGATATTATCATCTGAAATTTACGCAAACGAAACTAGTTTTTACTATCTTCCAGACTGAATTTTCAGGAGAGAATAGTGAAGTCTAGTCGTTTTGTATTCGTTGTATTTACGCTTTTTCTGCTGACATCTTGCTCAGAGGTCGATCCTGATGCAATTCCTGATCGTGACATAGACAGTTTTACTGTTGAGCGTCGTGGTTACAATATTCCCCAAGGCGTGGTGGTTTCCAAGGCGTATGAACCATTCTGGATTCAGCATGTGGCAACGGGCTACCGGCATATTCAGGGAACCGAGCGTCCCTCAAAAACCGGCATTCTTGAGGATATGGAGAGCTGTCAGTTTACCAAACCGACCAAGGATGAAATTTTCGCAAGCGCTTTTACCAAGCGTGGCTACCAAAGAGCGCTCATTCACACGATTTCAAGAGAAAACCTTGCTGAGAGTACCGAGAGATTCATAAAGGCCTATCGTGCCAAGGGTAAGGATGCCGCTAGTCTCGCCATTGGCGTCAGACCCAATGTGCAGGTGGTGGATGTTTTCGTCACGGAAACAAAAAAGCCCGTTTATCTCGCACTCATCGCTGATAGCGAAGTGGTCTGGAACATTCTAAAGGCGGAAAACGTGATTATTTCACGGGTGGCGCTTATCGGCAAACAACCGGTTGGCATTGCGCATCTGGACCAATCCGTCCCCATTGAGATTCTAATTGGTAAAAAACTGGAACGCTGCAAAATTCTTCCAACTCGCGAACCGCAGGCGCATTGGGGTATCGTCAAAAACGAAAACGATAAAGATAATGGTCCAGGAATTCTGAAAAATGTCAGAGAACGCCACCTGACATTTTCTAAGTGGTTTTACGACAATTTCGGTGTACGCACCGATGTAAACATGGCTGAGGGTAACAGGGTAAACCACTTTTTGATCGGGCGCCTTCCGCAAAAGCTTGCTGCCCGCATTCCCTTTAAGACGCTGGAGGGAACAGATGTGCGCATTTCCAAAACTGATTATCTCATGGTCGCCGATAGAAGGGCTTGGAGAAAAAGGGTTTCAGAATTGGTCCACGATTTGGCTCGAAAACAGGTCGGTGATGATCTCACCAGCCTCGCACCGAAGAGTGATAAAGAACAATAAATAGAACGCTTACTGAGACCGTGCCCGACGTCGCCGCCTGCCTGAGGAAGGCGTTGCTGATTTCTCTGGAAGATCAACGATTTTTCCAAGATTGGGGAAGGCATCAATCTTGTTTGGCATGGCCATGGCGTTGACGAAATGCTCCTGAAATTTTGGTTCCAGCGCGGTTTCTATCTTTTCGATATTCTGTACCAGTTCTTCAATCTCGCGGCGGTAGCTGCGGTTGAGCAGGGTCATTTTGGCACCGGTTCCGGCCGCATTGCCAACGGCTTTAACTTTGGTTAGATCGCAATCGGGTATCAGGCCTAACACCATGGCATATTTTGGATCGATAAATGTTCCGAACGCTCCGGCAAAACTGATTGAATCCACCTGTTCGATGCCGCGCTTTTCCATCAATAGTTTGATGCCTGCATAAAGCGCCGATTTGGCCAGTTGAATGGCGCGAATATCCGTTTGCTTGATCACAAGCTCCACATCGCCGCGCCAAAGCACATAGGCGTGGGTGCGGCCATCTTCGATGATGCGGTCAGATTTGGCCGAGAGCGAACCGTCAACCACCCCGTCTTCGCTGATAATGCCTGTAAGATACATCTCGGCCACCACCTCAATGATCGCTGAGCCGCACACGCCGGTAATGCCAATTGCTTTGGCTTCTTCGTCAAAGCCTTCTTCATCGGACCATTTCTCGACACCGATAATTCGAATTTTCGGTTCCAGCGTATCCTTATCAATGCGCACCCGCTCAATCGCTCCGGGCGCGGCGCGTTGCCCGCAGGAAATCTCCGCGCCTTCAAAGGCTGGTCCCGTGGGGGAGGAGGCGGCAACCACGCGCTCGCGATTGCCAAGAATGATCTCGGCATTGGTGCCCACATCCACCACCAACATCATGTTGTCCTGACGGTGAGGGCCTTCACAAAGGGCAACAGCGGCGGCATCTGCGCCAACATGTCCGGCAATACAGGGCAGGATATAGACCTGCGCACCTTCATTGGCGTTCAGATCAAGATCCCGCGCATAGATGTGAACAGCACTGGAAACTGCCAAAGCAAACGGCGCACCGCCAAGTGGCGTTGGATCAATACCCAAAAACAGGTGATGCATGACCGGATTACCGACAAAAACCAGATTGTGAATATCTTCGCGGTCAATCTCGGCATCCTTGCAAACATTGCCGATCAATTCGTTCAGCGTTGCTCTGACGGCATCCGTCATGGCTTCGCGGCCATCGGGGTTCATCATCACATAGGAAACCCGGCTCATCAGATCTTCGCCAAAGCGAATTTGCGGGTTGGAGGCTCCGGAGGAAGCAAGCGTCATGCCCGATAGCAAGGAAACCAGATGCATGGCGATGGTGGTGGAGCCAATATCGCAGGCAATGCCATAGGCTTCGTTTTTCAGTCCGGGATATATCCCGGTGATAATGGCTCGCCCGCCTTCAACTTCTTCGTGAATGACCGCTGTTACCGACCAGTCGCCTTTTTCCAGAATGGATTGAACGACAGCAAATATCTTCGGATCAACATCCAGATTGTCCCAACCCCATTCCTTCGCCAAAACGATCTTCAAACGATCCAGATCGCCAAGCGGTTGGTGCATATCGGGTTCAGGCACTTCAACATAACAAAGATGGACAGCTGGGTTGCGCGCGATAATGCGTCCGTCATCAGCCTTGCGCACCACCTGAGCGTTGATTTGCAAGTCCTGAGGGATATCGATCACCAGATCGCCCTGCACCGTGGAGGAGCAAGACAGGCGTCGCCCGTCCCTCAGTTCGCGCAGCTCAGCGTAGCGGATTTCCTTGGGGCCAAGTTCCGAAATATGCGCATTGCTCGACGTAATGCCGTGTTTGGCGAATTGGCCTTCCTGAACCTCAATCTGGCAGCGGCCACAAATGCCGCGCCCACCGCAAACTGATTCCACATAAACGCCCAACTCACGCGCCGCATCAATCAGCGGCGTGCCGAGCGGAAACCGTCCGCGTTTGCCCGAAGGCATGAATAGTATCAGTGGGTCTTTGGAAGACTCAGTATCTTGCGACATGATTTATGCTGTACCACGGCGTGCTGCACGTCCACCCCTTCGACGTCCTGTCGCTTGGGATACGACAGGTGCGGCGGCGGCACCGGCTTGAGGCGTGTGGTCGCGATAGGTTCTGATCCAGCTGCCGCAATCAGGGTCGGTGCCGTTGAGAACATTTGCCCCGTGTACCGCTTCCATTTCTGCCGGGCGGCAAGGATTCATGATCGCCGAAGTCATGCCGGAGGCAATCACCATCGGGATAAAGGCGGCATTGATGCCGTGGCGGTGCGGCAGGCCAAAGGAGATATTTGAAAGGCCACACGTGGTGTTCACACCCAGTTCTTCACGCAAGCGTCGCACCAGATGAAAAACCTGCTGACCGGCACTGCCCATGGCGCCAATTGGCATCACCAGCGGGTCGACCACGATATCGCAGGGCTTGATGCCATAATCAGCAGCCCGCTCGACGATCCTTTTGGCAACCTCAAACCGCACGTCAGGGTCCATGGAAATGCCGGTTTCATCATTGGAAATCGCCACTACTGGTACATCGTATTTCTTGGCAAGCGGCAAAATCGCTTCCAGCTTTTCTTCTTCGCCGGTAACCGAATTAATCAGCGGACGCCCCTTGGCGACTCTCAATCCAGCCTCGATGGCCGAGGTAACGGACGAATCAATCGAAATCGGCACATCGACCAATTGCTGCACCATCTCGATGGTTTTTACCAGCAAAGGCGGCTCGGTCTCATTGGGATTAATCGAGGTTACGCCAGCATTGATATCGAGGATTGACGCTCCGGCAGCAACCTGCGCCAGCGCATCTTGTTTGACGGTCTCAAAATTGCCAGCCAGCATCTCGGCAGCAAGCTTCTTGCGGCCTGTGGGATTTATCCGCTCGCCGATAATGCAGAAAGGTTGGTCAAACCCGATGATAACTTCTTTGGTTTGCGATGCCACAATTGTATGCGTCATTTTCAAATTCCCTTTTAGAATCTGTGACCATACAAAATGCGTGCGTCATGCCGAAATTATAGGGTCAGTCTGAGTTCGTATTAGCATATAAAGATGTCTTTATATCCCATGTGCCGCGTTCTTCAAGCCATTGCGCAGATTTCTTTACGCCGCCGAACGGAAAAACGTGAATTTGTTTGATTGGAGAGGCCTCTCCATGGGTCTTGATGTGCTCTTCGATCGGGTCAACAATTTCATTGGGATCGAACCCTGCCACCATCGACATGATCGCTGAACCGCGACTTTTCAAAAACGAGATCGAATTGCCAACGCCGCACATGGCAGCAAATTTGATCAAAGTGGTGATCTTGGCAGGCCCTGCAACGCCCAAATGGACGGGCAAATCAATATTGTGTTCAGCAAGGCTATCGGCCCAACTGATAAAGCCTGATGCATCAAAACCGAACTGGGTGACAATCCGCAATTCTATATCGGAGCGATTGGCAAAGGATTTCTTCAATCTCAATGCTTCCAGCGCCACTTCGTCGGAAAAATCAGGCGACCCTTCAGGATGTCCGGCAACGCCCATATGGGTAATGCCGTATTTGTCAAAAAAGCCGGTTTCGAGAACTTCCATGGTGGAAGAGAAATCGCCAGCCTGTTTTTCAAGGCCTCCGCCAATGACCAGAACATCGGTGATGCCAGCTTCGCCGGTCATCATCTTGATACGCTCTTCCAGCGCTGCCTTGGTGGTCAGTCTGCGGGAAGCAAAATGGGGAACGGCGGTATAGCCAAGTTCGGAAACACGTTTTGCACCAGCCGTCAGGGTTTCCGCGCTGTCAGTCCCGATATCTGTAATATAGACACGGGTCTTCGCTGGAAACAGACCGGGCAGGTCAGCATTTTCCACTGCCTGCTTAGGCGACACTTCAATGGAGGCTGCAATTTTATTCGTCATCTGTATTTCCTTCATAACCACCAATTTTCACTAAAGAAACGAGGCGATCTTTGTCATAATCATTTTCAAGTTGAGCTGCCGCTTTGTCGACTTCTGCTTCCAGATCGTCACTCACCTCCACCGGAGTTGAACGACGCCATTGTTCCAGATATTCATCCGAACCGGCAGCACCTGTGCGCATGGCACACATGTCTATCGCCTCGGTGAAACGCAGGGACAATTCTCTTTTGGCAGTCAGCTTTCTGCTTATCTTTACAATCACTTGAGCGGGTATATCCCGCCAGTAAACGATGGTTAGTTTAGCCATGAAAAATCCTAGTAACACGGTGACAATGTTGAAGTTTTACCCATAGCGCTAAGCCGGGTACGACACTGGCACATTCAAACACGACAAAGGCATTTGCAACAATAAAAATCACGCAAATTGTATACAATTTGCGGCGATTTAGCCCGGTTTCTATGCTTTTTCGCCCTCCTGCGGCAGCAAATGTATAAATACTGAGCCGGTGAAGGACATTGCAAGCTCATTTTTCCGATGATCGGTATAGGCTTCATGGTCGACGCTTAATATATAGGTGCCCGGGCGCGACGCACTTTCGCGTATTTCTTTGTTCCTGTTGAAATAGGTAACGGTCTCGCCGGCAAACACCGGGCGCATCCAGCGCAAGTCCTTGAAACCCGGCGAAGGACCAAGTTCGACCTTGGCAAAATTCTCGTCGGAATAATTCTGCAGGGTGCGGGCTGCATATTCCCGCTGCATTTTCATCCATATAGATGTGGTGTGCCAGCCAGACGCGCATAATTTTCCGAAAAGGCTGTCCTTGGCCGTTTCTTCACTCAAATGAAAATCCTGCGGGTCAAATTTCTCGGCAAAGCGAATAATCACCTCCTTGGTAAAGGTGTAACTACCAATTTCACATTCAAAACCCGGTTTAAGAAAAGGAGGTAAGTTATCCATATGATTCAACTTTCCGACAGTGCGTAGTAGCCGAAATTCTTCATTTCAAGCACCAGTTCGCCATTTTGATTGTAAATTGTGTGTTCCAGCTCCGATATCCCGATATTGGGCAGAGATTTGGAATCGCGCAAGGAAACCACGCGGGTTTCCCCGCTAAGCGTATCTCCGGGGTGCACAGGCTTTTTCCAGCGGCAATATTCAACGCCGGGTGCGCCCTGCGATGTGGAGCCCAAAATGAACGCATCGCACATCATCCGCATCACCATGGCACAGACATGCCATCCCGATGCTGAAAGTCCGCCCAACATCGACGCTTTTGCTGCTTCCTCGTCAAGATGATAGGGAGCAGGATCGAACTCCTCCGCGAATTCAATGATTTCTTCCTTGGTTACTGAACGAGGCCCCAGCGTGATGCAATCCCCTGTTTTTAATACTTTTTTTGTCATCAAAACTCTTTCAATACAGTCCTAAATTCCAACGCAAACGAACATGGTTAACCAAACATTAAATTCGGCCTTTGGCTTATTGGTTCAATGAGATATACATCATTTAGTGATATTGGTTAGCGTAAATTCACCTAACAGATGGCGGCGGTCTGGGATTTTAGTTTTGTGATGAGTGTGGTTATTTCGAAATCGAGGTTTGCGCAGCGCATCGCTCGAACTTTCATTACTTTGGCATTGGCAGCGAGCATCTCCGCCTGCGCCCAGCGTCCCGACGAATCTGCAGGCATCCGCACATTACTCCCCATGGAAGCCGTTGATGAATCGAGCGTTCTCAAAGCTTCAATTGGTTTTGAATCCATAGACAGAAAAAATGGCGATGGTGTTCACACCGTTTTGGCGCTTTCATCCGGCGGCGCTGATGGCGCATATGGGGCAGGGGTGTTGGTTGGCTGGACCAAGAGCGGTACACGTCCCAAATTTGACGTTGTAACGGGCGTATCCACCGGTGCATTGCAGGCAGTTCTGGCGTTTCTCGGTCCTGAATATGATCCGCTATTGGAAGAATTTTATACAACGCTCGAAAGCAAAGACATCTTTCGGATCAAAGGTCTGGGCGGGCTGTTCGGCGATAGCCTATATGATAACAAACCTTTGAAAAAACAGATAGAGCGAGTAATCACCCCGCAATTGCTCGCCAAAATTGCCGCAGAGCACGATACGGGACGTCGCCTCTACGTGGCGACAACCAATCTGGACGCCGGGGATTTGACTATTTGGGATATGGGCAAGATTGCCAAGGGCGGCCGCACCAATAAATTATTACATTTTCAAAAGGTCTTGCGGGCATCTTCCGCCGTGCCTGCTTATTTTGAACCTGTATACATTAAGCCCCAACGCGGCATCCAACTGCGTCAGGCCCATGTGGATGGTGGTGTGAAAAAACCGGTTCTGGTTAGCGATTTTATGTTTCAGTCGCGACTGAAGAAAAAAGCGCTCTACATGATCATCAACGGGTCGACTTCCAAATATAACGCCACCCATGCGGTGAAACCAACCCTTGCTGAAATTTCAAGAAAAACCATTCTGGAGATGATGCGCGAGTTGCAGGACAATACCATTTATCGCGACTATGTTCTTGCGAACCACGAAGGCGCAAAATTCAGGATCACATCGATTCCTGATAGCTTCCCGGCTTCTGTTGATATGTTGAAGTTCGACAATGTACGAATGAAAAAGTTATTTGTAATCGGTCATGCTGTTGGGGTGTCAGGCACTAAAAAATGGGCAACAGAGCCCAATTTGATCACCAATGGCGAGCGTATCGCCGCACGATAGCGTTCTTTTAGAGACCCGTCAGGTTTTGGGTTAAATCCCCATAGCCGGTGAGGCGGCGCTCATATTCTAATCCGAGAAATTCCGCTGCTTCCTTAGCCTTTTGATCAAGCTCAGGATCTTCTTCCTGCACCAGATAAACCAGCTTTTCGTAGTGTCCGAAATAGCTATCCCGCAATTGTGGATAACGGTCCAGACCAAGAGGTTTGACCACAAAAGCGGTAAACTGACGGGCCAAAAAGTCCGTCAGATAAAAACTGCGCATGGCGTCATCACCCTGCGCGGCAAAAGCTTCATCGCCCGAAAAGAACGAATAGCAATGGGGCCCGGCAATGCGCTCAACCCCATATTTATCACAAACATTATCGAGCAAGCCGCCCGTGCCACAGTCGGCATAGGCAACAAAAATATTCTCAATACCGGCTTTGCGCGCCTCAAGAATTTCGCGCTCCACTTCGCCCGGAATTTTATCCGGGCTGACATGAAGGATTGCTGGCAGGCAGTGGAGATCAATATGACCAAGTCCGTTAGCCTCGCAAATCGCCAAAACTTCACGCGCAATCGCCCCACAGGCGATAACGCGTACTTTTTGTTTCAGCGCTTGCCCCATGGCTAGGCTGTAGCCAATTGGTTGTGCTTTTTTGCCATGAATTCCTTGGCGGTTTCCACGGCGACAGCAGCGTCCCGGCAATAAGCGTCAGCACCAATGGCTGCACCAAACTCTTCGTTCAACGGCGCACCGCCCACAAGAATGGTGAAATCGTCACGAATGCCTTTTTCAATCATGGTATCAATAACCACCTTCATATAGGGCATGGTCGTGGTCAAAAGCGCCGACATGCCGATGATATCCGGCTTATACTTCTGAATAGCCTCATAGAATTTGTCGAAATCCGAGTTGATGCCGATATCATGCACGTCAAACCCAGCGCCTTCCATCATCATGCCAACGAGGTTTTTGCCGATGTCGTGAATGTCGCCTTTAACTGTGCCAATAACGATCGTACCGAGCTTTGGCGCTCCGGTTGCCGCAAGCAACGGACGCAAAATGAACATTCCGCCCTTCATGGCGGTTGCAGCCAACAGCACTTCCGGCACAAACAGGATACCGTCTCTAAAGTCGATACCAACAACCCGCATGCCCTCTACCAGTGCTTTAGTAAGCACATCATAAGGCGTCCATCCGCGTCCCAGCAGAATATTGGTGCCTTCTTCAACCTCTTCCTTTAGCCCGTCATAGAGATCATCATGCATTTGCAGCACGAGATCGGCGTCGTTCAGCTCGGAGAGAATAATTTCTTCTTCATCAGACATTTTAAAATCCTTGACACAAAATTGTGGGTCATCTGCTTTTGCACTGCTAGTGGTGCCATTCTATTTAGCAATCAATAATATTTTGGCAATGCCGATAATGCGACCTCGGATCGAAATTTTGCGACCAAGAAAGCCATTTTGACCGGAAATTCGGAAATACGCCAGCCCACGCCGTTTTGAGACGATTACTCCAAGTGAAAGCGCCTAGGCTGGTTTTAACCTAATTTAACGGAGAAATGGGTCATGAACGCCTCTGACACCAACAATGAAGAAAAAACCACAGCCACTCGCGGCAAAAGAAGAGCCCGTGGCGGCGCAGCTAGCCGCAGAGAGAGCCGGGGAACCCTTAGTCTTGTAAGCCTGCCGGTCATCAAACGCGCCTTGCCTCCGGTAGATTTGCTGGATGATGAAGGTGCCGATCTTATTCAAAACAACGCCGATATCCTGCTGGAAGAAGTGGGCATCGAGTTTCGCGAAGATCCAGAAGCACTTGAGATGTGGAAAGAAGCCGGAGCCGACGTAAAAGGCGAACGGGTGCGTTTCCCCAAAGGCCTTTGTCGCGAATTGATGAAAACCGCGCCCTCAAGTTTTACCCAGCACGCAAGAAATCCAGCTCGTTCCGTAGAAATCGGTGGCCGAAACACCGTGTTTGCACCGGTTTACGGCCCTCCCTTCGTGCGCGATCTGGAAGGCGAGCGCCGCTACGCCACCATGGAAGATTTCCGAAACTTCGTGAAGCTGGCCTATATGGCCCCCGCCATGCACCATTCTGGCGGCACAGTGTGCGAGCCTGTCGATGTGGCGGTCAACAAACGCCATCTCGACATGGTCTATACCCATATTCGCTATTCCGACAAACCATTCATGGGCTCGGTGACTGCACCAGAACGCGCAGAAGACAGCGTCGCCATGGCGCGCATCCTGTTCGGCGAAGAGTTCGTTGACCAAAACTGTGTTCTGGTCAGCCTCATCAACGTCAATTCACCGATGGTTTTTGATGGCACCATGCTGGGCGCACTGAAAGTCTATGCAAGGGCCAATCAGGCAACCATCCTCTCGCCCTTCATCGTTGGCGGTGCCATGTCGCCGGTAACGGTCGCAGGGACGCTGGCGCAGGTGCTAGCCGAGGTTCAGGCCGGTATTGCCTTTGCACAGCTCTGCAGATCCGGTTCACCGATCATTTTGGGAACTTTCGCCACCACCATGTCCATGCAATCGGGCGCGCCAGCCTTTGGTTCGCCTGAATCGGCGCAGGTTTTGATGGGAGCTGCGCAATTTGCAAGACGCTTCAACCTGCCATATCGCTCAGGCGGTTCGCTAACCGGCGCAAAGCTGCCGGATTCTCAGGCAGCCTATGAAAGCGCCAACACCTTGTGGCCAGCAATGATGGGTGGCGTGAATTTCATGCTTCACTCGGCAGGCTGGCTCGAAGGCGGTCTGGTTTCATCCTATGAAAAGTTCATCATGGACGTTGACCAATTGGAAGCCGCGCAAAAATTTGCCGCTGGCATCGATCTTTCCGAAAACGGGCAGGGCATGGCTGCAATTCGAGAAGTCGGTCCCGGAAATCATTATCTGGGCTGTGAACACACATTGGCAAATTTCGAAACCGCCTTTTTCACCACCCGTGTTGGCGACAACAACTCATACGAACAATGGCAATCCGAAGGTGAAAAGCGAAACGAGCAACGCGCCAACGCCGTAGCTCGCCAGTGGCTAGACGCCTACGTCCAGCCAGACCTCGATCCGGCCATTGATGAAGCGCTACTCGAATTCATAGCCAAGAAAAAAGACAGCATGCCCGACGCTTTCGCTTAGGCGAAAGCTGAAAGGCATCCAGTCCCCGCACAATCCCCGCAAATGCGTAGCTCTCAAGGAAAAGAATGAGAGCCCGTAAGGGCGAGCGTGGGAACCCGGCGCTAATGCGCCGCGCCTTCGCAGGCCCAAGCATCATGTCGAAGACATGCACCTAAAATGCTTGGATACGCCGTAAGTTCAGGTGAATGAGAGCCCGCAGGGCGAGCGTGGGAACCCGGCGCTAATGCGCCGCGCTTACGCAGGCCCGAACGTAGTGAGGATATGCCGTGAGTTCAAACGATGACAAGCTAATCCTGCAAAGCGCGCGGTTTCATAAAATCGATCAAAACGCCACTGTCGGTGGACAGTTCCCGCCATTCATCGATATCAAAATCAATGACGCTCATTGTACCGGTTGGATATTTGATGGCCAATTCGTCCAATTGTGCGGTTTCTCCACTTCTGACCAATTGGTTCGCCAGAATATGAACGCTGGGGTTGTGCCCGATGAACATGAGTGATTCTGCTCGGGTGTGCGTAACAATCGTGTCCAGATAGTCCTGAGCGCCGCCAGAATACAAAGATTCCGAAAATGTTACCGGTGGCATCGATGTTTCACCGTCAAACAGCCCTGATAGCGTCATTCGGGTTCGTTTGGCAGGGGAACAATAGATGTGTTCTGGCCTATAGTTCCGCAACGACATGTTCTTGGCGATTTTGGGCAAGTCCTTAAGGCCACGCTCATTCAGTGAGCGTTGTACGTCCGATAACCCTGAAGTTGCCCAAGAGGATTTCGCATGACGCAGAATGAACAGTCGCAGCATAGTTTTTCTCTAATTTTCGGTGTTTTTCCAAGGATGGCAAATGCCATTTCAAAAAAAATATACACCAAAAGTACGATAATGAAAATTTCTGTCTTGAGACTTTTATTTTGCAAGGTTATACAGCGGCCACGCAGTATGATGGAAGTGACTATATGAGTGATGCAGCGATAGAGGGCGAATATACCCCGACTGAAAACGAACCGTTCATGAATGAGCGGCAGAAGGACTACTTTCGCAAAAAACTCGACACTTGGAGAAAAGATATCCTGCGCGAGTCTCGCGAGACGCTGGAAACCCTGTCTGTACAATCTGAAAAGCAGCCTGACGCGTCAGATCGCGCTTCGTCGGAAACAGACCGCTCCATCGAATTGCGCGCCCGTGACAGGCAACGTAAACTCATCAACAAGATTGAGGGTGCATTGCGCCGCATTGATGATGGCACATATGGCTATTGCGACGAATCAGGTGAGGCAATCAGCTTGAAGCGTCTTGACGCTCGGCCCATAGCCACGCTGTCAATTGAAGCGCAGGAACGCCATGAGCGCCGCGAAAAGGTCTATAAAGACGACTAGGCCGCGATTTGGGCTGATCTGCTGTTTGAATGTCGTAGAATTTGCTCAGGTGGCTAAGAGCCACCCAATTCTTTAGCTAGCGTCGTTCACCTGCAAGTTCACTCAGCAATTTCTGCATTTCATCTTCCATGTCATCACTGCGCGCATCTTTGGCTTTCTCAGTGGGTGGTTTTACAGGGTCTTCGTTTGAAACCATTGCTGCTACTTCAAGTGGTGGTGCCACATCAGGTGCTTTGGTTTCGGCCTCCGGCGCTATTGAAGGCGTTTCTTTCAAAACATCATCAATCTCTGAAATACTTTTCATCTTGATTTCGACGTCTTTTGGCTCACTTTGGACGCCTTTAGACTTGCTTTGTTTGTCGTCTTCCTGAGTTTTCAACGGCTTTTTATCTGTTATGGCATCCACAGTCGGAGCTATTTTCTCAGAAGCTGTGTTGGCTGGGCTCTCAGGCTTATTTTCGTTTCTATTTCCGATTTTGCTCATTTTATCAGCGAATGATTCAAATGTCCTTGGTGTCGTCTTTGCTGGCTCTGGGATATTCGATTCAGTTTTCATAACATCATCGGCAATCGGGCCTGCATCCTCAGCTAAAGTGTCTGCCACGGCAGCCGTGAATTCTGATTCCTCAATGTCATTTTTAGATGTAACATCTTCAGAAGCAGCATCTGATGTGGGTAAATCATCTGTCTTGGATAGTGCTTTTTCAATGCTTGCAACCACAGCAGCAGTCGCTGCCGCTCCACTTGCCAGCGCGCCAACGCCGCTTGGTGGGATGTCATCTTGGTTATCGGCTATTTCTGATTCTGCCAGAACGTCATCCTCTTGCGGGACGGTCATCGCCTTTGCCTTAATCGGTTCTGCTGCGCCGGCTGCTGGTTGTACCCGCACGATATTGCGTTCAATCAGCACATCACTTGCACCGCCAATCAATACCAGATGCTCAACATTATCGCGGCGCACCAGCACAAGGCGGCGTTTGTCATCCACAATTGCAGCTTCCGTCACACCGAGTCTCGGGCGACGACTTTTGCTTCCGCGAATGCTGTTGTCACCAGCTATTTTGCGAAAAACCCAAAACAACCCCAATAATACCAAAACCAGACCCACGGTGATTGCTATTAAATTTGCAGCCGTAGATCCTCCAAAAATTGAATTTAACCAAGCCATTATTTGTTCCTACTCAACAAATGCACACTGTCATTTAGCCTATTTCAAGCTAATTGACAGTATCTATATCTAAATTATGGCAAAAATTTCACACATATTTTATCTTAAAAGTGAATAAATACCGCGCTTTACGTCTGATGTGGTTGCTTTGTATGTTGAAAACCGGATTTGTGGGCTAAAAAAATGGTATCGTGGGCATTTGGACTATCGTCAGTGAGCGGAATATGATTCAAGAATGAAACAGATTCCACTTAAGGAAGAATCAGGGATTTGCCATGGTGCAAAAGGATTTTGACAACGAAAAGTTCAAGCCGGTAATAGACGAGCCGAGCGGCAGTGGCGCATGGCGAATTTTACTTCTAGGCATTTTCCTAATCGTAGGCATGATATTTGTCAGCATCCATGGAAGAGACTATTTCGGCGAACCCATGGTCTTGGGGATATTGGGTTTGTTTGCCGGACTGGGAGTGTTCTTTCTATTTGCTCTGGTTTTGAATTTCGTTAGCCTGACGGCTACCGGCAAGGCAGATGATTTTTCCAAAAATCTGGTTGATGGTATGGATTCCGGCGTGATCGTAGTGGATCAGCAAGGGCGGATTATCTACGCAAACCGCGCTTATGCAGACCTCATCGGAGCCGAGGACGAGAGTGAAGTTGCCAGCATAGAAGCCGTCTTTTCAAGGCGAGCAGAAGCCGCCGATATTGTTTATAAAATGTCGAACCGCGCCAAGGAAGGCGATGTCTGTGTCGAAGAGTTTCGACTAGCCGACGGCCTGCACAATCAAAGCGAAGGCGCGAAATGGTTCCGCATGCGCGCGCGAAGCCTTAATGCAGCAGGATATTCCAAGCCATTGCTGGTCTGGCAAGTGTCCGATGTTACCGATGATCGGGCACGGCAGGAAACTGCTTTTCTGGAACTGCAACACGCCATTCACTATCTCGATCATGCCCCGGCCGGTTTCTTTTCAAGCGAAACCAACGGTTCTATTGTTTATCTCAATGCGACACTTGCTGATTGGCTCGGCATTGATTTGACCAGATTTTCACCCGGTGCCATGAATTTGAGCGATTTGATTGTGGGCGACGGGGTGGCGCTTTTAGAATCAGTCAAGGCCGATGATGATAATGTGAACACCACCATCATCGATCTCGATATGACCAAAAGCGACGGCACCCGCTTGCCCGTACGCCTCTATCATCGCGTGCCAAGCGCCTCGGATGGCGCACCAGGTGCAACGCGCACATTGGTTTTGAATAGGGTTGGCACGGAAGGCGGCGATGATACGGCGTTGCGTGACGCCGAAATCCGCTTCACTCGTTTCTTTGATAATTCCCCGATTGCAATTGCAGCCCTCAATGCGGCAGGCGAGATCGTGCGCACCAATGCGCCATTCATGCGTATGTTTGGTCCGGCGGTTGAACAATACGGCCCGATCTCCGGCATGAAATATAAGAAGATCGCTAATAAGGAGGACCGTGTTCGCCTGAAAACCCTGTTTAAGGCGGCACTTTCCGGCAAAAGCGAAATTGACCCAATCGATTTGCCGATTAACGGTTCCAAAGACCGCTCCGTGCGAATTTTCGTTAGCCCAATTGCCGATGCCAGCTCAAAAAACCTCTCCGGCGAGATGGTGGGAGACGAAGAGCGCGTGGTTCTCTACGCCATGGAGACTACCGAGCAAAAAGCCATGGAGGAGCAATTCGCTCAAGGTCAAAAAATGCAGGCAGTTGGACAACTTGCCGGCGGCGTCGCTCACGATTTCAACAATGTGCTGACAGCCATCATCGGCTTTTCAGACCTGTTGCTGGTCAATCATAAGCCGTCTGATCCTTCGTTTCAGGATATTATGAACATCAAGCAGAACGCCAATAAGGCCGCAAGCCTTGTGCGTCAATTGCTGGCCTTCTCGCGCAAGCAAACCCTGCGTCCGCAAGTGCTGCAACTCAACGATGCTCTGAATGATGTGCGCATGTTGCTTAACCGCCTGTTGGGCGAAAAGGTTAAATTGAATGTTGTCCACGGGCGTGATCTATGGCCGGTGAAAGTGGATATCACTCAATTCGAGCAGGTGATTGTCAATCTCTCGGTCAACGCGCGTGACGCCATGCCCGAGGGCGGTGACTTGATCATCCGCACGGAAAACCTTACCGAAAGTGATTGCCGCGAGCGCTTTGATTATAAGGGAATGCCCGCCGCCGAATACGTCACCATCGAGGTGATCGATACCGGCACAGGCATGCCGGCGGATGTTGTCGAAAAGATTTTCGAGCCGTTTTTCTCGACCAAAGAAGTGGGTAAGGGCACAGGACTTGGGCTTTCCACGGTTTACGGCATCATCAAACAGACGGGTGGTTTTATCTACGCCGATAGTGCCGAGGGCAAGGGCACCATATTCCGTCTGTTCCTGCCGCGTCACATCATGAGCGAGTCAGAGATTATTGAGGCCGCTGAGGACATGGAAGCTGCCGCCGCCAAGCCTGAAAAATCTCGCGACCTCACAGGCAATGCGACGATCTTGCTGGTGGAAGATGAAGACGCTGTTCGCGCCTTTTCAACCCGGGCGCTGCAGTCGCGCGGCTATGAGGTCCACGAGGCTGCCAGCGGCGTTGAAGCGCTGGAAGTGATGGAGGAATATGGCGACGAGATCGATCTGGTAATCTCCGATGTGGTGATGCCGGAAATGGATGGTCCGACCTTGCTTGGCGAGTTGCGGAAGACCTATCCTGATCTCAAATTCATCTTTGTGTCCGGCTATGCTGAAGAGGCTTTTGCCAAGAATTTGCCGGAAGAAGAACGCGAGAAATTTGGTTTCCTCGCTAAGCCGTTTTCACTAAAACAGTTGGCCACCACGGTCAAAGAAATGCTGGAAGCGTAGCGCGATCATGGCTGGGAAAACAAAATTACCGGATGATCTATTGATCGATAAACGCAAGGGTCTACCCGAAGCATTGAGATTCCTGTTCGCAGATTATCCAAGAGACATCTGGCGTAAACACAAGAATATGGGCGAACTGACCACCTTTTGGCTTTCAAGGCACGATCAGTTCCGTCGCGCAGCAACCGCGCTAAATGCCAATAATCATGCTTTTCTGGAAGGCAAGATTGACCCGCAGACTTTCAGTCATTCCATGGTGCCAGGCTTCAACGCGCTGCTTGGTGGGCTAACAGAACATCACACCATGGAAGATCATCATTATTTCCCGAAGTTTCGTGTGGTCGAACCAAAACTGTCACGCGGCTTTGAAATTCTCGATGAAGACCATCATGCCCTACACGCGGCGATTGAAAATGTTGCGCAAACCGCCAATAATTTCATGCAGTCAGAGGGCCGGGATAATTTGCTTCGTACCGGCGATAAATTCGTTGATGCCAACTCTAAACTATTAGCCTTCCTCATGCGCCATCTTGAAGACGAAGAAGATTTGATCGTCCCACTACTTCTCGACAGAAGCGAAGCTGTGGTCATGGGCCAGGGGCACTAGCGGCATTAGCCACTCTGAATGGCCTATGCCGTTTCCGAAGATGATTGAGTGCCTATCGGCATAATCTTCCCATCATCTGTTCTCAACGCAAAAACCGAAATAGGCTGCTCCCTGCCACGCAATATATGCGATCCTACCGCCTCAAAATACTGGCCATCATCACTGGCTGTTATCGTGGTTTGAGATACCAGAACGACAAGATCCTGCTTGTCCATGAACTGCTTGCCCAATTGCTCAAGCCGCTGTCCCACATTCACATTATCACCCACAATGGTATAATTCTGGCGGTCACCACCACCGATATTGCCCACAACAACCCGGCCAGTATGGACGCCAATACGCAACCTGATGGGCGGCAGCCCTTGATCAATGCGCTGTTTGTTATTTCGCGAAAGGTTGACGGCAATACGCTTGACCGCCTCTACTGCCTTTTTCGCGTGTTCATCATCAAAATTGGGCGCGCCCCAAAACGCCATGACGCTGTCACCGATAAATTTATCAACCGTACCATTTGTCTCGTTGATCGCATGGCAAATCATATTGAAATGGTCGTTCAACAGATTGGCTGTTTCAACCGCGTTCAAATGCTCGGACATTGAGGTAAAGCCGACAATGTCGCTGAACATGATGGTCACCTCCCGCTCTACCGAACGATTGGCATCTTTGCCCGATTGCAGCAGGCGCTGCACCACGGTTTTGGGTACATATTGCGAGAATTCGGTAAGGGCTGTGTGCATGGAATTTAACGCAGCTGCCTGATCGTCAATCTCCTGAATGCGCGAATGGGGCAGTTTTTCAAATTTCTCCAGTTCAAAATTGGAAAAATGATCGGCAGCACGCGCAATCCGCGTCATCGGCTTTGCCAGCTTTCGGCCAAGGTAGATGGCGCACAGCAGAGCCACCAGCAGCATAATAAGCCCCACAAGGGCTGAACCGATAATCCGTTTTGCCTCTGCCTTGAGGTCGCTTTTGTTAAAATGGACGCCCAGAGTGAGTGGCACATCTCCATTAGCAGGTAGTTTTTTAAGGACGAATATCTGGCCAGTTTCTCCCTTATTTACCAGAACCTGCATGCCGTTAAATTCCTCAAAATCAAAATCGGCAGGGGCTTCGGCGGTCATGAGTTCGCGCATCATTTCATTGGGAAATTCAGCAATAGGAATGGAAAGTACATTTGAAAATAGTTCTGGCATTCGAGAGTGGGCGATAATTTCTGTATCGCCTTTCAATATGAACACCGGCGTATCGATATCTGTTCCGATTTGTTTGATCACCTGATTGATAGCATCAGTGCCGATCAATGCTACCACCACGCCTATTATCTGTTTGCCACGAACCAGTGAATAGGAAATTCCCTGATAAAACCCGCCATTATATTCGATGATATTACCGTGGATGGCCTTTATCATATGGCGATCAGAAGATATGTTGAAGGCCTTCAAAATTCTCTCAGGCTCACGCTTATTGCCGTAAAAAGATACGAAATTTCCGTTATTCTTTCTCAGCATTCCCGTTTTTTGACCGTTGAGATCAAACACAAGTATGCCTTCAACAATAGGGGCTGCACGCATCAGGGATTTGAGAAAGGGCTCTTGCTGGCGCATATCACCAAGTTCAAAACCGTTCTCTGCATATATTTCGCTGACGCTTTGCGCCACACGCTCGGCCTGAAAAATCTGGTCTCGAATGGTGTTTTCAATTCCGTTCAGCCTGCGTATGGAGGTCTCTTTGAGCAATGCAAAGGTGTTGGCCACATTGGCCCCAACCGAAACGGCGATAACGCTGATGATTGAAATGGTCAAAAGCCCGCCAAAAACCAAGGCAAGCAACCAGCGCAACGAGATGGTGCGGCGGCGTGGTTTGTTAAAACGCGGATTATCGGGCGTTACTTCTTCAACTGGCACAGTGGGCATAGGGCTCTTTCGTAGAATCACCATGTCAAAGTAGGTGCTTTAGCCTGAAGTTTAAAGATCAGGCAATAAAAAACCCCGGCGCAAAGGCCGGGGTCTTAAGTCTTTTGATATTCGCTTTGGAATTAAGCAGAATAATACATGTCGAATTCAACCGGATGCGGTGTCATTTCATAACGAATAACATCTTCCATTTTCAGTTCGATATAAGATTCGATCTGGTCTTTGGAGAACACATCGCCTTCAAGCAGGTATTTATGATCTGCTGTAAGGCTTTCGAGGGCTTCGCGAAGCGAACCACAAACAGTTGGAATATCAGCCAGCTCTGATGGCGGCAGATCATAAAGATCTTTATCCATTGGTTCGCCCGGATGAATTTTGTTTTTGATGCCGTCAAGGCCAGCCATCAACATGGCAGAAAATGCCAGATAAGGGTTTGCCATTGGATCAGGGAAACGAATTTCAACGCGTTTTGAATTCGGCGAAGTACCATGCGGAATACGGCAAGATGCTGAACGGTTACGGGCAGAATATGCCAGCAGAACCGGAGCTTCATAACCTGGAACCAAACGTTTGTATGAGTTGGTTGAAGGGTTTGTGAAAGCGTTCAATGATTTTGCATGCTTGATGATGCCGCCGATATAAAACAGGCAGGTTTCAGAAAGACCGGCATATTCATTGCCGGCAAAAACTGGCTTGCCATCTTTCCAGATTGACATGTGAACATGCATTCCGGTGCCATTGTCGCCGTATACAGGCTTCGGCATGAATGTCGCTGTTTTACCGTAAGCGTGCGCTACCTGATGAACTGCATACTTATAAATCTGCATTTTATCAGCGTTGCGGGAAAGGCTATCAAACAAAATGCCAAGCTCATGCTGAGCTGCAGCCACTTCGTGGTGATGCTTTTCAACAGTCACACCCATATCCGTCAAAACGGAAAGCATTTCAGAACGATAATCCTGACCGGCATCAATCGGAGGAACAGGGAAATAGCCGCCTTTTACGCGCGGACGGTGACCCATATTGCCACCTTCATATTCTGTATCCAGATTGCTTGGCAGCTCTGTGCTGTCGAGTTTGAAGCCCGTATTATAAGGGTCTGTGGCAAAACGCACATCGTCAAATACGAAAAACTCAGCTTCAGGACCCACATTGCATGTGTCGCCAAGGCCGGTTGATTTCAAATAAGCTTCAGCTTTTTTGGCTGTGCCGCGAGGGTCACGTGCATAAGGCTCGCCGGTGAGTGGCTCAACCACATCACAGAAAATCACCATCGTAGACTGCGCAAAGAACGGGTCCATATGGACAGTCTCTGGGTCGAGGACAAGGGTCATATCGGATTCATTGATGGCTTTCCAACCAGCAATTGAGGAACCATCGAACATGACGCCATCGGCGAACATGTCTTCGTCCACAAGTCCAATATCCATGGTTAGGTGTTGCATTTTACCGCGCGGGTCGGTGAAACGAAGATCGACGAACTTTACGTCCTCGTCTTTAATTTGTTTTAGAATATCTGCTGCTGTAGTCATGAATTTGCCTTCCTAATAAACATGCAATCTTTGAATTTAGATGTATTGAATTTTTTGCGAAATTAGAAGCTAAACTTTAGATAGCTTCCGGGCCGGATTCGCCTGTACGGATACGAATAACTTGCTCAACGTTGGAAACGAAGATTTTGCCATCGCCAATGCGTCCGGTTTGGGCAGCGTTTCTGATCGCTTCCACGGCTGCGTCGACGTTTTCGTCAGCAAGTACGATTTCCAATTTAACTTTTGGCAGGAAATCCACCACATATTCCGCTCCGCGGTAAAGCTCAGTATGTCCTTTTTGGCGGCCAAAGCCTTTTGCTTCGGTAACCGTGATGCCCAAAAGGCCCACTTCCTGTAGAGCCTCTTTAACTTCATCGAGTTTAAAGGGCTTAATGATCGCTTCGATCTTTTTCATAATTTAGTTCTCACCTGAATGGTTGGATCAAGGCGTCCACGCGCCTGAACTTCCTTTAGCAAGCAAATATTATGCCAGTTGTCTAAATAATATTTAGAACGTTGAAAACAAACAGGTTTAGTCAAAATTATGATAAATGACACGGAGCATTTCAAATCAGAAATTGTTCAGGTGGCCTCGCATTGCACAATAATTAGGCGGCCTGCCATTTATTGCGCCACCATCTCCCCGGTTGCCACCCGATTGCCTGTCCTGAGAAATTGAGTATGTTGGGCAAAAATGAGGAGAGATCAATGTCAGATACCGAAAATGAAGGCGGGTGCTTGTGCGGCCAGCTTCGTTATAAAACCACCGCCGAGCCGGCACGCGTAACTTATTGTCATTGCAAATTTTGCCAGCGCGCCACCGGCGGGGCGTATCTGGTCGAGCCGATTTTTCCCCATGAGCATTTCGAAGTAATCAAGGGCGAACCAAAAACCTACGATCTCGTATCTTCAGGCAGTAAAAAGGGCGTGCGTATTCACTTCTGCGATAATTGCGGAACCAAACTTTATATGACCTTCGAGCGTTTTGAAGGCTCCATCGGCATATTCGGCGGAACCTATGACGACCCGAACTGGTTTGAGCGCACCCCGCAAAACGCCAAACACATTTTCCTCAATTACGGGCAAAAGGGCACGGTCATTCCAGCTGGCATGCCAACCTTCGGCGAGCATGCGGCCCTCAATGACGGCACATTGGTCGAACCTGAGGTCTTTGATTTGCCCAAAGTGCTGGGCCACGACTAGGCTCTTTCTGTTTTGTAAGGGATATCGGGAATATCCCCGTTGAACTTTGTTAACTTGTGAGTATGATCATTTAAAAACCTCAATGTTTTTAGGATCATGTTCCAATGTTAACAAACCAGCGAGTCTATTTGAATGGCCATATCGATGTGCCCGTTGATCAGTGGCATGCCGTAGTATTGGCCCTGCCCACCCATATAGAGCTAACCCGCGAAGAGCCGGGGTGCATTTCCTTCAAGGTAACCCAAAGTACCAGTGTGGAATGCCGTTTTCTGGTGGCCGAAATTTTTGAAGATCAGGCAGCATTCGAAGCACACCAGGAGCGCACCAAGGCATCTGAATGGGCAAAAATCACTGCTGATTGCCCGCGCGATTTCACAATCAAGACACAGGACTAGTGCGTTTGCCCGGTACTTTTTAATGAGCGCTGATCCCAACCTCCCACGCGCGCTTGATACAAACCCGCATGTCTCCGACGAAATTCGCCAGACCACTTGTTATATGTGCGCCTGCCGCTGTGGCATCAATGTGCATCTGCGCAAAGGCGCCGATGGCCAGCCAAAGGTGCGCTATATCGAGGGCAATCGTAACCACCCGATCAATAAGGGGGTGTTATGTGCCAAGGGTTCGGCGGGCATCATGCAGCACTATTCGCCTGCACGGTTGAAGAAACCGCTGCTTAGAACCGGCGAGCGCGGCGAGGGGAAATTCAAGGAAATCGAATGGGACGAGGCCATGAGCCTCGCCACCAACTGGCTCAGCGATATCCGTAATACAGACCCGAAGAAACTGGCTTTCTTCACCGGCCGCGACCAAAGCCAGTCGCTCACCGGTTGGTGGGCACAGCAATTTGGCACCCCCAACTTTGCAGCCCATGGCGGCTTCTGTTCGGTCAATATGGCCGCTGGCGGCATTTACACCTTTGGCGGCGCATTCTGGGAGTTTGGTTCGCCCGACTGGGACAAAACCGAATTATTCATGATTTTTGGCGTGGCCGAAGATCACGATTCCAATCCGATCAAGATGGGCCTGTCAAAACTGAAACAACGCGGTGCAAAAATCATCGCCGTGAACCCCATCCGCACGGCCTATAACGCCATTGCTGATGAATGGGTGGGCATCACGCCCGGCACGGACGGCTTGTTCATTCTGGCGCTGATCCACGAATTGCTCAAAGCAGGCAAGGTCGATCTCGATTATCTCATCCGTTACACCAACGCGCCGTGGTTGGTGATTGACGATGAGAACTCCAAAGATCACGGCCTCTTCGCCCGTAATAAGAAGGGCGAACCGCTGGTTCTGGATCGCAAAACCGGCAAAGTGGTTTCATCTAAAAAGAAGGGCGTGAAACCAAATCTAAAAGGCGAGGCGACCCTACCTTCCAAGCAAAAAGCCGTTCCCGTATTCGAATTACTGGCCCGAAAATATCTGAACGAAGAATATTCTCCTGAATCAGTTAGTGAGAAAACCGGCATAACCGATTCACAAATAAAACGAATCGCCGCAGAAATCGCCCACGCCGCATTCGAAAAAGAAATCGTCATTGATCAGCCATGGGTCGATATGAAGGGCGAAAAGCACGACAAAATGATCGGGCGCCCGGTATCCTTCCACGCCATGCGCGGAATTTCCGCCCATTCCAACGGTTTTCAGACCTGCCGTGCTCTGCATCTGTTGCAAATCCTGCTCGGTTCCATCGATTGCCCCGGCGGTTATCGCTTCAAGCCTCCATATCCACGGCCAGTTGAAGGCCAGCCCAAGCCTCATGGCGGTTGCAAACCCGGTGAACCTTTGCCGGGGCCACATCTTGGCTTTTTGCGTGGGCCGGAAGACTTGTTGCTGGAGGACGATAATTTAACGCCCCAGCGCATCGACAAAGCCTTCTCATGGGATGCCCCCATGTCCTCCCACGGCCTCATGCATATGGTGATATCCAACGCCCACGCCCGCGATCCATACGGCATCGACGTGTTGTTCATGTACATGGCCAACATGTCGTGGAACTCCTCAATGAATTCCAAGGGCGTGATGAAAATGCTCTCGGACAAGGATGAGAATGGCGAATATATCATCCCCAAAATCATCTATTCCGACGCCTATAATTCCGAGATGGTCGCCTTTGCCGATCTCATCCTGCCAGACACAACCTATCTCGAACGCCACGACTGCATTTCAATACTGGACCGCCCGATTAGCGAACCCGAAGCGCTGGCAGATTCCATCCGCTGGCCGGTGGTGGAACCCGAAACCCAGGCACCGGGCAGGGACGTGCGCGGCTTTCAGTCTGTGCTGCTCGATTTGGGCTACCGCCTAGGTCTGCCGGGCATGGTCAACGATGAAGGTCTGGCGAAATACAAAGACTACGCCGACTATATGGTCAATCACGAGCGCAAGCCCGGCATTGGTCCTCTAGCCGGATGGCGTGGCAAAAAGGGTGAGAAAAAAGGGCGCGGCGAACCCAATCCCGACCAGCTAAAACGCTACATTGAAAACGGTGGTTTCTTCACCGCCGAAGTGCCGGAAGAAGCACGTTATTTCAAACATGCCAACATGGCGTGGCAAAACTGGGCCGTGGAAATGGGTCTGCAAGACGCGCCGATTGAAAACATTTTTCAGCTCTATCTGGAACCCTTGCGAAAATTCCAGCTTTGCGCCGAGGGAAAAGCCGAACCGCAACCGCCCGACAGCCACCGCGAGCGCATCAAACGATGCTTCGACCCGTTGCCCACATGGTACGCGCCATTTGAGGGCGCGGCGATTGATACTGACGAATTCCCGCTTCACGCGCTCACCCAGCGCCCCGCCGCCATGTATCATTCATGGGGTTCGCAAAACGCATGGTTGCGCCAGATACACGGAGAAAACCCACTCTATGTGCCGGGAGGTGTTTGCGATGAAGCAGGCCTCAAAACCGGCGATTGGGCATGGGTGATTTCCCATCACGGCAAGATCAAAGTGCCGATAGCTCGCATGGAAGCCGTCAACGGCAAGACGCTGTGGACATGGAACGCCATCGGCAAACGCTCCGGCGCATGGAACCTCGACCCCGATGCACCCGAAGCTAAAAAAGGCTTCCTGCTCAACCACCTCATCAAAGAATTATTGCCGGCAAAAGAAGACGGCATGCGCTGGTCAAATTCCGATCCCATCACCGGACAAGCGGCATGGTTCGATCTGCGTGTACGCATCGAAAAAGCCGAAAACCAGACCGGCCCAAGCCAGCCACAATTCCCCCGCCAGAACTCACCCAAAAGATCAGTGCGAACCAGATTGGGCGATATGCTAAAATTTGGCGAGGAGTGGACCAAATGACCGCACTTCCCCAATCCACAGGCAAAAAGCTCGGACTGGTCATCGACCTCGATATCTGCGTTGGTTGCCACGCCTGCGTGGTCGTTTGCAAAGAGTGGAACACCTCCGGTTACGGCGCACCGCTGGCCGATAGCGACCCATATGGCAGCGAACCTTCCGGCGCATGGCTAAACCGCGTCCATACCTTCGAAGTGCAACCCGATGTCGGGCCTGCAAGCATCGTCCATTTCCCAAAATCCTGCCTCCATTGCGAGACTGCGCCCTGCGTCACCGTTTGCCCCACCGGCGCAAGCTACAAACGTTCAGAAGATGGCATCGTGCTCGTCGACGAAGACATGTGCATTGGCTGCGGTCTCTGTGCATGGGCTTGTCCTTATGGTGCCCGCGAAATGGACCCGGCCGAAAAGGTGATGAAAAAATGCACCCTTTGCGTCGACCGCATTTACAACGAAAACATCCCCGAAATTGACCGCGAGCCAGCATGCGTAAAAACCTGCCCCGCCAATGCCCGTCATTTCGGTGATTTCGCTGATCCAGATTCCGATGTATCTGTGATGGTCAAAGAGCGCGGTGGTATCGATCTTATGCCGGAGCAGGGGACCAAACCGGTCAATAAATATCTCATGCCAAGGCCAAAAACCAATCCGCTAATGGAGGTCGACGAAACATTTAGCCTCGCGGATATGGCCAGAGAAAATACTACTGGCGCAACCGGTCTGCTGGGCTGGATTGATCGCGCTCTGGATAGGCTGGGCTAATGCATCCTGCTATCTCCGTCATATTCTTCACGGTAATGTCCGGCGCAGGCTTTGGCTTCATGGCCATGCTTGGTCTTGGCGCGTCGGTGCCGGATGGCCCCATGTCCGCCTTCCTCATTTCCGGCGTCGCGGGAGTTCTGGCAGTAGCAGGATTGCTCGCCTCCACCTTCCATCTTGGCCATCCCGAAAGAGCGCTGAAAGCTTTCAGCCAATGGCGAACCTCATGGCTTTCCCGCGAGGGCGTGCTGGCAGTTAGCACGCTCATGCTATTTGCAATCTACGTCCTCATCTGGATGGCAACCGGCGATAGGATCATCGTCCTCGGTCTGTTCGTGGCACTGGGCGCGGCAGCTACCGTTTTTGCCACCGCCATGATCTACGCCCAGTTAAAAACCGTGCCTCAATGGAACATGCAGCAAACCCCGCTTTGCTATCTGTTATTTGCGGCAGTCAGCGGCGTGTTGCTCGCTGCAAGTTTTGCTCCCGATGGCACGATATTCGGCATGCCCGGAGCCATGCTAGCGATGATGGAACTTCTGATGGCGTGGGCCGCCAAAGTCATGTGGTGGCAACAGGCCAAAAAAGCGACGCTCGCCGCATCCGGTTCCACAGTCGAAACCGCCACAGGTCTCGGTTCCATCGGCAAGACACGCCTGCTCGAACGCCCACACACGGGGGAGAATTACCTGACCAAAGAAATGATCCACAAAATCGGCCGTAAACACGCCACCAAACTGCGTTTGATTGCCATGATTTTAGGTTGCATAATCCCTGTGTTGATTTGTCTGGTGGTGTTGTTGTTGGCTATTTCGAACATATGGTTGTTAGCCGCATTCGGCTTTTTAATGGCGGGTTTATTCGCCGAGCGTTGGTTGTTCTTCGCCGAGGCTGAACATTCGGTTTCGTTGTATTACTAATTATCAGAAACAGCCGTGGTTAGATTTTTCTGTAGCCGTGTCAGAATTTTACGAACGATCAATCGATGTGCAAATGCAACCGGGAACATATAGGCTTGGCCAAACCAGTTATGCGTGATGACTGAAGATGTGATGGACAATCGGTGTTCATCTGTTGTCACGCAGGTCATTACATCCAGATGTTTGTCGCGTGCTGTGAGGCAAAGCACTTCCAGTTTGATATCCTCTACAAGAAAAAAGTCGAGATGATCCCCGGTTTTGACATCGGCGCGAGGTATGCCGGAAAATCCACTTATTCGTTTAACCCCAAACCAATGCGAGATTGCATCACGCACCCAAAATGCCATTTTCATCACCGGCATGGGCTGCGCCATAACCCGATTCCATGCTTCCAATGCGGTCAACTCAGTTGTGAACGGGATTGATTGACTGTCCAGATAATACAGTTTTTCAACCGGTGCGACCAACTGCACCGCTGCGGACAAGTTTTGGTTTTTGATTGAAGCCATAGTGCTTTATCTCGTGGTTTTGTGGCATAGGCCAGAATAAATCAGATATAAAAATGGCCAGTTCCGGGGAACTGGCCTAATATTGAGACGCTCAAAAATCTAGCTCATTGCTTTTTGCAAATTCGCATCCACCGCATCAAGGAAACCGGTGGTTGAAAGCCAAGGCTGATCAGGGCCGATCAACAGCGCCAAATCCTTGGTCATGGAGCCGGATTGCACCGTATCAATGCAAACCTTTTCCAGTGTATCGGTGAATTTTTTCAATTCAGCATTGTCGTCCAGTTTCGCACGATGGGCCAAACCTCTGCTCCATGCAAAGATTGAAGCGATGGAGTTGGTTGAAGTTTCTTCGCCCTTCTGATGCGCGCGGTAGTGACGGGTAACGGTGCCGTGGGCAGCTTCTGCTTCCACGATTTTGCCGTCTGGTGTCGTCAGCACGGAAGTCATCAGTCCGAGCGAGCCAAAGCCCTGCGCTACGATGTCGGACTGCACGTCGCCATCATAGTTTTTACAGGCCCAAAGATATCCGCCAGACCATTTAAGGGAAGCGGCCACCATATCGTCGATAAGGCGATGCTCATACCAGATTTCCGCTGCTTTGAACTGCTCTTCAAATTCAGCTTCATAAACTTCCTGAAAGATATCTTTAAAGCGACCGTCATAGATTTTCATGATGGTGTTTTTGGTTGAAAGATAAACCGGAACCTTGCGTTGCAAACCGTAATTCAGCGATGCGCGAGCAAAATCATAAATCGAATTATCGAGATTATACATGCCCATGGCGATGCCCGCTGATGGTGCATCAAAGATATCATATTCTTGCGTCGTGCCATCATCACCAACAAATTTCATGGTAAGCTTGCCCTTGCCCGGAAATCTAAAATCCGTGGCGCGGTATTGATCGCCATAAGCATGACGTCCAATGATGATTGGTTTTGTCCAACCCGGAACCAGCCGAGGCACATTGTTCATGATGATCGGCTCGCGAAAAATTACACCGCCCAAAATGTTGCGGATGGTGCCATTCGGCGAGCGATACATTCTCTTCAGGCCAAATTCTTCAACCCGTGCTTCATCTGGCGTGATGGTCGCGCATTTAATGCCAACGCCGATTTCCTTGATTGCATTGGCTGCATCAACGGTAATTTGATCATCTGTGTCATCGCGGGCTTCCATGCCCAAATCGTAATATTTCAAATCAACATCCAGATAAGGATGGATCAGCTTTTCCTTGATGAACTGCCAGATGATGCGGGTCATTTCATCGCCGTCCAGTTCAACGACGGGATTTTCAACCTTAATTTTAGCCATAGTATTCTCTTCTTTTTGAAAAATGCAGAATCGATACCCTGCAGGGAGAGGATGATTATGCTGCCCATATAGCAAAGCATTTAGCGCGAAGCAAAGGGGGTAATTCGTCTTATTGCTGCACCGTAATCGAACGCGGCATGCCAATTCTGCCAAAGCCGGGCAATTTAATTGCAGGTCGCAGAAAATCAATTCCGGCAACCAGCCCTAAAATATTTATCTCCAGCCCCTCAACCTCAGCGATCACGATGCCTGCATACCCCATGAAGGACAACTGCCAGCCAGTGTTGCTTGGCGCAGGCGAAAGCCAGTTGCCGTACCCAATGAAATCTTTTCCAATAGCGGTTGGGGGTAGGGTCGCCTGTAATTCAGGCACGCTGCGGATCACATGGGCAATAAACGAATTGCTGTTGGGACCGGGCCACAGGATGTAACCACCATAATTGTTGTATGGATAGTTCGTAATAGCATTTTCAATTTTCGGAATAAGCGCCTGCGCCGCAGCGCCCGTTACCTCATATTGAAGTTCAGGCATTGACGAATACCAAAATGCATCGGCGGCATAATCATTGTGCCGGACGGGCCTTCCCCAGCCAACCACATCATAGCGATGATATTGAGTTTCTGACTGGCGTTTAATAACCAGCCAGCTATGGACTGCAAAAATACCTTTCCAACGCCCGGTGCGTGCAGAATAGATGCGCACCATAGCGTCCGTATTTTGCTGAGGCGAGGGAAGGGTGCGGGAACTGGACCAGTCCGCCGTTCTCCAACTGCTTGGCCATTCGCCCTGCGAATAAACCACCGCATGAACAGCCAATGGTGCCAAAAACACGAACACGAACATCAAAATCAGTCTGCGGAGCAATTTAATCATTGTAATTTCAGAGACCATGTTGTGTTTAGCGGAACAACTATAGCCGAATTCGAGTTAAAATGCGGCATAACGAATTTGTGAGAACCATGGCAGGCACTGATAACAGAAAAGAACTGATAACCGAAGGTCCGGTAATCGTGCTTTGCGAACCGCAATTGGGCGAGAATATCGGCATGGTCGCGCGCGCTATGGCAAACTTTGGTTTGGCAGAACTGCGACTGGTCAATCCGCGCGATGGCTGGCCCAGCGATAAGGCAAGAAGTGCAGCCAGCAACGCGGACCATGTGATCGATGCCACCAAGGTCTATGGCCGGGTTGAGGACGCAATCGCAGATTTGCATTTCACCTACGCAACCACGGCGCGCCATCGCGATATGTTGAAAACCGTACGTTCACCACGCGAAGCGATTTCAACCCTGATGACCAAATTCAAAGCTGGCGAGAAGACCGGCCTTTTGTTTGGCCGCGAACGCTGGGGCCTCAACAATGAGGAAATCGCGCTTTCCGACGAGATTGTAACATTCCCGGTCAACCCGGCTTTCGCTTCATTAAACATTGCGCAGGCGGTTCTGCTGATGAGCTATGAATGGATGAATGCCTCCATGGTCGAACCTGAAAAAGCAGTCTTCGGCGCCATCGATAGCGAGATCGCCAGCAAGCAAGAACTGATCGGTCTCTTCGATCACCTGGAAAGCGCATTGGAAGATGCCCGCTATTTCCACCCGCCTTCAAAGAAGGAACGCATGCGCCTGAACCTGCGCAACACCTTCACCCACGCAAACCTAAGATCCCCCGAAATCCACGCCCTTCGCGGCGCGATTGCGGCCCTTGAACGGCGCTGGAAGAAGAAACGCGGCGAATGGTAAACTTTCAAGCAGGAAAATCGGGAGTTTCCTTTACCTTTCATGTTAACTTGCCCTTTAAGTTTGCTGTGCCATTCCCTATCTTGTGCAGAAGAAATTTGATTCGAACCATCCGTATAAAGGCGATGTGAAAAATGAGAGATCCAGTAGAAACCTATATGAACCTAATTCCCATGGTTGTTGAACAAACCAATCGCGGTGAACGGTCCTATGATATTTTTTCGCGGCTGTTGAAAGAGCGCGTTATTTTCCTTACCGGCGCGGTGGAAGATGGCCTTGCTTCGATCATCTGCGCGCAACTTTTATTCCTTGAAGCGGAAAACCCGACAAAAGAAATCAACCTCTATATCAATTCCCCCGGTGGAGTGGTGACTTCCGGCATGGCAATTTATGATACCATGCAGTTTATCAAACCTCCGGTTTCCACCCTTTGCATGGGGCAAGCTGCTTCCATGGGCTCACTTTTGTTATGTGCCGGTGCTAAAGACCTGCGCTTTGCATTGCCAAATGCCCGCATCATGGTGCATCAGCCTTCCGGCGGATTTCAAGGGCAGGCCTCTGATATTCAACGCCACGCCGAAGACATCATGAAAATGAAACGCCGTTTGAATGAGATTTACGTCAAACATACCGGCCAAGAATACGACGTCATTGAAACCACCCTCGACCGTGATCACTTCATGACAGCCGATGAGTCCAAAGAATTTGGCATTATCGACAAAGTGCTTGAAGAACGTCAGGAAGAAGGCGCAGAAAGCTAAGGTGAGGGCTGAATTGCTCCATTAAGGCTTGAAAACAGCGAAATTGGCCAGATAATCGTAAAACTGGCCAGTTTCCCGCAAGTCCGTTAAGGTAATATACAGTTTTTCGCACATACACTGATTGCTTAGTGTACTGTGGAAAGTGAATTAATTGCCACCAATGCGCCTTAATTGGCCTAACCTAATGGTGGCAACAAGACGAGTAGGCTTTCATATGAACGTGGAAGCATGGAAAATTTAATGCGAGAATGAGGTCCATCAAAGGGCCGACAATCTCAAATGCAGGATTTTTTAATGAGTAAAATTTCAAATACCGGTGGTGATGACGGCGGCAGCAGCAGTTCAAAGAACACTCTTTATTGTTCTTTTTGCGGAAAAAGCCAACACGAAGTTCGCAAGCTGATTGCAGGTCCAACCGTTTTCATCTGTGATGAGTGCGTAGAGCTCTGCATGGATATTATCCGTGAGGAAAACAAATCCTCCATGGTGAAATCCGGCGAGGGCATTCCGACGCCTCAGGAAATCATGGGCGTCCTTGATGATTACGTCATCGGCCAGAAACACGCCAAGCGTGTGTTGTCCGTTGCGGTTCATAACCACTATAAACGCCTCAACCACGCCTCTCAGGATAAAGAGCAGGACGTTGAACTGGCAAAATCCAACATCATGCTGATTGGCCCAACCGGTTGCGGCAAGACTTTGCTTGCCCAGACTTTGGCCCGTATCCTTGATGTGCCGTTTACAATGGCCGACGCAACCACACTGACTGAAGCCGGTTATGTGGGCGAAGACGTTGAAAATATCATTTTGAAATTGCTTCAGGCCGCAGATTATAACGTTGAACGCGCCGAGCGCGGCATCGTTTATATCGATGAGGTCGATAAGATTTCTCGTAAATCTGATAATCCTTCGATCACCCGCGACGTATCGGGCGAGGGCGTGCAGCAGGCCTTGTTGAAAATCATGGAAGGCACGGTTGCATCCGTTCCTCCGCAAGGTGGACGCAAACATCCCCAGCAGGAATTCCTGCAGGTTGATACAACCAACATGCTGTTTGTATGTGGTGGTGCGTTCTCTGGTCTTGAAAATATCATTTCCGAACGTGGCCGTAAAACCTCCATTGGTTTTGGCGCACACGTGGATAATCCGGAAGATCGCAGAACCGGCGAATTGCTTCGTAAAGTCGAGCCTGAAGATTTGCAGCGCTTTGGCCTGATCCCTGAATTCATCGGTCGTGTACCAGTTTTGGCAACGCTCGAAGATCTGGACGAAGATGCACTGGTGCAAATTCTTACCGAGCCAAAAAACGCGCTGGTAAAACAGTATCAGCGTCTGTTTGCCATGGAAGAAGTTGAGCTTTCATTCCATGAGGATGCATTGAGTGCCATTGCGCGCCGCGCAATCAAACGTAAAACCGGCGCTCGTGGCCTTCGCTCCATCCTTGAAGGCATCTTGCTTGATACCATGTTCGACCTGCCAGCCCTTGAAGGCGTGCAGGAGGTGGTTATTTCAGAAGAAGTGGTGGATGGCGATGCCCGTCCGCTCTACATCTACTCTGAGAAATCAGAAGAAAAAGAAGCAAGCGCCTAGAGTTACGGTTTTTCATTCTCGCGCTTGCTGGATAAAAGCGCGGGAATGTGATGCTAAGTTTTCTCTATAATGTTCTAGATCAATTCTTGGCATTGCCCTCCGGCGTCCTCACTTGGGTTGTCTGGATGGGAGCCGTATTTACGGCTGCATTGCTCTTTGTTTCGACTCGTAAAACTGCACGGTTCGCCCTGCTGACATTTTATGGGTTTACCTTTGTCGGTTCGAGCATCGCAATCTGGTTCACCGGTTCCATTCACTGGATAGGGCTGGTTCATCTGATTTTCTGGCCACCATTGCTTTTTCATCTGATCAAAAATGAAATTCGCGATGCGAGCTTCAAACCAAAGAGCATTTATGGCAGCTGGGTCATCTTGTTGATCATCACCATGATTGTCTCACTGGTATTTGATTTGCGCGATGTGGTTTTGTTATTTCAGGGAAATAATTAGCATTTCAATCACGCAAACAGACCGTCGACGAAGCCATCTTAGCATTCCTTCATATAAATCTGCGCGTTACCCTTGAAGCGCCGCCGCGCTCTCCCCAAATTATGGTAAACAAGCCCAAAAGCGTGCCAGCTGATTCACAACAAAATTAGAGCCATGCTAAGGTTTCTCGCAATAAGCGGTATTCCTTCCTGCGCGCAGCGTATATACAAGATTCGTAAGGGTCCCTCCAAGGGTTCGTCTGATTGTTTTTGACAAGCCCAATAAGGAATTTAAGATTATGACAAAGACTGGTCCGGATAAGATTGAACTGAGTTCTGGCGAGACATTTCCACTATTGCCACTGCGCGATATCGTGGTTTTCCCGCATATGATTGTGCCACTTTTTGTGGGCCGCGAAAAATCAATCGCAGCTTTGGAAGAAGTGATGAATACCGACCGTCAGATACTGCTCTTTACCCAGAAAAATGCCAGTGATGATGATCCATCTCCTGAATCCCTTTATGAGGTCGGCTCCATCGCATCCGTATTGCAGTTGCTGAAACTGCCCGATGGTACTGTGAAAGTGCTGGTCGAGGGCGTTGCCCGTGCGCGCGTATCCCAATTCACCGAGCGTGATGACTATTTCGAAGCCTATGCCGAAATCATTGAAGACGAGGAAGGCGATGCCATAGAGATGGAAGCACTTTCCCGTTCGGTTGTGTCCGAATTTGAAGGCTATGTGAAACTCAACAAAAAAGTATCACCGGAAGTTCTGACCGCCGTTACCCAGATTGAAGATTACACCAAGCTGGCCGATACGGTCGCCTCGCATTTGGCCATTAAAATTTCCGAAAAGCAGGAAATCCTTGGAATTTTCAGCGTTAAAGAGCGTCTGGAACATGTGCTCGGCATGATGGAAAGTGAAATTTCTGTCCTGCAGGTAGAAAAGCGTATCCGCTCCCGTGTCAAACGGCAGATGGAAAAAACCCAGCGCGAATATTATCTCAATGAGCAAATGAAGGCGATCCAGAAAGAGCTTGGCGAAGGCGACGATGGCCGCGACGAGTTGGGTGAACTGGAAGAACGCATTAAGAAAACCAAGCTTTCAAAAGAAGCTCGCGAAAAGGCTGATAATGAGTTCAAAAAACTCAAGCAGATGAGCCCGATGTCGGCAGAAGCCACAGTGGTTCGCAATTATCTTGATTGGTTGCTTGGTATTCCGTGGGGCAAACGTTCACCGGTGAAAACCGATCTGGTTGCCGCCGAAGAAGTGCTCGATGCTGATCACTATGGTCTTGAAAAAGTCAAAGAGCGCATCATCGAATATTTAGCTGTTCAGTCACGCACCAAGAAGATCAAAGGCCCGATCCTTTGCCTCGTCGGCCCTCCTGGCGTTGGTAAGACTTCGCTTGGAAAATCAATCGCCCGGGCAACTGGTCGCGAGTTCGTTCGCATGGCTTTGGGCGGCGTTCGCGATGAGGCTGAAATCCGCGGTCACCGTCGTACCTATATCGGTTCAATGCCCGGTAAGGTCATTCAATCGATGAAAAAAGCCAAAAAAACCAATCCGCTTTTCTTGCTTGATGAGATCGATAAAATGGGCCAGGATTTCCGTGGCGATCCATCATCTGCTTTGCTGGAAGTGCTCGATCCAGAACAGAACAGCACGTTTTCTGATCATTATCTGGAAGTTGAATATGACCTTTCAAACGTCATGTTCATCACAACCGCCAATACGCTGAATATTCCCGGCCCATTACTGGACCGCATGGAAATCATCCGCATTGCCGGTTATACCGAAGACGAAAAACTCGAAATCGCCAAGCGCCATCTGCTTTCAAAAACTATGAAAGACCATGCATTGGTCGATAAAGAATTTTCGATCTCTGATGATGCCATCCGCACGATCATTCGCACCTATACCCGCGAAGCTGGCGTACGTAGTCTTGAACGCGAGTTGGCAAAGCTTGCGCGTAAAGCCGTGACCGAGATTTTGAAGACCAAAAAGAAATCCATTAAGATCACCGATAAGAACATCGAGGATTATCTTGGCGTTCCAAAATTCCGCTTTGGTCAGGCAGAAGACGAAGATCAGGTGGGCGTTGTTACAGGTCTTGCATGGACGGAAGTTGGTGGTGAATTGCTCACCATTGAAAGTGTCTCCATGCCGGGCAAAGGCAAGATGACGGTAACCGGCAATCTGCGCGATGTGATGAAAGAATCCGTTTCCGCCGCTGCATCCTACGTGCGCTCGCGGGCTGTTGATTTTGGGATTGAACCACCAAAATTTGATAAATACGATATCCATGTGCATGTGCCGGAAGGCGCAACGCCGAAGGATGGTCCATCAGCTGGCGTTGCCATGGCGGTTTCGATTGTTTCCGTGATGACTGGTATTCCGATCCATAAGTCTATTGCGATGACCGGCGAAATCACGCTTCGGGGCAGGGTTTTACCAATCGGTGGGCTTAAGGAAAAATTGCTGGCGGCTCTGCGCGGCGGCATTACCAAAGTGCTGATCCCTGAGGAGAATGCCAAAGATCTAGCCGATATCCCGGACAATGTGAAAAACGCTCTGGAAATTGTGCCCCTATCCAATGTGGATGAGGTTCTCTCCCATGCGCTAACTCGTATGCCGGAGGCCATTGAATGGACACTTGAAGATGAGGAAGCCGCTCGAAAAGCAATGATGGCGCCCTCGGATTCTGGAACGACACCAGTCGCTCACTAAGGGAAACTGGTAAAAAAGTAAACAAATCTTGTTTAGTTAAAGGGCTCGGAAAATATTTCGTGCCCTTTTTTATGGCGAATCGGCAGAAATACTTTGTACCAAAAACAACTGAATTTGGCTTAGTTGTAGATAATTCATCTGTTAATTTTATTTGCCATGCCGGTTTTGTCATTTTTTTTGACGTTTTTCATCGAAAAGCCAAGAAAACAGCCGTTTACAGGATTTTTCCTATTGAAAAAACTTATCCAAAAGGCGAACGTGGCGCGAGTTTGATGAGTCGTTCTAAATATCAGGAAGGATATAATAATGAACAAAAATGAGCTTATTTCCGCTGTTGCCGACAAAACTGGCATGACTAAAGAATCTGCTGGTGGAGCCGTTGACGCGGTAATTTCATGCATCACAGATACATTGGCTGGCGGCGGCGAAGTCCGTCTTCTGGGTTTCGGCAGCTTCGTAGTTGCAGACCGTAAAGCAACGACTGCACGCAACCCTCGCACCGGCGAGCCAATTGCAGTGCCTGCTTCTAAAGCTCCTAAATTTAAAGCCGGTAAGGCTTTGAAAGAAGCTGTAAATAAAAAGTAATTGATCTGGCTTCTCCCGTCGTGGAGATGACCAAGTGATTAGGCCCGCCAACTGGTGGGCCTTTTTTTGTGAAAACCATTTGAAGCACTTCGAATTTACTGGATTTTTCAAAACCTTTCCGCTCAAATCAATTCATGGGAACTTTATCGGGTAAGCAGGAAACATCTTCTAATTCGAACTTCATGTTGGAAGTTCGGGAAATCACCAAAAAATTCGGTGATCTGGTCGCCAATGATAAAGTTGATTTCACCATTGGCGCGGGCGAAATCCATGCGCTACTGGGCGAAAACGGCGCCGGAAAATCCACTCTGGTAAAAATGCTTTACGGTTCTCTTCAGCCCAATAGCGGGAAAATTGTCTGGAAAGGCAAACCTGTACAAATATCCAGCCCGTCCGCCGCTCGTCATCTCGGCATCGGCATGGTGTTCCAGCATTTCTCGCTTTTCGACAGCCTGTCCGTCGCTGATAACATCGCGCTTTCGCTCGATGGCGAATTTACCTCAAGAGAAATTGCCGAAAAGGCGCAGGAACTTTCCCACAGTTACGGCCTGCCGCTCAATCCAGATTCCATCGTTGGTGACCTGTCAGTCGGCGAGCGTCAGCGGGTAGAAATCGTGCGCTGTCTGTTGCAAAACCCAGACCTCATTATCCTCGATGAACCAACATCCGTGCTGACACCGCAGGAAGCCGATAATTTGTTCGTCACCCTTGAACGCCTGAAAAGCGAAGGTCGCTCAATTCTATATATCTCCCATCGCCTCGACGAGGTGAGGCGGCTTTGCGATCGCGCAACGGTCCTGCGCCATGGCAAAGTGGTGGGCGAATGCGACCCGTCCAAAGAAACCGCAAGTTCGCTGGCCAATATGATGGTTGGCGGCGAGGTGGAAGATATCAAGCGTCAGTCAGGCAATGCCCGGGGTGAAGAGAAACTGCTGGTACTAAAAGACATCTCCCTTGCAGCGGCCACGCCCTTCGCCATGGCTCTCAAAAACATCAGTCTGGAAATGTATGCGGGGCAATTATTGGGCATTGCAGGAGTCGCAGGAAACGGCCAGAGCGAGTTTTTCGATCTCATATCCGGTGAGATTACTATTCCTGACAACGAAAAAATTACCATGCGCGGCCAGCCCGTTGGTGAACTCGATATCAATGATCGCAGAAAATTGGGTGCAGCTTTCGTGCCTGAGGAACGCCTTGGCCATTCAGCTGTGCCTGATCTGACCTTGTCCGAAAACTTGTTGTTGGCGCGCCATGCCTCCGATAATTATGCCTATACCGGGCTTGGTCCGGTCCAATATATCCGCAAGGATGCGCTGCTACAGGCCACAAAGCGCATCAGTGAGGCAATGGATGTCAGGAAATCCGGCGATAATCCGGCAGCGTCATCGCTCTCGGGCGGGAATTTGCAAAAATTCATCATGGGTCGCGAGCTGGATCGCCAGCCATCAATCATGGTGGTCAACCAACCCACATGGGGCGTTGATGCAGGTGCCGCCGCACGAGTGCGTCAGGCATTGATTGATCTGGCCCGTTCCGGCTCCTGCGTTGTGGTGATCTCGCAGGACCTAGACGAAATATTTGAAATATCCGATGTCATTTCGGTTATGTCCGATGGACACCTTTCCGAGCCCATAGATGCGGAAAAAATAACCCGCGAGGAAATCGGATTGCTGATGGGCGGCATGGCCGATGATGAAGCTGGAGTTGCCAATGCGCATTGAACTTGAACGACGCGCGCAGCCCTCTGCGCTTTTTGCCATGCTATCTCCGTTCATCGCGCTTGGCATCACATTAGTCGCCGGCGTCATCATGTTCAAAGTCATGGGCCTGCCCCCAATAGATGCTCTATACGCATTCTTCATTGAACCGCTGATCGAAGTCTGGTCGTTGCACGAACTGGCAATCAAAGCTGCACCACTAATCCTGATTGCCACCGGCCTTGCAGTCTGTTTCCGATCGTCCAACTGGAACATTGGCGCAGAAGGTCAGTTCGTCATGGGAGCCGTGGCAGGTTCCATATTGCCAATTCTCTTCCCGGAGCAAACCGGGGCGTGGGTGTTGCCCGCCATGATGATCATGGGCATGGCGGGAGGGGCCGCGTGGGGTGCAATCCCCGCATGGCTCAAAAACCAGTTTGGAGCCAATGAAATCCTCACCAGCCTAATGCTGGTATATGTGGCGCAACTCATTCTTGATTGGCTCGTGCGCGGTATCTGGCGCGATCCCGATGGCTATAATTTCCCCGAAAGCCGTGGCTTTTCTCCGGAGCAAATCCTTCCTGAAGTTCTGGAATCCGGGCGTGCGCATTATGGCGCGGTGTTCGCCATCATCGGCGCATTGGTGGTTTGGTTCATGCTTGCCAGAACCATGAAGGGCTTCGAAATCAAAGTCATCGGCGATAGCCCGAGGGCAGGGCAGTTTGCAGGTTTCAGTGCCAAACGTACCACCATGTTCGCCTTTTTGATCGCAGGGGCTTTCGCAGGATTGGCCGGAATTTCCGAAGTCTCCGGTGCCATTCAGCAATTGCGCCCGGTAATTTCCCCCGGTTATGGCTTTATTGCCATCATCGTCGCCTTCCTTGGAAGGTTAAACCCGCTGGGAATTTTCGCCGCCGGTCTCATTTTGGCGCTTTCATATCTGGGCAGTGAAGCTGCACAAATATCGCTGGGTATTTCCGATAAGGTCGGGCGCGTGTTTCAGGGCCTGCTGCTCTTCTTCGTACTCGCCTGCGATACGCTGATCCACTACCGGTTAAAACTGGTCTTTTCGTCCAATAGCGCGAGGGAAACCTGATCATGAATATTGAAATGACAGAAGCAATCCTCCTCACAGTCTTCACAGCCGCAACGCCGCTGCTGCTTGCAGCCCTTGGCGAATTGGTAACCGAGCGTTCCGGCGTCCTCAATTTGGGCGTAGAGGGCATGATGATCATGGGGGCAGTTGCAGGTTTCGCTTTTGCACAAATGACCGGCAACGCCTATCTGGGTGCCATTGGCGGTGTCGTCGTCGGCACGTTGTTCTCGTTATCCTTCGCATTCCTAGCCATCACGCTGGTAACCAATCAGGTCGCAACAGGGTTGGCACTAACCATTCTTGGCCTCGGTGTTTCGGGCTTATGGGGGGAATCCTATATCGGCCTTGCAGGGGTACGGATGGAAACCATCGTCATTCCGTTCCTTTCAGAAATCCCGATCATCGGAAGACCACTCTTTGCGCAGGATGCGATATTCTACGTCTCCATCGCGCTGGTAATCGGCATAAGCTACTTCCTGTTCAAGACACGGGCAGGTCTGATCTTGCGCTCGGTCGGCGATAATCATGGCTCCGCCCATGCCCTCGGTATATCGGTTACAAAGGTGCGTTATTTGGCCGTGATGTTCGGCGGCGCATGCAGCGGATTGGCCGGCGCACACTTGTCGCTGGTCTATACGCCCCAATGGGTGGAGAACATGACGGCGGGCAGGGGGTGGATAGCGCTGGCGCTGGTGGTGTTCGCCTCATGGCGTCCTATGCGGGTGATTGCGGGTGCCTATCTCTTTGGCGCCGTCGGTATTGCGCAATTACACATTCAGGCGCTGGGCTACGACATCCCGTCCCAGCTATTATCATCACTACCCTATATTGCGACCATCGTCGTATTGGTTATAATATCGCGAAACCGCAGACTAACACTAATTAACACACCGGCTTCACTTGGAAAGGGCTTCGTCCCCGACAGGTAAGCCACATTCAACTAACTCACAAACAGTAACAAAGTAGGGGCATTACAAATGAAGAAAATACTATTATCAATCGCAGCGCTCGCGCTCACCATGGGCATGACCGGGGCAGCATCAGCCGCCACAAAAGTTTGCGCCATCTATGTTGGCCCAATCGGAGATTTCGGCTGGTCCTATCAGCACCATCAGGGCCTACTGGCCGTGAAAGCAAAATTCGGTGATGAAGTGACAACCGCTCACCTCGAAAGCGTGCCGGAAGGCGCCGATGCAGAACGCGCAATCGAGCGCATGGCCAGATCCGGCTGCAACATCATTTTCACCACATCCTTCGGCTATATGGACGCAACCAACAAGGTCGCTAAAAAATTCCCGAAAGTGAAATTCGAGCACGCAACTGGCTATAAGCGCGAACACGATAACGTTTCTACGTATTCTTCACGCTTCTACGAAGGCCGCTACATCATCGGCCAGATGGCTGCGAAAGTTTCAAAAACCGGCACGGCTGGTTACATCGCATCTTTCCCGATCCCAGAAGTTGTACGCGGCATCAACGCGTTCATTCTGGGCGCGCAAACCGTAAACCCTGACTTCAAACTGAAAGTTGTTTGGGTAAACACATGGTTTGATCCGGGCAAAGAGTCCGATGCAGCCAAAACCCTGATCGATCAGGGCGTTGATATCCTGACCCAGCACACAGATTCCACCGCTCCAATGCAAGTTGCAGCAGAGCGCGGCATCAAAGCCTTTGGTCAGGCATCCAACATGATCAATTTCGGTAAGGAAACCCAGTTGACCTCAATCGTTGATGATTGGTCACAGTATTATATCGGTCGTGTCGGCGCGGTCATGGATGGCAGTTGGAAATCCACCGACACATGGGGTGGTCTGGCTCAAAAAATGGTCCATATGGCTGATTACACCAACGTACCAGCTGATGTGGCTAAAGAAGCCGCAGCAACCCAAGAAGCAATCCGCTCCGGCAGCCTAAATCCTTTCGCGGGCCCAATCACCAAGCAGGATGGTAGCGAATGGGTAAAAGCTGGCGAAGCCGCAGAAATCGGCACCTTGCTGGGCATGAATTTCTACGTAAAAGGCGTAGACAACAAGCTCCCACAATAGGCTTGAGCTAATAATAAATTCAAATGGCCTGCAGAGATGCCGGCCATTTTTTTGTTTCATTTCCAATCACACGTAATTAGTTGATTTCACCCTTGCATTTCCGCGACAAATATCGCATTAGCAAAGCGCTGGAGAGGTGGCTGAGTGGTCGAAAGCACTGGTCTTGAAAACCAGCGAGCGTGTAAGCGTTCCGTGGGTTCGAATCCCACCCTCTCCGCCAAAATCTTGTTGAATATGACTCGTTAAGAGATTGAAAAAATCCAACAAAAACCAAATATAAATCCACCCCATGCCGTAAATAATCCCGATTCGCTACGGTTTTTGCTACGATAAAGGTGAGTTAAACCTTGGCTATTATCCTGCGCAACAAGATTTGTTATCTGAAAGGGTGGTTTCCTAAGCAATTTTCTCGCGTTGAAAGGCACAAAGAGGTTTGGATTAGCCTTGAAACTGACCATCTCGCCATTGCAGAGAAGAAGGCGCCCCTTGCTTGGGAGACGCATCTTGATGCGTGGACGGCCAAAGTGGATGGTGATACATCCGATGGTGAGGAGTTTTTTGATGCCGCAAAGAAGCTGGCGCAGGAGGTGGATTTGAAAATCCGTGCCGCGTTACTAAATCGGCATGCAGGAATTTTGAACATCTTTTAAAAATTACGCACTCGAATTTAGTGGGAAATGGATAATCAAGGTGCAACTCATCGATCCGGCGCATCAGGGCCAGATCAGCCATAGAGAATTGTCAGCTGTTGCAATGTACTTAAGCTTTTTGGTATAATCGAAAATGCACCATCCACCTCCAAGGTAGGCGTACCGAAAAACCGTCAGGCGAGAAAAATCAATATCTTTATTGAAGATAACTTCAACGAAGATTTGATCCTCACCCAGATTACAGTGGCCATTGGCATGTCTGTGAGTTCAATGTAGCGGGCTTTTAAGCGCGGGTTTGGTATGATGGTTATAGATTTCCATTCGCCAATGACGCCTTGAGTGCGCGCGTGCTGCACTGCTGTTTGACGGGCGACAGTTGCGCAAGCCTCACAAGCAGCGGGACATAAAAGCGGATCCAATCTTACCAAGGCGCTTTTTAGGCAGTTCGGTATGTTGCCTTCCCACACCAAAGCTTAGAACTTAAGATCGATATACAAAAAAAGAGGCAACGCATGGTTGCCTCCTTTCAGGGAAACTGGTCGGGGAGACCAGAAGTTTACTCGGCTGGTGCAAGTTCCGGATGCGTTTTTTCCACATGATGCTGGGCGCCAACTGCCTTGATCATGAAGTTTGCAAACAGACCCACAACCAACAATCCGGCCATGGCGTACATGGTCGTATTATAGAGGCTGGAGGTTGGATCGATTGTTCCTGCCGGTACAATTTCCATCAGCTTGCTGATCGTTACTGTTTTGGAAGCCACCAGAGATTGCAACTGATCCATCGGTGCTCCAAATTTTTCAGCAAAGGCTGTAGCATCGACTTTTGACACCAGATCGGTGATTGCATCATTCTTGGACAGGTTACGCAGATAGGTGATTGCGAATGGCCCAAGTACGCCAGCTGTCGACCATGCCGTGAGCAGGCGTCCATGGATGCCTCCCACATGAAGCGTACCAAAAATATCGGCAAGATAGGCCGGTATGGTTGCAAACCCGCCACCATACATTGTGAAGATCACCATGGTTGCTGCGTAGAAGCCGATCAATGCTGGCGTGCCACCGGTTGAAGCGAAATATGGAATAGCCAAATAGAGCGCTATGCCGATAAGGAAGAAGCAATAATAGGTGCTCTTTCGCCCGATTTTATCCGATACGGAAGCCCAGAAGAACCGACCAACCATATTGAAAACCGAGATCATCAAAACGTAAGTTCCGGCAAAGGCTGCTGTAACGATTGCCAGATCTCCGAAGATTTCGTTGATCATTGTTTTGGCCACGCCGATTACACCGATACCGGCGGTCACGTTGAAGCAAAGTACGACCCAAATAAACCAGAATTGCGGTGTTTTGAGTGCCTGATCAATATGCACATGCTTGTCGGTTACCATGGCGTTTGTGATTTTGCTTGGAGACCAGCCTTTTGGCAACCAGCCCTCTTTGGGGACGCGGTATTGGAAGGATGCAATGATCATGACGATGAAATAGCCAATGCCCAGAGTGATGAAGGTTGAAGCTGCACCGGTATTACCGGTTCCAACCACATAGACACCTGCTTCGCCGCCGCCGGGCAAGGCTGCTGCCTGCGCTGCATTTGCGATAACGACTTCAACTTTTCCCACAGCAGTTTCTGCAAATCGGCGGCCGCCTTCGGTGATCAATGTGATTGCGCTTTCTGCACCCAGATAGTCTGGTGTTTTGGCGTATAGGCCCAATAGCCAGCGGATCAGTGGCGCACCGATCATGGCGCCGCCGCCAAAACCCATGATTGCCATGCCCGTTGCCATGCCTCGGCGATCGGGGAACCAGCGAATGAGGGTGGAGACGGGCGATACATAACCCAGCCCCAGCCCAATGCCTCCAAGGGCACCATATCCTAAATATATCAGCCACAATTGGTGGGTGAGAATGCCGATTGATCCGATCAGAAATCCACCGCCCCAACAGAATGCTGCGACGACACCGACGCAACGTGGGCCGACTTTTTCCAGCCATTTTCCGGCATAGGCTGCCGATAGACCAAGGGATACGATGGCAGCCGAAAAAATCCATACCACGGATGAAAGCGACCAGTCATCAGCGGACGAAACCACAACGCCAAGTTCTCTGGTGAGTGCCGGATTAAAAAGTGACCAAGCATAAACCGAGCCGATGCACATATGAATTGCGATTGAAGCCGGCGGCACCAGCCAGCGGTTAAAACCGGATTTTGCAACAATGTTTTCTTTCATCAAAAATAAAAATATGCCCCCTGAAGATTGCGTGCTCATTAGAATTGTCCTCCTTGTTTTAAAAAAATTTTGCCAGTTGAATATTCCCCCCAATGAGGACTGAGCTTCAAAGGCATTTCATCTTTTGACCGGGTTCCTCAACCCGCTGAAGGAGTATCTAGAGAGGGTGTCATACTTGAAAGTCAATAAAAATTATATTAATCAATAGCTTACCGGATAGAGATGTAAAATCAAATATGAGTACAATTGTCCGTTTTTTCTCGTGAGTGGCTTTGTTTTAAGGACAAAATGTCTACTTTTTGTATGTTGGATATTGATTTTTAAGACAAAGTGTCCGCAGCTGGAAGCCAGATAATAAACTGTGAACCGTTCTGTTTTGTGCTGTTTACAGAAATTATTCCGCCCGCCCGCTGGATCAATGTTTGGCTAATCGACAGTCCAAGGCCGGTCCCTTTTCCCCGTCGGGTGGTGAAAAACGGATCGAATATTTTCGCTAAAATTTCGGAAGGAATACCGGGGCCGTTGTCGCTCACTTCGGCTTCTACGCCGTCAATTCCGTTTTTTGTTTTTGGCGCGACGCTCAGATTTAGGTGGCCACCATCTTTCATGGCCTGCGTTGCGTTGATCATCAGATTTATCAGGACTTGTTGCAATTCACTTTTGTTGATGTGGACTGCGGGGCATGTGATCAGATCGGTGCTGATTGTGACATCAGATCTGGCGAGAGAATTTTGTACCAGTACCAGACAATCTTCCATCACCTCTTCCATTTGTACCCGTTCTGCAAAATCGGCTTCGCTGCCAGGGCTGGCAAATTGAAGTAATTTATTGACGATCACATTGATGCGGTGAATCTGTTCATCGATTAATTTAAGTTCGGTCTGCACGTCCTCGCTGCGCCCTTGAAGGGTTTGGCGTAGTACATCGAGATTGCCCTGAATGACCGCGACCGGATTGTTTATTTCGTGTGCAACGCCAGCGGTGATCTCGCCGATTGAAGCCAGTTTTTCCGACATTACCAATTGCTGGAAAGTTGCCTCAAGCTTTTTATTGGCTTCGTGCAGCTCGTTGGTACGTTGGTCTACGCGCTCGTTGAGTTCGCCGGCCCAATCGCGCAGTGCCTGATCGCGCTCCTGCACCTGATCAAGCAAAGTGTCGAGGTGACTTGCCACTTGCCCGATTTCATCCTTTGAACCGATGATGCCAATACGGGCTTTGAGGTCTCCTTGTTCGATCCGTTCCATCGTCTCGGTCATTTTTTCCAACGGAGAAAAAATGCCTCGAGCGAGCCATAAGAACAAAGGTATGGAGAGGCCGATGACAATAATAAAACCGAAAAAGACCGCGATGAAGGTGGTATTTTTCATGGTGCGGAAGGGTTCTTCGAGAAACCCCACATAAAGCATGCCGATGCGTTGGTCGTGGCTGTCGACGATGGGAAGATAGCCGGAGATATACCAATCATTGACCACGAAGGCGCGGTCGAGCCATGTGCGGCCCTCATCCATTACTGCGCGGCGGACGATTGCAGAAACGCGGGTGCCAAGGGCACGGACATTTTCAAACAGACGGACATTGGTGCTGATCCGCACGTCATCAAGGAATAGAGTTGCCGTGCCTTGGGGCACTTCTTGCCCGTCTGGTCGGCGGTAAACCAGATCGTTGATGGTATCGATAAAATTGAGGTTGCGGTTTAGAAGTATGCCGCCGGTCAGAATTGCCTCTTGCCCATCCATATTCACCTGAACGGCGGAGTGAAGCACCATGCCGCGATCTTCGGTGGTACGATTGGTGGGGATAGCCGCTTCCGTTGCTATCAATGGAATTGTTGCGCGTTTTGCAAGGTCAGGGGAGAGGGCTTTAAGCTCGCTGCCGGAAAAAATATCAATTGCCGTGGCTGCTCCCTCTTTCAGGCCGCGTTCATATATAGCCGAGCGGGTATTTTTGATATTGGTTGGTTGTAGTTTTAAAAAATCCAGACCAAGCCGAACCCGGTTGGTTTCCAGATAGGTGCTCATCGTTGCTGCATTGCCATTGCTGGCGTTTTGAAATTCCACTGAACCAGCGAGTGCGGTTACCTCGTCACCACTCACTTTAATGATGCGCTGGAGATATTGCTCCGCGATGCGTAAATCACTGGCGACTTTGGAAATCAGCAGATCATCAAACTTGTCGGCCCAGCGCGCCATTGCCGTGCCGAGGAATACCGGCAGCAAAACCACCAAGGGCAGGAGGGCAAGGATCAAAAGGCGGAGGCGAACTGACTTCATATATGTTTACAATCCCCAGGCCCGGCATTTTCGATCGATTGTCTTGCGCGATACATCGAGGCGTCTTGCCGCTTCCGCTCGGTTGCCACCGCAGGCTTCCAGCGTATCGAGAATATGGCGCCGTTCGATTGCTGCCAATGTGTCGGTTTTCTCCTGAGTGTGCGGCGAATCTAGACCAATAGAAAGGTCACCCTGAATAAGCGCGCGCTCGATATGATTTCGCAATTCGCGTACATTGCCGGGCCAATCATAAGAAAGCAGTTTTGTGCGTACGGATGCTGTCATTTCCGGGGCATCGACGTTGAATTCCTGCTGCATTTGCTCAAGGAACAGGCGGGTGAGATCAAGAATGTCCGTCGGTCTTTCGCGCAATGGCGGGATATGAACATTCAGCACGTTGATGCGGTAGAATAGATCGTCACGAAACTCACCGGCCTGCACCATCGGCAGCAATGGTTTGGTGCTGGAAAATACCAATCGCACATCCAACGGAATTTCACGTGCTGCACTTATGGGAAGAACGCTGTTTGCTTCGATTACCTTGATAAGAGCAATTTGAGCCTGAGGTGGAAGCTCATCCACGTCGTCGAGGAAGAGGGTGCCGCCTTGTGCTGATAATAACAGGCCTTCTTTTTGATCAACGCCATCCAGATGTTTTGCTGCGCGCCCAAACAAATCTTCCTCGAAGGTTTCGCGCGATCGGGCAGCGCAGGTCATAGAAACGAAGGGCCGGTTTGCCCGTTCAGAAAGATCGTGCAGCATTCGGGCCGCGACTTCTTTCCCCGTGCCCGATTCCCCGGTGATGATGACATTGGATGGCAGACGAGCAAAACGTGTGAGCATCTCGCGCACTTCTTCTATCTCGTCAGAACTGCCGATTAGACGGTTACGGTGGCGCAGCAGATTTGAACTGGTGTCGAGTTCATGACGGAGCAGATTGTTCTCGCGCTGTAGATTTGCCCGGTCGAGGCAACGGGCAACTGCATTGAGGATTTGATTGGCTCGAAAAGGCTTGAGCAGGAAATCAACGGCCCCCACACGGATTGCAGCAATCACTGTTTCAAGCTCGGCATAGGCGGTGATTAAAATTGCATCGGCAAAGAGGCCGACTTCACGTTGTTCTGACAGCCAGTCAATGCCGCTTTGGCCGGGCATGATGTTGTCCAATATAATAATATCGTACCGTTTTTTATCCAACTTGGACGATGCTTCGATTGCATCTGATGCCTCTTCGACATGAGCGCAATGGGGCAGAAGTGTTTTGACGAGAAAGTTTCGCATCCCTGGTTCGTCATCCACAATCAACACAGATGCATTGCTCAAAGAAGGCATGAACGCGCCAATCAAGTTCGTATCTTGCAGTGCTGCAGGTTGTGTTATCATAAACTCTTCCCCCGTAATTTTGCAAAATCATGCATAAGAAAGTCAGTAGGTCAATAAGATATAATCACTGAATTTTTGTTCTCGCCAACTTGTAACGCTTTCAAAATTAGTTTTGTGCGCCGGGCCTAATCATCAATTCTGAACGTATGAGTTTTGGAACTCTTCCTTGCTGACATAGGCAAGTCGAAGCGCATTTTCTTTTATTGTTGTGTCAAAATATCAAGATTTAGAATAGTTCTAAGTTATTGTTATGTATCATTTATATTGACTTACTTTCTACATGAACTAATACATTTGTATCGTCTTTAATGGCGGGACCTTTAATCCCGTTGATTGAAGGAAAATTGTTCGTCTCCCACAAGCACGCGCGCTATTTTTGCGCGCGAATTTTTATTGTGATTTTGATGGAATAGACTTTTCTTTTCAATCTTCGGGTTATTTTAATGCGGTTACTTCTTGGAAGGACGCAAAATGACTCTGTCGGTTTCAATCAGGCCATGCAAAAGGCGATTCGTACGATTTACCCTTTGGGGTACAATAATCCGCCCACATTCAGTTGTTGGGTGATCGCGGGATGGCCATTGATAAAATGAAGTCCATATCGGCAGTTCTCATCGAAAATTATGATGAGATTGTGAAGCGATTGAGGTGGCGAGTGGGCCGGGTAGTGGATCCTGAGGATATCATGCAGGATGCTTTCATAAAACTTCAGGCGCTTTCTGCTGATGTGAAAATAGATAATCCTCGCTCCTATGTTTTACGGGTGACGTATAATATGGCGTTGGATCATATACGCCACCGTCAGGTGCAGACGCGTTATTTCAGTGCATTGGGAGAGCGAGATTTTGAGTTGGATGCGCCATCTCCGGAGCAAATCACAGATTATCGTCAACGCCTGAACATGTTGGAAGAGGTTATCAAAGAACTGCCTGCGCGACAGAGAGAGGTTTTTTTCATGCAAAGGTTTGATGGCCTCAGCCATGTGGAAATTGCCCATCGTCTTGGTATTTCACGTAGCGCCGTTGAAAAGCTTAGCATGAAAGCTCTTGCAAAATGCCGTGAGCGATTAAGTGATCTACTTGACCCGAAAAGTTAAAAAAGTTCGTGGAGGGGATGAGGTGTTTGCCCACTAGGCTCGTCATATTAATAAAGCTGGTATTCAGCATATAACTGTAATATATGCCGACCAATCGATTAATGGTGACACTGATGACCCGGGCGCGTGCGCAAGAAAATTCTGACCGAAAGACCCGCGAGGAGGCTTTAGCCTGGTTCTCTAAAATTAACTCTGGCAACGCAACAAGTGCGGAGCACCAAGAACACAGAGACTGGTTAGCGAAACGTATTCAAAATCGTCAGGAATATGAAAAGCTGGATGCTGTCTGGTCTGATCTGGCCAACATTACGGACTTTCGGCAAGAGCAAGAATTTCACTCGGCCCGCACCCCAAACAGCAAAATTGTACAAATCGGTACTTTTGCCGTGTCTCGCCGTGTTTTTTTGGTAGGGGGGGCCGTGGCCGCATCGGCAGCCGGTGTTGCTATTATCAATGGTGTGCCGGATTTCCTGATCAGCGATTATGCAACTGGAATTGGTGAACGGCGTGACATAATTCTTGCCGATGGCAGTGGTGCAACTCTCGATGCAGATACCGCGATTGATGTTAGATATAGCGACAATGAACGACGACTTGTTTTGTTGCGGGGGCGAGCTTTTTTTGATGTGGCAAGTGATCCCAGGCGTCCATTTATTGTGGAGGCCGCAGACGGAACTGCAACCGCATTAGGCACCAGATTTACCGTTCATCAATGGGATGACACCGTTACTGTTTCTGTTGAGGAAAGTGCTGTTGCTGTTTCCTTGCCCAATAGCGATGATACGGCGCTTCAGGCTGGTCAGTATGTTTCTTATGATCGGAATGGCCTTCATCAGGTCGGCGAAGTTGACGGTGTTACGGATGCGGCATGGCGGCATGGCAAGCTGATGTTCGAAGATAAGCCGTTACGGCAGGTCATTTCCGAAATTAACCGGTATCGGTCAGGCGTTATTTACATTACTGACAAGCGTCTGGTTGATTTACGCGTAACCGGGATTTTCGATACCGCCAATCCGGACGTTGTCATCGATGCGATTCAGGGCAGCTTGCCGGTACGAGCGGTTAAAATAACCCGCTATTTGGTACTTTTACGCTCAGCAGATTGAAGTATTTTTCTTACATTTTTAGCACTGAGTGCGCTTAAAAAAGCATATTCTCCAATATAGAAAATTAGAAAAGTTAATGTTTTTTAACTTTTTTTGATTCCGGGGTGAGGTGACCCCCCCCTGTGGCTCGTCCTTGTAATTAGAGGCGCAACTTTGCGCTTTCAAAGTACAAGTGTGGAGTATTGCAGGGATATGTTTAAGTTATGTAATGTCAGCGTGCCGATGGGTGCACGTGCTACGTTCAGGGCGTTAAGTATCGCCTTATTGATTTCTATTTCGTCTATCCCGACAGGGGCCATGGCTCAAAGTGCGGCTTTTGGCTCAGAGCTGGTTAAATTTTCCATTCCAGCGGGGCCGCTTGGGCAGGTAATTTTCCGCTTCGGTAAATTATCTAATATACAATTGCTTTATGCTGCGGACCTTGTGCGCGGCAAGCGGGCAACAGCTATTTCCGGTTCAATGACCCGTGAGCAGGCGTTAACCCGTTTGCTGGGTGGTACTGGTCTTGTTTATCAGTTTACCGCTGCCAACACCGTTACGATTCTTAATCCGGCTGCAACAGACACCTCGCAAGTCGCTGATGATGGCTCGATATTGCTCGGCACAATTATTGTCTCTGGGGCAGGCGCATCAGACGGGAAGGGGTTTCAAGGCACGCCTGATTGGGTTTATAAAAAACCATCCAGTACCAGTGTTGTTTCGCGCGAGGCGATCAAGAATGATCCCGGCCGCAATACGCGCGATTTGCTCGATACGGTTGCCGGTGTTTATGCCAACCGTTCCGAAGCACAAAACCCCGGCATTAGCGTTAATGTACGCGGACTTCAGGATCAGGACCGTGTTGCCACAATGATTGATGGCGCAAGACAAAGTTTTCAACGAAACGGCCATGGCGCGACCCAGCGCACTTATGTGGACTCAGCTTTTATTCGTGAAATTGATATTGAAAAAAGCTCCACATCGGGCGTTGGCAGTGCTGGCACCCTTGGTGGCTCCGTTAACTTCCGGACTCTCATTGCTGATGATTTGATCGAACCGGGCCGAAATTGGGGAATGGAGTTGAATTCCACAACCGGTACAAATGCGTTTAACTTCAACGGTTCAATTGCGGGCGCGGTGAGGTTCAGTGACACGTTCTCAGTATTGGGTGGCATCAGCCATAAAAGAATTGGCGCTTTCGAAATTGGCAAATATGGCAGTGTAAAGCAAAACACAACCTACACCGGGGATATCGCGCTGTTCTCTGGTCAGGTGGTTGAGTCGACCATTTTAAAAACAGAACTTGCACCGACCGGGGATATCGACTTGACCTTTGGCTGGGTGCGAAACGAGTCTGATTTCAGCACAGGATTTTATGACCAAATTCTCGGTGGCGGTGCTCTTAAGGAAACTGGGCAAGTAGTCGTAAATGACACCTATACCGCGGCACTGGACTGGAATCCTGATAGTGATCTGATCGATTTTGAGGCGCGGGCTTACTTCAACCGTACAAACAATGAAGAGACGAGCCCGAATAGTACCATTCCGGGGGTTCCTTCTGTTACTGGAACATCAAGCTATCAAATGGATACCTATGGCGGTAGTCTGCAAAATACCAGCCAGATAGATACCTCCCTTGGTGCCCTGACCCTGAATTTCGGTGGAGAAGCGTTTCATGATGAGGGTGAAACGAAACTTAATGGTGGCCAGTACGTCGTTTGGGATCAGGCTAAGAATGCATATGTTGATTATTCAGATGTTCTTTCGGGTGGTACGCCCAGCGGTAGCAGAACCGTTGCCAGTGGTTTTATCAATGCCAAGCTGGAACACGAAGACTGGCTGACCATCGAAGGTGGAGTGCGCTACGACTGGCATAATATCTCCGGCGATACAGTGATTTTTGGCGGTAAAATTACTCCGATTATTAATACTTATGTGACGCCAATTGTCTGTGCTCCATCTCCTCCATTTCCTCCAAATGTAGGTTGTAAAGGAGGCGATACCGTAAAAGTTTACGGAGATCCGTACAATGAGCGGTTCAATGTGAATATCGATAATTCAGGCGATGCGCTTTTGCCGACCTTGATGATAGCGGTCCAACCTACGGACTGGATGCAGCCTTTTGTGAAATATTCAAGAAGTTTTCGGCCACCGTCAGTCATGGAATCATTCATCAATGGTGGCCATGCTGGCAGTAGCATTAACGGCTATGCACCAAATCCCAATCTCAGACCCGAGCGGGCTGAAACCTATGAATATGGTGTAAATATTTCTCACGATTCCCTGTTTCTTCCAGATGACGCCTTCCGTCTGAAGGCCGTTGGGTTTTATCGGGAAATCGAGGACTACATCAGCTTCGGTACCATTCGAAATGACCAAGCCAATCAAGTGTACACCTCCTACCTTAATCTGAATGGCATCACGAGTATGAGGGGGCTTGAGGTTGAGGCTAATTATGATGCTGGTTCCTTCTATATCGGCGGAGCATTGACATTCATCGAAACAGATTTTGCCGACAGTTATACAACGCCGGGCGGCAATGATCGTTCCATTAATGCCGGACAGGGCGCAGCAATTATTTTCGAACAACCGGAGATGCGCGTAACGATGGATGCCGGTGTGCGGCTGTTCGACAAGAAGCTCACCCTTGGCATGCGCATGAACGATGTGGGTGACAGTGAACCTGCGTTGGGATCGTTACGACGGAACAACGAGATCGATGGCTACAGGGTGTTTGATCTCTATGGTTCCTACGCCTTCAACGACAAAACCAAACTTAGTTTTACAGTCAGTAATCTGGAAGACCTTGCCTACGCACCTGCGGTAGGTGCGACTTATTACGCCTCGCCGGGGAGGACATTTACGGTGTCGCTAAGAAGCAAGTTCTAGGAATTTCCGTGACCAATTTAGTCGCGGAGATAAGAGGTTCGTCATTTGACGAGCAATACGAGGCCCGTCATTCGGCGGACCATGAAACCTAACTTTAGGAGAATATCATGGCTTTAGTAATTACTCTTTCGGCGGCGAGTAGCAATCTCGTCACCTATCTTCAAGACTACGAGGCTGAGTTCACCCCGTATAATGGAAACGGATGGTTCAGTTCATCATATTTGGGACAGGACCAATGGACTGCCGGAACCGACACAGAAGGCGTCGATAATGGCCAGTCTTCCGTTATCATGGATATTGAAGACTATGACTATTCCCCGGGTATGTTTTCTGGTGACGTAAATTCGCTCACCTTAGGACATAATCTTGAATATGATCCTGGTTCAGATGTGTGGGTGCAAGATAATGAGCTCACTATAGTCAATGACTCTGGCTATATGCCAATTACTTCAACGTTTTCAGAAGCGATCTACACCCTGTCTCATGGCGGGCTATTAGATGGTGGCAATTTCTTCGGCATGCAATTTGCCGGTCTCACTGATTACTTTGGCGAGCAGGGAACTGTCCAAATTGGCAATGTCGGTTTGAACGATACACTGCTTGGTTTTGATGGTCAGGACACGTTCGTTTTCCAAGATGGCTCCCTCTTTGACACGGTGGATAATTACGACATCACAGAAGATATCCTCGACGTGTCTGCTTGGGGTGCTACGGGCCTCGGGGATCTGGTCATCGGTGAATTTGGAGGAACGACTACCATTTTTAGTTCAGATTTCAGCGATAGCATTGAGGTTCTTGGCGTTGTGGGTCTGACGGCAGCAAATTTCGAGTTTGCTTAAGCAACATTGATTTATTGCAAAAAATTGCCATCGCGGCTCGTACTGCGGTGGTTACCCGGACGCGGGACGGGCGTTTCGATTGATACGTATTGGTCTGGAATGAATAGACCATGGCAATCGAAACAGCCACAGCAGCAAACCTGCTGACACGCAAATCTCTGCTCGTTTGATGAACAAACGAGGCATTTTAACAAAACAATATTTATGGAGATAATAAAATGGCATTAGAGCTAAATTATACAGCAGCAAGCAGCAATCTTCCTGACTTCCTGACTGATTGGGAAAGCAATTCAGTATATCGCGGCAATGGAGGTTTCAATGCTGTGCAGAATGTGTCCGATCAATGGTATGCGGGTACGCGCGTATTAGGCGGTACGCCTAATGATAACTCCTCTGTAATCGTCAATGGTGAAGATTACAGCTACACGCCCGGTGTTGTTGACGGCACCGTCAATACCCTCGAATTGGGAAGCAACCTTACATATGTCTCTGCCAGCGATGAGTGGGTGCAGGATGAGGGATTGCTGGTTGATTTTGGGGGCTCACCCCTGACATCAGCTTTTGATACGGCAATTACTGATCTGTCGCAAAATGGAAGCCTGACCGGCCTCTATGCATATTTTGCAGAGCAGGGCACCATTCAGAACGGCACCGATGGTGATGATACAATGCTTAGTTTTGCGGGTGACGATGAGTTTACCGGTGGTCTTGGCAGCGATACCTTTGTGTTCGGCAATGACTGGGCCAATGATGTGATTCAGGACTTTAATGTCGGGGAAGATGACGTTCTTGACTTGGAAGGTATTGACGCAATCGGGGGCTATTTAGACCTGATCTTCAACCACAGTAATTGGTGGGATACTAGTGGCACACTGACCATTCAAGATGGTTCCAATACATTGGAACTGACTGGTTTTGTCGGTACCGATATATTCGGTCTGGTATGGGATGGCGCTGTAGCGGTCTAAACCCATGCTTAATTCAACCGCTTCACAGCGGACATCGTCGCAGCGGCCAGCTGCGGCGATTGTTTCGCCCCTTAAATCAGTAATTTTCAGCATCGCGCTCATCAGCGGTATTGTGAACTTATTGGCGTTGACCGCCCCTTTATTCATGTTGCAGATTTATGACCGCGTGCTTTCGAGTGGCAGTATTTCAACACTGATTGGTCTGGCTGTACTTGCGCTGGGGCTTTATATTTTTCAGGCATTGCTCGACATTGTTCGGGCACGAATTTTCTTGCGTATTGGTGAAGATTTTGATCACCAATTGTCTGCCCGGACGCACGCAGCCATTGTCCTCCTACCGCTAGAAACGCGGATGCCCGGTGATGGTTTGCAACCCTTACGTGATCTTGACAACGTGCGGGGTTTTTTGTCCGGGCAGGGGCCTATAGCGCTGTTTGATCTGCCATGGATGCCGCTTTATCTGGGTATTTGCTTTGTATTCCATTTCTGGATTGGCATGACGGCGCTTGTGGGTGCAATTGTGCTTGTTGCCTTAACCGTTCTGACGGACGCCTTGTCGCGCGAACCGACACAGCAAACCATTACCCATGGTATGACGCGCAATGCTTTGATGGAAGCAGGACGACGCAATGCCGAAGTCGTGCGTTCCATGGGACTTGGTGGGAGAATTGCGGAAAAGTGGCAGGAGGCGAATAGCCTGTATCTAAAATCAAACCGTCGTACCGGTGATATCGCCAACACTTTGGGTGGCATTGCCAAGGCATTACGCATCATGTTGCAGTCCGGCATTCTGGGTGTCGGCGCATGGCTTGTTATTCAACAAGAGGTATCTGCAGGTGTAATGATTGCCAGTTCTGTGATGATGGGCCGTGCTCTTGCCCCCATCGATATGGCAATTGGAAGCTGGAAGGGCTTTCTCATGGCTCGCCAGAGCTGGGCCCGGCTTAAGGATGTATTTAGCTTCTTACCCGAAGAAACCAAGACCACCGCCTTGCCCAGACCGAAGGACGATTTCGTTGTGAAGGGTGTGACCATCGTGCCACCGGGAGAAACAACACCCACCGTCAGCAATGTCAGTTTTGCAATTTCTGCCGGTAGCGCTCTTGGTATTATCGGCCCAAGCGGTTGCGGCAAGTCCACACTGGCTCGTGCGCTTGTAGGTGCGTGGACACCGGCTCGCGGCGAAGTGCGTATTGATGGCGCAAGTTTTGACCAATGGGACCCTGAGATTATCGGAAGCTATATCGGTTATCTGCCACAGGGTGTCGAACTGTTTGACGGTACCATTGCGGAAAATATTTGCCGTTTCGATCGTGATCCTGATCCAGAAGTCATTATCGCAGCTGCCAAGGCGGCGGGAGCACATGAATTGATTGTCGGATTTAGCAAAGGCTATGACACGCGCATGGGAGAAAGCGGCTCAGCCTTATCGGCGGGCCAGCGCCAGCGTGTAGGTCTTGCTCGTGCACTCTATGGTGATCCTTTCCTCATCGTCCTTGATGAACCAAATGCCAATCTGGATGCTGAGGGCGAAGCTGCCTTGGTCAAAGCGATCGCATGCGTTCGTGAACGTGGTGGCATCGTCATCATCATCGCACACAGACCGAGCGCCCTTGGTGTCGTTGATCTGTTATTGGCAATGGAAGGTGGGCGGGCCAAAGCATTCGGTCCTCGCGATGAAATTCTCTCAAAAGTGCTAAAAACAAAGGAACAAAAAACCGTTGTTCCGGCGACAAAGTTTACCGGGCGCAGTGTGACGCCATTCCGGGTCGTTGCCAATCAGAGCATGAATCTTTTGAAACCAATTGAAGATAATAATCCGGCTGGAGGCAAATAAGATGGCACGTAGCGAACCTTCACCGGCAGCCAACTCCATAGGCCGACATTTAACTTTGGCTACTTTGGCAATCGTGATCCTGCTTGGTGGAATTGGAGGCTGGGCGGTGGTTACAAACCTTGCCGGGGCAGTTGTCACCAGCGGTCAGTTTGTGGTGGATTCCCATGTGAAGACTGTGAAGCATTCGACCGGCGGTATCGTTGGCGCAATTTTGGTCAGGGAAGGGCAGAAGGTCGATGCAGGCGAAGTTCTTATCCGCCTTGATGCAACCCAGACCACAGCCAATCTTGCCATCGTTACCAAGCGTTTGGACGAGATGTCCGTGCGGCGGGCTTTGCTGGAAGCTGAACGCGATAATTTACCGGAGATTGTTTTTTCTCCAACACTTTTGGCGCTGTCGGATAACTCCAATGTGGCGGCGGCAATTCGAAACGCACGTCGTTTGTTTGTCTTTCGGCGTCAGTCTCGTGAAGGCAAAAAACATCAGTTGCTTGAGCGAATTTCCCAATATGAGAATGAAGTTGTCGGAACAAAAGCTCAGGAGCTGGCCTATGATCGCGGGCTCGCTGTTTTAGAAACCGAGCTTTCTGATTTGCGTGGATTGCATGGCAAGGGGCTCGTCACCATGCAGCGTTTGAATGCCCTTGACCGGGAGGCTGCAACCCTTGGTGGTAAGCGCGGTGAGGCGATCGCAGGTCAGGCCCAAATTGCCGGCCGGATAACTGAAACGCGGATGCTGATACAACAGATTGATCAAGATCTCAGAAGCGAAGTTGCAGCCGAACTACGCGAAGTTCGGGCGCAAGTCGGTGAATATAGCGAACGTAAAATTTCTGCTGAGGATGACTTGAAACGCATTGATATTATTGCACCGCAAAGCGGGGTGGTGCACCAACTGGCTATTCATACAATTGGTGGCGTGATTTCCCCAGCTGAAACTATTATGCAAATTGTGCCCGATAGCGACCAGCTGGCGCTGGAAGTGCGTATATCCCCACAGGATATAGATCAGGTGTATTTGGGTCAGAAAACTGTCCTGCGTATGTCGGCGTTTAATCAACGCACAACACCGGAATTAAACGGTTCGATTAGCCGGATTGCTGCGGATCTTGCTCAGGATCAGATAACCGGGCTTTCTTATTATTCTGCACGCATCAAAATTTCTGACGAAGAACTGGCTCAATTGGGCGAGCTTGTTCTGGTTCCCGGTATGCCGGCAGAAGCGTTTATCCAAACCGGTAAACGTACGGTTATTTCTTATCTCGTTAAGCCTCTGAGCGATCAGATCAGCCGGGCCTTCAAAGAAGAATAATCCACATATCCAACCCAATCAAAAAAACAAAAGAGAGATAAACATGAATATGTTGAAACCATTAAATGCCCGGAATGGTGTGGAAAAGAGTCGAGTAAAGCGGCTTCGGGAATTGACCCATGAAGCCCATGAAAGGCTCGATAAACGCATTACCGGCGCGGAACCATTTGCTGACCGGGAACTCTATGGTTTGTTTTTAAACGTGCAGTATCAATTTCATCGCGATATTGAGGCGCTTTATGCCAATGCGACTCTCCAGAAATTACTGCCCGATCTTGCCAATCGGTGCCGGCTTAATCTAATTGCCGCCGATATCACGGATATCGATTTGCCTGTTCCCGTCTCGGATGGATCGCCAGCCTTTCGCGGTGAACCCGACATAGCAACAGCACTTGGCTGGCTCTATGTGGCGGAAGGCTCGAACCTTGGTGCGGCTATTCTTTTGAAACGAGCAGCGGTCATGGGGCTGGATGAGAATTTCGGCGCCCGTCATTTAGCCCCTCACCCTCAAGGCCGTGGTTTGCGTTGGCATATCTTCACTGAAGCGTTTGATGTGGTGCCGTTGAATGCCGAAGAAGAAGGTCGGGTTATCGCAGGTGGTGTAGAGGCATTTGACCGGGTGCACGCACTCGTTGGAGAAAATTTCGAATAAGCGGCTAACGAGGCATCTATGTGCCTGAAAAAATAGTCTAAGGCGCGGGTTAATTGGCGCGAGAAAATGCAATTTTAAAAAGTGGAAATGGAATGGTTTTGGGGATGGAATTGGTTGTGCGTTCAGCGCAACGGGGCGTGTTGTTTGCGCGCGGTGGGCTAAGGGGATTTGTGACGATATTGATTGTGATATCATTGTCATTTTGTGTGGTTCAAGTGGCGGGAGCACAAGCCAGCTTAGCGCCGGAGAACTTAGTTCAAGAGGATATACCAGAGGGGCCCACAATGATGGGTCCTGCGCAGGGTTCCTCCGAAGCAGCCCCGGAAATTATCTCTCAGGAGCTTATTCCAAAAATTGAAACATTACCCGTAAATACCGGCACTGTTGAAGCCTCCTCTCTTCCCAGGGACCTTTCACCAATGGGCATGTTCAGAGCGGCTGACTGGGTGGTTAGCTCCGTTCTTATCGGCTTGGGTCTCGCCAGCATTTTGACCTGGACTATATGGATTGGAAAATCTTTCGAAATTGCTGGCGCACGCCTCCGCATCAAGCGGTCACTCAAATTGATAAAGGCTGCAAAAACACTCAAGGAAGCCGGGAGAAGTTTTGGCACAGGCGCTGGTCGCGGTCCTGCCGCACTAATGGTTTTCGAAGCAATTCGGGAGGCAGAGCTTTCCAGTAAAGCGATTGCTCAATCCGGTGGGGAAGGACTTAAAGAGCGGGTCGCTTTAGGTCTGTCACGAATAGAAGTGGCAAGTATTCGCCGTCTTTCAAATGGAGTAGGCCTGCTTGCAATTATTGGATCGACCTCACCATTTGTCGGCTTGTTCGGCACAGTATGGGGGATCATGAACGCTTTCATTGGCATCTCGGAAGCGCAAACAACTAATCTTGCTGTTGTGGCGCCCGGCATCGCGGAGGCCTTGCTGGCAACCGCAGCCGGTCTTGTGGCCGCTATTCCAGCGGTCGTTATTTACAATATATTTGCCCGTTCAATTTCTGGTTACAGGCAATTGCTTGCGGATTCTTCTGCCGGGATTGAGCGATTAATCAGTCGGGATCTCGATTACGGGTTTGGCCTTGAAAAAGATGACGATTCCTCAGATTCAAAATTGGTGGCTTAGGCGATATGGCTGGTGGTATCAGGCGCAATGAAGATGATGAGTTGGTGGAAAATCACGAGATCAACGTAACACCATTCATTGATGTTATTTTGGTCTTGCTCATCATTTTTATGGTTGCTGCCCCCTTAGCAACGGTGGATATTAATGTCGATTTGCCGCAATCTTCAGCGCAGCCAGTAGAGAGGCCGAAAGATCCGCTCTATTTGACGCTGAAAGGAAACCTCTCCCTTAGCCTTGGTGACGATGATGTTGCGCGCGTGAACCTGCAGGCTTCGTTGGATGATTTCACGGGCAGCGATAAGGAAACACGTATCTTTCTGCGAGCGGACAGGGAGGTGGATTATGGCGACCTTATGGAGGTTATGAACCTTTTGCGCGCAGCTGGTTATCTCAAGATAGCTCTTGTTGGGGTAGAGAAAGCACCCAGCACTTCCGGCGTTGTTACAACAACCAAGGGAGCAACACCTGGTCTTGCCAAAGATGCAATGTCAGAATGAATGAGAATTCCAAAAATTGGTCGGGTTGGATCGGTTACACCGGTTTATGGTCACTTGCCGGCGTGCTGGCCGTTATGGCTCATGCGGGCTTTATCTTCTGGATAATCATGCCCCAGCAGTCGGAGCCGATTGTTGAAGAGTTGGCTCAATCAGCCATTATGATTGAGCTTGCAGCAGAGCCAGAAGCCATTGAAACCGATGAACAAGAAATTGCTCCTGACGAGAGAAGTGCCGAGGCGGTGAATGTTTCCAAACCCGTTGTTTCGGAAGTCACCAAAGAAATTGCACCTGAAGAGATAATCGAGCCGGTTCAGGATTCCGAGCAAGCGGATAGGTCCAAACCCGACCTTGCTGAGCCTGTTGAACAAACTGTTCTTGAGCAAGAGCCGCTGGAGCATGCCGAAGCGGTAAAATTGGCAAAAGTTGAAACAATTGACCCCACGCCTGTTGAGCCGGTGGAAGCTGAAATTCTTGAACCGGTTGAGGACGAGATTGTCGAAGAAGCTGATAAGCTGACAATCCCCGTTCCCACAATGAGACCACAGCGTCTTGTGAAACAAAAGAAAAAGGCCAAACGTCAGGCAAAACCAAAGCCGAGAAAGGCAAGTGCACCAGTCCGTGCTGCCATCAAAGCAAAAGCGAGAGCACGAAAATCGAACCGCAATGCTGCTTCGCAAAATAGCCGTGGCGTACGAAGATCTAACCTGACCCCGGCAAAGTGGCGCTCTCGTCTTTTCGCGCATTTGGCACGCCATAAACGTAACCCTTCCGGGTTGAGACGCCGAGGTGGTGAAACTGCTCAGATACGCTTTAGAATTGACCGGCAGGGCAATGTGAAAGCAACTAAACTAGTGCGCTCATCTGGCAATCCAAAGTTGGACAATGCTGCTCTTGCAACGGTACGTCGGGCATCGCCCGTTCCGCCACCGCCGCCCGGAGTGAAGCTGACGCAAACGGTCGCTATCCGCTTTGACAGGCGTTGATTTGGGTGTGATGGCGCCGTTTTGGGTGCATGGTTGCTTTGTGCGTGAAGTTTGAGGTTAACAAAGGTTTGTTATGGGCCAAGAGTGGTTACGGCTGGTTATGACAAAACCACCGCTATCAAATGGCTTTTACTGCGAGTTCGGCCATCTTTAGGATCGCTTCGCGTGAGTTGGCAACGGCGATAAATCGGGCGTTATGGCAAAATTTGGCGCCTTTAACTCCGCTTACATCTTCTAGTTCCGTATCCTTCAGACCTGCCCAGGCGGCAGGCAGATCCGCACGTTGATCAAAAGTGTCACTCGACAGCTTGATACCATTAAGTGTCCAATCACCTCCGCGCGGATTGACCACGAACAACATGTGATCGGCCTCCGCCTTATGAAGTGCAGAGAGGTAGGGCATGCCCATGGGCAGTTCGAGGATGGGCGATGCGCCTGCTTTGGTAATAGCTTCCAACACAATGCTTTGCGCACGGGCCTTCGCCGCGAGGTTGCGGATAAAGGCCTCGATAAATTTGCGTGCAACGGGTAAAGCTGCAAAAAATGCATCGTCGTCAGCTGTTGGCGACATGTCGTCGAACACGGGTTTCAAGCTTCCTAAAAGCGCAGGCAAAGTTAAAATCGACAGAGGCCCCGCCACAGACGGCTCCATCGCACCGTTGTCCAAAAGATCGATCGGCAGCACAAATTTCGTGTCAAAAGCTACATGAATTGCTTCGATATCATTCGCAGGCACGTCCATCGCCGCCAGATATGCACCCAAATAATCATGGCCATAATGGGCCCAGATCAACCCAAAAGAACTGAACGGTTGACCGTCTTCACGCAGCGGATTGGGCCGCTGATGGTGGTCAAAAATCTGCGCATCGGCATTATAGTCTCCGCCTACATCGTAGATGATCTTATCAACAGCAGGCATGAGCCATTGCGGTTCGCGAGTGCGCCTCAGTTCGGCCTGAGGAAAAAGGCGTGTGAGTATGACAGAGGACAGCAACTCGTCCGCGTGAAAACCGCCAGAATGGGTGACAAGATGGGTGATGGTCATGGGGGTACTCCAAGGGATTCTATAAATCAAAAAACCAACCATCGCGGCCGCGCATGGGTGGCTTCAAAGGCTCTGTTTACAGCGAAAAGCAGACAGATCAACAATTTTATTTGAACTACACAAAAACATCCGCACTGCGATTATCTGTGAGCTCAACCTATTGCATCATCAATGCGGTGATTGAACCATGTCGCAACTAAACTAAACTGAACGACCGAACAGATTTGCGGTGCACGTTTCAATTCGACTTAAATCACTTTTACAATGCTGACTCGGATTAACCAATGTTCCGACACGGGAAGCGCAGCATCGGTTGATGAGGCAGAAGAGTTCACGAAAATTTTAGTGCGATTTGCCCCGTGCACCGCTAGCCCTAACTAGAACTTCTTTCGCAAACCTGTTATTTATCAGTTTCTATTACGTCTAGTCTTATCAATTCAGCCGGGCAATTGCAGGCTGGAGAGGAGTACTTTGAATGTCTGTTATCCGATTGACTCGTCGTTCCCTTATTGCCGGAGGTGGTGCTGTCATCGCGGCCGGGGTTTCAGGCAATTTCGCCCGTGCTAAAGGCCTAGCATCAACGCCTTCGATGCGAGGAGGTTCGAATAACTACCGTGCCGGAGCTCCGATTGTAGATCGGATTGGCGGGGGTGGTTTTTGGATGACCGGCACCGTACGTCGCGCAGGTGATGGCGCTCCACTTGCGGGCCAGCGAATTCAAATCTGGGCGCACACAACTGAAGGGCACGAGCGCGACCCCCATAGTCATGGTGCTACACTCACAGATGCGCACGGAGTGTTCCGTCTCGAAATGCCGCAGATCGTCCCAGCTTTCGGTCAGGCACATGGTCACCTTGCCTATGACGACGATGACTTCGAAACCGTCTTCATGCGTCCGATAATGCCAAGTTCAAAGGACACCAGCCTAAGCGCACATTTCGTACTTCAACCCGCCTGATCGAAGTGGCTTCAAAGAAGAAGAGCTGGGGCCGAGCGGTTCTGATCTGGGGTGCTTTTGCGATTTCCTCTGCCATACCGATCGCCGTTGCGGCGGCAAGCCCACTGATCGCATGGCGCGATCCGATATATATAGCGGCGGGTCTTGCAGGGGTGATCGCGTTGGTCCTTATGCTCGCACAGCCTTTGCTGATCGGGGGTTACTTACCGGGCCTTTCCGCTTTGCGCAGGCGAAAGATACATCGTTGGATCGGAAGTGTTCTGGTCGCAACTGTTGTGGCCCATATCATCGGTCTTTGGATTACAAGCCCTCCGGACGTGGTCGACGCCCTTCTTTTTAGATCACCGACACAGTTCTCAGTATGGGGCGTTATCGCGATGTGGGCAGTCTTCGCCACCGCGCTATTGGCAGCTCTGCGCTCGCGCTTGCGATTGCATATGTGGCGCTTGGGTCATATCACCCTCGTGACAATCGCCATTGTTGGGAGCCTGGTCCATGCTATGCAGATAGAGGGGACGATGGGGATTGTATCGAAGACGGTGCTGTGCGCGATGGTCCTCTTAGCTACCGTTAAGGTTGTCGTCGACCTACGGTTGTGGGCAATCCGAACGCGGCGCGCGTGAATGAGCCTATTTGAATTACTGGTTACTTGTATGTCCGGTTTGGGCCGAGAGTCCGCCGGTTGGAGCAACCGACCTTGACCTTAGACCGGGTGACAGCCTATTTGTGTCCTTCACCGACATCCAATGGAAGCTGCATCAATGCAACATTATTCAGTGCTGGACCTATCCCCTGTTCCAGAAGGGCAAACCACATCCCAAGCATTATCAAATACTCTGGATCTCGCACCGCAAGCAGAAAGCTTAGGCTATCATCGGTACTGGCTTGCAGAACATCACAACATGCCCGGCATTGCGAGTGCTGCAACATCGGTAATGATCGGACAAGTGGCTGCCCGCACTAAAACTATGCGAGTAGGTGCCGGCGGTATAATGCTGCCAAACCATTCTCCTCTGATCATCGCTGAGCAATTTGGTACGCTTGCAACGTTGTTTCCTGATCGTATCGATTTGGGGGTTGGACGCGCACCGGGAACGGATGCAAATACGGCACGTGCTCTACGCCGTCATATGCAAAGTGGCGACCAGTTTCCCCAAGATGTTCAGGAGTTGCTCACCTATTTTGATGATGCACCCGAAGGAACGCAAGTGCACGCCATACCGGGCGAAGGCACACATGTTCCAATCTGGATTCTTGGCTCAAGCCTATTCGGTGCACAGCTCGCTGCATATCTCGGGCTGCCTTATGCTTTTGCATCTCACTTCGCGCCTCAAATGCTTGAGGAAGCTTTGCATATCTACCGATCAACGTTTCAACCATCCAAGTTTCTGGCCAAGCCATACGTGATTATTGGTGCTGGTGTCTGCGGGGCAGATTCCGAAGAAGAGGCAACATATCTCCGCTCCTCCCAAGTGCTGGCTTTTGCTCGCATGCACACGGGCCAACGGGGCAAGTTACCGCGCCCAACTCATGATTTGGATAAAGAGATTCCAGATCATATTCGATTGAAGGTGGAACAATCTATGTCCTGTTCGGCATCCGGTAATCCCGAATCTGTTCACCAACAACTGACTGCAATAATCTCTAAATACCAACCCAACGAGTTGATTGTGACCGGGTCAATACATGATCATGCAGCTCGGTGTCGCTCGTTTGCGATTGCAGCTGAATCATTGCGAGAATTAGCAAACGAGGATGATTGAAACTTCAGAATCTGTGGGTTGGCGTATTGAGCGTTGGAGCAATTAATGGACTTGCCACAGTTTAGTATGAATGATTGAACGGCGTAGGTATACGCGCAGGCCAAATAGTATGATTTGGCTTTTAAGCTATTTTGAATCGTGAAAGTACGCACTTAGTGTGCTTTTAGGTAAAATAAAACATAAAAGAGGCTGAATGGCGAGCGTGTGCATTCCACGTTTTTTGTATGATTGATAACGCAAGCAGAGAAGTCTGATTGAAGTGAAGCTACGGTTATCCCGTGTATTCTAGCAAGATATCAAAACAGTGTTCGAACTTACTATCTCTCTGTCTACAACCCGGAGCTTACGCAATATTCGCGTTAAGTCCACCAACGATCTAAAAAGACGCATGCAATCTCGTGATAATGGCGAAGTGATTTCAACGAAGCCTTTGCTGCCCACCAAACTTAAATCCTACGTCGCCGTTGAAATGGAAATCATGGCAAGAGAACTTGAAAAAATATTTCAAGTTGGGTTCAGGAAAAACAGCCGCAAAGATACGGTTTTGGTAAGAATTACTAATTTTATGAAGCACCAGTTTGAAATTGCTTACGTTACGTAAAATATTTACTTTTCACAAAGCCTTGCTCAGTAACATTTCTGAGGCGTTCCAAACCCCATCAGATTTCATTAACCAGTCTCATAAACCTTTTTGTAAATCTCCAGCGGCTATAACCGCCTCAGATTTGTTTCGGGGGTGCCAGTCCGGTTGGAGAACAAGATTGGCAATATGTGGGATAAATCTGAACAATAAAAAGACTAACCATGTAGCAGGAGAAGGTCATGAAGAACCTCATCAAATTGAGCGCGTTTTCGCTCGCCCTATTACCAATACAACTACACGCAGCCACCGGTAGTGTGCCTTTTAACGGGTCCATCACCGCAAGCTGTACAATAACAGTTTCAAACCCCGGTTCTCTCGGCGTTAATGCCGGTTCAACCGTTCTGGGTTCATCAGAAGCTGGAGGCACCTCTGGTGTTGCACAAGTCGTTGCAACAGGCACAGGTTACTCACTCAGCACAGATGCTTTGTCTGCATTTTCAACATTTCCAACAACCGGTGGTGACAACGTCACCTTTGCAACCAGCTTTAGCGGCACGGGTGCAAACACCATGACTAACGTATCCTCCGCGTCTTTGACGACGGCTGGCGTTACCAATGTGAGCGTGGATATGCAAGCGACAAAGACATCCGGTGTATTCGTTGCAGGCTCTTATGCTGCAACGGTTATTCTACGCTGCGAATAATTTCCGCATAACTTTCTGAAAACCAAAGGGACCGTCAAAGATGACATACTTAAACACCATAAAACTATCCATTTTTGCCGGAGCTCTAGTAACAATGCTGCTGCCGTCACAGGCAGCAGCCCAGTCAATGTCGCCCATGCGGGCCAAAGTTGACAGCTTCACAGATTCATTTGCCGTGCGTGTGTACCCGGCAAATCCATATAAGCACAGGATCCGTATT
>NVSG01000010.1 GCA_002401155.1 Hyphomicrobiales bacterium
GGCGGCGGTAGATACGGATGGGATCGAGCAAGGGAAATATTCGGAAAGACTGTCGTGGGAAAGAGGCCGCAATTTATCATGGGAAATGAATGAGAGCCCGCAGGGCGAGCGTGGGAACCCGGCGCTAATGCGCCGCGCCTCGCAGGGCCCGACCGACAGGGAGGATACGCCCGTGAGAACAAGAAACCCTAGATTGCTTCGCCCTGAAGCAATCTAGGTTCGCTCTTGGAATTCCCTGACGCCTGATCAATGAACCTAGTTTTCAAACCCGGCATCCGTTCAACCATGCCAAGCCCAAAATCTCTTGCAGCCCGCAATAGCGGATTATCATTTGAAAATAGCCGATTGAGCACATCGGTAACGATGCCCATCTGCACCGTATCAAACCGCCGCCATTGTTGATAACGCTCCAATGTAGTCAGCGCCCCAATATCCATACCAAGCCTATCGGCTTCCACAATGGTTTCAGCTAACGCCGCAGCATCTTTAAAACCCAGATTAAGCCCCTGCCCTGAGATCGGATGAATACCGTGGGCAGCATCCCCCACCAGCGCTATCCGATCTTTGACAAATTCGCGTGCCAAGGTCAGCCCGAGCGGAAAAGCTTTCACTGGCCCATCAATAGAAATCTCGCCAAGCTTATGGCCAAATCTTTGTTCCAGCTCCAGTTCAAACGACAAATCATCCATGGCCAAAAGCCGATCGGCACTCTGGGAACTCTCCGTCCACACCAGCGAAGAACGATTGCCCTTTAGCGGCAAAACCGCAAATGGCCCAGCGGGCAAAAAATGCTCCTCCGCACGGCCCTCATGGGGGCGTTCGTGGGCTATTGTTGTAACAATCCCTTTTTGATCGTAAGGCCAGTGCACGGTTTTAATACCGGCCTGATCCCGCATTTTTGAGCGAACCCCATCCGCCGCAACAAGCAGCTTAGCCCGGTATGAAATACCCGATGCAAGTTTGATATCCACACTTGCCGGACCTTTTTTAAACCCCAGCACGCTATCGCCATTGATCAGTTTAATCTTCATATCAAGCGCTTTTTCACGCAGTTTTTCCACCAGCACCCGATTGGGCAGCATGTGGGCGAAAGGCGCGGGATCATCACCGTCCTCGGTTTTGCGCTCATTGGCAAAAGTCAAAAACACCGGGCGGGTAACATCGGATAATTTACTGTCGGTAATCACCATCTCGTTGATCGGCTGCGCTTCTTCAAGCAAATCCTGCCAAATACCCAGCTGATCCAGCATCCGGCTGGCCGCTGCCGCCACGGCAAAAGCCCGTTGGTCTTTTTCATTTGCCACCACGGGTGCCGCTTCAACTACTACCACCGAAAGGTGCGGCCCACCGGCACATATGGCAACTGCGGTCGAAAGGCCTACATAATTGCCGCCAACAATCAAAATATCACATGTTTTCAAGTTGTTTTCCGGTTTTGCCATTTGCAACAAACCCCATTAATCGTAAAACTCTAAGATGTATTCTAAAGATAGGGTGCATTCATACTTTTGCCAATTGCCTTTTTTGTCACCGTTAAAACAGAAAATTTAAAATTCATGTCCAAAGCCGTAAAAACCCTTCTGAATATTCTCGATCTGGAACCCCTTGAAGAAAACCTCTTTCGTGGCCAAAGCCCTGATGTGGGCTGGCAGCGTGTGTTCGGCGGACAGGTAATCGGGCAGGCGCTGGTAGCAGCCCAGCGGACCGTAACTGAAGAACGAAAAGTCCATTCCCTGCACGGCTATTTCATGCGCCCCGGCGACCCGAAAGTACCAATCATCTACGAAGTAGACCGCATCCGTGATGGCCGCAGCTTCACCACAAGGCGCGTTGTGGCAATCCAGCATGGTCACGCGATATTTTCCATGTCCTCCTCGTTTCAAATACACGAAGAGGGCGGCCTCGAACATTATATCCCAATGCCGGATATTCCAAACCCGGAAGATTTGCCCAGCGAAAAAGAATTAGCTGAGCAATATATCGATCACGCCCCGGAAAATGTGCGCAAATACTGGCAGCGCGAACGGCCCATTGAAATACGCCCAACCGATCTCACCCACTATGTCAGTTCGAAAAAACTGGAGCCAAAACAACAAATCTGGTTCCGCGCCACAGGCGAATTACCCGCAAATGAAGCCATTCAGCAGGCAATCCTTGCCTATGCTTCCGATATGACATTGCTGGATACCTCACTATTTGCCCATGGCCGCGCCGTATTCGACCCGGAATTGCAAGTTGCAAGCCTCGACCATGCCATGTGGTTTCACCGCCCGATCAACATGCAGGAATGGCATCTCTATACTCAAGACAGCCCAAACAGCTCGGGTTCTAGAGGTTTCACGCGAGGCAGTATCTACACAAGAGAAGGCGTGCTTGTTGCTTCTGTCGCCCAAGAAGGCCTGATCCGGCTCAGAACACGCGATAAGGGAAAAACCAGCCCAGCCGGTGGCTAGAAATCCGACCTACATCCAATTTTGCCAGAATATTCAGGGTTTCCATTCTTATGTCAGCAACCAATGCATCGGTCACCGATCGCCCGCCTCTGACCCCCTATGACTACATGCTTTATGCCGCCACCGTTGGTGCGTGGAGCATAAGCTGGATTGCGATAAAAGCACAAATCGGCGTGGTGCCCGTGCAAGTCTCGGTATTCTGGCGCTTTGCCTTAGCAGCAGCAATCATGATCATCTGGGCGCTTCTTGCAAAAAAGCCCCTGCGGTTCCCGCTCAAAACCCACATAAAATTCTTCGCTATGGGAGCATTCATATTTTGTATGAACTTTGCGCTGTTCTATTACGCGGCACCTCATCTGGCATCAGGGCTTTTATCGGTCGTATTTTCCCTTGTTGCCGTTTTTAATATTTTCATCATGGCGATAATTCAAAAACGACTTCCCGCATCCAATATGCTTTTGGGAGCAGCTTTGGGAATTGCAGGCATTGCCATGATGTTTTGGCCCGCAATCGCCGGGCAAACCCTCAACAAATACGCCCTGTTCGGCCTAGCGCTTTGTCTGCTGGGAACCCTTTCATTTTGCACAGGCAATCTCATTTCAGCATCATTACAAAAACAGGGAATTTCCACCGTATCGGCCTCCGCATGGGGCATGACTTACGGCGCGCTCATAAGCGCGGCCATCGTTACTGTTCAGGGCAAAAGCTTCGCAATTGACTGGAGCATAGCCTATGTCGGCTCGTTATTATTCCTCGCAATCGTATCATCGGTCATCGCATTTGCAGCCTATCTCACTCTGCTGGGGCGCATCGGTTCTGACCGTGCAGGCTATGCAACCTTGATGTTTCCGGTAATCGCCTTGGTGATTTCAATCTTCCTCGAAGATTACCAGATGAGCCTACTAGCCGGAGCAGGCCTTGTTCTGGTTTTAATGGGCAATATTTTCGTTCTGGGACGGTTTGCAAAAAGATAAATCACTGGGAGTTTACCGAAACCTCCACTAGGTCTACGATCAGGCATGCTAAAAGCAACCGTCGATCGACTGGCCTCCCCCTTTGCTAACCATTGGCGAGGCCAAAACGCGCTGCTTCCAACGATTGCATTTTCAGTTCTTGGCATAACCCTATTAATTGCCTTCATTCCTGTTCAGGCAAGCCTCCCTCTCGCTTTTGCAGTAGTGCTTTTGAGTTGCACAATCCTGATCTGGCAAATCGTCGGCACATGGCGCGCAATCACGTTCAACCTTGGTTCCTTCGGGGACCCCATGGCTTCGTGGCTCGCCTATGGCGCACTTCTGGTCGCCATCACAGCAACGGGTTTTCAGGTGCTTGATCAATATGCAGGAAAATTCTCAAAACCGGCCTATTGGAAAGAAAACCTCCCAATACCAGAGTTGCTGGTTAGCAAAGACGGCCAAGCCATGCACATCACCGGAGAAATCAACTTCACCACCAACACGGCCCTGCTCAACACAATTGCCAAATACCCCAACGCCAAAACCGTCATCCTATCCAGCGAAGGCGGCCTGATCTACGCAGCCCGCGCCCTTGCAAACACCATCATCGCCAAAAATTTTGATACCCAAGTAACCAAACAATGCGCCTCAGCCTGCACAATCGTCTTCATGGCAGGCAATCATCGCACAATAGGAGAGAACGCAAAGCTGGGCTTTCACCGATACAAATTCGAAATCCAAAACCCGATACGGAAAGCCAGTCTAAATGACGAGCAAAAGAAGGACATCGAGTTTTTCAGGAACCGCGGAGCGAGCAAAGCATTCCTACAGCAGGCGTTTAAAGCACCTCATACCAATCTTTGGTACCCAGACAAGAATACCCTATTTTCTACGGGCATAATCACAAAGCACTGAATCCCGGTAGACGATCACCCACGCCCACCAAAAATCGCACTGCCTACCCGCACAGACGTCGCGCCAAATTCCACCGCAGTTTCAAAATCGCCGGACATGCCCATGGATAATTCGCTCACGCCAGCCTCTCCTGCCAGTTTACGTAATAGGGCGAAATGCGGTCCGGGGTTTTCGTCAAACGGCGGAATGCACATCAAACCTGCAATTTCCAGACCGAAATCCTCTTGGCATTTTTTGACGAAACTCACTGCTTCCTCTGGCAAAATACCTGCCTTTTGCGGTTCGCTGCCCGTATTCACCTGAACAAACAGTTTCAACTTACGATCCTGCTTTTTCATCTCTTTGCCAATCGCCTTGGCGATTTTTTCCCTATCGATGGTTTGAATGACATCAAACAGCGCCACCGCATCCTCGGCTTTATTGCTTTGTAACGGGCCAATCAAATGCAATTCGATGTCAGAGTATTGCTCCTTCAAATCCACCCATTTTCCTTGCGCTTCCTGCACCCGGTTTTCACCGAAAACACGGCAATTATCATCCAACAAAGGGGTGATATCTTCCGGCCCAAAGGTCTTTGAAACAATAATCAGCGTCACATCAGATGCCGTGCGTCCACTTCGTTTACAGGCCGTTTCTATCCGGCTGGCCACCTCTTCGTGCTGTTCAACTACATTTGACATCGATTTTAAGCCCTTTCGGCGCCGATACTGTTGACCCAATTGCCAATTTCTGGTGAAGCTCGCGAAACGCATTCAATCAGAAATTTGACTTTATTAGATATGGCAATGGAACGGTATAATCCACGCGAAACTGAATCCCGCTGGCAAAAAATCTGGGATGACCAGAAATTATTTGAAACCAGCACCGATCTAAGTGATTCCCGGCCCAAATATTATGTGCTGGAAATGTTTCCCTATCCATCGGGCCGCATCCATATGGGCCATGTGCGCAACTATACCATGGGCGATGTGATCGCGCGTTTTCGCAAGGCAAAAGGCTATAATGTACTCCATCCCATGGGTTGGGACGCGTTCGGCATGCCAGCGGAAAATGCCGCCATGCAAAACAAGGTGCATCCGAAAGAATGGACCTATCAAAACATTGCCGCCATGCGCAAACAGCTTAAATCCATGGGATTGGCGATTGACTGGTCCCGTGAATTTGCCACCTGCGACCCCGAATATTATCAACAACAGCAAAGCCTGTTTATCGATTTTCTCGACAAGGACTTGATCTACCGCAAAAAAGCCAAGGTAAACTGGGATCCGGTCGATATGACGGTTCTTGCCAATGAGCAGGTCATCGATGGCAAGGGCTGGCGCTCGGGCGCGCAGGTTGAACAGCGCGATCTCACCCAGTGGTTTTTCAAAATCACCGATTATTCGCAGGATTTGCTGGAATCTCTTGATGATCTGAAACGCTGGCCGGAAAAAGTCCGCATCATGCAGCAAAACTGGATCGGCCGTTCCGAAGGCATGAAGGTCAGTTTTGAATTTTCAGACGGCGCACCGGATAAAACCCTTGATGTGTTTACGACTAGGCCAGATACCCTGTTCGGTGCCAGCTTCATGGCACTGTCAGCAGATCATCCGTTAACTGAAAAACTGGCTGAGAATAATCCTGAACTCATTGCCTTTGTCGAAGAGTGCCGCGCCATTGGCACCACCGCCGAAGCGGTAGAAACCGCTGAAAAGCAGGGTTTTGACACAGGTTTAACCGTCAAACATCCCTTTGTTGAGGGTAAGACCCTACCCGTTTACGTAGCCAATTTCGTTTTGATGGGCTATGGCACCGGCGCAATTTTCGGTTGTCCGGCTCACGATCAGCGCGATCTGGATTTTGCTCGAAAATATAATCTCGATGTCACCGCAGTCGTTCGCCCCAGCGAAGACGAAGATTTCACCGTCGCCAACGAAGCCTTTACTGATCCCGGAAAATTATTCAATTCCGACTTCCTCAATGGCATGACCATAGAAGCTGCCAAGGAAGAAGTAGCCAAACGCCTCGAAGCAATAAAAATCGACGGCCAATCCCAGGGCGAACGACAGGTCAATTACCGCCTGCGCGACTGGGGTATATCGCGTCAGCGCTATTGGGGTTGCCCAATTCCGGTGATTCATTGCGAAGCCTGCGGTGTGGTGCCAGAAGATAAAGCCAACCTCCCCGTGCGCTTGCCTGACGACATTGATTTTGAAAAACCGGGCAATCCATTGGATCGCCATCCCACATGGCGCGATTGCAAATGCCCGAAATGCGGCGCGGACTCCCAACGTGAAACCGATACCATGGATACGTTCGTGGATTCATCTTGGTATTTCGCAAGATTCACCGCGCCCCATGCCGATACGCCAACAGATAAAGCCGCTGCCGATCACTGGTTGCCGGTGGATCAATATATTGGCGGCATTGAACACGCGATTTTGCACCTGCTTTATTCGCGTTTTTTCGCCCGTGCCATGCAAAAAACCGGTCATCTGGGAATATCAGAACCCTTTGACGGCCTGTTCACTCAGGGCATGGTAGTGCACGAAACATACGCCGCCAGTGACGGCAGCTGGATGCAGCCTTCCGAATTGCGCTTCGAAGAAGAAGACGGCAAGAAACAAGCTTTCAGGCTGGATAATGGCGAAGAAGTCACCATTGGCAGCATTGAAAAAATGTCGAAATCCAAACGCAATACTGTCGACCCGGACGAAATCATCGCAGCCTATGGTGCCGATACGGCACGCTGGTTCATGCTTTCAGATTCACCGCCCGAGCGCGATGTGATCTGGACAGAAGCTGGCGTTGAAGGAGCACACAGATTTGTTCAACGCGTTTGGCGCATTGTTCAAGGAACGGCAGCATTAGAATCAACCGCAACAGCTGACATTGGTGACCTCACCAAACTTGCCCATAAAACACTGGTCAAGGTTGATGACATGATTTCCCATTTGCGTTTCAACAATGCCGTTGCCCAGATTTACGGCCTTTCCAATGCGTTGGAAAAAGCCATAAACAAAGCCAAAACGCCCGGCCAGATCGCTGAATTGCGCATCTGCATCAATATGATTATCCAGATGATCGCCCCTATGATGCCGCATCTGGCTGAAGAATGTTGGGTGGCGATGGGAAATTCCGGAATTGTGGCTGATACACCATGGCCTGTTGCTGATGAGGCGCTGACGGTGGAATCAACCATGCTTCTACCGGTACAAATCAACGGCAAAAAGCGCGGCGAACTTACTTTAGCCGCAGATACATCAAAAGAAGATATTGAGGCTGCAACTTTGGCGTTGGATGTGGTACAAAAAGCACTGGACGGGAAACCTCCCCGCAAAATCATTGTTGTGCCAAAGAGAATTGTGAATGTTGTTATCTAAATCCAAAGGCCTAGCCACCATGCGCAAGATATCCGGTCCTATAATATCAATGACTGTCGCTCTGTTTATACTCAGCGCATGCCAGTTTCAGCCGCTTTACGGCACAAACAGCACCAGCAACGCACAATTGACCAATATTACCGTTGGCGAAGTCGATACACGCACGGGACAGCAGGTGCGCAACCATTTGTTGTTCCTGTTGAATGGCGGTAGCGCAGCAATCGAACCAGCCTATCGGGCAAACTTGCGTATCTCCATTGCCAATAAAACCCTTGCAAATGTTCAGAGCGTTCAGGATAGAACCACTGGTAGCATCGAGGTGTCTGTTAGCTACGACCTTATTGATCTGGCAACATCAAAGTCTGTTGCCAAGGGCAAACGTCGCGCCAAAGCAGCCTATGACCGGACCGGCCAGAGTTTTGCTAATTCACGTGCCGAACGTGATGCAGAAAATCGTGCCGCAAAAGAAGCAGCCGAAGCAATCCGGTTTGCCCTTGCTTCCGATCTAAATCGGATCGGCACCAGAAATTAGCCGACTAAACAGCGTGGATCGAATATGGGTCAGTTAAAAGCGCACGAAGTTGATCGGTTTATAAGCCGGCCAACGAAAGATGCGCCCGTCATCCTTATTTATGGTCCCGATGAAGGCCTGGTGTCGGAACGCGCTGATATTTTAGCCAAGGCCAGCGGTGTTGATCTCAAAGACCCGTTTTCACTTATCCGGCTAAATTCCGACGATGTGGCTGCCGATAAAAGCAGGCTGGCCGATGAAGCCCACACAATTTCCATGTTTGGCGGCGAGCGGCTGATCCGTGTCAGCGGTGCCACACGGCGCGATCTGACCAAAGCTGTTGCCATGGTTCTTGATACCCCGCCGCAAGATTGCACCATCATCATCGAAGCTGGGGATTTAAAGCGAACTTCCGGCCTGCGCAAACAAGTAGAGAAATCCAAAAACGGTCTGGCACTGCCTTGCTATCAGGATAATGACGCAGCCCTGAACGAATTGATCGATACGGAGATTACAAAAGCAGGCTTCAGAATCGATCAGGAAACCAAAAACTTTCTGCGCTCGCAATTGGGTGCCAACCGGCGCGCCTCGCGCAATGAGCTACAAAAGCTGGCGCTATATGCCCATGGCCAGAGCGAAATCACCCTTGATGAGGTCAAAGCAATCGTCGGCGATACATCGGAATTAATCCTTGATGAGGTCATCGATGCAGCAAGCACCGGCAATTTGAAATCACTCGAAGAATGTCTTGAACAGGCAAGAGAATCCGGCAGTCCGCCAGATATGATTATTCTTTCCGCCCTGCGCCATTTTCAAATGCTCCACGCCGCCAAATGCCAAATGGAGACCCGGCGACAAAACCCGCAAAGCCTGTTTAAATCCCTGCGCCCCCCCATTCATTTTTCCCGGGAACGCGCGGTGGTTGGCGCTCTGAACATCTGGAATTCCGAAGCCCTGTTCAAAACACTCACCCGTTTGGAAAAAGCCAGCTTTGATTGCCGCTCCAACGCAGCTTTGGCGCCAACATTGGCCAGCACCACTTTGCTTGCCATCTCGCTGGAAGCACGCGCTTTGGCCAGATAGTCGCGCCAAGCCAAAATCAAGATTGATATCTTTATCAATAGCTGGCAATCTCCTTTTTTTCACAAGCAATAGAGTAGAGACCCTGTAATGACGAGAACTGTCGAGCACTTCATCAATGGCAAACGCGTAGCTGGCACCGGCGGACGAACCGCTAATATCACAGACCCTTCTCGCGGCGAGATCGTCGCAACAGTTGCATTGGCCTCAGCAGACGAAACCAGAGCAGCCATCGCAGCAGCAGAAGCAGCCTTCCCCGCATGGGCAGCAACACCAGCTTCCAAACGGGTACAGGTAATGTTTGCCTTTCGCGAAGCCTTGATCAAAAATCTCGATGAACTGGCAGAATTGCTTTCACAGGAACACGGCAAAACCATACCGGACGCCAAGGGCGAGATTGCCCGAGGCATTGAAGTGGTAGAGTTTGCCTGTGGCATTCCTACCCAATTGAAGGGCGAATATTCCGAAGCCGTAGCCGTTGGCGTTGATACTTATTCAATCCGTCAACCCTTGGGCGTTGTTGCCGGCATCACCCCGTTCAATTTCCCGGCTATGGTGCCACTCTGGATGTATCCAGTGTCGCTGGCCTGCGGCAATACGTTCATTTTGAAACCATCGGAGAAAGACCCGAGCGTTACCGTTCGCATTGCTGAACTATTGACCGAAGCCGGTCTGCCAGATGGTGTTTTCAACATCGTACAGGGCGACAAGGAAGCCGTTGACGTATTGCTAACCGACCCACGCATTGAAGCGATAAGCTTTGTTGGCTCCACCCAGATCGGACATTATATTTATACAAAAGGCTGCGAAAACGGCAAACGGGTTCAGGCTCTTTGCGGCGCAAAAAACCATCTGGTGGTGATGCCCGATGCTGATATGGATCAGGTTGTCGATGCCTTGATTGGCTCTGCTTACGGCTCAGCAGGCGAACGCTGCATGGCGATTTCCGTTGCAGTACCTGTTGGCGAAGATACAGCCGATGAATTGGTTAAACGCTTGGCCCCACGCATCCGCCAGCTAAAAGTTGCACCTTACACTGATCCAGATTCTGATATGGGACCAGTGATCACCAAAGAATCCCTCGACCGCATCAATAAGTTCATTGATGAGGGCCTTGAGCAAGGCGCCAATCTGGTTGTCGATGGCCGCGATTTGAAATTGCAGGGCTATGAAGACGGTTTTTTCCTCGGCGGCTGCCTGTTCGACAATGTCACCAAAGACATGTCGATCTACAAACAGGAAATCTTCGGCCCGGTCCTTTCGGTCCTGCGGGCAAAAAGCCATGAAGAAGCGGTACAACTGATCAACGACCACGAATATGGCAATGGCACAGCGATCTTCACCAGAGATGGTGACGCCGCCCGCGATTTTGCATCCCGCGTAAAAATCGGCATGGTCGGCATCAACGTACCAATTCCTGTACCGGTGGCTTATCACTCCTTCGGCGGCTGGAAGCGTTCACTGTTCGGCGATCACCACATCCACGGCGCAGAAGGCGTACGTTTCAATACAAGGTTAAAAACCATGACCACACGCTGGCCATCAGGCATTAGATCAGGCGCAGAATTCAACTTCCAGCGCAGCAGCGACGTATGATTGGCTAGCCAATCAATAATCCCGCAAGGGAAATGAATGAGAGCCCAAAAGGGCGAGCGTGGGCACCCGGCGCTAATGCGCCGCGCCCTCGCAGGCCCGAGCGCCATGTCGGAGACATGCTAGTTAGAACGGAGAGGATACGCCGTGAGAGAGAACAATGAATCTGTTTGAATGGCGATCCTTGCTGAACGCATTGAGCGAACCGGTCTTGCTGATCAATAAATCGCGCGAGATCATCCTTGCTAACGGCATTGCGCAAGAGTTGTTCGGGCGCAGGATTGAAGGATCAGATTTTGCCCGCGCAATCCGCCATCCAGCAGCTTTGCATCACGTTGACAGGGTATTGGCGGGAAATATCATTGGCCCGGAGCCAAATACGGTCTTTCGACTGGCAGGCTCCATCGCCACCACCTACAAATTGTCGGTTACCAGAATAGAAGAACGCACCGGCACCAGCAGCACATTCATGATTGCCCTGAAGGACATTTCCCACATCCTTGAAGCTGAGCAAATGCGTAGCGATTTCGTGGCAAATGTCTCTCATGAATTACGCTCGCCGTTGACAGCACTCACCGGTTTCATCGAAACCCTGAAAGGGTCCGCCAAAGACGACCCTGATGCCCGCGCCCGGTTTCTCGATATTATGGAGCGCGAAGCAAGCCGCATGAACCGGCTGATTGATGATTTATTATCGCTTTCCACTCTGGAAACAAACGAGCGCATCCGCCCGGTCAGCAAGGCCAGTGTGCCGAATATTCTAAGCCGGGTAATCGCAACCGTTTCGCCGCAGGCCGAGGCCAACAACAAAACCATCAACTTCATCACGCCTGATTTTGAAGGAATAGTGAACGGAGATGAAGACGAGCTAACCCAGCTGTTTCACAATCTGGTAGAAAATGCCGTCAAATATGGTCGGGCAGATTCAGAAATCAATATCTCAATCAGCCAAAATGATAATTTGATCATTGCCATCAAAGATGCCGGAGAGGGCATTCCACCTGAACATATCCCGCGCCTGACCGAGCGTTTCTACCGCGTAGACAGTGGCCGCTCCCGCGAAAAAGGCGGCACAGGCCTCGGTCTCGCCATCGTAAAACACATCATAAACCGCCACCGCGGCAGGTTAATCATCGAAAGCGTGGTCGGCGAAGGCTCCACCTTCACAGTAGAATTGCCGCTCGCGAATGCGAGCGGGTAAGTTTGTTCTCACAGGCATATCCTCACCCAGTGGGTTCACTTTTGTTTGTTCTCACGGCATATCTTCGCTGCGCTCAGGCCTGCGAAAGCGCGGCGCATTAGCGCCGGGTTCCCACGCTCGCCCTGCGGGCTCTCATTCTTTTTCCAAAAGTTTATTGGACCGTTCCCTTGCTCGATCCCATCCGTATCTACCTCCGCCTCCGGCGGGGAGCGAAGAACAACCGGCGCTAATGCGCCGCCCATACGGAGGGCCTGACCGATAGGGAAGATACGCCCGTGAGAACAAACAATCTACAAGCCCTCCAAGCTTGTCATAAAACTGTTACATAGCTCCGGTATGGCTCGCCTGTAACCCATGTCGCTGATTTTATGCGTCCGGAGTAAGTGTAAATTGCAACACATTAATATCACCAACACCCGGGGCCCACGCCCTCTGGAACAGGCACTCAAGATCACCATGGTGGCTTGTTCGGTGATTGCGATCATCATCACCATCGGCATTGTTTTATCGCTTGCTTTTGAAGCCTATCGCTTCTTTCAACTGGTTTCCCTGCAGGATTTCCTATTTGGAACCAAATGGAGCCCGCAAACCGCCATTCGTTCTGATCAAGTAGGCGCCGAAGGTTCATTTGGGGCTATCCCGCTGATAACGGGCACCTTGCTGATAAGCGCCATTGCTATGGCAACCGCCACGCCGCTTGGGCTGGCATCAGCTATCTATCTGGCAGAATATGCCTCCCCCACCACCCGTAATGTTGTAAAGCCATTGCTGGAAATTTTGGCGGGAATTCCCACCGTTGTTTATGGATTTTTCGCAGCCCTCACCGTTGCCCCGATGATACGCTGGACCGGCACCGAAATCGGGCTGGAAGTTGCCTCGGAAAGTGCACTAGCCGCAGGCCTTGTCATGGGCATTATGATCGTGCCGCTGATTTCGTCCCTTTCCGATGATGTGATCAATGCGGTTCCCCAATCCCTGCGTGATGCATCGCTTGGGCTTGGTGCTACCAAATCAGAAACCATTCGAAGAGTCGTTTTGCTTTCAGCTTTTCCAGGCATTGCCGGTAGCCTGTTGCTTGCGACTTCAAGGGCCATTGGCGAAACCATGATCGTGGTAATGGCCGCTGGAATGGCAGCAAACCTTACCGCAAACCCGCTACAGGCGGTAACCACCATCACCGTACAAATCGTGGCATTGCTCACGGGCGATCAAGAATTTGAAAGCGCTAAAACCCTTTCAGCCTTTGCCCTTGGCCTGCTGCTCTTCACCATCACGCTGGTTCTGAACGTTGTCGCTCAGAAAATCGTCAACCATTTCAGTGAGCAATATGACTGATTTTACCGTAAAAACCCCCGCTCTAAAGCGCCGCCACGCCGCAGAAAAACGCTTTCAGTGGTATGGTCTGGGATCAATTATAATTGCATTGGGCTTCCTGCTCCTCATGGTCGGTTCTATCACGATCAAGGGCATTGGCGCCTTCACACAGACACGCGTGGCGCTGGAAATCGAACTGCCTTCCAATGAGTTCAACCTAAACGATCTGAAAGCCACAAATTACGGTGCAATCGTCAAAAAAGCACTCCGTAACGCATTTCCAGACGTGACGAAGCGCCGCGACAAACGCAAGCTTTACGGCCTCGTCAGTCCCTATGCCTCCTTTGAACTACAAAAGATGGTCATTGAAGATCCGGCACTGATAGGCAAAACAACGAAAATCTGGTTCGTCGCTTCCGATGATGTAGACATGTACATCAAGGGAAATGTTGACACATCGATTGATGAAAAGTCTCGCAAATTCAGTGACAAACAGATCGCATGGGTGGAAGAAATTCAGAAAAAAGGCGATCTGGAAAAAGTCTTCAATAGCGGATTTTTCACCGGTGGCGACTCAAGAGAACCAGAACTGGCCGGTATTTTAAGTGCCTTTATGGGTTCTGCCCTGAGCCTTTCAGTTTGTTTCTTATTGTCCTTCCCAATCGGAATTTTCGCAGCGATCTATCTGGAAGAATTTGCCAAAAAGAACCGCTGGAGCGCCCTGATTGAAATTAACATCAACAATCTTGCCGCCGTCCCTTCCATCGTGTTTGGCCTTTTGGGCCTTGCGGTATTTTTGAATGTCTTCGGCCTGCCACGCTCATCCCCCCTTGTGGGCGGCATGGTGCTATCCCTGATGACACTGCCCACCATCATCATTGCATCGCGCGCATCTCTCCGTGCCGTGCCGCCTTCCATTCGCGAAGCAGCATTGGGCATTGGCGCAAGCCAGGTTCAGGCAGCCTTTCACCACGTAGTGCCGCTGGCCCTTCCGGGTATGTTGACCGGTGCTATCGTTGGCATGGCGCGCGCGCTTGGCGATACAGCTCCACTGCTAATGATCGGTATGGTTGCCTTCATCGTTGATATCCCGACCGGCGTTCTCGATAAGGCAACTGCCCTTCCGGTACAGATTTTTCTATGGGCAGATAGCCCTGAGCGCGGCTTCATGGAAAAAACTTCCGCTGCAATTTTGGTCTTATTGGTCTTTTTGGTATTGATGAACCTTGTTGCAATCATCCTGCGTCGTAAATTTGAGCAAAGATTTTAAGAGATGAACATGAACATGGCTGCCGAAGAGAAAAAATCCGATGGTGCGGTTCCAACCGTTCCTGCAATAGAAACTGAACCGTTAATCACAGCTCGTAACGTAGATGTGTTTTACGCCGACAAACAAGCTTTGAACGGCATCACACTGGATATTCCAGCCAATAAGGTTACCTCCCTGATCGGCCCATCCGGTTGCGGCAAGACCACATTTTTGCGCTGCATAAACCGCATGAACGATCTGATCGATATTTGCCGGGTTGAAGGTGAGATTAAAATCGGCGGACAGGATATCTACGACCCAAAAGTCGATGTGGTATCCCTGCGCGCCCAAGTGGGCATGGTATTTCAAAAACCCAACCCGTTCCCAAAGTCAATCTTTGAAAACGTCGCCTACGGCCCTCGCATTCACCATCTGGTTAAATCCAAAGGTGAATTAAAGGACGTGGTTGAACGCAGCCTTTCAAAAGCAGGCCTTTTGGAAGAAGTACATGATCGCCTCGATGATCCGGGCACCGGCCTTTCCGGCGGACAACAGCAGCGCCTTTGCATTGCACGCGCCATTGCCGTTGAACCCAAAGTTATTTTGATGGATGAGCCTTGTTCAGCGCTCGATCCGATTGCCACCGCAAGAATTGAAGAGCTGATTGACGAATTGCGTGAGAATTACACTATTGTCATCGTCACCCACTCCATGCAGCAGGCGGCTCGCGTCTCCCAGCAAACAGCCTTTTTCCACATGGGAAATCTGGTAGAAGCCGGTAAAACCGAACAAATATTCACCACCCCGCAAGATCCCCGTACCGAAAGCTACATCACCGGTCGTATTGGTTAAGGACGAAAACATGAATCAGGAACATATTGTAAAAGCCTTCGATGATGATCTGGCACAAATTGAAAACCAGATCATGGAAATGGGTGGCTTGGTTGAATCCCAGATTGTTGACGCAGCTCTCGCACTAAAAACCCGTGATGTGGAACTGGCAGAAGCAATTATCATCAAAGACCGCGATATTGATGCGCTGGAAGCAGAACTCGATAATGCCGTTGTCCGTGTATTGGCCCTGCGCCAACCAAAAGCGCAGGATTTACGCGCCGTCGTAGCAGTATTGAAAGTTGCATCCAATCTGGAACGCATAGGCGATTATGCAAAAAACATCGCCAAACGCATTCCTATTCTGGCCCAGGCAGGCAAGCTCGGCTCGGCAACCGGCACCCTTGATCGCATGTGCAGCGTGGTGCAAGCCATGGTTAAGGATGTGCTTGATGCCTATATCGTGCGTGATCCCGAGAAAGCAGAAGCCGTTCGTGTCCGCGATGGCGATGTGGATCAGATGTACAACACTCTGTTTCGCGAATTACTCACCTATATGATGGAAGATCCGCGCAACATCACCCCAAGCACCCATCTATTATCAATTGCCAAGCATATTGAACGCATGGGCGATCACACAACCAGCATCGCCGAACAGATACAATATTTGGTCAGCGGCACCCAGACAGATAGTGAGCGCCCAACCACCGGCAACGCTTCCCATCTGGATTTTGACCCCACTAAGAAACAGGCGGAATAACCAAATTGAAAGCCACTATCGACAGTCCAACCGTTCTGATCGTCGAGGATGAGCCATCACAAATTGAAGTGCTGGACTATAATCTGGCCGCCGAGGGTTATGCCGTTATCAAAGCAATGGACGGCGACGAAGCCATTTTGCTGGCTGAGGAACAATTGCCGGATTTGATCCTTCTTGATTGGATGCTTCCTTCGGTATCAGGCATTGAGGTCTGTCGCAGATTACGCAAAATGCCAGCAACCAAGGCCATTCCCATCATCATGCTCACCGCCAGAAGCGAAGAAGGTGACCGGGTTCGAGGACTTGATACTGGTGCTGATGATTATGTGGTCAAACCCTACGCTGTGAAGGAATTGCTGGCGCGAATCAATGCCCTGTTGCGCCGTACAAGCCCCGGCAAAGTTGGTCAAATATTACAATATCGCGACATTCGCCTCGATCCGGAAAACCACAAAGCAACCAGAGGCGACAAAGCGCTGAAATTGGGGCCAACCGAATTTCGCCTGCTAACAACCTTTTTGGAAAAACCCGGCAGGGTCTGGAGCCGCGAACAATTGCTCGACCGGGTTTGGGGCCGCGATATCGAAGTTGATTTCCGCACCGTCGATGTCCACGTGGGACGTCTGCGCAAAAACCTCACAGCTGGCGGAGGCGATGATCCAATCCGCACCGTGCGCGGCATGGGGTACGCTTTAGACGACGCGTAAACTTGAATACCCTATTCAAAGCCTAGCGTTCAAGGCGGCGAAGAGCCGCCCGACCTAGCTGCGCCGCCCATGCGGAGGCCCGAATGCGGCACTATCGAAGACATACAACAAGAATGCCCGAGGATACGCCGTGAGCCAATAAACACTTGGCAACACGTCAATTGCCCTTTAAATTGAGCACTTGTTCTATATTTCCCTCGCTCGATTATTGGTCCCACCATGTTCAATGCTTTAAAGAAATTCCTTGCTGATTTGCGCTCGGAGCCAGAAACGGTTCGCCATTTCGAGGCAAGTGACCAGCGGTTGGCTGAAGCGGCCCTGATGTTTCATGTGGTGGCAGCTGACGGGGTGGTTGATGACGGCGAACGCGCCCATATGGAAACCATTCTTTCCTCCCATTTTGATCTCTCAGTCGAAGAAACCAAATTGCTGATAGAAGATGCGCATCTGGCGGATATGGAAGCCATCGATCTTTACGGCTTTACCAGCGTATTGAAGCAAAATCTTGAAGAAGACGAACGCGTGACCATCGTCGAACACATGTGGGAGATGGTCTATGCTGATGGCATTGTCCACGAGCTGGAAGATAATATCGTATGGCGCGTGGCAGAGTTGCTGGGTGTTTCTCAGCGCCAGCGAATGATATTAAAACAGCGCGTGCGCCGTCGCCAGGAACGAGAACAGCAAGAAGAGGCGACCTGATTGGCATATTTCCCCTATATCAAAAGACCGGGTGCACCCAAAATTCTGGTCATTTTGCATCAGGAAACTTCCACCCCCGGCCGGGTGGGCATGGAACTTCAAAATCTTGGCTATGAACTGGAAGCCCGCCGCCCGCCCTTAGGCGATCAATTGCCTGAAACCATGGAAGACTATGCCGGAGCAGTCATTTTTGGTGGCCCCATGAGCGCCAACGATAATGATGAATATGTCTCACGCGAAACCGACTGGATCGGCGTTCCCATAAAGGAAGATAAACCCTTCCTGGGAATTTGCCTTGGCGCGCAAATGCTTTCCAAACATCTGGGCGGAAGCGTCATGCCCAATGAGCACGAATTTGCCGAAGTGGGATATTACCCGATTTCACCGACCGATGCCGGTAGAGAAATAATCGAAGAGTGGCCGGAAATGATTTATCAATGGCACAGAGAGGGTTTTTCCCTGCCATCTGGTTGTGAGCTTTTGGCCAGCAGCCCCGAATATGAAAATCAGGCCATACGCTGCGGCAAACATATCTATGGCCTGCAGTTCCACACTGAACTGACCTATATGATGCTCAATCGCTGGACCATCAAGGGGGCCAGACGGTTTTCCCTCAATGGCGCACAGAATCGCACTGAGCAAATGGCCGGCCGCCTGCAATATGATGCGCCGGTTTTGAAATGGATGAAAAAATTCCTTTACCAATGGGTCGGCCCAGCAGAAAAGCATCCCATGAACCGCTATCCCATTGGTTCCACCAAGGAAAAAGCTTGAAGCACAATTTTTTCATACCTAATTAGGGTCTAACCGTTAGAATCACGGAAATACAATAGGAAGAACACCATGCGCGCCATACTCGATGTAGTTATGCTGATTTTGAACCTTTACCAATATATCGTAATTGGTTCGGTAATTTTTTCTTGGCTATATGCATTCAATGTCATTAATGCAGGCAATCCATTCGTAAATTCAATCGGAAGTTTCCTTCATCAGGCAACAGAACCCTTGCTGAGTAAAATCCGTAAATTCATGCCAAACCTTGGTTCTCTCGATATTTCAGCAATTGTTTTGCTGCTGGGGATTTTCCTCCTTCAGCGCATCATCGCCTACAATATCTACCCGATGGTCATGTAAGCCACTCATCGCGGCACACATTCATCCAAACGTCTTTTAAGAGCACTTCCCTAAAAGGGGAAACCGGTTTTCGGGAAGTGCTGAAAAAGGGCATAAAATCAGGGGCCAGATTACTTAAAAGGTAAAATCATGCTCAGAATCCCATTCTTGCTAATAGCCCTGATTTTCAACGCTCCCGCTTGGGCAGCCAACATCACCAGCACCTATAGCAATCTCAATATTGAAACCGATTGCAAATTCTACGGTGAGGCTGTCAATGGTGGCACGGCCCGCTGCACGGGCTATAAAGATTATTCGGTACATTTTACCGAGGGCGATCTTAGACAAATGGTTCAATTCGGGTTTGTGGAAAAACCATTCGAGCAATGGCAAAGCTTTGGTGAATTCAACCGGATCAACAATGTCATCGAATGGCGCCTCGACGGCGGAACCCCCTATGCCACTATCCTGCGCTGGTTCATCGAAAACGCCGACCCAGATACCGGATCCCCAAGTAAAGCCTATGAAGGTCAGATTTTGGTGATTTCAACTGTTGGCAGCGATGATTATCCCGAATCCTGCATTGTCGGCTATGTGGATGCCCGAGCCAATAAGGGCGCAAATGAACTTGCCCGCGAAATAGCAGACACCCTCGCCCCCACTTTCAAATGCGGCATAGACAAGCCAAAGTATCACGGTAAAAAAAGCAAATACGCTGGCAGCGTCAATTAGGCCGTATTGGCCAACAAGGTTCCCAAAATATAGCGAATATGATTCATGCCGTCTGCAAGTCGTTGACGTGGCAACTCATCAGTCATATCGGCTTCAATCCAAGCCAGCTGCAATGAGGTAAAATTTAACCTGTTCACTACAAATTAATACTTTCATGTAAGGCTATCAAATAGTTATTGCGGTATGACGCGCAGTCACCCTACGCGATCAACGCAATTGTGGGTAATTGGGATAGTTCTAATGATTACAGGCTTATCAAATGGAGGTATATATACACTTCCATTGCAGACGCTTTCTTCAGTTAACAACACATCTGCTGATACCGATGAAAACGGAGAAGATTCATCTTCAAATCACAAAACCGTTGCGACAGTAAGCAGCCAGTCGTCTAATTCAATAACCAGCGCTCAAGGGGCCATTAATGCCTCATTGTTAAATCAGTCGAATGAAGGAAAACCTTCTGGAGGCCCTCCTCCAGGTGGTCCGCCCCCGGGTGGTCCTCCTCCCGGAGCTGGCCCTAAAACAGGTGAAACATCAGATTCGTATTTGGTCGACCTACTGAGTATTGAAGAAGATGAGGATGATGAGACTTCCGAAGTTTCCGATTCAGATTCCTCTGATGACAGCGAAACAACGTTGGAAGACTTATTGGAAAACCTTCAAGAGGTGTAGTGAACTTAGTACTTCAAGTTCACTCTTCAAGGCAGCGGATAGCTAGATCACTCCGCTGCTTCTCCCAATCGATTTCGCAACACTTCATAAATAACGCTAACAGCGCCGCGTTTTCGCTTGCGCGAACAATAGTGATATACATCTGTGAGAAAGAAGAAAGCTGACGAATGTCAGTCCCAAGCATAGGCTAGTTTTACCAGCGATTCACCATCGAAATTCTCAGAGCCTTTGGCAACGGCACGTCCACCTGCGTTTTCATAAAAGCAGATTGCCTGATCATTATCGGCCAATACCCAAACGGTAGCACCAGCAAGACCGCGACGTTTCAGTTCGTTGCGCGCAGCAAGAAACAGCCTCGAACCAAGCCCAACGCCCTGATATTCGGGACGCATATAGATTTCGTAAATCTCGCCATCGAAGGGTAAGGTGCTAACGCGATTATTGCCCAAAGTAGCATAACCAGCGATATCGCCATCAATTTCAACAACCAGAATGATGGTTGCCTTCACAATGGCATTCTTCCACCAGGAAGCACCGCGCCTACGGATCATTTGCAACAGAGATTTATAAGGAACAATCCCGGCATAAGCATTTTGCCACGCGGCGTCATGCACATCGGCGATCCCCTGCGCGTCCTCGGGCTTAGCCCTTCTTATCTCGGTGGTAATCGTGCTCATGGCGCGATCATAGGGTAATAGAATGTTAACCAACAAGAGGCCGCAGGCAAAAAACATGTGATACGCAAATATATTTGCGTATCATTGATTTTTTTACATCACTCGATGTGAATAAGGAGGATAACTCAAGAAATAACTAGCCATCCTGCTTCCCGCGTGAAGCTCTTTTACGCTCATGGCGATCCAGCAGAAATTTGCGCATACGAATCGATAAAGGGGTTACTTCTACCACTTCATCATCGTTGATATAAGAAAGCGCTTTTTCCAATGTGAGGTTCATTGGCGTGGTCAAACGCACCATGTCATCCTTGCCTGATGAACGCATATTGGTTAGCTGCTTGCCTCGAAGCACATTCACTTCAAGATCATTGCCGCGCGCATGTTCGCCCACAATCATACCCGCATACACTTTATCGCCGGGTGAAACGATCATTGGACCGCGGGCTTCAAGCCCAAAGATGGCAAAAGCCACCGCTTCACCATCGCCATTTGAAAGCAGAACACCCGTACGACGACTTGGAATATCGCCACGATAGGGTTGATATTCAAGGAAAGTACGATTGAAGATGGCTGTGCCTCTGGTATCAGACAGCAATTCAGACAAGTAACCGATCAGGCCACGGGTCGGTGCATGGAAAACCAGTCTGGTACGTCCGCCACCCGATGGTTTCATTTCCACCAATTCGCCTTTACGCTCGGAAAGTTTTTTTACTACCACGCCCGAGTATTCTTCATCCACATCGATGACAGCTTCTTCGATCGGTTCGATTTTTTTGCCAGCTTCATCTTTCATCATCAAAACCGTTGGGCGGCCAACGGTGAGCTCAAAACCCTCACGGCGCATGGTTTCAATCAGAATTGCCAGTTGCAATTCGCCGCGACCAGCAACTTCAAAGGCATCATTATCATTGCCTTCAGAAATTTTCAGCGCCACATTGCCTTCAGCTTCTTTCATCAGGCGCTCACGAATAATCCGGCTCTGTACTTTTTTGCCTTCTTTACCCGCAAGCGGGCCGTTATTCACGCGGAAAGTCATGGAAAGCGTTGGCGGATCAATCGGATCAGCTTTAATCGGTTCTGTAATGCCCGGAGCAACAATCGTATCAGCAACCGTTGTTTTAGACAGACCGGCAATAGCTATAATATCGCCAGCAGCAGCACGCTCAATCGGCTTGCGGTCAAGCCCGTGAAACGCCAATATCTGCGTAACACGGCCAGATTCAACAATTGTGCCATCCTGCGACAGCGATTGTATTGACTGATTGGGAATAACCACTCCTGCAGTGATACGTCCGGTTAAAACGCGACCAAGATAGGGGTTGGCTTCAATCGTGGTCACCAGCATCCGGAATTCGCCTTCTTCCACAACCGGCGGCTCCACATGTTCAACGACCAAATTGAGCAATGGTCCCATATCTTCTTTCGGGCCTTCCGCATCATCAGCCATCCAGCCTTCTTTGGCAGAACCATAAAGCACTTTAAAATCAAGTTGGTCTTCAGTGGCGTCCAGCGCTGCAAAAAGGTCAAACACTTCGTCCAGCACCCAATCCGGGCGAGCATCGTGTTTATCGATTTTATTGATTGCAACAATCGGCTTCAAGCCAAGGCGCAATGCTTTTTGCAGTACAAATTTTGTCTGGGGCATCGGGCCTTCAGCTGCATCCACCAGCAAGATCACGCCATCGACCATATTGAGGATACGCTCAACTTCGCCGCCAAAATCGGCGTGGCCCGGAGTATCCACGATATTGATACGGGTTTCATTCCACAAAATGGATGTCACCTTGGCAAGAATGGTAATCCCGCGTTCTCTTTCCAGATCGTTGGAATCCATAGCCCGTTCGCTCACCTGCTGGTTGTCGCGGAACGTACCCGACTGACGCAGAAGAACATCAATGAGAGTAGTCTTGCCATGGTCCACATGGGCAATGATTGCGATATTACGCAAATTCATAATACTAGCCTTAAGAAGAAGAGGGATACCGGCATCCATAAAACGCCGCGATTTGCGCCTCCATACAGGATTTTTGTGGAAAACAAAAGACCAAAAGGGCGCATAGCTGCAATGTGGGTTAATATAAGGGCGTTTTCAAGACGCAAGCGTCAAAGTAACCCCACTACCTGCATCCTTGCACGATTCTCTCCATATCTACCACGCCTGCGGCGGGAGCCAAGCGGCGACCGGCACCCCTGTGCCGCCCTCGCGGAGCGTTGGCCGCCAGGCCAGTCGCGCGAGCGCTAAAAATGAGGAAACCAAATCAGCGCTAGGCTGACTAACACAAAAAGCGCAATAAAAATCCAGAGAGTGGTCATTATTTCTTTTTCACATTAGTTATAAAAAAGCGGATTAACCGCAGGCTAGATATAGGATTATACGTAAAGATTATTCATTGAACAGTAATATAAGGAGATGAGTCAGGTAAAAAGTGATAGTTGAGCTCTGGTTCACAGTTCGATTCTATTTTTTAAAAGAGGCTGAAACTTAAGTTTCACATAAGGGTCTGATCATAGAATCAGGTGCATTTACATCTGTTACAGACTTGATGATTAGAGCAATAAATGCGACTAGTCACCCATATTTGTACGAAAGAAGCAGACAGATACAACAGCAAATACTAAAATGACTCAAATTTTAAACCCTAGGCAGCTAAATTATTAATTGCTTAAGG
>NVSG01000006.1 GCA_002401155.1 Hyphomicrobiales bacterium
GGTGGGTCCATCGCCAATAACGATCCGGCAGCTGATTACCCTGCCGCTGTTTTGGCACTGGGCGCAACCATCAAAACCAATTCAAGAGAAATTGCCGCCGGGGATTTCTTCGCAGGAATGTTCGAAACCTCATTGAACGAAGATGAAATCATCGTTTCTGTAAGTTTCCCAATCCCGGAAAAAGCAGGCTACGCCAAGTTCCCAAATCCTGCTTCACGCTATGCCATGGCAGGCGTCTTCGCTGCTAAAACAGCAGACGGCCCCAGAGTAGGCGTAACAGGCGCAGGACAAGACGGCGTCTACCGCGAAGCAGCAATGGAAGCAGCTTTGGGCAGCGACTGGTCACCGGCCTCAGCCTCAGGTGTTGATGTTAGCGCCGACGATCTAATGTCCGACATCCACGGCTCCTCCGATTACCGCGCCAATCTTGTAAAAGTAATGGCAGGCCGCGCAGTAGAAGCGGCTGGCTAGCTCAAACGGATAATTCAAAATACAAAACCGGCTTCGTGAGAGGCCGGTTTTTTTACTCTTGGTACAAATTAATCATCGGTGTTTCTTCAAATACGCCGCAATCAAGCCCTTTAGCTCATTGTGAATATCGGAACGTTTGCGATCACTAATTTCGGAACAAATTGGTTCATCTCCTTCAACCTTGATAATTGCTTCACCCATAGCCGTGCATTCACCTAGAAAGCTGAAATGGGTTGCCCCCTCCACTCGTGCAAATTCTGAATGGGCCAGTGCCAAAACAATATCGGCACCATCAATACCTGCAGGCACTTCATCTAAAGACCCAAGATTTACAATCAGAACCGGCCTTTGAATTTCCCCAAGGCTTTTGGATGTAAATGCTTGCGCAAGCCCGGGATCAACCGCAACTACTGTTTTTATCCGCTTGTCCAAATTGCTCTGGCCAAATTTTTCCGCATTCATATTTGCCAGATTTACACCCGCAGCTGCGTACCATGCGCAATCAAGAAAGTGCGGATAACTCAAACAATAATCGACATATTTTTGTTTGCTTACGCGCGCACCTGCAAGGCCCAGTACCGTGTAGCCACCGAGAGAAAACCCGACAGCGCTCACCCTGTCCAAATCCGGTTTAAGACCATGAGGCGGTTTCGTTTCCAGAAAGTCCAGAATGGCCGAAAAATCGGCTGTACGTTGCCAGATTTTTACTGTCTCCCGCGGCAAAGAATCCCGAGACGTAGTTCCCGGATGATTTGTCGAGACAACAATCATGCCCTGATCGGCCAAATGAGCGGCAATCCAGCCAATATTGACCGCATTGCCACCAGAACCATGTGACAGTAGGACAACCGGAAATTCCCCTTGTTGCGGCTTGGCACCCATTCGCACTTCAATTCCGGTGAAAACTATATTCTTGCCAAGCATTGTAGCGGCAACATTTTCCATCGCCGGATACCAGATGTGAAGCGGCAGGGACCGCTCACGATGAGCAACTTTTAGCTCCATTGTTTCATATCCCGGAGCAGCTTGCGTTGGGGAAATTGCAAGCAATAGCAGCGCAATAGCGCTCATTGTTTTACTGATCTGTTTCATAATCGATATCTTTCGTTTGACGTTGATAGGTACAACATCACCACTCCCCGTTCCTAATGCGTCCTCAATCACGATTCAGGTCGACCTTGATCGCAAACGCGGACATATTGGAGGCAGATTTCTAGCTGAGGACAGCATCAATGATCATGATCCCTCTGCCGTTTTTCATCACAGCGGCAGCCCTGTTTACCTTCTATCGGGAATGGGCAAATATCGAGCCGCACCGACGAAACTCCTGGTTCCTGTGCTTCTTGGCAACGCTCGCATTTCAGGAAACACTGATCGGCGTGAGATTTGGTTACGGACAGGAATGGTTACGGGAAATTCAACCGGTAACAGCGGCAATGTTACCAGCATTAGCTTATCTAAGCTTCAAAAGACTTTCGTTTCGCAACGGTGCGATGCTGCTTGCTTTACCCACTACAACCGCAATTTTACTAGCGCTTTTTGCCCTCAATCTTCTCGATACATTTCTGGCAGCAAATAATTTGTTCTACGCCGCCGCATTAGCACTGCTCGGCCTTGGCGGCAGCGACGCTTTAGGTTGGGTCGAGATCGGCCGCGAACGGTTGGTGCGCGGCCTGCTTTGGCTTGTTTGCAGCCTTCTCATTATCTCGGGCCTGACTGATGCAATCATCTCTTATGATTTTTGGGCAAACAGCGGCACTAATACAAGTAGCATCGCCGGATGGGCATCAATGGCCGGCATTTTAATCGCGGCGACTATAATCACGATGGTAACGTCGTGGAATCGTCTCCGAGAGAAATCAACAAGCACGCCAAATATCATTGCTGAAAAAGCAGTGTTCACTCGATTGGAAAAATTGCTGTACAAAGAACGCCTATTCCTTGATTCCGAGATAAATCTAAACCGAATTGCCCGACGAATGGTGTTACCTGCACGCGAAGTATCGCGGGCAATCAACGGTCAGACTGGCGGCAACGCCTCCCAATACATCAACAAGTTAAGAGTTGAAGAAGCTTGCCACTTGCTCAAAAATTCTGACATGCAAATAACACAAATTGTCTTCGCCTCCGGTTTCAATACCAAATCCAATTTCAACCGGGAGTTTGCAAGGGTCATTAACAAGACACCATCCCAATGGCGTTCCGTTCAATAGTACGTTGGTATCTGGACCAGTTACTTCGCACCAGTTCAAACAAATATTTAATAACTAAAATCGATTTCCTGTGAGGTTGGTTTTTTCGTTCTCTAAAAATGGCTAACTCACAGCATCATGAAATATGACACCTGCTGTATGCCTCTCCCCACTGTGCACCGCGCTAACGCCGTGCCGCATATTGGCTCGATAATAGCCTCTAGCTCCCTTTATTGGGCGAAAATTGGTTGTAAAAATTATCATGTCACCCTTGCGAGGTTTTAATACAATGGCTCTGGATTGTGCCCTCGGCACTTGCTGGGTGAGGACAAATTCTCCACCCTCAAAATCAACATCAGGTTCATTCAACATGAACACTGTCTGCAATGGAAAGTAAATTTCTCCATATAAATCCTGGTGCAACGTGTTGAACCCGCCTTCACCATATTTCAATATCAGCGCCGTTGGCTTCAACTGGCCATTGGAATAACATTCTGCCTGCAAATCCTGAAACTCATCAGGAAACCGCCTGCTGATCTTCAACATTTTCATCCACAAATTGGCAATGGGTGCCAGCTTTGGATAAAGGTTTTCCCGAACCGTCTGGATGATACCCGGTAAGGGGTAATCGAAATATTTATATTCACCCAAGCCAAATCGATATCGTTCCATCACAACAGTTTTTCGATAACCATTCGGGTCATCATATTTCCCGATCAACTGTTGGCACTGTTCTGGTGCGAGAAAATCAGGAACGACCACATAACCATTCTCATGCATTTCAACAGCAAGTTGTTGCCAGTCCATCGCTTCGATTTTTTCAGTGAGACCATTCATAATGATGCCTCCTGCTCAAGCAATTGGCGCTTTCGTTCAACACCCCATCGATACCCGGAAATGGCGCCATCATTACGCACGACCCGGTGGCAGGGAATGGCAATTGCAATTGCATTTGCAGCACAAGCTTTTGCAATAGCCCTCGCAGCTTTGGGTGAACCGATGGCCCTTGCAACTTCTGCATAACTTACAGTTGAACCAATGGGTATCGCGCGCAACGCCTGCCACACCCGTTGTTGAAAGGCCGTCCCGCGAATATCCAGTGGCAAATCCAAGCCCAGTTGCGGCGCTTCGACAAACCCCACAACTTTGGCAACCCATTCTTCGAAGGAATTATCGCCCCCTTCCAACATGGCATTCGGAAATCTGTCCTGAAGGTCTTGAGCCAGCATATCCGGACTATCACCAAGCAAAATCGCGCATATGCCGGTCTTGCTTGCGGCCACCAAAACAGAGCCAAGGCCGCACTCACCAACGGCAAAATTTATGATCTCGCCAGAACCTCCGGAACGGTATTTGGAAGGTGTCATCCCCAGCGTTTTGGATGAAGTAGCATAAAACGGCCCATTGGAATTAAAACCTGCACCGTATATCGCATCGGTCACACTACTGCTTTGGGAAAGTTCGCGGCGAATTTTGTCTGCACGATGCGCATTGGCATAAGCCTTGGGCGTTACACCCGTCACCCGTTTGAAAATTCGGTGAAAATGGTAGGCACTCATTGAAACCGCACCCGCAAGGGTTTCAAGCGTCGGCGCTTCTTCAGACTGTTCAATCAAACGGCAGGCTTTCGCAATGACTGTTGCTTGTCTTTCGACAAGGGGTGGTTGATCAGGTTTGCAACGTCTGCACGGGCGAAACCCCGCACCCTCCGCATCATCACATGTAAGATGAAAAGCTACATTTTCTCTCAACGCCAAACGCGCTGCACAAGAAGGACGACAGTAAACACCCGTTGTCTTCACCGAATAATAGAAATGACCATCGGCCTCTGCGCTGTGATTGACCATCGCATCCCATCGGTCTTTCTCATTGATAAATTTTCCAGCTGTCGTGGTCATAATTTTTGCTCCTGACACAAGCATTGTATCTCAATTTTCCATTCGTTCGACAGTAATCAGCCACACACAACGTGTCGCTCCGTTTCTTGCTTTTGAATTCCAGCAATTTTACCCGCCCAAACCATCGAATTTAAAATTCAATTTGAAAGCAAGAAATGGAGTGTTTAATTTTGTATCGCATGTTTTCTCCTGTTCACCGGGAAACCGGATCTAGTAAAAAACAGGAAAATCAAATGACCGATATAAAAGATAAAGTTGCAATTGTTACGGGCGCCAGTTCCGGAATTGGATATGAAACGGCTCTTCTATTTGCAAGCAAGGGAGCAAAGCTGATTGTTTCAGCCCGACGCCAGGAACAACTCGACGAACTGGTTGGCAAAATCGAAAATGCTGGCGGCACGGCAACCGCAATTGCTGGAGATATAAAGGACGAAGCAACCGCCAAGGAGCTAGTAGAGACTGCTCTGTCCAACTTCGGCGGGCTGCATATTGCATTTAATAATGCAGGTACCATGGGCGAAATGGGTTCTCCTCCTGATATCTCGACCGCCGGATGGGATGATACCATCGCCACCAATCTCTCAAGTGCATTTTACGCAGTCAAACATCAAATCCCGGCCTTGCTAGAAAGTGGCGGCGGCTCAATAATTTTCACCTCCACATTCGTCGGTTACACAGCCGGAATGCCCGGAACCATCGCTTATTCCGCGGCAAAATCAGGGTTGGTTGGCCTGACCCAATCACTGGCCGTGGAATACGGTCCGCAGGGTATTCGCGTCAACGCGTTAATGTTGGGCGGAGTAGATACGCCAATGGGAAGATCCTTTGCCAACACCCCCGAAACGATGGAATTCGTTAAGGGCCTACACGCATTAAAGCGTATAGCGCAACCAGCAGAGATTGCTCATTCAGCCCTGTATCTAGCATCAGATGCGTCAAGCTTTACAACAGGCTCCGCGATGCTTGTCGATGGCGGCGTTTCCATCAATCGCACTTAATCAGTACCAAAACCGGCATCGAGAGAGGCCGGTTTTTTCATCCGATAATATCTCCCTTGTGGAACTGGTGAGCCACGGGGTAGAATTACCCATGCAATCAAATTCCACATCAAGTCTGCCAGCATTCGGACCACGCCTTCGACAAATGCGTCGTGCCGCCGGAGTGAAACAATCAATCCTGTCGAATGAGCTCAATATCGATCAATCCACCCTCTCAAGATGGGAGGCCGGAATCCAGGGCCCCGAGGAACATATTCAACAAAAAGCGTTTAGCCTGTTAGCCAGCAATATGACGGACGACTTTGCTCTGCGACGCCTTATTGAAACCTCTAATTTCTTCGCTGCACCTGATTGAAGACACAACACATATATGTCTGGCTTTTTCACATCGGCGTGCAACGGAATGGGGAAATCAGGATGCCAACCTACTGATAGGCAAATCTCTTTGGCGCTTTGCAACCGAAGAAATACAAGCAGCCGAGAACGACCTTTCAACCGGCGACTGGTGGTCTGCCCGATCCCCAACACCCCGGATATTTAAAACATCCCAAAAGGCCCATGATGAGCTTGTCATCAGCGCAGGCCAGATAGTTTGGGAACGGATGTATTTGAGTGATGGCACTCCGGTTCGTTTGTGCTCCTCTCTCAACTAGGTAAACAGCAAACGCCGCGCATATTTTATGCGTGGCATCAAAATTTAAATTCCTCTAACAATCAAAAATGAAATCACACTCCCCCGCAAAATCATCCACGGTGCTGGTGCTTGTATTATGGATAGCCGGCCTTGGCGCCGCCATGCAGTTTGCCAAAATCAGCGTGATGTTCCCTTACATAAAAGAACAATATTCATCAGCAGGCTCTGAAATCGGACTGCTGGTATCGGTAATCGGATTCCTTGGTATTGCCTTGGGATTATTTACTGGCCTGATCGTTGCCCGTATCGGTTTTCGCCGGCTCTTATTATCAGCACTGATACTGGGCGCCCTGATGTCGTTTTATCAGGCGACACTACCCCCTTTCACAATGATGCTGTTCAGTCGCATCATCGAGGGAGCCTCCCATTTGATCATCGTCGTGGCAGCCCCCACCCTGATCGCACAGATAAGCTCCAATCGTTATCGCGGGTTGGCGATGACATTATGGAGCACTTTTTTTGGTGTCGCATTCGCGCTGGTTGCCTGGTTTGGTATTGCACTGGTCGAGGCATTCGGGCTCGAAAGCATCTTCATTGTACATGCGGTGATGTTATTCGTTACCGCTTCAATTCTTGCGGTTCTGCTTCCAGCGCAAAGAACGATTGAAGACAACAATATAAACCTCGGGCTGATTGATATTGCCCGCGAGCATATCCGGATTTACAGGTCTCCCCATATCGCCGCTCCTGCAATTGGTTGGTTGTTTTACACTTTGACATTTGTAGCAATGCTGACAGTGCTGCCGGACCTTGTACCGGCTGAAGATCGTTCTTTCGTTGCCGGCACAATGCCAATTGCAAGCATCATAGTATCTCTGGCCTGCGGTGCATTCCTTCTGCCAAGATTATCAGCAATCAACACCATCATACTGGGTTTTGCCCTCGCCGTGGGCATCCTCCAACTTTTATGGTTGGAAGTTGATAAAGCATGGGTATGTATCGCGTTGTTCGGCGTGTTGGGTTTGGTACAATCCGCAAGCTTTGCCGCAATACCGCAATTAAATCAGGACACCGAGGCGCAAGCCAGAGCAAATGGCGCCATTGCCCAAATGGGCAATCTGGGCAACACAATAGGCACCCCTCTCCTCCTGTCGCTGCTTGCCACATTCGGCCTCAACGGAATGATTTGGGGCGCAACTTTCTGCTACCTCACAGCCATCGCCGCGCACTTCGCAATGAAACAACGCCGAAGGGTTACAACTGCAAATTAACTCAGCTTATAAATCTAGTGCGACATCAAAACCGGCAAACTGGGATGATCAATCATTGATGCCGTAGTGCCGCCAAATACCAGTTGTTTCAGGCGGGAATGGCCATAGGCACCCATCACAATCAAATCTGCATTCATATCAACCGCATGTTGTTGCAGTACTTTTGCCACCGGGCGCCCGCCACTGGGGAGATTTTCGACCGTAATATTGATACCGTGACGCACGAGATATCTTGCCAGATCTGCTCCCGGTTCTTGCCCCGACGCGTGCGCAGCACTTATCGGATCAACCAGAATGACGTGGACATCTTTCGCACTTTTCAACAAACTGAGGGACCGACCCACAGCCCGTATTGCTGGCAAACCATCGTCCCATGCCACCATAATTCTATCTGCCGAGAGCTTGGTGATGCCCTCTTTCGGCATTAGCAAAATCGGCTTGGCAGATTGGTAAAGAGCACCGTAAACAGTCTTCTCACGGAGGTCGTTTTCGTTATCTCCAGCACGTCGAATCAGTGTTAAATCGCAAAACCGCGCCCGTGCACCAACCACATCATCCATCTGGCCATATTCGCAATAACTAACATCCACCTCCGCGGAAACTTCTGCCCGTTGCAGCAGTTTTTCAATTTCATTACCCCGTTCAACTGCCCGCTCACGGCCTTTGGCCAAATCTTCGGCCCAGCCCGTATCAACCACAGCACCGTAGGAATAGGTCGGTGCATGCGGTATCACGCCAACCACAAGAACAACCAGATGAAGATCATTTTCCTGACAAAGGGAAATGGCATTTTTCAATTGATCATCGGAATCTGAAACCCCGACCACACATAAAATTGTTTTGAAAATCATGACAAGTTCCTTCGCTTTGTGAACGCATAAATGCTCTTGAATATTGGATTACGTCAGTGTGGCAGGCACGGCAATTTCGTGCATTGATGCACATCAACGCATATGTCTCGCGCTGCTTTACTGTAGCTATCAACGGGAAGGCCCGAACAGGGTATCCCCGCTCTCATCGAATTTTATACTACCACATCAGGAGAGAAAAGTCATGCGCGTCCCGTTTTCACTGAAAGTCTTGCTGCCAATTCTTGTTTGTACAAACCTTGCAGCCACCAATCTTGCAACCTATGCCCAAACAACCACCGGCAACGACAAAAACCAGCCGTGGCTCGACCTGATCACTGGGCAAATGGCCAGGGAAAAGCAGTGCGAAGTCGGCTTTTTTGTATATTTCCGCGAAGGAAATCTGGGCGGCATGTCCACCTATGAAGCCCGCGTCCAATGCGTTGATGGACGCCAGTTCGATGCCACAAAAATCGAACCGGCCATCATGTTTGAAATCAAGGAATGCGCTGTCACCGTATGCTAGGCCATTGCATTTGTGGAGGCCTTCGCATCTACTTATAGCCACCATGAAAAATCTAAACGATCCAAAAAACTGGCTGGCAGATTATCCCGTGCCCGATCAATACGGGCACAAATACCATCGCGGCCACGTGGGCGTATTTTCCGGCGGGCTCACCTCATCCGGCGCAGGTAGATTGGCAGCAGGCGCTGCCTTGCGCACCGGCGCGGGATTGGTAACCGTTCTCAGTCCGGGAACCGCGCTGGTGGCAAATGCCTCGCATCTGACGTCGGTAATGCTGGCAAGACTGGATGATGCCGACGAGATCGAAGCGATAGTCAAAAGGCGCAAAATCAATACACTGGTGTGCGGTCCGGGACTTGGCGTCAACGCACGGACGATGAAAATCGTCACCAAAATCCTGTCACTCGATTGCACCAATGTGCTCGATGCCGACGCACTTACCAGTTTCACTGACACCAGCGAAGATCTTTTCACCCAGCTGAAACAGGCAAAGCATCAGCCGGTCCTGACCCCTCATATGGGTGAGTTCTGCCGCCTGTTCGGCGGCACCAATACCGATGATCTAAATGACCACACCGAACGCGCTGTGGCTGCCGCTAAACAAACCAACGCCATCATCGTCCTGAAGGGCCACCAAACCATCATCGCCACACCGCAGGAAGCCCCGGTCATTTCCCAAAACGCCCCACCATGGCTGGCCACCGCCGGATCGGGCGACGTACTGGCGGGCATCATAGCTGGCCTGCTGGCCCAGAATATGCCCCCGAAACAAGCCGCCATGGCCGGCGTCTGGCTACACAGTGAAGCAGGCAATCAAGCAGGCCCCGGTTTGATTTCAGAAGACTTGGACCAAGCTCTGAGACAGGTGATTAGCAAGCTGAGGAATGGTGAATGAACAAGTTCCAGCTAATAGAACCAGACGGCAAAATCTACGCCGAACTATCGGATAGGTTTGAAGAATATAATTCCGCTCATTCAACTTGGAATTGGCAAAGCTATTGCCTTGTGCACCAAGTGGATGGCCACATCGTGGCAGGTGGTCGCGGCATAATAAATATGGGCGCATTAGAGGTTCGGGGCCTGTGGGTAAACGACGATTTACGCGGCAGTGGCATTGGCACTCATTTACTAGTCGCGATAGAAGATGAAGCCCGCAATCGAGGTGCCACCCGGGCAATGCTTTATACGTTCAGTTGGCAGGCACAAAAATTTTATGAACGTGCAGGCTATTCAGAGTTTTCAAGATTCAATTACCCCGATGGTTTTCAGCGAATAGACCTTCAAAAAGACCTTTGACTAGCGTAATTGATTCCGCAACAAGACCATACCAGTCCCGTCATACCATTGGCCCTGCAATTCGGGCGAAATCTCCATCGGGCCGGGAGGACCGAAGGCCAGATTGGCAAGAGCTATATCAGCATCACCATCGCCATCAATATCTCCTGCGGAGATAGCAACAAACCGGCCTAGTTTCCCGATGCCTTCAATATATTTTGGGGCAAAGTCACCATCATTATTTTGGAGATAAACAAATCCCGTTTCATCAAGACCTTGACCAATATTAGGAAAATAGGAAATCACGGCGATATCCATATCGCCGTCCTGATCGAAATCTTCCGCCACTGCGCCATAAGCACCATCCAGATGAAAAAACAGCTCTTGTCGAAATGTGTTGTCCTTCTGCCCCGTGAACAAATAGATACCGTGGTAAGGTTTATAAACCGGTGAGATATCAGCGTTATCGCCCGCCGTATAAAGCAGGTCCATTATCCCATCGCTGTTGAAATCCAAAACGCTCATACTGCTCGACCCTTGTGAAGGCGGAAACCGGATGATCGTCTCTGCGGTAATCGATTGATCGCTGGCAAAATTCTCCAGCCGAATAATTCGCTCATCACCCTGCGTCATCAAAACAAGAAGGTCATCACCAACGACTTTAACTGAAATAGCGCCAGCGTCATCCAGCAGAACCGTCTCACCCAACCTCCCGTCGCCTTGGCTGAGATGAAGGGTCAGTTTCCCAAAATGCGTCCCGAACCCGGCGATTACGTAATCGGTTTTCTCATCTTTGTTGAAATCGCCAAAAGCCATATCCACCGGACGGCGCAACCCCCGAACCAAACGATTAATGGCCGGCACCTTGTCAGTTGCAATCTCCACCAGCAGACCATGCCTATCCTCGGTCGGACTAATCGTTCCGCCAATTGCGGTCGCCAGATATCCTCCCGATGGCAAAGGCAAGATACGCGAAATGATCCCGCCCGAGCGAATTTCATTCAAAAGATCGAGGTTTTTCCCGTAGATTTTCAGATCAGTTTCATGGGCATCGCCCACCAAAAGACGGTTTGATGCCCCGTCAATCAGGATAGCCGTTGCGGCAGGAAAATCATGTTCCTCCCTTTCTGGCACTTCAATTCCAAATTGTTCAAGGCGGGTTCGAAACTGCCAACGAGGCAGCGCAAGTTCATCAGGAGCATTACTTTCATACCATGATTTGATCTGCTCCCACACGGCCATTTCCATCAGCGGTTCGGTTGCATAAACCCCATCCGGCACTTTTGAATTTGGACGATAGGTGCCATCGCGAAATGTCTTAAGTCCAAGCCGCGCGCCCATATCCGGCAAAACTTTATCGGCCCATGTTGTTTTATCAAGAAGCTGTGGTTCCGGGAAAAGATGACAACTTGAGCACCACGTTTTCGCAAGCGCCTCGCCGTCCTGCGCATAAACGGCAGAACCCCACAAAAGGAAAAGCAGGCTGCAAACAGAAAGAAAAAACCGTTCAATCACGCGCGCATTTCCCATACGCAATAAGCGCAATATTTTTTCGATAGATGCGATGGCTAAAACTGTCTTTATGATCAATCCTGATCCAGTCGCGAGAATCCGATTTCCTGATAACCCGCTCCCCTTCCCGCTCGGGGGCGTGTGCGGTCCATTTCTCGCCACCATCGAAAATCACATCTACTCCATTGGCAGCGACGATTACCGAAAACCCTTCAGTATGGAGCGACGTTCGCCCCGCGCATCCAATGTGAACGTTTTGGCAGAATACCGAATATGCAGGTTCACAGCGTATCGTCTCTCCAACGGCCGACAATACCGATGCTCCAAGGAGGAAACCCGTAACAATGAAATAGCAAAGACCGGATGTTATTCGCATGACTATTTTCTCCACAAGGAAGCAGGAATAATAATGCACAACGCTGCAAAACAGCAATAACAATTATGCCCCGATCATGCGGCAGCAATGATTTCTGTTTCCACCATCCAGTCGCTAACCAAGGTTGTTACGACAATAGTTGTCGTTGGAATGATGCGCCCGGCAAGTGCCTTTACTCGCGCCGATTGATTCACCTCAGCATAGGAGGCGTCTCGCAAATAGCTTGTCACCCTGACGATATTTTGCACTGTCATATTGGCGCTTGAGAGAATTACCTGAATATTTGACCAGATCAGCTCCAGCTGTATCTCCAGACTGGTTCCAGCGATCCCCTCCTGATCCAATCCCATGGTTCCGCTTACAAAAAGAAATCTGTTTGGGTCCAGCACTTCAAGAGCATGAACATAGTCACTTGTTGCCGGATATATTCCGGTTTTTGGGTTGCAGGTTTTTAGTTCCATAATGCATTCCTTTCTTTCTAAAGAACCATATGCCTAATATTATTCTGCAAAAAGGAGGAAATGACAGATGAAACAAAAGACAGAAAATATTCAGCAAAACGGCAAACCCACACGTGCGCTTGATGAGTTTGACCGAAAAATATTAGGCGCATTGGTTAAAGATGCGGGACAGACATATGCAGAACTGGGCAAGATTGCAGGATTATCAACACTGGCAACCCATGAACGGGTGAAGCGGCTGCGGGCCTCCGGCACCCTTATCGATACGGTTGCCCGTGTTGATGGCGCTTCTGTTGGGAAACCTTTTCTGGCTTTCGTTCACGTTGACGCGCACGGGTGGGGAAAAAGCCAAAGAATGATGAAGCTGACTGAATTTCCAGAAGTGGAAGAAATGCACTCCGTCGCCGGGGATACATGTGTGATCTTGAAAGTCAGAACAGCAAATGCATTTGCGTTCGAAACTTTATTGTCCCAGCTTTATGTCTTGCCGGGGGTGCGATCAACCAAGAGCTTCGTTGTTCTATCAACCTATCTGGAACGACCGATACAAGCCGAACTCACTACAGACTGGCCAGAAATACCAATGCCACCAGACTGATCAACGATCAACCAACAGCCGAATACCAAGCGCTCCCAACACAACAGACGCAGTCCTATCGATGTAAACCTTGGCTTTAAGATATCGGTTGCTAACGGCCTGAGTGTTCATCCCAAAAGCCAGCAATGTATAAAACAGAACCTCAACAACCAAATGATTGAGCACAATCATCGACTTATCAAGCAACGCCATATTCTCTGGAAAAATTACAATTAGAACCGCCGCCGCGAACAACACAGACTTCGGATTCAAAACATTGATCAGCAATCCTTGCCTAAACGCATGGCGAGCGGGTTGCGTTTTAGTTTCTATTCTGTCGCGAGCATCACGCCACATGCCCCTCGCAATATAGAGCAAATAAATAGCACCGATAAATTTGGCTGCAGCATACGCCCAGGGAACGATCTGAAAAACTGCCTGCAAACCCAACAAGGCCATCATGGTCCAGATCGCAGCCATAAGCCCAAGTCCGCACCCAATGGCAATTCCGCTTGTTCTACCTGAACGAAGGGTTGTTTGAATGGCCACCAACAAAGCAGGCCCTGGACTGGCGATAGCGGCGATGAGTGCAATGTTGAATGCTACAACATGCTCGATACTCATAGCTTTGTTCTCCGCAACTAGAAATAATACCTAATCCAGAACATATATAATTGCTTTTGAGCAGTCTATGGAGATTAAAAATCTGCCCTGCTTTTTATCGCAGCAGTCAGCGTGCCCTCATCAAGATAATCAAGCTCGCCACCCACCGGCACGCCATGGGCCAAACGGGTGATTTTCAGATCCAGATTTTCCAGACGATCGGTGATGTAGTGAGCCGTAGTCTGACCCTCAACGGTGGCATTCACCGCGATGATGATTTCCTTGATTTCAGAATCTTCCGCACTGGCACGATTAATCAAACCGGAGATATTGAGGTCTTCCGGGCCAATGCCATCAAGTGGCGACAATGTTCCGCCAAGCACGTGATAAAGACAATTGATGGCACCAGCGCGTTCCAGCGCCCAAAGGTCCGCCACATCCTCTACCACCACGATGATCTTGGCATCCCGGCGCGGATCGGCGCAAAGGGTGCAGGGATCGCAACTGTCCACATTTCCACAGGAAGAACAAACGGTTACCTTCTCCACTGCCTCCTGCGCAGCGGCAGCAAGGGGAACCAGAAGCTGTTCTTTTTTCTTGATGAGATGCAGCGCCGCACGGCGCGCAGAACGCGGACCAAGCCCCGGCAGTTTTGCCAAAAGCTGGATCAGTCTTTCAATTTCAGGACCGGCAACGCTGTTGGACATTTAGGTTATCCAAACGGCAATTTCATACCGGGAGGAATGGGCAATCCAGCTGTCAGTTCCTGGGTTTTTTCCGCAGCAAATTTCTCGACCTTAGCCCGCGCATCATTGGTTGCTGCCATGATCAGATCTTCAAGGATTTCACCCTCATCCGCTTTAAGCAGCGATGGATCAATACTGATTGCGCGCATTTCGCTTTTGCCGGAAAGGGTAACCTTCACCAGACCTGCACCAGATGAACCTTCGACTTCAGCATTCGCAAGTTCAGCCTGCATCGCTTCCATTTTGCCTTGCATTTCCTTAGCCTGTTTCATCAGGCCCATAATATCTTTCATGATCTTCTTTCCGAATTTTGCATTAAATTATTGGTACTCAGATGGGGTTATTCGAAGAAATCGTCAAGTCCGTCTTCGTCTTCATTATCCTCACCATCGGCTTCACCATCTTCAAGCGCTTCCTCAAGCCGGATGCGCACATCAATGATGCGGGAACCGGGAAAACGCTCAAGAATAGCCTCCACCGTTGGGTCGGTGCGCGCCTGTTCCACAATAGCGGCAGTTTCGGCCTGTTCGATCTCATCAAGGGTCGGCGCGCCTTCTTGGCTGCTGGTAGAAATCATCCAGCGCTTGCCGGTCCATGCCTGCAGCTTCTTCGATAGGTCGGTCAAAAACGTCTTTGGCGGGTTTTCAACCAGATTAACTTCCATGCGACCATCGGAAAAACTCACCACCCGCACATTGCGGCGCAGATAGGTTTTCATGGCCAGATCGCGCTTGTCTTCCACCAAAAAGATCAACTCGTCAAAAGTGTTGAGCATGCGCTCAGGCACGCCAGTTTCAGGCGCAGCTTCACTCACTTGAAGTGCCGCAGTGGCAGCACCGGAAGATACCACTAATGTCGGTCCCGAATTTGGCGCAGCATCTGCAAGCACGCGCGCACCGGAAGATGAACTTTGGCCACTGCCCTGCCCCGCTGGGGACGAACCACCGCCGCCATTAGGAGAAGGCGAAGAACCCGTCACCGATTGCCCGTCCTGAATTTTACGTATCAACTCATCAGGTGTCGGCAAATCCGCCGCATGGGTCATGCGGATAAGCACCATATCGGCAGAGGCTAATGCACGCTCGGAGGTCTGAACTTCGCTCATGCCTTTCAGCAAAATCTGCCACGCCCGACCAAGCACACGCACGGACAGTTTTTCGGCGAATTCACCACCGCGCGAACGCTCTGCTTCGGAGAGGCTTTTATCCTCCGCGGCGCTGGGAATATATTTAAGCTTGGTGACAAAGTGGATGAAATCCGCCAAATCGCTCAACACTACCAGGGGGTCTGCACCGATATCATATTGCGCCTTGAGCTCACCCATGGCTGAGGCGATATCGCCCTTCATGATATGTTCGAACAAATCGATAATGCGGGTACGATCAGCAAGCCCGAGCATGGAGCGGATGGATTCAGCTTTCACAATACCGGCGCTGCCATGGGCCATCGCCTGATCTAGCATGGAAAGCGCGTCACGAACCGACCCTTCCGAAGCCCGCGCAATAATCGCCAAGGCTTCTTCTTCGACTTCCACTTTTTCCATCTTGCATATTTTCTGCAAATGCTCTGTCAACGTCGCCGCATCAATCCGGCGCAAATCAAAGCGCTGACAGCGCGAAAGAATGGTAACGGGAACTTTGCGAATCTCGGTGGTAGCAAAGATAAATTTCACATGCTCCGGCGGTTCTTCCAGAGTTTTCAAAAGACCATTGAAGGCGCTTTTGGAAAGCATGTGCACTTCATCGATGATGTAGACTTTATAGCGAGCAGAGACGGGCTTGTATTGCGCCGATTCAATCAAATCGCGAATATCGTCAATGCCCGTATGCGAAGCCGCATCCATCTCGATGATATCCACATGACGACCATCCATAATGGCCTGACAATGTTCGCCAAGTTCAGCAATATCGATGGTCGGCTTATCGATTTTATCGGTCTTGTAATTAAGCGCCCGCGCCAGAATACGCGCCGTAGATGTCTTACCAACACCACGCACACCGGTCAGCATATATGCCTGCGCAATACGCCCCGTTTCAAACGCATTCGCCAACGTCTGAACCATCGGACCTTGCCCGACTAATTCATCAAAATTCTGCGACCGGTATTTACGCGCTAATACCCGATACTCTGTTTTGGTTTGTTCGCTCATAAGTCAACTATAACGGTTTTTGAAATTGCATAAACATGATTCAGCAGCCTCATGCCATAATCCAACAAATTCTCGTGGAACGTCCACGCCGAAGGCGGGAGCGAAGAGCGACCGGCGCTATCGCAGGCCCAAGCAAAGCTTGGATACGCCGTGAGATAGAGGAAAGTAGAAGGCTGGTATAGATGACCCGAGAAAATCTCACCGGGGCTGCTTCCTTCCGGACCTGACCCAATTGACAAGGGCACTCGCCCATCACCAACCTTCCAAGGGGAGATATCGTATGGGACGGCAAAAAAATCAAGCTTTATCGGCTATTTTCATGCTAGAAGCCCCCGATGAGTAATTTCCAACTTGATTCCCGCCTTACAGCCGATACGTTTTTGGTCGGTAGCTTTGAATTATGTGAAGTGCGGCTGATGGATGATATCCGCTGGCCTTGGCTGGTTTTGGTGCCGAAAGTGGCCAATTTGGCAGAAATCCACGATGCATCCTCAAGTCAGCAGGAAAAAATAGCTTTTGAGACCGCTCTGGTGGCAGAAGCGCTCAAAAAACATACAAATTGCGAAAAAATCAATTCCGCCGCCATTGGCAATATCGTCCGCCAATTGCATATTCATGTGATTGCCCGCAATGAGGGCGATGCCAATTGGCCGGGACCCGTCTGGGGTTTTGGCGAGCGCCAGCCATATGATGGTGGCACGAAAGAAAAACTGATAATTGAATTACAACGGGCGCTGGCTTCCAGCGCTGATTTTACTTTTTAGAGGCATTTTATGGATTTCGATCAGACCCTCCCACCTGAACCAAGCAGCCTTGTGGGTTTTTCCCAGAACCGTCTTATACGCGATGCGGAAAACCGTGACGAACAGTCCCTGCCTAATGCTCTGAAAGATCCAAACACACGGCTTTATCTCTATGCCGGCGGCAAGGTTATCACGCGAACCGGCAGCAATTCGGCCTGCCATTTCTCGCAAGAAGAAGCGGAAATTTTCAAACCGAAATACGAAAACGCAATCCTGTTGGGTTTCACAGATGACGGCCCGCGCATTGCGGTCGGCGTTGGCATTGATGCAGATACTTTAGAAGAACCATTTCAGGTCATCGATTTTCGTACCATGCTATATTCCGATGTGGTCAGCGATGAAGATGCATCAGCCATAGGCCATGGCGGCAGCATTTCCTACTGGAACCGCATGAACCGTTTTTGCGGAAAATGCGGCCACGCCAGCGAAACAAAAATCGGTGGCTATCGTCGCGATTGCCCCAATTGCGAAAGCAAGATTTTCCCGCGCACTGACCCGGTGGTCATCATGCTGACGGTGAAAGACGATAAATGTCTGCTCGGTCGCTCCCACCACTTCCAGCCCGGCTGGTTCTCCACACTCGCAGGATTTGTCGAACCCGGAGAAACCATCGAAGCTGCTGTGCGCCGCGAAACATTCGAAGAATCCGGCATCAAAGTCGGACAGGTGCACTACTTCGCCAGCCAGCCATGGCCCTTCCCCCATTCGTTGATGATCGGGGTACACGCCGAAGCACTCTCCGACGAAATCCACATGGATGAGAGCGAGTTGGAAGACTGTCGCTGGTTCTCCCGCGAAGAAGTTCACCTGATGCGAACAGACAAACATCCTGACGGCCTGAAATGTCCGCCAAGCAAAGCCATAGCGTCAAGCATCATCGGAAAATGGGCTGACGGTTAGCGCCTAGCGCACTTCCCCTGTCTCGGACATAATATACACGCCCAAAATTTTCAGCTCATCGCAGAAAAATGCCAACTCTTCCAGAGCGAGCTTAACGTTCGCATCATCGGGATGGCCCACGATATCGGCATAAAACTGCGTTGCAGAAAAACTGCCACCAATCTGGTAACTTTCCAGCTTGGTCATGTTCACCCCATTGGTAGCAAACCCGCCCATCGCCTTATAAAGAGCCGCTGGAATATTGCGCACCTGAAACAAAAATGTCGTCATGATCGGCCCGCTACCTTGTTCCGCACGAACATCTTCACGCGATAAAATCACAAAACGGGTAGTGTTGTGATCCGCATCTTCCACATTCCGCTCCAGCGTATCAAGACCATAAATTTCTGCCGCCAGCGAAGGCGCAAGAGCTGCGATATTTTTGTCCCCACTCTCACTCACCAGCTTGGCAGAACCAGCCGTATCGCCACTAACAACCGCCTTCCAGCCATTTTTCCGAATGATGTTACGGCACTGCCCAAGTGCATGCACATGGCTGTAAACCGTTTGAACATCTTCAAGCTTCACACCGGGAAGCACCATCAAATCAAAATGGATCGGCAGAAAATATTCGCCAATAATGAATGTACCCGAATTGGGCAAAAGATGATGAATATCGGCCACGCGCCCGGCAAGCGTGTTCTCGATCGGGATCATCGCCAGATCAACATCACCTTTTGCCAGTGCGTTAAAAACATCTTCAAACGTATCGCAAGGGACGGCTTCCATATTGGGAAACACATCCGCGCTCGCAATGTCTGAATTGGCACCCTTGGCACCCTGAAATCCAATTTTCCCGGTTCGGTTTTTATCCATATTCTTCACTCAATCTACAAAAGCCAAACGGGCTTTTTCCAAATCTTCAGGGGTATCTACCCCAAGGGGCACCGCATCCACAAGGGCAACATCAATTCGCATACCCGCTTCAAGCGCGCGCAATTGTTCCAACTTTTCCCGTATTTCCAGCGACGAAGGCGGCAGGGATACAAATTTCTCCAACGCCGCGCGACGATAGGCATAAAGCCCGATGTGATGATAAAGAGGACCATCCCCATACGGCGCGCTAGCACGGGTAAAATAAAGCGCCCGCAAACGGTTTTCCCCAATCGGCGTACCAATTACTTTCACCACATTGGGGTTGGTGCGCTCCGCCTCACCCGTAATTTCCGTGGCCAATGTCGCGATATCTGCATCTGATTCGCGCAAGGGCGCGAGGCTCTCGACGATGGTTTTGCCCTCAATGGTCGGCAAATCGCCCTGCACATTGATGATAAATTCAGCATTTCCCTGTGGATCGATTTTTGTCACCGCTTCCCAGATTCTATCCGAGCCAGACTGATGATCTTCCCGCGTCATCACCGCTTCACCACCATGAGCTTCCACCGCTTGAAGCACTTCAGCACTATCGGTAGCCACCACCGGACGACCGATACCAGCTGCAAGCGCGCACTCCCAAACCCGTACAATCATCGGCTTTCCGGCAATATCTGCCAGCGGCTTTCCGGGCAAACGGGTTGACGCCATACGAGCAGGAATTAAAATTAACGGTTCGGACATGAATTTGGTCAGTTTTGGGCTAGATTTGGCGATTAATTTAGGTTTTTCTGCAAATTGTTCGGGCGGTGTCAAAAAGTCCCACTTGTACAAGGCTTACAGGCGTAGTATCGCACTGGCAATGAGAATAGTCACTACGGCAACACATGCTTTGGCCGATATCAGCCAAAAGACAAATGCCAATTAAGGAGCGCCATTATGGATGCCTTTGAATTCAACAAATTTGCCATGGCTGGATTGGCTGCCGTTTTCGTATTGATGGGCCTTTCCATCGTCACCGAAAGCCTGTTTCACATGGAAATACCTGAAAAACCGGGCTACATGATTGCAGTAGCAGAAGGCACCGGTGGCCACGAAACTGCAGCCGTAGATACTGGCCCGGCTTACGAGCCTATCCTGACCCTGCTTGCCAGCGCCGATGTGGATGCCGGCAAAAAGGTCGCCAAAAAATGCGCCGCCTGCCATGATTTCGCTGTTGCAGGCAAAACCAGAGTTGGTCCGCCTCTTTACGGTATTGTTAATCGCGCTATGGGCTCTGCCGATGGGTTTGGTTATTCATCAGCTATGAAAGCTGCATCCGATGGAAAAAGCTGGGACTATGAGACCCTCAACGGCTTCTTGTGGAAACCAAAGAAATTCATGAAAGGCACCGCCATGGGCTTTGCCGGTCTGAAAAAAGTAGCAGACCGCGCCAATGTCATTGCCTATCTGCGCAGCCTGGCCGAAACACCGGCAGCATTCCCCGCCGAATAAGGCAACAATCATTAAGCTTATTTAATCAGGCCGGACATTGTTCCGGCCTTTTTTATTGCGTAGAGTTGCGACTGATTACAGCTTGAGGAATATAATTTGTCATTCTTAAAATCCGCACCGCTCCTGTTCGCTCTCCTATTCGTCGCACCAGCCTTGGCCGACGAAACCAAATGGCGTCACGGAGATACACTTTTTGGAGAACTAAAGCACGGCGCAGATTTCACCCATTACCCTCATGCTAATCCCGACGCTCCAAGAGGCGGGCACCTGAAACGAGCATCCTTCGGCGGATTTGATTCATTCAACCCCTTCGTCGTTCGCGGCAGAACCCCAAGCGGCCTGAGCTATTTTGGCGGATTGCTCTATGATGGTTTGTTCGAACAATCCCTCGACCAACCAAGCGCTGCCTACGGTCTGGTAGCGGACAAATTCCGCAAAGCCGACGATTCATCATGGGCCGTTTATCACATCAACGAAAAAGCACGCTGGCACGATGGCAAACCCATCACGCCGGAAGATGTTATCTGGTCGATGGAAGCAATGCGCACCAATTACCCGCTCTGGAAAGACTATTTCAAAAACGTGAAATCCGTCGAAAGCACCGGCAATAATGAAGTCACTTTCACCTTTACTCAGAAAGGAAACCGCGAACTGCCCCACATCATCGGTGACCTCCCAATTCTACCAAAACACTGGTGGGAAGGCGTTGACGCCGATGGCAACAAACGCGATATTTCCAAACCAACCACCGAGCCGCCACTAGGTTCCGGCCCCTATAGAATCGGCAAATATGATTTGGGTAAATACATCACTTGGGACCGAGTTAAAGATTACTGGGCCAAAGACATACCTGTGCGCAAAGGGCGCTACAATTACGACAGCATCCGCTACACCTATTTCCTCGACGAAAGCGCCATGTGGGAAGCCTTCAAAAAAGGTGGCCTCTCCGATTATAAAGTCGAAGGCCGCGAAAACCGCTGGAAAAAAGAATACGACTTCCCAGCCGTAAAACGTGGCGATGTCATCACCCAAACTTTCAGAACCACAAGAAGCCAGCTTTATACGGGCTTTTATTTCAACACCAGAAAAGACAAATTCAAAAACCCGAAAGTGCGGGAAGCCATCACGTTGATGTTTGATTTTGAAACCCTGAACAAGAATTTGTTCTTCAACCTCTATAAACGCACAGATAGTTTTTTCGAGGGTGGCGAACTGGAATCAAGCACTGTACCCAATGGCCGTGAGTTAGAAATTCTGGAAGCCTATCACGATCAATTGCCGGCAGATCTTTTCACCAAGCCCTTCACTTTGCCGGATTACACCAAGCGTTCCTCAACCCGAAAATACCAACGCCGAGCCATCAAACTTCTGAAAGAAGCAAGCCTTAAATTCAACGACAAGCGCCAGCTCACAACTGCCAATGGCAAACCTTTCACCATCGAGTTCATCACCGCCGATCCCAATGCCGAACGCAAAACCAACGCCTTCATCGAAAGCCTGAAGCGCATCGGCATCACTGCATCCCTGCGTATCCTCGATACGTCCCAATATAAAAACCGGCTCGACAATTTCGATTTCGACATCACCTCTACCCTCACCGCCCAATCCCTTTCACCTGGAAATGAGCAGCGCGAATATTGGTCCAGCGCAGCGGCCGATCGCCCGGGCACCCGAAATTTCTCCGGTATCAAAGAGCCGATGATTGACGAATTGGTAGAAAAAATTATCCTTGCCCCGGACCGGCAAGAATTGCTCCATCTAACCCACGCCCTCGATCGCATCCTCAAATGGCGTTATTACGCCATCCCTCAATGGCACAATCCGGAAATTTGGTTCGCCAAATGGAAACATATTCAAGTCCCAGAGCCCCAACCCGGCTATTCCGGCATCGATAGCCTGTCCTTCTGGATAGATACAAAAATCGAGGCAGAACTGCGCAAGTAATCCAATGAATAGTCCGGTCATAAAGGTTCTGGTTTTGGGCGGGTACGGCCTCATCGGTCGTGCCGTCATCACAGAATTATCGAGACAGAATTTTATTGTAACAGGTATGGGCCGCACGGCAGAAAAAGGACGCAAGGTACTGCCGCAAATCAAATGGGTTGGTCGCGATTTACATAAGCTCCGCACACCCGGTGCATGGTCTGAATTTCTCCAGGATATCGACGCGGTGGTCAATGCTTCCGGCGCATTACAAACCGGCCTGAAAGATAACCTGCAAGCCATCCAGAGCGAAGCCATTCGCGCTTTGATCAGAGCCTGCGAACAAGCCAGCATAAAGCACTACACCCAAATTTCAGCGTCCGGCGCATCACCCGAACACCCGAGTGAATTCCTGCGAACAAAAGGCGAAGCAGATAGTTCCTTGCGCAAAAGCACGCTCAGTTGGACCATTCTAAAACCCGGCCTTGTTATCTCCAGTGACGCCTATGGTGGCACCATGTTATTGCGAGCACTAGCAGCCTTCCCAATCATTCAACCGGTCATCCTACCAGATGCAAAAATTCAAACCGTGGCCGTTGAAGATGTGGCGATAGCGGTTGCTCTATCCCTGAAAGATCCACACCTTTCAGCCAAAGATTTCGAACTCGTCGAACAATCCAGCCAGACACTCCAATCAGTTCTATTGCAATTTCGCCAATGGTTGGGGTTTCCAGCTCCCACCTTTGTACTGCCAATCCCCCGTTTCATCGGCATCATCACCGCAAAAATCGCTGATGTCACTGGCTGGTTCGGTTGGCGTTCTCCTTTGCGCACAACCGCCGTAAAAATGCTGGCGCAAGATGTAACTGGTAATCCCACAGCCTGGGAAAAAGCCGCGGGCAAAAAACTAAATTCCCTAAAACAAACCCTCGCCAATCTTCCTTCCACCAGTCAGGAGCGACTATTCTCGCGACTGCAATTGCTCTTCCCATTCATTGTCGTCACCCTTGCTTTGTTCTGGATGACATCCGGCATCATCGGCTTCGTACAATATGAAGCCGCTGCATGGCTTGTTATGCCGACACTGGGGAAATCCGGCGCAGTACTTTCCGTGCTCGCAGGCTCGACAATCGATTGCCTGATCGGGTTATTGATGATTTTCCGGCGCACCTTCCACGCCGGATGCCTCATCGCGATTGCCGTTTCCATCGGATATCTGGCCCTAGGAACAATATTCACACCTGAATTCTGGCTCGACCCACTCGGCCCCTTGGTCAAAATATTTCCTGGAATTCTCCTAGCAATGGTAGGCGCAACCATGGCGAACGAACGATAATGGAACTGGTGCTGATATTAAGATGGGTTCACATCATCGGCGCCACCGTCCTGCTTGGAACCGGTGCCAGCATCGCCTTTTTCATGCTGGTCGCGCACCGAACCAAAGACGCAAAAATCATTGCTCACGTGGCAGGCACAGTGGTAATTGCCGATATGGTTTTCACCGCAACCGCCGTCATTCTCCAGCCAATTTCCGGCGCATGGTTGGCAGTAGAAACCGGGTGGAAACTAAGCGAAGGCTGGATACTGGCATCATTGGCGCTGTACGTTTTCATCGGAGTTTTCTGGCTACCTGTAGTCTGGATACAATTAAAAATGCGCAATCTCGCCCGCGAAGCCGACCAAAACAACCAAGAATTACCCCGACAATATTTCCGCCTCTTTCGCATCTGGTTCACCTGCGGTTTTCCGGCATTCTTCGCCGTCATGGCAATCCTGTGGTTGATGATCGCAAGGCCATTGTTCTGATTTTCTATCTAACAAAATCGTAACCACCAAGCCCTTGTCTTGCCACATCGCACGGGCTAATCCTGTGACTTGGTAAGTGATAAAAACGAATCACTTGAAACCCCTTCATGGCAACAATCGTGCCATGGGATTTACGGAGAAGTTTCCAGTACATGGGCGCCTATATCCTGCGACGATTATTGTTGATGATTCCCACAATTTTGGGAATTCTTGCCATTTCTTTCGCAGTGATCCAGTTCGCGCCCGGTGGCCCGGTAGAACGCGTCCTCGCAGAACTAAGCGGACAAGCAGGCTCAGCCACCGACCGCATCACCGGTGGCGGCGATAGCCTCGGCCAAGATCAGGGCCTTGATGGCGGCGGTGGTGAAGCTTCGAAATATCGCGGCGCGCAGGGGCTAGACCCCGAATTCATCGCAAAACTTGAAAAACAATTCGGCTTCGATAAGCCACCCCTAGAACGCTTCGGTCTGATGGTATGGAATTTCGTCCGTTTCGACTTCGGAGAAAGCTATTTTCGCGATGTGGCGGTCATAGATCTGATCATAGAAAAACTCCCCGTATCCATATCGCTAGGCCTGTGGATCACACTCATTTCCTACGGCATATCCATTCCCCTCGGCATCAAAAAAGCGGTAAGCGACGGCTCCACTTTCGACATTTGGACCAGCGGCGTCATAATAATAGCCTATGCAATTCCGGGGTTTTTGTTCGCCATTTTGCTGATGGTATTATTCGCTGGCGGCTCGTTTTACGATATATTCCCATTGCGTGGACTCACCTCTGAAAATTTTGACGACCTTTCCATATTCGGAAAAATCACCGACTATTTCTGGCACTTGGCGCTGCCCTTAACAGCAATGGCGCTAGCGGCATTTGCCACCACAACCCTCCTTACCAAAAACTCATTCCTCGATGAAATCCGAAAACAATACGTTCAGACAGCAAGAGCCAAAGGCCTCACCGAACGCCAAGTGCTTTACGGCCATGTATTCAGAAACGCGATGCTAATCATCATCGCGGGCTTTCCTGCCGCATTTATTTCATCGTTCTTCACAGGCTCGCTATTGATCGAAACTATCTTCGCCCTCGACGGATTGGGTTTGCTTGGTTTTGAAAGCATTATCGGGCGCGACTATCCGGTAGTGTTTGGCAATTTGTTCATCATGTCCCTGCTCGGTTTGGTCGTGACACTGATTTCTGATTTGACCTACACGCTGATCGATCCCCGCATCGATTTTGAATCGCGAGAGGTCTGATGCAAAGCACTTTCGAAAACCGCGGTTGGCTTTCACCGCTAAACCAGCGTCGCTGGTCAAACTTCAAAAAGAACCGTCGCGGCTACTGGTCTCTGTGGATTTTCCTCGTCCTCTTCACTTTGACATTGTGCGCAGAATTTCTGGCCAATGACCGCCCGATCATCCTCTCCTTCAAGGGAGAAATTTACGCACCGGTATTTTTCGAATACTCAGAACTTGAGTTCTTAAGTGAAGAAGATGGCATTGATATCAATGCAGATTTTAAACTACCAATTTTTATGGATGCTATCAGCGAGCATGGATGGGCTATTTGGCCGCCCATACGCTACTCCTATCGCACGGTAAACAATGAAATTCCGGAACCTGCTCCCACAAAACCAAGCTGGCTCTATGATAAAGAAACTCTCTGCACCAGCTATGATGAGGGCAGCGAAGACGCTGGCTGCACTATTGGCAATTGGAACTGGCTCGGCACGGACGATCAGGGCCGTGACGTGCTGGCACGGGTCATATACGGCTTCCGCATCTCTGTCCTGTTCGGCCTGATCCTCACAGCAGCATCCGCTGTAGTGGGCGTAACTTCCGGCGCGATACAAGGCTATTTCGGCGGCTGGGTAGATTTGATTTTCCAACGCTTCATCGAAATTTGGTCTTCGGTTCCGGTGCTTTATCTGTTGCTAATCATTGCCGCTGTGCTGCCTCCCGGCTTCTGGATTCTGCTCGGCATCATGCTGTTATTTTCATGGGTGAGCTTCGTTGGTGTGGTACGGGCCGAGTTCCTGCGCGCCCGAAATTTCGAATACGTCAACGCCGCACGGGCGCTAGGTGTCGGCAATGCGACGATCATCTATCGCCATCTTTTGCCTAATGCCATGGTCGCAACCCTGACTTTCTTGCCCTTCATTCTGAACGGCTCGATCACCACATTAACCTCGCTTGATTTCCTCGGCTTCGGCCTTCCACCGGGTTCGGCATCGCTGGGCGAAATGTTGCAACAGGGCAAGAAAAACCTGCAAGCACCATGGCTTGGCTTCTCGGCATTCTTTGTAATTTCCACCATGCTTTCCTTGCTGATTTTCGTCGGCGAAGCCACAAGGGATGCGTTTGATCCACGCAAGACATTTAGCTGATGAGTGATAAATCACCTCTTTTGGATATCAAGGATTTGTCCATCGCCTTCACCCAAGGCGATGAGACAAAGCTCGCGGTCGACAAGATTTCGTTCCATATCAACAAGGGCGAAACCGTAGCCCTTGTTGGTGAATCCGGTTCAGGAAAATCAATCTCCGCCCTCTCCATTCTCAAGCTCCTGCCCTATCCGGCAGCAAGCCACCCAAGCGGCGAAATCTTTTTCAATGGTAAAAACCTGCTCGAAGCCAGCGAACCTGAATTGCATAAAGTGCGCGGCAATCACATCACCATGATCTTTCAAGAGCCGATGACATCGCTCAATCCTCTGCACACCATCGAGCAGCAAATTGGAGAAACCCTAACCCTGCACAAGGGCATGAGCGGCACCAAAGCGCGTGAGCGCATCTTGGAGTTACTCCATCAGGTTGGCATTCGAGAACCCGAAAAACGCCTCGACGCGTACCCCCACCAATTATCCGGTGGCCAGCGCCAGCGCGTGATGATAGCCATGTCCCTTGCCAACGAGCCGGACCTGCTGATTGCCGATGAACCAACCACTGCACTCGATGTAACAGTGCAGGCCCAAATCCTCGAATTGCTCAGCAATTTGCAAAAGGAAAAGGGCCTCTCCATGCTGTTCATCACCCATGATCTGGGTATTGTGCAGAAAATTTCCGATCGCACCTGCGTCATGCAAAACGGAAAAATCGTTGAACAAGGCCCGACGGCCGAAGTCTTTTCCAACCCGCAGCACGAATATACCAAGCACCTGATTTCATCCGAACCATCGGGCACCCCGCCCAAGAGCGATGATAAAGCGCCAGTGGTTTTGCAAGGCAAAGATATCCGCGTCTGGTTCCCTATCAAGGCAGGTTTCATGCGGCGAACCGTGGGCCATATAAAGGCTGTCGATGGTATCGACATCCTTTTGCGGCAAGGCCAAACCCTCGGCATCGTCGGTGAATCCGGTTCGGGAAAAACCACGTTAGGTCTGGCGCTCACCCGGCTGATTTCCTCCAAAGGCCGCATCACATTTATCGGTAAAGATATCGACGCCTACTCCTTCAAACAGATGAAGCCACTTCGCGACCGCATGCAGGTGGTGTTTCAGGACCCCTACGGCTCTCTTTCACCGCGCATGTCGGTGGCAGAAATTGTCGCCGAAGGCCTGCGCATCCACATGCCTAATCTATCGGCCAAAGAACGTGACGAGAAAGTATGCTCTGCCCTGCTTGAAACCGGACTTGAACCCGAAACGCGCCATCGCTACCCGCACGAATTTTCCGGCGGTCAGCGTCAGCGCATGGCGATTGCTAGGGCCCTCGTGCTTGAGCCGCAATTCATCATGCTCGATGAACCCACCTCCGCGCTTGATATGAGCGTGCAGGCGCAAGTGGTAGACCTGCTGCGCGAACTACAGATTAAGCACAACCTCGCCTATATGTTCATCAGCCACGATCTGAAAGTCGTACGAGCACTGGCCAATGAAGTCATCGTCATGCAATTGGGCAAAGTGGTTGAACAGGGGCAGGCAGATCAGATTTTCGACAATCCGCAAACTAATTATACCAAAGCACTGATGGCTGCAGCCTTCGATCTCGAAGCCTCATCCATCGGCATTATCGAGGACTAAGCGATGGATAAATCTCCACTCCTAATGGCCATTGAATTCGATGGTTCAGTCAAAGCTGGAAATCTGGAAGCAGCGCTTGGCGGACGCAAAGTCATTGACCTCAATGAAAACCCGTCCGCCTCACTGGAAGAAATAAAATACGCACTGGTCTGGAAACCGGATGCAGAACTGTTCCGCAAACTTCCAGCGCTCGAAATTCTATTTTCTGCCGGTGCGGGCGTTGACCATATTTTTCAGGCGAGCAACATTCCCGATGTGCCCATCGTCCGCTTTGTTGATCATTCGCTAACCACTCAAATGAGTGAGTGGGTATGCCTGCAATGTCTCATGCAACTGAGGCGGCAGAGAGATTACGATAAGCTCCAGAAAGAACATCACTGGAAAGAAATCGCCCAGCCCATGGCGGCCGATATCACCGTCGGCATTATGGGACTTGGAGAACTCGGCAAAGACGCAGCATCAAAATTAGACGCCCTCGGTTTCAAAGTCGCAGGTTGGAGCAGGAGCAAAAAGACGATTGATAACGTCGATTGCTACGACAATGATGAGCTGGACATATTCCTTGCCCGCACCGATATTCTAGTGGGGCTTCTCCCCTTCACCCCGCAAACAAAAGGCATCTACAACCGTGCCATGTTTGAAAAACTGAACCGCGATAATCTGCTTGGCGGTCCGGTATTCATCAATGCTGGACGTGGTGGTTCCCATGTGGAAACCGACATCATCGCCTGCCTTCGCGACAAAACCCTCAGCGCAGTTTCCCTCGATGTTTTTGAAGTTGAACCATTACCGCAAGACAGCCCTTTATGGGATTTTGAAAACGCAATCCTCACGCCACATTCAGCAGCCGTGACGGATATCAACGCTATGGGCAAGCATCTCGCTCGCCAGTTGGAACGTTACGAAACGGGCCTTCCGCTCGAACATATAGTGGACCGCACCAGCGGATATTAAGGCCGTCTATACCCAATCGGACGCTCATAAATATAAGCAATACGCTCAATCGCCTCCTTCAGCGGTTCGCTAACAACGCTCATTGTATGACCGCTCGCGTGCAACATCATTCCATCGCCCTGAGCAATTGCCGCATGGCCCCGCCAGAAGATCAAATCACCCCGTTGCAGGTTTTCAAAATTGCAGCCCGGTTCGATAACGTCTCCCAATGTGGCCGCAAGCATATCTGAATCACGCAGGGTTTTACGATCACACATCTGCATGGAAAGCTGGATAAGAGCCGAACAATCAATACCGAAACCCGATGCACCGCCCCATAGATAAGGCGTGCCGATAAACCTCTCGGCAACAGAAACGAAATCCATTTCAAACGCATCAATTGGACATAGATGGCTGGTAATCATCGCTTCGCCCGATGAGAGCACCAGATATTTTGTCCCACGCGTTTCTGCGTCCCCGGTAACGCTCACCAGCGACCCCATCGACAGCGTTTTTGTCACTGGAAAACGCAGATCAGCATCAGGATAAACAAAGCTCCGCTGCACCTGCACCCGATGGGTGAACTCCACGACTTGATTGCTCAGGCAGGTTTCCTCAACCCATCCCACATAGCCATCGAATTCACTTTGAACCCAAGCCCATCCGTTCTGACGGTCAAAAACTTGCATGTTCTGGCCCAGAAAAAACTGCGTATCAATCCCGGTTTCCAAGTCCGGGACTCGACGCACATCAACGCAAGGTATCGAAATTTGCGCACGCGTCCCATCAACATATTTTGCCGACGCAACCTTTCCCTCAAGCCGACGATCCGACAGCGCTTCGGAAAACGCGTTCAACCTTCTATCCATCGGGTCCAAAACAGGCAGGGTCATTCTGCCCCCTCTTTGGTCAAAATTTCACTTGAATGATCCGCAATTAAATCTGCCAGTTTTTCAAGATATAGCGATCCACCCACCGTCCGCTGCACAATAACATTGCGACGATCTTCCGGATCGCGGCGGCGTGCCACAAGCTTCATCCGGCCCATGGTATCGAGCGCCCTTGTAATCACTGGTTTGGTAACCTGCAATTTCTCGGCCAGCCCCCGCACGGTGTGGGGAGGCGAATCCAGATAAATGGTCAATAATACGCTCATCTGGCGCGTGGTCAGATCAGGACTTTCGTCATGGACCAGCGCCATGGACACATCGCGCCATAAATTCAAAAATTGGCCAGAATTATGCTCTACCACGAACTCCCACCCGAATAATTCGTTTCGTATCCGTTATAGATTAGCCTGATTATCCCAGAACAATCAAGCATTATGGTCTGGTCTGGCCATATCGCTTTTCAATGACGGCAAATAATGCACGAATGCCTTGCGCTTCCCCGCCCACATTTGCCCATGGCTTAGCGGTGGGAACCCAACCGAAAACATCCAGATGGACCCATGATTTCGCATTCTCCACAAACCGCGAAAGGAACAATGCCGCCGTAATCGAACCGGCAAACCCTCCGGCTGAAATATGATTCACATCAGCAATTTTTGACGACAGCATAGATTGATATTGCGGCCAAAGCGGCATCCGCCATAAAGGATCGAACTGCTCAACCGAAGCCTGAGCCAATTCATCAGCAAGAGCATCATCATCGCTATAGAACGGCGGCAAATCCGGGCCAAGTGCCACGCGCGCAGCGCCGGTGAGCGTTGCCATATCCACCATCAAATCCGGCTTCTCCTCATCCCCAAGCGCCAGCGCATCGCCCAGCACCAAACGCCCCTCGGCATCCGTATTACCGATCTCCACAGTGATCCCTTTACGGCTAGGCAGGATATCACCGGGACGAAAGGCATTGCCAGAAATTGAATTTTCCACCGCCGGAATAAGCACACGCAATCGAACTTTCAGTTTCGCTGCCATGATCATTTGCGCCAGCGCCAGCACATTGGCAGCACCGCCCATATCTTTCTTCATCAATGCCATAGAGCCGCCCGGCTTGATGTTCAGTCCACCCGTGTCAAAAATAACACCTTTGCCAACCAGTGTGACTTTCGGCGCTTTGGCATTTCCCCATTTCATATCAATCAGCCGCGGCGCATCCACGCTCGCCCGCCCCACCGCATGGATCATCGGGAAATTCTTCTTCAACAAATCATCGCCCTTGATCACGGAAATCTTGGCCGAATGATCCCGTGCCAGCTTGCGCGCAGCCCGCTCCAGCGCATCAGGCCCCATATCATTGGCCGGCGTATTAATCAGATCACGTGCGAGATAGCTGGCTTCACCTTGACGAATCAGTGCCTCGCGATCCACACTATTTTTCAGAATAAGTTCGGCTTTTTTGGTCCCATCCTCCTTATAACGATCAAAACGATAGGCACCGAGAACCCAGCCAAGAGCCGCCAATGCTTCATTCTCCTGCTCGTCTTCAAACCGATATTGACCGGGCGGCAATTGCTTCGCCAGCTTACCCGTATCAAAGGGAGTGCCCCTTTCACCAAGACCAAAGAGAACGCCGGATAATTTACCTGAAACATCCGGAAGCAAACAAATCTCCCCTTTTTTGGCATCAAATCCGCATGCCTTCGCCCAAGCCTTCGCTTCTGGAGAAACAACGGTGGCCAGACGTTTCAACTCCTCCGGACGCAATCGCCAAACCGGAATCCCACCACTTTTCTTAGTGCTGATTGCCAACCCATTCATTCTCGCTTCTCCATTCCGACTCAAGCTTTGTTAACCATCCGTTAGGGTTAACAGATTATTGATTTGAGTAAGAGTCCTCACCTGATTTGCAGGCAAATTCGAACATGGGTATCGGAATAATGAACACCAAATTTCAGGGTTCCAAATTATTTACAGCATTGACGCTAACAGCAAGTCTGTTGCTTTCTGCCTGTGCAACCGACCCCAACCATACCGGGTCTGTCAGACGTGGCGGCAAATCTCTTAATCAAATGAGCGTTTCTGAGCTTGGCGGCGCTATCCGTCAATTAGGCAATCGATACACCAAACACCCAAAAGACAAACAGGCAGGCCTGAGCTATGCCAGCGCCCTGCGCATGGTTGGCCGCGACGAACAAGCGTTGGCCGTTATGCAGCAAGTGGTAATTTTCCACTCGAAAGATAATCAAGTCCTTTCAGCTTACGGCAAGGCATTGGCCTCCAGCGGCGACCTGCCCAAAGCACTCAGCGTTATTGAACGCGCCCAGCGTCCCGATCACCCGGATTGGAAGTTGTTCTCCGCCCACGGTGCCATTTTAGATCAGCTTGGTCGTCCAAAACAGGCCCGTCAGATGTACAGAAAAGCCCTCGACATTATGCCGGGTGAGCCTTCCGTTCTTTCAAATCTGGGCATGTCATATCTTCTGGCAGGAGATTCCAGATCCGCAGAAACCTATCTTAGAAAAGCAATCAGCAAACCCGGCGCCGATAGTCGTGTGCGTCAGAACCTTGCTTTGGTCGTGGGACTTCAAGGCCGCTTCAAAGAAGCTGAAATCATCGCACGCGGTGAATTATCACAAGAAGATGCCCAGCAAAACATCGCCTATTTGCGCAAAATGCTTTCCCAACAAAATGCATGGTCGAAGCTTAAGAAGTCTGACAAAAAGACCTAGAATACTTTTCAAAACCGCATGACATCATCAGCTTTTGCCAACACCCGATAAATCTGCAAATATCAAATTTCGACATCGAAATTTTTAAATAGCAGGTTAGTTATGCGTAAAACTCTCGTTTTCTTTCAAGCACTCCTATGGGTTTTTGTAGCTTTTTCTTTTGCTCAGGCTGCAAGCGACCTGGATACCAAAGTTGAAGCTGAATTTTGCTCGATGTTAGAGAAAAAGCCCAAATTTGCCGCTGTAAACCAGTTCGCCACCCAAAATGGCAGCTCAGTTGAACAACTGTTTTTGGATGCAACTTGCCCAAATAATTCAAAAATCGTGGAAATAAAAGACCTAAAAACTGTCTTCCCATTGATATGGATTGCGGGAGATCCCGAAAACAACATGATATTTTTCGAGCAATTGGTGGTCTATTTTGAGCTGGCGAAAAAGCTCGATGCCTATCGCAACATTATGAACCGGAAAGATTCAGCAGGCAGGACAACACTGGATATCGTTGAAGAGCAAATCGTTGCTGTTATCAAGGAAGGTACCAACCGGGCATTGTTGAACATGCACGGCTTCATTCGTGCCGATATGTGCTATCGGGGTGGCGTGTATTCAGTGAAGACACGCACTAAAATTTGCGATAATTATCCGACAAAAATTTATGCTTGGTGCGCCAAAACCTTTGATGCCGGCAGCTTAGGCCTTTGCCTTGGCTATCGTGGAAAAATCCCTGAAAAACTAATGATGATGCTCACAGGAAAATGCATCAAATTGAGGGATGACGAGGAAAAGCAAAAAGCTTGTCTCAAACCATTCCAATATTCAGACAAGGGTTAAAGCACTTTTCCACACAGACATAAGGCGGCGAAGAGCTGCCAGGCGCTAGCTGCACCGCGTATACGCAGGCCCGAGTGAAACGAGAATAACGCCGTGAGCCGAGAAACCAAGGGCGGGTAAAACCGCCCTTTCCGCACTTACAGCTCTGAAATGCGGATAAAGGATGGCCCCAAAATGATCGCAAACAGCACTGGCAAAAAGAACACGATCATCGGCACTGTCAATTTTGGAGGCAATGAAGCTGCCTTCTTTTCCGCTTCCTGCATACGCATATCGCGGTTTTCCTGAGCCAGCACACGCAGCGCTGTACCAAGGGGCGTACCATATCGTTCGGCCTGTATGAGTGCCATTGTAACCGATTTCACCCCATCAAGCGCCGTCCGCTTTGCAAGGTTTTCATAGGCCTGTCGACGCTCTTGCAGATAAGAAAGTTCAGCAGTAGTGAGTACCATTTCCTCGGCAAGTGGAGGTGATTGACCACCGATCTCAATGGCAACTTTACGCATACCTTGCTCTATAGACATCCCTGCTTCAACGCATATCAACATCAGATCCAGCGCATCGGGCCATGCCCGGCGAATGGAAAGTTGACGCTTGCCGATCTGGTTTTTAATAAACATATTGGGCGCATAAAACCCTGCATAGCCAACACACATCACAATAAATAATTGCATCATGAACGGACGCTGCGTTTCTGAAATACCGAATACGTAGATGCTTGCAATGATCAACATAATGATCGGCAAAATAATTCGGAAAAACAGGAACACATAAATATGCGATTGCTTGCGATAACCGGCCGTAATCAAATTGGCAAATGTATTTTCATCCGCCAATGCTTTACGCAAATTAAGCCTCTCAACAATATCCTTCATGAAGCCGGAATTTTCGTGCTTCAGCCTTCCCTTGTTTTTCTCGGTAACAAGGCGCGCGCGTTCTCTGGCACGAATCTGATCCCGCTCAATGGCCGCAGATTTCATGCGCGAAGAAAGTTCGTCGCGTTGCAACAAAGGCATGGCAAGGGTAATTGTGGTTGCAAATACAGCAACCGCCGCCAGCATAGCCATTAAATTTGCTGGATCGGTTATTATTGTTGCAAAGTCTTTAACCACCGTTCAATCCTTCTTTGTATCGTCTTTTAAAAATCAAAGTTGATCATGGCTTTCATGACCATGACGCCCATACCCATCCACACGGCCGAACCCAAAAGTATTAGATTGCCCGTAGGGTGTTCAATCAGAGGCAGCAGATATTCAGGCGTGGTCAGCGACACCAGCACAGCCACAATAATCGGCAGGGCAGCAATAATGCCACCGGAAGCTTTAGCCTCTGCCGACATAGCCTGAATTTTTGCTTTCATGGCTTTACGCTGACGCAATACGTTGGAAAGGTTTCCCAATGCCTCAGATAAATTACCACCGGCAGATTGCTGAATTGCAATCACAATGCCAAAGAAGTTAGCTTCCGTAAGCGGTACATTTTGATAAAGCTTCATGATCGCTTCTGTCATCGGCACACCCATTTTCTGAGTATCCAGAATTTTGCGAAACTCACCAGCGACAGGTTCCTTGGATTCATTGGCAACGATTGCCAGACAATCATTCAAAGGAAGACCGGATTTGATACCACGCACTATAACATCAACGGAATTGGGAAATTCCTCCAGAAACTTGTTCATCCGCCGCCTGATAGAAAACCCGACAAACCAACGCGGCAAACCAAGAGTACCAAGCACCCATGCTGCACCAACAACATAGATCGGCGCTCCAAGTATGAAAGCTACCGCCCCCAAAACGATGCCAAAAAATATGCTGAAAATATAAAACTGCTTCATACCTATTTTCCAACCAGCCTGTTTGAACTGTTGGTTAAGGGTAAGCTTCTTGCTGTTCTTTTTGTTTTTCTCTTCGAGTTCCTGCAAAGATTTTTGCATAACCTGGCGACGCTTAGCCGAATCCTCCGCTTTGGAAAGGTCAGCATTATGGCTTCGGTTTTCTTCAATGCCCCGAATATTCTTGATACGTTTTGCCTGAGTGTTCTCGTTGGAAACACGGTCGAACAAAAACGTATAAGCAACAGCAACAGCTGCAATAACAATGAGACTGACAAAAGCGATTATGTTTATACCAATACCAAACATGTCCGTTTATTCCGCTCCGGCTTTGTCTGGGTCAGCAGCATCCAGTGCCGCCGCTAGCCGCACTTCTTCATTGAAATAGCGCGCGCGCTCCCAAAATTTTGGTCGGCCAATGCCGGTTGAAATATGGCTCCCGATAATATTGCCATTCTCATCTTCGCCGGTAATATTATAGACAAACAGATCCTGCGTGGTGATCACATCCCCCTCAAGACCAAGAACCTCGGTAATGTGGGTAATACGCCTGGAGCCATCACGCAAACGCGCGGCTTGAATGATGATATCAATCGAACCAACAATAATTTCACGCACAGTTTTGGCAGGCAGGCTAAACCCGCCCATAGCAATCATCGATTCAATACGGTTCAAACATTCGCGCGGTGAGTTGGAGTGGATCGTTCCCATGGAACCATCATGGCCAGTGTTCATAGCTTGCAACAGATCGAACACTTCTGGACCACGAACCTCACCCACAATGATCCGCTCAGGACGCATACGCAGGCAATTCTTGACCAGATCGGTCATGGTGATTTGCCCTTCACCCTCAAGATTGGGTGGGCGTGTTTCAAGACGGATCACATGGGGCTGCTGCAATTGCAGCTCGGCGGAATCTTCGCAGGTAATGATACGCTCATCCGGGTCAGCAAAAGCACTCAGGCAATTAAGCAAAGTGGTTTTGCCCGAACCCGTACCGCCGGAAATCACCACATTGCAACGTACCCTGCCGATGATTTTCAAAATCTCCGCGCCTTCAGGCGTAATAGACCCAAAACCAACCAGCTGATCAAGGGTGAGTTTGTCTTTTTTAAATTTACGAATGGTCAGTGCAGGACCATCAATTGCCAATGGCGGTACAATAACATTCACACGAGAACCATCCGGCAAACGCGCATCGCATATAGGGCTAGATTCATCTACCCGGCGACCAACCTGACTAACAATCCTTTGGCAGATATTCATCAATTGCGTATTATCGCGGAAACGAACAGGTGCTGGCAGCACCTTGCCATTCACTTCTATAAACGAACTTTTCGCGCCATTGATCATAATGTCTGAGATATCATCGCGTGCCAATAATGGCTCAAGCGGACCATAGCCCAATACGTCGTTACAAATATCTTCGAGCAAATCTTCCTGCTCCGCAATCGACATGGCAAGATTTTTAATCGAGATGATATCATTGACGATATCGCGAATTTCTTCGCGCGCAACATCACTCTCCATCTGGGCAAGCTGGCCAAGATCGATCGTATCAATCAGCGCCGAAAACACACTGGTTTTTGTGTCATAATATTCTTCGCTCTTTTCGCCGGTATCTTCCGCAACAGGCACCGAAGTCGAGGCTGAAGCAGGTGCAGACGGTGAAGTCATAGCTGGCGTAGCAGCAGCCGTCTTTTCAACCACAGGATTTACCGGTGCATCATCAATCTCGGCCATTTGTGGAATCTTTGGGTTCTGCTGAACCATAACATCGCCAACAGAATCCGATACAACCGGACTTCCAACACCGTTTCCGCCACTGCGTTTACCAAACATTTGTTACCTCAATACTCATTATCGCTGTTGCAAGTAGATTTTAGCCACGTTTCCGTTTCAACTTGGAAAGGAACCCGAGAGCGCTTTTTTTCTCTGTTTTCAATTCTGCTTTTCCGGTCAAAATCTGACCTAAAACATTGAAAATTTCAGAAGTAGGATGCTTCGCGTCAGCTTCTGATATCATCTGTCCATTATTGGAAGCGGTTCCAAACAGAGCCGGATCAAATGGAATAATTGCAGAGGGTTCAATTCCCAATGGCCCAACAAAATCCGGAATTGCAATTTCCGGTCGCTTTGGAACACCAACCTGGTTCATCACCAAACGCGGAGCCTGATCGTTGGGACGCAAATCCATAATTGTATCGAGCAAATTCTTGGTATTGCGCAAATTTGCCAATTCCGGGCAAGCAACAATGACCACTTCATCTGCTGTAGAAAGAATTTGCTTGGTCCAACCATTCCACTGGTGAGGCAAATCAACCGTTACAACCGGCGTGCTTCGCTGGGCAACATCCAACACATTGGTGAATGCGTTTGGATCAAAATCATAGGTCCGCTCCAACGTAGAAGGCGCAGCCAAAAGGCTCAAATGTTCTGCACATTTTGCCAGCAACCGATCCAGCAAGATATCATCCACCCGCTCCGGCGAAAACACTGCATCGGCGATACCCATTGTAGGATCCTGATCCAGATTGATATTGGCAGTACCAAATGCCAAATCGAGATCGGCCAACATCACATCACTTTTGAAATTGTTGGAAATCGACCAAGCCACATTATGGCAAATGGTTGAAGAACCAACACCGCCCTTGGCGCCAATAAAAGCAACGATTTTACCAAGCGCACCCTTGTCAGGATTAACAAATATATCCGAGACTGTGTTCATCACATCAGCCATAGTAAGCGGCGCAACCAGATATTCAGAAACACCGCTGGAAATCAGTTCGCGATACAATGAAATATCGTTTTTGTGACCAATAACCACGACCTTTGTTTCACCATCGCAATTGTTTGCAAGTCTGGCGAGATCAGCCATAAGCTCCTCACCGCTCAGCATGGATTCAACCACGATCAAATTGGGCGTTGGGGCAATTTCATAAAATTCGGCGGCGGCAGAAATACCGCCCATATTAACCTTCACATGTGCCTTTACCATGCGACGGTCATTGGCCGCAGCATTCAATACATCCGCGACCTGATCCGTTTCACAAAAAGCCTGAAGTGTTATGCGTGGCACCGGACGAATATCACCGACATCTCCCAGAGAAACGCTTTGTTTTCCGGCTTCAGTGCCAGAACTATCAATTGCCATCTCTTCTTCGTGAACCAAATTAGACATTACTTTTCCCTACGGCGTTTTTGAATATTCGTTTCATTTATTTATCAAGGCCCGGCAAATTTATCTTGCTCGTTCCATCTTCGCGCCAATCAGAAATAACTTTATCGCGTCTTGTCGCATCGATTTCAGACTCACCTCTTGGTCCAAGCAGGTCGGCAGGATTTGCGATCATCGAAGCTAAATTATTCTGGGTGGCACACCCAAAATTATGATAATTCCTATTTTCCGGACTACGTGCAAGATCGTCGTTCCAAACACCGCATTCACTAGCAACGGCAGCTGTCATCGCGCTATAAACAAGGCGTACAGAAGCCGCATCACCATGAGCCGAAGCTTGATAACCGGTGGTTGCAATTTGACTTTGACGTATGCCAGCCAAACGCAATTCCGCAGAAATTTGTGGTTGAACCCGTCGTGCAGCCCTCTCATTACGAGAACCAATCGGTATCACAATACGAACAGATCTTGCCCCGGACCGCTTGAAGCGAAAAGCGAAGTCCCGCACCACATTACGATCACGCAAAGACAGTTTGCGAGTGTTGGCAGAAAGCGCAAGGTCCTCATACACCTCATTATCAGACACCACGATTGGGTGCTTGGTGCGATAGTCCGATGGTACAGAACCAACAGTCACGTGATCCTTGTTGTAAGAGGAACATCCTCCCACCAACATCGCTGCCATCAGCAATGAAACCTTAAATGCATTTCCAGCCGTTTTCTTGGCCGATTTATCTGCCCCGGTCATCCCATCCAACGGTCGGGGATTGAGGGCTCTGTTTTTAACAATAGACATTTTACTTCTCCATTTGCCCTTGATCACTTAAAGATGAATCCAACATTGCCGTGGTAGCGACCTTCGGGAATATTTCCCTCAATCGTTCCATAGACCCTGTTCAAACGACCCAGAAAATTAGCGGCACCATCACTTGCGGCATTGAAATTATCATCGGGACGAGCAAGCTTTGCCCGAGCCGTCGGACGCACCAGATATGGGGTCACGATGATGACGAGTTCTGTTTCATAACGCTGGAATTCCCGGCTTCTGAACAGACTTCCTAAAATCGGAATATTGCGCAATCCCGGAAAACCGGCAGCAGTTTGACGCACATCGTCTTTAAGCAATCCGGCAATCACCATTGAACCACCTGAGGGCAATTCAACCGTAGTCTCCGCCTTGCGGCGACGAATACCTGGAATAGTTGTAGCACCAGCTCCTCCACGCGGGACAACAACCGATCCTTCGGATGTCGGTTCTGAAATTTCAGTTTTGATTTTCAGACTAATCCGGCCAGGACCCAGCACGACCGGGCTAAAGGCGAGCGAAATACCGTAACTTACTTCCTTGAAGCTGTAATCAACACTACCGCCACCGTCATCTTTACCGGCAACAATATTGTACTCTCCACCAACTGAAAACGAAGCAGTTTCGCCGGATATAGCCGTTAATGTCGGTTCTGCAAGGGTACGCATAACACCCGCACGATCCATTGCTCTAAGAATACCCCGTACCGATTTCCCAGTACCATTATTCCAAGTCAGATTTGCACCCGATCCCGATCCGATTTTACCCAAACCAAATGGGTTATCACCCACCACAACAGAAGCCAGATTTCCAGCACTAAGGCTTGAAGACATATCAATCCCAAGTTGTTTGACGATCGTGCGCTGAATTTCGGCAATTGTCACTTTCAACATCACCTGATCTTCGCCGTCGATCGATAGCAAATTGACAATCTGACTTTTCTGACGGGCTTCATCTTGGCCAAAATTAATGACCGTACCACCGCCAGAGTTATTGACATTACTACCGTTGCCATATTTATCGGTTGTTGCTTCACCCCCGGTAACAAACACATTTGCAAGTTGAATCGCTTTTGCCGAAGCTTGAGGTGTTGGCACCGTTCCAGTAAGAATGACGTTATCATTCATGATCTCAACTTTAATGTCTGAACCACGAATGTATTTTTTCAAGAACGCCTGAAGGCCTGCTGTATCTCTCTCGATTGAAAGTTCAATGCTCAAAAGCTGTTTGCCTTGTGCGTCGAAAATGAAGATATTGGTCTCACCGACCTGCTTGGCAAAAATATAGATACGCCGGGAAGTTCTTGTGATCGCATCAGCAATTGCCGGATCAGCAACAAGAATATCATGGGCGTCCCCTGGCAAATCAATCACGATCGATTTATTCAGTCCAACCCGTATATTCTGGCTTTTCCCGATCATCGCCTTGGAAATCTTCAAATATGTTTTCGCTGCCTGCGCGCTGCCAACACCCAATTGGGCAGGAACCGACATGGCCACCAATGCCAATGCGAATACAGATGTTCGCAATATTGAGATCATTTTGATACGCATGTTACGTCCTTCGAATGCTTGGATATTGATTGTCTCACTTGTCATCGGTTTGCCCCGCTATCACTTCTCTCATCTGTCCAAATTTGACGATGCGCACACGGCCCTTGCCACGCGTACCCGTCAACAAGTGCTCGGCACCTTTGGTTTGTCCGTCATTGCTATCTGCCAGTGAGCGCAAGGATAGTGTCAGCCGCGAAGACATTTGCTGGGCTACTGTGAGAATTTTTACCTGAGTGGGTGTAAGCTGCAGTGTGGCTGTTTTACCGACAACCACTTTTTTATTGTCTTTTTCTTCAATGAGCTGATCAATCGCCAATACGCGAATATTTTCCAAAATGACTTCTGAGCTAAATTCACCGCCCTGATCTTCATTACCGCGCCGGGTCATGATCACATCGACACGGTCATTCGGCAGAACAAATCCACCTGCTCCCGTTTCTGTCGATATGGTTGTCGCAATCGCACGCATGCCGGCAGGCAGGATAGCAGACATATAACCGCTATTTGAGCGAACCAGTTTATTTTCACGTATAGGTTCGCCGGCAAAAAAGGTAGAACGGGCAATAGCTGCGACTTCGCCTTCAATGCCTTTTGGAGTTTCTGAACGAACAATATAGCCCTTGCCCAAAGCATCCTTTGGCCATTGCTGCCATTTGACCATTTTAGGTTTGAGAGACGATCCCAAAGCAATATCGTCAATCGCAACCAAAACTTCAGCAAGTTCGATTCTTGGTCCTGCATTTTGCACAACTTCACGAACTTCAGGTTCCTTGTTGGTCAAATTACCAGCAAGAAAAAATGCACCTCCGGCTGCAGCAACCGCGACACCCAAAACTGCTAAACGCGCTATTTTCATAAACTTTCCTCTGCACGGAATGACCCATTTCTATTAGGAGTCATATTTCACCGCAAAAGGTGTACTTATGGTTAATGCTTTCCTTAAAATCGTGGTTAATGTTAAATTAATTGCGAAACATCAAAACAAATTGCCACCAAAGCCTACGAATGCACCCTTTGCGATCAATAATGTTATTAATTAATCAATAAAAATATTACGAACTGGAAAAATACCAGAGAAGATTTTAGATAAAATTTAGTGGATTTATCTGCGCTGCATCAGAATCACCAGCAGTCCGACGGGAGTAAACCGTCTAAGATACGCTTCCAGAAATCTGATTAAAGAGTACCTGCCGCCACAAATACATGCTGCATCCATGGAGTTTGCGGATAGACAACAATCGCAGCAGCCCCCAGAGCAACCCCGTAAGGCACACCACTCCCAGCATTATATAACCGGGCAATCCAGTCCACATTGGTAATGCGGTCAGGCAGCGGAATGGAACGAAAACGCAATATTACCAACGTCATCAGACCTCCCATAAGGGCAAAAATCACGATATAATCCATAGTATGCTCCCAGCCGAACCACAATGAAGCAGCAGCAACCAGTTTTGCATCGCCTCCACCAATCACATTGAGAGCAAACAATGCAAAGCTCACCAAAAGAACAATGCCAAACATTGCCCAGTGCCAACCAATCGTTTCAAGATCCATCTGTATCCACACCGCAAACACCATAAAGCCGGTTATCAATGCCAGAGAGATTTTATTGGAAATTGTCATGGACACCAGATCTGAAGCTGCTGCAAATACCATAAGAAATGGAAAAAACAGAATAAGTAATGTATCAAGCATGAAATCAGATCCAACCCAATTGATAAAACATTTTGTTGCCATTTCCATATTGTCTGGCAACACCTAAACTTCGGTTAACGGCGCGGTTATCCAGCCCAAAAAATCCGTTCAGACAAACATTACAGGCAGAAAATTGGCATTAAAAAAACCGCACGCCAAAAGCGTGCGGTTCAAATCTACATATTCACTGACAAACAGCAAATCTAACAAGCCCAAAGGGCTTTATTAGTTAACGTTAAGTTCAGTAGAGATGCCAACAAACACATCGTTCACACCACCACCAACTGCTGATGCGCCACCGATAATAGCAACAGAAATCAGAGCGGCAATAAGACCGTACTCGATTGCAGTTGCACCAGATTCATTTTTCAAAAAGCGTGCTACAAGTTTCATAATATTCTCCTTAACTCCACATTATTATTTCGCATTATGCGAGCCGCTCAGGTGTTTCCCTGTGCTGACAATGGCAAATATATCGAGGAGGAATTGAGATCAGATTAAGATACATAGTGAACAAAGTACTAAAGATATGATCCATTGAGCATAGTTATTTTTGAGTAAAAAATATATATAAAGCTTATCCAATTCAGGGTCAAAAAAATTTCCCTATATCTCCCTATATATAGAGAGTAGTATTTACTTACCTCACACGAGGCCTTAGATCAGTTTAGATCATACGCTCATTTATGAATGTGTGATCTTTTCAAAATCAAGTGAAAACAAGGAAGACTCCAGATATTTTTCATCGAATATCCTGCAATTAAGACTTCATTCACCAAGATCATCCATGGTGCGTTTGGAAAATATCAGGAGCAACCCCATGAAAAATACACTTGCCAAAATTACATTCGCACTTCCTATCATCGCCGGATTGGTATTTGCCGCCATGGTCGCGCCTGCAACTGCCAATGAAGCAATTGAAGATGCGGTCATCGTCACAGTTGATCGGGCAAAAATATTTCGAGTATCACGTCCAGCAAGCACCATCATCATCGGAAACCCTGCCATTGTTGATGCGGTCATCGAAGACGCAAAAACTCTGATCCTTACCGGCCGCTCATTTGGCGTCACCAATCTCATCATTCTTGATGTAAACGGAGACCCCATCGTCGACAAAACCATTTTGGTACGTGGCCATGAAATCGGCACCATACGTATCTATCGACGCTCAAGCCGCGTAACCTTGGCTTGCGCCCCGGTTTGCGAACCAACCTTAACCATCGGCGATAATGCCAAGAGTTTCGCTTTTGCTTCTCAACAGATCAAAGCCAAGAACGCTCTCGCTTTGGCCAACGCAAAATAACTGCCAAAACGGCATTATCGGATTCCACTCTAAGTTAACGGTCCCTTAAGGGGGCCGTTGCTATTTTAATTGTCCTGATAACTAATTCTCAATGCATTCCTCCTAGGCTTGATCAATCATAGGTAGTTACCTTTTAAAAATTGGCCTGTAGCAAACAGGAATGTCATATGATGGTGCGCAAAATGAACACAAGCAAAACAGCCCGCTCTTCACGATCAAGGCTCCTCTCAGTCTTAAAAAAGTTCAACCGCAATGAAGACGGCGCAACCGCTATTGAATTTGCCTTCGTGGGTGGACCATTTTTCCTCCTGATGTTTGCGATTATTGAAGTGTCGATTTTCTTTTTCGCCGGCCAGGTATTTGAATCATCCGTCGATTCTGTCGGCCGCATGGTTCGCACCGGACAAATTGACCCAAACATATCAGAAGAAGACTTCAAGAAAATCATCTGCGATAAAACAGCCACACTTTTCAAGTGTGCTGACATACACGTTGATCTCACAGTTGTTGCAGAGTTTGACGAGCTAACGCTACCACCGAAACCAAAAGACATGGATACTGATTTGGCAGCGTTTCAATTCACCAATCCCGGCCCATCTCAAATTGTAAAACTAACCGTAATGTATGAATGGCCAGTAGTTACAAATTACGTGGCATCCCACATATCAAAATTGGATAGTAATAACGCACTGTTGACCACAGTCGCGGTCTTCAAGACAGAACCTTGGCCAACAAGTGTAGCCGTAAATCCATAAGCCAACCCCCTTTTGTCCTAGATAGAAAGCATATAAAAATGCATAACATACTCAAATCTATCAAGCCAAAAACCATGGCCTTGGTAACACGGTTCAAACAGGAAGTTGCCGGTGTCGCAGCAATTGAATTTGCAATCATTGCACCGATTATGATTCTGCTATTTTTCGCAACCATTGAAGTTTCCACGGCCCTAGCAGTAAACCGGAAACTGTCGCGTGTATCCAGTACTCTTGGCGATCTTATCACCCAAAGCCAGATACTCTCCGAAGACGACATAGATGACATCATGAAAGCGGCAAGTTTAGTCATGATACCCTATAAGCATGACCTTAGTATCGTCATCACACAGATTAGTATCAAAAACGGCAAGGCTACCGTGGACTGGAGCCGGGCACATGGCAAAAGCTCAGATGGCAAAGACATAGTACCAAATGCGGTTGGTAGTCCATATACGGTACCAACAAAGATCAAGATTGATGACACCTATCTCGTGTCTGCAAAGGTTAACGCCACCCATACCCCGCTCTATGCCAAGACAACGCTTGGCGCCAACCGGTCTCTGCACATGGATAAATCAACTGCAGCCGACATACATATGGAAGAAGAAATCTTCCTGCGGCCAAGGATTGGTTTGAAAACTAACATTCATTAGATCAGGCTTTCAATTTAGCCCCAAACAATGCTCTGGCGAAACAAATCACTCTTTCTGCGTTTCGCCAGTACCTGTGACCTCTCCAGTAACCTCGCTGGACGCACCTTTTATCCCCATTTTAGCCCGTACAAAATCAAGCACGGATAAAAACTGCCCGTGCCGGGCAATTTCAAACCCACCGCCATAGTCCAATTCAATTGAATCATAAGCGCTCGGATCTGCCGAGAACATATGTTGCAGGGTTTCCCGCAATAACCGTTTGGCCTCGGAGGAAAGGTTTTTGCGAATAGCATGCGGAGAATGCGGAATATCCAAAGATTGCCAAATAATCTTATAACCTGTGGCCTCCCCCTCATTCCTCTCGGCCAGTGCTTTCAGGCTGCCCCGAGAATACCCGGATAAACGATCGCCAATCATCGAACTCCAGCCCAGCATTGCAACAGACGTCCCATCCAGCATCGCATTCACAGCCTGTTCCGATGACCCCACCTTGTCTACCGTCGTTCCTTCCGGAAACACCCCTTGTTTCTCAAGCTCATACATTGCAATTTCAAACGCACCCACTGCACGCGCACGCGGTATTGCCAAATTTTCCAGCTTCAAATCGCTCAAATTTCCAGGTCCCGATGGCCCGGAAATAATGACTGCACGGAATGTTGCTGTCTGATCAACCGCCAAAGGCAGTACCAGCGGTTCAACGCATTCGCACAAAATCCATGTGGCAGCATATGCGCTGGCAGAATAAATCGCATATTCAATTCGCGAACCCCGATGGGCTTCAATCAGCGATGACATATTTCTGGCTGGAAAAATTTCCACATTCATACCCAGCGCTTCTGCCAGTGCCAGACGAAACGGTTCCACTCTGGCAAGGTTGCCTGCAACATCCTCACCAACAACAATCCCTACACGAAAAACCCCAAGGTCCGTACGCCAATCCGCCTTGGAAACCCCAAAGGAACCGGCAAGAACCAGAGGCGACAAAACAGCCAGAAAAACCCAATATTGAATGAAGGCTTTCAGCCGAAACCCAAGTGCTTTTCTACCCTGATTGCTCTGCATCCCAATTCCTACTATCGTGACAATTCGGTAAAATGAATCACCGAAGAATATCTATCACAAATCATCTTTTTAAACCTATGAATTGATTTTATGGCAAAAGCATATCTGTTTGTTCTCGACAGTTTCGGCATAGGCGGCGCACCTGATGCAAAAGAATTTGGTGACGAAGGCTCAAATACTCTGGGCCATATTGCCGAACAATGCGCCTTGGGAAAAGCCGATAAGAATGGCGTTCGCTCAGGCCCCCTTAAAGTGCCCAACATGGAACGTCTGGGATTGGGGTTTGCCGCCCGCGAGGCTTGCGGCCAATTACCAGCAGGCTTCGATCCCGATATCAAAACCAATGGCCGCTGGGCCAATGCGGTAGAAGTTTCCATGGGCAAGGACACCCCGTCCGGCCATTGGGAAATCGCTGGCGTCCCTGTTCCCTTCGAATGGGGCTATTTCCCGCGGGAATTTCCCAGCTTCCCGGAAGAATTGATCGCGGAATTCGTAAAACAGGCAAATCTCCCTGGAATTCTCGGCAATAAGGCCGCATCCGGCATACCCATCCTCAAAGAGTTGGGCGAAGAACACATCCGCTCCGGCAAACCAATTTGTTACACCTCCGCAGATTCAGTTTTCCAGATCGCTGCCCATGAAACCCATTTTGGTCTGGAACGATTGCTGGAAATCTGCGAGATCGCCCGCAAACTGGTAGACCCGTATAATATCGGACGCGTCATCGCCCGCCCCTTTGTCGGAGAAACCCCTGAAGAATTCGAACGCACCGGAAACCGCCGCGACTATTCCGTACCACCGCCAGAACCAACACTCCTTGATCGTGCAAAAGATGCCGGACGAGCAGTCATAGCTGTCGGCAAAATTTCAGATATCTACGCCCATTGCGGCACCACAGATGTGCGCAAGGCCCATGGCAATGCCGCTTTGTTTGACACCACGCTTGAAGCAATTTCAGATGCTAAGGATGGAGATTTCGTCTTCACCAATTTCGTCGATTTCGACATGCTCTACGGTCATCCCCGCGATGTGGTTGGCTACGCCGCAGCCCTTGAATATTTCGACAACCGTCTGCCGGAAATCATCAGCAAAATGCAGGATGGCGACTTAATGACCCTCACCGCCGATCACGGCAACGATCCCACATGGCCAGGCACCGATCACACCCGCGAACAAGTGCCGGTGATGTTATGGAGCCCGGGCATAAAAACCGGTTATTGCGGTGAACTTCCTACCTTTGCCGATATCGGCGAAACCATCGCAAAACATCTTGGCCTCCCCGCAGGCATCCATGGCAAGAGTTTCTTATAATGGTCATCAAAGCAGAATTGCACTGCCACCTTGAGGGTGCAGCCCACCCCGAACTGATTTTAAAACAGGCACGAAAATATAATGTCGATGTCAGCGAAATCATCTCCCCCGAGAACGAATATATCTGGCACGATTTCACCTCCTTCATTGGCGCTTACGATCTCTCTGCAAGCCTCTTTCGCTCACCGGAAGATTATCATGATTTGGCCAATGATGTATTTTGCAGAATGGCCGAGCAGGATTGCATCTATGGCGAAATATTCGCCTCCCCTGATCATGCCGCCCGCATCGGTTGCTCCTATAGCGAACTGATTTCCGCCATCGCTTCCGGCATTGAAACCGCTAATACAAACAGCGGTATTGAAGGGCGCATCATCGTCGTTGGCGTGCGCCACGAGGGGATTGAATCCGTCGAGCAGGCAGCCCTTGATGTGGCCAAATATCCCCACAGGCTGGTAACCGGGTTTGGCATTGCAGGCGATGAACGCGTCGGCGATCACAAGGATTTTGCCAAAGCCTTTACCATCGCAAAGGAGGCCGGTCTCGGCCTCACAGGGCACGCAGGCGAACTTTGCGGGGCGCAAAGCGTTCGCGATGCCATCGATCATTGGGGCATCACCCGCATCGGCCACGGTGTACGCGCCATCGAAGACTCAGGCCTGGTAGAACGCATCGCCGAAGAAGGCATCGTGCTTGAAGCCTGCCCCGGCTCTAATATCGCACTTGAGGTCTTTCCCGATTTCAAGTCGCACCCCTTTAGGGCACTCGAAGAAGCCGGCTGCAAAATGACCCTCAATTCCGATGATCCGCCCTATTTCCACACCAGCTTGCAGCGGGAATACGAAATCGCCCAAGAGCATTTCGGCTATAATGATGAAGAATTGCTCGGATTTACCATAACAGCCATCGAAGCCGCCTTCGTAGATGGGGAAACTCGCAAGCGTTTGCTTGAGAAATGTACCCAATAGGCGCTAGAATGGATTTAACATTCCATTTTGTAAGCAGTAGGTTCTAACCCATGAAAAATCTCACCGTCGTCGATCATCCCCTCGTCCAGCACAAGCTCACCCTGATGCGCGACAAAGGCACTTCCACCGCCGGTTTCCGGCGCCTGCTGAAAGAAATTTCGCTGCTGCTTTGCTATGAAGTGACCCGCGATCTCAAACTCACCACCAAACACATCGAAACTCCGATGCAGGAAATGGAAGCACCGGTCATCGCCGGTAAAAAACTGGTATTCGCCTCAATTCTTCGCGCCGGAAACGGCCTGCTTGAAGGCATGCTCGAACTGGTTCCTTCTGCCCGCGTCGCCCATGTAGGCCTCTACCGCGACCACGAAACGCTGGAAGCCGTTGAATATTATTTCAAAGCCCCCGACGACATTGCCGACCGCATGGTAATCGTAGTTGACCCGATGCTTGCCACAGCAAATTCAGCCACCATGGCCATCGAAAAGCTCAAAGAGCGCGGCGCCAACAACATTCGTTTCCTCTGCCTGTTAGCAGCTCCCGAAGGCATCAAAGCCTTTCAAACAGCCTTGCCTGACGTGCCGATTTTCACCGCCGCAATCGACGAAAAGCTGAACGAAAAAGGCTATATCGTACCGGGCCTCGGCGATGCCGGCGACCGGATGTACGGCACCAAGTAGAAGCTTTGATTATTAGCGTTAAGCGCTGATTAACCAGAGCCTTCAAATTGCAGGTCGCATTTACCGTAAAATTAGCAAACTCTTGTTAGCTTCATCCTGACTTTGTGCAAAATCAGGATGATATTTATGTGGCGTTACCTGTTTGGAGCTTTGGTAATTGGCGGCCTCGCGACCGAGGTTCCAAAAATGCTGGAACGCTATGAGGAAAATGTTGCACAAACCAAAAGCGTGCCCGCCCAAGACACGATTGCCCGCAATATTTCAATTTCACGCCCGCTTCCAAAGGTGGTTACCGGCCACAATCCATATCTAGGCAGGGAAGCTCACATAAAACTAGGGCCTCACGGCCAGTTTATTGCTAGCGCCAGACTGAACGGTTATCACTCCGATGTGCTGGTGGATACCGGCGCATCAGCCGTTGCCATCAATGAAACAACCGCACACAGAATGGGCATTTATCTGAATCAGTCCGATTTCAAATATACAGTGCATACCGCTAACGGCCCCACCAAAGCAGCCATGGTGATGATCAAAGAGATCGAAATTGGCCGGGTTGTTGTACGAGATGTCCGCGCTCTGGTCTCCAGGGACAAGTCGCTGAACGTCATTCTGCTCGGCATGACTTTCCTTAACCGCTTGAAGAAATATGAGGTCAATCAGGGAACCCTTATCCTGACCCAATAATTCTGCGTCACTCAAATGTCACAGATAAATTATACAAGCCAGAAATAACCTGTATGATTTATCAATGATCTTTAGGGTAACGGCATGACAGCATTACTGGAAAAATCCACCTACACTCAGGCGGCGGAAACTGTTTCTGGAAATCTCGGAAAATTATCCGTTCGGCTGGCAAATTCCGATATGGAAATTCGAAAGCTTCAGGCCCTGCGTTATGATGTTTTCTATAATGAAATGTCTGCGGTTCCAAGTTTAGCCCAGCGCTTTTCAAAACTCGACAAAGACGAATTCGACGCCATTTGCGATCACCTGTTAGTATTGGAAGACAAGCGGAATATTGCTGGCACCTATCGATTATTGCGTCAGGAAATTGCCGAACAAAACCAAGGCTTTTACACCGCGCAAGAGTTCGACATCGCGCCACTTTTGGAGCGTCACAAATCTAAAAAATTCCTTGAACTCGGTCGTTCTTGCGTCCGCCCGGAATTTCGAACCAAGCGCACCATTGAATTATTATGGCACGGCACATGGTCGTATTTCTTGCAACACAATTGCGATGTCATGTTTGGCTGTGCATCGTTCAGTGGAACCGACCCCGATGCCATCGCCCAAGGGTTGAGCTATCTCCATCATAATTTCCGCGCCAGCGACGAATGGCAAATCGGAGCATATCCTGGTCTGGCACCCGAAAAAATCATCGAGATGAATCGCCTTCCAGCAGACCAACTGGATACTCGTGCCGCCCTTCGCAACCTTCCCCCACTCATCAAGGGATATTTGCGCGTGGGTGCAATGGTCGGCAGTCAGGCCGTTTTGGACGAACATTTCGGCACCATCGATGTGCTGATTATTCTGCCCGTGGAAAACATCGCCCCGCGCTATCTCAACTATTACGGAGTTGACGCCAGCCGCCATAAATCCGCTGGTGATATGTCCGCCATCGCTTGAGTTTAGCTTGCTTATTGAGCCACATTCGGGAATCTTGTTTCAATTGTAGATTTCGCGAAATGGGGACGCTTAATTGAGCGACAGTAACAAAACTTCCGACCACAAGGTCACTCCGATGATGGAGCAATTCGTTGAGATTAAAGCGGCCAATCCAGACTCGCTTTTATTCTATCGGATGGGTGATTTTTATGAGCTGTTTTTCGCTGATGCAGTGAAGGCATCGAAAGCCCTCGGCATCACGCTCACCAAACGCGGCAAACATCTGGGCGAAGATATTCCCATGTGCGGCGTGCCGGTTCATGCCGCCGAAGATTATCTCAACAGATTGATCGGGCTTGGTTATCGCGTCGCCGTTTGCGAACAATTGGAAAACCCTGCGGAAGCAAAAAAGCGCGGTGCGAAATCCGTGGTTAAACGCGATGTAGTGCGTCTGGTAACTCCCGGCACAATCACCGAAGAAAAACTGCTCGACCCATCCCAGTCCAGTTTCCTCGCCGCCATCGGCAGGGTGCGCAAGGGCGAGCAAGAAGACGAACTGGCGCTCGCATGGATTGAACTTTCCACCGGCGATTTCCGCATTCAGCCAGTAGCGGTTTCAGAACTCGGCACCGCCTTGGCACGCATTGATCCGCGTGAATTAATTCTGCCTGACACTATGTTGCAAGATGACAAATACCGGCAGATAATCGAGTTACAAAACGGCGCCCTTTCACCTCTGCCATCCAATCTTTTCGACAGCCAAAGCGCCGTCGAACGTATGACTGATTTCTACCAGGTCAAAACCCTGGACGGGTTCGGAAACTTCAGCCGCGCCGAACTTTCTGCCGCTGGTGCGTTGCTCGCCTATGTAGAAAAAACCCAGATCGGCGAGCGCCCCGCCCTCGCCCGCCCGACACGTGAAGCATCCGGCGACACCATGTTCATCGATGCGGCAACAAGGGCAAATCTTGAACTCACCAAAACCTTGTCTGGTGAGAAAAAAGGCAGCCTGATTTCTGCCATTGATAAAACCGTCACCGGCGTTGGCGGCAGGCTATTGGCAACCCGTTTAATGAGCCCATTGACCAATGCAGAATGGATCAATCACCGTTTAGATTCCGTCGAATTTTTCACCCGCGAAGGCACCTATTGCCGCAAATTACGCGACATGCTCAATCACTGCCCCGACATGCCACGTGCCCTATCACGGCTAGCACTAAACCGTGGCGGCCCACGCGATATGGGCGTCATCGCACGGGGCGTAAATGCCGCCCACGAGATTGCTGCAAGTCTTGAAGGACGCGAATTACCAGCCGAGCTGGATGAAGCACAAAACCGCCTAAAGCAATTGCCAAACTCCCTGATGGAGCATCTCAACCGCGCTCTTTCCGATGAACTTGGATTGTTAAAACGCGACGGCGGTTTCGTGCGCTCCGGCTACAATGAAGAACTCGACGAGCTACGTACATTGCGAGACGAAAGCCGCCGTGTCATCGCTGGCATGCAGGCCGAATATGCGCAGGAGACTGGCGTAAAAGGTCTTAAAATCAAGCACAATAATGTACTCGGCTACTTCATCGAAGTGACGGCACAAAACTCAAATGCGTTGACCACTGACGAAGCCAAAGCAAGGTTCATCCATCGCCAAACCCTCGCCAATGTCATGCGCTTCACCACCACCGACCTTGCAGATATCGAAAGCAAAATTGCCAACGCCGCTGGCCGCGCCCTGCAAATCGAATTTGAAATTTTTGACCAATTGCTGACAGAAATCATCAGCCATGCAGATGCCATAAAATTAGCATCCAACGCCTTGGCAACGCTCGATGTAAGTCAGGCATTTGGCACGCTCGCAGATGCCAGAGATTATTGCCGACCGCTCGTGGATGAAAGCCTTGCATTCAATCTTGAAAAAGCCCGCCACCCGGTCGTCGAACAAGTATTGGCCAATGGTGGGTCCAATCCATTTGTTGCCAATGATTGCGATATTGGCCCAGTCAACAATGAAAAATCTGGCTGTATCTGGTTGCTCACCGGCCCCAATATGGGCGGCAAATCTACCTTTCTGAGGCAGAACGCACTGATTGCGATCCTTGCTCAAGCCGGATGTTTCGTACCTGCTGAAAGCGCCCATATAGGCATCGTTGACAGGCTGTTCTCACGCGTCGGCGCTGCCGATGATCTCGCGCGAGGGCGTTCAACTTTCATGGTGGAGATGGTTGAGACAGCCGCAATTCTCAATCAGGCAGGCGAACGTTCACTGGTTATTCTCGATGAAATCGGGCGCGGCACCGCGACTTTTGATGGTCTTTCCATCGCATGGGCGGCCATCGAACATCTGCACGAAGGCAATAAATGCCGCACACTTTTCGCCACCCATTACCACGAATTGACGGCGCTTTCCGAACCGCTGGCGCGGCTTTCCAATGTCACATTAAAGGTCAAAGAATGGAACGGCGATGTTATCTTCCTGCACGAAGTCGTGCCGGGAGCAGCCGACCGTTCCTACGGTATTCAGGTAGCAAAACTTGCGGGCCTGCCCGATCCGGTGATTGCCCGGGCACGCGATGTTCTCGACCAGTTAGAAAACGCCGAACGCAATAATTCTGCCAGCAAACTGGTCGATGATTTGCCGCTATTTTCCATCGAGCAAAAACCAGCCTCAAGCAAATCAGCAACAACCAACGCCCTAAAAGAAGCCATCGACGCCATCAGCCCCGACGAATTAACCCCGCGCGAAGCCCATGATCTGCTCTACGAATTAAAAGCAAAAGCTCGGGACTAAAGCCCCGATTGCTCTACAAGTTCTTTAAGGCTTGATTGCGCTCTGGGTCCCAGATGCTGAATCACTTCAGCAGCAACAAGACCGCCAATTTTTGCGCAAGTTTTTAGATCGCGCGTGTTGGTCAGGCCCCACAAGAAACCGGCAGCATAAGCATCACCGGCACCATTTGAATCCACCAGATTTTCAATCGGGCTGGCATCCACATGGGTGGTATTTTTCCGCGTTACTACCGTCGAACCTTGTTCGCTTCTTGTGACCACTGCAAGCTTGCAATCCTGACGGATGGCATCCAGTCCGCTTTCATAAGAAGACGTCTGGTAAAGCGATTTCAACTCGGACTCATTGGCAAACACGATATCCACCGTACCCGATGTCATCAGTTCCAAAAACTCATCGCGATAGCGGTCAACACAAAAGGAATCCGACAAGGTCATAGCAACCTGACGACCATTCTTATGGGCAATCTCGGCAGCAAGCCTGATCGCATCCTTGGCTTTCGGAGGGTCCCAGAGATAGCCTTCAAAATAGGTAATCTGCGCCGCCGCAACTTTATCTTCTTCAATATCTTCCGGGCTAAGTTCCACGCATGCACCCAGATAGGTATTCATGCTGCGCTCGCCATCGGGCGTCGTAAAAATAATTGAACGCGCAGTTGGCGGCGTGCCATCAAGCATTTTTGTATCGTAAGCAACGCCGATGGCGCGCATATCATGGGTAAAGGCCGCGCCCAATTCATCATCAGAAACCTTGCCGAAATAGGCAGCCTTACCACCAAGGCTTGCGACCCCTGCCGCGGTATTTCCAGCACTGCCACCAGAGGCAATAATCGCCGGACCCATCACCTTATAAAGATGCTCGGCACGCTCCGCATCAATCAGGTTCATCGCTCCCTTGGTGATATCTTCTTTCACCAAAAAATCATCTTCAGCATGGGCAATAATATCAGCAATCGCATTGCCGATTGTCAGTACATCGTAGATAGGCTCAGACATAGAAATTCCGTTCAGTTATGCGCTTTGTCGTGCATAGCCGCCACTATCCCAAAAGGAAAGCGGAAATACTCAGGGTTACCGGAAATTAAACGTCCCAGACCGGGCACCAGTCGCCATTGACCAGCCGCATACCTTTTTCCAGACCGCGCAACCGCACCATCTCGGCATCACTCAGCTCGACGTTGCGGGCTTCATAGTTCGAGATAATCCGATCTTTCTTACCTGATGAAGGAATAACGATATGACCCTCGGCCATCAAAAATGCCAATGCAATTTGTTCGCCGGTAGCGTTATGCGTTTCGCCAATCTCCGCCAATAGCGGATCACCAACCACCGCACCGCGTGCCAGCGGCGAATAGGCTGTCATGGGAATACCGATGCTCTGGCAATGATCGACAATAGGCCGGTTCTGCATATAGACGTGAATTTCGCACTGGTTGACCATAATTTTGCGATCCCCAAGCAGCTTGATTGCTTCATCAATCAGCGGAATGGTAAAATTGGAAACCCCGATATTCTTCGTCATGCCCGCATCATAAACTTCGGCAAATTGCGAGATATAGGATTCCAGCGGATATTCGTTTTTTACTGCTGGCCAGTGCAGCAACAATAAATCAACCGGACCAACATCGAGTTTTTCAAGGCTTTCCTTCGAGGTGCGCATCACTTCGCCGGGGCCAAAATTTTCCGGAGCAACTTTTGTAGTAATAAAAATCTCATCACGCGGAATACCGCAATTCGCGATGGCGCGACCAACATCGCCTTCATTTTCATAGCCTTGTGCCGTATCAATATGGCGACAACCAGCCTCAAGCGCCCACATGACACCGCTGTAAGCTTCATCACCCGGTCGATTCCAGGTGCCATAACCCATCTGCAAAATTCCGCCTACACGTTTTTCCATGCTCATATTTCTGCCCCACAAAATACTCGAGTTTAAAATAAACCAAGCTGATCATTTATACTAAACTAGTATAGTAAATCAGAAAAATCTAGTTTCAAATGCTGCAATTGCAGCACGTCAAAAAACATGGTAGCTGGCAATTATCTTAGTTAAACAAGAACACCGCTCATAAAAAAAGGATTTTCCATGTCCTCTTCCCAGCGCCCCAGCACTAGTAAACGTCGATTAAAAACTGGCCAAAATTGCGAAATCATCATCATTGACCGAGACGGTAAAAACCGGAAAGTCATTTACGAAACAGGCGAAATGATAGAAGCGCCCAATTGGACAACCGATGGAGACTGGCTGATCTATAACGGCGACGGACGCCTGTTCAAAATCTCGCCAGACGGCAAAACCGGCCCTATCCGCATCAACACGGCCCCAGTTGAAAATCTCAATAACGATCACTGCCTCGCACCCGACGGCAAGACAATCTATATCTCTTCCGGCGATGGCCATCTTTATTCTGTACCAATCAAAGGTGGCGTTCCAAAGAAAATATCCAACGATCAGGACCCGTCGCGCAAATTCATCTACTATCTTCACGGGGTTTCGCCAGACGGTAAAACACTCACCTATGTGGGCTATGAAAAATCGCCAGAAGGAAAAACCATCACCAACATTTACACCATTCCATCGGCTGGCGGACCAGATACCCGACTAACAGATGTTGATTTCCCAGTCGACGGGCCGGAATATTCTCCAGACGGGCAATGGATTTATATCAACTCAGAGCAAGCGGCGACCAAACCCGGCCATGCCCAAATATTTCGCATGAAAGCCGATGGTTCCCAAATGGAACAACTCACCCATGATGACCGGGTAAACTGGTTCCCGCATTTCCCACCAGATGGTTCAATTGTCGCCTATATCAGTTTCCCGCCCGATACCATCGGCCACCCGGCCAATAAAGAGGTGATCATCCGCACCATGAATCCCGATGGTTCAAACCAAACCGCTCTCGATAATTTTCTGGGTGGGCAAGGCACCATCAATGTCAATTCATGGTCGCCCGACAGCAAGCGCTTCGCCTATGTGGCCTATCCCTTAGAAAATTCATCAAGCTAACTGGCGGACGAATGCTCCATCCCAGTGACCAGCGTCTGGACAAATTCCGTTAGCTGCTCATCCAGGGCTTCACGCGGCACAGCAATGAAACCTTCACGCAGGCTGATCGATACAATGCCGTGCACCGCTGCAAAAAGCGTGCGCGCCATAACGTGCAATTCTGTTTCATTCAGATCAGGTTTGAGAGATGCAATCGGCCCCGCCACATGGCTGAACAACACCCCGTGTTCGGCCAGGTGCCAGTCCGGCACGATAACGCCTTCCGGCATTTTATGATCGAACAAAGCCTGCCACAAATTTCGATTATCGATGGCAAATGCCAGATATTCGCGCGCTAACGCCACCAGTTTGTTGCGCGGTGTATCGGTATTCGCCGCCGCCTGCTCGAGAGCAGCGTTCAACCGACCAAGCGTCGCGGAATTAATATGCAGGATTAAATCATCCAGACTTTGATAGACATTATATAGCCCGCCCAGCGCGCATCCCGCATCCGCAGCGATATCGCGCGCGCGCAGGCCCGCAAGCCCGCTGCTTTCCATACGCCCGGTTGCAGCCTCAGTGAGCCGCTGTTTCAGCGCCTCACGTTTTGCTTCGCGTTTGCCTGTCATTAACTTTAGTACCTGTAATTTGAACAATGTTCATTTTATATCTTGAACATTGTTCATTTTTCTATATACCTATTCGTGAACATCGTTCATAAATGGAGAAATCAAAATGTTCAAGCAAATAATAACCCTATTTCGCGGCGTAGCCAATCAATCCGCAGAAGACTTCACTGACCGCCACGCTCTTGCGATCCTGAAACAACAAATGAATGATTGCAGCAATGCAATCATGTCAGCCCGTAAAGCTGTCGGCATCGCCATTGCTCAAAATGAGCAGGAAATCATTCAACATAAACGCATATTGGCGCGCATCGAAGACCTCGAACAGCGCACCATCGCCGCCCTGGAGCAAGACAAAAAGAAGCTTGCCCATGAAGCTGCAGAAACCATCGCCCTTCTGGAAACAGAATGCGACGCAACCAAACAAGCACAAAAATTATTCACCACCGAAATCGACCGGTTGAAGAAAATTGTTCGCTCTGCCGAAATACGCCTGCGCGAACTAAAACGTGGCCAGCGCATCGCAACTGCCACCGACCAGACCCAGCGTCTGCGCGAAGCAGCAACAGGCAGCGGATTATCCACCTTGATAGATGCCGAAGAAACCCTGTTGCGCCTGCGTGTCCGCCAACAACAAATCGATACCACCGCTTCAGCCATCGCTGAAATGGAGCAATCCGGTGACCCCGAGCGCGTCATCAAAAAACTTGCAGAAGCAGGATGCGGTTCCCCGCAAAAAACCTCTGCCGAGGACGTGCTTGCACGCCTCAAGAAGAAAACAAAAAAGAGCGCCTAACCGCACTCTCTTCATCAATCTTATAAAAGGAATAGCAAAATGCATGACCAAAACACCAATCACTCCGCCGCATGGATGAACTTCACCTATGCAAGTTTTGCACTCTCCGCGGCCATGATGGCAGGGGGTATCTTCTTCATGGATGCAGGCTTTGCCGCCAAGGGCTTTTATTCAATGGCAGCCATCATGCTGGTACACACGTCGATCACCTTGACCAAAACCCTGCGCGACAATCAGGAAGCAGGCAGGCTGATCAATAAAATCGAAGATGCCAAAACAGAAAAGCTTCTGATGGATATCTCCCGCAAAGACTCGGAATAATTCAATAGTAATATTCTTAATATTGATCTGGCCATCTCAACTATTGATAAATATTATCATGGTTAGGTGGCCGGATTAAGCAGAGGAAAAATCATGACAAACACACTCGTTACTTCCCGACGTTTTGCGTCATTGTTCTGGACGCAATTCCTGTCCGCTTTCAACGATAATTTTCTGAAGAACACACTCGTTTTTCTAATCCTGTTCCAGTTTTCCTCGGGCGATTCCGCTTCGCTGGTTACCTTGGCCGGAGCTATTTTCATGGCACCATTCCTGTTGCTCTCAGCCCTTGGCGGTGAATTAGCCGATAAATTCGACAAGGCCCGCATGGCCGAAAAGCTCAAGCTCGCCGAAATCGGCGCCGCGGCAATCTCGGTTGTCGGCCTCGCCCTTTCCTCGGTTCCCATTCTAATGACGGCGCTCTTTTTGTTTGGTTGTGTCTCCGCCATGTTCGGCCCAATCAAATACGGTATCCTGCCAGATCTTCTCGAAAAGAAAGAATTACCGCGCGCCAATGCATGGATTGAAGGTGCCACTTTCATCGCCATCCTTGCCGGCACAATCGTTGGTGGCCTTGCCTCCATCGGCGGCGTCAATGTTGTTGTTTTCGGCCCCATGATGATGGCCCTTGCCGTCACCTGCTGGTTCATCAGTCGCTATATTCCAAAGACCGGCAGCGCCGCACCTGATCTAAAAATTGACTATAATATCTTCCGTTCCTCATGGCGTCTCGTCAATGAACTGCGCGATGAAAAACGCATCTGGATTACCGCAATCATGGTCTCATGGTTCTGGCTCATCGGCGCCATCGTGCTTTCTCTTTTGCCAACACTGGTCAAAGAGGTTCTCGGCGGCAGCGAAATCATCGTCACATCCTATCTTGCCGTTTTTGCCGTCTCCATGGGTATTGGCTCAGCCTGGGCCGCATGGATGTCCGCTGGCCGCATCGTTTTATTGCCTGCACCAATTGGCACATTCCTGATGGCCATCTTCGGTCTTGATCTTGCATGGAGCATTTCTTCCGTAGAATTCACCACCATCGCCACCACCTTCAGCGAATATTTTGCCCGCGATAATTCCATTCGTATTGCCGTGGACTTGGCAGGCCTTGCGATTGCCGGGGCGTTCCTCGTGGTGCCAACCTTCACCGCCATTCAAACATGGGCAGCGGAAGATCGCCGAGCCCGTGTCGTGGCTGGCGTCAATGTTATGACCGCCGCATTCATGACCCTTGGCGGTGGCGGCGTTGCCGCATTGCAGGCAGCAGGCGTATCGATATTCCAGCTTCTTGTAGCGCTCGCCGTGATCAATTTGATCGCCGCATATTTCATGATGAAACATCTGCCAACCAACCCCATTCGCGATTTCGTTTCCATTCTCTTTCGCGCCTTTCACGGGCTGGAAGTTGAAGGCCTCGAAAATCTGGAAAAAGCAGGCAAAGCCCCTATCCTTGCCCTAAACCATGTGAGTTTTCTCGATGGTGCACTGGCAATTGCCTTGACCGATGAAGAGCCGGTCTTTGCGGTCGACTACACCATTGCACAGGCTTGGTGGGTGAGGCCGTTCCTAAAATTCTGCAATTTCCTACCGCTCGATCCGGCAAGGCCAATGGCTACCCGCACCCTGATCAAATCCGTTCAGGCAGGTAATCCCTTGGTAATCTTCCCCGAAGGCCGCATCACCGTTACTGGCGGCCTGATGAAAGTCTATGACGGAGCTGCCATGGTTGCCGATAAAACCGGCTCGATGGTTGTCCCCATCCGCATTGAAGGTCTGGAGAAAAGCTATTTCTCAAGGCTAACCTCAAGCCACGTAAGACGCAGGCTTTTCCCGAAGGTGAAGGTCACCATTCTGGAACCTGTAAAACTTTCCGTACCCGATGAACTGAAAGGCCGTGCCCGTCGCACAGCTGCCGGTGCAAGTCTTTATCAGATCATGTCCAAACTGGTGTTCGATACCACCAACACTAACACAACCTTGCTGGAAAGAATTATTCTTACAGCAAAGGATTTGGGTATGAAAAAACTGGCGGTTGAAGACCCGATTACCGGCAAACTCTCCTATGGAAAAATGCTCACTGGCATTGCTGTCATCGGCAAGAAAATCCAGAAAGCGTTTCCAAACGAAGGTACTTTGGGCGTCATGTTACCCAATGCCAATGGTTCGATTATCACCATGCTGGGCGTCATCTCGGCTGGCAAAGTTCCGGCCATGATCAATTTCTCGGCCGGTGCGGCAAATATCAAATCTGCCTGCATCGCCACCAAAACCAAAACAATCCTCACCTCCCGCGCCTTTGTCGAACAAGGCAAGCTTGAAGCGGTCATTGAGGAAATTAGCGAGGTGGTTGATATCGTCTGGATGGACGACATCCGCGAGACCATCAGCTCCACAGATAAACTGCTAGGCCTGTGGAACAAGACCAAACCATGCGTAGAGCGCAAGGCCGATGATCCGGCAGTGATCCTCTTCACCTCCGGTTCCGAAGGCACACCAAAAGGCGTGGTGCTAAGCCACCGCAACATTTTGGCAAACGCTGCACAGGCAGCTTCGCGCATTGATTTCCACTCTGGCGATAAAGTGTTCAACGTATTGCCGCTGTTCCATTCCTTCGGCCTGACCACAGGCACAATATTACCGCTAACCTCCGGTGTGCCCGTATATTTCTACCCCTCGCCACTGCATTATCGCATCATTCCGGAACTGGTTTATGCGTCCAACGCGACTATCATTTTCGGCACGGACACATTCCTTGCCGGTTATGCCCGAACCTCTCACCCATATGATTTCCGTTCCATCCGCTACTGCTTTGCGGGCGCGGAACCAGTCAAGGCTTCAACACGCGAAACCTATATGAACAAGTTCGGACTTCGTATTCTGGAAGGTTACGGCGTTACAGAAACAGCGCCGATCATCTCGATCAATACGCCGATGTATTCCAAACCCAATACGGTCGGGAAAATCATGCCCGGCATGGAAGCAAGGCTGGAACCCATCCCCGGCATTGAAGAAGGCGGACGCCTTTTCGTTCGCGGACCAAACGTCATGCTTGGATATCTCCGGGTGGAAAACCCGGGCGTTCTGGAAACCCTGAAAGACGGCTGGCACGATACCGGTGACATCGTCACGATTGATGATGAAGGTTTCATCGCCATTCGCGGCCGCGCCAAACGCTTTGCCAAAATTGGTGGCGAGATGATTTCTCTTGCAGCCGTTGAGGTAATCGCTGGCAAAGTCTGGCCAAACCAGCTTTGCGCCGTAGCAGCAATACCTGACCCAAAAAAGGGTGAAAAACTAATCATGCTGACCGATGCCAAGGGCGCAACCCGCCGCGATTTCCTAGACTACGCCAAAGCCAATGGCGCACAGGATTTGATGATCCCGGCAGAAGTTCGGGTAACCGAAGTGCCCATCCTTGGATCAGGCAAGATCGATTTTGTCAGCGTGACAAAACTGGTCGAAAAACAAAACGACGCTAAGAAAAAAGCGGCGTAACCAATAGGCCTAGAGCGGAGCTCTAGGCCTTATTCTTTTTTAAAATTAAATGGTGCCGCATGGGTGACTTGAACACCCGACCCCCGCATTACGAATGCGATGCTCTACCAGCTGAGCTAATGCGGCTTTATTGGATGGGCTTTGGCATTGTTTTATTTGCCATCGCAAACCCAAATTGGCTTAGAAGAACTTGAAGGCTTTTTCGTCATCGCCTTCTTTGCGCACGCCGGGATCATCCGGGCGGCGTTTTAACGGGAATGCGGTCTGAGACTCTAGAGGTTCGACATCTTCAACACCGTCATTTTCTGTATCGGACTCAGCCTTGGCTTCCTTGTCTGTACCATTGCTTGCTTCAACCAGTTCGGCGTCTTCAACATCAGGTTTTTCGGCCGCTTCCACCTTATCGGAAACATCATCAGGCTGTTTTATTTCCTCAGGCTCTATCACCAACGGCTTGGTCAATTCATCGATATCAATAGCCTCTGCCGGAGCGCCCAATTGTTCCACTGGAAGCCTCCATTGGAACGCACCTATCTCGCCAGATACGGGTGAAATTGGTAGCCATTTTTCAGAAACAAAACCATCGGCAGTCCATGCAGGATCGCGCGGCGCACGAACAGCACGCGCCAACCAATCGCGCATGCGGCCCTTATCGCCATGCTCGCCCTCTTCGATATCAGCCATGATGAGACAAGCCCGCTCGCTCAATGAATTGATCAATACCGGTTGCATCGCCTCACGAGAACGTACCCAATCCTGAGCATCAATCGCTGCCAATGCTACGGCCATATTACCCTCGGCATTGCCCGATTTCAGCCCGGACAGATGGTTTGCCCGTTTCAAACGATCCGAAACAGAATCCCCGCTACGCACATGAATATAGGCATCGGCCAGTTCCGGGTGCGGGTTCTTTTTCCAGACAGCCTCAATCAATTTGTTAGCCTTGCGAATATCACCCAAGCGGGTATAGGCCCGTGAACCGATGATAGCAGCCGGCACCAGCGCCCCGTCCAGACCATGGGCCTGTTGCGCCAGTTTGGCGGCACGGGTCGGGTCCGTTGGTTCTTCCGCAAAAGCCTGCGCGGTTAGCAACACGGCCCGTTGTTTCTTTGCCACATCCTTATCGATCAAACCGGCAGAACGGTTGGCTTCCAGCGTGCGAAGCGCCTGCTCCCATTCACCATCGACAGTTTGAAATCCAAGCACTGCATTGCCCGCCCAAGGCAGGGTGGATTCCATCTTCACCGCCTCATTCGCGTAGTGACGGGCAGCTTCACCTGCACCCTCACGCTCGGCCTCTACATAGAGGCCACGCAGGGCCAGCAATTTGGTTGAATCATTTTCAAGCATTTTGGTATACTGCTTGCGAGCATTTTCACGATCACCTTCAAGCAGAGAAGTCTGGGCATCCAGTAGCGCAACCAGCGGTTCGTCAGAAAGCAGTTTTGCGCTCTCATCGGTCAAACGGCGCGCATGCTCGCTATCTCCTGAGCTGGCCGCAATCAGCCCTTTGGAAAGCGCCTGATAGCCACGCTCGCGGCGGCGGTTTTTGAAAAACCGCGACATGATCGCAGGCGATGTCACAATACTGCGGATGATGCTCCACGCCAACAGAATTGCAGCAATAATGGCAACCAAAATAGTAAGCGCCACCATCAAACTGGTTTCATATTGCGTGCCCTGCCAGTCGAGCACCACATCACCGGGGCGGTCTGCCACCCACGAAAACATGAAGCCAAGGCCCAAAACCAGTGCCAAAAATATAAATATACGGATCATAACTCTATCAGCCCCTCAAGCCTTCACTGGCTTTTTTCAGCACAACATTTAACAACCGACTGGTCTCCATCCGCATTTTGACCCCCTCAATCCAGTCAGCACCATTGGCCTTGCCTGTCTCCGGCAGGCCGTTCCATTCTTCAACCACTCCGGCAAGATCGCCAGTGGCAAGCTTCCCGTCAATACGCGAAACAATCGCTTGCGCCGTAGTTCCGCTGACCGGCGTCGATGAACGCACCTTGATCAGAGATTTAGCACTGGTCATCAATTTGTCGAACACACCAGCATTCTCATCACTCGCCGTTGCGGGAATAAGCTGGCTCGCCAAGGATTTAAACTGACTTTGCAATGTTTGAAGGTCTGGCACATTGCCGCTGGCGGCAAGTTCTTTTAGACGGCTGGTTTCTTCGCTTGGCCCTGTAAGGGTTTCGATCGATACCAGCGCGTTCATATAAGGTGTATTCTGTTCAATTGAGGTTTGCAAAGCCGAAACAGCAACACTGCGCGCGATTTTCTCGCTGACTTTGGCATTCTCTGCGATCTTCGACATATCTTCGATTTTGTCCAGAAACTCAGAACTAAACTGAGTTTCCAGCTTGCCAATACGCTCAGAAACAGCCGCTGTCTGTTTGCTGGCTTCCCCAAGCGCAGTTGATAACTCAGCCAATTTTGTAAGGGTCTCGCCATCGGCAGACCTTTGCCCGGCACCCGTGAACCCGGCTTTCAACTCGGACAGCTGCACCGCAAGCTTTTCCAATTGAGCGCCATTGGCCTGAGCTTTCGCTCCAAGATCATTGATCCGACCAGCGGTTGCATCATCAAGCTTTGCGGGCGTGCTTTCCATCTGTTCAAGCGCGGTAATCTTGCCTTCAATTGAGGAAAGGTCGACCACACCAGCAGATTTCAATTGCTCCTGCGCCGAATCCAGCCGTATTGTGAGGGCTGCAATTTCAGATTTAAGCGCTGCCACGGCATCGAGATCAGCGAACTTCGACAGATCAACGCTCTCACCACCCGCTTTGGCAAAGAAACTCCCCACCAATGGCAACTTGTCGGCGCTGTCCATCTGGCCAATTGCTCCAAGTCCACCAATAACAACGGCTCCGCCCAATATTGCCGATAAAACCATGCCGGAAAAACTGCCTGATTTCTTCTCAGATACTGGTTTTGCAGGAGCAGCTTTTGCTCCCGTGCCCTTGGCAGCAGCAGGTTTTGATGCGGTTTTCGTATCAGGAATTCCCGATGAAGACTTGGCCTCACTGGCAGACGAAGGTTTCTTATTCGCTTCAAGATCGATTGTTTTGGCTGCTCTGGTTCCCCGGCGGGCAGATGAAGCAGGTTTCTTCCTGTTATTATTCGAAGTGGCCATCACATTTCTTTCCGTATCTTCGCAGCGATTATTATTCTTAATGCTAGCACCTGTTTAGCGCCACAAAAAGGCCATAAGGCAAATTCTAGCCCGCGGGCCTAAACGTTTTTACTTCCCCGACCAGATCAATCATCGCCATTTGATTGGGTTGAGGCGCGATCAAAACCGGCAAATTTATTCTAGAAACAACCGCATTTGCTACCGTTTCTGATATAGCAATGAATGCCACATTTTCGATGGTTCTTTCAAGATTATGTCGCGAAATTAATTCAAGCAAATGCGATGCGGTTCGAACAGAGTACAAAAACGCGCAGCCATCAGAAATTGCATCCAAAGCAACCTGCAATCGATCTTTTCCAGGATCAAGCAATTGCGCCTGATAAATCTCCAAAAGGACAATTTCCACTGCACTACTCGTCAGCTCAACCGCACGGTCAACACCAGCAAGATAAAGCAGAGGTTTTGCAAGCCTGCTTTGATCAATGAGATCAACAAGACCACCAGCGCCGCCCTCACCGGCAACAACATCGGTAAAACCAAGCGCACGAGCCTGTTCCGCCGTGCGCTCGCCTACAGCAAACACTTTTAAAGAACGGGAAAGCAATTTCCCCGCCTTTTCCCTCTCTGCAAGAATTTCCATCGCTGCCTGACTGGTAAAAATCACGCCGCCGAAATCCGTTTCGGGAATAGACGCGCCCGTATCAACAATCTCCACCAGCGGGCATTCAACGGGTTCATGCCCCATCGCCACAAGCACCGCCGCCGTATTCTCGTTCATGGACTGGCTGCGGGTGATGAGGGTTTTCACAAGGGTTACGTCCAGTCGTCGAAGAAGTCCGGCCCTGCCTGCGCACGCAAATGCCTTGCCAAATCACTTCCCAGTTTTTCTGCGTCCCCAATAGAAGACTTGGCTTCATGGCGGAAAACTCGTCGCCCGTCTGGCGACATAATCATCCCGACCAACGTGATTTCATCGCCTTCAATCTGCGCATAAGCAGCAAGCGGCGTACGACAGGAACCATCCAGCGCTTTTAAAAAAGCACGTTCCGCCGTCAGGACGTTTGTGGTTTCCGTATGATTGATCGGTGCCAGCAAGGCGTTGATTTTATCGTCGCCAATGCGGCTCTCGACACAAATCGCCCCCTGCCCCGGGGCGGGCGGAAATTCATCCTTGGGCAGAATGCATGTAATAACGTCCGTCATTCCCAAACGGTTCAAACCGGCCACTGCCAGCAAGGTGGCATCCACGTCGCCATCTTTCAGTTTACGCAATCTAGTCTGCACATTACCGCGAAAATTGACCACTTTCAAATCCGGTCGCATAGCTTTGATCAAAGCCTGCCTGCGCAAAGACGCCGAACCGACAACGGCCCCTTGGGGCAAATCCATAATCGTTTTGGCCTTGGGACTGATAAAAGCATCCTCCACCGCTTCGCGCGGCAAATAGCAGGAAAGCTCCAAACCATCGGGAAGTTCGGTTGGCATATCCTTTGTGGAATGCACCGCCATATCAATCTTGCCACTGGAAAGCTGTTCTTCAATTTCCAGCGTAAACAGCCCCTTGCCGCCAATCTCGGATAATGGCCTGTCCTGAATACGGTCGCCGGATGTGGAAATAACCTTGATCTCGATATCAAGTTCACCATGCGCATCGATCAGGCGGCGCTTCAATTCATGGGCCTGAGCCAGCGCCAGATCGCTACCACGCGTACCAATTACAATTTGCTGTTTCATGTGGTTTTTCCAACCAGCCATTTTCTTTTTAAAATCGTTCTGCTACCCACCTAGGACAGATCACCAATAATTACCAGTGACAGAGATATCTTGCGTATTTTGGGCATAGAAACAAGTTGTGATGAGACCGCTGCGGCAATTGTGACGCGCGATAGTGAAGGCATGCCTCAAATCCTGAGCCAGAACGTGCTGAGCCAATTCGAAGACCACCGCGAATTCGGCGGCGTAGTACCGGAAATCGCCGCCCGCGCCCACCTCACCGCTCTCGATCACTTGATCAAAAAGACCATGGCGGATGCGGAACTATCCTTTGATAACATTGACGCCGTTGCAGCCACCACCGGCCCCGGCCTTGTCGGTGGCCTAATCGTCGGCATGATGACTGCCAAGGCCATCGCCGCCACCAACAATATTCCGTTTCTGGCAATCAACCATCTGGAAGGCCACGCCCTCACAGCACGGCTGACCGACAGCGTTGAATACCCATACCTATTGTTGCTGGTATCCGGTGGACACACGCAAATCCTCAGCGTCAACGGTCTCGGCGATTATCAGCGTATGGCCACTACCATTGACGACGCATTAGGCGAAGCCTTCGATAAAACCGCAAAACTGCTCGGCCTGCCTATACCCGGCGGACCAAATGTGGAACTCGCCGCAAAAGAGGGCGACGCAAAACGCTTTCAATTCCCTCAACCCTTGCGCGGAAAAGACACGCTGAACATGTCATTTTCTGGCCTAAAAACCGCTGTGCGACAAAAAGCAGAATCCCTCGCCCCCCTATCCAAACAGGACATCGCAGATATTTGCGCCTCCTTCCAAAGCGCCGTAAGCGCTGTTCTGGTCAATCGCTGCAAACGCGCAATGGCAGAATTTTTAGTTAAAAACCCAACCTCAGCACCCGTATTGGTCGCAGCAGGCGGCGTGGCAGCAAACCAGAAAATCAGATTTGATCTCGAAACGCTATGCACGAACGAAAATTGGGAGTTCGTAGCCCCTCCTCTGGCGCTATGTTCCGACAACGCACCGATGATCGCATGGGCAGGACTTGAACGGGCAGAGCGAGGAGAAACGTCACCCATGGACACAGCCCCAAGATCGCGCTGGCCGCTGGATGAAACCACCGCAAGCATCATCGGTTCCGGACGAAGGGGAGCCAAGGCATGAGCAAAATTTGCATTCTCGGCGGCGGCGCATGGGGCTCGGCCCTCGCCTGTGTCGCAAGACGCGCTGGCCACGAAACAACGCTTTGGTCCCGCAACCAATCGGTGGTCGACGCCATAAACCGGAATGGTAACAACCCAATATATCTGGGCGACCTCCCGCTGGAATCTGGAATTCAGGCAACAAACAAATTATCCGCAGCCCTTGCAGAGGCCGACATCGTTTTGTTCGCCGTACCAGCCCAATCCATCGGCGAAACAGCCAAGTCCGCAGCACAATTCATAAAATCAGGCACAATTAACATCGCCTGCGCCAAAGGAATCGACCGCGAAACCGGCCAATTGCCCAGCGAATTAATCGCCAAAGAAATCCCAAATTGCCCGGTAGCCGCTCTATCCGGCCCAAGTTTTGCCAGCGATGTGGTGCAAAAACTACCAACCGCCGTCACCATCGCCAGCAAGGACATGGCCCTTTCCCAAAGGCTGGCCGCAAGCCTCTCAACCGAGGAATTCCGCTGCTACGCCAGCGACGACCTCAAAGGCGTTGAACTGGGCGGCGCATTGAAGAACGTCCTTGCGCTCGCCGTTGGTGCTGCGCGCGGCATGCAATTGGGCGCAAGTGCGGAGGCCGCCTTGATCGCCAGAGGCTTTGCCGAAATCTCCCGCCTCGCCGTGGCCCTTGGCTCTGAATCACAAACCTTATCCGGCCTTTCTGGTTTGGGTGATCTAGTGCTCACCTGCTCAACTCCCCAATCGCGCAATTTCTCCTACGGCATTGCCCTTGGCCAAGACAAAGACCTGCAAGGATTAAAGCTCGCAGAAGGCACGTTCACCGCCAGAATTGCTGCAAAAATCGCAAACGAACAAAACATCGACGCACCAATCATCAAAACCGTCACCGCCGTTCTCGATAACGAACTTTCGGCAAAAGATGCCGTTGTACAATTGCTGCGCCGCCCGTTAAAATCGGAAAACAAATAAATTCGGAGAAATAAATGCAATATTGGTTGTTCAAATCAGAGCCCTTCAAATGGTCATGGGAAAATCAAAAGGCCAAAGGGGACGTCGGCGAAGAATGGGATGGCATCCGCAACTATCAGGCCCGCAACAATATGCGCGCCATGAAAATCGGTGATCGCGGCTTCTTCTATCACTCCAATGAGGGCCTTGAGGTCGTCGGCATCATCGAAGTTTGCGCCTTGAGCGCGCCAGATAGCACCATCGATGATGAGCGCTGGGATTGCGTCCACATCCGTGCCCTTTGCGATATGCCCGTGCCGGTAAAACTTTCCGATGTAAAAGCCAGCGATGCCTTGTCAGAATCCGCATTGGTAAAAAGCATGCGTCTATCGGTTCAACCTGTTCGCGATGATGAATGGACGGAAATGTGCCGCATGGGCGGCCTCAACGGGAAGACTTTGAAACCACTTTAGATCTATATTGGGAGGATAAATTATGGATTTCGCTGGGGTAAATTATGTTGCAATTTTAGCTGCTGCAATCGCGTCAATGATGATTGGTGCGGCATGGTATGGCGGTCTCGCAAAACTTTGGATGCGAGCTGCAAAAATCAATGAAAATGACCTCGATCAATCATTAAAGCTTTACGCTGTTGCAGCCGTTTGCCAGTTCGTAATTGCATTTTTTCTGGCAGGTATCATTAGTCATTTAGCAATTGAAACCCCATGGACAGGTGCTGTTACAGCATTCTTCTGTTGGCTGGGATTTGTCGCGCCCACCATGACCGTAAACCACCGCTTCCAAGGCGAAAAATGGAACCTGACCATCATCAATGCGGGCTTTTGGCTGCTGGTTTTTGTAGTGCAAGGTGCCATCATCGGCTGGTTTCTAGCCTAGGCTACCAAGTCCGCCTCGGGCCATTATCGATGTGGTAAAAGCCTTTTTTATAATAGCTGTAACCACCCACTTGCGGCAGTGATTTCAAAAACCGGATCACGTTTTGCGGCTCGCCGCGAACTGAAAAATCAACCGCCCGGCAAGTGAGATGATAAGACCTTCGCTTGCCGCCCTTGCGTCTGTTTTCAAGTGGCCAGCGATGGGTGGAATGAATGGAGATCGAACCAAAACGACTGGCGACCCGGTTAAGCACATATTTCAAACTCCACGGCGTACACCATGAAGTATCATGCCAGGTAATCCTTGGCGGTAACGAACACCCCACAAGAACCAGTGTCAGCCCCAATACGGCCAGGTTTCTACTTACTGAAAAGCTCATATCCCACTCCCATACTCAAAACAAAAAAAGGAGAAATACTTGATTACCTTGGTAGACTAGGCGGAAATCATTAAAATTTTAACTATCCAAGCTCTTCCCGGCTATATTGACGCATTTGATCATGTGAGGCGTTGGTCTAATGGACAGAGCCGCCAAATATTTATAGATCAAAGGGTAGTTTATTGTATCCAGCCACGGCCCGATGCTGTGACTGGAACCGGAGGAGGGTTTTTCAAATGACTGAGACACATATTTACGAAGTTACGCCAGAGGCTGCCGCCCATGCGCTGATTGATAAGCCGAAATATCAGGCTATGTATGAAGCAAGCATCAAAGACCCGAACGCCTTTTGGGGCGAAGAAGGAAAGCGCATTGACTGGATCAAACCCTATTCCGAAGTCAAAAACACGACGTTTGAATATCCCGACGTATCGATCAAATGGTTCGAAGACGGCACCCTCAACGTAAGTGCCAATTGCATCGACCGTCATTTGGCTACCAGAGGCGATCAAATAGCGATCATCTGGGAAGGCGACGACCCGAATGACGACGCCAAAGTCACCTATAATGAACTCCACATGCATGTGTGCAAACTGGCCAATGCATTAAAAGCCAATGGCGTTAAAAAAGGCGACCGGGTCACCATCTATATGCCGATGATTTTGGAAGCATCCTACGCAATGCTCGCCTGCGCGCGCATCGGCGCTGTGCATTCCATCGTCTTTGGCGGCTTCTCACCGGAAGCTCTGGCAGGCCGCATCGTCGATTGCAGAAGCCATTTTGTCATTACCGCCGATGAAGGCGTACGCGCTGGCAAGCCCATTCCGCTGAAACAAAATACCGATGATGCAATCGTCATTGCCGCAAAAAAAGGCATGGACGTAGAACATGTTCTGGTCGTCAAACGCACCGGCGGCGATATCAACTGGAATGATGGCCGCGATATCTGGTATCACGACGTGGTAGATAACGCTTCCGCCGATTGTTCACCTGAGGAAATGAACGCCGAAGACCCGCTTTTCATTCTTTATACATCAGGTTCAACCGGCCAGCCAAAAGGCGTGCTGCATACCACAGGCGGTTATCTGGTCTGGGCATCCTTCACTCACCAATATGTCTTTGATTATCATGATGGCGATATTTACTGGTGTACCGCAGATGTGGGCTGGGTCACCGGCCACTCTTATATCGTCTATGGCCCGCTGGCCAATGGCGCCACAACCTTGATGTTTGAAGGGGTTCCGAACTATCCAACCCCATCGCGCTTCTGGGAAGTTTGCGACAAGCATCAGGTCAATATTTTCTACACCGCCCCCACCGCTCTTCGTGCTCTGATGGGTGCGGGCGACGATCATGTGACCAAAACTTCCCGCAAATCCTTGCGAATTCTGGGTTCGGTCGGTGAGCCGATCAATCCAGAAGCTTGGGAATGGTATTACCGAGTGGTTGGCGATAATCGCTGCCCAATCGTTGATACATGGTGGCAAACAGAAACTGGCGGCATCATGATTTCACCGCTACCGGGCGCAACCGCGCTTAAACCCGGTTCTGCCACATTCCCCCTTCCCGGCGTGCAACTGCAATTGGTCGATGGCGAAGGCAATCCCCTTGAGGGCGCAGCCTCCGGCAATCTTTGCATCACAGATTCATGGCCCGGCCAGATGCGCACGCTCTACGGCGACCATGATCGCTTCGTTGAAACCTATTTCTCCACCTATAAGGGCAAATATTTCACCGGAGATGGCTGCCGCCGCGATGAAGACGGCTATTATTGGATTACAGGCCGCGTCGATGACGTGATCAACGTCTCCGGCCATCGCATGGGAACGGCCGAAGTTGAATCGGCTCTGGTTTCACACGATGCCGTATCTGAAGCCGCAGTCGTAGGCTACCCGCACCCAATCAAGGGCCAAGGCATCTATTGCTACGTAACTCTGATGAACGGCGTGGAACCAAGCGAAGAGCTAAGGCAAGAGTTACGCGCCCACGTCCGCAAGGAAATCGGCCCAATCGCTACGCCCGACGCCCTTCAATGGGCCCCCGGCTTGCCAAAAACCCGTTCGGGAAAAATCATGCGCCGCATTTTGAGAAAAATCGCCGAAGACGATTTCTCCAATCTGGGCGACACCTCCACATTAGCCGATCCCGGCGTAGTGGAAGATTTGATCGAAAACAGGCAGAACAAATCTGAGTAGATTTATTCTGCTTAGGTTTTCTTTCTCACGGGCATATCCAAGCTTCGCTTGGGCCCTCCGTATGGGCGGCACATAAGCGCCGGGTTCCCACGCTCGCCCTTTGGGCTCTCATTCATTTTCCAAAATTTATCGGACCGTTCCCTTGCTGGGTTTTTTGCCGTATCTACCTCCGCCTTTGGCGGGGAGCGAAGAGCGACCGGCGCTAATGCGCCGCGCCTTCGCAGGCCCAAGCGAAGCTTGGATATGCCGTGAGAACAAAAATGAAAACCCAACCCTAGAAATAAGAATGCCCACCGTGGGAGGAGGATACGGTGGGCATCTTATGAGTTGACCGGTTTGGGAGGAGGATAAACCGGTCAGGCTATCGGGTTTGGGAGGAGGATAAACCCGATAGAGGACCAACGAAATGTGTCCGTTGGATGTTGTTAATATAGTATGAACCAAAAATTGTGCAATGCAATATATTTCAATGCTGCCATGCACAAGACGCATAGGCTGGTCCTACTCTGGTACAATTAAATAAGGCCCACAACTTGTGCGGGCCTTATGAAATAAACAGATTAGTTTTGTTAACTTATAAACAAACCAAGAAATAATAAGTATTTGATTTCTACCTGCTGATACGAAGTTTCTGAATATTGAACGCAATCTCTTGAAATACCGCACGTAGTTCTTCCTCGGTTTTCGTCGCGTGATAATACTTAGTTTGCGGCGTATCCGGAGTAGCACAAGCTTTTAGTGTTAATTGTGCCTTTGCAGGCGCCTTAAAAGCAATTGAATAGACAATGATGCCAGGTTCACCGCCTTTGTCCTGTTTCATGTTATCACACAGACTAGTTGCTGTTTCCGCAGATTTTGTGCGTCGATCAATGCCGTCAACTTTACCTTCGGAAGAGCCATAAGGATTCCCTTTAGTACCGTTGTAATAGGTGTTGAATTCCCCATCCGTCATTAAAATTGCAATTTTTTGAACATTCTTGGAATAATTCTCTGGGTCCGATTCAGGAGGCCAAAGTTCCCGCCAGTTCTCTGAAAGCATATAATAAGTCCAGGCAATACCCATATGGCCTGCAGTAGAACCATCCGCCTTTAAACTTTTCAGGTCGGCTAACAACACATCACGATCATTCGTCAGCGGTCGAATAGCTGTTTTGGGACATCCTGCCCGAACATCTGTAGGAATATGCGCTGAGGAATAGCTAGCATCCGTGTACTTATCAGCGCCACCACGCTCAACCACACAGTTTTTGGTGTTAACGCCCTTACCAACGTAATATCCATCATGCTTGATATTACCGCCATAATTATTGTTGACGTCCTTTGCATAGGTCCCGGCATTTACCGCATAAGAATAAGGCACCAAGCCAATTCGCACCGTACCATTTGGATTACCACCTTCCGGGAGCAAAATTTCAACCGCATCAAAAGCTGCTTTTTTCAGCGCCGTAAGCTTCGCTCCACCCATGGAACCTGTAACATCAAGCATCATTGCAAGTTCGATTTCATCTGTTTTAAATCGAACCTCGGACTTCAAAGGTATTTTCACACGGTCCTTACCGACAATGCCCATAAAGGCCATTTTTAAATCTGCCTCTACCGTTGCAGAAACAATACCGGTAACGGGATCTGCATCAAACTCCTTGATCACAAATACATCCGTTTGTTTGGAGCGAATTTCCACGTTGGTGAAAAAGAAATCTGAGAACCTCTTCTCCACCTTGTCCTGCGATACCGCGCCTATACTCAAATCTTTTGCTGCAGCCAGCAATGCCGCATCAAGCGCATCAGCCACGATCGTTTTTGTATGGCTGATACGAGAATAATCCACTGCTGCTCCGGCAGATAATATAATGGCAAGAAATGCGATGCCCGCAGGCAAGGCAATTCCGCCCCGTTCATTTCGTGCAAAAAGCTTGAATAGTGAATTTTTGATCTTTTTCTGTTGCATAACATTCTCCACTTGAAAGTTTGCTTAAATTAAGGGAGCTACTGACCAAAATTATATGATTGAGCGTCAGTAGCCAGCCTCTTCAGCAGCAACCACTAGTATTATTGGATTTTTACACCGGGTAGTCTTAATGTCGACTTAACAAAATTAGGAAAATCATTCCCATTACTGGGCGCGTTTCTGATCAAAAGTCGACTGTCCTAAAATCACACACTAATCGTGTCCTGATATTCACAGGCAACGAAGTTATACCGATTTGAAATAGTAGCTATAAGCAACACCTAAAAATCACTGGTGATGCCGTCCTTTTCCCAATCTCCGTAGCGAGATGGCTCCAGCCCCTTAGGACCGTTTAGCTCTTTCGGCATAGAAAGAGCGACATTATCGATCTGTGCCCGACGCGCTTTGGCCTCAGCCAATGCACGTTTTGCCGCCTCCGGTATTTCACGGCGCGTTTTGGTGTTACTATCAGATTCATTTTCCTGATTATTTTTCATGCAACCAACACCACTTAAAGATATATACAAACTGAATGTTACAGCTTCTGCACACAAATGCCAGAAGCTGTTTTAAAAAAAGGGCTCCCAAAAGCCCCAAACCAACATCTGGAACCAAACCGCTTGAACACCGAAAACAATTCTTACCAACCCGAAGGCAAAGCCCGCACCGGTCTTGTTGCCCGCAAAGTTGCAACGCAAATTCTCACCCGCGTGGTTGATGATGCGCGCAATCTTGATGCCCTATGCGACGAGGTTCATGGCCTCTCCGCCTACCGTGCGCTGATTGCCAAGGACCGCGCCATGATCCGCGCCATTTTGATGATTGCGCTGCGCCGCCGTGTACAGATCGAAGCCGTTCTGAAAAAAACCATGGATCGCAAACCGCCCAAGCGCGCGCGCTGGCTCATTCACTCCCTGCACATCGCCATCACGCAAATCCTGTTCATGGATATTCCAGACAGCGCGGCAGTCAATCTCGGAGTAACCGCAATCGCCGAAGACAAGCGCACCACGCGCTTCAAAAATATGGCAAATGCTGTGCTACGCCGGGTTGCCAATGAAAAGGAAGCATTGCTGCAATCAACCGCTAACGGAAAAATATTCCCTGACTGGCTGGCCAAGCAAATCAGAAGCGATTACGGCAAAGCAAAGCTGGATGATATTTCCAAAATGCTTCTGCTCGAATCCCAACTCGATGTAACCACAAAAAATAACCCGCAAGAATGGGTAGAAAAGCTTGATGGCCAGCTACTGGAAACGGGCACCATAAGAATTTCCAACAAAACTCCCGTTAGCCAATTGGAAGGCTTCAGCGAGGGTGCATGGTGGGTTCAGGATGCAGCCGCCAGCATTCCAGCAACTTTGCTGGGGGATGTGTCCGGCAAATCTGTTCTAGATTTATGCGCCGCACCGGGCGGGAAAACTGCCCAGATTGCGGCACGCGGCGGCAATGTAACCGCGCTTGATGTCTCTGCCCCAAGGTTGAAACGATTGCAAGAAAATCTGGACCGGTTGAAACTCAAAGCCAATCTGGTCGAAGCCGACATTTTGGAGTGGCAATGCCCAGAACCCTTCGATGCGGCATTGTTGGACGCTCCCTGTTCATCCACCGGCACCATACGCCGGCACCCGGATATCATGTGGACCAAAACCCGCGATGACATCGACGCTCTGGTAAAACTCCAATACCAGTTGATCCTGAAAGCAAAAGAATTTGTGCGCCCCGGCGGCATTCTGGTTTTCTCCAATTGTTCACTGCTAAAAAGCGAAGGCGAAAACCTGTTAGCGCAGGTGATGAAGGAGTGCGACGATCTCAAACTGCTCCCCCTCGACAAACAGGAATTTCCAGCCCTAAGCGAATTCATCAATGGTCAGGGCGCCATACGAACCTTGCCTTTTCATTTGCCCCGGGAAGAAGCCGGCGATGGCGGCCTAGACGGCTTTTTTGCCTGCCGTTTTGAAAAGCGATAGAATAAAAAGATGATTCGTCATAGAGTCGCCACCAAAAGAGATAAGGTAGTAATCTGACAAGAAATGACGCAGTAGCATTGTATGTTTTAGCGCCTATTATCTTTCAGATATGCAGACATGAGTTCGTGACCTAATGGCAAATCTTGATCAACCTCGAATAATCGGACTGACGCTGGTAGAGCTTTGGCAACGCCTGAAGCGACGTATGCGCACGAGTCCGTTCGGTTTTACAAGAATGTCAGGCCCGGCACCTGAACGCCTGTTGCTCACCCCGCAGGATTTGCGCACCGCCGACCCCACAAGGGCACAGGAATTTTACGCTGGCATTTTTCATTTCGCCGGAAAGACCGTTGAAACTCAGGGCAAAAGCCCGTTCGTGGTTTCACCACCCACTGCGGAGTGGGAAAAAACCCTTCACAGTTTTCGCTGGTTTCGCCATTTAAATATGGCAGATACGGCCCTTTCCCAATCCAATGCCCAAGCTTTTATTGATGACTGGATTACCCTCAATACAAAAGGCAACAATCCTTCGGCTTGGGAATTGGAAGTAACCTCAAAACGCTTGATTGCGTGGCTTTGCCATTCCCTGATTATCGTTGAAAATACCAATCACGCTTTTTATCGCCTGTTTATGAAAAGCATTGGCCAGCATGTGCGCTATTTGCGCCGCATGGCAACAGATGCCCCCGAAGGACTGCCGCGTTTGCGCTGCCATATCGCGCTTGCCTATGCCGCCATTTGCATCTCGGATCAAAAAATTGCCCTTCGCAACGCCCAAAAACACCTTTCAGAAGAATTACGGCGCCAAATATTACCCGATGGCGGCCATATTTCCAGAAACCCGTCCGTCCTGCCGCAAATTCTGGCAGACCTTTTGCCCCTGAGACAAGCCTATGCATGGCAGGGTGATCCACCTCCGGCAGAGTTGATTTCAACCATCGAACGCATGATCCCCGCCATACGGTTTTTCCGTCTGGGCGATGGAAACCTTGCCCACTTCAATTCTACTTCGACCACTCAGCAAGATTTGATGGCGACTCTCCTTCGCTATGACGATACCAGAGGCGCACCACCGGCCAATGCCAGCCATTCCGGATTTCAACGACTTGAAAGAAACAACACGGCCATCATCATGGATACCGGCAAGCCGGTCCAAGGCGAACTTTCAGTTTCCGCCCATGCCGGATGCCTTTCCTTTGAGATGTCGAGCAAGAAAAAATGCCTCATTATCAATTGCGGTTCTCCCACCCATGCCAACGCAGTGACAAAATTGGCAAAGGATAAGGTCTGGCGATCAACCGCGGCCCATTCCACAGCCACCATCAATGATACTTCTTCCTGCAAATTTCAGGTAACAGGCGGACTAAACCATACCCTTGAAGGACGCGTAATTTCCGGCCCCACAAAGGTGACAGTAGAACGCGAGAACGAAGGCGGCACGGATAAGGTCGTTGCAAGCCACGACGCCTATGTGCGCACATTTGGCATCGTACATCACCGCATGCTGGAATTGTCGGAAGACGGCAATATCTTAATGGGAGCCGATCAGTTTCAAGCCCCTGGCGGCGGCACGGCAAGATACGCAACCAAGGATAACGTGGCCATACGCTTCCACATACACCCTTCCGTTGAATTGCTTTCTGGCACCAGCAAACGAAATATCCTGCTAAAAATCAGCCCTGATGAAATTTGGAAATTCAGTTGCGTCGACGTACCAATCATCATCGAGGAAAGCATCTTTTTTGCAGTCTCCCAAGGGGCCGCAAGAACATCACAAATCGTGCTTCACCTGAAGGCGTCGAATGTTTCAGAGGTACGCTGGATTTTAGAGCGACAACCGTAAGCTGCAGTTGAAATTTACCGCTAATTGTGTTGAAAAACATCTGTGTCGCAGGCGCTGGCTCTCGAATTTTGCACAGGCGCTGGCTATAGAAATATCATTCTTTCATGATCCAACCGGGAAACCCAAATGGCCGTCATTTCCAAAAATATCCCTGCCCCCGAATTAGTCACCATTCAAACCGCCCTGCTCTCCGTTGCCGATAAAACGGGCATTGTTGAACTGGCCAAAGATCTCGCTAGCCGAGGCGTAAAACTCCTCTCCACCGGCGGCACATCGAAGGCGTTGAAAGATGCGGGCCTCGAAGTTACTGACGTTTCCGACATAACCAACTTCCCGGAAATCATGGACGGGCGGGTAAAAACGCTGCACCCAAATATCCACGGTGCCCTGCTCGCTATTCGCGACGACGAAGAGCATGTGGCAGCCATGAAGGAACATGGTATCGGGACCATCGATCTGGCAATTCTCAATCTCTACCCGTTTGAAGAAACGGTTCATTCCGGTGCTAACTATGCCAACTGCGTCGAAAACATCGACATCGGCGGACCGGCCATGATCCGCGCCTCGGCCAAGAACCATGCCTATGTAACGGTCATCACCGATCCCGACGATTATTCAGAAATCCTCGGCATGCTCAAACAAAATGACAGCGCCGTTCCGCTCGATTTCCGCAAGCGTATGGCTCACAAAGCCTATGCCCGCACCGCCGCATACGATACAGCGATCTCCAATTGGTTCGCCGCCGAGCTCGAAGTAGAAATGCCATTGCATCGCGCAATTGCTGGCAGGCTCGAATCCGTTATGCGTTACGGCGAGAACCCGCACCAATCCGCCGGGTTTTATAAAACCATGGAACAACGCCCCGGCGTATCCACCGCAACCCAGCATCAGGGCAAACAGCTTTCCTATAACAACATCAACGATACCGATGCAGCCTTCGAACTGATCAGTGAATTCGACCCAGCCCTTTCTCCAGCAATCGCCATCATCAAACACGCCAATCCGTGCGGTGTTGCCATGGCAGGTTCCCTGAAAGAAGCTTATCTCAAAGCGCTCGCTTGCGACCCGGTTTCCGCCTTTGGCGGCATTGTCGCCATGAACCAAATTCTTGATGCAGAAGCTGCCGAAGAGATCGTAAAAACCTTCACCGAAGTTATCATCGCCCCGGAAGCATCTCCAGAAGCAATGGAGATAGTCGCCGCTAAAAAGAACTTGCGTCTGCTCACCACCGGCGCGTTGGCTGATCCAAGAGCGCCGGGCATCATGGCAAAAACCGTTGCAGGCGGAATGCTGGTTCAGGGACGCGACGCCGCTAATGTGGATGATCTGGAATTGAAGGTCGTCACAAAACGTCAGCCAACGACAGACGAATTATCCGACATGAAATTTGCCTTCCGCGTGGCAAAGCACGTCAAATCAAACGCCATCATCTACGTCAAAGACGCAGCCACCGTCGGCATTGGTGCAGGACAAATGAGCCGAATTGATTCATCGCGCATCGCCGCCAGAAAAGCGGTAGACGCTGCCCAAGCTGCAGGTGGCGAAGTGCTAACCAAAGGAAGTGCCGTCGCATCAGACGCATTCTTCCCCTTCGCCGACGGTCTGGTTTCAGCCGTCGAAGCAGGGGCTACCAGCGTCATCCAACCCGGTGGCTCCATGCGCGACGACGAAGTAATCGCTGCCGCCGATGAAGCAGGCATCGCCATGGTCTTCACCGGAACGCGGCATTTCAGGCATTAGAGCACTTCCCGAAAAGTGGGAACAGGTTTTCGGATAAGAAGTGCGTAAAACAAAAATCCAGAGCACGTGTGCGATAGGAGAATGAAGTGACCATCACCGGCGAGTGTTTTTGCGGAAAAGTCACCTACCAAATTGACGGTAAGTTACGCGATGCCCGCTCATGCCATTGCTCGCGATGCCGCAAAGCATTCAGCGCTCAGGCATCCGCCTACGCACTGGTTGAGACAGACGAATTCCAATGGTTATCCGGCGAAGACCAACTCACATCCTATGTGGGAAAGCACGGGTTTGGATTGCAATTTTGCAGCAAATGCGGTTCCACACTCTGCGGTATTTTTGACGAGAAAATCCACGGCGTCACATTGGGATGTGTGAATGGTGACCCGAAAATCGAGATCGGCAAACACATCTATGTTGGTTCAAAAGCCAGTTGGGAAGTCATGCCTAAAGATGTTTTGCAATATGAAGAAAATGCCCCAAAACAGGATTAGTCTTTACTCAGATTGTTAAAAACCGCTATGGTTTAGTAACCAAAGAACCGGGGCATAACATTGATATCGACAAATTCACCGCGCCGTCTTTCACTTGATGTCCCACCAAATCCTGCTGAAACACTACGCTCATTAGCGCAATATGCTGGCGATGTTCCTTCTGACAAATACATGTCAGGCGAACTGTTTGACCGGCTCGAAGGTCAGATAGCAACTCTACTTGGAAAAGAAGCCGCCCTCTATCTACCAAGTGGCAAGCTTGCCCAAATGACTGCTCTCAAAATCCTGACCGGGCGTGCTGGTTGCACTCGCATTGCCATCCATCCCCGTGCACACCTAGAAGAATACGAAGCACGCGCCTATCAGGAGTTATGGGGGTTAACCGCAGCCCCACTTGGAGGTTATGACCGGTTACCAACGCCAGACGACCTCTCTGCAATCCATGAACCTTTGGGCGCAGTATCTTTAGAACTCCCAATGAGACGGCTGGGTTGTTTACTGCCCACTTGGAACCAGCTCATCGAGTTCAGTGAAATCGCTCAACAGCGCAATATTTTCCTTCATATGGACGGTGCACGACTTTGGGAAAGCCAACCATATTATCAAAAACCACTGCATGAAATTGCAGGTCTATTCGATACCGTCTATGTGGCGTTGGACAAAGGATTGGGCGGGTTGGCTGGTGCTGTTCTGGCAGGACCACAATGGGTTATCGATGAGGCGCGTATCTGGCAACGTCGCGCTGGCGGCCGCGCATTGCGTAGTTTTCCATATTTGCTTTCAGCACTAAAAGGTCTTGATGAACGCTTACCGCGAATGGGTGCCTATCACGAAAAAGCCAAAGAATTGGCAAAGAGTATCAGCGATATTCCAAACATACGGGTATCGCCTGAACCTCCTCACGCAAACGCATTTCTGGTCAGCATGACGGGTGACCTCACAAAAGCAAATGAAGCACGCGACACGGTCGCATCGGAGATGAATATCTGGCTATTCGACACGACGGTGGATAGCATCGAACAATCAACCGTGCGCTTTGAAATTACAGTGCGTGAAGCAGCTTTTGAGTTGGACGCAAGCCAAATAGGCAAGGCAGTAAGTCGCTTCAGTGAACTTGTTGGTTCGTAATAAGAAGGCGCACTCGAATAGGTGCGCCCCCAAATCTTAGCCGATCAATACATGGCAATCGGATTACCCGGCGAGCCGGTACCACCTTTGATCTTCAACGGCGACCATGCAAACAGAAATTCATAGGCTTTATCTGCAACCAATTGCGTCAGGTCGAGATTTTCCAAATTCCATATGCCGCGCTTGGTCATCATATTCAAATGACACTCAAAGGGTTGCGGGTTTTCACCGCCGGAACCTTTGCCAACAGCCTCTGATGCCCACGTATCAGCACCCCATAAAATGATCTTGCGCTCAGCCATATATTCGCAAGCTGATAGCCCAAAGCCCGGCCCGCCAGAATTAAACAAATCGACGCGCTTTTTCTTTTCAGCTGCATCATAACTATCCCACTCACTTGGGTGCCAGATATCGCCATGGCCAGTATGCAGGAACACACAATCACCCGGTCCAATCTCGGCAATGCCCTGCCGCTTGATCATTTCCTTAATGTCTACATCGGTAATGATGCCGGGATCATCCTTGCTGTTTTCTTTCGGGACAGGCAATTGCCCACCACGCAGCGCAACCGCATCCAGCAACACGCCGCGACAAACAAATCCCTTTTTGGCTACATGTTCAACACCCAATGAACCCATGCCATAGGCGGTAATATCCGGGTCGGATAAAAAGCGCCCATTATAGAAAAAATTCCCCTTGGAAGTGATCACACCAATATGGCCGGGGCCATCAAACTGAGTGCCAACCTGACCAATTTCGGTGGAGAGATATTCATCATTATAGATGACTTCCTTAGGACCAAACGGACCACCAGTAGGCAGACCCGGAATGGTCATGCGCCATCCACGCGAACCAAAAGTCGGGGCATCCTGCTGATAGACTTTGCCAAGGGTCGCAACCTTGCCTTGCTTAACCAGCCCCACGGCCTTCAAAACCATTTCCGGCGTGGTACGGTTCACAGAACCTGCTTTATCATCGGCGCCCCATTCACTGGGTGCCCAGTTCTCGGTGAGCGGGTCATCATTTGCTGCCATCGCCGTGATGGCAAACCCACCCGACATTGCCAGCGCAAAAACTGTTTTGAAAAATATGTACTTTGTCATAATTTCATCTCCCAAACTGCAAAGGCAAAGGCCTTTGCTTCCCATTGATTGATCGCGATTGATCAGCTGGAATCGTCAGGTAGATGACAAATATAAGGCCATAACTGTTACACTAAATGGCCCGGAAAATATTCGGTATCATTGATTAGATTAGTCACATAATCATCCTGTAATTAAGAAAACCAGCTGATCGCCGATCATCCTCCGAATCCAATTAAGGTGATGAGATGTCTTTTTTCTGGAAGTTTATGTTGTCCACAGGCATTCAATTACTCATTCAGGAAAAATTTCCGTCGGCAAACCATCCATGCTCTCGATGTTTTCTTTTTCCCAATATTCACGAATACCGTTCGGCCCTTTATTATCGTGCCAGTTTTCCATAGATGCCCGCTCTCCCTGATAGTCGAACAATGGCACGCCATAGCCGCAGGAAGTTTGCACCAGATCAATATTTAGCTTGATGATCTGCCTCGTTCCAAGCGGAGTTTCTCCGCCAAAATGTTGATCAATCAGCGCAGAAAATTCGGGCATAGACCAATTAAGCGCAACGCCCGTTCCGTAGAGCCGCAATATTTGCGGTGGGCCATCAACAGCACAAAACATAATGGTCAAACGACCATCAGCTAGCATATGGGCCGCAGTCTCATTGCCACTGCCTGTTCGGTCAAGATAGATGGCTGTATTATCATCCTCAATTCGCAAGGCACCGATCTCGCGCGGCGAAACATTCACCCGGCTATCGCCAGTGGCAGAAGCGGTAAAGAAGATATGCTGACGCTGAATGAAGTCTTTATGCTTTGCTTCGAGATGCGGAAACTGTTTGGCCATGTGCCCTCACTGAATAATGGATGCCATTTTTATCAGTGATTATTGTGCATCAAAAAAATCGGGCGAGATAGAGTCCCGCCCGCTAATTTCTTTAGCCTTGTGCCTTATATTCCAAACGACGGGAATGAAGCAGCGGCTCGGTATAACCTGATGGCTGTACCCGGCCCTTTAACACTAGATCGCAAGCAGCTTTAAAGGCAATGGAATTATCCAGATCATCGCACATTGGCGTATAGGTCGGATCGTCAGCATTTTGACCATCCACCACACTGGCCATGCGCTTCATGGTCTCTTGAATTTGCTCTTCAGTGCAAACGCCATGATGCCACCAATTGGCCATGTGCTGCGCCGAAATACGCAATGTGGCGCGATCTTCCATCAGGCCGATATTGTTGATATCGGGCACCTTGGAACAACCAACACCCGCATCAATCCAGCGCACTACATAACCCAATATGCCTTGCGCATTGTTATCGAGTTCAAGCTGAATATCTTCAGGCGACCAGTTTGGGCGCGAAGCAACAGGAATGGAAAGGATATCATCCAGCGAAGCACGACCGCGCGTAGCAATTTTCACCTGCTCTTCCGCCACATTGACCTGATGATAGTGCGTTGCGTGCAAAGTAGCTGCCGTAGGCGAAGGCACCCACGCAGTATTTGCACCAGCCTTTGGATGGCCAATTTTCTGCTCCAGCATATCGGCCATCAAATCAGGCATGGCCCACATGCCTTTGCCGATTTGCGCGTGACCTTTTAGACCGCACTCAAGACCAATATCCACGTTCCAGTCTTCATAAGCAGCAATCCAGGCCGACTGTTTCATCTCGCCTTTGCGGATCATCGGACCAGCTTCCATCGCCGTATGAATCTCATCACCCGTACGATCAAGGAAACCGGTATTGATAAACACAACACGGTTTTTGGCAGCACGAATGCACTCTTTCAAATTGACCGTCGTGCGGCGCTCTTCATCCATAATACCCATTTTTATGGTATTGGCTTTCATCGAAAGCAAGGCTTCAACCCGGTCAAAAAGCGTCACCGCAAAACCTACTTCTTCAGGTCCGTGCATTTTTGGGCAAACGATATAAAGCGAGCCCTCAACCGAATTGCCATGGCTGCCATTTGGTCCAACATCATGCAAACCGATCAAGCATGAAATAACCGCATCCATAATGCATTCGGGAATATGTTTGTCATCATCATAATGGATCGCCGGATTGGTCATCAACTGGCCAACGTTGCGCGACAGCATCAATGAACGCCCGCGCAGTGTGACTGTCTTACCATCGGCACCAGTATATTCGCGATCAGAATTAAGTTTTCTGACGATGGTTTTCCCACCTTTTTCAAGGGTCTCTTCCAGATCGCCCTGCAACAAACCCAGCCAGTTTGAATAAACCAGCACCTTGTCTTCTGCGTCTACGGCAGTGACTGAATCTTCAAAATCCATGATCACCGTCATGGCAGATTCCAAAATAAGATCGGCAATACCAGCCGCATCACTTGAGCCGGTTGGAGAACTTCTATCGATAACAATCTCCACATGCAGGCCGTTTTTCACCAGCAAAACCGCATCAGGAGACGCAGCATCGCCGCGATAACCCACAAATTGCGAAACATCGGAAAGGCTAACGGAATTGCCCTCACCCAGCGCAATAACAAGCGCGCTGCCATCAATCGAAAGACCGGATACATCTTCCCATTTGCCTGCAATTGGAGCTGATTTGTTCAGAAAATCACGCGCCCATGCAATAACCTTTGCGCCGCGAACAGCATTATAGCCACCGGACTTTTCAGCGCCGCCTTCTTCGGAGATAGCATCGGTGCCGTAGAGCGCATCATAGAGCGAACCCCAGCGCGCATTGGCGGCGTTCAGCGCATAACGGGCGTTATTGACAGGAACCACCAATTGAGCCCCGGCAACAGCAGCAATTTCTAAATCAACATTGGACGTTTCGATAGAAAATTTCGGGCCTTCAGGCACCAGGTATCCGATATCCGACAGGAAGGATTTATAGCCAGCCATATCCTGTTCGCTATCGCGATGATCGAGATAATATTTATCGATTTGGCTTTGCAGATCATCCCGCTTTGCTACAAGCGCACGGTTCTTCGGAGCCATATCGGCGACAATATCGCCAAACCCGGTCCAAAACGCGTCTTTTGCCACATCAAGACCCGGTAAAACCTTGTCATTGATGAAATTATATAATTGCTCGTCAACCTTCAGCCCACCAACATTTATACGCTCGCTCATATCACACTCCATTTTCACGATATCATTTTGTTTTCACTACCAAATTTTGCACTTTTGCTAAATAGGCAAAAAGCGAGAAACATTATTTCTTTTAGAGCAAAAACCATGCCAAAACGGCTCAAAAATGCCATTTTCTATTGAAGCAGCGCCCTTCTCACCCCATATATCCATCAAAGGAACGCCATAACGGGTTCCAGCCAAAAGTTGCCAGCCGGTGGCCGCCTTACATAAGCAAGCGGCCAATGGGACTTGAGAGAGAATTATGACGCGAATCACAGCCTTTTCCAGCCCGCTATTATTGGGTTTCGACGAAATCGAGCGCATGCTGGACCGTGCCACCAAATCTACCAATGATGGCTATCCCCCTTATAATATCGAGCGTATTCAAACCCCACCCAACGGCAGCGCTGCGACCGATATCCTTCGTATCACGCTTGCAGTTGCGGGCTTCACTCAGGATGATCTCGATATCACCATTGAAGAGAATCAGCTCACCATCAAGGGACAGCAGCAAGATGATGAGGACAGAGAATATCTCCATCGCGGCATTGCCGCCCGGCAGTTTCAAAAAGCATTTGTTCTTGCAGAAGGCATAGAAATCGAGAATGCGGAACTGCAAAACGGCCTGTTGGAAATCAATTTGATCCGGCTTGAACCCGAACGCATCATCAGAAAAATATCGATCACAAGTAAGGAGTAGTTCAATGAAACATGTAATCAGCACAAAAGAACTTGCCCGGCTTGGCACCAACAAAATTGGCTATATGCGGATCATGACTTCCGAACAGGTTTTGGAGGCTTTTCCAGAAACGCTGGATTTACGCCCCAATGCAGAATTCTGGGCGCTGTTCGGCGCGGATGGCGAACCGCTCGCTCTGGCCGATGAGCCCGGCCCAATATTCTCCACCGCCATGGACAAGGAATTGAGAACTGTCAGCATCCACTAGGGTGCTGACAGTCCCATATTGTGCCATCTCATATTGTGATTATCCCGATCAGTAGCATCCGTGAATAATTGCTGATACAATATGCAAGAAATTGAATATGGAGATAATTTCATGCGAAGCATATTAGGTTTGATACTTGCTCTCATATTGATTCAGCCGGCTTTCGCAGAAAAGCTCGAGACCGGATACCATTCCTTCGAAGCCGAAATAAGCTTCGACGACGTGGAGTTCAATCTGGAAAACGCCATCGTCGATCGTGGCCTCGTGGTCAATTACAAGGGTTTCCTGAACGCCATGCTGGAACGCACAGCTGAGGTCGCAACTGCCGACGGAGCCAATTACAAATCACCCTATCTCAACGCAATCTATATGCATTTTTGCTCCGCCACCCTCACCCATGAGGCAACCAAGGCAGATATCGAAAACATCGCCATCTGCCCCTATGTGATGTACGCTTACGAGCTACGAGCCAGCCCCGGAAAGGTAACCGTCGGCTACAGGCGCCCCATAGCCAGCAACTCCGAAGCATCCAAAAAAGCATTCGTAAAAATTGAAAAACTGCTCAGCGACATCGCCAAAGAAGCGTTGGAATAAAATTTAAACCATCGCCTCAAAAACCTTGAACCCACCCTTTGACGACAACAGCTCGCAACGAGAGAATTTTTGTTTCAACAATGCCTCATAGGGCAATTGAATATTGGCAACCATCAGCAGTTTGCCTTTAGGTTGTAAGGATTGCCGCGCCTTGGCAATAAAGCTCTCGCCCAGAGGAATATCCGCCTTACGTCCCGCATGAAATGGCGGATTCATAATGATCCAGTTATATTTCCGCGTGATTGGTTCAGCGGTGATATCAATCCAATAGGCGCCCATGTGAACATCACCAACTTTATCGCTGATGTTCTCTTTCGCAGCCTCAAGCGAAGCCCAATCGGCCTCGTATAAATCAAGATGAGAGAGTTTCTTCGAGCACGACAACAACTCCCCGCAAAGGTAGCCCCAACCTGCTCCAAAATCAGCCACTGAGCCACGAATGCGTTCATCAAAATGCTCGGCCAGCAGACTTGAGCCCATATCAATTTTTTCCGGCGAAAACATTCCAGGCGCAGTTTTATATCCTTCAACTGCCGCACCCACCGGAGACAACTCCCAATCAGTTGCTTGCTTCACAACCCAAAACACCAAACCATGGTTTTTGGAAAGACTCTCTTCAACTTCCACTTTCGCCTGTACAAATTTGCGCAAGGGAGCAATGCCAACATTCTTATCGCCAGCTACAACCAGTATCTTACCCGGTTTCAGTCCATTCCATGCGCGAATGACATTGGCTTCATTCAACCGCTTATGTTTGCCAGCCAATACCAGCGCACCATCATAATTTTCCAGCTCACGACTAGGCTCAACAGAAAAACCAGCGGCTTCAAGTTGCAAAAACGAGCGCCGATCCCCTTGTTCGCAATCAAGCACGCTCTGCCAATCACGCCCTTCCGGGGCCATCGCATTGATGTAACAATAGCGCTCACCATCACCGGGAAACGGTAACAGCTCCTGCTCAAAGGGCAACATCAATGTATGCCGTGCGTCTCGTTTCTGTGCCACTCAATTATCTCCAAATATTTTCTGAACAAACCTACCATCAGAAACAAAAACAGGCGCGGAAAATCCGCGCCTGTTAAAATTCAAACCTAAAACCCGACTAGTCGTCAGAGCCTTCGATTTCTTTGCCAGTTTCCTGATCAACAACTTTCATGGAAAGGCGAACTTTACCACGATCGTCAAAGCCCATCAGTTTAACCCAAACCTTGTCGCCTTCTTTGACAACATCAGTAGTTTTACCAACACGCTCATCAGCCAGTTGTGAAATATGCACGAGGCCATCGCGTGAACCGAAGAAGTTGACGAATGCGCCAAAGTCTACAGTTTTCACAACAGTACCTTCATAGATCACGCCAGCTTCAGGCTCGGCAACGATGGAATGGATCCATGCTTTCGCTGCTTCGATTTCCTTGCCACTGGATGAAGCGATGCGAATTGTGCCATCGTCTTCAATGTTGATTTTAGCGCCGGTTTTCTCAACGATTTCGCGGATAACCTTGCCGCCTGAACCGATCACATCACGGATTTTATCAACCGGGATTTTCACCTGTTCAATGCGCGGTGCAAATTCACCAAGCTCGGCACGGCCTTCAGAAATAGCAGCAGTCATTTCCTTGAGGATATGGATACGGCCTTCTTTTGCCTGATCCAGTGCTTTTTCCATGATGTCTTTGGTGATGCCGGTGATTTTGATATCCATCTGCAAAGATGTGATGCCATTTTCAGTACCAGCCACTTTAAAGTCCATGTCGCCCAGATGATCTTCATCACCCAGAATGTCTGAAAGAACAGCGTAATCRTCGCCMTCTTTAATCAGACCCATGGCAATACCAGCCACYGGAGCTTTAAGAGGAACACCYGCATCCATCARCGCCAGCGATGYGCCGCARACRGWTGCCATGGATGAAGAACCATTGGATTCAGTAATTTCAGAAACCACGCGAATGGTATACGGAAATTCTTCCTTGCTTGGCAGCATCGGATTGATCGCACGCCATGCCARYTTACCGTGACCGATTTCGCGRCGACCAGGAGAACCAACGCGGCCCGTTTCACCAACAGAAAATGGMGGGAARTTATAATGCAGCAGGAAGTGYTGTTTGGTTGTGCCRGTCAGCGCATCGATGAATTGYTCATCATCAGATGTACCAAGAGTTGCAACAACCAGCGCCTGTGTTTCACCRCGAGTRAACAGYGCAGAACCGTGGGTTCTTGGCARCAATCCAACTTCAGAAACRATCGAACGAACRGTRCTTAGATCACGTCCRTCAATACGYTTKSWDGTTTTCAAAATGCTTCCGCGAACCACATTGGCCTGAACTTKTTTGAAAACTTCRCCAACCACYTGCTCYTCAGCAGGMGAAGTTTCTTCRGTGACGAATTTTGCTTTCATCTTCGTTTTRACAACGTCYAGMGCTTCRTAGCGTTCCATCTTATCGGTGATGGTGTAGGCTTTKGYTACRTCTTTRCCGATCAGCTTGGTCATGTCTTTTTCAAGCTTGGAATGATCWGGAACCTCATATGGRCGAGGCTCTTTAGCWGCATGTTCAGCAAGTTTGATGATCGCATCAATSACAGGCTGGAAGCCTTCATGACCRAACATAACCGCATCAAGCATGGTTTTTTCGTCAAGCTCATTRGCTTCGGAYTCAACCATCAACACAGCATCTTTTGTGCCGGCAACGATMAGRTCRAGGCTTGATTCAGGCATTTCRTCGATGTTCGGGTTAAGAACAAAWTCGCCRTCGATCAAAGCAACACGCGCACCACCAATCGGGCCCATGAAAGGMGCACCSGAWAGSGTCARCGCAGCAGAAGCTGCAATCATTGCAATGATATCAGGATCGTTTTCCAGATCRTGCTGCAATACGGTGATGATAACCTGAGTTTCGCACTTGAAGCCTTCAGCAAAAAGCGGACGGATCGGGCGATCGATCAGGCGTGATGTAAGCGTTTCTTTTTCGCTCGGACGGCCTTCACGTTTGAAGAAGCCACCGGGAATTTTACCCGCAGCATAAGTTTTTTCAATATAGTTTACAGTCAGCGGAAAAAAGTCCTGACCAGGTTTTGCTGTTCTTTTCGCAACAACAGTTGCGTGTACTACGGTCTCGCCGTAAGTGGCAATCACGGAGCCGTCAGCCTGACGGGCAACTTTGCCGCTTTCCAGTGTAAGGGGGCGACCGCCCCAATCGATTTCTACAGTGTGTGTATCGAACATTTCTTGTCCTTAGTTTATTCTAGCATGGCCTCTTTCGTCTATTCCGGTCACCTGACCGGATTTGGCATGCTTTCCTCTTTGTTCCGGATCAACCGGCATTTCGCGGGCAAGACAACGAGAGGTCTGAGATGGATTTGGGTAAAACTCAGGCATCTTGCAATCCTGCCCCCTCGGGCCGGTTACTCGATATTCATGCGGGAAATTTCCGAAACGCTATACCCGCATGGCAAAAAGCAGGCGATAAACGCCTGCTTCAAATCTGCTAGCGACGAATGCCAAGACGCTTAATAAGCGTTTGATAGCGTTCTTCGTTCTTGCCTCTCGCATAGTCCAAAAGACTACGGCGTGTCGCAACCATTTTCAAAAGGCCACGGCGGGAGTGATTGTCTTTTTTATGATCTTTAAAGTGATCAGTAAGGGTTTTGATCCGTTCGGTCAAAATCGCAATCTGTACTTCAGGAGAACCAGTGTCTCCGTCTTTGATTGCATATTCCTTGATCAATTCAGCTTTACGCTCTTGTGTGATCGACATCGAGATTTCCTATTCTGTTGCTGGGCCCCAAAAAATGGATGCACCCATAATTATAAAGAGATGCCCAATGCCAAGATGTCGTCCAGCATGGGCCTTAACGCTAATTCATACGATGTGATGAAAAAGAAAACAGACCACCCACATCAAGTGACCAGCCCATATGCGCGCTATATAGGGGATATTGGGGTAAAAAGCCAGTAGTTTCTTTGTGGCTGACAGGGCTGTCGCCGGCCACCCAAACCACCGCCGCCCTCGTCATCTCTGTGCCTGACACAGAGGTCCATTCCCCTCCTCTATCGGCAACATGACACTCACGAGTAAAATGTTCACTCAAAGGCATGGATTCCTGTGACGAGCGCAGGAATGACAGAGTAAGCGGCTTGTTTTCAACGTTAGGGACTGCCAACTTCTATACATGACCAAAAAAACTGGATTTCGTCTTCGGCTCCGTGTTCTCTTTGGAAACACCTTCATAACAGATGATGTGATCAGGACAATTATGCTCGCCGGGAAAAAAGTGACGATTAAATCAGACAAAAGGGGAGAAAGTCTTTCAAAAACGAATTGGATCGTATTTGATGCACGTGGGTTTACAACTGAAGAAAATGCACATGTTTTTGGCAAACAATTACGCCTGATCGTAGAAATCGCTTCATTCTGCGGACACCTTGGCATCGATACTGGTGAAGATATTGCTACAGCTTGGGTCAATGAAAAGTTCATTCGGGCTAGCGGAGGCCTCAAACCTAATGAGCGAATTAGGCCCAACTTCCATGGACTTGCAATCCTGCCAGATGATGACAATACATATTTTTTTCCATAAACGCAGATTTGAAGCTGTCGACAGATCTGGCCCAATTGGAAA
>NVSG01000007.1 GCA_002401155.1 Hyphomicrobiales bacterium
CAAAATCGCAATCTGTACTTCAGGAGAACCAGTGTCTCCGTCTTTGATTGCATATTCCTTGATCAATTCAGCTTTACGCTCTTGTGTGATCGACATCGACATTTCCTATTCTGTTGCGGACTAAAAAGCCCATGATTATTAAAGATGCCCAATGCCAAGATGTCGTCCAGCACGGGCCGATAACCTATTTCATACGATGTGATGAAAAAGAAAACAGACCGTCCACATAAAGTGAGCAGCCCATCTGAGCGCTATATAGGGGATATTAGGGCAAAAATCCAGCAGAATCTTTGCAATCTCACCTCTCAACCATTCCAAATTTATTTCTCAAATTCACCGTCAGCAAGAAGAGCCCGCAACTCCGTTTTTAACACCTTACCGTAATTGTTTTTGGGAAGCTCTTTGACAAAGTGATACTCTTTCGGCCGCTTAAAGCGGGCGATGTTCTCAACACACAACGCATCCAGCCTTGCAGCAGAGATGTCCGCATCTGGGTGCGCGACAATAAATGCCACCACGGCTTCACCCCATTCTTCATCTGGCTTGCCAACTACGCTGGCTTCGTGCACGCCTTCATGGATAAGCAAAACCTCTTCGACTTCACGCGGATAGATATTAGTGCCCCCGGATATGATGACATCCTTGGAGCGGTCTTTGAGCGTGAGAAATCCATCATCATCCATCACACCAATGTCGCCGGTCCAAAGCCATCCATCTCTTAAAGCCTCAGCCGTTGCTTCCTCATTGCGCCAATAGCCGCTCATCACGGTGCCACCACGAACAAGAATTTCCCCCTCTTCGCCCACCTCAACCATAAGGCCGGCTTCATCCGCAATCTTCACTTCAACACTTGATTGCGCCGTACCAACACTGGCAAGGCGACTTCGCCAATTCTTGTGAGATCGATCTGCAATTTGTTGGCGTGACAGGGCAGTTATGGTCATGGGAGATTCGCCCTGCCCATATATCTGGCAGAATTTAGGGCCCATCACCTCCACCCCTTCAATGATATCAGCGGTGTACATTGGCCCGCCGCCATAAACGATGGTTTTGATGCCATCCAATCCGGCCGGGTCCATTTTAACGGTATCAATCAAACGGCGCACCATGGTTGGCGCTGCAAACATATGCAGGTTTCGCAAGGTTTGCGCGCAGTCCATAATTTCCGCCGGATCAAACCCACCCGATTGCGGAATAACATGACGTGCAGCTTTCATCACATGCATAAAATTATAGATACCCGCACCATGCGAAATTGGCGCAGCATAAAACGCGGCATCATCCGGCGTGACAGTATCAACATCAACAAAGTATGAATGAGCCATGGCATACAAATTACCATGGGAAATCATCACGCCCTTGGGCTTGCCAGTAGTGCCGGATGTATAAAAAAGCCATGCCATATCATCAGCATCACAAAAAACAGGACTGGAAAAATAGTCGCCCGTGGTCAATTTTCTCCAGTCTACGTTATCTAGACAAAGCATTTCTTCAACACAGCCCGGCATAACAGAAGCAATATCATTGCCAAGTTTTCCACTCACACACACGATGCTCGCCTGAGCATTATCAATAATCCACGCAGCCTCACGCGGGTGCAATTTTGCATTGATGGGAACCGACACTGCTCCTACAAACCAAATACCATAGAGCGCTTCAAGATATTCCGTCGAATTACCGGAATAAATAGCAACCCGATCACCCGCCAAAACCTTGAAGGTATTTTGCAAATTATAGGCAATAGTCGCAGCACGACGAGCAAATTCTCGATAATCACAAACCAATTGATTACCTAAAAAAAGGGCCTCCCGCTCTCCATGAATTTTTCCTGTTCGTGCAAGCCACTCCGCCACATTCATTCCAAAAACTTTCCACTAATAAGTTGATCACTGGAATAATTATTGAATGATTAGACTGAGCAATGCAATAAATAGCGAAGCTGTTTCACTCAAACCTGCGAAGCAATAAACACCCGTTTCGGGTTAAACGAGCCTTTTTCCACAAACCCAAGCGCCACCAACTCATCTCCATAAGCGGCATATGCCTCCTCGGCGAAGGCCGGGGCGTCGCGGCCGCGTAAAAGGACTGAATTGCCCGAGCGGATGCGGTTGGCTTGCATGTTGTCTACCGGGATTTCCGGGATTTCATCCAGCACCACGCCGGTTGCAAGAATTTCTGCGTCCAGCCCATCAAGGTCTTCTTCAAGTTCGGTGAGTTCTGAAAGCGGGATCAAATCTTCTTCGTTGAACGGGCCAACGGCCGTGCGGCGAAGTTCGGTGATATGGCCAAAGCAACCCAATTGCCGCCCCATATCGCGGGCCAGCGCACGCACATAGGTGCCCTTGCCGCACTCGACCTGAAACACCGTTGATTTTCCCTCTTCGTGAGAGACAATCTCAAAGGTATAAATCTCGACAATACGAGGTTCGATATCCACCTCTTCGCCGTCACGCGCCAATTTATAGGCACGAACGCCGTCGATTTTTATCGCGGAATAGGCCGGCGGGATTTGCTCCACATCGCCCATATAGTCGGGCAGAATTGCCGCAATATCGGCTTCACTTGGTCGCGCATCCGATTGTTTGACGAACTCGCCTTCCAGATCATCCGTATTGGTTTCCCCCCCCCAGGTGACCGTAAAGCGATAGGTTTTTTGCCCGTCCATCACGTAAGGCACCGTTTTGGTGGCTTCTCCAAGCGCAATCGGCAACATGCCCGATGCCAGCGGATCAAGCGTTCCGGCATGGCCAGCCTTGGCGGCTTTATAGAGCCATTTAATTTTGGAAACGCACTGGGTTGAACCAATGCCAACAGGCTTATCAAGCACGATCCAGCCAGAAATCGGGCGACCTTTTTTCTTGCGTTGGCGAGCCACTACGCTTCACCCTCGCCATCGGTATCGATGTCATCGGAAGCTTCCAGATCACGCTGCACTTTTGGAGATTGCAAAATCTGGTCAATCGTCGCGTAATTATCAAAGCTTGTATCGATCTGAAAACGAATATCCGGCTGGTGTTTCATCTGGCTTAGAGAGCGCGCCAAACGACCACGAATGAATTTCGCATGGCTCGCCAGTGCCTTGATAACCGGCTGACCATCCTTCACGCCAAGCGGCGAAATGTAGGCTGTAGCAATTCTCAAATCCGGTGACATCGCCACCTCGGAGATTGAAATCACGGTTGTTTCCAGCAAAGGATCTCGAATTTCGCCCCGCTGCAATAGCAGCGTCAACGCATGACGCACCATTTCACCCACACGCAATTGCCGTTTGCTGGGGCCTTTGCCCCGTGAACCAAATCTACCCATAATGATAAAACCATTCAGCTAACTGACCGGGATTGGACCGGTCAGAAGATTGATAAAAATTGCCTAAAGCTAAAAGCTTTAAAGGCTGCGCTCGATTTCTTCCACACGGAAGCACTCGATCACATCGCTCTTGCGCATGTCCTGATAATTTTCAAAGGCCATGCCGCATTCCTGCCCGCTCTGCACTTCGGAAACTTCGTCCTTGAAGCGCTTCAGAGTTGAAAGCTTGCCTTCGTGAATAACCACATTGTCGCGCAGCAAGCGCACGCCAACACCGCGTTCCACTTTGCCTTCGGTCACCAGACAACCGGCAACCTTGCCGATTTTGGAAACATTGAAGACATCCAGAATTTCCGCATAACCAATGAAGGTTTCGCGACGTTCCGGGCTAAGCATACCGGACATAACGCCCTTAATATCATCAACCAAATTGTAGATGATTGAATAGTAGCGAATTTCAATGCCTTCGCGCTCAGCCATATCACGGGCTTGCGTATTGGCACGAACATTGAATGCAAGGATCGGTGCACCGGAGGCTATTGCCAACGCAACATCGGATTCTGTAATCGCACCAACACCTGAATGAACCACATTGGCACGCACTTCTTCGGTGCCGAGTTTTTCAAGAGCCTGAACGATTGCTTCCATCGAACCCTGCACATCGGTTTTCAAAACCACCGCAGCTTCGCTGACTTCATTTGTTTGCAACAAGCTCATCATCTGTTCGAGCGAACCACGGGAACCCGTTGCACGCGCAACCGCTTTATCGCGAGATAGACGCTGACGATATTCTGAAATTTCACGAGCACGCGCTTCACTCTCAACAACACCAATACGGTCGCCCGCAGCTGGTGTACCGTTAAGACCAAGCACTTCAATCGGCATGGAAGGCGGAGCCTCATCAAGCCTGTTATGTTTATCATCAACCAGCGCACGGATTTTACCCCATTCATCACCAGCGATCACAATATCGCCGGGACGCAAGGTTCCCCGTTTCACCAAGACAGTGGCAACAGGGCCACGGCCCTTGTCGAGTTCAGCCTCAATCACAATGCCTTCGCCCGGACGATCCGGATTGGCTTTAAGATCAAGCAATTCAGCCTGCAGGTTTATCGCCTCAAGCAATTTATCGAGATTGAGTTTCTTAAGCGCTGAAACTTCAACTTCCAAAACTTCACCGCCCATGCTTTCAACAAACACTTCATGTTGCAGCAATTCAGTTCTCACCTTAGTGGCATCTGCCGCTGGAAGGTCGATTTTATTGATCGCAACGATGATCGGAACACCAGCAGCTTTTGCATGGTTGATCGATTCAATCGTTTGCGGCATCACGCTATCGTCGGCTGCAACCACAAGGATCGCAATATCCGTTGCCTGCGCACCACGGGCACGCATGGAGGTGAAGGCCGCATGGCCCGGCGTATCGATGAAGGTAATCAGCTGGCCATCTTTTTCCACCTGATAGGCACCGATGTGCTGGGTAATACCGCCAGCTTCGCCCTTAACCACATTGGCATCACGAATGGCATCCAGCAGAGACGTTTTACCGTGATCCACATGGCCCATGATTGTAACAACCGGCGGACGAGGAACCATATCTGCTTCATCATCAGGCACATCAAAAATGCCTTCTTCCACGTCCGAGTCAGAAACACGGCGCACAGTGTGGCCAAATTCTTCCGCAATCAGCTCAGCGGTATCGGCATCAATGATGTCGCCCGGCGTCATCATCTGTCCCTCTTTCATCAAATATTTGATGACATCGACAGAACGCTCAGTCATACGATTTGCCAGTTCGGCAATCGAAATTGTTTCCGGCAATTGCACTTCGCGAGATACTTTTTCGCGTGGGCCACTTTGCTGGGCAGCACGTTTTGCTTTTTCTTGACGACGACGCAAAGCTGCGAGGGATGGTCCGCGTTTTCCGGCATCTTCATTCAGCGCGTTGCCAAGGGTAAGCTTGGTACGGCGGCGATCATCAGCACCCTTAGTGCGGCTAGGTTTGGCAGGTTCTGCCGTTTTCTTACGCTCAAAGGGTTTAAGTTCTTTTTGTTTCGGCTCTTCACGTGTTGCAGGTTTGGTAGGTGCATCAGGATCGGCGGCAGCAGCAGCAGCATTCACCGAAGCTTCTTTCATGCGTTCAGCTTCAGCAGCTTCAGCAGCAGCAGCAGCCTCAGCGGTTGCTGCCTCATCCTCTTCCCGTTTTTTACGGGCATCGGCACGCTCGGTATCTTCTTTAGCACGGCGTGCGTCATCAGCTTCCGCTTTTGCACGATCTGCATCTTCATTGGCTTTTGCAGCCTCTAAAGCTTTGCGGCGCGCTTCAACTTCACTTTTTGAAAGATTTGACGGAATTTCAGGAATAGGCGCAACAGGTACAGGCTTCTCAACCTCAACCGCAGGAGCAACCTCCTTACGGGCTGGCGACCTATCTTCAATCACAGGAGCCGCAGCACCGGGTTTATGAATCCGCCGCTTACGGGTTTCAACAACAACCGATTTACTTCTCCCGTGAGAGAAATTTTGGCGCACCACTCCCTGAGAAAGACCGCCCCCACCAAGGGATAAGGTTTTCTTCGGTTCTGCACTCGTAGTGTTGTCGTCGTTTTTTTCGCTCATACTTCTTCGCTATCTTTCGTCTTACGGCCCTAGCCAGTGCCTTACGGTTTGTTCGCAAGGTCTTTTCTTTGGGCTTTTTGAACCTTTGGCCGGAGAAAATCCAGCCCCAATGTGATTTTGAGTTAAAATTCTAACCAAACCACCCGTCGAACACTCATTTTACGGCCCTTAAGCCGCATCTTCCTTTAAATAATCCTGCAAGCGGGTCAGTCTTTTTATCACATTTTGCGTCGCGCCGCCGTACTTTGCACCAACATGCATAATATTCATTCCGCCAAGCACACCTTCCAGCTCATCCGACGTGCTGAATAGGACAGTTATTGGAAGCCCGTCTTCAGCGGTAGCACCGGCAGCTTCAATTGCTTTAAGCGCCGACCCAATTTTTCGAATGCCATCATCAGCTGCATCACTTGCATGCAGCACCAAATCGGCGTTACCGGAGCGGATCATGTCATTCACTTTGGAAAACCCAACGACAATCACACCGGCTTTATTTGCCATTGCTAACGCCCCCAAAACAGAACGATGCAATAATTCGCCAACATCCTCATCCAGAGTTTTGCTGACCTCAACTTTTGTTTCCAGCGCCTTGGCAAACAACTTACGTTCCATTGCCTGCCCAACCATGGATTTCGTCGCACTCACCCAAGCCCCACGGCCCGGAAGATCGGCTTTCAAATCAGGGACCAGATTGCCATTAGGGTCACAAACAAACCGGATCATTTCAGCCGGTTCCTTTGTTTCCTTCGTGACTATACAAGTGCGAGGTTTTAACTTTTCCCGCCTCGCCCTTGAAATGTTCGCCAGTTTCCTAATCCTTATTCAGCAACAGGAGCCGAAGTTGTTTCAGCGGTTGTTTCAGCAGCTTCTTCAACTCCCTCTGCAACTTCTTCGCCACCTTCTTCTGAGCCTTCAACTGCTTCTTCTTCCGGCGGATTAAGCTCTTCCTCGGTTATCCAGCCCACTTTAACGCGCGCTACCATAATCATGGCTTCAGCTTCAACCTTGGAAATTTCAATACCGTCAAACAGGCCCGGGAAGCGTTTGGTTTCGCCGTCCTTGCGTTCGCTCCAGCCTAACAGATCATCTGCGGCACAACCGGCAAAATCTTCCATTGATTTGATACCGTCTTTGCCCAAAGCAATCATCATCGTGGTGGTCATGCCTTCAACTTCACGCAGCTCATCAAGAACACCAAGCTTTGTGCGTTCGTCATCAAGCTCTTTTTCGATACGACCCAATGCTTCTCTTGCACGTGCCTGCAATTCTTCGGCTGTCGAATCATCAAACCCTTCAATGGCGGCCATTTCAAGCATTTCCACATAGGCAACTTCTTCTACCGAAGTGAAGCCTTCAGAAGCCAGCAATTGCGCCACCATCTCATCAACATTAAGTTCGTTCATGAAGAGTTTAGTGTTGGTTTCGAATTCAGCCTGACGCCGTTCGCTCTCTTCAGCCTCAGTCATGATGTCAATGTCCCAACCGGTAAGCTGGGAAGCAAGGCGCACATTTTGACCACGACGACCAATCGCCAGAGACAATTGATCTTCAGGCACAACAACTTCGATGCGCTCAGCATCTTCATCCAGCACCACTTTTGCAACTTCAGCAGGCTGCAGCGCATTCACGATAAAGCTGGCGGCATTTTCCGACCAAGGAATAATATCGATTTTCTCGCCCTGCAATTCACCAACCACAGCCTGAACACGAGAACCACGCATGCCCACACAGGCACCCACGGGATCAATTGCACTATCATTGGAGATCACAGCAATCTTGGCACGGGAACCCGGGTCACGGGCAACAGATTTAATTTGGATAATACCATCATAAATTTCAGGCACCTCCATGGTGAACAGTTTCGACATGAATTCTGGATGGGTTCTTGAAAGAAAAATCTGCGGTCCGCGCTGTTCGCGGCGCACATCATAAACATAGGCACGCACCCGGTCGCCATAGCGGAAATTTTCCCGNGGGANTTGTTTCATCACGGCGRATGATSGCTTCRCCCTTACCAAGGTCAACAATCACATTACCATATTCAACACGYTTGACRGTACCGTTGATGATTTCACCAATACGGTCTTTATATTCVTCAAAYTGCTGATCACGCTCAGCTTCACGCACTTTTTGTACRATHACCTGTTTWGCGGATTGAGCAGCRATACGGCCAAATTCCATCGGCGGCAAAGGCTCGGAAACAAAATCACCAATYTGAGCRGCAGGCTCTTTATCACGGGCCAGTTCCARHGCDATTTGCGTAGCGTAATCTTCAACTTCTTCGACCACTTCAAGCAGACGGCGCAAACTGATTTCGCCAGTTTTGGAATCGATATCAGCCTGAATGTTGGTTTCCAGACCATAGCGAGATTTCGCAGCCTTCTGGATTGCTTCGGCCATTGCATCGATAACAATCATCCGGTCGATGGATTTCTCCCGTGCTACCGCATCCGCGATCTGCAAAAGTTCCAGCCTGTTAGCACTCACTGCCATTTCTTATCTCCTGATTGATGTTAACGCCTGTTTCAGTGCGCTAAACAAATATCGTTTTCCCAAAATTTAACTGTCTAAACCACTTTCAGAAGTGGAATCTTTATCGTCTGTTTCTTCGCCACTAGCCACACGAAGCGACTTGTCCCGTTGCAAAGCCTCACGAATCAAATCATCCGTCAGTATCAGCTTGGCTTCCAGAATTTCTCCTGCGGGCAGGGTAAAGTTTTCGCTCTCCCCCTCGGCAACGCTTTCACGTCTAAAGATGATGTCATCCCCATCAACCGACAGGATTATACCCTTATAGCGCTTACGCCCGTCAATCATCTGGCGGGTTTCAAGCTTTGCCATATGGCCTGCCCATTTTTCAAAATCGGATTTCCGCACCAATGGGCGATCAATGCCGGGTGAGGACATTTCAAGATGGTAGGCATTGGCAATCGGGTCTTCAATATCAAGCACTGGTGCAATAGCACGCGAAACCTTTTCGCAATCGCCCACACTCATCGTACCATCAGGACGCTCAGCCATGATCTGCAATGTCAGGCCATTCAGGCCGGAAAGTTTTACGCGCACCAGTCGGAAACCAAGCTCTTCGATCTCAGGTTCAATGATATTGGCAACCTGTGCTTCCACACCAGATTCAACCATCAGACGCATTTCAGATTTTTCGTTCAAGAAACTACCTTCAATAGTTTGGTTGTTCCAATAGCAACCTTCGATCAGGCATTAAAAAAGAGCGGGTGCCGAGGCATCCCACTCTCGCGACTATCGGAGAATTTGAACTCTATATACTGTTTGTTTACGACAATTGCAAGACGCGATTACTATTCCCTCAGATAACTGAAATAAGCTGGCCGCCTTCCCTCACGCACAGCTTTCGCCTCATAGCGTGTTCGTACCCAGTCTGGATAAGGCTCATGCCAGTCACTGGCCTTTGTCGCATTCCACTGAAAGGCCGAATTGGAATAACAATGGTTCAGCGTCCAGTTCACATAAGTATCTATGTCAGACGCAAATCGAAACTCGCCGCCCGACTTTAATACACGGGCGATTCGATCCAGATTATCCTGATTTACAAACCGCCGCTTCCAGTGCTTTTTCTTCGGCCATGGATCAGGATAAAGCAGATAGAGCCGATCAAGCCCCCCCTCCGGCAACCAATCGAGCAAAGGCATGGCATCATCATTATAAATCCGCACATTCTGCAAATTCTTCGCTTTGATGCCAGCAAGCGCCTTGCCCATACCGTTGAGAAACGGCTCCACACCAATATAACCGATATCGGGATGCAATTCGGCCTGATGCAGCAAATGCTCACCACCGCCAAACCCAATTTCAAGATGATATTGCTTGAAAGACTGGTCACCAAATAATTGTTCGATGCTAGCTGGGCTCGGCTGAGTTATATCAAGCAATATGCTTGGTAAAAATTCATCCACCAGCCCCTGCTGATAGCGATGCAGCTTCGGCCCCCGGCGCCTGCCAAAAAAAGCCCCATCCGGCCTAAGGTCATCAGGCCGGGGGTTATTGTTACTCGATTTACCCATTGATTTTCCGGTGGCGTCAGGCGCGAGCCTTAACAGCCTCTTTCAATGCCTTGGTGAGATCGGTCTTTTCCCAAGAGAACGAGCCATCCCGTCCAGGTTTGCGGCCAAAATGGCCATAAGCGGCTGTCTTGGCATAAATCGGCTTATTTAAATCAAGATGCTTGCGAATGCCCGTTGGAGACAAATCCATCACTTCGCGAAGAATTTCACCAAGCACACCTTCGTCTACTTTTCCGGTGCCATGCAAATCCACATAAACCGAAAGCGGCTGCGCCACGCCAATCGCGTAGGCCAACTGAATAGTGCATCGATCAGCAAGCTTTGCTGCAACCACGTTCTTTGCCAGATAGCGCGAGGCATAAGCGGCAGAACGATCAACCTTGGTTGTGTCCTTACCGGAAAATGCACCGCCGCCATGAGGAGCTGCACCACCATAAGTATCCACAACGATCTTACGGCCTGTAAGACCGGCATCCCCATCGGGACCACCAATCACGAATTTACCGGTAGGATTCACATGCCAAGCGCAATCATCGGCAATCGGCAAATCACCCATGGCTTCGCGAATATAAGGTTCCACAACACTGCGAACTTTTTTGGAATCCCAACTCGGGTCCATATGCTGGGTAGATAAAACGATGGAGACAACATCTTTTGGCATCCCGCCTTCATAGCGAACGGTTACCTGACTCTTGGCATCCGGACCAAGCTTGCCAGCTTCCCCTTCACCGCTCTTGCGGGCTTTGGCCAGCAATTCAAGAATTTTATGGGCATAATAAAGTGGCGCAGGCATCAATTCAGGCGTTTCATTTGTGGCATAGCCAAACATTATGCCCTGATCGCCAGCCCCTTCTTCGCCCTGTCTGTCTGCTGAATTATCAACGCCCTGCGCAATATCAGCAGATTGGGCGTGCAGCAACACATCTATTTTTGCTTTTTTCCAATGGAAGCCATCCTGCTCATAACCAATATCACGAATGGCGCGGCGTGCAGCAGAACGGAAACGGCCCGGTGCAATCATCGGATTACCAGCGGCATCCCTGACCACATTACCTTCTTTGTCTTTTTTGATAAGCGTGTCAGGCACCCGCACCTCACCAGCAATAACCACTCGGTTGGTGGTAGCCAGCGTTTCAGCAGCAACCCGTACTGTCCATGGATCAACACCTGTTTTGCGAGCTTCTCTGTAAATCAAATCCACAATTTCATCAGAAATCCGATCACAGATTTTGTCCGGATGACCTTCAGAAACAGATTCACTAGTAAACAGGTAATTTTCTTGAGCCATTGGAGCCCTCCATTAAGAACTGAAAGTCATTCACAGCCCGGTTAATCAATAGATTTCAAGCGTTTTTAGCCACCTGATATAAAAGGTCAAGAGTCAATTCATGGCATTTAGCAGCGCCTGCCCTTAATCTTCGTCCTTAGCCAGTGCTTTTACTAGGTCAATGACCTTACGCCTAACTTTCGCATCCTCGATTTTAATAAACGCCTTGTTGAGTTGCAGTCCTTCAGAACTAGACAGAAAGTCAACCACATAATCAGCCCCACCCGATTCAGAAAACCCTGAACCTGTCGCCTCACCTTGTGCCAAACCGGTGCTTGGAGCATCTTCGAAAAAATACGAAATCGGTGTTTTTAAAATTTCGGCAATTTCCTGAAGCCTGCTGGCTCCCATACGGTTTGTACCTTTTTCATATTTCTGAATTTGCTGGAAAGTAATACCCAATTGCTTGCCAAGCTTTTCCTGACTCAGCCCCGCCATATTACGACGCAATCTCAACCTGCTGCCCACATGGACATCAATTGGATTGGGTTTTTTCTGGTTTTCCACCATATCAGTGTTCTTCCTGCATAAACGTCATGGCTACCTATTACACCACAAATTTGATAATGCCCCTTAGTCTAAACCTGTGTCAATCTCCAGATAGACATCACATGACGCAGGGGTAAGAATACTGAGAATACAGGCCTTGTAGCATTTTGATCAATCAGCCTGCCTTCTTCCAAATACCCCTGCCACAAACATTATTCCCGCCAGAACAAAAAAACTCCAATAACCAAATTGGCTGAAGAACGTACCGGGTGAAGGTTTGGGCAATTTTGCATCTATCACTCCCATTTCTCCCAACGCAATTTGCCCCAGAACCCGGCCATAGCTGTCGCTAACCGATGAAATACCCGAGTTTGCCACCCGAACCACCGGCAACCCCTCTTCCACACCACGTACAATTGCCTGTTGCAAATGCTGATAGGGTCCAGGCGTCATGCCAAACCATGCATCATTGGTGAGATTAACAATCCACTCAGGTTTTTTGTCGCTATCCTTGGGTTGCACATCACCTGAAAAAATAATCTCATAGCAAATCAACGGCAAAAAAGCCGGCCCGCTCATCGCAGATAACAGGGGACGAATATTTCCCGGTTCAAATCCACCCCTGATTTTGGTCAATTGTTGCAGGCCCAACGACTCGGCCAATTCCTGAAACGGCAGATATTCACCAAACGGCACCAGATGCACCTTGTCTGCCGCACTTGCAATCACCCCTTCGGCATCAATCGTGTAAATCGAGTTGAAGACAAATCCGCCCGCCTGCCCCGCAACCGAACTTTCCACCCGGGCGGCACCGGTAATCAGCGTCGTGCCCTCAGGCAACATCGCACCAATCGCTGCCAGCGCATCTTTACGCTCAGTCAAAAGAAACGGAAACGCAGATTCCGGCCAGATAAGATGGGTGGTTCCAGAAAGGCCCTTTTTTTCTGCTGAAATCTCTTGGGTAGCCAAAATTTCTTGAGTAGAAAGCGTAAGATAACGCTTAAAAATCTCGGCTTCTTTTTCCGGCAGCCATTTTTCATTCTGCGCAATCGCAGGCTGAACCAAGCGCAAACTAACATCAGCAACCATCTCATCCGATGCCTGCGACAACCGCCAATAACCAAACCCCAAATGCGCCAGAAGCAAAGCTAATGCAAAGACCAACATTTTCGTTGTTCCCCGCGGACGCAAAGCGCTCTTGGGCGTAAAGACACCCATAGCTGCAAACACAGGAATCGAAAGCAACGTCACGCCAAAAATACCAATCAGCGAAGCAGATTGCATCATCAAGGGAATAGGCATTGCCGTATAACCAAGGGCATTCCACGGCAGGCCTGTGAACAAATTTCCACGCAAATATTCGGCCAGCGCAAGGAATACCGAAAACACAATGATCCGGTGCCAGTCTTCGCTCCAGAATATCCGCGCAAAGGCTGCCGCCAACCCCCAAAATATCGCCAGCAATGCAGGAAGCACAATCACCGCAATGGGCATCAACCAAGCAAATTCATCGGCCTCGACCAAAAATGCCGTGCCAACCCACCAAAGGCCAGAAAGGAAATAGCCAAAGCCAAACCACCAACCAACCTTGAATGACGACCATCCTTTGCCAATAAAACCAGCAGCAGGTTCAGTCGCCGCACCATCAAGCAACCAGATGAATATCGCAAAAGTAGCAAATAAAATGGGAAACCCGTTATAGGGCGGCAAAGCAAAGGCAGATACCAAACCGGCAATCAGACTGGCAGCACTTCTTTTCCAACCCCAAAGCAGAATAAAATATCCCGCAAGCGATTCAATTTTGCCAATTGCCATAAATACCGAATCACCCTGATAATTCCCTGCCTTGAGATAACGCCTTGGAAACGATGGTGCAAAGGGAAAAAGATGCGGGCCCGCAGGGTGAGCGTGGAACCCAGCACTAATGCGCCGCGGTCATTTCGAATGACATCCATAACGGATTGATGCACAGCACCCGTCCCCTTGATCTTACACTTCGCACGATCAGGGGAATTATATCCAGTGCTTGGAGAGAGAAATCAAAGCGACGATATTTGCAGCCTAGTGTGTGATAATGTCCATTATGGAACTTTTTTAAAGATCAAAAACGGAAATTTTCCAGTGTTCACAAGAATACCTGAAAAAGCCTGTTTGACGTTAGTTAAATATCCCGATTTTTGGGTCGCTATATTCGACAATTTAGGAGGGTGGCCGATGACTACTTGCGGCCAGCCTAGAGCGACCTGCCACAAGATATTGATTTAACCAGCGCGTCTACGCTTTGCATTAATCGTCAAGACCACAACTTTAATGCGGCGAGGGTCTGCGTCGACAACGCGGAACTCGAAGCCAAGCGAGTTGATCACTTCGCCGCGCGCGGGAACCCGTCCAACAAGCGCCACGATCAGGCCACCAATCGTATCCACATCCTCGGCAATTTCACCGGCATTGAAAGCTTTGCCGGTGGCAGCTTCGACATCTTCCAGCTCGGCTTTGGCACTGCAAACAAAGGTGCCATCACCCTTATCGAGGATCATTTCCTCTTCTTCATCATCGTGCTCGTCTTCAATATCACCGACGATTTCTTCCATGATATCTTCCAGCGAAACCAGCCCGTCTGTACCGCCATATTCATCAATGATCAGCGCCATTTGGGTGCGGCTGGCCTGCATCCTTGTCATCAAATCCATCGCCATCATCGATGGTGGAACAAACAAAACCGGACGCACCAGTCTCAGCGCCCCAATGGTTTTACCCAAAGCGACCCGTTTCAAATCCAGATTGGCAGGCAGCTTGGTTTTGCGCTTGGCAGCCTCTGTGCGTGACAGTTTCGATGCGTTGGTTATATAGGCAACCACATCGCGGATATGCACCATGCCCTGAGGATCATCGAGAGTTTCGTCATAAACCGGCAGACGCGAATGTCCTTCAGCCTCAAAAATCAACAACATTTCAGCCAGCGTTGTATCCATATCTACCGCTTCGATATCGGTACGCGGCACCATCAAATCTTCAACGCGAATATCTTTCAGCCGCAAAATACTGGCGAGCATCGCCTTTTCTTCGGCGGTAAATCCTTCAGAATCTGTGGTGTCTCTGGCCAGCGCATCGGCCAGTCCTTCACGCACAGACGCACCATTGCTGCGCTTACGCCCAAGCAGGCGCCAGAACCATGCAAAAGGATTAAGCGCATCATCCGCAACGGGATTATCAATGACTACGAGTTCTTTACCGGGAGTGGCATTTGCCTCTTCGCCGGAATCATCAGAATCAACAGGCTCAGTCGGATCGGTTGGATCAGTTGGGTTCATTATAACATCTGCTTAGGGTTGGGACTTTAATATGGGTCCGCAATACCCAGTTTCGCAAGTGCCTCTCTTTCAATTTGTTCCATGACGTCAGCTTCAACGTCATTTTGGTGATCATAGCCAAAAAGGTGTAAAAATCCATGAACAACCAGATGGGAAAAATGATCGCCAAAGCTTATCCCCTCATCTTTTGCCTCGCGAGCGAGGGTTTCCTGTCCCATGACAATATCACCAAGGAGCATTCCAGCCTTTTCGCCAATTGTGATATCTTCCGCCGGAAACGATAAAACATTGGTCGGCTTGTCGATATTGCGCCATTGCAAATTGAGTTTTTGCACGGCGGCATCATCAGTCAGCAAGATGCTCAACTCCGCACCTTCTGCATAACGCAAATCGGCCACAGAAATCGCAGCTCCAATCGCCCCGTGCATCTTTTGCAACAGCAAAGCTTCGTCAGGCCAGTTCCCGGCATCAATGGATAATTCAATTTCCGGCAGTTTAGGTTCAGCCATTATTGTTTGCTTTTTTCGCCCCATCCGCATCATAGGCTTTAACGATATCCGCAACCAGTTTATGGCGCACCACATCATCCGCCGAGAATTTAATCTGCTTGATGCTTTTGATGTCTTTCAGAATTTTCAAAGATTCCACCAGTCCGGAAACCTGCCCACGGGGCAAATCGATTTGGCTTGGATCACCGGTGATAATCATCCGGGAATTCTCGCCCAGACGGGTCAAAAACATCTTCATTTGCATAGACGTTGTATTTTGCGCCTCATCCAGAATAACCGCTGCATTAGAGAGCGTCCGCCCACGCATAAATGCCAGCGGCGCAATCTCAATCTCCCCGGAAGCAATCGCCCGTTCTACCCTGTCACCGGGCATCATATCGTAAAGCGCATCGTAAAGCGGGCGCAGATACGGATCGACCTTATCCTTCATATCACCGGGCAAAAAGCCAAGCCGCTCGCCCGCTTCAACAGCAGGGCGCGAAAGAATAATACGATCCACCGCGCCGCGCTCCAGCATGGAAGCTGCATAGGCCACCGCAAGATAAGTCTTGCCCGTTCCTGCCGGCCCTATGCCGAACACAAGTTCAGATTTTTCCATCGCACGGATATAGGCATTCTGGGTTTTGCTTCGCGCCTGCACCAATTTTTTTCTTGTGCTGATCTGCGCAGTTTTACTGTTTCCACCGGCAGATTTTTCTTCGCTCGGAGCCAGAGAAGGGTTAATTTCAGACATACGAATAGCCCCGTCCACATCGCCAGCTTCCAGACTCTCACCTGAGAGCAACCGTTCATAGAGGTTTTCAAGCACTTGTTTGGCGCGGATCGTGCCTTCTTCTCCACCTTTGATATCCACCCTATTACCGCGCGCCACAGCTTCCACATTCAGCTGTTGTTCCAGCATGGCAAGGTGACTATCAAATTGCCCGAATAGCTGGGAAGCCAGCATATTATCATCAAAGGAAAGCACAATATGTTCCTGCACGGAATTCTTCTTCGGGTCGGTAATATTCTTATTCAATCAAAGATCCTTTTTCGATAATTTGAGCTTCATAAGTATAGCAAAATTGAACACAAATGTAAAAATCAAACCTTCACAGCCACAAGACTATTAGGTGCAGCCTCGGTTATGCGAACCTTCACAATATCGCCAATCGGGCCGGTAGATTGATCAACAATCACTGATTGCAACCAAGGCGAACGGGCAATCAATTGCCCTTCACGCCGACCCGGTTTTTCCAGCAGCACATCCATTTCCTGATCGAGGCAATTCTTGTTGAAGGTCAACTGTTGTTCATTGAGCAAAGCCTGCAATCGCTGCAAGCGCTCACCGGCCACATCGTTAGGCACCTGATCGGCCATTCCGGCCCCCGGCGTTCCCGGACGCGGCGAATATTTAAACGAAAACGCAGAGGCATATTTAACTTCGCGAATGAGCGAAAGCGTATCCTCAAAATCAGCTTCCGTTTCACCCGGAAAACCAACAATGAAATCACCCGAAATCGCAATATCGGGCCGCACCTCACGCATGCGTTCCATCAAATAAAGATAGTCATCGCGCGTATGATGGCGGTTCATCGCCTTAAGGATTTTATCAGAACCCGCCTGAACCGGCAGGTGCAAATAAGGCATCAGGCAATCAAGATCCCCATGCGCCGCAATCAACCCCTCATCCATATCAATCGGATGGCTGGTCATATAGCGAAGGCGTTCAATGCCATCAATTTCAGCAAGTTTATAAAGCAGTTCGCCCAGACCCCATTCGCGATCATTCGGCCCAAGTCCGTGCCATGCATTGACATTCTGCCCGAGCAAAGTGATCTCGCGAACACCTGCATCTGCAAGCCGTTTTGCTTCATCAACAATCTGCCCGACAGAACGCGAAGTCTCCGACCCGCGCGTATAAGGCACAACGCAAAACGTGCAGAATTTATCACAACCTTCTTGCACCGTCACAAACGCAGTCACCCCGCGAGAGCGCGTTTGCGCCCGTGTCGCCGCTGGCATTTTGGCAAATTTATTCTCAATCTCGAATTCCGTCTCGACGGCTTTTTCACCACGCACAGCTTTGGCAACAAGCTCCGGCAATTTGTGATAGGTCTGCGGTCCGGCTACCAAATCCACCACCGGTGCCCGTTTGATAATCTCAGCACCCTCGGCCTGCGCCACGCAACCCGTAACCCCAATGGTCATGCTTTTGCCAAGCTCAGCCCGTGCTTGCTTCAACTTCTTGATGCGCCCGATATCGGAATAGACTTTCTCGGCAGCTTTCTCGCGAATATGGCAGGTGTTTAGCAACACCAAATCAGCGTCCGCCATCTCCGCGGTCGCCACATAGCCTTCGGCCTCCAGCGCATCGCCGATGCGCTCAGAATCATACACATTCATCTGACATCCATAAGTCTTCACAAAATACTTTTTGGCTGTCGCCTGTGGGGCAAGGTCTTTGTTTTCGGTCATATGGTTTTCTAAGTTTAATCTATACCAGCGCTACATAACGCTTTTGCTACAGGTTTTGAAGACGGCAGACGTTATTTTTCAGCACCACCACTATCAGCGCCTTTAATATAATCCCCGCGCATGGCTTTTCGAAACATCATACTAACGCGATTCTCTGTAATCCGAGCAACTTCCCGCCGGCTGGTTTCACTATTAATCACCAGCGGCTCACCAAAAACAACTTCCACATCATAAGCCCCTTTTTTCAGGAAATTTATCAAATGCGGACCAAGCGGAATATCGCCGGGCCAAGAGGCCTGCGTCTGGTGATAACGCCCAAGCGGCATGCCAAACAAATGGGTATAGGCAATCGCTACGGGCTGCACTGTTACACTTTCCAGATGGGATTCTTTCAGCGCATATTGAGCTGCCCCAAACAGCGCACTTTTAAAAGACAAAACCCGGTGACCACTGCTCGTCGTCCCTTCGGCAAAAAGTACCATCCTGTCACCTTCAAGCAAGCGCGCCGCCACCGTATTCACCTGATTGCCGCTATCACTACGCTTGCCGCGATTGACGAAAACCGTGCGCTGCAAACGCGCCAGAACATTTATTCCCGGCCAGCTTTTCACCTCATCCTTGGCGATGAAGCAAAGCTCCATAACGCTGCCCAACACCAAAATATCCGACCATGAAAGATGATTGACGACAATCAGCAGAGGTTTTTCATCCGGCAACTGCCCACGCACAAAAACCTTCGTTCCAACCAATAACAAAGCCAGCCTGTGCCAATAAAGCGGAATTTTACGTGAGATCGCCGGGAAAAACATAATAGCCAAATACTGCACCGGCATCAGAACAAACGTCACCGGCAACAGCACCACAATAACAATAAAAAGACGGAAATATGCGGCCATCAGAGACAGCCTGACCTGTTATTTTCCAGCATCATCAATAGGAACGCAGTAAAGTTCCAGCCGGTGATCCACCAGCCTATAGCCAAGCTTGCGGGCAATCTGCTCCTGCAGACGCTCAATTTCTTCATTGGCAAATTCAATCACCTCACCGGATTTCAAATCGATCAGATGATCGTGATGGTCTTCCGGCACCGCCTCATAGCGCGCGCGCCCATCGCGAAATTCGTGGCGTTCAATGATCTCAAATTCTTCCAGCAATTTTACCGTTCGGTAAACCGTCGCAATGGAAATTTTCGAATCCACTTTCACCGCCCGCGCGTACAGTTCTTCAACGTCAGGGTGATCGTGCGCGTTATCCAGAACCCGCGCAATCACCTTGCGCTGCTCGGTCATCCGCAGACCTTTTTTCGCACAAGCTTCTTCCAGTTTCATCTTTCACCCAATTTCATCTTCAAAAATTGATGGTCAATTTCCCGCAGACAGCTCAATGATAGCTGCATCAACAACAAGGCACAAAGGTAAAAACCTCAATCCAACAGCACCTTTCGCCAACAAAGAAACGACCTACCATCATTTAAAGAAAAATCCAATTCCCAAATTGTCGGAAATCAACCGCAAACAACGCCAAAAATAATCATTGAAGGCCAACACAGCATCAGCTAAACAACAACAATTGCACCCGTAGCTCAGCTGGATAGAGCGCTGCCCTCCGAAGGCAGAGGTCGCGCGTTCGAATCGCGCCGGGTGCACCACTAACTAGCTGATAATATTAGATAAATTATCTAAACTTGCTAAATCAATATTGGTCACATAAGCTGCACAGATAAAGCACAGCAGTTTTTGACATCAATAACATCAAGTATTTAGCCTCCGTCAAATTCTGCATTAGCACAAATCTAGCACGGGCAATGACCCCTGCGTTTTTTGGTGATGATGCAAATGGTTAAAAAAGGCAGGAAACTCAAAAAGGGATATACGGTCTTCAAGCGCTCAGACAGCGGTTCATATGCTGTGCGCTTCACGTTGGAAGGATACCCACAGTTTCGAATTGGACTAGGTACTTTTGATGAAGACGAAGCCAATGAGTTAGCCCAGCGCAAATATCTGGAAACCTCCATTCTTGCCGAAAGACAATTGCTAACAGGCGATGCAAGTTTCGATAAGCTGGCACGTGAATATGTAGAAATACAATTTAAAGATGGCGAGAAAAACCCGAAACGACTGGGCCATGCCAAACATGCAAGCTCTACAATAAAGAACTATCTCATTCCTTATTTTGGCAACAAACCAATCACTACAATCTATCACAATGATCTGATGGATTATCTGGATTGGCGTAAAATTTATTGGACTGAAGGTGAAGGAAAAGGTCTCGATTTCATCAGGCACAAACGCGGTCGCGGATATCTCAACATGCGTGTTCGCCATATTGAAGCTTCGCCAAGCACTCTCAAAAGAGAAGCCAGTTTTTTAAGAGGCGTCTTCAAACATGCTGTACGCCAACGCCATATTAAACAGGGTGATGTTCCAAAATTGGAATTAGGACGAGTACCCGCCACAAAACGCCCTGCTTTCACTCGCGAACAATATGCAAAGCTAATTTTAAAAAGCGAGCAGCGTCTACTGGAAGTTCAGGGAAACCCCAAGCAGTCGTATGAACGTTACATGCTGCACTGCTTCATTGTGATTGCGGCTGAATCTGGCATGCGACCGGGTGAATTATTTAACTTAGACTGGGGACATGTTGAAGGTTTGGCTCAGGCGATGAAAACATCATTGGCCGAACGCGACATTAGAATTATTGCACAGGGAAAAGGGAAATCACCACAAAGGCTCGTTCCAACAAGTTCGGCAATAAATGGTTTTGAGAATTTATGGCATGGCTATCGAACACGGTTTGGACGATTTCCCAATGATGATGACCCTGTGTTCTGCAATTATTTAGGCAACCGACTTGGTAGCCTCAACAACAGCCTGAATGCATTATTGGATGCAGCTAATCTCCGATACGATGCTGTAGGAGAAAAGTTCTCTGCATATTGCTTCCGTCATTCCTATGCCACTTGGCAATTGCAAAAAAGCCCACCCACTGACATCTACACGCTTGCAAAAAACATGCGTACATCAGTCGAGATGATTGAGAAATGGTATTCCGATGCAATTGCAGAAGACCATGCTGCTCAGTTGAGAGGAAACAAAGCGTGGTAAAATCCGTGGAGAAACGGGCATCAGGTCCCCATATTTTATGGCTCACAATATAAGTTTACGTGAGACAGAAAATACGTCTTCGACATCTAAACTATTTGATACTAGCGCCTATTGCAATTTTATCGCCGCCGCCTTGATAATCTCGATTTGTCCCGCCGCATATTTTTCTACAACCACTATGGTCTCCTCACAAGCCTGCCGAATATCATCCGGCGGCGGCGTTTCTTCTAAATAAGTCCCATGGCAAAGTGAGTTTATCAAGACACTTTTGAGGCCAATGCCATCCTCGCCAGCCAGAAATTTCACAAAATTTGTCAGGCTATCCGATTTATCAGGGCGACAAAATCGCCCAACTGCTTCCAACACCGACCTGATAGCATTTCCCGAATTATGATCAGGCTCTCGACCATTCGCAATTTCATAAACATCTTTTAACTGTTGCTGAAACGGAGCTACATATGTGTTCAAAGGTGTAACTTTGTGGACCTTATTTTCAACGAGAAATGCAAACGCCGCGTCCCCGTTCACGACTCTATTTGTAAGCGAGATATTAAAGAAATAACTGCTGTGGGTTAGGATAAGAAGCTCCGGACGGACGTACTTGTTTCCATCAATTAGACTAGGGTTGATTGAAATTTCACCTTGTTTTGAAATACTCAAATTTTTGAGTGTCTGTGCGATTGCAAAAACAAAATCATATGACATCGAGGTTACAGGATCATCAAAGACCAGAAACAGTCGCTGGTAATCACTGTTAGCGACTACCTTACGATGCAGGCAAGCCACGAAGTAACAGAAGGCAATAGCCGTTTTTTCCCCATCACTTAACGTTCGGTGAGAGCCACGCGCCATCTCATAGTCACCTCTCTTCAAAGTGAATTTCTCCTTGTCGAACACATATTTATCAGCAAAAAATTCTCGAAGTAGCAGCTCGAAAGTATCAGCAACTCGAGTCCGCGCATCTGTGGATGGATTCAATTTTTCAAGAGCAGAAAGTTCTTCCTCTTTATGTTTTGTTTCCAAGTGCAGAGTCCTAATCTCTTCGATCTCAACCCAATAGTTGATGGTGAATTCACATTCAAACTTGGTGCACGCCTCACGCTGCAAAGTCTTGCGCTCCTCATCAGATTTCTCGACTGCTTTATTGAGTTCAGCGACCTTTGTATTATTGCCCTCAATGGTCTTGTTGAGGACAATAATAAGTGCAGCCAGATCATTATCTTGTAGCGACGTTTCAACAGTAAGATTGCCAGCCTTCACTGTAATCACATTCTTAATCAACGCGATAGCCACGCCCACGTCCTTGAATTGCACCTCACTATCATCAAGTTCAATATCTCTCTTTGAGGGTACATAGCTCCTTAAATCATTATATTTCAACTTTTGCCGCGCCAGCTGTATTTCAGTCTTCGCCAGCTCATCTTCTTTCTTGCTGAGTGCCCGATAGAATCCTCGAAGTTCGGCCTTATGCTTTTCTTCTTCGTCGGCGAAATAAGTAGTATACGCGTCAATGACGGCTTTGGGGTCGGCGTTTGTAATTCCTTGTTCGCAAAACGGGCACGTTGTCCGATGTTCGTCCTGAACTATTGCAGCACCAGCTTCATAGAATCCGTGATGAGCATCAATCTTGTCCTTTATGCTTTCTGAGACGCTTGACGGAGATGTTATCTTCTCGAGCACATTACTAAGAGCTTCGATGTTAAAATCGTCAATCTGCACAAAACTAACAGCTTGCGGATATACCGGCTCTGCAGGGATAGCTTTCAATCTGTCCAAATCCTTGAGGACATCAGTTAAACATCGCTCAGGTAGGTCCGGTTTTTGAGTAAAATGCTCAAGCAACCTTTCGAAGTTCAAAGCCTTGTAGTCTTTTAGTTGCTTATTAATCCCAGCCTTCTCATGAAGTTCAGCAATTTTTTCCAGATCAAATTTGTCTTTAAGAACTTTGGCTGCTTTCTGCTCGAGCGATTGCGATTTTTCCAATGCCTCCTGCGCATCCTTGACATTAATACTCTGGCTATCGACGGAAATCTGATTCTCAATCTCACCATCCAAGTTATATTCTTGTTCTCTCAGCTCTTCTTGAACAAAATCCTCAGAAAAAACATGAAAAATAGTATCGGTAATTTGGGCGGTTACAGTGTCTCCCGCTTTGTTTAATTGAAGTTCGCCCATGACCTGAGTACCACGAGAAAATGATAATTTCCCCTTGCCATCTGCTGATTCATCCGAGACTAGATTGCGCGCCGCTTCGCTAACGTCCTTGCCTTGCCCATGTAGGTCCAGATAGCGAAAAGCTCTTGATAGGAACGACTTCCCTACACCATTTCGTGCGAAAATTAGATTTTGGTTCCTCTTTGTCATTTCCCCATCAAAGGAGAAAACTGGGCCAAGGTATCTAGCAGAGATCGTAAATTTTTGTTTCGCAGCACCATTCATAATAATCAAACTTCCAAGAAATCTAGCTGCTACCAATGTCAGCATGCACTGCTAGTCATGATTATATGCTTCATCAAAGACCATATAAGAATCAATACACTCAGGTTATTGTCAAAATGCGCAATAAAACAATATAAATCCGTTATTAATCCAATTTTTGCAGAGTGAATAGCGAGTACTTGATGCATTTGTTTGCAAGAATGTTTGAAGTTCCTTTTGCAACAGAATCTAAAATATAACGTTCTGTATAAAACCTTATATTCCCGCATAAACTGTTGTTTTAATTGAGCTTCATAAAGTGGTCGCAATGGCCATCATATGGAAACATAACTTAATGCACGGAAACGTAGCAAAAGGTTATATTTATGAAGCAAGCAAAGGTCTTAAGCAGCAATGAGCTAAGGCGCGTATTGGTCATGTGTGCTGCTGGCAGACATGGGCAGCGAAATCGCATTGCTCTGCTGCTGTCACACTATGCAGGTTTGCGCGTTGGTGAAATTGCAAGCCTTCATTGGAGCGATCTGCTTGAATCCACTGGCGCATGTCGCCGTGAATTTCATCTGCAAGCAAGAAACACAAAAGCTAATGAAACACGTGCTGTTCATTTAAATGATCTGGTGTGGCGTGAACTGGAACGATATCGAGTGTCGTGTAACCCGACAGTTGAAAAATCAACTCCTGTCATTCCTTCTCAAAAAGGAAATGCATTTTCTGCAAATAGCTTATGCCAGCTATTTTCCAAATTATATACGGAAGCAGGAATTTCTGGCGCATCATCCCATAGCGGAAGAAGGTGGTTTATCACAACGCTAGCGCATAATGGAATTTCACCAAAAGTGATCATGGAACTTGCCGGCCATCAAAACCTGACAACCACTCAACGTTACATCGAAGTAAATGAGAAAATGAAACAGGAAGCCGTTTCGCAATTGGCGTGATAGAATTGTATTATAATAACTGGCGGGCACATGGCCCGCCAATTTGTAGTTTTTAGTGCGTGTTATGCTGCTGCTTTTTTGAAGCTTCAGCAAGTTTTGCATCTTTTGCATGACGACGAAACACTGATTTGGCTTCAGCAGTTTTTTCATCAAGAACTTCGACGACCGTCAAATCTTCGTCTAAACCCTCTGTTCTACGAAAAACAACAAGCAGAGCAACATTACCTTTGAATTCTAGGTTACTGTCATTCTTCAAAATAGTTTTCGATGGCATCGAAGCAATGTAATTCATGCCCTTATCAATTTTCTTAGTAGCAGCTTGCTTTTCTGCTTCCTTGATTTGGTCGTACTCCTTCTCCGATTTTGCATCACCCTCAATTGGAAGCGGGTGTTTGCTTAAACGAATGCGTTCGATACCTCCATGCTTGTTAAGCCAATCCAAAAAACCGTCTGGAGTGACTTTCGCTTGTGTCGCCTGACGCAAAACTTTTGCGTAAGGATTTGCTTTTTTGCGATCCGATGTAATTGCCAAACGAACAAGTTTGGTTGCAACATCGGTGCTTTTCTGTGTTTTGAGTCCAGCTTCATCATACAATAAACTCAAATGTCGTTTTTGTTTGTCACTGTTCATGATTTGATGTTGCAGCTGATACAAATTTTTTATCGCTGTATTTATATAATCACGTCCGGTGCCAAAATTGGCCTTAATGTCCACGATAGTTTCGTGGATTTCGTCTTTGGAGTTTGTCATTTTAAAAATCCTTTTAATGACATTTCAGATAATAAGACGAACTAAATCTGCATAAGGTACTAGTCACTAATTGTTGCGACCAGATTGATACCCTTTCTGTTTGGCTCGACTTACAAACATAGGGTCTCACAAGACTGAAATTTGGCAACTTTTTGGGTGAAATTAGTATATCTATATTGAATTAAAAGGATTTTATGAAAATCTAACGTAGCTAATCGAGAAGACACCACTCTTCGAGTGTAGTGATTTTTTCATCACCTGAGCCATAGTTGAAGCGGAATTCGCACTCTTTTAAATACAGTTCGAAGTTGGCTACTTTGATACCCTTGTATCGCCGTAAAACCATTTTTGCGTGCATCCAAAAATCCTCAACAAGAGGCCCTTCATCACCTTCCGGCAATCGATCTTCAAGCTGCTCCCCATATCGCTCCCAATGCAATTCATTCATATTGATTTGTCTCGACGATTTTATTTTGACAAGATAAATAATCAAATCTGGCACGATCTTGGTTGATGTCTTGTGGGCATCAATATCTGTTGGTTTTCTAATAATGATACGCGTCATTATTTTTCCGCGTCGACGCCATATGCCAATCATGGGAATTCTCGCAGGACTAGAAACATCAACACAAGCCAAATCTATCACATGTTCATTATTATAGATGGACCTAGCTTGCTCGCGCAGTTTTTCAAAAATAACTTTTCTGATTTTCCCATAATAAAGAGATGCCGTGTTCTGTTGAACATCCGCAATTTTCGCAGCCGATTTAGCGCTCTCTCCGTCAACGAAGAGCCTAATCAACAAATGCTGCGTATTAAGTGGTAGTCGGGAACGAATGGGCCTCATTCGACCACCTTATTTGATTCCAAGCCCCTTGAGCAGATCCAATATGATTATACAGATACAAAAAAGGGCCATCAGCATACGCTGTTGACCCTAGTTCGTATTTTTAACCAATTTTAGCCAATCGGTATAATCTGCAGTTAATTACCTCATATAAAAAGAGGCTCCCAAATCAATTCTAAATCCATTTCAAAATCCATATGCAAACCCCATTTATTGTAATAAATCGTATTATTTGGATAGATACCCGGTTTGTTATTGTATCGTCGCAGATAGTCTGCCCTTATACATTCCTCTGCATAAAAAAGATCATTCGGTAACTCTTCATCGATATATTCGCATCCTGTATGCGCCAACTTTTCATACAAAACCAAATTTTTTAACCCGTTTTGATCAGGCCTGCTTAAAAATTGATCGTGAATAAAAATATTCTTGTCATCATAGAAATGGCTGTAATTTTTATCATAAAATGCAACTATAAAATCTGGCTCTTTGTTCCAAATCTCACCTTTAAAAAACGGGCCATCATCCGCCCAAACTTGGATTATTGTATGAAAACAAGTATTAGAAAAGATTAGCAAACAAGTGTCTTCAACACGATAATCTAAATTAGGGGTGATGGTTTTGTGCATAACTCCCAGCTCAGTTGAGACCGTTTCGTTGGCATGTTGTGGGTTTTCTAATATTGGTGCCATCACCCGTTGTAAGCTGTGGCCCAAATCTCCTGGCAGTGCTGTGTAATTATTTTGATACATTTTTTTGTTCATTTGTATCTCCTTTCATATCTATTTAGGAAATCCAAATATCAATTATGGAGCATCTGCTTTGACAACTCAGCTTTAGTATTTCAATCAAAAATACCAATACCAACCAAGTTGTGTTTTCAAAACTTCACTGAAATAACGCTCAACTGGCGCCAAATCCAAGCTCACCAAATTTGCTGTCTGATGCGATCAACTTCGCCTGCATCATGTTAGTTTGAATTGCTTCGATTGGGTCAAAGTCAAAAGCTAGTTTATTGAATCCAATCATCCATTCCTTAATGCAAGAGCTACCACTCAAACATACCACTATGCGCAGGTCCGTATATATTTCTGCCTTTTGTTCACCATCAACCACATCGAATATCGGATGTAATGCAAACGATATCTTCCGTTCAGATTGTCCTGTTTCCACGTCAATGTCAGCTATATGATTTTTGAGGAATCTTTGATCGAAACAACAATCTGTTCCAAAATGATTATCAAGCCAATGAACAAATAATTTATCCATATCCTCAAATGGTCTACCAAGTTTTGTTTTATAGCGTTTGTAATATGTATCTGTATTTTCTGTTCCAACTAATAATGTATTTTCCATGTAAATGTCCTTTCTAATTAATTGTATTTATTGATTTATTATCTGTTATTTAGGCATAGAATAACTCTGCGCATCGGCGTATCACCGACAACGTTAAGACCTATTCAGCCACGTTAAAAACAAAGAGCATCGCACTTTTGTTAGTTGATTTGCAAAGACACTTCGCCCAGCATATTTGTCCAAATTACCTGCTGGTCAAAATTACTATTGAAGCGTTCCTCCACGCAGTACCAACTTCGAATTCGTGCATTACCCGCATCTTCTACCAACACATTTCCAGCTATCGCCATTTTTTTCCAAATTGGCTCTGCATTGCGTTGAAGATTATTTAGGCTGACGTAATTCGGCGCATTTAGTAAAGCATGTGCATGCAGATTGCTGTTCATGTGTTCGAAAATTATAGCTCCGTGTAATAGTTTCTCCATCGGCTTTTTTTGCCAACGCGAACCTGCAATTTTTCGATTTATGTGAGCAAAAAATCCCGCTAGTTTATCTGTTGCTTTGTTCTTAGAAAATTCATCATTGAAGACAAATGTCACAAAGAAACGCGGGTCTATTCGTTCAATCATGTTGATTACATGTGTGCTGTAATCGTGCTTCTGCTGCTGTGTGTTTCGCATAATCATATCTTTCATTTAGCTCGATAAAACCGAAGTCATCGAACTTACTATTTATGCAATAGCAGCAGTTGAGCAGCGACAATTGTAGAACCAAGAACGGCGGTTATTTACCGCTAATTGGATTGCGATCAGACACTCATTTTTTGAAAAATTGGCAGCATAAATAGGTTGGGGAGATTTATTCAATTAGTTACAAATAGTGTGTTTGGTGTTGCAACCAACTTTTCGTATGTCGTGTTACACGACACTCAGTTTGCATTTTTGCACGCCATTGAACCACATCGCATTTCATTCCAATTTCCTTGCTGCTTAGATAAATACCATTGCTGCTTAACTAGCAGTGGCAAAGGAGCAAGTTATGCAAAATTTAGAAATCATACCCATTCCAGATTCAGATAATTCAACATATCTCACACTATTGGAGTTAGCATTTCGGATTTATTTCGAAGAGGGTTTAGTCAAAAGTCAGCAGGAATTCTCGACCCGTATATTAGGAATGGGTCCAAGTTATTTCTCCTGCATGCGAGCCAGAAAGCGAACACCAGCGAGTGCCGTGTTAGAGCGACTTTTAAAGCAAACCCGGTTATTTTTGGTTTCTTGCGAGCGCAATCCATATTTTGGTAAGACATATTCTGTCCGTCTCAATCAAACTCACCACCGTCTAAATGGGCTTGCCGATACGCTGGAAGATGAATTGCTGATATGGGAAATAAGTCCAATTATGGAGTTCAAAACCAACAAAATGCGTGAATTACCAGAGACCAAAAATGGTTAGGGTTACATCAATTTGGAAAGCTCAACGTTTATCCAATATGTCCTTTGGTAAAAATCAAGGAACAAGAACATGAGGTTCTCTGATTATGCAGTCCAACCAAGTTGGAAAAATCACAAAAAATCCAACTTGGTTGGTGCCAATCTAATAGCAAGAGATCGTCTTTTACGCATTTATGAAATTGTGAGTGTGCTTGGATATGCGGATACACTTGAAATATTCGCGGATCGGTTTCTCAATTTGGAGTTAAAGAGCGTGGAATGGTTTTTAGCTGGTCACACAAGAAAGCTTAACCCAAATACAGTCGACTACCTGCAATCAAAACTTGTAATGGTACGCAATACGACTGCAGACGAAGTTGCAAATGCCGCTGACATCGATCAATTCAATCGTGCAAAATCTCTATACAATTTGGTGCAACTTGCGTTTGATTATTTGGATGAATTCAGAAAAAAACTTGGCTGAGTAAGGTCTGAAAATTCACTTGGTAGCGAACGTTCCATAATGCCACTTACGTAATTTTGAAACGATGGTGTGCCTAACGTCGGCTTAGAGCCCATTTCTACCAAGGCGGAGGTGTCGCAGTCTGACCGGATCGATGGATGAATTTCTGGCAATCATGTCCCAAATAAGCTGGCGTCAATCCCGGCGGCGGTTAAACAAAGGTTAGAATCAACTCATAAAACATACCATAACTGCGCAGGCAAACCGATCCACCTTGGAAACAAGCGTTAATTTGACCTAACCAAATCCTGAAAACACATACTTGCAATATCGTCCACATGGCGTGGAACGGCAGTCATTAGACCTCTTCCCGCTGAATCTTCCTGTATGTAGGGAAGTGTGTGTTGGCGAGAGATCATATAAAAATCATCAAATGGTTTTGATTTTTGGAAAAACCACTTCTTTCGATCATATTCCTCCATCATAATAAATGGCACACGATAGATCGTAAAAAACTCATTCACGATGTCCGAGAAAAATATTGCCCTTGAATATAGTAGTTTACCATCCGAAATAACCGTCGGAATATTATCAGCATTCTCACAGGTTATGACTTTGATGAAATTATGAAATACTAGCGCGGTTTGCGTTGAAATTTGTGACAAATAAGCTGTGAAGAAATATGATTTCGTATGGTCAACTCGAAGCAACCTACAAGCCTTAAACACAAATTCCATGGCGTTCAAATCACAGTATAACTCCTCATCCAAAACACCCTGCTTGTTGTTCACTGCCCTACTAAGTTCGTATGCAAGGTTTTCATTGATTGGAGTTTCTTCTTCCATATCCAACATATGTTTTGAATCGAATCCTGATTGTATTTGCCCCTCAGATAATCCAAATTCAGATTTCATGCGTTCCAACCCAAAAGTGGCTAAGTCACGAAACGCATCGTCTTTGAAGGTGGCCGACTTGTATTTTATATGCCCAACTTCATGACCAATTATCTGGCAAAGAACCAGCAGTTCTAGGTTATCTTTTATCTTTCTGTTTGAAACTGTTTTTTGATAAAAATCAATGGGTTGATATTGAAGATCTTCGTACTTTTCTTCAAACGCCCCTAAAGTAAAATGGAGTATGCGCTCGCCGAATGTTAGAAAGAATTCTTCGGTTTGATTAGAATATTGCCGAAGTAAATTGACCATGTATGAGCATTGCCCAAATATTTGAGAGAGGTAATCTCCTGCTGTAAAGCTATTGTATGCAGATTTACCTATGAAATCGACCTCACCCATCTCAATAACGATCAAAATTCGATCACTAAAAAAAATCGTTTTGGACCGATTGTTTTCATTTCTTCCGATGGCCAAAACTATGTTTGAGTTCGCGAAGATTTCTATAAAGCCGTAACTAGAGGTCACTGCAATAAAAATATCATAGAAAATTTTCCCTTGAGTAGGGGAATAAAATTCAAAATCCGGATAAGATTGCCGAAAAACTGTTAGCTCCAAGGGAGATAATTCACTTTCCGATTTGAGAAATGTGACTATTCCATTCTGCTTCAGACTTGATTTCAACCTGCTCACCACCTTTCAAATAAATGAAAGTCCTACCTCGCGCAATGTAGGCTGCTAATATTATGGAAACCGACTCTATAACTTCCGGAAGTATCTCGAACGCAAATTGTACAACCTGTTCTCCAGACATCGCATTGTGTTCTATCTTCTCAAATTGAATATTGCCTTTAACCAAATCCGCGCTTAAATCTCCTATTTCAGATTGTTCAACTGAAATTAAAAGGAAATTAGCCATGATTTGCTCGCACATCTGGAGATGATAAAAATGATATGGGAATGAATCTACTTGCAATTTCATAATGTGTCCACTCTCAAATATTGATGTGGCCAACAGATTCTAACCCAAGAGGCTGACTGAATCACCATCTAACTGAAATAACGCTATTAGACGTCATCTGCGAGTTAAGGTAAGCCGTCAATTGAGCCATATTACGGTGGTGGCAAGATGAATAGTTCCGAGGAATGTTGAGGCGCATTTATCCATATAAAGAGATAAGAATGTTCGCTAATACTAGCTGCGTCGCTGGTTGAATAACAATCCAAATCGAAAACGTTAGTTTGTCCGCATAGCTGCCATTCATCAGTGTTGAACGGTGAGGCATATTTAGATCTCTTGCTGGACATGCTCGATACAGAATTGTTCACTTCTTTCAGACAAAGCCTTTGGCTTATTCCTTACTTTGCTCTTCCAACAAAACTTCACCAAGCTTTTGCCATAGCGCTAGTGTCAGCTCATCCATCTGCCCCGCAAGTACTTGCGATTGGATCACCAATTCCTGTCGTTTATTTTCAGGTTCTGAATTCTCAACACCATCAAAGAAATTACGCATTGGCACACCCAAAGCTACGCTGATATCCAGCAACGTTTGGAAATTGGGAGCAGTCTTGCCGCGTTCAATATTGGACACCGTTTCAAATGCCTTGTTTATAACCTCAGCCAATTGCGGCTGGGTCATACCCTTTTGCGCACGTGCAGCTTTTACCCGCAGCCCGATTTTTTGTTTCAAGTTGTGTTCCATACCCGAAACATAATTCCGACCATAAGGCTTGACCATGTAACTAAAATTCGTTATTTGGTCAACAATACGGCTTTAAATTTCTACAACTAGTTTATTGATCAACGTTTCAAGCCAATGTCGCCACAGGAAGGATGCCACATGTGTCGAATACTATTTGCCAACATGCCTGTTGCCCAAACATTACAAATGTGTGGTCTTTGTCCAATTTCCTGCCCCGTGTTCAATTTACCAACCAGAAAACTTCAAATATTTTAGGGAATAGTATGCGATTTCAAAAATCTATCATCACCATATTTATTGCAGCCGCAGTTTCAGGCATTAGTGCTCCAGCCTTTGCAGAATGGAATTTTATTCCATCTAAATCTTCGTTTGGCGATACAACATTTCAATTAATAGGAGTAAGCTCGCCATCACAAACCGCTGGACGCACAGGTTTTTTGTTTCAGTGCAAGAAAGATAAAAAGACCTTCGGCATGTATGCGCTTTTTACCCAGCAAATCTCTGAGAGTGAATATTCGAAGATTCTTCTTGGTGAACCCCAGTTACTATTCCGTGTTGACCAACATGAAGTTATCAAAATGAAGGTTTATCCGGATAGATCAAATGAGGTGAGATTTATGCTGGCTGAGAATGATGACTTGTACAAAGTCATTGCGGCACTTCAATCTGCAAAAAATCAAATCGCTGTCGCAGTAAGCATCAATGATTCCGTACGCTATGAAAGTAACTTTGACAGGATAGGGCTCGATAACTCAGTTACCAAATTCGGTGCTGAATGTATCAAATAACAAGCCTATCGGAAAATTAATAAGTCGAACCGTTGGCGCGAAAACGCATTAAGCTGCTTAATCGCATTGAACAGCAGATCAGTGCCGCGGAAGCCAAATTGTGTGATGAGCAGTTTATGGAAGAAATCAAACGTTGGGTTCGCAACGAAGGAACCGGTGTTAAAGCTCTGGTTACAACTGAACGGCCGGTTCCGTAAGTGGTGGTGGAAAAACCAGCATGGCGCTTGTATGATTTCTCTACGTGATGGCAACAGATTGATAATGATGAAGGAATACCCAAAAATGAAATACCTTATTACTATTTTGATACTTCTTATTGGCGGATCTTGGTCTTCTTTCGCGAACTCAAATCCGCTAAATCAATGGAAGGTCTCCTGCCGCGCGACAACAGTGCACAAAGAAAGAAAGACTTGGATTTTTAAGACCGGAAAGAATAGATGCGGCAAAGGAACATCATTCGGACAACGAGCGGAAATTAAGTCAAACTCAATTTCCCCAAATCACAAAGGCTCATACGTTTTCGAATCTACGACAAGCATCAAAGCAAAATCCCCAAGAAAATTCAGTTTTTTTCAAATACATGATGGTCGGCATAATTTTTGTAATCCTCCATTATCCATCAATGTCTTGCCGAATGGTAGTTTGGAATTAAAAAGCGGTTTGCAAAATTCCAAAGAATGCAAAGTTAAATATGTATGGTCGAAAGGCGCATCTATAAAATTTGACGGTTCGAAACAACGCTTTAAGGTACGTTTAGATTTTGATGGAAAGGGCGGAATTATCACCAACGTTTGGGTAGACAAAAAATTGCAGGCTACTCAACTTTATAAAGTCATTAACAAAAGCTACGGTTCAAAAGGTTATTATTTGAAACACGGGTCATACTCTAGCGATAGTTTTAAATATGAAATCAGATCGAAAAATATGAGAGTAAAAAGGGTCGCAAGCTGACCTAGTGGCGCTGTCTAATAGAGATTATCTCTAAATCGAACCACTGTTCGCCACAATAAATCATTAGATTTCATACTGTGGTGCAAACGGGAATATGGAAAGCCGGTGGTTCAACTTAATGAAGCCGAATTATCCGAAGAGGAACGTAAACTTCTTGTTGAACTACGTGAGATTGAAGCTGATCCAGAATTGCAAAAACAAGCCAAAGAAGTTGCTGAGAATTGGAAGAGTTATGGTTTTACCGAATGTCCTGTTCCTGAATTGAATTGAACTCTTTTCAGGAAAACGGTCGCAATCTGATTCAGGTGGCTTTAGCAAATCGAGACCTCTACAACAAAAAGAGGTCTTATATGTCCATTCTATCAAAACTAACGCTTACTGCTACTTCACCGCGCGAACCGATTACACCGTTGGCACGTAAGCGCATAAAGCTGCTTAATCGTATAGAGCAGCAAATCAGTGCTGCGGAAGCGGAATTGCGTGATGAGCAGTTCATGGAGGAAATCAAACGTTGGGTTCGCAACGAAGAAACGGGCGATAAAACCCTGATTTCAACTGAGCGGCCAGTTCGCAAGTGGTGGTGGAAGAACCAGCATGGTGCTTGGATGATTTCTCTACGTGATGGCAATCGTCTCATTCCGCTTGGTGCCGACAAAACATCTGTTGAAGTTGGCGACATCGAACAGATGGTTACAACATTGGAAACACTACGCGATGCAGTAATTGCTGGTGAACTTGATACTCAGCTGGAAGCACTAATTGCTAGCAGAAAACCAATCACTACGCGCAAGCAAAAATCAGCAGCAAAGGCCAATGGATAAATGAAAATCTCATTGGAAATTGACGCGGAATCCAGCGAACTAGAACCGCTTATTCGAATGCTGTTGCACGGGCCAATTAGTGATACTGACGTTGCTAGAGCCAAGCAGCGTGAACAGACTTACAAAATTGCAGAATGCAATGCGCGAGTATCCCAAATATTTTTGGAAGGACATGACCGTAATCGGCGAAAGCAGCTGGCGAGTGAAGCGGCTAAATGAGCACCACAGCAACCCTGTAAGCGTCACCAGCAGGGTTGCTGCTTCAATGTTATACTAAGTGTCGTGTTACACGACATACCAATCTGCACGCATTTGTCGTAAGTTAAATTAGCACAATAAATGCGCAGATATTGTATGTAGCTGAAATAAATATAAAAAACCGATAGAACCCTAAACTCCGAAGGCAGAGGTCGCGCGTTCGAATCGCGCCGAGTGCACCATTCCTTCTTCATGAATGGTCGCCCCTCCTGTTAAAAAGTAGTTCGAACTTTGTTCGAATGGGTGCACCAATTATTTCAGTGGCTTATCCTCAATAGCGAAATCCAACCTCTATTTGCGTTTCCATTTAACTTTGGGAATCGTACCGGCAGCTTTTAAAACGGGGTAAGCAATCGCCGTCAAATGGCTGTTGATGCGCTTGAGGTCACGAATGACGTCGATGTGGACGGCGCTGGTACCAATGCTATCCGACAGACCAGAACCGATGCGTTCCAGATGGGTGCTGACGGATTTACGCTCAATATCACGCACCTCTTCTTTTTTAGCGTGAAGGAGACGCGCAAGCTCTTCTTCCTCGGAAACAAAAGTGTTTACCGCCAATTCAAAACTGGCAACCACCGCTTCATGCAAGGCGGAAATTTCCGCCAGACCTTCATTGGAAAATTGTATCTGTAGCGATGATTTCTTAGCTGCAAGCTCCATCAAACTACCATCAACAATATCGCCAATATGCTCCATATTGGCCGTAAAGCTGAGAACATCGAGCGCCCTTTGGCTATCCCGTTCGCTCAGCTTTCCCTGCAAAATTCCGGCGATATATAATTTGATAGCATCGAATAACCGATCTACGTCATCATCCATTCGCACAACTTTTCGGCGCAAATCATCGTCATTTTCCCGCAAAACCGGCAGCACAGAGCGCACCATCGTTTGAGCGATATCAGCCATGATCAACGCTTCGCGTTTGGCTCCGGCAAGAGCTGTAGCAGGTGAAGACAGGGCTGCAGGGTCTAGATGCTTGGGTTCAATCGTCTGACTTTCCTCTGAATTCGGTGGTAAAATATTGGCAGCGACCCGAAGGATAATCGAAGAAAAAATCAGGCCGGCCATTGCTATCAGAATATTTAAAGCCAGATGGAAAAGCGCCGGAAGCATAGACTGTGACAGCGCGACATTGGCGCTATATGCCTCAATCGCATAGCCAACAAACGGATAGACCGCCAGCACACCGATCGCCCGGACAAGCAAATTTGCCATCACCGGTATGCGCGCTTCGAGCTTGGCATTCCAGTTAGCAACCACCGGCAAAAGAGCGCCACCAAGGTTTGCGCCAAGAACAAGATAGAGCCCACTATTAATGCCCAAGAATCCCGAAGACACAAACCCGATGGAAAGTAACACAATCGCCAGACTGGAATGGGCAAAATAGGTCAAAAATATTGCAAACATAACCAGCAGCGGCGGCTGGTTTTCAAAAATCTGCACAATGGTCGCAAACCCGTCAAAGGTAGCAAGTTCCGCTGCCGTGCGGCCAATCATCGACAAAGCCAACAAGATCATACCAAGGCCGGAAAACGCTCTAAACAGATTTCTGCGCTTGGTATTCTCTGTGGAGAGATAGCCAAACACGCCAATAATCAACAAAATCGGCGCCAAAATTGTAATCTTCTGCGAAGCAATCAGCACAGCAATGGCAGTGCCGATATCAGCCCCAAGTATCGTTAGAAACGCCGTTGCGGTGCTGACGATACCATGGCTGGCAAAAGAGGCCACAATCATCGCCGTCGCGGTACTGCTTTGCAGCAATGCGGCAACCACAAGCCCGGACAGGAATGCCGGTATAATGCGTCCTTCCGCCCGGCTGGCAAGCCGCTTCAACTCCGTGCCATAGGCGCGCATCACGCCGGTCCGCACCATTCTCAGGCCCCAGAGCAAAAGCGCTATCGCACCGACAAGTTCAACAAAAACACTCATCGAAGTTCATTCCGGCGAAGCCGCAATGGCATTGATCGCGGCATTAAATAAGATATTATTTCTATCAATACAGGGTCCTGTTTGTCAGTGACGTGCGGGATTTCATTGAGCCTGCAATTGTTGCACAGAACCATCGTCTGCCAAATGCAAATTCGTTAGTGCCGGATCATCATGCTCCATACGCCAGCTTAGCATTTTTTGCGCATATTCGAGCATCACCACCTGATAAGCCGGATCAGAAGAAAGATCATGGAATTCATTTGGGTCATTTTCAAGATCAAAGAACAAAGGCGGTAGCCCGGAAAAGTGAACATATTTATAGCGTTCCCCGCAGATGATATTGACCGCACATTGTTTGATACTCAAGCCCAACGGGATTTCCTCTTCAAATTCATACGGGCTTCTAAGATCAAATTCTGCATGATATTCCTGTCGCCAACCCTGCGGTTTCAAACCGGCACAAAACGGTAACAACGAATATCCATCACACTGGCTGGGAATGCCCGCCCCAATTGCGTCAAGAATGGTCGGCATCAGATCAATATTCTCTGTAAATGCGCCGACGATAGAGCCACGAGACTTATCGCCAATGTCTCCGGGCGCGCGAATAATCAAGGGAATATGAAAGGTCTGATCAAAATATCCAAACTTGGCAAACATCCAGTGATCGCCCAACTGTTCACCATGGTCTGAGGTGAAAATGATCAATGTATCCTCATAAACGCCGATCGCTTTGAGATGATCTAACAGGCGCCCGATCTGCGCATCTACCTCCGACAACATGCCAAAATAAGTCGCCTTTATCTGGCGTAGATCAAGTTCCGAAATATCAAGATTATCGCGAGAATTCGCTCCATAGGTGAAATATTTCCCCCGCTGATTATGCAGATAATGATCGGTCCACGGATGCGCGGCAGCTTCCTCTTGCACTGTGTCGCAGCGGATCGGCAGCGGCATTTTTTCCGCATCATACATATCGTGAAACGGCTCCGGCACCACAAATGGAGGGTGTGGCGAATAGATCGATAAATGAACGAACCATGGATCGTCCCGCTTTTCGGATACATATTCAATCGCCCCGTCAACCAAAAATGCAGTGCCACTATCTTTAGCTTTGAAACGAGCCGGGGCAAAAGTTTTGCCTTTATTGTCGGATCCGGGATAGGCTGATTGAGGTTCAAATATTCCCCAAAAATCATCGGGTAGTTTATAGCCTTTTGCCTTGAGGTCCGCCAGCCATGGCTCCCATTCGCCGGTTAGCAGAGAGCTTGATTCCATACCCGGCAACACCCCTTCATAACCACCCGGCACATGATCACCAGAGCCATGATGACGCGGGTCGAGACTGACATCTGTATAGCCAAAAAGGGTCGGTGCATAACCAGCCTTACGCGCCTCCAGCGCCACATTGGTATGCCTTGCATCAAGTGGTGTGCCGTTGAGAAGTGAACGATGATTTTGCATATACATGCCAGTATAAAGGCAAGCACGCGAGGGACCGCACGGGGTGGCCTGTGCAAAATGGCGTTTGAAAGTCACACCGTCTGCTGCCAATACATCAAGATTTGGCGTCTTCACGTGAGGATGACCAAGGGCCGAAAGGCACTCTCCACGCCATTGATCGGCTGTTATGAAAAGAACATTCATAGCGGATACTCGTTTTGGAAATTCAAATTTTAAGTCAAACCTTTAACCGGCAACAGCAGCAGCACGCTTCTTTTCACGTTCCCGGAAAATCACATAGATCGTTGCAAAGGTAACAGTCAAGACTACAAAAATAATACCGATTACATTCACTGCCGGAGTAAGCCCAAAGCGCATGCGCGAACCAATTTCAGTCACCAGCGTATGGGAACCACCGATGGAGAAAATTGTTGTATTATAATTTTCAAACGATTGCAGAAAAGCAATCACGCTGGCGGTCAAAATGGTCGGTTTCAAAAACGGCATAGTAATCCGCCGGAACACTTGCGTGTGCGAAGCGCCAAGATCAAGCGCTGCTTCTTCAAGCGTCACATCCTGACGTTTGAGCCGGGCCATAAACATCAGCATTGTATAGGATGAAATGTAGGTAGCCTGCGCAACGGCGGCTGTAAACAGCCCACCCGATACGCCCCCTTCCCGCCAGAAAATCAATGTTGAAATACCAAGAATAATACCCGGCGTCAGCAGTGGTGAAACCATAACCCCGTAAAGCAAACCATTGAAACGGGATTGAAACCGCGTGATCATAAACGCACCGGCAAGCCCCAATGGCATAGAAACAAGGATGACACCAACAGCAATCATGATCGAATTAATCAAGCCGGTCCACATGCGGGTATCTTGCGCCAGCACTCCGAACCATTTCCACGTAAAGCCCTTCCACGTGGTAACGGAAGGCGTATCAAAATCATTGAAACCGGCCACCACCATCAAGATTAGCGGCAGGAACATATAGGCGAAGAAAATCACCAAATAAACATTCAGGATAATTTGGCTGCTACGGCCAAAAGCGGATGAAGAAACATGACTCATTTGGCGATGTCCTTAATGCCAACTCCGAAAAACCGCATCATCATAAATATGAAAACAATGCAGGCAATCACCAACGTGAACGCATAAGCAGAGCCAACGTTCCAATTGCTCGATTCAAAGAATTTATTGTAAATCAACTGAGTAAACCACGGTTCGGCAATACCGCGCGTCATGATATTTGGTACCGCAAAGGAACCAGCCGACAGCATGAACGTCATGATACAGCCAACGGCGATACCGGGCTTTGCATGGGGAATAACAATCTTTCGATGTATCTGCCATGTGGGCGCGCCCATATCGCGCGCCGCTTCAATTTGCGAACTGTCGAGCGTTTCAACCGTATTATAAATCGGAAACACCATGAACAGGATATAGGCATAAATCATCGCGATAAACACACCGGCCCCGCTACCCAGAAACGAAATCGGGTCAAAACCCATAAAGCCCAATAAGAGATTTGCCACCCCATTATTGTCTAGGATCATCAGCCATGCGAAAACCCGCAACAATTCGTTGATTGAATAGGGGATGATCAAAAACAGCATGATCAGCGCGGCCTTGCCCGGCGTTGCCACCTTGGCAACCGTGAAGGCTATCGGATAACAAACGATGAACGCAATAATCGTAACGGCTACCGCTGCCCCGATCGTTTTCACAAATATGAAAAAGTGACTGGCACCCATGAGCGTATAATTTTTAAATGAGTAGATTTTCTCGGGCTTTATCTCGACCGCTTCCAGCTCTTTAATAGTCGATTTCTTGGCATCAATTTCTGCCGTGATTGTCGCGATTTTTTCCGTGCGCTTCGGCGATTCCGCAAGTGCTTCCGCATCGGATATATCAAAACCCAGCGTATCGACTTCGTTGTACAATCTGTCGATACGGGTGGAATTCATGGCAGCGTCGCCGCCAATTTCCTTGTTCCAGAGCGATTGTTCGACCATGATCAACTGTGGTCCAACGATCATCCCGATCACCCACACGCCAACCAGCACGACAATCACCAGACTGAGTATGGGACCAAATGAGCGGCGCAGACTATTCATCGGCCAGCTCTCCGGTAGCAAGTATCATTCCAGCCTTGGAGTCAAAACCGATGGTACAACTCTCCCCTTTCTCATGGGATTTTAAATTCACATTAGTCTGGTGGACCGAAAACTTATCACCATCCTGCAAGAAGTGTAGATTGACAAAAGCACCTTCCAGATCACGGCGCTCATATTTAACATCAATGGCATTGTCGGACTTTTTACCGCCCGATTGCACAGTCATCTTTTCAGGACGCACAAACAAAATCGCTTCACTGCCAACGCTGAGATTTTTCGGGTTGGTGCCGCGAAGCAAGCCATATTTTGTATCAATGACAGCCCCGTCACTTGAGACTTCTTTGATTTTTCCTTTGAACATATTATTGGCACCAACAAAGGTAGCCGTAAATGCTGTTGAAGGCGCATTATAAACCAGATCGGTGGTATCCACCTGTTCAATAACGCCCGCTTTCATCACCGCAATACGATCCGACATAGTCAACGCTTCGCCCTGATCGTGGGTGATATAAATAAAGGTAACACCGGTCTTACGCTGAATATCGCGAAGCTCCGAGCGCATGTGCTGGCGCAGTTTTAAATCCAGCGCAGACAATGGTTCATCCAGCAGCAGAACCGCAGGTTCCACCGCAAGCGCCCGTGCAATCGCCACACGCTGACGTTGCCCACCGGACAGCTCATCGGGCGTTTTTTCACCCTGATCACCAAGGGCCACAAGGTCAAGCAATTCCTGCGCTTTGTCACTGCGAGGCCCTTTTGCCATGCCGCGCATTTCAAGACCAAAAGCAACATTTTCCCGGACGGTCATCAACGGGAATAAGGCAAGACTCTGGAAAATAAGCGCGGTCGGCCGTTTGTCCGGCCCGATCCCCGCCATCGATTTCCCGCCGATCAATACGTCGCCGGATGTGGGGTTTAAAAACCCGGACACCATGCGCAATATGGTTGTCTTGCCACAACCGGACGGTCCAAGGATTGAGAAAAACTCTCCGGCCTTGATTTTCAAATTAGTAGGATGAACGGCGGTAAAACCGCCAAAACGTATCGACACATCCCTCAGTTCGATATCCATTCCCCGCATGATACCCAATGCCTCTCAAATTCTCTAAATTTACAAAATCCCGGTATAATACGCTTGCGGGGGCCTCTTAATCAGGCCCCCGCAAATTCTAAGCCACTAAAGAGCAGTCATTTTTTCTACATATTCCTGACGAACATTCGAGAACCAAGGCGTAGACATTGGCCACCACCATAGATTGTCGATCGCACCTTCAGGATAAGCGATTTTAAAGGCTGCCTTGCTTGCATCTGTAAGATGCGCAGCCGAACCAACAGCAGCTGAGTTATAGCCGGTATTGTTGGCAAACATGCCGCCAATTTCCGGGGTCATCAGGAAGTTCATCAGCTCATAAGCCTGGTCCACATTGGTAGCACCCGATGGAATTGCCATCGTATCCATCCAACCCAAAGCACCTTCTTTAGGTGATGTGTAGATCCATTTTTTATCCACATCATTGTGCAGTTTGATACCGGTGGTATCCCAAGTCTGGCCAATGGTGCAGCCACTATCGGTAAAGGCCGAAGTTGCTTCAGTTGCATTGTTCCAGAAAGCACCAATATTTTTCTTATGAGGTTTCATGAATTCTAGGCAACCATCAAGAACACGGCGCATATCAGCTTCGGATTTATAGATATCCATGCCGCGGTTTGAAGATACTTTGCCAATAGAATCGAGATAGATCGCAAGGGTAATCACCAAAGATTTTTGACGACCGGCAACCTTACCATCGAGACCGTCTTCCCACATATGACCGTAGGATAGCTCACCCGGCTTAAAGCCATGAACGGAACTGTCATAGGTCATACCTTCTGTGCCCCAATCGTAAGGAACAAGAAAACGTTTGCCGCGCCGTGCAGCGCCAAGCTTCAATGAACTGCGCCATACAGCTGGCTCAATCTGGTCAACTTTAACTTTGGACTCATCGATCTCGGCCAGAAGATTACCCTCGTCAAACTCAGGACGAGTATCCACTGACGGGAACACCAGATCAAAACCTTTGCCGCCGGAAGCCTTAAGCTTACTTTGAAGCTCTTCGTTCGAACCGAAGGTTGAAAGGTTTATTTTGATGCCTGTTTTCTTTTCGAAAGCATCAGAAATATTATCTTTAATATAGTCGCCCCATGCGAACACATTGACTTCGCCGGACGAAGCAAGAGAATCGCGAATGAAGAATGGTGTGGTTGCAAGCGCACCGCCAGCAACAGCGCCTTTCAGCAAGGTTCGACGATTGAACTTCTTGACCGCCATTTGGGTCAACAGGCTTGATTTTTTGTTAGACACTGAATGTATCCTCCCAACAGTTAAAGTGGCCGCTAACGAGCAGCGATGAAAAAAACTAACCGGAATTGGTCAATCTAGTATTATCCACTTTGGTCTGGTGTACAATACCAATTTACTATAGTGGGTCGGCGTAACATTTTTATGACATTCGGCTCATGACCTCCGGGGAGGGTAAAATATTTCATGTCCAAACCAATTAAAGGCGCGCGCCTGCAGTTTTTAGCGATCGAAAAATCCATATCGACACCGATCTACCGACAAATTGAAAGCCAGATTCGCAACGCCATTTTAACCGGCATCATCAAGCCGGGGTTGTTGTTGCCGGCATCACGAGTTCTGGCTCAGGATTTGGGCGTATCGCGCCCGACCATGGTGCGAGTTTACGAATATTTATCCTTTGAGGGCTTTTTAGAAACCCGTCATGGATCGGGAACTTTTGTCTCGCGAACCTTGCCGGATTACCTCCCGCACAAAAATGCCCAACCGGAAAACTCAAAACAGAAAAATGCGGAAATTACCAAACCTTTGTCAAAAATTGGCAAAAAATTCAATATCTTAGCCCCATCTCTAAATCGCTCTCAATTTGCAGCATTTCTGCCAAATGTACCCGCCTTCGACCGTTTCCCCTTTGCCCGATGGCAAAAAATCCGGGACAATTGTCTTAAGGCAGATCACACAAACCTCCTTGGTTACGAAGATAGCTCAGGCCACATGCCGTTGCGGCGCAGTATTGCCGAATATCTGGCAGTCCACCGCGGCGACGTTTGCGACCCGGAACAAATCCTGATTGTGCCGGGAGCAACTGCAGCTTTCCATCTGGCCGTGATGTTGTTGAGTAATCCGGGAGATAAAGTGTGGCTGGAAGACCCCGGTCCCGATGGGGTACGCGCCATGTTGATGGCTTTGGGGCGGAACATCATCAACCTTGATGTGGAAGCAGATGGTATGGATGTGCAAAGCGCCATCCAACACAATAGCAACGCCCGTCTTGCCTTCACCATGCCCTCGCGCCAGCACCCTCTCGGCGTCACCCTTTCCCTGACCAAACGGATGAAACTTCTCGACTGGGCCAGTAAAAACCGCAGCTGGATTATCGAAGATGATTACGACAGCGAATTTCGCTATAGCGGTCGACCACTGGGTTCCATGCGCTCAATCGATACCACCAGCAGCGTCATCTATGTGGGGACTTTCAGCAAGTCGCTATTTCCATCTTTGCGCATTGGTTATCTGGTTTTGCCGGAAAACCTGATCGGCACCTTTCGCAGCGCTTTGGGCACAATTTCCCGCAGTATCTCGATTCTCGATCAGGCAACGCTGGCCCGGTTCATCGATGAAGGATATTTCACCGCCCATATCAGGCAAATGCAAAACCTTTACAGCACGCGCCGGGCATCATTTATCGAAATTGCCAAAAAGAAACTCTCCGGTCTGCTCGATATCGAAGCCCCCGATAGTGGTATCAATGTCATAGGCTGGCTGCCGAAGGGCACCGATGACCTGCAGATAAGCAAAGACTTGCGTGATGCTGGCATCCATACTTTCCCCCTGTCTCTCTTCCGGGCACGTCCGTCTAACCAAGCCGGCCTCGTCATGGGTTTTGCCGGTACAGATAGGGCGGAAACAGTAAAAAAAATGGCCCTCCTCGCCTCAGTTTTGGAAAAAACCAACACATTCAAAAACTAGCGTTCTGTCACAATACTGTTACATAAATGACATATATCTTTCATGTGCAGGCTGTCGCCCCGGTAGCTAAGCCTTAGGAGAATTTTGCATGTTGAAAAAAACACCCACATTCGCAGCCCTGATATTCAGCGCAACTGCACTAGCGGCAACATCAAATGCGACCTTTGCCCGCGATCAAATCAGCATCGTTGGTTCTTCAACCGTATTTCCGTTTTCAACCACCGTTGCCGAACGGTTCGGCAGAAGCACTGACTTCAAAACACCCGTCGTTGAAAGCACCGGCTCCGGCGGAGGGTTAAAACTCTTTTGTGGCGGCGTGGGTGACAAACACCCCGATATCGCCAATTCATCGCGCCGGATAAAGTCATCTGAAGTCGAAAACTGCACCAAAAACGGCGTCGAAGAAATTATCGAAGTCAAAATCGGATATGACGGCATCGTGTTCGCCAATTCGCGCGCCTCCGAACAGATGGAAGTATCCCTGAAAGAGATATTTCTGGCACTGGCCAAAAATGTTCCCGATGGCGAAGGTAAAACAAAAGCCAACCCCTATAAAACATGGAAAGACATCAATCCTTCCCTGCCCGCTTCAAAAATCGAAGTGATGGGCCCTCCCCCCACCTCAGGCACACGCGACGCCTTTGTTGAATTGGCCATGGAAGGCGGCTGCAAGGCATTTGATTGGATCAAGGTTTTGAAAAAAAGCGACAATGGCGCCTACAAAACCCTTTGCCACACCATTCGTGAAGATGGTGCTTTCATCGAAGCAGGCGAGAACGACAATCTGATTGTGCAAAAACTGGGTGCCAATCCCAGCGCATTTGGCATCTTCGGTTTCAGCTTCCTTGATCAAAACTCTGACACGCTCCAAGGCAGCAAGATTGATGGTGTTGAACCGGAATTTGAAGAAATTTCGGATGGCAGCTACCCGATTTCACGCTCGCTCTACTTCTATGTGAAAAAAGCCCATATCGGCAAAACCGACGGCATCGAAGAGTTCCTAAAAGAATTCGCCAATGAAGCTGCGTGGGGCGAAGAAGGATACCTAACCGATAAAGGCCTCATCCCGATGTCCGAAGAAGAGCGCGAAGAATGGGCCAACAAAGTCAAAAACCTCGAAAATCTCTCAATGTAAAAACCAGAGGATCATTCAGTCTTCAACGTTGATACGGATCATCCAGTGCCGGCAGTAATTTGCTGGTACAATCACCAAACCCGATGACAAATCCATCCCCCCGGCAATGGCCGCAGAGCGTCACGATATCATTGTCTTCAATGAAGGAACGCATCTCGCCGCTTTCCAGCGCAAAAGGTTCCTTACCGCCCCAACTAAGTTCCAGCAAAGAACCCCGGCTGGATTTTTCCGGGCCGGAGATCGTTCCAGACCCAAGTAAATCACCCACCCGCATGGGGCAACCCGAAGAAGTATGATGAGCCAGCTGCTGCGCCGCAGAATAATACATCTCGCTATAATTGGTCGTGGCGATGGTCGATGCTTCATTGCCACCATCAACCTGTAGCAAAACCTCAAGCTCGATATCATAAAGCATTGGCCCCGGCTCCTTTAAATAAGGCAGCAATGGAAACTCACGTTCAGGCGTATCTGCTCGGAAAGGTTCGAGCGCTGCTTTGGTCACAATCCACGGACTGATTGTGGTGGCGGTAGCCTTGGCCTGAAACGGTCCAAGCGGCTGATATTCCCATGCCTGAATATCGCGCGCCGACCAATCGTTCAAAAGAACATAGCCAAAAATCATATCATCGGCTTCCTGCACGCTGACCGGACGATCAGAACGCGTTCCAACAATCGCGCCGATTTCCAATTCCATATCAAAGCGCTTGCAAGGTTCAAAAACCGGCACATCAACCCCATGTGGTTTAAGCTGCCCCCATGGGCGGCGAATATCCGTGCCGGAAACGACGATGGAAGAAGCCCTTCCATTATAACCAATCGGAATATGCAGCCAGTTAGGAGGTAATGCATTTTCCGCCCCGCGAAACATCGTCCCCACATTCAACGCATGGTTCCGCCCGGAATAAAAATCGGTATATTCAGACACGACAAAAGGCATGTGCAATTGGGCCGAGGCCATAGGCACAAGTGCCTCAGACAATGCGGCCTGAACATCTCTACCCGCGTTTACACCCAGCATATCTTGCAACGTAGAACGGAAACCGTTCCAAACCTTAGCACCCTCGTCCATGAAAGCATTCCAGCAAGGCTTATCGAAAACAGTTTTCTCGGCAGGACTGATCACTCCGCTAGCTTCCAACTTAGAAACATCCAAAACCTTATCGCCAATAGCGACCCCGCAACGCGGCACATCCGAACCAACCGAAAAAATACCATAAGGCAAATTATTCAAAGGGAATGGCGATTGAGGTGAATTGGCACTTTCAACCCATGATTTCAGCAATGGCATATTTCAACTTTCAAATTGTGACCGTGGAATTATAGAATTACCCGGCAACTATGCCCGACTTGGCGCCCAAAAATCTAGATAAGAAATTCGTAAAAAACGAGGCAACAAAACAAACGCCTATCGCTATCACAGCACCGCCATTTCAGTGGCCGCATGGTAAGCCGCAAGCCGTATTTCCTCAGCCAAAACAGAATCCGGCATGGAACGAGCGAGCACCATACCCCCCACACAAAGCGCAGCAAGCGAGAGAGCTTGCTGCCGTGTTTCAGAGTTTGGTTTAGGTTTTTTCATATTAAGGCCGTTTTCAAACAGCCCAACCATCGCTTCCAATAACCCTTGATACGAAGACTGAACCTTGAGATTGGCGCGCGCCACATCTGACGGCAAAGCAATCATCGGGCACTGGCCATCCAGATCCCCAAGATGTTCTGCCGACAAATACGCCTGTATCATCTGGCGAGCGATATCTGGGCCAGGATTCATCGGATCAACACCGGCTTCCGCACGCCACTGCGCCCCGCGTCCCATCAAAAAACTGGCAACAGCTTCTGCATAGAGAGCTTCCTTACTTTCGAAGTGATTGTAAAATCCACCCCGCGTAAGCCCCGCTTCTTCCATCACCATATCAATGGTAACATCGCGAAACCCGTGCCGGTTAAAAAGAATTCGGGCAGCTTCGACAATATTTGTCCGTGTTTTTTGCTTATGCTCACTGCTGTAAGGCATAGTCGATCTCCAGTTTTAAACACCTTATCAAAAATCTAAAAATGTTCTTTAACATATATAAATATCTGCAATGGTCACAAAATAAAGTCTCAACCACAAACAAAAGCAGGAAAATCATATGCCAAAATTTCTATTCGCCTATCACGGTGGTGTCCAATTCGAAACAAAAGAAGAAGGCATGGCCCACATGGGCAAATGGCAAGCATGGAGTGCCGGATTAGGCGATGCAGTTATTGACCCTGGCATGCCCGTTGGCCCATCAAAAACCGTAAGCACCAACGGCGTAACCGATGATGGTGGATCAAACCCTTTATCCGGAATTACCATCGTTCAGGCCGACACCATGGAAGCCGCATTAGAGATGGCAAAATCTTGCCCCCATGTTGATATCGGCGGAACAATTGAAGTTGCGCAAGCAATGGACATGGAAATGTAAGCATCCAATTTGCTCACAGTAGGGTTTTCAATGACACACTGGCTAATTCCGGCAAACACCAAATTTTATGACGTCTTTGCCGCCTTCGCACAGAGCGAAACCTATTGGCCAATGAACGCGAAAATATCCGCTGGCGACATTCTCTATATCTACCTCGCAGCCCCGCACAAACAAATTGGTTTTGTCTGTAATGTGCTGGCAACGGGATTTGATATGAACGAAATCATCGACAAGGTTCGCCCATTTATCAAGGGCGAACCAAATAGTAACGGCCCTTCAAAACCATTCATGAAACTCAAAGCCACCCAATCAGTTCCTCTTCAGGAAAATGCTTCCCTGTCACTTCAAAACCTTCGGGAACACGGCTTGAGCGGCATGTTGATGGGCGCACGAAAGCTGGAAAATAACCCCACACTATTTGAATACATAGAAAAGAACCTGCCATGAGTTACGAGCAAGCGGTTAGCACACTTCTGCAAGAAGAAGGAGTTGAAGAATCAACCATGATGAAAACACCGTGCTTACGATATAGGGGAGATTTCATGGCAATGATGTTCGAAAAAGAAGACGCGCTCATCATCAAAGTCTCACCTGAAAGGGTAAACGAATTGGTTGCCGAGGGCAACGGAATGGAATTCAACTTCACCAAGAAACGCTTCAAAGAATGGGTCTTGATCCCGTTAGAATTTCAAGACGAATATGAGCGCTACATCACCGAAGCCCTGACATACGCAAAGAGTAAAAAGAAAAAGTAATCACTTTTTCTTGGGCTTACCACGAGGTTTTGCGGGCGCCTGCCCCTCTTCCAAACTCAGCCCGATTGAATCACCAATCGCTTTCAGCGCCGGCATTTGAACCGCCATTTCCATGATGGCATCAATTGTCTGATTGATAACCGGCTTGTCGCCTGCCCCACTCGCAGAACCAGTCTGACCAAATCCACCGGAAAGATGGTTGATATTAATCGACTTAATTTTCTCGGCAGGCTTCACCATTTCAGAAACAATTTTCGGCATGGCTTCCAACCGGGCTTTTTCAATTTCCATAGCAATGATTTCAGGCGAACGCTTGTTGTCAGCCTCGATATAGGCACGTCTGCTCTCGGCACTGGCAAGTGTTTCATACTTCTTCGCATCAGCATCAATACGCCGAGCATCCGCATTTTCCTTGGCTGTCTTGGCCTTTTTACGAGCCGCAACCACCGCGACTTCAAGCTGGCGTTCAGCCTTGGCAATCTTGCGAGCGGTGGTGACCGCCTCGGCAGATTCCACCGCCGCAATAAGGGCCGCATCGGCTTTAGCCTGTGCCTGACTTTCATCCTGAGATTTCTCGGCGATCAGAATACTGCGCTCCTGCTCGGCAATTTCCAAAGCCTGCTCGCGTTCGATTTCAGCGGTCTGAATCGCTAATTCCATCTGGATGCGAGCCTGCGCAGTTTCGCGCTCACTGTCTGCCTTTTTGCGTGCAACTTCCGCAATCTGCGCCGCCATCAAAATTTCAATATCCTGCTGTTGCGAAATTTCTGCACGGCGTTCTTCAAGGTCAATTTCCAATTTGCGCTTGGAAGCTTCCATCGCCGCTTTGCGCACAGCGACATCGGCATCAGAATCAATTTTCGCCCGCTCTTTCTTGGAAAGCGCAATCACCTCGGCAAGCTTGCGCATGCCAACCGCGTTGAACGCGTTGTTTTCATCCAGAGAAGAAAACGCCGTTTGATCCATCGCGGTGAGGGAAATTGAATCCAGTTGCAAACCATATCGCTCAAGCACTGGCTCGATATTTTCACGCACTTCGCTCGAAAATTTAGCACGGTTCTCATGCAATTGATCCATCGTCATTTGCGCCGCCACAGAACGAAGAGCATCCACCATCACGCCGTCCAAAAGCGTGCGCAATTGATCAGCCTGAAACGTGCGTCGCCCAAGGGTTTGCGCCGCACGGTTTACACCGTCTTGCGTTGGCATCACCGACAGATGAAACTCAGCACCAATGTCCACCCGCAGGCGATCCTTGGTGATCAGGGAAGCGTCCCCACTACGGGCAACATCCAGACTCAAAGTCTGCATGTTCACCCGTGAAGTTTCGTGTAGGTAGGGAATGGCCAGCGTACCGCCCTCAAGAATGACCTTACGCCCGCCAACGCCGGTTCTAATCAAGCTCACCTCATTGGTGGCGCGTTCATAAAACCATGCAAAAACTGCAAGCACGGCTGCCGCCAATATAATGATGGCGGCGGCCCATATGAATAAATCGGTCATTTCACTTCCCCTTTTTCCTACTATAGCAACGCAAGTTCTGTTCTTCCAAACGCCCTAGAAGACCGGCGGGAATTTACGCCCACCACGCTCCATTGTAATCCAACGTGTCTCGGTAAATGTCTCCATTGCCCAGCGTCCTCCATGGCGTCCAACACCTGAAGATTTGGACCCGCCAAACGGCACATGAGGTTCATCATTCACCGATGAGCAATTGATGTGGCACATGCCGGTCGCAAGTTTTTTCGACATCTCCAGACCGCGATGTTCATCACGGGTGATGATGCCCGATGAAAGGCCATATTCCGTATCATTGTTCAGCGCGATGGCTTCTTCATCGGTCTTGAACGGGATAACTGGCACCACAGGACCAAAAGTTTCGTCGCGATAAATATCCATATCCGGTGTTACACCCGTAAGGATGGTCGGCTCCACAAAGCGACCAGTTATCTTGCCGCCAAGAGCAACTTTCGCGCCCTTCGCTATCGCATCATCCAGTTGCGCTTTAACCCGTGCCACCTGACGATCATTGATAAGCGGTCCAATAATATTAGATTTATCGCTGCTGTCTCCGACTTTCAGTTTGGCAGCACGCTCAACAAATTTGCTCAGAAATTCTGGATAAATGCTCTCATGCACCAGCACTTTTTCAACGGACATACAAATCTGTCCCTGATGCATAAAGCTGCCGAAATTGGCCGCCTGCGTGGCGCGTTCCATATCGGCATCTTCCAGCACGATAAGGCTGTCTTTGCCGCCAAGTTCAACACAGCATTTTTTCAAATGAGCGCCAGCCTTGGCAGCTATCTGACGGCCAACAGGCGTTGATCCAGTAAACGAAACACCTTTGACCAATGGGTTTTCCACCAGCTCATTGCCCACTTCAACCACGTTATCGCGCGAGCAGGTAACCACATTGAAAACCCCTGCCGGGATGCCAACTGCTTCGCAGATTTCGGCATAGAGAATGCCGCCGCTATAGGGCGTATCTTCCGAAGGTTTCAAGACGATTGTATTGCCTGCAGCCATCGCAAAGGCAAAGCCTCGACCAGATAAAATGCACGGGAAATTCCATGGGCTGATAACCGTTACAACGCCCATAGGAACGCGCATCGCGGTTGAAAATTTCTTATGTTCAGATGGCAGTATCTCGCCAATTGAATCATAACAAGCAGCAGCCGCTGCCCGGAAAATCTCCGGCAGATAACCAGATTCAAACATGCCCTTACCGAACCAGCCACCGCCTTCACCCTGCAAAGCTGCAACGATATCTTGCTGACGACGCTCCAGCTCATCAGCAATTTTCAACATATAATGAGAGCGTTCATGGAAGGGCAAATCGGCCCAATCGGCAAAAGCTTCCTGTGCCGCATTAATTGCCGCCGTGGTTTCCGCAACGCCGCCATCGGCGACCTCGGCCCATACGCTGTCATCGGAGGGGTTCATATCGTTAAACGTGCGGCCGGTGTCCACCCACTTGCCGCCGATATACATGCCTTTAAATTGTTTGGTCATTTTTTATTCCTGTCTTTCTTCTTGGTTTGGGAGGGCCGGTTTCCCGGCTTAGTTTTTCTTCGTGCATTGATTGCTGCTGTTTCAATTTCCAGCAACACAGCCTTCAATCGCTCATTGTGATTTTGAGTAATCGGAGTGGTCTTGGATTTAGTGGTTTGTGTGGAAGCGCGAGTAACCAGATCAGCAAGGGATTGTCCAAGCACATCATCCGCTGAACGAGTAGGCGCTGGCCTCGATGAAATATGAATGGAAGGTGGCACCGAAATATCCGCACCCTTCGGCGCAAAGCTCTCCATCGCCGCCGATGCAATTTGCGAAGGGCTCGGCGAAGTTGATGGGGCAGAGCTCGTTTCACTTGCAGTCCCCGCCCCCAAATATGCTTTTTGCACGGCGGGATCATTGGCCAGATTGGCGGCGCTATCCTCGTGCATAATTTTTGCATTTTCCAGCAAATAGCCACGATCCGCAATCGCCAGACTTTGCTTGGCGTTTTGCTCCACCAGCAGAATACCAAGCCCGGCTTCACGAACTGCACTTAAATTCTGGAACAACTCTTTGCACAATAATGGCGAGAGACCCAGCGAAGGTTCATCCAACATCAAAATTGAGGGAGCCGACATCATAGCGCGTCCGATAGCGACCATCTGTTGCTCTCCACCACTCATGGTACAGGCAATCTGGTTTTTGCGCTCAATCAATTTTGGAAACAGAGCGTGGATGCGTTCCAGATTCTCGTCCTGCTGATCTCGCGCCCGCTTTGGATAAGCGCCCAACATCAAATTATCATGCACGCTGAGGTCAGTAAAAATTCCGCGTCCTTCCGGTACCAAAGCAATTCCGGTTTCGACGATTTCATGGGATGGCCAGCCAAGCACTTGCTGCCCGTCCATCTCGATCGAACCGTCCACATGCCCCTCGCAATTGCCTCCAATGGCGCGAAGCAACGTGCTTTTACCGGCCCCATTCGCACCCAGAATAACGACGATTTCGCCGGGTGCCACACGGATGGATAAATCCTCCAAGGCGCGATGCTGGCCGTATCGAACGCTGAGGTTACGAACTTCAAGCATCGTCATCCCCCAAATAGGCGCGGATAACTTCGCGGTCTGCCAGCACTTCGGCAGGCGTTCCTTCGGCAATTTTCGTACCGCTATTCATCACCACACAGCGATCACAAAGGGAGCGAATGGCATCCATCACGTGCTCAACCAAAATGATCGTGCGCCCATCATTACGCAAATCACGGATCAGTGAAATTCCGGTTTCAAGCTCGGTCGGGTTAAGACCCGCAAGCCATTCATCAAGCAATAATATCTTCGGATCACTAGCCAAGACACGAGCAAGTTCCAAACGCTTTTGATCGATATAGGTAAGCGTTGAAACCGGCGCATCGCCAGCAACTTGCAACCCAACCCGCTCCAGCATTTCACGCGCATAATTTTCAGCTTCAACGCCCCAGCGTTTGCGATGGCCAAACACCGCACCGGCAATCACATTCTCGATTACATTCAGCGAAGGCAGTAGCCGCACAAGCTGAAATGTTCTGGCCACGCCTTTGCGATTAATCTCCTGTGCCGGAAGATCGGAAATCCTAGTTCCCTGCAACGAGATACTTCCGCTCGTTGGTTTCAACGCACCGGAAATCAAATTCATCATGGTGGTCTTGCCGGAACCATTGGGCCCGATCAAACCAAGCACCTCATGCTCGCCCACATCGAAAGTCATGCCGTTGACCGCAACCAGACCACCAAACTTTTTGGTTAAATTCTGAACAGAAAGAATGCTGCGCGCCATTATCCTTTCCTTTCGCGAAAACGGGCCGAGTATGTTTCAAGCAGTCCAACGAAACCATGCGGGATGGTATAAACGATCAGCAGGAACGCAACGCCCATCAACAGCAAGGTCTGGTTGGGGAAACTGATCGAGACAGCCTCCCAAAGCAGGGTAAACGGAATGACACCAACCAGCGGGCCCCAAAGGCGCTTCACCCCGCCGAGCAACGCCATGATCACCACCTGAAAAGACAGCATTGGCGAGAAGGCAATCGAGGGTTCAATATAGGTCCAGCGGGGTGCAAGAATTGCGCCCACTAGCGAGGCCACCATGCCCGAAACCATGAATAACAACACCTTAGATCGCGCCGTGTTAATGCCCGAATGGGCCGCAACCACCTCGTCATTGCCGATGATTTTCAGGGCAAAGCCAAGCCGTGAACGCCCGATCAGCCAGCCAGCCAGATAAACGCAAGCGGCCAGCGCCAGCAATTCCCAATAGATGATTTCTTCGGTGATATCGGTGAGCACATAATTGCCCTGATGTCCGCCCCAATTGCTCTGCACCCATGTCACCACTTGCCGAACCATCTCAGCCAGACCAAGGGTAAAAATCACAAAATAAACACCGGAGAGGCGGAGCGTTGCCAGCCCCACAAGAGCTGCTGAAACCGCCCCCACCACCAGCGCTATAACCAACAAAACGATATAAGGAACATCATCAATCCCAAGCGCAACCACATAGGTGCCAAGCCCGTAAAACGCCGCAGTTGCCAGCGAGATATAATGTGTCGGCCCGGAAAACAGCGCCCAACTCGTGGCCAGCACTACATACATCGCGATGGTAACGCCGATGGTGAGATAATAGCCATTGCCGGAGAGCGGCAGGCAGGCGGCAATCGCCAATCCTACAACAGCCAGTCCAAAATTGCGCCAATCCTTATCGGTCACGACGGCTTCCTTCCAAAGAAACCCTGTGGCCTAAATAGCAGGACAAGGATGAACATCAGATAGGCCGCAGCAAGCGTCAGGCCCGGATCAATCACAGTGGCGATAAAGGTTTCAAGCAGGCCAAGCACAAGGGCCGCAACAATTGTGCCGCGAATATCACCAACCCCGCCCATGATAACAATGATCAACGCCTTCATGGTGAAAAGAATGCCAATGGATGCATCCATGGTCTGGAAGGTGGAAATAAACCCGCCGCCAATGGCGGTCACCGTGCCGCCCAATGCAAAGGCCAGCGCCGACATGCGCTGCACGTCAATACCGACAAGACCCGCAGCTTCCGTATCCACAGAGACAGCGCGCATGGCCATGCCCGGACGGGTATGGTTCAGCCATAGATAAAGCAGCCCGCCGATCAGCATCGCCATCAGAAAAGCCACCACCCGGTTGGCTGCATAAGTGTTGCCTAGAATTTCCATCGGCTCGGCCAAAAACGTATAATTGAAATAGTCTCCGCCAAAGACGGCCACCATCAGCCCAACAAGAATGAAGCTCATTCCGAAGGTGGCAAGGATGCTATCGACCTCTAATTGCCCTTGAGATTTCGCCCGCTTAACCAGCGGCAGTAACATGAATTGGTAGATCAGCCAGTTGAGCGCAAAAATTACCGGCGCGATCAAAAAGACAGATATCAACGGGCTGAGTTGCGCCACGGTGAAAAACCAGAAGGCCGCAAATGCGCCCACCACCAACATTTCACCATTGGCAAGATTCATGATCCGCGCAACGCCGTATTGCAGGCTCAGGCCCATGGCCATCAGCGCATATATGCCGCCAAGCAGCAGGCCTGTGATCAGGATATCCATCGACTATTATCCAAAAATTACGCGGATAAGAAACAATCAAACCCAGCGAAAAGTTCCGCCGGGTTCGATATATTCAAACTTACTTCCAACCGCTTTTCAGGCGCACTTCTTTGGCACCGTCACGCCCCACCGCAGCAACACCCTGATAAACACCATCCTGCCATTGGCCGACTGTCCAGTATTTGGCATTGTTGTTGTTCTCATCAAAAGTGATGTCGCCAAGAATGGTTTTGAAGCTATTGCTTTTCATGTATTCCGTAACCTTGGCACGGTCCACTTCGCCAACGCCTTCAATCGCCTGCTCCAAAATCTGCAAGGAAGCATAGACTGAAGAACTAGCCCAGAAATCAGCGTCAAGACCGGTGATTTCCTTATGTGCTTTCATATATTCCTTGATCGCAGGATCGTCCGGGTTCACACCGCCAGTACCCATAACATTATTGGCAGCAACACCGAATTTTCCGCCATAGGCAGGAAAACTTGTTGCAACAGCGGTATAAAAGACTTTCACATCAAGCCCCTGAACCATCGCCTGTCCGGTCAGACCAAATGTGTCCGGCGGATAAGACCAGGCAACAAATGCATCCGGGTTGGCAGCTTTTGCACCCTTCACGATGGGTGAAAGATCCTGCGTACCAAGCGGATAGGATTTATCATAAACCACATCGAGACCAGCTGCTTTAAAGATCGGGCGCGCCGCATTGGCAAGTTCGATACCAAAAGCATCAGCCACATTGACCATGGCAATCTTGTTGCCAATTTTGCCATCCTTCACCAGTTTGGCAAGGATATCGGCCAGACCTTGAACGATTGGAGTGGTTGAACCAAGCGTGAAAAACATGCCCGGGAATTTCTTGGCAAGATCAGGAATTTGATCGGTGATCGCAGTCATCGCAATCAGCGGATAACCATATTTTGCAAACACCGGCGCAACGGCCAGATTAAATCCTGTGCCATAAGGCCCGATCAGGAAATCAACCTTATCCTGCGTAACCAGACGCTGAACCGCTTTGATAGTTTCGCCCGGATTGGTCTGATCATCATATTCAATGACTTCGATTTTCCGTTGGCCATCTTTAAGTTTAAGACCACCACGCGCATTCACCTGCGCAACCCATAATTTGATATTGGGCCAATGAGTAACCACGGCACCACCAGCAAGCGGTCCAGTTTTTGGCGCAACCGCACCAAATTTAATAGTATCAGCAGCTTGAGCTGCGCCTCCAAATGCAAGCGAAGCCGTAATTGCAGCGCCGGCAAGTTTCAAAATAAGTCTACGTTTCATGATATTCCTCCCAGATAATGATCTTTTTGCCCTCGTACCCTACACTAGATCATTAACATCGCAATTGTCACGCAGAGTCCGCCATCAAGCGCACATTAAATTGAAATAGCCGTTATTTCTCAACTGATTAATCGAAATATTCACAGCGTTTGCCTCACCCTCACATACTCACCTCAACCGCTATTGCGCAATCCTGCAGAAATGCCGTTGATCGTAAGTTGAATACCGCGCAAAATTTTCCCATCCTGATCGGCATCTTTCTCGCGATATTTACGCATCAACTCTACTTGAATGTGATTGATGGGGTCGAGATAAGGAAAACGATTTTGGATTGAGCGCGCGAGCAACGGATTGGATTGCAGAAACTTTTCCTGCCCCGTAATAGCAAAAAGCATATCGACAGTCAGTTGCCATTCCGTTTGTATTTTATCAAATATGGCCGATCCCAATTCTTTGTCAGGAACCAGATCAGCATAACGCTTTGCAATACTCAAATTGGTTTTCGCAAGCACCATGTCCATATTGGATAACTGAGTCTGGAAAAACTGCCACTTTGCAAACATCGCCTTGAGTGTTTCGAGACCGCCTGAACCCTGGGTTTCAATATATGCATTCACAGCAGTACCGAACCCGTACCAACCGGGCACCATAAGCCGACATTGTGACCAACTGAAAACCCACGGGATAGCCCGAAGATCTTCAACTGCGCGTGTCTTCTTGCGAGACGCTGGACGCGAACCAATATTAAGGCCGGCAATCTCGTTGATCACAGTCGCATTCCAGAAATATTCAACAAAATTTGGGTCATCATAAACAAGGTCACGATATTTCTTGAACGCCGAATTGGAAATTTCATCCATGGCATCAAGAAAAACCACATCAGGTTCAGGCCGGGCTTTTTGCAATAGAGATGCTTCCAACGTTGCCGCAGCGAGCGTTTCGAGATTACGGCGACTGAGTTCTGGATTAGTATATTTACTGGAGATAATTTCACCCTGCTCAGTCAAACGCAATTGACCGTTTACTGCACCATTGGGCTGGGCGAGAATTGCATCATAGCTTGGACCGCCACCGCGACCCACAGTGCCGCCCCGACCATGGAACAAACGCAGTTTCACCCCATATTTTTTAAATAATTCAATCAGTTTGATCTCTGCTTTGTAGAGCTCCCAACCGGACGTGATAAAACCACCATCCTTGTTGCTGTCAGAATAGCCAAGCATAATTTCCTGCACACCGCCCATGGTATCCACAAGCTTGCGATATTGCGGAATTGAGAGAAGGCGATCCATGATTTCCGGGCAGGCCTGCAAGTCACCAATGGTTTCAAACAGCGGGATCAAATGCATGGACGTACCACCCTCAGGCGATACAAGACCAACCTGTTTCAGGATAACCGCCAATTCAAGCAGATCGGAAGCGCTCTGGGTATTTGAGATAATCGAATTACGAATGGCATCATCACCAAATTTCTTTTTGAGCTTGGCAGCCATATTAAAAATACCAAGCTCTTTGGTAGCTTCTTCAGAATAGGTAATGTCATTGCGCAACAACAGGCGCTTATTACCCAATTCAGCAATCAGCAATTCAATACGTGCATCTTCATCAAGTGACGCATAATTCGTGCCGGACATAACAGCCTCGAACATTTCCCCGGCAAGGCGCTCATGAACATCTGAGTTCTGCCGCATGTCGAGGCTTGCAAGATAGAAACCAAAACAGTCTACCGCACGGCGCAGATGCCTTAACCGACCATGCGTCAGCAGCTCTGACGTATTGGCCAGCAATGAAGTGCGAATGATATCCAAATCGCAGCTTAATTGGTCACTATTTTTATAAGGAGCCGCTTTTGCAAGAGGAACTCTCGATGGTTTTGTTTTGTCGATTTTTTCCAGAGTGGCGGCAAGACGATTATACATACCAACGATCGCGCGACGGTAAAGTTCGTTGTTGCGGTGGGGTGAATTGTCTCCTGATTGTTCTGCGAGGGTGCGAAGTTCATCAGAAACAGCAACAATCCGCGTTGAAAGTGACAACTCTCCACCAAGTTTGTGTAATTGTTCCAGATAAAATTCGATGGCCTTGACGCTTTGCTTTCGCATTGTCTTTGCCATGACATCAGCGTTGACGAATGGATTGCCGTCACGATCGCCGCCAATCCATGACCCGATCTTAAAGAATGAATTGACGGTAACGTCCGAAATGCCATTCAGCGCGCTCAAATCATCTTCAATAGTTGCATAAAGCTTCGGCAATTCCTTGAAAAAACTATGATCAAAATAGCTGAGGCCATTGGTAACTTCATCAATCACATCAAGTTTTGTTTGACGCAGCAAGTTAGTCTGCCAAAGAATAACAACGGCGCGCTTCAACTTGTCGTTAATTTCGGTTTCTTCATTGGCCGTCAGGCCACCACGATCGCGCTGCGACAGCAAATCCGTCATGGCAATTTCACGACGCATGGTTGATTGTCGTCGAATTTCAGTTGGATGGGCCGTCAGCACCGCTCCAATATGAGCATCATTGAAAAACTCCAACAAGCTTTCCGCCGTTGCACCTTCTGAGGCGGCCCGCTCGAAGGCTCTTTCCATTGTTCCATTTCGAGCCGGAGAACCAGCCAGCTCATGCGCGCGCGTACGGCGAATATGATGTTGATCCTCTGCCATATTTGCAAGATGGGAGAAGTAGCTGAAAGCACGAACAACTTGCACAGCCTCTGCCGGTGTCAGATCATTCAAAATGCTTTCAAATTCAGTTCGAGTATTGGAATCCGCATCACGCAGATAGGCAATTGAGCTTTTGCGTATGGTTTCCACAAGATCGAAAACTTCATCACCTTCCTGCTCACGCACGACGTCACCAAGAATACGGCCAAGAAACCGAATATCCTCTTTCAAAGGCAGGTCTTTTTCTTCGGGTGAGGTATTTAGTGAATTAGGCATAGGAGGATACTCTTCATATTTCGAGAAAACCGGACTGTGCAATCAAACCTGAATCAAGAACTTTTGGATCAGGCACTTCTGGATCAGGCATTGTACCAGTCGCCCTGCAACAAATTTTCTCACCCAAATCATGTTTGAATGAACTAAATAGTACATCGACCCTCTGCAATGAAAAAGTATTATATTCAATATTGCGCGCAATTTATCGGAAACCAAGCGCGGGCTGGTAAAGTTCCTGCCGGTCGGAGCGGTGCGATCGCTCTACTTTGCCATTGAGCTTACCGGTACGTCTGTTTCCATCGCATCTTTTAAGAAAGATGCAGCAAATTAAGAATTAATATGCCTGATTGATCCGCTCAAGGTCTTGCGATATTTCGGAAGCGGCTGATTTGAGAATTGGCACGTAGCGTTCGCATGCTTCTTCCTGAGACTTAAAAGCAGAGATGAAATAGGTCAACCCAAGGCTGGCTTTTACCCGCTTGTCACTATCGAAAATCGGGACGGCGATTGTATTCGAGTTTTTCGGTTCAACATGCGGGGCACGCGTTGCATAGCCTACCGTCCTGACATGCGCCACCAACTGCATAAGCTCGCGTGATTGATGCGCCATGGCATCTTCCCGGTCGTTTGAAGAACGCAATATCTCAAGGATCAGCAAGAACTCCTGCTGGGAGACAAAGGCAAGGTAAGCCAATCCCATACCGCGGGTGAGGAGCGGCAGCCGCATATTTACGGTTGCATGAAATGGTGACAATGGACTGTCTGGCACGGTACTGAACCGGACAACGACGGCATCCCTGTCAAGAAGTGAAATAGACACCGGCCACTGGTGCTTGCGCGTCAACGCGATGGCCCAAGGGCGCCCCGCTTCCACGATTAAGGGCTCCTTGTGAAACCCTGAACTTAAAGAACTGACCAGCGCACTGACTTGATACCCGCCAAGCCTTGGATCATTCTCCACAAATCCAATGCCCTCAAGCGTCCTGAGCAAGCGCACCAATGTTGGCTTGGGCAAGCCCGTACGCGCATGCAACCTAGCAATCGAAGTATAAGGTTGCAGGTTCAATTCCTGCAATATGGTCAATGCACGTTCAACCGCTCTGACACCCATGAGTTCTGGCCTTGCTATTCCACCTGACGAAACACCCGTGTTAGACACGTTGCCGCCGGGCCGTGTCAAGATCAAAATCAGAATCGAAATTTAGAATTAGAATTGTAATAGGAGTCTTACCGATGTCTGACGAAAACCGGGCCGAAGTTCGCAGCATGATCGAGAAAATCGATGATGCAGTTATCGATGGTCTGATGCAGGGTGCAGTTGATCTTCACATCCATTCAGGTCCTTCAACCATGTCCCGGCAACTCGACCATTTCGAGGCCGTGGAACAGGCTGCCGCTGCGGGAATGGCCGGCGTTTTGTTCAAGGATCATCACTATTCTGTTGGTCCCTTTTTACCGATCATGGAGCGACTTTTGGGCCATCATAACGTGGCAATGCATAGTGGTTTGGTCTTGAATAACACCACAGGCGGTCTTGATCCATTTGTGGTGGATGCGCAGCTTAATATGGGTACAAAGCTGATCTATATGCCTACGGCTCAGTCAGCAAACCATCTTCGCAGTTCACGCCGAAAATCGCGCCTTGCTTCCAATGTGCAGTTGAAAAAATCTCCGGGTATAACGGTAGTCGATGCTTATGGAGATCTCCTCGACGTCGTCAAGGAAATCCTCGACTCGATTGCGCAATTCGATGCAATTTTGTCGTCGGGACATTTGCATATCTCGGAAATATGGACGCTCTTTACCGAAGCTAAAAAACGCGGCGTCAAACGGCTGTTAATCAACCATCCAATGTATGGCCTCCATTTTATGCCTGAAGATGTCCGGGAACTCGCCGAGTTCGGCGCAGTGATCGAGCAGTCTGCCTGTTTGTATATAGATTCCCGGTTCAATGTGTATACGCCAGATGAGCTGAAGGAACACATCGAAATGGCTGGCGTCGAGCATTCGTCACTGGCTTCCGATCTTGGACAAGTGGACAATCCTTTGCCTGTCGAGGGACTGCGGCAGATGATGAAACTGTGCCTTGCTCTGGGCTTTTCCGAAGATGACGTCCGCGTCATGGTTCGTGACAATCCAGCAAAACTGATCGGCATCACATAATATTAACCGAGCCTACACCCGATCTAATCTGATTTTAAATAATAAGGAATTAACATGAAACTTGGTACTATTAGCATCGAGGGCAAACCAGCACTCGTCGTAAAAAAAGATGAATCGGCTCTGCTTTTATCAGAGCTTTACGCCAGCGCAGGCGTTGGGGAAGCTCCGCGCACGATGCAGGATTTGATCGAGGGCGGCAGTGAAGAACTTGCTCGGGCCGAGCAGGCATTGGCTAAAGGTTCGGCCACTCCGATGGAATTGGAAACGCTCGACTGGCTGGCACCGCAAACACGTCCTTCCAAAGTTTTGGGTGTCGCGTTTAACAATATGGGCATCCGTAAAGCTGCTCATGTGGACCCGGGCGTTCCTAATTTCTTTTTGAAAGCCCCATCCTGCCTGATCGGTCACAATAAACCGATCATCATGGAGAAACATTTCGGTGAGACCATCCCGGAACTTGAACTGGCTGCCGTCATTGGCAAAAAGTGCCGTAAGATCGATGTGTCCGAAGTGCCTGATGTGGTTTTTGGATATTCCATCATCAATGACATCACATCTCATGGTATGAAATTTGGAATGGATTCAATCGCTACGACTCGCGATCCAGAATTGCTTCGCCCCCATCACTTGGGTTGGCGACATACGCGCGGCGAAGATGATCGCGACGTTTATTTCGTCTATCACACACGCTCTAAAGCGACCGATACTTTTGGCCCGATGGGACCATGGGTGACGACTGCGGATGAAGTTAAAGACCCTAACAATCTAGAGGTAAAGGGTTGGCTGGATGGTGAGCCGTTTGCTATCGATTCTACATCGAGTTACCGTTTCACGGTCGAAGAAGTGATTGCTGAAGCAAGTCAATATTTTACGCTTGAGGCTGGAGATGTGATCTGCTTTGGCACATCAGCGAAGGGCGTGGGCAAGTTTCCACACGGGCATCGGTCGGTCAATTTGCACGAACTTACAGGCACGATTGATATTGAAGTTGAAGGATTGGGCAGACTTTCCAACCCTATTGTGCATGATTGGGAAGAATAGGCCGGTTGTAAATTTCCTCCAAAGAGCAGTGACATAATGAAAGCTATTGAAATCCGCGGTGCGGGCGGACCGGAGGTCTTGCATCTTGTTGACTGGCCCAGGCCTCAGCCTGGTCCAGAAAATGTTATTATCCGTGTTGTTTCGGCCAGTGTGAACCGGCCTGACATCCAGCAGAGGCGGGGGCTTTATCCTGCGCCGCCAGACGCTAATCCGCTACCCGGACTTGATGTATCAGGTATTGTTGAAGAGGTCGGCGCAGAAGTCACCTGCGTCGCAATCGGGGATGCTGTGTGCGCTTTGACCAATGGCGGCGGCTATGCCGAATTCTGCGCCGTTCCGGCTGTGCAGTGTATGCCGATACCATCGGGATGCACCTTTGTTGAAGCAGCAGCGCTGCCCGAGGCATTCTTTACCGCATGGAACAATGTCATGTGGGGCGGACGCTTGGCGCAAAGCGAAGCCCTTCTTGTTCAAGGCGGTACGAGCGGCGTTGGAATGGCGGCCATTCAGATGGCGCGATTGCTGAGGAATGCAATTGTTTATGCGACTGCGGGGACGGAAGAAAAACGTCAAATCTGCGTTGATATCGGTGCAGAGGCAGCATTTGATTATCGTGGAGACTGGGACAAGGAAATATTAGAGCTGACCGAGAATGAAGGTGTTGATGTAATCCTTGACGCGCAGGCCGGTCCCAATACACAAAGACAGCTTGATTTGCTGAAATATGATGGCCGGCTAATCTTCATTGCCAGCCATCAGGGCGAGATGGCTGAGGTGAATATTCGTAATATTGTGCGTCGTCGGTTGAGCCTTTCCGGTTCTACCATCCGGCCTCGACCACCTGCCTATAAAGGCCTTATTGCAAAGGCTCTGGTGAAAGAGGTTTGGCCGCTTATCGAAGCCGGCAAGATCACCAATCGCATTCATGCAGTCATGCCATTTCAAGATGTACGGGATGCCCATGGTGTGCTGGACCGCAATGAACAGATCGGTAAAGTGGTGTTGGCAGTTGATGCCGATTTGGCGCAAACAACACCCCACCGCAACGGAGGCAACTCATAATGCTGACCGTAGAACGCGCTCTTGATCTTAAGACCTATGCCGGTCAGGTGCTGGGTACTTCCGAATGGCAACTCGTGACCCAAAAGGTAATCGATGACTTTGCCAAAATTTCGGGCGACGATCACTGGATACATATCGATGTGGATCGGGCGCGGCGGGAAATGCCTGATGGGAGTACAATTGCACATGGGCTCTATTTGATGTCGCTCATCCCGGTATTACAGCGTCAAATATATAGTATCCGCAATCGCGGACGCGGGCTCAATTACGGATATGACAGGGTGCGCTTTGTCTCGTCTGTTGCGGTGGAAAGCCGTATCCGCCTGAAACAAACGCTGGTGGATGCTACGCCACATAAATTTGGCGCACGTCTCGAAATCGATATAGAGATTGAAATTGAAGACGGGAAAAAACCCGCAATGGTCGCGCGAAATATTTTACTTATCGAGAACCCATGATCCAAGATAATGACCAAGCGATACTCGGCCGCATCCTCTCTCATGCTGGCGAGCGGCCTGATGATATCGCGCTTATATGCGGTGATGCTGAACGCTGCTGGAAACAGTTGCGAGAAGAAACGCTGGCCCTTGCGGGATCAATTGCAGCGACAGGAACAATAGGCGACCGGGTGGTTTTGCTTGGCGATGTCAGCGTGGAACTGGTGATTGCCTATCTCGCAATTATTACAGCTGGCAGGTGCGCCGTTCCGCTGCAAACATCCGCGCATCCCGATGCGCTTGCGGGTATGGTCGCTGATTGTGAACCCAGCCTGATATTTGCAGACGGGAAATATCTCGACACATTGCAATCATTGCTGGTGTCGCAAACTCTCGCGGTTCGTCTTGATGATGATGCCGGAGAACTTGAGAAATTTGTTTCGACAGGTTCCCCGCTTGCAGAACCTCAGCAGGTCTCGCCGGAAGATCCATTCAATATTATTTACAGCTCAGGCACGACCGGAAAAGCGAAGGGGATCGTTCATTCCCACACCATGCGATATCGTCAAGTCGCACGCGATGTTTTTGATTTGAATTCGGCCAGCACGATGCTGTTGGCGACGCCGCTTTATTCGAACACAACGCTGATGCCCATGCTGATGGCTTTTTTCCATGGAAGCCGTGTGGTGATGATGCAAAAATTCAATGCAGAGGGTTATCTCGATCTGGTGGAGAAACACGCCGCAACCCACACCATGCTGGTGCCTATACAATATCAACGTATTCTAGCAGCAGACAGTTTTGCCAATCGGGACCTTAAAAGTTTCAAGGTTAAACAGTGCACTGGCGCGCCTCTTGCTGCTGCCGACAAACGTCGTATCGTGCAGGAATGGCCGGGCCGTTTTCTGGAAATTTATGGGCTAACCGAAGGCGGGTGCACTTGCCTGCTGGACGCGGTAGCTCACCCGAAAAAGGCACATACGGTGGGTAAGCCTGCTGCGGGAAACGACATTCGGATCATCGATGATGATGGTAATGATTTGCCAATTGGCGAACGCGGCGAGATCATTGGTCGTTCGCAAATGATGATGTCTGGATATTTTCGCAATCAGGCTGCCAATGATGCATTTTACTGGCGTGATAAAGATGATGTTCTTTATCATCGCACCGGCGATATCGGTGTTTTCGATGAAGATGGTTTTTTAACTCTGGTAGACCGGAAAAAGGATGTGATCATATCGGGTGGTTTCAATATCTATGCTTCTGATCTCGAAGAAAAGTTGCTCGATCATCCCGACATTGCTGAGGCAATTGTAATCGCTATACCCAGTGAAAAATGGGGAGAAACGCCGCTTGGACTTGTTATTGCCAATCCCGAAACGCAAATTGAACCGGATGAAATTCTTGAATGGGTCAATGGACGGCTTGGAAAGATGCAGCGATTGTCGGCAATCGAACTCAGAAATGAATTGCCGCGATCTGTGGTAGGCAAGGTCCTGAAACAAGAACTTAAAAAACCCTATTGGGAGAATATAAATAATGACGCAAGTTGAACAATCCCGTTACCCTGAAATCGCCCTTGTCACCGGCGCGAGCAGCGGCATCGGCCGTGCAACCGCCCTTCGACTGGCAGCAGGCGGCTCACGAATAGTGGTTGGATATAACAGCAACAAGCAGGCGGCAGATGAACTGACAGCAGAAATGGCAGGCAGCGGCCATATGGCATTGCGCATTGCCATTGATGATACCAACAGTATTTCTGATGCCGTAGCGGTTATCACAAAGGAATATGGCAAGCTTGATGCGTTGGTGAACAGTGCCGGTAGCACACAGCCTGTGCCACTGAACGATCTCGACAAACTTACCGACGAGATTTTTGATCGCATCGTGTCGATCAATTTGCGCGGGCCGTTTGCCGTCATTCGCGCCATGCGATCGCTTTTGGAAAAGGGTGAAAAATCCGCGATCATCAATGTATCATCCCTTGCCGCGCAAAGAGGAATTGGCAGTAGCCTTGCCTATTGTGCCGCCAAGGGTGGACTGGATACGCTCACTGTCGGGCTGGCCCGCATTCTGGCGCCGCACATCCGCGTCATCTCGATTTCACCGGCTGGCGTCGATACGGAATTTGTCACTGGACGGACAAGAGCGCAAATGGATGCCATGGCCGAAACGCTGCCGCTACAACACGTGACCTCAGCCGACGATGTGGCGCGGGCAATTGTTGTCAGTATTGTAGATTTGACCAGCAGCACCGGCATTATCATCAATATCGATGAGGGCCGACACCTATAGTCGTTAACCCGAACCTTTAAAAGGCGCTAATCAGTCGGACGCACCGGTATTTGACCCAAAGTTATCAGGGTCATTACCGCTTCATCCTTTTGGTTTGATACCGTAACTTTGGTGCGAATGACGCCAAATTCGGGGCGGCGTTTTGAGCGTTCCGTCGATATCACTTCGCGGGAAACCTTGAGAACGTCTCCGGGGCGCACAGGTTTGCGCCAGCGTAATTCATCAATTCCCACCCCTACAATCGGGGTATCACCATAACCACCGCCCTCGATAAAGAGGCGCATGGAGAGCGCCGCGATCTGCCAGCCACTTGCAATTACCGTACCGAACCGCCCGGCAGCAGCTGCTTCGGGATCAGTGTGCATGGGCTGCGGATCATTTTGTAGCGCATAGGAAATGATATCCTCCTCGCTTATTTCCACGGTCTTGCTGACCCAGGTTTCACCAATCTCAATATCCTCTAGAAAGCGGGACATATTTTCTCCAATTATGAGTTGTGTTGTGGCAATTACGGAGGAAGCGTTGCAATGAAACTGGTTTCATTTCTGTCTTGCTGCCGCGAGTTCTTGCAAAATTCCGGGCAATTTATCAGCAGCTTCCTGTTGTAACTTTTGAAACATGCTGTTGCCATGGGCATCAATGGCGACCGTGACAGGGCCAAAAGATTTCAATTGATACCGAGCCAGGCGAAATTGCTCGATGAGGTCATCCCACCCCGTTTCCAGACGCTCGACAACGCCGTTAGTCAGAAGCGGCGATGCACCGCCCGGCATTGAAAAATATACGCATCCAATTTCCTGCATCGCCTCAACGCATTGCGGACCCATGCCGCCTTTTCCGCCAACCGAGGTCAAACCCAAACCCCTGATGATGGTGGGCATTAAAGCATCGAACCGGGTGGAAGTGGTTGGATTGACATAGTTGGGCAGCCATTTGCCGTTCTCTTCGCGGCAATTACTTCCCATGTGGAAGAAGGCCTGACCTTGAAGATCAAATGGAAGGTCCTCTCCGCTTTCCAGCGCTTCAATGATGCGCTCTTGGGTGATCATCCCAGCGGACACGGTCACTTCCCCGTCCAACAGAACCATGTCGCCCAAAGAAAGCGACCGCGCCTCCTCAGGAGACAATGGTAAATTCAAATGCACAATGTCTGGTTGAGGCTCATCACTCAAGACGTGTTACCTCTCCATCATTGCTGATGCGCAGCGTGGTTCGGCGGTTAATCCAACAGTTGAAACATACGGCGACCGGGACAAAACTATGCCCGTGGGCATAATCGACATGCACAGCCAGCGCCGTGGTGTCTCCACCTGTTCCCATCGGACCAAACCCGGTTTTATTGACAGCAATAAGCAGCCGCTCCTCCATGTCCTGAATCATCGGATCAGAATGTTTTGAACCAATTTTGCGCAAAGTTGCTTTCTTGGCCATTTTTGCTGCGTGATCGAATGATCCGCCAATCCCCATACCGATGATGACCGGTGGGCAGTGCTGTGATCCTGCCGCAAGTACGCAATCCATAAAGTAGGCTTCAATTTCCTCGATTTTCGGATAAACAAAAATCTTCATATCGGCCCAGCGCCCCGAACCCAGCGCTTTGGGCGAACACGTGATTTCCATATAGTCGGCCCCGTCGATCACATCGAAAGACAATGCAGGCATGTCACGCCCGGTATAGCTGCGCTCCATGGTCAGAGGGTGGGTGATAAATTTGAGGATTGGCGGCTCTATTGTCTTCACCAAATCTTCAAATCCATCGACGAATGCGCGGCGGATATCACCATCCAGTGTCAACTTTGTCCCGATTTTCACGAAATATGCGGGAAACCCGGCATCGGAACAGGCATGTCGATCTTCGGTTTCAGCAGCGCGAGCGGCGGCCTGCATGAATTGGAGCGTGCGGCGAGAAGCAAGCTTTGTTTCTTTCTTCTCAGCCTGAGCCAAAGCTTCCAGCGTATCGTCCGGCACCTTTTTCAGCGACCATTCATACAGGTCCCGGGAAGCTTTCCTTATGATGTCATAGGTAATCGGCACAGTGTTCCTCACCCCGTAAATTGGTATTTCACCCTACGTTGAACCTCCCGCTGCGATAAACCTTTGGCCATGAATGTTTCGCAGAACGGAATGCTGATTGGGAGGGGTTGAAGCAATGCGATCTGGGGTTTCTGATTGCCTTTCACTTTAGATCAGAAATCCGATGACAAGGTCAGTCCATGAATCGTGCATTAATTGTCGATGTACCTGAGGTAACGAATTTCGTTAGTGCACTTTTCGAAGCGGCGGGATTGGCTCCGGATGCCGCAAAGCGCGTCGCCGATGCATTGATTGATGCCGACGTTTCAGGTCGCGGGTCTCACGGCATTCAATTGGCAGACCTATATCTTGAGCGGCTGGTCAACGGCACAATGTCAACGGCATCAAAGCCTGAACTTGTCAGCGAGGATGGTGGGTGCGTTGTGCTTGATGCAGCTGATATGGAGGGCCATCTAGCGGCAGAGGAAGCGATGAAGATCGCTATCGCCAAGGCACGTGAATTTGGCGTTTCAGCGGTTTCAATGCGCCGCGTATTTCATTGCGGGGTTATGGGGCGCTATATTCGTATGGCTGCTGAGGAAGGATGCGCGGCGTTTGCAATGTGCAATGTCAAACCCCTCATGGCAGCACCGGGTGGTTTGGAACGGCTGGTAGGCACCAACCCGATTGCCATCGGTTTCCCGGTGGAAAATCATGCGCCGGTTATTTTAGACATGGCAACGACTGAAGGGGCGATGGGGAGCATTCGCCAAAAACTTGCGGCAGGCGAAAAGCTACCTGTAAATTGGGCGCTGGATGCCGAGGGTAATTCAACCACAGATCCGGCGGAGGCTCTTGCCGGTTTTCTTCTACCCGTGGGCGGAGCCAAAGGCTTCGGGTTATCATTTGCCATTGACCTGCTTTCAGGGGCTCTGGCCACAGGCGGTTTTGGCTCTACGCTTGGACAGCTTGCCGGCGACAAACCTTATAATGCATCACTTCTGTTTATCGTTTTAGATATCAATCGCTTCAGAGCGCTTGACGCATTTCTTGAAGAAACACGCGCCGGTGTGGAGCGGGTACACAATTCAAAAAAAGCAGAGGGAACCGACCGGTTATTTGTGCCGGGGGAACGCAGCGCAGAGACGACTGCGACAAATGAAGGGACCATCCCCGTTTCACTCACAGCTGCCAAAACCCTGCGACAACGAGCTTTGAAGCTAGGTGTCCCGGTGCCTGCAACAATGGAGGTCTAAGGATGGAAAAGCGTAAAAAATATGAAGAATTCCGATCCGCACGCTGGTTGGATCGCGATGATTTTCGCTCGTTCATGCATCGCTCGCGAGCAATGCAAATGGGATATGGGCCTGAAGACTGGGAAGGTAAACCCATCATTGCCGTCGTCAATACCTGGTCGGATACACAGCAATGCCACATGCATTTCAAGGACCGTGTGGAATGGGTGAAACGCGGTGTGTTGCAAGCCGGTGGCTTTCCGCTGGAAATTCCGGCGATGTCTTTATCTGAAGTATTTATAAAACCCTCCTCCATGCTCTATCGCAATATGTTGTCCATGGAAGTTGAAGAGGTTTTACGCTCACAGCCGGTGGATGGTGTGGTGCTGATGGGCGGTTGCGATAAAACCACACCGGCATTGACCATGGGTGCCATATCAGTGGGGCTGCCATTTATTTTCCTGCCGGCTGGTCCAATGTTAAGCGGAAACTATGCTGGCAAGGCGCTTGGTTCTGGCACGGATGCTTATAAATACTGGGACGAAAAGCGCCTTGGCAATGTAACTGATAAAGAGTTGCAGGGCGTTGAGGCGGGCATCGCACGTTCGGATGGTCATTGCATGACATTCGGCACTGCGAGCACCATGACGGCGGTTGCCGAAGGCTTGGGGCTCTGTCTTCCCGGGGCTTCATCAATTCCAGCACCAGATTCCAGCCATCGGCGGATGAGCGCGGATTGCGGTCGTCGGATCGTTGATATGGTCTGGGAAGATTTAACACCTGAAAAAATCATAACCAGAGCGGCGGTAGAAAACGCCATTACACTCGCTATGGCGACAGGTGGTTCAACCAATGCCTTGATCCACATCATCGCAATGGCGCGGCGGGCAAATATTCCCATCGATTTGGACGATATTGATAAAGTGGGCCGCACGACACCTGTGATTGCCAATATACGTCCCTCCGGCAAAGTTTATCTGATGGAGGATTTTTACCATGCCGGTGGCCTGCGTGCATTGATGGTGCAATTGGGGGACAAGCTTGATTTATCTGCCCTCACAGTTACCGGAAAAACACTCGGGGATGGGCTGGAGGGTGTCGTTGTCCAAAATGATGACGTGATCAGACCATTATCAAACCCTGTTTACGGTGAAGGATCGCTTGCCGTATTGAAAGGCAATTTGGCGCCAACGGGTGCCGTCATCAAACCTGCGGCGTGTGATCCAAAATTCCTTGTGCATCGCGGGCCTGCGCTGGTGGCTAATTCCTATCCGGAACTAAAGAAAATTGTAGAAGATCCGGATTATCCGATCACACCGGACACCGTATTGGTGCTGCGTAATGCTGGGCCTCAAGGTGGTCCGGGCATGCCTGAATGGGGCATGATACCAATGCCCCGGGCACTGCTTAAAGATGGTCATCGCGATATGGTGCGGTTGAGCGATGCACGCATGTCGGGCACTTCTTATGGTGCCTGTGTATTGCACGTCTCGCCGGAAGCATTTATCGGCGGGCCTTTGGCGCTAATTGAAAATGGCGACATTATTGAACTTGATGTTCCAAACCGTTCGCTCAACGTCATGGTTTCTGACGCAGAATTAGCGCGTCGCAAAAGCGAATGGGTCGCGCCTGTTTCAAAGTATGAGCGTGGATATGTCAGCATGTTCGGCAAGCATGTTGAGCAAGCAGATAAAGGGTGTGACTTCGACTTTCTGCGAACAGATTATGGCGGACCGAACCCGGAACCGGATATCTTCTAACCAAGCTCCTTGAGCCAGCGGTTTTCGCCGTCGTGAAATTTTTGCAACTCTTCCGGCCGATCATCACCGAGAAGATCATGGCTTAGATTAAAGCCCCGGCGGTCCTGTAGATATGCCAAAAAGCGATAAGTTGGCCGGTACTTTGCCAGCAAATCCCAATCGATGGGAAGGGCGTTGGAAGGATCAAGCGCTCTCATGACATCGCGCTCGAAGATCACTTCGAATGTCAGCAAACGCCAAGTATCGTCGCGGCGCTCGACGCGGCAATGGTATCTGCAAAAGATGTGATAATCGACTTCCACGCCTTCAAGCACGGTACGATTGAAAATCATCCCCGGGCTTTCGACCGTCGCTCTATCTGAGTTAGTCTGCACAAACCCGGGAAATATCCAATGCTTGCTGCCCGGTACTTTTTCCAGCAATTTTTGTGTCGCCGGAATGTAATCCACCCCATTGCCATCATACCAGCTTGTGCGGATGTGGGCGTCTGGATGAAAGCATCCGGCCATCACATCCCAGAGCCCTTGATCGCGCGCAAATCGCTCCTTGCTAACGAGATCGCGAATTTCTTCGCGGTCCAGCATTGCGGCAAGTCGTGCTTCGGATTTGGATGTCATTGCAATTCCTTTGGTTGAGAACTTCCCGCAGAGAACCAGATGCGCAATTTTCTGTCAATTTGTCCCGGGGCATATTCCGCCTGCCAAAATAACCGGGATTGCACCTTCCAATACAATTAATCTTGGCAACAAATATATGCGATATAGCAAGGAGTAAATTTCACAATGATATCATGCCCGCCGCCGCATCCCGACCCCAGTCGACCCAAATTTCAGTTGCCCGAGGGTGCCTGCGACAGTCATTGTCACGTTTTGGGACCGGCGGACCGATTTCCCTACAGCAATAACCGCGCCTATGATCCGCCAGATGCTCCAAAAGAACGACTTTTTACCCTCCATAAGCATTTGGGGATATCACGAGCTGTGATCGTGCAGGCCAGCTGTCATGGCGTCGATAACAGCGCCATGATAGACACATTGCAGGCTTTTCCAGAGACAATGAGAGGCGTTGCAAGTCTGCCGCTCGACTGCACTGAAGCGCAAATTTCTGCCCTCCACGAAGCAGGCATACGCGGTGCACGTTTCAACTTCATGAGCCGCATCTTGAAAGCGCCGCCGCTGGAGGCCATTGACCGTGTTCTGGAGCGTATCGCACCCTTTGGCTGGCATGCCGTGCTGCACTTTGATCCTGACCAAATTCCGGAACTCAAGAACTGGATAAACGGGATTTCAATTCCCCATGTCATCGACCATATGGGGCGCCTGTGTGGCGATGATTTCGGTGGCGAGTATTTTCAAGGCCTGTGCGAGATAATGGAACACGATCTCGCATGGATGAAAATTTCAGGTGCAGAGCGCGGATCAAAAACTGGAGATCCTTTCGCTGATATGGTGCCAATCGCTCGAGCGCTGGTAAAGATAGCGCCCGATCGAACGTTGTGGGGCACTGATTGGCCGCATCCGGTTTTGAAGCAGCCCATGCCCGACGATGGTCACCTTGTCGACCTGCTGTTTGAGATGGTGCCGGATGAAACAACTCGCAATGCCATTCTGGTTGACAACCCTGCCCGCCTTTACGGCTTCTAAACAAGGCATTTAGGTCATAGACTCATAAACAGCGTCTATGACCTAATGTTCTTATGACGTGACTGCACCTGTCTCGTCTCGCCGGTTGAGGACGTATGCTGTCCCCACGATAGGAACGATCAGCGCCAGCCCGGCCAAGAGGAGGTCGAAGTCGCTCCAACCCGGAATAGCTTCGCCGGGAAGTGCAATCAACACCGCACCTAAAAGAATTGGCAAACGTATCAGAGCACCCTTCGCGTTCTGGGAGAAAAGCCGGCCAACGCCCGCCATATATCCCTGAATGGCGCTTGCAAAGACGAAGACACCAAACACCGCCAAGAGAATGGAATACACAATATTCTGCCATTCCCCGACCAAAATTAACCCCGGATCAAGCACGAAGAAGAAGGGGATAAAATAGATTATCGAGCCAATGCGCATGGACTCAAGCCCGGTGCGCATGGGCGGTGTTTTGGCGATGGTTGCTGCGGCAAATGCTCCAAGCGCCACAGGCGGCGTGATGAAACTCAACATACCCCAGTAGAAAATGAACAGATGCACGGCAAGTGGGTTGAGACCAACTTGAATAAGCGCCGGTGCCAACATTATAGCCAAGAAAATATAGCAGGCAGTGGCCGTCATCCCCACACCCAAAATCAGGCTGGTTATGGCACCCATAATAAGCAGCAATATTGGAGAACCGCCAGCAATGAACAATAAATCATTGACCAATGTTCCGGCAAGACCGGTCATGGACAACCCGCCCACGATCATGCCAACCGCGCCCAGCGTTGCAGCAAGGGTTGCAAACAATCGGCCCAAACTATCAATGAATGCCAGAACCTTTTCTTTACCCCAGCGATCAGTTTTGGATATAACCTGATTGATTACTAGCAGAACCACGGTCGCATAATAAGGCGCCAACAATTCCCGGCGCAGCACCAACAGCATGAATACCAAGAGTATAATGGCAAAGATATGATGCCAGCCTTCTTTGACTGTTTTACTAAGACTAGGCAAATCTTCCACGGCCATTCCGGCAAGACCATCGCGTGCAGCACGCGCGTCTATCTGGATGAACAGGCCGAAAAAATAAAGAAACGCCGGAACAACCGCCGCAATGGCAATCGTTGCATAAGGAACTTGCAGAAAATTGGCCATGACAAAGGCAGCAGCACCCATCACAGGCGGCATCAATACACCACCCGTAGAAGCGCAGGTTTCGATCGCAGCAGCAGTGACGCCTTTCATACCGGAACGCTTCATGGCGGGAATTGTCATCACGCCCGTGGTCATCACATTGGTAACAACTGAGCCGCTGAGCGATCCCATCAGACCACTTGATACAATAGCAACTTTTGCAGGACCACCTCGTACGTGCCCCAGAAGCGCAAAAGCCAGATTGATAAAGAACCGACCAGCGCCGGTGAATTCCAAAGCCGCGCCAAAAATAATAAATCCGAACACCAAATTGGCAAAGGCCTTGAGTGGAATGCCAAGGATGCTTTCCAAACTCATCGAGTGGTAGGCAGCCGCATACGGAAACGGAGAGGAAAATGCCGATATGGGACCGGGCATCATGTCGGCGAACAGCGGATAGAATGAGAAAAATGCGACGATAGAGGCAAGAACAATTCCGCCAGTACGTCGTCCAGCTTCCAGAACCAGAGCCCAAAGAATGGCACCCATGACGATGGAGTCGGGCGGTGGGATCATTTCCCAGCCCAAAAGCACAATCGGATAGGCATAGAAAATAAAGTAGCTCAAACACACGACGGCTGTCGCTGCCAGAGCCCAGTCAATAGGGGTCGGTTTCTTGTTTGCAAGTCCGCCACGCAACGGGAACAATAGGAAAACCATTGGGATGGTAAGCCCTAGAATACCGTAAAGGTACTGGTTCTCGATTATCGTAAAATGAAATCTGGAGCTGAAATTGAAAGCCTGATTGGTGCCCAAGAAAAGCAAGATGACGGTGGCGATCCGCGTAAACCAACGCGCAGCATTGCCAATGTCCCTGACGGGGACTGTTTCCTCGTCAGGGATTGATGATGTTTGATTAGTCATTTGAACCTATTTGAAATAAACTGGAAGGCCAGCAGCTTCAAGAGCCTCGGCACGAACTGTCATCCACTCTTTGGCAAATGCGTCGCCGCTTTTACCTTCCATCTTTTTCCAAGCTTCAGCAAGAATACCCGCACGCTTAGTCAAACCATCGGTGTGGGTCGTCAGATCGTCGGACCACACGCCAGCTTCTTTATAATAGCGTATTGCACCGGCATGATAAGGCACAACCCACCCAAACATCTGTTTGTCCGCTGCATAACCGGCAGTACCGGCATCAGCCTTGGAATAAACTGAAACCTGAGCGTCCAGAGCTTTGGTAAGGTTATAAACCAAATCTTCGTCAGCATGGTATGTGATCAGGTCGGGATAAGGAACGCCTGCACACTCCAAAGGACCGTCGAAAGCAGCACCAATTGTTGCAACCCGTTGGGAAAAGTGTGGGTTCACCGCACGTAGACGATCCCAGCCAGCTGTGTCGCTGTGAGGGAAAGAAAGCCACTTCAAACCACGTCCGCCGGCTGCTGCCTGTTCGACAAGACCGCCGGTTGTTATGCCAACCATTACGTCAACCTGGTCATTGACCAGAGCCTTCCATGCCCCTGCATAACCGGGAAGTTCAATCAGTTCTACGTCATCCGGGGTAAGATCGGCAAATGCCAGGAAGGCGCGAACGTTTGCTTGCAGAGAGCCAGAGCTCACAACCCAGCCCACACGCTTGCCTTTTAGGTCTGCCGGAGAATTGATGCCTGCGTCCTTAGCTGCACCCAAGCTGACACAGTTCTGTGCACCAGCCAGATTAAGAGCCTTAAGATCCTGTGGGCCCCATTCTGGAGATGCATAGGCCTTTACGCCTTCAAATGCGAAAAACACGTCGCTACCTGCCAGCGCGAATGGAATACGGCCATCGCGAACCGGGGCAATACGCGCCTGATCGTTACTGGTGGCGACCACACGCAACGAAACGCCATAGGCATCTTGAAGTGCCTTGCCCACCGCGATTGATTGATTGTAGCCGGTGCCACCAACGTCAAAACTTGTCCACGTTAGTGTTTTAGGCAGTTTGACATCGTCTGCAGCCAGTGCCGATGTTGCCATCAATATGGACATCGAAAAAATTGCTAATGCGTTCTTCATGGATTTTCCTCCCGCGTTTCCGCTTACTTCAAAAACTAGCGACCCGGTATTTGAATATATCGATATGATTTCCGAGCCAACGAGAAAACAAAGCACTTCGCATACGACAAAAGAAACCCAAGTCGCGGTAAATTCCGCTAGACGGAACGCCTTTTGCCCCAGTCCAGGGATTCAAATGAGTTCAACACAGATTGTTACGGACAGAATTTTGACCAAACAATTCATTGGATTAGGTCAAACAGATGAATTTTCTATTCCGCAACAATTTAATGGATAAAAGGAGAATCACAGCATGAATGGTTGCGGACTAAACATCACAATAATTATTACGAATTCAACTTTACCAATTTCAAACGTGACAGCTGCGGACATCAAAAACAAATCCTTTACCCGAGTTCATATTCCGTACATCCTCTGGCAAATAATCTGGAACCTAACCACTAATTTAGTAGCAGTTAGACCGTTGCAACCGAAGCGAACTGCATATGGATGTTTTATCTACCCAAGGCATCAACCAATCACCTATATGGTGGGATGATGTACCACGACCAAATTTGTTCGACCGAGAGCTACCAAAAACAGCCGACGTTCTGGTCATCGGATCTGGCTATACAGGGCTAAATGCAGCGATCGAAACTTCCCGTTCAGGTCGAAATACAATTGTACTTGACGCAGAAGATGCCGGTTGGGGATGCAGTTCTCGCAATGGGGGACAAATCAGCCCGGAAATCAAACCGAGTTTTCAGCAATTATCATCAAAATATGGAGAAACAACAGCTTTCGATATTATGGCAGAAGGCCATAGGGCAATGGCATGGCTTGAAAATTTCATCCGTTCTGAACAAATTGATTGTGACTATGATACTCCGGGAATTTTTGTTGGAGCCCATACCCCCGCACAATATGAGGAACTGGCAAAAGAATTATCCGTCCACCCCAAAGGCTTGGAAATGCCGGGCCATGTCATTCCCCGCGCGGATCAGCATAACGAGATCGGAACGGATGCCTATTTTGGCGGTGTCGTGTTTGACAAGAGCGCATCAGTGCATCCCGCGAAATTGCATCAGGGCTTGCTGGAAAAAGCGCTGGCAGCTTCAGCAACAATTATTCCACATTGTCGGGCAATTGCCATTAATCGAGACGGTGATGAATTTCAGGTTTCTACATCGAAAGGAATAATCAGAACACGCGAAATTCTGATTGCGACCAACGGCTATACAAAGGGCATTTCGCCCTGGCTGCAACGCCGAATTATTCCAATTGGGAGCTACATGATTGCAACTGAGCCGCTTCCAAAAGCGCTCATGGACAGCCTTCTCCCGACAAACCGAAATTTGGGCGATACGCGCAAAGTAATCTATTATTATCGCCCATCACCAGATCGCACGCGCATTATTTTTGGCGGGCGAGTGACCGGAGGAGAAACAGACCCACTGGTAAGCGCACCATTATTATTTCGTGATCTTGTTTTATTATTCCCGGAAATTGCCAAGTACAAAGTTAGTCATTCATGGATGGGGTTCATCGCCTACACATTTGACCATTTGGCACATGTTGGAAAGCACGAAGGCATCCATTATGCCATGGGGTATTGTGGTTCTGGCATTGCCATGTCCTGCTATTTCGGCACCCGCATTGCCCAGCAATTGCTGGGAAAGCCCGAGGGCAGAACAGCGTTTGATAAACTAAATTTTCAGACAAGACCATTCTACAAGGGCAATCCATGGTTTTTACCGGCAGCAGTGGCCTATTATCGCTGGCGTGATCAGAACAGATGATTCATACGATAAACGTAAGCCCCATAGGCATCTTGCGTCGAAGAAAAGTTCCGTATTGCACTGGATCGCTTGCGCGATGAAGGCTTGTCAGCAAGCATGTCACACAATTAGAAAAATATATGATAGCAGAGCAAAAAACCTCGCATCATCGAGAATCTTGCATTTTTTAAGAAATAGATTTCATTAAGAAAATTTGGTTGCGGGGATCCGCAACTACCGATGTCGAACCGGGTTTTTCCATGCTGATGCATAATGGGCTAACGGAGGCGGTATTTTGATAAAACAATCAAAGAAAGATAAGAATATCTTTTAAACAAGTAACTCGCTTTCGTCAGATTAAGTCGAGCCTTCTATAAGTTATCATCCCAATTCAAATGTTGTGATTCCAAATGTTTTTGATGATGGTTCTTCGATGGGGCCACGATACATTCTAGCCGTTTCGAAAACAGCGCGAAGACCATATTGTTCAGCAAAATCGCCGCCATTGGTATTGGCTTGCTGAACATCCAATGAGACTTCGCGGTCCTTTGGAAGACCACTACATAATTGCTCAAACAGCCCCTGCGCGATTTGCTGGTTGTCAGCGAATAGCGGTCCAACTTTATAGCCCGAACGGCACCTACGAATAGTAGCATATCCGGCCAATTCGTCATCAATCAATGCGACTTTTGTTTTGCGATGAGCCGCACAGCCCCCAACAGTCCAGTCACGCACAAAACCTTCACGATTGGCTGGAAAACAAAATTTATCATAGGCTAGAATGGCATCAATGTCTGTTGGTATAAAATCTCTGATAGCACCTTCAAACATGGTTTCCGTTTTAATGAGAGGCACACCAGTAAAACGAACGTTTCTCCCGGCATAGATAAACCCGCTTCGTTTATAGTTTTCCTGTTGGTCCACAACCCCGTCCAGACCAATGGTGCGATTGCCCAAATGCGCCATTCCAGCATTCCATGTGGCCAGCCCCACGCCCGTTCCGCGATAATCGGAATGAACAATATAAAATCCAAGGAATCCAAAATGCTCCCCATAACGCACGACGGATATCGATGACACGGGCACACCATCCTGCCACCCCATCAAGAACCCATCTGGATCAACTTTATGGAAAACTTCTAGATCACCGAGGCCCGGGTTCCATCCTTCCTCTGCTGCCCATTCAATCGCTATGGCAAATTCATCCTTGCTGGCAGGCCTGATAACAAGGTCATTCATTTGATATGCCCATGCGAACAAGCCCTTCGCAGAACCCGACAGCCGCCGCCACACCATCGATCACAGGCAGATTAAAAGCCTGCGTCATGCTGGCGGCAAGATCAGCCATGCCGGCACATCCCAGAACAACCACATCACATTGGTCCTCCTGAATTGCCACTTTAGCCTCATTGCGGATCGTCGTTTCTGCCTTTGATCCTTCATCCTCAAGATCAAGCACCGGTACACCCGAGGCACGCACTTTCGCGCAACGATCAGAAAAACCGTAACGCTCAATGTTGTCCTCGATTACAGGAACAGAAACCGCCAAGGTGGTTACCACTGAAAATTTCCCACCGAGCATCATAGCCGCATGAAAGGCTGCTTCTCCGATGCCAAGCACCGGAATAGAAGTTCGCGACTTCAAATCCAGCAAGCCAGTATCATCAAAGCAGGCAATGATGACAGCATCATAAGGATGCCCCGGCGCAAGTCGATCTTCAAAAACCCTCAGCAGACCTGGCCATGCATCATCACCATCCTGAGGCCCCTGAATGGAGGCCGGACCATCGGCTGGGTTTGTTGCCGTTATTACGGTACCGGGTGCAGCAATTTTTTCTGCAGCTTCTGCTATGGATGAAGTCATGGAAGCGGTCGAATTGGGATTTATAATAAGAATACGCACCACTAAACCATACCCTTTCCAGCATCATTTCCTGCTCCGGCCTGCCGACGACGCAATAAAACGGCAATAAGCAGAAAAGTACCGATGATGAAAAAGGAGAAAACAGTGGTCAGCGTTCCCAGCGCGTAGAGCACTGGGGAGGTAACATTTGTGGTCATACCAAAAATTTCCAGAGGCAGGGTGTTAAAGGAACCAGAAGTCAGCAAAGTCCGGGCAAATTCATCATAGGACAAAGTGAAACCAAAGAGCGCAACACCGATCAGGCTTGGGGCAATAATCGGCAACACCACATAACGGATGGTTTGCCAGGATGTAGCCCCCAGATCGCGCGCGGCTTCCTCATAGGATTTGTCAAAACGGTTAAAGACCGCAAACATGATGAGCAGTCCGAAAGGCAGGGTCCATGTCAGTTGCGACCCAAATCCCGATGTCGCCCAATGCACCTCCAGATCGAGAACATTGAAGATCAATCCCACCCCAAGCGAGACCAGGATTGAGGGAATGGTCAGGCTGATGATGACAAGATAAAACAACGGGGTTGAACCATGAAACTTGTTTCGGAACGCCAACCCTCCCATCACGGAAATAATGACCGTCACAACCATCACCATAAGCCCGAGTGCAAAGGACCGACGCAGGGATGCCCAGATATCTCCCACGGCCTGTTGCTCGAACAGATCGTAGAACCAGTGCATCGATACACCGTTCATTGGAAAGGTCAGTCCGCCCTGAGGGCCCTGAAACGAGAGAACGCCAATCGTCACAATGGGTCCATAAAGGAACAGAATAAAAAGCCCAAAAAAGGCAGCAAGGACATAGAAAGATCGCGAGCGTGGTTCCATCTCAAAGCTCCTTACGAATATCAACAAAGCGCATCATGATGCCGATCATAATCAGCACCGTAATGAGCAGAACCACCGCACTTGCGGCTGCAGCCGGATATTGCAGCAGGGCAATTTCATTAGAAATCACCCGCCCCACAGAAGCGCTTTGGCCGCCGGACATAAAGCGCACTGTGATAAAATCACCCATCACCAGCGTCACAACAAAGATCGACCCGATCATGATGCCGGGCTTGGTCAGCGGGATAATGACATTAGTAAGAATTTGAAAATTCGAGGCACCAGCATCGCGTGCCGCTTCGATCAGGGATTTATCTATCCGCATCATCGTATTGAACACCGGCACCACCATGAAAAGGCAATAAAGATGGACAAAAGCCAGCACCACAGCAAAATCAGAAAACAACAACCAGTCCAGCGGTTGGTCGATTACTCCGGTATTGATCAAGGCAGAATTCGCCAATCCATTGCGACCAAGAAACGGTATCCATGAAATCATACGGATAATGTTTGATGTCCAGAACGGCACCGTACAGATTAAAAACAACGTGATTTGCATCGGCAATGTGCGCACATGAAATGCCAGAAAATAGGCAATTGTAAATCCAATAGTGGTGCAGAAAATCCACACCAATATCATGAATTTGAAGGTTTTCAGATAGGTAGCCAACGTGACCGGGGAGGTCAACAGATAGGCATAATTTTCGAAAACAAATGCCGGGAAAAAATTATAGTCATTGTAGTCCCAAAAACTCACAATCACGATTGTAAGAATTGGCAATACCAGAAAAAACCCAAGCACCATTACCAGTGGGCTAACCAGATACCAACTGGTCCTTTGCTGCGCGCTTGCTTTGGCGGACAGTTTTTTCAAATTTGATCCCGGCGCCAGTTTAGCGCCGGATATCGATGTTTTCATTTCAGTCATAAAATATGCCTAAGCCGCGATGAACTCATTCCATTTTCTGACCATGTGCCGGTTTTCATCCATGACAGAATTCCAGCACGCAACAGCGCCCATACGATCATAGAAGGAACCACCATCGCGCACCGCGCCAGCTTTTTCCAGCACATTACCTTGTGGACTTTTAATCTCGCCCTTGGCTGCTTTGCCTTCGAACCAATAGCCCCATTCATCTTCGCTCATGAAGTTTTTTGAGGTTTCAGGAACCGCAGAATAATACCCCTGACGCATCAGATAGCCACCGACCCAGCCATCAAGATACCAGTTGATATATTCATAAGCTGCATCCAGTTCGATACCGGATAAGTTTGAGGAAAGCCCAAGACCACCACCCCATGAGCGATAGCCCTCTTTAAGAGGCTGATAAACACATGGAATACCTTTGGAACGCACCGCAGTAATCGCTGGAGACCACATGGACTGAATGACGACTTCGCCCGATGCCATCAGGTTCACGCTTTCATCAAAAGATTTCCAGAATGCACGGAACTGGCCAGACTGCTTGGCTTCAATAAAGATCGCAATTGTCTTGTCGATCTCTTCCTTGGTCATATTACCTTTGTCACCATACTTGACTTCACCCATAGCTTCGCAAACCATGGCTGCATCCATAATTCCGATGGACGAAATATCGAGAATGGACGCTTTTCCCTTGAATTCAGGGTTCAGCAATTCGGCCCAACTATCGATCGGGCGACCAATCAGATCAGGCCGGATACCCAATGTATCGGCATTATAAATTGTCGGGATCAATGTCATCCAGCCAGATTCATTGTCGACAAATTTCTTACCACCGGGGCCTTCAACAAAACCAACTGTGTGCGGCGCTGTGCCCTGAGCGATAACGGATTCCGGTGTCAGTTTGCCGGATCGGAATGTGCCAACAATCTTGTCATAATTTTTGATTTTGGAGGTATCCATTGCCTGCAAGTTTCCAGCACCCCAGACTTTTTTACAAATCCAGTATTCGATATCGGCAATATCGAAACTCTTTGGCTGGGTTGCCGCGCGCTGAGTAACACTGTCTGAATCAAGCGCCGTCATTTGCAACGTAAAACCGAGGTCTTCTTTCACCTTGGTCGCGACATCATTCAAGTTAGAAACGCCCGTACCGAACTGGCGCAAGGTGACATTTTTAATGTTCTGGGCCCAAATGGTTGGAAAGCCGGTGATTGCCCCTGCCCCCAAAGCCACACCTGCAGTTGCAGCAGCGCCTTTCAAAATAGACCGACGACCTATGGTCGATTTATTCTTCCCTTTTGTCATATCCATAACTCCTATTTTACATTGCAACATTTATCGGCCTGCACCGATAAGTTTCGCGGTTCATTCCGCAAGCCTGTGGGCGTCTTTCTTATTCCATTTGAGGAATACGGTTTCGCCAATTTCCATGGGTTGGTTATAAAAGATACTGTCCGTCACACTGGCCACCACTTCGCCTCTTGAGCCGGCATCCATTGCCACATTCACGGTGGAACCGAGGAACTCCACATCTCGAATAATCGCTGACATTGAACCTTTTGCTTTGTCTTTTTGGATTTTAATACGATCCGTCCGAATTGCGATTTTACCAGCATCGGTGGGCAGCACATTGTGGCCACCGATGAATTTGGCAACAAACTCCGAATTTGGTTTGTTGAAAACTTCCATTGGCGAACCAGACTGCTCGATAACGGCGTTGTTCATGACAATGATCTGGTCGGCCAGCGCTAACGCCTCATCCTGACTGTGGGTCACGTGAATGAAGGAAATACCGAGACTGCGTTGCAACTTTTTAAGCTCAGCCCGCATCTTAATTCGCAAAAATGGATCAAGCGCTGAAAGTGGTTCATCCAGCAAAAGAATAGAGGGCTCAGTGATCAAGGCCCGCGCCAAGGCAACACGCTGTTGCTGACCGCCGGACAATTGATCCGGGATGCGCTCCGCGTATTCTTGCATATCCACAAGTTCAAGCAATTCCATTGCGCGTGCGCGCCGTGTGGCCTTTTGAATACCCTGCATTTTTTGGCTAAATGCAACATTATCGATAACGCTGAGATGAGGAAACAATGCATAATCCTGAAACATCATTGCCGTACCACGCGCCGCCGGTGGCAAATCAGTTATGTTGATGCCGCCAAGAATAATATCACCGCCAGACACGGTTTCATGTCCGGCAATCATCCGTAAAGTAGAGGATTTTCCGCATCCTGAGGGCCCAAGCAGACAAGAATATGTGCCGGAAGCAAACTTGTAATCAATCGCATCGACGGCAACTATCTCGCCGTATGTTTTGGTGGTGGCAATTAACTCAAGAGCTGACAAAAGAATATCCTCAAAGGCGCCTCAATTAATCGTAACTTTAGCAGCCAAACGATCAATTTTCAAATAACTAACTAATTGTAATAGTTTGATAAATTTATTTTGTATATATTTATTTTGTAAATTGTACTCATTTTATGTATTATAAAAGATAATATTGCTATTGATTGTATACAATTTGGCATTGTGCATATCCAGTTCGAGAACTATATGCAGATGCTCAAACTACGGAAATTTTCAAATGCAATCTGATACACCTTTGATACCTCAAAGTTTTGATGCCTCTTTCTCTCTGCCTCCGGGCCGGGTGCTGGATATTTGCATCCGTTTGCAAAACGCAATCCTTGCCCATCGTCTGAAACCCGGCGCTAAACTGTCGGAAGACGAAGTGGGAGAAGTATTCAATTCCAGCAGAACCGTTATCAGAGCTGCACTACAGGCTTTGGCGCATACAGGTCTGGTCGAAATCAAGAAAAACCGCGGCGCCTATGTGGCAAAGCCAACCATCACTAACGCGCACGAAGTGTTTGAAGCGCGCACGTTGATTGAACCCGAAGTTACCCGACTTGCAACGCAGAAAATCAACGCAGATGATATGAAAAAATTAGAAGAGCATATAGATGCTGAGCATAAGGCCCTTGCCTCAAATGACATCGGAAAAGCTTTAGCTCTTTCTGGAATTTTTCACATTGCCATTGCAGGCATTGCAGGTCATGCTGTTTATTCAAACATCGTACAATCACTAATTACACAGTCCTCACTAATCATCGCTCTATATTCAAAGCGACTGGACACAGCCTGCGAGAGTCATGCACATGCAGCCCTTCTTGAAGCTTTCGGGAAAGGTGATGGCGAAGCTGCCAGCGCGATCATGCAGAGCCATTTGGTCGATTTGCATTCAGGGCTAAATTTAAGAACCTTACCCAATGAACAACCTTCCCTCGCCAAAGCACTGGCAGATATTTAAGGAAAAAACATACATTCCTTTATTGCGATTTCGGTGATTGTCACATACCGGCCGATTTGTTTTCAAGTGGCATCATATCTCCGATTTCTACGGTATTATGACTCGATGAATTTTCGGGAGAATTACCCAGCTAGAAGTAAAATAGCCAGCACAATTTACCATGAATACGTACTCAGGAAGAAAGAGTTGGCACCCCATATCATTCTTGAAAAACAATTTAAGTTCAGCTGCATACATAATATGCACTTGGGTATTGAATAATGCCTGATCATAGAGTTTTGAAATATGTGATCACGGTCGCCGAAGAGGGTGGATTTACAGCGGCTTCACGTAAGTTGAATATCGCACAAACATCATATCAGAAAGGCCTACTTAAGCAGCAACGGTCATCTTGAGGCCAAGGGCCTGCACAACTTTGAGCACGGTGGCGAATTCAGGGTTCCCGTCGCCCGACAATGCCTTGTAAAGACTGGCGCGGGTAAGACCAGTTTGCTTGGCAACTTCGGTCATGCCTTCGGCACGCGCAACGACGCCCAGCGCATGTGTGATAAGCGTGGAATCGCCATCTTCAAATACGGCTTCTAGATATGCCGCTATATCCTCTTTGGTTATGAGGTGATCGGCGCTGTCCCATTTTGTCAATTCAACAGTCATTGCAAATTCTCCAATTCTTTCGCCAGCGCCTTGGCAGCAGCGATATCGCGACGTTGGCTGCCTTTATGGACGCCACACAAAAGGATCACCAGCTCCATCCACCCCTCTAACCCGATCCTAAGTTCACTGACACCCTCGCCAACCGGTCTCACATCATCAGGATTGCCTAAGATCAACCGATCAATGCGAACAGTAATCTGTGCTCTGGCCCGTGTATCACGCAAGCCCGTAAACCATTCGGAGAACTGGCGTGTTTGACGAACTTCAATCATAAACTATATGTATCCTATAGAAGACAAAATTGCAAGGATGGAACCAGCTTACTGGCGCGTAGCGTCCTTGTCATCACGGTTCTGGATGGTAGATCATAAGCATCGAAAGAGACGGGAAGTAGAGCAAATATCCTTTGCTTTTTGGTGAGCTGGCAATGACCGGAACGCCAACTTTTCCAGCAGTGGCGACAAGCTCAACAACACCCTCTTCCACCATTTCTAGAGCTTCGTCATCAAAGCACGAATTGAATGCCACTTGATGGTCAACAATAATGAGAACTGTTAGTTTAGGAGAAAGCAGGGCTTGATGGAACTCTCCCAATATAAATTGAGGCATTGATTTCACCGAACATAGCTAGCTATTTTTGCCGTGAATACGCGCGCGCAATTCAATTCCAACAAGTTCAGCAACGCCATTTTCCACCAGTGATTTCAATCATTAATTCACCCCGCCCATAGCCCAGCGAGCAAGCAGTGGCGTAACCTTCTACGCCAACAATCCTGTATGGCCAGGGAAATTTCCCTGGCCATTAGCAATTTTACAAATTTCCTTTGCCTAGTTCTTCCGCGATATGATCTGCTTGTCGAATAGCAAGCGATATGATCGTCAAGGTTGGGTTTTCACTGGCACCAGTGGTAAATTGACTACCGTCGGACACATACAAATTTTTGATATCGTGAGATCTGCCCCATTTATTGACAACGCCATCGCGCGGTTTTTCAGACATCCTGTTCGTTCCCAGATTATGAGTCGATGGATATGGCGGAGTCGGAAAAGTTCGCGTTGCCCCGGCCGCATCATAAATTGCCTGACCTTGTTTATATGCATGGTTGCGCATGGCAATGTCATTTGGGTGATCGCTAAAATTAACATTGGCGACCGGCAGACCCCATTTATCCTTAAGGTCCGTGTTCAACGTTATCCGGTTATCCTCTTGCGGCATATCTTCTCCGACCAACCACATACCAGCCATATTTTCATAGCCATCAAGTGCAGATGTAAAGTTGCGTCCCCAACCACCCGGATCAAGAAACGCTGCCATAAAGGGTAACCCAAGAGAAAGGGTTTCCATTTCATAGCCACCGACAAACCCGCGGCTTGCATCGAAACGGGATTCATCAGAGATAATTCCCGCCATGGTGGTTCCCCGCCACATTTTCACTGGTTTATCAAAAACCGCGTAAACCGAGCCTGTCATGTGCCGCATGTAATTTTTGCCGACCATGCCTGAGCTATTAGCCAATCCATCCGGAAAGAGATTAGAACTGGAATTGAGCAACATACGCGGGCTCTCAATAGAGTTGCCTGCAACACAGACTACCCGCGCTTTTTGCCTCCAGCTTTTACCATCTTTATCAAAGTAAACCACGCCGGTGATCTTGCCGGTTTTATCATGTTCAATTTTTGCTACATGACAATGATCACGCACTTCCAGATTGCCTGTGGCCTCTCCTCGGGGAATATCTGTGTACGCGGAAGACCACTTGGCACCCCACTTGCACCCTTGAAAACAAAACCCAGTTTGCTGGCAGGCTGTCCGGTCATCATAGTCCTGACTATTGATAGCCATGCGACCTGTATGAACGTGTTTGTATCCAAGTTTTTTGGCACCGGCTTCGAACACTTTATAGTTATTGCTGCCCGGCAGACCAGGAATGCCATTGGTGCGAGTTACGCCGAGTTTCTTTTCAGCTTTTTCATAATATGGTTCAAGTTCGGCAAGTGTAATGGGCCAGTCAAGTAGATTGGCTCCTTCAACTTCTCCATAGGTTGTTAATGCCTTGAATTCATGTTCCTGAATCCGAAGTGAAGCTCCAGCCCAATGGACCGTTGTTCCGCCAACGGCTTTTACAATCCATGCCGGAAGGCCGGAGAAATCTTTGGCAACCCGCCAATCTCCGCTCGTTGAACGTGGTTCGGTCCAGGCTAACTGCCCAAAACTATCCCATTCATCATTAGTGTAATCTTCAGGCAAATAACGGCCACCCGCTTCAAGCGCAACAACACTAATTCCCTTTTGGGCCAATTCGTTAGCCAAAACACCGCCACCAGCGCCTGTGCCAATAATAACAACGACACTATCGTCGTTTAAATCAAATGGAGCTCCCATTTTACTTCTCCCTTTTACAGCCAGTTAATGTCGTTAAATCCGCGATTGATGTATCCGCCCTTGGAAAAGGACTCTCCCTCATAACCAAAAATTGCCCAGACAGGTTTCTGATTATAAAGTCCTGTAACAAGCCCTCCCCGGATCATTTGAAAAAAGGCGGTATCTTCAACTTGGCGCAGAACAGCTACCCGCTGATCCTCCCAACCAAGGCCCAAATAGTCTCCACCAGCCTTTTTATTTAGGTCTTCAATTCCAGCTTCAATTGCTTCGACATGGTCTTTTGAATCATAACCCTTGATTGCATTTACGTAGAATTCATCTCCAATTTGATCATGGGGATAAATATCGCGAGCAAGCTGGATTAATGTTGCCAGAGTTTTTGGCTTCAGATGCTGCGCCTCCATTGCCCAAGCAGCATCTGGCGCAGAAACAAACCCTGCACCTATGACAAGGCTACCTCCAATCACCAATGAGCGTGTCAGCAATTCCCGACGGCTCATCAACAGATATGCATTTCCCTTTTTCATAGTCTCTCCTCCAAGTTAGCTATTGATAACGTCCATGTTTTTGTAAAACTTCGATCTCATACCCATCAGGATCAACGACAAAGAAAAACCTCGCGATCAATTCACCGTCGCGTTTAAAATCAGTTAGTTTTTTTGGATTGAGTTCCGCAGCTTCAAAACGAGCATGCTCGGCATCAAGATCATCGACGCAAACCGCGATATGCCCATAGCCATTACCGAGATTGTAAGGACCGGACTGGTCCTTGTTCACGGTCAATTCCAATTCAAAATTGGATTCCTCATTGCGAAGGTAGATGAGCGTAAATGTCTCGAAATCAAAGCGCTCAGCAACTTTCAGACCAAACGCTTCATTATAAAATGATAGTGAACGTGCTTCTTGAAGCACTCGAATCATCGTATGTATTATTTTCGCCATAAAACCTCTTGTGAGTATCCGCGTTGTTACAGGACACTTTAAGAGGTGTTCGAGAGGGCGTGGTAGTAGTCAGATACTACAAGGTCACTCGGTCAGATTCAGATGCTAAAACAAATAGAGCTGAAGACTGCTCTTCTGAATTAGCATCTAAAGAAAGCGCAGTTTTATCCATATGAATTAAGCACGCACAGCGCAACAAAGAGGTAAAATTGGGCACCTCTCCATGCAGTTCAAGAACTTCAGAATGTAGTTTTGATATAAAAACAGGAGACGACACTCCTTCGATTTCAGCAAGTTCGTCAACGATTTCCCAAAAGCTATTTTCCAACCGAATACTTGTGCTTTGGCCATTCAGTCGCAATCTGCGGGTCTGGCTCTCATATCTCTCAGGATTCTGATTAGCAAAGATGTTACACATATTGTTCTCCTCCGGGAGGGCCTCCGCACCTTCCCAATTCACTGCCAGCACTTCAAAATAGCTCAAAAACCCCCATCGGTCCACCAAACAAGTTTCCTGGCGCCTAATGCACTCCCGCCAAATTAGAAATTTCAAAACCTGATCCCCTGAAGACAGGGAGTATGACAACCATTCCATTGAATAGAATTTTGATTTATTTGGCATATATATCCAACTAATCATATTATTTTTGCGTGAGAACAAGCGCCAATTTCATTGATACATAGCGTAGCCACCTAGAGACAACCATAGCTAGTGTGGTCCAGAGGTTTCAACTTGTCTTTGGATCTTATTGGTATCTTCTTTCTTTTCCATCGGCATTTTACAATGCACATTGCTTTGAATGAAGCATACTAAATCAAAGCATCACAAACTTGAGAAGAGCAGACAAAGCTTGGCTGCGCGCCCACGAGTGGAACTGCAACTTGATGTACGTTTTAGAAATATTGTTAAATCGCTCGCCCGACAAGTTGCAAGAGATCATCACGCGAAGACTTGCTTAGCAGCAAAAAAAGATTCAAACTTAAGGCCGTAAAAGCTTTGAGGTGTTGATTATGAAAACTGTTGCCCTTTATGCCCGTTACTCATCTGACAACCAACGTGATGCCTCGATAGAGGACCAGCTCCGTATCTGCCGGGAGCGTGCAGAGCGCGAGGGTTGGAAGATTGTTGATAGTTATTGCGACCGTTCAATCTCAGGTGCAAGCCTCATCCGTCCCGGCATCCAGGCGTTGATGGCAGATGCTCAGGAAAGTCGCTTTGATATTGTTGTTTCGGAATCTCTGGATCGAATTTCACGCGATCAGGAAGATATCGCCGGCATCTATAAGCGTTTTACATTTGTCGGTGTTCGTATAGTCACGCTGTCTGAAGGGGACATCAATGAACTTCATATTGGTCTCAAGGGTACAATGGGTGCGCTTTACTTGAAAGACCTCGCCGATAAAACACGACGAGGACTGAGGGGCCGCATTGAGGATGGAAAATCTGGTGGCGGTAATTCCTATGGCTATCTGATCGGGCAACGGGCAGAACTCAAAAGAGTAGAAATCCAGATTGAGAAAATGATACAGGCAATAATGGATGGCTTCTATTCTCCTTCGATGAAGGAAAAGATGCCGGTTCTTGAGGAGCGAAAAATAGAACTTGTCCAAATTCTGGAAACCGCTGAAGAACCGCCTGTGCTCCTTCATCCAAATATGGCGCTCGAGTATCACAAACGGATAGACGGGTTGTACAGCGCCCTACAGGACAAATAAACACAGATGGAGGCATCTGAGGACATTCGTGCACTGATTGGGCACATTGTCGTCTCCTCTGGCGAGGGCGACGTAGCAGAGCTTTGGCTTGAAGGTGACCTCGCAGGCATTCTAACGCTTGCCGCAGGTAAGAAGACACCTGCGAATACCGAGGACAAGCAAGTGCTATCAACACTTACAGCGGAAAATAATAGCCCCAAAAACGAAAAAAGCAGCCCGAATGAGGCTGCTGATTTGGAGGTAAATACTACCTCGACATCGATGGTTGCGGGGGTAGGATTTGAACCTACGACCTTCAGGTTATGAGCCTGACGAGCTACCGGGCTGCTCCACCCCGCGTCAAAAACAGACCAACTGGCCGTTAATGCTGGTAGAAACAAAAATCCGCCTGAGGTACAGGCCCTTCAGGCGGTTAAAGCTTCTAAATTTATTACATCATTTGCCGTTAAGAGAAGAATTCGTGAAACTTGTTTAATATATGCGTTTTGCAGACCTGGCAGCGACCTACTCTCCCGTGCCTTAAGACAAAGTACCATCGGCGCTGAAGCGTTTCACGGCCGAGTTCGGGATGGGATCGGGTGCAGCCACTTCGCAATAACCACCAGGTCGGCAAAAAGCATATAATTAAACTGGTCTTTTTAAATAACTGACGTCCGTAATATAAATATTGGTAATGAGAATGATCAAGCCTATCGAATTATTAGTACTAGTAAGCTTCACACGTTACCGCGCTTCCACACCTAGCCTATCAACGTCGTAGTCTTCGACGATTCTCAGGGAAAACTAGTTTCCAGGTGGGTTTCCCGCTTAGATGCCTTCAGCGGTTATCCCTTCCATATTTAGCTACCCTGCTATGCTGCTGG